>NZ_JAVJRB010000012.1:0-1127549 GCF_040218635.1 Thalassospira sp.
CTTCTTCATTGACGCGGCGTTGTCTGTTTAAAGCATAAAAGCACCAAACAGACACACCCACTGACGCGGGGTGGAGCAGCCCGGTAGCTCGTCAGGCTCATAACCTGAAGGTCGTAGGTTCAAATCCTACCCCCGCAACCAACATTAAAAAAGCTCGCCCCAGTGGCGGGCTTTTTTAATGTCTGGTAGGTGGGGCAGGTGGACTTGAAACTTATGTTCAAACCAAGTAAAGCAATGCTTTGTGCAGGTTCAGAGGAGGGGAAGCCTCTAGCTAAATCCTACAGAGGGAAAAACTCAGGATGGCTACGTCGCATAGGAATACTTCAGGTAGGAATAATTAAAAAGGCGGGAGTGTTCATTACGAAATAAGCATTGACCGTCGGGTTGCCTTGAATACAGAAACCAGTTAAGTGATATGGGTATAAATATATCTTCGTGTTTTATTTGCAAAATAGAATTGCTAGCTTATCGGGTACCTTTTCCTGTTTGACATCCTGTCTAGCAGAGCAGTGGAAGAAAGAGTCTTTCATGATCGATAAACTAACCGGTCTAATTTTACGGTCAGCTTTGAGAATTAATCCTCCCCTCTATAAATCTCGCTTAGCAAGATGGGCGGAAGAAAACGATCTGCAGCGACCGGCTGTCGTTCTTTCCTTTGATTGCGACACTGATCGGGATGCTAAGGCAGCGCTTTCTTTGCAAACTATTTTCTTCAAAGCCGGAATCCCGGCCCTTTATGCGGTTCCAGGTGAGCTATTGAGGGACCATTGGAGTATTTACCAACAGTTGCCTCGCCTTGGTGGAAGGTTTATTAATCACGGTTTCCGTCGTCACGCTGCAGTGGATCCAGATACAGGGAGAGTGTATTCGACTTTAAGCTACAAGGGGTTGTCGGAGAATGCCTGGAGGGAGGATATTCGAAAAGGTCATGAAAATATTATGGAACTGACAGGTGAAGTTCCAACCATTTTTCGAACACCTCATTTCGGAGAGTTTTGCCAGCCGAAACAATTGAAACTACTATACGATTGGTTGAGTAAATTAGGCTATACCTATTCGAGTTCAGTTACCCCACGTTTTGCGGCGCATCATGGCAGCCAGTATGAACCGACGAATGGGTTGATTGAGACCCCTCTTTCAGGGTGCTTAGCCAAACCAGCTCAACTGATTGATTCATGGGGGTTTGTTTCTGCGCCTGATGCATTAGGGGTCGAACAGCTTGTTCAGGCTTTGCAGCAATATCTTGATTTGTTTGAATGCGAAACTCCTCTTCTACTGAATATCTATTTTGATCCTGCCGACATTGTAGGAGAAACTCAGGTAATTGATTTATTGGTCTCTTTTGCATCTTGGGCCCAACCAGATTATCAAGCAGTGACAGTTGGGTTGACGGAAAGATCTTTGGTTGAGGTAAAAAGAGCGTGACGCGGAAATTACTGGTCATAGGTTACTGTTTTCCGCCAACAGCGTCACCGGAGGCGTTTGTTACAGCAAAATTGCTCCATCACCTGTCTAGACAGAAAAACATTAGTGTCGACGTTATTTCTTTGGAAGCTCTTGCTGTCGCGGGATACAGTGATTTTGAGGCAGGGCGCTATGCTAAGGAACATCTAAACCATCTTGAAGAAATTGCCCAACCGCAATTGGTTAGATGGATGACGGGACTATCAAGGCTGCCGTTACGCCCGGACCGGTGGGTTCTGATGCATTGTGTTGTGAAACGCAGAGCAAGAGAGATGATCTGTGCGAACAATTATGATGTACTAATAACAAGGTCTCAATATCACTCAGCCCATCTTGTAGGGTTAGACCTAAAAAAAGAATTTCCTGATTTACCCTGGATTGCGTGCTTTTCAGATCCTTGGAGCGGTGCAGACCATCAGAAGACGATCCCTTTATTTTCATCTTGGAGTACAAGGCAAGAGAGAAAAGTTCTTGAGGCGGCAGACAGGTTAGTTTTTCCTACTGATGGCTTGCGTGACTTTATGACGAATGCGTTGTTTCGACTTATAAGTAAGTCCATAACGCTTCCGCACAGTTTCGATCCAGCCCTATATGCTTTTGATGAACATTTAGCTAGGTTTGATGGTACAGAAGAAGTTCCGGTTGATGATGTTATCATGTTTCGCCTCTTTGGCTCATTCTATGGGGCCCGTCATCCGGAGGTTTTGCTCAAAGCATTAGATCACATAAAAGTTCCGAAGGGGAAAAGAGTATCTTTTGAGATCTATGGAAGTCCACATGAGGCGTATAAAGGGTATAATGGACAGCGTTCATCTGCTTCTAGCGACAAGGTAGAGGTGTTCTACATGGGTATTGTACCCCATACTGAAGCGTTGCGCTTGATGGGTGAAGCTGACTTCCTCGTTACCATTGACGCTCCGCAAGACGGGGTAAGCTTTTATTTGCCGTCAAAGCTTGTTGATTACATCGGTAGTGGGTCGGCTTTAGTTGCTATTTGCAGTGAGGGCACCGTTGCTACGTTAACAGAAGCTGCAGGGGGTACAGTCATTAAAAACTTCGACCCCGCAGAGATCGCAGACACGTTCCAAAGATTGATTGACTTCCCTGATGAAGGCAAAAAAAAGTCAATGATTGATACGCATGTTTTCGAAAGTGGTAATGTTGCTAAGATGATGGCGAAGCAGATTGAAGCTCTGATACAGGATCGCATATGTTCGACATCTGTTTGATCAGTGAGTGGGAACTGGAAAAAGTTCGTCAAGCTGCATGCGATTGGGACACATGTTGGGCGTGGCATGATCCAGTACTGCAGGTTGCTAGGGCACAATGGCGGAATACAACGGATCTTGGTTTTTTAGTTCTCGACAAGACACGTGGTGATAAAATTTTGGCGATTGTACCGCTTGTGCTGGTGCTACCGCATAAATTTTCTACTTTGACAGGTGGGTACTTGGAAAGTACCGGGGGACCGGCAATTGACCCAAATTTACCTGCAAAAACAGTTGGAAAAACGTGGCGCACAATTCTTGCTCATTTTAAAGATACGGCGAAGAATTTTGGTAGTCGTCGGTTGGACATATCTTGTCCCCCCCTTTCTCGATCACAGTTGCTCGCCCAAAAGGCTACTGTGAATCCGCTATGTCATCTTCCTGTAAGTGACAGTTCTAGCCAAACTTGGATTCTGCAACTTGACGATAAAAGTGAAGATGACTTGTGGCGAAACCTTGAACATCGGAGCCGAAAGCAAATCAATAAGGGCCGTCGGCAAGAGTTGTCCCATGAATGGATAAAACCGTCGCCAAAATTGCTAGAGACCTACGTGGCTCTGCATGAGCAAACTTGCAAGCGAAATAAAATCCCATCCCATCCAGAAGGATACTTCCTGCAAATATTTGGTCGGATTTCCGCGGACGGTTTAGCTAGAACAGGGATCATCCGGTGCAAATCAAAAGTTATTGCCATACAGAATTTTCTTCGGTGGCAGGACACTGCTTTGTACTGGACTACTGCCTGTGAAGATCAAGCTCTACAACTATGTGCCAATGATTTTGGTATGTGGCATGCAATTCTTGCGTTGAAACGTGAAGGGGTGGTTTGGTTGGAATGTGGAGAGGCATTTCCCGGAGCACAGTCTGGTAAACTTAAAGGACTTAATGATTTCAAAAAATCTTTTGGCGGAACGCTGTATCCTTACTTTCGCGGAACAATGAACACCCGCCCAGTTATTGAGTCAATTTTCAATGTCATTCGTCATTTACGCAAAGGCTGTTAGTTATGATGAGTGAGCGAAACGACGCTGCTCATTTTGATGCTCGAGCAGCAAGATATGAAACGGAGATTGGTGAGGAGTATTCTCAATGGCTCAAATGGCATTTGCTACAGAAATACAGTCAAAGTGGCAATCTCGTTGCGGATATCGGTGGTGCGAGCGGCCGCCATGCAATCAAGCTCGCAGAGAATGGGCGAAAGGTTTATAGCCTCGACCTGAGCGAGGGGATGTTAAGACAAATGCAAAAATTGCCCGGATGGAAGAAGTTACCAGCTTCAAACCGTCCTCACGCGATCGTTTGTCGAGGGCAGGAATTGCCTATTTCCGATAGTTCGTTCGATCTGTGTTGTTGTTTTTCCACATTGCTTCTTATGTCAGACCAAACCCAAGCGATAAGGGAACTGGTTCGTATCGCCCGTCCGGGAGGGTACGTCATTTTGGATGTAGCGATGAGGTTCAATATAGGCTGGCTGTATTGGAGACGGTTTTACCGTAAGCAGGGTTTTTCTGGTATTTACCCTTTGTCGATGCAACAGGTTACCAACCTAGCAAATTCAATGAATTGTGACATCGTTGAAAATGTTGCAACAGGTATGTTAAGCCAGATGCTCTATATCCCCTTTTTGGAGCAGCATACGCCATTGCGGAAATGGATACATAAAGAAGGAGATCATCCTGATTTGGATGGTCTTTGTACCCGTTTATTCCCAATGTTCGCAAACCGTCGTTATATTGTTCTGAAAAGAGCTATGGGGTAAGGATGAGAACGTCTCTTATCAAAAAAGTTTTGGCTAGTGATCTTGGCCAACGCTTTCTGGTCGAGGGACTTGCGCGTGGTACGGCATTCATGCTGGTTCCGCTGCTCTCGTGGTCCATGGGGGCGATTGCATGGGGTGGGTATAGCCAAACAATCAGTCTGTCTTTTGCTTTTGTGCCGCTTGTGTCTGCGGGGCTCGGTTTTTCCTTGATTCGTAGTTTGGCTGGTGAAAGGAATAGTGTGCATGCGGTGCCTTTGTTATCTCTTTCAATCGGAATTATAACTGCATTATGCTTGTTTGTAGCTGCTGCCTTATTATTTTGTGGGCCGTCGATTCTGGCGTTTCTATCCTTTCCTGACTTCTTGGTCACTTCATTGTGGTTGGGCCTCATTGTTTTGTTATCTTGGGTGTCGGCAGTGGATGCGGTAATTCAGGAATTCTTGCGGGCACAACAAAATGTTCCTTTGTCGGTCAGACTGCAGTTAATAACGGCAGTAGTACATTTTGGATGCCTCGCTCTTCTCTCTTTGTCAGGCAGTGTATCCATACATACTGCCGTTGGTGCCTTGCTGCTGGCGCGTATTGCTACGGTGGGATACGGCCTCGTGGTTGTATATCGTGTCAAGTTAGCAGAGCAGCGATTGCCAGCGAATTGGCGACGTTTAGTAATATCGGGTATTCCATTTATGATTGCGGGTCTTGCTGAATGGGCTAGCAATATGGGGGATAGGCTTTTGGTAGGCTATTTCTTGGGTGCAGAAGCTGTCGCGCTATATTCTGCTATTTTGCTGTTGCTATCATTACTGATCGCATGTGGTGCTCCTTTCTGGTGGTTGCTATTTCCTGCAATGGTTTCAGCAGAAAAATCCAGTGGAACTGATCTTTTGATTCAGACCGCAAAAAGGTACAACCTTGATTACCTGTGTTTGGCTTTGGCCGTGGGCGGGCTGGTTGTAGTTGTTGCGGAACCTTTGCTTTCTTTGATGCTGGACATGAAGGTATCAGGAGTGACAAGACTTGCTCTTTTGATGGCCTTGGCTTTGTTGTTTAATCAATTAACTACTGCATGGGAATATTTTTTGGTTCTAAGAACGGGTGGCAAAAGATTGATGGTAGTTGCTTTGCTCGTAAGTCTTTTGGGGCCTGGTTTTGGAATTCTCGTTGCTCCACTTTGGGGAGTTGAGGGAATTGCCGCTGTTTTGCTATTTGCTCGTTTGGTTGCTTCTGCAAGCTTTGGGTGGATGGCTTGGCAGTTAGGTTTTCAAGATTGGCCTCTGGCTAAAGGAGAGACTTTCTTCTTATTGCTTGCTGTGACCGTTTCTTCTGCCTGCGCACTCCTAATTGCTGTAGATACTTCGGATTCAGTCGAGTCAGTTACTTTTCGCGCTAGTGCATTTGTTGTAATTTACTCTGTCTTCTTGTTGGCGTGGTGGAAATTTATTCGACAGGAATATGATGACTCCATTTAATACTTATTCCGAAGAGATGAAAGACTTTACGTGACATGCAATTATTTTTGATGATCGTCCATTACCCTGCATGTTCTGCCAAACCCTGACTGACTTCTTGTCGACAGGGGTGTTGAGGAAATGTTCAAAGGATGAAAGTAACCCCCGACCATCCGCTCCAGCGAGCAATCCCAGTCCAAGATCAAGAACTTCTTGGCGCTCTGTACAGTCCCTAATGATGATAACGGGTACGCCAGAATAAGGGGCTTCTTCTTGAAGGCCACCTGAGTCGGTGATAACTAGGCGAGCTCTGGAAACAAGAGGAGCAAGTTGGTGGAATGGTAATGGATCACAAAATAGTATAGGTGACTGGCCGCGATGCCCCATATGTCTGACGACAGTAGACTTAACTGCAGGATTGGGGTGCAACGGCCATACAACTTGCAAGTTGGGATACACAGCCATTGCTGACTTAAGGGATTGACAAAAAAGATCTAGGGCCCCGTGTAACGATTCTCGACGATGCATCGTCACAATTACCCAAGGCTTTGTTGTATCAAGGCCAGGGATGTGCGGTAGTTCGGTGCTGTTTTGCTTGAGCGTGTTTACAAGACTATCAATACCGGGATTGCCTACAATGTGAATGCGGTCGCTGGAAATACCCTCTTCCAACAGATTAGTGCGGGACAACGGTGTTGGGGCCAAATGCCAGGTTGCTATCCGGGCAATCATCTGACGTAAGCCCTCTTCGGGCCAGGGATTATGGGGGTTATGGGTTCGTAATCCTGCTTCAACATGGACAATAGGAATCATGTTTAAGTAGGCGGCCATCGCTCCACCAAAAGCTGAAACTGTGTCCCCTTGAACAATGACAAGCTCTGGGCGGTGCTCCTTAAAAGCATGATCGGAAGCTGATACAACTCTTCGCTGTATTTCGGACGCGCTTTGAGCGTGAGTCATTAAGTCAAAATCATAATCCACTCGGACATGCAGTGCATTTGCTGCTTGCTGCAATAGGCTTCGATGCTGTCCTGTGGAATAAACTCGAACGAAATTGTCGCCAAGGAGTTGACGGATTTCTTGGATTACAGGAGCCAGCTTGATAAATTCTGGACGCGTTCCAGCGATTACTGCTATCGAGGGGGATATGTGTGCGTCAAAGCAAGATCCGTCGTTAGAGTTGTGAACGAAAGGTTGGCGGCTAGGGCCCATATTTAGTATCCTTTGTGAGTGGGCTAGCAGATGGATAGAAGTTTTGTTTTCCAGTTTCTAGCAAATCGGCCATCGCTACTCCAGCCTTGTTTGGATCAAAATGTTCAAGCAAGGCAGATCGTGTCTGGTCGCCTAAAATTTTCATTCTTTCTGGCTCATTCGTAAGATCACGTAATATCTCCCCATATGAACGACTTGATGTTGTCCATATTATTGGTACTGGGGTTAGTTCTGGGGGAGTGGCGATTGGCAGAGGATTCTGCACAATAGGTAAACCAGAAAGACCTGCTTCGATTAAAGTTTTAGGGATTTCAGCGTAAGCCGTCCAACCCATGTAAATGTTGTACTGATCTAGTCTACTCAGCAAGTGCTCATTAGGCATCTGGGGGATATGCAAAATTTGATTGAGCAGTCCATTCTTCGCTGCAAACGCTAGGACCAGAACGACTTCAGGGCCGTCTCCAATGATCGTTAAATGCCAATTCTGTTCTTTCGCAAGGGCTAAGAGTATAGGGAATGCATTTTTACCTGGAATTTGTCGTCCAAAGGTTATGATTTTGACAGGGCTTTTATCATCGAAGTGTTTTTTTTTGTGACGCTTGTTGATCGCCACTACATTGGGGATGACAAAAGTTTTGTGCATATAGGATGCACTTATTGCTGCTAACGCGGGGCTGTAGACCGGTATAAGATAGTCTAGATGCTGTTGGGCATAAATACGTGCACGGCCCTCAAATAGATCCATTAGTCGGGCTTTTAGACCTTTGTTACGGCGAGCAGGGTCAATTGTGCATGTTGTATGGATGCTGGCAACAGAACGACAATCTAAGATGCGCCCCAGAATTACAGCACATTTACCAGCAAGACCATCCCCATAAGCTCGTACGGCCAAAGGTCTTTTACTGGCGATGTCCGGTGGAATGCATGCTTTCATCAATCTCCGGACTAACAGCGAGTGGAAACCACAAGTTATGAGAATCGACAGCGGGGTAATTAATTTTGCATTTATATACTCGACCTTTTCCATTCCAGCCAATTTGACAAGGTCTGCCTGCGACGGATTATCAGGAACGAGTCCAATTATAACAATATGGTCAAAGCGTTTGTCTGGATTAAAGTAACCCGGAGTAACTTCCCCTTTGGTAACCCATTCAGATATCCGAGTTGCAAGTATAACGACCAATAGCTTCGCCGTCATGGTAGGTTGAGCGATTGATTTGAGCGCTTGGCTTTACTTTTCAGCATGAGTGACCTGCTTGCGTAAGGGAGTAGTTTCGTTTTTTTGGCGACGTAGTATAGCCAGCTGTTCCGAAACTAGGCCGAAGCAAAAGAAAATTATCCCTGAAATAGATAACAAAACGCTCGAACCAAAAACCCCACTATGTTGTTTTATTTGGTAAACACCAATAGAAATCCCAACCAAGAATGTCACAAGTGCCAGCGGAAAGAAAAAGCGCTGAGGGCTAAACATAATTAGAATGCGCATCATGATGTTCACAAATCTAAAAAAGTCGCTCATTGGGCTGATGCCACTATTTCCGTGCTTGCGCGCTTGGATGTTTCTGATAGGAACATACTTAACGAAATGTCGCCCAAGGATCAGAGCCATTGTAATCGTTGTCGGATAGCTGTAACGAGCCGGGAATAGATGAATATATTCCAGTAAAACCTCTTTCTTAATTGCTCGAAATCCACTTGTTAGATCGTCGATTTGATGTTGAGCAATCCAACTTCCCAAATGGTTCAGGACATAGTTCCCTAAATTGCGAAACTTAGAGGTTTTTGATTGTGTCGTTCGCGCTCCAACCGCCATATCGTACTCATCAAGATAACTGACCAGCTCGGGTATGTTCTCCGGTGGATGTTGTCCATCTGCATCGATCATAACGATGACATCCCCGCTGGCATGAAGACTTCCTGACGTAACGGATGCTCCATTTCCCAGATTATAGGCATGACGTATGACCATAGCTCCCGCCGCTGCGGCGTTGTTGGCAGTTTTGTCGTTGGAGCCGTCGTCAACAACAACAACCTCATAATCTGGGTTCACAGTTAAAATTCGAGATACAATACCTGCAATCGTCTGTTCTTCATTAAGTGCGGGAATTACTACCGAGACCTTGTACTGATCATGCTTCATACGCTGCGTCCAATAATGATCAATCCTGAAGCTATCATCCCAATACCAATCCACCGAACAGGCGGGATCGGCTCATGGAATAGCAAAAATGCGACTAAAACGACCAGTACATATGCACAGGCACTTACGCTAATTGCAATGTTCAACGGCGTTAAGGAAAGAGAGATGAACCAAAAAACTGCGGCCAATCCATATGACATCACACCCAAAATGACATTTGGAGAGGTCACAACATGCGACAGAACTTCCTTCTTCCAAGCCAAATCAATTTCGTCGGCCCCTCGTTTCAGAAAAATATTGCCACCAATTGTGAAGACCAAAAAAACGGTCAAAAACATAACTGATTTCATTTTTCCGGGTCCAAATTTCTGAATTGTCATGCTGAGGTTGGATTATGCAAGTCCTTCAGGACTTTAGCATTTTCTCAAGTGAAAGGGCAATGCCGTTGATATATATTGACTGGAAAGGTATTACCTTAACGTGGGATAGATAGCTGTTTTCTGATTGGTGAGGTTAAGCGCTCGTATCTAAACGTATTCGAGAGCTAAGGGAAGGAATGACGGCAGTTATGTGGAAGATCGCTTTTCCTTTCGTGGGAGACTCTGTAGGTGGATCCCATATATCCGCTCTTTCTCTCATCCAAGCTTTGCCGACCGATAAGGTTGAAGCACGGTTGGTCATACATGAGGAAGGTCCATTGACATCATATTGTGATCGATTGGGCTTGCCTTACGAAGTTGTGGATCTTCCGTTTGTTGGTGCAACTGGTGGACTGAGAGCCCTCCAGCAATTGACTTTTTCAGCGCCGCAGTTGGCCATGTGGTTGCGTAGCCGCAATTTTGATCTGGTTCATGCAAATGACGGTCGAATGATCCATTCTTGGATGCCTGCTGCGGCACTGGCAGGATTGCCAAGATTGGCTCATCGCCGCACGAAATGGGTTCCATCACGAATTAGCGACAGATTGTTTGGTTTTGCTGAAAGAATCGTAACTATATCTGATTTTGTTTATGAAACAGTTCCGCCTGCTCTGAAGGCAAAGACTTGTATTGTTTCCAATCCAGTCGATTTTCCTGACTTCGATAAGGGAGAGGGACGAACTTCGTTGCGGGAAATCACAAGAAATGACGATCCTGTCGTTATGTTTGTTGGTACCCATCAAGAACAGAAACAGCCGCATGTTTTCATTGAGGCCGCAGCCAGAATTGTGGACGAGCGTCCTCGAACAAATTTTGTTTTAGCGGGCAGAAAAACTGAACTGACAAGCACACTAGAGGCTCAGGCATTCAGATTGGGGATCGGGGACCGAGTGTTCTTTACTGGGTATAGTGAGCACGTATTGCGGTGGCTTGCGGGTGCGGATGGGTTGATCGCACCAGCTATAGATGAGGGCCACGGACGTTCTTTGCTTGAGGCGATGCAGGCTGGGATACCAGTAGTTGCTTCAAATTCTGGCGGGCATGTAGAAGCCCTAGGAAATGGTCGGTGGGGAGATTTAGTGGATGCCGGTGACAGCGATGCCATGGCGAAGGCTATGCTAGATCGATTGCGGTATTCTAAAGTAAACCTTGCTCGCTGTGAAATGGCAGCTAAACACGCTCGGTGTGCTTATAGCTCAGTCAGTCATGCGAGGCATATGTTCTCGATTTACCAAGAGATGCTGGTATTATGAAACAAGGCGTGACCTTTGTTGTCGAAAGTATGGGCGGTGGAGGGGCTCAGCAGGTAATTGCTCACTTGATCCGCCATTGGTCGGCTAGAGGGGTTGAAGTTGCACTGATTACCTTTCAGGGACAGGAAGAAGACAAGGTTGAATTGCCCAAAGAAATTACACGAGTTATCCTTGATGGGCAGGGTGCCATGAGAAGCAGTAATGCGTTTCAGGCTGGTTTTTTCAATCTTCGACGTCTTTGGAGATTGCGTCGAGCCGTAAATTTACTTGAACATCATACCGTTTTCCCCTTTGTCGGAACAACTTTGGTCTTGACCATTTTGGCCCTATTCATGTCTGGAAAAAGAGTGATTGCCTGTGAACGTAATGATCCGGGCCGACAGAGTTTGGGCAAATCGTGGAATGTGATGAGATGGCTTGTTACTCGCTTTGCCTGGAAAGTGACGGCAAATTCTAGAGGTGCGCTGGAATCTATGAGTGGCTGGGTTCCAGCAAGCAAGCTTGTTTGGGTCCCGAATCCTATTCGTCGTGATAACTCTAGAATAAAATATGTTTCGGACCGTCCATTTGTTCTCGCTGTTGGGCGTTTGAACAAACAAAAAGCCTATGATGTTTTACTTGAAGCCTTTGCAGAGTTTTTGACTGCAAACGCAGAATGGAATTTGGTGATTTTGGGGGAGGGGCCAGAATACTCGCATTTACAGCGCCTGATTTGCGATTTTGGACTTGAGGATTGTGTCTTCATGCATGGATTTAAAGATCCTTTTGCTTATTATCGAACTGCTCAAATGATGGTGCAGGCCTCTCGTTACGAAGGGTTGCCAAACACTGTGCTAGAGGCGATGAGCTGTGCCTGTCCGGTGATTGTTACGGACAGTCAGACAGGACTGAAGGGGGTAGTTACAGACAGAAAAACAGGTTTAGTAGTGCCTGCAAATGATGTCGCAGCACTTGCTGAAGCTATGAAGTCGCTCGCTAGTCGATCTGGTTTGGCGCAAGAGATAGGACAGGCAGGTTGCGCGGAAGTTGCTGTATTTTCCGATGAACATGTCATGGAAATCTGGGATCAGTTGATTGCGGTTGGCCCTAAGGTAGAGGAATGAAACAGGATCTTCAGGAAAATTCGTGAGCAAGTTTAGAAAGCCGAAAATTACAATTGTGGTCGGCAGCTTGGAACGCGGTGGATGTGAGACTCATCTACTACAAGTTATGCCAGCCCTTGTTGCTTTGGGATATGAAGTATCCGTCTTCCTGCTCTTTGGGGAGGGGGTTCTTGCTGACGCTATGAGGGCGAGCGGAGTTTATGTTGATGTCGGTCACCCAAAATGGCAGTCAAGGAAGGTGCCGGGGGGGCGTATTGTTAAGCTAGCTTCTGCCGTGGCTCGTTTGATCAGGCATTTGGCAAAGCATCGACCTGACATCATCCATTTCTTTTTGCCGGCAAGTTACTTGATAGGAGCCCCAGTTTCCTTGTTGATCCCGGGGTTGATACGCGTGATGAGTCGTCGAAGTCTTAATAAATATATGGACCAAAAACCTTGGGTGGGAGCAATTGAGCGAAAGTTACATGGGCGCATGGATGCGATCTTGGCCAACTCGCAGGCCGTTCTGAGGGATTTAGTGGTCGCGGAGCACGTCAATCCAGGAAAGGTTGGAGTGATATACAACGGTGTTGCAAGAAGTGCTGCGGATTCAGGGCAGAATTCAAGTAATTGGCGTGCGAAAGTAGGGGCCGTTCCCGATAGTTTATTGATCTGTCAGGTTGCCAATCTGATTCCATACAAGGGGCATGTTGATCTATTCAATGCTCTTGAACGACTTAAGGATCGGGATTGGAAGCTGGTTTTGGCTGGGCGGGATGATGGGCATGGAGATTTCTTAAGAAGGCTCGCAACAGATACGGGATTAGTGGATCGGATATGTTTTGCTGGACCTGTGGAACTCATCGGCGAGCTTCTGGAGGAATCGGACATACTGGTTTTGCCTTCTCACGAGGAAGGGTTTTCCAACGCATTGCTAGAGGGGATGTTGGCAGGCCTTCCATGTGTGGCGAGTAATGTAGGTGGTAATGCGGAAGCTCTTGGCTATGGTTCAGCTGGGATATTGGTGCCGCCGAAAAATCCAATAGAGCTGTCCGAAGAGCTGGGTAAATTAATGGATGATTCCAGTTTGAGAAGGTCAATTGGTGAGATGGCTAGGAGCAGAGCTCAAAGGAAGTATTCCTTGCAGGCGTGTATCGATCAATATGATGCTTTTTATACAGCAATCTGGCGCAGGGAAGATTTGCATAGATTGGAAGGGTTTAAGCATCATGTTTCTAATGAATTGACTCGGTTCAAGGCAAAGTGAATAAAGAGAAATATTGGAAAAGTTTTGGCCGGTAGTTAGGGTGCTCCATCAATTTATCACCTTTGGTTGCCGAGGAGCGGCTTCTTACCTTGTTAGGGTAATTACCAGCACACCTACCTTGCTCGAAACTATGGGACACAATTTCTATGATCCTTATGGATTTTCCTTATACAAAAGACTATCGATCCCTAAACAATAATCCAGCACGCTATGCACGTCTTGACAAACGCTTAGAGGATTTGTCAGGCGAACTAATGCCTCTACGAATTGCCATACTGTCTAGCTACACGGCGGACGGCCTTAGACCGTTTTTGCGTGTCGAATTAGCGCGCCGGGGGCTGCTTGCAACATTGTCTGTCATGCCCTTTGGCCAATTTGAAGAGCTGATTCTTGACCCGGCTTCCTTGTTGTACCGCGAAGACCCGGATGTAGTGGTGATTTTGACGCGGCCAGAAGAGATGGCTGCAGATGGGACCGGGCAAGTTCAGGATGACCTGTTGAATGCTAACGTTGATAGAATCCGACTCTGGGTTGAAAATATTCGGCATTTCAGCGATGCTCAAATCCTAGTGTCTAGTCAATCCATTTCGACACCATCACTGTGGCATATCAGTGATGTCATGGATTGTCACTCAGGACCGGAGCTAATGGTCGCGCAAGCAAACAGGCAGTTAGCGACGATTTGTGGAACTGTCTCGGATTGTTATCTATTTGACAGCGATGCTGTAATCAAGACTACAGGTTTGCAGGAATGGTCTGACGAGAAGATGTATTATCTTGGCAGAATACCTCATTCGACGACCGCAAAAATTGCCCTTTCTAATGCTCTCGCACGACACGTTTCAGCGTTGAGAACATTGCCGAAAAAATGCCTAGTGTTGGATGCTGACAATACTCTTTGGGGAGGTGTAATTGGTGAAGATGGTTTAGGGGGAATCAGATTGGGGGGGGCATGGCCCGGCAATGCTTTCCAAAACTTTCAGCGTTACATTCTAAGATTACGCGAAAAGGGTGTAATTCTTGCTCTGTGTTCAAAAAACAATAAAGAAGATGTCGAGACGGTCTTTTCCGATCATGAAGATTGCCTGCTCAAATTGGAGCACTTTGGTGCCATAAGAGCAAATTGGAATGATAAGGCTAGTAACATTACGGAGTTGGCGGAAGAGTTAAATATTGGTGTCGATTCAATGGTTTTTGTCGATGACAGCCCGGTGGAGTGTGGTTGGGTTCGGGAAAACTTACCTCAGGTAACGGTAGTTCAATTACCTAGTTCTCCACTGGCATATATTGCGACGGTCGAGGCCTTTGAGGCTTTTGATATCTTGCGTTTGACGCAAGAAGATAAGCACAGGGCAAATCAATATGGCGAAGAACGCCAGCGTAAGGTGGCCCGATCGGAAGCAAAATCTCTCGAAGATTTTTTGTACAGTCTAGGAATGAAGTCCCAAATTGAGCCAGTTAGTCCTAGTAGTTTAGCTCGAGCGGTTCAATTGATACACAAGACAAATCAATTCAATCTGACCTTGCACAGGCACAGTGAGGCAGAGCTGTGTTCGCTGCTGGATGCTGGTGCGATAGCTTTGACCCTTAGACTTGAAGACAAATTTGGGGATAGTGGCATTGTTGGTTTGGCGATCGGGGTTCCTGTTGATGACAGTGATACGCAAAGCAAGGAATGCCAGTGGCGCATTGATACATTGCTTTTGAGTTGTAGGGTGTTGGGACGCGGCGTAGAGGACTTGCTGCTCGCCAGTCTCGCCAGTTATATTGAAAAGCGGCTTAAGAAAGGCTGTAACTTGATTCTGATTGGTGAATTTATACAAGGGAAAAAAAATTCTCAGGTCGCTGACTTCTACCCGAGCAGAGCGTTTGATGCTCTGGATGATGAAAAACGTTTATGGATAAGGAACTTAAACAAAACTCCGCTGGAGACACCAGCATGGTTTGATTTGGAGTAGGCTTGTGAACATGGAAGGCGCAGCTTGGATACTAGATGTTCTTAACGAGATATATGCTTTTGGTGTTGCGTCCATTTTTATGTTTGCTGCTGGCCGTGTCTTGTCAAATATAGAAACGATCGTGCCAAAAACTGATGCGGTGATGGGCCGGAGTATATTTAGTTCATTTGCGGGGGCTCTGATCCTTGCTGTACTTTCAGTGTTGGCGCTGACACGTGGTTCACCATCTAATAACGATGCTGTTTACGAGGCTTTTAGCTCTTTTGGCCTTCTCGGGCTTGTAGGTTGTTGTCTTGTTGTAATTTCAGGAGCATGCGGGTTAGCAATTTTTCACCGCTTATCGGGTCTTGACCCGGTGAAAATGGTCTATAGGATTCCAAGGTTACTATTGGCTATCTGCGCCTTGTTCGGATTTTTGGCAGCCCTTCAACCGGTTATAGCAGCTTGGAACGTACCGGGTTGGGGAGATGCCATCTTCTGGGATCGAATTTCACACACGATTGCACGTGGAGATGCGCCTTTCGGGTATGATTATTATTTGCCTGTTTATCAGTTTGGAACGGCGCTGTTATACAAGGTTTTTGGGCATCAGTTCTTTGTTCAACAGATGATGAATGTTCTGTTGGCCCCACTAACCATTCTGCTGTTGGCGGCTGCTTTGCATGAAATCACCGGAAAAGTATTACCGGTGCTAGGGGTCGCAATGCTAGCGGCGAGTCAGGATTATTTGCGCTATGAGTCGCAAATTCAGCAAATTACAAGCTGGTATGTTCCAGCCATTGCTTTGACAATGTTTGCCGTAGCTAAAGTTATCAATAGACCAGGGCAAGCTAGCTTCGTTCTGCTGGGGGGGGCGGCAGGTCTGGCTTTTTCCATTCGAAATCAGGGAGCGTTCTATGATTTTCTCATTTTGTTGGCGCCGCTATTGGGGAGAAAATTGCCATCTAAAGCGGCGCAAATCCGTGGGTGCCTGTTGGCTGGTCTCGTGTTCATCGTAGTTTTAACTCCGTGGACTTTACGTAACTATTGGGTTGATGATCGTCTTTCTCCGACAGGGGCACAGACGGGCATTCACATGGCCCTTGGCTTACACCCTGATGGGTTCCATGGTATCCGGCGAGACTTGGTGGATCCAGAATGGAAGAAGATGATAGGTTCGGATACGGGCTACGAAGAAAAGAGCCTGGTTCAAAGAAATTACATAAAACAACGTATTAAAGAGGATTTAGGGTACTTTTTTCAAGGAGCCTTTTGGCGTAGTGTTGCCTTCTGGGGATTGCTACCTGACGGTGTTTGGGCGGAAGGAGGCCCGGTGGCAACAGATTGGCGGGAAAGTGGTGTGGAATGGCTTCTCAGTAATGGTGTTAAGATATTGTTACTAGGTGCATTTGCTGTAAGTTTTTTATTAGTTGGTTTTTTTGTTTCATGGTCTTTAGCAGGTTTTTTTTTCCTCGCTGTATTTGCAAATATGATGGTGGTTTTATTTGCAGGTTTCACTGAGGAACGGATTCATTATCCTGTTTTGCCTATAATATTTGCATCATTGTTTGTTGGCTTATCTCCTCTAGTGAACAAAACATTGACTGGTCCTGAAGTTTTTCGAATGCCCGGAAGGCATGTAATTACTGTTTGCGGGATAATAATGATATTGTCATCAATTTATCATGTTAGTATTGGTAAGTATTTACTTTACAGCACTATTAATGCTCGGATTACAAGTGACGTCAATACAGCTTCGATACAGGCTGATCTTGAACGTTTTTCAGTCTTGTCCTCAAGCACAGAACTTAGATCATTTCGTGCAGGCGAATATGCTAGGGTGAGATTGGCATTAACTAATCACCATCTGCCGGTGAAGTGGTATGCTCGCGAAATACAAGGTTTTCCGCTTTGGGCATCGGACCCAAGCCAGCCAACCGTTTATCGAAGCTATTTCTTACCTGAAGGTGCGAGCGGCTATGTCTGGGGACTATCAGAAAAGGTTGGGTTGGTGCTGGATGGGATGCGGGCGCCGCGGCAACCTATTGAAGATGATATCTGGGATATGATCGTAGAAATTCGCGAGGTCGAACAGACAGGCATGGTTTTTGCCCAAGCAATAAGCGGCTTACCTCGCGGTAGAGCTGAAGCCAACGAATTGCGCTAAGGCCTTGAACGCGTCCGCTCTTCCCTTTAAAAAAAACATTCCGAATACAAGTGGCTTCCTCCCCTGTTTGGGTTGGTTCTGAAGACAAAAAGAAAGAAACGGCATGCATGATTTTGAAAATAGACTTAAACAGGTAATGGCGGATATCTTAGAAGTGGAAGTGTCTGATATTGTAGAGAATTCAAGTCCGGACACAATTGAAAGTTGGGACTCTTTGCAGCAATTAAATTTGGTGTCTGCGCTGGAAGCTGAGTTTTCAATTGCTTTGGTCCCGGATGACATTGCAGACATGCTTTCATATGCGTTGGTCCGCGACATTGTTCAGGAACGTTTAGGTGCGTGACTATGTATGAGCTGGGGCAACGCTTTACTACGGGTATCGATATTGACCATGCTTTGGTAGCAAAGTTTGCCGAGTTTTCTGGTGACTTGAACCCAATTCACGTTGATGCAATTGTCGCGCGTGAATATGGTCACCCAAAACCGGTAGCCCATGGGGCAATTTTGGTAGCTATTATATCTCGTATGATTGGTATGGAGATACCTGGCCCAGGAGCTGTTTGGCTAAGTCAAAATGTAGAATGGCTGCAGCCTGTCTATGTAGGTGATCGGATTTCTGTGACGCTGGAAATCACAGAATATTCAAAAGGGGCTTCACTTTTAACGCTGGCAGTCTGTGCTGTAAACCATGACGGAACCAAGGTGATGCAAGGACAAGCCCGAGTTAAGCAGGGGCACAATCTGGCACGCACGAGAGAAAAAAAAATGGACAAAAAAGGTCTGGCGATTCTTACTGGAGGCTCTAGGGGGATAGGTGCAATGATCGCTGCAGCATTAGCCGAAGACGGCTACGATGTTGCAGTAATCTTTCGCAGTAATAGGGAAGTAGCGAAAAAGGTTGCGACATCTGTTCAGTCGTTTGGCAGGAAATGCCATTTAGTCCATGCTGATTTAACCATCCCGGGCCAAGGAACAGAAGACCTTATCGCTTTAGGGCCATGTAATTTGTTTGTCCATGCGGCTTCTGCTGATATTGGAACTGTTCGGATTGATGAAGGTGGATGCAGCAGTCAAGATTTGTACGACTTGCACTGGCAGGTAACCTGTAAAGCCGCAATGGAATTAGTTAGGCTTGTAATACCCAGTATGGTGGAGGCTGGGCACGGGAGGTTGATTTTCATGGGAACTTCTGCACTGGATAGTTTGCCGCCAGTCGGTTGGTCTCCCTATCTTATGGCAAAACATGCGTTGTGGGGATATGTTCGCAGCCTTGCCGTTGAGCTGGGGCCGAAGGGAATCACGTCGAACATGGTTTCACCATCAATGATTGTTACAGATTTGACGAGAGGTGTTCCGCATCGGGCAAAGGAGGTTGAAGCACGCAAAAATCCTGTACGCCGACTTGCTCAACCTGGAGATGTGGCCGACGCCGTAAGGTATTTGGCTTCCGATGGGGCATCATTTGTAAATGGACAAAACATTTTTCTGACGGGCGGGATTTAAGAGCAAATGTATAGTGTTGTAAAGGCGACACTAGATGATCAGGAACCGGTGATTTCTTTTCTGTTGCAACACCTTGGTGGTCGAGAAGACGCATATCGTCGTATTTTTCGCTTCAGTTCACATTTTTGCATTGATGAAAGTAACTGCCCACCCCCGGGGTTTTGTATCAAGGGAGATGATGGCTCTATTGCCGGGTTTATTGGTTTTCTGGCATCTCGTCCGGCATGGTTAGCGGATCGGTGGCTGGTGAATATGACTAGTTGGGCTGTTTCGGCAAATGCGAGAAGCCTTAGTTTAAAGTTGTTGCTAGAAGCCACACGTCAGGAAAACTGGATCATCACGAACTACTCAGCAACGGAAGCTGTACAAGCAATCCTGCCACGTTTCCAATTCCACCAGATCGACAATGCCGAAGTCTCACTTTCTACTGTGATCCCCGGCATCTTCGGGGGGGGGAGGGCTTTGTTCGTTCGCTTGGGGCAAGCGGCAATCGATCATATTAACGATGTTGATGAAAACAGAGTTCTACAGCAACACTTTGATGCAGGTGCCGTCATAATGTATGTCCCGGGATCGGGGCGAAGCTATGTTTTCTTTAGAAAAAGATGGGGGCGCATGCATGCTTTGCAGTTCATGCATGCCTCTTTTGGACCAAGTCAGATTTTGATTAAAGACTGGAAAGCGTTGGCAGCAGTAGCATTTATTAGGTTCCGAGCTGCGAGGGTCATAATGGACGAGCGCTTTCTTCCCATTGGCGTGGTTCCTGCAGAGAGAAAGCCAAGAGCTATGTTTGTTAAAGGCCTTGGTGAAGGGGATACGGTCCCTGATCGGGCGTATAGCGAGCCGATTCAGTCCCTAGGGGTCTTTTAATGTCGCGGCGGTTGGTCCACATTCAGACCGCAGGGTTTGCAACGCCAAACGGCAGGGCCTTTCTCATGCCATTGTTGTTGCATAGCCAATTGCTTCTAGATGCTGGGATCGAGTTGAAATTGTTTTCAGCAGAATATGCAAAAGACGATCTTCCAGACTGCGATTATCTGATTGTTGACAGTAAGGCTTTGTCCCCTCGATGGGCCAAAGGGAAAGACCGAATTTTATCAGAGATGCAAAAAAATCGGTCTAGAGCGGGAGCGTTGATATTCTGCGATATTTCAGATAGTGCGTCTTGGGATCATGCTCAGATCCTTCCTTTTGTTGACCTGTACTGCAAATCACAACTTTTGGTTGATCGATCATTGTACCTACAGCCACTTTATGGCCACCGTTATTATGCAGATTATTATCATCGTTTTTTTGGTATCAAAGATGACCAGAACGAGAGCTCTGAGCCGGTTTCAAACCCTGATGACCTTAAAAAACTGTGTTTAGGTTGGAACTCGGGCCTCGCTGACTACAGTTTGTTTGGACCGTTGCGTATGGCGCTATATGAGAAGGCCCCTTTGAAGACTTTGCTACGCTTTCCTTGGAATTGTAAGGCCCCATCTGTCGGGCGCCTAATGAATGCAAGTTTACGTATGGGGACAAACTACTCACGCCGTTCTGTTGCATTTCATCGAAAGCATCTTGCGGATATGCTCGGTTCACGCCTGCAAACAGGAAAACTGTCACGACTGGCATATTTTAGAGAGCTCAGCCGAAGCAAATTGGCCGTATCTCCTTTCGGCCTTGGCGAAATTACTCTTCGGGATTTCGAAGTCTTTTTGGCCGGTGCGATGCTTGTCAAGCCTGATATGAGTCACATGGAAACTTGGCCAAACTTTTATGTGCCGGGAGAGACATTCCTATCCTATAAACTCGATTTTTCTGACTTTGAAGTAGTCCTTGAGACTGCACTGAGTGATGAACACAGATTGCTTGAAATTGCTCGGGAAGGACAATTACGTTATCTAGCGTATGTGTCCGGACCGGAGGCGGGACTGCTATTTGTCGATCACTTTAAGGCTATTCTTGATCGTAGTATAATTAGGAAAGGTCATGACTGAAAAAGAAGGGCGATGGTTCTTTCATTTATCAATGTCTTTAGATCGGGCCCAGCCTTACGATGACAGGACGGTTATCTACCGGCAAGGTAGTGTGGTACTCTCAGCAGACAACATGCATCCGATTATTCGTCAAACAAGTGTTGTTTTGGCTGACCTTGGAGAGTTCGAAATATTTCTTATCGGACATCCGGCTGTTGACGGTCAAATAAATGATGAAGCTGTATTCGCCCTAATGCAACGGGGCCTATCATCCTCGCTTGAAGATGAGTTGGTGCGTCTTAATGGTAGTTTTGCCATTTTAATAGTTAGTCATTTACAGCAGCAGATTCTAAGTATTGTTGATAGGTTTTCATCAATACCCTTTTTCTGGCATTGGGAGCAAGGACGACTTGATATTGCGAGTAATCTATCTGTGTTGCGGTCGGTGTTGCCGACGCTTGCTGTCGATGACATGGCTGCAGCAGAGTTTCTCTATTTGCGTCGTCTGATGGGCGAAAAGACGCTTCTGAAAAACACCTATTACCAGCGCAGCGCCAGTTTAGTTCGGTTTACACCAGATAATGAACCAGTTAGTAGTGTCTGGTGGCAACCAGATTTTTCCTTGTCACCGATCGCGGATAAGGAGTTGCCTGAGGTCATCGGAAGTACCTTGCAATCCGCGATGTCTTTGTATCTTTCCGATAGCAAGAAAGTTGGATTGTTGCTGAGTGGGGGCTTGGATTCTCGCGCGCTTGTTGCTGCATCGCCAACACAGTTGGATTGCTATACGACCTGCATGCAAGAAAACAACGAAAGTGATGTTGCCAGAGATGTCGCCGCCGTCGCAGGAATGCCCTTCACCTTTTTGCCCCGCAAGTCGGGTATTCTAAATGATTACTTTGAGACGGCTGCATTTTTGACTGGTGCGCAGCAGATATACAGTGAATGCCAGTTTATGGGCTACGGAGATAGGTTGTCGAGGCAGTGCGATGTCCTGCTAATTGGGCTTGGACTTGATATTTTTTTTGGCGGGCTATACCTACCTACCTGCCTTGGAACTTTGTTTGGTCGGCCTGCTATTCATTCACGCCTTTTGCCTTTGGGGGATGATTTACCGGAAACTTATCTGAAAAATGTATCCTATCGCTTGAAGCAGTCGGATTTCTGGTCTCTTGTTCACTCAAATAGTAGGCAGGGTATCGAACAGGCGTTGCGCGAATCTGTTGAGAATATAGAGGACCGTGGCAGAAGATTAGGTGCTGAAGGGTATACTTTGTGGGAGTATTTTCACGGTCATAATTTGTCCCGCCACTATTCATTCCCAATGATGATGTCAGTCCGCAGCTTCATGGACTGCAGAGCCCCAGCCTTGGAAAACAACGTTTTCGACTTGTCTTGGCGAATGACCGGTCGTCAAAAGCTGAATGGAACAGCCTATCAAAAGGGACTTGTTCAATTGGCTCCCGAGTTGATGGAAATTCGAAATGCCAACACGAACTATCCTGCAGGTGTGTCTTTGTCTAAGCAAACCTTTTCAAAAGTGATGCAGTTTGCAAAGCACAAATTATTAGGTTCTGACATGCAACGTAGCCCATCGAGAGCAGACAGATCATGGCCTACAGCGAAATCACAGCTTGCTGCATCACCGCGTCTTGAGAATCGATATAGATTTCTTCCGCAATCAGAAGCCCTTGCCAGCTTGTCTTTTCTGAACATGGATGCAATTGCTGAAACCATCGCGGCCCATGATCGGGGAGCACATGATCACGCAGTACTAATCAATTTATTGTTGTCGCTGGAACATTTTTTGATTTCTTCGCAAGTGAAGCACTGACCGTTCCAATCTCTAAATCTTCCGAAGAGCGTAACCATAATTCTATGTTGACCAGGTGGGCTAACGGAGGCATCCCTGGAGTCGATGAGCCCCGACGGAAATTCTCGACCATCGAGCGTAATATCTTTTGGTTAGCATATTGACCAAGACGCGAGGAGCTCTCGGTTAGCAGGGGCAGATACCCTCCTAACCCTTGTTCGTCCCTCAACCATTCGTCAAGTGGCAGATTGAGGCCAACCTTGCGCCGAAAGACTACGTCTTTAGGAAGCCACTTGGCAGCAATCTGTTTCAACAAGGGTTTGGTTTCTCCACCAGGAACTCGCAAGCCCATGCCAATGCTATTTACTATTCTTGCTAGTGGTAAATGTGTGAATGGCACCCTTGCTTCGACACTAGCAGACATAGCCATTTTATCTTGCCGCATTAACAACGATGATAAATAGCTGGTTTGGTCCACCGCCATCATACGCGTGGGGAAGTCATTGAAACGACGAGCTGTTTCTTCTCTTGCGCCACCTTGCCAATTTAGTTCTGGGAACATGCTTTGCATCTGCATGAAATCAAAATAGATTGATGAAACAACTGCTGCATCGTTGCCGTGGAAACGATGAAGGAACTTATAGCGCTGAAGAAATGGCCAAAGCACTCCCGGTACAAGCTTGGCAATGCGGTTAAATTTGTCCAGTTGTTGCCAGCGGGCATAACGGTCATAACCACCGAAAAATTCGTCAGCTCCTTCACCAGTCAACACAACCTTATGCTTCCGCGCCAGTTCCTTGCACAATAATTTTAGCATTACGCACCCAAAATGAGGAACTGGGCCATCCATATACTTTACGGCATCCGGTAAAGCTTCAGCGAAATCCTCGCCGGAGAGGGAAATGTTTTTGTGTCGAACAGGATACTGCAGCGTAACCATGTCACGCCACTTCCCTTCGTCATACCGGTCATCATTTATGCTTACAGCATAGCTATCAAGCGGCTGATCCGCATACTTTGATGTCATCGCCAGTACAAGACTTGAATCCACGCCACCTGATAGCTGTAGCGCATATCCGACATCACTTTGCATATGATCTTTGATCGATTGGCTGATTGCTTCTTCACATTGAGCGAGGACTGTCTCCTCGTCCAATTGTTCACTTGGATTAAGGGTGTCAAGTGGGTCCGAAAAGACAGTTTCTGACCACTCTGATCCATCTAGGCGAAAACGCGCGAATCTACCGCCAGGCAGCAAATCAATATCTCTGTAGTTTGACAGACGTCCGGCAGCAAAGCGATGCATTAGTAGCTCACTAAGAGCATTGGCGTCAATTTCTGAACGGTTAATCAAACGTCTCAGTGGCCGCGCTTCGCTGGCAAATGCGGTATAGCCGTCCTTACGTGTTAAATACAATGGCTTGATGCCAAAGCTATCACGTGCAGCGTATCCTTGTTGTAAGTTGTGATCAATGATAACGCAGGAAAACATGCCTTCTAAACGGGCGAAAACTCCGGGTCCCCATAAGATAAACCCTTGCAACAATGTTTCAGTATCTCCTTTGGTGCGAAATACGCAGCCAAACCCTTCGAGTTCGTAGCGTAATGTTTTATAGTTATATATTTCCCCGTTAAAAACGAGTTCATAGCGCCCTGTCTCGTCGCGCATTGGCTGGTTAGACTGAGCATGGGGATCAATTATTGCGAGCCGCCGAAATATCAATACAGAATTAGAATGACACATGATGCGGCCATCGTCTGGGCCACGGTGATATAGGTCACGGTCAATGCCATCGATTAACTTGGGGCACCATTGTCCATCTTGATTATGCTTTCCGGATCCAATAATCGCAGTAAATCCACACATTAGGTACTATCCTTACCGCAATAATGGCTAATCAAGCTTATATACTCATGGCATGGCATAACCATAAAACCTTCTGCCCAAGCTTCGTTACCGTCAGTTTTTAACCACCTTGAAGTCCACGCATTAAGACCTAGGGTGAAATGCACCCAATCACGCGTTTTCATTTGCGATTTATGAAAACGAATGTAGGTGGCCTTTTCTCGTATGACAGTGGAAATATCAACGACCACATTGGGAATAATCGCAGAATAGACTTGATAAGCATACACTTCGCTGGTCTTTAGTGCCATCCGCGTGGCTTTCCATGAGTTGTACAGAACTTCATTTGCGTGTCGGTGATCAGGGTTGTCGTCCAAGACGAAGGGAAGCATTAATATGTCTGGCTGCAGCTTATTGATGATTTCAGTGAGATTGTCTGCTTTCCAAGGATGCTTCCCAGCTGTATTGCGGCCAAAAAATGGTGTCCAACCTGCTTCTTGGCATAAGGCGCGACTTTCTGCTTCACGGATCTCAAACTGATCAACTTGCCCAGAGGAGAGGTAGAAAATTGAGATTTCACAGTGTCGTTTTCTTGCCATCAGAAGAAAGCCACCTGGGCCGATTATTTCGTCATCTGGATGCGGAGCTATGACTAGGATTTTACGGTTTTTCGGAACCATGGCCGACAGTGGACGTATATGATTTGTATAAACCAAGCTCGAGATCAGATCGCGTGCTTTTGTCAAATCCTCCACGTTAGTTAGATTGCTGACCAAGAATTTGTATCTTCGCTTGGCCCAGATCAGAGCTTCAAAACGTGTGATCAGGTTTTTGACCTTGCGGAGCATATCAGGCGTCCTAGGATTCGGAGAAGTCTTTAGGTACTATATTGTTACTTTGATTTCCGGAGTTGCATGGTTCGGGTTAAGTTTAGGTCAATACTTGGCAGAAACGGGAACGGAAAATGGCTGGTTTTTTCTAACTTGAAATGCAATTTTAACGCTTTGTTGATTTTCAAGGCGGTATTGCAGTGTTCCAGAGCAATGTACTTGCGATAGTCTATGTTATATCTTTTAGACATTGATCGCTCTGAAGTAAGTTTACGGCCCAACGTCCAGCCAAGTCCCCCTTCGCATGGAATACCAACATGAAATGCGGCTTCTGGTGCGAGGATACGATGAATTTCTTTAAGTCCTTCATTGAGAAAGTATATGTGTTCTAGCGCATAAATTGATACTGCGCGCGTAAAAGCATTCGCCTTGAACGGTATAGACAGGATATTTCCTTGCACGAGCAGCGCATCAGGGAAGATTTGTTTAATTTTTTCTAAACTTTCCATGCGGATATCCAAGCCCACAAATCGACTGTTATCCTTAACAAAGGGCCAATGATAACCTTGACCGGTCCCGATATCGATTGTCCAGTTGGATGCGTTCCCAGCTTTACTTTGGTGTTTATCTTCCCAGAAGGCGACTTTTTTGTGTGATGATTCGTGGATCATCCTAAATACCGGGTTAGATTCGGTGAAATAAGACGAAGAATCATCGAAATTGTCGCTCATTTTGAGGTAATCCGGATCCTTGTAGCTATCTGGTAAACTCTTTGATTCAGTAGGCAACATGCAAATAATGCCATTGATTACGGCGAAAATCCGTTCGCAACCCTTGCAATATAGAGCGTGCTCGTTTTTCTGAGCAATTTCTCCAGCGCAGTCAGGGCATTGCAGAATATTGATAAAATTACAAGATAACATGACAAAACCGAACTTGTCTCAGCGTTTTGGATGAAGGAGACCGAACGCACTCCTGACCAACTGGAAGTAATTTTCTTTACCAAAAGGGTCTATTTATGTAAGAAAAGCGAAGTACGTTAAGATATGCAGAAATGCAAGTATTTTTAAGCCGTAGTTCAGGGGCAGGCACAAAAATGAGAATCGCCGTAGTCGAACCTTGCTTGGAAAATAAAAAGAATGTCATCAGGGACGTTATTTACGGTTGCTGGTGCGGTGGCAAGAGGATTGGCGGAGCAACAGTTCCGCCGTTCGAGCTGTTGACAGTTGCGACGATCTTGCAGCAGGAAGGCCATGACGTAGTCTTTGTAGATGCTCAGGCTGAACAAATTGAGATTGATGAGGTTAAGAAACGGATTGCTGGTGCTCGTCTTGCCATCATGTCGACGTCGGTGATGACAGCAAATAGTGATACAGATTATCTGCGCCAATTGAAAGCAGCAAATCCGCAGATGTTGACTGCTGTTTACGGATCTCACCCCACTTTTCAGCCTGAGGCTACGCTAGAAAAGGGGGTGGATTTTGCAATTCAGAGAGAGCCGGAATGGGTGATCCGTGATCTAGCGCGGGCGCTTAACAATAATGACATGGTGACCGCGCGCGCGGTACAGGGTACTGTTTCTAAAGATGATAACGGCGAAGTTATCAAGAACAAGCGTTATGATTACATTGAAGATCTCGATCAAATTCCACCGTTAAACGTCAATTTCCTGCCTAAAGGCGTTGATTATTTCAACCCGATCGTGAAAAACTTACCGTATATTACTGTCTCTAGCTCTCACGGTTGTCCAGCTAAATGCAGTTATTGCACGGCTCCCTTCTTCCACGGCACTCGCACCCGCTTCCAGTCAGCAGGAAAAGTTGTTGAGGATATTGGCTACTATCTGCAAAACGGGATGAAGGAGATTTATTTCCGAGATGAAACGTTCACCGCTGACCGGCAACGGGTTTTCGATATCTGTGCTGGCATAGACAAGCGTGGTTATAAATTCTCTTGGATCTGTAACGCGAGGGTCGACACCGTTGACTTTGAAATGCTGACAGTCATGAAAAAAGCTGGCTGCCACCTGATCAAGTTTGGCGCAGAGTCCGGTAACCAAGATGTGCTAGACGCGGTAAAGAAGGGGATTACCCTTGAACAAACGCGTGAAGCATTCAAATGGTGCAACGAGGTGGGCATTGCCACACATGGACATTTCATGGTGGGAATGCCGGGTGAAACCTACGATACCATGGAAGAAACGCTCGACTTGGCCATTGAAATCAAACCGACCACAGCAACTTTCGGTATCTGCACGCCATATCCAGGGACGCCCTTGTTCCGCGACGTGAAGCGTATGGATGAGAGCATTGACGACGGTGCGAAAAATGCAGCGATGGATCGCTTGCATGTTCAGGGATCTTTTAACCATCTTTACTGTGATGTAGATGCTGATGATCTGAGCAAAACGGTTAAACGTTTCTATCGTCGCTTCTATTTGCGCCCTTCCTATATTTGGTTGCAACTTACCCGGATTCGAAACAGTAACATGTTGCGTAATGTTGTGATCGGCGGCATGAACGTATTCAACTTTGCAACCAACAAAAACAGCAGTTAAGGTCTCTTCTTATGAGGCAGTTTTTGGATCTTGCGTTGGAAACAATACCGAGGGTCTTAGGTGGGACTGACAGGGACTCCACAGCAGAAAGCTATGGCAGTTGTGATCGGCAGTACTGGCATTATCGACTACATGACATGTCGAATGCCAGACTGCAGGAGGCAGGCCTGTTATTTGCTCTGGCGTATAGTATCGATTCACCGGAGAATCCCTTTTTTCGATCGCAGAAGCTATTAGCATGGATTCGGGGAGTTTGGAGGTTCTGGCTTGCTGACAGAAACAGCGACGGTTCTTGTTCGGAAGTCTACCCTAACGAACGTAGTTTCTGTGCTACTGCCTTTTCCGCAGCAGGGTTTTGTGAAACTATTCGTCTAACCGGTGGCGATGCTGGCTGGCAGCAAGAATTAGTAGACGCTAAAAAAACAATAGCCTGGCTGGCAATGAATACCAATCCGGATGTGGCAAATCAGATGGCCGCTAGTGCTCTTGCCCTTCAAGCATGGAAGAAATTATCCGGAGATGATGAATTTAGTGCTGTATCTCAACGCAGAATCAGTGACTGTATTGCGCTGCAGAACGATTCAGGGGTGTTCCCGGAATACGGTGGTTTTGATACCGGTTACCAAACTATTACTATGTCCGTGCTTGCATGCTTGCTCAAATGGCTGCCTAAGAACAGCTTAGAAGCCGTAGACGTATTGTCTGCCTTGAAAAAGGCAGAGCAGGCCGTCAATAGGGTTGTTGATGACAAAGGTGGCATTGATGAATCTGCGTGCAGCCGAAATACTGACTACCTTTATCCCCACGCATTTGCGGCTTTAAAAAGTTCTGTTTTACAACGCATAGAGACGGGCTTAAGTGGGCGGTCAGTTCTGCGGCCTACTTGGATGGATGATCGCTATTGTATCGCCTTGGCGGCGGATTATTTGTATGCCTTTAGGGAACTTGCACATGTTGATGACGACATCCCGGCTCATTCTACTGCGCCTGTTTAACGTGACATTGGGGCGCTCAGCGCTTGCGAACAAGATATTACGCAGAATTCTGATTAACGTATTGATACAAAAGAAGGATCAATCAAAGAAATATATGGCTAGTTCGCGATTTTTCAGTTTTGGTGAGCTGGAATAGAGCGAAATGTGCGGTATAGCGGGTTTTTTGGGGCCAGAAGCGTCTGAGCACGTATTACATGACATGATGTCGACTATGCTTCATCGGGGACCCGATGGGCAGGGTGTATGGACTGGAGCAGACGATAATATTGCTCTAGGGCATCTTAGGCTGTCGATCATCGACCTTGATCATGGCGGTCAGCCGATGACCAGCCCTGACGGGAGATATGTCTTCGTTTACAATGGAGAGGTCTATAATTACGCGGAATTGCGAGGCGGGTTGGAACAGCAAGGTTGGCAGTTCCGGACGGACTCGGATAGTGAAGTCCTGATGGCTGGCTTGATCCTTGAGGATACTGGATTTCTGATTAAAACAATTGGGATGTTTGCATTTGCCCTATGGGATCGTAAGGAGAAGGAGCTGCTTCTGGCGAGAGATCGTATGGGTATTAAGCCTCTTTATTATACTCTTTCAAAACAGACGGGTTTGGTTTTTTCTTCTGAATTTAAAGCCTTGGTTAATTGGCTTCCTAATGGAGCCAGCGTGAATCCTTCTGCGCTAGATGATTACTTGACCCTACGTTATGTAGCTGGACCAAAAACCATGGTCGCGGGAATTAACAAGTTTCCGGCGGGCCATTGGGTTCGCTTGGGTTACGATGAGATACTGTCAGGTTCATTCCAGCCCGTACGCTGGTGGTCGATGCAGTTCAATTCTACCGGTCCAGCGTTCACAAGAGCCGAAGATGAAGAATTGGAATTTTTGCTCGAAGATGCGGTTCGGCTTTGTATGCGCAGTGACGTACCTTTCGGAGCTTTCTTATCCGGTGGTATAGATAGTGGTGTCGTTGCCGGGTTGATGGCCCGGCATCATGGTCAGGCCATCCGTACATACTCTATTGGGTTTGAGGGAGAGGAAGACGAGCTTGCCGAAGCTGCGCAGGTTGCTCATGCGTTGAATGCCAAGCACAGTGAAGTTGTTATGAGGCCGGAAGATCTAAGGTCTTTGCCGGACATTGTACACCGGATTGATGAGCCGTTTCCTGACCCGATTGTCATTGCAATGGATATGTTAGCTGCCCGGTCTGCCGAAGACGTAAAGGTAATTTTGACAGGTGAGGGAGCAGATGAGATTTTTGGTGGCTATGTCCATCATCCTCACATGCAGCTTTTCGATTGTATTAGTAAAGTTCTACCGAAATGGTTGACCGGTACGGCAGGTGCGGGCGTAAACTTGATCCCGATAGCCTTATTGGATGCTATGGTCGACTATCAGGTGAAGCCAGGTAAGCTTGGGAGGGATAGGCTTGCGAAGATTGTCGTCAATTTACCAGACAAGGCACGCCGTTATCTAACTTACGTGGGGCTCTTTCCTGAGGATTTGCGGGAGGTACTCGTTTCGTCCACTTTTCATCCCGGTCAGGGAGAGGCTACATTGGATCGTGTAAGTAGGACATTGTCAGTTTGCGAACAGGATGGAGTACATAGTTTTCTCGACCAAGTGATGGCGATGGAGTACGAAACTTGGCTAACAGACAATATATTGTTTAAGCAGGACAAAGTCCTGATGGGACATTCACTCGAAGGGAGAGTACCGTTCTGTGATCATCGCTTGGTCGAACTCGCTGCAAAGCTTCCGTTGGGACGCAAGCTAAAGAGGGGAAGGAACAAGATTGCTCTGCGAGATATGGCTACAAAGATCCTACCAAGCTTACCTCAGATAGGTAAGAAAAAGGCGTTCATGATTCCTATGAACGGTGCTTGGGGGGGAGTGTTAAGAGAAATGGCAGGTGACTATCTGTTGTCAACACGGTTTCGACAAAGCGGTATCTTCTGTCCGAAGACCATTGATAAATTGCTAAGTGGTTTTCCTTCATCGACTTTATTGGAAGGAAAACAGATTTTGGCATTAATGATGTTTGCCATGTGGCAGGATAGGGTACTAATTCCTTCGGCTTGAGCCGACCTGACTATATGAAAACCCTCCTAAAATGACCCAGACAACGAAGTCTACAGCAAAAGAAGTTTTGTTGGCCTACGTCCTGATAGCGGAATGAGAATTGTGTCGTTACCCCGTAATCTCAGCGAGCAAAGAGGGTGTGTTCTCGATAATTCATTGATCAGGCGTGTTTTTTGATCTTCGATCAACTTCATATTCACTGCGCAATAAACTCATCATGTACGCATCATAGTACAAGCCGTTGCGATATATTATCTGCCGCCGGACACCTTCTTTTTGAAAACCAACCTTCTCATAGGAACAAACTGCCCGTTTGTTTTCTGTGTTTACGCCAAGGTAAAGTGTTTCCAAGTTCAGTTTGTCAAATGCATAGCCTACCACTTCCTTAAGTGCGGCTGTGCCCAAGCCCTTACCTAGGGCGTCTGTTTCGCCAATGAGAATACGAAACTCGCCACGCCGGCAAACCCACTGGATTAAGTATAGGCCGCAGAAGCCGACGCTTTCGCCGCTTTCTTTGTTTTCTATGATGAAAACGACATTGTCAGAGCTGTTAGTGAAGCTGTCATATATCGCTTCAAGTTCTTTGTCTGGGATAGGGCGCGAGCCCGTTTCCATATAGCGGGTTGCTTCGGGGTTTTCCATCCAGCGCCGAATGTTTAGCAAATCTTCCCGTCTCACGCCACGAAGGCCAATTAGGTTATTTTCAGCAAAATACGTCATTCACTTTCCTACGTGTCCCAAGACGGTGCTTTTTGGCCATCGACATAACCGCGTTGCAAGATTGATGGTTCCGTTTCGGCATTGTTAGGGTTGCGAGATTCTCGTATTGGAAACTGCCAATCGTCACCGCTTATTTTCAATCGCTGCTCATCTACGTTTTCTGGCACGTAAGCGGTGATAGCAGATCTATGCAAATTCCACTCACCTCTAGATGAGCAGCTCCATAAATTCTGGTTTCGATGTTTTTCAAGTTCTTGTATCAGGCTTGCCTCGGAAATGCCGAGCCAACGGGCAAAGATGGCACTATCATCAGGGATAATGTCTTGATACTTAGCGACTTGGGAAATGCCTTGCTCTCTGGTCATGCGGTGCAAGCGGATTTCTCTACTCGCATGGTCGCTGACCTTTCCGTATCCATGTTTTAACAATTTAATATAATCATGAAGTCCACTATAAAAGGCGCAATCTACATGATTATAGTGATCGAACGTACGTTTTTGAGCACCTGTTTCAAAGCCATAATGTTGAATCATCTCTTCATGTTGGGCTTTGGAATCCCATCGGATATAGTTCCCTAAATAGATGCCGCGCACTCCGACCTGATGTAACTCGCGATCATTAGGGTAGAACAAAGGAGCCAGCATACGTTCAGGTAGGCCATCACTTTCGTTCACAAGATCTTCAGCCTCGAACCCCATCAGGTCGTGATCTTTACGATACTTCCGGGTCATCTCAACTTCATCGGTATGCGAAAACATACCGACCTGATCTAATCCTTGATGTGCCCCCCAGATGATCAGGGGAATTTGGTGACGGACAGCCATTTGAACAGGAAAAACAGACTGCCCAGCAAGGCAGTGCCAGTAGATGCTACCTAGTTTGTCAATTGTCTTTTCAGTGATACGCCGCAGAGATTCCTTGCCGAGTATCATTGTTTGACAATCTAAATCAAAAACAGTGCGTAAATAAGACATATTACGATGGCCTCGGTCGACCATATAATGGGTGTTATAGGATACAAGCAGCGGGTTGAGTTTCAATTTGCGCCGAATAGTATCTACAATAAACCAGGAATCCCTTGCCCCTGAAACAGGCACTATACAATCATACTGCCCGTTGTTACGGCTTCTATAGGCATCAGTGATGCTGCGAAGGCGGCTAAACCTAAGATCCCAGTCCAGATCATCTTTTTCTTCATGGATACGGCAACCACTACACACTCCGTCTGCGTCAAATATCAGACCAAGAGGATGATTTTCTGGGTAGATGCATCGAGCACAAAACTTCATATTACTTCTTCCGCAGGATGAATGAAGCGTGCCTGCTTCAGGCTATCTTCAGTATATTTTCTAAGTCTGCCGCGTTCTGAAAGACAGCTTCTATTGTAACTGATTGGTAAGTCTTGGCGCAGTTGGGCATCACTTTCCAGAAGCATGGAGCGAATGAGAAACAGGCTATGTTCGGTATAATGCAGCATGTTACCAATTGCTGCGGCGGACACGCCACCAATTGCCAAAACATTCGCTATATCAAGCGGTTGCCCAGCTCCACCCATAGCTATTACCGGAACATTAGCTCGTTTAGCCAATATTTTCAGAAGAGAAAGGTCATACCCATTTCTTCGACCGTCTCTATCTACCGAATTTATAAGCAGTTCACCTGCTCCGAATTCTTGCAATTGTTCAATATGCTCTTCAGGACTGAATGGCGCGATAGATCCGTCCTTGTCGCGAATGGTATAACTCCCAGTCCTATCCGTGACGATATCCATGGCTCCAATTACTGCTTGTTGTCCCAACACGACTGCAGTTTCGGCAATCAGCTGAGGACGATCAAGGGCATGTTGGTTAATTGCCACTTTGTCTGCTCCATCATGGACTGCTCGGATGGCGTCATCAGCGTTGCGAATGCCTCCTGCGTATCCGAGAGGGACAAAAATTTGTCCCGCGATACGTTGGATCAGATTGAAATCTGGCCCGTTTCCGTGATGGCGGGCGGAGATATCGACAAGCAAAATTTCGTCAGCCCCCCAGCGATAAAAATATTCTGCTGTGATCACAGGGTTGCCAACGGGAAGGTAACGATTGAACCCGATCGACTGGACGGCAAGTCCGTCCTTTACTAGGATTACAGCAATCAAACGGTTCTTAAGCATGTTCCGGAAGCCCCCCGTTCTCTGCCTTGGTGTGTAGTCCACCATTGGCGAATGAGAGGAATGTTTTAATTAGTTTCAATCCGTTTAAATGGCTTTTTTCTGGGTGAAATTGAGTTCCAAAAATATTATCTTTCCAGATGGCTGCCGTTACCCGTGTTCCGTAATGAGTAGTCCCGACAACATGGGCTTCAGTGTCCGTAAGCGCAAAGCTGTGGTCGAAGTAATAATGGCCATCAATAAAAGACAGTGTTCTTGGAGCTATGAGGGGGCGGATCCACTCTACCTCGTTCCACCCGACATGAGGTAGAGGCAGGCCATGGATATTTTCCATTTGCCTTACGCTTCCCTTGATCAAACCTAACCCACGGCAAGCATGAGGCTCCATACCGGTTTCTGCAAATATTTGCATGCCGAGGCATATACCGAATACTGGAATTGTTCTCTGATTTGCAGCGTCTCGAATTGCGTCCCCAAGGCCGCTTCTCTCTAGTCGACGCATAGCTTCTTCAAAGGAGCCAACACCAGCTAGTACGAGAATTTCAGCTTTCTGAACTTGTGTGACTGTCTTTATGATTTGGCAGGGGGCTCCAAGGCGACCAAACGCATTGGCCAAGGATGTTATGTTTCCCGTGCCATAGTCAAGAATGGAAACTATTTTCATGACAGACTCCGGTTACCACACTGATTCGGCATTGTTGTGGCTGTAAATAGCCTCTTTCAATTCCCATTCGCCATGATTGTTAAGATGCCACAAGTCCTTGTTGCGATATGATGCGATTAGATCGTCCAGTTCTGATCGTGGAATATCTAAATAGTTTGCTAGTTTGTCTAGATAGATTTCGTTGCATTTACCGTCATACTTGCGAACAAGCTCAATCCCTTCATCTCGGGTGATTTGCCCGTGCCGAACCTTAACGCTAGCTTGTTGGGTAACCTTGCCATAGCCTAGTTTTAAATATTTGAAGAATTGGTTGATATGAACAAACTCTTCATCCAAGGCATCTGCAGGATTGATGGAACCCGTCCATTCAGGGTTTGCATCGTCACCAATTCGTGGTTCAAGTCCGTGATTGAGAGCAAAGTCCGTATTAACGATGTCATTGAAGTCACGCATGAAGTATCCAAGATAGACAATGCGTATATCTGCTTTGTCGAACTCCCATTCATCAGGATAGCAATAGGGGACAAGCTCGCTGATTTTTACCCCAGCAGGAAGCCAGTCGGCCACTTTAGCCCCACCCAGTGTATTATGGCTGCGCTGGTTGTTGGCGTCGCTGTCAAAACTACCGACCTTACCGCCAAAGGTGAGGCTAGGGTTCTCGCCAAGAAAAATAAGGGGGATACCATAGGAGATAGCAGTCTGAGGTAGCGTAGCATAAAGAGCGAGTTCAGTGGCTCGGAATAGGTTGCCGTGTTGATGTAATGAGTAGTTCATTAGCTTTTTAGATACGACGGGAGCAGGCGACAATACATGCAGATCAAAGCCGCATTCGGCGAGGTTCGCTAAATTATGGGCCCCTCGTTCTGTCATCTCTTCTGGCGGGTAAGTGCAGCAGACTAGAAGCGGGTTCAGTCCGAGTTCATCTCTGACGTAGAAGGCTTGTCGAGTACTGTCTTTTCCGCCGCTGACACCGACGATACAATCATAGTGACTGTGGCTGTGGTCCCTTCCCCATTTTCCTATACGGTGAAGTTCATTCAGCCGCTCATTCCAATCAATATCCTCCATTGTCTCTGCTACGCGGCAGGGGAGGCATACACCTTCTTGGTCAAACACTGCATCTGGCCAAGTGTCAGGGGTTAGGCATCGTTTGCAGTAACCAATCACTTTCGCTCTCTTTAATTTTTTTGAAGACTATCTATTAAGGCATCAACGGCTTTACTAACTTGTTCATCGTTGTAGCTTTCAAGATTGAGTGTATCGAATTTTTCCATGTCAATGGAGAGTCGTTCAAGAGCTGAGGCTAATTTAGCACCATCAGTGCGAGCTTTGTCCCTATCTACATGCCCGTCAAATATATGAACAAGAAACTCTCGAACTTGACTCTCTTGCTTTACAGTAAGGACATGGTCAAGAAAGTCATAATTGTTATGCTGCCCAAAGCTTATTACCGGTACTCCGGCCAATGCGGCTTCTAAGTTCGCAGTTCCCGAAATATTTGCAACGGCGTCTGCTTTTTGGGCGACTTTCCAACCTGGTTCGCGAGGATCCATCAATTCGACATTTTTCAGCAAATCAAGAGTTCTGTAGAAGTCTCGCGGACGACGACCGTAAGAATACACTGCTTCCTTGACAACCAACGTAACATCTGCAGGCAAATCTCGGGATATTTTCGCAATAGTCTCAAGCTGATAGAAGTATTCAGGTGACATGGCCTGTAGGGAATATTCAGGTTCTGTCTGCAACGGGAAGTAAATGAATTTTTTGTTTTTTAAGTCGCTTAACTTCAGGGTATGGTTTTTAATTATTTTCTTTTGAGTCCAGTAGTAATTTATGTAGTAATTTATGCGTTCGGATAGATAATACTGGCTTGAGTCGTCGTATTTTTTGAATTTCACATAAATGAATCTATGCAAGGCGTTGAGAATGTTTTTTATTATTAGTATTTCTGGCGATAATGATTTGTAGCGTGTCTTGCTTATGACGTCTTGGTAGTATTGCTGGTTCATATTAACATCCTCTGATGTTTCAATCATTTTATAATGATCCTCAATGCGAGGGAACTCAATGAATTCGTTCTCCGCCCAAAAGTAAAAGTTCTTATACCTAGTGGCGTAAAAATATCTAAATGGAATACCGTGCTTACGTGCTACGACAGCTTCTACCTTCAGGTGATTGACGAATAGCGATATGTTCTTTTTTTTGATTTCTTGCTCCCAAAAATCAATAGCTTCACTGAAGGCGTGAAGTGATTGTGTCTGAGTAGCGTGCTTCGCTGCTGGAGATAGGGGGTGGTTCACACCGCCAAGCGAGTATCCTAAGCCAGTTTCGCGACGATGCATGTACATGACACCAAATGGGGTATCGTATTTCTGCTCCTGTTTTTTGGCTCTATCTTGGACTGTTTGTTGGTTGAGGTTTGTTTTAAGGAGGTTTTTGCCAAAAACATCGTACACGACAATTTCATCAATTAAATTGTCGTCAACATGCTTGCTATAGGATTTTACGCCTTCTGATGTCCCTACATAAATAATTGTATAGTAGCCATAGCGCTGTTTTAAATGCCTTAGCATTGCCAAGTTCAGGCGAGAAACTTCGGCCTGCATGAACAGTGCAACTGACTTCTTGTGAAGGTGTTCTTGGGTCATTTAAATGAGCTATGTCCAGGCAATTATCAGGGGGGGGGTCGGGGCAAAGCCGTATGGCGATATTTTTCTCACTATCTCGTCGCTGCAACACCCGATTTACTGAGGTTTCTAGAATATATAAAGGTATGGGTCAACGATTTATCTTTTACAGTGTTTGTGCCAACTAGAAACAAGATATTCATGAAATCATCTTGGTCAAATTAGGTTGAATTTGATGGCTACACTGCATATTGTCGCTGCTTATGAACAACTTGGTTCAGAGGGTGAATGTCGCCCTTGTTTCATGTGTATTGTAACAAACATTAGATTTGAGAGTTTTTTGTAATGCCGGGTACCATTACTGCCCGATTGCGGCACCTGCGCCATGGAAAGTTAAAGTTCATGTCCCCAGTTTGGCAAGTTATGGGGAAGATGTTTCGATTTGGAGTAAAGAGCTTTGCCGATAAGGCTAAGGTTAGCCAAATGATCGGAGCGTATGGGCCTTTCAAGCTGTCTGCTTATTTCGCATTTTCTAATTTCGAAGCTTGGGGAAGTGGGCATAATAATGGTTTTGTCGCGACTGTTGAGGCTTGTCGAGGCAAAACATGTTTTCTGGATGTAGGCGGACATATCGGTCTTGTTGCCTTGCCGGTGGCCAGCGTTTTGGCGACAGGAGCCAAAATCTTTGCATTTGAGCCTAGTAAGGTAAATGCATCCTGCTTGCGGCAGCATGCCCAATGGAATGGTTTTGATAACATCACAGTTATTGAAGCACTGGTTGGTGATGAAGCTAAGCTAATGCGCTTCTTCGAAAGCGCTGAGGTCTCAGGGCAGAATGCGCAGGTTGTGAAAAAGAACCCTGCCGCTTATGAAGAAGTAGAGCGTCAGCAGATAACGCTTGATGAATTTTGTGCTGAACATGGACTTGTTCCGGATGTCATCAAAATAGATGTTGAGGGGGCGGAATTAAAAGTTCTCGCGGGTGCACGGGAACTACTTCATGAGCACAAACCAACGATCCTTTTGAGTGTACATCCTTTTGAAATAGGATTAATGGGGGAGAGTATTGAGAATCTAACGAGTCTTATTGCTTCCCTAGGGTACAAATGTACCGAAATAGACGGTGCACCTGTGCAAGAGTTTCGTCTGTCTGAATATTTGCTAACACCTGAGAAAGTTCCAGAAATTGTTTAATAGTGTTTTTTCTACCCTATCGGATAGGGGGGCTCCTGCTCTAATCCGGGCTGTGTACGGGCATTTTTACAGCCTGTTTTATCGTAAAGTATTGCGTAGGCGATTTGTGTGTCGGCCAGTCTATGATTACCGCATGTGGCTCGACCTAGAGGACAGAGGGATTTCACGGACATTGATTTTGTTCGGTGAAAGGGAGATCGAACACAAGCGCATGCTTGAAATGATTCTCAAACCAGGTGTCAGGATTTTCGATATTGGTGCTAACATTGGCTATTATGCCATTATGGAAAGTAAGAAAATAGGAGAGGATGGGCACATCTTGGCAATAGAGCCGTCTCCGTCCAATGTTAAGCTTCTAAAGCGTAATTTGGAGCTTAACGCGGTCACTCACATAACGGTCCGTGAAGGTGCCGTCTCGGATACTGTTGGTACGAAACAGTTTCACCTTGCCCATCAAAGCAATCTCAATACTTTTCACAATAGTGGAAGTGGAGTAGAGCACCTCAATGGAGAATCTATTGACGTTCAGACCTACGCGTTGCCGCAGTTGGTCGATGAGTATGGTGCTCCAGATTTGATCCGTATGGATGTAGAGGGTCATGAGGTTGCCATCCTGCGCGGATTAGTGGAAACATTGAAGGCTGGTACAGCTAAGCCTCAGGTCATTTTTGAAACTCATTTGTCACGTTATCATGGCGATAACGCCTTTGCGCCTGTGCTGCGAGAGTTGTTTGATTTGGGGTATACTGTTCCGTTGGCGGCATCGTCTTGGGAGGCGGGAAGCAAAATTGTCGATAGTAAAGGTTACAAAGCAATTGAAACTGTAAAATCTGACGCCGTTTCAAGAAATATTTACAAGGACATCTCCTGCGAGGATGCGATCAGTCTGATATGCCACGAGGGGGGCTTGCGTACGGTGTTGCTTGCTCCTTCTGCATTATAAAAAACGTTGGATCGAAAAATGTTCAATAATAAGTCTATTCTGATTACAGGCGGGACAGGGTCATTTGGCAAAAAATATGTGGAAACGATTCTAAGTCGCTATAAACCTGCTAGATTGATTGTATATTCCCGCGATGAGTTGAAACAGTATGAAATGGAGCAGCAATTTAACGACAATTGCATGCGTTATTTCATCGGAGACGTACGTGATGGCGAGCGGCTAGATATGGCAACTCGTGATGTGGATTTTATTATTCATGCAGCCGCGCTCAAGCAAGTCCCCGCTGCGGAATACAATCCGATGGAAGCTATCAATACGAATATCCACGGTGCAGAAAATGTCATCAAATCGTCGCTTAAAAATGGCGTGGAAAAAGTCATTGCGTTGTCAACGGATAAGGCTGCAAATCCAATTAACCTCTATGGGGCGACCAAGTTGGCTTCAGACAAGCTGTTTGTTGCAGCCAATAACCTGAGTGGCTTCAATGGAACTAGGTTTTCTGTAGTACGCTATGGCAACGTTGTCGGTTCAAGGGGGTCCGTGGTTCCATTTTTTCGGAAACTGATTGCGGAGAACTCGGACCATTTGCCAATTACGGACAAGGACATGACGCGTTTCTGGATCACGTTGCAAAACGGGGTTGATTTTGTGCTTAAGAACTTCGAGCGGATGCATGGCGGTGAAGTCTTCGTTCCCAAAATCCCGTCTGTTAGAATTTGCGATCTAGCTGAAGCAATGGCACCAAACCTTCCCGTGAAGTTTGTTGGTATTCGGCCAGGTGAGAAATTGCATGAAGCGATGTGTCCTTTGGATGATTCTCATCTAACTCTTGAATTCAAAGATCACTTTGTCATTCAGCCAACAATCCAGTTCTATGGTTCTCCCCACGACTATTCTTTGAATAAACTGGGGGAGAAAGGTCAGCCCGTTGAGCGGAGATTTGAATATGTTTCTGGCGGCAATGACTGGTTCCTGTCAGTTGAGGAGATCGCTCAGCTGAACAAAGAGCTGAACCTATGATCCCATATGGCCGTCATCATATTGATAACGACGACATTGAAGCAGTGATAGCTGCTTTAAAAAGTGATTCTTTGACAGGTGGAGCATGTGTCGGTCGGTTTGAGGAGGACTTGGCTCGTTTCACGTCCTCTCGAAATGCGGTCGTTTGTAATAGTGGCACTGCAGCCCTACATTTGGCACTCATGGCGCTAGATATAGGGGCTGGAGATATAATAGTTGTGCCTTCTTTGACGTTCTTGGCAACTGCTAATGCCGGTATTTATGTCGGCGCGGACATCAAATTCGCCGATGTAGATCCAGAAACAGGTCTTCTTACTTCTGAAACCCTTAATGCAGCCTTGAGGGAGCTTCCTGCCGAAAGGGTTAAAGCAGTATTACCAGTCCACTTGAACGGTGCTATGTCCGATGTACGTTCGACCAGCTTGCCTTCGGGCATGGGGCATGTCGCTATCGTCGAAGATGCTTGTCACGCAATCGGTGGTGCATACTCTGGATCTGATATACTCGTTGGATCCGCGCCTTGGGCAGCGATGACCTGTTTTTCTTTTCACCCAGTAAAAACCATTGCAATGGGCGAGGGGGGAGCGATAACAACAGAATTTGACGACCTCGCAGAACGATTGCGTCTGCTGCGAAATCATGGAATGGAGCGTGATGCCGCACGCTTTGTTATGCCAGACCAAGGTGTCGATTCTGTAGGAAAACCATTTCCTTGGTTCTATGAAATGGCGACAGTTGGTTATAATTATAGAGCCAGTGATCTTCATTGTGCTCTTGGCACAAGTCAGTTGAAAAAGGCTCCGGGTTTCCTCGCAAGGCGCCGAGAACTCGCCTGTCGCTACAATGACTTGATTGGTGAGCTTGCTCCAATTGTCAAGCCAGTTCCGCGATCTGCGCCTGACGGAGATGGGTGGCATCTCTTCTCCGTCCATATTGATTTCCATGCTGTGGGAAAACCCCGTGAACAAGTAATGCAGGAGCTACGTGAACGCGGCATCGGGAGCCAAGTTCATTACCTGCCAGTACACAGGCAACCATTCTATCAACAAAAATACGGGAAACAGCATTTACCCGGAGCTGACTCCTATTACCAGAAACAACTTTCTTTGCCTCTTTTCCCGGCAATGGAAGACACTGATGTTGATCGTGTTCTGGAAGCCCTTGCTCAGGTTTTGAACCTGCGGGCAGTCGTATGAGCGCAGTGATGGCGATTGGAACAGCGCAGTTTGGTATGGACTACGGTATTAGCAATGAAACCGGCAAGCTTTCGTCCAAGGAGACCAAAGATGTTCTTGACCGGGCAAGAGCAGCAGGTATTGGAATTCTGGATACAGCGCCTGCATATGGTGCAAGCGAACGGATTCTTGCGGGTTCTCGTCTGGACGGCTTTTCCGTCATCACAAAGACGATCCACTTGCCATCTGATGCGGCTAGCCAGTCCGAACTGGAGCTCGAGAAAATCGTACGTGCTGGTTTAGACAGATCCTTGGAGCTATTGGGGGCTGTTGATGGTATGTTAGTTCATCAATACTCTGATCTAATGGGGACCTTTGGTCCACGATTTTGGGATATTTTGACAGAGTACCGGGGAGCAGGTCTTGTCCGGAGGATTGGCATGTCAATCTATGACGGAGAGCAAATCGATCACCTGCTAAGTCATTTTGATGTCGATCTTGTTCAATTACCCTTTAACATCCTTGATCAGCGGTTGCTGCATAGCGGTCATTTGGCCCGTTTAAAAAATGCGAATGTAGAAATTCATGCTAGATCTCTATTCTTGCAGGGGTTGTTGGTTGATCTCAAAAGTCAGGAACTTGACTATTTCACTCCATGGAGAAAGTTGCTGACTGAGTGGAATGTTTTTGTCGCGGATTCTGGTCGGACGGCACAAGATATCGCAATTTCCTTTGTTCGAGGTCAGAAAGAGATTGATGTTGCTGTTATTGGCGTGACGAGCTGCGGCGAACTCGAAGAGTGCTTGCAGTCTTTTGAGAAGTCCACGGTGAATAATGCCGAGAGTTTGGCTTGTGATGACGCACAATTGTTGAACCCCGGAAATTGGAAAATCTGATGATTGTTCGGCTTGGGATTATCGGGTTTTCGGAGGGAAATGGTCATCCTTATTCTTGGTCGGCTATTTTCAATGGATACGAACCAGAGTACATGAAGGATTGTGATTTCCCTATAATCGCGGAGTATCTAGCGGAACGAAAATGGCCTGACGATCAAATTCAATCGGGCAGAGTTACTTACATCTGGACTCAGGATTCTAGATTATCTGACCGAATAGCTAGAGCCTCCAAAATTGACAATATTGCTTCTACTCCCGAAGATATGATTGGCAAGGTTGACGCTATTTTACTGGCTCGGGATGACGCACAAAATCATGCCAAATTTGCTGCCCCCTTTCTAGATGCAGGGTTGCCTGTATATCTTGATAAACCGATGGCCCTGTCCATGCGTGATCTTACCACCTTGCAATCTCTGTGTAAGTTTGACGGGCAAATATTTTCATGTTCAGCACTGCGCTACGCCAACGAACTGCAGCTTAGTGAGAAACAACGGTACGAGATCGGAGAATTACAGCGGATCGTTGGCAGAACTCCTAAGAGTTGGGATAAATATGCAGTGCATGTCATTGAACCTGGATTGCAGATGTTGGACCCTGCTGATCAACCCATACGGCATGAGAGACGGTATTCCAATAAGGATGCTGTGAGATTGACTTCTCATTGGGAGAGTGGAGTGGAAACCGTTTTCGAAAGTCTTGGTTCTGAGAGCAAAGAAGGAATAAGCTTAGAAGTTGAAGGTAGCAACGGGAAAGTAATTCTAAAGTTTCACGACAGTTTTTCGGCGTTCCGTTCTGCGTTGCTGGCTTTTATGCGTCAGATCGAAGATCCGCAGACTGACAATAATTTCGGCCTTGTATATCGATCAGTTTCTCTGATTGAAAAGGGGCGGAGTCAATGACTGTTCTGGTTACTGGGGGAACAGGTAAGATAGGCCGGGTTCTGGTAAAGGGGCTGATTGAGGATGGATATCAGGTACTGTTCACTGGGCGTCGAAAGGACCGTGTCCGTGAATTGATATCGTCCCTTGCCGTCAGCAATGATCAAGTCAGCGGTTTAGCGGTCGACTTTACGGAACCACATGCCATTAACATAATTCTTGATCATTGCGATCTCAACAAGGTTTCGATTTCAGGGTTGGTCAACAATGCAAGAAGTCTTGAATATCTGACCATTGAGGACGACGGTAATATTTGTCGGGAAAACTTCATAGGTGAATATATTGTTGATGTAGTTATCCCTTATGAGTTGTCGATGGCGCTTGTCCGAAAAATGCCGAATACGCTGAAGAACATAGTAAACATTGGCTCCCAATATGGTCAAGTTGCAGCAAGTCCACGTCTGTATGATGACTATGAGCGGCAATCGCCGTTGCATTATGGTGTAGCTAAGGCTGCGCTCGCGCATTTGACCAGAGAGTTAGCTGTTCGATTGGCTCCAAAGGATATTATGGTCAATACAATTTCTTATGGCGGCATTGAAGGTAGAGTTGACCCAGCTTTTCGTCAACGATACGCGAGTCTTGTACCAATTGGTCGAATGTTGCATGAAGAAGAAGTTTATGGAGCAGTACAGTTCTTACTTTCCCAACGCAGTTCTGGCATAACAGGTCAAAATTTGCAAGTTGACGGGGGCTGGACCATATGGTGAGAGCAAGGCGAGTTCTTGCCGTGATTCCTGCACGCGGTGGCTCCAAACGAATTCCTCAGAAGAACATAATTGATTTTTTGGGCAAGCCAATGCTCGCGTGGACTGTTGAAGCAGCGCTTCAAAGCGGTTGCTTTGATAGAGTATTGGTTAGTACAGACGATCAATCTATCGCAGAAGTTGCTAGACAGGCAGGAGCTGAAGTTCCTTTCCTTCGCGCTGCTGCGTCCGATGATCATGCCCATGTGTCAGCAGCTACTCTGTTAGCACTGGAGCAAGCGGAGGAATACTGGCAGGTTACATATGACCTAGTCGTGCAGTTAATGCCCAATTGCCCTCTTCGTGACGCGAAAGCTATCAACAAAGCTGTTGATAGCTTCATCCGCGGTGATCGAGATTTCCAGATTAGTTGTTTTGCCTATGGTTGGTCTAACCCTTGGTGGGCAAACACTCTGTTGGTTGATGGTAGCCCGAGACCAAAGTTTCCAGAAGCAGGTCAGGCGCGATCTCAAGATTTGCCTGAATTGTACTGTCCTACTGGCGCAATTTGGATCGCACGGGTCCCTGCTTTTCGTAGTGCGGGAACATTTTATGGGCCCGGCTACAAGTTCGAGCCTATGCCAATTTGGGCGGCTGCGGATATTGATGAGCCGGATGATTTGATTTTAGCGCGTGTTCTGGCCGCAGGCCGTGCTGCCATAGGAACAATACAAGTATGAAGCTCCCCGGCTATTTTCGGAGGGACCTGAATATGATCAGGCAACTGGTTGCGGTTGCGCCATTACGCCTGATCATATGTGTTGGACTGTTGCTTGTTGCTGGACTTGCAGAAGGTGTCGGTATCGTTGCGCTGTTACCTGTGCTGACCATTGTAACGGAAACAGGAAATCCCGATGGTCCAGCTACGATTGTGATCAACTTTCTTGAACAAATGGGCGTTCGTCCAACTTTGGGAGTGCTCTTGGCAGTTCTAGTGACGGGTATATTGGTCAAAGCCTTTCTCTTGCTGTTGTCTCAGCGTATTGTTGGTTATGCAGCAGCGGATTATGCTTATGAACTGCGCGATCGGTTGCTGAAAGCTCTAAGTTCGGCATCCTGGAGCTATTTTGTTCGTCAGAAAACGGGATCTCTGACCAATGCGCTGATAACAGAAACGGCACAATCTGCATCTGCCTACAATGCATTGAATAATTTCTTCGCTGTATTGATGCAGGTGTTTGTTTTCGTGATGATGGCCCTTTTGTCGTCATGGGAAGTGACTGTCGTTGGTCTTGGCGGCGGTTTTTTGATGGTGCTGATTTTAAACCGAGCTGTGGGCCGTGCAAGGGCGGCTGGCGCAAGACAAGCGAGGAATATGCAGGCGCTGACTACGCAATTCGCGGACAGTTTGCTGCTGGTTAAACCACTGAAAGCCATGGGTATGGCCAATCGGTTGAATGAGGTGGTTAGTCCTGACAGCAAGAAAATTAACGTTGCACAACGGGACTTGCTTATCGCTGTTGCATCGCTGAGTGTTTTTCAGGAACCTCTTTTCACTACTCTCCTTGCTGTGGCAATTTACGTCGCCATCAATTTTGGAGGATACGAATTATCTGAATTGTTATTCTATGGCATTTTGTTGCATCGAACCGTAGGAAAAATAGGACAGATGCAAATCCAGTATCAGAAATTAGTTGCTCAACAACCATATTTCTCATCCCTTCAGAGTATGCTCAAGGCCACGGAAGCTCAGGCTGAGCAGCGAGGAGGGCATCTGCCTCCTCCTATTGTATCAAAAGAAATACGATTTTCAGATGTCAGCTTTGCTTACGATGTAGCTCAAGAAAAAAATTCAGTATTTGCAGTTCTGAGTCATGTCAACATGACCTTCCCAGCCTATAAGATCTCAATGATTTACGGTCCTTCCGGTAGCGGAAAGAGTACTGCTGTTGACTTGTTGCTGGGGCTGTTTCGTCCCCAATCGGGTGCGATTCTAGTGGACGGTCAGGATCTAGCAGATACAAATTTGCAGGCTTGGCGAGATGTTATCGGCTATGTCCCACAAGATCTGTTTTTGTTGAATGATTCCGTTCGGGAAAATGTTGCCCTCGGGAACTCTGAATATAGTGACGATGACATTTGGCAGGCTCTGAAACAAGCCGATGCGAAGTCGTTTGTGCAGCAGATGGCTGACGGGTTGTACAGTTCCGTTGGTGAGCGGGGAAATCTTCTTTCAGGTGGGCAGCGACAGCGAATTTCCCTTGCCAGGGCGTTGTTGCGAAAACCCTCTGTTCTGATTCTTGATGAACCTACTTCAGCTCTTGATGCGGGATCTTCACTGCATTTTGCTGAGACGCTAGAAAAGCTAAAAAGTCTTGCTACTGTAATTATTATCTCACATCAGGAAAGCTTGATTCAGATTGCCGATTACCGCCACGATTTTGGTGTAATATCGCCAGTTTTGAGGGAAAAGACATGAAGACAATCATTGTCGGCCTTGGTCGTATTGGCAGCGAGAACGATTGTACCGACTTTGGATATTCCCGAAGCCATGTCGGCGCCCTTTACTTAAATGGGGGGTTCGAATTGGTCGGGGCAGTAGAGACTAACTTTGATAGAGCCTCTGCAGCACGTCAGCAATGGCGTTGGCCCTCGGATTTTCCCATTTCAGAAAGTCTGACTACATTCAAGGGTACTGAGCCAGAACTCGTGGTTTTGGCCACAGGTCCGAATGGCCGGGCTGATCTTGTACGACAGGCAATAGAACTTTCCCCACGCCTCATCCTCATTGAAAAGCCAGTCACAACAAGCCTAGTTGAGGCGGTTGAAATTAACCAACAGCTGGAAAAGGCAGGTATTGCAAGTCAGGTGATGTTTCATCGCCACTATGATCCACGACATTTGGCCTTGAAGGCTGAACTTGGCGAAAGTAGACCTCTTTTTGTACAGGCTCGCTACAACAAGGGGCTTTTCAATTATGGTAGTCATATGCTGGATCTATTACAAAGCCTGTGCGGTTCAATAGCGACAGTTCGTCATATACCTATGGACCGGGACGTTTCGGAAGCTATTGATCCGTCTTTGTCTTTTCATTGCTGCTTTGCAGCCGGAGGATCCGCTACGGTGCAAGGTATGGATAGAGTGCCCTATGACCAGTTTGAAATGGATTTATTTTTCAGCGATAAAGTCGTTCAGCTGAATAACGGGGGCTGCGAAATCCTAACTAGGCAAGTCACTGCAGATCTTTACTATCCGGGGTATGCTCATATGGCTCATCCTGAAACTCTGCAAACTGTTGCTGACTTAACTTCAGGCCCTGTGCGAGGTTTTGACGGTCTTTATACCGCAATTGCCAAGTTTCTTGAGTATGGCAAAAGTTTGTCTGGGTGTGATATGGGGGGCGCTGTTATTATTCAAGCAATCCTAGAAGCAGTTAAGGAGTCTGCTCGTCGGAAAGGTCAGGAAATTTCTGTTGAGGACGTTTTGCCGCCGGGCAATCATCATTTTTCGATGTGACGCGTTACAGTTCAAGCTGCTGCAGACGACTGGTAAGTCATGATACTATGATGTCTGTACAAAGTTCATATTGGTTCAGTCTTCTTGGAATTGAGTATGAAAAAACGTATTTTTGGGCTGGTTCAGGCAAGAATGGGTTCCAGCCGATTGCCTGGAAAAGTTATGAAACCACTGCTGGGAAATCCGTTGGTAGGCCATATATTTGATCGACTTGGAATGCTGCAGGGATTGGAAGGCATCATTCTGGCTACTACGTCTGATCGACGAAACTATCCGCTTGTTAAGTATGCAATGGAACGCGGGGTTGTTGTCCATCAAGAGACAGCAGAAGATGATATTACCGGACGCCTGTATCATGCCGCACACGCCTCGGGTGCAGATGCCATTTTGAAGGTTAACGCCGATTGTCCGCTTGTGGACATTCGTATTATGCAGGACCTTTTGAACAAGTTCTTTGATCAACCGGACATACATTATGTTTCGAACAAAATAGAATGGACTTGGCCAGAAGGTATGAGTGCTGAAGTTATCGCAACTTCTGCTCTTTCTTGGTGTGATGATCATCTTAAAAATGCCGTCGATAGGGAACTGGTTTGCAACTGGATCCGTGATCATAAAGACAAGTTTTCTCAGCTTTCAGTCGTAAGTCCTTTTAATTGGTATACACAGCTTCCTTCATTGGCAGTTGACACTCCCGACGATTTTGTTCTAGTCGAGAAGTTGTTGAAACTTCACGGAAATAGGGGGGAGGCGCTCGCCTTTGAAGCCATTCCTGCTTTGTTGAAAAGAATGAATAGCAAAAACCATGAATAAGCTCAATTTGCCCGCAATTCTGGGCGGCACCCCGATACGTTCTATTCCTCTTCCGCGTTACAACATGATTGGTGCCGAAGAGAAGGCTGCGGTGATGGATGTTCTCGATAGTGGGGAATTATCCGGTTTCGTTGCGAGTGCAGGTCCTGAGTTCCATGGCGGGAAACAGGTGCAGGCATTGGAAAAGGCCTTTTGCGAGAAGTTTGGCAGTCTGCATGCGATATCAGTAAATTCCGCGACGTCTGGTCTGCATTGTGCCTTGGCGGCCATGGGAATTGGTCCGGGAGATGAGGTTCTCGTCCCGCCATATACTATGTCCGCAAGCGCGACGACTGTACTGTTTACCGGTGCGGTGCCAATTTTTGTCGATGTTGAAGACAGTTATTTCTGTATTGACCCGGAAAAGGTAGAGCAAGCGATAACAGCACGAACGAAAGGGATCGTTGCTGTTAATCTTTTTGGTCAATCTGCCAACTTGAATGCTTTGCGAAAGATAGCAGACGAACACGACTTGTTCCTGGTTGAAGACAATGCTCAGGCTCCCGGGGCGTTGCACCATGAAAAGTTCACTGGAACTATTGGCGATGCCGGTGTCTTCAGCTTTAATCGTCACAAGACCATGCAATCAGGTGAAGGCGGTGTAGTCTTAACCAATGATGGCGATCTGGCATTGCGGATGCGATTGATGCGTAATCATGGTGAAGTTGTCGTGGGGGCGATGAATATTTCAAATATTGTCAATACGGTAGGGCTGAATTACCGGATGACAGAAATGGAAGCAGCAGTAGCAAGGATCCAAGTGTCAAGGCTAGACGCTCTGAATGCGCCCAGAATAGCTCTTGCCAACAGGCTAACAGAGGGGCTTCAAACTTTGGATGGCATTATGCCTCCGCAGATTGCCGAAGGTAACTCCCACGTTTATTATTTTTATCCTCTGTTATTTGATGCGTCGCAAACAGCCCTTTCAAGAGAACAATTTTGCAAGTCAGTAGAAGCCGAAGGTTTTACCCTAAGAGCCGGTTACGTTAAGCCATTGTACCTTGAGCCATTATATCAGCAAAAGATTTGTTTTGGACGGGAAGGTTTCCCATTCTCCGCTAACACAGCTAACAGAAATCTAGCGTATGAAAAGGGGATTTGTCCGGTTGTAGAAGATCTTGCTGAAAACCGGCTGATGGTTACAAACATAACTTATCCACCGCTAACGATCTCGGATATGGACGATTTCGTCGAAGCTTGCCGACGGGTTCTTGCCCATGCTGAAGACATTATTGATGCCGGGATTACTTAATGAAACCTATTCTGTTTGTTGTTGGACAGGCTGCTACAGCCGCTTATCTGTTGCCGCTGTGGCGGCGATGGATGAGAGAGGGGAAATACCGGGAACAAGACTTGGCATGGAACATTGTCATTAATGACGTCGTGGCCAGATACCTTGAACGAGAGAATGTCTCCGACATGCCGATTATTCTTGATCACGCGGACCTGTCCTTGCCAGAAATGTTCTCTACAAGTGAATATTGTATGGTTATGTCTGCAAGTTTTGCCCCCATCGAACAAAAATATATAAGACGAGCTCGTAAGGGGAACATACCGGTCGCCCGGATCATTGATACTTGGTACGGATATCATCGTCGACTAGTGGAAAGCAGTGAAGAACTTTCCTCTGGGGATAAGGTTCTTGTTATTGACGAATTTGCATTCCAAGAAGCTCTGGCAGAAGGGATAGCTCAAGAATATCTTGAAATAGCGGGGCAGCCTGCTTGGGAGAGCATTGTTGAAAAACCGCCCCAGAACATGCGTGATATCCTGTTTATCAGTCAACCAGTAGAACGTTTCTATGGGCAAAGCCTTGGTTACACTGAAAAAAGCGCATGGGAGGAATTTCGAAAGGCAGTCTCGGATTACCCCAACCTTTTTGACAAGGTCTATTTCGCACCTCATCCCGATGATGATATGCAGGCACCTGTGCATGACGACAGAGTTATTGTGGTAACCTCTGGTCTTCAAGCCCTCAACCATGTTGGAACTGTGGTTGGTATGTTTTCATCTTTAGTAACAGATGGCCTTTTGGCAGGGAGGAGAACTATCAGTTTTCAGCCAGATGCTACTGGACCTGATCTTTGCGCGATGGGTCGGGTAGGTATCATCACAAGGGCGACAACCACACAAGAGTTGATTAAAGCACTACAACATAGAGATAATACTCATCTGGAAAGTCTGAAGTCTGTCCTTGTTGGCAGTACAGATCGGTTAGCGGATTTTTGCCGTGAGTTCATCAAAACGAACATGAAGAAGCCATGAACAATATTGCTAACTACGATATTTCAACTATGGTTTTACGTCCGGATGGAGTGGAAGGTTTTTACTGGCCAATTCGGAACGACGAGCTGGTTATTCTTCGGGACCATTTCCTCCAAGGTCTAACTGAATTTGTGCACGGGAATAGTCTTTCGCAAGAAGAGAAAGAAATGGTGATTTGTTTTTTCTCTATTGTAGGAGAAGTAAGTAAAGTTTGGAAAACTCAAACTTTGATCCGCCGTGCAGAATCTGATGGAAAAACGCCTGTCTTTCCTAGCGTCGCAGCATTTTCAAATGCATTGAATTGCGGCCAGAAATTTCATTCAAACAGCGTCCATCAATTGCTGGTAAAAGGTCTTCCTGAACAGCCTGAATGGAAACAATGGTTGCGTTGTTTTCGCAGCATGTGGAAACGTGAACCTCTTCCCCAGTCCTGTCTTTCTTTTGTCGACCTGAAACAGGATACTGTTTCGATTGCAACGGGTCAAACCATAAGACTTCATGCCCAAAAGACTGATGAGCCGGTGAAATACTTGCCGTTGCGATATTGGTTTAGTCCGCTCACAGCACAAGAACTCAATTTTGATAATGCTCGATATAAGGACATTGCAGAATCTATTGTCAATATAGCTTCAAAGTCCTTTGAAGAAACGGGTGAAGCTCTTTCTGAGACTGGGCGTGACTACTTACTATGGTGGTTGTGTCAAGTATATGCCTATGGTCAGGGGTATCTGAACCGCATATCGCGCAAACCCGAAACCATCCCTTTGAAACTCTGGCGCGGGACAGGAGGCTTGTTTTGGGGGCGTCTGTTAAGTATTGCAACACGCAGGGCAGGCGGCACGGTCACGGGGCATGATCATTCTCATGGTCAAGGAGCTTGGAAAAGTAGCAGTGATAGCTTAGTAGAATATCCATTTTGCGATGAGTTCTATGTGCATACTGATTTGCAAGTGGAAATGTCTAAGCGAAATTTGCGCGAAGAATATTGTTTCCCTGTTGTTCCTGTTCTCAAATCATTGGCGCCAAGTGTATCGGTCAATAAAGGCTACAACAAATACACGAAGCGGAACCCTTCCTCGAGGAAAGTACTGTCGGAGATTAAACATCCTAAGATTATGTATGTTGGAACGTTATATAACCCAGAGATGGTGAATTTTTCTCCTTTGGTACCTATGCAGATAATGGTTGATTGGGAAGCACGGCTTTTTGCGAAGTTTGTATCGTGGGGGTGGAGGGTTATTTATAAGCCTCATCCAGAGAGTAGTATAATGCCGTCCAATGTACTTTGGGAGCATCCCATGATTACTTTGGAAAATCGAAGATTTGAATCTGTCTGCAATGATTGTGACATGTTATGGTTCGCTCAGTCTAATTCATCTTCATTCTTACATGCTTTATACAGCGATAAACCTATTACCATAGCAAATACCGATCACAATCCTTGGCACGAAGAAGCCAAAAATTTGGTTGAGAAACGGTGTGTTCTGGCAAGCATTGACATGAATGAGAGTGGTCGCTTTATGACGGATTGGCACCGACTGCGCCAGGAGATTGAAGCCAGCTTTAGTCGGACAGATAATTTGTTCCGTGACGCGTTTTTTTTACGATAAATCAGGAAAAGATGATGACCGGAAACGGGAATGATCGCAAAAATTCATTGCTGAAAAGATTTAGCAATCAATATATTAAATCGAAAACTGGATCAGTGTTAACCACATTGCCGCCAGTGCCAAAAAACATGATGGTAGAGCTGTCAAATGCTTGCAATCATGCGTGTATTTTTTGCACTAGTCCAAACATGACCCGAAAGATTTCCCGTATCAATAGTGGGTTGCTGGACGACATTATGCGCCAAGGGCGTGAAATCGGCGTTGACGAAATCGGATTCTATACGACGGGTGAGCCTTTCGTGCACAAGGATCTAGAAAAATTCATCGCGCGGGCTAGCGAGTTGGGATATCGGTATATTTACATATCCACCAATGGTGCCCTAGCGACACCTGACAGGGCAAAGAAAGCGATTGATGCAGGGTTGAACAGCATTAAATTCTCGATCAATGCGGGGACAAAAGAGGCGTATAAACTCGTTCATGGATATGACGACTGGGACAAGGTCATGTCCAATCTGAAGTTCATTTCATCGTATCGGAAAGAAATAGACCGTCCTTTAAATTTGTTCGTAACGTATATTGTTACCAAGCAAAGTGCCCCCCAGATGGAGGTGTTCAAAGAAGAAGTTTCCCATCTAGTTGATGAGATACTTTTTCACCCAGTGCATAATCAATCCGGCCAAATGAATGATACTAAAGATAAACTGAGCGTTGAACAGGCTCAGAAATCATTCAAAACGGACAATATATGTATGATGCCTTTTAATCGGCTGCATGTAACATGCGAAGGTTTTCTTACGCTTTGTTGTGTGGACTACCAAAACTACTTGGTCGTTGGTGATTTGCAAAAACAGAGTCTTCTGGACGCTTGGGGTAGTCCTGTTTTTCAAGATATGCGGCAGCGTCATCTGGATCAGAATCTAAAAGGAACTTTGTGTGGAAATTGCTGGCTCGGTTGCAAAGATAAAATTGATCCGGTGACACCAGAAGCCGCGACCATTCTTGAAATGCCGAACTTTTACGAGGAAACGGCGGAAAAAGTCCAGGAACGCATTGAAGGAAAATCGAAAAAATATAGCTAAAGATATTAATTAATTTGGTGAGTGGAAACATTTACTTGGTAAATCTACTCTACATATTCTTACGGCACTGAAAAATGAGCCGGATTGTTTGGATACACAGGCAATCATGTTTTCGTTGCTGTTTAGCAATGGCCCGTCCCAGTGGAACCATCTGAGTCCTTTGTTAAAAGGGGAAGCTACCCCAAAATCAAAAAATAGTTGTCCGGTGCTGGCTTGGCTCAAAGATTCTTTTGATGCGACATGCTTATGTAAGCCATTCACAAATTCTGTCGGTGTGATGTTCTCAGAAAAGGGCCATGTATCATCACTTCCTTTGGTGAGGTTGAGGGCCAATGTTCCTGTACGTGGGGAGATCCATACAGGTTCAGAAGTGCCTACGCAGGGATTGTGGTAATAGGAACCTGGAATAGGAATAGCTCGACGGTCACCAGATTGAATTAGAAATGTTACACACAAAATCATTGCAACGGCAGCAAATAGTGGAATTTTCCAAGCAAAGTTTGTCGTGAACTCGCCTTCCTTTTCTTTGCCAAAGAAAACCCAAATTTGTTTGGTACCGGTAGCTACCAAAAGAGCATCTACCGGAATGGTGACAGCAAATATCCGGTTACCACCAAAAGGACTTAGGAAAGGAGAAGAAATTAAAATACCGGCTGTTGACCAAGCTAGTAGACCAAAGTGGGGGCGACGGAAATGGCGAATAGAAGACCCAATACCTACGAACCAAGCTAAAATAAAAAATGCCCTTAGTGGTGTAAGCGCTGACTGATCTTCATCGATATAATGCAGCAACAGCTGAAGATGATTAATTCCCCCTTTTATATAGTTTTGTAAAAAGGTGATCGGGTTAGTAACGATGTTGTCGATTGCGATGAGGTAAGCTGCCTTAATTGCATCGACGGTAGCGCCATTTTCAAAAATCTCCGGGTGTTCGTTAAATACCCGCAAATAGTTCATCGGCGTTCCCTGAGCATTGCTGGAAAGTGCATAAAGTATATAGGAAAAATTGGACTGTGACTGTTCTACCCCCCCATCTACTAGCCAAGCAATCAATGGAATAAAGGCAAAAGCTGTAGCTATTCCTACTGTGGCTGCAGTTAACACTTTCCAGCATCTGTCAATATTAGTGGAGATCAACCATCCGATCAGTGCCGGGAAAATGAACATTGCACCGCTTCGGGCTTGCATACCAAGGCACAGTAGGAAAAAGACGAGAGCGAGGCACGAAACATTTGGTCTTTCAGCTTGCTGCCACATTAGTGCGAAGGCGAGGCAACCCAAAATCAAACCGATGTTTTCCGTGAGAGTAAGTCCGTTGCAATACTGTGCCGCAAAAAGGAAAAGTACTAACCATGCTGATATTGTCGCGCTAGTGCCACAGCTACGCCAAATGTGTGAGGTAAAGTACATTACGGCAAGAGATAAAATCACAGCCTGAGTGAGCAATGCCGATGCAAGGTTAGTATTTGAAAGCCAGAGTAATATCGAGAGAAAGACTGAGTAGAAAGGACGCATTGTGCATGCTGGATTGATCGCATCGGAATGAATAAATTCCAGTGCACAAGTATAGTACCCACCTGCATCATTCCAAGGAATTAAGCCGGCGAGAGCATTTGGGTGACTAAACCCACTCCATGATGGGATGATTGTGGTGATTGGGAATGCAATGATCGCTATAGCGACAATCGCCAAACGTTGGGGATAGCTCTGTTCTAAGCTTAAAGCTAGTGTTTCCCGCAAGGAAATGACAATGGCAAAAATTACGCAACCCCAAGATATCAAAACAATAAATGGGTTAAGGATGTTGTCAAAATTTCCCAAGGCGCAGCACATTCGTAGTGTTTATGGTAGGAGAGATTTGATACATATCATAGAATAAACTCTAGGCAATGTACATTTAGGACATCCAAATAATTGGTAACGTATGTGTCAATTGATTCTGCGTGTTCAATGTCTATTAAAGATAATTCGTTTTAGAGAACATGCAGTTTCCATAAACATTTTACAGCGACGGAAATCATGATTACAGGAACCGAATATTACGTTTTCGATAAAAATGCGTCAGACTTCTCTCTCGACGCTGCGCTTGAGCAGTTTAAACGAGAAGGATTCGTAGTTCTCCGCAACAGCTTTCCCGCTGAGCAACTGATCGAACTGCAGCAACAGGCAGAATTGGTTATGTCACGGCCTGCTCTCAATGGCACCCGGGGATATTACTGGAAGCATCAGAAAAAGGTTTTTGATGCATTCATGTTAGGTCGCTCCGCAGTGCACGCGATTTTGAATGAAGATATTATTCATCTTTCAAAACGATATCTTGGTAGTGAAATTAATCTAGTTGAGTGTTTTCTGAAAAGGGACGAGTCGTCAGGAGAGGTTTACTTCCCTTTCCATTCTGACTTCCATATTGGATGGAAGGCGAAGGATATTGTCGGCCCCTTGGAGCAAAAAGACTTTGACAAACCGTTTGCTACAGGCGCGATGGTTTATTTGCATGATACAGTTGATGGTGCCTTTTGTTACGCAAAGGGAACTCAGCATCTGCCACCGGTAGAGCAGTCAACGCTTGCTTGCCGAACAGCTGAAGAACAACAATTAATCATGGACAATTTGGTTCGAGTTGAAGGTAAAGCTGGCGACATAGCCATTTTTGATGACCGCGGCTTTCATGGCCCTGATCAACCCTACATATCCGATAGAACTGTACTTATTTATGACTTCTACAGTCAAAATTTCTTCGGAGATTTTGTCAAAGCAGAAATGCCTATATTTGTGAGTGATCTAGGTGGTCTTTCCGAGTTGCAGAAAAGTGCATTGGGCTTTGATGCCTCGGTTGCTTTTGAGTATGACGATTATCATGTCCATCTGTTCCCCCGCTATCATCCTCGCACATATAAGATGTTGACACTTGTGATGAACATCTGCAGAAAAGTGGCCCGCCTGCGGCGTCAATTGTCGTTACGCTTGAGCAGGTTGCGAAACTGAGAAAAAGAGTTCAAGCAATGTCAATGGCACGTAAGTTGTCAAAGTTTCTTCCAGCGGGAAGGCGGGAGCAATTACGCCAAAAATGGCACCGTTGGCAAGCTGACAGAAGGTATTTCCAAAGCGGTGGTACCTTTTCTCATGATGTCATTTTGCAGTGCGACATTGCCGAAAAGACAATCAGTGTTAATGGTAGGTCACTGCGTGTTTCGGGTACGGTGCGATCTGAACGCGAGCGAAAGCGCTGGATTGGTTTCGCCGAAGACAAGAATGACTTCTGTGTCGATTGGTACGGTCAGCTGTCTACGAAAAGTATGTTGTGGGATATAGGGTCTGCTAACGGTCTTGAGGGGTTTCTGGCTTGGCAAGCGAGTGGTTGTAAGGTTGTTTTCTTTGAACCTTTTACCCCGAGTATTGAGAGTATATTGAAAACGGGATCTTGGTTGGCTCGAAAACACGGTAGAGACACGCTGTTTGGGGCCAGTGGGGATATTGAGGTGGTTCAAGCAGGCGTTGCTCCTGTTAGTAAATATGACAGGATTGAAACCCACGGCTTGCCAGTTGCGGGGACAACGAACAATTCTCTGGCAGACAGTAAAGACCTATACTGTTATGGCGGTCGACAGGGTGTTAAATCTAGTGTGTGCCAATGGTTACCTTTTGTTGCTCTTGATGATATGGTTGCTCTACACGGATTTTCTTTGCCTACCCACATGAAGATTGATGTGGACGGTTTAGAGTTAGGGGTTCTAGAGGGGGCTGTCGATATTCTGAAAAGTGGCTCGATCGAGAGTTTAGTTGTCGAAGTAAATGGACAGAACAGGGAAAAGGTGCCTGAGTTTCTAGAAAGATATGGATACCACAAGACAAACGAGTACCGCCATATTACAGGTGAATTTTATACTGCAGATTATCTTTTCGAGAGATAGTCACTCAAACTTTGCGATTTTTATTGCTGAAGCCATGTCTCAATGGTCTTGGCGACTAATGAATAACCCTCTACAGAGTAGTGCGATCCCTGAAATCGGAAAAGGCTGTCTCGGTTATCCGCTTGGCGTAATACTGGCCGAAGGTCGAGAATCTCAAAACCCGACTCTCGCGCTAAATTCAGTGCCAGATCATTGTTCCGTTGATGATAGCTTGGTTGTGCCTCAAATACAGTTTGCCAGCCGGGCTGATAGACAAAAACTAATCGAATGCCATGTTGTCGAGCTGTGGCAACAGCCTCGTCAAATACGCGTTTCAATAATGTGAAGTCGGGAGTTCCTGTAGGGTTGGTAGCTCCAAGTTGATACCGCAACAATCCAAGTGCAAGCATTTCACGGAAGTTAAACTCATTAATGAAGCTTTCCTTCAAGGGGGTCGTGCTTTCCTGAGCCTCTTTCGCTTGAAGGTAGCCGTCTTCTGAGAACTTCAATAGGAACTGTTGAATTGTATCCTGCTTCTGCAATAAGTTCTGTGAGAAAGAGGGGGTCTCAACATACCTTCTTAGAATTGAGTTTTGCTTTTCCCAGTTCAAATCTGATGGGAAATCGTTGCCGTCATAATACATCCATAGAGCGGTTTGGGGACGGTGGGGTACGACATACTCCTTTAGCGTAGCCAACTGCAGGAGCGGACCGTCTCCATACTGTCCAAAATTAAGAACAGATAAGCCGAAGCCACGTAACTTTCCGGCCGTTTCCTGACCGTCGGGAACACAGGAGCCTATGGTAAATGAATCTCCTACCATGGCAATATCGAGATCGGTTACAAGATAGTCTTGTTCGCTATTTCTAAAACCAAGGTGATCGGCCTCAAAGTTGATCCAGTAACCTCCTTCCCGACAAAAAACAACTTCACGATTTGCAACCCCGTTGATGGGAAGTAGTATTTCTCCTCCAATCTCAAAGCCGCCGTCAGAGTTTGCCTGAGGGTACCAGTTGTAAGGGGATGCATAGCGCATCGCTGCGGGATTGGTTTTCCTTGCCCGTGCAATCGCGTCTACTGTTGTCAATCGCTCTACGCTATGTCCAAGTTGTGTATCGAGAATGTCGAACTGTTCTGTAACGGTGGTCGGACGCGCAGAGTAGCGCAAGATGTGTAAGCCGAATTCGAGGGTAAAAAGCCCTACAACAGAAAAGAATGCCACCAGAATGATGTTAATAGCGATGTCTTTCCTGCCGACAAATAAGGTTGAGAAAGCTAATAAAGAAATGATTAGAAAGACGCCAAAATTGACAAAAAAAGCGTATCCGTCAAACAGATAAATTTCTGGTTTCAGCGTTGATCTGACAACAAGCAATCCTGACCACCCGATAATCGCAGCCGCAACGAATATCATTCCCCATCTTGATTTAATGTATTCAATCATTACCAATTACTTTATTGAGCCAAGCGACCGAAAACAGCTTGTAAACATTAGCTGGAAAGTCGTTAAATGTAACTTCTATACCAAATTTTTATCGTGCACTTGTGATAGGCACAAGAGATTTCTATCCACGATACCAGTGGTCAGATTCTCGGGCGGCTGGCATGAGAGTGATTGATCCTTGAAACTTTCCTGTGCTGGATGGTATACAGCATCCGATTGTCAAACACCCTCCTTTATCCCATCTCATGGGATTTGCCGGAAAGTCCGTAATATGCATGAACATCAACAAGAATTCTCTAGGCATAAGGCTCCGGGCAATAGAAACTTCGGCTTTACTGTTGGCGGTATTTTTTTACTGTTGGAGGTTTGGAGGTACTGGTCTTCCGGTGATGTAGATCTCTTTGGTATGTTTTTGTTGGGTATAGGCGGGGTTCTTGTCGTTGCAGCCGGTTTGGTGCCGCGAATTTTAACTCCGTTTAACCGAGCTTGGATGAGGCTTGGAGACGTTCTGTTCAGGTTTGTCAATCCAGTTGTCATGTTTCTGATGTACAGTGTTGCTATTGTACCAGTTGCGCTGATTGTGCGTTTTGCAGGTAAGGATCTGTTGAATTTGAAACGGGATGATGAAGCCAAAACTTACTGGATTGAACGGAACCCTCCGGGGCCCGAACCCGACAGCATGAAAAACCAGTTTTAGGAAAACTTGATGTCTATTCTTAAAGAGCTCTGGGCGTTCATGCGCCATCGGAAGAAATTTTGGCTTATGCCTGTGGTGCTGATCATGGTCTTGTTCGGTGGGTTGATTGTCCTTGCGAAGGGGACAGCAGTAGCACCTTTTATCTATACGTTGTTTTGATCAAGTTTGAGCCTTTGCGAGCAAGGACTGCTTTATCCTCAAGAGAGAAAAAATGAAGATACTGGGTATATCTGCATTCTATCATGACAGTGCTGCAGCCATGCTTGATAACGGACAGATCGTTGCTGCAGCTCAAGAAGAGCGGTTTACTCGGATAAAGCACGATGCAGCCTTTCCTGCAAATGCCATTGATTATTGTCTGGATGAGCTGGGCATAAGCCTCAATGAGGTGGACTATGTAGCTTTTTATGACAAACCGTTCCTGAAATTCGAGCGCTTACTGGAAACGTATCTCGCCTTTGCGCCAAGGGGGTTCCAATCTTTCAGAAAGGCAATCCCTATTTGGTTGAAAGAGAAACTCTTCCAAAAGGACTTGCTGCGTAAGGAGTTGCAGCGGCATGCTCCGGACTTTGACTGGGAGAATAAGCTGCTTTTTGGTGAACATCATCAAAGCCATGCTGCCAGCGCCTTCTATCCATCGCCTTTCACCGAAGCAGTTGTTCTGACTATGGATGGTGTTGGGGAATGGGCAACGACTTCCGTTGCGATCGGGCGCGGCAACAAATTAGAGATGATGAAGGAAATCCATTTTCCGCATTCTCTTGGTCTCCTTTATTCTGCTTTCACATACTACACTGGATTTCGAGTCAACTCTGGCGAATATAAGCTCATGGGGTTGGCTCCATATGGAACGCCAAAATATGTAGATGTGATTCTGTCAAATTTGGTGGATGTAAAAGATGATGGGACTTTCCGGTTGGATATGTCCTATTTTGATTACTGTACCGGACTAACGATGACCAATGGGAAGTTTAATGCGCTATTTGGTCGTCCCGCGCGTAAACCTGATAATGATCCACTTGAACAGTTTCATATGGATATTGCATCATCCATTCAGGCTATTACAGAAGAAATAGTTCTTCGGTTGACGCGTGACTTGGCAAATCATTACGGGATAGAAAACCTCTGTCTGGCTGGCGGTGTAGCATTAAACTGTGTTGCGAATGGAAAGGTGCTGAAAGATCGCGCCTTCCAGAATGTTTGGATTCAGCCTGCTTCTGGAGATGCCGGAGGTGCTTTGGGAGCTGCTCTGTGTGCAAACTACAGGTTCTTGGATAAAGAACGGTCAACAGTTCCTGAAAAGGACAGCATGGCAGGTAGCTACCTTGGACCTGAATGGAGTGATGAAATTATTTCTCAACGTTTAGATGCGGTTGGTGCTGTGTTTACTCGTTTTGATGACGTCCCATTGATTGACATGACAGCGGATGCTCTTGCTGAGGAACGAGCAATTGGATGGATGCAGGGGCGTATGGAGTTTGGGCCACGTGCGCTTGGTGCGCGTTCCATCTTGGCAGATCCGCGTTCTCCGAAAATGCAAAAAATGCTCAACCTAAAAGTAAAGTACCGGGAATCCTTTAGGCCGTTTGCTCCTAGTATCTTGATTGAGGATCTTCAAGATTGGTTCGAGCTCGATACGGCAAGTCCTTACATGCTATTGGTTGCGGAGGTTAATGAAAAACATCGCAAGAATATGAGTAAGGAAGAGGAAGCCCTGTTTGGTATCGAGAAATTAAACGTGTCTCGTTCCGAAATACCAGCAATCACACATGTCGATTATTCAGCTCGTGTTCAGACTGTGCATCAAGATACAAACCCTCGTTACCATCAGTTGATTTCGGCGTTTAAGGAACGAACTGGTTGTCCCGTGTTGGTGAACACGAGCTTTAATGTCAGGGGAGAGCCAATAGTATGTACACCTGATGATGCTTTCCGCTGTTTCATGGGGACAGACTTGGACAATCTCGTTATAGGAAATTATTTCTTGAGAAAGGAAGATCAGGATCTTTCCTTGGGATCTGATTACAAGAATACCTTTAAACTTGATTGAGCATTTTCCAATTGAACAGGATATCTAATTTACAGGGGCAATATCCCGAGAGGTTCGGCGGCCTATTGGCAACGCTGTTGCTAGTCCCCTTTTTTCAACTGACAATCAATAATGTACAATGGGACCTTTCAAGTAGCCTGCAATGGATTTTTGTGGTTGTAGCCTTGTGTCTTATTGTTGCCCCCAGCCTCCATAAGCCTGTGGACCATCGACTTGACGCTGTGACAGTGTTTTTAGTTCTGTACGCTGTATGGTTGCTGCTTACGTCCACCTTCTCTGAATATACTCAGCAGTCCCTCAAAAGAGTCTTGCTTTTAGTTGTTCCGACGGGAATTCTTTATTTGGGACTTTCCAAGTGGAGTAAATTGGAAAGAATATTCATCGGCTTTTCCTCGGGAATTATTCTTATTTCTGCCTTTAATTCAGGACTTGCGCTGTTGTTCGCCATCAAGGTTTATTCCGACACAGCCCGTGACAGTCTTGCGCTGTTTGATTTTGGTTTTCTGACAATTAGTCAAATGGGGGCGGGGCGAACTTTCGAACTGGCGTCAGGGGATGAGCTCTACATCTTGCGTTTCTCGGGACTGATACCCAATGCTAACGGTTTGGGTCTTCTTTCTGTCCTTTCTCTTTCTTTATTGCCTTTTTGGCCAGTCAACTGGCGGGCCTATAAGAGGTTGCTCGTGTTATTACTGTTGACTGGCGTTGTCATCAGTTTCTCACGTATGGCTTTTGTGATGGCGATTGGTATTCTAATTTATCATGGCGTTGTCCGTTTCCGGAGGCAAAGACTTCTTCATTGGGTTCTTCCGTTCATTCTTATATCCCCGCTGATTTTAGTTGTCGCATTTCAATCGAATTTGATGCCTCAGAGCGTCTTTAGTCAACATCATGAATTCTTGCAATTTAGGGAGCGGGCTGACACTTGGTTCATGACCCTAGATACAATAATGGAGAGACCTTGGATTGGAACAGGTTATGGATTGGCAAGTGATCTCCTTTTCTCAGATCAAGAGAATAGAGCCATACATTCAGTGTTTTTGAATGCGTTGGTAGAAACAGGGATTATTGGTACTATTCTTCTGATCTGTTTTTGTTTGAAAGCAATAACAAGCCCTGAAAGTAGAGATAAAAAAATATCGGCTATTATTTTTGGATTTTTGATAGCTGAGGTGTTTGATCTAAGCTTGGGGCGTTTCCACTATTTGCATATGATTTTCATAGTGCTAGTAGCTGCAAATCTTCTTACATTCCCCAAGAGGAATCAAAACTATTCTAGTGAAGGTTAGTCTTTGACATAAGAAAATTTGAATATTGAATTTTTTGATCAATTCACTTCATATGTTTCCAACGAAATCAAGAAGCAGTCGGAAGACTTTGTTAGTCTGCTCTGCCTCTGACCTCATTATGTAGCCATTTCCAAGTGTGGACTGATTGACTTGTGTTTCCGCTACCAAAGATTTCGTATCTATTTTGGTTTCTGTCACAAATAGAGCCCCCCAGCCTCACAGCCGGGGGGCTCATTTCAGAGCCCAAAAGCTCCAAAAATCCTCAGTGCTTAAACCGAGCGCTTAAGCCAGATCAAACCGATCTGCATTCATAACCTTGGTCCAAGCCGCGACGAAGTCTTTGACGAACTTCTCGTGGTTGTCGTCCTGGGCGTAGACTTCGGCATAGGCGCGCAGGATCGAGTTGGAGCCAAACACCAGATCAACGCGGGTTGCGGTGTATTTGGTGGTGCCCGATTTGCGATCAACGATGTCATAGGTGTTATCGCCGGTTGGTTTCCAGCTATAGCCCATGTCGGTCAAGGTGACGAAGAAGTCGTTTGACAGAACACCTTCGCGGTCGGTGAAGACGCCGTGTTTGGTACCACCATGGTTGGTGCCAAGAACACGCATCCCCCCGATCAGAGCGGTCATTTCATGGGCGGTAAGCTCCATAAGCTGTGCACGATCAAGAAGCATTTCTTCTGGCGTAACCACATAGTCCTTTTTCGACCAGTTGCGGAAGCCATCAGCCAATGGTTCAAGCACATCAAATGACGGGGCATCGGTCATGGCATCGGTGGCATCGCCACGGCCCGGTGCAAACGGAACGGTGATGTTCACACCGGCATCCTTGGCCGCCTTTTCAACCGCAGCCGACCCACCCAGCACGATCAGATCGGCAAGCGAGACTTTTTTGGCAAGACCGGCCTGAATGCCTTCAAGGGTTTTAAGAACCTTGGCAAGGCGGGCTGGTTCGTTGCCTTCCCAATCCTTTTGCGGGGCCAGACGAATGCGCGCCCCGTTGGCACCGCCACGTTTGTCCGACCCACGGAAGGTGCGGGCGGAATCCCATGCGGTGTTGATCAGATCGGTGCTTGAAAGGCCCGATGCCAGAAGTTTGGCCTTAAGATCGGCAATTTCAGCATCAGAAAGCGTGTAATCAACAGCCGGGATCGGGTCCTGCCAGATCAGGTCTTCTGCCGGAACGTCCGCACCAAGGTAACGCGATTTCGGGCCAAGGTCACGGTGGGTCAGTTTGAACCAAGCACGTGCAAAGCAATCAGAGAAATAATCAAAGTCGTTATTGAATTTCTCGATGATCGCACGATAGGTCGGGTCGACCTTCATCGCCATGTCGGCATCGGTCATGATCGGCATCAGACGGATCGACGGGTCTTCAACATCAACCGGTTTGTCTTCTTCCTTGATGTTGATCGGTTCCCACTGGGTGGCACCGGCCGGGCTTTTTTTCAATTCCCATTCGTAGCCGAGCAGCAACTGGCAATAGCCATTGTCCCACTTGGTCGGGTGGGTGGTCCATGCGCCTTCGATGCCCGAGGTCACAGTGTCACGACCGATACCGCGTTTGGTATGGTTGTTCCAGCCAAGGCCCATTTCGGAAATGTCGGCGGCTTCCGGGGCGTCACCCAGAAGATCGGCATTACCGTTGCCGTGGGTTTTCCCAACGGTGTGACCGCCAACCGTCAAGGCAGCGGTTTCTTCGTCATCCATTGCCATACGGGCAAAGGTTTCACGGATCTGACCCGCGGTTTTAAGCGGATCGGACTTGCCGTTCACCCCTTCCGGGTTCACATAGATCAGGCCCATCTGAACCGCGGCAAGCGGGTTTTCCATGGTTTCAGGTTTGGACACATCGTCATAGCGGGTATCACTTGGGGCAAGCCATTCGCGTTCGGCACCCCAATAGGTGTCTTTTTCCGGATGCCAGATATCTTCACGACCACCGGCAAAGCCAAAGACCTTAAGCCCCATGGATTCATAGGCCATGGTGCCAGCCAAAATCATCAGATCGGCCCAGGACAGCTTGTTGCCATATTTCTTTTTGATCGGCCACAGCAGACGGCGGGCCTTATCAAGGTTGGCGTTATCCGGCCATGAGTTCAGCGGGGCGAAACGCAGATTACCGGCACCGCCGCCGCCACGGCCATCGGCCAGACGGTAAGAACCGGCAGAATGCCAGGCCATACGGATCATAAGACCGCCATAATGACCCCAATCGGCCGGCCACCAATCCTGGCTGTCGGTCATGAGGTTTTTGACGTCGGTCTTAACAGCTTCAAGATCGAGTTTTTTGAATTCTTCAGCATAATTGAAGTCCGCACCAAGCGGGTTGGTTTTGGTGTCATGCTGATGAAGGATGTCGAGGTTCAGCGCCTTTGGCCACCAATCGGTAGCGGTCTTGCCGGTCTCGGTCATGCCACCATGCATTACCGGACATTTCCCTGCGGTATTTTTTCCGTCCATTTTCTCTCTCTCCGTCGTGGCTGAGATGTTCTTGCAAACAGCTCCTTGATCCGTGTCGTGCTGCGTCAAGGCGATATGGGGACAAAACGGCAAATCCCGATTTGCTGTTTTGTATCGCCTTATGGTTGAGGCTCCTTAAGTCGTTGATTTAAACAAACCCGGTCTGATTGCGCCAGTATTTCTACGTGAAGCTTTCATGTTCAAGGTAATGTTCAACTTAAGGATCGCAACAAAACATGGTCACAAAATTCGATGCGCGGGTTTCCCCAACGCTTTAAGGAGGCTATCAAGCCTGAAGTAATAGGGGAAATAGTTATTTTATGTATTTTTGATAGCTTTAATCGATAAGTTGACAGGGGGACTTTGTGCGGGGCATGGGGCCGTTACTTTTGTGCACAGCCAACAGACTGTTTTGATACATTCGAACAGGGCGGATTGACCAAGTGCCTTGCGAATAGTATGAGGAATAAAATCAAAATCGATCATATCGATCTTTAACGGTTGGGAGCCGCGTCATTGATGGAACAAAAGACCTTGCCAACATGGGTCGCGGTTGATTGGGGCACGTCCAACCTGCGGGTCTGGGCGATGGATGATAGCGCTAACATCCTTGGCACCGTTGAAAGTCCGCTTGGCATGAATGCGATTGCCGATGATCCCGAGCTTGGCTTTGAAGGCGTTCTGATTGGCCTGATCGAAGGCTGGCTTGTGGAGGGCGCGGCACCTTTGCCGGTCGTGATCTGTGGCATGGCCGGGGCGCGGCAAGGGTGGCTTGAAGCACCTTATTGCGAAGTCCCTGCGGCACCGGCCGATCTGGCGATGGGGGCGGTTCATCCCGAAGTGAGTGACCCGCGCATTTCGGTTTCAATCCTGCCCGGTCTTTGTCAGCGCGGCGATGCCGATGTGATGCGCGGCGAGGAAACCCAGCTGGTCGGCTTTATGGCACAGAACCCGGATTTTTCCGGTTGGGTCTGTTTGCCCGGAACCCATTCGAAATGGGCGCGGTTGTCCGGTGGTCAGATTTTGGCATTTCGCACCTATATGAGCGGTGAGGTCTTTGCCCTCCTGTCGCAAAATTCGATCCTGCGTCATTCGGTCGATGAAACCTGGGATGATGTGGCCTTTGTCGACGCCGTACGATCGGCCAATGCCCAGCCAAGCGGTTTCCTTCATAGCCTGTTTACCGTGCGCGCTGGCGCGCTTGTCGCCAAGGATGGCGCGGTTGTGCCGCCCGGCGCGTCGGTTCTTTCAGGGGCTGTGATCGGGGCTGAAATCGCCGATGTGCTCAGCCTTCTGCGTGCAGGCGACGAGATTGCCCTGATTGGCACGGGGAAGCTGGCATCGCTGTATCAGGCGGCCTTGGTGGTGCATGACCATAAGGCAACCCCGATGGACGGTGCGGCCATTACCTTGGCCGGATTGGCCCGCGCACATAGCGTTGTTATTGGCTAGCCAACCGTCGTTGTGGTTTGGGGTGTTCCCCGATACCTTTCAACAGATTTAAGGCCCGGTTGACGGGCATGACAGACAGGATTACCAAAATGGCACTTCCAACCCCGGTCAACTCCCAGATCACGGACACCGCAACGCCAAACGGCCATCGCAAACTGATTGCGATTTTGCGCGGGGTGGAACCCCATGAAGCCGCCGATATGGCGCGTGCCCTGGTCGCGGCCGGGATCACGATGATTGAAGTACCGCTGAATTCGCCAGAACCGTTTAAAAGCATCGCCTTGATGAAACAGGCCGTGGGCGATGCCGCCATGATTGGCGCAGGCACGGTTTTAACCCCGCAAGATGTCATCGATCTGAAGGCTGCATCGGGTGAATTTGTTGTCTCGCCCAATTGCGATATCGAAGTGATCGCCAAAACCAAGGAACTGGGCATGGGATCGTGGCCCGGCGTTTTGACGCCCACCGAATGCTTTGCCGCGATCAAGGCCGGGGCAGATGGGCTTAAGATTTTCCCCGCCAGCATCATTGGTGCCGATGGCATCAAGGCCATGCGCGCGGTCCTGCCCAAAGACATGCCGGTTTATGCGGTTGGCGGGGTCGGGGCGGATGATTTTGCGACCTATGCCAAGGCCGGTTGTGACGGCTTTGGCCTTGGATCAGGCATCTATAAACCGGGCATGAGTACCGATGATGTTTCCAAGGCGGCTGTTGCCTATGTTGCGGCCCACGATGCGGTGTTTGCATCGGCTGGGTAAGCGGCTTTAAAAATGTAAGTGCTTGATAATGTCTTCAGAATAGTCGATTTTGAAGGTGTCCAGTTCATCAGAAGCAACGCACACTGTAAAAACAGGTGTTGTAACTGGGCGACTCTTTGGGGGAAGAGTCTAACTTCTGGGGACAGCCACAGTGAGCTATCTTGTCAACCATCAGGTGTTTGCATCGCAAGATTTGCATCAGGCACGTGAACTTCTGTTTGATCTTAACAGCATCGAAAAACTTGATGTTGTCGGCAAGAACAGCGAAGTGGATATCGCCATCCATGCCGCAGAACTTGGCGATATCGGCCTGCTATACGCATCCTTGGGGATCCGGCGGGTTCGTATCCAGACACCTTCCATTGATGATGAAGACCTGTTCTTTATGTTCGTTACCAGCGGTTCAGCACAGGTAAAGCATGGCCCGCATGAATGTGCGGTGTCGACTGATATTGGGCTGATCCGCAATATGCAATTGCCGCTATCGGCGATCGAGGACAATTTTTCCGTCCTTGGCATGCAATTGCCGGTGTCAAAGCTGCGCGCCCATGCGCATGTATTGTGGGGCCTTGATGTTGCCCGCGGTGATCTGGTGTTTGATCCTATGATGGATCTGGCGCGACCGGAAACACAGCATGTTCGCAATACCTTGGAATATGTCACCAATGCGCTTGACGGACCGCTTCGGCACTTGACCAGCCCGCATCTTCGCCGTGAGTTGGAAGACCTTCTTTTGACAAACATCTTAACGATGTTGCCGAACTCCTATGCGGATCGGCTGAAAGACAGGCCCTCATCGACAGCGATGCCCTATTACGTCAAACGTGCGCGCGATTATATTCATGATCATGCCGATGAACCGATTGGTCTGGATGATCTTGTCGCCTATGCGGGCTGTAGTTACCGGACATTGCAACGTGCCTTCGGGGACGTGTTGGATATGGCGCCGATGGCCTATGCAAAACAGGTTCGTCTCAGCCGGGCGCATGATGATCTTTTGATGGCGGGCGACGAAGACACTGTTGCCACCATTGCCCGAAAATGGGGGTTTGATCACGTTGGCCGCTTTGCCCGCATCTATGCCGGGCAATATGGCGTTACACCGTCAGAAGCCCTGCGTCGGCGCAATTAATCAGTTAAGAGAGCGCGGCAAATGCCAAAGGTCCGAGAACTGGGTTTGACCCGGCGGGTCAGCACAGGCTAAATTCCTGCCATTGCAAGAACTCCAAGAATGGGAGGATCCATTGGATCTGGGAATTAAAGGCCGTAAGGCGATTGTCTGTGCGTCGTCAAAAGGGCTTGGTCGCGGCTGCGCGATCAAACTGGCTGAGGCCGGTGTTGATCTTGTGCTGAATGCCCGCTCTGAAGGGCCGCTGAACGAAACTGCTGAATATATCCGCGATACCTATGGCGTCGACGTCACGACAGTTGCCTGCGACATCACCACCGAAGAAGGCCGCAAAAAGGTTCTGGCGGCGGTCGATGCGCCTGACATTCTGGTCAATAATGCCGGTGGTCCGCCTCCGGGTATTTGGTCCGATTGGGGCCAGGCCGAGTGGGAAGCCGCCGTGCAGTCAAACATGCTGACCCCGATCCTTTTGGCAACGGCAGTTTTGCCGGGCATGATTTCGCGCAAATGGGGCCGGATTGTTAACATCACATCCGGGTCGGTCAAATCACCGATCCCGCATCTTGGTTTGTCAAACGGGGCACGTGCCGGTCTGACCGGCTTTGTCGCCGGGACCTCGCGTCAGGTCGCCAAGGATGGCGTGATTATGAACAACCTTCTGCCCGGTCAGCATGACACTGATCGCATCAACGCCTTGATGACCAACAAGTCGAAGAATGAAGGCATCAGCCTTGATGAAGCGCGCAGCAAAACCCAGGCAGGTCTTCCGACCGGTCGTTTTGGTGACCCGCTTGATTTCGGTGCGACCTGTGCCTTTATGTGCAGCGAACATGCCAAATTCATGGTGGGGCAGAACGTATTGCTTGATGGCGGAGCGTTTAACTCCACAATGGGCTGATATGTCGCCTTTCGGCACAGGTTGGTCTGCAAACGTCCGTTTGCTGTGCTTCCGGTGCTCACGTACGCAAGTACGCTGCGCGCCGGTTCTCGCAACCAGATGTTTTCGACACACCCTGTGCCGAAATCCAACACATCACTAGGTGCCCAAAGTAAAACTGTATACGTGAATGGCGTCGTTTACTTTTGTCTATGTATTGCGCGAACTGGGGTTTGACGCGGCGACCAGCAAGGCAAAACTGCCCCGGACCTATGTCGGGTGGTCAACCGATGTGGATGCACGGCTTGCGACCCATAATAGCGGCAAAGGGGCCAGGACCACGCGCGGGCGGCAGTGGGAACTGGTTTATGTCGAACGGTTTCGGACCTTTGGTCAGGCCATGAGCCGCGAATGGCACCTTAAGCGTGATCGCAAACTGCGGAAGGCTCTGGCCGGGGAATAAATTGGCCATGGGGCGGCTGCTTTGATCAAAACAGGGCTTGCATCAAAGGGCCAAGTAACAGATATGTCCTTGCAAATATCTTCTATAAACCGGGGTAACACCAGATATGGCATTCGTTCGCAAAAATCCGCTGAAACTCAATAAATTGCAGCTTCGAACCCTTGTTCTTGCTCAGATCATCGCCAATGATCCGAATTCCGGGCAGGTCGATGAAGAGACCGGCGAAGGGACTCTTTTGCGTGTTCCCCATGCCCATGGTGATCATGTGCATGTTGGCCAGTACACTGTTGCGGCCCGTGATGCCAGCGGTTTTGAAAACCCGTCCGTCTGGGTGGTTCTGACCCGCAAAGGTCTGGTCAAGGAAGGCTATCCGGCCGCTTTGGTCCTGACCAAGGAAGGCATGGCCTATGATACCGGCCTTGGCGATCATTTCCTTGAAGAAAGCGATCACTAGGGCGGCATCGAACCGCCCGATTGGCTTCGCGCTGACATTAAAAAGCCCTGCAATCGCAGGGCTTTTATTTTGGCACAAGGGGTGGGGCGGTTATTCGACGTGGATGAATTTCCCGCCCTGAATGGTCACGAAATAACTGTTGCGGTTGCTATCGCCAAACTGGTCAAACACCAGTTCCTGATTAAGGCCCATTTGCGGGGGCAACATGGTCAGCGCATCGGCCAGCCGCTGATCAGGATGCTTGGTTTTAAGCGCGGTAAGCAGAACCGTTGCCGCGTCATAGGTCAGGACCGACGTGTAGCCGGGCGCCTCGTTAAACATGGCGGTATAATCGGCAACGAATTTTTGAAAACGCGGATTATCGTCATAGCGATCATAGGCCTGAACCAGTTCCATGCCTTCCACCGCTGCCCCGCCCAACTCAATCAGCGTTGCTGATCCTGCCCATTCAGCTGCGGCTAACGGAACATCGGAAGACAGTTTTCGGATTTCCCTGGCAAGTTCGGCGCTATCGGCGCTATCGGTGATCAAAACGATGCCACTGGGGGAGCCTTCGAGCAGTTTGGCGGCGGCATCGGCAAGTGAAATGCCGTTAACATTGATCCAGACCTTGGAAATAACCCGCCCGTCAAGTTCGTCAAATTCCAAAAGAAATTCGCGATACCAACTGTCGGTGAAGGCTTCGTTTTCGCCGTCAAGGGCAATGGAAACCGTGCTGTGATCAAGGTCGATGCTACGCTTGGCATATGCACGCGCATTCTGACGTGTTGTCGCGTTCATGCGAAACATATAGTCCCGAAAACCGGCGAATTCGGCGGCAGATACGGTCGGAGATATGGTGACAATGCCAAGATCGTTAATCACCGGCAGCATCGCCATGCCAATTGAACTGATGATCGGGCCGACAATGGCGTCAACGCCAAGTTCCTTGAACTCCCGGACATGGTTTTGTGCGGTTTCGGGTGATTTTTCGTCATCCCGTGGAATGATTTCAACCATCCGCCCGTCAATGCCGCCTTCGTCATTGGTTTGTTGGGCGGCAAGTTTTAAGGCATTAAGCGATGCGGTCCCCGCATCAGACCCCGGTCCGGACAGGCCGGCAATGAAACCGATTTTTATTGGTCCTGATTGATCACATGCGGCAAGAAAAAAACATCCAAGAATGACTGAGCATAGAACCCTGTTTGACCACATATTTTTTCGGTGCCTGTTCTCATCTATGCCCTTGCGAGGCTTTTGTTGTTTTGGTCAGAAATATCGTCTGCCATTATCGATATGGGGTCACATACACATGTCTTCAAGCGAATAAAGACGTCTGTGGCATGTCTTGTCAGCCAAAATCACGCCGGGCCTGAAGCACGCGGCCAAAGGTGGTGATCAGGCACAATGCACCAAAGATTGCGGCTATTTTTGCAAACCATTCGGGAAACAGGCATATCAGGCACAGAACAACGATTGTTTCGCTGCCTTCAGTGATGCCGGTCAGGTAGTAGAAGCTTTTCTTGCCCTGCTTGTCATGATTGCGATTTTGCTTGGTGGCAATGATGGCATAGGCCAGAAAACTTGTTCCGGTGCCAACAAAACAAAAAATCAAAAACGCCGCCATCAAGGCATGTTCAGGTCGTCCGATGGCAAAGGCCAGAATGATGCCGGCGTAAAACAGAAAATCGGCGACAATATCGTAATAACCGCCCAGATCGCTTTCCTGTGTTTTGGCATTGGGATGACGCGAACGTGGGGCCGCATGACGGGCAACTGCCCCATCAAGCCCGTCCATCACCCGCGATGCCAGGATCAGTACAAGGGCAGCGGAATCCAGTTTCAAAACAAGGCAACCAGCAGCCAAAACACCCAGGAAAAAGCCGAACCCGGTAATGATGTTTGGCGTGATTCCGGTGCCCGACAGGGTTTTGGCAACCGCATTAAGCGGCTTGTCAATCAACGGGCGCAGGCGGGCATCAAACATTTGGACATCATCCGGTTAAGCTGTTGTGATCGCGACTATAAACCTAACGGCGGACAATTGATATTCACCAGTTCGTATGTGCCAACTCTATTGGACCTAGGGGATTATTCCCCCTCCGGGATCAGGTGGTAATAAGGGCTTTCTTCCAGCACAGCATCATCGGCATGAACAAGTTTGTTTTGGCGAATGACAGCTTGGATTTCTTCGGTATAGACGTGCCCGCGTTCGGAATACCGTGTCAGGGTTTCGGCCAAAATCATGCCCGACAACGGTTCGTTGTTGGCGAGCATCTTTGCCCGGAGATCGCGGAATTCCTGATAGGCCGATCCGGTATTAAGGTTCATCATATAGGCCCGAACCGACCCGAACGGCGATTTGAAAGCAGCAATTTTGTAATCGCCAAGATGGCTGCGCTGTTCTTCGGGGGTGATGCCTTCGCCGTCATATGTCCATTGGCCAAATAATGCATTGCCCGCTGCGGCAAAGCGCGAAGTTCCCCATCCGCTTTCGATCGCCATTTGCGCCATGGCAAGGGATGGCGGGATCGGGCCGATGCGGCTTTGAAGCTCGGTGATGGTGGCCGGATCATCTGCATCTGTGCTGATCCGGTATTGGGTTGCCAGCTCGGCAATGACTGCACTGTCATTGGTGCTGATCGCGGTTTTCAAGGCCTGTTGCTGAAAGGCGATTTCATCATTTGCCAGAACCGTCAATGGACCAAGGGTGCGAAAGAAAATGCGTTTCTTGGCGGTGACAGTTAGTTGATCGGCGATCTCGTCGCGCCAGGCGCTTGGGATGGTTTGCAGGAAAAGACGCGGGATCGTGCGTTCACCGGCATCCCATGCTTCTGGCGTATAGCCCAGATCGTCAAAGAACTTTTCCAACTGCTCATAACCGTGAAGCTCGACACGGATGACGTCGCTTTTTTTCGGGACGGGCAGGGTGATGTCGGCGTGGGCCAGGTTTGCGACAAAGCTGCTTGCCAAGAGTGCGAAGATGACCGTCGCACCAAGTTTATGCCTTAAAGCGGTGTATGGCATGGTGTTCTCCCCTTGCCCGTTCCAACAGATTGCAAGACAGGGGGAGGTTACCACGTTTTGGTGAAACCAATGAAATCACAAACAAGCTCAGCGCCGAAAATCTTGCAAACGGGTGCGTTGTTTTCCGTTTTCATCAAAGTTTTCGGGCGAAATCCAGGCTTCGAAGGCGGCTTTGATCGCCGGCCATTCTTCGCTGGTGACGGAAAACCATGCCGTGTCGCGGTTGCGGCCCTTATAGACCATATGGTTGCGGAATGTACCTTCATAGCTAAAGCCAAATCGTGCTGCCGCCGCCCGTGACGGTGCATTTTGATCGTCGCATTTCCATTCATAGCGGCGATAGCCCAGCTCATCAAAGGCCCGCTTCATCATCAGATACATCGCCTCGGTCCCGCCGATAGTCTGTGAAAGTGCCGGGGCATAATTGATATTGCCAATTTCAATCACCCCATGGGCCGGGTCCATTCGCATGAAGGCGGCAACGCCGACGGCCTTTTTGCTCGTCACATCAATGATGGTGTGAAGCATCGGGTCGCTGGCCGCCGCCATGCCCTCTAGCCATGATTTATAGGCATCGAAATCATCAAAGGCATGGGTGAACAGATAGGTAAAGCGCGCCCCGTCAGAAGCCGCGTGATTGGCCTCAAACAGGTGTCGTGCATCGCGGGCAACGTCAAGCGGGCTGATAATCACGTGCTGACCGATCATATCGCTGCGCGGTGGCAGATCACACGGGGTCCAGTTTTCAACTGGACGGCCGACGGGCTTACCAAAGGCGTCTTTGTGGGACGATGTCATAAGGGTATCCTGATCTATGTGGCATATGGCACCTAAAATGAAAGTAATTGGTTCTGTAAGGAAGGGCCAGTTTGGCGAATGTGACAGGACCAATTTACATCATTGTGACGGGGCGGCCTGATCGACCCTTTCAATGACGTCTCGATTGGCAATTGTGTCGTGGCACAGCAACGGCACTTCAATGCGTTTGATCGGGGGTAAATCGGCCGGAATGATGTCGGCATATCACCGTCTGAATTGTCCACAACACTGAATGCCAGCCTTGGCGTTGGAAACAAAAGAACCCCCGACATGAAACATGCCGGGGGTTCTCATATCGGATCTGATGAGGGATCAGATCGAAAGATCAGATATCGGGGAACCATGCCCCCAGAACGCCGAATTCTTCGAGTTTGGCAACGATGGCCTCAGCAGCCTTTTCGGCACTTTGATTTTCGGTGCTTACCACGATCTCGGCGTTTTCGGGCCGTTCATACGGGCTGGAAATACCCGTGAAGTTTGCGATTTCGCCCGCACGGGCCTTTTTATAAAGGCCCTTTACATCGCGCTGTTCACAGACTTCAAGCGGGGTGTCGATAAAGACTTCGATAAACTCGTCTTTTTCAACAAGGCTGCGTGCCAGTTGGCGTTCGCTTTTGAACGGCGAGATGAAGGACACAAGCGTGATCACACCGGCATCAACAAACAGCTTGGCGGTTTCGCCAACACGGCGGATGTTTTCCACCCGATCCGCATCGGTAAAGCCAAGATCCTTGTTCAGGCCGTGACGGACATTGTCACCATCAAGGGTGTAGGTGTGCTTGCCCATCGCATGGAGCTTTTTCTCCACCAGATTGGCAACGGTTGATTTACCCGCACCCGACAGGCCGGTGAACCACAGAATGGCCGATTTTTGACCTTTCTGATAAGCACGCGCCCCTTTGTTGATGTCCATTTCCTGCCATTTGATGTTGGTCGCACGACGCAGGGAATGGTTGACCATACCCGCACCAACAGTGGCATTGGTAAAGCGGTCAATGATGATGAAGCGCCCGGAATGACGGTTATCATCATAAGGATCAAACGCCAGTGCCTTGTCAGCCGAGATATTGGCAATCCCGACTTCATTGAGCTCAAGCGTCTTGCTGGCCATATGTTCAAGCGTATTGACATTGACCTTGTATTTCAAATCGCTGATCTGGGCATTGGCCACCTGTGCGCCCATCTTGATCAGATAGGGACGACCGGGCAGAAGATGATCTTCATGCATCCAGATGATGCGGGCTTCGAACTGATCGGCAAAATCGGGTTTGGCATCAGATGCGGCAAGGATATCGCCGCGCGAAATGTCAATTTCGTCTTCAAGGGTCAGGGTGATCGCCTGACCGGCAATCGCGACATCAAGGTTGCCATCAAAGGTAACGATGTCTTTAACCTTGCTGGTCTGACCCGATGCGGTCACGACAATCTCGTCACCCGGTTTGATGGTGCCCGATGAAATCGTGCCTGAAAAACCCCGGAAATCAAGGTTCGGGCGGTTAACCCACTGAACCGGAAGACGGAACGGTTTTTCAATCGCGTCTTGTTCGACCTGTACGGTTTCAAGATGCGAAAGCAATGTCGGGCCATCATACCAAGGCGTATTGGCACTGGCTTCGATCATGTTATCACCGCGTAGCGCCGATAGCGGAATTGCTGCGATTGATCGATATCCAAGGTCTTTGGCAAAGGTATGATAATCGGCAACAATGGCGTCAAACTTGGCCTGATCATAGTCGATCAGATCCATTTTATTAACCGCAAGAACCACGTGTTTGATGCCCAAAAGCGACGTGATGAAGCTATGGCGGCGGGTCTGGGTCAGAATGCCTTTGCGCGCATCGATCAGGATCACGGCGACATCGGCGGTGGATGCACCGGTGGCCATATTGCGGGTATATTGTTCGTGGCCCGGCGTATCAGCGACGATGAATTTGCGTTTGTCGGTCGAGAAGAAGCGATAGGCAACATCAATGGTGATGCCCTGTTCGCGCTCGGCCTGCAGACCATCAAGCAGAAGGGCGAAATCAATCTCCCCGCCTTGGGTGCCAACCTTGCGGCTGTCTGCTTCAAGGGCGGCCAACTGATCTTCAAAAATCAGTTTGGAATCCCAAAGCAAACGGCCAATCAGGGTCGATTTACCATCATCAACACTGCCACAGGTGATGAAGCGCAGAAGGCTTTTTTCTTCCTGAGATTTCAGGTAGCCGAGAATATCATCAGCAATCAGGTCGGATTGGTGTGCCATTAGAAATAACCCTCCTGCTTCTTCTTCTCCATCGATCCGGCCTGATCGTGATCAATCATGCGGCCCTGACGTTCACTTGATCGGGTCAGAAGCATTTCCTGAATGATGTCGGGCAGGGTGGCGGCCTCGGACTCAACAGCACCCGTCAGCGGATAGCAGCCAAGCGTTCTGAACCGCACCGATTTCATTTCCGGTTTTTCACCGGGATTAAGCGGCATGCGGTCATCATCGACCATGATCAAGGTGCCATCGCGCTCAACCACCGGGCGTTTGGCCGAATAATACAGCGGCACAATCGGAATTTGTTCAAGATAGATATATTGCCAGATATCAAGCTCGGTCCAGTTCGAGATCGGGAAAGCACGGATGCTTTCACCCTTGTTGATCCGGGCGTTATAGATATCCCACAATTCAGGGCGCTGATTTTTCGGATCCCAGCGATGGGTTTCGGTCCGGAAGGAAAAGACACGTTCCTTGGCACGGGCCTTTTCTTCGTCACGGCGGGCACCGCCAAAGGCTGCATCGAACTTATATTTGTTCAGCGCCTGTTTGAGCGATTCCGTCTTCATGACATCGGTATGCAGGCCCGACCCATGGGTGAACGGGCCAATGCCGCGATCAACACCGTCCTGATTGATGTGAACAATCAGCTCAAACCCGTATTCCGCAGCGACCTTGTCGCGAAATTCGATCATTTCGCGGAATTTCCAGGTGGTATCAACATGCATCAACGGAAAGGGCGGCGGGGCGGGATAGAATGCCTTACGCGCGAGATGCAGCAGGACAGATGAATCCTTGCCGATGGAATAAAGCATCACCGGCCGTTCAAACGATGCCGCAACCTCGCGGATGATATGAATACTCTCTGCCTCTAGCTGGCGGAGATGGGTCAGATTAGGCTGCATTCTCTTTCCTGACGATTAATCAACACAATTTATTGTGTTTATAAATGTATTTCACTTAGCTTTGATGGGTAATATGGAATCGCCCGGATGGCAAGTGTGATTTCTATTTTTACACAAATTTTTGTAGTCGTTTCAAATTGAACATCGAAATATGTGTTTAATATGTCCGAAAGAAGGCTGCAAGCCTGATCCTCGAAGTTTGCAATCATCGCTTCCTGACCTTTCGGGGTGGAGGTTCCCCCTGACGGATAAGTGTGACAAGCGTCACAGGAAAGTCGTGTCGCCAAAAAGTAGTATTAGATTGATGTAATTCACTTTGATCTGGTTTGGGGGCAGGCATGAAATTCGACATCACCATTTGGGGCGAGGCCACCGAGGTTATTCGTAAAAACCTGACGATCTTTGCGGTTGTCGTCGGGACATTGTGGCTATTGGATAGTGTCATTTATGCCATCAAACCCGAAGCCGATGCGTCGCAAGCCCCAACATTTATTGTCGGTATGTATCTGGCCATTGCATGTCATGTGACGGTTTTGCGCAATATAAGCGGCTTTAAGGCAGTCGGGACCCTTGAAAAGTGGGCTTTCTTTCGGTTTTGGCTCCGCGGCTTTGCCGTTGCCATGGTCAGCTTCATTCCGGCACTTTTCATTTTGGTACCTGTGCTGAGCATACCTGAAGTCAAGGCCGCAGATGAAACTGTCAGATACGTCTTTGTGATGGTGGTTACGCTTGCATTTTATGGGGTGTGTACGTTGGTGATGCTTGGTCTGTTCGGAACCTGGATGCCCGCAGCGGTTATGGCAGATGGCTCCTCGATAAAGCGTGCATTTGCACGCGGGCGCAAAACAATCGGCTATGTGATGTCGCGACTGATCATTGGCCCGGGGGCAAATATCATCCTGTTCCTTGCCACGATTTTTCTCCTGCCCGCGCAATTTTCCGAAGCAATCCGGACTTACACCATCCAGGCGGGCAATCTGAAATTCGTTCCCTTTGATATGGCGATGAACGGGTTCGGATATCTGGTCTGGGCGACGGGTATTGTTCTGGTTGCTGTTGTCTTGTCTCGTGCCTACCAGCTTGGTGAGGCACGATTGGCAGACGGCAATGAGCCGGAAGGCGAACTCAAAGAAGCGGAGGCAATTTGATATGACCGAAGAGAGTAAGATCGAGCAGACCGAGCAGGTCGAACCGAAGCAACCCGGTATCTGGAAAGCCAGTTTTCAGCTTCTGTGGCAGTGCCGGACAAGTTTCCTGATTGCGATTGTGCTGATGCTTGGTTTGGTTTTCTGGCAACTGACCGGCAGTTTCGCAGGACAAGTCTATGTTGTTTACCTGCTTGGCTTTGCAATATGGGGATTTCTTGCGCTTTCGCTGTTTAACGCGACGATGAAGGGGCGCGGCGATGTTGCCGCACTTAAGGTCATAGACAAGCCGCACCTAAAGCTTTTTGCCGGGCGTTACCTTTTGGTTCAGGTTCTAGTCACCTTGCCGTCATCCTTGATTCTGTTTGTCATGACCGGAAGCTTTATGCTGTCGGTCGAAGACACGGTGAAGGTCGAAAATCTGGTTGCTTTGGGGATAACGGCACCTGTCACGTTTGTCGCCCTTTGGATTGCCATTGTGTTTTTTGCCACCCTGTTGCCTGCCGCACTTGCAGGCGATGGCAGTGGTATCGGCCGCTCCTTCGCGCGTGGCAAAAAGACAGTCTGGTACGTCACCGGTCGTGTTTTGATCGGTCCTGTCGTCTGGCTGTTTCTCACCTCTATTATCGTCAACATTGTCCAGACCGCAGGTGGAGAACCCCTTATCTCGTCTGACGGCGTGTTTCTAACCAATACGACAACCGTGATGACCTTGGCGATATCAAGCCTGCAGTATGGTTTCATTGGCGGGATGCTCGCCGTTATCGTGACGCGCGCGTATCATCTTGGTGAAAAGCGGTTAGCTGCCAGCGATATGCCTTCACGCGAAGAACCCGCCGAAGCGCAGGCAAGAACGATCTAAAGCACATTGAATACAGACCCCATTCATCGCCATATCAATCGCACTCAATCGCAGTGGCACTGTTTGGTAATTTATTTGGTAATGTATCGAAATCGATGAACGCATCCTCACGCCCATTCACGACCTGGATCCTTCAGGCTGGCATGACCCTGTTGTGGCAGGGGCGCGGGGTTGTTGCCATTTCTGTGGCAGTGACGGTTCTGATCGCAGCCCTAAGCATTGTCATGCCCGGCCCGGCATTACTGGACGATGATGGCGCAATCAACCTGATCGGCGCGATCTGGCAAGGGGGCCTGTTTGTGATCTATGCCATTCCTCTGATCCCTGTTGCCTACGGGGCCCATATCGCTGTCCTGCGCGGCGAGGTCGGGTTTGCCGCCCTGCAATCACAAGGCTGGACCGGCATGATGCGGTTTGGGCGGGCGATGATCTTTGCCGCAGTCATGTTGGCGATGTTGATCAATCTTTATCAGCTTGTTTTTGTGCAGGACCTTCTTCTGATGACGGCAGGCCGGATCGATGCCGCGCGTGCCGTTCGCCTCATTCTTGGCGGAGCGGTGGCATTTCTGGTCCTTGCCATCGTCGTATTGTTCGGGACATGGGGCGCGATGAGTCTTCAGGTCGGGCAGGTCGGACAGGTAAAAGTTGGCGATGTTTTGGCAATCGGGCGGGAAAATTTCTGCTTTCTGGCTTGGCGCATCACTGCTGTTGTCTTGGTCCTGCCGGTTCTCTCGGCCTTGGTTTTGCCAATGATGGGGCAGGTAGTGGCGGTCATGGTCGCCTTGGGAATGCCCGCCGATCCGGCATTTCTGATCGTCCGTTCCGCATTTTCCGGTTTGATCGCCTGTTTCGCCGTGATCTTGATTTCCGTGACTTTTTGTCGTGCTTGGCTGCGGTCGGTAAATGCGTCTTGAAGCCAACAGTTCAGGGGTGACAGGGATTTGGGTACAGTGCGTGAATTGTAATTTTGTTTCAAGTTTAACTCACACATTAAAATAAACTTGATTTAGGTCAGTGTTCCTTGCCAAATAAGGGCAATGTTGCTGACCTAAAGAGAGTTGCCATGACCATCCAGTGGAATGAAATGATCGTGCCGGATGCCCGTGCTTTGCGGGCGTCTGAAATCCGTGATCTGTTGAAAGTGGCCGAACGGCCAGAGATTATTTCATTTGCCGGTGGGGTGCCGGACCCGAAGCTTTTCCCGCTTGCGACTTTTAATGCGGTCTATGGCGATCTGACGGGGGATGAGGTTGCCGGTCGGCGCAGTCTGCAATATTCGATCAGCGAAGGCCTTCCGGGCTTGCGGCAATGGATTGCCGATGATCTGGCTACCGCCGGGGCCGCGCGTGATATCGAAAACATCCTGATCACCTGTGGCGCACAACAGGGGCTTGATATGCTCGCCCGTCTGTTTCTGGAACCGGGGCGCGAGATCGTTCTGGAAAAGCCAAGCTATGTCGGTGTCAATATGGATGATGACGGGCCGGTCATTGCCGAACTGGATGCGGCCTTTGCCGCGGGTGCGCGGATTGCCTATCTGTCGTCGGATTTTCAAAATCCGACGGGCCGGTCTTATTCACTAGACCGCCGTTTGGCCGTGCTGGAAACCGCGCGTAAATATGGCGCGATCATTTTGGAAGACGCCGCCTATTGCAAATTGTCCTATGAGGGCGAAATGCTGCCATCACTTTTGGCCCTTGATGAAGTCCATGGGGATCTTGATGCCGGAACGGTTATTCAACTGGGCACGTTTTCCAAAACATTGGCACCGGCCTTGCGGATTGGCTGGATTACCGCACCGCGCCCGGTGATCCGTCAGCTTGTTTTGATGAAGCAGGCCGGGGATTTGCACGTTTCAACGATCAATCAGGAAGTCGCCTTGCGTGCGGCAACTGCCCTGTTTCCGGCACATCTCAAAACCCTGCAGGATGCCTATCGCAACAAGCGCGATACAATGTTGACTGCACTGGATGAAACCATGCCCGAAGGTGTTTCTTGGTCGCAGCCACAAGGCGGCATGTTTATCTGGCTCACGTTGCCTGACAACATCGATAGTCGCGCATTGCTGGCCGAGGCGATGGAAGATGCCCATGTTGCCTTCGTCCCCGGTCAGGCGTTTTTCTGTGATCAAAGTGGCGCTAATACCGCCCGCCTAAGCTTCGCCACCGAAAGCACGGATCGTATCCGCGATGGCATTGCACGGCTGGCTGATTTGATTGTGCGCAAAGGCAATCAATAGATTGAACAAGCTCTGTGAATTCGCGCGGTGGAAAGGGGGATCAGGCACGTGCCAGACGCCCTTGCGCGAGGAGCGAACTTACGGCGAATTGTGAAACGGCGGTGGCGGCGCTGCAGGACTTAACGGCGGTAAATAAAGGCTAAATGCGTTGTAAGAAGAAGCGGCCCCTTCGAAAGAATAGTTGTGATGCCTGTCACTGGAAACCGGCTATTGTGCCCCTAACATTGGTAGCAGGGTGCTTTGAAAAACAACCGTGATCGACAGAAGGCAGCAGGTAATGAGCAGTTCAGCACCGACCAGCCAAGCAGATGAGAAAGATCAGGCCGCGGATAATGAGGGAAAACCCGAATTTGAAAGAGGGTTGTGGCACCAAAGCTTCATGGACGCTATCGGCATGGCGCGGCTGCTTTTGTCGGTTGGTTTTGTGGTCGCGCTTTTACAATTGGCCAAGTATCTCAAGTTGTTGGAGGGCATTGGAGATCCCGACGGTCTGATTCTTGAGGGACTCACACTTTCGATCTGGATCATTGTTGGTTACGTCGTTCTGCGGAAAGTGTTGGCACATCACATCGGTCCGGAAGTGTTGCCAGAAATCCGAAGAAGTACGGTTGCGCTGTATTTTGGCGTGACCACGGTAATTCTTATGATTTCATCAATTCCGTCCATGCTGCTCTATTATTTTATGTTTCCAGGGATCGTTCACAGCATCCAGCATTTGGCGATGGCAGGTGTCGGTGGTGGTGGGTTGTTGTTTGGTGTGCAATTTATTGCGGGGGTCGCTTTTATGATCTCTTTTGCATTGTGTGCGGGTGTCGCCGGAACGCTTTTGCCGCAACTGGTTCTTGAACGTAGAGTCCCCTTGCGCTGCTTTATGCGCCGGGCTTTTGATTCTTTTGGCTATGTCCTGGTAGCTGTTGCGGGCAGTTTTATTGGCTGTGTCGTTTTGAAGTTTGCCGCAGCAATACTGACGATATGGTTTATGACTTGGACACCTGAATATCGACCGTTCGGTTTGAATATCGCATGGCAAGGATTTTTGGGTGCCAATCTTCAACTCTTTTTCATTGCGTTGATGATTGTCTTGGTGATGAATGCTGTGGTTCGCGCCTATATAACCGGTGAGCAACATTTGGCCACGGGCAACGAGAAAATTGAAAATACCAGTTTTGCCTCGCAGTAGATCAGGTTCTGGTGATCGTTGCGGACGCCTTCGTTTTGGAATGCTGGCAACAAGATGCGGGCAATAGCTGCCCCATGATTAAACGCTTTGGGCCAGACAAAGCTTCTCCAACGCCAACGAGCTTTGCGTTTGTTTGCGTTCTTTATGCCTCAGCACCATGAATTTGCGGGGCGGGATCGGGAAGCTGGCGCGCGCCAGACGGCCTTGGGCGATCAGCGAACTTACAGCAAACTGTGAAACGGCGGTGGCCGCTTGGCCGCTTTCAACGGCGGTAATAACGGCCTCGTTGCTCGGCAGAATCAATGCTGTTTTAAGCCGGGTGGGATCAACGCCAAGATCACGTAGCGCGCTTTCAAATTCCGATCTTGTGCCCGATCCGGCTTCACGCAAAATCCAGTTGGTTTGCGTCACCAATGCTTGCGCGGTGAGCGGGCGGCCATCTGCCCATGGATGTTTTGGGCCGACAACCACAACAAGGGCATCTTCGGCAACTTCGCGTTTGGCAAGGGCCGGTTCGTCTATATCGCCCTCGATAAAACCAATATCGGCCGCCCCGCCGCGCACCGCATCCGATACGGTTTTGGTATTGCCAATTGTCAGATGAATTTCAATGCCGGGATATTGATCATGAAATTGCATCAGGAATGGCGGCAACCAGTAACTTGCAATCGTCTGACTGGCATAAACATTCAGATCACCGCGCTGCATCCCGCCCAATTCGGCCAGTGTCAATTCCGCAGCCCGCGCACGGGCAAGGGTTGCTTTGGCTTCATCCAAAAACAATCGCCCGGTTTCGGTAAGCTCGATCCGCCGTCCAACCCGGTTAAACAGCGCCACCCCGTAAAACCGTTCAAGGGTCTTGATGGCGGAACTGACTGCTGACGGGGTCAGGCCAATCGCCTCTGCCGCGCGGGTCAGATGTTCGCGTTCGGCAACCGCGACAAAGATTTGCAATTGTTCAAGCGTCATCATGGCAAAGGCTCAATCGTTCAATTAAATCGAATGAAATATGAGTTTTTATTCGATAGAAGTAAATAGTCAGGCATGAGATTTTCGGGGTGTTGTCAAAACACAGGAAAATCATGTTTTTTAATGCACGCATCAAACCGATCTTGCCGGGGCTTGCTATTACGCTTCTGGTGGCCCTTGCCGCCAAGCTGGCCGAGCAGGCCGAACAGGTGCTGTTTGGCCGTGGCTGGGTTGAAAGTCTGGTCTTTGCCATCTTGATCGGGGTGGTGGTGCGATCCGTGTTTGGTCTGGCCCCACGTTACTGTGCCGGTGTGCGGTTTTGCGGCAAGACGGTTCTGGAAATCGCGATTGTGTTGCTGGGCGGAACGATCAGCGCGCAGGCGATTGGCAGTGCGGGTGGTGGTCTGATTGTCGCGATCATTGCCGTGGTCTGTGCCAGCCTGTTTGTCAGCTATCACATTGGCCGCGCCCTTGGTCTTTCCGAACATCTTTCGTTGCTGGTGGCGTGTGGCAATTCGATCTGCGGCAATTCGGCAATTGCGGCGACTGCCCCGGTGATTGATGCCCGGTCTGATGATGTGGCCGCCTCAATTTCCTTTACTGCGGTTCTGGGGGTTTTGTTTGTCTTTGTCCTGCCGATGCTTCATGCCGGTCTTGGCTTATCCGCCACCCAGTATGGTATTTTTTCCGGGCTAACGGTCTATGCCGTGCCGCAAGTTTTGGCCGCAACCGCACCGGCAGGCGCACTAGCCGTGCAAGTCGGAACTTTGGTCAAGCTGATCCGGGTTTTGATGTTGGGGCCGGTGATCTTTACCCTTGCCGTGATGGGCGGGCGGGCACGTGAAACCAGACTTCCCGTCGCACAGGTCGTGCCCTGGTTCATCATCGGCTTTATCGCCATGATGGCAGCACGATCATTTGGACTGTTGCCGGAATTCGCCTTGGGCACGATGAAAACAGTTTCGTCGTTCCTGACCATTCTGGCGATGGCCGCCCTTGGGCTAAGCGTTGATATCCGCAATGTTATGCATGTTGGCGGGCGGGTTGTGGTGGCGGCCCTGTTGTCGCTGATATTCCTGTGTGTGCTAAGCGGTGTGGTTCTGGTGATTTTGGCCTAACTCCGAACAAAAAAGCCGACGCCAGTTAACCCGGCGTCGGCCATTTTTTCATCGTCAGATGACAGTTCCCTTTGTCGGGTTACTGCATGTAAGTGTTGCTGTCATTCATGACGACAATCGAGGATGCAACAAGCTCGCGTTCCGTGAACAGACCAGCTGCATCCATTTCCCCGGCGACCGAAACGCGATCCCCGGCCTTGATTTTCTGGCGAACCTGCTCATCGGTACTGTTTTCCGGCACGTCGCTCGTATCGACGGTGATCGATGTGTTGCCGGTATTCAGGGCAATTTCATCTTCGCGAACTTCTGTCACCTCGCCGGTGAATGTCACCCATTCGTCACCTGTTGGCAGACCACGGTTATTTACAAACCCGGTGCGATCTTCGCCGTTGGTGTAATAGGCACCGCGTTCGGGAAGGAAGATCGACGTGGCGACAATCCTTTTATCGGAAAAGAAACCTTCGGAAACTTCGCCATTTACGCGAACTTTGTCGCCTTTGTTGACAAAGCCCTGATCGAACCAGCCGTAATCGGACATGTCGACGGCAATTTCGCCATACCCATAACTCATCGTGAACTGATCATCGGTAATTTCTTTTACCGTCCCTGACAGATGAACCGATTCATGGTCGTTCAGGGTTGCAGGGTTTTTCTGCATCGACTGCTGTGTCGTTTCCGGAACCTGTGGGTTTTCTTTCTGCTGTCCTGCAGCCATCGCGGGCGCTGTCCCTAAGGCAATCGCGGAAAGAGCGGTCAGTGTAATCATTGAGCGTCGCATAATGTGATGCTCCTTTTTTATGTTGGAATTCAGTTCCGGGCGCTTTGCGTCCCGGGGTCGCTTTCCAATTGCAGAACACATGCAGCGGGGGTGTTGTTCCAGATTTTTTCGCAATAATTTTATGACTGCGAGAAGGAGATGCACAAAAAAGCCCGCTGCCACATCGGGGGGAGGGACAGCGGGCAAGGAAGAAGACGATGCGCAATCAAATGGACATGCCAGCAGCGTCTTCTGGGGTTCCGGTTTGTGTGAGATCATGGGAGGAGATCACACGCTGCGAAACGCCACGGGTAGGAAATATCTTCGTTCAGTGTCCTAGGGTTCTCTGGTGATCGGGGCTTTCTCCTCAGCCGTCTTAAGGGCGTTCCATTCATCATCGCTAAAGACGCGGGATCGCGTCAGGAAACGTTTGCCTTCCGGTCCTTCAAGCGAAAACATCCCGCCCCGTCCATCAACGACGTCAATGATCAGTTGTGTGTGACGCCAATATTCAAATTGTGCGCGACCGATGAAAAACGGACTGCCTTCGATTTCCCCCAAAAGCACGTCTTGATCGCCGGTTTTAAATTCCCCGTCGGGAAAGCACATCGGCGCACTGCCATCACAACAGCCCCCCGACTGATGAAACATCACCGGCCCGTGGATGGTTTTAAGCTTCCTGATCAGATCAATCGCCGCACTGGTTGCGGTGACCCTGTCAGGGATGGTGTCTGATCCGGTCATGGGTGTCTCCGTAAGATGAAGGATGAAACAAAGCCGGACGCATGAGGGAGGATATGCGCCCGGCCGCGATCATCGTTCGATCAGAAGAAGCCCATCGGTTTCGGATCGTAGGAAACCAGAAGGTTCTTGGTCTGCTGATAATGGTTCAACATCATCTTGTGGTTTTCACGTCCAATGCCGGACTGTTTATAGCCACCAAAGGCCGCATGGGCCGGATAGAGATGATAACAGTTGGTCCAGACACGACCGGCCTTGATTTCCCGGCCAAAGCGATAAGCACGTGTGCCATCACGGGTCCAGACACCGGCACCCAGCCCATAAAGGGTATCATTGGCAAGATGAAGGGCTTCGGCGTCGTCTTTAAACGTTGCGACCGAAACCACCGGGCCAAAGATTTCTTCCTGGAAAATCCGCATGCGGTTATGGCCCTTGAAGATGGTCGGCTGGATATAGAAACCATCTGAAAGATCACCACCAAGTTCGGCGCGGCCACCACCACACAGGGTTTCTGCCCCTTCCTGTTTGCCGATATCAAGATAGGACAGGATTTTTTCCATCTGCTCAGAAGATGCCTGTGCGCCCATCATGGTGTCGGTATCAAGCGGGTTGCCCTGTTTGATATTGGCAACACGGGTCAGGACATTATCCATGAACTTGTCATAGATGGTTTCCTGAATAAGCGCGCGCGACGGACAGGTGCAAACTTCACCCTGATTAAGGGCAAACATGGTCAGGCCTTCGGCGGCTTTCTGGCGGAAATCATCATCGGCTGCCATGATGTCGTCAAAGAAGACGTTTGGCGATTTACCACCCAGTTCAAGTGTCACCGGAATGATGTTTTCCGATGCATATTGCATGATCAGACGCCCGGTGGTGGTTTCGCCGGTAAAGGCCACCTTGGCAACACGGTTGCTTTGCGCAAGCGGTTTGCCGGCTTCCACGCCAAAGCCCTGAACGACGTTCAAAACGCCCGCCGGGATCAGATCGCCAACCAGTTCAAGCAATACACAGATCGATGCCGGGGTTTGTTCGGCCGGTTTCAAAACAATGCAGTTGCCTGCTGCCAATGCCGGGGCCAGTTTCCAGACCGCCATCAGGATCGGGAAGTTCCACGGGATGATCTGGCCAACCACGCCAAGGGGTTCGTGGAAGTGATAGGCAACTGTGTTGTCGTCAATTTCACCAAGGGAGCCTTCCTGTGCGCGGATGGCACCGGCGAAATAGCGGAAATGATCAATCGCCAGCGGAATGTCGGCCGCCATGGTTTCGCGGACAGCCTTGCCATTGTCCCATGTTTCGGCAACCGCAAGCATTTCAAGATTGGCTTCCATGCGATCGGCAATTTTATTGAGCATATTGGCCCGTTCGGTTACGGACGTTTTGCCCCAGGCCGGAAAAGCAGCATGGGCGGCATCAAGTGCCTTTTCGATATCCTCAGAACTGGACCGGGCGATTTCGCAGAACGGTTTGCCGTTTACTGGCGAGACATTTTCAAAATACTGGCCTTTGGTCGGGGCGACCCATTCGCCGCCAATATAGTTCTCATAGCGGCCTTTAAAGCTGACGACGCTGCCGGCGTCATTCGGGTTTTTATAGATCATTTTGCTTCCTCCGAGATCTACAGGCGATTTGTTCGCCCGTTTTTGATTGTGACGCTGCCGTATCCGCAAAGGTCGTGCCACTTTTGATCGGGCAGGGGGCGTTGCACACTAAGGCCGCATTTTCAGGTGGTTGGGGCGATGGGGATGGTGTTTGACGCTGTGCCAGCGGATCGGTTGGAACAGGGCAATTGGCACAAATTGTTCCAAAAATGGAACATCTCAGATTGTGCTGTGATTTTGCGGTGAAACTGTTTGGCGTGCAGGGGGGGCGTTATGGTAGGATTATGGCTGTGATCGGATGCGCCATAAGCTGCGCACCGGAAATTTCCGGGTCAAAACGCCGACGCAAGGGAGATAGCGTCTATGTCAGGAAATATTCCCGGCGGACGGATAGAAGCAGCACTGCAACTCAGCGGTGGTGCGCAAAATCGTGCGGTGCTTGAAAGCTGGCAGCGGTGTGAAAACCGGTTTGGGCTGGCCCATGACACCTTGCGCCGTCCCGAAGTTATGCCCGAAAGCCAGACCCGGCAATTGCGTGATCGCAACGGGCGGCTTTATCACCATGCCCACGATCTTGTGCGGACCCTGTATCGCAAGATCGATGCATCAGGCTATGCGGTGTTTCTCACTGATAATAGTGGCGTGATCCTTGATAGTGTCGCGGCCCATTCGTTGCTGCCATCGTTTCGCACCAACGGTCTTCTGCCCGGCGCAATCTGGAGCGAGGAGCGCGAAGGCACCAACGGCATTGGCACCTGCATTGTTGAAGGCCGCCCGATCACGATCCACAAGGACGAACATTTTCTTGCCCAGCATTCGGTTCTGACCTGCACAGCCGCCCCGGTTTTTGATCCGGATGGCAAAGTCTGTTCGGTTCTGGATGTGTCTGCGGTGCGCGATGATATCAAACGCACAGATTGTATGCGTGTGCGCGGCATGGTCGCCGATTATGCCGATGCGCTTGAACGGATATTGTTCTTTGACGAGCGATCCGGTGATGTGATTTTGCATCTTCATCCGGAATCCCGCCATGTTGGAACCACCCGCGATGCAATGATTTCAATTGCGCCCGATGGCACGATCAGCGGGGCGACATCGACCGCACGGCGCATTTTAACGGCGACCAATGCATCCATGGACATCGCCGATATGTTCGAAATGGATGTTGATGAATTACTGTCAAAATTCAGTCAGACAGAAGGCCAGAATCAAGGCCGTTCGTCATCGGCTATGGCGCTTAATATTGCCGGTGGCGGGGTGCTGTTTGGCAGCCTGACAGTTCCCGAACGGATGCGCCGGAAATATATCGGGCGCTCCACCCCTGTTGCTCACAAGGTCAAAACACCGGCCAGACCGGTTGTCGATATCGCCGATCGTGACCCGGCCTTTCGGCGCATTTTTGATATCGGGTCACGCCTGCATGCGCGCGATATCAATGTGTTGATGTCCGGTGAAACCGGCAGTGGCAAAGAATATCTTGCCCGTCACATTCATGAGGCAAGCTTTGGCAAATCGCGAAACTTTGTCGCCATCAATTGTGCGGCCTTGCCCGAAGGATTGATTGAAAACGAATTGTTTGGTCATGCCGGGGGTGCGTTTACCGGGGCGGCGCGCGATGGATTTGGCGGGCGTATCCGCGAAGCCAATGGCGGTACGCTGTTTTTAGATGAAATCGGCGATATGCCGCTTGCCGCGCAAGGACGCCTGTTGCGTGTTCTTGAAAGCCGGATGATCGAACCACTTGGCAGCACAAAGTCGATCTCGGTCGATTTTCGTCTGATCTGTGCCAGCAATGTTGATTTGACTGCTGCCGTTGCAGATGGGCGGTTCCGCGAAGATTTGCTGTATCGGATCAAGGGCGCAAGGCTTGCCGTGCCGCCCTTGCGTGAACGCAGTGACCTAGTTGATTTGATCGGAAGGCTTTTGGTGGGGCTATCTGGCGATCATGTGCAGTGCCAGGATGACGTATTGACCCTTTTGACCCGGCATCGCTGGCCGGGCAACGTGCGCGAACTGATCAATATTTTACAATATGCCAGCGTCTTTGCCGATGACGGGGTGATTGAACGCCATCACCTGCCAGATGATTTCCATGTGGAAACCATCAACGATCAACCCTCTGCCCGCCAAAGCATCGCGCAAGCCGAAGGCGTTGCATTGCGTGCGGTGCTTGATGATCATAAATGGCATATCAGCAACACTGCCAAGGCATTGGGAATCGGGCGTAATACGCTCTATCGCCGGATGGCACGGTTGGGGATTGAAAAGACCTGATATCCTTTTAGATCATCGATTTGGCATATCCTTGGCTATCCGTTGGTGGGGGTGCCAAGCAGGCCGTTTATGCCGTTTTCCAAGATATTCCTGTTACGGGTTGCCCTGATTGGCGAACGCGTCCACTTTTCATCTCGACATAAAGCGTTTTCAGAATGTTTTCATTGTAGAACATGCTGTTATTGTTTTAAGTAACCTAGGGCGCAAACTCATTCACATAATCGCCCCGGTCACCCGTATTTGTGCGGATACGCGAAACAAAACCGCAGGAAGATCTACATCTTTCAAGGTTTTGCGACAAAGTAGGCCGTGCAAATACGGGTGATCCGAAGGACAACGGATATAAGAGAAAGCTCTGCGTCAAATTCCTTGACCGGGGATCACCCCGCTCGGCGGACTTTTCCTAGTGATTTCTCTTATATCCGTTGCCGGGTCGGTCATGTGAATGAGTTTGGGCCCTAGAGTTTTACAGGATTATTTTATGTGTGGAATTGCCGGTTTATGGCTATCTGGGCAGGGTGACACCAGCGGATTGCACGATACTGTTTCGCGCATGAACGAAGCGTTGCACCATCGTGGCCCGGATGGCGGTGATGTTTGGGTTGATCCACCGTCAGGGTTGGCGCTTGGTCAGCGCCGCCTGGCGATTATTGATCTGTCAGATGCCGGCAAACAACCGATGCATTCGGCCAATGGCCGCTATGTCATGGTCTATAACGGCGAAATTTATAACGCGCCGGAACTGCGCGAAAAGCTGGCCTCGGCCAATATCGCATGGCGCGGCCATTCCGACACCGAAGTCATCCTTGAATGTCTTGCCCATTGGGGTGTTCGCGAAACGGTCAAACGGCTGATTGGCATGTTTGCCATCGCCCTTTGGGACCGCGAAGCCGACAAACTGACCCTGATCCGGGACCGGTTGGGCATCAAGCCGCTGTATTGGTCACGCTTTGAAGGCAACATCGGCTTCGCATCCGAAGTCAAAGGCCTTCTGGCAGGCAATGTCATTTCGCGGGAAGTCAATCAGACCGGGCTTGAAGCCTATTTGCGCTTTGGCTATGTGCCGTCGGGCCATTCGATCTATGCCCACGCCAAGATGCTTAAACCCGGCCATATTCTTGAGATCACATCGCACGATCAGGCAACTGAAACCGCCTATTGGTCGGTGGAAGATGCGGTTCTCAATGGTCAGAAACACGCCTGGAGCGGCGATGATCAAAGTGCGATTGACGCACTTGAAGAATTGCTCCGCGATGCAGTTTCGCGCCGCATGGTTGCCGATGTACCCTTGGGCGCGTTTTTGTCTGGCGGAATTGATTCTTCAACCATCGTTGCCCTGATGCAGTCGGTCTCGGACCGTCCGGTCAAAACATTTTCGGTCGGGTTCGAAGACGCCGCCTTTAACGAGGCGGCCTTTGCCGGTGAAGTCGCCAAGCACCTTAAAACCGACCATACCGAATTGTATGTCACGCCCCAGGACGCGCTTGATCTGGTGCCGAAGCTTTCAGAAACCTTCGATGAGCCGTTCTTTGACAGCTCAGCCATCCCGACCTATCTGATTTCGGCCCTGACCCGTAAGGAAGTCACAGTTGCCCTGTCAGGCGATGGCGGGGATGAAACATTTGGCGGCTATACCCGCTATCTTTGGGCAAAGCAGCTAAGTGCCGCCGCCAGCAGCATTCCATTTGGCGCATCATTGGTTGCCAAGGGCCTGACCATGTTGTCGCCCGAACAATGGGATAATCTGGTCGGGCTGGTGCCCGGTAAGATGTCGACCAGTGCGATTGGCGATAAAATCCACAAGGCCGCACCGCTGTTGGCGATCAAGGATGATCTCGATCGCTATCACGCGCTGCTGTCGCTGTTTGATGCGGATAAACTTCTGGGAAGCCGGTCATCGCGCAAAAAATTCCGTGTGCCGGGCGAAAAATTCTGTCGCAACCGCAATCTTGATTATGTTTCATCCATGCAGGTCATGGATACGATGATGTATATGGTCGATGACGTTTTGACCAAGGTGGACCGGGCATCGATGGCCAATTCGCTTGAAGTGCGTGTGCCGCTGATTGATCATCGGGTGATTGAATTTGGCTGGCGCTTGCCCGCACGTCTTAAAATGAACGGATCGGTGGGCAAGTACGCCCTGCGTCAGATCCTGTATAAATATGTCCCGCGTGAATTGATCGACCGGCCCAAAACCGGGTTTGGCGTGCCACTAGCACAATGGTTGCGCGGACCTTTGCGCGAGTGGATGGGCGACCATCTGGCCAATGAGGCGCTGTATCAGGATCTTGGTCTGGATCGTAAATATATTGCCCGGCTGCATCAGGAACATATGTCGGGTAAGCGCAATTGGGGGCATCAGCTTTGGACGATTTCCATGCTCTCGGACTGGCAAAAACGCTGGCTGGCCTGATCAGCTACCCGGACCAGATATAGCTCCAGTCATAATCGAAGTGATAAACGCCCCGCCTGAATATCAGGCGGGGTTTTCTATTTATTTCACTAATGAACTTTTCGAATGACGTGGGTCATGAGGCTTCTGGTCCGGAAGAGCGTTGTCTTTGCGGCATGTCTGTATCAATAAAATGTCACAAATTGAAACTTGAAAATTTTCGAAAATGAACTATTTATCATGGCAAAGAGAAATTCCTTTGCTGAAAGAGGCCCCGGATGGCTGGCACTTCAAACTACGATCTGATCATTATTGGCGGTGGCATTAACGGTGCTGGCATTGCGCGGGATGCGGCGGGCCGGGGCCTTAAAGTGTTGCTGTGTGAAAAAAATGATCTCGCCAGTGCGACCTCATCGGCCAGCACCAAGCTGATCCATGGCGGGCTGCGTTATCTGGAACATTATGAATTCCGCCTTGTCCGCGAAGCCCTGACAGAACGCGAAGTTCTGTTGGGCAATGCCCCGCACATCATCTGGCCGCTGCGCTTTGTCTTGCCGCACCGCCGCGATCTGCGCCCGGCATGGATGATCCGTCTGGGATTGTTTTTGTATGACCATCTGGGCGGGCGCAAAAAATTGCCGGCGTCCAAGGGGATTTCATTTGCCGATCATGTCTCGGGCGCGCCGTTGCGCGAAAACGTGACCAAGGGATTTGTTTATTCCGATTGCTGGGTTGATGATGCCCGGCTTGTGGTGCTCAACGCAATCGATGCCAAAGCCTGCGGGGCGGAAATCCATACGCGCACGGAATGTGTGGGCGCCAAACGGGTTGATGATGTCTGGCAGGTCACATTGCGTGATCAGGAAAGTGGCGAAAGCCGATCAGTCTCCGGTCGTATGTTGATCAATGCCGCCGGCCCGTGGTGTGCCGATCTGATCAACCCGGAAACCGGTGTTGTGAAATCCGACACCAAGGCCAATATCCGCCTGGTCAAAGGCAGCCACATCGTCGTGCCCAAACTGTTTGACCATGATTATTGCTATATCTTCCAGAATGGCGATGGCCGCATTGTCTTTGCCATTCCCTATCAGGATGACTTTACCCTGATCGGGACCACGGATATTGATTTCAAAGGCGATCCGGCCAAGGTCAAAATTGATCAGGATGAAATCGATTATCTGTGCAAACTTGCCAGCGGCTATTTCAAAAAACAGGTCGGATCAGATGATGTTGTCTGGACCTATTCCGGCGTGCGCCCGCTCTATGCTGGCAATGGCGAGGGCGCAAATGCATCGAAGGTATCGCGTGATTACACGTTAAAGCTTGAATCCGATGGCAACACTGCCCCGGCGTTGCATGTATTTGGCGGCAAAATCACCACCTATCGCAAACTTGCCGAACACGCGCTTGCGATCATTTCAAAGGAATTCGGGATCAGGGATGTGCCCTGGACCGCCGCCGAACCCTTGCCGGGTGGTGATTTCCCCGATGCATCGTTTGAGAATGCCTTTATCGATTACGCCCATCGCTATGACTGGATGGATCAGTCCATGCTCAAACGTCTTTTGCGCGCCTATGGCAGCCGGATCGAGATACTGATTGGCACCGCATCCAGCATGGCTGATCTCGGCACCTGTTATGGTCATGATCTGTATGAGACAGAACTGCGCTATCTGATCGATCAGGAATGGGTGCGCGAGATTGATGATCTGATCTGGCGGCGTTCCAAACTTGGGTTGCGGTTGTCTGCCGATCAAATCGCCGGGCTAAGATCCCGTCTGGCAGAAGAAAAAACCGGAGCCTATGTCATCGCGGCACAGTAAAAGCAGGATTGCGCGATACCGGACTGTTTGGTCAGGTATCACGCATCTTGTTCAGGTGTGGTGGGGCTGATTACGGCTGCATGTCAGCGCGAAGTTGATCAAGCAACGCGCGCAATTCGTGCTTGCGGGCAGGTGTTATATCCCGCCAATCATGATCGTGAATGGCCCCTTCAAGGGCATACAGGTAATTCACGCTGATTTTCTTTTCGCTGCCAAAGCGAAATAAAAGACGGCGCATGGTATCGGCAATCCCCGCTGCAATCAGGTGATCACGGGTTTCAATCCCGATTTCAAGAAGTTCGCGGCGGGAAGTCGGGCCGATATTGCGCAGTTTTTCCATGCTTAGGGTCCAAACTCATTCACATAACCGCCCCGGTCACCCGGATTTGTGCGGATACGCGAAGCAGAACCGCAGGAAGATATACATCTTTCAAGGTTTTGCGACAAAGTAGGTCGTGCAAATCCGGGTGATCCGTAGGACATCTGATATAAGAGAAAACTCTGCGTCAAATTCCTTGACCGGGGACCACCTCGCTCGGCGGTCTTTTCCTAGTTTTTTCTCTTATATCAGATGCCGGAGCGATTATGTGAATGAGTTTGGACCCTAGGTCCGATCTGCGGGCGGGGTAGCGATATCCTTTTGCATGACGGTGACGTCAAGGGCGCGATAGCCAAGGTGGGCATAGAAATCCTGCGTTGCCGTGTTTTCCGAACGCACCATCAATTGCATGCGCCAAACACCCTGATCGCGTAGCCAGTTTTCCCCGACCTCGATCAATTTGCGGCCAAGGCCCGATTTCTGATGAAGCGGCGCAACCGCCATATAATAGATCCAGCCGCGATGCCCGTCATGCCCGGCCATGACCGAACCGATGATGTTATCGCTGTTATCTTCCCAGACCATAAGGGTCGCCTCATCCGAAGACAGGGCAAATGTCACATCCCATTCTGGCGGGTTATAGGGGCGATAAAGCCCGGTTTCCTGCCAAAGTTGGCTTAAGGCTGGAATGTCATTCAGGGTGGCGGTTCTGGGCGTTGATTTAATGTTCGGGGCTGTCATTGTTCAGATCACTTTGGGGCGTTGAGGTCAAAACGATCTGATAGAATGATAAGTGTCTGTATCGCCGTCAAACCAAAAATCATGACAAATCAATGATCTAAAGATAACGCCCCCAAGGGGGGAACCTTGGGGGCGCAGGGGTTGGTCCGGAGTATCGGTTGGGAGAAAATTCTCCGGACCGGGTGGGGACGGTGTCAGGTATGCGGTCTTATCCCATGCAGCCTTAGCTGATTGGGCGGCCGGTCACACTGCTGAGTTCCATTTCGCGAACAATGTCACCGGCATTGTTGGTAACTGTCGCGCTATAGGTGCCGCGCGGGGTTTGCGCGATTTCGCCAAGTTTAAGGTCCCCTTTGCCAAACCGGATCACCATGGCATTGGCAAGCAAGCTCATCTGATTGGCATCGAACTTGCGGTTATAACGCTCCGCCCGATCAGGGCGGGGCAGGAGTTTGCGCAAAGTCCGGCGTTCGTCCCGGTCCATACGACCGGTTTTGGCATCAAACTTGATCACGTCAACAACGCCGCCATCGGTATTGACCAAAAGAACATCGATCTTGCCGGGCTCTTCCGCCAAAAGCGCATCGCCGGTTTTAAGATCAGTCACGTTGGTTTTCAAAAGCATGGCATCAATCAAAATGCGGGCCTCTGCCGGTGTCAGGGGCGTTGTGCGGTCGCGGTCTTCGCGGTGGCTGTGATCGCCTTTGCCAAATCCGCCGCGCGGGCCGTCATGTTTGGGGCCGCTGTGATGGCCGCCTTCAAACATTGCCCATTCACCGGGGCCGCCATGCCCGCCATATCCGCCTTGACCGGCATAAGAAGCTGCAAACGGGGTGGCAATCAAAGTGGTAGCAATCAGGGCTGCTGCGATTTTAAGGTTGGTTTTGCGTTTCATCGTGAACCTCGGTTTGGTTGTGGGGACTGTTTTCGTTGAGGTCGGTTATCGCTGATGATTGTCGCGAAATGATCCCGAAGAACGGGCAAAATGGTCGCAAGGTTTGGCAAAATGCCCAAATGCGACAATTTGATACAAATTGCCGTTTCTGCCCCGATTACCAACGCGCTAAGTTAGAGTGAGAAAACCGTTTCAGTTACAGGACCATTTATGAGCGACCAGCCCCACATTCTTGTTGTCGATGACCATCGTGATATTCGCGATCTTTTGGGGCGTTATTTGCGCCAGCACGAATACCGTGTGTCATTGGCATCGGACGGGCGCGAATTGCGGCGCATGATGGGTGATGATCTGTCGCCTGATCTGATTGTGCTTGATTTGATGATGCCCGGTGAAGACGGGCTAAGCCTGTGTCGCTGGCTGCGCGAAAATCATGATGTGCCGGTGGTGATGTTAACCGCCCTTGGCGAAGAAACCGACCGCATCATTGGCCTTGAAATGGGCGCGGATGATTATCTGGCAAAGCCGTTCAATCCGCGTGAATTGCTTGCCCGGATCAAGGCGGTGATGCGCCGCGCGCAAAGCTTGCCTGTCGGGCGCAAGGGGCCGCTGCCAAGCGGCGAAGTCCATTTTGATCGCTGGGTACTGGATCGAACGCGCCATGAATTGCGCGATGGCAGCGATGTTGTCTTGCCGCTCAGTTCCGGTGAATACGGCTTGCTCTGTGCCTTTGTCGAACATCCCAATATGGTGCTTAACCGGGATCAGTTGTTGGACCTGACCCGTGGGCGCGAAGCGGTTCCTTTTGATCGCAGCATTGATAATCAGGTCAGCCGCCTGCGCAAAAAGATTGAACCCGATGCCAGGAACCCGGTTCTGATCAAGACCGTCTGGGGTGGGGGCTATATGTTTACCTGCGAGGTGGTCGAAAAATGACCAGCCGCCGCTTGATCAAGCGCCTTTGGCCACAAAGCCTGACCGCCCAACTTGTCTGTCTGTTGCTGGGTGCGATTATCCTGACCCATATTGTGTTGGGCGTGTTGCTGGCTGAAGAACGCCGGGATGCGTTGGCGTCTGAGCGGCGCGGCAATGCCTTGACCCGTATTGCGGCGATATCGCGCATTCTGACCACCACGCCACAGGAAAACTGGCACGATGTTTTGCGTGTTGCGCAATCGCCGCAAACCCGCTTGCGCCTTGTTGATACGCCAAGCTTTGATGTCAAGAATGGCCTGAATTCGGAACGTCTCACCGGACGTTTGAATGAGTTCCTTACAACGTCGATTGACGCGCAAGGATGGGTCAATGTTTTGTCAGAGGATGCCTGTTGGGCGGAAAGAAAGTCGCTTCGCAAGGCGCAGAAGGCCTATCTTGATGGCTCGAATGGACAATCTGAACCACAAGCAGAAACCCAGTCCGACGTGGCCGATCATGAGGATGCAGAAGACGTCCTTGAAGACGCGATGGAGGCCCGACAAGAAGCCATGGCGGCGCGTGGACGCGATAAACCACATCATAATGGCGCGGACAAAGCACCTTGGTCTTTGCGCTATATGGAACGATTTGATTGCCACGCAGCACCGGTGATGCAACTTGTTGTTCCAATCACCTCAACGGTTTCGGGGGTAGATGCCCCCAATTCTGATGCGGCCAATGCGGGCCCGACAATCTGGCTGGAAGCCGTGATTGGCGGTGTTGTGCCGCCGCCGTGGTTTGTGTTTGATAATTTGCTGCGCGTGCTTTTATCCGCCCTTGTGATTGCCGTGATTGCCTTCTTCCTTGCACGCCGTATTTCGCGGTCATGGGGTGTTTTGGCGCGTGCCGCAGACCGGGTCGGGCGTGGGGATTACCCTGAACCGGTTCCGGAAACCGGGGCGATCGAAATCAGACGTGCGGCCAAGGCCTTCAACCGGATGACCGCGCGTTTGAAACGATTTGTCGAAGACCGCACCCGGATGTTGGCCGCGATCTCACATGATCTGCGCACCCCGATCACGTCTCTTCGGTTGCGCGCCGAATTTGTCGATGATCCGGAAAACCGGGCGCGGATTATTGAAACGCTTGATGAAATGGAACAGATGGTCGAAGCGGCCATGGCCTTTGCCCGTGAAGAAACGGCAAATGAAGAAACCCGCAAGATCAATATGACGGCCTTGGTTGAATCCGCTGTTGAAGACCTTGCCGAAACCGGCCGCCCGATTTCCTTTACCGGGGATGGCGATGCACGGGTTTATCCATGCCGACCGCTTTCGGTCAAACGGGCGTTTGGCAATCTGATTGCCAATGCGCTGAACTTTGGCACCCATGTTGAAGTTGCCGTTCGCGATGCCGATGACGGGGGCTTATGGATCGAAATTGCCGATGATGGTCCGGGCATTCCGGTCGATAAACGCGAACAGGTGTTTGAACCGTTCTTTAGAATTGAACAATCACGCAATCGTGACACCGGGGGAATTGGCCTCGGGATGGCGATTGCCCGAACCGCCATTCGCGCCCATGGTGGGGAAATATACCTTGAAGACGCGCCGCAGGGCGGGCTTTTGGCCCGGATCTATCTGCCGCCAGCGGCACCTTAATCGGGGTTTAAATCACGGTTGCCTTTTTAGGGTTATCCAAGATTTCAACGACTTATGATTTTTTGTCAATTGGGCCTTGCAATTTTAATGACCAATAGTCATTTGTGGGCCGGGAAATAGATTGTTTCCAAATCAATAATTGCGAAATGGCATTGCTGTTCTATCTATGCGGTGTAAAAATAAGCACGAAAACGGACGGAGCGAACAATGAACAACCAGCAGCAAGATTCAGGCGTTGTAACGTCTTTACCCGGGACCAATACGGCCCAGGCTGCGCGTGGTTTCGTGCGCTCGGTCAATGACTGGCTCATGGAATGTGCGCTTGATGATACCGATATCAGCGAACTTCTGTCGGGCATGGTCAGCCGTCTTGTTGCATCGGGCATTCCGGTTGATCGAGTGATGGTGGCGTTTAAAACCCTGCATCCGCTCTATGAAGGCGTGTCTTATATCTGGTCAAAAGAAGCTGGTGACGTCGAACGTTCCACCCATATGGGGGTCGGGGACACGGACACGGACTGGACCGAAAGCCCGATGAAATGGATGCTCGATAATGATGTCAGCTTCATGCGTCGTCATTTGATCGGTCCGGGGGCCGTTCTTGATTTTCCGGTACTTGAAAGTTTCCGCCGTAATCGCGGGACCGACTATTACGCGCTGATGACGCCGTTTGTGACCGACCGCGACAGCACGCTTGATAGCAACCGCATCTTCATGACCTATCTTACCCGTCGACCAAGTGGCTTTTCCGACGAAGATCTTGCGATCCTGTCGGGCATTCAGCGCCGCTTTGCCGTGTCGTGCAAAATGCGGATCAACCACGAAGAAACCAGCACCATTCTTGAAACCTATCTGGGATCAGATGCCGGAACCCGTGTGCGCAATGGCCAGATCAAGCTGGGCGACAGCACCAAAACACGTGCGGTGATCTGGTTCTCCGATATGCGCAATTCCACCTCGGTTGCGACCCATGTTGGCGATGATGCATTTCTGGGTGAAATGAACGATTTCTTTGCGGCAACCGCCGGGGCGGTGCTGAAACATGGCGGGCAGGTTCTGCGCTATATCGGCGATGCGACCTTGGCGATCTTCCCGATTGATGATGATGAAAACAATCTGGAAAATGCCTGTATCTCCGCACTCTATGCCGCAGCAGAAGCCCAGCTAAATATCGACGAGCTGAATGGCAAACGCGAAGAAGTCGGCAAACCGCCATTTGATTACGGGCTGGGCATGCATGTCGGCGATGTGATTTACGGTAATGTCGGGGTTTCGGAGCGCGTTGATTTCACGGTGGTCGGGCAGGCCGCCAACGAAGCCGCCCGGATCGAACAACTCACAAAGCAGCTTGGCAAGCGCGTTCTGGTCAGCCAGACCGTCGCCAGCTTCATTTCCTGCCCGACGGTCGAGATGGGCGCTTATGAACTGCAAGGAACCGGTGTCAGCGTCAAACTGTTTGCCCCGGACTTCTCCGAAGCCTGCCACCGGATCGAATTGATGCGGGCGGGTTAGGGGCCAAAGACTTCCAGAACCAACAAAGGCCAGATCACAGATTGTGATTCTGGCCTTTTTCATGAAACATTGATGTTCACTCAAGCGAGGCTGTCAAAATCCTTCACCACACTGCTGGCCGATGTGCCGACATTGGTGAATGTTTTCTGCGCATCGGTAACGGCCTGTGTCGCAGCCTTGATGATATCGGCATAGGGATCGACTTCTTTTTTCACCAGCATCTGTTGCATGGCAACCCCGGTGGTGGCTGATGCCATCGACATGATATTGCGCAAATAATCGGTGGAATCTTGCACGGCATAGGCCGCAGCCTGCGCAACCTTTTGATAGGCAACCCCGTTGGCGCCCGGAATAGCCCCATTCAGAACTGCGTGGTTGGTGGTGCCGACCGCCTGAACGATTTGCGGGTTAAGGGCGGTGCTAAGCGGCGGGGTATTGGCCGGGCCGGGCGGGCTGACATCCGGATCACTTGCCGACGATCCATCCGACGCATTGCTGCTATCAGCAGCACCACCAGACGCAGCAGAAGCACCATCTGCGCTGCTATCACTGTCCGCGCTGCCGCTATCGGCACTTTTGGCATTATCGCCACCCCCGGATGCGCTCGCATCACTGCTTTTATCATCGGTACTGGCATCCGGGCTGTCAGGTGCTTCTTTTGCGGTATTGTCTTCGTCTGCCATCTTAAACCTCATGCGGGGTTGGTGGATGTGTCAGTGCATTTGATGCTGCTGCCGTGATCATACGAATGGGCAGGGCGGGTTGTGACAGTGCGCTATTTGGTGCCGCCACCACCGCCCATGCCACCACCTGAACTGTCCAGGATCATTTTGCACGCGCTTGATGTAACGGCATTGCCGATCTGTTGCAGGCCGCCTTGCGTTTGCATGGCGTTTTGCATCGACAGACTGATGGAATGTGCCATCGTCTGATACACAAGCCCCATGGCCTGTGCTGGCGCCTCGCCAAGGACCTTGACGTTGGTCTGTGTCACGGCGTCGGTTATTTGTGAATTTACAGGGGTGTTGTCTGCCATTTCACGCCCTCGCGTTTGTGACCATTGCCCGGCGCAGAAATACCGGACGGGTCAGGTGCCTAGCGGCGGGTTGCTGCCAAAATAACCAAGAGTGTCAATAACGTATCGGCGTTGTCAGACCGGCCAAGCTTGGCCGTTGCCTGTGCGCCGGCCATGGTATTGACCGAGTAAAGCTGCATCACGCCCTGATTGGTTGCCGCCTGCGAACAAATCGATGCCTGTTGTTGGGCCTGAACCGCGTTCTGGAACAGGATCGATGTTGAATGTGCGGCACTTTGATAAATCGAACCCATTGCATTTGCGGGTGCGGAAGCAAGTACGCTGACCGAGGTCTGTGTAACTGCGTCGGTAATCTGACCGTTCACCGAGGTTGGAATAGCCATGATATCCTCCGAAAAGGCGGTCCGGATGACCGCACATCTTAAGACGCATAATGCGAAGAATTGTGATCAAATTCGTTTGGTGTCCTGCACCTGCTCGGTGCGACTGGCCTAACCCGCTTGGGCTGTGATCATCGCGACGAGTTTGGATGTCGATGTATTGACGACTTGCTGCATATTGCCCTGGGTCAGGGTTGCGTTTTCCATGGCAAGCCCGGTGGCATGGGAATGTGATTGCAGGGCCATCGACACCGCCTGTGCCGGGCTTTCACCCAGAACCTTGACGTTGGTCTGGGTGACTGCATCGGTGACTTGTGGATTGACGATGTTGCTCATGTTTCGCCCTCTGTCATCTCACCGCCCTCGTCATATGGCCCGTCGCCCTGCGCATTAAGGTCATCGGCGGTTTCATAGCCATCAGCAAGAAACTGCTTGTCGATATTGCCCCAGGCACTTTGATACCAATGTTCTTCATCCGCGGGCGGCGCGCTAGTACCTTTTGCCTGACTTGCCAATATGGCGCTCAGGTCGGGTTGTGGTTCGGATCCGGCTTGGCCGGTGTACCCGGTGTCCCCGCTGCGCTCTGCGGGGTCATATTCTGCATGGCCCTGGTAAAAAAATTTGGTTTGCTGTCCTGAACGGAAAGTGTCGATTTCGCACATTCCATCGTGGTCGCAAGGCTGGCCACAGACAGCTGTTGCTGTTCATTGACCATGTTGGCAAACAGGATGCCCTGTGCCTGTGCTTGCGACAAATAGGACTGCATGGTGCCCATGGCCGGGCCATTGCCAATCACGGATGTATTGGTCTGGGTGACGCTGTCGGTGATTTGCGCGTCCACTTCGTTGGGATTGCTCATCGCTGTGATCCTTACTGGTTACGACGGTTCATGATTTGCAGAACGCTTTGGCTCATGGTGGTCATGCCGATCATTGCGTTTTGCTTTTGCGCGGAAACCATATTTGCCATCAGGACATTTTGCGATTGTGCCTGACCAAGCATTGACTGCAGTGCCGCATAGCCCGGACCAACACCAAGGGTGGCGACATTGGTCATCGAGACACTGTCGGTAATCTGGTCGGAGACCTGCTGAAACGACTGTTTGGCGGTCGGACTGGCTTGGGCCTGTTGGGATTGCGTGCCGTCTTGCTCAGATGGTGCCGATGGCATGTCCGTCTCCTTGGATAGCGGTTTGGGAACTTACCGGTATGACGCGGGGAAAAAGGGTTTGTGAAAGAAAAAGCCCGGCAAGCTTTTGCATGCCGGGCTGGTTCGGCGGCGAAACCAATCTGGTGTTACGACACAGAAGTGCCGGTCGTTGCCTTGAGCGCCGACAACAGCGAAAGCATATTGTCGGGAACGTCGCTGTTTGCGAGCTTGGATGTGGCCACTGCACCCGCCATGGTGTCGACAGAGTAAACCTGAATGACGCCCTGATTGGTGGCTGCCTGAGAAGAAATGCCGACCTGTTGCTGGGTACTGACAGCGTTCTCATAGAGAATGCCATGAGAATGCGCCAGCGACTGGTAAAGCGAGCCCATGGCCATTGCCGGCGCATCGCCCATGACCTTTACATTGGCCTGGGTGACAGCGTCGGTAATCATGCCATTGACCGGAGTGTTATCAGCCATTGTGTATCTCCTGGTTGCCTAAAGAAGTGCCGGAATCCGGCCCTTTTCCGCGTGGTTTGCGGGATCAGTCAAATGACGGGGGGCCTGATTGGTTGTGACGGAACTTGTACAAAAACTTGGGCGGCGTAAGGGGTTGCGCGCCTTATATAAAATCGGGCGGTCGCTGATGGAAACGACCGCCCGATTTGAAAGTGACCCGATGGGCAAGATCCTTGGAAAGGATCAGCCTTTGGTCGCCTGAAGTGCGGTCAAAAGCGAAAGCATATTGTCGGGCACGTCGCTTTTGGCAATTTTGGAGGTCGCAACAGAATCTGCCATCGTGTCGACCGAATAGATCTGGATGACGCCCTGATTGGTGGCGGCCTGCGAGGTGATGCCGATCTGCTGCTGTGCGCTGACGGCGTTTTCATAAAGAATGCCGGTGGAATGTGCGAGGGACTGGAAGATCGAGCCCATTGCCATTGCCGGGGCTTCGCCCAGAACTTTCACGTTAGCCTGGGTGACTGCATCAGTGATCTGACCATTTACGGGGGTCGGAATCGCCATTGTAAAGTCTCCTTCGTGTGCTTGTACTATGTGCTGCTTGCTGTTGTGATCCTGACGGGGTTTCGCCGTCCCGTTTTCAGTCTAAAGACGTCAGTGCTATGGGGTTGTGACGCTTCTTTTCGATTTATTTGCCGATTTTTTCGTTTAAAAACGGCATGTCGCTGGCCGATATTCTGGCTATTGAATGCCAGACCCTTTCAGGTGTTCTCGCGCCAGCTGGACGCGTTTACGCACCGCGCAATTGCTAAGTCCAAGCGCCTGTGCAATTTCGTCATAACTGCGATCCTGCACGCAGCGCATCAAAAGCGGCTTGCGCAGTTTTTCCTGCATCGCCAGAAGAACTGTTTCGAGTTGATCCATGCGCTCGCCCGTCAAATATGATTCTTCCGGGCTGGGAATGGTCGGGGCTGTCATCGGGGATGCCGGGGTATCGGCACTGCCGTGGGTTTCTTCATGATATTCTGCCTTGCGCCGGTTCTGGCGATGCAAATCAATGCAGGCATTATGGACAATCCTTGACAGCCAGGCGCGGTGGTTGCGGATTTCATCCATCGAATCTTCAAATTTGACAGATGCCTTTACCATCGCTTCGGACAGCGCATCCTGCGCGTCATCCATATTGCCCGACATCAGTTTCAGGCATTGTTTTAGAAGATTGTCCTGCTGATCAATCCAGAGCGGCCAGAAATTCGGTGCTGCCGGACCGGCTTGCGGATGAAGGTCGCTTGGAACCTGCGCATCTGCATGTTGGTCATGTTGATCAGGATGATTGGACGGGGTGGGCCAGCCCGGTGCTTCGGGAAATGCCGGGGTCTGTGATGGCGTTGGTGCGGGTGTTGGTGCTGGTGTTTCTGGCGCGCCCGGTGTTGGCTGGCGCAAATTCGTTCGTTCCAGCCCGTTTGGCAAAATACCCCGCAGGATATCAACCGGGTTTACGCCGGGCGGTGTGCCAAATCCCGGAAGCGCACCGGCGATAACGTCTTCTGGGCGTGGGCCTGTGGTCGATGGCTCCAGCCCGGGGAACCCGGCAAGCGGATTGAAATCCGCAGGATACCCCGGTGGGGGGCTGTAACGCTGCTCCGCACGGCTTGGCCCCGGGGATTGCTTTGATCGGTCGGGTTCGTCGGCCGGGGCGTAGTGCTGTAGCGGGGGTTTTTCCGATGGCTGAGTGATAAAACCCGCATCCAGATCGGCATATCGATCAAAACCGTCCTGCAGAAAACTCGCAGCAGTGCCGCCGTCATCCGGACTGGCACCGGTTTCTTGCAGCTTTGCCAGATAATCCTCGGCGATACGTGCGCGCTGATCGGGTTTTAACCGCGACCAGATCGATGTGACATTATCGCCATCACCCAAGGCCTGATTCAGGGTTTGCTCAAGGCAGTGTGCGAATTTAAGTTCGGCCTCGGTCAGGGTAGCCGCATCTTGTTGGGTGTTCTTTTCGTTCTGCACTATAGACCCCTCCAGTTGATGGATTGCAACCTTAGGCTGATTAAGTTTACGGCGCTTATTATGACGCACTTTGAAAAAGATTGTGAAATAAATAGTTTTTACATCTTTAAGTTGTGTCATGGCGCACGTCGTCGCAGCCTGTCTGGTATGGCTGTGGGTACGAATGGGACGCTAGGGTCCTGACCCTGGACTGCACGTTTTCGCGCTTTTTATTGGTCTTGGGCGGTGTGTTCGATCTGTCCTGTTCCTCAGGGCAGATGTGCCCGATGTCGTGTCAGGCAGGCCTCAATAGGCAACCAATCCAGATTGTTTAAGGTTTTTTGGTTGAACGGTTGCCACCTGTTGTGCGTTTGCTACTTGCCGGACCGGATGTTGCTGCTTGGTCTTGTGCTGGAAAGGCATTGGCAAGTGCGGTTTCCACCTTTGCGGACAATACCTGCATGCGTTGATCAATTTCACGGGTGATGAGATTGCGAATTTCAGTGGCAATATCAAACATCACCTGTTGATCGCCATGCCGGTTCGGGTCGGACGCCATATGCGGCGCACCTTTTTGCCGGCCAATCGGGGGCTGCGGGGTCTTGGTTCCGGCTTTGACGTCTTCGGCATGGTTGGCAATGGTATGTCGCTGTTCCAGAACCTGGGTGCGCGCACGTTCTGCGGCCTCGGTCATGGCCTGCTGGGTTGCCATATATTCCTGATTGAAGGCCTTTCTGACAGCATCCTTGCGGCCGCTGGCGGTGGCCTTGTCATTTGGTGCCTGACCCGACATCAAGCATCTCCTTTGGTACTTGCAGCACCCTTGGCGGGTTTGCTTGCGCTTGCCGTGCTGCTGGCCTTGGAGCTTGCGCCCGACGCCTTGCTAGGAGCAGGTGCTGATGTGTCGCTACCTTTTGTGGGATCAGCCGCAGCATCCTCAGAAGATGCATCTTGATCCGCAGTGCCGGTTGCGGTGCTGCCTGATTGCGGTTTTGCATCCGTTGCTGCATCCGCCGGTTCCGGCGGCAGGATAAATCCGTATGGCGCAAGCCCGGCATCATCGGGGATTTCCGCTAATCCGGTCAGGCTGGTTTCCAGACGACCACTGGCATTGGCCACCATGCTGGCAGCGCGACAGGCGGCATTATCGCCTTGCGCCACACAGCTCAGAATAGCTGTCGGTGTCGTGGTTTTTGTTTCGGTCAGAAGCTGGGCCGTAACGTTAAAGCTGGTTTCCTGATTATATTGCACCAAAATCACAAGCCCCGCCCCCTTGTCGCCGTCGCTTGGCGGGGTGATCTGGGCCCGGAACGGGATGCTGTAATTGGGCGCAACCATAATGGCCCCGCCAATGATCGGGCTGGGCAGGGTGCCAATATATTCAAGCTGGGCCGGGATTGGCGCACGATCGGCAAAGACCAGTCGGATCAAGGCCAGATTGGGCACGGCTTCGCTCGATGTTGATCCGATCGACTGTTCAAGATGAAGCGCAAAGGGGCCGCCGCCATAGCTCGGAACGTCGGAGAGTTGCGGGCTGCTGTCATCGGTTGCGGTTGTGTCACACAAAAGCGCGCGCAACTGTGACGGTGCCGATGTTGGCAAGGACACCGAAAGTTGGCACTGCGCATCCGGTGATGGCCCGACGTCAACGCGCCATTTGCTTAAGGTGGCGGGAATGTCCGCAGCACTCAGCTTCGCGCCAATCGCACTTTGGGCATTTGTGCGCCCCGGCGATAACGGCAATCCTTGTGTCATCTTGATCGCCCAGTCGGGCGTATCTGCATCCGCCGTCGCAGTGCCCTGTAAGCATGGCATGGCGGTGCGAAACATATCATCCTTGATCACCGGACCGGAAAGCTCGGTCGTGCTGCCATCGCGATGGCTGGTGCGAAGCCCCCATTGTGCGGTTGTGCCCTCGGTGGAGGTTTCAGAAGTTTCGGAATTAAGGTTGCTCATTGTGGATGCCTCGCTTTTATCAGGGGCGGACAGAAAGTTAAGACCGGTCGCCCTGGCGATGATGTTTGCCGGATCAGGGATGCTGTCATTGAAGTTCGGTGTTGGTGCGGTGTGTGCGGTTGATCCTGCGCCACCCGCGCAGCTCTTGCTCTCGCCGTCAAACAGGAACCGCTGAATGATTTCAAACGCGGTTTCGGTCGGCGCGTCCTGCATCCGACTTTGGGAAGTCGGGGAAACCAGATTGTCAGACGCATCGGATGGCAATCCCGTCAGACCAAATTCCCGACACAGGGCGGCCATGACGTCCAGCGCGACCTGCGGTTCATCCGATTTCGTGGGCCGGCTCTGGGATCCCTGCTTGGTGTCGCCCGTATCAGATGTGCTGGTTTTGCTTTTGGCCTGATCTGGTTTGGGCGCGTCACTGTCTGTCATGCATGCATTCCCCAGTATTGCTCTTGCAGCAGACAAAGGGGCGAAGTTTTCAGCCGCAATTGATCTGCAAGGATTTAAACGGTTCCTTGCAATCAGACGCGTTAGGCAGGAAGGATGTGAATTGATTTTTGTTTAAAGCAGGCAGCTGGCCGCATTATCCTGCTTTAGAAGCAAAGCGGGATTAAGTTTAGAGATATATCTGCCGAACGAGGGACTAAAAGCCGCAATCATAGTCCTTTGGGACAAAAAAGCATGTTCCGCCACACCGAGAAACAAGCCGGTAATTGTTTTGTTTGAAGTAGTCATAAGCTTTAGAGTGGATGACGTCTTCGATATCGTGCCCGTGAATTTCACACAGCACAATCGTGGGGTTGTAATGGGATATTGTAAAACCGTGAAGTACGTCTAATTCGTGACCTTCAACGTCAATACTGAGAATATCGATATGTTGTTGAGGCACAGTCTCTTGCAGGATTTGGTCGAGCGGGCGAACAGGGATTTTGACCGTTTCGTAGTCTTGCTTAAGGATTTTGGACCATTTATCAGCAAACGCTTTGTCGAGGGTGTTAAGAGCGAAGCTTGCCGAAAATACATATGACTCCGCTTCGCCTGTTTCTGAAGAAACGCCAGTAAGCAAGTTCTGGTCACGACGACGCAAAGATTGGCAAAGCCGAATGTTCCGTTCCATCATATCGATGTTTATCCCGGACCATCCTTTTTTATAGAGGCGATAGAAGTTATTGCCAATCCTTGGGTTGTTGCATCCAACATCGACATAAAATCCACGTTTATTTTTCAGGTCAGGCATTAACAGAAAATGGTCAATGAGGATGTCTTCGCCCCACTGGGAGAAGGCCGTCGACGGTTTCGATTTCGCGGATTTATATAGCGCGTAGCTAAAGGAGTTCTTCCAGTATTTATTCTTTAACCGTTTGACGAAACCCATCTTCTTCCCCTCAGAGACCAGAAACTGATCGCAAGTTAAGGTGATAGTGACTGCAAGGGCAAATCTAAACTTCGTCAGACCGAGCAAAACGGGCCTCAAAAACACAAAACCCGCCGAAAGAACAGCAAGCTGTACCTTGGCGGGTTTTTGCATTTACAAAATGGTGCTGGTGATAGGATTCGAACCTACGGCCTACGCATTACGAATGCGTTGCTCTACCAGCTGAGCTACACCAGCACGATTCATTTTGTGGCGCGGAAAATACGGTCAATCACCGGGGTTGGCAAGTGGTTTATTGTTCTTTTTGCGAACATGGTCCTTCGTTACCGCCATGTCTTAAAATCAGCGGCAAGAAGCATAATATCACATTGACCATACTGTATTAATGCGGCTTAGATGTGCGCCGTCAGAATTAATGCTTCGGGGGGCAGAATATGTGTCGTTGGCTGAGTTACGTCGGTGATCCGGTTTATCTTGAAAAACTGGTGTTTGAACCACGCCATTCACTGGTCGAACAAAGCCTGCATGCCGAACAGGCCAAAACACCCACCAATGGCGATGGTTTTGGCCTTGGCTGGTATGATGAACGCACCACCCCGGGGCTGTATCGTGAAATCCTTCCGGCGTGGAACGATCCGAATTTACGCTCCCTTGCCCATCATATTCGATCCGGGTTGTTCTTCGCCCATGTGCGGGCATCGACCGGCACCCATACCAGCCGGACCAATTGCCATCCGTTCGCCCATGACAATTATCTGTTCATGCATAACGGTCAGATCGGCGATTACCCGTTGGTGCGCCGATCACTTGAAGGCATGGTGTCAGATGAATTTTATGACGGCCGGCAAGGATCAACCGACAGCGAACTTATTTTCTGCCTGATGCTGACCCTTGGCCTGAAGGACGATCCGCACCGCGCCATCCGCCACACCATAGAAGTCGTGGAAAATGAAATGAAACTTCGCGGCGCAAAAGCCCCGTTTCGTTTCACCGCCTGTCTTTCAAACGGCAAAAGCATCTGTGCGATCCGTCATGCCAGCGACGACAAACCACCATCGCTCTATTGGCGCAAACGCGATGACCATGTGATTGTTGTGTCTGAACCACTCGATGCCGACGCCGATAGCTGGACCGCGGTTGCCCCGAACCATACGCTGCATGTCGATGGGAATATGGTTGTCAGCGAAGATGCGACATTGGTGTGCTAGGCGCCTTCCTAAGACACCACAACAATCTGGCTGCGCGCCTTGACCAAGGCACGTTGCAGCGCATCGCCCGGTGCCGCGTTGAGTAACACGGTCTGAAAATCACTGGCATGGCCATCACGACACAGCGCCTTGCGGCCAACCTTTTTCTCGTCGATCATCAGGATCGCGTGATCGCAACAGGCGACAAGGGCACGGCGTGCGCGGACTTCATCCATGTTAAAATCAAGCAAATCACCCTCATCTGACATGCCGCCGACACTGACAATCCCGAAATCGGCCCGCATGCTGCCAAAGAAATCGGCACTGTCTGCCCCGATGATATCAAGATCACGGGTTCGGACCGTCCCGCCGGCCATGCGGATCGTGACGTTCGGCGCGTTTTGCAATGTCATCACCACATGCAGATTATTGGTCAGAACCGTCAGTTTCCGGTGCGATGATAAATGCTGGGCGGCAAGTTCGGCTGTGGTGCCGGTGCCAATCGCAATCGTGCAGCCCTCGGGGACGAGTTCGGCAATCTTGGCTGCAATCGCCATTTTACCCGACCGGTTCCAGACTTCGCGTTTTTCATAGGCCGAATTATCCGGATCAGGTGCTGGACCGGCCAAGCCATGGCGGCGAAACACGCGCCCCTGTTCTTGCAGATCGCGCAAATCGGTGCGGATGGTCTGGACCGATACGTTAAATCGGCGTGCAAGTTCTTCGACCGCCATAAAACCACATGATTTTACAAGCGCGACAATGCGGTCACGTCGGCGATGAAGCGGCACGGCATCGGGCGTTTCAGTCACAACAAATACTTTCGTTCGAAAGGTGTGGTTTCGTTTGGTGCCTGAGTATAGACAGGGCTGGTTACGCGTGGAAAGCCCGTTACACCTATTGAAACATTTAATTCTTGGTGTTGTCACACAACTGTTATCGAAATCCCGATAGCTTCCCGGTCGAAACATTTTCGAACGAAACCTAATACCAACGGCTTTAGTTATGGATCGGTTTGATGGCTCCAAATTCGTTCACTCGGCAAGGCGCTTCGCGCAGTTCATATCGGGTATATGGGCAAGCGACGGAACGCAGCCGATGGACGAATTTGGCCCATCCGAAGGGCTGGTCAAACTGGTCCATAACTAAAGTCGTTGGTATTTCACTAAGGGATGCCGATCATGCGTAACGTTCTTCTTGCCGCGGTGGCCTCTGCCGCAATGATGCTGCCGATTGTTGGTCAGGCTGCTGAAAAGCTTGTTGTCTATACCAGCCAGCCGACCCAGGATGCCCAGACCACTGTTGATGCCTTTATGGCTGCCAACCCGGATGTTGAAGTTGAGTGGGTCCGTGACGGCACCACCAAACTGATGGCGAAACTTCGTGCTGAAATTGCCGCAGGCGATCCGCGCCCGGACGTGCTTCTGATTGCCGATACCGTAACGCTTGAAGGCATGAAGGGTGAAGGGCTGTTGCAGGCCTATAAATCACCGGAAGCCAAGGCGTATGAAGACGCCCTTTATGACGCCGATGGGTTCTACTATTCGACCAAGCTGATCACCACCGGTATCGTTTACAACACCGCAGTCAAAGCACCGGCATCTTGGGCCGAACTTTCTGATCCGGCGGTTAAAAACCAGCTTGTCATGCCAAGCCCGCTTTATTCCGGTGCGGCTCTTATTCACCTTTCAACCCTGACCGAGAACAAAGACCTTGGCTGGGATTATTATCAGGCACTGGCCGCCAACGAAGCCCGCGCACAGGGTGGCAATGGCGGTGTGTTCAAGGCCGTTGCATCGGGTGAAAAACCCTATGGCGTGGTTGTCGATTTCCTGGCCATCCGTGGCAAAGCCAGTGGGTCGCCGGTTGATTTCGTCTTCCCGAAAGAAGGTGTGACCTATGTGACCGAACCGGTCGCAATCATGAAAGACGCCAAGAACGTTGATGCGGCCCACAAGTTCGTTGATTTCGTTCTCTCGGATGCCGGTCAGAAACTGGTTCTCGATATGGGTTATATCCCGGCACGCAATGACATGGCACTGCCAGAAGGTTTCCCGGCACGTAAAGACATCAAACTGATGGCTTTCAATCCGGCGATTGCCCTTGAACAGGCCGAAGCGAACAAAAAGAAATTCGCTGATATCTTCGGGGCTGAGTAATGCAGGCAACAGGTCGCCTTCGCGGCTTTCTGCCCGGCGTAACTGCCCGTAAACAAGGCAACCGGTCATCTGACCGGTTGCTTTACTGGTTGTTGGTGCCGGTCTTTGTGATTTCCATTCTGCCGATTGTCCGACTTGCCTTTGAAGGCGTTGTCGTCGGCGGGGTGCCGTCGCTTGACTATTTCCGCGATGTCCTGGGATCAGGCTCCACCTGGCAGGCAACGGGCAATAGCCTCTATACCGCCGGTCTTGGCACGATCATTTCGCTTTTGATTGGCGGGGCATTTGCCTTTTTGGTCGCCCTGACGGACGTTCGGGCCAAGGCGGCATTGGTGTTCTGTTTCATGATCCCGATGATGATCCCGCCACAGATCACCGCCCTTAGCTGGGTGCAGCTGACCGGGCCAAGCAGCGCGCTTTTAAATGCGTTCGGGATGGCACCGGCCATGGGATCGCCCCAGCCATTATATTCTGCCGAAGGCATCGCCTTGCTGTTGGGGATCCAGCATGCATCGATTGTTTTTCTGACACTACGTGCGAATTTGCGCATGCTACCCCGTGAACAGATCGAAGCCGCCCGTCTGGCTGGCGCACGCGGCGGGCGTTTGTGGTGGCAAATCATTTTACCGCTGACCAGCCCGGGCTTGATTGCCGGAACGGCGATGGCCTTTGTTACCGCCCTTGGTAATTTCGGCATTCCGGCCATGCTGGGCATTCCGGCCAATTATCCGACCTTGCCAACATTGATCTATCAAAAGCTTGCCGGTTTTGGCCCGTCGGTTCTGGGCGAGGTTTCCGTTCTTGCCATGCTGATCGGGGCGATTGCGATTTGCGGTGTCGCCCTGCATCACAGATTACTGTCCAAACGCGATTACCGTTTGATGGGGATGGTCGGACGCCCGCTTGATATTCGGTTGGGTGCGCGGCGGAACATGGTTGAAACCGTTCTATGGACGGTACTTGTCGCCATTCTGGTCGTGCCCTTGATGGCGCTAATTGCAACGTCTCTGGTTCCGGCCTTTGGCGTGAAACTGAATTTCGAAAATTATAGTTTCGAGGCCTTCCGCGAAATCCTGTTCGTGCAGCCTTCAACCATCCGGGCCTTTCAAAACAGCTTTATCTTGTCAGTCGGGGCGGCGGTGACTTTGGTTCTGGTCTGCTTGCCACTGGCCTATGTGATGGTCAGACGCCCGTCGAACCTGACCAAACTGATCAACCTTCTGGTCGAAGTACCTTATGCGCTGCCCGGTGTGGTGTTGGCGATTGCCTGCATCTTGTTGTTCATCCGCATTCCGCTGCTTGATGTCAGTCTGTATGGCACGCTTGGCATTATCTTTATCGCGTATCTCGCACGGTTCCTGGTGATTGCCCTGCGTCCGGTCATGAACAGTTTTAGCCAGCTTGACCCGGCCCTCGAAGAAGCCGCCCAGGCCTGCGGGGCAGGGTTGTTGCGCCGGTTGCGCGATATTCTGTTGCCATTGGCGGCACCCTCGGCTGCCGCCGGTGCCTTGCTGGTTTTCTTAACCGCGTTCAATGAACTGACCGTCTCGGCCCTTTTATGGTCGTCGGGCACCGAGACATTGGGCGTTTTGATTTTCAATCTTGATGACAGTGGCGACACCGTTCTGGCCTCGGCCGTGGCGGTCGTGGTCGTGCTGGTGGTGATCGCGTTGATGAGCTGTTTTCAGCTGGCTTCGCGTCGTTTGCCCAAGGGAGTTGTGCCATGGCAGACATAAATCTTTCGCGCATTACCAAATGCTTTGGCGATTATCGTGCGGTCAATCAGGTATCCCTTGATATTGCCGATGGTGAATTTGTTGCCCTGTTGGGGCCGTCAGGATGTGGCAAAACCACATTGCTGCGCCTTCTGGCCGGGTTTGAAGAACCCGATGGCGGGCAAATTTCGCTGGGCGGGCAGGTGGTGGCAAGCCCGCAAGACGGGATCATGATCAGCCCCGAAGATCGCAATCTGGGGATTGTCTTTCAATCCTATGCCCTGTGGCCGCATATGTCGGTTGCGCGCAATGTCGGTTATCCGCTTGAAGTACGCGGTATTGGCCGGGCCGAACGCGACCGCCGCATTGCCGAGGCGCTCAGCATCGTTGCCCTTGAACCCTATGCCGATCGCAATCCGTCGGAACTTTCCGGCGGGCAACGTCAACGTGTGGCATTGGCGCGCTGTCTGGTGATGGAACCGCGTGCGGTGTTGCTTGATGAACCATTGGCCAATCTTGATGTGCATTTGCGTGAAACCATGCAACAGGCATTTCTTGATTTCCATCGTCGTACCGGGGCGACAATGATTTACGTCACCCATGATCAATCCGAAGCCATGGCGATGGCGGACCGGATTGCCGTGATGGATAAGGGCCATATTCGCCAGATGGCCGCCCCCGAAACCCTGTACCGCGAACCCGCCGACTTGATGGTGGCCGGGTTTGTCGGGGCCGGTGCAGTGTTGCCGGTGCGCGATGTCGCACTTCAAACCGGTGGGACATGTTCGGTGCGCTTGGGCGAAGCCCAAATTGCCGCACGGATTTGCCCGAAACTGGCCGGTGGGCATATTAACGGGCAGGCGGGATTATGCCTGCGCCCCGAAGATGTCTGGGTCGAAGATGGCGCGCCGTTGCGGGGATTGGTTGAAGATTGCGTTTATCTTGGCGGACGGTTCCGTTTGTCCGTCCGGGTCAATGATCATCAAACACTTCCGGTATATGCCACCCGTCGTGCCCGCATTGGCGAGCAGGTCGGCCTGAAGGTTTCCGATGGTTGGGTGTTTGACCGACTGCAAGGTGAGGTCGCCTGATGTCTGCCCGCATGCGTGTTCTTTCTGGCCTTGGTGAAAAAGGCCCGGCTTGTTTACGGCTTGAATTTTTTAACCGGCGCTGGCTGCTTGATTGCGGCGTTGGCCCGGAAAGCGATCAGGGGTTTGACCCGGCGTGGCTGAACAAAGTTAACGCTGTTTTCATTACCCACGATCATATCGATCATATCGGGGCGGCTGATGAAATTGTTGCCGCCGGTCTTCCGATTTATTGCACCGAAGTCACCGCGAAATCATTGCCCAAGGGGGCCAATGTCATTCCATTGCCGCCCGTTGGGGAAATTCAGGTCGATGGCGTGACGGTCACCACCGGGCGTACCGGGCATTCCTTTGGCGGGGTGTGGTTGCATTTCGAACTGGGCGGCGGGGTTCTGTATTCCGGCGATTTCTGTCAGGAATCGGATTATTTCCTCTATGACGCGCCGCCCGATGCGGCAACGGTTCTGCTTGATGCGTCTTACGGGATGGAACAGCTGACCCAACAGGTCCGCATCGATAGTCTTCTAACCACCATGACCAAACTTGAAGGCCAAATCCTGTTTCCTGTGCCGCCAAGCGGGCGGGCGGCTGAAATGGCATTGTTGTTTGAACGCCATGGCCTGACCGACTGGTCGATGGATGATCGATGCTATGGGCAGGTCAAACAGGTGCTTGATGCCCATGGATCTGATTATGTCGATGCCGATGCGATCCGGCGGTTGCGAAATCTCAAAGACAAGGCAAAGCATTTTAACCCGAAGGCCCGGCTTTTGCTCTGTCATGCGCCGTGCGCAACCTTTGGCAAGGCGCTGGAACTGATTGATCTTTGGCGTGATGCCGGGCGTATGGGATCAAGTGCGCATGTGATTTTCACCGGCTTTATGCCGCTCGAAGCCCGGAAAATGGTTGAAAAGGGCCATGCCCATTTCCGGCGCTGGAATGTGCACCCATTGGCAAATCATGTGATTAAACTGGCCAATGAATGTCATGCGATGCAAGTCGTGCCGCTTTTTAACAGCCGGCCAGAGGATTTTGGTCTTGTCGACGGGTTTGATGGACGGTTACAGCTCGCCGATCGGTTCTATTTGTAGTGCGTGTTCTTTTTCCAAAAAACGGTGATGCCCGGTCATGATTTATGCCCCTGAGAAGTTCGAATTTCCCAAGGTGCCCTTTGTTTTCATTCGGCACGGCGAAACCGGTGCCAACCGGGCTGGCATCATTGCCGGTTCCAGCGAGCCACCCCTGAATGAAACAGGGCGCGCGCAGGCAAGTGCAATTGCCCCCTTGATGGCGCAGGGCACTTGGCAGTCGGTCTATGTCAGCCCGCAGGACCGTGCGCGCAAAACGGCACAATTAGCATTGCCCGATTATACCGCCCACGTTTTAGACGGATTGCGCGAACGCCATTGGGGCGATCTTGAAGGACGCCCGGTTGGTGAACTTTGCCCGCGGTTTGAAACCCCGCCAAACGGCGAAGGGTTCGATGCCATGTGTCAAAGGGTGTCCTTTGCCATGCAACAGGCCCTGGCCGAAGTCAGTGATGAACTGACCGTGATTGTCGCCCATTCCGGTGTGGCGCGCTGCATTCTGTATATGACCGGGTTTGAGGCCGACGGCCCACGTGTGCCAAACGCCACCCCGATCCTGTTCCGCCCGACAAAGACCGGGTGGGAATATGACTATTTGACCGAAACAATGATCAAGGAGATCTCCGCGTGACCAATCCCGAAGCCGATGCGCAAAGCACCCCTCAAACCGCGCAAAATATGCGCGATGCGGTGGTGTTTGATATGGATGGAACACTTGCGCATTTCGACGCCGATGCTTTGGGGCATCTGGTTCATGGTGTGGAAAAACAATGGGATGCGTTTTTTGACGCCATGGATCTGGCCAAGCCGATTGAAAATATCGAACGATTGCTGCGCATCCTGCACGCATCGGGCCACGCGATTGTGATTTGTTCAGGACGCCCGGCCGGCTGGCAACATCGCTCCGAAGCATGGCTTCGCGCACATGACATTCCGTTTGATGGCATCTATCTGCGCCCCGAAGATGCCGATCATCGCACCGACGAAGAAGTCAAAGAAGACCTTCTGGCGCAAATCATATCCGACGGATTTAACCCCTGGCTGGTGGTTGATGACCGTCGACGGGTTGTCGATAAATGGCGCGACATGGGACTGACCTGTTTGCAATGTGCACCGGGTGATTTCTAGGTGTGATTTTAGGCGTGATTTTTAATCCTCATACAAATAAAAACACGCACAAAAAAAACCGGCGATGAAATCTCATGCGCCGGTCTTTTGATTGTTCAATGAAAGTGAATAATAACGTTTATTATTCAAAAAATTTTATATATCCACCATATCCCTCGGCCTCAAGATTCGTGACCGGGATAAAGCGCAGCGATGCGGAATTGATGCAGTATCGAAGACCGCCGCGATCCTGCGGACCATCGGGAAAAACATGGCCCAAATGGCTATCCCCGTGCTTGGATCGAACCTCGATCCGGCGCATGCCATGCGTGTTGTCTTCTTTGGCAATGACATGCGCGCTATCGACCGGTTTGACAAAACTTGGCCATCCACAGCCGGAATCAAACTTGTCACGGGATGTAAAAAGCGGCTCGCCAGATACGATATCGACGTAAAGCCCGTCTTTCTCATGGTCCCAGAAATCATTGCGAAACGGCGGTTCTGTGCCGCTTTCCTGTGTGACGTGATGTTGTTCGGGGGTCAGGTTCTTGATGGCGTCGGGGTCTTTGCGATACTGGGTCATTCGGATCACTTCACATCTTGCATAAACACGGGCTAAATTCCTTGTTTCCAAAGATGGTCGGATTGCGCCAGATGTCCAGTATCTTCACATCAAAGTTATGTGTGTCGTTATCCCTGACACCAAGGGGCGCGTTTTGTCTTGCCGTCATAGGCACGGGCAAAACCATTATTGATCAGATCCAGATCAAGCGGGCTGCCATCAATGCGAACAGATGCAACCACGCGACCGCCATAACGCCCCCATTCCGGTTCGCAAAACTCGACTGCCTTGGCTGATTTTAAGCGTGCTCGGGCATAGTCGCGGGCCTGCTGGGCGAGTTGCTTTTCGCTTTCACATTTGCCGCGAATTTCCGGTGTATCGACCCCGCGCACCCGCACCGACATATTGGCGATTTCACCGGGAAGCCCGGGAATGGCGACATAGATCGTATCGCCGTCATAGGCAAACTCCCCCTTATATTCGCGCAAGGGCCAGCCATAGCAGGCCGCATAGGATGGTAGGGCAGCAAACAGCGTGGCTGTGGTTGCGGCAATAATAATGGTTTGGCGGGTAATTTTCGATGTCAGGCGGGCAAGTCTGGTCATGGGTGCTGCACTTAAAGTTTGAGGCGTGAAAGGATCTGGGCAGCGCGCTGTTCGACCGGACCTTTGCGAATTTCGATCAAATCATAACCGCATTCGTGATAGGTCCGGCACAGCACGACATATGTTCTGACGGCCTCGGAGAAGCTTTGTGTGCGCGCAGTATCGGTTTTATAGATTTCCGCCCATGGCGGAAGGACAAAGGCGGTTCGGCGATAGCGATATGTTGTGATCGCATTTAACAGCCCCTTGTCTTCAGGCAGGTTTGACAGACGGCGATGGGCCAACGTGTCGGGCAATCCGCGGTCACAGAAAACCGTGCGCGGATGGCATTCCATCCCGGTTTGCCACGCCCGGATTGATCTGCGGGCCATTAACCCGGCATAGGCGGCGTTGTCTTCCCACGGCAGGGCATTGCCGCCGCGCTCGATCTGTTCTTCGATTACGGCACGCGCAACTTCCGGGCTGGTGTCATAGCCGCGCTGGTGAAGATGATCGATCAATGTGGTTTTACCAACACCGGGGCCGCCGGTGATGATGACAAGGTTGGATGTGTAAGGCGTTTGCATTCATGTTTCCTGCACAATGCGCCGATATGAACGGGCTTTGCGGCAAGGGGATGGCATTTCTGTTGCTGGTTTTAGGCATGCACAAGGATGTGCAAGGACGCGCTTTTTATCGCCTTGGCAAAGCTTGTCAATCGCCAAGGAAACCGGATGACGTCAGGGTTGAGAAGTACGTTGGAAAGACACGCTTTGTTTAAGAACAGCCTTCAAGAAGGGTGATGGCATCGCTGCCGGCATGGATGGCGGTGACGAAACCTTCTTCATTGATCTCAAAGCGGATACCACGTGTTTTTTCCGCATCGCGCCACCATGTCACATAGCGACCATTTGCCCCAAGATATTCGTGTTCTTCTTCGATCAGGGTTTGGCCGTCAAAGGCGGCATAAACGTCTTCTCTTGACGCACCCAGCGAAATGCCATTGGCGGTTTTAACAAGGCTGGTCGCGACATCATATTCGTCCGCATAGATGGAAATGCGGGCCAATACGTCATCCATGATCAGATATCCCAACCCGGATGGATCAGAGTTGCTTTGCAAAAACGCACAGCTTTCATCGTCGCCTGCGATGAACTGATCAAGCTGATCGCCGATAATTTTCCGAAGACCAACTTTATCCAGACCAATTTTGGCGGGGCCGTATCCCTGTTCTGACAAAGTGGCAAGGCGGGTCGCGATTGCATCTGTAATGGTCAAATCGATTGTCGCAGTGTTCGCGCCAATGCGGATGTCACCAAGGGATGCTGTTTGATGCAGGTGAAGCTGCGCCCATGGCCCGCCATTGACCCAGGCATTTGGCAACATCAAACCTGTCGCAGGCTCCAGACAAAGTTGATTGCTGTTGCCCAGAAGGTTTGCGTGGCGTGCGCTGATATCGGCGGGGATATCCATGCAAATTGTCTGCGGGATATCTTCCTTCCACGTGACGGGAATGCCGGTTCCGTCGCAATTTGCCGGATCGGGGCGCAATTCGCACAATCGCGGCACGATATTGTCCATCACGAAATCAAGCCGCATCGGATCACCACCGGCGGACGTGATCAGCGTATCAAGCATATCGACATTGGGTGTCAGCGATTTATAGGAAAAATCGTCCCACGCCGTTGTGGCACGCAGATCAAACAACGCGAAAGCAGGGCCATCCTGTTGCGTTTCATCAAGCTCGGTTGCCTGTACATCCATCGCGATCAGTGCGCTGGACACGGTCAGAACGGAACCAATATATCGGGAGGTGCTGGGCACGTTTCATTCTCATTTGGAAAATGTCTTTGTTGTATGACAGTAGTTTACGCGAGTTTTGCTGTAACGCACAGATATAAACAGATATAAACCGAACGCCCTAATTCAAGGAGGGTACTTTACGGTAAGGGCCGCTCGATCCGTGCCAATACGTGATCAGAGACAAGCTGTGCCGATGGCGACAGGCGATGTCCACGCGCAGTGATCAGGCTATAGGGTTTAATTTCAATCACCCCGTCAAACGGCAATTCCGTGATCAGTCCGCCACTTGCCAGAAGGCTTGTGACTTCTTCGGCCATCGGGGCAATTGCGTCGGTATCGGCCAATGTCGCCAATGTCACCAAAAGGGACGCCGAATTCAGACTTGAATGGGGCAGGGGCAAATGGCGTGAAATAAACGCATCTTCAATCGTGCGCCGCATCAGGTTGCCCGGAGGTGGCAAAATCCATTCAAATTTGGCAAGACGCGCAAGCGTGATCGGTTTGTTGCCATCTAAAAGAGGATGGCCGGAACGCACCATAAGGCGGATTTTTTCGCTTCGGATTTCGCGGATGTTGAACTGGCGCGGGTCCATATCTTCGGGCACACGGCCAATGACAAAGTCATGATCACCCGCCAGTAAATCCTTGATCAATAAATGCGATGGCCCAACCCCGACATGGGCTTCCAGTAACGAATTGACGGCTTGCACACTTCGGATCGCAGGCACGACAAGATCAACCGCCGCAGCCGTTACTGCGCCGACAAAAACCGTGCCGCCACCATGTTTGATGTCTTCGATCTCGCGTTCGGCTTCGCGGATTTCAATCAGCATGCTGCGTGCACGCCTGGCCAACGCACGTCCGGCATTGGTCATTTCAATGCCGCGGGGGCTGCGCACACATAGTCTGGCTTCCAGAATGCCTTCCATTTCCGAGAGCAATCGCGATGCCGCGGGCTGCGATGTTTTGAGCATGTCAGCGGCAAGGCTGATTTGCCCGGTTTCTTCCATCGCAACAACCATGCGCAGATGGCTTAGCTTCAAACCGCGCTGAAACAGGTTGCCGGAACGAAAAAGAAGTGACTTGGCAGAGCTGAGCGGTTGGCTGTTTCGGATTGCTGTCATTGGATTTCCTCCCTTGGTGGGGATTGTATTATATCAATTTTGATATGCAAGTTTTGAAATTGCTTATTTGATTGTTATGTAGCGCATCTGAATAATGTCGCCGTGCCCTTTGGGAAATGGGGCACTTTATTAATTGAAAACAAAGACACGACATAGGCGGGCTATAAAGCCTGATAAAGTCGGGCGACATAAAATGGCGAATATGCCGTGTCTTGTAGGGAGGATAGCTATGAAACGTCTCAGTGCCGTAATGGCAGGGGTCGCCTTTGGCGCGGCTGCAATGTTGAGCCCGATGCTTTCGGGTGGTTATGCACATGCGGCTGATAAAGGGTATGTCGGTATCGCAATGCCGACCAAATCTTCGGCACGTTGGATTTCTGACGGCAATTCAATGGTCAAGCAGTTCGAAGAAGCCGGTTACAAAACCGATCTTCAATATGCAGAAGACGACATTCCGAACCAGCTTTCCCAGATCGAAAACATGATCGTCAAAGGCGTTGATGTTCTGGTGATTGCAGCAATCGACGGCACCACTCTTTCGAATGCGCTGGCAAATGCTCAGGCTGCAGGTATCAAGGTCTTTGCTTATGACCGCCTGATCGTTCAGAGCCCGGATGTTGATTACTATTCCACATTTGATAACTTCAAAGTTGGCGTTCAGCAGGCAACTTCGCTGGTTGATGGTCTGCTTGCAGCAGGCGAGCCACCTTTCAATGTCGAGCTGTTCGGCGGATCGCCGGATGATAACAACGCATACTTCTTCTATAACGGTGCAATGTCGATCCTGCAGCCGCTGATTGATGAAGGTACGGTTGTTGTTAAATCCGGCCAGATGGGCATGGACAAAGTCGGTACCCTTCGTTGGGATGGTGCGGTTGCACAGGCACGTATGGATAACCTTCTGTCGGCTTACTACACCGATGACAAGGTTGACGGTGTTCTGTCGCCATATGATGGGCTTTCGATCGGTATCCTGTCGTCGCTTAAAGGCGTCGGCTATGGTTCCGGCGACATGAAAATGCCGGTTGTTTCCGGTCAGGATGCTGAACTTCAGTCGATCAAATCGATCCTTGCTGGCGAACAGTATTCCACGATTTTCAAAGACACCCGTGAACTTGCACGTGTCACCGTTTCCATGGTTGACGATGTTCTTGCCGGTCGCGAGCCGACCATCAATGACACCAAAACCTATGACAACGGTGTGAAGGTCGTTCCTTCCTATCTGCTTGAACCAGTTATGGTTGATAAATCCAACTGGGAAGAAATCATTCTCGGTTCTGGCTACTACACTGAAGACGAAGTGAAGTAAGCCAACGCTTTAGCACTGGAACCCGGCGGGTATGTCATTTGGCGTGTCGCCGGGTTCCAATGTCTGACACGGGTTAATCTGCTTTGAATTACGGCGCTTTTGGCGCAGATTTCAGGCGGTGCAGAAACCCGGCGGGTTTTTCCCAGACACTAAGACCAAGTAGATTAGAGACGCCGTCAACCCCCGACGGCAGTGGGAGGACCGGATGGATACCATCCTGGAAATGAAGAACATCACCAAGACCTTTCCCGGTGTGAAAGCGTTGGATGATGTCAGCCTTAAAGTCGAACGTGGAGAAATTCACGCACTTTGTGGCGAAAACGGTGCTGGCAAGTCCACCCTGATGAAGGTTCTGAGTGGTGTTTATCCACATGGCACCTATGAAGGCGACATCCTTTATGATGGTGGCGTTCAGGAATTCAAAGATATCCGCGATAGTGAAGAACGCGGCATTATTATTATTCACCAGGAACTGGCGTTGGTGCCGCTCCTGTCGATTGCCGAGAACATCTTTCTGGGCAATGAAATGAGCGAAAACGGCATTGTAAACTGGCCTGCGACCTTTGCGCGCACGGGCGGGTTACTGTCTAAAGTCGGCCTGAAAGAAAATCCGGCGACACTGGTAACCAATATCGGTGTCGGCAAGCAGCAGCTTGTTGAAATTGCCAAGGCGCTTTCCAAAAAGGTGAAGCTGCTTATTCTTGATGAGCCGACCGCAAGTTTGCAGGAAAATGACAGTCAGAAGCTTCTCGACCTTCTGCTGGAATTCAAGGCGCAGGGCATTACATCGATCCTGATTTCGCATAAATTGAACGAGATCAACCGGGTTGCGGATCGCATCACGGTTATCCGTGACGGTAAAGCGATTTCGACCCTTGATGCGCGTGCCGGTCAGATCACCGAAGACGATATCGTCAAGGACATGGTCGGGCGCGACATGGCAAACCGGTATCCGGAACGCACGCCAAATATCAGCAAGGATAAGCTGATGGAAGTGCGCAACTGGTCGGCAACCCATCCGCTGCATCCTGAACGCAAAGTCGTTGATAATGTCAGCATTGATGTTGCCGCAGGCGAGGTTGTCGGGATTGCCGGATTGATGGGGGCAGGACGTACCGAACTTGCCATGAGCATATTTGGCAAATCGTACGGAACGGAAATTTCCGGTGAAGTTCTGATCAATGGCAAAGTGGTCGATGTTTCAACCGTGCAAAAGGCGATTGCATCGGGGCTTGCCTATGTCACCGAAGACCGCAAGGAAATGGGTCTGGTCCTTGATGAAAGCATCACGACCAACATTACCCTGGCCAATCTTGGGGGCGTGTCGGAACGCGGTGTCTTGAACGATGGTGCCGAACGTTCCGTTGCCGAGGAATACCGCGAAAAGATCAATATCCGCACACCCAATGTCGGGCAAAAGGTCGTCAATCTTTCAGGTGGCAACCAGCAGAAAGTTGTTTTGTCAAAATGGCTGTTTGCCGCACCGGAAGTCCTGATTTTGGACGAGCCGACCCGTGGTATTGATGTTGGCGCGAAATACGAGATTTATACGATTATCAACCAGCTGGCAGCCGACGGTAAAGGGGTCATCATGATCTCGTCGGAAATGCCGGAGCTTCTAGGCATGTGCGATCGCATCTATGTGATGAACGAAGGTGAGATCAAAGGGCAGCTTGCAGCAAAAGACGCAAGCCAGGAAGCAATCATGCGCATGATCCTGAAGGCGTGAGGAACAGACAATGAGCGATACTGATAACAAATCAATTGGTTACTATCTGCGCACCCATATCCGTGAATACGGCATGGTTGTTGCGCTGGTCGCCATTCTGGCTTTCTTCCAGGTTCTTACCGATGGCATCATGCTTAAACCGGTGAACCTGACCAACCTGTTCTTGCAGAACAGTTATATCATCATCATGGCCGTTGGCATGTTGCTGGTGATTGTCGGCGGGCATATCGATCTTTCGGTTGGGTCGGTCGTTGGTTTTGTCGGCGCGCTTGCCGCTGTCATGATTGTGCATTGGGATTTGCCGACGGTCTTTGTCGTCCCGGCATGTCTGGTTGTCGGTGCGGTCATTGGTGCCGCTCAGGGGTACTGGGTAGCCTATTGGCGCATCCCGTCCTTTATCGTCACGCTGGCGGGGATGTTGGTGTTCAAGGGCCTGACACTTGCCCTTTTGGGCGGGGCATCGGTTGGTCCGTTCCCACCTGAATTCCAGGCCATGTCGTCGGGCTTTGTGCCGGACTTCTTTGGCGGGTTGATCGAAGGACGGTTTAACGTCTTTTCGATGACGCTCGGTGTTACCTTGGCAGCGCTGCTTCCGATCCTTGGTCTGCGTTCGCGCGCCAAACAGGCAAAGTTTGCTGCTGTTGACGAGCCGATGGCCGTCTTTATGACCAAGTATGCGGTTGCCGGACTGGCGATCCTGTTTGTGACCTATTTGCTGTCGACCTATCGCGGCTTGCCAAACATCCTGATCATTATGGCGCTTCTGATTGCGATCTTTACGTTCATCACCAACTCAACGACCATTGGTCGCCGCATCTATGCGCTTGGTGGGAATGAAAAGGCTGCGAAGCTTTCAGGGATCAATACCAAACGCCTGACCTTCTTGACCTTTGCCAATATGGGCATGCTGGCCGCCCTTGCCGGGCTTGTGTTTGCCGCACGTCTGAATACGGCAACGCCAAAAGCCGGTCTTGCATTCGAGCTTGATGTGATTGCCGCCGTCTTTATCGGTGGTGCATCCATGTCGGGTGGCGTTGGCAAAGTGATCGGTGCGGTTGTCGGTGCGCTCATCATGGGTGTCATGAATAACGGTATGTCGATCGTTGGTGTTGGTATCGACTGGCAGCAAGTGATTAAAGGTCTGGTGTTGCTCGCAGCCGTGATCTTTGACGTCTACAACAAAAACAAGGCGTAACAATACGATGACGCGGAACGACACAGACATGGATGAAAACAGCCAACAAAGCCGGTTGGGTGCCATTCTGTGTCGTTCAGAGTCCCCTGTGCGGACGTCCCAGCTGCACACAACCGGACCCGTCTCGATAATAAGTAAAAAAGGAAAACGGGCATGACAAAGTTTAAACCGGCACCTTGGCCGCGCACCTTGCGGTCACAAGAAGGTTGGTTCGGCGGAACCAGCAAAGACAATATCTATCACCGCAGCTGGATGAAGAATCAGGGGCTGCCGTCTGACCTGTTTGATGGTCGTCCGGTGATTGGCATTTGTAATACATGGTCGCAATTGACCCCGTGTAACGCCCATCTGCGCGATCTTGCCGAACGGGTTAAACATGGCATTTACGAAGCAGGCGGCTTACCGCTTGAATTCCCGGTCTTCTCAGCAGGTGAAAGCACGCTGCGTCCAACGGCCATGATGTTCCGTAACCTTGCGGCCATGGATGTTGAAGAAGCCCTTCGCGGGACCCCGCTTGACGGTGTGGTTCTGATGGTCGGTTGCGATAAAACCACCCCGGCACTTTTGATGGGGGCGGCCAGCGTTGATATTCCGGCCATCGTGGTCACCGGCGGGCCGATGCTTAACGGTAAATGGCGCGGTCAGGATATCGGGTCGGGTACGTCGTTGTGGCAGCTTTCCGAAGACCGCAAAGCCGGCAAAATCAGCACCGAAGATTTCCTTGAAGCCGAAATTGCCATGTCGCGTTCGCCCGGTTCGTGCAACACGATGGGCACGGCATCAACCATGGCCAGCATGGCAGAGGCCCTTGGCATGGCGCTTTCGGGCAATGCCGCGATCCCGGCTGTTGATAGCCGCCGTCGTGTGATGGCCCATATTACCGGTCGCCGGATTGTTGATATGGTCAAAGACGACCTTAAGCCGTCTGATGTCATGACCAAGGAAGCGTTCGAAAACGCCATTCGGGTCAATGGTGCGATTGGTGGTTCGACCAATGCCGTGATCCATTTGCTTGCGATTGCCGGACGTGTCGGCATTGATCTGACCCTTGATGACTGGGATCGGTTGGGTCGCGATATTCCGACGGTTGTTAACCTGCAGCCATCGGGCAAATACCTGATGGAAGAATTCTTCTATGCCGGTGGTTTGCCGGTTGTGATCAAGGCACTGGGTGAGGCTGGTAAGCTTCACAATGATGCCCTGACGGTTTCGGGCGAAACCATGTGGGATCAGGTCAAGGATGTGCGCAACTGGAACGAAGACGTTATTCGTCCGTTCGAAAACGCATTGACCGAAAGCGGTGGTATTGCGGTGGTTAAAGGCAACCTTGCGCCAAATGGTGCGGTGCTTAAACCGTCTGCGGCAACACCGGCACTTCTGACCCATCGTGGCCGTGCGGTGGTGTTTGAAGACATCGATGATTACAAGGCCAAGATCTATGACGAGGCGCTTGATATCGATGAAAACTGCATCATGGTTCTGAAAAACTGCGGACCCAAAGGCTATCCGGGGATGGCCGAGGTCGGCAATATGGGCTTGCCACCCAAAGTGCTGCGCAAAGGCATCACGGATATGGTGCGTATTTCCGATGCGCGGATGAGCGGTACGGCCTATGGCACCGTGGTTCTGCACACATCACCAGAGGCCGCAGCCGGCGGGCCGCTTGCCGTCGTGCGCAATGGCGATATGATCGAGCTTGATGTACCGAACCGCAAGCTGCATCTCGACATCAGCGATGAAGAACTCGCCCAGCGTCTTGCGGATTGGAAAAATACCGTTCCGGTCCCGGCCAGTGGCTATGCTTCGCTGTATTACAAAAGCGTTATCGGGGCGGACAAAGGTGCCGATTTCGACTTCCTCGTCGGTCATCGTGGCAACGAAATTCCGAAGGACAGCCACTAACGCATATCTGAACGCATCCAAATATCCTTGGATAGATGCATTCAAGACATCAAAGCCGGTCAGCAAGTATATTGCTGGCCGGTTTTTTTTCGCATGAATTAGAGGGGGAATGTAATTGAGCGCAATCAATCAAAGATTGAAATTTTCAATGGAAAGACCATACTCCTAACAGGGTTAAAGTGCGTTCGGGACAAACGCAATCTGGGGAGAGAGTTATGTTTAAGCGGTCTGCGACGATGCATTTGCGTGCGCTGATCTTGGCAGGGATCGGCTGTTGCATATCTGGGGCAGCTTGGGCGCAATCGTGTTCCGCTTTGCGCGATCAGGCACTTGTCCCGACGGATCCCGCACTATGCAAGTCACTGAGTGCGACGGTGGCTGATCCATCTGCCTTGCCGCTTGACCAGTATGAAACAGCTCTTTCGAAATTCTTCGATAATTGGTGTCATCGCGAAACGGATGCCGGGTGGGTGCGCGACAAGTTTGTCCGCGATACCGGGCCTTTTACCGCCAGTCGGGATACGACCGGTCATGAAGGACAGTGGGTTGGTACCTATCACGGGACACATTCGCCCGTCGTGATCTGGTATTCGCCCAATATGGTCACTTGGTTGTCCGAAAACCGGGGTGCAGAGGACAGCCGGCCCAGTGCTCCTGCCGACATTCCAGACGGTGCGATCATGGTCAAGGAAATGTATCCGCAACCAGCGTCGGCTTGCGCGGGGGAGGATCCCACGCACCTTTGGCCAACCAGCGGTGCGGCGATCATGGTGCGTGATAGCCAAGCATCTTATGATGGCTGGTTCTGGGGATGGTATGGGTGGCCGGGATCGGGTTGGAAGGTTGATTGGCCCGCCGGGACCAGCAACGGACCGGCCAATATGGGCTTTGGGCAATATTGCGTGAATTGCCATGGTTCTGCCCGTGACATGACCTTTGCCGAGTTAAAAAACCTCGAAGGTCATCCGGGGCAGCCGGAAGTGTTCTTGTCGCAGGATTTCTTTGCCGGTCAGTATCTGGGCCAAGATGGGGGTGTTGCCCCGTCGGTCAAGAAGAACGCCCCGTCAAGCGGGGCAGGGGGCGATATTCACAGCTTGCGTGCGCAACATGAAAAAGTTCCTGATCCACTGGGCACTGCCCGTAAAAACGCACATCCTGACATGGCAGCGATTTTAACCGCCTTTGCCAAAACGGGTAGTCCATTTGACTACAATCTGGCACCACCAAGCAATATGCCATCTCAAAGCTATGACACGGTCTGGATGGGGGCGGACGGACCAGCACCGCATAACCAGTTCATGACAAGTGATCAATGTGCCGGGTGCCATGATGCGGGCAGCACAGGCTTGCAGTTTGATATGACAATGCCTGATCCGGACGGGGATCTTTTGCTGAATATGTCGCCTTACGCGACATGGCGGTCATCCCCGATGGGATTGGCGGGCCGTGACCCAATATTCTTTGCCCAGGTCGCAAGCGAACTGCAGACCTTCCACAGCGATCAATCCGATTTGGTTCAGAATACATGCTTTGGCTGTCACGGGATCATGGGGCAACGACAGTTCCAGATTGATCATAATATGGCGCAGCAGACCGATGCGGCGTCCGGTGTTCAAACGGCGGTTGCATGTGGTGATTTTGACCGATCCATGGTGAATGCCATTCCGTATCCGGCGAACAATCCCGGTGCCGGTCATGCATCTTATGGCGCGTTGGCACGCGACGGTATTTCCTGCATGTCGTGCCATCAGATGGTGCTGGGAAAGGATGCGACGGAAAAGTTCAAGGATGCACCCCAGAATGCTTGTGTTGTGAAGCGTCAGGAAACGCTTAACCCCGACAATACAGGCTTTGCCAAAACCTTTACTGGCAGTTTTCTGGTGGGGGATGCGGATACGCTTTATGGGCCGTTTGACAAGCCGCAAAAACATCCAATGGAATATACCCTTGGCATTACACCGGCCAAAGGGGATGCCATCAAGACATCGGAAATGTGCGGCACATGTCACACTGTGCATCTTCCCGTCCTTAAAGATGGCAAGCAGGTTGGGACTGTTTATGAACAGACAACCTATGCCGAATGGGCGTTTAGTGATTTTAGAACAGGCTATACCATTGATGGGGCTTTGCCCGGTGGTGCGGGGACAATGGCGCTGAGCTGTCAGGAATGCCACATGCCATCTGGCGATGACAAAGCCAAATTCCGCAGCAAGATTGCCTCTATCCAGGAATATTCAAACTTCCCGGCCTCGGCCAATACGTTTGGGCCGGAGCTTCTTGATCTTGAAGTCCGTGAAGGTTTTGCTCGCCATACACTGGTCGGGTTGAACCTGTTTCTGGTCGAAATGTTCCAACAGTTCCCTGAAATCATGGGCATCCCGACGGCTGATCCTATGTTAGGTGCCAAAGGTGTTGATCCGCTGGCCTATACCGAACGCGCCATGATCAAGCAGGCGCGCAGTGATACGGTCAATATCAAGATCAAGGGTTCAGCAATTCAGGATGGGCTCCTGACAAGCGAGGTCGCAATTGCCAGCCTGACCGGGCACAAGTTCCCGTCGGGCGTTGGTTTTAGACGTGCCTTTGTGACGTTTGAGGTCCTTGATCAGGATGAAAAGGTGATTTGGGCATCTGGCCGGGTTAATGGGGCCGGGGTTATTGTTGATCAAGGCGGGACACCTGTTGAAGGTGAACTATGGTGGGACAATCAATGCAGCGCGCGTATTGATCCGCTTAAACGGGCCCATCAACCGCATTATCAGACGGTGCGTGCACAGGACCAGGTCCAGATTTATCAGGAGTTGGTCAGCACCCCACCACTTGACGGAAGTACGAATTATAGCTGTGGGCACAATGTCGCGCCCAAAGGCCAGTTAACGACAAGCTTCCTGTCGATCTGTGCCGAGGTCAAAGATAACCGTCTGCCGCCAGCAGGGTATCTCCCGCTAGATGAACGCATCAAGATCGCCAATGCGATTGGTGCGGGAGAAGACCTTGCAGAGGATGCAGGCTTTACCGCAATTGACGCCGATCCTGATTATCTCCAACCAAGTGCAACGGGGGGCGATCACGTGACATATGAAGTCAAACTGTCAGACATGACCGGTACCCCGGCATCAGTACGGGCGAAGCTGTCCTATCAGGCGACACCGCCATTCTATCTACAGGACCGCTTCTGCACGGCGAAAGGCGATGACACAGAACGCCTTGCTTATCTTGTCGAGCACCTTAACCTTGATGAGACTGCCGCCAAAGACTGGGCGTTTGAAATCGTCAATACAGGGGCTGTGCCAATCAAGTGAGGTGACGTGTTTTCTAAGGAAGAGGGCTTTTGAATTTTATGCCTTATTTGTTCCGGCTGTGCCGTCCTGAAATACGTCGTCTCCTATGGGTGACAACGTATTTCAGGACGGCACAGTTGTTTGCTCAAGGTGCTGTTTTGTGGCTGAGGGCGTATCTTTCCTCGTTCATAACGACATTAAACGCCGCTCTGTCGGTGGGCCTTTATCGCTATAATCTTACGATTATTATTCCCTATTGCCTTGCGATGACTTGGGTCGGCTTTGCTATTTTAAACTTCCTATTGGCGAAGTTTGATCACTCTGGTTTTCTTGCGATGGCTAGAAGGTTCTTACCGGCTACCCGATGAGTAAATCTATCAAGAGCCCGACTTAACGGGAATGCATAACGGTCATATGCGACCAAGCCTGACCGTGAAACATCCCCGGATTTGCTGCCAACTAATTTGTAGAGCAGGGTGGCGAACACACCAAGGATGTCGGCATATCGACAATCGAGAACATCAAAACCTGATGCCTCAAGTTTGTGAATAAGCTCTTTGCGCGTGTAGCGACGATAATGTTCGACTTTCTCATCCATTGAGGAGAACAGCATTGGCATGGCTGGAACATAGATCACGCACGTGCTTGTGGGCTTTAGAACCCGATGAATTTCTTTTATTGCAGCGGTGTCATCTTCGATATGCTCAAGGACATTCAGGCTGTAGGAAAATTCGACACTTTCGTCAGACAAATCTTGGGACTGACCATAAGCTTGAAGGCCGGTTGATGAGATTATCTCGGCCTGCTGTGTGTCGGGTTCAACACAAAGAACTGTTCTTTCAGGCGTTGCAATGCGCTTTGCAAAGAATCCGGTACCTGCGCCAAAATCAAGAATAGAACCGGATTTAGGTGCATGGTGATTGACCAAGTATGTCAAAAAGTCGTTATAGTTTTCAGCAAGCGACATAATGTCCAGGTTGTCTTTGCCCGTATAATCAAAATTCTGCGTCTTGTTCAAATCTTTTTCGACGCCCCGTCTATAAAGGCGTCTCCCCAAAGTGTTTAAAGTGTGCCCCAGCATATCAATCGTGTTTAGAGATCGTCTAACCAAATGTCACGAAGTAAAACCTTTATGTGGGCCTGCTTGATATTTTGTCTTTTGAGATGATTCTCTCCACCGCATTGATCAGATCGCGATAGTCAGTGATGACTGCATCAGCACCAAGTGAAAGCGCGCGCCCATCACTGACTTCCAGTGCAACCGCAATAGCATGAATGCCTGCAGCGCGGGCGGCGTTTACATCGTTTGCGTGGTCCCCAACCATCAGGGCGATGTCATTGCTGTCTGGGGTATGGCCCAGTTGATCAAGAACATGACGCAGGAAACGGCCATCGGGTTTTTTGACATCAAAAGAATCACCACCGGCAATCACGGTAAACAGATCAGAAATGCCAAGTTTTTGCAGGATCGCCTTGCACGGGGCTTCGGGCTTGTTTGATGCCAGCGCGATTGTCCAGCCGTCTGCTTTGAGATCGCGCAGGACATTTTCCGCATTTTCATAAAGACGGGTATCGGCGTAATTGGTTTCGCCGTATCGCGTGTTGAAATCGACATTCAGCCCATCAAGCGTTGTGTCATCGGGTGTTTGCCCGCGAGCAGCAAAGGCGCGCTTGGTCAGCATCCATGTGCCATCACCCAGCATGGCCTCGATATCATGACGGATGAGCGGGGCGTGGTCATGGGCGGCGAGCAATCCATTCATGGCAAACAGGATGTCATCAACCCCGTCAATCAATGTGCCGTCGAGGTCGAACATGATGTATTTTGCCATGATGTGGGGCTCCTGAAATGGATTTTGGATTTGGTGTTGGTGGCTTTAGGGGAACTTAACCGAGTTCGTGTCATTAACAAACGGTAACATCCGCTAACAGGCGGTAACAAAACGTGATTCTTTATGGGCTTTTGCTGCAAAAGAATATGTTCTAAGACTTGCTGCAATTGTGATCATCAGGGGTGGCGCAGATACTGCGCGCCGCGTCAAAAGGGGATGCTGCACGAAAACTGCAGCAAGCGGATTGATAAATGTCACTTGAGTTAAGTGTTGTTGTTTTGGCTGCCGGTATGGGCACGCGCATGAAAAGTGCCCTGCCCAAAGTGATGCACAAGGTCGCTGGCAAGCCGATGGTCAATCATGTCATTGATACCGCCGCCAAGCTTAATGCCGGGAAAACCATGATCGTGGTCGGCCCGGACATGCCCAAACTGGTTGAGGCGGTTTCGCCGCATCCAACATTTGAGCAAACCGACCGTCTGGGAACAGCACATGCTGTTTTGGCAGCAAAACAGGGCCTTTCGGGGCTTTCGGGCAATGTGCTGGTTTTGTATGCAGACAGTCCTCTTTTCACCGCCGAAACGTTGGAACGTTTGGTTGCTGCGCGGGAATCCGGGGATCATGCGGTTGCGGTTCTGGGCTTCAGGCCCGATGATCCGACCGGGTATGGTCGCTTGGTCACCGATGGCGCGGATGGTGAACTGGTCGCGATTGTCGAAGACAAGGAATGTAACGCACAGCAGCGTGAAATTGATTTTTGCAATTCCGGTGTGATGTGTTTCCGCGCAAAAGATATGATCGCAATCCTTGAGGCGATTGATAATGCCAATGCCAAGGGTGAATATTACCTGACCGATGCGGTTGCCGTGGCACGCGCCAAAGGGCACAGCTGTGCGGCGATTGAAGTCGATGAAGAAGAAACACTTGGTGTGAATTCACGTGTGCAACTTGCCGTCGCCGAAGCCATCATGCAGGACCGTCTGCGCGATGCCGCGATGGTTGATGGCGCAACCCTTATTGATCCTGCATCGGTTTTCTTGAGTTCTGATACCAAACTTGGCCGCGATGTGATTGTCGAGCCGAATGTGGTGTTTGGTCCGGGTGTTGTCGTTGGCGATAACACCGTGATTAAGGCGTTCAGTCACCTTGAAAGCTGCAGTGTTGGCGATGGTGCCGATATTGGCCCCTATGCACGGTTGCGGCCAGGTGCTGTGATCGGGGCGGGGGCGAAGGTTGGTAACTTTGTCGAGATTAAAAAAGCCATCCTCGAAGACGGGGCCAAGGTCAATCACCTGAGCTATATCGGCGATGCCCGTGTCGGGGCGAAGGCCAATATCGGGGCCGGCACGATCACGTGTAATTATGACGGTTTCCGCAAACAGCATACAGACATCGGTAAAGGCGCGTTTATCGGATCAAACTCATCGCTTGTTGCGCCGGTTGAAATTGGCGATGGCGCGATTGTGGGCGCTGGCAGCACGATTACCGGCAAGGTTGCCGCGGATGCGCTGACCCTGACCCGGGCTGAACGCGTTGAAAAAGCAGGATGGGCGGCAAAGTTTCGTGAAAAAATGCGGGCTTTGACCGGTAAGAAATAATCCGACAGACGGAATTTGAATTTGCCGCCTGACGCTGTCGGGATGGCGTAAGATGACAAGCGATTTGAAGCAGGAAAATAACCAATATGTGCGGCATTATCGGGATTATCGGCAAGGACAGTGTGAGCGAACGTATTCTTGAAGGGCTTAAGCGCCTTGAATATCGCGGCTATGACAGTGCCGGAATTGCAACATTGGTTAATGGCGATATCGAACGTCGCCGTGCCGAAGGAAAGCTGATCAATCTTGCGACCCGCCTTGGCGAAAGCCCGCTTTCGGGTGATGTCGGCATCGGCCATACCCGCTGGGCGACCCACGGGGTTCCAACCGAAAATAATGCCCACCCGCATACCGATGGCAAGGTTGCAGTTGTTCATAACGGCATCATTGAAAACTATCAGGACATCAAGGCCGAGCTTTCGGGCAAAGGACGCGTCTTTGCCACCGATACCGATACCGAGGTTGTCGTTCATCTGGTATCAGATTTCCTCGACCAGGGAAAATCCCCGCGTGACGCGGTTGCGGCCACCCTTCATCGGATAGAAGGTGCCTTTGCACTGGTCATTATGATTGCAGGGCACCATGACGTGATTTTCGGTGCCCGTCGCGGAACACCACTTGCCGTTGGTTTGGGTGATGGTGAGATGTATCTGGGATCGGATGCCATGGCGCTTTCACACCTGACCAACAAGCTGATTTATCTTGAAGAAGGTGACTGGGTCGAAATGACCCGTGATAGTGTTCAGGTCCGTGATGAAAATGATGTGGACGTAATCCGCGAAACCAAATTGTCCGCCGTTTCGGGCGCGATGATGGGTAAGGGGAATTATAACCACTTCATGCAAAAGGAAATCTTCGAACAGCCAGCCGTGATCGGCGATACTTTGCATGCCTTTATCAATCCGGCGACCCAGACGATTAAATTGCCGGATATGCCGTTTTCCTTTGCCGATGCGTCGCGCCTGACCATCGTTGCCTGTGGCACCTCGTTCTATGCCGGGCTTGTGGCAAAACACTGGATTGAACGGTATGCTGGGCTTGGTGTTGATGTTGATGTGGCATCCGAGTTCCGCTATCGCTGTCCGCCGCTGCCAAAGGGTGGTGTTGCGCTGTTTATTTCGCAATCCGGTGAAACACTTGATACGTTGGCAGCCCTTCGCTATGCCAAATCCAAAGGCCAGAAAATCGTTTCCATCGTCAATGTCGCCGAAAGCACCATTGCGCGGGAAAGTGATGTGGTTCTTTTGACCTATGCCGGTCCTGAAATCGGCGTTGCATCGACCAAGGCATTTACCACCCAGCTGACCGTTCTTGCCTGCCTGGCGGTGACCATTGGCCGTGAAAACGGGACGCTGAATAAGGACGAGGAAGCTGCGATTGTCAGTGCGCTGACCGAAGTGCCAAAGCATGCCGCCGAAATCCTGCATCATGATGAAGCCTTGAAAAAGCTGGCACTGGATATCGCCGATGCACGTGATGTTTTGTATCTCGGTCGTGGGCTTGGCTATCCGATCGCGATGGAAGGTGCCCTTAAGCTTAAGGAAATTTCCTATATCCACGCCGAAGGCTATGCCGCAGGTGAAATGAAGCACGGCCCGATTGCGCTGATTGATCAGTCGGTTCCGATTATTGTCATTGCACCGTCTGATGAACTGTTTGAAAAAACCGCATCAAACATGCAAGAAGCCGCTGCACGCGGTGGGCGCGTGATCTTTATTTCCGACGCGCAGGGCCTTGCCAAACTTGGTGATATGGCATCCGCCACGGTGGAATTGCCAAAGGTCGCCGATTTCGTCGCACCGATCCTTTATACCATCCCGGTACAGATGCTGGCCTATCACGTGGCCGTGCATAAGGGGACCGATGTTGATCAGCCGCGGAATTTGGCGAAATCTGTGACGGTGGAATAAAAAACAGTCCGAAGGTTTCATTGTGGCCGCTTGAATGTTGATAGGCATTCAGTGCGGCCACAATTGTTTTCGCCAGTGTGTTTTGCCAGCCATTGGGCGATCACAGGATTTTGCCCCAAAGACGACATATCAACGACAAAGTTGCAAACCAGTAATTGATTGTGCTGTTGGCGGCGCCTTTTGGCGTCGGCTGCCGGGTGTTATTTCGCGCGCCCGGAACACAGAAATCGAAAGAGTTTGCGATGAAGGTTGTGGTGACAGGTGGGGCAGGGTTTATCGGATCGGCCGTTTGTCGGCTTTTCGCCGGCCAAAAGGGCTGCGAGGTGCTCAATCTCGACAAGCTTACCTATGCAGCAGATTTGCGAACGGTTGAGGCTGTTTCCGCGTTACCGAATTACAGCTTTGCCAAGGTGGACATTTGTGACAGGGCCGCGGTTGAGCAGGTGTTTTCGGACTTTCAGCCTGATGCGGTGATGCATCTGGCAGCCGAAAGCCATGTGGATCGTTCCATTGATGGTCCTACGGCATTTATTCAGACCAACCTTGTCGGGACGTTCACCTTGCTTGAAGTGGCGCGGGACTATTTCAATGGCCTAGACGAGGCCAGAAAGCAGAGCTTTCGGTTTCATCATATTTCGACCGATGAGGTGTATGGCAGCCTTGGTGATGAAGGGCTGTTTACCGAAGAAACACCCTATGCGCCCAATTCACCCTATTCAGCCAGCAAGGCGGGGGCGGATCATCTGGTGCGGGCCTGGCATCATACCTATGGACTGCCGGTCATTATCAGTAATTGTTCAAACAATTACGGACCCTATCAGTTCCCTGAAAAACTGATCCCGCTGATGATCCTTAATGTTCTGCAAGGTAAAAAGCTTCCCATCTATGGGGATGGTCTGAACACCCGTGACTGGTTGCATGTCGAAGATCATGCCAAGGCCCTGTTTACCATCCTGACCAAAGGCAGGGTTGGTGAAAAATACAATGTAGGTGGCTGTAACGAGGTCACCAATCTGGATGTCGTTTGCAGAATCTTTGACGCCGTCATGGACCTTGTCCCAGAGGCAGGAGGGCAGAAATTTGAAGATGTCATCGCATTCGTTCCCGACCGACCGGGCCATGATTGGCGCTATGCAATTGATCCGTCAAAAATGCGCGACGAGCTTGGCTGGAGCCCTGAATACAGCTTTGAAACCGGCCTTGCCCAAACCGTGGAATGGTATGTCGAACATCGCGATTGGTGGGCGCCGATCCAAAAAAGCAAATATGCCGGACAGCGGCTGGGACAAGGAGCCAGCACATGATCAATGCGTTGGTGTTTGGCCAAAATGGTCAAATGGGCAGAAGTCTTGCCGCCTGTAGCGCGCAGTTTCCCGAAACGACAGTACAGTTTCTTGATCGCAGGGCATGTGATTTATCAAAGCCTGCCAAAATTACAGCGCTGATCGATCTTTATCGACCGGATGTGATCATCAATGCCGCAGCCTATACCGCCGTTGATCAGGCAGAAAATGAACCTGATCTTGCCCATAAAATAAACTGTGATGCTGTTCAAACCATGGCCGAAAGGGCTGCGGATCTGTCCATCCCCCTGATCCATGTTTCAACCGATTATGTGTTTGGTGGGCAAGCAGAAAAACCTTATCGGGAAACGGATACTGTTGCGCCACTCGGGGTGTATGGTGCGACAAAATTGGCGGGAGAAGAAGCCGTTCGGGCGATCAGCGACAAGCACCTTATTTTACGAACGTCGTGGGTCTATAGCCCGTTTGGCAAGAATTTCGTTAAAACCATGCTGCGGTTGTTAAGCGAAAAAACTGAAATAGGGGTTGTGGACGACCAACAGGGCTGCCCGACCAGCGCGCTTGATCTGGCGACGGGGATTTTGCGCATTTTGCCCGATGTAACCCGTGGGGATTTTGCGCAATTTGGCACCTATCATCTGGTTTCGGATACGCAGATGACTTGGTGCGCGTTTGCCCGAGAAATACAGGCAAAAGCGACCGATCTGCTTGGCACGGAATGGTCAGGCGCGTCGTGCGAGATCAAAGCTGTGACAAGTGCCCAGTTCCCGACGGTCGCGCAGCGACCCGCTTATTCTGTGATGTCGACTGAAAAATTCATGACCCATTTCGGGTTTGGCTTGCCCCAGTTTGATCGCAGTTTGAGTGCAGTTTTGCAAAAACTGGCAGGAGGGGCATGAACATGCGGAAGGGAATTATCCTTGCCGGTGGCACCGGGTCACGTTTGCATCCATCGACGCTGGTTGTCTCCAAACAGCTTCAGCCGGTTTATGACAAGCCAATGATCTATTATCCGCTAACGACCCTTATGCTGGCAGGGATCAAGGATATTTTGATTATCAGTACACCACGCGATGTGCCGCTTTTCCGCGAGCTGTTGGGCGATGGGGCGCAATGGGGATTACGTCTGGAGTATGCCGTTCAGACGGAGCCACGCGGGCTGGCAGATGCGTTTATTGTTGGTGCCGATTTTATTGGTGATGACCCCTGTTGCCTCATTCTGGGGGATAACATCTATTTCGGGCATGGCTTAACCCAATTGCTTGGCAATGCGATGCGACAAACATCCGGGGCAACGGTCTTTGCTTATTTCGTGCAGGATCCCGAGCGCTATGGCGTGGTTGAATTTGATCGTGCAGGAATGGCGCTTGATATCGAAGAAAAACCAACCGAGCCCAAATCAAACTATGCGGTAACGGGGTTGTATTTCTATGATTCCGACGTTGTCGAAATTGCGAAGTCAATCAAGCCATCGGCGCGCGGGGAGCTTGAAATTACGGATGTGAACAAGGCGTATCTGCACCGTGGGTCGCTGCGTGTGGAGAAGATGGGCCGGGGGTATGCCTGGCTTGATACCGGGACGCATGGGGCTATGCTTGATGCCGCCGATTTCGTCCGTACTGTCGAAAACCGGCAGAGCCTGAAAATTGCATGTCCCGAGGAAATCGCGCTTCGAACCGGGATGATTTCCATGTCCCAGTTTGAAAAACTCATTGCCGGTTTTGGCGCAAGCTCCTATCGCGGATACCTTCAGACGGTGTTGCGGACATTTGATCAAATATGATCAATGATCAAAAGGCAGGGGATCGGCAATAGTCGGCAAAGCTCATGGCCTGTGCGTCTTTGGGTGACAGGTTGACGGCATCTGTAGTGAGCGGCCAGCCTATGCCAAGGTCCGGGTCATTCCACATGATGGAGCATTCAGAGTCCGGAGCATAAGGTGCCGATACCTTATAGTGAACTTCGGCATCAGGGGTGAGAGTCATAAAGCCGTGGGCGAAGCCTTTGGGAATGAAAATCTGGTTCCATTCATCCGCACTTAGTTCCGCAGAGACCCATTTCCCGAAAGTTGAAGATCCGGCACGTAGATCGACAGCGACGTCAAAAATGCGTCCGTGAGTCACATAAACAAGCTTGTCCTGGGCAAAGGGCGCACATTGATAATGAAGCCCCCGCAAAACCCCGACAGGATTTGACAGGGAATAGTTGTCCTGAACGAATGTTGAGGTAATTCCGGCACTTGCATATGCCGTCTCGTTATAGGTTTCCGAGAAGAAACCACGATTGTCGCGAAACTTTTTCGGGAAAAGCAGTTTGATGTCAGGGATTGCGAGGGTTTCAAACTTCATCATTAAGACCTGATGCGCAGAAATTGAACCAGCAGCAAAGAACATGGAAACCAGACGAAACGGCTTATCGTATCTGGGCAGGATGTTAAAGATCTAACTGCCGAACGGCTATGCTCTGGTATTGTTGGTGATGTAGTCTGGATAATAGACTGACCGATCTCATCATTGTCAGCAGTATGCGATGTTATTCGTGAGGCGGTGTTTTACAGGGGCGTATAATGTCGGGCCGGTTTTCTGTTTTAGCGATTTTGTTGTCCGGCATTCTTGGCGCATGTACGCACAGCGCCCGCCTGCAAGATAATGTGGCGGCGTGGTCCTGTGGCGAGAAACTTGAGCATGTCGATGCGCTGGTTGATGAAAACGGGGTGCGTGATGCATCTGCTGCGCGGGTTGCCGGGTTTGCGTATCTTCGGGCCAACCGGAATTCTGCCTTGCTGGCCAAGCAGCTTGACGCTGATGAGGATGGTAAGCCTGACCAGCCAGAGATGTGGGGCGACTTCATTGCGCAAATGCGCGGTCTTGACCGGGCGGCGCGACAAAGTGAAATGGCCAACCTTCCGGTTGCAGCGGGTGTCTCATTTGATCAGGTCGATGATTGTGCAAATGAGATGACGGCATCCCTGACGCCGGACCATTATCAGATGCTTTCAACTGCGGTATTCGTACCGGATGACTATCTTGATTTTCAGCGTGTTGCCGGGCTTTACCCACTTCCTGCCTTTGCGGCCCATTTCGGGTATGAGGGATGGAAGCAGGAGAATTTAGAAAGTTTTGCGCAATCGCCGTCGGTCTTTGCGTCATCTGGTTTCTGGCGCAGTTATGCGGCGTCAAATCAGGGTGTTAAGGCGGATGGTGGTTTCATCGCCGATTTGCCGCGTGACGGTTTTGGGCGGTTGGTGCCGACATCGACCGAGCTGGAAAAGATTGCGCAAATCTATGCGCCAGAGCTGCGTGTGCGCGAGGATTCTGACAGTGACAAGATAGGATATCCGGTCTTGGCCACGCGGAACGCCATTTCAGAAATTGATACGACACAGCCCACCATATTTTACCGGCTAAGCCATGGCTATTTTAACGGCAACTGGTATTCGCAGATTGTCTATAGCGTCTGGTTCCCGGAACGTCCGGGAAACGGGATGTTTGATATTCTGGCCGGGCACCTTGATGCGCTGGTTTGGCGGGTAACGCTTGACCATGACGGCAGGCCGTTGATTGCTGATAGCATTCATGGATGTGGCTGTTATCACTTGTTCTTTCCAAGCAATGGTTTGAAACGCATTCAGGCACCCGAAGATGGAGATATCCGCGAGACGGCGGAAAGTCCGGCCGGGTTCGTGGATGGCGATATTCTAACGCGACCGGTTTTGTGGGTTGATGCCACGAGCCACTATCTGATGGCGGTTACTGCGACAGAGAATCTCCAACAACCCGATGCTGCAAGCACGGCGGAGCTTGTCCTGGAGCAGTCATTGACGAGCATTAAGCTTGGCGATGGTAAAGGCTATGCCAGTTTGTATGACGAGGACGGATTTGTGCCCGGCACAGATCGGCTGGAGCGGTTTATTCTGTGGCCGTTGGGGATCGAGCGACCCGGTGCGATGCGCCAATGGGGCCATCATGCAACAGCCTTTGTCGGACGGCGTCATTTTGACGAACCCGGCTTGATCGGTCGTTATTTCGCGCCGCGTGATCTGCCGTAATGCACCGAAACCGGCTGTATATTTAAATATAGCTTCGGGCTTGCATGTTCGGGGCGAAAATGGTGTGATCGGCCCGCCTTGTTGAACGGCGTTTACGCCCGGGCGCTCCCCGCGCCTGAAATCAGCAGAAATCGTGACATTTCTGCGTCTTTTTGTATCTACCTATTGACTTTGAACAGGCACTCCAATAAATGCTATTAGCACTCGCCGGGGGTGAGTGCTAATACGGGCTCATCCCGGTTAGTCGTAGTTTTAAACGAGCCTTAAAATTTAACACGGAGTTGTCTAAAATGAAGTTCCGTCCGTTGCATGATCGCGTTCTGGTCCGTCGTGTCGAATCCGACACCAAGACTGCCGGTGGCATCATTATCCCGGATACCGCGAAAGAAAAACCGCAGGAAGGCGAAGTCGTCGCTGTGGGTTCTGGCGCGCGTAAAGAAGACGGCTCGATCGTCGCTCTTGACGTCAAAGCAGGTGACAAGGTTCTGTTCGGCAAATGGTCGGGCACCGAAGTCAAGGTTGACGGCGAAGAGCTGCTGATCATGAAAGAGTCCGACATTATGGGCATCATGGAATAAGTCAGCCCTTTTGGGTGATTTAAGTCCACGTTCATCCGTCTCATAGAGAGGAAAGAATATTATGGCTGCTAAAGAAGTAAAATTCTCCACCGACGCACGCGCTAAAATGCTGCGCGGTGTCGACATCCTGGCAGATGCTGTCAAGGTGACCCTCGGCCCGAAAGGCCGTAACGTTGTTATCGAAAAATCCTTTGGCGCACCGCGCGTGACCAAAGACGGTGTTTCGGTCGCCAAAGAAATCGAACTTTCTGACAAGTTCGAAAACATGGGCGCACAGATGCTGCGCGAAGTTGCGTCGCGTACCGCCGATATGGCTGGTGACGGCACGACCACCGCAACCGTTCTGGCACAGGCCATCGTTCGTGAAGGCAACAAATCTGTTGCTGCCGGCATGAACCCGATGGACCTGAAACGCGGTATCGATCTGGCGACCAACAAAGTCATCGAATCGATTTCGAGCCGTGCACGTAAAGTAACCGGCCGCGATGAAATCGCACAGGTTGGTAACATTTCGGCAAACGGTGACCGTGAAGTTGGCGACATGATCGCTGAAGCCATGGAAAAAGTTGGCAACGAAGGTGTTATCACCGTCGAAGAAGCCAAAGGCCTGCACACTGAACTCGACGTTGTCGAAGGCATGCAGTTCGACCGTGGTTACCTGTCGCCTTACTTCGTAACCAATCCTGAGAAAATGGTCGTAGATATGGATGCTCCTTACATCCTTCTCTTCGACAAAAAAATCTCCTCGCTGCAGCCGGTTCTTCCGTTGCTCGAAGCAGTTGTTCAGACCGGCAAGCCGCTTCTGATCATTGCTGAAGACATCGAAGGCGAAGCATTGGCAACCCTGGTTGTCAACAAGCTGCGCGGTGGTCTGAAAATCGCTGCTGTTAAAGCACCGGGCTTCGGCGACCGTCGTAAAGCCATGCTCGAAGACATCGCCATCCTTACCGGTGGTCAGGTTGTCTCCGAAGATCTTGGCATCAAGCTTGAAAGCGTGACCCTTGATATGCTTGGTACCGCGAAATCGGTTACCATCACCAAAGAAGAAACCACCCTCGTTGATGGTGCTGGTGAAAAAGCACAGATCGAAGCACGCGTTGGTCAGATCCGCGCTCAGATCGAAGAAACCACCTCTGATTACGATCGTGAAAAACTGCAGGAACGTCTGGCGAAACTCGCTGGCGGTGTTGCTGTGATCAAAATCGGCGGCGCTTCGGAAATCGAAGTTAAAGAACGTAAAGACCGTGTTGACGATGCTCTGCATGCGACCCGCGCTGCTGTCGAAGAAGGCATCGTTGCTGGTGGTGGTACGGCTCTGCTGTACTCTGTCCGTGCGCTTGAAGGTCTTGAAGGCGAAAACCACGACCAGACCATCGGTGTTGACATCGTGCGTCGTGCACTTCAGGCACCGGTTCGCCAGATTGCTCAGAACGCAGGCGTTGACGGTGCGGTTGTTGCCGGCAAACTGCTTGAGCAGGATGACGTCGAGTTCGGTTATGACGCCCAGAAAGGCGAATACACCAACCTGATCAAAGCTGGCATCATCGACCCGGCCAAAGTTGTTCGTACTGCTCTGCAGGACGCAGCATCGGTCGCAGGTCTGCTGATCACCACCGAATGCATGATCGCTGACAAACCGGAAGACAAATCCGGCGGCGGCGCACCTGACATGGGTGGCATGGGCGGTATGGGCGGTATGGGCGGTATGGGCTTCTAAGCCTTACCAATCAAACCGACCTTTTCCCTACAGGAAGGGCCCCGCAATTGCGGGGCCCTTTTCTGTTATACGGTCATATTAGTCCGAGATCAGATAGACCAAAGCCCGGCAGTTGATGTGCCGGGCTTTGGTGTGTCGCCTTATCCAAACAGCTTTTTCAATGTCCGTGGCTGACAGCGCAGATATTGCGGGGCGGCTTTGACTTCGGCGCCAAGTGCAGCCGCCGCATGCCATGGCCAGCGCGGGTCATAGAGAATGCCGCGCGCAAGGGCGATGGCATCGGCCTGACCGGTAAAGGTAATGGCTTCTGCCTGTTCGGCTTCGGTGATCAGGCCGACCGCAATGGTGGTCATGCCGGTTTCGGCTTTGATGCGGGCGGCAAACGGCACCTGATAGTTCGGGCCAACCGGAATTTTCTGGTCAATGTGAAGACCACCAGATGACACGTGGATAAAATCGCAATCGCGGGCTTTAAGGCCCTTTGCCAGTGCGACACTTTGATCAATGTCCCAGCCATCCGCGACCCAGTCGCTTGCCGAAATCCGCACACCAACCGGATAGTCTGCGCCAACAGCATCGCGGATGGCGTCATACACTTCAAAAACGATCCGGGTGCGGTTTTCAAACGATCCGCCATATTCGTCATCGCGTTTGTTGGCATGCGGTGACAGGAATTCATGGAGCAAATAACCATGTGCCGAATGAATTTCAATCGCGGCAAGGCCAAGGCGCACTGCACGTTTGGCACTTGCGACAAAGGCCTGCACAATTTCGGCGATGCCGGCCTTGGAAAGGGATTCCGGGATCGGATCGCCGTCGCGGAACGGAACGGCGGACGGGGCGAGTACCTGCCAGCCATTGGCGTGATCAGGATTAATCGCACCACCACCATCCCACGGCTTTTCACAGGATGCCTTGCGCCCGGCATGGGCCAGTTGAATGGCGATTGGCATATCAGAATGGCTGCGGATGGCGGTCAGGGTCTTGGCAAGGGCTGCTTCGGTTTCATCATCCCACAGGCCAACATCGCCATAGGTAATGCGGCCTTCGGGGGCGACCGCTGTGGCTTCGATAATCAGAAGTCCGGCACCTGACTGGGCAAGGTTGCCAAGATGCATGTTATGCCAGTGGGTGGTTTTGCCGTTATCAGCCGAATATTGGCACATCGGGGCAATGATGATGCGGTTATCAAGGGCAAGCTTGCCCAGCGAGAAGGGGGAGAAAAGCGTGCTCATCTATCATCCTTGTTATGGCGGTTGGCGGCAATGCCGCCAGACAATGAAATGAAGCTAGTCTGAAGGTGACCTTCGCGCCAGTGTTATGGGCGCTGATCCATGGTTATTCCAAAAGATGGAATGCCAGATCCCAATGATGGCAAAGGTTTTCAAAAAAGTTCGGGAAAAATTCAAAAAAATGATCCGGGCTACTTGCGGAAATTTTCCCCTGATCTATCTCAAGGATGCAAAGGGACATGGTGTCCCGATACGCGTCAAGGTTGCAGCCTGGTCTGGACTGATGGCGCAAGATTGCTCGTCTGTAATGGAGGGTACTATAATGACTGGTCTTCAGACTCTTAACGGATCCCGTCGTCTGTCTTCTGCACCGACTTACGGTGATCCTTTCACCTTTATTGCCCGCGATGTTGATCGCATGATCGGCTCGATTTTCGGTCATCATGCAACGCCGTCCAAGGCGTCAGCCGAAGGCGGTGATGTTGCCGAAAACTGGCTGAGCCCACGCATCGACGTGTTTGATGCCGAAGATCACATTGAACTTTCTGCCGAACTTCCCGGTGTCGAACAGGACGATGTTGATGTGTCCGTACTGGACGGTGTTTTGACCATCACGGGTGAAAAGAAATCCACCCGTGAGACCAATGAAGGTGCCCGTGTTGTCGAACGCAGCTTTGGCAGCTTCAAGCGGTCATTCCGCCTGAACGATACGATTGATGCGGATAATATTACGGCATCATTCAAGAATGGTGTTTTGCTTCTTACTCTTCCCAAAGTAGCAGAACAGAAACCTGAGCCGCGCAAAATCGCGATCAGCGGCTAAGCCTTTTCTCTCCTCCCTTGAGAATGTCTCCCTAGTGTTGCCTGACGGGCGGTTTTTACCGCCCGTCTTTTTTTATGATTAACGCCCGGCATAGCCGATGCAGTGATCAAGCGGCATATCCAGCAACCCGGTCTCGTCAAACCGGTTAAGGGCATCAGTCCAGGGCGCAAGGTCGATATTTTGTGCGGTGATCCAGTCGGGATTGTAATATGTATCGCAATAACGATCGCCGCCATCACACAGCAACGTCACGACAGACCCGGTTTGACCGGCCTTCTTCATTTCCGTGATCAGCGACAGGGTCGCAATCAGGTTGGTGCCGGTTGACCCGCCACAGCGACGGCCAAGATGCTTTGTCAGATAGTGCAGGGCGGCAAAGCTTGCGGCATCGGGGATGCGATACATGCGATCAACCACGGTCGGGTTAAAGCTTGGCTCTACCCGTGGGCGACCAATACCTTCAACCCGTGACCCTTTGTCCCCGGTGACCGAACAGTCGCCGGTTTCATAACCGTCATAGAAGACCGAGTTTTCCGGATCCGCGACACACAATTCGCATCCCGCACCAAGAATGCGACCGTATCGGATATAGCGGCCAATGGTCGATGATGTGCCGCCTGTGCCCGCACCAACAACCACCCAGCGCGGGACGGGGTGGGCTTCGCGTTTGAGCTGATCAAAGATGCTTTCGGCAATGTTGTTATTGCCGCGCCAGTCGGTTGCCCGTTCGGCATAGGTGAACTGATCCATGTAATGGCCGCCAAGTTCACGGGCAAGACGTTGGGATTCTTCGTAAATCTGACCACTGTGATCGACCAGATGGCTTTCGCCACCGTAAAAGGCGATCTGATCAATTTTTTGCTGAGACGTTGATTTTGGCATCACCGCAATAAAGCGCAGACCCAGCAATCGGGCAAAATAGGCCTCGGACACGGCTGTTGAGCCACTTGATGCCTCGATAATCGGGGTGTTCTTATCGATCCAGCCATTGCACAGACCATACAAAAACAATGACCGCGCAAGGCGATGTTTCAGGCTGCCCGACGGGTGGGTCGATTCATCCTTCAGATACAATCCGATGCCATCAAGTTTTGGCAGATCAAGGCGAATCAGATGGGTGTCTGCGGATCGATTGAAATCGGCTTCGATGATGCTGATGGCTTCAGCCACCCATTGGCGGTCATATGTCATGAAACGTCCTGATGATCGGTTATTTCTGTGTGGTGCGATGGGCGATAGCCCCGTCGGGCAAAGGTGTAGGGGATTATAATACAGAAAACTACAGTGAAATTGTGTCGATACATTTTGCCCGATAACAGGGGCAAGGGTGATGCATGCGATGAAATTAACGTAATTTTTAAGAGATAGGGCTTGCTAACACTTTTTTCAAAGCTAACCTCTAGAATACAAGGTTGATGATTCTTTCGATCTTATTGGATGGCCCGAACATTATGGCTAAAGACGACAAAGATCCGTTCCATATGCGCCATGGTGCATCAGAAATTGGTGCGGCCTATGACGTGCCCGTGCGCGTTTCAACGGTGATTGGCAAAAGCCAGATTCAGGTGGCGCAGCTGATGCGCCTGACACGCGGGGCGGTATTGGAGCTGGACCGTCGTGTCGGGGAACCGGTTGATATTTACGTCAATAACCGTCTGGTCGCCCGTGGGGAACTGGTGGTGGTGGATGAAAACCTTGGCGTGACGATCACGGAAGTGGTCAAAACCGGGACAATTATCGAAACCCATCATTGATCCTTCATTGCCGATGAAAAAATTCAAACCACCGTGTCACACTGGCCGGTGGTTTTGTTTTGGGCCTCTGGAACTTTAAGACGCGCCAAACGTTTGGCGGGGAAAGTCCTTTAAAATGCCACATTGCAGCCAAAGGCTGTGACGGTGTTTCCTGACCTCAGTTAAAACGAGGGCGAATTCCATGCTGAATTTCCTGACATCGGGTCTTCTGACCCTGATTGGTCTTGCGCTTGCTGTGGGCGGTGCCTGGCTGATTTCGCTTGGTGGCAGCTGGTACTATGCGCTGGCAGGGCTGGCGTTTCTGGTCGCGGCCTTCTTGTCGTTCAAACGTAAACCGGCACTGTTGCCGTTTTATGCGGTGTTTTTGGTTGCCAGTCTGGCGTGGGCCGTGTGGGAAACCGGGTTTGACTGGTGGCAGCTTGGCCCGCGTGGCGGGCTTACCGTCCTGATTGGTTTGTGGCTGATCACACCGGTATTTCGCAAGACATTGACCTCGGGACAACCGGTGCCCGATGTCAAACCAACCCGTTCCTTCCTGCTTGAAGGCAGTGTGGTTCTGGCGGTAATTGTTGCGGTTTATTCCATGATGAATAATCCAAACGAAGTTACCGGGGTGTTGCCCGGTGATCCGGTGGTCAGCAGCCCGTCTTATGGTGGAACGGAGCCCGATGGCGATTGGCATCAATATGGTCGCACGCCATACGGGCAGCGCTATTCACCGCTTGATCAGATCAATATTGAAAATGTCACATCCCTTGAACAGGCATGGGTTTATCAGACCGGTGATATGAAGCGCGTCGATGACGTGCCCGAAACGACCTATCAGGTCACGCCGCTGAAAGTTGGCGAAACGCTTTATCTGTGCACACCGCACAGCTGGGCAATTGCGATTGACGCAGATACCGGACAGGAAAAATGGAAATTCGATCCCGGCATTCCGCAAAATCCGGATCGACAGCATCAGACATGCCGCGGTGTGACCTATTACAAAGACCCGGGAGTCACGGAAAACGGGCCATGTACAGCGCGTGTGTTCTTGCCGACATCTGATGCGCGCCTGATTGCGCTGGATGCCGATACAGGCGAAGTTTGCCCATCCTTTGGCGATGAAGGCACTGTGCATCTTGAAACGGGCATGCCGTACAATCCGGCGGGGTATTATTATTCGACCTCACCGCCAGTGGCGGCCGACGGGAAGCTTATCATCGGCGGGGCGGTGAATGATAACTATTCAACCAAGTCGCAATCCGGTGTCATCCGTGCGTATGACATTAACACGGGGGAGCTGATCTGGAACTGGGATTCGGGTAATCCGGACCAGACAGAACCCATTCCCGAAGGCCAGACCTATACCGCCAATTCGCCCAATAGCTGGTCGGTTTCGAGTGCAGATGAAGTGCTTGGCATGATCTATGTGCCGCTGGGCAACAAGGTGCCCGATCAGCTTGGCATGAACCGCGATGAGAATGTTGAAACCTATTCATCCTCCATCGTCGCCCTTAGCCTTGAAACCGGGCAGGTCCAATGGGTGCGCCAGACCGTCCACCATGATCTTTGGGATATGGATGTTCCGGCCCAGCCAGCATTGTTTATATTACATTTAATATAGTTCGTTGTTATTCAAATCCCTGATTTAAAAGATTAAATACAAATATATTATTATTTTTGTTCACACAAAAACTGTTCAGTCAAATTATATAGGTGGTTAGAAGATAAGTGCATCAACACTAATTCGATGAAAATAGATTTCTGGCTACCAAGTGTAAAAAGTCGACAGATGAATTTTGGGAACGGATCAGAAGAGATTTAAAGTTCTGAGTGCTGGTTGGTATGTCATTTAAAATGGGCGAGGGGTGAACTGTCCTGTATTAAAGTCAGCCTTGTCTGGTTCACCCCTCGCCCAATCAGTCAATATTGGGATGCTAGTAACTTGCTCGACGTAACCTCAGTGCATTCGCAATGACTGATACCGAGGATAAGCTCATGGCTGCAGCTGCAAACATTGGTGAGATGAGAATGCCAAAGAACGGATAGAGCAGACCCGCAGCAACAGGCACACCGGCTGCGTTATAGACCATCGCAAAGAAGAGGTTTTGCCGGATATTGCGCATCGTTGCTTCCGAGAGTTCTCGGGCTCTAACAATCCCGCTCAAGTCACCTTTGACGAGGGTGAAACCAGCACTTTCAATTGCAACATCAGCGCCCGTACCCATCGCAATTCCGACATCAGCCTGAGCAAGAGCAGGGGCGTCGTTGACGCCGTCACCTGCCATGGCTACCTGATGGCCTTCAGCCTTGAGTTCCATAATTAAATTGGCTTTGTCTTCTGGGGAGACATCGGCCCGAATCTCGTCAATGGAAAGTTTATTGCCAACGGATTTTGCTGTTCGTTGGTTGTCACCGGTTGCCATGACGATTCTGAAGCCTTGCTTCTTGAGCGCCTTTAAAGCCTCCAATGTCGTGTCCTTGATCGGATCGGCTACGGAAATGAGCCCGGCAATTCTTCCATCAATAACGACATGCATTACCGTCTCCCCCATATCTCGCCGATCATTTGCTGTTTTATCAACAGTAGAATGATCGATATTGAGAGTCTGAAGGAGTTTACTATTACCTAGGGCAACCGACTTGCCATCCACCTTTCCGGTGACGCCCTGACCGGTTACAGCTTCAAAGTCCTCTGCCTTATCAAGGGACAAGCCGCGCTCCTGAGCAGCACTAACAATGGCGTCAGCCAATGGATGTTCGGATCCTTTTTCGAGCGCCGCAGCGGCAGAAAGAACTTCCTCCTCCTGATAGTCTGATTGAGCGATTACACCTGCTAGTTTCGGTTTACCCTCTGTCAAAGTCCCGGTTTTATCGACGATGAGCACATCGACCTTCGCAAATCGCTCCAGGGCCTCTGCATTTTTAATGAGCACACCAATTTGCGCACCACGACCGGTAGCGGTCATGATTGACATTGGTGTTGCCAAACCAAGAGCGCAAGGACACGCAATGATCAGAACAGCGACTGCTGCGACAAGCCCGTATGACAATGACGGATCTGGTCCCCAGATGGCCCAAGCGACGAAGGCAACTAAAGCAACTAGGATAACAGCAGGCACAAACTTGCCTGCAACCGTGTCTGCAACCTTTTGGATTGGCGCTTTGCTTCGCTGAGCATTGGAGACCATATCAACGATTTGGCTCAAGACAGTATCTTTACCAACCCGTTTGGCTTGGATAATCAGGCTGCCATTCCCGTTGATTGTTGCTCCGGTTACATCATCATCTGGATTCTTTTCAATTGGAACGGGTTCACCCGAGATCATGGATTCATCAACTGACGATCGTCCTTCAACGACAACGCCATCGACAGGTATCTTGTCACCTGGACGAACTCTCAAGCTCATTCCGACGGTCACATCTTCAAGAGGAACTTCCCGTTCAGAACCATCATTTTCAATAATGCGGGCTGTTTTTGCAGCAAGACCCAATAACGCCTTGATTGCCGAACCGGTTCGTTCCCGAGCCCCCAATTCCAACAGTTGGCCAAGAAGCACAAGTACAACGATGACAGCTGCAGCTTCGAAGTACACACCGACATGTCCCTGTGCATCTCTGAATCCATCAGGAAAAATGTCAGGAGAAATCACTGCGACGACGCTAAATATATAAGCTGCGCTAACACCCATCCCGATCAATGTGAACATGTTGAGAGAACGGTTCACCACAGAATTCCATCCACGAACCATGAAAGGGAAGCCAGACCACAGGACGACAGGCGTTCCAAGAATTAACTCAACCCAAAGAGTAACGCGTTCTCCAATCATTTCTCGGATGAAACCCAAACCAACAAAGGGCCCCATCGTTAGGACAATCAGCGGCACCGTAAGAGCTGCGCCTAACCAGAATCTCTTTTTGAAATCCTGAATCTCGGGGTTTGGTTCGTCATTTTCTGTTGGTATATCCATCGGTTCCAGTGCCATTCCGCAGATCGGACAGGAACCAGGTCCGGATCGTATGATCTCTGGATGCATCGGGCAGGTGTAGCGGCGAGAAGCGGATGACGAAGCGCTGTTTGCAGCAGATGTCTCTTCTTCTGCGGACAATACACTTTCAGGAGCGCTATCGAAATTTCCCTTACATTTTTGGGAACAGAAATAATATGTCTCACTGCCGTACCGCGAGTGTGGCGTATCGGAATCCAGAGTGACCGACATACCGCAAACAGGATCGGTTGCATGTTCTGCTTGATCGGACGTTCGTTGATTATGCTGGTGCTTCTTATGATGATGCTCAGACATGGTCTGCTTCCTGCTGTTATGCCTCAATGTCACTGCGGTTTATCAATGTCCTGAGTGATCGTGACTGTGCGCCTTGGCCGACTGGTTTATCCAATTTGACAGGAACCAACGTTCAAAAATGAACACAGAAACAATCATCAAGGTTGCAATGAGAACAATGGATGGGTCGCTTTGCAATTTCATGCCGGCGAAAACGAGCAATACGATGATGTCAAAGACAATCGCTGTAAGCATAACAAAGCCGCGTGCACCTATTTCCTGCCGTAGATACTTAAAGCATCCCCAGTGGATGAGCACATCCATGACGAGATAGAAAAACACTCCAAGTGAAGCGATCCGGCTTAAATCAAAAAAGATTGTCAACAGCGCTGCCACGACAACCGTGTAAACAAGCGTGTGGTCTTTAATTGAACCTGACATTCCAAAATGACTGTGTGGGATCATCTCCATGTCGGTCAGCATGGCGAGCATTCTTGAGACAGCAAACACGCTTGCAAGCAAACCGGAGGCCGTCGCAACGACTGCGAGTAGCACAGTCAGATAAAATCCGGTGGGGCCCAATGCAGGTGCTGCGGCTTCGGCAAGGGCATAGTCTTTGGCTTTTATGAGTTCATCCAAGCTGAGGCTTGAGCCAACAGCGAGCGCCACGAGAATATATACGACAACACAAATCAGGATTGAGTACGTGATGGCACGGCCAACATTCTTGTGTGGGTTCACGATTTCAGCACCGCTGTTTGTGATCGTAGTGAACCCTTTGAAGGCTAGAATTGAAAGAGCAATTGATGCAACAAAACCGGCTAATGGAAAGCTCGCGCTGTCGGTTGATGAGGGTTCGAATGAATATCCGCCAACCCACAGAGCTGCAATCGCGAACAACGCAATTCCACCGATCTTCAATGCGGCCATGACCATTGAAAGCAGGCCAACCGATTTGTTGCCTGCTCTGTTGACAGCATATGCAAAAATGATCAGGCAGACACCCAAGACCGGTATAAGAACTTCAAACTCTGTCAGGTCAAAAGCCCGCAAAACATAGGTTCCGAATGTTCTTGCCACCAAACTCTCGTTGATGACCATCGAAAAGGCCATCAGCAATGCTGAGCCACCTGCTATGGCTCCTGGCCCGTATGCTTTTTGAAGGATCATTCCAATCCCGCCCGCTGACGGGAAAGCATTTGACATCTTGATGTAGGTGTATGCACTAAGAGCAGTGACAAGTGCGCCAAACAGGAACGACAACGGGAACCACTTTCCCGCAAGTTCGGCAATTTGTCCCGTCAAAGCAAAAATTCCTGCCCCGATCATAACACCGGTGCCCATGGATATGGCGCCAACGAGCGAAATGCTATTTTTCTTGTATTCTGACTGATGATCCATCTCTGCCTCACATTTGATGTTGTTGGTACGCGATGCCGTTTGCTTCCTGTAGCTCACGTACGTAACGAATGATCCGCGATACCTGTTCCGAACTTACCTGAGGTTGGGGCGGCATATCGCCGAAGGGCCAGTGATGTTGTTTCGCCCCGTTTTGGACAGCTAGATAGAATGCGCGATCTGAATGATGTCCCGGATTGTAAATCTTGTGCATCAGTGGCGGGCCTTGTTCCGTACCGGTTGCATTGCGTCCGTGACAAGCAACACAGTTCATATCGAAAAGCTGTTTTCCTACCATTGCTTCCTTGCTGAAGCTGGGGAGCGCAATCCCGTTATCGGTCAGTTCAAGATCTTTGATGTCATCTTTCCCGGGCAGAAACGAATTCAGGGTCATGGCGATGATCCCTACTGCGAAAAAACCGATGACCAAATACTTTGACCAATTGATTTCTTTTTTCATTTTCACCGGGCCATTATTTGTTGCGTATGCATCGAATTTTCGATGAAAGGTGATGAGGATGTGAATTGAGCAACCTTAGCCAGACTGAGGCTGCCTATAATTTCGCTGAACTAGCCTTGCGATACATGAATTTGTCGGCTAATTGCGCTGCTACCGACATAGGTATCTGGCGACATTTCAAATTTCGAACGGCAGGCATCTGAACAAAAGTAAAATACGTCACCGCCATGAATGGTTGTTTTGGCGATACGTGGGTCTACAGTTTGATGACAAACCGGATCCGTGGCGGAATGAGGGTGCTCCCATCGGATGGCCTCAACGTTACCATCCGCTTCGCTCTTATTGCGGGTGTGCTTTTTGTGGCGAAACATGTGGGCACCGCAGCCAAAGCGCATCATCAAAACGATGAAGGCTCCCCAAAGCAACCAACTGAGAATATTTTCCATTTCTCTTTGCCATCCCATAAATACCTTTAAGTCCGACTGTTTTGTATGAAAACAGCATGGTGCCGAATACCGACGCTCAATCTGTATGCAAGCCATCGGCACGCGCAGAAATCAGAACAGTTATTCGCTATTTGTTTGGGAGGATCAGAATATGGGAGGTTGGAAAATCCATGACCGAGATACCGGTTGAAGGGACATTTCTTCTATCCCGTTCTGTACAGGAGAAAACTCGGAAATCGGTAGGATAATCTCGGTAAGGACCGCTGATGTGGAGTGACAAGAAACCTGAGGGCAGCACGAAGTCAGATCATGTTGGTGATCAATGTCGAAATCACTGATTTCTGCAGAATGCGCAGGAAAGGAGCCACTGGACGCGACTGCAATATGGGGAGCAAGCATTATAGTACTGATCCCGACAAGCAGGATCAGTACGGCGCGTATAAGTGCTTGCTGTGCATTCATTGATCAAATTCCCTCTGGGCAGAAGGTAACACATATGCCCCTGAATATCGAGTTACGTTGACCTACCTCAACTATGGGTAAGTTTTTTTTACCCTGCTTCAGATAGAACCGTTACATCTGCAAACTGATTGTCCGTAATCTCGATTTCCTTGGAGATGTAAGGTTTGATTTCGGAGTATCTGACATGAGCATCGGCTTGCGCCTGATAGTAACGAAAGAGCTCTTTGAGCGGAGCGCCCATGTCTTTGTATGCAGTTAATACTGCGATTAGTGCTCCGAGCGTGAGGTCGCCCTTTATCACCAGATACCCCCCTATTGTGTAAAAGAAGAACGGCGTCATCTGAGATATAAAGTTGTTTAAAGACTTCATGGCGAACTTGTTTTTGTGGATAGAAAGACGAAGATCGTGAAGTCGTTTGTACGACCCGTAAATATCCCGAGCACTTGGCTGGTGGTCGTTTGAGATATTCCCGATCTTCTCCCCGAGAACCCTGACTTCTTTCAGCCGCGTTCGAGACAAAGCATTAATTTTCTTTTGAAATCTGGGAATGACAAAAATCTGAAGCGGCAACAGTGCTGTTGCGGCGATGCCCAAGACCAAATCTTGCACGAGCATGAAAGCCAGAATAGTCAGGAACGTGCCACCTTGTAACAAAGGTAATACAATGGACTCCGATGCATACCCAGCTACGGGCTCTACCTCCTGAACAATAACCGGAATTAATTCCCCGCCTCTGGGGGACGGCTTTCGAAAGCTGAATTTTGAGATGTCGAGCCGCAGGCGGCGTGACATGTGTTCTGCCAACGCACCGGATTGCAAATTGACCTGGTATTTCAATCCACCATGTAAGCCAATTGCCAAGAGGAACAGCATGCATAGTGCAAGCAACGTCTGCGTCTGTGACAGTTCTATACCCATATACATGATTGGGAAGTGTCCGGACTCTATGGCGTTGTTGATGATTAGCTTCGGTAGTTCGAGACTCATGTAAAGTGCCGGTAGTGACGTTATTGCCAGCAGGCCCAGTTTTAGCTGTCGTTTCCATGATGCTCTGAATATGTACTGCAGGAGCGGTGTTCCGTTCTTTGAGAAGGATTTTTGAGCCTGCCACGCAAGAACAGATTTGCGGCGTTTTAAAAGCCTGTATCCCGTTGCACTGAGAATAATAATAAGTGCAACCGGAACCCCAAACACAACCAAATGGAAGACAAAATGAACCCACCAGTGTGCATCGCTTGATATGTAGTGCGTTAAACGGTGCCCCATATCGTGGACGATTTCCATCATCTGTGTCAGGTTCCTTCAAAAGGTTCGATAAAAACAGACAGGGAGGAAAATCCTCCCTGTCATATGAAGCTTAGAAAAGAAGGCGGAGACCGGTCACGAGGTAAGTTGCTTCGTAATCCTCGCCGTCGTCTTTTGCAAAGTCTGCGGTTTTGCCAAGTTTGCGTTCATAGGCAACCCCAATGTATGGTGCAACGGCTCGGTCGATTAGATCATAGCTAAGCCGCAGTCCGATTTCTGCGCTTGAAAACCCGCGCCCGACCTCAATTTCGCGATCCTCAGAGAATGCTGCATTCAGCTCAAGCGAAGGCGTGAGGATTAAACGATTGGTCAACAAGCCTTCGTACTCAACATCAAGTCGCGCACTACCGTCTCCGGTTTCGCTGACAAACAGGTCAGCGTCGACTTCAAACCATTGAGGAGCAAGCCCCATGATACCAACCGTTCCATACCAACGATCTGTTGTGCTTGGCGTATCCAGACGAATACCGGCCTTGGCATCAAAGAAGTCACTGATTGGTGTTTGCAGGACCAGCCTGTTCTCGAAGTTTTCGTAAAGGTCGTTTTTGAGATCACGCTCGCCTTCGCCTTGCCAGCGCAGCTTCAACTCATCGGTTCCGACAAATGCGTCACCATCCCAAACAAAGAGATTTTCGTCTTCATCACCTGATCGGTATTCAAACTGCTCCATTTGAATGCCATAGAAGATGTGATTGTCTGCTTTGGCAGTGAACGAGAAGGACAGGATCGTGGCAAGAACACCACCACCAATCGCGGCCAGTGTTAGGGTTTTCATTGTTATTGAACTCCATTCTCAAGTGCTGCGACGGCTGGACCGCCCTCAACAATCACTTTGCGGAACATTCCAGAAGCCATGTGATAGCTCAAATGACAATGGAACGCCCATTGCCCTGGTTCATCAACTTCGGTTTCCGAATAAACAGTCATGCCTGGATTGATATTGATGGTGTGCTTTACCGGATCCCATTTACCGTTACCGGTATCGAGGATTGACCACATCCCGTGCAAATGCATCGGGTGTGACATCATGGTCTCATTGACGAACTTGAACCGTACCCGTTCGCCATATTTCAAGCGGATAGGTTCTGCATCTTCGTATTTGACGCCATTGATCGACCAAGTATAGCGCTCCATGTTTCCCGTAAGACGCAGTTCAATTTCACGCGTTGCCGGCCGCTCCGGATACAAGGGCTTCTGTGCTTTCAAGTCGGCATAAGACAAGAACTTGCCGCCATTCGCTGCTTTTGGTGTCAAACCACTGCCAGCGGCATAGAAAGGATCATCTTTGGACATCGCCATCTGAGAGTGATCCATCCCGGCCATATTCGAATGGTCCATTCCAGCCATGCTGTTCTCGTTACCACTGCTCATTGAGGAATGGTCCATCCCGGGCATGTTCCCGTGATCCATCCCCATATCAGCCATTGTCAACAACGGAGCGTCCATGCGTCTGGCTGGCATTTCAGCTTTCAGCCCTTCTTGCGGCGACAGCGACCCGAATGCATAACCCGAGCGCCCCATCGATTCCGCCATGATTGCGTAAGGTTTATCTGCGGTCGGCTGAACAATCACATCGTAGGTTTCTGCAACCGAAATGCGGAATTCATCAACCTTGACCGGTTGAACGTTGTTGCCGTCGGCCTGCACAACAGTCATTTCAAGTCCCGGAATGCGGACGTCGAAGTAAGTCATGGCAGATGCATTGATGAAGCGCAGGCGCACACGTTCATTGGCCTTGAACAGGCCTGTCCAGTTCTGCTCTGGTGACTTTCCGTTGATCAGACCGACAAATCCCTGAACATCTTCGATGTCGGTCGGCATCATGCGCATGCTGCCCCAGTCACCACGTTCCGACAACGTCGCACCGAAGCCATTTTCAGAGACATCACTGATGAAATCGCCAAGGGTGCGTTGGTTGCGATTATAATAATCGGGCATCATTTTGAGGTTGCGCAAAATACGTGCGCCGGAATGCGGGTGCTTGTCTTTCAGGACAACCACATACTCCCGGTCGAACTTGAACGGTTCTCGCTTTTTGGGTTCGATAATGATCGAACCATACGCTCCGTCCGGCTCCTGAAAACCGGAATGGCTGTGGAACCAGTAGGTACCGCTTTGCGAGACTGGAATGCGATATGTGAATGTTTCACCAGGAGCAATTCCCGGAAAACTGATCTCAGGTACGCCATCCATCTGATAGGGGAGGATCAAACCATGCCAGTGAATGGACGTGCTTTCATCAAGATTATTAGTCACATTGATAACGGCCTCTTCACCTTCTCTCAGGCGCAAGGTCGGGCCGGGCGAAGATCCGTTATAGCCAATTGCTTTTGTTTTCATTTCCCCTGTGTCGATTGTTACGTAGTCGACTGACAGGTCATATGTTGCTGCGTTCGCTACTGATGACACAGCAATAACGCTTAGCGCACCGAGAAGGGCACTACCAAGAAACTTGTTCATTTTTTGATATCCTTTGAGCCGGGTGCGCCAGAGGGGATAGGTAGGGTTTCCCTCTGGCACAAGCCCCAAAAGCAGTGATTACTGCAGGCGTACTTTCCCAACCATGCCACTTTCATAATGGCCTGGCACGTTGCATGCGTACTCAAGTTCCGCATCTTTGGGGAAAGTCCAGATCACCTCTGCAGAATCACCCGGCTCCAAAAGCACACTATTCGGGTCGTTGTGCTTCATGGTTTTACCGTTCCCCATGTCCATTTCCATCATGTCCATGTTGATTTTGTCTACTTCAAGGGCTCCGTGTTCCATCATCATCATCATTTCTTCCTGATGATCTGCATGCATTGCTGCAGTTCCAATGTTGAATTCATGAACGAATTCACCCTTGTTTTCGATCAGAAAACGAACTGTTTCGCCACCTCGGACGATAATTTTCTCTTTGTCGTAAAAATTGTCTTCCATCGTGATTCTGATGGTGCGCCGCACATCAGATATCTCGCCTGGTGCCCCGATTTCCGATGCACCGTCATTATGACCGCCACTATGACCCGCACCCGCAAAGGCAGGTGATTGAAGACCGACAAGCGCGCCAAGAATAAAGGTTGAAACGCTAACACGACGCATAAGGGAATTCTTGAAGTTGGGCATGTATATGCTCCTAATAGATATTCAGTAAGAAGGCCCTCGTCCCATGTTCAATCACGACAACAGTCTGCGCTGCTGTAATTCAGGCAAAACGCTGTTTCATTCGAGGAACAGTGATTGAACCAGGCAAAGGGATGTTCGGAAAATCTGAAATATCTCAGGAACGCGGAGGCTTGCCTCTAACGTCCAAATCTGCGGAAGTCAAAGTCAGGTCCTGATACCAGTATGTTACCGCAAGCACCGTTGGGCTGGAAGACAGAACACCTTCTACTTCTTTAACGAACGGGCCGCAAACCGCCATACCGCAAAGATCCGCATGCATGTCACGTCGATCATGTTGCGAGCTATCAGAAACATCCATCATGACGCCGTGATGATTGTCATGGCCATGTCCCGAACCTGCTTGCACACCCTCAACCCCCGACAGCAGAACTGTCATGGCTATCGCGATTGCAAGAAAGCAGGAAAGGATGCGCACGGAATGTTCCTTAGTGATGCATTGCAACATATGCAATATCGGGCTCCCCCGGTTTCGTCAAGTGGCAATATTGTGGCAAAGACAGACTATTTCACGAATTTACATCTGCTGCTTGAGCCATCAGCAAGGTGAAAACAATAGATTACTGCATTCATCGCCATGAAATCACGTTATGCGCTACAGATGAACAACCTGTTGTGCTGAGTTATTCACTAATCTGCGGGTATGACTTGCTAACAATCAATTTATAGATGAAGCACAATCAAATCTTATTAAATGCTGCGTAACCCAACAATTCCTCTGGTCTCTGGATATGGGCACAGAGGTGCGCCAGATTGACAGCAGTAGGATTTACTGTAGTTCGATATAGACAGCATCGCATCCTTGGGATAGAAGTAGACCATGCTCAATCGCATCAGGTTTTTGACCATACTTTTGATAGCTGCTTTTGCCGTCGGGACAAGTTTCCAGACGGTCAATGCTGCTGTTATGGAGGTCGGTATGCCGATGGCGGAATTGGCAATGGACAATTGTCAGGATTGTTCTGGCAGCGGCGACAGCATGCCGGACTGCGATATTGCGTGTCCTCAAGTATCGACGATCGCAATTGCGCCTGTACAAGTTGCAATACCTGCGCTCGCCTCGGTCGCGCATTTTGGGCCGACAGGCAGCCTTACCAGCCGCTCAAACTCTCCCGATCCATTCCCTCCCAGAACCAACATTCTGAACTGATATCTCTTTAACCCGATTTGGTTTGAGGATATCAGTGTCATGGGGCATCACCGCGATTTCTCATGACATGCTTCGTGCCCGCAATTTTTGTTGTGGGCCTTACAGCTTCTTCAGACAAGGTTGGAAATCATGTTTTCCGATCTACGGGTGCCAAAATGTCGGCTTTGGTCGGTATTTCTTGGCGCAGTCGCGACATGCACCAAAGCATAGCTTCAGCTTCACTCAACGAGCAGGCGGCAATCCGCCCCGGCCTTGAGCGTCCCGCTTTTACTGGTGCCCGGCCTCTGAAGATCAAACCTTATAGGATCATTGTGAGCGGGATTCGGATTACGTTCTGATGCTCCAACTCCTTGAGAAACTTGCATATGAAAAGAAATACCATAGTCGCGGGCTCTGTTTCCAGACGTGCGCTGCTTCGCGGTCTCGTGACATGTGCTGGCCTCTACCTGTTGCCAGCAACAACCCTTGCCGCGGTTAGTGAAAGCTCAAACAGTGCAATTGCTTTTGATAGCAATGCGCTGATTATTGCACGCGGGTCATTGCTTCTGTATCGCGATAGGGATCGAAACTGGATAACATTGCCGGAGATGTCGGCAGGTTCCATTCTCACACTTGCAACACATCCGGAACGGCCGGGCCGAGTTATTGGTGGTCTGGATACCGGCAGGATTGTTCTGTCTGTAGATGGCGGGAAAAGTTGGGACGTACGTGGGCAAGGACTGCCAAAAGCGGCAGTCACTGCCATCACAACTGCGGCGACAAACCCAGATACCATATATGCCGCCATTCGCGGTGACGGCTTATGGCAGAGCGATGATGCTGGTCAGTCATGGGTGTTTGTCATGGACCGGCCATGGTTAGCGAATGCCGAGCGAGATCTGACAGCACTGTCTTCAGTCGATCTGGCAACCGGAATGGGTGGGATCTGGCTATATGCCGGAACCGATACCGGTGTAACGCGTGTGCCGGATTGTTTCTGCCGTTGGCAGGATGTTCAGCCGGGCGATGCCATGGATGCTCTTGCGTCCGGAAAGCAGGCAACTCCCAAAGTACCCTTACCTGAGGGTGAACCTGTGAGTGCGCTGGTCAGTGCGGTATCGCGACCGGCCACACTTTATGCCGGATTGCCATCCGGAATTTGGCAATCGCAGGATGCGGGTGTCACCTGGTTAAAGCGTTCAGAAGTTATCGCAACAGCACTCGCGGTTCATCCGCTACGCGCTGATGATCTCGTAATTGTGAATAACGACGGGGTTTTACAAAGCCCAGACGGTGGCAGGACGTGGACCGCCATTGCGAACATATGATGATGGAGAAACAGATGAGAAAATTAGTGATTGTGACAGGTGTTGCGATTCTGGCTGTTGCCGGAAGTGCTGCATTTACAATGTTTGCTCCGGGAAAAGGAGAGGCGCAAACGAACGTGACAGTAGCTGGTGAGAGAAGCAAATCGATCACAATCTATCGGGACCCGAACTGCGGATGCTGTGATGCCTATGGCGAATATCTTGAGACCAATGGATATCAGGTTACCCGTGTCGATGATCGCGATTTCGACAAGCGATCCGTTGCCGCCGGTGTCCCGGAGCAAGGGCTGGGCTGCCATTTGGCCGAGATTGACGGATATGTCGTAAGCGGGCTGGTTCCCGCCGAGATCATTGAACGGATGCTTGATGAACGCCCGGATATAACGGGTATCACGCTGCCCGGCATGCCACCAAATGCGCCGGGCATGGCACGTGAAAAAACCGGGACGCTGAAAACCTATGCGTTCGGAGAGGACGGCATTGCCGTTTACGCCAATGAATGAGTGTTTTGGACAGATGATGGATGGTTCGATGATGGGTGGCCCGATGATGATGCTGATGATGGCAGGAGGCGGTCTTGTGTTTCTTCTGATCCTTGCGATCCTGATCATGAGCGTTCTCGCGTTGTTTAAATATCTTCGGGGCGGGAAATGAGTGCGGTATCGCCCGGATCAATGGTCACCGGATTAATGGCTGGCGTCGGCATGGCTTTGTTGTTCGGCGTGATGGATGCCAGCGCGAAGCCCGAGAATCTGACTTTTCTCGAAAAGCCGCTCACTCCGGAACAGATAGCACTGGGCAAGGATGACTATGTTGAATTTTGCGCATCGTGTCATGGCTCAAATCTTGAGGGGCAGAAAAACTGGAAGCGCCGCCTTGACACCGGGCGGATGCCCGCGCCGCCACACGATGCCAGTGGCCACACATGGCGCCATAGCGATCAGGAACTGTTTGCGATCACCAAGTTCGGGGTTGGCGCTGTCGTGCCGGGGTATGAGAGCGATATGCCTGCATTTGAGGATGTGCTGAGTGATGAGGAGATCATCGCGGTACTCGGTTATATCAAGAGTGTCTGGTCGGACGAAGAACGCGAATTCCAGCACAATCTCAATCTTAAAGACGGGAGGGCGAGATGATTGCAGTCCCCAAAGAACATCGCCCGCAGAAACGGTTCAACCGGCTGATCTATTTCTTACCGCTTGGCATAGCATTGATATTGGGTGTGGCCCTAGCGAAGGGATTAACTCTTGATCCCAACACACTCCCCTCTGCCCTGTTGGGTAGACAGGTCCCGGAATTTGACCTTCCACCGGTAAAAGGTCGAACACAAGGTTTGTCGAGTACAGATATCAGAGGTGAGGTGTCGCTGGTCAATGTTTTTGCCTCCTGGTGTGTTGCGTGTCGCGAAGAGCATCCCGTGTTTATGAAACTGGCTCGCGACGGCACCGTCCCACTGCATGGCCTGAACTATAAGGATCAACCTGACGACGCTGCAGAATGGCTCGATAGTCTTGGTGATCCCTATACGAGAACCGGCGCGGATATTAATGGACGTGTGGCGATCGACTGGGGCGTCTATGGCGTCCCCGAGACCTTCGTTGTCGATGCGAAAGGGAACATTGCATACAAGCATGTCGGGCCGGTGACGGAAAAAGTGATGGCCGAGACCATTCTGCCAAGGGTCGAAAAATTGCGTAATGAGGCCTCAGGTGCCGGAACTGCGGAGGCACCTCGATGAAGAGCCTCTTAGTGCATATGAACCTGAAAGTGGGGTTTGCCGCTGGCATCATACTGGTGGTTGTTACCACATTGACCATAGTTTCGTTACGCAACGAGAAGAATGTCACCGATCAGGCAGCGGACAATGTAAGGCAGAGTCAACAGCGCTCGTTTGTCATGCATGATGCTCCCCGGCCTCTTCCCGAGTTCGGGTTCGAAAACGTCGAAGGTCAACCCATGACATTGAGTGATTTCGAGGGAACGGTCGTCTTGCTGAATGTCTGGGCTACTTGGTGTGTTCCATGCCGGGAGGAAATGCCGACTCTGGATGCCCTGCAGGCCGAACTCGGCAGTTCGGAGTTCAAAGTCGTTGCCTTGTCGATCGACCGGGCCGGAGTGGATGTCGTGCAGGATTTCTATACCGAAATCGGTATCCGGAATCTGGACTTCTTCATCGATCCAACCATGAAAACCACGACGGCTCTGGGTATCCCCGGTTTACCGACGACGCTTCTGATTGACAGGAACGGCCGCGAGCTTGGTCGACTTGTCGGACCGACCGAATGGGCGACAGCAGAGATGATAAAATTTCTTGAAACCCACATCTACACCGATTGAGGAAGGATCCCCTATGACTGAAATACAACGGACCAAATCCGGCAATACCTCGCTTGGACATGACGTGGTTCATGCCGTTCGATACTACCTGAAGGGACGTCGCGGTTTGCTCGTGCTGGCAGGAACCGCACTTGTCGCCGGACTTGCATTTAACTGGAGCTGGCTGGTTGCCGCCGGCATCGCGCCTTTGCTCCTCTCCGTTCTGCCGTGCGTAGCGATGTGTGCGCTGGGTTTATGCATGAACAAAAAGGCCTGTTCGTCGAAAAAGAGCGCCAGCGATATCGCCCCTTCCTCCGATGAAATCCCGAAAAACAGTCTTCCCGGCAATGAGGCCGGAAGGTCCCCGGCTGCATCAGGCGCAAATATAGCGTCTTTAACTCCGCAGTCGGGACATGAGTCCACAACCGAAAGGAATGTTAAAGATGCGTAAGTCAATCAAACTCACCGCTATTGCCACAATGATGGTCGCGGGACTGGCGACAACAGCCCTTTATGCCCAGGAAGCCCAAACTCCGGACATGCAATCCCCGATGATGGAGCATGACGGCAATTCCGGCATGGGGGATATGCAGGGCATGATGGGTATGATGAAGATGATGAGCCAGATGGGTCCGATGATGGAGCAGTGTACTGAAATGATGGCTGCAATGACCGATCAAATGCCGAAGCCTTCCGACAAATAACATCGTGACATGACACCCGCCCGGGACAAATACCCGGGCGGGATTTTCTACGGGATCGTTTCATGACATCGCATAATTTCAACCGGTTACGTTTCATCCGTTCTATATTATGGGGGATGGTTGTTCTTGCTGCCCTGCTCTTTGGCGGCGCATATATCTTCCAGGCTTCCGACCGCAAGCAAATGTCGTCGGGGGCCGAAGGGACGGGAGAAGCCGCCATTCACTCTGATTTTTCCTTGACCGATCATCAGGGAAACCGTGTGACCGAAGCAAGCTTTCCGGGGCGTTGGCAACTTGTCTTTTTTGGTTTCACACACTGCCCTGATGTTTGTCCGACCACACTTGCCTATATGGCGGATGCGCTTGACCGAATGGAATCCGAAGCCGACCGTGTGGCACCGATATTCATTACAATTGATCCGGTACGCGATACACCTGATGTCATGGCTGAATATGTCGAGGCCTTTCATCCGGCGCTGATCGGATTGACCGGTAGTAAGGAGGATGTCGCTGCAGCCGCCGAGGCTTTTCGGGTCTATTACGAAAAGTTGGACGACGATACAGCACCGGACGGCTATTTGATGGCCCATTCCGGGCATCTTTATCTGATGGCACCGGATGGGCGTTACCTGACTGTCTTTCGTGAAGGAGATCAGCCGGCAGAAGACATGGCAATCCGGATTCTCGCGATCATGAATGGGAGTACAATATGAAAAGAACAGCCATCGCCCTCGTCATGACCTTGCTATCAGCACTACCGGTTTCTGCCGGAAACCTTGTCGAAATATCTGACGCCTGGGCACGTGCCACGATTCTGACATCCCGTCCGGGTGTGGCATATCTTACGATCACAAGCGCTGCGACCGACCGCCTTCTGGAAATCACCACAGCTGTGGCCGACCATGTGATGATACATGATGTCGTCACGGTCGATGATGTTCGCCGGATGCGACATGTCATGGCTCTGGATGTTCCGGCCAACCGCCCGGTCACTCTGGCGCCGGGGGCAATGCATCTCATGTTGACGGGATTGCATGAAAAACTCCGTGAAGGTGAGAAGTTTCCCATGACATTGCGCTTTGAAAACGCAGGCGAGATTAGCATTGACGTCGCCATTCTTGGCATAGCTGCCGCCGGGCCGCAGGGGGAAACAGAATGATCCGGTGGTTGTTTTTGATCCTGGCGTTGACGGCCTCACCAGCTTTTGCGAATCATCCCGGTGAACACCTTGACGAGGTGATGGCGGATAAAGAGCCATATTTTGAGGTGACAAACACCGGAAAGGTTCCAGAGATAGAACTTTTTAACCAAAATCAAGGTCGCTTTAATTTGAGCGACCTTGATGATCAGATACTTATTTTAAGTTTTGTGCCAAGGGATTGTGGTGCAGCCTGTGCAGAACAGCAAACCCTACTGGCGTCCTCTCAGGCGAGGCTGAATATTAGCCCGATGCGGGAAATGGTCACGTTCATTACCGTTCATTCCGAAGATTTTTCAGATACTCCTTCTTGGGATCTGGTGAACTGGCGGCCTGTTATGCCGTCTTCGGATATCAGTGCTGTAACTGTTGCCGATAAATTCGCCAAATTGAGCCAGCGTGACGGGTCTGCGCCGATGATTCATATTATCGATCGGAATACCCGCCATGCCGGTATTTTTCACGGCACGAGTTTCAATCAGATGAATCTGATCCTTTACGTGAACGGATTGACAAACGCTGTCCACCCCCCAAAGCCGCCTGTTGAAAAGGGGTGGCTCGATCAGTTAACAGACTGGTTCTCAAAAGTAGGAAAAGAGCCCTGAACAAAGATAGGCTTAGCACTGTTTGGTTAGCTGACCTTCCTGTTCTCTGAATACTTGGTTCCTGATTTTACGGAATACAGATTAATGCCTGAACTTTCCAATATCGGCATAATAAGCGCGTTCGCCGCAGGCCTCATATCGTTTCTCTCGCCATGCGTGCTGCCTCTGGTTCCCGGATATATCTCCTATATCGCGGGTGGTGCCTCTCTTTCGACCAGAACGGAGGCAATCCGAGTTGGTCGATTGTCATCTCTTGGTTTCAGCCTGTGTTTCGTTTTGGGCTTCACCACGGTTTTCGTCCTTCTGGGGGCCAGTGCAACAGCACTTGGTCAGGCCCTGCTCGGGTACCGGTTCGAGATGAATCTGATTGGTGGCGGCATTGTCATTCTGTTCGGGCTGTTCATGCTGGGAACGCTCCGTCCGGCGTGGATGATGCGAGAAGCACGCTTTCATCTTGATCTGCCTGGTGGGCGTGTGACTTCGGCATATGTGCTTGGGCTTGCTTTTGCGTTCGGGTGGACGCCCTGCATTGGCCCTATTCTCGGTGCCATTCTGACTGTCAGCGCCGCGTCGGCAACTGTCAGCGATGGTATTGCTTTGCTGATCGTATATTCCGTGGGGCTTGGTGTGCCGTTTCTCTTGGCAGCACTGCTTACCGAGAGTCTGTCTGTCAGATTGAAATCCATAGGACGCTTTGGGCGTTATCTCCGTGCAGCGGCGGCCTTGATCATGATTGCTATGGGGACGGCGATGATGACCGGTTATATGTCCGCCTTTGCGTTCTGGCTGCTGGAAACATTCCCGCTTTTGGGGCGCATTGGTTGACGGGCCAGGAAGAACCTTCCAACACTTAATGGCTTTCTTAGCAGTGACTTGTGCGCGCTATTTTTTGCCGAAAAATTGGAAGAAAACAGCAAAGTACACGTCGTGTGAGACACTTCGAACAAAATACTTGACCTTCCAGTGACTGGAACCTTCATACTTGCTTAAACAGCAGACAATCAGAGGTTCAGATGCAAAACCATAATCACGTGCAAATAAAACTTGATGGCATAACCTGCTCCTCTTGCGTAGCAAGAATCGAGCAAACTCTATCCGCGATGAAAGGTGTCGGAGAAGTATCGGTCAATCAGGCGAATGAGACAGCCCGAATGAAGGTCGACAAGGCGCAAAGGCTTGTCGAGATTGCTCAAGCGCTTCAGAAACTTGGTTATGCCCCCCAATATGGCAACGTAACTCTAAGTGTGAATTCAATGTCATGCGCCTCTTGTGTTAATCGCATCTCAAAGTCGCTTGGCCAAGTCACCGGCGTAATAGACGTAGCCGTCAACCTTCCAGCTGAGACTGTAGCGGTGAAATTCCTACAGAATGTTGTCTCTCCGACTGAATTGTCCTCCCAACTGACTGCTTCCGGTTATCCATCTGAGATCAAAGAAACAACGGACAGTTCTATCAAGAATAAACAGGTTGCGCGTGAAATAGCCTACCGTACGCTTTGGGCTGCTTTGCTAACTCTGCCTATTTTTCTGACCGAAATGGGCGGTCATATCATCCCGGAACTTGCTAATGTTATCGAAAGCACGATCGGGCAGCAAACTTACTGGACGCTGCAATTTATCTTAACAACAGCAATTCTTGCCGGGCCGGGCAGATACTTCTTCATCAGAGGTGTCCCTTCTCTTCTGAAAGGTTCTCCAGATATGAACAGTCTGGTCGCACTCGGAACGGGAGCGGCTTATATATTCTCTACCGTTTCCACATTTCTTCCTGAACTTATACCTGTGGAAGTTCGCGCAGTATATTTCGAAGCCGCAGCAGTCATCATTGTTCTCATCCTGCTTGGCCGTTTTCTGGAAGCCCGTGCAAAGGGGAGGACTGGAGCGGCGATCCAAAAACTTCTGGGACTTCAAGTTATAGAAGCACGAGTACAACGCGATGGCGAAAGCGTCATTGTTCCTGTTGATGACCTTCAAGTTGGCGATGTTATTATAGTGCGCCCGGGTGAACGAATCCCGGTTGATGGTGTAATTGTTGAGGGAAACAGTCATATTGACGAGAGCATGATAACGGGCGAGCCAATTCCTGTTGCCAAACAAGCTGATTCAAAAGTCACAGGAGGAACCGTGAATGGTGCAGGAGGCTTCAGTTTTCGCGCAACTCGTGTTGGTGAAGACACAACATTATCGCAAATAATTCGGATGGTTGAAGAAGCCCAATCCACCAAACTTCCCATTCAGAGTCTGGTTGATCGCGTAACTCAATGGTTTGTACCTGCAGTCATGTTTTTTTCTGCACTAAGTGTCTTGGCATGGTTTTTGTTCGGTCCTGAGCCAGCCGTTACAATGGCGTTGGTGGCAGGTGTTTCTGTTCTAATAATAGCCTGTCCTTGCGCAATGGGGTTAGCCACACCAACCTCCATCATGGTTGGAACAGGTCGTGCAGCTGAAATGGGTATTTTGTTTCGCAAGGGAGACGCACTTCAGGAACTTCGTTCCGTTCAGATCGTTGCGCTCGACAAGACTGGTACTTTGACGGAAGGGCGGCCAGAGGTAACCGATTTTGTGGTTGCTCAAGGCTTCACAAAACTTGAAGTTTTAAGGTATGTAGCTGCTGTTGAAGCCAGATCGGAACACCCGATTGCCAACGCAATCGTATCTACGGCGCGCCGTGAGAATATTGACGCAGACCAACCAGTTACAGATTTCACCTCATTCACTGGTTACGGCGTCCGAGCAAAGGTTGATGATGCAACTGTCCTAGTTGGAACTGAACGCCTGATGCGACGAGAACAGATTGATCTCAAAGATTTTCCTGCAGTTGTTCAAAAGCTCTCACGAAACGGGCGAACAGCATTGTACGCAGCAATTGACGGACAGGTTGCTGCTGTTATCGGAGTGTCAGATCCTGTAAAGCCTTCAAGCAGGGACGTGATAAAAGCGCTTCACAGCCTTGACCTGAAAGTCGCAATGATAACAGGTGACAGTCTTGAGACTGCACAGGTAATTGCAGAGGAAACTGGAATTGATCATGTAGTTGCTGGAGTGTTGCCAGACGGCAAGGTTGCGGCCTTGAATGATCTTCGTGGAGAGGGGCGGAAGATTGCATTTGTTGGTGACGGTATTAATGACGCACCTGCTCTCGCTCATGCCGATGTTGGGATCGCGATAGGCACAGGCACTGACGTGGCAATTGAGTCGGCAGATATTGTTCTGATGTCTGGCGATCTTGGCGGCGTCATCAATGCCTTTGAAGTATCCAACCGGACGATGCGAAACATTCAGCAAAATCTGTTTTGGGCTTTTGGCTATAACACCGCACTTATCCCTGTTGCTGCAGGTCTGCTTTATCCTTTCTCTGGAATTCTGCTCACTCCTGTTCTCGCAGCAGGCGCAATGGCGTTGTCTTCGGTCTTTGTTTTAACAAATGCATTGCGGCTCCGTAAAATTGTGCCGGTAATGCGTATGTTGTGATCGCGTGATTGGATTGAGAAAGAACTGAAAAGTTCTATTAGATCGTGAGTGCGTCAAAGTACCGGTAGGAGAAGTTCTTCTCGGCAAGAACCTCTCTTACCCAATACCGGATTAAGGAGCGATTAAATGACGACCTCAAGTGATGAACAATTGGAGTATGTAGTTTTGCATGCTTTCAAACATGCCTGCAGCTGCGAAAGGCTTGATATTGCCGAATTTATGCTAAGAGCCCTTGAAAAGCTTGATCAGGAGCGAACGGAACATGACACCGTGGATCGTCCATTGATGGATGCGTATCGTGATTTGACGGCAAGCTCACAGCATCACAATAATTGATAGCTGGGGTGGTAAGGTCAATTGGAACACTTGAATTAACATTTCAAAGTATCCTTCATCTTTCAGCAAACCGAGTTTCACATGGCACGGCTTGATTCGTGTGAAGAAGAGTTGGTGGTTTTCTCAATTGGCAACTGAATGCAGCACAGGTGTTCCATGTCTGCACCCAATTAAAGAACGGGGTACAGAAACAGACTCGCCATAGGCCATTGATTGTTGCCCCAGACATTTTATCGCCTGATCCGACGCAGGAAGTACGCCAGAAATGGGCAATAGGTCATGCCGTGAGCGATTTTTGCCCGCAACGGACACTGCTCTTAACCCTTGATAGCCAGAATGCGTTTGGCGCCGTTCAGTACAATGACCCCGGCGATGGTGCCGATGATCAGGTCCGGATAATTGGACCCGGTCCACGCGACCAAAACGCCGGCGGTGATGACCCCCAGATTGATCACCACGTCATTGGCCGAGAATATCCAGCTTGCCTTCATGTGCGCCCCGCCCTCCCGATGTTTGGATATGAGCAGCAGACAACTGGCATTGGCAATCAATGCGACGAATGCGATAGCCATCATCACCAACGATTCAGGCTCACTGCCAAATACAAAGCGTCTCACCACCTCCGCTAGTGCTCCAACAGCCAGAATTAGCTGCAGAACACCAGCAAGATGCGCGGCACGCACCTGCATTCTTATGCTATGCCCAACAGCATAAAGGGCGAGCCCGTATACCGCCGCATCTGCGAAATTATCAAGAGACTCACTAATTAGGCCAGTGGACTGGGCTGCCAGGCCGGAAATCATTTCTATTAGAAATAGGAGTGCATTGATGCCAAGCAACCAGCGCAGGGTGCCTGCTTCTTGTTTGATAGAGGTAGTTGAGGCTTCGGCGGTCTTGATGGTCTCTGGATCGGCTGCGGTGCTTTCCTGAAGCGTAGCGCCTAGCCCCAAGGTCTCCAACTTTGTAGTGATAGCGGCAACTTCGCCATTGTGTACGACCTCCAACTGGTGGTTCGACAAGTCGAAGGACAAGGTCTGAATCTCCTTAAGGCCATTCAGGGCGAGGCGGATTATTCGTTCTTCTGACGGGCAGTCCATTTTTGGCACTGCATAAATACTGATCCATTGCTCTGATGCTTCGAAGGCGTTCGGTTCATCGGTATTCGATGGCGGAGGTGCATCACTACCAGAAAGGCTATCACAGAATATACTCATGACATGGTTCCACTTTAAATTACAGTGTTACCATTCAAAACTATATAGTAACTATAAGGTCAATAGGGTGGAGAGGACAAATGCGCATTGGTCAGTTGGCACGGTTAGTAGAGATCGACACACAAACAATCCGCTTCTATGAACAGCAGGGCCTATTGCCGTCGGTAGGGCGGAGAGAAAACGGCTACCGCGTCTATACCAAAAAGCATGGTCAACGGTTGAGATTTATCCGTCGCTGCAGAATTCTGGGTCTATCTCTGGCGGAGATTTCCGAACTACAGCAGCATCAGGATGAGCCTCATCAGCCTTGTAATGCGGTCAACGTTTTACTTGATGATCACATATCTCATGTGCAATCACAGATTGCCACTCTACAAGCGCTAGAAATACAACTCGTTTCACTAAGAGAAAGTTGCAAAGATGGACGGGATGTAGAGGAATGTGGCGTTCTTTCTGGGATCAATGATAAAGAGACGCATAAGAGGTAGAGGGGTTTTACTGTGGAACAAACCGAAAAACCAATATTTTACTCTTGCCGATTTAATTATATAAACAGAAACTTTTTTGGTTTATCTTGCTAAATACTTCCTATTTTATATATTACTTGGGGCGTATCCTTTTTTGTAATCTGGCATTCCATCATAAGTTTTTGTTGATATTTAGCTCAAGGATTTGGGAATAATTGAAATTTACTTCATTTGTTGGCATGCTGACAATGTTGTAAAAATTGATAACTGGCCTCTTTGTCCTTTTGATGAAGCCGAACTCACAAGCTACTACTTCAAACGTGGAACAAGGCTTCCAGAACAGGGCACTCAGGCACATCTTTTCCTGAACATTGAGCTGCCGTTTCCGCCAAAACCTGTTCGATCCGTTTCAGGTCATCAATTTTTGTGCGCACGTCAGCAAGATGGCTTTCCGTACGCTGTTTGACCTCCGAACATGTTTGCAACTGACCATCTATAAGAGTCAGCAACCCCCGGATATCTTCAATCGAAAAACCCAGATCACGGGCGCGCAGGATAAACCGCAACCGGGAAACATGTGTTTCGTCATACAGCCTGTAACCCGTTTTGCTGCGCCGCGGATCGGGCATCATGCCGGTCTTTTCATAATAGCGGATCGTTTCAAGATGACAGCCTGTCACCTTCGACAATTCTGCTCGCTTTAGTCGCCTCCCGGAATTGTGATCGTCCATGTGATCAAAACCTTCTTTAATCTGTAGCAGCTACAGACTGTATCTTAACTGCGAATCGAATTCGAGGTAAATCACATGAACGATATCAAATCGGACGACCTGTTGTCGGATGACGGGAAGCAGACAAAAAGAGGTCTGCTTGCAACTGGTGGAGTGGTCGGAGCCATTCTTGCATCCGCCTGCTGTGTCGCACCACTCCTGCTTCTGATGCTGGGGGTGTCGGGGGCCTGGATCGGCAATCTGACGGCTCTTGAACCTTACAAACCACTCTTCGCGACGGTGGCTCTGATATTTATCGGGCTGGGGTTCTGGCAGGTCTATTTCAAGACCAAGCCAGCTTGTGACGACGGGTCTTACTGCGCCCGTCCGGAATCCGCACTGATCACCAAAGCCGCCCTGTGGTTCTCAACCGTGCTGGTGGGATTGGCCCTGACAATCAACTGGTGGGCACCGCTGTTCTATTAGGAGAAATCGAGATGAAACGAACAGGCATTATTCTGGCCGGGGCATTTGCCCTGGGACTGGCTGTCATATATCCGGGAGGCTACCTCCCAACTGCGGCGCTTGCTGCCAGCGCCACAGCGCAGGATGAACAAACAACCGTTTTCGACATCGAAAACATGACCTGCGCCCTGTGTCCGGTGACGGTCAAAACCGCGATGGAAGCCGTCACCGGCGTAGAGGCCGTAGACGTCAACTTCGATAAAAAAACCGCAACTGTCACCTTCGACCCGTCAGTCGCCAATGTGGAAACCATCGGGATCGCTTCGACAAATGCCGGTTATCCGGCCAAGGCGCGGGATTAAATAATGCGTGGCAACACCATTTTCAAAACCGGGATCGTCGGAACAATTTTTGCTGTGATCTGCTGTTTCACACCAATCCTTGTTGTCTCGTTCGGGGCCCTTGGACTCTCGGCATGGCTGGGCTGGATAGACTATGTCCTCATACCCGGATTACTCCTGTTCATTGCCCTGGCACTGTACGGCTACCGACAACGAGCCCGTGCGCGCGCTTGCTGCGAGACCGATACACAACCAACCACCCGGAAAGGAAAATAATATGAACAATTGTTGTTCGACCGACAAACAGGAATATGACCTTGCTGTTATCGGCGCGGGTTCGGCCGGTTTTTCGGCGGCGATTACGGCCGCTGAACAGGGCGCAAGGGTCGCACTTATCGGCAAGGGAATGATTGGCGGCACATGCGTCAATGTCGGGTGTGTTCCCTCCAAAACCATGATCCGTGCCGCAGAGGCCGTGCATGGTGCGGGGGCCGCTGCGCGTTTTCCCGGCCTCTCCGGAAACGCTCATGTCGCTGACTGGCAGTCCCTGATCAAGGCTAAAGAGGATCTGGTTTCCGGTTTGCGTCAGAAGAAATATATCGATCTGCTGCCCGAATATGATGGTATCGATTATCTCGAAGGGGACGTTATATTTAATGACACCGGTCTTCTGCTTGACGGCAAAAAGCTTGTTGCAAGAAAGACAATCATTGCAACCGGCACATCCCCGTCATTTCCCGATATTCCAGGCATTGAGAATGTCCCCTGTCTGACCAGTACAACGGCACTTGAACTTGATCAGCAGCCACGATCACTTCTCGTGATTGGCGGCGGATATATCGGTTGTGAACTGGCTCAGATGTTTGCACGGCTCGGCAGCTCGGTTACGCTGGTGACACGGTCACGGCTTCTTCCCGAAGCAGAACCGGAAATTGCTGCATCGCTCACTCAGGAGTTAAGGAATGAAGGGGTATCCGTTCGCACGGGCCTCACCTACGAGAGGGTTGAACGGAAGAATGATAAAACGGAACTGACCATTAACGTTGATGGCCAGGCCGAGGTTCTTTTTGCTGAACATATCCTGGTAACGACAGGCCGTAAGCCGAATACAAACGGATTAGGCCTCGAAACGGCCGGAATTGAAGTAAATTCGAATGGCGGAATTGTTGTGGACGCGTACATGCGGACGACGCGTCCTGATGTATATGCTGCGGGCGATGTGACCGGGCGCGACCAGTTCGTTTATATGGCAGCTTATGGCGCCAAACTTGCGGCAATAAATGCCTATAACCGTGACGAACAGACATATGACAACACAACGATGCCCTGGGTTGTCTTCACTGATCCACAAGTTGCTGGCGTAGGTCTCTCCGAGGTTCAGGCACAGAAACGGGGCTTTGTGGTCAAGACATCTGTCGTGCCGCTTGATCTGGTGCCCAGATCACTTGCCGCCCGTGATACACGCGGTTTGATAAAACTCATTGCAGATGAAGCAACTGACCGCTTGCTGGGCGCTCAGATACTGGCACCCGAGGGCTGTGACAGCATTCAGACAATGGCGCTGGCCATACGGTTTGGGATGACCGCCCAAGAACTTGGCGACACGATTTTTCCCTATCTGACCACAGTCGAGGGCCTGAAACTTGCCGCTCAGGGCTTTGCGAGAGATGTCGCCAGACTGTCCTGTTGTGCCGGGTAACACCATGCGACGATGATAAGGAATTTACAAACGTGACACCGGACCTGTTCAACCTGATCTTTCTTGCGCTGGGCTTGGGATTTTTGGGATTTATCGAGCCCTGCACGATTGGCGCGCATATGCTGTTTCTCAACAGCCAGTGTGACCGTTCACTGCGCATGCGGGTTGGGGCTCTAGCTGCATTCATGCTCGCACGCCTTCTGGTCATGGGCGGTTTCGGCGGCGTGATCGTCATGCTGGGACAACGCATGATCGGGGTTCAGACCGGGGCATGGCTGATCTTTGGGGCACTCTATATGGTCATCGGAATTGTCTTCCTGTTCGGTGCAGGGGGACGGTTTCGGCGGCGTATCCGGATTGCGCCAGTCGGATGGCGGATCACGAAAAACCCATGGGTTCAGGGCGTTGCGTTTGGCCTGAATATTCCCGCCTGCGCCGCGCCGATCCTTTTCGGCCTGATGGGGGCCGCAACCGCAACAGGCTCCGCCGCAAAGGGTTTCATTCTGATGGCGGTCTTTGCGCTGTCGTTGTCACTTCCATTGGTACCGTTTTCGGTCGTGCCGCAACTTACTTCGCTTCTTGTCGGACTTGCAGACTGGATGCGTCCGCGCCGCTGGTTGACCGGCTTTGTTTTCGTCGCCCTTGGCCTATGGTCAATCTGGTTCGGGCTATTTGTCAATCTGGCAGACTGGGCAAAGGCATGAACTTGGGGAGGCGCCTCTCTGCTGATCTGCGGAAGTGATCTGTCGTAAGTGGGATGATTTATGGAAGATGGGAGACATGTGCATTAGGAGAGGCTTGGCGTAGACACCACGATTGATGTAAAAGGCTTGTTAAGAGTCTTCCTGTGTCGTGGAAGGCCCATTACGTATCAGAACCTTCTGCTTGTGTCATACGTACTGCCTGGCGAATTCTTGAAGCCGTTTGTCGTTCCATCTCGCGCATTTGAAGCAGCATTGCTGCCATCAGGTCTCTCGCCGTCCCGGTTTCCTGTTTTAATTTGGCGATTTCCTGACGCAGACTCATGATCTCATTTTGTTTTGATGATTTTGCTGTTGCCTCAAATGATTTCAGTCTCTCAAGCACTTTGGGATATTTGTACAGTGTTGTCCGGCTATGCCCGGCTTCGCGCGCAACCATACTTTTGTTGATTTTGGGTGTATTGCTGGAATTGGCTTTCAGAGCATGACGCGCGAGGAGCCGATCAATCGCCATCATGAATGCGGCTTCAACAGATGTGGGTGACATGGTTTCATTACCCGGGATTGTTGTTTTCTGCAGCTGCAGCTTCGGTGGTTTCAAGCTTGTTTAGCACCATAATACATTGTTCGAGGCGTTGTTTGCAGAGTTGTGCGAGAGCAAAGTCATCATTGGTTGTTGCCGTTTTCAGATCATCTTGCAATTTGGCCCGGCGGTCTTTCCAGAAGGGCAAATGAGTCTCGTCAAGGACAAGGTTTTGACATTCCCAACATAAATCCGGGCGTGCGGCCGACCATAGCGGCGCACTGATCACCCATCGGGCAGAGCAACCGATGGTACAATTCCCGGTTCCCTGTCGAAACAGGCAGGTTCCGAGGGATGTCTTTCCCCAGCGAATATCATGTGCCCGTATACCCGAGGTACGAACCAGTTCTTCAATATCGCGTGGGCGGTCATCTTCGGGACGGTTGTCCAGAGATTTTCCGAGTTGATTCGCAGTCTCTTTCAGTTTTCCACTGAGGGCCCCCGAGACGTTTTTTCTGCCGGCAATCATTTCGCCAATGAGAGAGACCGTTGACTGAACCGCAGCATCATCAAGGATCTGTTTCAGTTCTGGATCCGCATTTATATATCCCTGTTCCGTCATCGCCATACTGATGTGTTTGAAATGCTCCCGAAGCACCGGGAGCATGCAGCTGTCGCTTCGGATGACATATTGGGCGAAGGATTTGCGCCATTGATGAGAAGTAACAGTCCAATCCTTAACACCGCTTCTGACAAAGAACCTTCTCTGGCAGCGATTGACCCAACTTAAAGTATGGGCTTTCACATCTTTGGTCAGGCTTTTTGTTCGGCTAAAACCGACAATCAGTTCGTTGATGTTTCTTCGAGTGCGCCAGGGGGCGTACAACCTTTCGATGACAGATATTGCCTTGACCGGAACAGGAAGGTGATCACTCCCGACCGGGCGCAGTCCGGTGACCCAGGTGACCGGGCGAGGCGTTTTCGTCGTCTTGTAGATATGACCGGAAAGATAAAATATCTCATGAAGACCGCTGGCCGACGGTTCAATTTTTATGCAATCGGGCAAGGTATTTTGTGCCAGTGGCGTATCAGAGGCTTGCAGTCCCAGCAATTCACTCACTCTGATACCCGTCAATCCCTGGATGAGGATCAGGCACGCGTCAGTCAGAGAGTTGATGCGATCCCGTAAATGCTGCCTGTCTGGTGCATATTTTTCGGCAACCAGCAGGTCTTTGGTGTCCGCGAAATGCCGAGCCTGTAAAATGATATCCTCTGCTTCATCAAGCATGCGCAAGGCACTGGTCATTATGTGTAAAAATATGGGGTCCGGGACGGGCGGGACGGATCCCTGTTCCCTGCCTGCCAGCTGTTTCGCGACCTCGAACGCCGTCATGCCATGCCAGGGGGCGCTGCCCGGTACAGGAATTCCGGCTTTTGCCAGAACAGGGGCCTGATATCCCAAAGAAACAGGTAATGCGAGATGTTCCATAAGATACAGGGCATTGAGATTGGCTTTATCGCGTTTATCAATCAGCAGGTCATCAAGATATTGGGCGAATGCGTTGGTATCAAGCGCGCCGAAATGAGCGTAGCCGGATTTGCCCATCCAGCGGGCAAGATAATGAACCCGCCGGGAGAGCTTGCCCATTGAGCCCGGCTTGTATCTATGTCGCTGTCTTGGGTCGACAATCAATGACCAGACCAGTCGACGATGCGCGTCGAGCAATATCGCCCATTTAGGATCAACGAATTTACTGCCGTCCGGCATGATGAAATCCCAGCGTATGGTGCTGGCTGCAGCGTCGTGACCTGGCGTCAGATTGTCGAAGAACCATCTGTCATCAGACCAGCGGGAATGGCGGTTGATCCTCGTTTCCCGCAGATCTTCCGCTGCCATGAGATGATATGCTGTAGCGGTTTGTATAGGGTTCATGTCATTCGATCAGAATGGCGTGGGTTCTTTGAATGTTTTTGGCCTCATGCCAAACACTCTTGGCCGGGAACTTGCTGAGCCAATTGTTCAGGGCCTTTTGTACCGTTGACCAATATAGCCAGCGACCTGGCGGTAAATCGTGACGTGCTTTCTCAATGGCATTGTGGAGATGAAGCAGTTGTGCCAAAGCGTGTGAATTGTCGGGGATCACGGCGGCGCGAGGACATAGCGGACACTCTCCCCAGGCGGTGCAGAGTTGTCCTGTGGACTGGGATGCGAGAGGAGAATCATAGGGGTCGGTGCATTCAAACCCCGGCGTTGCGGCGCGACCTGTATTGTCTGGAATATTGATACGGTCATCGGACTTTCCGGATGTCCGGATATATCGTTCCCGTCGGTTCAAAAGATTGCCCAATGTTTCCCGTCTGCGGTGCCGGGCCGCTTCCGACACATAATGCGTTTCCGTTGTCTCTGTGCGCCAATGATTGAGAATTGCCTGCTGTGCCTTGATATCCCCGTTACTGAGTTGATTGACGATCTCCGAGATGGTGGGGCGAATGTTCGACAAGCTGAAATCAGGGAGTTGATTATCTTTCCTGAAAGCAGAAAGTGCGTTAGGGAAGGTGCAGGTTGCATTGAGATAATGATGAACCCTTCCGTAATTTCTGCCCTGAAATATGAAGAGCATGTCATGGTTGGGATCGTGCTCGGCATTTGGTAGTCGGCCGGTCAGCTTTTCGACATTGTGGAAAATGGTAACCGGACTATCAATCTCTGTGCTGTCTTGAGGATAGGTTCGAATCTGGTCTCCCCGCGCGCGTTTCTTCCCGCCGACCACCCGATATCTTGGCGATAATTCGGAACTTCCTTTCAGCAAAGGACTTTTTCGAATATCCGATTTGCAGAGTGCCAGTACGGTTTCCGGGTTGAAGGCGGTTCTGATCGCCATCATCAAGACAAACGGGACTAGAGAGCGCTTCGTTGCATAGAGCCACGGGGCGATACCCTTAATTCCTCCAAAAAACTCGATCTGTTTTCTTCGGCCATCGCAGTCAGCAAAGAATTGTTTGCTGTTCATCACATAGCCATCATACTGATCTTCAATCACTGCCAGTAATGTCTCAAGCTTGTATTCGGTAGGCGACGCGCCAGCCAGAAGTCGTTCTCTGCCAGCCTCGATAAGGTCGTTTCCTTCTTCGCATTTGCTCATCCATGTCTGCATCTCTTTGATGCAGGCGCGTTCAATGTTCACAAGATCGGTGATAGCCAAAATGGGTCGATGAGAAACTTGCTCGTTCACACCAGGCCACGGATTTGGCTTGATATAAGCATCCCCGGGCACTTTGCTTGCATATTGTGGATTTTGTTTAAGATAGCGCAGCACAATACGAAGTGGGGAGATTAACCCGGCTTTTGTTTTGCTTGTGAGCTGTTGGGTATCGAGCCAGAAAATATACGCGTTGAAAAGAGTTGTGGTCAGATCCGACAGTTCAAAATGTGTTTTTCTGTACTCGCAAAGGAAAGTAAAGAAGCGATTGAGAGCATGAACCTTGTTGGCTTGGGTAGAGGGACCAAATTTGCGAATATGAGAAAAAATTGCAGTGGCGAACGGAATGGACAGATGTTCGGCTCTGAGCCAGTCGTCACTGACCTTGATTTCTGCGCTGCCACGGTTGGACTTTCCGGAACGGGGACAGTTCAGCGTGAGTTGTGAGAGTTTCCCGTCAGGAGACAGCCTTTTAATAATTCCATATTGTTTCTCTTCCTTGTCCGACCCTGCCAATTTGTCGTCTGCGAAATTTGGTACCGCAGGACGATGCGAGAGAAAAGACCTGTCCATGCGCTTTCTAACCATCGCGGAGCGCCTTGAGATAAGTATTCAGAGTATCTGTCATGAGTGCTTCCCGAATTTGTACACTCCGCAGATATGTATTGATTGTTGTCGTTATGTGACTATGTCCAAGTAATGTCCGAAGGCTAAGCCAGGGTTCTGCTTTGCCCGCGCGAACCAGTTCAAAATACATGGTAACCGCAAAGGTATGACGCAGGTGATGAAAGCTGTGCAGGGCTTCGGGGCGTGCTGCCGGGCCTCTTGTGCCGTTTTGATGGGGGAAGCGCACAAGACCGGCTTTCAGGACCGCGCGCTGAAAGTGGCGCCAGATGGAATGTGCTGTCAGGGCTTCACCCGGGTTTCTTTTTGCATGGACGTGATTGACAAAAAGAGTCTCGACAGGCGTTTTCGCGCATCGCACTGCTCGGGCCCGTTCGGTTTTTACGTAATGTCTCAGGTCGTCATAGATTATGCTTGGTATGATAACAGTGCGCGGCTTCAGGCCTTTGGTTTTATACAGAGGCAATGCGACATTGCTATAGCTGCTATCTTTCTTGAGATTTTTGTATTGTGACAGAGTGAGGCTGGCACATTCGTCAAGTCGCATGCCGGTTGCGACAGCAAGGCTGGCGATGAGCCGGTCTCTGCATGGACGACAATCCGCTTTGTTTCCAGGGATTGAACCAAGTTCGGCGAGTACCCGTTGTAGAGCGTCCGGAGAAAATGCCTCTGCTGTCTCGCTGTTATAGGTTCTCGGAAGCAGTTTACTCGTTTTGACTCTATTGTCGCCGGTTCGGATATGCGCCATCGAGGTAATTGCATAATTTCGGGGTTTGATGCGTTCTTCGTAGAACTCTTTCGTATCAAATTCAATCAAACCCTGTCTGGTTGCCCATTCATAAAAATCCACTATGGTGCTGAGCCGACGGCGTATTGTTGTTGTCGCGTATTTTTTGCCGGTTTTGGGCGATGTGCTGCATAAAAGCTTGTCGCGATACAATTCGATGTCATCGAAACAAACAGTATCCCAGTGCTGTTGAAGCAGGCCCAGATATGAGAACCACTCATACAGGTCATAGGTTAAAGCTGTTTGTGTGTTTCCTACCGACGGAATCCTCGCGGATCGGACGCATTTGTCATGGAGATAGAACAACACGGGCTCAACAACCCTGCCTCCGTCGCGAACAAGATAGTGGAAACCCGCAGGGAGACTGTAACGTTTTACCTTCTCCCACTCGGTATCGCAGGTAATCGTTGCAGGGCGTACGATATCCGTTGCTTTGGCAACTGTGTAGTAGGGGGCTGACAGCATCCTTCCCTCTTTTCGATGTTGGAAGATTGGCTGGTGTCTGTCATTCCGGGGCTGTAACGGCAGCCTTGCCTGCAGCGCCAGCATGCTGGCGCTGCAGGCAAGGCTTCTGGCACTTTGGCAGTAAAGATTGTAGATGTGAACGGTGCCTTTAATGTCATATAACCTTGCTTGATATTACCAGTCAGGACGGCCAAACGGTGCCCGCCCTTGTCGGTCCGACCAAGCAGGGGGATATTTATGTCCTTGATCGCCGGACGGGCGAGGCAATCATTCCGGTCAAAGAAGTTCCGGCACCTGGCGGGGCAATTCCCGAAGACTTTACCGCGCCGACCCAGCCGGTATCTGATTCGACCTTTATGCCCGATCCCCTGACGGAAAAGGATATGTGGGGCATTACCCTGTTTGATCAGATGGCGTGTCGTATTGCGTTCCATCAGTTGAAGTATGAAGGCCGCTATACCCCGCCATCCTTGCAAGGGTCGCTGATTTACCCGGGTAACTTCGGGACCTTTAACTGGGGCAGTGTTGCGGTTGATCCGGAACGTCAGGTGATGTTTGGCATGCCGACCTATCTTGCCTTTACATCGCAATTGATCCCGCGCGATGAAGTGCCGCCACGCGGAACGGAAAAGGCCAGCGAGATGGGCATTAACCGCAATATCGGCGCACCTTATGCCGTAAGCATGGGGCCGTTTGTATCCCCGCTTGGTATTCCGTGTCAGGCCCCGCCATGGGGGTATGTCGCCGGTGCTGATCTGCGTACCGGCAAGATCGCCTACAAACATAAAAACGGCACTGTCGAAGATATGACGCCGTTACCGTTGCCATTCGAGGTCGGTGTGCCGGGAATTGGCGGTCCGATCATAACCAAGGGCGGTGTCGCGTTTCTTGGTGCGGCAGTGGATAACTATTTCCGCGCCTATGATGTGTCGACCGGCAACCAATTGTGGGAAACACGTCTTCCGGCCGGTGGGCAGTCGACCCCGATGACCTATCAGACCAAAGACGGTACGCAATATGTGCTGATTGTTGCTGGCGGGCATGGGTCAATCGGAACAACGCCGGGGGACTACGTGATCGCCTATAAGCTGTCCGAGTGACCGGCTTTAAGTGGATTTGAGACAACAAAGGGACCTGTCATACAGGCCCCTTTGTTATGTTTATTGGGGGAGTTTATCCAGCGGCCTCGTTGGTCAGGCGATCATTGATCCGCTTGATTTCTTCGGGGCGCAGGCGGGGTTCAAGGGCGGAAACTGCCGCCTTGGCATCCATCGGTTTTTCTTCTTCTGCCCCGGTGGGCAGGGATATTACGCCAAGGGTTGCGCGTTTTAACCAGTAATAAGATTCCGCATAATTTTGCGGAACACCCCAGCCGCGTTCAAGCATCGCCCCGAACATGAATTGTGCGGCATGCATGTTTTCCTTGGCGGCAATCTCAAAATAATGGGCGGCTTCGACAAAGTTTTGCGATGCGCCGCGCCCATGGAAATACTGTGCCCCGATCAAATAGGCGGCATTGGCATTGTGCGGGTTGATGTGAAGGGCGCGTTTGAAATACTCGGTCGCGCGGAACTGATCATAGTTCAAGCCGTGCCCGTTAAAATACAGCAACCCGATATAATAGGTCGCGCCACCGTGATTGGCTTTGGCTGCTTGTGAAAACCATTTGGCGGCCTGCTTGTAATCAACCGGTCCTGTTTCGCCGCGATAATACAACAGGCCAAGGGCATATTGTGCAAACGGATCATGATTGTTTGCCGCCACATGCCACTGGCTTTGCGCCAAGGCAAAGTTGCCAGATTGATAGGCGCGATACCCTGACTGGTATTCCGCACTCATCTGTGTCGCCGGGCTAGGGGATGGCAGGGCCAAGATTGCGACGGAGAGGGAGACGGCGAATGCGACATTTCGAAAAAGATGTGAAACAACGGATCGAGATGGCGCGGTCATTTTTGTCATGAATGGGTTTTGAACAGGGGGATCACTTTGCGGGCGCGTTTTTCGATGGCCTCAAGGACATTGTTGATATCGGAGCTTTGCTTGATGCGCTCCCCGCTATGCAGGGCAAGAAACTGGCCGGCGTTCTTGTGTTCGGGACCAAGCTTGATGACCGCAAATAATGGGGTCTCATGGGCGCTGCGAAAGATTGAAAACATCGCCATGCCATCCAGATGGTCAATCGCATAATCACGCCAGGCGCCGCTTGCGACCTGACGGGAATATGTATTCATGAGCCTCATAAGTTCAGCCCGGTCAAAATGCACAAAGCTTTTGGCTTTGCGGTATTTGGCCAAATCGAACAATGTTCCCATGTCATGCTCCGGCAGTCTGGACCCTAAAGTTAGCTTCATTCCGCATGCCCGAAAATGACAGCTATATGACACGGTAGCGTGGATTGGCAATTGCCTCAAGTTTCAATGAAAAAAACCAGCCGCGCAGTTAAACCTGCTGGCTGGTTATGATCGAACGATCAAGGGCTTGGCGGTTAAAGACTGCGTGAGCGGGTCGGTGGCCAGTCCACAGTCTGGGAGCCCGTGTTATAGGGGTCGGGCGTGCGATAACAGCTGACCGCCGCCAGCGTGCGATAACAATAAAGTGGGGGTTCAGGCACCGGGTCTTTTTTGCAATAGGATTTGCCATCAATCTTGCGGATGGTCGAGCAATCCTGACCGGTGGAAAGGGATACGGCATGATCAATAAGGGTTTTGTCCGTATTGATGATGCTGATCACGTCAAAGGCCAGATACCATTCGCCGCCGGTAAACAGGCTGGTTCCGGCGATGTCTGACATGGTTGTGCTGCAACCAGAAACGCTTGTCCCCAGCAAGGCCGCAAACAATCCGGCAAGGATGCGTTGTCGAATGATACGTTTGGCATCTAAGCGGCTATGAACAATCTGGCGGCGTTTCATGATGGTCTCCGTCCAGCCACCGGGCAATTTTGACCGATGACATTGTGAAATCTGTTCCCTTGGCATTTACCAAAGCAAACCTTGTGCCGAATTCGCCATATTGGTCTGTCTGTTTTTGATATGGGCGGTTTTAGTGTTGTTTTCAGCCTGTTTCGCGCAATTCTGTTGGATCGAATATGCATCTGATGGGCGTGCTTTCGCGCTGAGATCTATCCTTGATGATGTGCGCCAATCCTTTCCAAGCGGTTTAAACCGGCATGTAACGGCAAAGACGGGCAGGCAATTCTTTCCCTTTTGTGAAGAAATGCCGTAATTTGCCCAAAATTCTGGTTTTGTTTGACGATGAAATTGGCGCGAAAAGCGGTTTGATATGGGTGGAATCCGGTAATCGGGTAAAATAATCGCCTGAAAGCTGTGATTGGTGTCGAGCAGACTTGACCCTGTGCGTGCTGGCGCGTTAAATCCTTGCCAGATTTATTTTCAGATAAGCGGGCAAGTTGCCCGCTTTATTGTGACCGGATTGGAGCCGTTTTCGTGGTTGATATTTTCCAGGAAGTCGAAGAAGACCTTAAGCGTGAACGCAGTGAAGAACTGTGGCGCAAATACGGGAAATACGTAATCGGTACCGCTGCTGTTATCGTGTTGGGTGTTGCGGGCCGTGAAGGCCTGAAAACTTACGAGCAGACGACCAGCATCGAAAACGGTACGCGCTTTGCCAATGCCGTCGAACTTGCCCAGGCAGGTGAAGACAAACAGGATGCCGCACTTGAGGCACTTGATGCGATCATTGCCGATGGCAATGCCGGTTTTGTCGCCATGGGCCATTTCCAGAAAGCTGCGATTTACCTGCGCGCCGGGGCAACCCCGTCTGCTGTAAGTGAACTTGAAGCCGTTGCTGCGAATGACGACATTGATCAGGTTTATCGTGATCTTGCCGTTGTCCAGATCGCCATGAATAGTGCGACACAAAGCAATGCCAAAGACCTGATCGCGCAGTTGGAGCCGATCGCGGTTCCGGAAAATGCCTGGTATTACTCGGCACTTGAAATGATTGCGTTGCTTCATGTTGCTGCCGGTGATGTTGCAGCGGCCAAACCGCTTCTGACCGATATTGCCGATGATGGTGACGCGCCGTCTGGCATGCGGGCACGCGCAAGTGAAATTCTCAAGGCCGTTGGTGCCTGACCAGATCTAGGCAAAGGTTGGCCGGAAAATGATCTGGCCAACAGGACGTGAGCTTGAATTAGGGGATATGGTTTTGACCACACGCGGTATTAAGTCACTTCTGTGCGTTATGGGGCTGACGGGCCTTTTGGCAGGGTGTTCCAGTTGGCTGGGCGAAGCAGAAGCACCACCGTTACCGGGTGAGCGTATCTCCGTTCTGGCCTTGCAAAGCACGGTACAGCCTGACGTCGAACTATCTGATCAGCGTGTCATTCTGCCAGAACCCGAACCGATGGTTGACTGGCCGCAGAATGGCGGGTTCCCGAACCACGCCTTGCATCATGTTGCTTTGGCAAGTGATGTCCTTGAACAGGATTGGTCGATTGATATCGGCGAAGGGTCGATGGATGACAATCTTTTGCTTAATCAGGCGATTGTTGCCCGTGGCGTGATCTTTACCATTGATGCCAGTGCCGAAGTTCGCGCCTTTGCAGCCGGGTCAGGCAAAGAAATCTGGTCGCTTGAACTCGCCCCTGAAGACGAACAGGACAGCACCCTGCTTGGTGGTGGTCTGGCCTATGAAGGCGGGATCATTTACGCGACGACCGGTTTTGCCGAAATCATTGCGATTGACGCGCCAAGTGCAACCATCCTGTGGCGTGAACAGGTCAGTGCGCCGATGCGTTCGGCACCAACTGTGCGCGGCGGGCGAATTTTTGCCATCACGATTGATAACCAGACGATTGCGCTCAATGCCTTGACCGGTGAAAGCCTTTGGAACCATCGCGGTGCATCCGAGGGGGCATCATTTATCGGTGGCGCCAGCCCGGCTGTTGACCAAGGGGTGGTGATTTCGGCCTATTCAACGGGTGAGATGTATGCGCTGCGTGTCGAGAACGGGCAGGTGATCTGGTCTGATGCACTGGCCGGTGCCGGGCGGACCGATGCGGTTTCTGCAATTGCCGATATTCGGGGTTTGCCCGTGATTGACAATGATCTGGTGTTTGCGACCAGTAACTCCGGTTTGACCGTTGCGATTGACCTTCGCACGGGGTACCGGGTCTGGGAACTTGAGGCCGGTGGTATCCAGTCGCCATGGGTTGCCGGCGATTATATTTACATTCTTACCAACACAAATGATCTGATTGCCTTGCGTCGGAAGACCGGACAGGTTAAATGGGTGACAGTTCTGCCACGTTTTGTCGATCCCGAAGACCAGGATGAGCCGATTGTCTGGACAGGTCCGGTTCTGGTTGGTGACAGGTTGATCGTTGGTAACGAGCAGGGCGAAGTAATGACTGTTTCCCCTTATAGCGGTGACATTCTTGGCAAGGACGAATTGTCCGGGCCAATTACCCTGCCGCCATCTGTTGCAGGTGACAGCCTTTACTTCCTGACCGCGGATGCCGATCTAATTGCATATCGCTGATCAGTAATAGAAGTTTTCCGCAAGGGTTCCTTGCAAGATTTGCGGTGCGCCGTGGGCTTTGATGCCTCCGGCGCATATCGCCGTTTATAACGAGAGTCTGAAAGTCAGATGTCGCTAAAAGTAGCTATTATCGGTCGCCCCAACGTCGGGAAGTCGACCTTGTTTAACCGTCTGGTCGGCAAAAAGCTGGCCCTGGTTGATGACCAGCCCGGTGTCACCCGCGACCGCCGTTATGGCAAGGCGCGGCTTGGTGATATGTCGTTCGATATTATCGATACCGCCGGTCTGGAAGAAGTATTTGATAATTCCGTCGAAGGCATGATGCGCCAGCAAAGTGAAATGGCGTTTGAGGAATGCGATATTGCGCTGTTCCTGATTGATGCCCGTGCGGGTTTGACCCCGCTTGACAATCACTTTGCCGATTGGCTGCGCAAACGCCACAAGCCGGTCTATGTCATTGCCAACAAGCATGAAGGCATTGCACAGGACCCGGGCCTGTATGAGGCCTATGGCCTTGGCCTTGGTGATGTTGCCCCGATTTCGGCCGAGCATGGTCTTGGGATCGAGCTGCTTTACGACATGCTTGAGCCGCATTGGAAAGAATGGAAAGACCGCGTTCGTGTTGCCAAGCAGCACGCCCGTGAAGAAGCAAACGAGTTGGCTGGTCTGGACGCAGATGATGCGGATGACCAGATCGAGGATGATGACGCCGATTATGGTGGCGAGGCCTTCCCATCGTTTGAAATCGAATTCAACGAAGATGATGAAGACGAAGACGGCGAGCTGATCGACGAAGGTCCACGGGATAATTCAAAAATCCAGTTGGCAATCGTTGGTCGCCCGAATGCCGGTAAATCAACATTGCTGAATCAGCTTTTGGGTGAGAACCGCGTTATGACCGGGCCGCAGGCCGGTTTGACCCGCGATTCAATCGCGGTTGACTGGGCCTATGAAGGCCGTCCGATCCGTTTGGTCGATACGGCCGGTATGCGGCGTAAGAAAAAGATAGATGACCGTGTTGAACGGCTTTCGGTTGCCGATACGTTGCGCGTGATCCGTTATGCACAGGTTGTTGTGTTGATGCTTGATGCGACCAATACGATGGACAAGCAGGACCTGACGATTGCCCGTATGGTGCTTGAAGAAGGCCGTGCCTTGATCATTGCTGTCAACAAGTGGGACACGATCACGGACAAGGCCGGTGTCATGCAGGCCCTTCGGGACAAGCTTGATACATCCTTTGCACAGGCCAAAGGCATTCCGGTTCTGACATTCTCGGCACTGACCGGGCGGGGCACCGAACGTTTAATGCCGACGGTTCTTGATATCCACGATATCTGGAGCCGCCGTATTTCGACCTCGAAGCTTAACCGCTGGCTTGAAGTTGTCAGTGAACGTCACTTGCCGCCGGTCATTTCCGGGCGTCGTATTCGCCTGCGTTATATGACCCAGGCCAAGGCGCGCCCGCCAAGCTTCTTTATCAACTGTTCCAAGGCGGCAGAGCTTCCAGAAAGCTATACGCGCTATCTGATCAATGGTTTGCGCGAAGATTTCGATATGCCGGGTGTTCCGATCCGTATCAATCTGCGCAGCAGCGAAAATCCGTTTGCGAACAAGAAAAAGAAACGCTGATTTCAGTAGCTTGGTAGTGAACCAATTTAGAACCGCCCTGTTGTCGCAGGGCGGTTTTTACTTTATGGTGTAAATATCTATACGAAAGTATGGGATCTCAGCGGGAAATGTATATGTTTAATGGTAGTGAAAGCTTGTATGCAGGCCTTTCCTTTCAGGCGTATCCAATGTGGCGATGTCATCGATAACCCAAACGGGCGGGGCTGATGCGACTAAAACACGTTTTGTTGATCTGTTTTCTCGTGCTTTCGGCATTGCCGTTGATCCTAAGTATCTGGACACTGCACAGTCATAGCTCCGCGCAGTATCGCAAGCAGATCGCTTCCAATCTTGATGCCATTTCCGAACTGGCAAAACAGCGTCTTTTAGCCACTGTCGATCACATTGATGATAATGCGACACTCTTGGCCAATAACGAAGCCGTGCGTCGGCATCTCGTTGATTTTGCGCGCACACGTGCCTACGAGCTCTATGAAGAGATGGAAGCAAGCCTGCGTGAAGCAGAACATCAGATGGACAACATCATTGATGTCACGCTGTTTGCGCCGAACGGGCAGTTTTTGGCATCTGTCAATCAGCGCGCGACATCGTTTGATCCCAAATTGTTTCTTGATAAGGAGCGTGCGATTTTTCTGGTGCATTCTCAGGAACTGATCATGCGCAGCATCACGCGTATTATGCGCGCGGGAGTCATACTTGGCTTCATGGTGGTTGATTTCGACGCAGATTTTATTCTTGATCTGGTCGAGGACAGGACCGGCCTCGGCGAAACTGGTGAATGGCTGTTTGCTGTGCGCGATGCAGAAGGACATGCGCTGTTTGCCGTGCCGTTGAGATATGACCCAACGGCATCGTTCGTGCGCCGGGTACCCAAGGATCGCCTTGATGTTCCGATTACTCAGGCGATGCTCGGCAATGAGCTTCTGATGGATGAAGCACCCGACTATCAAGGGATACCGGTCATGGCATCAACCCGCTACCTGCCGTCCATGGATTGGGGACTGGTTGCCAAAATCAATGAGTCGGAGATTGCATCGATTATTAGCGCAGCCAATCGGGTTTTGGAACTGATCGGTATCGGGATTCTGGTCCTCGCAGTTATTGCTGCGATCTGGCTGTCCGGGGTAATTGCGCGACCGGTCGAACAGCTTCGTCGATCCACACTCAGGGTGATTGATGGTGACTTTGATGTGGAGCCGATTGATGCCGGTTGGCGTGAGGCCAAGGATCTGGCGTCGTCATTCGCTAATATGGCTATCTCACTTCAGGACCTGCGCGCGAACTTGCAGGAAAAGGTGTCTGAGCGCACCCGTGAACTGGACGAAGTTAATCAACAACTTATGGAGCTGTCTGTTCGCGACCCGCTTACTGGCGTACATAACCGTCGATATGTGACAGAACGCCTTGATGAAGAATTCGCACGTTCACGGCGCTATAATGGTCAACTGGCGGTTGCGATCCTTGATATTGATCATTTCAAGAAAATCAACGACACGCTTGGGCATGCTACGGGTGATGAAGTTCTGATCGGTATTGCTTTTTGCGTTCAGCATACGCTGCGATCATCTGATCTTTTCGGGCGGATTGGCGGAGAAGAATTTTGCATCGTCATCCCCGAAGCCGAACATCAAGGCGTTATTTTGCTTCTGGAACGTATCCGCGAGGAAATTCGGGCCCTGCCGTTCCAATTTGAAGGCAAGCCAATTTCCGTGACATGCAGTTTTGGTGCTGCGTTCCTTGACGAAGAAATTCTAAGCTCGACGACATTGGTTGAATGTGCCGATAAGGCGCTTTATCACGCCAAATCAACTGGTCGGAACAAATTGGTCGTATATTCCGACATCCCCAAGGATGAACTTGAGGCGTCGACGCCAAGTAACATCGGGTAAGCTGGCACTGAAACCGCCTGGTCAAAAAAACTTCAGGTTTCAGATGGTTGGCGCACCTTGCATGTTGCTGATTTCAAAATTCTGATTCGTCTGTAACCCAAAACCGCCCCCCGGAAACGGGGGCGGTTTCTGTGAGAGCTGTGAAGCCGTGAAGGCATGCTGACCCTTGAGCTATCAAGGGTAGCGTGGGGGATTAAGCCGGGAAAAACCTTCCTGAATGTAATAGGGATAATGAGGATAGGGCGGCATGCGTTTGCTGACCCGATCAAGACGGTCGATTTGGTTTTGTTCAAGTGACCAGCCCACGGCACCAAGATTGGAGACAAGTTGGCTTTCATTGCGGGCACCGATGATGACCGATGAAACGGTTGCGCGGGTCAACAGCCAGTTGATGGCGATTTGCGGAACGGTTTTGCCGGTTTCCAATGCGATTTCATCAAGCACATCGACGATGTCATACAGCATTTCATCCTTAACCGGCGGACCGAATTGTGCTGTTTCATGCAGGCGACTGCCATCGGGGATTGGTGAATTGCGCCGGATCTTGCCGGTCAGGCGACCCCAGCCCAAAGGGCTCCAGACCAAAGCCCCCAGTCCTTGATCCTCGGCGAATGGCATCAGATCCCACTCGTAATCCCGCCCGACAAGGGAATAGTAAACCTGATGGGCAACATAGCGGGAATATCCATGCTGATCGGCAACAGACAAAGACTTCATAATTTGCCAGCTGGCGAAATTTGAAACGCCAATATAGCGTATCTTTCCAGCACGGATCAGGTCATCAAGCGTTGCCATGACTTCTTCTGGCGGGGTTGATGCGTCAAAGGCATGAAGTTGCAGCAGGTCAATATAATCGGTGCCAATCCGTTTCAAAGCCGCATCTGTTGCCGTGATCAAGCGATCACGTGATGTGCCATATTCGTTGGCATGATCGCCCATCGGCAGGCCAAGTTTGGTTGAAATCAGGACTTTGTCCCGTTTGCCTTTGATTGCACTGCCAAGAACCGTTTCGGATGCGCCATCGGAATAGACATCTGCGCTGTCAAAAAGGTTCACGCCGTGTTCCAGACTGATATCAACCATTCTGCGGGCACCGGCTTCATCAACCGTTCCCCAATTGGAAAAAAGCGGCCCCTGACCGCCAAAGGTTCCGGCACCAAGTGATAATGCCGGAACGCGCAAACCGGACCGGCCAAGCTGTCTGTATTCCATTTCGATCTCCTGTCTTTATCGGAAAGTGTGGTGAGCCCGAATATGGACAGAAGATCGATTTTCAACTAGAGGTAACCAAGGAACATTATTTGTGAGTTGAATTCAACATGGGGCGACTAGATACAAATCGATCCGGGGAAATGGAAGTCTTTGTCCGTGTTGTCGAACGCGGTGGTTTTTCCGCAGCGGCAAAAGATTTCGGTATGACGCCATCCGCGGTCAGCAAACTTGTCGGGCGTCTGGAAGGCCGGTTGTCCGCACGATTGTTTAGCCGGTCGACACGCAAGCTGCGCCTGACCGAAGAAGGGCAACGTTATTATGATCGGTCCGTTCGCATCCTGGCAGATATCAACGAGGCCGATGACGAGGCATCCAGCGTGGTGCGTCCCAAGGGAAAGTTGCGCGTTAGTGTGAATATGCCGGTTGGATTGCATCGGATCTTGCCGCTTGTCCCGGAATTTCAGCAACAATACCCGGATGTCGATCTTGATATCACCGTCAGTGACAAGGTCGTTGACCTGTATGAAGAACGGGCAGATATCGCTATTCGAAGCGGGCCATTACAATCATCCGGATTGATCGCGCGAAAACTGGGCGAGTGCAGAATGGTGATTGCCGCTGCACCGGATTATCTGATGCGATATGGGGTGCCCAATGAAATCGGCGACCTTACAGACCACATTCTGGTTGGATATAATTTCCCGCGCGCGATGAGCGAATGGCCGTTCATCGTGGATGGAGAAAGAAAATCCGTCATGCCCGGTGGCAAGGTGTGCGTCGGGGATGCGGAAAGTGCACGCAAGGTTGCCTTGGCGGGCGGCGGAATTGTCCGACTTGCAGAGTTTCATATCCGCAAAGACGTGGAAATGGGTACGTTGAACGTCCTTCTTGACCAGTTTAATCCCGGCCCGGGTGTTGAGATACATGCCGTCTATATCGGGCAGGGCGGACATATGCCGGCCCGTGTTCGGGCGTTTCTTGATTTTTGTATAGAACGTGTCGATCTGACATGAAAAGGCCGGGACAAGGGGGCATGTTCCGACATGCCCAAGAACGAACTGGAGACATCTACGGCAAGTAATAATGAAGGCGTGGGCAGTAAGGCGGAGCGATCCAAAAAACAGTCAGCTTTGAAATGTGTATTCTGAAGAATCCGTTTTTGGAAAAGTTCCTGTCGCACCCTATTCCTGTGGAATAGATGGGCCGTTATCAATGATCTCGCGGATATGATCGGGAAGGTCGGCTTCGGTAAAGCCTTCCTGCATCGTTCCATCTTGGACAAAAGCGAATATATCGGCCAGATCCTGTCCGGAGAAATCAATCTGATATCCAAGGTCAGCTTGTTGGAGATGAAGCATTGGCTCTGCACCGCGCCACATCCGGGCAAAGAACTCAAACGGATCTCGCGATTGATTTAGGTTTGAGGCATCCAGACTTGGTCCGGTGTCTCCACCCACATTGTTGATGGAATGACAGACAACGCAGCCGCGGTCTGCGAACAGGCTTTTACCGGCATCAGCATCCATTTTTGGTAATGAAATTTCAGATGCCCCAGTCTCGTCTGCATATGCTTCGGAAGCGCTTGCGAGGGCGGCGAACGTGCAAAGCGTTACTGCAATGGCAAATGCGCCCAGCGGGCGGCAAGCTTGGTTGTAAAAGGCCGATCTCATTTTATGCCCTGCTCCGATGCGGGTGGGTCGTGGTTTATCAGGCTATGCTATCGGGCCTTACCTACGAATGGCAATGCATTGGTGCCGTTCGCAGAAAATTTGTTTTCTTGCTAAATGCGTACGGGGCATTTTGAAAACGAAAAAAGGGCCCAAGAAGGACCCTTTGATACGTGGTGTCTGAACATGTGATGCTAATACGCGTCGACAATTTCGCCATGTTTGGTGCAATCGGCTGCGGCCAGATCGACAAACACATCCATGATGCTTTCAGGTGTCGCCAGGGATTGCGGATCTTCACCCGGATAGGCTTCTGCCCGCATTTTGGTGCGGATGCGTCCCGGATTGACCAGATTGACGCGCATGGAACGTTCTTCGACTTCCTGGGCATAAGACAGCACAAGGCTTTCCAGTGCGGCCTTGGTGGACGCATAAAGCCCCCAGAAGGCGCGACCCTTTGCCGAGGCATTCGATGTCACGAAAATCGCCCGACCGGCATCAGAAAGCTGCAAAAGCTTGTCCGTGGTGCGGATCAGGTGGAAGTTTGCCGTGACATTGGTGGCAAAGGTGTTCTGGAAAATTTGACTGTCGATATGACCGACCGGGGCGATTTCACCCAAAAGAGCGGCATTGCCAACAACGATATCAAGTTTACCAAAACGCTCATAGATCGTCGGGCCGATGGCATCGATCTTGTCAAACATCGTCAGATCAAGCGGAAGCAGGGTGATCTTCCCCCCTTTTTCCGTGATCTCGTCACTGAGTTCTTCAAGCGCGCCAACATTGCGGCCAATGGCAATCACGTGCGCGCCTTCGGCGGCATAGCGTTTTGCAATGGCATAGCCGATCCCGTGCGACGCACCCGTTACCAGTGCAACGCGTCCTTCAAGCCGAAGTGAATTGGTCATGCAGACTGCCTTTCGACCAACTGGCTCAGCTTGCGGTTTTTGTTTTCCGCATTGTGATCGGTCAGATAGATCGGATAATCACCGGTAAAGCATGCATCGCAGAAAGCCGGGCTTTCATTGTCGCGGCCCGGAAGGCCGGTTGCGCGATACAGACCATCAATGGTGACAAACGCAAGGCTGTCGACACCAATAAGTTTCGCCATGCTTTCAATATCGTGATTGGCCGCCATCAATTTGTCTTTTGACGGGGTATCAACACCATAGAAGCACGGGTTCATGGTCGGCGGGCTTGTGATGCGCATGTGAACTTCGGCAGCACCGGCCTGACGGACCAGATCGACAATCTTGGTCGAGGTGGTGCCACGCACGATCGAATCATCGACCAGAATAACGCGTTTGCCCTTAAGCTTGCCGGGGTTGGCGTTATGTTTCAGCTTCACGCCAAGGTGGCGGATCTGATCAGTCGGTTCGATAAAGGTACGGCCAACATAATGATTGCGGATAATGCCAAGTTCAAACGGAATGCCGCTTTCTTCTGCGTAACCAAGGGCCGATGGCACACCGGAATCAGGGATCGGCACGACAACGTCGGCATCGATTGCTGATTCACGGGCCAGTTCACGGCCAATATGTTTGCGCACGTCATAAACGCTTGTGCCTTCGACAATGCTGTCAGGGCGGGCGAAATAGACATGTTCGAAAATGCAGAAACGCGATTTTTGCGGTTTGAACGGCTTGATCGAGCGCAATCCGTTATCGGTGATTTCAACAATTTCGCCCGGTTCGATGTCGCGGATGAATTCTGCGCCAACGATATCAAGGCCGACCGTTTCCGATGACAGGATATAGGCATCATTAAGCTTGCCCAGAACCAAGGGACGCACACCAAGCGGATCACGCACACCGATCAGTTTCTTCTGGGTCATCACGACCAGAGAATAAGCCCCTTCAACCTGACGGACCGCATCGATCAGACGATCAACGATCTTTTCATACAGGCTGGTGGCGATCAGGTGGATGAAGGTTTCGGTGTCCGAGGTCGACTGGAAGATCGAGCCACGCTTGACCAGACGTTCGCGCACAGCAAGCGAGTTGGTCAGGTTGCCGTTATGGGCAATCGCCAAGCCGCCAAATTCAAAATCGGCGAACAGCGGTTGAACGTTTCGAAGGCCTTTTCCGCCAGCCGTTGAATAGCGCACATGCCCAACGGCACGATTGCCCGGCAGGCTTTTGATTACATCCTCTGAACCAAAGATATCACCAACCTGACCAGAGGCCCGGTGGGCGGGGAAATCTTCGCCGTCATAGGAAACAATGCCTGCGGCTTCCTGTCCACGATGTTGTAAGGCATGAAGGCCAAGAGCCGTCAGTGCCGTAGCATCGGGGGAGCCAAAGACGCCAAAGACGCCACACTCTTCACGTAGCTTGTCGTCATCAAATGGATTGGTCGTCAGCATGAGTGGGTTCCGCTCTCTCGCCGGTGGCGTACGGATAACGCAAATTCTTGCGAAACCAACACGCCTCACTCGTTAGTGGTCGCCTCAATCAGGCGATCCAAATCATCGCGCGAGGGCCTTGTATACCCGTTTAGGGGCTTGGGTCCAGTCCCTTTTGGCTCCGGGCCAAGAAGTTGACGGTAGGTTTGCTCGTTCGCATCGGCGTTACGCTGAGCACGCGCCAGTTCTTCGGCTGTGGTATCGAATATTTCGTCAGGAGCCATGCGCATAATGAGGAACGCGCCTTCTTCCAAAACCGGACGGGTGCGGGCATCGCGGACCCAGTCGGGTTGCGAATCTGCCGGCAGAAGCCACGACAGGGCAAGAAACCCGATACAGACGATCAAGCCACCACGCAAAAGACCAAACACAAAGCCAAGCGTACTATCAAGACTATCAAGGCCGGAATTTTGGACCGCGCGGCCAATCCGGCCACTAATGAACGAGAAAATCAAAAACGAAATCAGGAAAAGACCAACCCCGGTCGCCAGATCGGCAATCAATTCAGACGGGATCAAATCACGGACATATGGACGTGCAACCGGATAGCCATAAAGCGCACACAGCCCCGCCCCAAGCCAGCCCATCATCGACAGGGTTTCGTGGATGAATCCGCGGAAAAAGGCAAACAAACCCGATAGCAGCACGATGCCGACGACAATCAGATCAAACACATCACGTGCGCCAAGATCGGGAAGGGCGGAGAAATCCATTTGTTCGTAAACCTTGTCAGTAAGCTTGGAAGCCTGGGCATTGATACGTGTTGGGCCGCAAAGGGGGGCGCTTAATACATGCCTTCGCGCGGACGCACTTTGTCGCGGACATCGTCGCCGAAGAGGTTTACCAAATCCTGAAGATGGCCGATTTCGGTCTGATTAAGGCCCTTGATCGATACCTTTTTCTTGGTCTGCATGCCGTTTTTCGGGGTGTAGGCATTGCCAAAGCCAAGTTTGGTAGCCTCCTTCAAACGCGATTCGAGTTGCCCGACCGGGCGTACTTCGCCCGAAAGGCCAATTTCACCGACAATTACGGTTTCATTTGGAACCGGTTTGTCTGCCACGGCCGAAATCAGCGCGGCGGCAACCGCCATATCGGCGGCAGGTTCGCCAACCCGCAAGCCGCCAGCCACGTTCAGATAGACATCGAACTGGCCAAGCGCCAAGCCACAACGGGCATCAAGGACGGCCAAAATCATGTTCATACGGGCCGAATCCCAGCCGACAACCGCACGGCGCGGTGTTGCCAGGGCCGATTGTGCGACCAATGCCTGAATTTCGACAAGCATCGGGCGGGTGCCTTCCAGTCCGGCAAAGACGGCTGTGCCACTAACCGGGCTGTCGCGATCGGCCAGAAACAATGCCGATGGATTGGGAACTTCGACCAGACCGGCATCACCCATTTCAAAAACGCCGATTTCATCGGTCGCGCCGAAACGGTTTTTGACCGCCCGCAGGATGCGGAATTGATGGCCGCGTTCGCCTTCGAAATACAAAACCGTATCGACCATATGTTCCAGAACACGCGGCCCGGCAATCTGGCCTTCTTTGGTGACATGACCCACCAGCAGCACGGCAAAGCCTTTGCGCTTTGCCAGACGGATCAGCTCCAGGGCACAGGCACGAACCTGTGACACGGTGCCCGGCGCACTATCGAGGGTGTCGGCATACATGGTTTGGATCGAGTCAATGACCACGACTTCGTGGCTGCTGGCTTCCAGTGTGGTGATGATGTCGCGCAGGCTGGTTGCGGCAGCAAAATCAACCTTGGTTTTGCTCAGGCCCAAGCGCGCGGCCCGCATGCGGACCTGATCAATTGCTTCCTCGCCCGAGATATAGGCGCATTTATGTTTGGCAGCCATGGCGCCAACCGCCTGAAGCAGGATGGTGGATTTACCAATGCCCGGATCACCGCCAACCAAAAGGGCCGAGCCCGGAACAAGGCCGCCACCACAGGCGCGATCAAGTTCGGCAATGCCGCTTATGATGCGCGGCGGGCTGGCACTTTCACCTTCAAGTGCGACGAAATCGATGGTCTTGCCCTTTGCCCCGCCGGAAATGCCACCCGCAGCCTTGGGGCCGGTTTCAACCCGCTGTTCTTCGATGCTGTTCCATTCGCCGCACGCATCACAATGGCCGGTCCATTTACGATATTCCGCACCGCAGTTTTGACAGGTGAATCGGCTTTGGGTTTTGGCCACAGAATGCTCCGCAGGTCATGAAGGGGGCAGACAAAGCATTTATCTGCTGCGTGGGACGAGGACAATTTCAGAGATGTTTAAGGTCAAGGTCAAGGGGACCTTCGATTTCACCGGAAACGAATTGCTGCAAAAACGGGTTATCAGCCTGATCAATATCGGCAACCGGACCATCCCAGATGATCTTGCCTTTATACAGCATGGCAACACGGTCGGCGATTTTACGTGCACTTGCCATGTCATGGGTAATGGTCACGGCACTTGCGCCCAACTCGCGGGTGCATTTAACAATCAGGTCGTTGATGACATCACCCATGATCGGGTCAATGCCCGTGGTCGGTTCATCAAAAAACAGGATTTCCGGTTCTGTTGCAATCGCACGGGCAAGGCCAACACGTTTTTGCATGCCGCCCGAAAGCGATGACGGGGTCATATTGGCAATTTCAGCACCAAGGCCAACATCGGCAAGTCTGGCAATCGCAAGATCACGTGCCTGACGTGGTTTCATGCCTTGGCCTTCAATCAGGCCAAAGGCAACATTTTCCCAGACACTGAGGGAATCAAAAAGGGCGGCACCCTGAAACAGCATGCCGGTTTTCGCCAACATGGCATCACGATCAGACCGGTTGGCGCCGATCATTTCAACGCCGTCCACCGTGATCGATCCCTGATCAGGGGATAAAAGGCCCAGCACGCATTTCAGGGTGACAGATTTACCCGTGCCCGATCCGCCAATGATGGCAACCGATTCCCCCGGTGCGACATCAAGGTCGACACCCTGAAGGACTTTCTTGGGGCCAAAGGCCTTGTGAACATTGCGCAGGGATATCTTGGCAGGAGTGCTCATGATGTTGTCAACCGACCCTTATCGCGTGAAGAACAGTTCGGTGACGATATAGTTCGAAATCAGAATCAGAATGGAACTTGATACGACCGCATTGGTGGTTGCCTGACCAACACCCTGTGCGCCACCCCGCGAATTATATCCGTGGTAGCAGCCCATCAGGGTAATGATAAAGCCAAACACAGCGGCCTTTACCAGGCCCGATACAACATCAAGCTGTTCAAGATACTGGAACGTATTGCGGATATAGGATCCTTCGTTAAAGCCAAGCTTGTTGACGCCAACAAGATAGCCGCCCAGAACCCCGATAATATCGCCAATCAGAACCAGAATCGGCAGGGTGATCACACCCGCAACCACACGCGGCACAACCAGATATTTGAATGGATTGGTCGAAAGGGTGACCAGCGCATCAATCTGTTCGGTCACACGCATGGTGCCGATTTCAGCAGCAATTGCTGCACCCACACGCCCGGCAACCATAAGGCCGGCCAAAACCGGACCCAGTTCGCGGGTCATGGAAATGACAACCACGGTTGCAACCGCACTTTCCGCAGAAAAGCGCGAAAACCCGGAATAGGATTGCAGGGCCAGAACCATACCGGCAAACAGGGTGGTCATGGCGACCACCGGCAGCGAGAAATAACCAATCTCGCGCATCTGTTTGAAAATCAGCCGGAAATAGATTGTCGGCGTTACCATGTGGCCAATCGTACGACCAGCAAACACAGTTACGCGACCGACAAGGGCCAAAAAGGTCAAAAACATATGGCCAACCGGCGCAAAGATCGGCATCTGTACTTCGAAGTCCCCTGTTATCGGCCCGTTTTAGATTTATGGCCGGTTCTTATAATTCAGCCTTCTGTATAGACCCGCCGGTAGCGATGTCCAAGAGAAGTTAGAATCTCATAACCAATTGTACCAGCAGCAGATGCAACATCGTCAACCGTCATCTTGTCATCAAGAAGCGGGACCATATCGCCAGCTTTGATCGATTTGCCCGGAAGGTCGGTGATATCAACCGTGATCGCATCCATCGACACGCGCCCGACATAGGGAACTTCATGCCCCTTGATCAGCATTTTTCCGTTGTTGGAAAGCGACCGTAACCAGCCATCGGCATAACCAACCGCAAGGGTTGCGATTTTCGATTTGCGTTTGGCGGTCCATGATCCGCCGTAACCAACCGTTTGGGCGGCGTCAATTTCGCGAACCTGAAGCACTTTGGCGTTCAGGGTAACGACGGAGCGCATCGGATTGGTGGTTTCAGGCGTCGGGTTGCCGCCCCAAAGCGCAATGCCCGGACGGCAGAATTCCAGATGGTAATCATCGTTGCGGAAGATCGCAGATGAATTACAAAAACCACGCGGGGCCGGTGGCAACCGGCGATACCATTTCATGAACAGATCGTACTGTTGCTTGGTGATCGGGTTTTCAGCCTCGTCAGCGGCGACCGGGTGGGTCATGTATCCGGCTTTTTCAAACCCATACAGAAGCGATGAATAACGGTCGACCAAGGTGCTGACATCAAGTGGTGTCAGGCCAAGGCGGCTCATGCCGGTATCAAGATGAATAAAGGCCGGGGCAGGGCGTTCATATTCCCGGCACAGGTTTGACCACCGTTCGATCTGTTCAAGATCGTTGAGAACCGGAATGACGTCATTTTCGATAAAGAATTCTTCATCACCGGGCAGAACACCATTGAGAACCGCAATCCGTCCGCCGCCGCGCAAAAGCGGGAACAGGTCGGCGGCTTCGTTGGCCTGCGCGACAAAGAACAAACGGCATCCTTGCTTTTTCAGGACCGGGACGATTGTTTCCGCACCCAAACCATAAGCATCGGCTTTTACCACGGCACCGCATGTGCGGCCGGTATAGCGTTTGGTCAAAGTCTTGTAATTGTCGGCAACTGCTTTCAGATTGATTTGCAGTTCCGCGCACTCGGCCGCACGGCCGACGGCGGGAAGAACGGTCATTCTTAATACCCCGTGGAATCCGTTTGCGGACGGGCTTACGCCCGATCCCTATTCATAATCTTCTTCAGTGTGATCAAGATCGCCAAACTTGGTGTAGTTCCCGTCAAAATACAAACGCACGTTGCCCACCGGGCCGTGACGCTGTTTGGCGACGATGACTTCTGCGGTGTTGTAGACATGGTTCAAACGTTCCTGCCAGTTGGCATAGCGTTCACCGAATTTATCGGTCGCTTCGCCCTGATTCTGGGCGGGTTCAGAACGTTCGAGATAATATTGTTCACGGTAAATGAACATAACAACGTCGGCGTCCTGCTCGATCGAGCCGGATTCACGAAGATCCGACAGCTGCGGACGTTTATCGTCGCGCTGTTCAACCGCACGCGAAAGCTGCGACAGGGCAAGAACCGGAACTTCAAGCTCCTTGGCAATTGCCTTGAGCATTCGGGTGATTTCCGAGACCTCCTGCACACGGCCATCGCCACGGAAGTTGGTCGGCGGGGCCAGAAGTTGCAGGTAATCGACGACGATCATTGCAAGACCGTGCTGACGTTTCAAACGACGGCAACGGGTACGAAGGGTCGATACCGGAAGGGCCGGTGTATCATCGATATAAAGCGGAACGGTATTGAGTTCCTGAGTGGCGAGTAACAGGCGTTCAAAATCCTGTTCGTTCAGATCACCACGGCGCATGTTATCGCCTGACACTTCAGCAGCCTGAGACAGCAAACGTGCCGCCAACTGTTCTGCGGCCATCTCAAGCGAGAAGACGGCTACGGCACCGGTACGGATTTCATCTTCAGAATCATTGCCTGCCGCACGGTTTTGGTGTGATGCAATCGCGGCGTTAAAGGCAATGTTCATCGCCAGGGCCGTTTTACCCATCGACGGACGACCTGCAAGGATCAGCAAATCCGAAGGATGCAGACCACCAAGTTTGCGGTCAATATCGCGCAACCCCGTGGTAACACCGACAACGCGACCGGCATTCTTGTAAGCATGGTCAATGTTTTCATACGCCTTGGCCATGGCCGGGCCAAAGGCCACAAAGCCCGATTCGGCTGAGCCCGCGGTGGCAAGCGAGAACAGTTTCTGTTCGGCTTTTTCAATCTGGATGGTGGCGTCAGTATCAAGTTCGTACTGATAGGCATCATTGACGACATCTTCGCCAAGTTCGATCAACTCACGTCTTAGATAAAGGTCATAAACCAGTTTGCCGTAATCACCGGCATTGATGACCGAGACAAGGTTGTTTGACAGTTCCGCCAGATATTGCGGCCCGCCGATCTCGGCAAGGGCTTCGTCCTGCTTGAAATAGGCTTTGAGCGTGACCGGGTTGGCCAACTGTCCGCGTTCGATCTGCTTGCCGCAGGCTTCGAAAATGCGGCCATGTCGGCCATCGGCGAAATGTTCGGGCCGCAGGATATCAGACACACGTTCATACGCAGCGTTGTTGTTAAGAATCGCGCCAAGAAGGGCTGCTTCCGCCTCAAAGTTGTGCGGAGCCATACGTTCAAGCACCATATCGGCACCGTCACCGTGGTCTATATCAAGCGGAGCAAAGAGGGCGTCTAAATTGGGATCTGTCATGGGCGGAAAAGGTACCAGTCATCCGGTTGGCCGCAAAGAGTTAATCGGTATAACTCATAGCGGGTATTCCGCAAGCGCAGAGGTCGTCCGCTGCCCGGGTTTTGAAATGTTTTTACAAATCAGGCCCGAAAAGAAGACGACAAAAAGAAAACGGCACGTCCTTGCGGACATGCCGTTTCCCAAATGATCTTAGAAGAACCAAGCAAATTATGCTTTGGAATCTTCTTCGTTCGGAGCATCTGCAGAAGCTTCTGCCGGAACTTCTTCTTCGAAGAGTTCTTCAGCAGCTTCCAGAGCTTCTTCTTCTTCAGCTTCCATTTCCTCGATGGTGCCAAGAACAGCAGAACCTTTACGGAGCTGTTCAGCGGCATCTTCTTCGGAACGTGCAACGTTGGCAGTCACTTCAATAGCAACTTCCGGGTGCAGGCTGATTTTAACCTGGTGCAGACCAAGGGTTTTGATCGGCTGATCAAGAACGACCTGGGTACGTGCAACAGTGTAACCGGCTTCGGTTACTGCATTTGCGATATCGCGTGCAGTTACCGAACCGTAAAGATGACCAACGTCGGATGCCTGGCGAACGAGGGTGACAGCGACGTCACTCATCGTTACGGCAACCGCTTCGGCTTCTTTGCGGCGGTCAAGGTTGTCAGCTTCGAGCTGTGCTTTCTGTGCTTCAAACACGGAAAGATTCGCTTTGGTTGCACGAAGGGCCATGCCCTGCGGCAGCAAGCGGTTGCGGGCGTGGCCCGGCTTGACGGAGACTACGTCACCCATCTGACCGAGTTTTTCTACCCGCTGGAGCAGAATAACTTCCATCACCGATCCTCCTCATTGCTACGGGTCATCGGTTCTTTCCCCCGCAGCCTGATTAAATGCTCAACAATTCCAAGTCCGGTGATCGCAATAAACGACCAACTAGACAGAACCGCGACGATGTAGAACACCGTCAGTATCATACGTTTTTGCGGCCATCGGGCAGCCTGCCCATGTACCAGCGCCAATCCCTGAAACAGGAACGGCACTGCCAGTACCACCGCGACGTTTCGCGCCACATAAGCCAGGGAACCATCGGCAAAGCCGACCGTAAACCCGGCCAAGGCGAACGCAAACAGTGACCAGCCAGGCAAGGCAAAAGAAGCCATACTTGGTGTCGGACGCAGGTTTTTGCCTGCACGCACCAAGATTGCCTGTGCGATTGCCGCATTGGCGAACAGCATTAACAGCCAGCTCACCGAAGCAATCGCCGGGAAATACGTCTGGAACATTCCAATCAAACCCTGAACTTCAGGTGTCACAGGGACACCCATTTCCGAGTATGTCTGGTTCAGGAACTGCGAAACGAAGTCCTGAAGATCCAAACCTTCCGCCGTTAGTGTTCCGGTAATGATGATCATTACCGTCGCGACCATAACGGCCATGGCACCAACAACAATTCCGGATGGAAGAAAGGCAATATTGCCATTTGCATCCTTCCGAATGATCAGTGCCATGCGGGTCAACAACATCGCCGGTCCGGCAAACACGACCATAAAGACCGTGAAAGGCAGTAATCCCCCCAAAAGAACAAGGGCACTACATGCGGCAACTGCCGCAACCAGCAGGCGTTTGGGTCCTTGCCACAATCCCGTAAGGAAAAGCGGCAGATGCCCGAAATATGAGAGCAACAAAGCAACAGGATTTCCTGATAAGACCAACAGGAACAGGACGGCACTGCCAAGTCCTGATCCAATAGCTATTAGGGTGTCACGTTGCATCATTTACTCCCGGCCTGAGACCGCAAAAGGGTCTCTTGCCGACTGCCTCAGACTTGATCTGAGTACGGCAGCAGCGCCAGGAAACGTGCACGTTTAATGGCTTTCGCCAGTTCGCGCTGTTTCTTGGCCGAAACCGCAGTGATACGGCTCGGAACGATTTTGCCGCGTTCGGAAACGAAACGCTGCAGCAGTTTGACATCTTTGTAGTCAATCTTCGGCGCATCCGCACCCGAGAACGGGCAGGTTTTACGACGACGGAAAAACAGACGACGTCCAGCCATGATATATACTCCTCGCTATCTGTTAGCCGTGCTGACGGGGACCGCCGCGGCGATTACCGCCACGTGCGCCGCGCTCGTCGCGGTTACGCAGAATGGCTGACTGTTCTTCTTCGAACTCTTCAACCTTGACAGTCATCTGACGCAGAACGTCTTCGTTCAGGCGCATCAGACGCTCATATTCCGCGATCGTGGCGTTGTCGGCTTCGATCTGGAAGAGAGTATAGTGGCCTTTGCGGTTCTTTTTGACACGGTATGTCAGGGAACGCAGGCCCCAATATTCGGTTTTGGCAATCTTGCCGCCGAGACCTTCGATGGTCTGGGTCAGCTTTTCGTTCAGGCTTTCGACCTGTGCGGTCGAGAAGTCCTGACGTGCGATAAACACGCTTTCGTACTTGCTCATAATACTCCTAATCACTCCTTGTGGCTTATCTCTTCCTAACATGACCTCGTGTCATGCAGGCATAGCCGGGCAATCCCGGCAAGGAGCCGTGAGACCGCGGAATATACACTTTTCGCCCAGTAGTGCAACGCCAAATGCACCTTTTCCACAATTGCGAAACATCGCACTGTGTTTGTGAAAAACGGCAGGAACGCAATGCTTTCGAAGTTGGTCCCCAAGGGGGGGCAGCGTTGCGGTTTTGGGATAACTGTTATGCGGATGGCCGGGAAGGCCGTTTTTATCGTGTCTCGTCGTTATATCTTAGGGTTTAAGATCCTGAAATTGATCGACTTCGCGGGATGTGCCCGTGTTTCCTGCAATTTGATGTCACAGGAAATCAAAAGGTGGGGCAGGGTGGGGCTTTGGTTGCGCGGGGCTTAGGTGTTTATGGGGTGTTTGTTTTGTGCGCTGCGCAACAGCTCGTTCTTCGTAAATCACGGGAACTATGTCATAAGCGCGAGATGGGGACTTAGTTGCCTGTGGCTTGCAATCGGGATTGAACATGCCAAGTTTGAGGCAACGAAATTCCGAATACGGTCTGATTGACGCCATCTCTCCTTGACAGTGCGGTCGCGCACGTTATCAAGGGTGGCTTGAATTTTAGGGGCCGAATTTCGGCACAGCCTTCGTAGAAGCTGACAAGGGTATTATAGATATAATGACACGCGCACTCGTTTTCCCCGGTCAGGGGTCGCAAGCGGTTGGTATGGGCAAGGAACTGGCAGATGCATTCCCGATTGCCCGCGAAGTTTTCCAGGAAGTTGATGACGCGCTTTCACAAAAGCTAAGCGCATTGATGTTCGAAGGACCGGAAAACGAACTGACCCTGACTGAAAACGCACAGCCTGCGTTGATGGCCGTCAGTCTTGCGGTTACCCGCGTTCTGGAAAACGAAGGCGGATTTACCCTGACCGATAAATGCGATCTGGTTGCCGGTCATTCGCTTGGCGAATATTCCGCCCTTGCCGCGGCTGGTACTTTTGCCATTGCCGACGCGGCGCGTTTGTTGAAAATCCGTGGTCAGGCCATGCAGGCCGCAGTCCCGGTTGGTGTTGGCGCAATGGCGGCTCTTCTTGGGCTTGATTATGTCGATGCAGTTGCCGTTGCCGAAGAAGCAGCGCAAGGCGATGTTTGTACGGCGGCAAATGACAATGCCAGCGGACAGGTTGTTGTGTCCGGCCACAAAGCGGCTGTTGAACGCGCGATTGAGATTGCCAAGGAAAAGGGTGCGAAACGCGCAGTTCTTTTGCCGGTATCTGCACCGTTCCATTGCGCACTGATGCAGCCTGCTGCGGATCGTATGGCCGAAGCACTTGGTGAAGTGACGATGAAGGCGCCTGCCAAGCCGCTTGTTGCAAATGTCACAGCAGAAAAAACCATTGATCCGGAAACCATTCGTAAACTCCTTGTGGAGCAGGTTTGTGGCACCGTGCGTTGGCGTGAGTCGGTTCTTTATATGAAAGAACAGGGCATCACCGATCTGGTCGAGATTGGCACTGGCAAGGTTTTGACAGGTATGGTTCGCCGTATTGACCGTGATCTTAGTGGCGTTGCCGTCAATAGCCCGGCAGATATCGAAGCATTTCTCGGCACTCTTTGAATTGAGTGTTGTGACGAAGACGAACCCAAAGGGAAAAGAAATACATGTTTGATCTTGCAGGGAAAACAGCACTTGTAACCGGTGCCACCGGTGGTATCGGTGGCGAGATCGCCAAAGTTTTGGCGCAGGCCGGTGCGAAGGTTGCTCTGTCGGGGACCCGTCAGGAACGCCTTGAAGCCGTTGCTGCCGAGATTGGCGAAAATGCTGTTATTGTTCCGGCGAACCTTTCGGATTCTGCCTCGGTTGATGGTTTGATCAAGCTTGCTGAAGAAGCACTTGGCGGTCAGCTTGATGTTCTGGTCAATAATGCGGGCATCACCCGTGACCAGTTGGCAATGCGCTTGAAAGACGAAGACTGGCAGGCGGTTATTGATGTGAACCTGACGGCTGCTTTCAAGCTTGCGCGTAATTCGCTGCGTGGCATGATGAAGCGCCGGCACGGTCGTATCATCAATATCACCTCGATCGTTGGTGTGACCGGAAATCCGGGTCAGGCGAACTATGCTGCAGCGAAAGCAGGCATGATCGGCTGGTCTAAATCGCTCGCACAGGAAGTTGCTGCGCGCGGTATTACAGTGAACTGTGTCGCACCTGGTTTTATTACGACGGCCATGACCGAAGAGCTTGGAGATGCCCAGAAAGAGAAGCTTTTGGGCGGGATTCCGGCAGGCCGGATGGGCGACAGCAAAGAGATCGCAGCAGCGGTTCTGTATCTTGCAAGTGACGAAGCTGCTTATGTCACAGGACAGACCTTGCATGTGAACGGCGGAATGGCGATGATTTAACCCGTTGCGGGTTGCCTTCTTTTCTGTTTAAAAGGGGCCGCTATACCAAATATTGAAATCGGCAATTGTGTGTTGTCGGTTTCCGGTTCCCGGGAGGTCCTTCAATAGGGGGAAGATAACGGGCACCACGTAAACACTAACTGACAGAAAACCTATTGAAGGATTTGAGCTATGAGTGATGTCGCAGATCGCGTGAAGAAGATCGTTGTCGAGCACCTCGGTGTTGAAGAAGACAAGGTCACTGAAAACGCTAGCTTCATTGACGATCTGGGCGCTGACAGCCTGGACACGGTCGAGCTGGTTATGGCGTTTGAAGAAGAATTCGGTTGCGAAATTCCGGATGACGCGGCTGAAAAAATTCTGACCGTCAAAGACGCGATCGACTTCATCGAAAAGGCGAACGGCTAATCTTGCCGTGAGACACGGGCGCCCGAGGGCATCCTCAGGCGCCCTTTTCGTCTTTGCTGGATTCATAAAATAAAGGCGTAATGCGGGATGAGACGCGTAGTTGTTACCGGACTTGGTGCTGTAACGCCGCTGGCTAGCGGTGCACAGAATACTTGGCAGAAACTGCTGAACAGCCAATCCGGCATCAAAAGCATCGACACGTTTGACGTGTCGGATATTCCTGCCAAAATCGCAGGCCTCGTGCCGCGCGGTGAGGGTGACGGACTTTTCAATCCAGAAGATCATGTCTCGATCAAAGACATGAAAAAGATGGACGATTTTATCGTCTATGGGATTGCAGCTGCCGATCAGGCACTTGCCGATTCCGGTTGGAAACCTGAAACAGATGAAGACCAGGAAAATACTGGTGTTCTGATTGGTTCGGGTATCGGTGGTTTGCCAAGAATCTCCGAAGCCACCGAATTGGTGAATAACGGCAAAACCCGCCGCGTCAGCCCATTCTTCATTCCGTCTTGCCTGATCAATCTGGTCTCTGGCCAGGTATCGATCAAACACGGACTTAAAGGCCCGAACCATGCTGTTGTGACAGCATGTTCGACCGGTGCACACGCCATTGGCGATGCGTCACGCATGATCATGCTTGGCGATGCCGATGTGATGGTTGCCGGTGGTGCGGAAGCCGCTGTTTGCCGTCTTGGCATGGCGGGCTTTGCCGCAGCACGTGCTTTGTCCACGGGATTCAACGATACCCCGACCGAAGCATCCCGTCCCTGGGATGAAGGCCGTGACGGTTTTGTCATGGGCGAAGGTGCGGGCTGTGTCGTTCTTGAAGAATACGAACACGCCAAGGCGCGTGGTGCACGTATTTATGCAGAAGTCGGCGGCTATGGCATGTCCGGTGATGCGTATCACATTACGGCACCTGCGGCAGATGGCAACGGTGGTTTCCGTTCGATGCGTAATGCGCTTCGCAATGCCGGTGTGAACCCGGAAGATGTCGACTATGTGAATGCACATGGTACGTCGACTCCGTTGGGTGATGAAATCGAACTGGGTGCGGTCAAGCGTCTGTTTGGGGATCATTCATCGAAACTTTCGATGTCATCGACGAAATCGGCTACAGGTCACCTGCTTGGAGCGGCTGGCGCGATTGAAGCTGTGTTCTCGATCCTTGCGATCCACGAAGGCGTGGTAGCACCGACCTTGAACCTGCACAATCCGTCCGAAGCCTGCAAAGGCATGGATCTTGTTCCGCTTGAAGCGAAACAGCGCAAGGTCAATGTTGCCCTGTCGAATTCGTTCGGTTTTGGCGGCACCAACGCGTCGCTCGTGTTCAAGGCCGTTTAAAACAGCAGATCCAACCTTACCGGGAGTTTTCCCTTGAAGCGTTTTCTGCTTGTTCTTGGCTTACTAATCATCACCGCTGCCCTCACCGTTGGTGGGGCGGCGGTGTATGTTTATGTGCAATACACTTCACCGAGTAAATTGGTGCAGGGTCGCGATATCATCATCCCGCAAGGGACCGGTGTTCGTGGTATTGCCGAAATTTTCCGCCGTGAACATATCATCACCGAACCGCTGATCTTTCTGGCGGGGGTTCGCGTTGGCGGGCTGGATCGATCGCTTCGTGCCGGGGAATATCATTTCCCTGCACGGGTAAGTCCCAAACAGGCGGCCGAAATTCTTGCCAATGGAGATACCGTAAAACGGTTTGTCACCATCCCCGAAGGATTACGGTCCGGCGAAATTATTGACCGGATCAATCTGGTTGATGGTTTGGACGGTGAAATCACCGAAATTCCGCAAGACGGGACGCTGTTGCCGGAAACCTATCAATTCTCGTATGGCGATACGAAACAAAGCATCATTGATCGGATGCGGGCCGCCCATGACGACATGGTCGAACAACTTTGGCCCGGACGGGCTCAGGGACTGCCATTTGATACGATTGAAGAGGCACTTGTTCTGGCCTCCATCGTTGAACGTGAAACAGGTGTTGCTGCCGAACGTGCGCGCGTTGCCGGTGTGTTCGTCAATCGATTGAATGCCAATATGCGCCTTCAATCTGATCCGACGGTTGCCTATGCAATCAGCCCGGATAAGCGTCTTGATCGTGCGTTGACGCGTAAAGACCTTAAGTTCGAAAGCCCTTACAACACATATGTTACGCGTGGTTTGCCACCGTCGCCGATCACCAATCCCGGGCGTGAGGCATTTTACGCGGTGCTTCATCCGGCCCCGACGGAAGATGTGTATTTTGTCGCCGATGGCACCGGGGGCCATGCCTTTGCCCGCACGCTCAAAGAGCATAATCGCAATGTCGCCAAATGGCGGCGCATCCGCGACGGGCAATAACAGGTCGCTTGGATACTTTGTGCTCCATCAACAGCTCGACGAGGCATAGGAAAATTAAGAAAGGCGCCGTCCAATGTTGGACCGGCGCCTTTGTCATGTGGTGCTGATGCCTCAGTTTTCTGAGTTTTGTTCAGATGCTGCTGTTTTCTTGGGAATTCGCGAAGCAGCCAGATCAAGCACCCATTGTGGCGTGATCTTTAATGCGCCGATGATCATGTTCATCGGCCACGGGAAGGCGATCATGCCTTTGTTTTTCTCAAGCCCCTTTGCGATCTTGCGCGCAGCCTTGTCGGCCTGCATGAAAAAGGGCATCGGGAAATCATTGGCATCGGTGATGCGGCTTTTGACGAATCCGGGACAGATGACATTGACCTTGATGCCATAAGGGGCCAGTGCCCCACGTAGCCCTTCGCCATAGACACGTACAGCTGCTTTGCTGGCGCAATAGGCCGGGGCGGAGGGCAAGCCACACCAGGAGGCTTGGGACGCGACCAATGCGACCTGTCCCCGCCCGCGCACGCGCATGGCATCGATTGCCGGGTCAATGGTGTTGAGTACGCCCGCGACATTGGTTGCGAATATATCGCGCACCTGTTCGGGGCTTTCGCCCTTGCCACCGGTGCCTGCTGAAATGCCGGCATTGGCGATCACGAGGCTTAGCGGGGCAAGCTCGTCGCAATGGGTGACATAGGCCGTCATGGTTTCACGGTTGGTTACGTCCAATATATCGGCAAAGACATTTGCGCCTGCTGCACGGCATTCATTTTCCACAAGGCGCAAGCGCGTCTGATCGCGGCCACTGATGAACAATGTGACGCCTGTACGGGCGAAATGACGGGCAAGAGCGGCACCAATACCGGAACTGGCACCGGTGATCAAAACGGCATGATACTGAAAGGACATTGTTGCTCGTATGCGGTTTTAAAAATATGCGTTATCGATTTTTGCCGACCATGCTGCACCTTTGGGGCAGGATTATGAAATACCGGCAAAACATACCATATTGTTGATAACATAGATCTCGCCAGTGTTGGCCCTTGGCGTGCATCGGGCCAACCGTTATAAGCGGGAAAACATGAATTATACTGGATGAAAATATGACCGTATCAAGCATGACCGGCTTTGCCCGCACCGATGGTGCGGCAGAAGGCTTTGGCTGGACTTGGGAATTGCGCAGCGTCAATGGCAAGGGGCTTGATGTTCGTGTGCGTCTGAATGGCGGGTTTGAGCGACTTGAAACCAAAGTCCGCGATGCGGTTGCTAAACGGTTCAAGCGCGGCAATGTCGGGGTTACCCTGAATGTTGTTCGATCTGCTGATACCAGTGCCTATCAAGTGAACCGGGAATTGCTATCAGATCTGATTTCTCTGGCGGAGGAATTTGACAATACCAGCAGCCTGTCGGCGGGCACCATTGCCGATTTGTTGAATGTCCGCGGTGTGCTGGAAGTTGTTGAAACCCATGAAGACGAAGCAATGCGGGATGCCCGTGATGCAGAGGTTCTTGCCAGCCTGAATGATGCAATTGATCAGATGGCTGCGCATCGTGCGGAAGAAGGCGAAAAGCTTGATGCGATGCTTCGCGGGCATGTTGATAACATCGAAGCAACGGTTACCCGTGCAGAAAGCTGCGCATCTGTGCGCGTGGACGCGATCAAGGAACGGTTGAAACGCCAAATCGAAGAACTGATGGATGCGGGCAAATTTGAACCAGAACGGTTGCATCAGGAAGCAGCCTTACTTGCAACCAAAGCGGATATCCGCGAGGAAATTGACCGTCTTAAGGCCCATATCACCGGTGCACGCGATATGCTGACCAAAGGTGGTTCCATTGGGCGTAAGCTTGATTTCCTGTGTCAGGAATTTAACCGCGAAGCCAACACGTTGTGCTCGAAGGCCAACGACGTCGAGCTTACCAATTGCGGGATGGAGCTTAAAGTGATCATTGATCAGCTCCGCGAACAGGTACAGAACGTCGAGTAAGCGGGCAGGGAAGGAACACGATATGGTAGATCAGAACAATCGTCGTGGCGTTATGCTGGTTTTCTGTGCCCCATCGGGGGCAGGTAAAACCACCATTACCCGTCAGTTGCTTGAAAAAGACGACAGGATTTCATTGTCTGTGTCGGCAACCACCCGTGAAGCCCGGCCGGGCGAAGAAGAAGGCACACATTACTTCTTTAAATCGGTCGATGATTTCAAACATATGATTGCCAATGATGCGCTGCTTGAATGGGCGGAGGTGTTTGGCAATTACTACGGCACGCCAATAGCACCGGTCGAAAAGGCCCTTTCCGAGGGGCGTGACGTGCTGTTTGACATTGACTGGCAGGGTGCGCGCCAATTGCGCGAAAAGGGCGGTGCGGATGTTGTATCGGTCTTTGTCTTGCCACCGTCATCGGCGGAACTTGAACGGCGTTTGCGCGATCGTGGGCAGGATGCAGATGGTGTGATCATGAAACGCATGGCCAAGGCCGGTGCGGAAATCAGCCATTGGGAAGAATTCGATTACGTTTTGATCAATGATGATCTGGAACGCTGCCTTGCCGATGTTGAACATATCATCGGGGCCGAACGGATGAAGCGCGCACGGCAATCAGTTCTGCCGGGCTTCGTCAAAAAGCTTCTGACTGATTGATCGGGAAATTCAAAATGGTCGCTTTACGAAGCGGCCATTTCGTCATGAACCTGTGTCAGGCGGACAAAGTCGGCCACACTGAGTTCTTCGGCACGGGATGTTTCCGTAATCCTGGCGGTGGTGAGCAATTCACCTACATTGATATTGAGTGTTTTTAGACTGGCACGAAGCATTTTGCGCCGCTGACCAAAAGCAGCTTGTGTGATTTTGGCCAAGCTGGTCAGGTTGATGTCCGCCCCGCGATCTGCCTTGGGGCGCAATTGCACGACGGCGGAAGTTACCTTTGGCGGCGGGGTAAAGGCGCTGCGGTGGACATCAAACAGAATGTCACAATCGCATAGATACTGACACAGGACGGAAAGCCTGCCGTAGGCTTTGCTTTTTGGTCCGGCGACAACCCGTTCGGCAACTTCTTTCTGGAACATCAAAGTCAGGCTGGCAAACTGATCGATTTGCATCAGCCAATTGATCAAAAGCTGCGTTCCGACATTGTAGGGCAGATTGGCGACAATCTTGCGTGGTGCCGGGCCAAGGGTTGTGACATCGACGTCAAGCGCATCGCCATCAATTACATGCAGTGCATTGGGGTAATGGGCGCTGATTTGGTCAAGAACCGGCTGGCAGCGTGGGTCACGCTCAATGACTGTCAGGTTTTTTGCACCATTAAACAGCAACGCACGGGTCAGGCCGCCGGGGCCGGGGCCAATTTCGATCACGGTCGCTTCTTCAAGCGGCGCAGCAGCACGGGCAATCCGACCCGTCAGGTTCAGATCAAACAGAAAGTTCTGGCCAAATTTCTTTTGTGCCGACAGGTTATGGGTCGCAATCACCTCGCGAAGGGGCGGAAGGCCATCATTGGCGAGGGTGCCGGTTGTGCTGTTGTCTTCTGACACGTTAGGTCAGGCTCCTGTCGAAAGGCGTTTTGTCGCCATCTCTGCAGCCATTTTAAGGGCCGCGATAAGGCTATCAGGACGGGCGATGCCTTTGCCCGCAATGTTCAATGCCGTACCGTGATCCGGTGATGTTCTGATAAATGGCAATCCCAATGTGATATTGACACCCCCATGAAAATCAAGCGTCTTGACCGGGATCAGGGCCTGATCGTGATAGGGGCACAATGCGACATCGTAGTTCGCCCTGGCTTCTTCATGGAACATGGTATCGGCCGGAAGCGGACCAATGACATCAATGCCAAGATCACGTAAGGCTTGAATGGCAGGTGCCATGATCGTTTGTTCTTCGCATCCCATGGCGCCATCTTCACCCGCATGCGGGTTTAATCCGGAAATTGCCAAACGTGGATGTTCGATGCCGAAATCCCGCTTTAGAGCAGATGCGGTGATCTGGCAGCGCTTAATGATCAATTCAGCAGTAAGCTGCTTGGGGACATCAGACAGCGCAATATGGATCGTAAGCGGCACGACACGCAGTTTTGAATTGGCCAGCATCATCACCGGGATTGTTCCGGGGCCGGCTAACTCTGCCAGAAATTCTGTATGACCGGGATGTTTGAACCCCGCTTCGTAAAGCGCACTTTTCTGAATGGGATTGGTGACAACGGCGCTTGCCGCACCGTCACGTGTATGTGCTACGGCTTTAGTGATGCTGTTAATGACAATGTTGGCCGTTTTCGCCGAAGCGACACCAGAAACGGCTATCGCGTCCGCATTCTCAATCGCAAGAACCGGCAGGGCATCGGCAAATACATCGCGTGTTTCAGCGATGTCTGAGACGAGTTTGAAAGGAACATTTGTTCCAGCCTGTTGTATTGCGTTCTCAACAATATTGAGCGGAGAAAGAAGGCAAAATGGTTCTATGCCCGCATTTTCCCGCTGCAACCAAGCCTTGAGAGTAAGCTCTGGTCCGATACCACCGGGCTCACCAACTGTCAGGGCGATTGGTGCGATCTTAGTCATCTTGGCTCCGTTTCTGGTCGGATCGATCACATACGGATATCGATAAAGGCCTGTCGGCGCAGTTCACGAAGTTTCCGGCGTGCGAGAATATCAAGCCGTTCCATACGCAGGCGGTTTTCAACTTCGTTGCGGCTGGGCAGGTTGCTTTCTTCCGTTTTGTTGCAAATCATGACCAAAAGTGCCCCGCCATCGACACGAATGATGTTGGACGGCTTTTGCGGTTCAAGATTGCTAACCGCCTGACTGATGGGGCCGGAAAGCTCTGTCGGGGAAATGCCTTTCATTTCACCGCTCAGCTCGGAACCAAGGTCAACAGCAACATTCGCCAGTGCTTCACAGCTGTTAGCCGTTTCTTGCGTGTTGTTAAGCATGGCAAGTTTCGCATCAATCTGGTCTTTGGGCATGTCGGATGTCAGCGGGACAAATAGCTGGTAAAGATCCAGCCGAACATCGGTTACGACATTTGCATCGCCAACGCGGCGATCGAGAAGCTTTATGATGTAATAGCCACGAATGGTTTGAACAGGTTCGCTAATCTGGTCTGGTTCAAGTTGGTTGACGGCTTGTTGTAACTCGCTTGCCAGTTCGCCTGAATACAGCCATCCAAGGTCACCGCCATTGGCCGCACTCGCACTTGCCGAAAACTGACGCGCGAGGCCGCTAAACTCGGCACCCTGTTTCAAGACGTTGAGAATTTCCAGCGCACTTTGATAGACACGGGTACTGTCTTGCGGATTGTCGACCGGAAGGAAGATTTCCTGAACCCGATTACGTGGTTTGCCTTGGTTGTTGACGATCCGTTGCAGGTTGTCATCAATCTCGGCATCGGAAATCTGAACTTCATTGCGCATGGAGCCAAGAAGTTTTTGCCAGGCGACCTGTGGTTTGATCTGGTTTTCAATCGTGCCAGGCGCAATTTGGCGTTGTTCAAGGAAACGGTCTAATGAATCAGTCGGAAGACCGGCATTCTGTTCAATGATAGATTTCCCACGCGCAATATCTTCGTCAATAACTTCAAGCCCACGGCGCTCTGCTTCCTGCATCTGCAAGGTTTCATTGATCAGTTGCTGCAATACCTGCGGCGCCATCTCATTGCTTTTTTGCGGTGTCATTTGAATGTTTGACGACACGGCGATCAGCTTGATGCGCTCAACCAGATCGATGATTGAGATTGGCTCGTCATTCACAACAGCAGCGACACCGACGGGCGACTGTGCATATGCCGGTGCACGAAATGACATCAGGACAATAACAGCCAGCAAGAGGCAGACATTTGTGATTTTTGGAATCGAAAGTTTGGAAATCATCTTTTTCTTACAATCCGGCTGAGGACGCGAATTCGCCCAATGTCTTGAATACCAAGCGGAACAGAAACTCATCAGATTCGCCCAGATCCTGATCCTGATAGAATGTACGGCGGATGCGGCCATCAAATATGAAGCATTCGTCTTCATAGATAAAACCAACGCCATATTCCAACGGATCACCTTGATCTACATCGTAGCGGCTATAGGCCATCCCTGACCAGAAATCGCTGAATTGGCGGTCGGCACGGAAGTAAAACTCTTCGCGTTCATTGAATTCCTCGCTGCCTGCGTCATCGGTGAAGTGAACATATGTCGTGTTCACACGCAAGGTATCGATTGATCCAACACTTGCGGCGACTTGATTGCGTCGGGCTGAAAGGTTTTCATTGTCCAGACGATAGCGATAGGTCAGATCAAGATATCGACTGGGAGAAACCGTCACGCGACCGACATAGTCTGACAAATGTTCATCCAAACCAGATCCGTCGGCAAAGGTGTCATTTGCGTTTGCCCGGTAGCTCTGCCCAAACATCGCGCTGGTATAACCGCCCTCTGGGCCGTAAATGCCCCACTCAAGTCCATAGCTGGTCCTGAAACCATCTTCTGCACGGTCTATCCCACCGAAACGATCATGTGAGAATAGGTTGATGTCATCAAATTCAAAGGATTGGGAATCTTCGTTTGATATCTCGTCCGGGTTTCCGCCATTTGGTGACCATGCGGCCATGGCTATCGGCGTTATCACCTGATGATATTTACCTTGGTCACTTACGAAGGGCATTTGCCAGTCGATGGCAGCCAAAGGCAGAATGCGTCCTGTATATCCACTATAGTCACTCTTGCCGTCACGCTCGACGTCTGACACCATGTAGTTGTCACTTCGAACGGACAGGCTAAGTTTGGTCACATCCCCCATTGATCCGACATAAGGCAAGGCCCAACCTGCCTTGGCAGAAACGCGATGGGAATCTGCACCATCTTCTCGGGTGAGTGACAGTCCGTCGAGATCAAGAGTTGTGAAGCTACCATATTTCGCAGGCTCGGTTTGCCCGTGGAACTGCATATGAGGCAAAACAATGGGCGTCGTATCCCGGTCATCTTCAGACTTCAGGCCCTGAAAATAGTAACCGTCCATCCTCGTATAACTGGAATCTCTAAAACCTTCAGTAAACAGGTTGGAAGTTAAAACCGAAGGCGACCCAAATCCATATCGGGAGAGATAAGTTTTCTGACTTGCCTGTTCGGCATCAAAGCCCCAGCGCCAAGTAGGATCAATGTCAAAGCGTCCTTCTGCGTCGATATGACCTTGCCAACGATCATCGCTGTCGCGGGTCGTACTGCCATAGAGCTCCATCTCACCACTATCAAAACGTTGGCGGTATTCAGTGGCGAGTACGGGGCCTTCGTCCACTGTATAGGTTGGAGTGAAGGTCATATCTTTGCTGTTATCAATCGCCCAATAGTACGGTTGACTGAAATAGGAGCCGACATAGCTCGTGCTGCCGAAAGAAGGGGCCAGAAGACCAGATTGCCGTTTGACGGTGGGATCAGGATGTTGAAAATATGGCGTATACAGAACTGGAACACCGGCAACTTCAAGTCTAGCGTCTTTATATTCAACCGTTTTGCTGTTGGCATCGTGCAAAACGCGCGCAGCCCGAATTCTCCAAAGTGGTGTGCTGTCTTCTTCGTCAGCGCACACCTTGCATGGGGAATAGACAGCTTTTGCAATCTCTGTGAAATTACCCTGACTACGGCGCGCACCTGAGCCGGCAATTCGGGTATTTTCATCTAAAAGAACGTAGATGTCCTTGACGATCCCGTTCTTGAAATCCCCGCTAATCTCGACATAGCTGGCAAAGGTTACTTCGCCGGACGGTTCTGTGATGCTGACATTGCCTGAGGCGGTCAGGACATCTTGTGAACGATCATAATTGACCGTATCGGCCAGAAGAATACGACCTTCGCGAGAAATTTCGACATTTCCGCGCGCGGTTACGGTTTGCAGCTCGCGGTTATAGTCAACCTCATCAGCACTAAACAGGATGGCCGGTGATTCCTGACTTTGTGGCTCCGTCGCCGCTGTTTGCGCGTGTGCTGGGAACATGCCAGCAATGCTACCAACGAAGAATACACCGCAGCCCAGTATGGTACTGGTTGCCAGTCTTTTGATCATTCCCCCCGCCATGGCCATATGTCTAGCCATCCTCAAGATGTAGCAATGTCGAAATCCCCAATAGCAACGAAATACCGGCAGGTGCCCATGCGGAGAGTATTGGTGGAATCCCACCCGAAACACCCAGCGCTGAAATTACGTCGGTACAAAAATAAAGAATAAACCCTGTTGTAACACCACCACCGATAACAAGGGATGCCCGTCTACGTCGAGAAAATTTAAGACAAAATGCCGCAGCAATCAGAACCATAGCACATAAAAGAAGTGGTCGAGACAATAGGCTGTGGAAGTGAATGCGATGGCGCGTGGCGTTAAATCCTGCGCGTTCGAGCAAACTGATGAACGGCTTTAAATCCCAGAAAGACATTGTTTCAGGCGAGGCAAAGCTGTCTTGAATTTTCCGTGCAGTCAGATTGGTGGGCAGTTTTAGTTCATCAGAGAACTTGCTGGCCTGTCCTGGGGTAAATGTCCAGGCATTGTAAAAATGCCACGTTCCAGGTTGCAGAACGGCACGTCCGGCATCAACGCGGGTTGTGAAATCATCCGAGTTTTCAAACCGGAAAACAGTTACATTGCGCAGATCAATTTGATCGCCTTGTTGGCTGCGAACTTCCCGAGCATAGATCACAGCTTGCCCATCTTGCGTGCCTTGGCGTAGCCAAAGGCCGCTTGAAGACAGATTCATCACACTGACATTGTTCTGAAGGTAACGTGCTTCGAGCGTTTCATAACGCTGCAAAAGGATAGATGAGAGCGGATTAAGAGCCGCAACCTGAATGGTGCCAAGGATCAAAGCACACAGAATTGGCGGCAACATAAACTGCCATGCTGAAACACCAGCAGCCCGCGTGACAACCAGTTCCTGATTTCCGGTAAGTTTCCAGAACGAAAACATCGACCCGAACAAAACGGCAAAGGGCAAAACCTTTTCCGTCATAAACGGAATCCGGCTGGTGGCCATTTGTACAACGATACTGACGGTCGCATCTGGCTTGCCACCGGCACGGCGCAACAGTTCAATGGTGTCGCCAATCACGATCAAACCAATCAGAAGAGCCAGAATAGAGAGAATGGAAATCAGAACATGCTTGCCAAAATACCATGTCAGGATCGGAGAAATTCTCATGCCTCTGCCTCATCCATTGCGGCACGTTTGGCGCGTATCTGAGGCCCGCGGAACGTCCAATATAGTCCTAATATGATCGGGAGGAACGCGTTGGCATACATCAAAGGTACAAGTGCCGGGTTCTTACCAGCCAGATTTTTCATCGCAATGCCCAATGCCTGGCATAGTACCATCACGCCAATCGCAATCAGAAGACGACCGGTTTGTCCTCTGCGCGAAAAACTGCTTGAAACCAGAACGGCAAGAGCAATACAGGCGAAGGCAATTGCGTTTAGCGGTGAAATAAGCCGGTCATGACCCTCGGCCCGGAACGCCCCAATATCGTTTTGCGAAATGTCAGGGACGACCCCTGTTAAAAGATTAAACACACTACGTTCACGTGCTTCACGGTAGCGGATGGTTGGGTCTTCTGCGCTATGGGCGATATCAACAGCATAGCGGTCGAAATACAGGATCGACATTGTACCGTCATCCGGGTTCACTTCCTGCCGGTTACCGTCAAGCAAGACAATCCTTGGGCCTTCATCGGTGCGCAACAATGCACCATGTTTCGCCATCATGGTCGTTTGCGCAGCAGGGTCGCGGGAATCATGTACCAGAATGCCCAACAATTCATTGTCCCGACCGACTTCGCGCACATAAACCGTCAAACCATCAAGATCGGTAAAGCTTCCTTCCTGCAAAAGAACGGAAGAGAAGTCGTTCCGAATGGAAAACTGTAATTCTTTGAATTGCTGGTAGCTATAGGGCAGGTAAAACAGGGTCAGGAAATAACAAACAGCGGTCGATATCAGCGCAACCATCAAAGCGGGCTTGGCCAAAGCCCACTGGCTCAACCCGGCTGATCGCATAATGATCAATTCACGATCCTGAATCAGCTTATTGTAGGTAAAGACAACCACAAAAAACAACGAGATCGGGATAATGATCGTCAGGAAGCTTGGAAGCAGCAAGGATGTCAGCTGTAAAAAAACCGAAATCGACAGGCCCCGATTCACAATCATTTCGACAAATCGTAGGCTTTGCGATAGCCAAATGACGCAGAGAAGCCCCAGCGTCACAAACACCATCATAATCAACTGCTGTTTAAGCATATATCGGGTTAAGCGATTCATCGGGCGGATTATAGAGAAGCAATCAAAAACCGAAACAGGAAATTATCGCCAAACAAGGTCAATTCGTACGGAATTTCCGAATGTTGGCGCGCGAAGAGGTAAAGTTGATCGCACTCTGAACAGGTGCGGTAGAAGTGATCATGCCATCGTCATCTTTTGATAACGATGGCATGGGGCAATCTCAAAAAAGAGTTTGTCAAAATAGTGGCCGGGTTTCGTGTAGTTCAGCCGCGTCGCTGTTTTCAATTTGGGTCGCCATGAAGGTCGCTTCTGGCAAGAGCTGCGCAAAGAAGAACTGACAAGTTTTGATCTTGGATGTTTGAAAGTCACTTTGCTTAGTCGAACGTGCGGCCGCCATCATGGAGCGCAACATCAGCCAACCGGAAATGCACAACGCTGCCTGACGCAAATAGGGTGATGCAAGAACCTGTGTCATGTCACCATTCATACCGCAGCGTTCAAGAACGGTTGTGGTGCTGGCATCAAGTAAGTCGACAGCTTTCTGTAGTCTTTCCGATGCCGTCTGAACGGCCTTTGATGAGGGAGAGTTCTGTGCGTCTTCGATTGTTTGTTTTACATTTGCCAAAAGGCTGTTGAGACCATCTGCCTGATCGCGAAGGACCTTGCGGCCGATGAAGTCAATTGCTTGAATGCCATTTGTTCCCTCGTAAATCGGGGCAATGCGGGCATCGCGCAAATGCTGGGCTGCACCGGTTTCTTCAATGAAACCCATGCCGCCGTGGACTTGAACGCCAAGAGATGCATTGTCAACGCCAAGATCGGTTGACCAGCCCTTGACCAGCGGGATCAAAAGATCAGCACGGGTTTGCGCTGCTGCCCGATCTGCCTCATCGGCCAAATGGTGGGCAAGGTCAAGCTGGGTCGCAGCATAAAGGGAGAGTGCCCGTGCGGCTTCGGTTGAAGCCCTTATGCGCGTTAACATGCGTTGAACGTCACCATGGACGATAATCTGCGCGTCGCCATCAACATTGGCAGCCCGGCCCTGTTTACGGGTATGCGCATACTCAAGCGCCTGTTGATAGGCGCGTTCGGAAATGGCGACACCCTGTTGACCAACCGAAAGGCGGGCATTGTTCATCATCGTGAACATATAAGCCAAACCCTTGCCTTCTTCGCCAATCAAATAGCCTGTTGCACCGCCCTGATCGCCAAATGAAAGAACCGCCGTCGGACTGGCGTGAATGCCAAGTTTGTGTTCAAGCGATACACAGGTGACGTCATTGCGTTCACCGATTGATCCAGCTTCATCGACCAGATATTTCGGGACGATGAAAAGTGAAATACCTTTGACGCCAGCAGGTGCATCAGGCGTTCTGGCCAAGACAAGATGAACGATATTTTCCGTCATCTCGTGATCACCATAGGTGATGAATATTTTCTGACCTGAAACGCGATATGTCCCGTCACCTTGCGGGGTTGCCATACTGCGCACCTTTGAAAGATCCGACCCCGCCTGTGGTTCAGTCAGGTTCATTGTGCCGGTCCATTCGCCGCTGATCATCCGCGAAAGATACAATTTGCGTTGCGCATCCGACCCATGCGCAACGAGGGCCTCAATCGCACCAGCCGTCAACATAGGGCAGAGCGCAAAGGCCATGTTTGATGAATGCCACATTTCAGCAACGGCAGCGCCAAGAAGAACGGGAAGTCCCATGCCTCCTTCGGCTTCAGGGGCCGTGATACCTTGCCAGCCACCGTCGCAGAACTGCTGATAGGCTTCTTTCCAGCCGGTCGGTGTGCGCACAGTGCCGTCATCAAGAAGTTTTGCACCTTCCTGATCGCCGATGCGGTTCAGGGGCGCAAGAACGGAAGAGGCAAGCTTTCCGGCTTCTTCAAGGATAGCATCCACCAGATCAGGCGTTGTTTCCGAATAGGTCGGCAGGTGGGCAACCGTATCCAGCCCGATCACGTCATGGATCAGGAACCTGAAATCGGCAATGGGTGGTGTAAAATCGCTCATTAAAAAAGACGTCTCCCTGAAATGTGAGCCGCCCGCTCGGAACAGTCGGCTTTTTGCCAACCTTGTTTGTTAGATCACAGCATAACGGTCGATTGGATCAAGATCGAGTCTGTTTCGCTGATCTTGGTCGAAAGACTTAATTGTCGTTGTTTGTGGGCGCGTTCAGTGAAAGAGGACTGGCAAAGTCGGGGAAAGCTTCCGATATGTGAGTTCACGTCCAATTGATCGGTTATCAGTCGAAAACACACCCTTAAATCAGGCGAGGGGTCGCCAATCGCAAAAAGGCAGGCTAGACTTGGCTGATAATGCCGCCGGGTTGTAATCCGGTATTCAAGTTGAATGACAGGAGTGGGCTATTGCTGCGTAAAGGATTATTGCCGGTTTTGTTTGCTGTGCTGATTTCGTTCGCCGGGACAAAGCTGGTCGCCTGCGCCGGGCCTGCTTGGCCGAGCGACGAGGAACGCAGATTTCTTGACGCCTATCGCGACAGCGTAGCTGCCGGGGCGACAGATGATCAATTTGCCCATGCCGATAAACTATATGTCGAGGCCCTTCAGGTTCTTTCTGAAACCTATGTCGAGAAAATCGACCGGGCTGCGTTTGTTGAAAATAGCATCGCCTCGCTCAATGGCCTTGAAATTGAAGACATGTCACCGATCAATATCGTTGGCGCCGCCCTTGATGACAGTTTGCACACGCTTGATCCCCATAGTGCTTATATGACCGATGATATGTTCCGCCGCCTGCAGGAAAGCACGGAAGGCAGCTTTGCCGGGGTCGGGATTGTCATATCGCTTGATGATGAAAAACATATCCGCATTGTTTCCCCGATTGACGATACTCCGGCGGCCCGTGCAGGTTTAAGGCCTGATGACCGGATTACGCATATTGATGGTCACCAGATGAAGGGCGAACCGATTTCCGAGGCAGTGCGTCTGATGCGTGGTCGTGTGGGGGATCCGGTAACCTTGACCATTTTCCGGGTGGATAACAGCTTTGATGTCACAGTTAAACGTGCGCGGATCGAAGTGCCATCGGTAACCGCCGGGATCATTGATCAGGATATCGGATATATCCGTGTGTCGCGCTTTGATGCGACAACACTTGATCAAACACAAGAATATCTATCGGAACTGGAAGGCCGGATCGTAACGCCGCGCGGGATCATTGTTGACCTGCGCCGCAATCCGGGCGGGTTGCTTGATAGTGCAGCAGATATTGCCGATCAGTTCCTGACAAACGGATTGATTGTTGCGACCGAAGGACGTGGCGAGCGTAAAATGCGCAGCTATGAAGCCGATCGGTCTGATTATTTTGATCAGGTACCGATGGCCATCTTGCTGGATCGTGGGTCGGCATCTGGCGCCGAGCTGATGGCGGCTGCCTTGCGGGAAAACGGTCGCGGTGTGATCATTGGCGAACGGTCATTTGGCAAAGGGTCGATGCAGCGCATCATGCCACTAACGTCGGGTGGTGGACTTAAAATCACCACCGGATATTACACCACACCTGAAAACCATATCGTTCAGGGCCACGGCGTGATACCGGATATTGAAGTCAATCGCGCAGATGCCGAAGAGTTCGAACGCGAAATCGATCTGGAACACGCTTTGCCATCCCGTCGTCGCGACCCGCGCCAGTCATTGGCAAGTTTGGATGCAACGACGTGCGAACAGGATATCGAGATCGAGCGTCTTGGAAAATCCAACCGCGATAACCTTGAAGAAAAACCCGAAGACGGCGAAGAGGTCTATCGCGATTCCGTTTTGGAATGTGCTGTTGGTTATTTCGATAATGGCCCCTTGGCGACTTATCGCAATCAGGTTGAGCCGCTTTTACGCGCGGGCCTCTAAGAACTCACAAGATAAGAAACTAAAAAAGCGCGGCCCATGCAGGCCGCGCTTTTTGGTTCAATCAGGTCTTTGGTCGTATCCTAGCCGCGCGCGAGCAAATCAATCAGGCTGGACGTATCCCAGCGATTGCCGCCACGATCCTGTACCTGAGCATAGAATTGATCAACCAGGGCTGTGACAGGAAGACGTGCGCCATTGCTTTTGGATTCTTCAAGACAGATGCCAAGATCCTTGCGCATCCAGTCAACTGCAAAACCAAAGTCGAACTTGTTTTCGACCATGGTGGAACCGCGGTTTTCCATCTGCCAGCTGCCAGCAGCTCCTTTGGAAATCACATCAAGAACCTTTGACATATCAAGTCCGGCTTTCACGCCAAAATTGACACCTTCGGAAAGGCCCTGAACCAGCCCCGCGATGCAGATCTGATTGACCATTTTGGTCAATTGACCGGATCCGCTTTCGCCCATCAATTTGCACGAACGGGCAAAGGCATCAATGACGGGTTCTGCGCGATCAAAGGCGGCTTGATCACCGCCACACATCACCGTCAAAACACCATTTTCAGCCCCGGCTTGGCCGCCAGACACGGGTGCGTCGATGAAGGAAATTCCTTGTTCTTTTGCTGCGGCGTAAAGTTCGCGCGCAACGTCAGCAGACGCGGTGGTGTTGTCAATTAAAACAGCACCTTTATCCATGCCCGCAAACATGCCTCCATCGCCCAGCATCACGTTGCGCAGATCATCATCATTGCCGACGCAGGAAAATACGAATTCTGCACCCTTGGCTGCTTCGGCCGGGGTTGGTGCGGACGCGCCACCAAATTCGGCAACCCATTTTTCTGCCTTGGCAGTGGTACGGTTATAGACGGTAACGTCGTGACCTGCCTTTTGCAGGTGACCGGCCATTGGATATCCCATGACACCCAGACCGATAAATGCACATTTTGCCATTGTTTGCCTCCCAAATACTGTTGGATGCCAGTAAAGGTGGCAGGAGAGATATTGTCAATGTGTGCCGCTGTTACCAGGACAATGTTTTCACGATCTGGAAAACCTGCGGGTTATGGATAGCGTTTATCCATCATCAAGTTCTTCCGCGACACTGTGAATGACCCTTCGATCAAAGACCAGAATTTCAGGCCGTTTGCCGGGGTAGTCGAACTGCGACAGGTAGTAGCGCATGGCATTAATGCGCGCCCGTTTCTTGTCGTCGGATTTAACGATGACCCATGGGCTGTCGGTTGTTGATGTGTGAAAGAACATGTCGCGCTTGGCTTCTGTATAGGAGTCCCAAAGGTTCTGGGATGCCAAATCAACCGGACTAAGTTTCCACTGTTTCAATGGATCAGACTGCCGTTGCTTGAACCGGCGGCCCTGTTCTGACTTGCTGACGGAGAAATAGAACTTGGTCATGCGAATGTCTGACCGGATCAACATCCGTTCAAGTTCCGGCACGGATTGCAGAAACTCGCTGACGTCAAACATGCTGCAAAAACCCATAACGCGTTCAACCATGGCGCGGTTGTACCAAGACCGGTCAAACAGGGCGATTTCACCGCCACTTGGCAGATGTTCTATGTAGCGTTGGAAATACCATTGGGTAAGTTCACGGTCGTTTGGTTTGGCAAGTGCGACAATGCGGGCCCCACGTGGATTAAGATGTTCGGTAAACCGTTTGATCGTGCCGCCTTTGCCTGCGGCATCGCGTCCTTCAAAGATAACCATGGATTTCAGGTTTTCGGCCTTGATCCAGTTTTGCAGCTTTAAAAGTTCGATATGCAGTGGGGCAATCAGTTCAAGATACTGTTGGCCGGGCATCTTTTTTGCCCGCGCATTGGGCTTAAGGTCTATGTCGGGTGGTAAATCATTCTTGCTGACGTGAATGTTGACTTTATTTTGGCTGGCGGGGCGGTTTTGCCCTGCTGGATGATCGTCAATCCGGTCCATCGTCAGATTTTCGCAATCCAGCAACAAATGGTCTTTGGTTTCGCGATCAAGTGCGGCCATCGACGCAGCCTTGTTTGCGGCGGACCGACTTTTCTCTGTGCGACGTGTGGCATCAGAAAGTGTCTTGGCACTTTCGTCGGTGACTTTGGCTTTGGTCGATTTTCGAGCCTTTTTTCCAGACGCCATGGCTGCATTTCCAAGTGATATCGATAAAGAATATCGATAATCTTGCGGTATTGCTGTGGCGACTGCAATCGATCAATTCTGTATCGGTCAGCCGGGATAGGGGCGCCTGTAAAAACACCCGATCAACGACATCGCGTCATCAACCGGGTGAAAAGTTTAGGTTGTGCGGTGGCACGAAGGGCAGGCCCGTAACTTTGGGGGATAAGCGTGGGGCTGCTTAAAACAACGGGCCTGTTCGGTGACGGTCGGGGTTAGATCGATTTGAATGACCGTCGGTATTCTTCTTCTGCATCTGCGCGGGTAATGCCGATATCGCGAAGTTGCTGATCATTGAGCGCAAGCAACATCCGGCGTTGACGACGGATTTCGGTAAATCGGGCAAAACGTTCTACCTGCAGTGTTAGGTAGCTCGTCAGCCACGCGGCTGCGGAATGCAGCGATGCCGTGACATTTGAAAGCGAATTGGCAGACGTGTCGCATGAGTCCTGATGTGCAGGAGCAGGGCAAGCTTGATAAGCCATGATCGTCTCCATAAGTTAATATTGCTAATGCAATGTTTGCTGTTGGAGCCATTGTGTGGCTATATTTTGATGAAGACAAACGAGTATTTCTGATTGAATGGATTAGAAATACTAATTCGTTATTATTGGGAGATTTCAATGCGTCTGCCGCCACTGCAATCGCTGCGCGCGTTTGATGCCGCCGCCCGGCATCTGAGTTTCACCCGTGCCGCCGAAGAGCTGTTTGTAACGCAGGGTGCGATCAGTCAGCAGGTACGCCAGCTTGAAGACTATTTGGGGTTCAAGCTGTTTCATCGCTTGCCACGTCAAATACATCTGACCGAAGAAGGCGTTCAGTTGGCCCATGCGACAAGTGCAGGTTTCTCGCGCATTTCAGATGAGATCGAACGTCTGATGCTGGTCGAGGAAACCGGGGTTGTCACGGTAAGTGTATTGCAAAGTTTTGCCGTTAAATGGCTGGTTCCGCGTCTGGGCCATTTCCGCGAAGCCTATCCCGATATTGATGTCCGTATTCATGCCGATGACCGGATGGTTGATCTGCGGACCGAGGGAATTGATCTAGCCGTGCGGTTCGGCAACGGGAAATACCCGAACCTTAATTGTGAAATGCTGATGCGCGATGAGTCGTTCCCGGTCTGCAGTCCTGCATATCTTGCCGCACATCCGACCCTTTGCGAACCGAGTGACATTGCCGGTCATCAATTGCTGCATGATGCCACTGCGATCATTGATCATCCGCACGCCGCCGATTGGGAATTTTGGCTTGATGGGGTTGGTGCGTCAGGTGTCGATGTCAGTCGGGGGTTGCGGTTTAATTCCGGCGACATGGTCATCCAAGCTGCTTTGATGGGGCAGGGGATTGGTATGGCTCGAACCAGTTTGGCGGCCCTTGATCTTAAGGTCGGAAATCTTGTTCGACCTTTCCCGCAGACAGTGGCATCAAACGGGGCCTATTATCTGGTTTATCCCGAAGAACATCTTAGACGTCCACGTGTTCAAGCCTTTGTGAACTGGCTTAAAAACGAAGTTGCCGCGACGCTTCGGGAAATTGATGATGACGGGACGATGGCGCCGAACTGAGTGTGGCTTTGCCACAGGTGATAAGTGGTAGCCGAAGCATTCAAATCAGGCCAAGGTCGCGCAATTCATCGGCCATATCGTCGGGCAGGGTTTCTGTGCCGCCGCCTTGTTGGTCATCCGGGGCGCATTTGTCTTCTGTAAGGTATCGCCAGCCCTGAAAGGCCCGGTGCGGATAGGGGCGGGTTTCAATTAGTTCGGGATCAAGCACGATACGGCAATATTTTGTGCCTTCCTCGTTCACAAAATCTTCCAGATCAAGGATGCGCTGTCGGCAGCGAATAGCCCCTTTGAACACCCAATAGATTGATCCGCCATCAAGGATCTCGGCTTTGCGTTTTGGCGTCATGCGGGTTGTGTGAAACACCCGGCCATAGGTGGCCTGAAAATAGGTCTGCCATTCACGCAAACCTTCCGGTGTTTCCGTTCCGACGCTCAGCTTGATGATGTGAAGGGGCATTTTGTGACGGCTTTTCATCGCAGAGAAATATTCTGTGTCCTGACCTAGAACCAGTACGATCAGGGGTCAAGGGTGGATTATAAATACACATAAATAAATGTAGTTAAGTCTATTTCACAAAAAAACTTGACCAATAGGGGTTGATCAGCCAAATTCTGCTGCAGAAAAGGTCCGCCCGCAGGACCAAACCCGAGAGATTTACAGGCTGAGAGAACCGAATGTCCCTGCAAGTTGTCACGGCAAACCGTCTGGGTGACGGGTTGGTGGTGTTTCTGACTGCTGATGGTGGTTGGAGCGAAAGCATCAATGATGCCTGCACGGCCGATGGCAAAGAAGCTGCGAATGCGCTTCTTGCTGACGCAAGTGCCCCCGAACTCGACGTGATTATCGTTGGGCCGTATCTGATTGATGTCGAACAACAGGACAGTGGACTGGTTCCGACAAAATACCGTGAAGTTCTGCGCACCAAAGGTCCGAGTGTTCGTGAAGACCTTGGTTATCAGGCGGTATAAGGAGAGACCCGATGTATCGTTATGATGATTTTGACCGCCAGCTTGTCCAGGAACGCACCGAGCAGTTCCGCGAACAGGTAAGGCGCCGTTTGGCCGGTGACATCACCGAAGAACAGTTCCGCCCCTTGCGCCTGATGAACGGTGTGTATCTACAGCTTCATGCCTATATGCTACGCGTTGCTGTTCCTTATGGGACGCTTCGTTCTGATCAGCTGCGTGAACTTGGCGCCATTGCGCGGAAATATGACAAGGGCTACGGCCATTTCACCACGCGCCAGAATATCCAGTATAACTGGCCGAAGCTTGATGAGATTCCTGATGCGTTGCTTGATCTTGCCAATGTCGAGATGCATGCCATCCAGACGTCAGGCAACTGCATCCGCAATACCACGACCGATCAGTATGCCGGTGCCGCGGCCGATGAAATCGAAGATCCGCGCCCATATTGCGAACTGATCCGCCAGTGGTCGACGTTCCATCCGGAATTCACCTATTTGCCGCGCAAGTTCAAAATCGCAGTGACAGGTTCGCCCAATGACCGTGCGGCTGTTAAGGTCCACGATATCGGCCTTCGCATGCATTACAATGATGCAGGCGAAACCGGCTTTGAAGTCATTGTTGGTGGTGGGCTTGGCCGCACGCCATTCGTTGGCAAAACTGTTCGGGACTTTATCGGCAAGAACGATTTGTTCTCCTATCTCGAAGCCATCTTGCGGGTTTATAACCGCTTTGGCCGTCGCGACAACAAATACAAAGCCCGTATCAAAATCCTTGTTCACGAACTTGGTGTTGAAGAAGTTCAGCGCCTTGTCGAAGAAGAATGGGCACAGATCAAGGACGGGTCGCTTAAGATCGGTGATGCTGAAATTGCGCAGTATATTGAACAGTTTGCTCCACCGGCTTATGAAGACCTGTCTGACGATGATGCTGATTTTGAACGTCACAAGGCGGAAAATCGCGGATTTTCCAACTGGGTACGCTCGAACGTCATCGAACATAAACAGCCGGGTTATGCCATTGCCAACGTATCGCTGAAACCGATTGGCGGTATTCCGGGGGATGCAACCGATATCCAGATGGAACTGGTTGCGGATCTTTCGGAAAAATACAGCTTTGGCGATGTGCGTGTGACCCACGAACAGAACCTTGTTCTGCCACATGTCAAAAAGGCCGATCTGTTTGCCGTTTGGACCGCCCTTGAGGGGGCCGGTCTTGGCACGGCAAACCTTGGTTATGTCACCGACATTATTGCCTGCCCGGGGCTTGATTACTGTGCATTGGCAACGGCGCGGTCGATCCCGTTGTCGCAGCGCATTTCCGAACGGTTTGGTGATCTGGATCGTCAGCACGATATTGGCGAGCTGAAAATCAAGATTTCCGGCTGCATCAATGCCTGTGGTCATCACCATGTCGGGCATATCGGTATTCTTGGCCTCGATAAACGCGGCAAGGAATTTTACCAGATTACCCTTGGCGGTGATGCCAGTCAGGATGCCTCGATTGGCAAGATTGTCGGGGCCGGTTTCTCCGAAGCCGAAGTGGTTGACGCCATCGAAAGTCTGGTGACCAAATATATTGATATCCGCGATGGCGGCGAACGTTTCATCGATACATACCGTCGTGTCGGCATGGACCCGTTCAAGGAGGTGCTTTATGGCGATCGTTAAGAATGACAGCGTGATCGAACAGGAATGGATCACGGTTGAAGCCGAAGACGACCTGCCGTCAAGCGACGAGAACCTGATCGTGCCGTTGGCTCGGTTCAAGGAACAGCGCGAAGATCTTTTGGGCCGCAATGGTGGATTGGGTGTTTTGCTTAATCCCGGTGATGCCCCTGAAGATTTGGCAGACGATCTTGATCGCCTGTCGATCATTACGGTGAATTTCCCGGCCTATACCGATGGCCGTGGCTATTCTTATGGCCGTGTTCTTCGCGAACGCATGGGCTTTAAGGGCGAGTTGCGGGCAATTGGTGACGTTCTGCGCGATCAGATCCTTTATATGCATCGCTGCGGGTTTGATTCCTATGATCTGCGTGTCGATGGCGAAACGGCTCTTGCCAAAGTACGTGCCGCACTTAAGGAAATGACGGTCTATTACCAGCCGACCGGCGATGATCGGGCAACTGCACTTTCATTGCGCGAACGCCGCCGTGCGGCAATGGATCAGAAAGCTTCCTGATCTTTGCATTCGATTTGAGATTTTATGAAGGGCGCCCGGTTGGGTGCCCTTTCTTTTTGTTGGTCTTCCAGGATTCAAAGTCTGTGGCGTTCTGCTTATTGTCCCGAAGGGGCGCTCAGCGTCATGAGAAGACACGGACCCTTGGCGGTTTCATATTCGCGGCCCGCAACAAAGCCGATGGCCTCGTAGCATCGAATGGCGCGTTCATTTTCCGGATCGGGATCGATCCCGATCATGGGCGCGCCACGTTCGAATAACGCCATGGTCAGGGATTTTAAGAACATCTGCCCATGCCCGCATCCCATCATGCCCGGAACGCCGATAAAAGCATCCAGACAGCGTGTCTGTTCGGGCAGGGGATCAAAATGCGCCTGTGGCCATTGATGCGCGTCGTAATGTTGAACGAACGCAAAGGGCCGATTGCGATAGGACACAATCAGGGTCGCCATTTCGGCCAGTTCGACATCTTCGGTGATAAGTTCGATCTGCTCGACCGGATCGCCCCACCAACGAATGACTTCTGGCAGATAAAGCCATCGGCGGATCATCGGTAGGTCGTTTGGGGTGGCCCGTCGGAAGCTGTATGGCGACGGACCAGTCATGCGTTATTCCCCGGCAGTGTCTCGTTGGGCAGCCAAGGCCAGATTGACCTTCGATGCGCTTGATCTGCCGATTTGATCACAAATCCAGCGTCCTGTCTCGGCAAGCTTTTCAAGATCAATCCCGGTTTTAATGCCAAGCCCGTTCAACATATAAACAACGTCTTCGGTCGCGACATTGCCGCTGGCGCCTTTGGCATAGGGGCAGCCGCCCAATCCGGCGACGGAACTGTCAATTGTTGCAACCCCCATCTGAAGAACCGCAAGCAAATTTGAAAGTGCCTGACCATAGGTATCGTGGAAGTGGGCGGCGAGTTTTTCGGTCGGGATATGTTTGGCAACGGCGGCAATCATTGCCTGTGCCCTGGCCGGTGTGCCCGTGCCAATCGTATCGCCCAGACTGATTTCATAGCAGCCCATGTCATAAAGCGCCTTGGCGACATCTGCGACCTTTTGCGGGGCGATGTCGCCTTCATAAGGGCAGCCCAAAACACACGATACATAACCACGTACGGCAAGGCCTGCTTTGCGGGCAGCGTCGGCCACCGGGGCAAAACGATCAAGGCTTTCAGCAATCGAACAGTTGATGTTTTTCTGCGAAAAGCTTTCCGAAGCCGCGCCAAAAACCGCAACTTCGGTTGCTCCAGATGCAATGGCGGCTTCAAGCCCCTTCATATTCGGGGCGAGAACCGGATAGCTGACACCGGCTTTGCGGGTGATCTGAGCCATAACCTCAGAAGCATCGGCCATTTGCGGGACCCATTTCGGGCTGACAAAGGCGGTGGCCTCGATCACCGACACACCGGCATCATTTAACCGATTGATCAGATCAACCTTGGTTGCAGTCGCAACCATCGTCTTTTCGTTCTGAAGGCCGTCACGCGGGCCGACTTCAACGATTTTAACGGCGGGTGGCAGATCGGAAAGCAATGCCATTATTTTGCTTCCTCAATCGCAATCAGTTCGGCACCATCATCAACCTGATCGCCAACGTCAAAGAAGACTTCCTTGATCGTACCGGTCACGGGGGCGGAAATGGTGTGTTCCATTTTCATGGCTTCCATCACGACAAGCTTGTCGCCCGCAGCAACCGATTGCCCGGCCTTGGCCATCACGGCGATGATTTTACCGGGCATCGGGGCGGTTAAGCCACCCCCGGCGCCTTCATTGCCACCGGCCGCGGCCAGTGGGTCAAAGATATCGAGACGATCTGCACGGCCATCGCGGAAAATCATCAGACGATTGCCATCGCGCAAGACTGTCGCGCGTTTGCGAACATTGTTCAAGCTGGCATGAATAGCACCATTTTGATCATGTTCGCCGTTGACGATGATAGTGCTACCATCGGGCATATCCAAGGCATAGCCGGTATCGCGGTAATGGACTTTGACCGCAATATCGTCGCCGTCGTGACGCAAGATCAGATCATGATGATTGTCATCATTCAGGCGGAAACCAGCCGTGCTGTTCCAGGGCGAATAAGGATCATTGCTTTGGGCGGCATGAAGGGCGGCTTCGGCATCGCGGGTCAGAAGGATATCAAGGGCGGCAAAGGCCAATGCTTCGTTATCGGGCGTAATCGGGGCCGGGATCAGATCGTTTTGATACATCGGGATGAAGCCGGTTTCGACTTCACCAGCTTCGAACGCCGGATGGCGGGCAATGTTGCCAAGAAATTCGGTATTGGTTGTCACCCCGACAATCTGAACATCATTTAAGGCAGACGCCATGCGGCGCAGGGCCGATTTGCGATCCACATCCCACGTGATCAGTTTGGCAATCATGGGATCATAATGGATCGAAACTTCACCGCCTTCATAAACGCCGGTATCAACGCGGACATGTTCGGTTTCACGCGGCATGCGCATATGAACCAGTTTACCGGTGGCGGGCAGGAAATCGTTCTGCGGATCTTCGGCATAGATGCGGACTTCAAACGAATGACCATTGATGGTCAACGCATCTTGTGATTTCGGCAGGGCTTCGCCATCCGCCACGCGCAACTGCCATTCGACCAAATCTTCGCCGGTGATTTTTTCGGTCACCGGATGTTCGACCTGAAGCCGGGTATTCATTTCCATGAAATAGAAACTGCCCGATGCATCAAGCAGGAATTCAACCGTGCCAGCCCCCTGATAGCCAATGGCCTTGGCAGCATCGACGGCTGCCTTGCCCATTTGGGAACGGAGTTCTTCGCTCATGCCTGGCGCCGGGGCTTCTTCAATGACTTTCTGATGGCGGCGCTGCAGGGAACAATCGCGTTCAAACAGATAAACCGCATTGCCGTGGCTGTCGGCAAATACTTGAATTTCAACATGGCGCGGTTTGACGATCAGCTTTTCAATCAGGCAATGGTCATCGCCAAAGCTGCTTTGTGCTTCGCGTTTACAGCTGATCAATGCGTCCTTGAAATCAGATGGCGTATCAACCGCCCGCATGCCTTTGCCGCCACCACCTGCCGATGCCTTGATCAAAACCGGATAGCCGATTTTGTCGGCTTCGGCGGCCAGAAGATTAGGGTCCTGATCCTCGCCGTGATAGCCCGGAACCAGCGGCACACCGGCCTTGCCCATGATCTTCTTGGCTTCGGATTTTGATCCCATTGCACGGATCGCACTTGCCGGTGGGCCGACAAAAACACAACCTGCCTTTTCCAAGGCATCGGCGAAACCGGCATTTTCCGACAGGAACCCATAGCCCGGATGCACTGCATCGGCGCCCGATTGCGCAATGACTTCAAGTAAACGATCAGTGCGCAAGTAGCTGTCTTTGGGGGCAGGACCACCAATATGATAGGCCTCATCGGCAAGTTTGACATGCAGGGCATTGGCGTCTGCATCAGAATAAACAGCAACGGTCTGGATGCCCATGCGGCGGGCGGTTTTGATCACGCGGCAGGCGATCTCACCGCGGTTGGCGATCAGAATTTTGCGCGGCATGTTATTTCTTGCTCCAGTTCGCAGGACGTTTTTCAAGGAATGCACCAACGCCTTCGCGGCCCTCATCGCTTGCGCGTTGATCGGCAATGCGACGGGCGGTGTCGTCAATCACGTCATCAGAAATCGGTTTGTTGGCAACGGCATAAATCAGGTTCTTGGCGGCATGCATGGCATCCGGGCCATTGGCCAGCAGGAGATGCGCCATTTCATCGCCCCGGGCAGTCAGTTCATCGCCAGAGACAACCTCATGCACCAGCCCGATATGCTGGGCGATTTTGGCATCAAAGCGTTCTGCACTCAGGAAATAACGCCTTGCCTGATTAACCCCGATGGCCTCGACCACATAAGGTGAAATTACCGCCGGGATCAGACCGAGTTTGACTTCCGAAAGGCAAAAGCTTGCTCGATCCGACGCAATTACGATATCGCAGCACGCGGCCAGACCAACCCCGCCACCAAAGGCGGCCCCGTTGACCAATGCAATGGTCGGTTTCGAGGTGAAGTTCAAAACCTTCATCAGTTTTGCAAGGGCGCGGGAATCGGCAAGGTTTTCGGCATGGCTGTAACCGGCCATGCGTTTCATCCAGTTAAGATCGGCACCAGCCGAAAAGCTTTTGCCTGCCCCGGTCAGAATGATCACGCGGACAGCAGGGTCAGCATCAAGTGTTTCGATCTTTGCGGTCAGATCAGCAATCAGCAGATCGTCAAACGCATTATGGATATCCGGGCGGTTCAGCGTGATGCGCGCAACGCCATTATCGGCAATTTCGCAGATGGCGGCATCAATAATGTTATCGGCGTTTACATTGGTCATGACAGCCTCACATTCTGAACACGCCAAACCGGGTATCATCGACCGGTTTGTTAAGTGCGGCTGACAGGCCAAGGCCAAGAACCATACGGGTATCTGCCGGATCAATCACCCCGTCATCCCAAAGGCGGGCAGATGCGTAATAGGGGTGACCTTGTTCCTCGTACTGGTCGCGGATCGGGGCCTTAAAGGCTTCCTGTTCTGACTCGGGCCATGTTTCACCGCGCTTCTCGGCGGCATCGGCGCGAATTTGGGTCAGAACATTTGCGGCCTGCTCACCACCCATGACCGAGATACGGGCGTTCGGCCACATCCACAGGAACCGGGGGCTATAAGCCCGGCCACACATGCCATAATTGCCTGCGCCAAACGATCCACCAATCAGGATGGTGAATTTCGGGACATTGGCGGTGGCAACGGCGGTAACAAGCTTTGCGCCATCCTTGGCAATGCCGCCACTTTCATATTTGCGGCCAATCATAAAGCCGGTGATGTTTTGCAAGAAGACAAGAGGGATGCCGCGCTGTGCACAGAGTTCGATGAAATGCGCACCTTTAAGGGCACTTTCAGAAAACAGAATGCCGTTATTGGCAATGATGCCGACCGGATAACCGAATATGCGGGCAAAGCCGGTGACAAGGGTTGTACCGTATTGTGCCTTGAACTCGTCGAACTCTGACCCATCGACAATGCGGGCAATGATTTCGCGCACGTCATAGGGTTTTTTGGTGTCACTTGGCACGACGCCATAAATCTCGCGCGGGTCATAGGCCGGTGCGCGGGGCGCGGTCAAGGTTACGCCGGGGTTCTTTGTCCAGTTCAGGTTTTTGACGATATCACGCGCAATCGAAAGCGCATGCGCGTCATCCTGTGCGTAATGATCCGTCACACCTGATGTCTTGCAATGCACATCCGCCCCGCCCAAGTCTTCGGCAGAAACGACTTCACCGGTGGCTGCTTTGACAAGCGGTGGGCCACCCAAAAAGATCGTGCCTTGATTGCGCACGATGATGCTTTCATCGGACATGGCCGGGACATAGGCACCACCAGCCGTGCAGGAGCCCATGACAACCGCGATCTGCGGGATGGCCTTGGACGACATGGTTGCCTGATTAAAGAAGATGCGCCCGAAATGATCACGATCCGGGAAAACGTCATCCTGACGGGGCAAGTTGGCACCGCCACTATCGACCAGATAAATGCAGGGCAGATTGTTTTCCAGCGCGATTTCCTGTGCGCGAAGATGCTTCTTAACCGTCATGGGGTAGTAGGAACCACCCTTAACGGTGGCATCATTGGCGACAATCACGCATTCAACACCCGATACGCGGCCGATGCCGGTAATGATGCCCGCAGCAGGAACATCTTCATCCCCATACATCCCATGTGCGGCAAGCTGGGAAAGTTCCAAAAACGGTGAGCCGACATCAAGAAGCTGGCGGATACGTTCACGCGGCAAGAGTTTTCCGCGGCCTGTATGTCGGTCACGGGCGCGTTCGCCGCCGCCCAGTTTGACCTTAGCAATCTGGTCACGCAGATCACGGACCTGCTTTTCCATATGTTCGGCATTGTTGCGGAAGTCTTCCGAGCGGGAATTCACCGCAGATTTCAGTACCGTCATCGTCCGTCTACACCGTTTTGTTGTGGGCAGTCGTGCCCGAATGAGTGGCGTTCTGGCTGTTGTTATGCGGTAAGTTTACGTAAGCGTCAATATTAAATCGGTATTTTAGTACCGGAATTGTCTATATACAATAATCAAGGGCGTTGGTCTAGGTTTCCTGCCGTTTTCAGCCCGCAAGGTCGAAAACAATTCATCGGTTAACCCGATCACATTGAGCGGTCATTCGGTGTTTGGATCGGTCAAATCGCGCCGGAGTTGGTCTGCTTTAAACCCTAGTCGCTTTGACTGCCGCCAAGCTCTTTGCGCAGCTTAATCCACTGCTCCAACTGGTCCAGGCGATCATTTCCGAAGAACGGTTCATCTTCATAGAAGAAGAATGGGGATCCGAATGCGCCCATTGCAATGGCTTCGTCGGTGATTTCGCGGGTGTGGTTTTTCCAGCGCGGGGTTTCGATGGCTGCGCGCATCTCGCTGGGGTTGATCGAATGGCGGGTTGCTGCGGCAAAGACGTTTTCCGGATTGGCCATATCCAGCCCGTCGGCGAAATATCCGCGATAGATATCCTTGGCGAATCTTCGGGCAAGGGCGGGGGAACGGGATTCAAGCCAGTAAAAGGCCCGGGTCGGGACAAGGGCCGAATAGGGGAAGTTTTCCGGGATTTTAAAAGGTGTCCGTTGAAATTTGGCACAACGTTCCATGTCGTGGCGGAAATATTTGCCGCGAATCGGTTGACCTAAAAGGGGGCTTTGTCCGGTTTGTTTGAAAGCAGCCCCGATCATGAACGGGCGCCAGATCACTGTTACACCGACGCGCGATTCGAATTCTTCCATGCGTTCGGCGGCAAGGTAACCATAGGGGGAAGAAAAATCGAAATAGAAGCTTACTTCGGACATGTTCCTACGCCTTACCTGTTTGGTTTGTTTTGGGCAATAGCAATCCCCCCACAGGTCTTGTGCCTGTGTAACTTGGAGCTGATTGTGCGGTATTAAGCTATTGCAAAGCAACCAAAAAACAATGTCTTACGGGATGGTGATGCCCGGGCGCACTTTTACTTCTTCCATGACGACATATGTATGAGTCTGGCTGACGCCCTGAACCGAAGAAAGGCGTTCAAGGAATTCGCGATAGGCATACATGTCTTCAACCCGGAGTTTGGCAAGGTAGTCAAAGCCACCGGCGACCATATGACATTCTTCGATTTCCGGAAGTTTGCGAATGGCGGCTGCAAAGACGTCAAAAACGTCCGGGGTTGTGCGGTCCAAAGTGATCTCGACGAAGACGACCAGTGACTGGTTAAGTTTGCGCGGATCAAGGGTCGCCATATAGCCGGTGATAAAGCCATGCTGTTCAAGGCGACGCACACGTTCAAGGCAGGGGGTCGGGCTTAGATTTACGCGACGCGAAAGCTCGACATTCGACATGCGACCGTCATTCTGAAGTTCGCGAAGGATCTGTTTGTCGATCTTATCGAGGCTTTTGTGGTTCTTCTGCATTTTAAACATCTAACCAGTGTTTGTGACTATTCAAAACCAATTTATTTAGACGATATATCGTAATTAATCGAAAAATGGCAGCACATTTTTTCTATGTCATAATATTGTCTGTCGTCATAGAGGTGCCATCAGGCCCTGAAATAAAGAGATACTGATCTCTTTTCTCAGGATCAGTGAAAGTCGAGATGCAGGGAGAAACCGTACAAAATGTTCCGCACTGAATTGCCCCAACCAAACGCCATCCGCCAACAGATCCGCGATGCCTATCGCGCAGACGAAGAATCTGCTGTCGAGCGCCTTATCGAAAAAGCACGTTTGTCGCCGGAGCAAACTGCACGTGTTCAGGACCGCGCTTATCAGCTGGTGTCGCGTGTCCGTCAGGCAGACAACGGCAAAAGCGGTATTGATGCGCTCCTGCATGAATATGAACTGTCGAGTAAGGAAGGCGTGATCTTGATGTGTCTGGCCGAAGCCCTGCTTCGGGTTCCAGATGCAGTCACTGCTGACAAGCTTATTCAGGACAAGTTGTTTGATGCCAATTGGCAAAGCCACCTTGGCCATTCTGACAGTTTCTTTGTCAATGCGTCGACTTGGGGTTTGATGTTGACCGGGCAGGTCATCAAGTTTGGTAAGGCCGAAAAAGCCGATCCGGGGCGGTTGCTTAAGCGCATGATTGCGCGTTCCGGGGAACCGGTTATCCGCAAGGCATTCAATCAGGCAATGCGGATTATGGGCCGTCAGTTCGTGATGGGCCGTAATATTGACGAGGCATCGGAACGGGCCAAGGCAAACGAAGAAAAAGGCTATCGCTATTCCTATGACATGCTCGGTGAAGCTGCCCGCACGATGGATGATGCTGATCGCTATTACAAAGCATATGAAAAGGCGATCCACGATATCGGCCGGGTTGCCAATGGCCGTGGTCCTATCGACAGTCCGGGTATTTCGGTAAAGCTTTCGGCCATTCATCCGCGCTATGATTTTGCCAATTATGAGCGCGTTGTGACCGAACTTACCCCGCGTCTTAAGAAGCTTGCTCTTCTGGCAAAGCAATATGACATCGGTTTTACCGTTGATGCCGAAGAAGCCAACCGTCTTGACCTGTCGCTTGATGTTATCGGTGATGTGTTTGCCGATCCTGATCTTGATGGTTGGGAAGGCTATGGCTTGGCGGTTCAGGCCTATCAGAAGCGGGCTTATTACGTTCTTGAATGGCTGGCTGATTTGTCGGTCAGGGTTGGGCGTAAGATGATGGTGCGCCTTGTAAAGGGTGCGTACTGGGATACCGAAGTTAAGTTCAGCCAAGAAAACGGCTTTGACGGGTATCCGTGCTTTACCCGTAAGGCATCAACCGATGTTTCCTATCTGGCCTGTGCCAAATTGATGCTGTCGCGCCGCGATGCGTTCTATTGCCAGTTCGCCAGCCACAATGCCCATAGCGTTGCTTCCATCCTTGAGATGGCGGGCAATGATCGGACTTTTGAATTCCAGCGTCTGCATGGCATGGGCGAAGCGCTTTATGAGCAGATCGTTGATAAAGCGGGCGAAAACATTCCATGCCGCGTTTATGCGCCGGTTGGATCGCATGAAGACCTTTTGGCGTATCTGGTACGCCGTCTTTTGGAAAATGGTGCAAACACCAGTTTCGTGAACCGTATTCAGGACGAACAGCTTCCGATCGAAGAAATGATCGCTGATCCGGTTGATAAGGTTGCTGCCCTGCCGCGCAAAGGCCATCCGAAGATTCCGGCACCGATTGATCTTTATGGTGCAGGGCGGGTCAATTCACGCGGGATTGATCTGACTGATACCAACAAGCTTTTGCCGCTCAATGCCAAGCTTGCTGAAATTCAGAATAAAACATGGAACGCCGCACCGCTGATTGACGGGAAACTGGTTTCGGGCACGGCGGTTGACGTGATGAACCCGGCCAAGCTGACGGAAAAAGTCGGTGATCTGGTTCAGGCAACCGAAAAAGACGTCGATGCCGCGATTGTCGCTGCGGTCAAAGGATATGACGTCTGGAACAAAACACCGGGTGCAGATCGCGCAGTGGCATTGCGTCGTTTGGGTGATCTTCTTGAAGATCATATGGACGAATTTATTGCGATCTGTCAGCGCGAAGCAGGCAAGCTGTATTCCGATGGCGTCGCCGAAGTACGCGAAGCGGTTGATTTCTGCCGTTACTATGCAAACCGTGCCGAGGAAACCTTCCGTGACGGCAGCCCGCTTGAAGGCCGTGGGGTGATTGTTTGTATCAGCCCGTGGAACTTCCCGCTTGCGATCTTCCTTGGTCAGGTCACAGCCGCCCTTGCAGCAGGAAATGCTGTCATTGCCAAGCCGGCAGAGCAGACTTCACTGGTTGCAGCCCGTGCCGCAGAATTGATCCTGAAAGCAGGGGTTCCGGGTTCGGCATTCCAACTTGTCCCGGGGCCGGGACGTGTGATCGGCAATCAGTTGATCAATGATCCGCGCATTGCCGGTGTGGCCTTTACCGGGTCGACCGAAACAGCACAGCTGATCAATCAGGCACTGGCAAAACGCCCCGGTGTTCCGTTGCCGCTGATTGCCGAAACCGGTGGTCAGAATGCGATGATTGTGGACTCGACCGCCCTGCCGGAACAGGTCGTTCAGGACGCGATCATTTCGGGCTTCCAGTCTGCCGGGCAGCGCTGTTCGGCACTGCGCGTTCTGTTTGTGCAAGAAGACATTGCCGATAAGCTTTGCCATATGCTGGTCGGGGCGATGAAGGAGCTTCGGGTTGGTGATCCGAAATTCCTTGATATCGATGTCGGGCCGGTGATTGACGAAAAATCACGTAAAACCCTTGAAGCCCATGCCAAGCGCATGACCAAGGAAGCCAAGCTTCTGCATGCATGCGATGTGTTGCCGGAATGCAAAGACGGGACATTCTTTGCCCCGCATTGCTTTGAAATTCCATCGATTGATGTTCTTGAACGCGAAGTGTTTGGTCCGGTTGTTCATGTGGTCCGCTATAAAGCTCGTGATCTTGGCAAGGTTCTTGATCAGATCAATGCATCTGGCTATGGCCTGACCATGGGTATTCATTCGCGTATCGATAGTACGGTACGTGAAATTTCCCAGAAACTGCGCGTTGGGAATTGTTATGTGAACCGTAACATGATCGGTGCGGTTGTCGGTGTTCAGCCATTTGGCGGGCAGGGCAAGTCCGGTACTGGGCCGAAGGCCGGTGGACCGCACTATGTCGAACGTTTTGCCAAGCCGGTTGCGACCTCGGCAACGCTTCAAAATGAAACGGGCTTTGATGATCGCGCACCGATCATTGTCAAAGACGTTCTGGCCGCATCCGAATATGGGGCAATGCTTTTGGCGCAGGAAGAATGGCAGGCGGTGAATGGTAATGACCGTGTGCAGATTCTTGAAAAATTTGCCGCAAAGCTCAATGCATCCTCAAACGATGCACTGATTTCCGGCGCACACCATGTCGCGGATTTTGCCGCCCTGTCGGAGAACGGGTTTGTTGCCCCAAAACGGATGCCGGGGCCGACGGGCGAGACCAATGACCTTTATTGTCTTGGGCGTGGTGTTTATCTTGTACAGGCAGACAAGGATGTCGATGCGGCACGGGTGATCCGTCATCTGGGGGCGGCATTGGCTGCAGGCAATGCCGTGATCCTTGCCGGCGATCAGAAATGGCTGGCGAAGCTTTCTGCCGTTGTTGATCAGGTAGGGCTTCCAGACAAACTGGTAAAGGTCGTCAGTGCTACAACCGGTCTTGGTGCGATGTATGACGGTGCGATTGCCGGTGTTTCCTGTGTCGCACCGCTTGATCGGGTGACGGCGTTCAAGCAATTGTTAGCCAAACGCGACGGTGCGATCTTGTCGCTGATTTCTGATAGCGGTGTTGACGATGATGGTGCGCTTCCGGATGAAGCGTTCCTGCATCGTTTCGCAACGGAAAAAACCATTACGATCAATACGACGGCTGCGGGTGGCAATGCGTCACTGATGTCGATGGATGAAGAGTGATCCAAAGCGATCTGAAAGGGTCGGCTTTGAGCCAAGATGAGCCTGCCGGATAGAAATATCCGTAGCTTGGACCGGGAAGAAATTCCCGGTCCTTTTTCTTTCATGCATTTTTCTTTATGTAAGTTATTGTGCAATAAATTGAGGTTGGCCCCAAACTGGGCTTTTTTTGGTCAAAATTGCCTGCGATACATACAAGTATCGGAACAGATCGATCCCTGCCGCGTTGCATGTGCTGCATCAAGTGAATGGACTAAATACGGATCGGTCCAAAAATAGTGAACCATGCCAAAAGGCATGCAAAGGAGAACTGGAATGATCAAGGTTAACCAAGGTTGGCGCCGTGTTTTGAAGACGGTTTCAGTCTGTGCAGTTCTGGCCACACCGCTTGCGGCTTGTGGGCCACTGCAGATGCCGCTGGAAGACCGTGCTGGCAACGACCAGTGGCTTGATACCCAGATCAAGTCAGGGATCCTTGGCGAGTTCACCAAAGTTGATCATACCTATCTGATGGATGTGAATGTCGACATCTGGAAGCAGGAAGTGATGGTCACCGGACTTGTCGATTCCAAAGGCAAATATTACGACGTCATTTCACTGATCAAACAGGATAACCGTATCAAGACGGTTCATGATCATCTTGTCGTTGCCGATGAAGAAATGATCGAAGCCTATCATCGGGCCGAAGACGAATATGGCAAGAATGCTGTTCCAACGGATTCGGCGACCCAGTCGGTCTCCGATAGCTGGATTGAAAGTCAGATTAAGGCATTGTTATTGGCTGAAAAAGGTGTGAGCTCGGTCAACTACCGTTGGCAGTCAGTTCAGAACATCGTCTATATCATGGGCGACGCTCAAAGCGATGTTGAGCTTGAAAAGGTGCTTTCGATTGTTCGACGGATCAAAGGTGTCTCGCGCGTTGTTAGTCATGTGAAGGTGGTCTGATCTCCTTCTGATTAAACGATTTTTTGGAAATTCCCTGCAAACGCGCCAGTTTGTGGGGAATTTTTTTGTCTAAATTTTCTAAAAGTGTTTGAAAGTTATTCGCATTTGCCGTAGAGCTTTCCAACCGTGATTAATAACTGATTGCAATTGCACCATGTATGTCTGCATCTGTAATGCCCTTAAGGAAAAAGACGTAAGACGCGCCGCCGAGCAGGGTGGGGCGACACGTCCGGCGGACGTATTCCGCTTTCATGGCTGTGCTCCGCAATGCGGAAAATGCGCCTGCCATATGCGTGCAGAACTGATTCAGGCGAAAACCTGCGGCAATTGCGATTGCGATGATGCAGCAGCCGTTACCGCAAATTACGAGCCAATTGCCGCAGAATAAAAGGCATCTCGGTGCAGCAAACGTGGCGATGAACATGAAAAAGGCGAAGCCGTTTGGGCCTCGCCTTTTGTTTTGTTCGCGTCATGCGCCTTCTCAGGCTGCGTGCTTGACCAAACCAAATCGTTCTTCGGCAAGACGATCGGCAACAAAGCCGGTTGAAAGGTTTTGCTGTTTGGCGCGATCAAATATCTCGCGCACAGTTCCTGCAATGCCTTCGATATGTTTGTTGGTGTCGGCAACCGGTTTGCCTTCGCGGCAATAATGGACCTCTATGACACCACCGGCATTGATCACGTAATCGGGGGCATACAGAACATCGGCTTCACGCAGCATGTTGCCATGACGGTCATGTTCAAGCTGATTATTGGCTGCCCCGGCAATGATCCCGGCACGTAAGGTTTCAATGCTGCGGTCATTGATGACACCGCCCAATGCGCACGGGGCAAGAATGTCGGCATCGACAGCAAGAATGTCATCAACTGAAACTGCTGTGGCGTTGAACTCGTTCACAGCTGCAGCCACACTGTTGTTGTTCAGATCCGCAACAATCAGTTTTGCCCCGGCGTTATGGAGCATCGCACACAGGTGATAGCCGACATGGCCAAGCCCCTGCACAGCAACGCGCAAGTCCCTTAGGTCTTCGGTGCCATGTTTAAAGCGCACAGCTTCCTTCAGGCCGATGAAAACGCCATAGGCGGTAAAGGGCGATGGATCGCCCGTGCGGGCGGGATCTGATCCGTCATTGATGCCACCGACATGCTTGGTCTGGCTTGCGATCTGTTCCATGTCGGCCGGGCTGGTGCCGACATCTTCTGCGACGATGTAGCGCCCGCCAACCTGCTCGACAGCACGGCCCATCGCGCGAAACAGGTCGGGCGTTTTCTGGCTGCGCGGATCGCCAATGATCACGGATTTGCCACCACCAAGCGGAAGATTGGCAAGGGCAGATTTATACGTCATGCCGCGCGACAGGCGCAGCACATCATGAATGGCTTCCTGTTCACTGGCATAGGGCCACATGCGACATCCACCCAATGATGGGCCAAGATGGGTGTTATGGACGGCGATGATGGTTTTCAGGCCAGTGGCATCGTCACTGGCAAACACGACCTGTTCATGGCCATCAAATGCGGTATCGGAAAAGACGTTCATCCTTTGCAGCCTCCTGGCAGCATCATTGTTCTGGTGCAGGTTGACGCCTGCTTATCCTTGTATGTTTGATGCATTGGGCGGCGGATCAATTTTAAATTTACCCGAACGCGAAAAAAGAACGTTTCGGTTGGGGGCGGTGTGCTGCGTGGAATTTTATGATCATTGTTGATTCGTTTTGAAATATTGTTGCGCGACCTGTGCGGTGCAGCATGGTGGCCTTGGCGCGATTTCGTAAAATAAGTGTCCCGAGTTGATTCTTTTTGTCGGCTTGATGCGAACGCCCAAACAGCATCACGACCAATTTAGGAGGCAAAAAGGGGCGATTTATTTTTCATCTGCCTCAGATGCGTGAATTTCGTGCTGATTGGCGCTGCCGGTGGTGTTCTGAGTGATGCAGCTATGAAAAAAAGACACTTGAAACCGGACCGATTAATCTAGAAATACAAATTAGCCGGATGATTTACGGCTCGTTAAGGCACGAAACGTAGACTCGCGGTTGGGTATCTTGTGGTTGAGATTCCCGGATCAGGACACGACGGCGTCTGGGCGGCGCCGCCGGACAAAAAAAGTAAGGAGATCGGCGGAAATGTCTGCATTCACAGACCATCGCCAGACCGTTTTCGAAGTTGAACTGCACAACCAGGCCGTTCGCGAATGCGTCAAGGAAAACCGTTCCCACGACATCTTTGACGATCGCTGGGCCGATGTGCAGACCCATGAAGTCGCTGCGAGTGACGAGCTGAAGGCTCTTGCCATGATCGAAAATAGCTATCCGTCAGAAGACGGGTTCGTTGTCGATCACGTCAAACGCCTTGGCTAAGGGGACAAGAATTCTGGTCATTGATCACATCAAAGACCAAAACGAAATGGGCGGGATGATTCCCGCCCATTTCGTTTTTAAGCCATGAAAATGGATTTCTGTTGGCGGGTTAGGCCAAGGCGCGGTCGACAAAGTCCAGTCGATCCTGCCCCCAGAACATTTCACTGCCGACAAAATATGTCGGCACACCAAAGATGTTCTGATCGCGGGCGGATTGACAATTATCATCATAAATTTTGGCGGTTCCCGGAAGATCTGCATCTTCAAGATACTCGGTGGAAAGCCCGCTTGATGCCAAGGCCTCGCGAATGATCTTGGGATCGGTGACATCGCGTTCACGCAACCAGATATCGCCCATCAATGTTTCGGTCAGTTTCGTGACGTCCTGACCATCTTCCTGAACCGCAATAATGGTCCGTGCGGCAAGCGTTTCATCAATGGGGAAATATTTGGGCTGAAGATTGATCGGGATGCCGAGATGTTCAGACCAGCGTTTAAGTTCAACCAGTCGATAATCCTGACGGGGTTTAGGCCGCTTTGCCAAAGGCACGCCGCCGCCATGTTCCCATACATCGCCTGCCCGGCAGGGTTTGTGGATGATGTCCACACCATGTTTTTTGGCGATTTCCACAGCCCGGCGAAAGCCAAAGAACGACCACGGGGACTGCACAAAGAAGTAATGAATAATGAGGGCCGACATGAAGGTCTCCTGTTTCGCAGACGTGTTTTTATCGTCGCGCTACAGTGCCCAAGCAGATCGATTGCGTCAAATGGCAGATTACATGATTTAGACGAAAACCACATCATAACGTCGTGATCACAGACGGGGTGTGGAATGGTGTTTGGTGCGCTTGGACGACTGGGATGGATCAGTAATCCAGCCACCAGCCATATTCATCAAGTCCACCCAGAAGCGCACCATCAAAGCCAAGCTTCATGATGCCACCCAAATAGCTGCCTTCGCTGCCATAGATGATGCTTTGCCATGAACGCGACCAGTAATGGACATGGTGTTCCTGTCCCCAGCGGGCGAGAATATTGCCTTCACTGATAAAATCGGGCGATCCGGGACGCCAGCCACTTTTCCAGTAAAAACGATAGGTCTCGGCCGTTGCGATATTGATATAGGCCAGAATGGTTCTTGGTGTTCCGGTCTTTTTGTAGCGCAACCGTTTCATATCATCATAGGTCAGCGGGATGGTGCCGCGATGGAACGGGTCAATGATCAGGGTATCGTAATTGGTTGCAATCAGCGCATTCAGATAGGCATCTTTGGTGCCATAAGGTGAGCTGTCGAGAACCATCGCAAAGTTCTTGGATTGACGGATATTGTCGATCACATACGGATTGGAGCCAATCGGTGTATTTGGCACCTTGGCAAGCGATGAGAGCTGCATGCCCGGTGGTGGTGCGGCATAATACAGGGCGTCCAGACCTGAAATCTGCTGTCGGGCTTTTTGCATGTCGTCGAGCTTGTTGGTGTAATCAACAACAAGATATTGCAGGCCTTCAAGCTTAAGCCGTTCAAGGTATCCCAGAATATATTTGGTTTCCTCGCCCTCGGTGGCTTCACCGTATTTGTGGTTGAATCCATAAAACGGTGCTTCGGTCATGATCCCGTCAAGGGCACGCAGATAGTTGCGGGCCGGTTCTGCCGTGCCGCGTGCGGCAAACAGGGTGGTTTCAAGATATTCGGTCAATTCAAGCCCGTTCATGGCAATGATCGAAAAATCACTGCGATAGCTTTTTGCCCAACGGCTGATGGCGATGACGTATTCGCGCATTTCTTCGGTGAAATTGACTTTGGGTTTTCCGGTGTTGATCCCTTGACCCGGTGCGTCGCTTAGACTGTTGGGCGACGGGGTAAAGGGTTCAAGTTGCTGGGCATGCACACGTAATGGGCTGGCTGCCAGCATGGCACCTCCAAGTCCAAGGATGCTGCTTTCAAGGAAACGACGGCGTGACAGGCGGTTTTCTAATATCTGCCCAGATGATGCTTTGCGTACATCTTTGCCGTTATGTGCCTTTATCTGGCGTTCCTTGCCCATGGTTTTACCCGTAACTGGTTGCAGATGGCGGCTTTAAGATGCCGCCGAAACTTTGCTGTGCTGTCCTAGAAGATCGGTAACAGTCGCGCCAATCGCAAGTGATGCGGTTAACCCCGGTGATTCAATACCATAGAGCATTACAAGACCATTAAGGCCGTGCAGTTTTTCATCGGCGATCATGAAGTCGTGCGCAGGCTCGTTCGGGGATTGAATTTTGGGACGCACACCGGCGTAGCCGGTCTGAAGGGCGTCTTCATTCAGGTCTGGGTAATATTTGCGAATGGCACTGGCGAATGCCGCACGGCGTTCTTCAGGGACATCGTAATTTGGTTCATTAACCCATGTGACGTCCGGGCCAAATCGCGCCTGTCCACCCATATCAAGGGTCAAGTGAATGCCAAGACCAGCCTGTTCCGGCGCAGGATAAATCAGGGTCGAAAACGGTGCCTTGCCTGACAGGGTGAAATAACAGCCGCGCGCATAATGTTGTGCGGGCACGGTGTTTTGGGGAAGGCCAACGAAGTTCCGGCCAAGAGTTTGGCTATGCAGCCCGCCGGCAACAATCAGCTCAGCACAGGTCAAACTCATTTCTTCGCCGTCGGCGTCGTGGGTGTTCACGGTATAAAGGCCATTCTCTTGGCTTACCGATTTGACTGTGGTATTTAGGGCCAGTGTCGCGCCATGATTTTCAGCCTCTCCCAACAGGGTCACCATCAATTGATGGGAATCGACAATGCCGGTTGATGGGCTTTCAAATGCGCCGACACAGAGAAGGGCGGGTTCACGTTCCTGTGCCTCGGCCTGACTAAGCCAGACCAAATCAGTCACGCCATTTTCGTGTGCCTTGGCTTTGATGGCATGTAAGGCATCAATTTGATCTTGTGCGGTGGCGACAATCAGTTTGCCGGTGCGTTTATGGTCAATGCCGTTTTCTGCGCAGTAGCGATACAGCATTTCCCGGCCGGAAACGCACAGTTCGGCTTTCAAGCTACCTTTTGGGTAGTAGATCCCTGCATGAATGACTTCGCTGTTACGGGCACTTGTTTCCGTGCCAATGGCGTCATGTTGTTCAATGATCAGGACTTCACGGCCCGAACGGGCAAGCGAACGGGCACAGGCAAGTCCGACGACGCCTGCACCGATGACGATGGTTTGAATATCTGCAGTCATGTTCAATTATTTCTTGTTGGGGCGATAAGATTAGGTTTCGGATTTGACGGTTAGATCAGTTAGCCTGGCGGAAATAGACAGCCTGTCCCTGATTGTCTTTCCCGTCACCCGTAACAACAGACGGCGCTTCGCTGGTGTAGTGACCCCGGGCAAAGCTGCTATCGTTACAATAGACATACCAACTGCCAAACGGCAGGGTTCCACTTTGATATGCACCACCTTCATGACGCCAGATACCTTCGCAATGGCGTTGGGCATCATCAAGGATCATGGTGCCTTCACCAGAAGGCTGATCAAAGCGAAGTGCACCGGTGCCACGCACGCTTTGCCAATTGGTGACAATGGAAATGCCATCGGTCGGGGGCGGGGTTGTTTCACCTTCCGGCTGCATGGTGTCCATATTGTTCATTGGTGCGGCGATCTCGGCGGTGGCGGCAGTGTTTTCTGGCAGTTCAAGGTTGAGCTGACCAAACAAACTTGCCGCAAATTCCTGTGCATCAATCATGGTGATGTTGTTTTGTGGCGAAACAGAACCAGATTGTGCTTGCAGTTGTGTCGGTGTGCAATAATAGCCAAGAATACGGCTACCGCGCTGGATTTGAGTTCGCGGGTCCCATTGCCCGACAAAGGTCACGCATTGTGATCCATCGCGGACAAACGGTGACAGGGCGACGGGGCCATAGCGGGTGTCCTGGACAAAATTCTGCCCGTTGATGCTGGTGCGATCCTTTAGAGAATCGAACATTGCCAGCAATTTTTCCGGTGCCATGGCCGTGCTGAATCGGAAACCGGGTGCGGATGTCGTGTAAACGGTCTCAAGATAAAGATCGCTGGCCGAGCTTGTTGGTTCCTTTTCGGTGCGTGGTGCAAACCAGCGGCCGACAAATACGGTGCTGTTATCGCGGTACTGACGCAAAAAGGTGTTTTGTCCCTGAACGCGTGAATTAAATGTCACCGGGCTCTGGTCGTTGGGAATTTGTTCAAACCCGCCTGCTTGCTGTGCAAATGCAGTCTGGGTCGTCGAAACCAGAAGGCTGGCAAATATGCCGCCGATCAAAGCCGCCCGATACTTCACGTTGCGTCCTTTCAGTTTGTTTTCATGCACATTTTTGTGTTGCGCTACCCTTATCTTTACCTTTGTGCACATAGATTAGCTAGTGGTCAGTCATAAGACTTCTGTCAGATGGGTTTCTTTTGCCTTGATTTTTAGCGTCAAAGTGGCTCATTGGGGAGATTGGTCATGGGGACACGATGAATAAGCCTGAATAACGGAGCAAACAGTCATGACGGTGCAAGAGACCAGCGCGGGCGGGGAAAGCGCAGGCCAGCAAACCGCGACGGACAAACAACCGCCGTCCAACCGCGCCCATGTGATCGTTATTGGTAATGAAAAAGGCGGGTCGGGCAAGTCGACCACGGCGATGCATCTGATCGTTTCCCTGATGAAGATGGGGTTCAAGGTCGGGTCGCTTGATATTGATGCGCGGCAGGGGACTTTGACGCGCTATGTCGAAAACCGCACGGCCTTTAATGACAGAAAAGGTCTGCATCTTCCGCTTCCGGATCACCGCCCGATCTATCGCAGCGAATTGCCGGATGCCAATGAAGCCAAGATCGATGAGCGCAATCGCTTTACGACCGCCCTTGGTGAAATGGTTCTGTCTTGCAAGTTTGTTGTGATGGATTGTCCGGGCAGCGATAATTATCTTTCGCGTTTGGCGCATGCCTGTGCCGATACCCTGATTACCCCGATCAATGACAGTTTCATTGATCTTGATATGCTTGCCCGGATTGATCCCGATACCCTTGATATCAAAGGGCCAAGCATCTATGCCGAAATGGTGTGGGATGCGCGCAAGCGTCGTGCAGGTATTGATGGCGGTACGATTGACTGGATCGTCATGCGGAACCGGCTTTCACATCTGGATGCGCGCAACAAACGTGACATCGCCGAAATTGTCGAAAAACTGGGCAGTCGCATCCGGTTCCGTTCGGCGCCGGGCTTTGGGGAACGTGTGATTTATCGTGAATTGTTCCTCAAGGGGCTGACTTTGCTTGATCTGCGTGAAAAAGGGGTGGGTATCCCGATGAGCATGTCTCATATGGCAGCCCGTCAGGAAGTTCGATCCCTGCTTGAAGTGATCGGGTTCAAACCAGCCGAAGGGGAAGAGTTGCCGATCTGACCGTTCCCGGCCTATATCTTAAAGGGCACATAGCTGTGTCTTCTCGGAACGTTTAGCAGGCAGGTTATCCTTGGCACGCAAAGATATCATTTCCGAAACATCCAACCGGCAGGAAGTCGATGACTTCCTGAGCCGGGCACGTGGATTGTCTGTGTCTGCCCCGGCATCCGGTCCGTCACAAGGGCGGTTGATCTTTGCCATGGATGCAACGGCCAGCCGTCAGCCAAGCTGGGATCGGGCTGCTGAAATTCAGGCGGAAATGTTTGATGCAGTGGATGGCGTTGGGGCCCTTGATATCCAGCTTGTTTTCTTTCGCGGGCTATCGGAATGCAAGGCAAGTGGCTGGTGTCGGAATGCAAAGTCATTACGTAACTACATTTCAAAGGTCAGTTGCCACGCGGGTCATACCCAAATCGAACGGGTCTTGGCCCATGTCGAACGAGAATCGGCCAATGGCAAAGTCGATGCGCTGATTTATGTTGGCGACTGTATCGAAGAAAATCCCGACCATCTGGCCCCGATCGCCGGCAAACTTGCCCTTAAGGGGGTAAAGGCATTTATGTTTCAGGAGGGATATGATCGGGATGCCAGTTTTGCCTTTGGCGAAATAGCCCGGATCACCGATGGTGCCTTTATGCAGTTTGATGCAAGTTCGGCCAAAAAGCTTCGCGATCTTTTGGGCGCGGTGGCAAGTTATGCCGTTGGCGGGCAGAATGGTCTTTCCGACTATCAGAAAAAGACAGGGTCAGACGACGTTCTGAAACTTGGCCATCAATTGCGGAAAAAATCCTGATGTCCTGGGTATTGATCGGGATTGCACTTTTTGTCGGTGTCGGCTTTTTCATTCGCTGGATGACAGAAGCCGAGCCTAAAGATGTCCGCAAAATTGGTCTGTTCGTCATCATCATCCTGTTGATCTTATTGGCAGGGTGGCTTCTCCTGACCGGTAAAATTGCCGCAATGACCGCGGCATTGGCCGCTGCTTTACCTTTTTTTGTGCGGATGATGAAGCTTGGCTTTTTATGGCCACTTTTTCGCAGGATATTCGCTGCGTCACGTCGAACGGCCCGACCGGGAAGTTTTGGCAGTCGTAGCGCAGGAGCAGGCAATACGTCTGAAATCAAAACAGAAATTCTGCACATGTTGCTTGATCTGGAAACCGGGCAAATGCGCGGTGGTGTGGTGAACGGACACTATGCCGGAGCAGATCTTGACAGCTTGGGGCTTGACGACCTGCAGTTGCTTTATGTTGAATGCTGCAACGCAACCGATCAAAGCCAAGCGGTTCTGGAAGCCTATTTTGAACGCCGTCCTGATTGTGGCGGATGGAAAAATTGGCAACAGGCGGACAACGGTGCAGGTGGTGCAGGGAACGGCCGCGACGATGATACGAGAAGTCATAACAAAGGGAATGCCAACGCTGCGGATATGAATGTCGATGAGGCCCGTCAAATTCTGGGTGTGGATGCAAATGCAAGCCGTGCAGACATCAATCGGGCCTATAAAACTCAGATCAAGGCGGTTCACCCTGATCACGGTGGATCGGACTATCTGGCGGCAAAAATCAATGCGGCACGAAGCCTTTTGTTACGGCGATGTAAAGATTAGCGTGAATTATGCACGCGCTTGCTTGATCCGTGTTCTGGAATTGTGGCAGAAGCATACTTGCGGGCAATTCTGAAGCAGATGAGCGTGCGGCGGTTGAAAAGGGAAGATTTGAATGTCTAGAAGAATCAAGAAGGCAGTATTTCCGGTTGCAGGGATGGGAACCCGTTTCTTGCCCGCCACCAAGGCAATGCCGAAAGAGATGCTGCCGGTCGTCGACAAGCCCCTTATTCAATATGCAGTTGAAGAAGCCATTGCAGCAGGCATCGAAGAATTCATCTTTGTGACGGGCCGCGGCAAAAGTGCGATTGAAGATCACTTTGACCGGTCTGCTGAACTTGAAGCCATCCTGAAAGAGCGCGGGAAAGAAGACGCGCTGGCCAAAGCACTTGAAATGATCCCGGAACATGGTCGGGTGACCTATACCCGTCAAGGTAACCCACTGGGCCTTGGGCACGCAGTGCTATGTGCAAAATCACTGGTCGGGGATGAGCCATTTGTCGTTTTGTTGGCAGATGACCTTATCCAGTCTGATGTCCCTTGCATGAAGCAGATGGTCGACAGCTATGGCCGCACGGGCGGTAACATGGTTGCTGTGATGGATGTGCCACGCGAAGAAGTTCACCGCTACGGTGTTCTTGAAATCGAAGGCAGGAATGGTCGGTTGGTGAGCGCATGTGGCATGGTTGAAAAACCAAAACCGGAAGAAGCACCATCAACCCTTTCGGCCATTGGACGTTACATCCTTGATCCGGGTATCTTTGAGGTGCTTGAAAATATTCCGCGCGGTGCCGGCAACGAAATCCAGCTTACTGATGCCTTGGCGGCCATGATCGGGAAGGTGCCGTTCTATGGATATAATTTCGAAGGTCGTCGTTTTGATTGCGGCAATAAAATCGGCTTCTTGAAAGCCACAATGGCATTTGCTTTGGCCCGTGAAGATATGCGTGATGATGTGCGTCAGCTCATTCATGAATTTGCCAAGGGCGAAGCCGCAGAATAATCATTTAATTTCAATTATAACCGACCGGAACGGTCATGTGACCGTTCCGGTCGGTAATTACTTACTAGGGTAAAACATCCATGCGCGTAGCAATGATCGGGACCGGATATGTTGGGCTTGTATCTGGTGCCTGTTTCTCCGAGTTCGGCACAGATGTCATTTGTGTCGACAAGGATGTGGAAAAAATCGCACGTCTTGAAGAAGGCATCATGCCAATCTACGAGCCGGGTCTGGATGTTCTTGTTGAGAATAATGTCAAGGCAGGCCGCCTGACCTTTACCACCGACCTTAAAGTAGGGGTCAAGGATGCGGATGCGGTCTTTATCGCTGTTGGCACGCCAACCCGTCGTGGTGATGGTCATGCTGATCTAAGTTACGTTTATGCCGCAGCCGAAGAAATCGCCGAGGCGATGGATGGCTTTACCGTCATCGTGACCAAATCTACAGTTCCAGTTGGTACAGGCCGTGAAGTTGAGCGCATTATTCGCGAAAAGCGGCCGGATGCGGAGTTTGCGGTTGTATCGAACCCGGAATTCCTGCGCGAAGGATCGGCAATTGGCGATTTCATGCGCCCTGACCGCGTGGTGATCGGCACCAGTGATGAGCGTGCGCGCGACGTAATGTCGGATTTGTATCGCCCGCTTTACCTGATCGAAACGCCGATTGTTTTCACCTCGCGCGAAACTTCGGAAATGATCAAATATGCAGCCAATACTTTCCTGGCGGCGAAGATCACGTTCATCAACGAAATTGCTGATCTGTGTGAAAAGGTCGGCGCTGACGTCCATGACGTTGCCCGCGGTATTGGTCTTGATGGCCGTATTGGCAAAAAGTTCCTGCATCCGGGACCGGGTTATGGCGGGTCGTGCTTCCCGAAAGATACCCTGGCACTGGTACGCACCGCTCAGGAACATGGCAGCCCGCTTCGCATTATTGAAACTGTGGTTGATGTGAATGCCAAGCGTAAAAAAGCCATGGCGGATCGCGTTATTACCGCCTGTGGTGGGTCGGTTGCAGGTAAGACGATTGGTGTTCTCGGGTTGGCATTCAAACCCAACACCGATGATATGCGCGATGCGCCAAGCCTTGATATCTTGCCGATGCTGATCGCAGCGGGTGCGATGGTCAAGGCATATGACCCTGAAGCCATGGAAGAAGCCAAGAAGCTTCTTGAAGGTATTGAATATTGCGACAACGCCTATCAGACGATTGACGGTGCGGATGCAATGGTCGTTCTGACCGAATGGAACGAGTTCCGCGGCATGGATCTTGAGCGCATCAAAGATGCATTAAACCACCCGATCGTCGTTGATCTGCGTAACGTCTATGACCCGACCGAGATGGCTGAAAACGGTTTCAGCTATTCCTGTGTCGGTCGTGCATCTATCGGAGGCTAATCCAAGTTATGACGAATTCTGCCGGACACAATTTTGATCGCTCTGTACTACGTGAATATGACGTGCGCGGTGTTGTCGGGGATACCTTGCATGCGGCTGATGCCAACGCATTGGGTAAGGCCTTTGGCACCATGGTGCGCCGATCCGGTGGAAAACGTGTGGCCTTGGGACGCGATGGACGGCTGAGTTCGCCGGAGCTGGCTTCGGCATTGGCAGACGGTATTTTGTCAACCGGCTGTGATGTCGTGCTGATTGGTCGTGGCCCGACGCCGATGCTGTATTTCACGGTTTATGATCAGAAAACCGACGCGGGTATTATGGTAACCGGTTCGCATAATCCGTCGAATTATAACGGGTTTAAAATGGTCAATGCGGGCAAATCAGTGTTTGGCGATGCAATCCAGGAATTGGGCAAGATTGCCGCTGCCGGTGATTTTGAAACCGGGCAGGGCACTGCAACGCATCTTGATATCGAAGATCGCTTTGTCGCACGTCTGGTGGAAGAACTTGATTGTGACGTTCCTGATCCGATGACAATTGTCTGGGATTGCGGCAACGGGGCTGCTGGTGATGTGGTGCGTAAACTCACCGCAAAGCTTCCGGGCAAACATCACTTGCTGTTTGACGAAATTGACGGTTTGTTCCCGAACCATCATCCCGACCCGACGGTAGAAGCCAATCTGGTTGACCTGAAGGCCGCTGTTGCCAAACATAATGCCGATTGGGGCGTTGCGTTTGACGGTGATGGTGACCGTATTGGTGTGATCGATGGCAAGGGCAATGTTCTTTGGGGCGATCAGTTGCTTCAAATCTTTGCTGCGGATGTTTTGCAGCGGCAGCCAGGTGCTGCGATCATTGCCGATGTGAAGGCAAGCCAGACCCTGTTTGATGAAGTCACCCGTCTTGGCGGCAATGCCATCATGTGGAAAACCGGCCACTCGCTGATCAAAACCAAAATGATCGAGGCAAAAGCACCTATTGCCGGTGAGATGAGCGGCCATATCTTCTTTGCTGAACGGTATTACGGTTATGACGATGCGACCTATGCTGCGGTCCGTCTCTATCGCATTCTGGTGCAAAGTGGCATCAGCCTTGCACAGTGGCGCGAAGCAATGCCCGTTGCAGTCAATACGCCGGAAACCCGCATTGATTGCCCTGATGATCGTAAATTCGCACTGATCGAAGAAGTGCGTGCGCGTCTTGATGATGCAGGGGCAGAGGTTAGCGGCATTGATGGTGTGCGTGTCAGTACCGATGATGGTTGGTGGTTGCTGCGTGCATCAAACACCCAACCCGCCATTGTGGCACGCTGCGAAGCAGGCGATGACGCAGGACTTGCCCGTCTTAAAGTTCAAGTTACCGATCAACTTGTGAAAAGCGGACTGTCGTCAGATGATTTCTTTGCGTTGGGTGGCGGGCACTAAGCCTCACCAAACTTATTCGTTTGAGACAAAATTAAAGGCCGTCAGAGTGATCTGACGGCCTTTGGTGTATCTGAGTTACGTTACTGTTTGGCTAGCGTTAGCCGGCCTCACCCGAGTTTACCGGGATGCATGCAAGGTTTTCACGACGCAGGGCAGCACAAGCAGCGCGGGCTTCTGTCTCGCCATCAAAGCCAAGCAGTCTGGCACGGTATACAACACCTGTGCCGCTGGCCTGCTGTTCGACTGTCGCACGGGTCAGGCGCAAGACATCGGGTGCTGTGCGGGCTGCTGCAAGAACAGCTTCCTGTGCGCGGCGCTGATCGCTAAAGGCGCCAACCTGAATGGCCCAGCCGTTGGTGGTTTCCGGTTTAAGTCGGGTGACAATGGTTTGGGTATCGATCCGTCCGGGTTGCTGTTCGGCTTCGCGCATGGTGTCGCGTTTGGCGATCAAAAGCTGCGTATCTGCAGGCAATATCTTGTCATCCGGGCTGATGCGCGGGCGCGGAACTGTGATCTCGCCTTCTTTGGTCAGTTTGATATAGGCCTGATCCAGAAGCTTTTTCATCTGATCATCGCGGGTACGTGCGGTACGCCCCCCAAAGACAACACCAATCAGGCGTTTGCCATTGCGGTTGACCGAGGCAACAAGGTTAAAGCCAGACGCATTGATATAGCCGGTTTTGATCCCGTCGGTACCGTAATAAGACGCCAGAAGATTGTTGTGGTTGCCATAGGTGCGATTGCCGAACTTGAACTTCTGGGTCGCAAAATAATGATAATAGCTGCCGTAATTCTTGCGCAGCGCGATTGCCAATTGGATCATGTCGCGCGCGGTGGTCATCTGGCCGCGATTCGGAAGGCCGGATGCATTGCGGAACGTTGTCCGTTTCATGCCAATGCGGCGTGCTTCAGACGTCATCATCTGGGCGAACTTGATTTCTGTACCACCAAGATGTTCCGCGACGACAACGGCGATGTCGTTGGCTGATTTGGTGACCAAGGCCAAAATGGCGTCTTTTACGGTAATCGTTTCACCGGGATTGAGCCCCAGTTTGGACGGCGCCTGTCCCCAAGCACGCTTGGAGACTTTCATTGGCGTTGAAAGCGATACCTTGCCATGTTCAAGGGCATTGAAAACCATATAAAGCGTCATGATTTTGGTCAGAGACGCTGGATAAACTTTATGATCCGGGCGGTATTCATGGAGAACTTCCCCACTTTCGCCATCAATGATCATCGCAGTGTAAGTGCGCGCAGATGCATCATTCGGGGCAAGTATGGTCGTCAGCAGAAGGGCAGTCAGGCACAAAAATGCAGCCAAACAGCCGCGCATCCCAAAGGGGCGCTTTGCAAAAAGTGCTTTGGCCATTGCATTTGGCCCGGACGGGGTCATTAAACGCATTATACGGACTCGGCTTTCGATCATCCCCAAGAACTAAATATGACCAATCTCGCATCATAGCCTTAAACAAATGTTTAAGAACGTCGATTTTCATCTTAATCAATACGCGGCCTTGCAGCGGCCATCTTTGTACGCGAAAGTTCTATTTATATCTGCTGTCCGACAAAAAATCGAGGATCGAATGGTTAAATTAATTGCCCCACTTCTCAACAAGATAAGCATCAAGCGTGCGAATTTGAACAGTTTGGCTGTTCTGACATTGGCTGCTGTCGGGCTCGCAGGCTGCACCTTTACGCAAAATAGCGACGTCAGTAATCCATTGGTGCGCAAATCGACCTGGTTTTCTTATCTGAATGCCGATGATCTTCGTGTGGCCTGTTCTGCAGGGGATGCTGAAGGTCGGATTCGCATCATCTATAATGCAGACTATTACAAAGAAGTTCGTGTTTTTGAGCTGAACCCACAGCTGGCGAACCAGCAGTTTGAACTGACAAGTCGTGTTTTTGGTCCGGCCCAGGTCAGTAACATCAATGTTGAGGTTACCGCACCTCTTGGCGCATTTAGTGGCGATGTCACGACCGACGTGATCGATCGGGATGGCTATCTTAAAATCACCGATGCACTCCAGAATGACGGATTCGGAACGCAACAGCAGCGTGACGGCGTTCGGCTTTATTCGGATGATTATTATTGGGTCGCCCTTGGATGCTCATCAGGCTACGTGACGCTGGGCACCTGGATGTCGGGAGTCGATGACCTGCAAGCGCTCACTTTCCCAACTGTTCTGTCTGAGATGTCGAGTATCGAAAGTGACTTGCCCAAGCCACCAGCCAAGGACAAAGCCCGTTCGCAAAGTGCAGCGCAGAGTGCTGCTATTATGAATGACGATTCCCGGACATTCTATCGCACGGTGCGCGGAAACATGCTGCGTTAGGCCTGTTCGCTCGGTGATCTGATTTCAAATGGGTGCGCTGATAAAAGCGCGCCCATTTTTGTTTGTCCCGCATTGCGAAATCAAATCTATCGGCTAGGCATTTGTTCAAATTGGTATTTTGTCGTTGAGGTAGGCTGATGCTGAGTTTGATTGGCTAAAAATAAGAGTTATTTGATGGCGGTCGTGATTGATTGTCACGAAAGTGTTCTTGACCTGAGGGGGCTATTCCATCTAGGGTTATGCTGCAATGCAACATAGCCTCGGGGCGATATCCCGAATGGCAGGAGGTTGAGGCAATGGCTGTTTCTAAACAGAACTCCTCTGTGAAATCAGGGAAAAAGGTATCTGCGCCGGCCAAAACGATAACCCGTTCGGCTGTTTCTGCGTCAGATCAGACTAAATCCGCTTCCAAACCCGTATCAACAACGGTCTCTGCATCAAAGACGATACAGTCACCAAAGCGTGTGGTTATGACATCTTCAGAGATTGAAGCGGCGGCCAAGCATGCCGATGTTGACGTGACCGATAGCGTCAAAAAAACGGATGCCGCGGTTGTCAAGGAGCCGGTTAGTGCTGCCAGCCCGGAGCCCGCGTCGCATAAGGCGGAAGCTACGGAAACGAAACCAAGCGACACAAAAGCGCTTGAGCCTGAGTCCGAGCCGGCCAAGGCATCTGCATCAGGTTCTTCTGTCGCGGAAAAACCTGCATCGCGGGCAACGGCAAAGAGTGCATCTTCTCCTGCTGCGGCACAAAAGAAAGCTGCAGTGGTCACGCCGTCCGCGCCGTCATCTTCTTCTGAAATTGAAAAGGCGAGTACTGTGAGCACGAAAAGCAAAACTGCAACATCCCCCAAAGCGGCTGCGCCTGTTGCTGCTAAACCGGCGACAGCCCCTAAAAAGGTTGCTGCTGTACCTGCTGCGCAATCAACGAAGCCAGCAAAGACAACAGCAGAGCCAAAACCAAAATCCAAGCCAGTAGCCAAAGCAGCAGCGAAGCCGGCAGCCAAGCCCGTGCCGAAAACGGTTGCGCCTGAGGTTGTTAAGGCAACAGCGCCAGCGCCGAAGGCAAGTCCTGCTCCAGCTTCTGCTCCGAAACTTGTCGCAAAAGAAGCAGCAGAGCCGCTGGCAGCCAAGTCTGACAATGTGTTTGGCTTTGGCGCGATGTTTATGGATCCAAATGCGATGGAACCCTATCTGCAGCTGTGGAAAACGCCGGAAATTGATGCAATGGTATCGGCCAGTCAAGATGCGCTGGAAGAAAGCGTTTCGGTTGCCAACGAAGCCTTCACAAAACTGTTCGAAACAATGACCGGGCAATCAGATGTTTTTTCTGGTGCCGGATCACGGGTGGTAGCGCAATGTGAAGAGTTGCTCGATACGCAACAAAAGAGTTTTGAGGAAGTCTGGCAGGCATCCATGGCGCTGTTTGAGAAAACGGGCGGCATTGGGACTGAGCTTGCAACATGGATGCAGCGTGAGATTGAAGCATCACAGGCAGACATTGACGCCCTTACCAAGGTCGAAAGTCTGTCGGACATTCAGGAGTTGCAAACTCGGATTCTGAGCCGTTGCTATGAAAGCAGTGTCGCCGAAGGCGAGAAAGTTCAGGAAATCATGATGTCGGTGATGGCAGATAGCTTCAATGCGATGACCAAAGCGGCAAATACTGTAACGAAATGATGCGAAGTCGATTGTCTCAACCGACCGTAGTGTGAATATGATAGCGGGCATGGCATCTGGTCATGCCCGTTTTTTTATGGGGCAGAATTTTAAAACAATGCCGGTTTTCTGCGCTGCGAACGCAATCGTGTTTACGAAGTTTGTCGGGTGATCTTGCAGCGGGTTAATCTCAGCCTAAATGAATCGTGGATAGACAATAATTTAGTCGTGCCAATTTGTTCTGCGGCCTTTGAAACAGTGTGGCAATGACCTATCATGGAGTTCATGCAGGAAATAAGGGTTCCGGTAAGTAGAAGATGACTGAACAGGATAATGACGGCGTTGATCTGCCGAATACGGGGATCGTAACAAAGACACGACCCAAGACGAAAAAGCCGTCCATGTATAAGGTGTTGTTGCTAAATGACGACTACACCCCGATGGAATTCGTTGTTCAAGTGCTGGAACGGTTTTTTGAAAAGGGTCGCGAAGAGGCTACCGAAATCATGCTTCAGGTTCACCGCAAGGGAGTTGGGGTATGTGGCGTGTTTACGTATGAAATTGCGGAAACCAAGGTTAACCAGGTCATGGACCTGGCCCGCCAGAACCAGCATCCGCTGCAGTGTACCTTAGAGAAGGAGTGACATATGTTATCGCGCAATCTTGAGGAAAGCCTGCACCGTGCGCTCGCATATGCGTCAGAGCGCCGTCACGAATATGCCACTCTTGAACATCTTCTTTTGTCACTGACCGAAGATCAGGACGCGCTTGCAGTGCTTAAAGCCTGTCGGGTGGATGTTGACCGGTTGCGCTCAGACCTTTTGGAGTTCGCTGACAGCGAACTTTCCGGTCTGATCAGTGCGCGGTTGATTGATCCGAAGCCAACCGCTGGCTTCCAGCGCGTCATTCAGCGTGCCGCCATTCATGTCCAGTCGTCTGGTCGCGAAGAAGTCACGGGTGCAAATGTGCTGGTTGCGTTGTTCTCTGAACGGGAATCGCACGCGGTTTATTACCTGCAACTTCAGGACATGACCCGTCTTGATGCAGTCAATTATATTTCCCACGGCATTGCCAAAGCGACCGAGCTCAATGAGCGTCGCATTCCACGTGGTGCTGACGAAGAACCGGTTTCGGGCATGCCACCAGAAGGCGAAGAAACCGGACCGGCAGAAGGCGAGGCGCTTAAAGCATATTGCGTGAACCTGAACGCCAAAGCACAGAAGGGTAAAATTGACCCGCTGATCGGCCGTCAAAGCGAAATTGACCGAACCATTCAGGTCCTGTGCCGTCGTACCAAAAATAACCCTCTTTATGTGGGGGATCCGGGGGTCGGTAAAACGGCCATCGCCGAAGGTCTGGCGCGCCGGATCAATGATGGCGATGTGCCAGAAGTTCTGGCCGATGCAACGATCTTTGCCCTTGATATGGGCGCATTGCTGGCGGGTACCCGTTATCGCGGTGACTTTGAAGAACGCCTGAAAGCGGTCGTCAAGGAACTCGAAGAATATGACGGTGCTGTCCTATTCATTGACGAAATTCACACTGTTATTGGCGCGGGGGCCACATCCGGCGGGGCAATGGATGCGTCCAATTTGCTCAAACCTGCCTTGGCAAGCGGTTCCTTGCGGTGCATTGGGTCGACAACCTACAAGGAATTCCGCGGTCATTTTGAAAAAGACCGTGCGCTTGTACGTCGTTTCCAGAAAATCGATGTTGATGAGCCTTCTGAAGAAGATACCGTCAAGATTCTCAAAGGTCTGAAGCCGTATTACGAAGACCATCACAAGGTCAAATACACCAACGAGGCCATTCGTTCAGCGGTTGAGCTTGCATCACGATATATTAATGACCGCAAGCGCCCTGATAGTGCGATTGATGTCATTGACGAAGTCGGTGCGTCAAGGATGCTTGTTGCGCCGAGCAAACGCAAGCGCACAGTAAGTAAACGTGATGTCGAGGAAATCGTCGCGAAGATTGCCCGCATCCCGCCAAAATCGGTTTCGACCGACGACCGTAAGGCATTGGCCAATCTGGAGCGTGATCTCAAGACTGTCGTGTTTGGTCAGGACAAGGCAATTGAATCGGTTGCCAGTGCAATTAAACTGGCACGTGCAGGGCTGCGGGAGCCTGAAAAGCCAATCGGCAGCTACCTGTTCTCCGGCCCGACCGGGGTTGGTAAGACCGAGGTCACCAAACAGCTCGCGACTGTGATGGGTATTGAGTTCATCCGGTTTGATATGTCTGAATATATGGAACGTCACAGCGTTTCACGCTTGATCGGTGCGCCACCGGGCTATGTCGGTTTTGATCAGGGTGGGTTGTTAACCGATTCCGTCGATCAGCATCCGCACGCCGTTGTGCTGCTTGATGAAATCGAAAAGGCCCATCCGGACCTGTTCAATATCCTTCTTCAGGTTATGGATCACGGCAAGTTGACCGACAATAATGGCAAGACAGTTGATTTCCGGAATGTCGTCTTGGTCATGACGACCAATGCCGGTGCTTCGGACATGGCCAAGCCACCAATTGGTTTTAAGCGCGAAATGCGTATCGGCGAAGATGAAGAGGCGATAAAACGCACCTTCTCGCCGGAGTTCCGCAACCGTCTGGATGCGGTTGTTCCGTTCGCTAATCTGAAACCGGAAGTGGTCAAGATGGTTGTCGACAAGTTCATCTTGCAGCTTGAAGTGCAGCTTGCTGACCGCAACGTTTCGATTGAACTTACCGAAGCCGCCCGGACGTGGCTTGGCGAGCGGGGCTATGACATTGCGTTTGGTGCACGTCCGCTTGGTCGTGTCATTCAGGAACATGTTAAAAAACCGCTGGCCGAAGAGCTTCTGTTTGGCAAATTGTCCAAAGGTGGGGCTGTTCTGGTCGACATCGAAGATGATGCCGTCATTTTCCGTTATCCGGAGGATGAAGGTGGAAAGAAACAGCAAAAAAAGAACCCGGAGATGGCTGATTGATAAATCAGTTCTCTGGTCTGGAGATGTTGTTAATCATTGGCAGTTTAGATTGGGGCCCGGGGAAGTGATCCCCGGGCGCCGTTTTATAAAGAATGCCAAAGTACAATGAGCCAAGCTGCACAAAGAAAATTTAGAAATGAAGTCGAGGAATTCCTGTCCCGGCTAGAGTTGCGTGCGCGTAAGCTGGTTGCGTTGGCCAATGATCTTGAAAAGCGTGCGGAAAACTCCGACATCACCGGATATAGACCGTTCCGCGAAGAGGTTGATAACTTCAAAGCGCTGTCTCTGGTGATTATGGAGCGCCTGAACAAGCTGGAAAAGCATCCTAAGAAAGAAGAGCTTGAAGAGCAGTTTCATAAACTTCAGGTCGTGATGCTTAAGATCGTGATCAAAACCAGTTTGAAGTTTTTCCATGTGATGAGTGGGAAAGAGAACTTGCCGCTTGGGGCGCGTGAGATGTTCCAAAGCGAGTTGCGGACGCTGTATGAGGCAGAGCGGATGATCTCTGATCCACGCTATATCAGTCAGCTTGACGGGACCGCGCGCGACGACCTTGATCGTGCAAAATCAATCCTTCAGGAAATTATCGAGAAAGCGCCAGCCCTTTTGAATTTTGGTACGCGAAAGAAAAAGCGCGCCAAATGAGACTAGGATGATCTCCTTGTTTTGGACCCTTGTTGAAGCGTCTTTGCAAAATGCAAAGAAATATAGTCGCATTTTGCAATCTTTGCATTTTGAAATGCAAAGATGTCTTGATCCTGTCCAAAAGGGCAGGAATCGGAGAGAACCAATCCCCCCAAAAAGTGGGGTTTTGACAAAAAACAAAAGTTGGCACGCTTCCTGCTTAGGTGATGTCGGACAGTTGTTCTTTGCAGGGGCGCACTATGCGCCTGGAACAACGTAATCTTCTGCAGTTTGCTCGTGTCCCAACCAAACTCAGCGGCGGTTTTTCCGCCGCTTTTTTCTTGCCTGATTTTCAAAGATTTACGATGGCGCTCTTGTCGATGCGCTCGCAATCCACATATCACAAATGTGGAAAGTAGCCTTTTGTGTCTGATATTGGTCACCATTTCTAAATTAAGTTGTAGCAAGATGAATTCTTTAGTATAGATATCTATACTTTAGTTTAGTGATATTTATCCTCGGGATGATAACGTCTGGGAGGCAAGCTAATGATATCTAAGAAAAGTATGATTTTTGGGGGCGTTGTTGTTGCAACGCTATTGGGCTCATCGTTCGTCGCGACAGCAAAGTCAGAGCTTCCGGGTGATCCGAATGTTCTTATTACCGATGCGATGATCAAAGATGTTCGCGAGTGGTTGAAAAATCCGGTTGTTGGTCTGTCGATAACCTCACAGAACAAACTTCGAAAAGATATGACGCAGGATGAGATCGATGCTGCCGATTTGCAATGGCGTGCCGAACGAGAAGCGGAAGACCAGCCCCTTGTTGCCGCCATTCTGACAAACCCGCTTTCCAGTTACCTGACACAAGTCCAAGCGCGATCAGGTGGGTTGTTTGCCGAGATATTCGTGATGGATGCTGCCGGACTGAATGTTGGGCAAAGTTCAATCACATCAGATTTCTGGCAAGGCGATGAAGCAAAGTTCCAGAATACCTATCCCAATGGTCCTGACGCCGTTTTTATTGACGAAGCAGAATATAACGAAGAATCCGATACGTGGCGTTCGCAGCTCAATATGACCATGAGCAACGAAGAACGTCAGCCCATCGGTGCGGTGACCATTGAAGTCAATCTGAATGAGCTTGCACGTCGCAGCAGTCAGTAGGGAGAAAAGCCATGAACTTCTTCAAAAACCTTTCCATTCCTGCAAAGCTGACAACCTGTTTTGCTGTGATGATCGCGGTAATCCTGATGGTCGCGGCAGCGGGCATGTTTTCGACGATGAAAGTACAAGGTGCGAACGAGCAGCGCGACTACCTTTCAGAATTTGAACGTGATTATCGCAATCTTGATCGTTCTTATCTTATGGCCCGTCAGGAACTGATTTATTTCCTGACCACCGGCGATCGTGCAGGGCTTCTAAGTTATCAGAAGTCACTTGAGGAAATCGACATTCGTACAGATGTCCTTAGAACCTACGGAGCCATCGGCCCGGATGTTGCCAGTCTGATCGACGAAATGGATGGCGCGATTGATCGCTGGGAAGAAATCGCAGCTGAGCAGGCGAAACTGATGCATCACTATCTTACGGTGAACCATGCGCGTGCAATTGAAGCATCGGGTGAGCCTCGCGAGCTTTCTGATCGCGTAAGTATGATTGCAAGCCAACTTGCCAAAAACATTGATGAACGGGTGCTGGATGTTGAAAATCAGGTTGCTCAGGCAATGAGAATTTTTCAGGTCACACTTGGCATTGGTGTTGCGTTGTTGATTGCGATGGCTGCCTTGTTTGGTGGCACCCTGTCGCGCATGATTGCAACCCCGATCCGCAAAATGACCGAAGCTATGGGCAGCCTTGCATCGGGCAATCTTGATATAGAAACCCTTGATATGAAGCGCTCTGACGAAGTCGGTGCCATGGCCAAATCGCTTGAAGTTTTCCGTGAAAATGCGCGTGAACGGGCCCGTATGGCAGAGCAGGAAAAGCTTGAAGCTGAACGGCAGGTTGAACGTGGCAAGCGTATGGGCGTTATAACGGCTGGTTTCGATGAGAAAATTCAGGATGTTTTGAATTCGGTGAAAGTGGCCCTTGATGAAGTTCGTTCTGCATCCGAGACATTGAGTTCGCACGCCGTACGGGCAAATCAGGATGCTCAGAACGTGGCCGAACAGGCCCATGAATCTTCTGCCAACATTGAAACGGTTGCATCGGCAACAGCACAGCTTTCAGCATCGATTTCTGAAATCTCGTCGCAGATTGCCCGCATTACCGAAATTACACAAATGGCCGTTGAGGAAACTGAACGCACCAATGAGCGTGTCGAGAAGCTTAACGAAGCCGCCCAAAGTGTTGGCGAGGTTGTCAATCTGATCAGTGATATCGCCGATCAGACCAATCTTCTGGCCTTGAACGCAACCATTGAGTCCGCCCGTGCTGGTGAAGCAGGTAAAGGCTTTGCCGTGGTTGCCAATGAAGTGAAAAACCTTGCATCCCAGACGGTGAAGGCGACGGAGCAAATCACCGCCAAAATTTCAGAGATGCAAAGTGAAACCGGTGCCGCGTCCGAGGCCGTTCATGGCTTTGCCGATACCATTCATAAGATCGATGAATTGATGTCGGTTGTTGCCAGTGCGGTTGAAGAACAAGGGGCTGCGACAGAAGAAATTTCACGCAGTGTCGAAGGGGCTGCGAATGGCAATAACGCCATTTCCAGTGCTGTGAAAAACGTTGCCGATGCAACAACTGAAAGCGGTGATCTTTCCAATGGTCAGCTTGACAGTGTTGGCAAATTGGCCGCGGCCAATGATGAGCTTCGCACGCATGTAAACGGCTTCCTGGATGACGTACGTACCGTCTGATCAGAAGCGGATTTTCTCCAAAGGCGCGGTGTCAAAACCGCGCCTTTTCCTTATGTGCGAGTCTTATGTGCGGCGTTGCGTCATATCCCCGGCAGTAGACCGCTGCTTTACTCCTGACGATAGGGGCTGTGTTCGGCCAGGATAAAATCACGATCCTGCGCGATATGGTTTTGTTCCTGACGCAGGAATTGCGCAACGGCACGTTTCAGGCCGGGATCGTTAATCATGTGGGCGGAATGGGTTATCACCGGCTCATATCCGCGCTGGATTTTATGTTCACCTTGCGCACCGGCCTCCACCGTTTTCAAACCATGTTCGATTGCAATATCAATTGCCTGATAATAACAGGTTTCAAAATGCAGAAGCGGGGCGCGGTCCATTGTGCCCCAGTTCCGTCCGTAAAGCGTCTCTGACCCGATCAGGTTCAATGCACCTGCAACCATGTCATCATCGTGAAATGCCGCAACCAGAACCGTGCGATCGCGCAACCGTTCATGGAGCAGTTCAAAGAACTCACGGGTCAGATAAGCCTGCCCCCATTTGCGATCCGATGTGTCGTGATAGAAATGGTAAAACCGGTCCCAGTGATGGGGTTTAAGGTCATCCCCGCGCAGGGCCTCAAACCTGTAGCCGGCTTCAAGAACCTGTTTGCGTTCTTTGCGCAGGTTTTTGCGTTTACGTGAATTCAGCGCACCGAGAAAATCATCAAAGCTTTGATAACCGCGATTATGCCAATGGTATTGAATGCCGGTCCGGCGCAGAAACCCGGCATCTTCCATAAGTTGACTTTCACCCTCGCTGCAAAAGGTAACATGCAGTGTGGCAATGCCAAGTTGTTCGGGCAATGCCGCCAAACCATTGATCAGGATACGGCGAATGCTATCGGGATCAGGATGATCGGGGGCAACCAACAGACGCGGGCCAGGAACAGGGGAAAAGGGCACGGAAGATTGCAGTTTTGGGTAATATTTCCCGCCGGCCCGCTGATAGGCCTCTGCCCAGTTCCAGTCAAAAACATATTCACCATATGAATGGGCTTTGACGTAAAGCGGGACAATGCCCGATATAGTGCCGTTCTCATCGCTCAGTACCAGATGAAACGGTTGCCAGCCAGTTTGGGCCGTTGTTGAGCCGCTATCTTCCATGGCCGATAGAAAGGCAAAGCTGACAAACGGATTGTCCGAACCTGCACATTTATCCCAGTCGACTTGTCCGACTTGGTGGATGTCGGTCACGGTTTTTATTTCAGCAGGCAAAATTCGATCCCCTGATTCGATCCGATACGGGTCTTGGAACAGTGCTTAACCCTTTTGGGGCCTTTGTTTTTGTACGCATTAGCCGGTATATGCGTTCAGAAGATAGGGGCAATGCATATTTACGCAAGGGAAAGCCTTTGACGGACGCGCTTCAAGGTCCTATTTCATTGGGCCACAGGCCGTTATGGAACGGTCTGACAAACGGCTCGGGATTATCCCGTGTCGCCCCTCGCGAAAAAAAAAGGATGGTGCGCCGTGAACAGCAAGCTTTCGTTGGAGAAGGACAAGATCAAGATCGTCCTGCTCGAAGGTATCCATGAAAACGCTGTAAAGATGTTCAAAGAGGCCGGCTACTCTAATGTCGACCATTACCCTGCTGCGCTCGACGCGGACGAATTGAAGTCCGTTGTCTCCGATGCGCACTTTCTGGGCATCCGTTCTCGCACCAAACTAACCGAAGAAGTGATTGACGCGGCGCCCAAGCTGACCTCTATCGGGTGCTTCTGTATCGGGACCAATCAGGTTGATCTGACGGCTGCTGCAATGCGCGGCATACCGGTGTTTAACGCACCATATTCCAACACCCGTTCGGTTGCCGAACTGGTGCTGGGGCAGGTCATCATGTTGCTTCGTGGTATCCCGCAGCGTAATGCGGCGGCCCATGATGGCGGTTGGCTGAAAAATGCCAAGGGTTCTTATGAAGCACGTGGCAAGACGCTGGGTATCATTGGCTATGGCCATATCGGGACGCAGCTTTCGGTTCTTGCTGAATCGCTTGGCATGAATGTCATTTATTATGACGTCATCAACAAGCTTGCGATGGGCAATGCAACGACCTGTTCTTCGATGGATGAATTGCTTGCGAAGTCTGACGTGGTTTCGCTGCATGTTCCTGCCAATGAGCAGACCAAAAATATGATCACCAAGGTTGAAATCGCCAAGATGAAGCCCGGCGCGCATCTTGTGAATGCAGCACGTGGCAATGTCATTGTGATTGATCATCTGGCAGCCGCCCTTGAAAGCGGACATCTTGCAGGGGCTGCACTTGATGTATTCCCGGTCGAACCTGCGGGTAAGGATGAAATGTTCGAAAGCCCGCTTCGCGGCATGAGCAACGTCATCCTGACCCCGCATATTGGTGGTTCAACCCAGGAAGCGCAGGAAAATATCGGGGTTGAGGTCGCTGACAAGCTGATCACGTATTCCGATAATGGCTCGACCTTGGGTGCTGTGAACTTCCCGGAAGTCTCGCTTCCGGTCAAGGATCGCAGCCATACGCGCTTTATGCATATTCACCGCAATATTCCGGGCGTTCTGTTGAAAATAAACGACGTGTTTGCCCGCCGTGGTGTGAATATCAGCGGCCAGTATCTTCGTTCCGAAGGTGGCGTTGGCTATGTGGTTGTCGAAGTCGACGAAGAAATCAAACCGGGTGCGGGTGTTCGCAAAGAACTCGCTGCCATCGAAGGGACACTCCGTGTCCGCTTCCTGTTCTAATCCGATCTGATTAAAATAGCGGACCAAACAAATGAAGGGGCGCGAGCCAGAAGGTGCCCGGCCTTAATAATTTTACATTCTCTTTGACAGGAAGTTTCTAATTCGAGCGTGGTGTGGAGCCACAATGTGCTACGTAACGTAATCACCAGAAAGCGTTTATTAAAAAGCCAGCGGATGATGTCCGCTGGCTTTTTGAAACTCCGTCAACTTAATAAGTTGGGTTAACCCACTATGATCGTTGAATATGCCTTACTGACCGGTTTTAAGTTTGGTCCACATGCGGGTGCGGGTCCGCAGATCGCGCGATTCCGGCTCGACTTTTGAACGCAGACGTTCTTTGACTTCTTGGGTCGGGTAAACGCCCGGATCAGATTTCAGACCTTCGTCGATGAACTCCATGGCAGCTTCGTTCGGGCTGGCATATTCAACATAGTTTGCCAGATCCGCACCAACATCTGCACGTAGGACGTAATCGATAAATTTGTGAGCCAGATCAGGGTTCGGTGCATCTTCCGGGATCATCATCGCATCAAACCAGATCAGCGTACCTTCTTTCGGGATCACATATTTGATTTCGTTGCCATTGCTGGCTTCTTCTGCGCGAAGGGCTGCCTGACCGACATCACCGGACCACCCGATAGATACACAGACGTTACCATTGGCAAGGTCGTTGATGTATTGCGAGCTGTGGAAATAGGTGATGAACGGACGGACTTTTCCAAGTTGGCCCATCGCCGATTCGATGGTTTCCTTGGTCGGCGGACCATCTGGTGAATTCCCAAGATAGAAGTTCACAAGCGGAGCGATCTCGCCCGGATCATCCAGCATCGTCAGTCCGCATTTCGAAAGCGGTTCGGCATATTTCGGATCGAAAACAAGCGACCAACTATCTATCGGTGCGTCATCGCCAAGTGTTTCCTGGACTTTGGCAACGTTATAGCCAAAACCGTTGGTGCCCCAAAGATAAGGCACTGCATAGGTGTTGTCGGGATCGTATTTTGCCTGCTGCTGCAGGATTACCGGATCAAGGTTGCCATAGTTCGACAGCTTTGATTTATCAATCGGCTGGAACAGCTTGGCCCGGATCAGGCGTTCTGCATCTGCAAGGGTCGGAACCACGATGTCATAGCCGGAATTACCCGCCAGCAGCTTGGCTTCAACCAACTGGTTGCTGTCGTAAACGTCATAATTGACCTTTACGCCATATTCTTTTTCAAAGTTCGCAACGGTTTCTTCGCCGATATAATCAGACCAGTTATAGACGTTGAGAACTTCCTGTGCGGATGCGCCAAAGGCAAAGCCGGAAACGGCTGTTGCAAGCACAATCATGCTTGAAGTTTTAAGAAGAGATTTCATTTCGCTGAGCCTCCCATGTGGCAGCGTTTGAAAGTTTGATGGTCTTGTTGTTTGGTTCCCCCAAGACCAAGGGCACTTCTAATATCCTTTGAATGGATCAGGATATTGTCAAACACAAGATGGAAAATTGTGCATTTTTCGCATCATGTGAAAATTTAGGCATAAGCAATGCAATAATCTTGCGCCGGGCGCGATCTCCCGGCGCAAAGTTCGATCACTGATTTTAAACGTTGAGCAAAAGATGCTCGCGTTCCCATGCACTGATCACGGTTTGATAGGCATCCCATTCGGCCTCTTTAACCGCAACAACAGCGGCCGAGAATTCGTCGCCCAACAGTTCTTTAAGCGGTTTGCAGCGATGGAATTTCGCCAAGGCTTCGTGAATGTGACGCGGTAGGGAATGCGCCCGGTCATAGCCCGATCCTTCGATCGGGGCGGTCGGGTCGATTTCCTCGATAATGCCAAGCAATCCACAGGCAAGCGATGCCGCAACCGCCAAATACGGGTTGGCATCCGCCCCCGGCAGGCGGTTTTCAATGCGGCGTGCTGCGGGCGGGCCGTTTGGCTGACGCAGGCCCACGGTTCGGTTATCAAGTGACCAATGCATGTTGATCGGGGCATCCGACCAAGGCTGCAAACGGCGATAACTGTTCAGGTTCGGCGCCAAAAGCGGCATGGCGGCGGGAAGGTAACGTTGCAGGCCGCCAATATAGTTCAGGAACATTTTCGAGTTTTCACCATCATCATCGGCAAACAGGTTCTTGCCGGTTGTGATGTCGAGAAGACTCTGGTGAATATGCATCGAGCTTCCCGGATGGTTGCCCATCGGTTTGGCCATAAACGTGCCATAGACGCCGTGCTTGAGCGCGGTTTCACGCAATGTGCGCTTGAACAAAAATGCCTGATCGGCCAGTTCAAGCGGTGCGCCATGGTTGAAGTTCATTTCAAGCTGGGCCGGGCCGGATTCGTGGCTCATGGTATCGGCGTCGATATCCATGGCTTCGCAATAGTCATACAGGTCTTCAATCAACGGATCGAATTCGTTGATCGCATCGATTCCAAACGCATTTGATGCGCGTTCCGGGCGTCCCGAACGGCCAATTGGCGGCTCTAGCGGGTTGTCAGGATCGGTGTTTTTCGCCACCAGATAAAATTCAAGTTCCGGTGCGATAATTGGCTTCATGCCGCGTTCTTCAAAGGCCCTCAGAACACGTTTAAGAACACCGCGCGGAGAGATCGAAACCTCTTCGCCCGAGAAGTGAAAACAGTCGCAGATGATCTGTGCTGTCGGCTCTTCATACCAGGGCACGACGCGAATGGTTTCCGGGTCGGGAACCATGACGACGTCTTTCTCCGCAGGATCAAGGAATGCATCGGTTTCTTCCGGGTATCCGCCAGTGACAGTCAGGCAGAAAATGGCCTCCGGGATGGCAAGGCTTTTGGCCTCCAGCCCACGTAGGAATTTCTGCGTTGGCAGAACCTTGCCACGGGCGACCCCTGACATGTCCGGTACAATGCATTCGACTTCTTCGATTTTTCGCTCAGATAGCCACTTCTTGAGATCGGTGCTCATATGTAGTCGGGCGCTTTCACGCCAGTCCTTCAAAATTGCATTTTCTTGCGTTTTTCGGGCCATTCCCGGCAAATTTCGCAAGAAAGGATGTTGGTCTTCGAAGAGTTTTGTATTTAATTTTGTCTTTATTTCAATTTGTCGAATTATAGACGAATTATTGTGGGTATTGTCGAAGATATCAATTCATATCTCTGGAACGCTTCCACCATATTGCGCTATAGTCGCTCCAGATTATTATAAGGGTAGCGTCTGGACGCTGGTCAAGGAGGTATTATGAAAATCGCACATCCATATCTTATGTTTCTTGGTGATGCGCCGGATGAGCTGGCTGCAAAAACCGCACTTGGTATCAAGCAATGGCGCCCTGAATGGTGCGTTGGACAGCTGAGCCTTCCGGGCTGTAAGGCTGATCTTGGCTTGCAGGAAATGTCGATTGCCGAGGCAAAGGCAGCAGGTGTCAAGACGCTTGTGCTTGGCGTTGCCAACCGTGGTGGCATCATTGGCCCGGCATGGATGGAAACCCTTCTCGCGGCAATCAATGCCGGAATGGATATTGCCAACGGCCTGCATACCCGCCTTTCCACGATTCCCGAACTGGTCGAAGCTGCTTCTGCCAAGGGTGTCAGCCTGTTTGACGTCCGTCATTTCGATGGCAAGGTTCCGGTTGGGAATGGCGAAAAGCGTTCTGGTAAGCGTGTTCTTGCTGTCGGTACCGATTGCTCGGTTGGTAAAATGTACACCACCCTGGCGATTGATGCGGAAATGAAAAAACGCGGCATGAAATCTGATTTCCGCGCCACCGGCCAGACCGGTATTTTCATCGTCGGCCAAGGTATTTCGGTTGATGCGGTGATCTCGGACTTCATTTCGGGTGCGGTTGAAACCATTGCACCGGCAAATGATCCGGACCACTGGGACGTGATCGAAGGGCAGGGCAGCCTGTTCCATGCATCCTTCTCGGGTGTGACGATGGGCCTGATCCACGGATCGCAGCCTGATGCGCTTGTGATTTGTCACGAACCGACCCGTGAACATATGCGCGGTCTTCCGGGTTATAAATTGCCGGATCTGAAAACCTGCATGGACGTTAACTTGCAACACGCCAAACTGACCAACCCGAATTGCGTGGTTGTCGGCTTTGCGATCAACACCAAGTCGCTTGACGACGCAGCAGCAACCAAACTTCTGGCTGACATCGAAGCAGAATTCGGTCTGCCGGCGGTTGATCCGGTTCGTACCGGCGTTGTGTCCATCGTTGACAAGCTGCAGGAGATTTAAGTTGCCCAAACTCAATGTGATTTCCGAGGTTTTCCCCTTAGCGCAGGTTTTTAAAATCTCGCGCGGGGCACGGACCGAGGCACATGTGGTCAAGGTGACGCTGTCTGATGGCGAATTTACCGGCTATGGGGAATGCGTTCCCTATGCCCGGTATGGTGAAACCGTCGATGGTGTGATTGCCGACATCAATGCGCAGGCAGACGCGCTTGATCACGGCATGACGCGCAAGGAACTTCAAGATGCCATGAAAGCAGGGGCAGCCCGCAATGCTGTTGACTGTGCATATTGGGATATGGAAGCCAAGCGCACCGGCCGTCGTGTTTGGGAAATGATCGGGCATAAAGCACCAGAAGGTTTGGTCACAGCCGAAACGCTCAGCATCGATACGCCGGACAAAATGCGTGAAGCTGCACGCAAAATTGCCCATGCGCCGTTGCTGAAGGTCAAACTGAACGGCGAAAACGTTCTCGAATCGGTGCGTGCCGTCCGTGAAGGTTCGCCCAAGGCCCGCATCATTGTTGATGCCAACGAAGCCTGGTCGCTTGAACTGCTTGAAGATATCGGTGCCGAACTTGACGCGCTTGGCGTTGAAATGATCGAACAGCCGCTGCCGGCCGGGCAGGATGACGGTTTGATCAATATCGACTGCCCGGTTTTGCTGTGTGCGGACGAATCTGTTCATACGATTGCCGACATTCCGCGTCTGGCCAATCTGTATGACATGATCAATATCAAGCTGGATAAGACCGGTGGTCTGACAGGCGCGCTTGAGCTTGCAGAAGCAGCCTCCAAGGCCGGTATGCAGATTATGACCGGCTGCATGGTGGGAACGTCGCTTGCGATGGCCCCGGCCATGATTACCGGTGCCATGTCACGCATTGTCGATCTGGATGGCCCGATCTGGATGGCCAAGGACCGTGAACATGGGCTGAGCTTTGATCACGGTGTCATGGGCTTGCCCGATCGTGAACTTTGGGGCTGATCCCGGCTTTTGAAATCTCACAGGCTGTCCGTGTGATGACCTGAAATGCATGAACGCCGCGTTGATTTTTCGACGCGGCGTTTTCATTTGTAACCACGGGGTGGGGCGAAGTCCGCAACTGGTTTCCGGAATGCAAAAAAGTTTAACTTTTTTAACCTCGGTCAAAATCTATCAAATTGTTAATTTTGTGTTTATTTATCAATGGATTGGTGTGGCAGTGTGGGGAGAAAAGGCCCCAAAGCGGCAGTTCCTTTGGCGTTCCCACCTCTAATGGATAGTTGTATCTTTGGTTAAATAAGGGAACGATGATACCCAAGTCCCGGGGCTGATAGGCTCCTGAAAAGATTGAAGTTGGAGCTGTTCTGCGTGCTATCTGGCCCTTTCAGAGATAGTAAGCGCATCGCTGGACCTTTGCGATGTTGCTATCGAGACTTCCTTTACACGCCAAGGCATGCGGAATTGATGCATCTTCGGCGTAAGGAGTCGATTCAGCTTTCCGCGCGTTTTGCAGCTTTGTTCGTTTTGATCTTGTTGGCGATTACCCCGTTCTGGGATGGTGTAATCGCCGCTGATATGATGTCCTCGCAGACCTTTGTGATGCGTGCGCTGGTCGCCGCAGTCGCGGTGGTTGTCATTACCAACCGGGCAGTCAGTGCGCGGTGGCGCCGTCATTTCCCCTATCTCCCTATGTTGATGCTGATCGTTGCGGCATGTTTGCTCTGTGTCTTTGGCGGCAATGATCCGCTGGCGACGGAGAAAATGCATTCCACGCATAGTTTCCTGATGCTGGGGATTGTGGTCATGATCGCGATCATGCCCGTAACATTGGTCGAGGCCGGAATACTCTCGCTGCCGATCCTTGCGCTTGTCATTGTTGGCGGGCAGGGTGGCTTGGCAACCGGCATGATCCCGCTTGAAATGCTGTTGGCTGTTTTGGTGCCGCTCGCGGTATTTTCCGCCCTTGTTCAGCTTTATCGGACTATTACAGCTGCGCATGAAGTCGCAATTGATCCGCTCACCGGGTGCTATACCCGCGCGTTTGGCATGGAAATGATCAAGGTGACCTTTGACAGTGCCGTGCGCAAAAAGGCGCCTTTTACGGTTGCATTCATTGATCTTGATGATTTCAAGCAGATCAATGATCGCTATGGTCATGATTATGGCGATCGCATATTGGGCGAAGTCGGCGACAGTCTGATGAACAGGTTCCGTCGCTCGGACCTTGTTGTCCGTTGGGGTGGGGAAGAATTCCTGATCCTGCTGCCTGAACTGGATATGTATAGGGCACAAGAAGTCCTTGAACGTGTCATGGCGCCGGGCTTGGCCAAACTTGAAAGCGGGCAGGTGCAAAAGGCAAGTGTCGGCTTGTCCGAACGTCTGGAAGACGCCATTGCCTTGCCACAGAACCTGATTGAACTAGCCGACCGTCGGATGTATGACGCCAAAAAACGCCGGGATCATGATGACATGATTGCCGATGGCCTCTCGGGCCGCTATGCCCCGGCAAAGCGAAGCAAGGCATCCACACCCTCCGGTTCTAGTGTTCGGTCTGTGGATCAAAGTGCTAACTAGCTTCCATAGAGCTGTTTTGACATGAAGTGAGCTGAATGGCGGCGAGCAGGCTTTCAGCTTCGCTGTTGTCGCAAGTGCCAATGGATAGATGACGTCGCAAGCATAATCGTAGAGAGATCCGAGGATCCTAGACTGCAGATAGTAAAGAGACTTTCCGCTTAGTATCTACTATGAGCCATTTTCTGATGTTAAGTCGGAGTTCTTTTGCTTGCCTGTTGCATCACCAATAACTCATATATTGCCCGCCAGCACGTTCTCTGAGGATGCTACACAACCATAGTATTCTTTAGGTTGTCTCAAAAAGTTGATCCTAAGCTGTATGTTTTTCTAACTGCAAAGGAATGCTAGTGTGCCGCTAAAAAAGCATCACTTTCTGGAGGTTTAGATAGCAGTCATATCCCATAGCCGTGAAACGTTAAAGCAAGTCTCTAATTTGATAGAGGTTGCTTGCGGGGAATAAGGCATCTGAAAATGATTGGGCGATAATGCTGATTGATTCAGATGGCTAAAATGTTAAACCGGATTAAAAGTTTTTAATTTTATTGTAGGCAGCGAGATGCAAGATCAAGCGACCAAAGGTGGGGCGAAAAAAATACAGTCAATGTATGAGTGTGCTCCGTACCCGGATTTGGGTGCTAACTTGAAGTCAATGGACATATACTGGAATGCTCTGTCAGAAGAAGTTGATAGAAATAGTAATTTGAGGTTTTTAGATGTTGGATGCGGTACCGGGCACTATCTCGTTGGTGTAGCTAAAAAGTTTCCGCATTGGAAATGCTATGGTACAGATCTCTCGGGGCCATCGTTGAGTGTTTGTGGCGATTTATCTAAAAGGCACGGTGTTCAAAATCTGACACTTGAAAAGGGTAACTACGCCGAAAATATTCCATTCGAAGGTACGTTTGATATTATTTCTGCGCTTGGAACTATCCACCATTGTGAGAAGCCTGTGGCAGCTCTGAAAAATGTTGCTCAGTCACTCTCTGATGACGGCTACCTGTTTGTGCATCTGTATGGATCACGGTTGGATAGTGGGCGGTTCGATGTAAAGGAAATTCTAAACATATTTGAGCCTGATCTGACGAATGTAGAAAGGCGGTTTGAGATATACGATGCGCTCATGAAGCACCGTGAAAAACATTGGCTAAAGTCGTTTGTTCAGAAGCCGCTGATTGAAATACTCATGATGCCACGAAACAAGCTACGGAACATTGTTCGCCGGCTAAAAGGTTACTCTTGGTCTCCTGGATGGACCGTGCGATATGACAAGCCAAGCGCTCCTTGGATAGACCATTTTTGTAATCCATGTGAAAAAGCTTACAACGTCTCTGAAGTCCTTGAGCTGGTTGATGGTGCGGGCTTGAAGATCGTCAAGATGATTGGCCATGGACGCGAGCATCCTCAGCTTGTTCCTGAGCTGTGGTCTGGATCGTACGAGAAGCTGTCCCAAGATGACCGGTGGCGTCTATCCGAGTTGTTGGCTTTCGGTGGCGGTAGTTTCAATATGATACTGCAAAAAAATGCCGATGCGACTTCGCTTGACGGCATCTAGAATTTTGCAGATTTCTTCTTGGTAAGGTTTTGAAAAGTATAGTGAGTTCAATTGTGGCTATTAGCCTTTGATTGAGCTCCATTTTGCTTGTTCGAATTATCTTAAGTACCTGATGTTAATGACGGTCGGTGTTGTATGCAGCATAGGATGTTGTGTCTCTTTAAGTTGAGGTTTCCATTTTGCGTAGGGGCGGAGGATTAGCTATGCTCGCCATGGCGTCCCTAGTCCAACAACTGAGAGCCTCGTCGCTATCTTTGACCCCTTTTTTCTTGCTCGATGCGAAGTAAGGGCAGAATCGGAGGGTGCAAATGTGGCTTTCCTGACCACGTTCTGTTCGATTCTCTCCGTCCTTTCGAACATTTCCTTTTCTTCGATGGTCAAAAAATAACCGCTATCTGAGAAAATTGAAGGCGTTTCAGGGGCATTTCGATGAAATTATGATTAAAAAACACGCATTAATATTTTTGATAAAAAAATAGTCAAAAAGCTATTGCGTCCTCGCCATCAAATGGGTAATGTCCATTTGTGCGCTGCGGTAGGACGTAGCGCATTCCGGCGAGCGACTAGTCGCTCGTTTCTTGGACGTTTCCTCCCTAGACTTGGGCCGCTGTCACAGGCGGCCTTCTTTTTTGCCTAAATTCAAGGGTTTGGGTTGTTTGGGTGTGCGGGAAACTAACCAGCTGGTTGATCGACTTCGTTGAATGTAACAGTTTGTGCATTGCGGGGTGAAAGCCGAAATCAGATCAATCACAACTCTCTTTCAAATCAGCAAGCCGGTCTTCTCTATCAGAGCGCGACAGGGTCGGGCTTTTAAGTTCTTCGGTGATTTGGCGCACTTGGCGGCGAAGGGTCACTTCGCTTGGGGGGTGATGGTTCTCTGATGCACTTTCGAGTGCACGGGCAATGCGGGTGCTCGCGTTGTCTTGCGCCGTCGCATCTTGTGGTGACCATGTGTAAAAGGCGGCGCAGTTCACGTCATCCCGCCAGTCCCAGCTATTGAGTACGAGATCGTAATAGGCAATGCCGGCGGCGATAATAAGAAGAAACGCCCAAGGCTTGCCGTACCCAAACTGACGCGGGGCACCGGGTAGGTGTTGCTGATCAACTTGCATAAATCCGTATTTCTGATGGTTTCTGTAAGCGCAGTCTATCATCAGGGCATGTGATAACTGCAAGTCGCCAAGAAAAAGGCGCTTTCGCAGAATGTTGTACTGCGAAAGCGCCTTATCTTGATTGGTCTGGTCTGTTGCGCGTCTATTTCTCGCGCGTTGGATCGCCGTCCGGGGAATTGCCATCACCATCGCCAAGCCCGCGCTGCATGATCACGCTATCGACCCAGCGGCCAAGTTTAAAGCCTGCGGACTGCAATGTTCCGGCAACCCGGAAGCCAAGACGGGCATGCAGCCCGATCGAGGCCACATTGGCCGAATCCCCGATCACCGCAACCATCTGACGATAACCAAGGGCGGTACAGCGTTTGATCAGTTCAGACAAAAGCGCACGGCCCGCGCCCTTGCCAACAACGTCGGGCGCGATATAGATCGTGTCTTCGACGGTAAAGCGATAAGCCGGGCGGGTACGGTATGCCCCGGCATAGGCAAAACCTTCGACCCGGCCGTCAATTTCCGCGACCAGATAAGGCAATCCGCGTTCGCGCACATGCTGCCAGCGCGTGGTCAGTTCGGCGATTTCTGGCGCACGTTCTTCAAAAGATGCCAGGCCATGCAAAACATGGTGGCCATAAATTTCTGTGACCCGCTCGAAATCTTCGGGTTCGGCATCGCGAATGACAAGATTGACAAGCGCAAGGTTCGCATCGGTATCGGTCGCGGTGGTCATGAGAACGGGTTCCCGTCGAGATCATGGAAGGACGAAATCAGATTGGTCATCTGATCGCGCAGGACATCAAATCCGCGATGCGGCGTGATCGTGGTTTCATCCATATACAGGGATCGAGAAAGCTCGATCTGAAGGCTGTGCACATGTTCTTGCGGGCGACCGTAATGGCGTGTGCAATACCCCCCGGCATATGGATCATTGTGCGCCGGGTGAAAACCCAGGCCCCGAACACGTTCATCCACAAACCGCGTCAATGACGGGTGGCAGGAACTTCCATAGCAATCGCCAAGCACCAGATCAACGCGGTTTTTCGTGCTGTCGACCGAATCACCGGGCATGGAATGGCAATCAATCAGAATGCAGTAGCCAAATTCGGCCCGGGTTTGATCAACCAGTTTCTGCAAGGCGCTGTGATAGGGCCGGTAATAGGTTTCAATCCGCTCGAACGCTTCTTCGACGGGCAGGCGGGTTTTATAAATCTCGACCCCGCCACTGACCACACGCGGGATGGAGCCAAGCCCCGAAAGCGCGCGCATGGAATTCACCTCGGCATTGCTGGGAAGGTCGCCGACAAACATCCGTGGATCAAGCTCGAACGCCGCCCGGTTCACATCAACATAGGCGCGCGGGAAGGTCGCACATAAAAGCGGCGCGCCCAGTTTCGGTGCGGCGGTAAACAGTTGATCAACAAAGGCATCTTCGGATGCGCGCAGCTCAAACGATCCGATGCGCGCACTCTTAATCAGGTCTTGCGGGTATTGCCGCCCTGAATGCGGGGATGCAAACACCACGGGCAATGTTTGCCGCGCTGGCAGGATAACGGTGGCAGGCCCGCTAGAGGCGATTTCCGAAGGCAACTGGTTCATTGTCTTGGTAACGTCCATCCCTGTTGACGGTGTCTTTGATTATCCCGCGATCTTTCAAAAGCATATCACGTCAAATTCGATGCCGCATGCTCTTCTAGCATATGGGAATTGCAGCAGAATTGATGAAGATTTTTTGTCAAAAAACCATTTCTGGGGTTGCGCCTTTGTCTGCCTTGGGCTAAATACCGCCTCGCCGACGCAAACGGCACGGGCCATTCCTTCTTACCCGGAAGGGGCGGTCTTTGAAAGATGGATTTGCGGGCCTATAGCTCAGTTGGTTAGAGCGTTCGCTTGACATGCGAGAGGTCACAAGTTCGAGTCTTGTTAGGCCCACCATCTTTTCCACACATAGGGGCCTATAGCTCAGTTGGTTAGAGCGTTCGCTTGACATGCGAGAGGTCACAAGTTCGAGTCTTGTTAGGCCCACCATTCCCGCCCCGCCGGTTCACCGTGCGGGGTTTTGTGTGTCTAAACGGAATGGCTGCGAATAAGGCGTGTCGGATCACATCGCCAAATCAAACACCACCAACCCGCTAATGCCACCTTCAAGCAATCCGACCAACTGGCCACCCAGTTCTTTGTGGGTCGGGTGTTCAAGATAGGCATCGCGGGCGGCTTCGTCATCGAAATCGATTGAAAAACCATGCGCAAAACCTTGCTCAAGGCCTTCCGGGCTGACTGACGCGCCGCCGTCAAAGCCCCGCATGCCGGGGATGGCACTGCCAAGATCGGCAAGCTTGGTAAACAGGGCATCAATGGTGGTTTGTTCGACAGTCGGTTGTACTTTGAACAGAACGATATGACGGATCATGGTCGGGCCTTTGTTTGAATAAGGAACAATGCCTGATTTCTCGTTCGTTCCGGATGCCCTGTCAACATATCCCGTGCCGGTTAGCGACCCTGCATACAGGCCTTGATCGCATCGCCGATGATCGAGACACCCTGATCAAGCTCCTCGGCCTTGATCGTAAGCGGCGGGGCAATGCGAAACACGCCGCCCATGCCCGGCATCTTGACGATATTCATGCTAAGCCCGCGTTTAAATGCCTCGGCCATGATCGCGGCCCCCATGTCGTGATCGGGTTCGCGGTTGCCGGTTGGCTTGATGATTTCCATGCCCAGAAGCAACCCGCGCCCGCGCACATCGCCGACACAGTCATATTGATCCTTAAGCTGTGATAGCCCGTCAAAAAGCTGTGCGCCCATCTGACCGGCGCGTGCGACCAGATTTTCATCGCGCACCACATCCAGCACGGTCAAACCAACCGCAGCGGGCAGGGGATCGGACACATGGGTGGTGTAAAACAAAAAGCCCTTTTCATAGGCGGCTTCTTCGATGGCAGGCGTGGTCATCACGGCCGATAACGGCAATCCCGCCCCGATGGTTTTGGATAAGGTCAGGATATCGGGTGTTACCCCGTACCGCTGAAACGCAAACATATGGCCGGTGCGGCCAATCCCGGTTTGGGCTTCATCCAAAATCAAAAGCATCCCGCGTTCTTCGCATTTCTTCTTAAGCGCTGCCAGATACCCCTTGGGCAGTTCCAAAATCCCGCCGCTTGATAAAATCGGCTCGGCGACAAAGGCGGCAAGATTGCCGGTCGACTGGTTGTCGACCAGCTCAAAGGCATCATCAAGTTCGGTCTGCCAATCAAGCGACCCGTCGGCATGTTTGAACCGCGGGCGAAAGGCATTCGGGGCCGGAATGGCAAAGGATCCAACCGCGGCCGGGCCATATCCCTTACGCCCGGCACTATAGGTTGCCGATGCCGCCACCCCGGTCATCCCGTGCCAGCTTTTGGAAAACGCCACGATTTCATGCTTGCCAGTCACAAGCTTGGCCATGCGAATGGCGGCTTCATTGCTTTCGGCACCGGTCGACAGCAACAACACCTTTTCCAGTCCCGGTGCCAGTTCCGCCAACCGTTGCGCCAGATCCACCACCGGGCGGGTCAGCATGCTGCTAAACAGATGGGCGACGGTTTCAACCTGTCTTTGCACGGTTTCGACAATGCGCGGATGCCCGTGGCCCAAAACCGCCGACATCTGCCCGGATGTGAAATCAAGGATCGCGCGCCCGTCGGCATCATAAACAAACGATCCCTTTGCCCGTTCGATAATCGCCGGATCAAACGGACTGCCATAACGGATCAGATGGTCTTGCGCAGCTTTCCAGAATTTCGGATCGGTGTTGTTTGACATGACGGGCCCCCATGCATGCGTGTGTCGATAAACAGACCCAAAGCCTATCTTGTGGCGCGAAAGCGGTAAAATTGATAATGCTGACATTCCGGTATTGGAAAAATTGATATCCACGTGCGACGGAAAGACACCATGCAGGCCCTGCTTGATCTCAAACTTCTGACAACCTTTGTCCGTGCCGCCCATGCCGGAACGCTAAGTGCTGCGGCCATTCAGGTCGGGCGCACCCAGTCGACTGTGACCATGCAGATACAGCGCCTTGAAGACGCCCTTGGCCAAACCCTGTTTCACCGCTCGGGCAGCGGGGTCAGGCTTACGGGGGCGGGGGATCGTTTTCTGGGCTATGCCGAACGCATTTTGCGCCTGCATGATGATGCGATCTCAAGCTTTTCGGATCAGGGCCTGCGCGGTGCGATCACGTTTGGCTGCCCCGAAGATTACCTGATCGCGTTTTTCCCGGCCTTGCTCAAAAGTTTCGGCTCGATCTATCCCGATGTCGAGATCAAGGTGGTTTCCGCCCCGACCCCGGAATTGCAAAAACTTCTGCATGCGCGCCAGATCGATATGGCGCTGGTCTCCACCCCGGATATCACACCCGCCACGGCTCCCGGCAGGACACCCAACACAACATCTGGCAGCGACACCATCCGAACCGAACAACTCGCCTGGGTCGGCAGTAAACCAACGCTGGAGCTTCATGATTTCGGCAAAAACATCACCCTGAACGGGGCAGGGGAAACCAACGGCAACGCCAACATCAATACCGACACCAACACCAACACCAAGAACCGGCCATCTGCACGATCCATCTCGTCCGCCCCGTCTGCCCCGATCCCGCTGGCCTTGCCCGCCGCCAACGCTATCGACCACAGATCGGCCCGCGACGCCATGCAGGCCGCCGGATTGCCCCACCAAATCGCTTATGCCAGCAACAGCCTCGCGGGTCTGATCGCCGTCACGCGTTCCGGCCTCGCGATCAGTGTGATGATGCAAAAGGCGGTGCCAAGCGACCTGTTCATCCTGAAATCCCCGCTGCCACCCTTGCCAAAACTCGGCCTGCGCGTGGTCAAATCAGAATTCAACCCGACCCCCGCTACAGATGCCTTCGCGGATCACATCAGCAAGATGCTGCCGTTTTTGTGAGGTGAATCAGGGGGAAAACCCAAAACCCAGTTTTCCAGACGTAATCCCTCGATGCGCTCGAATTCACGGGTGTTATTGCTTACAAGGATCAGACCCCAGAAAACTAGATAAATAAATCTGTCCCCCTTTTCCGCATGCGCGCCAGATCGATATGGCGCTGGTTTCCACCCCGGATATCACACCCGCCACGATTTCCGGTAGGGCGCCCAACACAACACCCGGCGGCGATACCATCCGAACCGAACAACTCGCCTGGGTCGGCAGTAAACCAACGCTGGAGCTTCATGATTTCGGCAAAAACATCACCCTGAACGGGGCAGGGGAAAACAACAGCAACGCCAACACCGACACCAAGAACCGGCCATCCGCACGATCCATCTCGTCCGCCCCATCCGCCCCATCCGCCCCAATCCCGCTGGCCTTGCCCGCCGCCAATGCCATCGACCACAGATCGGCCCGCGATGCCATGCAGGCCGCCGGATTGCCCTATCAAATCGCCTATGCCAGCAACAGCCTTGCCGGTCTGATCGCCGTCACGCGCTCCGGCCTTGCCATCAGTGTGATGATGCAAAAGGCGGTGCCAAGCGACCTGTTCATCCTGAAATCCCCGCTGCCGCCGCTGCCCAAACTTGGCCTGCGCGTGGTTAAATCAGAATTCAACCCAACCCCCGCCACCGACGCGTTTGCTGATCACATCAGCAAGATGCTGCCATTTTTGTAGAACTTCAGACAGCATGTCAGGTGATCTAGCTATGCCTTTTTTGTTAGTGCTTGGAGGGCATCGGTGCCGATCAATATCGTTGAGCGTCGTGGTAAATAACCGTTAGACTGAGTTCGGTTTGGTCGGTCGGAAAATGTTTAGGGTCGGTAAGGATGCGGGAAAAACGCGAAATAGATCGGCAGCGTGAAGCAGCCTTCTCATTAGAGGTGGGGGGTGATGATGACAAGTCTGGGATCAAAGAGCTTATTTCGACGTCCCATCGTCTATACACGCTAACTGAGCAGGCAGTTTATTCTGTTCAGCTAGCTGACGATATTGATCCGGAGAGAACCAACCCGAATATTCCAAACCTCAGTCAAAAAGTTATATCGGCAGGATATGGTGACGAGATTGTCGGCAAAGTTTTACTGACTGCGATGATGCTATTCCACGAAAACAATTCCCAAACGAGTCAACTGCATGACGACCTGTTTGAGGTTACCGTTGAGTTAACCAAGCACAACATCGAATTAAGGTCGATGGTTGCGAGTTTAGTCGAAGAGATATCTTCAGAAGAAGAAAAATTCTGCTCGGGAAAACAGAAGGTTAAATCTTTCCACATTCCATCTATTACCGACTTAAATACAAAATTGCACGGTATTATGGTGAAGCTGGATAAAACGAAAGATTGTATTTTGAAGTTGTATCGAATTCATTTTTTGCCGGACCATAGTGGTAGGCCTATGTGGCATGAATATCGTGAGGCTTTAGCTAACCTTCCAAAAATGACAGATACTTGTCTCGGCGCCTGGGATGAACAAGCAAAGTTTTTGTCTCTGGTAAGAAACGTAAGAAATTGTAGTGAACATCCCAAATCCGGACAGCAACTTGTATTAACCGATTTCCAGATGCAACCAGATGGTTCTGTTAATCCGCCACTTATCGAAGTCGAGCATAAGGAGACTCCGATTAGACTTTTGCCTGTCGTTGAATTTGTTGAGTTTCTGTGCAATACGATCTTGAGTTATTCTGAGTTATCGTACGCTTTAATCAAATCTATAAAGTTACTTGAACGCAATCCGCTGAATGAGCGTGTTTCCGAAATGCCAGAAGAGGCAAGACGCCATCCATTTGTGCGTTTATATAGAACTCTCAACTTTGATGGCGTAGAGCGAATACTGGGATGATCAATTCGACGCGGAAAAAGGGGACTAAAAAGGGGACAGTCCCCTTTTTATAATACATAGCGCTTTACCTGACAGCGACACGAAAAGCCGGTCACCAGCATCTTGTCGGCCCCGTCGCATCGACTTTCTTTTTCCAGCGTAGATCATAAAGCTCACTTGATGCTTCCTGAAAGTGGAGTGTGGCGGGGTTCTTCCTTGCCTGACGGGGGGATATATCCAATTCCTTGTGTTGCGGTGCTCAAGTGATGTATAAATAGAGTATCATTTGATTTTGATGGAGGCTGTCATGTCCTCAGGTCTCGCACAAGCCAGGCCCGTTTCTGACACCGGTGCCGGGTTCTGGAAGGCGGTGGGTATCCCAGCGCGCGGGCCTGCTTTGCATGAAGCATTGCAGCAAGGCATTCCCTATGCGACCTATGGCAAGCTGGCATCTGCTGCCGGTCTGGACCGCAAGGAACTTGCAAAATATGTCGTTATCCCGATGGCGACCTTGCAACGCCGGGCCAAGCTGGGCCGGTTCAAAGTCGATGAAAGTGACAAGCTGTATCGCTTTGCCGAAGTGCTTCATGCCGCGACCAATCTGTTTGAAGGCGACCGGGATCAGGCGCGCCATTGGTTGTTAAGCCGCGTGCAGGGGTTGGGCGGCGCATGTCCGGCGGAAATGATCGCAACCTCGGCCGGGACCGATGCGGTGCTTGATCTGATCGGGCGGCTGGAACATGGCGTCTTTGCATGACGGCGGTTCGCGCCTACCGTTTGCTCAAAAGGAAATGGAAAGACGCGGCATTCGACGGGGAAGGGGCGCGGCGTTATGGCGGGCGCTGGAACAGCCGGGGAAAACCCGCGATCTATCTTGCCGGTTCGCAATCGCTTGCGATGCTTGAAGTCATGGTCCATCTGAATGATTACCGACTGCTATCAAGCTATATCCTGTTTGAAGTCCGGCTTCCCGTCGATCAAATTTCCGATATGTCCGACGACCAGATTCCCGATGACTGGCAGGCGCATCCCGCCCCGACTTCAACCGCCGAGATCGGCGATGCGTGGCTTGATCACAATGCCGGTCTGGCACTTGCGGTGCCAAGTGTCATTGTCCCGCGCGAAAAGAACTATTTGCTAAATCCCCGCCACCCTCTGTTCGCCAGCGTTGCAGCCCATGCGACCGAACTGGCATTCGATCCCGACCCAAGGCTTTAGGGTCCATGCTTAACTGACCAGCTTGGCCAAATACTCCACCGGATGCTGCGGTTTCACACCTTCATAGCGCTTGACCTGACAGCGACACGAATAGCCGGTGACCAGCATGTTTGCCGCCCCCGTCGCATCGACTTTCTTTTTCCAGCTTAGGTCATAAAGCTCGCGCGAGGTTTCCTGATGGCGGGTTTCGTGGCCGTAAACACCGGCCATGCCGCAACACCCGGTCTTTTCGGTCGCGAGTGTAAGGCCAAAAGCCGCGAAGATTTTCTGCCATTTAACGCCAACATCGGGGATCGATGTTTTTTCCGTGCAATGGGGAAACAGGCTTGCCGGGGCGGGAGTTGTGGCACCGTCTTTAAGGCTGGGGGCGGTTAAGCGCCCCTCGGAAATTTCGGCAGCCAGCCATTCATGGAACAGATGCACGCGGTAGTCCGGGCGGTCTGAAAGGCGCTGGGCGTATTCCTGGCGGTAGGTCAGGGTGACGCTGGCCTCAATCCCGACCATGGCGATGCCGGATTTTGCCAAACGGCCATAAACAATGTCGTTTTGCCTGGCCTGATAATCGAACTTTTTCAGGAACCCTTTGACATGCATCGCCTTGCCATTCGCACGATAGGGCGGCACAAACACGCGGTAGCCCAGATGTTGCAGAAGGTCGACATGGGCCAACACAACATCGGTGTCATAATGGGTGGTGAAGCAATCCTGAAGGATCATCACCGATTTGGCCTTTTCATCCGGGCTTAAGCCATCAAGGTCAGCCTGTTTAAACCGGCCAATCCCGCGTGCTCGCAGGCCCGATTTCAGGCTTTTGGTATGAAGCTTGGGAAGGTCGGTCAGGCCGATGAGTGTTTTGAAAATCCATGGCATCGGCGGGATCGATTGCAGCGCGTTAAACAGGTTGGGCGCGATGGCCAAAAACGGTGCCATACTTTCCAGCGAGGCAATGACATAGTCCTTTGCCGGGCGTTTATAGCGGGTGTGATAGGTTTCCAGAAACCGCGATTTCATTTCCGGGATATCGACCTTGACCGGGCATTGTCCGGCACAGGCCTTACATGACAAGCACCCGGCCATGGATTCATATACATCATGGGAAAAATCACGGGCATTGATCACGGCGAGATCCTGGTTCATCGGATCGGTGCCAACGGAGAGCTGCCGGATCCATTCGCGGATCATGCCGGCCCGGCCCTTGGGCGAATGCACACGGGACCGCGTGACCTTATAGGACGGGCACATCGCATCCATCAGATCCCAGTTAAAGCACGCGCCGTTGCCGTTACACCGTGTGGCGTTGAGGTATTCATCACGAAGGGCATCTTCGATCTGACGGTCAAGCTGACCGCGCATCGGGGCCTCGTCAATTTTGGTTACGGGTGTGTTCTTGGAATAGGGCGATGCGATCTTGCCGGGGTTGAGTTGTCCTTCCGGATCAAAGGCTTCTTTGATGCGACGGAGAACGTCATAAAGCTCCGGCCCGAAATAGATCGGGGAATATTCGCCGCGGAACCCTTTGCCATGTTCGCCCCAGATCAGACCGTTATAGCGCTTGGTAAGGTCCGCAACAGCATCGGACACCCGACGAATGCGCGCTTCGTCTTCTTCATCGCACATATCAAGCAACGGGCGCACATGCAAACAGCCAACATCGACATGGCCAAACATGCCGTAATCAAGGCCTTCGGCGTCAAGAAGCGCGCGGAATTCGGCGATAAAATCGGCAAGGTTTTCTGGTGGAACGGCGGTATCTTCAACGAACGGGGTCGCGCGGCGTTTGCCTTCCAGATTGCCCAAAAGCCCGACGGATTTCGCGCGGATCGACCAGATGGCGGCGATTTGTCCGGGGTCGGTGGCCTGCACAAAGCCGATCGGGGCATATTTCTCGCCCGGATTGCCATCAAGATAGGCGCGGAGTTCGTCCTGTTTGGCGGCAACCTCATCAGCAGTTTCGCCAACAAATTCAACAACGTTAAAGCCGCGGGTTTGAACGGTGCTTCCTTCGGTGCCTAGCAATTTGCCCAGCATGTGCCAGCTTTCATCCTGCTCGGCCAGTTTCATCACCTTGTCATCGATGCTTTCAATTGCGACCGGATCAAATTGAACCAAGGCACCGACATGGCGAAGCGCACTATCAAAGCTGTCGTAACGGACCACCGTGATCGCTTTGTGCTTGGGCAACGGAATGACGCGAAGGGTAATTTCCTTGACCATGCCAAGGCTGCCTTCTGCCCCGGCGATCAGGAAGGACAGGTTCATATCCCCTTGATCTGAAACGGCTTCTTTAAGGTTATAGCCGGTCAATCCCCGGTTCATTTCCGGGAAGGTCGCCTTGATCTGATCGCGCCGCGGGGCGATTTCATCAAAAACTTTGCGATAAAGCGCCCCCATGCGGTCCGTGCGCGCCATGATTTCCTTGGCATCAGAAGCACTTAGGGCCGATGTTTTGAAATCCGTGCCATCAATCAGGACCGTGGTCATGTCATGGATGTAATGGCTTGTTTTTCCATAAATCCGCGATCCCTTGCCCGAACTGTCCGACCCGATCATGCCGCCGATGGTCGCGCGGCTGGCGGTGGAGACGGCGGGCGGGAAGAAAACGGCATGTGGTTTCAGCCATGCATTAAGCTGATCAAGCACCACGCCGGGTTGCACATGGACAAGGCCGTTTTTCGCATCAAATCCCAGTATGTTATTGAGATGCTTGGATGTATCAAGAATGATCGTGTTGTTAAGCGACTGACCATTGGTGCCGGTTCCGCCGCCGCGCGGGGTGATTTTGACCTCGGAAAATTTATCGCGCCCGGCCATTTCCATCACGACATTGATGTCATCAGAACTGCGCGGCTGAAGCACCGCACGCGGCATGACCTGATAAACGCTATTGTCGGTGGCGTGGATCAAACGGGTGGGGAAATCAGCATGGATTTCACCGCTAAATTTCCCTTCTGCCTCAAGCGTTTTCAAAAAGCCGAGTGACAAACTGTCAAGCGACCGGTCCGGTGTCAGACGCGGCAGTTTTTTGATCACGCTTTTGGGGACAGACATCGGGTTCTCTCTTGCTTCGACCGGGAGTTGTTTTGGCGATTTTTTCGGTCGGTTTGTTGGGTCATTTTAATGGCGATTTTAACGGCGATTTTCGCCATTTGACCTGATCGTGATTAAATACACAAATTGAAAATTCTGAACTATTATGCAGTTTTAGTTCATAATCAAAAACAAGCATCAACAAATTGCCCGGATCGGGCGAATTTCCGTAAAATCAATCCTCATACAATTGGAAAGTCGGTCATGTTGTCATCGATTAGTTTGCGTCACATGCGGGCCTTTGCCGCGATTGCCGATCATGGATCTTTTACCGCCGCGGCGACGGTTTTGGGGCTATCCACATCTGCATTGACCTCGACCATTCGCCAGTTTGAGGATGTGACCGGGGCCGCCCTTTTTGATCGGACCACACGCCAAGTGACTTTGACCGAAACCGGGGAACGCTTTTTGCCCGTTGCGCGGCGATTGATTGGTGATTTTGAAGAAGCACTTGGTGATCTTGATGCGCTGTCCAAGGGGATTGGGGGCAAAATCCGCATTGCGGCGGCACCATCGGTTTTGACCCGCATTTTGCCCGGCGTGATCCGGGGATTTATTGCCGCCCATCCCGATGCGCGGTTACGGTTGGACGAGCTGAATGCCAAGGATGTCCATGAGGCGGTTGCCAATAACGAGGCCGATTTTGGCATTGCCGGGGAATGGCAGGACCTGCCCGATATCAATTTCAGCCCGCTTTTTTCCGACCGGTTTGGCGTTTTGTGCCGCCCGGATCATCCGTTTGCGCAAGAATCCGAAATTGCCTGGTCTGAACTGGCCGATCAGCCGTTTGTCGGGCTGGGCCCGGAATCCGGCACACGGGCAATGATGGCGGGACAGGGGATTTGGGCGGCAGGCGGTGGTGCCGATGATATTGGCCGAAATCCAGACGCACGTCATGCGGTCGATATCAGTCCGAGCATCACCCGCGCAGCCGCCCTTGGCGTCGGGGCAGCACAGAAGGCCTTGCGCACGGCAGATGAGCTTGACCGCGCGATGGACCAGATCGCCCGGGTGGGCAAGGCCAAGCAACGCGGTGCCGCATCGAAGTCGGCAAAAGCGTCCAAAATGGCGGGGATGTCAGGAATGTCGGTGAATGCTGCCACCGATCCGGCGGCCCTGTTGCGCCCGGTGGTCGAAACATCGAACACCATCACGCTGGCCGCGATGGTATCCGAAGGGATCGGAATTACGGTCCTGCCGGAACTGGCCGCGCGCATCGCAACCGGGGCGGGCGATCTGGCCGGATCGGGCAAACTTGCCTTTGTGCCGCTGTGTCAGCCAACCCGCCACCGCCAGATTGGCGTGATCACGCGGCAGAGCAAAAGCCTGTCGCCGATTGCGCGGATCTTCCTTGCCATGGTGATGGAACAGGCGCCGAAAATGGATTTACCGGCGGCGATTGAGTGGGGATAGGTGTGGTTAGCGAAATTATGACTTGCGAGAGGTTGTTTTTGTACTTTGCTTTCGCAAGAACAACAAACGCCTCGCAACTGGTTGCGAGGCGTTCTTGTTTCGGTCAGCTATCAAACTCTATTTGCAAAACTTCGCGATCAAAAAGATCATTCAGGATTTTGCTGTTTTGGAATGATTCTCGGCCAAGTTCGTGAAAGCCACCAAGCATCAAACCAAATGATACTGCGGCAAGATCTTCGAACGTTGTTGGGTATTCCGGTTCATAGGAGACGGACAAAGTTCCACCTGATGTTCTGATAGCTGATTGTGCAATGTCGGCCATATGGTTTTCAAATGGACTTCGAGGCGGGTTCTCTTCGATCTTCTTCTGGAGAACTTTCAGGGTTTGGTCGCGATAGGACTTTCCATCAAGCGCCATACCATTTTTAACACTGAGATATTCGGCAATCGTGTCCTCAAGGCCGAGGTCTGTCAGTGTGAGTGACATGGCTTGAAGATTTGCCGTCCGCGCATCCTGAAGCAGCTTACCCATGATGGAGAAATTACTGGATGTTAGTCGGTCGATTGGCGGTAGATGTATGCTGCCGATGCCGATCTGGAGGTCGCCTTCAACCACATCAGGGAGGCTGAAATTGACCAAAGTATCGAGAGCACCATTTACATTATCGTATTGATATTCGATGCCGATATCCCCCCGTACTGCGTCCATTCCAATCAACAAGAGCGGCGGGGGAGAGCTCCGGCGCTGGAACAGGGGCGGGGCTTGGTTTATCTGGATCGGGAATTGCGCACCTTCAAGAAAGATATCGACGCTTCGAAGGTGCCCACTGCGCTCATCAAGATCATAGTTCGAGATCGTAAGTGCTTCGACAGTGTTTTCCATATCTCCAAAGTCCATTCGGACTTTGTGCAGTGTTACGCTTCGCCCAATGAGAGATGCATCCAGATCCCGATAGCGAATAGCGCGATCAAGTTGGTTGCTGCGCAGGAACTCGGCTATTTCAGCTTCGGCTTCATCAGCAACCTGATTTTGGAAGATGAAATATCCACCAACCAAAACAAGAGCGCCAACGCTACCTGCGATCAGTGCAATTTTCCCGCGTTTTTTCGGGGAGGGTTCGGCCATATGGCTGTTTTCCTGTTTCATAAGGCTTACTCCTTTCGCCCGGGCCATTGCGGATACTGTGATCGCACATAGTCGATGACATCTGCTTCACCCATGCATATGCGGTCATCACATTTTGTGGCCTTTTCAACCGTGATGATGCTGAGCAAGGCATTATCGATTTTTTGGCCATCCCCCATGCCGGAAACGAAATACCATTCGTCTTCCTCAAGCTCCGCTCCGGTCAGATACACTCGCGAAGGCCATTCGGCGCGATAGCCAATGCTGTCGCGGCTTCCGACACGAACAAATGTGCGTACAGGCAATTTGCGTTCGAGTGAGAATGCGTTGGCGGCGATGTCGTAGGGGTTGTCGAACGATGGGTGTCCGTCGTGATGAAGAGCTGCGAGCTTGGCGGGGACGGCATTATCACCGGCGAGACTTTCAAAGAGTCTTTGGGCTTGCATATTCGCCTGTTCGCTCTGGAGACGACGGAGTTCTTGTTCATGCGCACGTTGTGCGGCAAGGCGTTCCTTCTCGGCCTTTTGCTGCTCTTGCTCGGCTTTTTGTAGAGCGATCCGGTGCTGTTCACGGGCGGCGGAAAATTTCGCTGCGTCATGGTGTACAAGCAGGTAATCGAACTGCTTGCCGGTGTGGATTTTAACATCAACGAATTCAGCCTTGAGTTCGTAATGCTTGGGCCAATTTGTGATGAGGCCGACGTCTTTTAAGCGGGCACGGTATGTTACGCGAACTTCGTTTCTTGTCGCTTCAAGCCGGTCAACAGCAGCGCGACCGAGTGCATCGGGCAAATAGATTTTGCGATTGAAGGTGTCAGGTAAGTCTTCGAAGCTGACATAGACCTCGCCCCCGAACTCATTGTCCCTAAAATCATCGTGCCAACTGCATTCTGATTTGTATCGCTGCGTTCTTGGTGTGAAGTTTCCGATGTCAAGCATTGCGGTATCAAAATCGTAGTTCCGATCGACACGAAGTTTGTGCGAAAATTCAAAGAAATTTGGAGTGGTTTTTGCTCTGCTTAGAACATCAGGCTTAACCTCTTTTCGCCAATCCCGTAGTGCAAACTCATTGCTGCGAACAGATAAATAGCGATCGCAACTTCCCATTGTTGCAAGTTGGTCGATAACCCGGTCGTCATTCAAAGCTTCAGAACCATAGTGGGCAGCGAGCCAAAACACGCTGTCCTTTGTCAGAGGAATAGCTTTTTCTTGGGCGACGGCAGGAATGGGTTCTGGCTGTTTTTTCTTTGGCGCGCGATTTTCCTTTGCGGGAGCCGGGATGGGGGCCGCAGTGTCGGGGACGTCAGCTTGTACCGTCGGCGTTTGGTTTGTGCTTTCCGTTGTCTCGGCTTTTGCTGTTTTTGCCGGGTCATCTGGCACAATCGTCCAGCCGGTCTCCTTGCTGATGCGAAAACCTCGGGTGGTTGCGCCTGATGCATCATTTACAACAACCTCGGCGGTCTCCATTTCCGGGCATTCGGTGTCGAAAATCTTGGCTATTTTGGGAAACAGTGTTTCTTCGGTGCCGACCAGAGGGCTTTCATTTGTGCGTGATAGCTGTAGTTGGGTGTCGGTCTTGCACCAAGCGTCCCCACCAACACCAAACAGTTCGACGCCGAGTTTGGAAGACCGCGCGATTTGTTTGGTTTCTGCTGCTTGCAGGTTAAAGGGAAGGGCAAGCAGCGTGGCTGAGAAAATTAGTGATACTGCAGGGTTAGCAGAGCGTTTGAGCATTATCCAAGCTCCCATACGCCATCGGGTGATTTGCATGCAGAGTAATTTTGCTCTTCCGTTTCGCTGCCATCGCTGACCTTCATGGAAAGGTCGCGGCAGGTGGTCTGTACCATCAGCGTTTCAGTTTCGAATTCGGCATCAAGATCAATGACATCGTCGTCGCTTGCGACGATTTCTTCATTGGCAATTTTTTCTGCATCGGGGTCACTTGCAACCTCCACTGCGGCGGTTTGTATCTCGGGTGCTGTGTCGATCTGCCCGACGAGCGTGTGGTAAACATATCCGATGGCTTTGCCATCCTGTCCGACAAGATACCAATTTCCGTTTTCAACACTGCCAATCACATTCACAGCGGTATCTGCAGGAAGTCCACGCAAAATACTGGCGTCGGTTGTCGGCGCAGAGCGGACATTGGCACCTTTAAGAATGGCCCGTTCATCCCCGATAATGGTCATGCCAACGGGACTGGCAACGACTTTGGGGCGTTTGACTTCGACTTCTGCTGTTACCTGGCGGGTGTTTGTCGGGGTGATTTCCGCATGGGCGCCTGTATCAGGATTGTTCCATGTAACTTGTTCGCCGTCTCCACCAGCATCAAGTGTTTGGATGGTGGTTTGCTGTACGGCTTCCGTATCTTTTGGATCGAGCATTTCGCCGACCCAGTCGCCAATGAGATATCCTGCTGTCGCGCCGATGGCTGTTGCAACAAGCTGTCCTGCTCCTTTGCCAAACTGGGCTCCTAGAACGGTACCTCCGACAACACCTACTATTGAGCCAATAGTTTGGCCGGTTGTTTTGTTGCACCCGCCTAGAGCCAATAAAGACATCAAGACAAGAGCCGTGCTCCCCCGCAGCATTGCTTTGCTCATAAACAGTTCCCCTTAGTTGCAATTTTATGGTTCAGTTCTCATTAGAATATTATGCAACTTGGCGATATGTCTTCCTGTTCAAAAGGTTAGCAACTTATGATTTAAATGCTTATCCAAATAAAAGGCCTTTGGATTGCGGTCATTCTGATGGCGAGGGCAGCGGCACTTGATCGTGTGGGCCGTCCATGAATTTGTACGTTTCGCGCGATTCACAACGGGCTTCTTTGGATGGGGCATTTCATCATATTGATCGATCTATGTGCTTTGACGACCTTGCGCCTAGCAAATCCGAAATTCTACGACATATCATCATGGTAGGGTGGTCCCTTGCGGATTGTGTGAAGCAGGAGTTGGCATGAGCGATACTGATCGTGGCGCGGTGGCGCAAGATAACGACAAGGCCAAGACCAAGACCAAGAGCACTCGTAAATCCAAAAAGCCGCAAAAGCATATCAGCCTCGCCCTTCAGGGCGGGGGATCGCATGGGGCGTTTACCTGGGGCGTTTTGGACCGGTTGTTGGAAGATGAGGAAATCGCGATTGAGGCGATTTCGGGGACCTCGGCCGGGGCGATGAATGCGGCGGTGGTGACCTCAGGTTTTGCCAAGGGCGGGCATGACGGGGCGCGGGCCGATCTTGAAACGTTCTGGCAGGCGGTGTCCGAAGCCGCACGCTATAGCCCGCTTCAGCGCAGCCCGATCGATATTTTGTTTGGCAACTGGTCGCTTGAAAATTCGTTGGCTTATATGTGGCTTGATATGAGTGCGAAGATGTTTTCGCCCTATGATCTTAATCCGGCCGGGGATAATCCGTTGGCGGCGATTTTAAAGGATGTGGTGGATTTCAAGGCACTGAATGAAAGTCCGGCCAAGCTTTTTATCACCGCAACCAATGTTGAAACCGGGCAGGGCCGGGTGTTTCGCAATCCCGATATAAGTGTTGATGTGTTGCTGGCATCGGCCTGTTTGCCAACGATCTATAAGGCGATTGAAATTGACGGGGTGCCCTATTGGGACGGGGGATATTCCGGCAATCCGAGCCTTGGCCCGCTGGTGCTTGAATGCGGATCGGATGATACGGTTCTGGTCCAGATCAATCCGGTCAAGCGGCCGGGCATTCCCAAATCATCGCGTGATATTGCCAATCGGCTCAACGAGGTATCGTTCAACAGCAGCCTGATGAAGGAATTGCGGATGATTTCGATCCTGCGCAAGGATGCGCCGGAGCATGTCTGCGAAGCCAGCAAATGGGGGGCGATGCGGATGCATTGCATCGCAAGCGAGGCGATGCTTGAATTTGATCAGTCTTCGAAAATGAATGCGGAGTGGAGCTTTATGACCAAGCTGCGCGATACCGGTCGCGACGCCGCATCGGCGTTTTTAACACGGCATCGCCGCGATATCGGGGTTCGGCCATCGCTTGATCTGGATTTGTTTGCGCCAGATTACATGAAGCAATAACGATCATGGTCTGTGAGACGGGGCAATTGTCCATTCGGGTGAATTGCGCAGGGGGATCGGAAGGCGTAGAGTTCGCTTGCGATTTTTTAAAACCAACAAAAAGCGTCACCTTTTATGCCCCAAAGCGAATTTGAAAAGATGCAGGCAGGGGATTGGTATTCCTGCCTTGATCCGCAATTGTCCGAAATGCGCCATCGGGCGTTGGATGCATGTCATGAACATAGCCATCTTTCCCCGGCAGAGCGGGGAAATATCGGATCGAAACTGCGCGCATTATTTGCCAAATGTGCCGGAGACGTGCGGATAGAAGCGCGGTTTCATTGTGCCTATGGCATCAATATCCATCTGGGCCACGATGTATTTTTAAATGTCGGCTGCGTGATCCTTGATACCGCGCCGGTGCAGATCGGTGATCATTCGATGCTGGGCCCGAATGTGCAGATTTATTGCGCCGATCATCACCGCGAACCGGAATTGCGCAAACAGCATCTTGAGGTCGCAAAGCCCGTCACCATTGGCACCAATGTCTGGGTCGGTGGCGGGGCGATTATTCTGCCCGGTGTGACGGTCGGCGATGATGCGATCATCGGGGCCGGGGCGGTGGTGACCCATGATGTGGCGGCGGGGACAACCGTGGTTGGCAATCCGGCGCGGGTGTTACAGCGATAAAGCATTCGCGATAAAGCGTCGGGACCCCCGCCTGCGCGGGGGTGACGGGATGGCGGGGGACTTTCGGACACTTGAAGCGTCATGCCCGCGCTAGGCGGGCATCCATGGGTGTGATTGATGACGTGCAGAGTTTGATCAGCCACAGACCTTGGGCAGGTCATATTCACCGCGAATTTCCGATAATCCGTCTGCCAGTTCGCGCCGGCGTTGTTCGGCGGCGGTGTCATCGGCGATATTCGGGTCTTTGGCGATGATATCGGGATAAAGGGCGCGGGCGCGGTCTTCTTGTCCCTGATCGGAATAATTCAAGGCTTCTAACCACAAACCGGCAATGGCGAAATCGGGGTTCGAAGCGGCCTGTGCCGTGGCCGCATTGGTTGCGGCACTGGCATGGTCGCATTTGGCAAGTGCGGTCAGCCCGGCAAAGGCATCATCGCCAATTTTCGCCTGAATACGATCACGCTTTTCTTTTTGGGCGGCTTCAAAGGATTCTTTGGTGGCGGCATCGGCAGAGGCGCCGGAAATTGCCCCGGCGGTGGCCCCGGCCGCCCCGCCATAGACGGCGGACCGGGCGGCGGCCTCAACCGGATTGCCGCCAAAGATCGCAGCGGTAACGAACCCGCCAACCGCACCGGAAATGGCGCCAAGGCCCGCCCCCTGACCGGCATATTCACCGGTTTTGCCGGTACAGCCGGACACTGCAACACTCAGACCAAGGACAGTCGCAAGAACAGTAAGGCGCATGTGAATTCCGATCCGGTTAAATGACAACTTTGAAAACCCGTTGCCAAAACTATTGCACGGTCGGGTTTTGGGCAAAACGAATTATTTGGTCACTGTGAAGGGCATCATCCCAAGGTGCCAAAAAAAGATGGCAACCAGGTCAGATGACACTGGTTGCCAAGAGTTCTTCCGGGTGAGGGAGGGGCGGTTTTGGTTCGACCGTCAGGCGATATCGTCCAAGGTCGGGCGGCGTTTGCGGCCGGTAATCATGGCGCGGATCAGGTTTTCATGATGGCGCAGGCTGGCCAGGATCACCCCGGCAATGTGAAGCAGGACAAGGGCGAGCAAGCCGTTGGCAAGAAATTCATGGGTTTCTTCGACCCAGTCAGCACCCCAGAAAGCATCGGTCGTATACATCCAGCCGGTCAGCGCACAGCCCGACATCGCCAGCAAAAGGGCAACGATCATGGCAGCCCCCGCCGGGTTATGACCGACATAGCGGCGTTCGCGCCCCTGAAGGATATCGCCAAGATATTGCTTTGTTTCAGAGGGGCGTTTGATGAATTGGGTAAAGCGGGCATAGCGGGTGCCGATCAGGCCCCAGACAAGGCGAAGGCCAATCAGTGCCGCGGCAGCATATCCTGCCCAGTGATGCAGGCTGTCCCATTCGTCTGCGGTGATCCAGGCAATCGCAAAGCTTGCGGCCAGTCCCCAGTGAAACAGACGAACAAACGGGTCCCATACTTTTACCGGCATGCTGGTTTCTCCTTTATGTCGGGGCAGTGGTATTTTGTTAATTGGTCGGGCGGGATGGTGGGGAGGGTTCAGTCCCCACCGAAAACCGGGTATGTGCGGTATCAATCGCCTTCTTTGACGAGTTCGAAGCTTGCCGGATTGAAATAGGCTTCAATCTTTTTGCCATCGGGTTTGATGGCATAGACTTCGTAGCAGCCGTCATCTTCCTTGATCTTGCGGATGTCCCAGCCGTCTGCGGTGAGCTTTTCCTTAAGCGCATCGATGCTTTGCCAGTCGGCCTTGGGCGCGTTGCAGTAATTATCGTCGGCAAAGGCCGCAGTGGAGGAAAGCGACAGAGCCGCCCCGGCAAGCAGGGTGACGGCAAAGGTCGCGATCTTGGCAGTGGTGAAAACAGTGTTTTTCATGGCATGGTTCCTTCATAAGATGACATGGATTGCTTGGTTCGGAGCCGATGATGCCGATGTTTTCTGACAACGAGCTGAAAGGGCTGTGATGGTCGTTCAGCGGGATGTCAGGAAGTCGGTATAGGCAGGGCGTTTTATGCCGACGAGAGATGTGAGGGACGTTTGCGCATTCTTCTGGTGGAAGATGAATTGATGCTGGCCGATGCGGTGCGCGATCATTTGCTGGCCGCAGGTGAAGCGGTTGATCACAGTGCCAGTGTTATCGATGCCGAAATCATGCTGCGCGGCACGAATTATGACGTGCTGTTGCTTGACCTTAATCTGCCTGATGGCAAGGGGCTTGATCTTTTGCGGGCCTTGCGCCGCGACGGATCGGTCATACCGTGCATTATTCTGACGGCACAGGATCAGATATCGGACCGGATCGCCGGGCTGAATGCCGGGGCGGATGATTATCTGGTCAAGCCGTTTGATCTTGATGAACTTGCCGCACGTCTTGCGGCGGTGTCACGGCGCTATAGTGGTAATCCGAACCCGTTTGTTGCCTTGCAGGGTGGGATCGAGGTTGATCTTGCCGGTCGGGTCATTTTGGTCAATGGGGTGCAAACCGATCTGACATCGCGGGAATGGGCGCTGTTTGATCAGATGGTCAAACGACCGGGGCAGACCCTTTCGAAGCGTCAACTTGAAGAAGCGCTTTATGAATTCGGGGCCGAGATCGAAAGCAATACGGTCGAGGTGTATGTCAGCCGTCTGCGGCGCAAGATTGGCAAGGACGTGATCAAAACCGTGCGCGGTGTTGGTTATCGGGTTGAGGGATAATGAAACTCACAGCGCAAAACAGCCTTCAATTCACCCTGACCAAACGCCTGACAATCATTGTCGTGCTGTTCTGGATCATTGGCGCGATCTTTGCCGCCTATACCGCCCGCCACGAAATGGAAGAGGGGGCGGATACTGCCCTGATCGAGACATCCCACAGAACCGCGACCCTTGTTCTGGATTATCTGATTACCCATCAGGTCGCGGGCGAGATTTTGGTCATGCCCGAACCGGCCTTTGAGATCGTTTTGGGTGTGGACGGTGATGATGACGGCGACGACGATGTTGATGATGACGACTTCATGCAATATCAACTGCGCAATCGCGCCGGGGATGTGCTGTTGCGCTCTCAGAATGCGCCTGGTACGCCGTTTGATGCCCCGCTTGTCGCAGGTTTTGCCAATAGTGACAATCTTCGGGTCTATACCAGTGTGACGACAGATGGTGCGCTGTTCATGCAGGTGGCGGAACCGACCGAACACCGGACCGAGGCGATTATTGAGACGGTGGTCTCGCAATTCACCCCTTTGATCTTTCTCGTGCCGATCACCATTCTGGCGATTGTTTATGGCATTTCACGCGGGCTGGCCCCGGTGCGCCAAGTCCTTGACGAGATCGAAGCCCGCGGGGAGGGCAATCTTTCGCCGATTGTGCAGGACGATCCGATTGAAGAAATCCATACCATTGTTGCTGCGGTCAATCGCCTGATGGGCAAGCTTGAAGCCGCCCTGAGTGCCGAGCGCAGCTTTACTGCCAACAGTGCCCATGAGTTGCGCACCCCGATTGCCGTCGCCCTTGCCCAGACCCAGCGTCTGGTGCTGGAACTGCCGCAAGATCATCCGGTGCAGAAACGCGCATTGCAGACCGAGGCTGCGTTAAAACGGTTATCGCGCCTGTCAGAAAAGCTTCTGCAACTGGCCCGGGCCGAAGCCGGTGTTGGCACCAGCCCGACCGGTGAAAACCAGAAACTTGGCGCGACATTGGCACTCGTGATCGAAGATATCAAACGGGCCGGTGCCGATGGCGGCGTGATTGATTTTGATCCTGCCACAGCAGATATGCTTGAGGCCAATATCGATCAGGATGCCTTTGCGATCTGCATGCGCAATCTGATCGAGAACGCGCTGAAACATGGCGGTGATGAAGAACCTGTCAAGATTACCATCAGGGGATCTGACACGATTTGTGTTTCAAATGGTGGGGCGCCTGTATCGGCCAAGGATCTGTCAGACCTTAAAGCGCGGTTCAAGCGATCCAACAGCAAGGCGGATGGGTCCGGATTGGGATTGGCGATTGTCGAGACCATCGTGCGCAACACCAACGGGACCCTTACCCTGTATTCGCCGCGCCCGGATAAGGCAGACGGGTTTGAGGCGGAGCTTCGGTTGCATCGGAGTTAAGGGGATTGCCGTGTTTTCGTCGTCATGCCAGCGCAGGCGGGCATCCATTCTTGCGGCGGTGCGGATTGTCTGTTTTCTTAAACCCGCAGAGATGACGCAGTGGTTATAGATTCCCGCCGTTGCGGGAATGACGGGTGTTGGTGGCTTATTTGCCAATCCCGACCTTGATCGCGAATTTGCGCAATGGCCCGATGCGGTTAATCGCGCTTAGGCCGGCATAGCGCAGATCGCGCAGTGGTTTTGGCTCCAACATCGACGCCCGGTTCAAAAGATCAATGCCGCCAACGCGGGCCAGTGTTTTGGGCAATTGGCGGCGTTCATAGGATTTCAAAAGCGGGGTCGCGCCGATATCCTGCCCGTGCAATTTTGCCTTTGCCATCAGATCGGCCAGTGTTTCGATGTCATGCAGGCTCATATTGAGCCCTTGTGCGCCAATCGGCGGGACGACATGGGCGGCCTCGGCAATCAGGGCGAGGCGGGCGGCAATCAGGCGGTTGGGAATTTGGGCAATCATCGGCCAGACCGCACGCGGGCTTGCGACAGTGAGCGGGCCGAACAGGTTCATGGTGTCGTGGGTGATTTCGGCTGATAACGCTTCGTCGCTCATCGCGTTCAGATCATCAGCACGCGCAGCCGGTGTCATCCAGACCACGGACGAGCAGGGCTTGCCACCCAGATCGGGCATCGGAACAAGGGTCAGGGGCCCGCCGGTCCGGTGAATTTCGGTCGAGATATTATCATGCGGTTTGTCATGGGTGACGACAAAGACCATGGCACTTTGATCATAGGCCCAGCGTTTATGTTTGATCCCGGCCATGTCGCGCAAAGACGAATTGCGGCCATCAGCGGCAATCACGACTTTTGCCCGGATGGTTTCATCATCCGACTTGTCATCTGAGATGGTAACATCGGCAAAACGCGCAGTGTTTTTAAAGCCGGTCACAGTCGTGGAAAAGCGGAAATCAACATTATCAAGCTGGCCAAGCTTTGCCATCAGGGCAACGCGGGCGGCCTTGTTCGACACGTTCCAGCCAAAGAAACCCTGTTTGGTTTCAGCCCCGTCAAAGTCGGCGGTTTCCCGCGGGGTTCTGGTTTCGCCACCGGCATCGACAATCCGCATGACGCGCAGTTCCGCCCCCGTGGGTTTGATGGCATCCCACACACCGGCTTTGGTCAGGGTTGCGATCCCGGGTTCGAGAAAGGCGGTGGTGCGTAAATCGGATCCTTCGCCGATGTCGGCGGGGGCAGGGTCGACAATCACGATCTGATGTCCGTCGGCGGCAAATCGTGCCGCGGCACTCATTCCGGCGATCCCGCCGCCTGCAATCAGAATATCTGTTTCGATCATGATCGTATTTTCCCATCTTCACGCATAAATACCGGCCAGTTACCGCGCATTTGTGTCGGGCAATGTGCCCGTTTGATCGGTTATACGCAATCATTTTGGGGTTTGGTTTGATCCAAATCGTCGCCTTGGTGCGATCAGGGCGGCTATGCGACGCCAAGGGATTGCGTCATCGGGCGGGATCGGCCATTTTGGATCGGTGCACACCCCGCTGCACCGGCCAAATCGGCTGCCTGCCACCATAGGAAAATTAACATGCTTGCCTGGTTTTATCTGTTCATTGCGATCAGCCTTGAGGTTATCGGGACTGTATCGCTTAAATTCTCCAACGGATTTACCGACTGGCGGTTTTCGGTTCTGACCCTTGTTGTCTATGGGTTGAGTTTCTGGGTTTTGTCGCTAACACTGCGGGTTATTCCGATTGGCACGGCCTATGCGGTTTGGGCCGGGCTGGGTACGGCGGCCATCGCGATCATTGGCTTGGTGTTTTTCAAAGAACCAATGACCGCGATGAAGGGCATTTTCCTGTTGATGATTATTGGTGGGGTTGTCGGGCTTAAGGTGGTCGGTGGTAAAAGTTAACGGCGTTAAGTTTTCTGCGCCTTGATCGTTCGGATCGCGTCTTCGATATCGCGATGTTTGGGGTTCCAGCCCAGTTCACGCTGTGCCTTGGCACTGCTGAAATGCTGGCTATGGGCCAAGCCGCGGGCCCAGTCGCCCAGACGTGCCATCGCGGTTTCGGCTGTGATGGTTTCAACCCGTGTGTTTCCCGACCCGAAATGTCTGGCGATCAGATCTGCTGCCGCACGGTTTGAAAGATCATGGATGGTTGATCCGATATAGCTTGAACCGGGTTTGGCCTTTTCAAGCGCCAATCGGTAAAGATCAGCCAGATCGTTAGCATGGACCAAGGGTTGATAAATCTCATCCCCGCCAATGACGGTAACGCGGTTTTGCGTTTTTATGGTGTCGATATCCCGGTCAAAATGCCCGGTTCGGCCATCTTCGCCACTGGTATAAACGCAGGCCGGATGAAGGATGATGCCGTCGATTTTTTCATCCGAAAGAACGCGGTTGATGCCCGCGATCCCCCATTGAAATTCCGGTAACGGGGCAAAGGCGGTGGTTTCATCCATCATCGGGTCTGAGGGCGAGGATTCTGGATACATCCAGATGCCGCCGGTATAGATCAGGCGCACCGGGCGGGCTTGGCGATGCAGGGCCGGGATCAATTGATCGAGAAGGGTGGCATCAATCTTCGCCATTTGATCGGAAAAATCACAGGCGGTGTGAATGAAACTATCGATTTCGGGTAAATCCGCGCACCAGATTTCAGGTTCGGTGATATCGCCCATGATCGGGGTTGCCCCGGCGGTGATCAGGTTGTTTTTGCTGTTCTCGGACCGGGCAAGGGCGAACACCTTATGATCATGGGCAATCAGGTTTTTAAGCACCGCCGATCCGATCAGGCCGGTGCCGCCGGTGATGAAGACACGCATCATAGCTCTCCTTTTGGATGTGATGCGGTGCTTATCGGACCTCAACCGCGATTGAGGTCAAGCGGGTTTTAACGGCAACCGGGCACAAAAAAGCCGGGCGATGGCCCGGCTTGATTTCGATGTTGTTGATCAGGCTTAGTTAGCGAATTCGAAAATGCCATCAATCTCGACCGCGACACCAAGCGGGAGGGAGGCCACACCAACAGCGGATCTGGCATGTTTGCCAAGATCGCCAAAGATTTCGACCATGGTATCGGACGCGCCATTGACGACTTTGGGCTGATCGGTGAAGTCCGGGGCGGAATTGACGAACGCGTTCAGTTTGACGACACGGGTGACTTTATCAAGATCGCCAATCGCGGATTTAAGCTGTGCAATCAAGACGAGCGCGCACAGACGGGCTGCCTTCTGGCCGGTTTCAACATCGAAATCCTTGCCAAGTTTGCCGACAAATTTCAGCTCGCCATTTTCCATGGTGATCTGACCCGAGATGTGGACAAGGTTGTTTGACACAACATAGGGCACGTAATTGGCAAATGGCGCGGTGGCGATCGGAAGCGTAATGCCAAGATCGGCAAGATGGGCATCAATTTTTCCAGCCATGTGGATTGATCCTTTTTACTGTGGTGGCGTGTCATTTTGCCAAACTTAACGGCCTTGGGTTCTGAACAAAACAGTTTCTTTTCTTGTGCGACGCAGCATTATTGCAATGTGGTTAATTGCTTGAAGCTGTTTCACCGAGGTTTGAAAAAAATGAAATTGCCTTCACGGCCAAAGCACCGCACAACTATAGGGATAAAATTCATGCGCAATATCAAAGGCAAGGCGTGTTTTTTAGTTTGATATCAAATGATTGAAAGTCGCAAAATATGTCGTTTCGCAATCAGGTCGGAAATTTGCACGGTGCGTGGCTTGCCCTGATCGGGGTGCTTGTCATTTGCCCGGATGCCTTATTGATCCGCCTGATTGAAGTGGACGATATGACGGCGTCATTCTGGCGGATCGGTTTTCTGGCGGTTGCGACCTTTGTGATGGCCTTGATCAAAGGGCACTATAAGGGGCAAGGGTTTGTTGCCTCGGTCATCCCCGGACGTCATGAAATTCCCGCCGGTCTGTTTTTTTGCGGCACGACGATTTTCTTTATCCTGTCGATCCGCAACACCGATGCGGCAAACACATTGGTGATCATTGCCGCCACCCCGTTGATTGCCGGTGTGATCGGGGTGTTGGTGTTTAAACGCAACCAACCGATGCGGACATGGGTGGCGTCCGTTGTGGTGTTTGTCGCCCTTGCCTTGATTGTCGGGGCCGGGTTTGGCGGGGAAAATGCCCTTGGCGATGTTCTTGCCCTGTGTGCTGCGACCTGTATGGCCGGGTTCTTTAACGTCATTGGCGCACGGCCGCAGATCAATGAAATCAAGGCCATGCTGTTTGGCTCCTGTATGGGCGCACTGATCCTGCTGCCGATGGCGGAGCCGTTTAGTGTGACGGGCATGGACTGGGTTTGGCTTTTGATGTTGGGGTTCTGGGTGCTGCCGGTATCGTTTTTGTTTATTTCCGCCGGGGCACGAAAAATCCCCGCCGCCGAGGTCGGTTTGATCATGCTGAATGAAGCGATCCTTGGGTCGTTTCTGGTGTGGCTGGTGATTGACGAAACACCGGGCCGGATGACCCTTATATGTGGCACAATCGTCATCGTGACATTGGTGTTCCACAGTCTTCTGGGTATTCGCGAAAGTCGCCGTATGCGCGCAGCTGCACCACTTTAAGATCACGGTAATTGACAGATCGGCTTATGCGGTTTAGGTGAGTGTACTCATTGAGTGAACTCATCCAATCGGAGAGGCCCCATGAATATCCGGGCGACCAAACGCGAAGAAACCCGTCAAAAGATACTTGAAGCCGCACGCAGCTGTTTTGCGAATGGCGATTTTGACAGCGCATCAACCCGCGAAATAGCCAAGCGGGCCGGTGTGGCCGAAGGCACAATTTTCAATCATTTCCCCACCAAGGAAGAACTGGTGATTTGCTGCATCGGGGCGCAAATGGCCGAGGCAATTGAAATCGGTCTTTATACCATGGACCCGGAATGGTGCTTTGTGGACAGGCTGATGCATGTGGCATCTTATCGCTTTGCCCAGATCGGTCTTAATCCCGGTATGTGGCAGGTGATCATGCAGCATGTGGTGTTCAGCCCGCGCAAAGGGGCGGTGCAGGACCTGATGCAAAGCAGCGGTCTGATCAAGGCGATTCAGGGTTTGATCGAAGAAGCGCAGCTTTCAGGGGAACTAAACGCGAATTTGTCGCCGGAACTGATCCGTAAAAGCCTGATGGCGCTTTTCCTGTTTACCATCCACGAACATATGAGTAGCCAGAATTTCGACTGCGAAGATATGTGTGCAACATTGCGCGAACTGGTCGAAGCGCAGGTGATGGGGCTTTGGGCGTCAAAGCCGGAATTGGCGGCCTAGAGCGGAGCGCAGCTTAAATCTGACGCGCTTTAAATGCGCACTATTCCCCGATCAGATGCAGGGTGACTTTGCGCCGGTGCGGCGCATGGCGATGTTCAAACAGATAAATCCCCTGCCAGGTGCCCAGCATCGCCCGGCCATCGCCAACCGGAAGGGTCAAAGACACATCGGTCAGGGCGGATTTGATGTGGGCGGGCATATCGTCGGGCCCTTCGCAGGTGTGGCGATACAGGGACGGGTTTTCCTGCACCAATTGGGCAAAGAAGGTTTCGAGATCACGCCGCACATCCGGATCGGCGTTTTCCTGAATGGTCAGGCTGGCCGATGTATGGCGGACAAAGACGGTCAACTGACCACAAGACAGGCCGGTTTGGGCGATCCATGATTGAACCGGATCGGTGATTTCAAACAGGCCCTGACCGTTGGTGGTGATTTCAAGCGTGGTCTGGTCTTGTGTCAGCATCGTATTTTATCCCGTCATGTCCTTACGTGCCGGACGGGAAGGCGTTCCGTCAGGCGGCAGCTTTGGCGTTGTTTTGATCGTAAAACCGCACAGCCGTCATGGCAAGGTTGCCAAATTCATAGCTGTTATGGATCAGATCGGGCGTGAAACCGTCTGATGCCGCGCCAAGGGCGACGTAAAACGGCATCAAATGATCGTCTTCGGGGTGGGCCATTTCTGCATGCGGGGCGAGCTTGCGATAATTTAGCAAGGCATCAATGTCGTGGGTTCGGGTTTTTTCAACCATCCAGTCGGTGAATTCCCTGGCCCATGGATCAATCGGCCCTTCATTGCGATCAAGTACGCGCAGATTGTGGGTCATCGCACCACTGCCAATGACAAGAACCCCCAGATCGCGCAATCCACGAAGCTTTTTGCCCAGTTCATAATGATCTTTGGGGCTGCCATGGCCGAGCATGGAAAGCTGAAAAACCGGAATGTCGGCAGTCGGGCGGGCGAGGATCATCGGCATCCATGCCCCGTGATCAAGGCCACGCGCGTCATCGGTGGCAATATCGATCTGATCGGCAATTTGCCCGGCCAGGTCGGGATCACCTGCGACGTCATAATGCAGATCATACAGCGGTTTCGGGAAGCCAAAGAAATCGTGGATGGTTTCTTGCTGTGCTGCGGTCGAGATGGTCGGGGCATCGGTCTGCCAATGGGCGGAGACGATCAAGATGGCGCGGACACCGTCGGTATGGCGGCCAAGCTCACCGACAAAGAAATCAAAGGCGGGTGTGTTTTGACGCGCAACCAGCATCGGAGAGCCGTGCGAGATAAACATCGGGGCCAGATTTGCGGATGGGGGTTTTGCGGTTGCGTCGGTCATGTCGGGCACCTTGATCAGGGACAGTATCGATCCTGACTATGAGCGTAATAGCGGGCAATGACCAGATGCGGTTCGTAAACAGTCTGTTGCCATTGCCCGGCGAAAGATCGGATGCCGGGCAATGGGAATTTGATTTTGGGAGTTCCGTGATTAGGCGCGGCGGCCAAACAGCATCAGCAGCACACCACCGACAACACCTGCAACCCCGGCAATCAGATACCAGATGGTTTCATCGGTATAGCGGCCAACCAGGGTTTCGGAAATCTGATCAACAGCACTTTCCGATGCGTTATAGCCGGTTACCAGAAGGGCAACGCCAACCACAAGAATGACAACGCCAAGAATACGGGCCATGGACATGATGTTTGCTCCTGCCTTTTCTCTATTTTGCTTTTGAACATATTGAACAGAAAAGATAACGCCGCGTGATTACGGTTGTTCCAAGGCAGCGTAAAACATCCTGTCGGGGCGGGTTGACGGGGCATTGCCCATGGACTGAAATCAGAACGGCAAGGACATGCTGATTTCGACCGTACTGGTTTCAGTGTCATCATTATCATTGGCAACCGACATCCTGTGGCTGAGGGCAAGCTCGCTGGTAAGTCCGCCGATATTAAAGCCAAATCCGGTGCGCATGCGCTGATTGCCAAATTCGTTGAGGTTGCTGGCAAAGAACGGGCTTACAATCCCCATCTGGCGTCCGGCCTGATCGGTCAGGGCAAAGCCATAGGTGATGGTGCCGCCGATAGTGTATTCGCGGTAGTCAGACCGCCCGGCAAGATAGGTACCCTCAAGGGCGGCATTCAACCCGGTGATCGCATCAGACAGGCGCACACCGCCGCCAATGTTAAACGCGGTTTTGTCATTGTTGATTTCATCGGTGAAATCATAGACCAGACCGGTTTCAAGGAAGGGCGAGACGGTCAGGCTTTGGGTCGGGGCGAAGTCATAGGCGACCTCGATGGCCGGTTTGATCTGACGGGTGTTGGAGCGACTGCTGGTATTTTGTGTGCCGTTGCTTTCGGTATAGGCATCGACGGTTTTGCGAGCCGCCAAAAAGGCCAGAGACGGGGTTAACGATACCGGCAAGGTATCAACCGGACGGAGCCGATAAGACGTGGTCAGCGCGGCATACCACATGTCTGATTCTGTGGTGCCCGACACCGCCTTGTTGTCGCGCATCACATCAATGTCGCCCGTGCCATAGCCCGCTTCGCCAGAGATGGTCAGGTTTTCAATCGGGCGATAGATGGCATAGGGGGATATCGTCCATCCCCGTTCATTGTAACTGCCATTGTTAAACGACGTGGTCAGGTCGGTATCGGTGTAACCAAGCGACAGGCCCGCGATCAGGGCGTCGGCAAAACGGTAATCCAGACCGAGATTATAGCCCCAGACATCACCGTCATAGCGGCTGTCCGTGGTGCCGTTGACATAGTCGTTTTCAACCGAGGTAAAGGAGCCATGGCCCCACACCGTAAAGGGGGATGTGGTGGCAAAGGCCGAACGGCCATCGACACCGGCGGCACCACCAACATCGCCTTGGTCGGTCGGGCCAAGGCCGAGCATATCCATGCCAAGGCCGGTGGAGCTGTCAAAACTGCCCATCATCGCCATGCGGCGCAGTGCGTCATCGCGATCCGTGATGCTATTGCTGTTGCGGCCCTCATCGGGTGCTATGTCGGTCAGGCTGGTGCGATGGGGGCTGGTTTCGCGCATTGAGGAGGTAAGGCCCGGCACATTGTTGGTATTGGAATTGTTGGCGGCACTGATTACGGATGAGACGCGCGATGCGATATTTTGTTGAACAACCGTGGTCTGGGAGCGCGAGACGGCCGCGATCACAGCGGATGTGGTGCTGGCGGAGGATGACGCGGCAGGTTCTACTTTGAGTGCGCAGGCACCTGTCATGTTGTATGTCGCGCCGATGCCTTCAAAGCGAAGGACGCCGTCTGTGGTGTCGGCTGGGATCTCGAAGGACAGGGTGATGGTGTCGCCATTTTCAGAGCTACCGGTCGTGATCGTCTGCGAATTGGCCGCGTTGTTATTGTCCGTATAGGTAAAGGTATAGTTGATTGTCGAAGCAGGGGCCGCATGTGTGAAGGTAATCTTGGCGATCTCGTTCGCACTAAAGGCGCTGGAGAACTGCGCGCCATTCGAGGTTCCTGAGAAACTGTTTAGGGTGTTACAGCCATCGCTTAGCGCAAAGGCACTGTTGGCAAAGGGCAGGGATAGGCCCGTAAGGGCCAATGCACACAGGCCGTTTTTCACGAGAGTTTTGCACGCGGTCACGGGAGAACGATCAGATCGCTCCTGTTTGCAGGTGCTTCTGTTCTTATGCATTGTTCGCCATGCCCATATCCTTTTTGATCGGTGCCGACGGATCGGTCCCGTTGCAGGATCAATAAAGGCATTACGCGGTGAGGGTTATCCTTAAGGACGGAGGTGTGTCGATTTCTGACCATAAGTGGATAATGATTGACCATAAGTGGACAGCGAAGGCTGTCAGGTGCGTGATTTGGTCAAGGAAAATGTCGTTCAGGACAGGGTGCTGATCACATCATCACTGCGAGTCAGCGTGCAATATTCTGATGCCAGAACGGCGGCATAAAGATCAAAGACGGTTTGCGCATCAAACCGTTTGCCGTGGGCATCCGTGACATCAATCGCGGTGGTGGCATCAAGTGGCAGGTGGCAGTCAAAGCCAAGGCAGTGCGCGGCACGGATCGATACATCCATCGAATTGTGAATGACAACGCCGGTAAAGATCAGGCGCGTAATGCCGCGGTCGCGCAGATGTTGTTCAAGATCGGTGCCGATGAAGGCGCAATTAACAGATTTGGTGATGACGGTTTCACCATCCATCGGGGTTGCTTCGTCCTTGAACGGTTGACCGGGGCCGTCCGCGTAAAAGGTTGAGGCCGGATTGGATTCTTCGTGGCGGATATGGATCACGGGCAGATTGCGCGCCCGAAATGTGCTGAGAAGCTTGGCAATCACATCGGCATAGCCGGGATTGTTTTTTGAATCCCATTTCGGATCGTCGATGGCCTTTTGCACATCAAGGACGATGAGGGCGGTGGCTTTGTCGATGCGAAAAGTCATCTTCATATGAACCGTTTAAGGAGTTGGTTGAGAGGTTCGTCCGCAGTCTTTGGAACCCGACGAAATCCATTACCTTTGTTTTGATCTACCCTATACAGGTTATTCTCGACAGGTGAAAATACTATGCGACTGTTATCTTTTTGCCTGTAGATAATCCCATTTTGATCATGCCACCAATCACCATTGATACTGTTAAGGGCTCTTGATAGGCAGCCATTGACGGAACCAATTGTGCTAGGTCGTCGGTCCAAAGAAATTGCCGTGAGTTCACGAATGCACTTTCTGACCGCGTTCGGAATGTAAGGGGGGAGCGAAGAGATATCTAATATCTTAGATTTTATACACTTTCGCTCAATAACTCGGTCGACAAACTGGGAGCGGTGAAAGTCATCATCTAGTGCCCGGTAAGCTTTTGCGTCCTTTGTGTTAAAGTGTTCCATAATATCGTAAGGGAATTTCCCTCCGCACAATTGGTACAGTATGCAACCAAGTTGGTAGTAGTCTCCCTGCTTTGTATATGTACCATCAATGAACGCTTCAGGAGGCTTGTAAAGTAATGTGTGCTGAGATGCCGTGGTTTGACCTACTGCATTCGGTAGCAACTTAACGCTTCCAAAGTCTGCGATTTCTGGAACATCGTTGTTCAAAACAATGTTTGCGGGTTTTAGATCCCTGTGAACTAAGTTGCGTTGATGAAGTTCGCTTAGTCCGAGAGCGATATTCGTGGTTAATGTAATTGCTCTTCGGAGTTTGCATCTCTCAGAAATTAAGCGGTCTAAATTACCATCTTGCCGCCAAGGAGTTATAAAAAAAGCCCATTCGTCGTCGACGTTTCGAGCTTCATAGATATTGATCACGTTGGGGCTATTAATCTCTTGCAAAACACGTGGTTCGTCATGGCGTGCGTCACCAGGCTCTCCGTAGTAATATTTGATAGCAACTTCAGCATTAGAGACTTTGTTTCTAGCCGAGAACAAATGCCCATTTCTCCCGTCATGATTCTCGCCAAAATCAGCATAGTGGACTGCGAGTTCGTTTAGACTCAGGGCAATTGCTTCAGGTAGATTTCTTGTATCAATATTCTGAAGTTCTATCATTAGGGCCTGCTTGTTAGAGGGCGGAAATGGCAGATTTCAGGGCATCTTCAACAAACTTCTTAGGTGCACTTTCAAGCTCTATCTTTTGCGTTTTTTTAGAGCTTATGAAAACGACTTCACATTCTGCCGAAGCAAGAAGCAGGCCCTCCATTTTTAAGCCCGCGGGGCCCATAGAACGAAAACCTTTTTCGTTTTTTTGTTTTATTGCAATTTTGTTGGGGGTCGCATCTTTAAGTAGCCCGCTAACAGCGACTTGAAATGTTTGTAGGTCCCCAGATGATCGCGTGCTTGATAACGCAATTTTGTTGTAATCTAGGATGTCAAAATTCTCTTGCTCGCCCTCAATAACGATGTAGCACATCTGATGGGCATTAAAGTCTATTCCAATAACTTTCATACTTAATTACCTCAGAAATAAAAATGGCTGCGAACTAAGTCGCAGCCATTTTTGCACGTTATATTAGAATAATATACGGATTTCACGCAATATTTGTGAAAGTTACGAGCAGCCCGTCGTGCCGCCACAAGAGTCACATTTCAGACAGGTGCCATTCCGGACCAGCGTGAAGTTGCCGCAATCGGGGCAACCATCACCCTCGTAACCCTTCATGCGGGCTTCGCGGATCTGGTCCATTTTCTGGTCGACCTTGGCCGAGACTTCTTCGCCGGCCGTCAGGATCGCAGTGGTCTGCGGTGCTGCCGGTGCGGCGGTTGTGGCTGCGGCACTTGCCGTTTCGGCAGTGTGGCTGTGGCCATGGCCGTCGGTGCCTGTCGATTTGACTTCGACAACGCGTTCTTCGGTCTGGGCACCGCCATCGACAACATAAAGGTTGCGACGCACGAAGCCGCTTGATGCCACCTTGCGGATGGTTTCAATCGCCTGATCCCCGGATTTCTTGGCAGCTTCGCCAAGATCGCCTTCGGCCACACCTTCACCAACGGCATCGGGAAGGATGTCGGATGGCTGAACATGGGCGAGGTCATTGCGACCAAGATAGGAAATCGCAAGTTCGCGGAACATGTAATCAAGGATCGAGGTCGACATCTTGATCGCATCATTCCCGGAAACCATGCCCGATGGTTCAAAGCGGGTGAAGGTGAAGGCTTCGACATATTCTTCGAGCGGAACACCGTATTGCAGGCCGATGGAAACGGCGATTGCAAAGTTGTTCATCAAGGAACGGAAAGCCGCACCTTCTTTATGCATGTCGATGAAGATTTCACCAAGTTTGCCGTCTTCATATTCACCGGTACGCAGGTAAACCTTGTGACCGCCAACGGTGGCCTTCTGGGTGTAACCTTTGCGGCGGCCCGGAAGGGAACGACGGTCGCCACGGATGACGCGTTCGATGATTTTTTCAACGATCTGCTGGGATGCGGCAGTTGCCTTGGCGGCAGACGGCTGATCAGCGTAATCGTCTTCTTCAACAAGGGCAGAGTTCAGCGGCTGGCTGAGTTTCGAGCCATCACGATAGAGCGCATTTGCCTTCAGACCAAGACGCCAGGACAGCATATATGCGTCTTTACAATCCTGGATGTTCGCACTGCTTGGCATGTTGATGGTTTTCGAAATCGCACCCGAGATGAAAGGCTGCGCTGCGGCCATCATACGGATGTGGCTTTCAGCCGAGAGATAACGCTTGCCAGTACGACCGCATGGATTTGCACAATCAAAGACCGAGAGGTCTTCGTCACGCAGATGCGGGGCACCTTCAAGGGTCATCGCGCCACAAACATAGGTGTTTGCCAGTTCGATCTGTTTTTTATCAAACCCAAGGGCGGCCAGCATGTCAAAGTCCATGCTGTTGATCTGTTTGGCATCAAGACCAAGCTGGTTGATGCAGTAATCATCGCCAAAGGTGTATTTGTTAAAGACAAACTTGACGTCGAATGCGTTTTTAAGCGCGCCTTCAACCTTGGCAATCGCGTCGTCGTCAAAGCCCTTGGCTTTGAGGTCATCATGGGTGATGGACGGCGAGCCTTTGAGCGTTCCGTGACCGACTGCGAATTTTTCAATGTCGCGGATCTGGTTTTCGGTATAGCCAAGGGTTGCCAAGGCAACCGGAACGGTACGGTTGATGATTTTGAAATATCCGCCACCGGCAAGCTTTTTGAACTTCACGAGTGCGAAGTCAGGCTCGATCCCGGTGGTGTCGCAATCCATCACCAGACCAATGGTGCCGGTCGGGGCAATCACGGTGGTCTGTGCATTGCGATAGCCATGCTTTTCGCCAAGCTCGATCGCCTTGTCCCATGCGGCACGCGCGGCAACCGGAAGTTCGGCATAGGGGCTGTCAGCAGCGACCAGCGGAACCGGATTGATGGCAAGGCCTTCATATCCATCCTGTTCGCCGTAAGCTGCACGGCGATGGTTGCGCATAACACGCAGCATTTCGCTGGCATTGTCGCCATAGCCCGGGAACGGACCCTGTTCACCCGCCATTTCGGCCGAAGTGGCATAGGAAACACCACACATGATCGCGGTCAGGGACGCGCCAATCGCACGGCCTTCGTCGCTGTCATATGAAATGCCCATGCTCATGAGCAGGCCGCCAATGTTGGCATAACCAAGGCCGAGCGTGCGGTAGCGGTAGGAAAGTTCGGCAATACGATCGGACGGGAACTGTGCCATCAGAACCGAGATTTCCAGAACAACCGTCCACAGACGGACAGCATGTTCATAGGCCGCAACATCAACGCCACCATCATCAGAACGGAAGTTCATCAGGTTCAGGGAGGCAAGGTTGCACGCGGTATCATCAAGGAACATATATTCCGAGCACGGGTTGGACGCATTGATGCGACCCGAATTCGGGCAGGTGTGCCATTCGTTGATCGTGCTGTCATACTGGATGCCGGGATCGGCACAGGCCCAGGCGGCTTCGCCAACTTTGTCCCACAGATCACGTGCAGCAATGGTTTTAGCAACTTTGCCATCGGTACGACGGATCAGTTCCCAGTCACCGTTATCCAAAACAGCCTGAAGGAAGCCGTTCGAGACACGAACCGAGTTGTTCGAGTTCTGACCCGATACGGTCAGATATGCCTCGGAATCCCAATCAGTGTCATAGGTTTTGAAGCTGATTTCGGTGAAGCCCTGACGGGCGAATTCAATGATTTTATTGATATAGCTGTCCGGGATCATGACCGCACGGGCACCCAAGACAGCTTCTTTAAGCTGCGGGTTGGCACGCGGGAGGAAACGATCTTCGGAGTCAGCAGCGCCATCCCAGTTGGTGCAGGCTGCAAGAACTTGGGTCAGGTGCTTTTCAGCAAGTTTGGAACCGGCGACAAGGGCAGCAACTTTCTGCTCTTCGACGACTTTCCAATCAATATATTCTTCGATATCGGGGTGATCGATATCGACAACAACCATTTTGGCCGCACGGCGGGTGGTGCCACCCGATTTGATTGCGCCAGCAGCACGGTCACCAATTTTCAGGAAGCTCATCAGGCCGGAAGAACGACCGCCGCCCGACAGATTTTCACCGCCGCCACGCACATTCGAGAAGTTCGAACCTGTACCGGAGCCGAATTTGAACAGACGGGCTTCACGGGTCCAGAGATCCATGATGCCGCCTTCATTGACGAGATCATCGGCAACAGACTGAATAAAGCAGGCATGCGGCTGCGGATGTTCGTACGCGCTTGCCGATTTGGTCAGTTCGCCGGTTTTGAAATCAACATAGGAGTGACCCTGTGCCGGGCCATCAATGCCGTATGCCCAATGCAGGCCGGTATTGAACCATTGCGGAGAGTTCGGAGCACCCATCTGGTGGGAGAGCTGATAGCGCATTTCATCAAAGAAAGCCTGCGCATCGGATTCGGCGTCAAAATATCCGCCTTTCCAGCCCCAATAGGTCCAGGTGCCTGCAAGACGGTCGAAGACCTGCGTTGCGCTGGTTTCGCTGATATAGCGTTTTTCAGTCGGCATTTTTTCGAGCTTGGTCTTGTCAGCAGCCTGACGCCACAACCAGTTCGGAACGTCTTTTTCCTTAACCGGCTTCAGCGCAACCGGAACACCGGCCTTGCGGAAATATTTTTGCGCCAGAACGTCACTCGCCACCTGGGACCAGGAGGCGGGAACGTCAATGTCATTCATTTCAAAAACAACCGATCCATCGGGGTTTTTGATTACGCATGACGATTTGCGAAAGTCGATGTCTGCGTATGGGCTGACACCTTCCTGAGTGAACTTTCTGGTAATCCGCATGGTCTGCTCCGGTTATGATCAGACGTGAAGCCGTGCGGCGCTTTGCGCCTGCCTCGCCTGACTCTATATAGTTTGCTCTATGCATAAACGCCGCCCCTATGACCATTTTTTTGGCCTTTGCGAGATCAGCGCTAAATCCGTATTCGTGTGGAGTGGTCCCCCCTTGGAACCATCCGGTTCGTGGGAAGACTATAATGGCAAAATTTTGCCACAGTCCACCAATCTTTGTGGTTGACAGCGTTTTTTACCACAACATGTAGTGGGTCAGTTGCTGTCTTGCTGATTCGATGCTGCTGGGATTCTCGTTAACAATCTCTGAATCCGGCGCTGATGCCCGGAAAACTGCGGTTCTTGTCGCAGCGTGATTGTGTGTCGGTCCTAAGACTCGGACTACATGTTGTGTCGGGACGGGGTGTCCTTCACAAGATAAACACAAGCTAACGCCGTTTGCGTTGCATTTCCAGTGCGAAGCTGAAAACTTGTTGATCTGCCGTGATTGTTAGCATGCGAATATCGATTAACAGTTTGATATTTATGTTAAAATTCTGTTTCTGTTCTGGGTCGAATTCAACGTGATCCATGCGGTCACGCCAACAACAGACATACCGCATATTGTGGATAACCGGGTGGACAAAGGCCCCAGACATATATGGATCAATGAGTCGTCGCCCCACCAGCAGTTGTGGGTCGTTTTGAACCGATGGATATCATCAGTCCTTGATCTTGTTTCCAGTCCGGGTTGGGGCCATTTACAGGCAAATGACAATGACCGGGGGAAAGTTGGGGGAATGTCGGGGGCAGGAGACCTTGAAACATTGACTTTGCTGCAACATCACGACATATAAGTCACTTGTTCGACAGGGGGTATTCCGCGTAACCCCTGTGCCGCTTTGGGGACGGTTACGTCACCGGGGCGGACAAACCAAATCTGGAGAGAGACCCAACATGGCCACCGTCGGCACCCGTATTTATACTGCGCTGTTTGGCAAGCGCGTTGGCGAAGACCGTTTCGGCAATATCTATTACACCGAAAAGACTCCGGCCACGGGCCGCCGCACCAAACGTTGGGTCGTTTACAAAGGTATTGCCGAAGGGTCGAAAGTTCCGGCTGAATGGCATGCATGGCTGCATCACACCGTTGATGCGCCGCTGTCAGACAAGGCGGAAGACCGGTATGACTGGCAGAAAGAACATCTGCCGAACCTGACCGGGACCAAACATGCCTATCGCCCGGCCGGCCATGAATATAGTGGTGGCAAGCGCGCGAAAGCGACCGGTGACTATCAGGCTTGGTCGCCGGAAGGCTGATTGGCCAAGCAAGATCAAAATATAGAGCGGGCGCGGGGCAACTCGCGCCTGTTTTTGTCTTAAGCGGTTTCGTTTGTACGGTTGTGTTTTAGTGCTGTGCAATCCAATATGTAGAACAAAGACATACAAGACGGATAAGGTCCATGAGCAATAGACTGATCGAAACCCTTGCTGGTGCTGCTGTTATTGCAGTTGCGGTTGTATTTGCGGGCTATTCCTATTCCCGTGCGGGCCTTGATACCGTCGAGGGATATGAGCTTAAAGCCAGCTTTAACCGCATTGACGGTCTGGCTGTTGGCAATGATGTGCGCATTTCAGGTGTGAAAGTCGGAAGTGTCACCGCACAGGACCTTGACCCGAATACCTATATGGCTGTTGTGAAAATGTCGGTGCGTTCTGATCTGACCTTGCCGCTTGATAGTTCGGCGAAAATTGCGTCTGACGGGTTGTTGGGTGGCAAGTTTGTCGCACTTGAACCGGGTGGCGATATTGACATGATCGAAGAGGGTGGCGAAATTGAATACACCCAAGGATCGGTCAATCTTGAAGATCTGATCGGTCAGGTTATTTATTCGTCCACCAGCAGCAAAGAGTGATCAAGCTCCCGGCATCGGCCATCAATAATTGTTGGACCGCCGGGAAAACCAGACGGCCATGATTTTGCCGGTTTTGCGCGCGAATGTGCGAAATATGGTTAGGGTTATGTGGTTTAGGTTATGTGGTTTGGCCTATGACGTGATGCGGATTGGAAATGATATCCTTTCGTATCAGCACTGTCGGAGCGGTTGATGAAGAAGACCGAAAACATGCAGCATTTTCCAACATGGCAGGCAACCGATGGTTCGCCATTATCCTGTGTGGAAAAGATCAAAGTCCTGAATGACAATTTCGGCGAATTGCGCGAAATGATGCAGGATGCGCTTGAAGATGCGCTTTTGATGGGTTGCGATGAAGGGCAATTTCGCACCGTGATGCGCGAAGTGGTCGCTGAACTGCACAATCCCTATGATAAAAGCGACAAACAGGACTGAAGAGCCAGATGAAACGATCCTTTGCGATTGCCGCGATTTGTTCGACATGTGCAATGATCGGAACGGGTTATGCCGCACTTGATTATCGTCCGGCCCCGGTTGCCCAGCTACAAGGGCTTGATAAAATCACCGCGCGGATTTCGACCTTTGACGTGCCGGTCGGGCAAACGACCAAATTCGGCACATTGTCGATCCGGGTCGATGCCTGTTACCGCACACCGCCAGAAGAATTGCCCGAAAGTGCGACCTTCCTTGATATCGCCGATGTGCCCGATGATGGCCGTGCGGCGCGGGATCAGATTTTTTCCGGCTGGATGTTTGCATCAAGCCCCGGTTTATCCGCGCTTGAACACCCGGTTTATGACGTTTGGCTTAAAGAATGTCTGAACCCGGCAGATGCGGCAGAAGCTGATGCCGCGCCACAGGCGGGGCAGGGGCAACCCGCACCAGAGCAGCCTTAGAAACAATCGCGCAAAAACGCGGTTTGCGACAGAGTGATTAAAAGCTGACACCCAAAGGGCAGTCAGCTTTTTTCGTGGCATTTTCTAAGCGTTCCCGCCGAAATCCGATATGTGCCGACATATTTAACTGTTCTTATGTTGTCGTAAATATGGCAAATCAACATTCTATTGTTTCCAAATAAGAACATGTGTGTTGCCCCAGCACCGGCTTGAGAGCCGATGCGCAGACTGTCATTCTCATTCCACATATTTTGCGATGCAGCATTGCAGGTCGCGACATGAACATGAGGGAAAAGACAATGTTTAACGTACTTAAAAAAGCCGGTGTTGTTCTGGCAATTACCGCGGGTCTTACGGGTGCCGCTGTTTCCGCACAGGCGGCAGAAACCTATAAACTGGATCCATCACATACCAGCGTCATCTTCATTGTGAACCATCTTGGTTTTTCAAATTATCAGGGACGTTTTGGTGGCGCATCGGGCGAAGTGACGATTGATCGCGACGATCTGGCCGCATCATCAGCCGAAATCACCATCGATCTGACCCAGGTTGATAGCGGTTTTGAAGGCCTTGATAACCACATGAAAACGGCTGATTTCTTTGATGTTGAAAATCACGGAACGGCAACCTTCAAAAGCACGTCTGTCGAGCTTACCGGTGATAACACCGCCAAAATCACCGGTGATCTGACCCTTCTTGGTCAGTCCAAACCACTGGTTCTTGACGTGACCCTGACCGGTGAAGGCGACCATCCGATGACCGGTGATCATATTCTTGGCTTTGCTGCCAATGGCACCGTGACCCGTTCGGAATATGGCATGACCTATCTGGTTCCGGCCGTTGGCGACGAAGTGACCTTGCAGATTTCTTCTGAGTTCCTGCTTCAGAAATAAGTTCGATATGCAGATGAATGGCGGGACTGGCTTGGATAAAGTCACCCGCCATTTTGTCTTTGTCGGTCTAAAGGACGGTTGCGATGGTGATTAAAAGTCATGAAAAGGGTTTTGGCGGTGTAACCAAAAGCCTGCATTGGGTGATGGCGGCATTGGTCATTACGGTGTTTTCCATTGGCTGGTATATGGATTTACTGCCGTTGGGCCTGGCCAAGCTTGAATGGATGTCGCGCCATAAGTCATTGGGTGTGACGGTTCTTAGCCTTGCTGTGTTGCGCATTGTCTGGCGGTTGTGCGAGCCAACCCCAAAGGCCCTTGGCAATCACAAAATCGAACGTCTGGCGGCGAAGCTTGGCCATCTTGGGTTATATGGCGTGATGATCGCGATGCCGCTTTCGGGTTGGGTCATGTCATCGGCGGCAAATTTCCCGGTCAGTGTGTTTGGCCTGTTCACCCTGCCAAACCTTGTTGCCCCCAACAAGGAGCTGTTTGAGACCTTGCGAACCGTGCATTGGGCATTGTCATGGGCGATTGTTGGCCTTGTTGGCATCCACATCGCCGCCGCCCTGAAACATCATTTCATCGACCGCGACGCGACACTGCGCCGCATGTTGCCACACGGTGCTGCCACTAAAGGAAGCGCCAACCTGTCAGAGGATCAAAGCAATGTCTAAGATACTGAAAAACATTCTGGCAGCAGGCGTAATGGCCAGCGTCGTTGGATTTGTCGGTTCCGCGCAGGCGGCCGATGAATGGGTTGTCGATGCCACTGATAGCGAGATCGAATTTAAGGGAACCCAGCTTGGCGCCGAGTTTGAAGGTGAGTTTAAGGCCTTCACTGCGACCATCGTGTTTTCTCCAGATGATCTTGCCGGATCGTCGGTCAGTGTTTTGATCGATATCGCATCGGTTGATACCCAGAATAGCGATCGCGATAGTCAAATCGTCTCGCCCGACTGGTTTGATGCCGGGCAATGGCCCACAGCCCAGTTCGTGACAAAGTCGTTTAGCGAAATTTCACCGGGCAAGTATCAGGCGGTTGCCGATCTGACGATCCGTGATGTGACGCGCGAAGTTACGTTGCCATTTGATCTTGAGATCACCGGCGATAAGGCCGAGGCCAAAGGCGAAGTCATCATCAAGCGAACCGATTTTGGCGTTGGCCAAGGCCAATGGAGCGATACCGCGCAAGTCGGCGATGATGTCACGATTGAAATTGAGATCGAAGCGGACCGTAAATAACCAAGCCCGAACAGATATATAACTCAACGCAAAAACCGCCCCGTGAGATACGGGGCGGTTTTTTGTTGGCGTTTGCTCTGTTCCGGTTTCTTAAATCACATCGTTAGGCTGTGGCACTTTTGCGAAGGTCCGCCAGGAAGCTTTCGACAGCTTCGTCAAGCGAGCGGGCTTCATCGACCAGTTTTTCAGCCGAATGAGAAAGCTGTGCCGTGCCAGACGTCACACGACCAGCATTTTCATTCACCGTTTCAATCCGCTGGGAGACTTCGCTGGTGCCGTTTGCCGCCTGCGAGACACTGCGCGAGATTTCGCCGATTGCGGCATGCTGTTCTTCAACAGCGGCAGCAATCGCGGTTGAGCTATCAGCGACCTGTGCGATGGTTTCGGAAATCAGCCGGATCGCTTCGACGGCTTCGGCGGATTCATTTTGCACCGAGAGGATTTGCTGATTGATTTCTTCGGTTGCCTTGGCAGTCTGGTTGGCAAGGTTTTTGACCTCGGATGCGACCACGGCAAAGCCTTTGCCTGCATCACCGGCACGGGCGGCTTCGATCGTGGCATTGAGGGCCAGAAGGTTGGTCTGTTCGGCAATGTCACCGATCAGTTTTGCAACATCGCCGATTTTCTGGGCGGCGTCGGCAAGGCCGGCGACCGTTTCATTGGTGCGCGCGGCTTCCTGATTGGCCCGGTTGGCGACATCGGCCGATTGCGAGATTTGATGGGCGATTTCGTCAGAAGATGCGGTGAGTTCTTCGGTTGCGGCCGAGACGGCCTGGACATTGGCCGATGTCTGGGTTGTGGCCGCGGCAACAGCCGCAGAAAGGCTGCTATTTGTGTTGCTGGCTTCTTCCATATTGGCCGTTGCCTGCTTCATCTCCGAGATCGAAACCGAGATCGCCTTGATCAGGCCTTTGACCCGTTTTTCAAGGCTGTTGGCCATGTCCAGCACGCTCGAACGGCGTTTTTCATCGGCGTCGGTTTCAAGCTGTTTCTGGCGCGATTGCAGATCATGGTTTTGTTGCGCCTGTTTGCGGAAGGCGACAACCGTTTTTGCCATGTCACCGACTTCATCGCGGCGGTCCTGACCTTCAATTTCACCCGTCAGGTTCCCGTCAGCAATATGGGTCATGCGGGTTGAAAGTTTGCGCAGGCCCGATGTGATATCGCGTCCGATCAGCATGCCGATACAGGCAATAAGAAGGATGATGACGGCACTGATGGCGATCAGTTTTGTCGCGCTTTGATAGAAGATTTCGTCAACATCGTCGATATAGATGCCGGTTCCGATGACATGACCCCATGGCAGCGTTTGAGAGAAGGACAGTTTTTCAAATGTAAGGTCCTTGTCTTCACCCGGTTTTGGCCAGAAATAGGATGAAAAACCGCCGCCGGGTTTGAGGCCGACTTCAACCAGATTGCGGATGAAAAACGTCCCGGTCGGGTCTTTGGTATCACCCATGGGTTTGTTGGTCAGTGCGGCGTTCGCGCCATGCATGACCATCACGCTGTCTTTATCAAGGGCAAAGAAATACCCCGTGCCATCGTCATAGCGCCCCGCAGCCATTTCGGCATAGAAGGCGGCGATTGCGGCGTCCTGATCCATTTCTTTTGCCGTGACCTTGGCTTGGTAATCGTCGGCCAAGGAGACTGTAAATTCTGTAAGAGACTGAATTTTTTCTTTGCGGTCTTCAAGCAGGATGGTGCGCAGGCTTAAAAGTTCAAACGCGGTAATACCGATCAGGCCGACTAATGCAAAAACCGAAAGAATAGTGATCTTATGGCCGATTTTTATTTGTTGTAGCATCGACGTTTCTCCGAAGAACTTGGTCTTGGGGCTGGAAAAGTCACCAGTGCTAGACGATGTCCGATAAAATGATCCTTAAGTATATGATTCTATACGTAGGAAGGGGTTTAACCCAATTGGCGATCTGGACTGCAAGTTTCAATAAGATGTCGAAAATAAACACGTGCCATAACCCAAAAAACGCCTGACATCAGAATGTGATGCAGGCGTTTTTTGGGTTTAGATCGAACGGTTCAGGAGCGTCGGCATTCCGCAAGTTGCATCGGCGCAAAATCGCGTGTAATGGGCCCGCAATTAACCCAGTCGGGTTTTAAGGAATTTGACGGCAATCATGATGCCGTCTTCGTCAATGCCGTGCTGTAAATTGGGGCGTTCATGCAAGGCAACGTCAATGTCGTTGGCACGCAAGGTTTCCGTTGCAAGGCGCGATGCTTCAATCGGGACGACCGGATCAGCCGTGCCATGGATCAGAACCATCGGCGGGCGGGATTTTAGCTCAGCAGCAAAGGCGGCTTCGCCCAGAAGGGCACCGGAAAAACCGACGACGCCCGCGATCTGTTTTTCACGGCGCGGGGCGGCTTGCAGCGACATCATGGTGCCTTGCGAAAACCCGATCAGGGCAATCTTGTCTTCGGTGATGCCATGGGTTTCCATCACATGATCGATGAAATCATGGATGTAGGATGCGTTTTTATTCGCCCCTTCGGCCATGGCTGCAAGCGCACCGGACATGGTTTCAGGCGCGCGGCGCAAAAATTCAGGATCATATTCGGCAAGACTGAACCATTGGCGACCAAACGGCGACATTTCGCACGGGAAGGGCGCGTTTGGCGAATAGAATGTCGTGTAGGGCAGGGCGCGAGCGAAATGCGGTGCCAGGCCAATCAAATCATTCCCGTCGGCGCCATAGCCGTGCAGCAAAATAACCACGCTTTTGGTGGTGCCCGATGTGGCGGGCAATGTCGGCCCGGACAGTAATGTGTTGGTGCTCATTATGACTTTCCTGATTATTCCTTTGTCCCTGCTTAGCAATGCAATCGAAGGACCACCAGCAATTTTTGCACTGCACCGCATCTGAGTGATTTGGGGAGCGCATTGTTCGGGCGTGCTTGAATGCTCAGCCTGTGGATAAAATTGTGGATGAATTGCGAGGTATAATAAGAATTTCGGAATATTTCCGGGTGTTTTTCTACTTTGTGATGAGATTGCTATGCCTTGGTATAGGGATTTGGAATTCTCCCTATTACGCGGTGTTGAATCTGTGAAAAGAAAAAGATCTATTTAAAACAATGAATTACCATGAGTGTTCGACGGATCATGTCATCTGGTATTTCAAAATAGCTTGTTGGTCGTCGAAAAATGGAAACCGAATTCCGCGAAAAGGTAGGTGCAGGAGATCGGGAAATTCAACGATGTGGATTTTTTGAGTACCGGAAGGCAAAAAACCCGTCTTTTGCCTTGCCTTAATGTGTGTAACAAGAAATCTTCCGGTTCACCGGAACGCCCCACAGCATCGATTTGATGAGAGACCGAGATGAACCGCACGCGCCGCTGGTTCGGCAAAGGGGATCGACGTGTTTTAGCGTTGACCCTGCCGATTATTCTTTCCAATGCAACGGTTCCCCTGCTGGGTGCCGTTGATACGGCTGTTGTCGGTCATCTTGACAGTCCGCATTACCTTGGTGCGGTGGCAATTGGTGCCTTGATCTTTTCCTATGTGTTCTGGAGTTTCGGCTTTTTACGCATGGCAACGACGGGTCTGGCCGCACAGGCCTATGGCCGTCGTGATCCCAACGGGGTGCGCGCGGTTTTCGCCCGTGCCGCGTTGATTGCAATTGTCGCCGGGCTTGCCGTGATGGTTTTGCAATGGCCGATCATTGAATTGGCCATGTCGCTGATTGCGCCGACGCCTGCGGTTGAAGCCGCCGCACGGGACTATTTTCATGTCCGCATCTGGGCATCGCCTGCGACCTTGATGCAATATTGCATGCTGGGCTGGTTGCTTGCCATGCGTGATAGCAAGGCGGTGTTTATCTTTCAGGTGGTTTTAAACTCGCTCAACATCATCCTTGATATTCTGTTTGTCCAAGGATTTGGTTGGGATGTGCGCGGGGTTGCCGGGGCGACTGTTATTGCCGATTATTCCGGTGTGGTGCTGGGGTGGTTCCTGATGCAGAAGCATCTCAAACGGCTGGGCGGCAGTTGGCGCGGGATTGGAATCCTTGATCGGGTGCAGCTTGCCAAGCTGATGAAGATCAATGGCGATATCTTTATCCGCACCATGGCGCTGACATCGGCCTTTGCGCTGTTTACCAGTTTTTCCGCCCGGTTTGGCGAAGTCACCTTGGCGGCCAATGCGGTTTTGCAGAACTTTTTGATGTTCGGGTCTTTTGCGCTGGATGGCTTTGCCCATGCGGCAGAAACCCTTGTCGGGCAGGCTTATGGTGCGGAGCGGCGCAAGCAGTTCTTATGGGCGGTCCGCAAAACAACGATCTGGGGCATTGTGTCGGCCTTGGCGATGGCGGTTGTGTTTGCAGCTATCGGCCCATGGGTGATTGATGCATTGACCAGTATCGAAGAAGTCCGTGCGGCATCGTATGAATATCTGCTTTGGGCGGTCATTCTGCCCATCACGGGCGTGCTTGGTTTTCAGTTTGATGGCGTGTTTTTGGGCGCCATGCAGACCAAGCAATGGCGCAACATGATGTTGGTCTCGGTCGCGATTTACGGGGTGTTTGCGTGGATCGCGGTCAGCATGGGCAGCAACCATATGCTGTGGGCCGTTTTTAACGGGTTCTTTTTACTGCGCGGGGTGACCTTGGCCGTGCTGTTCCCGACGATCATTCCGGATCGTCGTAAGGCAGTCGCCTGAGACAGCATATCAGATCACGTCTGCCGATCCGTATTGGGCGGCATTCAGATGATATGGCGATTGGCGTTGGTGCGGGGAGTTAGTCGGTTTCAGCGACGGGAAGTGTCGTGCTGTTTTTGACTTCATGCAGGGTGAAGCTTGATTTCATATTGGCGACACCGGGCAGCTTCATCATGACTTCGGACAGGAAACGCTGATAAGAGGCCGGATCAGGCACGACGATGCGCATCATATAATCCTGATTGCCGACCATGGCATAGCAATCAACGATTTCCGGATGTTCCTGCACGGCGGTTTCAAACCGGCGGAGCGACGGTTCATCATGCTGGGTAAGCGACACCGTGACAAAGACATTCACACCAAGATGAAGATGCGACGGGTTGAGAAGGGCGACATATTTGCGGATGACGCCGCTTTCTTCAAGCTTGCGCAGACGCCGCAGGCAGGGGGAAACGGACAGGCCAACCTTGTCAGCCAATTCGACCATGGAGATTCGCCCGTCTTCCTGAATTTCACGAAGAATTTTGCGATCAATTGCGTCGAAACCGTTGCGCGCCATGGCGTGCCACACTCCTTTGGACGATAAAATACTGGCCGAAAATCAAGCCCGTTTACATCAGATAATTGTTGGCATCATTTGCCAAAATTACAATCATCTGTAAGTGTTTTCTGCTGCGCGATAAGCCATGACTTGGCGTTTCTGTCAATCTTTGCGTCGTTCAAGACCGTATTTTTTACACTGTATAAGTGTTGTTGAATGGATCCTGACCCTGTTGCATTCATCTCTATTGCACTTGCCAGAACAGATGAATGCCAGTATGTCGTTCAATTCCTTGGAATGCTTGGCTTTGTGAGCAGTCGCAGCGGAACTTATCATTGCCGTGTCCTACCTTCGCAGTATAGTATAATCGTACCAATTTACTTATTTTGATTGTGGTTATTCTCCTGTCGGGAGTTGGGAGAGGTTGGCCAAAGCCAGCCACGTTATGGAAAGGCACATATGGTGGACGCTGCGCAAAATACGCCGGGATATAACCTGGTCACGATTGGCGAGCATAAAATCAATATCCGTCCGGCAGTTGTTGCGGATTTGCAAAATGTCGTTGGTCTTGATGACCGGACAACGGGATTGCGGAAACCGGAATATTGGGACGATCTGTACACCCGATATGGCAACCGCAAAGATTCCCGTTTCTTCCTGATTGCAGAAGAAGACGGCAAACTGCTTGGCTGTATTTTCGGCGAAGTGCGTTCCTGGGAATTCAATTCGGTTCCATGTGGCTGGGTCGGGACGGTAAGTGTCGAGCCGAACCTGCGTATGGGGGGGATTGGTACGATTTTGTATAACGAACTGTGCCGCTGCTTCCGCAAGGCCGGTGTGACCAAAATCCGGACCATGATCCCGCGTGATGCCACCGATCTTATGTCTTTCTTCCGGTCCCAAGGCATGATGGCAGGCCCGTTCATTCAGCTTGAAACCGATATGGAAGAGGGGGCTTAAGCCATGATGTCTTTGCAAAAGGCAACCTTGTTTGCCCTTTATGCCGTTTTGGAACTGGCCGAAGACACCGACCGTCAGCTTTCAGCATCGGAAATTGCCGAACGCTACAGCATATCGACCAACCATCTGGCAAAGGTCCTGCGCGATCTTGGCCGGGCGGGACTGGTTGAATCGGTGCGTGGTGCCGGGGGCGGGTATCGTTTCTGTGGCAATGCCAAGCGCACCACACTTTTAGATGTGGTGCAATTGTTTGAAGAAGTCGGCACAGGCCCGTCAAACAGCATTGTGCAAAATACAAATGCCGGTTCGGCCCTCGCATTGGTGATGGACGAGATCGAAGAGATCACCCATGCCACGTTGCTGTCGATTACGATTGAAACCATGCTTAAACTGATGCGCAAGCGTCGCCCGGAAAAGCAGAAACCAACTTCGACCGGATTGTTCCGCGCGGTATAACGCAGCACAACAATCAGTTTGAACAGCAAAAAGGCCGTCAGAAAAATCTGACGGCCTTTTTGATTTGGTTTGAAACAGGCAGCTTAGCTTTCGCTTGGTGCTGAAGCTGTTTCAGATGCGTCGCCGGTGTCCGCAGCAGCAGCCTTGGGGGCTGCTTTCTTGCGTGGACGGCGCGGCGCACGTTGTTTCTTTTCTTCGGTCTTGGCCGGTGCCGGTGCTGCTTCAGCCGATGATGGTGCAGCAGGTGCAGCAGATGTCGGTGCAGAAGTCTCGTCGGCCGGGCTTGCGTTTTCGACCGGTGCCGTATCTGCGGCCTTTTTAGCCGGACGGCGCGGTGTTTTTGCGCGGGTAGAGCGTGGTGATTTTGCCGCCGGTTTCCGTGTCGCCGGGGCCTTTACAGGTTCCTCAACGTCATCAGATGGTTTGCGGCCAAGGCTGGATGCCGGAACCGGGGTCAGCAAGAACGCCGGAACATGATCGCCAAAGCCGATACCCGGTTTGTCATCGCGGTCATCGCGATCACGGCGGTTATTATTGCGGTTTGAACGGTCATTGCGATCATTACGCTCATACCGATCGTTGCGGTCATTGTTGTTGCGTGTTTCGCGCGGTGCCGGGGCTGCTGCCTTTTGCGGTTCAGTCCGTGCAGGTGCCTGTGCCGGGGCAGCGGGTGCTGGTGCGGCCGGTGCAGCAGCAGGTGCGGCCTTGGCCGGTTCCTGCGGTGCAGAAGACGGCTGCGTTGACGCAGATGCATCACGGTCACGCTGTGGCCGTGCCGGGCGGGCAGAACGTTCCGGTTTGTCATCACGTCCGGCAGGCTTGCGGCTTTTCTTGTTGCGGCGTTTTTTGCCGGTAAAGTCGAGCTCAAGCGTTTCAATGCCGTCAAGTTCGGTCAGCGGAATATCCATGCTGATGGATTTATTGATCGCTGCGACCAGTTTGCCGTCTTCGGGCACGGCAAGGCTGTAGGCCTTACCTGCGCGGCCTGCACGGCCGGTACGACCGGTACGGTGAACGTAATCTTCGGCATTGAACGGGACGTCGAAGTTAAACACGTGCGATACGTCGGCAACGTCAATACCGCGTGCGGCAACATCCGAGCAAATCAGCAGCGTGATTTCGCCGGATTTGAATTTGGCCAGCGTTTCGGTACGTTCGCTTTGTGCCAGATCGCCATGCATGCGACCGGCATTAAAGCCGTGCTTGGTCAGCGATTTGAACAGAATGTCGACGTCTTTTTTGCGGTTACAGAACACAAAGGCGTTCTTGACGTCTTCGGCACGGATCAGACGGCGAAGGGCTTCGCGCTTGTCCATGTCGTCAATGACAAGAAGCTTGTGTTCCACCGTGGTCGCCATGGTCGAAGGCGGTGATACGGTGATTTCTTTTGGATTGGACAGGAATTTGTCCGCAAGGCGTCGGATTTCCTTGGGCATGGTCGCCGAGAAGAAAAGCGTCTGGCGCTGCTTGGGCAGCATGTTGACGATTTTTTCAATGTCGGGGATGAAGCCCATGTCGAGCATGCGGTCAGCTTCGTCGATCACAAGCAATTTGCAATCAGAGAGCAGAAGCTTGCCACGTTCAAACGTATCGATCAGGCGTCCTGGCGTCGCGATGATCACATCAGCGCCTTTTTCCAGAATTTTGCCCTGCTCGGAAGCGGACTCGCCACCGATAATCAATGCTTTGGACAGTGACAAATATTTGCCATAGGTGTCGAAGTTTGCCGCCACCTGCGTCGCAAGTTCGCGGGTCGGTTCCAGAATGATCGACCGTGGCATCCGCATGCGCGCCCGGCCGTGATGCAAGATATCAAGCATCGGCAAGGTGAAGCTGGCTGTCTTGCCCGTCCCTGTTTGTGCACAGCCCAGAATGTCGCGTGCCATAAGCACCGACGGAATTGCTTGTGCCTGAATGGGGGTCGGGGTGTCGTAGCCGGCGTCTGCAACGGCTTTGAGGATATCTTCGCTCAGACCGAGATCGGCGAAATTCATATGGTTCGTTTTCCCGCAATGATATGCGTTGAAGTTAATCGAGTGCTATAAAAGCTGTTTGGGTCGTAAAGCGAAGACTTAATTAAGTCAAGAAAAACGCCGTAAAAAACGTGTTGAAAACCGATTTCGCACCCGCCGAGAGGCTTGTTCGCAACAGTTTGGCAGCGTAACCTGCAAAAATACATAAAGATCAGGGGAGAAAAGCCGTGCTGATGAATGCCGCGCGTTCAAGTTTGCTTATCATCGATGTTCAGGAAAAACTCTATCCTGCCTGTCAGGAACCCGAACAAACAATCGCCAATTGCCGTTTTTTGGTGACATGTGCCAATCGGCTTGGTGTGCCGGTGATTGTCACCGAACAGTATCCCAAGGGACTTGGCCATACAGCACAGCCCATTCTTGATCTGCTGGAAAAACCAGACGATGCGGTAGATGGCGGCAATGTCGTGAGCAAAATCGCATTTTCCGCCATTCCGGCAGACGGTTTCATCGAAAAGATGGAAGAAAATGCCGGTCGTGATCAGGTCGTTGTTGTCGGGATGGAAACCCATGTCTGTGTTTTGCAAACCGTGATGGAACTGATCGAACGTGGCCGGGATGTTTACGTTGTCGCAGATGCGGTCACATCACGCAGCATGCATGACAAGATTTTCGGGCTGGAGCGGATGCGCGATGCCGGGGCCAAGATCGTCACACGCGAAAGCGTGATGTTTGAATGGCTGCGCGTTGCCGGGACTCCGGAATTTAAGGAACTGAGCGCGCTGATCAAATGACGCCAGTGACCGATCAGGTGGCTCATGATGGCGGGCATGTGTCCGGCGATGGCATGCCGGTCGTGTTTTTGTCAGGCATGCTGGCCGATCAACGCATGTGGCAGCCCGCCCTTGCGGCATATGACGAGCTTGATGGTTCCCGTAACGCGATAGCGCCGGTTTTCTGCGAGCTGTTTGACCAAGACACGATTGCCGATATGGCGCGGGTGGTTTTGGCGGCTGCGCCAAAGCGGTTTGCGCTGGTGGGCATGTCGATGGGGGGCTATGTCGCGTTTGAAATTCTGCGACGGGCCCCGGATCGGATCAGTCATTTGATGTTGGTCAACACCCGCGCGACTGAAGATGCCCCGGCCATTCGGCGACGGCGGATGTTATTGGCGCATCTGGTGGCGGAAAATACCCCGTTCAAGGGCGTAAATGACGCGATGCTCGATGATTTGATCCATCCCGATAACCGAAATGATGACGACCTGATCCGGCTTTTGACCGAGATGGCCGATGCATGCGGGCCGGATGTGTTTAAACGCCAAAGCAAAGCCGTGGCCGAAAGACCCGACAGTTTGCCGGTCCTGGCCGATATCACCGTGCCATGCTGTGTCATGGTGGGCGAGGCGGACCGCGTCATCAGCCCGGAAAGCCACCGGGATATGGCAAATGCCATCACCGGGGCATCGTTTGTCACGGTGCCCGGTGCAGGACATTATGTGCCGCTTGAAACCCCGGATGTATTTGCGCGCAGCTTAAGCGATCTTCTGGCGCGTTAAGACCGAGTGTCGCCGTTAGCAAACCGCCATCATCGGGGAGCAATATCTGTCGTTATTCTTGCGCAAATGCATCGGGAAGAGCTGATAGCTGATGGTGTCGGCACTGTTTCTAAGTTGCTGTTCGAAGTCAGTCTGAACGAAGCGTGCGCGGGTTCCCGAAATGATATCGTCGCCCGAACAGAAACCGAACCGGACAATCACCCGATCCGCTGTCGTATCCGTGCCCGTTGATTGCGGATCGGTGCAAAGACCATCGCGCATGGTGCTTTGGGTCGGGCTTACGACAACGACAAGACGGTTTTCGGGTTTGATCGTTTGATTGTCGGCAATGTCGGTGGCGTCCGTGACATAGGTCAGACGCGGCGCATAGCCGTGATTGGAAAGGGCGGTTATCCATGTTTCATCAGGGAAGGTGTCATCCTGATCGACGATTTCAAGCATCATGATCTGGCTTGGTGCGCCCGCAACCTTGAAGCTTTGAACTTCACTGACATCGTAAAACGGGGCCTCGATAAGGGCCGCGCCACAGGCGCTGAGCAGGGACATCGCGCCCACAGCCGCGAACGACGACATTTTACGAAGATTAAGCAGTCTGCGCGAGATCATTGGATTTCTCCTTTGACGGGTTTTTCTTATCTTACGGTCGCACGGCCAAAGATGGATGACAAAAAACGTGAGGTCACGTCATCGTTATCACAAAAATCCTGCGCGAGCCCCTAAAACACCGATCTGCCAATGGCACGGATCAGCATTTCAAGCGCGCGGATGCCTGCTGCCGAGTTGCCCCGTCCATCAAGGCGTGGGGACCAGACACAGACTGAAAACTCGCCTGGCACAATCCCGATGATCCCGCCGCCAACGCCGCTTTTGGCGGGGATGCCGACCGTAAAGGCGAAATCACCAACCCCGTCATACATGCCGCATGTCAGCATCAGGGCATTGATGCGTCGGGTTTCTTCGGCGGCGATGACCGTTTGCCCATCAATGCCGACACCTTTATTGGCAAGGAAGAAGGCTGCGCGCGCCATTTCGCGTGTCGTCATGGCGACGGAGCATTGTTTGAAATAGGCCCGCACCACGTCTTCAACCGGGTTGTCGAGCTTGCCGAAACTTTTCATCAGATAGGCAATGGCCCGGTTGCGGTCGCCGTGCAGGTCTTCGGACAGATACATCGTGTTATCGACCCGGATATCGGGATTGCCACTGAGCTGCCCGAGAAATTCCGCAACCGAGCGATCCGGATTGGCATAGCGCGATGTGATCAGGTCTGCCACCCGGATGGCCCCGGCATTGATAAACGGATTGCGCGGAACACCGTTTTCCTGTTCGAGCTGTATCAGAGAATTAAAGGCCGAGCCGGATGGTTCACGCCGGACAGCCTGCCAAAGAGCGTCACCATGGGCACGTTGGGCCAGTACAAGGGCGAACATTTTCGAAATGCTCTGGATCGAGAAGGGCTGATCGGCCATGCCAATGGCAAATTCCTGCCCGTCGGTTCCACGGATTACCATTGCAAAATGATCATCCGGCACGTCCGACAGGGCGGGGATGTAATCTGCCTTACGCGCGTCACCAAAGTCTTCTTTGGCGACATGGTCGGCGATCTGTTCAAGGATGGTGGCATAATTGTGCGGCATTATGCGATCCTGTTTTGGTATGGCTGGGGAAAGCGGACAAAAAACCCGGCACAAAAGGCCGGGTTTTTTATATTGGTCAAGTGCCGGTTTAAACGTCGATATCTTCGACGAAGCGAGCATGTTCCTGAATGAACTGGAAACGAAGTTCCGGCTTTTTACCCATCAATCGGGTGACCAGATCCTTGGTTTGACCGCGTTCATCGGGCAGAGCAGCATCGGGCAATGTCACACGCAGCAAGGTGCGTTTTTTATGCGCCATCGTGGTTTCGCGAAGCTGCTGCGGGGGCATTTCACCCAGACCCTTAAATCGGGAGATTTCGACCTTGGACGGGTTTTTAAATTCGCCGTGCAAGATGGTTTCTTTTTCCGCGTCATCCATCGCATAGATCGACTTTCCGCCCTGGGTCAGGCGATATAGCGGTGGCATGGCAAGGTAAAGATGGCCGCTTTCGATCAGTCCGGGCATTTCCTGATAGAAGAAGGTCATCAGAAGGGATGCGATATGCGCGCCATCGACGTCTGCATCGGTCATGATGATAACGCGTTCATAGCGCAGATCACTGATGCGGAAATCAGACCCTGAACCGCAGCCAAAGGCTTCGATCATGTCTTTGATTTCCTGATTGGCCATCATCTTTTCGTAGGTCGCAGACGCCACGTTCAGAATTTTACCGCGCAGCGGCAAGACAGCCTGTGTTTCGCGATCACGGGCCTGCTTGGCGGAACCGCCTGCAGAATCACCCTCGACCAGGAAGATTTCGGTGCCAGCCGCGATGGATCGCGAACAGTCGGCAAGCTTGCCCGGAAGACGCAGGCGGCGGGTGGCCGATTGACGTTTGGTTTCTTTCTTTTCCTTGCGGCGCAGACGGTCTTCGGCGCGCAGGATGATGCGTTCAAGAAGCTTTTTGGCGTTTTCAGTATCGCCGGTCAGCCAATGGTCAAAATGGTCACGAACAGCGGTTTCAACCAGCTTGGTCGCACCCTGTGTGCCGAGTTTTTCCTTGGTCTGGCCCTGAAACTGCGGGTCTGGAATGAACAGCGACAGCATGACAAAGCCACCGCCAAAGATATCTTCGGCGGTGATGGCGGCGGCCTTTTTCTGACCGGTCATGTCGCCATATGATTTGATGGCCTTGGTCAGGGCATAGCGGAAACCGGCTTCGTGGGTGCCGCCAAGCGGGGTCGGGACGGTGTTACAATAAGAATGGAAATAGCCTTCGCCACTTTCGGGCCAGCCAATTGCCCATTCCACCCGTCCGGCACTTTCACTGAACTTGGCTTCACCGGCAAAGGGGCGTTCGGTGATCAGGTCGCGGCCTTGTAGCGTCATCTCAAGATAATCGAGAATCCCGTTGGGGAATTTCAGGACTTCTTGCTGCGGGGTCGGGTCGTCGCTTGTCAGCAAGGACGGATCAACCGACCAGCGGATTTCAACACCCTTGTAAAGATAGGCCTTGGAGCGTGCCATGCGGAAAATGGTCGCGGCTTTAAGCTTTAAGCGCGAACCGAAAATTTCCGGGTCGGGGCGGAAAATTACCGTTGTTCCGCGACGGTTGGAAACCGTGCCGCCATCCTGAAGGGGGCCCAAAGGGGTGCCTTTGGAATATTCCTGAAACACCAGTTTGCGATCACGCGCAACTTCAACGCGGAACATATCGGTCAGTGCGTTCACGACAGACATACCCACACCGTGCAAACCGCCCGATGTTTCATATGCCTTGCCCGAAAACTTACCGCCTGAATGCAGCGTGGTCAGGATGACTTCAAGGGCCGATTTATCCGGAAACTTCGGATGCGGGTCGGTTGGAATACCGCGCCCGTTATCGCGGACAAGAACGGTGTTGTCCGGTTTCAGTTCCAGTTCGATCCAGTCAGCGTGCCCTGCGACAGCTTCATCCATCGAGTTATCAAGGATCTCTGCGACCAGATGATGCAATGCTGCATCATCCGTGCCACCGATATACATACCGGGACGGCGTCGGACAGGCTCTAGGCCTTCAAGAACTTCGATATCCTTGGCGGAATAAGCTTGATCTGTGGATTGGTTTGAATCTTCAAAAAGGTCGGTCATGCCCCGGAACGCAACTTCTTTTATTGTTTTAAAACAAGGTCCATCGCCGCATATCTGTTGATCGATATTGAAGGGTTGGATGCCTCGACGTTAAACGAGTACCATATAGTTACTGGTCTGTGCCATATGTCGGTTAACACAGCCCATAAAAATGTGTTTTCACGTCCAATGCAAGGGGTGGTCTTTCAATGCGATCACATTTTCTTGGCAAGGCGCAGAAAACCGTGACCGGGAGGTCCAATAAAAAAATGGCATGCTATATTGTGCATGTCGAAAACAGGAGTGAGCCTGATGGCGATTGAGAATGAGCAAACAAAAACGGTCGAAAACACCATGCCGCGCGGGGATTTATGTACCCGGACACTGGCGATGCCAGCCGACACCAACCCGAGCGGGGATATTTTTGGCGGTTGGCTGATGTCGCAGATGGATATTGCCGGTGGTGTTTTGGCAAGCCAGATCGCCGAAGGCCGTATCGCAACCATCGCCGTTGATGGCATGACATTCCTGCGCCCGGTCTATGTCGGGGATACGGTATGTGTGTATGGCGATATCGAACGGATCGGCAATACATCAATCGTTTTGCATCTGGAAAGCTGGGTGCTGCGCCGCAATCAGCCGCCGCGCATCAAGGTCACAGAAGCAACCTTTACCTTTGTCGCGATTGACGCCGAAGGCCGTCCGCGGCCGGTGCGGGTAGATGAGGATCAGGCATAACAGCATAGGTTGAGGTGCGGGTGGCTTGTGCGGAGTTGGCTCTGAGATGTGAGCAAGCTTTGTTCATGCCACTATGTATCGAGCAAGTCAGGCTTTTCGCGGCCTAGAATACGCATGATGTGCACGGAATTTTCATCTGTGCGGTAATAGATGGTGTGTGCCCCAAATATGCAACGGCGATAACCCGCGCGGATGGCGTCTATCGCCTGATATCGTCTTCTGCAAGTTTGCTGAGATGGAACGAAGGCATCAGGATTTGATGTCAGCTTTGACAGCGGTGCGAATGTCTTCCTTACTCATGGTGGAAGGTCCGCTTTCTTCCGCAGCGATCAGTGCGCCGCGGACACGCTCAAGCTCGGCCATTCGCATTTGCTTTTCACGCAGGGCTTCGCGGACGATTTCGCTGTCGGAAGCATACTGGCCAGTGGCAAGCTGCGCTTGTATCCATGCTTCCTGCGTTTCGGTAACGGTAATGCTTTTTTTGATCATAAAGTGATCTCCCGAGGACTGTTATCCTACTTTATCCTACCGTCTTTGGGCCTAGGGGACAAATGATTGGTTGTGGGTAAAACGACAAAAGCCCCGTCTGTGATGTTCAGGCGGGGCTTTTTATGCGCGTGCGCCGGAATTACCAGCTTGCCTTCGCCACACGGATGAAGTTTTCACCCATGATTTTATCAACGTCATCGGTTGAGTAGCCGATTGATATCAAGGCATCGGCGAGGGCAGGGAGCTTGCGCGGGTCAAACACGGCAGCACCGCCTGCACCGGGGCCATAGCCGCTTGTGACCGGCCAGTAATGGGCGCGGTCGACGCCATCGGGGAAATCATCACATCCGGCGACGGACGGCATGGTATCAAGCCCGATGCCGACATGGTCGATCCCGACCAGTTTCACGGCATAGTCGATATGTTTGATCATATCGGGGACTTCGGGGGCGTTGTGCGATTTGATAAAACGCTGGAACCCGCAAATGCCGATTACCCCGCCGGTATCGGCGCAAGCCTTGATCTGTTCATCATCAACGCAGCGTTCATGCCCCCCAAGCACCTTGGGGTTGGCGTGGCTGAACACGACCGGTTTGGTCGATACCCGCATGATATCAAGCGAGCTTTGCCGTCCGGTGTGCGAGCAATCCATGATCATGCCATTGGCATTGACCGATTTGACCATTTCAACGCCAAGATCGGTCAGGGGGATATCAACATCGTGACAGCCGCCCGCGACCGAATTGTTGCGGTTATAGGCAAAGTGGATCTGTTTGACACCAAGCTTGGCAAAAACCGGGATCATATCGGGCATGTCCTGCAGCATGACCGATCCTTCAAGATCAAACCCGACGCCAAGCAATCCCTTTTCCTTGGCAATTGCCAGATCATCGAACTGTTCGATCTGCATGTATTTGTCGGGATGGGCCGCGATTTTCGCACGGAAGGCCGCAATGACACGCATGATATGCGCGATGCTGTTCATATCCATGCCGACATTGACACAGACATAATCGACATTGCCCGCGATATATTCATCCAGAAGGCTGGCCGGGGTTTTCGGATCAAGCGGCAGGCAGGCATGGGCATCCCAGGTGAAGCTTGGGCGGTAGGTTGGTTCGCGTTTGGCGGTGGTGGCGATATTCATTCAAACAAATCCTGTTTTGGCGTCCCGGCGGATCAATCCCAATCGACAAAGGTATCGACAACCGCCCGGTCATATCCCCCCGCAGCCTTATAAAGCTGTTGGGAGTATGGGTGTTCAAGCGTTCCCTCGGCAAGCTGTTCGGCGGTGGCGCGTTCGACAATGCGGCCATGGTTCATGATGGCGATATCGTCGCACATATGGGCAACCACGGCGAGATCGTGACTGACCATGATATAGGTCAGGCCAAGTTCACGGCGCAAACGGCCCAGAAGGTTCAGGACTTCGGCCTGAATAGAGACATCCAGTGCCGATGTCGGCTCATCAAGTAGCAGGATTTTCGGTTCCAGAATAAGCGCACGCGCAATCGCCACACGCTGGCGTTGACCGCCGGATAACTGATGGGGATAGCGGAAGCGAAACGCGTTATCTAGCCCGACCTGATTTAGGGCCTCGACTACGCGGGAATCGGAATTGCCAAGCCCGTGAATATCAACCGGTTCGGTCAGAATGCGGTCGATGGTATGACGGGGATGGAGGGAGCCAAACGGGTCCTGAAACACCATTTGCACCAGACGGTAAAAGGACTTGTCGCGTTTATCGCCCAGTTGCTTGTTATTGACGACAATGTCGCCTTCCCAGTCATCGACAAGGCCGGTGATGGTGCGAAGGACCGTCGATTTACCCGAACCGGATTCGCCGACCAGACCAAAGGATCCGTTTTTAGGGACTTTGATATCAACATCCTTGAGGACGTGATTGTCATCGAACCAAGCATTCAACTTACTAATTTCGATCATGGTGTTTTCTTATCCCTCTGCCCAGCTTGCTTCACGTTCAAGGATTGGCAGATCGGAATGATCACCATCCATTTTCGGCAAGCAGTTCAAAAGGCCCTTGGTATAGGGGTGTTTGGCATTATGCAGTTCGGATGCACGGATTTCTTCGACAACATGGCCCTGATACATCACCAGAACCCGGTCGCAGAAACTTGAAACCAGTTGCAAATCATGACTGATGAAAATCAATGCCATGCCGCGATCCCGCACCAGATCATCCAAAATCGCCATGACTTGAAGCTGAACCGTGACGTCCAAAGCGGATGTTGGTTCATCGGCAATGATCAATTCCGGGTCCGGGATCAGCATCATGGCAATCATCACGCGTTGGCCCATACCGCCTGAAGTTTCATGCGGATAGGCGTTGAAAACGCGTTCCGGGTCGCGGATTTTAACCGCTTCAAGCATCTCCAACGCGCGGCGTTTGGCTTCTTTGGCGTTGACCTTGTGATGTTCGCGGTACGCTTCAATGATCTGATCGCCAATGGTCATGACAGGGTTCAGCGAATATTTCGGGTCCTGCATGATCATGGAGATGCGCGCACCACGGACCTTGCGCCATTGTTTTGGCGTCAGGGTCGCCAGATCAAGGTCGTGGAACTTCATTTCATCGGCGGTGATGCGACCATTGGCCGCCGTCAGGCCAAGGATGGCCCGCCCGGTTTGCGATTTGCCCGAACCGGATTCGCCGACAATCCCAAGCCGTTCGCGGCCTAGGTCAAAGGACACACCGCGCACGGCATGGACTTTGCCCTTGGGCGTATCAAAGGTCACTTCGAGGTTTTTGACCGATAGAAGGGTTTCGTTGCTCATGGATCAATCTCCGCCGCGTGGATCAAGAACATCACGCAGGCCATCACCCAAAAGGTTGAAGCCCAGACTGACAATAAGAATTGCTATGCCCGGAACGGTGGCAACCCACCACTGTTCAAGCAAGAACTGACGGCCATCGGAGACCATAGCCCCCCATTCAGGCATGGGCGGCTGTGCGCCAAGCCCCAGGAAACCAAGGCCGGCCGCAATCAGGATCATCCCGGCCATATCAAGGGTGACACGCACGACAAGCGAACTCATGCACATCGGTGTGATGTGACCAGTGATCAGGGCAAAGTTCGATGTGCCCTGAAGGCGGGCGGCTTCGATAAAGTCTGATTTGCGAACCGTGATGGTTTCCGCCCGGGCAATGCGGGCATAGGGTGGCCACGCAGTAACCGCGATGGCAAGAATGGCATTTTCAATTCCCGGTCCGAGGGCCGAGACAAAGGCCAGTGCCAAAATCAGTTTCGGGAAAGCCAGAAAGATATCGGTGATGCGCATCAAAACCGAATCAACCCATCCGCCAAAGAACCCGGCCGTCGTTCCGACCAGAAGGCCAAGCGGGGCGGCTGTAATGGCGACAAGCCCGACAATCAGCAAGGTATATTGCGCGCCATATATAACACGCGACAGAATATCGCGCCCTAATTGGTCAGTCCCGAACCAGTGTTCGGCACCTGGGGGCTGAATGCGGTTGGTAAGATCGGCTGCCAGCGGATCATAAGGGGCCAGAAGCGGCGCAAATATCGTCACCAAGATCAAACCAATGACGATCGACAGGCCAATCATGGCCAATTTGTTTTGCGAAAACTTGATCCAGCCCAGCCACGCACGGCCACATTTAGCCTGAAAACGTGATTGGGGCGCGTCGGCGATCAGCCACTGTTTCAAGCCGGGTTTTGCGAATTTGGAGATGTCTGTTTGTGTGGTCATTTTTTATCTCCGCGCCCGTGGATCAAGCAGGCGATACAGTACGTCTGAAAGCATGTTCACACTGATAAAGACCGCACCAACGACAACCGTGCCGCCCAGAACCGCATTCATGTCGGCATTAAGCAGGGAGTTGGTGATGTAAAGACCAAGGCCCGGCCATGCAAAGATGATTTCGGTCAGAACCGACCCTTCAAGCAGGTTGGCATAAGACAATGCAATCACGGTGACCAAGGGCACCATGACGTTGCCCAATGCATGGCGCCAGATGATGCGATGTTCGGAGATGCCTTTGACCCGTGCGGTCAGGATGTATTCCTGACTAAGCTGTTCAAGCATGAAGGACCGGGTCATGCGGGCAATATAGGCCAGCGAGAAATAGGCAAGGATGGAAGCGGGCAGAACTATATGCGACACGGCATTCCAGAACAGGTCCATGTCGCCTTCGATCAAGGTATCCACCAGCATCAAGCCCGTGGTCGGTTCAATGAAATCCATATAGAACGAATCAAGACGTCCCGGACCAGCGACCCAATCAAGCTTCATGTAAAAGACCAGAAGCCCCATCAGTCCGAGCCAGAAGATCGGCATGGAATGCCCGGCAAGGCCGATGACGCGGACAATGTGATCAGGCCATTTGCCTTTGTTGATCGCGGCAAAAACACCGGCCGGAATGCCGATGATGACACCCATAATGGTTGCAATGGTTGCCAGTTCAAGGGTGGCGGGGAAGACGCGTTTAATGTCTTCGATCACCGGGTTGGCGGTTAAAACCGACTGACCGAAATTCCCCTGAAGGACATTGGAAATATAAATAAAGAATTGCTGCCAAAGCGGCAGGTTAAGCCCCATTTCTTCGCGCACCCGGTCATAGACAGCTTGTGGGGCACGGTCGCCGACGGCGGCCAATACCGGATCGATCGGTAGAACGCGGCCAATCAGGAATGTAACCAGAAGCAGACCAAAAAATGTGATGGCCAGCGAAAAGACAATGCGCAGGAAGCTTGCAGCTTTGCCAGAAGAGAGACGGGCGCGTGTGCGCCCGTCCCGGTTTTTGCGTGTAACAGCGGACATTACGACCGTTGTCTCCTTCGTCAAAAATTAGTCTTTGGTCACAAAACGATAATAGTTGTTATCGAACGACGGGCCGAGGACGAAGTTGTTGACGTTACCGCGCATGGACGCGATTTCAGTTTCCTGGAACATCACAACAAACGGACCGTTTTCGAGAACCTGTTTCTGCAGGTCAACATACATGGCGGCACGTTTTGCATCGTCACGTTCAAGGGTTGCTGCATCGGTTGCTGCGGTCAGAGCACCAGCATCCCACGCATTACGCCATGCAAGCGGTTTTGCAGATGCATCGTCGGAGTTATCCGGGTTCCAGGCAAAGGTCGATGCGTTGGTGTGCGGATCCTGATAATCCGGGCCCCAGCGACCGATATAGATATCGTGCTGACGTGCGCGGTATTTGGTCAGGGTCTGTTTGCCATCGCCCGGAATGATTTCCAGATTGATGCCAGCCTGTGCCCAGGTTGCCTGAATCGACTGCGCCATTGCCATGATTGCGGTGGTGTTACGCGTATCCATGGTCACGCTGAAACCGTCAGCCAGGCCTGCTTCTGCGAGAAGCGATTTGGCTTTTTCGATATCAAGGCTGTACGGGTTTTCGTTATAGGCACCGAGGAAACCTTCAGGCAGGAAGGCCTGATGGATTTGCGAGCGACCAGCGAGAATGGTTTCGGAAATACCTTTGTAATCGACAAGATATTTCAGAGCTTCGCGGACTTTCGGGTTCGACAGATATTCATTTTTCTGCGACAGGCCAAGATACCAAAGCGCACCTTTACCTTTGGACATCAATTTGATGTCGTCGTCGCCCTTGATCGATGCCAACTGGTCGGCTTCAAGGTTACGCGCAATATCAATGTCGCCTTTTTCAAGCAGAAGCTGCTGGGATGCTGCTTCTTTGACGCTACGGATGATGACGCGCTTCATTGCAGGCGCGCCGTCCCAGTAATCGTCATTTGCGGTCAGGCTGAGGCTTTCACCCGCGGTCCATTTGTTCAGCTTGAACGGGCCGGAACCTGCATAGTTGGTTTTCAGCCATTCGTGACCAAGGTCGCCATCAACTTCATGGGCGAGAACTTCTTCTTTGTCGATCACTGCGCCGACACCTGCGGTCAGGCAATACAGAACGAAGCTTGGTGCGTATGGTTTGTCGAGTTCCATGACCAAGGTCGACTCATCGGTCGCACGGATTTTTTCTTTGACGTTGTCAGCCGTCAGGCCGAACTGTCCAAGAATGAAGGCCGGAGACTGATCGAGCAAAATCACGCGCTGGAGCGAGAAGGCCGCGTCTTCAGCAGTCAGGTCATTGCCCGATGCGAATTCGACGCCGTCACGGATTTTAAAGGTGAAGGTCTTGCCGTCTTCGGAAACTTCCCAGGTTTCGGCCAGAACGCCATAGATTTTCGATACATCGTCATTATCGAAACCAATCAGGCGGTCATAAGTGTTACCGGCATATTCCGCGCCCGAGAATTCGAAAATCTGGGCCGGATCAAGTGTGATGATGTCATCAATCGCGAATGCCATGACAAGGGCATTTTTCGGCGTTTCAGCCTGTGCCGCCATTGGAGCAGTCGCGAGTGCGGTCCCCATGACCAGCCCTGCAATTAGTTTGCGCATGATGCGCCTCCCGTTTTGTTGTTGTGGGACTGCAGGCCAAGGCGAGGACTGTAGGGCAGGAAACAACACCCCACTGGCGAAAGGATAAATATCAATCAGCCACGCAGTTTGCCGGTTCATGCCCACAGGCCCAAAAGTGGGGCGGCCTGCAAGTACTTCGTTTAATGCGTGTAAAGGTGAGCATAATTTATACGATTAATCAATGACCAGACGGTCAGGAATGCTGCAAAAATGCCCAAATGCCAGATTTTATCTGAATTACAAATCGGAATAGTTGATTAACTGCCAACCGTTGTGCGCATGCATTGTAATCGTGCTGTCGGGTTGGTCTTTATGAAGATGGCAAGGGCGGGGGAATGATTTTTGAGACAAAAAAAGCGCCAGCGGAAAACCGCGGCGCTTCTTTTTGTACGTCATTCCCATCGGGAGGGAATGGCGCGAGTGACGAGACTTGAACTCGCGGCCTCCGGCGTGACAGGCCGGCGCTCTAACCAACTGAGCTACACCCGCATGGTGCGTGGCGCGGTTTATATAAAGACCACCCAAAGCTGGCAAGTGTTTTCTGACAGATTTTCCAAAGAAAAATACATCACGGGATGTGGGTGCGGATGTGGTGCTGTGTTTGGTGGGGGATGTTTGAAAAACAAAAAAGCACCAGCGGAAAAACCGTGGTGCTTTTTTGTTTCATTCCCATCGGGAGGGAATGGCGCGAGTGACGAGACTTGAACTCGCGGCCTCCGGCGTGACAGGCCGGCGCTCTAACCAACTGAGCTACACCCGCATGGTGTGTGGCGCGGTTTATATAAGGGGTGGCACACTCTGGCAAGGGCTTTTTTGCAAAAAAAAGACCGTGCGTATTTCGTGCGGCGGAGAATCAAAAAATATCGCCTGATAACAAAGAGTTATGCTTTTAAACACGGGGGCCGAAATTGAAGACTTTTCGCGCCCATTCCAAGATTGGTTTTGGTCGATATTACGGGGTTTACCGAGGGGATGCCGAGGCAGGGGGGCGGTCATGAACCAAGCCGGTCATCACGGCTGATTTTTGAGACAAAAAAAGCGCCAGCGGAAAACCGCGGCGCTTCTTTTTGTACGTCATTCCCATTGGGAGGGAATGGCGCGAGTGACGAGACTTGAACTCGCGGCCTCCGGCGTGACAGGCCGGCGCTCTAACCAACTGAGCTACACCCGCATGGTGCGTGGCGCGGTTTTTAGCAGCCGGTCACCAGGGGCGCAAGCGGTTTTTAAGCCGGAATAAAAATTTCTTTCGATGTTCTTCCATGGGTAGAACCTGTTGCGCGGTTTGGTGCGTCAGGGTTCATTTTGAGGCGTGAAAGGTCGGATCAGCGGCCTGGACGCCGTTAAACATCGCAGCACAGAGGCCGCGATTGAATGATGTGCGGGAATTTTGAGGAGGGGTAGCGCAAGGAGGCTCCCCTTGCGTTTAAATGTCTATTCGCGTGGCTTTTCGTAGCGCTCTGCCAATTTGGTCAGGGCGGCAACGGTTGCCTGTTCAACGGTGGAGCCAAAGCCGGTCACGCGGCCCGCCAGAATGACATAGAGTGAGTCAATATGGAGCTGGGAAACAAGCAGCTGCTTTTCGTTTGCTGTTGTGCGATCTGCGACGAAATTTTCCATCGATTTGGCGATCTGGGTCATCAGCGGATACTGGAAGGTCCCGCCAAGGGCCTTAACCGAATAGGCCAGATCGGAGCATGCGGTAACGGCTTCGGGCCGTTTGGTTTTGTCACCAAGGGACTGAATGACCAGACGGCGGCAATCCATCAGATCTTTGCCGACGTCGCGGACAAACGTTTCGGAACTGCGCTGAACAACCTGTTCAAGTTCTTCAAGCTGCTCTGGGGACAGATTGATGTCAAAACCATTGATGAAATTGACAGCCCGCTGCTTCAAATCAGTCTGAGCAGGGATAATCTGTACGTTTTTTCTTTTCTTCGGTTCTTCCGGCTTCACGATTGCTCCGCTTCCCCAGTCAAAGTGGGTCATTACAGGCTCCTACGATCAGGGCCATCAAACTGGACCTGTCTGCGACGTCGGTCGGGGCCAAAATACGTTCCGGTATTTACGAAAACGCGTGGCCGGGCAATGACCGAAACCAATCGGCTATAAAGTGCCTTGGCATTAAACGGTTTTGCAAGAAATTCCGTAACCCCAAGGTCGCGCGCGGTGGTCACATATTTGTGTTCCGAATGCGCGGTCAGCATAATCACCGGAACAAACCGGTTCGGTGAATTGGTCGAATTGCGCATGACGTCAAGGAACTCAAGACCGTCCATGCCACGCAGTCGCCATTCACAGACAACAATATCGATTTTCTCGCTGCGTAAAATCTCAAAGGCATCATTTGGCGTTTTGACACGCTGAATGTGACTGGCACCGAGATATGCCAGTGTGTCGTAAACTACCTGAGCTGAAATCTTGTCCCCGTCAACGATCAGAAAACTGATTTTACTAAAGTCGATTTTCGCGTTCATCCGGCCTCGTTTCCTGAGCATCATAACGAATTGCGTCGCTGTTCAGGGCCCCCAACAGCAGCAAGTCACGTATATTGCTGTTGTATAAACCCTTATACCTTTGTCTGGTTTCCAGCAAGATTAAACCTTACCCGAAAGGGGCCGGAATTCTGACAAATACTGACGTTCAGCCAGTTGGTAGTGTTGAACAATTGACGTTTTGGTCTTTTTTTTATTGGTGCTCGTGTCCGGCTATTAGCCCACCTATATTGGGGAGGAATGGGCAATAGTAAAGGGGCAGATATTTTATTTCAGCGGTTCGGTTGTGCCATCACCATCAATGACTTGTACGGCAACACCTGACTCCTCGAACATTTCGGTCGAGATTTTCATATCCTGTTCCCAGCGTTCAAGAAAGTCGTCGGTCAGTTTGCTTTTATCCACGAACACCTCGCCGATCCCGGCCTGAATGATGGCGCGCGCGCAGTCGCAGCACGGGAAATGTGTCACATACAACGCACAACCATCAAGGGACGTGCCGGTATAGCTGGCATTATAGATCGCGTTGCGTTCGGCATGTTCGGTATAGGCGTATTTTTCAGGGCGCTGGTGGCGGCTTTCGACTTCGTCATCAACACCGCGTGGAAACCCGTTATAGCCAACAGCGCGGATTTCTTTTTTCGGGCCGATGACGACCGCACCGACCTGCGTGCTGCGATCTTTTGACCAGTCTGCGATATGGGCTGCAAGACCAAGAAAACGATGATGCCATTTATTCATTGAAAGGGGCCCTGTCTGCGTCAATGTAATAGATCGGTGTGATAGATCAGTGTGCGTGCCGTTCGACATGCGTTTTGTAAACGCCTTTCGTTCTTTAAAGAGGGTGCTTCTTGTCATTGTCCAGTGAAAAATCACATTTTTGTAAAGGCTTTTAATGAAAAGTCCCTGTTCAAATAGGGGCTGATTGACTATTAAGGGGGTACCCCCAGAAAAATATCAGGACGCTCTTGACGCCTCGCCGCAGATGCAGGCCGATGTGGCAAGGGCTGATGTGTAAACCAAATAACAAGAGGTAGCAGCCGATGCGCCGTCAACGTAAGGCGAAAATCATCGCGACCCTGGGGCCGGCAAGTTCAAAGCCAGAGATCCTTGAGAAAATCGTACAGACAGGTGTGGATGTGTTCCGCCTGAATTTCTCGCATGGGGAACACTCAGAACATCTGGCCCGGTTTGAAGCCATCCGTGCTGTCGAACAAAAGCTTGGCCGCCCAATCGGGATTTTGATGGACCTTCAGGGCCCGAAAATCCGTGTCGGCACCTTTGCCGATGAAGAAATCGTGCTTGAAGCAGGCGACACGTTCAAATTCGATATGGACAAGACGCCGGGCGACAACAAGCGCGTTGCCTTGCCCCATCCTGAGGTTTACGCAGCCCTGAAGCCGGGCGCAAACCTGTTGCTTGATGATGGCAAGCTGCGCATGCGCGTTGAAAAATGCGATGATAAATCCGCAGAATGCACCGTCATTACCGGTGGACCCTTGTCCAACCGTAAGGGTGTTAACCTGCCGGACGTCATGTTGCCAATGTCGCCGCTGACCGAAAAGGACCGTATCGATCTTGATTACGGTCTGGAAATGGGTGTTGATTTTGTCGCACTTTCATTCGTACAGCGTCCCGAAGATGTTGCCGAAGCCCGCAAGATTATTCAGGGCCGTGCGGCCATCGTTTCCAAACTGGAAAAGCCGCAGGCGATTGAACATCTTGCCGAGATTGTCGATCTGTCTGACATGATCATGGTTGCCCGTGGCGATCTGGGGGTTGAATGCCCGCCGGAAGATGTGCCGATCTTGCAGAAACGCATCATCAAGGCGTGCCGCGAAGCTGGTAAACCCGTGATCGTTGCGACCCAGATGCTTGATTCGATGGTGGCAAATCCGGCCCCGACCCGTGCAGAAGCATCCGACGTTGCGACCGCCATTTATGACGGTGCCGATGCGGTGATGTTGTCTGCGGAAAGTGCGGTTGGTAAATACCCGCTTGAAACCGTTTCGATCATGGACCGCATCATGGTGCGTGTTGAACAGGACGAGCTGTATTACCGCATGCGTGATGCCAACCGTCCTGATCCGGAACATAACGCACCGGATGCAATCAGTGCGGCGGCCCGTCAGGTCGCAGGGACCATTGGTGCCAAAGCAGTTGTGACCTATACCACGTCCGGTTCGACGTCGCTTCGTGCGGCGCGCGAACGCCCGGAAGTGCCAATTTTGGGTCTGACCCCGAAAATCCAGACCGCACGTAGGATGACGTTGTGCTGGGGCGTGCATGCGGTGTTTACCCGTGATGCCACCAACTTTGCAGAAATGGTCGGCATTGCATGTGAAGTTGCCCAGCGCGAAGAATTTGCCAAGGCAGGCGATTCGCTGGTGATTACCGCCGGTGTGCCGTTCGGGACGCCCGGTGCGACCAATATTTTGCGCATTGCGTGGCTGTCGAACTAAGCCATTCGCGCACAATCGATACATTCATGTTTTGCAACGGGCGGCCATTTGGTCGCCCGTTTCTTTTGGTGCGTGCGGCGCGCGATGCATGGGGCCGCATCAATATCAGGCCGCATTAAGGGGTGGGTGAGGGCGGAATGCGGTTGGTTGGCATAGGGCTCTGTATTGTTAATGTTTTTTTGAGTCTTTGCGTTGATAGTCTATCGGTGATCAAAGCTGTATCTAACGATATCAGTTTTGATGTTGGGGACTTAAATTTAGACGTCTTGTCTGGTTGTGTATCGCTGTCAGTTCCGGTTAAACTGTTCTGACAAAACATAAAAATGATCGTGTCAGTATAAACTGATGCTTATATGCCGCCAGGCATGGGACCAGGGGAATAGCTGCGATAATGCTGAGTTGGATGTTCAATCGGCAGAAAAACACAGGCGACGCGGGGCTTGATGATAAAGCCACAGCGAAGCTTCGTGATCTTGCGGACGCAGTCCGCACAGTCGCACCTGAAGCATTTGGCTCAGATGCTGGTGGAACCCGTGGTCGTTCGATCCCGCGCAAAAATTCTTCTGATGAAATGGCAGACCCATCGGGTCTTGAACATGCGGCGCGTCTTTCAACTGAAATGGCATATGCCGAAGATGAAGACGATGATGCACCAGATTTCGACAGCGACGTTCGTATGGATGTGGCCCGGCGCCTGCGCCGCCATCTAAATGATGTCAGCCCGTCAGACCGGCTTGAAATGGTCGACGAATTCGTCGCCGCCATTGCCAATATGAGCGATTGTTTCCGCCCGCAGGTCATTACACTGATCGAACAGGAACTTGGCCATACGCCGTATATGACCCGTCAGGCTGCAACGCGCCTGCGTCAGGATATTCAGGCGATTGGTCGTGTGTCGATTGGTGAATATGTTGAACTTTTAAGTGATTCCGACTTCCTTGATATCATGCGTGGGCGTGGTGAATTTGTTCAAACCGCCGCCGAACGTGCGCGCGCCGAACTTGAAGCGGCTGCCAATGCACGCTTGATTGAACAGCAAGCTGAAAAAGAAAAAAGCAGCTTGCTGAACCGGTTGCTGTCTTCGGACGATGCGCCGCGCAATGTTGTGTCGATGGCACCGCATTTTGCCGAGCGCAAAATTGATAAGCCAAAAGCACCGGCCAATGATTTGTTGGGCGGACAAAATCGTACCTCGCGACAGGCACAGCGCCGGATCGCACATTTCATTATGGCATCCTTGTTTGATACCCTGGTTGAGCAGGGCCGTATGCGCACTGAAGTTGCGCGTGCCTTGCGCCAGTCTGTACGTCAGCGGATTGAAAAGGCCCGGTTTGAAAACCGGACACCAATTCATGCGATGGATGACGGTATGTCGATCGATGTCACAGATGATGTGATGATGGATCAGGACAGTATTGCGGCATCAAACGAGAAGATGACGATTGATCAGTATATTCTTGATGCGGTGTCGCGCAATGATGACGCGCTAGTGGTGCAGTCACTTGCGCATTACGCGCAAATTCCGATCAATGCAGTGTCAAAGATCCTTGATTCCGGTAGTGCACGGGCGATAACCGCCCTTGCATGGCGTGCGGGCATGACGGCACCGTCTGCGGTGGTCTTACAGATCAGCAACGGTATCCCGGAAGCCAATATCGAAAGCCCGGCTGCGGGTGGGCGCTTTGCCATGTCCTCTGCGGATATGGATTGGTATATCGATTTCTTTAACGACATGAAGCCTGCGACTGCACGGACCCGTGTTGAAAAAGAAACCGTCACGCCAAAGCGGACGCAAAATCTCCGTCCGCGTGCAGGCCGCAATAATGGCGGGCTTGAAGGACTTGTCTCTGACAAAAGACCCAAGGGTCTTAAAGGAGACTGAGTGCCATGAACAGACATCACGGCATCTCATATGACGGGCTGAAATATGCCCTGAACATCAAGGAAAGCTATCAAAGCGGGGAGCCGCTTACCGTCATGGGGGCAGCTAAACAGCCGCGTCTTTTGATGCCTGAGCATTTGCTGAGCAATGATCTTGCCTTGATGCAATATGATGATCCTTTGGCCTTGGCCGTGATTGCAACCCGCGATCCCGAAAGCCCGATGGCGCTTGCCGCGGCCATTCGCATGGGGCCGCATGCGAAATGCAAGGAACTGATTACCGGCGTCTTTGAAGTGGTGTCTGATGCAACCAAGCATGAACTGGTTGCCGATTGCGCCAAACTCCTGACCAAGAACGCCTTTAGCCCCGAAGCCTTCCATCTTGTCCGCACGCGTGCATCGAACCATGTTGTCGAAATCCGCGAAGCTTATCGCCGCGCCATGGCGGGCAATTTGCGGGCCTTGCTTGATGGCAAAATGGCCGCACGTGAATTCGTTGAAGAATTTATCGAACTGGCATCCAACGGCAATTTGCGGATTGATATTTATCGTCGGTTGGTGATGAAATTGATGCGGTCTGACGCAGTGCGTCCGAGTGTGAAATTCATGCTGCTTGAGCGCCTTGACCGTTTCCCGCAGATGGTGAAGCTGCAGATTGTTAACGAAGTTAACTCTGCCCCCGAAACACCGGAATATCAGACGTTAAAACAGGAATTGCGCTGGATCTATGATGCCAAGCAAAAACAGCAAAATCCGCAACCATCGACCAAAGCAACCGTCTCCCATCCGTCTGCTGCCGATCTGATGAGCCGTTCACAGATTGATTTTGGGGCGGCAGCGGGGATGCATCGCCGCAACAGCGTGATCAAGCCAGCAGAACCGTCCTTAAACCGTTATGCCGCCAATCCACCGATCATGCGCAGTGGTGGATTTAGCTCGCGCGAGCTTTCTTCCTGGTTGAACTAATCCAAACCCATCCGATCAAACCGAAATTGTCCTGATTCTAGTTGCTCTGCTGTTCTGCTGATTCGATATCGCGGACAGCGTCTTCGATCACCCGTTTGACGATACGTTCGTGCGTTCCGTCTTCAAAGATATCAGCCAGCGCATTGTTGATCGGGGTGATCAGATGACTTTTACCGAGTGACTTGGGGATTCCAAGGTAGTTTGCGTCAAGTTTGTAAGGCGGCGAGATGATGACAAACTCGTCCTTGTGGCTGGAAAGCCAGTTATTGCTTGCCATCACACTGGCAAAGGCGATTTTCCCCGGACTGAGAAGAACAGCATCGACCCGGTCCTGTGCCAGCATCAGCATCTGACCTGCTCTGTCAGAGGATTCCAGTACATTTAGCAATCCAAGCGTCCGGGCATTTTCAAAATCATCGCCATATGAAGCGCCGCGCTTTACGCCAATGATGTAGCCGCGCATGCTGTCGAGCCCTTCAAACAAAAAGGCGCTTTCCCGGTTGGTGACGAAAACCAGTTCATCGAAATACATCGGTTCGCTGTAATCAAACGTGATTTGGCGTTCCTGGGTTTTTGACAGTCCGATGATGGCACCCATGCCCTTGCGGGCAGACTCATATGCCCGGTTCCACGGCACAAATGAATAGGTGAATTCAATGCCGGTGCGCCGGGTGACTTCGTCCAGAACTTCGATATTTACACCTTGCGGCGCGCCATCAGCATCCAGCCAGTTTTTCGGTAGTGCATTGTCGTCGGCAAAGATATGTAAGGACTCGCCAGCCTGAAGAGCCGGGCTCAGGGACATCAAAAAGCATATGAGGACGACAAATTGTTTCACTGAGGCTCCGAAAATGTTGGATGTAGGAGGTTAGACTTAACCCATACGGGGGGCTTATCCTGTTAGCATATACGCATCTTCGGTTCGTGATTAAATGCCGTGGCGTAAAAAACTCAGCCTGCTTTGCGCGACGATGCGGAATTTTGCTGTGTTGCCGTGGGAGCAGGAACGTCTTTAAGGCGCCCTGCCTGCTTTTCCAGATATACAGTGCAGATCACGCGCAACAGCGATGCGAAATTTGGAATGTCGCCGCGTTGGGTAACGACTTCATCGTGGATTTTGCCAAGAAACTGCGGGGTGGTGAAGCCTTCGCCAGACGCGATTTCATCAAGAATTTGCCAGAAGCGCAGTTCAAGACGCAGGCTGGTTACCATACCGTGGATACGGATGGACCGGCTGACACATTGATAAAGTTCTGGTTCGGTCCCGGAATAGATTTGACACATTTGGACGGCCTTTCCTGTCATCGCTGAGGCGCAAGCAGCCAACAGCTTTCTGTAATGGGCAGAACCATGGTCAGGCAAATGTCGCCCAAACGCAATCAGCGATTGGGCGACACAGGATCACAAAGTGATTTTGGTGCCAAGCGCGACCAGGAAAGCCGCCATCCATTTCGGATGTGCTGGCCATGCCGGTGCGGTGACAAGGTTTGCATCGGTGCAGGCATCATCAATGGCGATATCGGCATAGATACCGCCACCCAGTTTTACTTCGGGGGCGCAGGCAGGGTAGGCCGATACACGGCGTCCCTTGATCACGTCGGCTGCGGCCAACAATTGCGCGCCATGGCAAACCGCGGCAATCGGTTTGCCAGCATCGTTGAAATCACGGACCAGACGAATAACGTCCTCGTTCAGGCGGAGATATTCCGGGGCACGGCCGCCCGGGATGACAAGCGCATCATAGTTTTCTGCACGTGCAGTCGAAAAATCGGCATTCAGGGCAAAGTTATGACCCCGTTTTTCGGAATAGGTCTGATCGCCTTCGAAATCATGGATGGCGGTTGCGATGGTATCGCCGGACTTTTTATCCGGGCAGACGGCATCAACGTGATGGCCGACCGCAAGCAAAGTCTGGAACGGAACCATGGTTTCGTAATCTTCGGCATAGTCGCCGGTAATCATGAGAATTTTTTTGGCAGACATTTATAGATCCTCCCGCTTGTTATGAAGTGCCATTCAAGGGCCAGAGAACTATACGCCTTGAAGTTGGGCTGCGGGTAACAGCGGGGTACTACGTGGGCAAAGTACCGATAATTTTGATCAAAAGCCGTTGTGATTAAGCATAAAAAAAGAGGCCCAAACGGACCTCTTTTTAAAGTCAGGTGATTTTGACCAATCAGCTTTTGGCTGCGGGGGTGGATTTCGCCGCCGTGGTTTTGGGGGCTGTTTTGGTCGTTGATTTTGCCGTAGATGCACGCGAACGGGTGGCCGGTTTCTTGGCCGGTGCTTTTGCAGCAGGTTTTGCTGCTGTTTTCGTCACACTGGCAGTTTCCGGTGTTTCTTTGATGTGAAGATCGCGCTGCGGGAACGGGATCGAGAAGCCGGCAGCTTCAAGTTCCGTTTTTGATTTACGGGTCAGATCAAAGAAGGTCGGCCAGAAGTCAGCCGTAGCGACCCAGCCACGTGCGGTCAGATCAACCGAGCTTTCACCAAGGGTGGCAACGAAGCTCATGGGTTCCGGGTCTTTGAGAACGCGTGGGTCAGAGGCGACCAGTTTGGTCAGGAATGCGAGAGCAGCATCGACGTCGTCGTCATAGGAAATACCAACTTTGATATCGAGACGACGGGTCGGGTTGCGGGAATAGTTTTTGATCGCACTGTTCCAGATCTGCGAGTTTGGCGCAGAAATAAACACACCGTCAGGTGTTTTAAGAAGGGTTGTGAACAGGGTGATTTCAACAACCGTTCCTGAAACCGATCCGGCTTCGACAAATTCGTCAATCTTAAGCGGGCGCAGGATCAAAATCATCACGCCGGCGGCAATGTTTGACAGCGTACCCTGCAATGCCAGGCCGATCGCGAGGCCGGCAGCACCGAGAACTGCGATGATGCTGGTTGTCTCGACGCCGAAATTCGACAGAACGGCGACAAGAACAAATATCAAAATCGCATAGCGAACGATACTCGAGGCCAGCGGTTTCAGGGTCGAATCGACAAATTTTACATTTTTAAGGGAATGACGCACCAAAGCGGCTGCGCGACCGGCAAACCACCAGCCAACGATAAGAATAAGAATTGCGCCCAGCAGGTCCATGCCAAAGCCCAGCGCAAATTCTTTTAGCATTTCTGTGATTGTCGATACTTCGGTGTCGATCATTTCAACCTCGTCCGCTCTGTGTCATTGTTTTAGGGGCAAAACCTAGTAATTTGGTTCGAATGGTTAATCAGATTGTGCGAATACGCGACGCAAGGGCACAAAAAATATATATCTTTTAAGCTTTTGTGACATATCTGTGCGTAATATCCGTCTGACTTCTTGAGGCAGGCGTTATATTTGCAAATTCCTGCGTCAAATTTTTGCCCAAAGAAACTCCGCACACTACGGGTTTCCATGTATTTCGTAAATATAACGTCTGCCATCCAAATCAAATTAGTAGATCTTGACCCTAGTGATTGCTACTTATACGTCAGTATGGAACAATAAGCATTGCAGGTTTAGGCGTCCTTGAAAAGTGTGCAAGGATAACCAATTCATTGTAGGGTATGGAACAAAATACGTTTTGGATCGTTTAGAGACATAATCTCACCATCTTTGGTGATAAAGTATTATCCGAATAACAACCTTAACGACAGGGGTTAAGACATGCAGCTTCGTCCGTCTCTTCTTTGTGCTCTTGGTGGCGTAGCCCTCCTGAGCGCATGTAGCAGTGTAGATAATTCCGGTACCGCCATTGGTTATGGTGGTAACCCACTGACCTACAGCAGCTCGGTTTCCTCAGCAATTGCTGGTCAGGAACCAACCACTGCATTCGGTAAAGCGCTGAAAGCTGAGTATATTGCTTATGCACAGCGTGAAGCCGATGAGTGGTACGATTACTTTGATGCTGATTTCTTTGCGAAAAAAGCAGGAAAAGTAGCCACTGACGAAAAAATTCTTCCAGAAGATCCGGCCAACTGGCGTTTCGATGCGGAAGAAATCGCACAGAAACGTTCGGTTCGTGATGAGCTGATCGCGTTGCTGGACGATGGAAAACGCGAAGAAAAGCCTGATACCGCAGCGATTGCCCAGGCCCGCTTTGATTGCTGGGTCGAGGAAAGCGAAGAAGGTTGGCAGACTGAGCTGATCAGCCAGTGCTGGAAAGACTTCGAAGCAGCAATGGCAGAGCTTCGTGCAGTAGAACCAGAGCCGATGGCAGCGCCAGTTGTTGCAAAAGAAGCCCGTTTGTTCACGATCTTCTTCGACTTTGACAGTGTTGCAATCACACCGGTTTCCGAGCGTGTTCTTGATGCTGCTGCCGAGCAGTGGGCTTCGAGCATGGGCGATGTTTCCATCGTTGGTCACGCCGATGCATCCGGTTCGGCTGCATATAACCTGAAACTGTCTGAGCGTCGTGCCGAGGCTGCTTTGGGTCAGTTGACCAATCGTGGCATCAAAGGTGACATGATCGGTAGTGACGCAGTCGGTGAAGGCGAACTTCTTATCCCGACTCCGGATGGTGTTCGTGAGCCGCGTAACCGTCGTGTGACGATTTCGGTCGATTAATCACCGTCATTTACCAAATCTTTGGCAACGAGGTGGCATTATGCCACCTCGTTGTTTTTATATGTGCTTTTGTCTAAGGCAGATATTTTCGCAGTAATTGCTGTTGAATTTTGTTTCAATACGCATAATGTCTGCTTGGTATCGATGTATAAAGTGAGAGGCGGGGACACATGATGAAGGCCATCAAGACGGTCTTTTCACGGCGCGCAGGGGGCGTCGTACTTGCACTGGCAGTTGGGTTGATCACGATGACACCAGCAGCCCAGTCGGCGGATATTACGCCGGTTGTACCATTTGAAAAATATTTCGCTGATCAGCGTGGCGACGGCAAGTATCTCCGTTTCAATGCATTTTCCGGTGAAATCCCCGGCAAGCGTATCAAGGCGCTTTTGCGGTCCGGCCAGGTTATTGGTGACCGTGTTCTTCTTGCAGAAGATGTCGCTGTGTATTTCCCCGATGGTTATATCGTTCAATCCCAGGCCCGTTTTGGCAAATACATTCCGAAAGCCGGCGTTCATCCTGGTGGTATTGCGAACCGCGACCATTTGATGGAAAACCCGCGTTACGCGTTGGTTGACCGGTTTGATTCGATTTTGGGCCGCGAATGTGCCCGGACCGAATATGCCAATGGTTTTGCCGCCCTTCGGATCAAACCCGATGGTGTCCTGTCGCTGGTTCTTGAAACGTCAGGCATGTTTGATGCACTTATCGATGAACAGACCACGACCTATAGCGTGACCAGTGCCGTTCAATCGGTGTTTATCGGCAATCAGGGATTGATGCCCGAACTCATCGCGAAATGCGGCCGCGGTTAATATCCGCGGACATATAAAAAGCAGGAAGGCACCGAAATTTCGGTGCCTTTTATTTTGTCTGAATGTCGGCCGTGAAATGACTGGGGCGGATCCTTAAAAAATCCGCGGGATTTCAATGGCAGGGCAGCGATCCATCACCGCGATCAGCCCATGTTTTTGTGCCTTGGCAGCCGCATCGGGATTGATCACGCCAAGCTGCATCCAGACCGATTTGGCACCTATGGCAATGGCGTCATCAACCACACCGGCGGCATCGTCGCTGTTGCGAAAGATATCAACCATATCGACCGGTTCGGTTATGTCGGAAAGTTGGGCAACGACGGTTTGACCATGGATTTTATTGCCTGCCTGACCCGGATTGACCGGAATAACATGGTATCCGCGACCCAGCAGAAACTTCATAACGCCGTTTGACGGGCGTTCCGGTTTGGGGCTTGCGCCAACCAGCGCGATTGTTTTGGTCGTTTCCAGTAGGGTTTTTAACTGCAGATCATCGGGATTTTCAAACTGTGTCATCTGTTCCATCCATGTTGGGGCGCATTATATATGGATAGTTATATGATTGCCGATTGATCGCAACTCTGATCCGTTGGGATCAGCCTCTGATGAGCCAGCCCTCGCGGAAAGTTGATGGCAAGTTTAAATGACGCGGGCACTCAAATGCGCTTTGTATAAGATAGAAATCTAAACTTTATAGGCTGCTTTTGCATGTATCCATGGCTTGATCCGTCCGGACGCTTTTCTGTTTTCAAGCTGACCGTTTTTGTCGCACTTCTGATACCCGGTGCCTTTTTGCTGTGGCCGGTGATTTTAGAGGGTGGGGCGACAATTCCGGTTAAGGAAGCGATCCTTCAAAGTGGTGATTGGACCATCCGAATTTTGCTGATCACGCTTTTGATCACCCCGTTGCGGCGGATCACCCGGTTTTCAAAGCTGGTGCAAGTCCGCCGTCAGGTCGGGGTGGCGGCATTTTGCTATGTGATTATTCATTTCGCCCTTTATGCCATCAGCCAGAATCTTGATGTCGTGCGGATCGCAAGCGAGATCGTCTTGCGCATCTATCTGACAATCGGGTTCGTGGCCTTGTTGGGATTGGCGGTTTTGGCCGCGACATCGACCAAGTCTGCGATGCGCAAGCTTGGGGCCAAATGGACGAAGCTTCATAAGCTTGTTTATCCGATCGCCATTCTGGGTGTTGTGCATTTCTTCATGCAGTCGAAAATCGATGTCAGCGAAGCAACCTTGATGGCCGGATTGTTTGTGACCTTGATGCTGTATCGCTTTGCCCATTGGCGTGGCTGGTCCCTGCGGTCCGTAACGACATTGCTGGGGATTGCGATTGTTGCCGGTTTAAGCACGGCAGGCATTGAATATGCGTGGTATGCGCTGGCAACCGGTGTTCCGGCAGATCGGGTGGCCTCGGCCAATCTGGAATGGATGTGGCCGATGCGTCCGGCCTGGAATGTTTTCCTAAGCGGGATTGGCATGATCATTGTCTGTCAGTTCGGACGGGATGGCGTGGGCCGTGTATTGATTGGCAATATCCTGACCAGTGTACGGCTTAAACCGCAGCACTCGCGCGCCGAGTAAGGGCTGTTAGCAACCCGGCACCAATCATAACCCCACCCCCGATACGCGTCAGGCGGCGCATGGCAGACGGATTGCGAAAACGTTCGCGCAAGGCGGCCGCCATGATCGCCCAGATCGTCACATTGATCGCTGCCAGAATAACAAAGGTTGCGGTCATGATGATGAACTGGGGCAAAAGCGGGCTGTTTGCGGTGACAAACTGCGGCACGAACGCAATGAAAAACACGATCCCCTTGGGGTTCAATGCGGTGACAACGTAAGCCTGCAGGAACATGCGCGACGGGCGGTTGCGTTTTGCATTCGGGTTATCTTGAAGTGCCCCCGGTTTTTCACGCCACATCTTCATGCCGAGATAAATCAGATAACCGGCCCCGACCAGCTTCAGCACGGTAAAGGCTTCAGCCGAGGTCGCAAGAAGCGCACCCGCACCGGCCAGCGATATCGTCATCGCGGTTAAATCCCCCAGCGCAACCCCCGGAACCGTGGCCCAGGCCGTTTGGCGACCTTTGCCCAGTGCGTAGCTGACAACAAGCATGATTGTCGGGCCGGGAATGGCCAGAACGATGGTGCATGCAAGGGCGAAAGCAAGCCAGATTTCGATGGGCATGGGGGGCTCCGTAGAAAGAGGTGTCTCAACACATTGACGCAAGTTATGTGGTTTGCAAAGAGTCTGACAGTCTTGGGTGGGTGTATTTTTGATCAAGCGGTGATACTTACGCGTCTTCTTGTACGTGGTCAAAAAACATGAAAACAAGAAGGCGAGGCAGGCACGGTGACGCAAAGAGTAACGGGATCGGCGGATGGATTGGTGATGGCACGATCAAGCGCAGCTAGTGTTGATGGTTCCGAATTGTTGAGCTTATCGAACAGTTTGCACGGTTCGATCAAACTGGGTGAAGAAACGCAGACGGTTACGATCGCAATCGAGCAGGATGGCTATATCGCGGGGGAAGTTGAAAGCGGGCCATCCGCGATCACGCTTGAACTGTTGGGCGCGGATGGCGAACCGATACGCCAGATTGCCAAATACGTTACCGGGATGACGCGATTTTATCTGGTCGGCCCCTATGACAATCCGGTTTTGCGTATGACTGCCCCCCGTGATGTACGGATAGATTACCAGTTCATTTTGCGTCACTTGGTGCCGGTTGCCGATCAGGTTGTCCCAAAGGTGACCTATCAAAGCCCGTCCATTTCCAGGCAGGCTGACCTGATTGCCACGGGCGGAACGTCAGATGGATTCTGGGCTGCGGTCGCGCGCAACGGTGCACCGATGATTGAACCGTTAGATCATCAGAATGTCGTGATGACTTTTCTTGCCCGTGGATTGAAACGCAATGGCCAAATATTTGGCGCGCCAAGCAGTGATATTGAGTTTCTAGAGCAACTGGGTCAGAGTGATATCTGGTTCAAAAGCTTCATCGTGCCAAACACTACCCGACTGTCTTATAAAATTGCCTGCGATGTTCCTGAATTTGATGGGGATGAGCAGGCGCGTCGTCTTGCCCTTTTGGCAACCTTGCAGGCCGATCCACTGAACCCTGATGTTTGGCCGGTCAATGCGCCGGATGCCTATAATCAGAAATCCGTTATCGAATTGCCCGATGCCCCAAAGCAACCCGGTATGCAGGGCACAAATGCACCAGTCGGATCGATTGACAGTTTTGCGTTTGAAAGTGCGACACTTGGCAATCAGCGCGATATCACCCTGTATCGTCCGCACGGGTTTGATCCAGACAGTCCGGAAAACGTTTTGCTGGTTCTGTTTGATGCAAAAGAGTACCGCGATGAAGTCCCGACCCCGAAAATCCTTGATAACCTGATTGCCGATGGTGTGTTGCCGCCGGTCTCAGTTGCCTTCATTGCCAATCCCGACAATGCGGCACGCGGGCATGAATTACCGGCAAACCCGGTTTTTGCCGGTGTGGTGGCAGGTGATTTGATGCCGCTTATTGGCAAAAAACTTGGTGTGGATATTCCGGCCAGCCGAACGGTTGTTGCCGGTTCAAGTTATGGCGGGTTGGCCTCAGTGACCATTGCGCTGCGCCATCCAGATGTGTTTGGCAGTGTTGTTTCGATGTCCGGGTCGTTCTGGTGGAGCCCCAAGGACACGCCAGCTGATCAAAACGAATATGTATCCCATCAGGTTGCCATCACCGATGCCAAGCCGGTGCGGATGTTTTTAACCGCTGGCCTGTTTGAAACCGGGCGGATGGGCGTTGCCGGGATTTTGGAAAGCAATCGCCATCTGCGCGATGTGTTTTTGGCCAAGGGATATGACGTTACCTACCGCGAATATGCCGGTGGGCATGATTATCTGGTGTGGCGTGGGGCACTTGCCGATGGATTGATCCATTTATTCGGGCGATAGGACGTGAGCCTAACTTCCTGACAGCAAAAAGGCGGCAATGTGGGATGCACATTTGCCGCCTTTTTGATTGAGCGTGGTCCGGTATTTCAAGGTCTATTCATGGCGCCATGTTGGGTGACGTTTTTCGACAAAGGCACCGATCCCTTCGCGGGCATCGTGTTTTTGCATATTGTCGGTCATGACACCCGAAGCATAGGAATAGGCATCTGACAGCGGCATTTCGAGTTGGCGGTAAAAGGCCTGCTTGCCAAGCTGAACCGTCATGCCCGACCGTTCTGCAATACCCGCCGCAAGGGCATCGGTGGTATCTTCAAGCGTGTCATCCGAAACGACATCGGAAACCAATCCCATCGAAAAGGCGGTTTCGGCATTGATCGGATCGCCGGTCAGCAACATCCGCATCGCATGTTTGCGCGCGATGTTACGGCTGAGGGCGACCATCGGTGTCGAACAAAACAGGCCGATATTGACCCCCGGTGTCGCGAATTTTGCCGATTGGCTGGCAACCGCCAAGTCACAGCTGGCGACAAGCTGACATCCGGCCGCTGTTGCCATTCCGCGCACCCGTGCAATGACAGGTTGGGGTAGGGTGACGATCCGCATCATCAGGGCACTGCATTGAGCAAACAGGGCTGCGTGCTGATCACACTGGGAAATGCCGTTCATTTCCTTAAGGTCATGACCGGCACAAAAGACCGGGCCTTCGGCGGCAAGAATGACGCAACGAATGGTGCTGTCATCGGCGATGGCATCAAAGGCGCTATGAAGGGCGGCCATCATTGCACCCGAAAGCGCATTGCGACGTTCCGGGTTGTTCAGGGTCACTGTGGCGCACCCGCTATCATCGGTGCGGATGACAAGGGGCTTTTCTGTGTCAGTCGCGGTCATATTGTATCCTCCCGTCTGCCCGTATGGGGGCAGCGTTTTTTATTTTCTTCTACCAACTGACGTAGTAGAATTGCACGCAAGGGGTTAAGTCAAGAAAACCCTATGCAAGTGCAGCGTTGGGCGGTGCCGTAAACGGTATGTACGTTATAATTCGACCAAGTGGTTGTGGATGAGCGAAAATCATACGCGGAAGCCCGGACGGGCACCGGGACGTTTTGTTTCTACCCGGGCAGTTCTGGAATCCACCAAGCCGGCAAAACCTGTGCGGGCAACGCCGATCAAGCGTTTTGACCGCAAAGACGTTATGGAACGTGATCTGGAAAGATACCGTGCCGAGGCACGTGCGCGTTTGCTGCAAAACGGGTTTGATATTCCGCCATTCCTGATGCCAAAGCCCAAACCTTCTGAAGATGACCTTGACGGTGACGATGTTCCGGTGATGGATCCGGATGCGCAGCGTGAAATTCGAAGTGCCGTGATGATGGGGCCAAAACCGGCGCCACTGGCGCGCAGTGGCAGTGCTTCTTCTGGCGGTTCTTTGGCAAGTGACGGGGCGGGCAGTGCGAAGCCAAGCCGTCATGTTCATGTGCAAGCCAAACCGCAGGGGTTTGGGGGGGCGCCGACAGCACCGGTGGCAACAGGTGCGCAAGCGGGATCCGCGGCACAGGCCGCAGCCGTCGCCCGTGAAAAATCGGCCTATGACGAATATATTGAAAGCCTGAACGGTGCGCCGAGATTGCTTGATAGCGTGCGCGAAGATGGCGACAGTTCGGGCAAGAGCGAGACGGGCGATATCAAAGGCCGGGTTGATGATCTTAAAGAAAAAGAAGTTCGTCAGTCCCGGATTGATTTGCCGGAAAACACATCAAACTGGGCGGCACGTGACGCCGCCGATGCACTTGATCAAAAACGCAGTGCGATGCTAGCAAAGCAGGAAAAAGCACGGGCAAAGGCTTCGCGGGGCAACAGCGCACCTTTGAACTGGAACAAGATAATTGCACGTTTTGCCGCATATATGATTGCAGCGGTGGCGGTGGGATATGTTCTGGTTCTGACCGTGAATGAATTTTCGTCGATTTTGGGTAATTAGGGTTTGACCCGGTTTCAAGATTGAAAGGGTCAGATCACGTTGTGGTCTGTTCTACCAATCTCCTGACGTATCCTTGCCGAACCCGTGCCACAATCCCCATATAAACAATTGTGGAAGCACGGTATTCCGGGCTTTCGAGGCGGCTGTTTGGGGAATGATCGCCTGACGATGCAAAAGGACCGTTTGGTTTGCAAATACGCCAAACAAGCGGTTCCTGAAAAGACCATCAGAATGACTAAGACGGGGTTGTGCGCGTAAGACCGGACGATAAGGGGGCGTCATGATCAGGATATGCAGGTAGGCATATCAAGAGAATGGCGGACGTTGTGTGTTTACCCTTGTTGCAGGAGGCAGTGTTTGACGCTGTTATATCGCCATGATGCGTGACGAAAATGGTCAGGAAGACCACCAACCTGTTTATCTTCCAGAAAACCGACATCACTGGGCATCCAATGATGAAGTCGGAAAGCCAGCGGTTGATCTTACCCGCGGGCCCGTTCATATGCGGTTCAAGCGCAAAACGAAGACCGGACCGACATTGTCGGCCGGGGAATGGATGCGAGAGAACCTGCCGCAAATCGGATCAACAGCAATCGTCGTGATTGTGGTTCTGTGTGTGGTGGTCGCCCTTTATACCGACTTGGCCGGGATTGTTTTGAGATGACTCCGTTTTAAGTGTGATGAGGGTTTGCGGGGACGGTGTTTTGCTGTCTGGGTCCGCAAGAACGAGGACTTTTGACGATCGTCAGGTGTATGATTTTGGGCCGCAGTGGCGCAAATTATTGACGTTAACGTAAACGTTATGTCAGGCTGTCTTCCTGTATGAAAGATGCTGCATCAAAGCAGCACCCATGGGAGGCCAACCAATAATGACCAAGTCACAGACCCGGAGCGGGATAACGCCGGCGGATTTTGACGCCATCATGCGCGAAAAAGTCCCGTTCGTTGGCGATATGGGGGTGATGACCGAAAGTCTGGAAAATGACACCGCCATATTGCGGTTGCCGTTCAATGAACGCTATCTTCGGCCGGGAAATGTGGTGTGCGGGCCCGCGATCTTTGGGCTTGCCGATATCGCCCTTTATGCTGTGGCGTGGTTGGTGGTGCCGCAAGCTGACCTTGCCGTAACGACAGAGGCCACCGTGCATTTCCTGTCGGGCGCCAAGCCCGGGGATCTGATTGCCGAGGCAAAGATATTAAAGGCGGGCAGGCGGCTGTTGATTGCGGAATGTCATATTCGATCCTGCGTTGATAATAGCCTGTGCGCGCATGTGATCGGGACTTACGCGATGCCACCGGCAGAAAAATAATCGAAAATCGTGTGGTAAAATAATACCTCTTTACATAAGTTATTGATTTATAACGAAATATTCCTGTTGTTTTCTTGTTGAATGCTGGCATAATGCGCCGACTTTCAACGAGGGACGTTTCCCTCCGTGGAACCCAGTTTTCGAGTATAGAAATAATGAAAACCTTCACTGCGACACCGAGCGACATCGAGCGCAAATGGTTCGTGGTCGACGCTGAAGACGTCGTCCTTGGCCGCCTTGCTGCTGTTGTTGCCAACCGTCTTCGTGGTAAGCATAAAGCTATGTTTACCCCGCACATGGATTGTGGCGATCACATCGTCATCGTCAATGCCGAAAAAGTCAAATTGACTGGCCGTAAACTTCAGAACAAGAAGTTTTACTGGCATACCGGTTATCCGGGCGGCATCAAAGAACGTACCATGGACAAGCTCCTCAATGGTGAGCACCCGGAACGTGTGATCATCAAAGCTGTTGAGCGTATGATGTCCCGTGGTCCGCTGCGTAGCCAGGTTCTTTCCAAGTTGCACGTTTACGCTGGTACCGAGCATCCGCATGATGCTCAGCAGCCTGCAGTACTCGACGTTGCGGCTATGAACGAAAAGAATAAGCGGAGTGCTAAGTAATGGCCGAAACTAAAACTCTTGATGATCTCAAGGATCTGGCACAGGGCGGCGAAACCGTTTCTGCAGCAGCAGAAGGCACCTTGCCGGAGCCGAAGATCGACGCACAGGGCCGTTCCTATGCAACTGGCCGTCGTAAGAACGCAATTGCACGTGTCTGGATTAAACCGGGCTCAGGCAAAGTCACCGTCAATGGCCGCGAATTCGAAGATTACTTCGGTCGTCCGGTTCTGCGCATGGTGATCAACCAGCCGTTCGGCGCTGCTGATCGTAAAGACCAGTTTGACGTTGTTTGCACCGTTAACGGTGGTGGCCTTTCTGGTCAGGCCGGTGCCGTTCGTCACGGTATCTCGCGCGCTCTGATCACTTATGAGCCAGCACTGCGTCCTGCACTTAAGTCCGGTGGGTTCCTCACCCGTGACTCCCGTGCAGTTGAACGTAAAAAATATGGTCGTGCTAAAGCCCGTCGTAGCTTCCAGTTCTCGAAGCGCTAAACCGGCACGCTTACGCAATATGCGATTTCAAGATGGCCCGCTGGTTCAGCGGGCCATCTTTTTTTGTGCCTTTTTCCCAGATAAGGCACGGCTTAACCCCCCGATTTGAAAGGGACCACCGATATGCAGTACAGAAAGCTGCGCGACGCTGACCTTGATGCCGCAACCGCATTCCTTGCCAACCATGCTGCCACCAGCATGATCCTGCGCGGGAATTTGCGAACTGCCGGTATCGAGCGACGTCGTCATCCGCTTTCTGGAAGCTATTTTGGTGAAGTTGCCAAAGATGGTGCGATCAGTGCCATCATCGGGCAGTTTGGCAATGGCAATGTCTTTGTCCAATCGGGCGATCACGCAACGATCCCGACTGATCTGACACAGGCGTTTGCTGCGGACCCGCTTGGTCCGGTGGCCGGTGTATTCGGGGATGCTGATCAGGCCGCCGATATGTTGGATCAGCTTGGCCTTTCAGATGCGGAATTTAACATCAATGCGTCAGACATTCTCTATCAGCTCAGACTTTCTGATCTGATCGTGCCGGTCAATGCGCGGGCCGATGATTTTCAGATGGTTGATGCAAACCAGGTTGATCGCAGCACCTTGTTGCGGTGGTTGCGCGCCTATGAGATCGAAGCCTTGGGGGCGCAAGACACCCCGGGACTTGACAGCAAAATCGCATCGCGTCTGGTGCATGCCCTTGATGCCCGCAATTTGTGGGCGTTGATTGTTGATGGCAAGCCGGTCAGTCTTTCGGGATTTAATGCCCAATTGCCTGATATGGTTCAGGTCGGACCGGTCTGGACACCGCCAGAACATCGATCCAATGGCTATGCCCGTATTCTGGTGGCAAAGACGCTGCTTGCCATACGATCGCGCGGGGTTGCAGATGCTATCTTGTCGACAGATAGCGAAGCCGCCGCCCGGGCGTATGAGGCACTTGGTTTTAGCAAGATCGGGCGCTATCGCTTGGCCCTTTTTAAAAGCCCGGTTAAGCTTGCTCAGATGCTTGAAGCCCAACCTTAAACCGGATCGGGGCCTGCTTTGATACGCAGCCTGTTATCGTGTGCGATTACCAAATTGTTCCTGCCAACGGTTCTGATCGTTTTGGCAGGAACAATTATGCCTGCGTCTTTGGTTGGTGCTGCATGGGCGCAAGATGGGCGTATTGATCTTTCGCAGGTTCTTTATCGGTTTGAAAACCGTGCCCTGAACCTTGGGCGATATGGCACGGTGGCCACCTTTCAGCAAAAGCTGTTTGTGCAGGCATCGCAGTGTGCATCCAGACCGGCAAATAGTTATGGCCGGGCGGATGGTATTGTCGGGGGCAAAACACGCCAAGCCATTGTCGATCTGCAACCATGTCTGAATTCCGCCGTCCGGGCCGCGGTCGGGGCGGAAAGTTATGGGGCGATTACAGTTGGGCTGTGGCGGTTATTGATGCCCGCCAACATGCCGCCGCCCGATGCGATTGAACGGGCCAATCATTTGACCTTTGCCCTTGAGGGCACGGATTACGACGTTATTCAGTTCAATTTCTGTCAGTCGAAAAACCCGCGCAGCGGCAAGACGTTTCTGGAAGGCGATTCTTATTGCCATACCAACGATCCGCGCGCCTATCTGACGTGGGGGCCGCGCGGGGCAACGGCGGGGGCCGGGGCGGAAATTCAACAGATATTGTTTGCCGCTGAACGGGCCAATCCCGGATTGCTTGGTGCCGCTTTTGGGCCCTTTACCGAAGACATGCACAGATTGGCGCTTGGCAATAATGATGCGGCCTTTGATGTGCTGTGCGCGATCTGGGTCGATGATCAAAAACGCAGCGAATTTTCAAGGCGATTTGCCGCCTATGGTGCACGGCCGGAAGTGCAGGCATCCTATCGCCGGGTGTATGATGCCGCCAATGCTGATGGAGGCAAGATAGCGCGATTTTTCAAATTATATAATGCCGTGAAACCGGTCATAAAACGTGATCCGACCGAGATTGATCTGGCCTTTTTCATCGACCGTGCAACCCATGGATCCGTACCGCCCGGTGACATTAGCCAACTGGTCAACCGCATGACTAAATTCGCAAGCCGGACACGGAATGTGCCAAGTCCGGGGGAGCTGCGCAAACAGCTTGCCGCGTGGTTGCCTAGCCATCACAAATATAATGACCGTCTGGCCCGTGATGCGATTTTTTTGGTTGATGACCCTGATGTCGTGGTGTCCGATGCCCACCGACGGATGTGGTTACAGCGATCCGGCCTTAAGGCCAGTGATTTTGGACTTTCGGATCAGCGATATGTCGTAGGCTATCCGGTTGCCGCCCCGACCGGGTATGAGAAAATCGAAAAATTCTATACCGTGCTGCCCGAAGACAAACGTGCTTGTCCATCCACAGTTCGGCGTGCGCGTAAGCCATAACCGGGTGTCAATGTGCCGTATGTTGAAAACGCATGGGGACATTGCGGTTTGTCAGGGATATTTGTCGTCTAATAGCTTGCATCTGATGGGCTTGTTTGCCAACATCCGCCCGTTATCAATGCCTGCAGACTTGCGGGTGAGCCTTTAGGAGCAAAATTTAAATGAGTGACGTTAAGGTCAAAGTCGGAATTCTCGGTGCCAGTGGCTATACCGGGGCGGAATTGGTTCGTATTCTTGCGCACCATGCTGCCGCGGACATCACCCTGTTGACCGCCGACCGACGCGCCGGACGTCCTTTCGGGGAAGTTTTCCCGCATCTTGCCCATATTGATCTGCCAACCATGATCAAGATTGACGATGCCGACTGGTCGACAGTTGATCTGATTTTCTGTGCGCTGCCGCATGGCACGACGCAAGAAGTGATTGCCGGTTTGCCGGATCATGTAAAGGTTGTCGATCTGTCGGCTGATTTCCGTCTGTTTGATGCCGCGACCTATAAGGAATGGTACGGGGCGGAGCATGTCGCGCAGGATTTGCAGAAAGAAGTGGTCTATGGCCTGACCGAACTGCACCGTGAAAAGATCAGATCAGCACGTATTGTAGCCAATCCGGGCTGCTATCCAACCCCGGTGCAGCTCGCCCTGACGCCGCTTTTGGGAAGCAAGCTGGTTCATGCTGATGACATCATCATTGATGCCAAATCCGGCGTAACCGGTGCAGGGCGTTCGCCCAAGGAAATGACCCTTTATGCCGAAGTGACTGAAGGCATTCATGCCTATGGTACGGGCGGGCATCGCCATGCGCCTGAGATCGAACAGGGGTTGGCATGGGCATCCGGGCAGGACGTGGTTGTGAACTTTTCCCCGCATCTGATGCCAATGAGCCGCGGCATTCTGGAATCCATCTATGTCAAAATGACCGATGGCACCACGGCCGAAGACATTCAGGATGCATTGGCAAAACGGTTTGCCGATGAGCCATTTGTCCGCGTTCTGCCATTTGGTGTGACACCGCAAACCCGCCATGTCCGTGGATCGAATTACGTTCTGATGGGCGTGGTCAAGGACCGCGTTCCGGGCCGCGTGATCATTGTTGCGGTTGAAGATAACCTTGTAAAAGGCGCTTCTGGTCAGGCGGTTCAGAACATGAATGTCATGCTGGGCCTGCCAGAAACCATGGGGCTTGAGATCGAGCCGCTGTTCCCGTAAGCGACAAGACCCAATCTGAAATTGGAAAAGGCGCAGCCATATTTGGTTCTGCGCCTTTTCTTATGGCTTCATCGCGCGTTCGAGAAGCTCAAACACCTTGGGGTTTTCACATTGTGCGACGTTAAACCGCATCAGGTTGCCGGCCGATTGCGACAGGCTAAAAACATTCCCGGGGGCCAGAACGATGCCTTCGGCCAAGGCAGCGCGTGCGGTTTGTGCCGCATCAATGCCATCGGGCAAGCGGCACCAAAGGAAAAGACCCGCATCGGGTGTGATTTCTGGCGTGATGCCAAGGGATTGTAGCCGGTTTGCCGTTGCGGTCATGCTTTTTGCCAGCCGGTCCCGGAGGCCCGCCATATGTTTGCGATAGGAGCCGTCTTTTAAGACCGCGTGGATCAATTCAGGGGCCAGATTGCCACTTGAAAAACCGGTTGCGATTTTAAGGTCGGTTAACCCGTCGATCCAGTCGGTGGAGGCAGCGATATATCCGCATCGTATTGAGGCCGAAAGTGTTTTGGAAAAACTTCCGATATGGATGACCCGGTCTATCCCGCCAAGTGCAGCAAGGCGGGGAGTAGGCGTGTTTTCAAAATCGGCAAAGATATCGTCCTCGATCACGATCAGATCATGTTGTTCGGCAATTTTAAGAACACGGTGCGCAACGTTGGGCGAAAGTGACGCTCCGGTCGGATTATGCAGCCCGGAATTGGTAATATAAAGGCGGGGCTTTTCGCGGGCGACAACCTTTGCAAAGGCATCGGGATCGGGGCCGTTTTGCGTAAAAGGCACGCTGATGATGTTGGCGCGATGGGCACGGAGCAGGGCCTGAAAATTAAAGTAACACGGATCATCAATCAAAACCGTGTCACCCGGTTCGATCAGAAAGCGACACAGCATATCAATCGCGTGTGTGCCGGACTCGGTTAAGATAATTTGATCGGGACCGGCTTCAATGCCGTGTTGTGCCATGCGCCGCGACAACACTTGGCGCAAAGGGGCCAGGCCAAGGGGCGTGCCATAGTCCGTCAGAACGTCATCTTGTGCACGCGACAGATTGCGCAAGGCCTTACGGATCGATGTTTCGGGCATCCAGCTTGGCGGGAGCCAACCACAACCGGGTTTGAGCATATCGGAGCGTGCATCAAGAGATTGGCGCGATACCCAGAACGGATCAATCGCACGATCAAGTTTGGGGCCGATCTGCGCAATTGAAAGCGGGGCGGTGTGCCCCGATACATAAAACCCCGATCCGCGACGTGACTGGATAACGCCATCGGCAACCAGACGGTCATAGGCCTCAACCACGGTTGAATTTGAAACAGACATCTGTTTCGCACAGGCCCGAATGGACGGCAAACGGTCCCCTGATAGAAGGCTGCGCGCATTGATCCGGTCGCGAATGACCGCCATGACCTGTGTGACGAGGGTGCCATCCCCGATCATGGTCTTTGCCTGAATGCCCGCCACTGTATTGCCTTTGATATGAGTACAGTTTGATGAAATTGTACTTCATTGTGTCTGGTGTCGATCCGGCAGGCAAGCCAAAGATACGCCAACAATCATGATGGAGGCGATAGTGGCTATTGCACGGACACAAACACAATCACATTCACGAAGTGGCTGGATCAGCGGGCTGGTCGGGATTTTGATTTTCAGCGGTTCTTTACCGGCAACCAGAGTTGCGGTTATGGATTTTGATCCGCTTTTTCTAACCGTGGCGCGGGCGACAATTGCCGGGGTGCTGGCCCTTATGATTTTGATGGTATCGAAAACAGCGCGGCCCCAGAAAAACGACCGGGTATCGCTTTTGGTGGTTGCCGGTGGCGTGGTGGTTGGCTTTCCATTGTTAACCGCACTTGCGCTTGAACATATCAGTTCAGCCAGATCAATTGTGTTTATCGGCTTGTTGCCATTGGCGACGGCGATTTTCGGCATGCTGCGCGGTGGGGAGCGGCCAAGTGGTATGTTTTGGGTGTTTTCGATCCTTGGAAGCCTCCTTGTTGCAGGCTTTGCCGCAAGTGGCAGTGATGCCGGTTCACTGCTTGGTGATCTTTATATGTTGGGCGCGATTGTTGTTTGCGGGCTTGGCTATGCCGAGGGCGGGAAACTTTCACGCCATATGGGCGGCTGGCAGGTGATCTGCTGGGCGTTGGTGATTTCGTTGGTGCCAATGGCGATCCTAAGCACGGTGACGTTGCCCGACAGTGCCGCCGGTATTGGGTTTCAGGCATGGATCGGCCTTGCCTATGTGTCGGTCTTTAGCATGCTGATCGGGTTTTTCTTCTGGTATCGCGGATTGGCGATTGGCGGGATCGCAGCCGTGGGACAGTTGCAATTGTTGCAGCCGTTCTTCGGATTGATGTTGGCATCGTTGATATTGGCGGAGCCGGTTGGTTGGTCGATGATTGTTGTCACAGTTGGTGTGGTTGCCTGTGTTGCCGGGGCCAAGAAGTTTGGACCCTAAGGATTGATGCTATTTGGCGGGGTTGGGATCACGTGGGCCTTTGTCGGGCCAGTATTGCCGATGGATTTCATCGACAAATCCTTCGTCAATCAGGTCCTGCATAACGCGGGCGATTTGTTCTGATCTGGCTATCAGGGGGGATCTGCGTGACAGGACCATGTGAATATCATTGTGATGGCCGCTGCGATAGGGGGCCTTGGCGATGGTGTATTCCATATGGTTGCGACGGATTTCGAAATCCGCATTGGCATCAGAACCGACAATGGCATCAAGCCGTTTGGCGGCAAGCATGCGCAGCAGGATAATCTCGCTGCCAGCTTCGAATTTATCCAGGGTTGTATCGCTGTCAAACGGTTCGAAATAGCGCGACTCAACCACGGCGCCCACGGTGATGTTGCGCAGATCACCATATTCCTCAATCGGGGCCGGGTTGGTGACATTGTAATAGAAAACCGGCGTGACCTGACTGTAGGGCGGTCTGATATAATGGGCGAACCCGGCGCGTTCTTCGGTATAGGCAAAGCTTGTCAGAACGTCGATATAGCCATCTTCAAGTGTTTTGAGACAGCGCCGCCAAGGGCATTCATGCAGATGAAGTTCAAGTCCCATCCGATCAGCGATTTCGCGCAGCAGGCTGATATCGATGCCATGACGTGTGCCGTCTTCGTCTTCGATGGCAAAGGGTTCCCAGACGGAAAAGGCGGCAACCATCAAGCCCTGATCTGAGGATCTTGGTGATGCTTCATGTGCGCCAGCTCTACCAACCGTGCCTAAGGCAATAGCCGCCAGACATGATGCAAAGGCGATTGAAACAATGGTTCTGGCCCGTGTTTTAATCCTGATTGGGTTCATTGTGCCTGCTTTGAATAACCCGGCGATGATCAAGAATTGTTGCGACAGGGTTTCCTTCTGTTCATGTTAGAATTTAAACTGCCAAATCAAGGGATGCTGTGTCGAGTGATGTTTGTCACTGTGCCGGTGGCCCTAAGTGAACACCCATTATGAAAGGTCTTCTGACCATGCGTCTGTCCTATCGCGGGGTAATGCCCACCATCGACGAAACCGCGTTTATCGCCCCGAATGCAACGATTATCGGTGATGTTGAAATCGGTGCAGAAACCGGCATCTGGTTTGGCTGTGTCATTCGCGGCGATGTGCATGAAATCCGGATCGGATCACGCACCAATATTCAGGACCTGACGATGGTGCATGTCGCCAAGGGTAAATTTGGCACCTATATCGGGGATGACGTTACCATCGGTCATGCGGCGATCATTCATGCCTGCACCCTTGAAGATCGAAGCTTTGTCGGGATGGGCGCAACTGTGATGGATGGGTGCGTGATTGAGCAGGGTGGCATGCTGGGTGCCAATGCCTTGCTGGCACCGGGTAAACGCATTCCGGCAGGTGAATTATGGGCCGGGGTTCCCGCACGCAAAGTGCGTGATCTGACACAGGAAGAAATTGAATTCTTCAAAGTGTCTGCGGATCGTTATGCCGATCTTGCGCAGGAATATTGTGTGTCTATTCCTGCCGACCTTAAAGCCAATGGTTAAAGCTTGCGTTGATATGTGGCCTTGAATTCCGTTTGTCGGGTGGGCATGTTTTCAGGCAGGTACTGGGTCAGTGCTGTCCTTCGACAGAGATGGCGAAAAATTATAAAACGCAGGTTGGAACATAAACTTGGAAGATTTGGTGTGACGGGGCCTTGGCGGATTTATGTCGGGTTTTTGGTGCTGCTTGGCTTGATCGCGACGGCACATCCGTCATATGCCAACCCCATGCAGACCTGCGAACGCCCTTTGACCGTCCGGGTTGCCGAAACCTATATCCCGTTCAGTTTCAAGAATGAACAAGGTGCTGCTGCTGGTAAGGATGTCGCCTTGATCAGACAGATTATGGCTGATCTCGGGTGTGAGGTTACGTTCGTATTCTTGCCGTGGAAACGGGCCTTGCTTGAGCTTGAACAGGGACATCTTGATATTCTGCCGTCGGCGTCGATCACCCCTGAGCGGCAAGTTTATGCGCTTTTTTCGCAACCCTATCGCAATGAGGTTTCCGGCCTTGTGGTCCGCAAAGAGGATAAGGGGCGGTTTCTTCTCCAAACAATCGATGACATCATTCTCTATGATATGAAACTTGGTCATGTGCGCGGTGCCTATCGCGGGGAATTGTTTGAACAGTTTCAAAAATTGCCCGGTGCACCAATGCAGTTAACAGATGTCAGCATTTCAGAGATCGGCTTTAACCTGTTGCTTAAAAAACGTATCGACGGGCTGGTCGGTATTCCTGCTGTTACCTTGGCGCATGCCGAAAAGATGGGAATCGCCGACAATCTGGTTGCTCATCCATTTTTATTCGGCTCCGACCCAATCCATCTTATGTATTCGCGCAAGTCGATCTCCCCAAAACTGGTGGATCGTATCGATGATGTTTTGACGCAGGCCATCGGGACGTCAGTCTATCAAGACCTTTATGGCCTTGATGCATTGGACGCAATTTCCGAGAACTAAATTGCAGTACGATCTTCTTGCCTGTTTCCCACGCTTGCGGTAGCAAGACCGTCAGTTAATCAGAAAATAACATGCCGCGCGCCACCACGCCGGCCCAGCACGAAACGGACCGGAAAAATGACGCGTTGGCAGGCAAATGCTGTGATCGTCTTTGTTGCCCTTATTTGGGGCACGACTTTTGTTGTTCAGCAAACCAGCATGGAAAATATCGGACCGCAATATTTTACGGGTGTTCGTTTCCTGTTGGGTGCTTTGGCCGTCTTACCATTTGCGCTGCGCGATCTGCGTAAATTGAAACGTGTTGACCGTCCGCTTAATCGGATGGACCATGTCGGGCTTCTCGTACTTGGCATTTCGATGTATCTCGCCAGTATTTTGCAGCAAATCGGCATCATGCAGACGACAGTAACCAATGCGGCCTTCCTGACCGCGTTTTACGTTCCTGCGGTTCCTGTTCTGGCCTATCTGGTGTTTCGGACCCGTCCGCATTGGTCGGTTTGGCCGGGTGGGGCAATGTGTGTTTACGGCACCTATTTGCTCAGCGGTGGTGATCTTGCAGGGCTTGGAGCCGGTGATTTCTGGGTGATGGGCAGCGCGCTTTTCTGGGCGACACAGGTTGTCTTGATCGGTGTGATGGTGACGCGGACGAACGCACCGGCCTTGGTTGCGGCATCCCAGTTCCTGATTACCGGCATTCTTGGCATGGTGATGGGGGCGTTTACCGAAACGTTTAGCTTTGCCGATATCTATAATGCCGGTTTTGAAATTCTGTATGCCGGGATTATGTCAGCAGGGATCGCCTTTACCCTGCAGGCCGTTGCGCAGAATTACACCGAAGCATCCGATGCGGCGATCATTATGAGTGCCGAGGCGGTTTTTGCCGCGATTGCCGGGGCGTGGTTCCTTGGCGAACGATTAGCACCGGCGGAATATGCCGGATGTGGCGTTATTCTGGCCGCGATCATTGGCGTTCAGTTGATCCCGATGATGCGCCGCAGGCCACAGATCGCGATCTGACCTTGGGCCTGCCATTGACTTTTATCAAGGCAGGGTTCAAGTCTTTCAGTGTAAATGCGTTGCGTTCGCGATATTGTGTGCAACGCGACCTTGACCATTCCGCGTTCAGATCAAAGTACCTTTCATGCGTCACCCAAGCCACATTTACCCCGATTTTATCAAGTCGGGCAGCCTTGCCCGATTGGTTATTGCGGCGTCAGTTGCTGTGACGATTGGCTTGGGGCTTGGCAATGGCGCAAAAGCCGAAGATCAAACCGGCTTTTTAAAAGGTCTGGTCGCGCAGTCTGCCATTTCAGTGCAAGAAATCGCCGCGGCTTCAACATCACCATCAACATCGCCCTTTGCCGATCTGAGTGCATTGGGCGAGGCGCTTTATTTCGATCCGAATCTTTCGGTCAATCGAACGCAGGCCTGTGCGAGTTGCCATGAACCTTCAACCGCATTCCGCGATCCGCGGATTGATGTTGCGGGGGGCGCATTTTCGCTGGGCGATGATGGCAAAAGTCTTGGCGACCGCAATACGCCGATGGCGGCCTATGCGAAGTTTTCTCCGCCATTTCATGTCCGTGAAGACGGTGTTGCGGTTGGCGGGCAATTCTGGGACGGGCGCGCAGTTGATCTGGCCGAACAGGCCGGGGGGCCGCCCCTAAACCCGATTGAAATGGGGATGCCTGATAAGGCTTCTGTGGTGTCCCGATTGCAGGAAGACGATGATTACATTGCCGGGTTCAAGGCATTGTTTGGTGATGATGTCTGGTCAGACAGTGATGCGGCTTATGGTGCGATGACACAGGCGATTGCAGCCTTTGAACAGGGCGATCAGTTTGCACCGTTCGATAGCAAATATGACCGGTTTCTACGCGGTGATTATAAAATGACGGCGCAGGAAGAATTGGGGCGGGTTTTGTTTTTCTCGCAGCAATTTACCAACTGCAATACCTGCCACATGCTGAAAACCAGCCCGACGGCAGAAGGCGAAACCTTCACCAATTACGAATTCCACAATATCGGTGTGCCGCGCAATGTTGCGACCCGTCATGCCAATGACAAGGATGTCGATTTCACTGATAACGGATTGCTCGATAATCCTTTGATCGATGATCCGGCCTATCGCGGCAAATACAAAACACCGTCCTTGCGCAATGTTGCGGTGACCAGTCCCTATATGCATAACGGTGTGTTTTCAGAACTTGAAACCGTGGTTCGGTTCTATAACAAGTTCAACAGCAAGGCCAAAGCCAACCAGACCAACCCGGAAACCGGTGAAGCCTGGGGCGCAGCAGAAGTGCCAGAAACCATTTCGCTGAGCGAGCTTGAAGAAGGCGATGCGCTTGATACCAAACGCATCAAAGCAATTGTCGCGTTTCTTAAAACCCTGACCGATGCGCGCTATGAACCGCTTCTGGCAGAACAGGAAGCTGCGGCAAAGAATTAGGGGCTAGATCATATCCCCTAGCCCCTCGGTTCCCCGCCCGGTTCTTGCCCTAGCTTTTCAGCGTTTCGATCACCGCACTTTGCGCCAGATGGCCAAGGCCGTCTTTGGTTGCCTTGGCAAACACATTGAACGCCGCATCGCCCACCGGCAGGGTCATTTTGAATTCTTCGGCCAATTTTAGGGCATAACCCGCATCCTTGGCGCGAAGGGCGGTGGTGAAATGGATGTTTTCAGTGTGATTTTTGCGCACCATGTCGGGCACTGTCATCAGGCCCGATGCGCTGGCATTGGCACCAATGGCAAATGTTTCAGCCACTATGTTGCCATCCAATCCTGCACGCTGGGCAACCGCCACCAGTTCGGCAGCAGCGGCGATATGAACTGCACCGAGCAGATTATGCATTAATTTGTAAGCCGTGCCGGACCCGATCGGGCCGAAATGAACAATCTTTTTGCCGGTGTCATCAAGGATCGGACGCACGCGATCAAGCACATCGGATGCCGCCCCGATCAGGAAGATTGTATTACCGGCTTCAATGTCGGCAGGAACGCCGGTGACCGGAGAATCGATATAGGGGCAGCCGGCGGCTTCGATCTGTTGTGACAATCCCAAAACAAATTCATGGGACAGGGTAGAACATTCAATTGCCACCGTGCCCGTGGTCATGGCCGCAAGCGCACCATCGTCGCCCAGCCAGACCGCCTGTGCCGCTGCATCATCGGACATAAAGGATATCACAACATCGACATTGCGCGCGGCATCCGCCGGTGTTGCGCAGGCGGTTGCGCCAAGGGCCACAAGCGGTTCAATCTTGGCCGTACTTCTGTTCCAGACCTGAACGGCATAGCCTTTTGACAGAAGGCGTTTGATCATTGCCGCAGCCATGCGGCCGGCACCGAGAAATCCGATTGTTTTGGTCATGATGGGGTTCGTTCCGTATTTTAAAGTATGCTTTTGGGCAGCAATTTGCGATTGGCTGTGCCACAATTTGCCATGAATGTAACACGCCAAGCCCTTGAATAAAGGCGATTGTGCATGTGACAGAGCAAAAGCAGGAAAATGACGTGACCGGTATCAAGGTTTATTACGCGGCGGTTCTGGCGGGGCTGACCATGCTGTGCCCGTTTGGCGCATCTGCCGATTTTGTGCAAAACGATCTCAAAGCTGATCCCAGCGGCCAGTTTTATTGCGGTGACGCGATGGAATGGTGCTTTGGTATTGCGCAAACATCGAGCGGTGCCAAGGATAGTGACGCGGTTGATACCCCTGTTCTTCTTGTTTTGCGTGCGGGCAAGGAAGTCACCCGTCAGGAAATCATTCAGCGCAAAAGCAGCGATGATGATGTGGTCAGTTGGCGCAAAACCGGCATTTGGCCGCAATGGGTTCATGACCCCGACAACAGTGGCGCATTCCTGATGGGGATTGTGACGACCACATCGGTTGGATATTCCGGCGGTGGGGCGTCTGTTGCGATGTTGTCGCTGATCCGGGTTGATCCGCAATTGGGAATGCCACCGAAACTCGACATGGTTGCAACATTCCCGTGGGAAGCATCGAAAATGATCAGGGCCTGCTTTAGCGAACAGGACATGATCGATCGCAATCAACTGTGCCATGACACATATGATTTTACGGCGGAGATCACTCCGGTTTCGGATGCGAATGTGGGGGGAGGAACGATGCCGTCACTGCATTATATGGCAGGTGCCAGCAAGTTCCCGCCCAACGCGGATTTGACAACGGACTCAAATACCCGGCCCGTGGACGGCAAACAGACCATGGTGCAAACACCGGATCCTGCATGCCAATTGGATGCGGTTTTCAGGTTTGATATCAATGCACAAGCATATGATATTGATCTACCGCTTGAGGGATGTGAGGCCTATTTGATCCCGTAAAAAAACGCGCTGTGGAAAACACAGCGCGTTTTTTTTGTGTGTGATGATCGCGATGATGCTGGATCAGGACAACCTGACTTTTACGTAATCACCCGGTGCCGGGCCAATCACCTTGAGCTTGCCATCGCCGGGCTTGCGGGCATCGACCTTGCCACCGGAACGGCGGCTGATCCAGTTTTGCCAATCGGTCCACCACGATCCTTCATGCTGGGTGGCTTTGGCCATCCAGTCTTCGGGATTGGCCGGGGTGCGGTTGTAGGTCCAATGGCAATATTTGTTCGCCGCGGGCGGGTTGACCACACCGGCAATGTGACCTGACGCAGAGAGAACAAATTTCACCTGACCGGACAAGAGTTGCGTTCCGGCATAGGTTGCCTGCCAGGGTGCGATATGGTCTTCGCGGGTGGACAGGAAATAGGCCGGAATTTTGATATCGCGCAGATCAATCGGTTCGCCAAGAATCGAAATGCCGCCCGGTTCGCGCAACAGGTTCTTGTTATACATATTGCGCATATAGAAACTGTGCATTGCCTTGGGCATGCGCGTGGAATCGGAATTCCAATACAGCAGATCAAACGGGAAGGGGTCTTTGCCCAGCATATAATTGCTGACGACAAAGGACCAGATCAGGTCATTGGCGCGCAGCATATTGAACGACATGGACATATCCCGGCCATCAAGATAGCCGTCCTTGGACATCTTGTTTTCAAGGCTTTTGATTTGTTCATCATCGACAAAGACCGACAATTCGCCGGATTTTTCAAAATCCATCAGGGTGGTGAAGAAGGTCGCCGATTTGATCCGCTCATCACCGGTTTTGGCCATATAGGCCAAGGTGGAGCTTAAAAGCGTTCCGCCAAGGCAATAGCCAATTGCGTTGACTTCTTTTTCACCGGTCGCCTGTTCGATCAGATCAAGGGCGGCAAGGATTCCGTCCTTGGCGTAATCTTCGAACGACTTTTCGGCAAGTTCGCTGTCGGGATTCACCCAGGACAGAACAAACACCGTATGGCCCTGATCAACCGCCCATTTGATGAACGAGTTTTCCGGGCGCAGATCAAGAATGTAATATTTGTTGATCCAGGGCGGGACGATCATAAGCGGGCGTTTGGCGACCTTGTCGGTGCTGGGTTTATATTGCTGCAGTTCCATCAACGGGGTTCTGCCGACAACCGATCCTTCGCTGGTGGCGACATTTTCGCCAATCTTGAAAGCATCAAGATCGGTCATGCGGATTTGCAATTTTCCCTTGCCGCGTTCGAGATCGCCCAAAAGGTTCTGAAGCCCCTTAAGAAGGTTCTCGCCACCTGTTTCAAGGGTGGTGCGCAGAACTTCCGGGTTGGTCATCAGGAAGTTTGTCGGCGAAATCGCATCGACAAACTGACGGGTATAGAATTCGACTTTTTGTGCGGTCCTGTCATCAAGCCCATCGACATCATGAACAACATTTTGCATCCATTGCGAGGACAGAAGATAGGACTGCTTGATGAAGTCAAACAGTTCATTGTTTTCCCATGCTTCATCCTTGAATCGACGGTCGCCTTTGAGGGGGGAGGCCACAGGTTCGGATTCTTCGCCCATTAAACGCAGTGTGGTGTTATGCCATAGCGTGTAATATTGCTGCCAAAGGTCGATTTGTGCGTCGACCAGTTTGGCCGGATTTTGCATGATCTGGTTGGTGAGTTCCGCAAAGGCCGAGCCGATATTAAGCGGATCCGGGTCCGAAATTTCCGGGTCTTCTGCCTGTCTGGCAAGGAAGTCAGATACAAGTCGTTGACTTCTCTCGGCTATCTCTGCCATTGCTGAAGATAGTTTTTCGGGATCGGGATGGGTGATTTGGGTTTCGATGGCCTGTTGATCGCTCATGGGGCATTCCCTTATGATACCGCCGCAGATACTTTGTTATTTCAAAACGTTTTAAGCTTGTTTGCATTATCGCAAGACTTTTAACGTTTGATGTTGCAGGTATCTAAATGACGTTCCGGGTTGAAACTCTGCTTGATCCCAAGCTTATCATGGTCTTAGCCTAGCGCGTCGTTAAGGGGTAGTACAAGAATTATAAGGTGACGATTCTGCGGTAATTTTCAACGCAGAAGTCATCCAACTGAATTTGGAGCAGCGAAAACAAATGGGCGTTCTGAAATCGACGACAGGGCAGTGGTCGTGGCAGGAAACTGCAAGGGGGAAGCTGCGGTTGGTTCTGCAGACCGGATCTGCACTGGCCGTGGTACTGGCATTGGGCGCCTGTTCGTCTGTTCCTGACGCGATCAACCCGGTTGAATGGGGCAAATCCGTCGGTGAAATGTTTGACGGTGACGAAGACGCCGCTGCTGCGAAATCCGACGAAGCGATTCCCGGTGAAGACGGCGAATATCCGAACTTGGCCGATACACCGGCCAAACCGATTGTCACTGGCGATCAGGAACGTGATGCCTTGATTGCCGGTTTGGCGGCCGACCGTGCCAATGCACAATACAGCCAAACCGGACGCCGTCAAAGCAGCCCGCCGGTTAATGCGCTGCAAACTGCACCAGAGACTGTTGTGTCCCAGCCGGTGATTGCACCGGCACCATCAACCCCGGTCAGCAGCAGCGCAATGGCTGAGGCAACCACGACGGCAACAGAGACGAGTGCTGCGACCACGCGCGCTGTGACCTCTGCACCGTCGGGATCGACGATTGCCGATGAATGGAATGCGAAATCTGCGGTTTCTGGTCCGGTTCCAACCCCGCAAGCGGCACCTGATCGTCCGGGCGTTGTTGCCGGTGCAGCAGCAGTCGGTGCCGGTGCTGCGGTTGCGGCGAGCAATTCCGATGACGCCAAGGCACAGCAATTGGCGGCATACGAGGCCGCGCAGGCAGGGCAGGCAACTCCGGCAAGTCCGACAACTCCGGCAAGTGCTGCTGAAACAACGCAGATGTCTGCATCGTCTGGTAATGATCCGGTGATGGATCAGTATCAGCGCCGTCTTGCCGAAGGTGCGGGCGTGTTTGCCGACGAGCCTTCTGCACAAGTCGCGCAGGCGGAGTCCTTTGACTATTCGCTTTATTCCGATAACGGCTCGGTCGTTGTTGATGAAAGCCAGTTTGGTGGTTCCGATCCGGCATACGGCGAATCCACAATGGTCGACATGACCGTGACCAACGATGCGATGGCGTCGCGTCTTGGTGTCCGGTCAGTTGATCAGCTTGCACCGGCGATTAATGCAGAACAGATCGCGCAAATTCAGTTTATGCATGGTTCGACCAATCTTGGCGGCACGGATAATTCGGTTTTGTCACAGGTGGCAAATACCTGGCAGCAGACCGGCGGTATTCTTCGGGTGATTGGCCATGCATCCATGCGCACGGGCAATATGTCGCTTGAACAGCATCTGGCGGTGAACCGTCGCGTTTCCGAAGGTCGTGCTTCGGCTGTAGTATCGCGGTTGCTTTCCCTTGGTGTCAGCCCGGATGCGATCTTTGTCGGGGCCGATGGTGCTGCGGATCCGCGGTATTATGAAGGCGTTCCTGCCGGTGAAGCCGGGAACCGCCGGGTTGAGATTTATCTCGATTACTGATCGCTTGGTGATCAGGCCGATTGATTTGAAAGCCTGAAATCCTTGCGGACGGTGTTATTTTCAGCGCGAAGGGAGCAATCCTTTCGCGCTGTTTTTATTTGATCATAAGGTAGCCGAGATCGGCATTGGCGTTCGGGGGCGAACCTGATTTTGGTCAAGAGCACCAAAATCGAACCATCACAGTGCTGCAAAAAACACTTAGGCACGGTTTGAACGCATTAATTCGTTGAGTCCGCATCCCATAAAAGGTAAATCCTTCGAATTGTACGCCGCGAAGGGCCTATTTTAAGGGTGCTTACGCAATTTTTATGAATTCGAGGATGTGCTTTTCGCATAATATTCGAAAATCGACAATTTGATGAGGATATCGGATAATGTCCCAAGACTTCCACCGCATAAAACGTCTCCCGCCTTATGTATTCGCAGAAGTAAATGCGATGAAAGCGGCGGCACGGCGAGCGGGTGAGGACATTATCGATTTCGGCATGGGCAATCCGGACCCGGCAACCCCGCAGCATATTGTCGATAAACTGGTTGAAACGGTTCAAAATCCGCGCACGCATGGCTATTCGATGTCGCGCGGTATTCCGGGCCTGCGCAAAGCATTGGCAGCCTATTACGGCCGTCGTTTTGGTGTGGATGTTGATCCGGAAACCGAAACGGTCGTGACCCTTGGCTCCAAGGAAGGGCTTGCCAATCTGGCCGCGGCCATCACCAGCCCCGGCGATATCTTTTTGGTGCCCAACCCGTCCTATCCGATCCATGCATTCGGCTTCATCATTGCCGGTGCGGCCCTGCGCCACATTCCGATTGGCCATGATGATCAGGGCACTTTCAACACCGAAAGCTTTATGGAACAGCTTCACCGCGCGGTGAAACATTCTGTGCCAAAGCCAAGTGCGGTTGTGTTGAACTTCCCGGCCAACCCGACATCGCTTGTGGTTGATCTGGCGTTTTATCAGGAAGTCGTCGATTTCTGCCGTAAGCATGAAATCTATGTTCTGTCCGATATTGCCTATTCGGAAATCTATTTTGATGGCAATCCGCCGCCCTCGATCCTGCAGTGCAAAGGGGCAAAGGATATTGCGGTTGAATTTTATTCCCTGTCGAAAACCTATTCGATGGCGGGATGGCGCATCGGCTTTGCCACCGGGAACAAGAAACTGATCAATGCGTTGACCCGCATTAAATCATATCTTGATTATGGCGCCTTTACCCCGGTTCAGGTCGCAGCAACGGCGGCCCTTAATGGCCCGCAAGATTGCGTTGAGGAATTCCGCAATCTGTATCGTGACCGACGCGATATCTTTATCGAAGGTGCGCAAAGTGCCGGTTGGAACATTCCAAGCCCGGCGGCAACGATGTTTGCATGGGCCCCGATCCCCGATGCCTTTGCCGAACTGGGATCGCTTGATTTTTCCAAACTGCTTTTGCAGGAAGCTGGCGTTGCCGTCGCACCGGGGCTTGGCTTTGGCGAGTATGGTGATCGTCATGTGCGTATTGCGCTTGTTGAAAACAAACACCGCATTCGGCAGGCCAACCGCAACATCAAACAGTTCTTCCAAAAATGTCCTGATGCAGAATCTGCACGTGAACTGTTGAAGAAATCCGTCTGATATCTCATAAAGCATTCTGTGTTTCGCCCGGGACATGTCCCGGGCGTTATTTTATCAGGGCAAGGTGACCTGTTTTTGTCACATGCGCGCTTTGTTTTCTAACCACGTACTAAGGAGTTATCGTGAAAGACGTCGTCAAAATCGGTGTGGCAGGCCTCGGAACGGTCGGTGCCGGAACCGTTAAACTGCTGAGTGAACATCGCGACATTCTGACCGACCGTTCGGGTCGCCAGATTGTTGTTACAGCGGTATCGGCGCGTGATCGAACTCGCGATCGTGGTTTTTCAACAGATGGCCTGACCTGGTACGACGATGCCCGTGATCTGGCAGCCGATGCGGATATCGACATTCTGGTTGAATTGATCGGTGGTTCGGACGGTATTGCCTATGACGTTTGCAAAACCGCCCTTGAAAACGGCAAGCATGTTGTCACCGCGAATAAAGCCTTGATCGCCCTGAAAGGTGTCGAACTGGCCCAGATTGCCGATGCCAACAATGTGACCATTGCCTATGAAGCAGCCGTTGCAGGCGGTATTCCGGTGGTCAAGGCCTTGCGCGAAGGTTTGGCAGGCAATGCCATTACGCGCGTGACAGGCATCCTGAACGGCACGTGTAACTTTATCCTGACCACCATGCGTGAACAGGGCCGTGATTTTGCCGATGTTTTGAACGAAGCCCAGAAACTGGGCTACGCCGAAGCCGATCCGACTTTTGACGTTGATGGCATTGATGCTGCGCATAAGCTGGCCATCCTTGCCAGCCTTGCATTCGGCGTTGAAGTTGATTTCGATGCAGTGGCGGTGGAAGGCATTCGCAGCGTATCGGCCCTTGATATTCAACTGGCCGAAGAACTTGGCTATCGCATCAAGCTTTTGGGCATTGCAAAGCAAACCCCCGAAGGCATCGAGCAGCGCGTATCGCCAGTGATGGTTGATCGCGGCACCCAGATTTCCAAGGTCGAAGGCGTGTTTAACGCAGTTGCCCTTGAAGGTGACTATGTCGGGCCGGTGGTTCTGCAGGGCCGTGGTGCGGGTGAACGTCCGACCGCGTCGGCTGTGGTGGCCGATATCATTGATATTGCCGCAGGTCGTACTGCGCCGGTCTTTGGCGTGCCGGCAAGCCGGTTGAAAAAGAACGTGCGGGCGTCGCTTGAGAAACATACCGGTGCCTATTACCTGCGCTTGATGGTTTGGGATCGTCCGGGGGTTATGGCCGAAGTGACCGCGACCCTTGCCAAGCACGGGGTTTCGATGGCGTCCATGATTCAGCATGGTCGGGCCGAAACCGAAGGCGGCGTTGTGCCGGTGGTGATTGTTGCCCACGAAACAACCGAATCAGCAATGTCGGGTGCAGTGGATGATATCGCAGCGTTCGAAAGCAATTCACAGCCGCCGGTTCTGATGCGGATCGAAAGTTTTGCATCTTAAAACTTTAAAGCTCAAAGCGCCTCGCACCTGTCATGATGCGGGGCGCTGTTGTAAGGTCAGGTTGCGACGCCTGACGTAAAAATGACAAAAACCAAGACAACAACGAGACGGAGCCCCCAGACTCCGCATCACACTACGAGGAAGACAAAATGGATCGAAATCTAGCGCTTGAAACCGTTCGCGTGACCGAGGCGGCAGCACTTGCGTGCTCCGGCCTGATGGGCCGCGGCGATGAAAAGGCTGCTGATCAGGCTGCTGTTGATGCGATGCGTAATGCGCTTAACAGCATGGACATCAAAGGCACGGTCGTCATCGGCGAAGGTGAACGCGACGAAGCCCCGATGCTGTTCATTGGCGAAGAAGTTGGTACCGGCAGTGGTCCGGAAATCGACATCGCCCTTGATCCGCTTGAAGGCACGACCATCTGTGCGACCGGTGGCCCGAACTCTTTGGCGGTTGTTGCCATGGCCGAAAAGGGCGGTTTTTTGAACGCGCCTGATACCTATATGGAAAAAATTGCTGTTGGCGGTGGTCTTCCGGAAGATGTTGTTGATCTTGATGCAAGCCCGCTGGAAAACCTTAAAAGCCTTGCCTCTGCCAAGGGCTGCGATGTTGCCGATCTTGTGGTTTGTATCCTTGATCGTCCGCGCCATCAGGACATCATTGCCAAAACCCGCGAAGCAGGTGCACGCATCATGTTGATCGGGGATGGCGATGTTGCCGGTGTGATTGCGACCTCGCAGAAAACATCGGGCATTGATCTTTATATGGGCACTGGTGGCGCACCAGAAGGTGTTCTTGCCGCAGCGGCCCTTCGCTGCATTGGTGGTCAGTTCCAGGGACGTCTGGTTTTCCGCAATGATGACGAAATTGCCCGCGCGAAAAAATGGGGTATCGAAGACCTTAATCGCAAATACAAACTTGGCGAACTTGCCAAGGGCAATGTGATGTTTGCGGCAACCGGTGTGACCGATGGCGCAATGCTGCGCGGTGTGCGCCGGTTCGCCAATGGAGCCGAAACCGAAAGCATCGTGATGCGTTCGCAGTCGGGCACAGTACGCTATGTCCGTGCGGTTCACGATTTCAGCCGCAAGATCTGGTACAAATAAAATCTGCTTTTGCGGAATATGCAAAGGGAGTGCTCGTTATCATATCGGGCACTCCCTTTTTTCGTTATGACTGTCGTCTAATCGCTTGCAGGGCAGGGCGGTCTGGGTTACATCCTCCGCCCCCATCCAAGAACACCTTTTGTCGGAGCCCGCCAAATGTCGGAAATTATTGCCCTTGATTTCGGTACGACCAACTCTGTCCTTGCCGTTGCGGACAGTGCGGGCAATGTGCAATCGGCAAAGTTTGAAGTCGGGACCAATAGTTTCGATACATACCGCACCATCCTGTATTTCTGGGAAGAACAGGAACTGACATCCCCCGGTGCGCCGACATTCACAAAAAGCTGTTCCGGGCCGTTCGCGATTGACGAGTACCTTAAGGAAAGTCACGACTGCCGTTTGATCCAGTCGATGAAATCATACCTTGCATCCAAGGATTTTGACGGCACCGAAATTTTCGGCACGACCTATTCGATCGAAGATTTGATCGGAACTTTCCTGACGCAAATCCACCATTTCGCCCAACATAGCCTTGGCTGGTTGGGGCAGCGGGTGATTTCGGGCCGTCCGGTTGCCTTTGCCGGTAGCAATCCGGACAACGATTTCGCCGAAATGCGGTTGCGCAGTGCCTATGAGCAGGCAGGCTTTGACATCGAAGCCATGGTGTTTGAACCCTTGGCCGCGTCCTATTATTACGGGCGTGAACTTGATAAACCCGAAACGGTGCTGGTGGCCGATTTTGGCGGGGGGACCAGTGACTTTTCACTGATCCGCTTTACGCCGGGTCTTGGCATTGCCGGGGTGCAGCCGTTGGCCCATACCGGCCTTGGTGTTGCAGGGGATCGGTTTGATTACCGCATCATCCAGAAGGCCGTCTGGCCGCGCCTTGGTTTCGGGTCAGAATACAAATCGATGGGGGCGACCTTGCCGGTGCCGCGGCAATATTTCACGGCGTTTTCGCGCTGGCATGAACTTGCCATGATGAACCAGCCCAAAACCATCAACGAAATCAAAAGCCTGATCCGCTCATCAACCAAACCCGATGATATCGAAGATCTGGTGGCGATCATTGAAGAAGAAATGGGTTTCCATCTTTATCAAACGGTGTCCAAGGCCAAGGCTGAATTGTCATCTGCCGACAGCGCGCTTTTGCAATTCTCCCACGGCGGGGTCGAAATTGAAGAACGCCTGACCCGTGCCGATTTTGAAGCCGCCATCGCACCCGATATGGCCGAAATTGAACTAGCGGCCAAAAACTGCCTGTCACAGGCCGGTGTTGATGCCCGTGATGTTTCCAAGGTCTTTATGACCGGCGGCACATCCTATGTCCCGGCCGTGCGCAAAATATTTGAAGACGGTTTTGGCAAGAACCGCATCGAAGTCGGCCAGCCGTTCCTGTCCGTGGCGCATGGTTTGGCGTTGATTGCGGCGGATGAGGGGATTGTTTGATCAGCAAGCGAAACCCAAGCCGCGACGTCTTTTGATCTTTCATTATCTGTATTAAAGCTAGAATTTCAATTGGCAAAAATTGCCAATAAAATTGACAAATTTTGACAAGAAACGTTACTCTCGACCGAAACGTGGAGGGTGTTGATATGGCAACCATGAATGTTTCCTTGCCAGACTTGATGAAAGAATGGGTCGAGCGTCGTGCAGATAGTGGTCGTTTTAGCAACGCAAGCGACTATGTGCGTGACCTGATCCGCAAAGATCAGGAACGTGAGCAAGCCATCGAAGTGCTGCAGGCGGCGATCACGGATGGTGTTGAAAGTGGTGAGCCCAAAGCATTCGACGCTACGGAATTCAAGCTGAGAATGCGCGCGCGCCATGTCGTCAAATAAGCTGACGGGTTATTTACTGTCGCCAAGGGCGTTGGATGACCTTGATGATGTTTGGCGCTATACGGCGGAAAACTGGACGCTCGATCAGGCGGATAGCTACATCGACGGACTGGTTCGTACGTTCGATGCGATTGTCGCAATGCCCGAAATTGCACGAGAACGACCAGAGTTTTCACCGCCCGTTCATATTCACAGTCACCAAAGTCATCTTATCGTTTACCTGATCGAACGCGATCAGGTTGTGATCTTGCGTATTCTGGGCGGGCGACAAAACTGGCAGGAAATTTTGCGCGCGACGGAACAGTGACGGCGAAATTTTCCACGATACGCAATGGCCCTTTCTTTTCAGTTGGTTCAACCACATCTATCTTCAAATGAAACGGAGACAATCGGCAACGGTGTTTGAAGGTCCGTAATTGAAAACAGGGAGGACAGCGGATGAATATGGAAAGCGAAACCCACGTCATTGAAAGATTGACCGGGCAGATCGTACCGGCACTTCCTTTGCCCGCAACCGACGGGGAGTCTGTTGATTTATCCGACCTTGCCGGGCGCACGGTCGTGTATGCCTATCCGCGTACGGCCAAGCCCGGATTGCCATCACCGCAAGGCTGGGATGAAATTCCCGGTGCCAAGGGCTGCACGCCGCAATCCTGTTCCTTTCGCGATCATGCTGCGGAACTAAAAGCATTCGGGGTGGCCAACCTGTTCGGGATGTCGAGCCAATCGACGGAATATCAGAAAGAAGCCGGTGAGCGCCTTCATTTGCCATTTGCCCTGTTGTCGGATGCGGATCATCGTTTCAAGGAAGCCATGGCAATGCCCGATTTTGAAATTGCGGCGATGCGGCTGTTCAAACGCCTGACCCTGATCATTGATGATGGCAAGATCACCAAGGTTTTTTATCCCGTTCCCGATCCGGCAGCAGATGCGCAAAACGTTTTGAATTGGTGCCGGGATAATCCACCGACTTAGTTGTGAACTTGGCCGCAGACTTGGTTTCCACGCCACAGACAAATTATCCGGTTTAAGCAGGATCAAGATTACGCTATTTCATTGGGCATGACAGATCATGCGCAAGAAACGACTTTTATGGGGATCGAGCGATCCGCGACCGGAAAATGGTGGCGTGAACGCGCGAATGATGAACGTCTGGCAACGACAATTTCGCAACGCTTTGGCGTGCCCGAGATTGTCGGCCGGGTGATGGCATTGCGTGGCATCGGGCTTGATGATGCCGAAAGTTTCCTGTCGCCAACATTGCGCGATCTTATGCCTGATCCGTCTTCTTTGCAGGATATGGACAAGGCCGCGTCGCGCATTGCCGATGCGATTGAAAAGGGCGAAAAGATCGCCGTCTTTGGCGATTATGATGTTGATGGCGCCACCAGTACCGCGCTTTTAAAACTGTTTTTCCGGTCGGTCGGTGCCGATGTCCCGGTTCACATCCCGGACCGCATGAAAGAGGGCTATGGCCCCAATGCGCCTGCGTTGCTGGAGCTGCAGCACAAAGGCGCCAACCTGATCCTGACGGTCGATTGCGGTATCAGCGCCTATGCGCCGCTACAAGAAGCCCAAGATGCCGGGATCGACATCATTGTTGTCGATCACCACGCAGCCGAACCCGAATTGCCGCCGGCGGTTGCGGTGGTTAATCCCAATCGTCTGGATGATGAAAGCGGCCTTGGGCATTTGTGTGCTGCGGGTGTCGCGTTCCTTTTATGTGTTGCGATGTTGCGCGAATTGCGCAAACGCGGCTGGCTTGAAAAGGCAGGCATTCGCGCACCGGATTTGCGCAACTGGCTTGACCTGGTGGCATTGGGAACGGTCTGTGACGTGGTGCCGTTGCGCGGGTTGAACCGGGCCTTTGTGACGCAAGGTTTAAAAGTCATGCGCCATCGGTCAAATATCGGCATGGCTTCCCTTGCCGATATTGCCGGGGTGAACGAAACACCCAGTGCGTATCATCTTGGATATGTCCTTGGCCCGCGTGTGAATGCCGGTGGGCGCGTTGGCGAAAGTTTCCTTGGCACGACCCTGCTTTCGGGGGAGAACCCGCCAGAGGCGCTAGATATCGCGCGTAAGCTTGATGAATATAACCGCGAACGCAAGGCGATCGAAGATATCGTCCTTGATCAGGCAATCAGTGCGGTTGAAGGACAAACCAAAGTCGGATCAATGGTTCTGGTCGGCGGGGAAGATTGGCATCCCGGCGTGATCGGCATTGTCGCAAGCAGGCTTAAGGATCGCTATCACGTGCCATCTTTGGTGATGGGGATGGTCGACGGGGTCTTTAAGGGATCGGCGCGTTCTGTGCGCGGGATTGACCTTGGCGCTGCAATCATTGCCGCCCGTCAATCGGGGCTTTTGATCAATGGCGGTGGGCATGGTATGGCAGCCGGCTTTAGCCTTGATCCGGAAAAACGCGATGCCTTTGAGGCCTTCCTTGAAGAACGTTTTGCCAAGATCATTGCTGAAAACGACATTCGCCCGACCATCACGGTTGACGGGGCACTTCATGCCCATGGCGCGACACTTGATCTGATTGATGCGCTTGAAAAGCTTGGGCCGTTTGGTGCGGGCAATGCAGAGCCGCGATTTGCCTTTATCGATTGCCGTGCGGTCAAGGCCGACGTTGTCGGGGCCGATCATGTGCGCTGTATCCTGACCGGGGCCAATGGCAAGGGCCGACTTAAGGCAATTGCGTTCAGGTGCCTGGACAATGACATGGGCCAGACATTGATCAAGCATGGTGGGCGGCCGCTTCATGTTCTGGGGCATTTGCGCCGTGACACATGGCAGGGGCGTGATGGCGTCCAGCTGATTATCGATGATGTGGCGCTGCCGGTTTGATGGTGGTGTGTTGGATGGGCTGAAAGTTATTGATGTCTTTAGACTAAATTCATCATACTAATTGAGTTTAGTGTTCTGGATATCTTCCCGTCCAGCGTAACAGAGTATCCTGTTTGATCCTTTCTTATGATCTGCAAAGCCGACATATAGGCCGATATAGCGCTAAGATTCCTGCGATGCTCCGCTGTTGCGTGGGGTTGGGAATTGTGGTGGTTTTATCTGTGTGTGCAGGCATTGTGCAGGCCAGCTCCCTTGATGAGTTGGGGCCGGAAGATCTAAGAAATGCGCAGAACGTTACCCTTCTGACCGAAGATTACCCGCCGTATAATTTTACCGAAGCTGACGAGCTGCGCGGGGTTGGTGCTGATGTGGTACAGGCCATGGCGAATGCCATCGGATATCACAAAAGGATGGAAGTCCTGCCGTGGAAACGGGTGATGCTGCGTCTTGAGGACGAAGCTGAAATCGGTGTTTTTTCTATGACCCGAACGCCGCAGCGTGAAGAGATGTATGCGTGGGTAGGGCCGATTGTTAAGGCCCGCGTCGGGCTTTATCAATTGACAGAGCGACGTTCGCTTGTGCATTCGGTTCAAGGGCTTCGATATGTTGAAGCCATTGGGGTGCAGGCTGGTGGCGCGCATGAGCAGGCATTGCAGGAATATGGTTTTGAAAATCTGGAACCAATCTTCAATCAGGGCAGTGGTATCCAGATGCTTGCCGTCGGTCGTATTGATCTTCTGGTGTCATCGGATATCGAGCTTTTCGAACAATTGAAGAAAACGGAACTGACACTTGATGACCTTGAATTGGTTTATAGTTTTGGCCGTGGCGATCTTTATCTGGCGTTTTCAAAGCAAACTTCAGTTTCGGCCCTGACAGCTTGGCAAGCAGCCTATGACCATATTGTTGAAAATGGCCAGTTTGATATGATCATGGAGAAATATGGCATGATCGGCGATCAATACCCGCTATTTGAAGGTGATCTGTCAATCGGACAGTAGGCCATAAGCTGCTCATATTTGCCATGTGTGGCAAAGACTTGCCGTAATCCCAAGATGGGATTATGCCAGATGCATCATGACACACCATTCCACGACGCCACCTTCATCTTCTTCGCATGGGATCAAAGCCTTTTTGCTGGTTTTGGCTCCGATCCTTCTTGCCTTTTCGCTCAGCCAGTTTTTCAGATCCGCCCAAGCACTTCTGGCGGAGCCGCTGCGCAATGAGCTTGCGGTTACCCCGGAACAGCTTGGCCTGATTTCAGGCAGCTTTCATTTCGCCTTTGCCTTGATGCAAATTCCGGTTGGCGTGATGCTGGATCGGTATGGTCCGCGTTTGACCAACGGTTTTTTGATGATGTTTTCATTTGCCGGGGTGGTCATTTTTGCCAACGCGCATAGCGTCTTGGGGTTAATGATCGGCCAGGCGGTGATTGGCCTGGGCTGTTCGGCGGCCTTTATGTCGGCATTGGTGTTAGCCGCACGTTGGACGGCACCGGAAAAGTTTGCGGCAGCGTCCGGTCTGATTGTGTCATTCAGCCTGCTTGGCGTTCTGGCATCGTCAACGCCCTTGGCGGCCCTGGTCGAAGCCCATGGCTGGCGCAATGTTTATTACGGATTGGCGGGCTTAACCGTGATCGCTGTTGTGCTTGATCTTTTGTTTGTGCGCGATACGCCTCCGGGCCGTGCGCCGACAGATCAAAAAGGCGAAACCGTGATGGAGGCCCTGCAAGGCATGGTTTCAGTCTGGAAAAACCGACAGGTCTGGCTTTTGGCCGGGGTGGCATTCTTCAGCTATCCGGCAATCCTGACCGTGCGCGGGCTTTGGGGCGGGCCATATTTGCACGATGTGTTTGATCTTGGTGCGGTTGAAGTGGGGAATATCCTGCTGATCATGACGATTGGGATGATCCTTGGACCACCGGCCTACGGGCAATTATCGCGTAAGATGGTGGGCAAAACCCACGGGCTTATTGTCTTTGCTGTTATGGTCGGGGCAGGGGCGTGCCTTTTGCAGGCGTTTCTGGGCCCTGTAGGCGTCGGTGTGGCTGCGACACTCCTGCTGCTGCACGGTTTTCTTGGATCAAGCGCAACGCTTAATTATGCCGCCTCACGTCAGGCTGTGCCCGAACATCAGATTGGCCGGGCACTGACGACGATCAATCTGGCAACATTTGCCGGTTTGTTTGTCCTGCAAGGCATTGCAGGCATTATTATCGGTCAATTCGATGCGGGCGCGCCTGATGGGTATCGCTGGATGTTTGTGTTTCTGGGAACCGGTCTTGGCGTTGCAGGCATCAGTTTCTGGTTTGGGGCACGGCGCAAAAGAGGCTGATGTCAAACTGGTTTTGCCGATGAGGTCGCCCGCAGAATTGGGTGGTCTTGCCTTGTTTGGCCGGGCAAGCATAAAATAAACCAAGCGGTTAAACATCAAGGCTTGGTTTTTGCGGGTTTTGGCTGGTTATGGCCTTATTTTGGGTGGGGGATTAAAAAAAACGTCACAGGGGCGAAAAAGCCGCTTGACCTGACCCGACCCAATCGCTAAAAACCGGCCTCGTTAACGCGCTGCGTCCCCTTCGTCTAGAGGCCTAGGACACTGCCCTTTCACGGCGGCAACAGGGGTTCGAATCCCCTAGGGGACGCCACTCGTTAACACAGACTGTTTTTGGTGACCGTGTCCCCTTCGTCTAGAGGCCTAGGACACTGCCCTTTCACGGCGGCAACAGGGGTTCGAATCCCCTAGGGGACGCCACCGAAACACAGTCCACATAAAATCGCTTTGCGATCTGCGTCCCCTTCGTCTAGAGGCCTAGGACACTGCCCTTTCACGGCGGCAACAGGGGTTCGAATCCCCTAGGGGACGCCATCTTTTCCAAATAAAGATGGTTTATTGAATGCCCGCAGCAATTGGCTGGCGGGCATTTTCTGTTTTCAGCCGGTGTTTTCAGGTATTTCGGCCGATAGGCTAAATGTGGCAATCAAGCCGCCTTCTGGATTATGTTCCAGCCACAGATGTTCTTCGTCTTCCCGGCACAAATCACGGCACAGCGACAGCCCGACGCCAGATCCAATTTCGCCAAATGTACCCTCGGTCGATTTGTATGATGTGGTGCCTTTGGTGAACTCAGCGATCACTTTATCGGAAACACCCGCCCCACGGTCAATGATGCGGATGTGAATTGCGGTTCCGACAACGGCTGCCTCTATCAGAATCCTGCTGCGTGGATTGGAAAACTTGATCGCGCTGACAAGCAGGTTGCGGCAAATCATCTGTACATGCGGGGCAACACCATAACCGACCAGGTTTTGTGGGCTGTAGGTTACCGTGATCGACTTTGCCTCAAGTAGGGGGCGCACAGTCGCGATGGTGTCTTTGATAAGCTGGTCAATGTCAATTTCAGTCCGGCTTGGCTTGCCTTCGTCGAAAAGAGTACGTCCCCACACCAGAAGATCGTCAAGAAACCTGAGCGTTTCTGAGGTTGAAGAATGCAGCTGGCGAATATTTCCCAATGCCTGCGCCTGATTACCGGCAACAAGATCCTGTTGGGCGAGTAAGGAAAGACCAGACAGCCCGTGAAACGGCGTTCGAAGGTCATGGGCAAGGACGGCGAAAAGGCGGTTTCTGGCTTTGGCTTCGGCACGCAAGGACGTGTTAAGCGATATGATAATCATGCCGGTAAAGCCGACGGCTGTCAGAAGCAGGAAAAGAATGACGTCAAGGAAAGCGACCATGTGGATGGTCGATGCCGTCATAAAGTTCGCTATTTCCTGATGAGCAAGCCACGTATAGGCAGCACGGAAAACATGATAGAGGCCGTGTACTGCGAATGTTAGCGCCATCACCGTTTCCGGCGCGGTCCGACGGCCCTGTTTTTGGAACCAAAGAATATAAAAACAAATAAGTGAAAGTCCGGCGAGTGCGGCTGAAATCACGATAATACGCGTCGAGACACTGGGGATGACTTCACTGTAATAGACGAACAGTATGGCAACGATGCCGGTGATAATTCCGGTTATCAGATAGCTTGGCTTGCGATTGGTATAGATTTCCAGGCCAAGCCAGTAAAATCCATGCGCGAGCGTGATCAGGGTATTGGCGACAATGACCGACGCAATATCGGGAATGGCCCCGCGAAATCCCAATAAGATAAACCCGATAGCGTTTGATATCCCGCCAAAGGCCCAAAGGGTTGTGCAAACGCCGCGACGCGCGACCAGTGAAAGCGATATGAATGCAATGGCTTGAACAACGGCCGACATGGTTGCGATAAAGGCAAGTGTGCGGATATCCAATTCAACGCCAAACATTCATTCTCCCCTCATGGTCAGTGCATACCGCTTTGTTTGTTTTGAATGCGGATGCTTATTTTTCTATAGGGGTTCATTTTGGATGAACTCAGCTGCATTGCAATATCGGAGCAACTCAATTGTTTGATATTTATGCGTCTTGCTATGTCTGATGGCGGGTTGGCAGGGTTTTTAACTTAGAACGGGAAGCGCCGTTGAGGTGACTTTCCTTTGTGCTGACGATACCGCCGGGTCAGGCTTTCGCGCAGCTGTTCGGCCGTGGGGCGCGGGAGTTCGATGATTTTGCGCACAGGGGCTGCTTCATCCTGTATCGGGGCATTGTCGTCGACAATGACAGCCGCCGTATCGGCAAACAAATCCACCGGATCTGCCTGATCGGCCGCAAACAAGTCCGTCAACCCGACCCCCAAAAGCCGATATTTCGTGCCATCGATTTCCTTTTTCAAAAGGGTCAGGGCAGCGTCAAGGATGACGTCTTCGCGCAATGTCGGATAGGTCAGGCGCATGTTCCGGGTGCGGGTTTTGAAATCCGATGATTTCAATTTCAGGACCACGGTATGGCCTGCGATTTCCTTGCGCGCCAGATCGCGGGCGACCCGTGATGTCAGGCGGGTTGCGATTTCGGTCAATTCTTTGATGCCAGCGACATCTTCGTTAAAGGTGGTTTCCGAGGACAGGCTTTTACGTTCGCTGCTTTGTTCCACGCGTCGGTTATCTTCGCCGCGTGAAAAGTAATAAAGCCGTTTGCCAATACTGCCATAGTGGCCCTGCAAGCTATGGATATCGATTTCCTGAAGCTGTCCGATGGTGGTGATGCCATCGGAATGGAGTTTGCGTTCCATTGCGGGTCCGACCCCCCACATCATGCGCACAGGCTTGTCGGCCAGAAAATCAACAGCCTCGGCCGCACCAATCATGGAAAAGCCAAACGGCTTGTTCAGATCGGATGCGATTTTGGCAAGAAACTTGTTATAGGAAAGCCCGATTGAAACAGTGATCCCGACCTCGCGCAGCACCGTTGCCTGCAGCTCGATCAGGCATTCGGCGGCGGACTTGCCATGGGTATCGCGCACATTTGTCAGATCCATAAAGGCTTCGTCGATGGAAAGCGGTTCGATATCGGGGGTCAGGGCACGCATCATGTCGCGCACGCGATATCCTTCGCGCTGATACTTTTTCATATCCGGTGGCAAAAAGACCGCATTTGGGCATAGCTCACGCGCCTTAAAGGCCGGCATGGCTGATCGCACGCCATATTTGCGTGCAACGTAACAGCAGGTCGATACAACGCCGCGGTGGCCCCCGCCAATGATGACGGGTTGTTCAGCCAGTTCCGGACGGTCACGTTTTTCGATTGAAGCATAAAATGCATCGCAATCAAGGTGACCAATCGAAAGTTCCGGAAGCTCTGCATGGGCAATTGCGCGTTTGCATCGACATATCGGGCAGGGCATGTAAGAACCCGCACCGCTTTTGGGCAGCGGTCGATCAAGATGCTGTCGCCATTTGTGATGGCAGTCTGGGCAAAGCGCATAAAGCATGCTTATTTGTACCCTTTTTGTTCTGATCTTGCCAAGGGTAGAAGTACGCAATATGTTGCTTTGCCGCACGCTCCTGTCGGGGTTTGTCAGGAGCAACCAATAAAAAAGCCGGGATAAATCACCCGGCTTTCGTCATTGGTTGGTTTGAATGGTCAAACGGCTGGTTATTTCTGTTGCTGAGCTGCTTTGCTGGCGCGTTTTGCGCGGCGCTGACGGGCGATCATTTGATCGATATAGCGCCCCTGGAACAGGGTGATGCCAAGTGACTGGCCAAACTTGATCGCGGTTGGCGAATCGCAACGGCATAGGATCACGCGCTCGCGGCCTGAATTTTTCACCAGACTGTCCATTTCGCCGTATTTTTTACGAATGACGTTATCGGTCATTTCTTCGCGCCATGCGACTTTGATAAAATCGGCTTTCAGGCTTTTGCGATCAACAAATGAAAGCGATTCCACCGTAAGGTTATCGATCAGAATACGATAACCGCGCTTATGGAAATCATCGCGGACCTTCAGATAGGTTTCCAGATTGGAAAACAGATCAACCTGATTAAGTTCAATGATGACGTTGCCTGGCCATTTACGACGAACGGTCTCGTCGAATTTTTCGAAATCTTTCGATGTCAGCGTGCCAAGGTTCAAATTAAGCGAGAACGAACTTGCATGTGTTTTGAAGGTTCGCTTGCACAGATAATTGAGCATGCGTTTATCCAGCACTTCGGTCATGTGCTGAAACAGCCAGCGGTTCGATGCAAGATCGATACTGGGCATCAGGGCATTACGCAGATCGGTGATCGAGACAAAAAACTCGTCAAAGACCGGGTGCAGTTCCTTTGAGCTGCCATGCGCAAAAACGCATACCGGTTGCTGACGGATATGTTCGGAAAGATCGGCGGTGTGAATGGTTTCTTCAAGCTGGGCAAGGTTTTCGGCATCAAGCGGTTGAAGTGCCTCGTCCTTTTCGCGCTGCATTGCTGTGCGCATATTGATGCTTTTCTGCAGCTTCTTGGCACGTTCATCAAGATGCTGGCACAGCAGTAGGAATTCCTGAAATTCTGTATTCAGGTTGTACCAAGTGCAAAAACCGGTTTCTTCGCTTTCATCTTGTGACAAAGGATCGTCACGGAAAAGATAACGCAGCGTGTCAACAGCCGGTTCGACGTCTGCGATTGATTTATCTTTCCAGATAAACAGCAGGTCGTTGTTGCTCAGCACAAAGATGCGGCCGACATACAGCTTTACGTAGCTTTCAAAGGTATTTGTCGCAACGCGGATATGATAATCGCGGCGATGAAACGGTTTCATCCGTGACAGGTGGATTTGCACAGCGCGATGCCCGTATTTGCGGGTTTCAAGCCGTTGTACATAATCCAGCAACAGGTATTCCTGAAGGGCCTGCTGGCCATATTGCTGCGGTTCAATCACGCGCGACCCCTGAAAGATAAGTATATTTTTTCATCGTTATGGGTTGGTTCCATACACCCAAGAGCGAAGAATGATCAAATCATAATGTTCTGAAGGTCGGGTTAATGCCCCAAACATCTTCTATTCTTATATGAACTATACATATGGAAGGGCAAGGGGGGCGTTCGGGTTGGCCCTTAAATTACCAAGCGAACTAACTTTAACGAATTATTGGCAAGCAGGATGCAAAATCAATGCGGTATGGGGAAGTTCATGTGGGTTTTCGCTGGCATATGCCAAGGCGATACCGCATGATTTTCAGAAATAGGCTTTAAAGAATAGGGGATTGGCGCCATGCAGGTATCCGCAAAGCGGACCGGAAACTGGCTGAAAATCAGCAAGGGGATTGCTGTGATCGGTATGGTTTCATGGGTGTCGGCCTGTGCGCCGTTGCTGGATCAGGATTTTTGGGACGAAGCGACGTCCTTTGCCGATGATAATTATACGGCACTTGGTCTGCAGCAACTTGCGACCGGCGACTATGCGTCCGCCGAGAAGTTTTTTGACGAAGCTTTGCGCAAAAATCCACAAGACGGTCATGCATTGTTGTGGCGATCTGTTCTGTATCAAAATACCAACCGTCCTGATCGCGCCAAAGATGGCTATGATACATTGATTGCGATGAACCCGGCGGGCACGGTGTTGATGTCATCGGCAACCGGCACGCAGCCGCGCCCTTTGCGCGATGCGGCTGAATTCAACCTGATGCGATTGCAGCGGGGACTGCCGGGATCGCTTAGCATCAATGATCAAATCGTGAGCGGGTCACCCAGCCTTGGCGCTACCGCACCTGCATCGGCCATGGCGGGAAATAACATGGGTCAGGCCATGACCAGCGGCCCGATCAAGGCAATGGATATTCCACCTGGTGCCGCCATGTCAGCAGGCGACGAAGCCATTGCCAAACGGTTCGCGATTTTGCGCAACCTGCAATCTGTTGGTCTGGTCACACCAGAAGAATATTCCGCACGCCGGTCAGCCAACCTTGGGGCTTTGTTGCCCATGAGCCAACCAGCACCATCGGCATTTTTGAACAATCCGCCGCCCGAAGGTTCACAGGTCGAGCAGCGCCTTAATCAATTGAACCGTGCCTTGCAGATTGGGGCAATCACCGTGCAGGAACATGTTGCGGAACGAACGGCAATTTTGGATGCGCTTTTGCCCGCGCAGCCACGTCAACGTGCCAACCCGTTGCCTGCACCACAAGGATTGATGGATGCCGCCCGTCAGATTGCGCGGATCGAAGATCTGCAAAAAATGAAACTGGTGACACCTGACGAGTTCAAACGCGAACGTGATGCGATTGAAGCGGCAATTGTGGAGCCGGCACAAGGCAATGTCATGACCCTGAATGCAGGCGAACCTGTCCGTAAGGTGGCAACCGGATCAAGTCGCCCGGTTCAGGCAACTGAAGAAGCTGTCAACATGCCAAGTGGCGGTGCTGCGATGGCAAGCGGTGGTCGTTCTGTCCATCTGGCATCGTATCGAAACGAAGGGCAGGCCGAACGCGGCTGGCAGATATTGCAAGGCCGGTATAGTCAGTTGGCCCCGCTTCAGCATGGTGTGACCAGCGCGAACATTCCGGGTAAGGGCACCTATTATCGCCTGATGGCCACGGGGCTAAGTGATGCTGCGGCAAGTTCGCTTTGTACGGACTTAAAGCGCCGCGGGCAATTCTGCGAGGTTAAGTAGGGCGCTGGCTACAGAGACCCTATATAAAGATCAAAGCAATGCCGGTGGGGACGAATGGTTGCCACCGGCATTGTTGTTTCTAAACGGGTTTGGCCCCTGAAACTTTGGGATATCCTGATCGAGATGATTTTTATCTTTAGCGATTTTGGTGTGAACGGCCCCTATAGCGGAACAATGCGATCGGTTGTGATGCGCAATGCGCCCGACATTTCAGTGGTCGATTTAATGGTTGATGCCCCGGATCGAAATCCCAAGGCATCAAGCTATTTACTTGCTGCCTTGAAACGCGAGTTCGCGCCCGGTGACGTGGTGCTGGCAGTGGTTGATCCCGGTGTCGGCAGCAACCGCAAGGGGCTTGTGGCCGAGGTGGACGGGGTTTTCTATGTCGGCCCGGATAATGGATTGTTTGAAATGATTATCCGCAATGGGCAAGACGTCACCCTGCGCTGCATCGATTGGGTCCCGGATGATGCATCTTCGAGTTTTCATGGGCGCGATATCTTTGGCCCGGTTGCCGCATGGTGTGCCACCGGTCGGGACTTCTCATCGCGTCCTTTGGACGTATCAGAACGGTTCAAAGATGGCCAATCCTGGCCCGATGCGCTTGCCGAGGTGATTTATATCGATACCTATGGCAACCTGATGACCGGGTTGTGCGGCAAAGACATGCAAGAAAATCTGATCGTTCATGATCATGTCTTGCCAAAGGCACGTACATTCTCTGACGTTCAATTGGGGGAAGGTTTTCATTACTGTAATTCGATCGGCCTTTGTGAAGTCGCAGTTAATTGCGGACGGGCAGATCGGGTCTTTGACGCTGTGATCGGAACACCGGTTTCGATAGGGGATTGAGCGATCTACAATCCATGATTGGATTGTCTGGATTAAATGCTATCTTTCAAAGATGTTACAGCAATGATCGATATCGAACTGTCAATGCATGCTCGAGGTCTGTTGAATGACGATTGAGGTTAAGTTCTGGGGAGTCCGCGGGAGTATTGCGTGCCCGTCTCCCGATCATGTGGTGTATGGCGGCAATACAAGCTGCCTTGAAATGCGGATTAACGATCAGGTGCTGATCTTTGATGCGGGTACAGGGATCCGTAACCTTGGCAAGGATCTAATCCGCCGCAAGGTGACCGAGGCGACCATCTTCCTGACCCATACCCATTGGGATCATATTAATGGCTTTCCGTTCTTTGTGCCCGCCTATAACCCGGATGCTTCCTTTCGCGTGATGGCGGGGCATTTAACCGCACAAGGTGGTGTCGAACGGGTGTTTTCGGCGCAGATGGCCGATCCGACATTTCCTGTGCCGCTTTCAGCAATGAAATCCCGCCTAAGATTTGAAGATTTCAAGGTCGGGGATGAACTGTATCCAGGCGAAGGTATCATGATTAAAACCGCACCTTTGCGCCACCCGAACGGGGCAACTGCCTTTCGCGTGGAATATGGTGGCAACGCGGTTTGTTTTGTGACCGATACCGAACACGAACCAGACAAACCTGATCAGATTATCCTGGAATTCATTCAGAATGCCGATCTGGTGATTTATGACAGCACCTACACCGATGAAGAATTCCCGCAAAAAGTCGGCTGGGGCCATTCAACATGGCAGGAAGGTATCCGTTTGTGCCGGGCCGCCAATGCCAAACAACTGGCTCTGTTCCATCATGACCCGGATCATAATGATGCTGTGATGACCGTGATTGAACAAAAGGCAAGGTCAGTCTGGTCCGGTGCCTTTGCCGCCCGCGATGAAATGGTTTTACGCATTGAATAGAATTAAGGGGCCAGTGAATGGCCCCTTGATGCGTTTGCGAGATGACAACGGGTGGCCGCGCCGCCCGCATTAGAAGACGCGGGAATATTTCGGGAATATCCGGATTTCTATCCGCCGGTTTGCTTCGCGGTTTTCCGGGATCGGATTGCCGAAATCATCGTTGTTTGGCAGTTTCGGTTTGGTGTCGCCATACGAAATGGCGCGCATTCGTTTCTGAGCAGGATCAACGCCCAAGGCACCAAAGAACCGGACGACCGCAATCGCACGTCCGGATGCCAGTTCCCAGTTTGACGGGAAACGCGGCGAGCTGATCGGGCTGTCATCGGTGTGGCCGGTAACTTCAATCTGAAAGCCCAGATAGCGCGGTTCTTTTAAAAGATCCGCGACGTCTTTTAGGAACGGTACGGCGTCTTTGATCAGATTGGCCGATCCGGGCTGAAAGAACGACCCGCTGCCCATTTCCATCAGAATGCCTTCATCATCGGTCGAAACATTGACCGCACTGTCCATCGCCATATTGAAAACAGTATCGCGCAGATCGGTTTCAAGGACTTGGGTCGGGCGGATGATTTCACGTTTGCCGATCTGTTCGGCAATGCCTGCCTGTACCTTTTCAAAGACCGGGAGTTCGACCTTTGAAAAGCTGACCAGCATGACGAAAAAGGCCATCAGCAAGGTGATGGCATCGGCATAGGTTGCCAGCCAGTCCTCATTGACTTCTTCTTCCTTAACGGGCTGCATGCCTTTGCTACGGCGTGCCATGACACGGTATCCCTTATTTCGCAGACTTATCGATATTGAAGTGAATGGCCGGATCCAGGAACGAATTCATCCTGTCCTGAATGGCGCGCGGGCCCTTGCGGTCGGCCAGCATGATCAGACCTTCGGCGATCAGGTAATTGCGAAACCGCATGATTTCTTCACGCTGCTGGATCTTGCTGGCAGCCGGCATAAAGAAGAACCGCGCAGCGACAATGCCATACAGGGTCGTGATCAACGCAATCGCCAGACCCGCACCCAATGATGTTGGGTCATCGGCCATTTTATCAAGCATGATCACAAGGCCAACCAAGGTCCCGATCATGCCAAATGCCGGTGCGGCAGCCGCCATGCTTTTAAGGATTGAAACAGGTACGAGATTACGGTTGAACGCGTTATCGATAGCGTTATGGAGCATTTCAGCAGTTTCTTCGCCGTCATATCCGGTAATGATCACTTCCATCGCCCAGCCAAGAAATGGTTCGTCCTTGCCAACACGTTCGGCTTCTTGTTCGAGGGCGTTGATGCCTTTTTTCTGAAGAAGATAACCCCATTTGACAACCCGGCCGACTTCACCGGTCAGTTGTCCGCGGCCCATCTGAGGGGCGCGGAAAATCTTGAAAATAAGCTTCAAGGCAAGCAGTACATAGCGTGCTTCATAGGCAATGAAAGTCGCAGCCAAGGTACCGCCAATGACCATCAATGCGCTAGAAAGGCTGACAAATACCAAATAGTTATCGGTCGAAATGAATATCGAGCCAATGAACAATCCAAGGCCAACCATAATGCCCAAAATCGTCGTAAACGACATTGTATCCCAAATCCCCCAGTGTCGTCGCAAGCCTCATCGTGTCGAAGATTTATCTTCACGACAAGTTTATACATAAGCAGTCTTTCATTTTTACGTAAGAATAGGCCTGTAAAACATTGCCGTGAGGTTAACTTGATGCTCAATTTACAGCTAAAGTAGCATTCATGCATGCGATGTCATTTTGGCTTTGAGAATGCGCGATCGGCGTTTGGTTGATTTCCTGCGATGCGTCGCGTTCCGGCGGTACTTGTCAGGTGGCTGTCAAACAGGCATAAACACCCGGAAATCTTAGCCCGAAATTACATCAAATATGCAGGACAAGGTGATGACGCTTTCCTATAGCGATACCCGTAAAAAGCTTGATCAGATCACCGCTGAAATGCTCGAGCTGATCCGCAAATATGATCTTGATGCCGCAAGCCCGTTTGATGTGATCACAGTCGCGCGCACCAAGATCACGGATCAGAAAGATTATATCCGCTTTCTCGAACTGTCCTTGGAAGGGCGCATCTACGGCGAATATGGCGATGCCCTGCAAAAGCAGATTGATGAGCAGGCCAAAATCGAAGCGGCCAAAAAGCTGAACTAGCGCATTTGGCAAAACTGCCCGATTGATGAAATGAACGGCCTGTCATCCGGAACGGAAGGCGGGCCGTTTTGCATTGGGCTGTGCGATATTTTGGCGGTTTTGTTCTAATGTCAGGAAAAGCTAATTTGGGGGAGTTTTACAAATTAGGCAGCTTGTCACAAAATCTTCCTGATCTTGTCACCGTACTGCGGTTGAGTGGCCATGAACATCGGACTATATGGCTGCTGTAACAGATGCACTGAAAAACAGAGCATCGCTTTTCGGTGGATTATCCCCCGAAAACCAAACGAGCAACAGGATGGCTGACATGGAAAAGAGTTATGTCCAGACTCTGATGGAAGTCGAAAAAGTATTCGGTCAGATCAATGACCATGACTATCGCCTGTACCGGGCTGTCTGGGGAAACCGACAGGCCGCACAATCAGGTCTTTCGCGCGGGAGCCGTGCGGAAATCAGCAAAAAGCTGGCAAATGATTTTGTCGTCGCTGCGAAACCCGCCAGAACGGCAATCGTTCGCGGGACCACATTATACGCGGCTTAGGCCAAATCGGGATATCTGGCAAGGCGTCCGACGCGGATGTACCTTGCCATCTTGAACGGTTTCAGGCATTCAATTGTCGCCGAATGTAAGCAGGCTGTGCCAAGCGCTGTCTTGTGATTGCATCGGTTGTTCACCTGAAATCTGGCCGGAGTATCCCATGTCGATTAAGTCGTTGATCCGTACCATTCCTGATTACCCGAAAAAGGGAATCATGTTTCGCGATATCACGACCCTGTTCGAAGACCCCGAAGGCCTGCGGGACGTGATCGACAGCTTTGCTGCCGAATTTCAGGACCAAAAGATCGATATGATTGCCGGGATCGAAGCCCGTGGCTTTGTCATTGGTCCGGCAGTCGCCCTTGCCCTTGGTGTCGGGTTTGTCACCATCCGCAAAAAGGGCAAATTGCCCGGCGAAACCATTGGTGTCGAGTACGATCTGGAATACGGATCAGACGTCATTGAAATCCATAAGAATGCGGTCAAACCGGGAAGCCGTGTTTTGATCATGGATGACCTGATTGCAACCGGCGGAACAGCACTTGCCGCGATTGAGTTGATTGAAAAAGTCGGGGCAGAAGTCGCCGGCTGCGCTTTTATCATTGATTTACCCGACCTTGGTGGTGCCAAAAAAATCCGCGATCGTGGTGTTGATGAATTCCATCTGGTTGAATTCGAAGGCGATTAATCACAGCATAAAATTGGTGTTTTTCGAATTTACTGCCGTTTTGTGCGATTTTGATGTATAATCCCTGAGTTGAATTAGGTTTCACCGTTTGCCGCCCTGCGGCAAGGCAGAGAAAGATGATTGCACCGATCCAGACCGCACAGAATGTTTCCCAAGTCAGCCAGTATGGCCGACTTGCGGCTGCTGGTGCGCGCGGTGTGGCGACGGTTGATCGCAACAGCCCGGTCGAAGCATCTTCTCAGCATTACACCTATAATCCAGATGAAGACGGGATTTTGTTCAACGCCTATATCGATGGCAAGAACAAACGACAACCCGGCCAAGGCAATCATGGTGATCAGAAAGATCAACGTGCAGAACAGCGAAACCTGTCTGCAGCGCGGCGGTCAACTGATCGCGACGGGGCGGTCGAGGCAACAAGTGGCGAAGATTTTGCCAGCATGCTTGATCCATCGATCCCGTTTGATCTGTCGGTCAATAGCGGGGCGTCGTTCTATGCGGTGGTGAATGCTGTGACCCATGGTATGGGCATACGCGGCACACAGCTAGACGCCATGGTCTGATCCCGAAATTTCTGAAAAATCATCTGTGATGCTTGTTGGTATCTGCCATAGGCCGTATGATTGCTGATCATCGTCACGTCAGACCATCAGGCACAGCATGAAGAACAAGCCGGTCCTTCACACGGTATTCGAAGCCGCATTCAGATTTATCGATCTTGCCCTGAACGACAACGAATATCTGCAACCGCAGAAGCTGCATCGTTTGTTGTATCTTGCCCAAGCCTATTACGGGGCGAATTACCACGGCAATATGTTGATGCCGGCGATCTTTGTCGCCGAAGAATTCGGGCCGGTTGAACCCAATCTGTATGCGGTGATGGAAGAATGCCGTCCTGATGTGCGTCTCAAGGCGATTGATCCGAAAACAACCCACTTCCTTGAAAGCATCTGGTCGCAGTTTGGTCACCATACTGTCGAACATCTCAGCATGACGGTGCGCAATCACCCGCCATTCACCAAGGCCTATAAAGAAGGGCTGGGTACGATTATTCCCTATGATGAACTGGTTGATTTTTATGCCTCGGTCCGCAAAACGGCAAGCACACCCGAAGCAAAAGAAGTCGTGCGCCCACGTGTGATGCGTTCGCACAGCGGAAAGCCCGTTGCAACAACCGACTGGCTGCCACGCCGGATCAAATAAGATCAACTAAAGCATATTGCATTTAAGATCTGGAATTTCCCGAAAAACCGAAAACCGGTTTACGTGCCCCAACGCGGTGCAAGAACGGGGTTTATTGCCCGATGGTCATGTCTGTGCAGGGATCACTGCGCACGATATCGTTGGTAAACCACATAAAATCAATGTCATCAATGGCACCGAACCGCATGGCATAATCTGAAATGCTGGATGGTGTATCGCTTGGGTCGTCGGCCTCGATCAGGCTGATGACCGCGATATCTTGGTCATCAAGGTCCGCATCAAACCGTTGCAAATGCCACGGGACGGCAATTGAATTACGGACATGCATGGCCCCGGCAATCAGAAACGCGCCCTGCGTGTTTTCAACTTCGTTTGCATCAAACATGGCACGGGCAAGCGACGCATCACGGGCAAATTGCACGGTTGAAAACCCGCCCAGCATGCTTTCGGGCAGCATGTTGCAATGGCCTTCGGCAATCTCGACGTTGAAACGTTCAAGAATGTCCTTGGGGATTTCCGGCAAAGCCAGTTGTTGAGCAAGATCATCGGGCAGGGCGGAAACGCCGTCTGAAATCATCGGGCGCAGAACGTCCTCAGGCAAGTTTCCGGCAATCATCGGCAGATTGTTGTCTTTGGCGGCTTGGGCAATCGGGGCGTAGTCATGCCATGACGGCCATCCGCGATTATCCCAATCAAGTGCCGGGCCAAGGTCGGATGCCGGAAGTTCCTGCCAGTTCTGATCAAGGGATGTTTGCTGATCACGGGTGAACATCTCCCAGATCACCGCCCGATGACGTTGATCTGCCTGACTTAGGGTCGCGATCAACTGGGCTTGATGATGATGATGGATCGGGTTGTCATGCTTTTCGCCGATCAGAATGTATTTCCGATCCATCAGGCGACGGACAAATTCGTCAAACAGGATGTATTCTCCTGCCTGCACATCAAAAATCAATCCCGGTGCCGGGGGCAGGGCATTGGCATCCAATATTTCGCGGTTTGTGCTTTTGGCCTCATCCGCATGGGATAAATGCGGGATTCCTGCCAGAAGGACAGTCGATGCCACAACCCAAACACCGACATTGCAGGGCAAAGATCGTGTGAAGAACCACGCGCTAGGTTGCTTTGGCATCGACTGTTTAATTCCTGACTGCTTATAGGTCTAAGCTACTTGCTTAACCGCAGGGCTGTTTCCAGGTCGTTAACAAGATCATTTACATCTTCGATGCCAACCGACACGCGCAGCAAATCAGCCGGTACCGGGCTGGTCGGACCTTCGACGGAGGATCGATGTTCAATCAGGCTTTCAACCCCGCCAAGCGACGTTGCGCGTTTGAAAATCTTGCACTTGTTGTGGAAATCAATCGCGCGTTTTTCACCGCCTTTAACCCGGATCGACAGCATGCCACCAAATCCACCACGCATTTGTTTTTTCGCAATGTCGTGACCGACATGGCTTTCAAGGCCGGGATACTGGATCTGTTCGATTTCAGGGTGGTTTTCAAAATGCTTGGCAATCGTCATTGCCGTTGAACAGGCGCGTTCAACACGAACTGAAAGTGTGCGCATCCCGCGCAGCAAAAGCCACGTTTCAAATACACCCAAAACAGCCCCGCCTGATGCGTGCTGTTTACAAACACGTTGCCAGAATTCGCTATCCTTCGCAGTGGTCAAGGATCCTGCCAATACATCGCTGTGGCCGTTCAGGTATTTGGTGGCTGAATGCATGACGATATCTGCACCAAAATCAATCGGGCGGGTCAAAAGCGGGGTCGCGACCGTGTTATCAACGACAACCTGTGCACCAGCCTTGTGGGCAATTTCGGCAACTGCGGCAATATCAGTGATCTGCCAATCTGGATTGGCCGGGGTTTCAAGCCAGACCATTTTGGTTTTGCCCGGTCTGATATGCTGATCCCATTGATCGATATCGCCATTATCGACAAAATCAAATGAAAGACCGGCCCGCACACCACTATCAAGCATGAAGCTGCGCAGCGCCCAATACATCACCTTGGGTGCGACCACATGATCGCCGGGATTCAGCGCATGCAAAACGGCAACGGCGGCTGCCATGCCTGATGCGAACAGGCGGGTTTCAACCCCGCCTTCAAGCGCATTGAGAACTTCGCAAGTTTGATCATAGGTCGGGTTGTCCGCACGGGTATAGCAACGCCCATCATGGTAGCTAAGATCCGTGTTGCGTTCGAACGTGGTCGACGGGTAAAGCGGCGGCGTGACGGATCGGGTCGCGTCATCGACCCAACCAAGAGCCTGCGCAGTAAGTGTAGCCGGGGACTGTTTTTGTGTCTGATCAGACATGGTGGCACCTGATTATGTTGAGATTTGTTGGCGCGCAACATAACTTGGTTCGCGCCGCACACCAAATCGAAAACCGCATATCCATGATTCTGAAAGTCCCCACATGACGAATTACCCTGAAATCACCCTGCCAAGCGAATGTGACGTTGTTGTTATTGGCGGCGGCATTCATGGCGCTTCAAGTGCCTATTACCTGACCAAGGCGGGCATGAAGGTCGTTCTTCTGGAAAAGGACACCGTTGCCTCACACCAGTCGGGCCGGGCATGGGGGTTTGTGCGCCAACAGGGCCGCGATCCGGTCGAACTGCCCTTGATGATGGAATGTAACCGCATCTGGCAGGGGCTGGAGAAGGAACTGAATGCCGATCTGGAATGGCGTCAGGGCGGGGTTTTGTTTGTTGCCCGTGATGACGGGGAAATGTCCGAGTTCGAACACTGGATCGAAGAAACCAAGGGATTTGGCATCGAAACCCAGGTTCTTGATCCAAAAGGGGTCGCGAAAATTACACCGGGCATCACCAAGCCGGGCGTTGGCGGGATTTACACCCCATCAGATGGTCAGGCCGAACCGAAAAAGGCCGCACCGGCGATTGCCAAACGCGCCCGTGAATTGGGGGCTGTCATTGCCGAAGGATGTGGTGCGCTTTCGATTGAAACCCAAGGGGGCGTAATCAGCTCGGTCGTATCTGAACGCGGGGAGATTAAATGCAAATACGTGATTTGTGCGGCGGGTGCCGCCACCCATAAATTCGTCGCCCAACTTGGCCGCCGCCTGCCACAACAGACCACACGCGGCACGGTTATTCGAACAACGCCGGTCCCCGACATTTCCGCCGCGGGCACATTGGCTTCGGGCCTTGCGTTTCGTCAGCGCACCGACGGATCAATGAACATCGCCGATGAATTCATGACCGATATTGATCTGACTTTGGGGCGGTTTAAATATGCCAAGGCATTTGCGCCGGGGCTGTTTGACAATTGGGCGACGTTCAAGTTTCACCTTAACAAGCGCTTCCTTGACGATATCGTTGATCGCCTGCCGGGATCAGACGCAGCAAAGCAGCCAATGATTGGACGACGGACCAATCAGGCGGAACCCTATGAAGTGCGGGTCAGCAATGCGATGGCCAATCTGCAAAAGGTTTTCCCGCAGATCAAAAAAGTCGACGTTGTTGATAAATGGGCGGGCGATATTGATGTCACCCCCGATGCTGTGCCGGTGATTGACCAGTTCGACAGTCCCAAACATTTCTTTGTCGCAACCGGTTTTTCCGGGCACGGTTTTGCCATGGGGCCGGTGGTTGGGAAAGTGCTGGCGGACTGGATCACAACCGGACAACCATCGATCAGCCTTGCTGGCATGGAACTATCGCGGTTTGAAGACGGGTCTGTAAGACGGCCGCGCACGCGGGTTTGATGGTCATACCGATCAACTTCATTTGCTGAATTTTTATCCGGGCCGCATGTTTCGCACATGCGGCCTTGACGTTTGGCGAAATGCCTGTCAGATAATGTTATGTTATAACATAACATTTGAGGTTAAAGATGAAACGACTAACTGCTGCCATCACCGGTTTGATCCTTGTTGCTGGGGCCGGGGTTGCTTCGGCACATGGTATCTGGATTGCGGAACGCTGGGGCGAGCATGGCCTTGTCTATGGTCATGGGGCAGAAGACAGATCCTATGATCCGGCCAAGATCAGTTCGGTGAAACTGATTGATCAAGACGGCAATGAACTTACCGGTTCGATCACGGCACATGATGATTATGCAGTTCTTGATAAGACCGATGACGCAGCGATTGCGCTGATTGATTTTGACAATGGCTTCTACACCAAGGACGCCAATGGCAAATGGCACAACCGGCCAAAATCGGAATTCCCGAATGCCGAAACTGCGGGCCGTTACATCAAACATACGATTTCAATCCTGCACCTGCATGGTGATATGCCAGCAATCGCACCGCAGGATCTTCAGATTATTCCGCTGTCAAATCCGACGGCACTTGAAGCAGGCAGCAGTTTGAAACTCCGTGTTCTCTATAAGGGTGACCCGTTGCCGGGCATTTTGATTATTCCTGATTACGTCAATATGCCTGAACAAAATGGTGCAACAACCGATGAAAAGGGCATTGTTGAAGTTGTCGTTCGCAATAACGGACTTAACGTCATCGCTGCCAAGCATTCGGTTGATCTTGTCGATGACAAGGATGCCGACCTTGTGCAGCATTTCGCGACATTGTCATTTGTCGCCGGTGGTGAACACAGCCATTAAAGGCAATGTGCTTTAGACCATGACAATCCGATAAGCCAACGCTGGATACTTACTCTCGCTCCAAACCTGACGGGTCCGGTTGGCTTGGCCGGCAGCATGCTTTCGTGCTGCCGGTCTTTTCTTGCCAGTAATCCAAATGCCGTCATTTTCTGAACGGAAGCAGGGTGATGGCGTTATCTAAAGGCTGCGGCTCATCCGCAGGATAATCGCCCCGCCCAAGGTCATCATGGTTGAGGACACCTTCACAAGGTTCAGCTTCTCTCCCATGAAAAACACCCCGATCAACAGGGCAAAGACAATGCCGGTTTCACGTAAGGCAACAACAAGTGGGATCGGGGCCTGGGTAAAGGCCCACATGACGGTGGCATAGGCAACAAAGGATGCCGTGCCGCCAACAAAGAAGACCTTTTTACCCTTTTTGGCGATATCCAACATGATGCGCGGGCGCATGACACTGGCAATGATGGCAAAGATCACAACATCGCCGATGGTCTGATAGGCATAGTAATCAAGCGCACTTCCCGCCAGTCGCGCACCGGTTCCATCCACCAGTGAATAGCTGCTGATAAAACAACCGGTGATGATCGCGGCAATCGCCGCATTGCGATTGCGCATGCCATCGGCCTGACGGGTGATGCACATGCTCAAGATACCGACACCGATCACGAAAATCGCCATCCATTCGCTGACTTGCAGCGTGACACCGAGAACCAGCACAGAAACCGCCGCAACAATCAACGGCGATGATCCACGGGCAATCGGATAGACCTGACTAAGATCACCCAGCCGATAGGCCAGAATCAAAAACAGCTGATAGCCGATATGAAGTCCGACGGAGCCGATCAGATAGGGCCAGCTTTCATGCGCAGGCACATCGACAAATGGAAGCAAGATCAGAACAATTGGCACATGGCCCAGCACGATGGCCGTCATGCTCATCAATTTGTCCGGGCCACCCTTGACCAATGCATTCCACACGGCATGCATCAGGGCAGCACCCATTACGGCAAGAAAGACGGTCAAACTCATCGTGGGGTATCCGTGAAAGATGTTACGGTTTTGTGACGCAATCACGGATGTTTAGCACGCGGTTTGAAAAACGACCAAACCGATCTGATGGGGGCAGCTATGCCGGGGACGGGGTATGCTGGATGTTTGGCGATGTTGTCTGTTGGGGTTTTGCTTTGCCCTCAAAGAACCGGGTCGCACCAATTGGTGGGGCGATGAAATCCTCCAACCCGATCCCGTTATCCTGACAGGCTGATGCCAATCGGATTGGCGGTTCATCGACGGGTTCAGCCGTTAAAACAAACGTGCCCCAATGAATGCCAAGGGCCTGTTTAACACCCATTACCTGCATGATCTGAACGGCTTCTTCGGGGTTGCAATGGGCATTGCGCATGAAATCGCGCGGATCATATGCCCCGATCGGGATCAGGCCGAAATCAATCCCGCCATGCTGTGCGCCAAGTTCGCTAAAAAGCGCCTCGTTCCAGCCGGTATCGCCAACAAAATAGAACCGATAACCGTCGGAAAATTCAAGGATATAACCACCCCACAGCATTTCCTTGCGGTCCTTGGTCGTGCGGCTTGACCAATGGTTGGATGGTACGTGGGTTATGGTCACGCCGGGATGGGAAAGCTGATCATCCCAATCCATTTCGTCATAACGATCCGGCGTAATTCCGGCCTTTTCCAACAAAACGCCGTTTTTAAGTGGCAGGACATAGCGCGGTGCGTTGCCAAGAGTGGCCAAGCTTTCCAGATCGAAATGGTCGTAGTGATTGTGTGACAGCAACACCAGATCAAGCTTTGGCAACTGATCCATGGTCAAGCCAGGCTGGCTATAGCGTTTTGGGCCGATGCGTTTAAACGGCGATACGCGCTTGGAAAAAACCGGATCGGTCAGGATGTTCAATCCGCCATACTGCACCAGAACCGTGGCATGGCCGATCCATGTGACCTGCAAACGCGTCGGATCAGGATTTTGGATGGCGTCATAATCTGGGGTCTCGACCGGGGTTTTGCCGTGCTGATGTTTGGCTTTGGGCCAGTTGTCATCGCCGAAATAGCGACGTTTCAAAAAACGCCAGAGCGACCGTTTGACCGGATCGGGTAAAGGATGGCGGTTTTCAAAACCGGTTTCGGTGTGATGGGCGGGCTTGGTTTTGATCTGCACGTGGCTTCCTGACCGTGAAAATGACATGACCAAATACGTTTGGCACAGTGTCTGGTGACCATAAGGTAAACGATCACTGCGGTGATGCAAGCAACTGGTGGGATAGGAAGAACGCCCGATCGGGCATGAAAAAGGCCGGAACGCATTACACGTTCCGGCCTTCGGGGCCGGTCTGTATCCATGGGGATACAGACCAATACTTTCGCATCCACCGGGACAGGAGGTGCGAAAGCAGGGGGGAACTTTGGGTTAGTCAATGACCGTGGCATAGGTTTCCAGGGCCGGGCTTTCTTCGATCAACCCTTGTTTGACCATGTAATCGGCAAAACGGGCATAACGTTTTTTATCAAGGGCTGCCGGGCGCAGCGCAAAGCGCGGCAGGGTATCGGCCCATGCCTTGATGTTTAGTTCGTCATCAAGGTTGGGATAGGCCGCGATAAAGGATTTCCAGCTGTCATCAGGATGGTTGATCAGATACTGAACGCCTTCTTCAAGGGCTGCCATCATGCGGGCAAAACGCGGATCATCTGTGTTGTCGTTGCGCACCGTCAGGATCAGTTCGTCATACGGCGGTACACCTTCTTCTTCGACGAAGAATGCCTTGCCCGGTTTGCCTTCGATTTCCATCTGGTTCAGTTCAAAATTGCGATAGCCGCCAATGATGGCATCGACCTGACCGGAATAAAGCGATGGTGAAAGCGAGAAGTTCACATTGATGAGCTCGACCTCGTCAATCGACACCCCGTGATTGGCCAGCATGGTGCCCAGAAGTGCATCTTCAAAGCCGGCCAGCGAATAGCCGATTTTCTTGCCCTTAAGATCGGCGATTTCCTTAATCGGGCCGTCTTGAAGGACAATCAGGCTGTTAAGCGGGGTCGCCACCAATGTCCCGATCCGGGTCAGCGGCAATCCTTGGGCGGCCTGAACATGCAGCTGTGGCTGGTAATTGACTGCAACATCGCCCTGACCGGCGGCAACAAGGCGCGGTGGGGCAGACGGATCAGATGGTTCGATCAATTCAACATCCAGATCATGCTTGGCAAAGAAACCCTTTTCCTTGGCAACAATCAGCGGCGCATGATCAGGGTTCACAAACCAGTCCAGAAGAATGACCAGCTTGTCCGCGGCAAAGGCCGGTGTTGCTGTGCCGATCAGACTTGCCGTCATTGCGGCACCAAGGGTTGCTGCTTTGATCATGGATTTCAGGGGTAACATCGATGAAACTCCGTATGAATGCGTTACTTTGGTATTTGTATGAGGATTTGTTTCGCTGCCAAATCGGCAGAACGATTGTGTTTAGCCAACCGGTTTCAAGCTGTCGGGTTGCCAGGGCAGGGCAGCCCGCAACACACGATCCACAATGAAATATTGCGTGATCGAAAACGTACACAGGATCAGAAGACAGGCAAAAACCATATCAATCTGAACCCGGGCATTGGCGTGCAGCATCAGATATCCCAGCCCGTGACTTGACCCAACCCATTCGCCAATTACCGCGCCAATCGGGGCAACGGCGGTGGCAACGCGAAAACCCGATGCAAAGGCAGGTAAGGCTGCCGGAAGGCGAATATGGGTCAAAAGCCGCCAGCGACTTGCCCCCATGGTCCGCGCGAGATCAAGCCAGCCCGGTTCCGTTCGGGCCAGCCCATCAAAAAAGGCGACGGTGACGGGAAAGAATATGATCAAGGCAGCCATGGCGATTTTGGAAGCCAACCCGAACCCAAGCCAAAGTACTAAAAGCGGGGCCAGGGCAAAGAACGGAATGGCTTGGGATACCAGCAAGATCGGCATCAACCAGAACCGAACGGGTGTAAACAGCGCCATTGGAATGGCCGCCAAGGTGCCAAGAGCCGCCCCGGCAAACAGGCCAATCACGGTTTCGGCAATGGTATATTGCGCATGATCAAGCAGAACCGCATGGCGTTTGATCAAGGTGACCCAAACATCCGCCGGGGTTGGCAGCATGTATTTCGGCGCCCCCGTCAGGGTGACGATCAATTGCCAGGTTGCAATCAGCGCCGCGATAATAATGAACGGGCGGGCAAGCTTAAGCCAGCGCCGTTCGGAAAGCGGTTTTGATTTTGTATGAGGATTTAAAAGCGGGCTCATATCGCAGCCTCCGCCATATCCGCACCCAGTTGACGTAGCAATTCTGCTTGCTGTGCCAATATCGCGGGGTCGGCGATGTTGCGCGGGCTTTGACCCGTTGGCGTAACCGCATTTCGCAAACTTGCCGGGGTGCCCGATAATACATGGACATGATCGCCAAGGCGCAGGGCTTCTAACGGGTCATGGGTGACCAGCAATACGGTTTTACCGCGCAAGACCTTGGCAGCAAGTTCCTGTAATCGCAGACGATTGATCGGATCAAGGGCCGAAAACGGTTCATCCATCAGGACAATCGGCCGATCTTCCATCAGGGTTCTGGCAAGGGCTGCGCGTTGTTTCATGCCGCCTGAAAGTTTGGCCGGGCGCAGATGTGCCGCATCGGTTAAGCCGACATCGGCAATGAGGCGTTCAGATCGATCATGATCCGGGCGTTCACCGCGCAGAACCGCGCCAAGTTCGACATTTTCACGCACGCTGCGCCATGGCAGCAATAAGTCCTGCTGGGCCATATAGGCAACCCGACCGGCCAAGGGAAAGCCATCTGAACAGGTGATGTTACCGCTAACATCGCCTTGCTCCAGCCCTGCGAGATATCGCAAAAGCGTGCTTTTGCCAACGCCACTGGGGCCAAGCAAACAGGTAAAGCTACCGGCCTGTAAGGTCAGGTCAAGGTCATGGAAAATATCAGCGCCGCCAAATGCCACACGGGCACCGCGCAGGTGAATATCGAACTGGGTGGGATTGGAAGCCGAACGGGTCGGTTGTTTGGTGTCAGTCATACGATCCTTCCTACGCCGGTCTTAACCGGTTCAGGTTCAAAGGGTCGTTTGGCAACACCAAACCTCTCAGCCGATTTACGATCGGCCCCCCCGGAGATGTCGGGACTATGCGCAGTTACATCCGGCACGTCAAGGATTGTGACGGTCCGACTGTTAAGGTGTGATGACTTTCACCGCGTGATCTTGCGGTGGCAGGCGACATGATTGTATTTCTCATTTTGGGGCACATCAGAGGATATCGAAACCAGTCCATGACCGATAATCAGGGATATACCATTCAACCCGGTGTAGCCGAAAACCACCGGCGGGCGGCAGCAGCCCTGTTTTGGGAAGCGTTTCGGGAAAAACTTTCACGGATCATGAAGCCGGAAGCAAAGGCATTGGCTTTTTTAAACCGCGTTATGGATTCTGGACATGCCATCAGTGCCGTGTCTGACGATGGGCGCCTACTTGGCCTTGCGGGGTTCAAAACCAAAGACGGTGCCTTTGTGGGCGGGGGATTGTCCGACATCTGTTCGGTTTACGGGGCGTGGGGCGGATTGTTGCGCGGGATTATGCTGGAATTGCTCGAACGTGATCTTGAACCGGGAACGCTTTTGATGGATGGCATCTTTGTAGACCCGGTTGCCCGCGGGCAGGGCGTAGGCACCGCGCTTTTAACTGCGGTTGCCGATGAGGCCCGCGCGCGGGACCTTTTGCGGGTGCGCCTTGATGTGATTGATATTAATCCCCGTGCCAGAGCCCTTTATGAGCGGTGCGGATTTCGGGCGATTGAAACGCAGGATATTGGCCTGTTTCGCCATCTGTTTGGCTTTCGCGCGTCAACAACCATGCATCTTGATCTTACTGCGCCGACAGCATGACGGATCTTGTGGCTGGTTTGTGAGCACGTCGGTCTGTGAGGTTTATTGCACGGTAACGGTCTGATGTATCCAGTTTGCCATATGATCAATCACATCGGGCACATAGGCATATCGGCCCATTGCCGCGAAAAGAAACTGGCGTTCTTTGGGCATTTCCGAGGCCAGTTGATAGTTAAACAGATTACTTCTAAGTAAGCCGTGGGTGGCATCGGGGATCAGGGTGACGGCATTTTGGGGATGGCGACCGATCAGGATGTTTTGATAAATCCTGGAATCTGTTAGGGCATCGACATTTAGATCATCGACACCGAACAAGGCAAGAAAGGGCGTCTTTAGGTGCATCAGATCGTTCTTGGCGTCGGCTGAGATGTTGCGCTTTACAAAACTATAGCGATCCATTGTCATCGGATCAGGGGACGTCGTGATGGCAAGGTAGGTTTCATAATCGGCATCCGGTGCGAAGATCACCGCGTCGCGTTTGCGGCTTTCCGCGATCTGTGTGTCGATATCGTGATGGGCTGTACCGGCGGTCAAAAGACGTTGGCGCATATAGTATGCTCCTTGGTCCTGCCAGTTAACAGCGCCCCCAATCACAACATTAAACGCAAGCTCGGGGATTAGTTTTCCGGCCTTGGGAATGACCCAGCCTGCCTGTGAAAAGCCGATAAACCCGACCTTGTCGGCGGGCACCTGGCGCGTGGCGACGATCATGTCATAGGCCGCAACGGCTTCGTGCGCCCGGTCATCCATTGATTGATCAAGCCAGTTGCCGGCACTTTGGCCAATACCGGCCTTGTCCCAACTGTAAATGCCAATTCCCTGATCGAGAAGCGCGTTGATCAGCGGCAAATAAACCTCTTTGGAAAACCGGTCTTGTGGTCCGTCGCCATGCACCAACAGGGCGATGGGGCCGTCATGGTTTGTGTCGGGCAGTACGAGGATTCCCGAAAGCATATTTTCATGATGGGTGAAGGACAGTTCCGTTATGTCCCGGTCTGAAAGATCAAAATCCGACAGGCCGATCAGGGTGAAACCAATCAGCAAAGCACAGACCAGTGACGTAAAAAGAAAGACCAAGAGCAAGGGGCTACGTAAAAGGGGGGTGACGGGGCGCATTCACGTTTGGGCCTTTCAGATTGGCGTGACGCTTGACGTTTGACAGTTCCGCCATATGTCGTAATGGATCGCAATCAGAGCTTGCGTGAAGTCTGACAAACGGTCAATCCTGAGAATGGTCTTGTAACACCATCTTCATGCACCATTATTGTCCCAGTTTCTCCGTTTCAGTTGGCCTTACATCGTGACCTTGTCTGACCATCGAGTGCCCAACCACACACCGCGCATGATCGCGGCCGAGATTTATCGTGGGTCCAGTTATGGCCCGAAACATCCATTGGCGATCCCGCGTGTGTCGCTGGTGGTTGATATGGTCCATGCGATGGGCTGGGTGGATGACGACACCTATCTGACCGGGCCGGTGGCAACGCCCGATCAATTGGCCCGGTTCCATGATCCTGATTATATCAATGCCGTCATACAGGCCGAACGCGATCAGATTTTACCCGAAGAGATGATGGTCAAATTCGGGTTGGGCAAAAACGGCAATCCGATTTACCCGGAAATTTTCCGGCGTCCGGCGACGGCTGCCGGATCGTCCATCAAGGCAGCAGAGCTGATCGCCGATGGCGGGATTATTCATCATCCTGCCGGGGGGACGCATCATGGATTGCGCGACCGGGCATCCGGGTTTTGTTACTTTAATGACCCGGTTCTGGGGATCTATGCGTTACTCGATTCGGGGCTGGATCGCGTACTTTATGTCGATATCGACGCCCATCATGGCGACGGGGTGCAGATTGCCTTTGCCGATGATGACCGGGTTTTGACGTTTTCCATGCATCAGGAAGACCTGTGGCCGAAAACCGGCGCAATCGATGACATTGCGGGCGGTATGGCGCGGAACCTTCCGATGCCTGCCGGGATGCATGATGATGAAATGCGCTATGTCCTGAATGAATATTTGATTAATCTTGCATTAACTTTTGTGCCGCAAGCTATTGTTTTACAATGTGGTTGTGATACACTTTTGGAAGATCCACTGTCAAAACAGCTTTTGGGCAACCAATCAATCTGGGAAGTCGTGGGGACGATGAGCCGGTTGGCACCAAGATGTCTGGTTTTGGGTGGCGGAGGATATAGTCCATTTGGGGTGGCACGCTGTTGGTCCGGGGTGTGGGCGACCATTAACGGGATCGAAATACCGCCTGTGTTACCTATCACAGCGGAAAATATCCTGCGTGTCATAAAATGGACGCATAGCCGTGGAAGAAAACCCGCAGACACGTTGTTTACGACATTGGCGGATCCATGGCGCGGTGGCGCAATCCGGAACGAGGTTCGGGAACGCGTCAGAAGACTAAAGGGGTATGGGGTATGAAGTCGTTCTTTCAGATGGCTTTGGTTGTTTGTTTTATCAGCGCAGCAGTTGTTGCGGGGCTGAACGCGAAGGCAACCGGGTTTGAACGATCGCGCATTCTGGTCGATGGCGAAGTATATAATGTCGAACTGGCCATCTCACCCGAAGAACGGTCGCGCGGATTGATGTTCCGCACTGAAATGGCCAAGGATGCGGGCATGCTGTTTGATTTCGGCGGGCCACGCGATATTTCGATGTGGATGAAGAACACCTTTATCTCGCTTGATATGCTGTTCATCGATTCCAACGGCATGATTATTGGCATTGAAAAACGCACCGTCCCGCAATCAGAAGCCATCATCGCATCGCCCAAGCCTGTTCGCTTTGTTTTGGAGCTAAATGGTGGAGCGTCAGACAAAATGGGCTTTGAAGTCGGCGAAAAGGTAGAAGGCCTGCCGCGTTAGGCGCGATATCAGGCCGCCTTTGGGGCGCAAAAGATCAATCAGGAATAGCAAGGCCGCAGAGGATATCTGCGGCCTTTGGTTTTTCTGCAATTTTTTCTGCAAAAAGGCACAATACAGGCTTGCCCAGTCGGGAGTGTGGTGCTAAACCCTCCCTCGTTCGGGGAGTAGCGCAGCCTGGTAGCGTACCTGCTTTGGGAGCAGGGGGTCGCGAGTTCGAATCTCGCCTTCCCGACCATCTTCCCCTTTTGTTGTTCGACCGGTTATCCAACGGGATTTCCAATTCACGACAAAAGGTGTAAAAGATGATTTGATTGCAGGGGTTAAAGAAACCCGTACTACTGCCATCACCATCTTATCCCGACGGTCAAGACGAGGGTCCCGATGAAGGTCCGTGTTTATAAACCTGCCAAGAACGCCATGCAGTCCGGTCAGGCTGCGACCAAGCACTGGGTTATGGAATTTGAACCGGGTGCGAAAAAAGTCGCAGATCAGCTGATGGGATGGATCGGGTCTACCGATACCCGTGGTCAGGTGCGCATGTATTTCGAAACCCTCGAAGAAGCACAGGCCTTTGCTGCGAAGCATAAGCTGATTGCGGATATCGAAATGCCCAAGCCACGTAAAATCCAGATCAAGGCATATGCTGATAACTTCGCGTTTAAACGCGTCGTCTGATCTGTTGATGGCCTCATGGCTTTGACCTACCACCGGGGCGGATTTCCGCCCCGTTTCGTCTGACAGGGGACGTAAAACCCTAAATCATATCGGGCAGGCGTCCAATGCCATGCCCCGGGGTACAGCAAACCACCCCACCCAGCGGTCCCTTAGCTCAACTGGATAGAGCAACAGACTTCTAATCTGTAGGTTGCAGGTTCGAGTCCTGCAGGGATCGCCATCTTTTCCATCCTTTCCCAAAATGCCGGTTTTTCGGGAACCCTTTTGTTTTTGCCGGTTTTGGCATCCAGATATACGCACGCGGCTAAAATCAAAGACACATTTGCAACTATTGCGTATAGTTCGTTGTGTATGCAGCATCTTTTCCGCGAAGTGGAAAATCAAAGAATAAAGAATTGCAGATCTATTGGTTGGTGTGTCGGGTGAACATCTGCATATGCGGAATGAATATTCCGGGTTGATCCGCCTTCTTACGGGGACAAAAGCCTTTCGGTCCGGGGTGCATTCTATTCTGTTGTTTTCGTAAGCTCGTTTTTGCCGGGGCGAGGGTGATTTCCCAATGATTGACAGTTTCACGAGGGAATCATGAAAAGCAAACTTTTGGCGGAATTTTTAGGGACATTCTGGTTGGTTCTGGGTGGGTGCGGCAGTGCTGTTCTTGCCGCTGGATTTCCAGATGTCGGGATCGGGCTTTTGGGTGTTTCGCTTGCATTCGGTCTGACGGTTTTGACCATGGCCTATGCCGTTGGCGGCATTTCGGGTGGACATTTCAATCCGGCGGTGACGCTGGGGCTTGCCGTTGGTGGGCGATTTGAATACCGCAATGTTGTGCCATACTGGATTTCACAGGTGATTGGCGCGATTGTGGCGGCCGCCGTCCTTTATGTCATTGCCTCAGGCACATCCGGTTTTGTTGCCGGTGGCTTTGCATCAAACGGGTTCGGGGACTTGTCTCCGGGCGGCTATAGCATGGTGTCGGCACTGGTCGCGGAAATCGTGTTCACCGGCTTCTTTATCTTTATCATTCTGGCGGTGACATCCCCCGGCGCGCCCGCCCAATGTGCCCCGGTTGCCATCGGCCTGACCTTGACCCTGATCCATCTGGTATCGATCCCGGTGACCAATACATCGGTCAATCCGGCCCGCTCCACGGGGGTTGCATTGTTTGCGGACACCGCGGCAATGGGGCAGCTTTGGCTGTTCTGGGTTGCGCCGCTGGTGGGTGCGGCACTTGGTGCATTGGTCTGGAAAATGCTGGTTGCAGCCAAAGACAAGTGATTGGCTGCACGAACAATTATCAGCGGCACGTTTCAGTCTGAAACGTGCCGTTTTTGTTGGTGGTACCTGTCGATAGGCTATCGGCGTATCAAATGCGCAATACCTACCGCGCCGCCAAATACCGCCCCGGACGGTGATTGAGCGCGATAATCAGGTTGAGCACGACAGCGCCCAAGATCGACAGCAGGACTTTATCGAACGGCAGGGTCAGGAAGGCGATGAGCAGGATGACCATATCGACGCCAAGCTGAACATAGCCTGCGCGGATGCCGAAGTTTTCCTGCAGATAGAGGGCGAGGATGTTGACCCCGCCAAGGCCTGCGCGGTGGCGAAACAGCATAAGAAGCCCAATGCCCATCAAGGCACCGCCGGCAATCGCGGCATAGACCGGGTTGAGCATGTGAAAATCAACCATCATCGGGGTCAGTTTCGAGAATCCCGAAACCAGACCAACCGCGATAAAGGTTTTGACGGTGAAGGCCGTTCCCATGCGCTTGAACGCCAACCAGTAGAACGGCAGGTTGATCACAAAGAAGATCATGCCAAATGACAAGCCGGTGGCATGTTCGATCAGAAGGGCCGCACCGGCTGTGCTGCCGGTGACCAGAACGCTTTCGCTATAGAGCGTCACACCAAGCGATACCACCATGGTTCCGAGCACAAGGGCCAGGACATCCTCATACAAACGATGCGAAATATCGTCTTTTTTCGATGTGGTTTTGGCCGTGTCTGCATTCGTATCCGGGCTGGTGGGTGCAGCATTGGTGTTGGGTTGGGTCATTTAGTCGCGACAGTCTTTTGTCTGATGAATGCCGTCAGATTACGCTTTTCGCAGGTGCGAAACAAGTTGGTGGCATTGGTTGGTCATTAAACGCCTGTTTTTGGTGTGGCGATGGGGCGAAACGCAAAAGACCGACCTCAATGAGGCCGGTCCTGGTAATTTTATATGCCAATCACGGGATGGGTTGGCGGTATTAAGGTCTTGAAATTAAGCCACCAACTTAGGCCGCATCATCCCATTTCGGGGCGAATGACGGATCAATCAGGCGGCCATCCGGATTGGCCAGCGTAAAGATTTTGGCCATGTCATCATCGGACAATTCAAAATCAAAGATGTCGAAATTGGCGGCAGCATTTTTTGGTGATCCGGATTTGGGAATTGCCATGACACCGTCTTGTTGCATCAACCAACGCAAGGTGACCTGCACACCCGATTTGCCGTATTTGGCACCGATTTCCTGTAAGGTCGGGTCATTAAGAACCGTTCCGCGGGCAATCGGGCAATAGGCGGTCAGAAGCATGTTGTGCGATCGGACATTTTCAAGAACCTTCGCCTGACTGATATAGGGGTGATATTCGACCTGATTAACCGTCAGCGGGCTATCCGTCAGATTGATTGCCTTGTCGATCAGGGCAGTCGGGAAGTTTGAAATCCCGATCATGTGCGTCATGCCAAGGTTTTTGACCTCGTTCAATGCGGCGATGGTTTCATCAAGCGGAATTTCATCTGTCGGCCAGTGCAGAAGCAACAGATCAACATGGTCAAGGTCAAGCTTACGAAGGCTTTCGACGACCGAGGTCTGCAAATCCCCGCTTTGGAATTTGTCGAACCAGACCTTGGTGGTTAGAAAGTAATCGTCGCGTGCAAGACCGGATGCCTTAAGGCCGCGACCAACACCTTCTTCGTTGTGATACATCTGAGCGGTATCAAAATGGCGATAGCCGATTTTGGCGGCCTCCTTGACCATGGTGGCCGCATCGTCATTATTAAGCTCGTAGGTCCCAAAGCCGAGGGCCGGAATTTTGCTACCCTGCCAGTTCCGGTAAATCATGATTTTTACCCCCTGTTTAAAGTTTGATTGTTGTGATTTTGGATGCTGTCACCGTGATGTGCAAATGACGATAAGGTGTCAGTTCACCCGATATGCGCCAAATTTAGGCCACATCCAGCCCATCGCAACCTGTACGATTGGATAATCGCGCTGTTCAATGGGAGAAGGACGTGGGGCTAAGGTGCTTGTGTTGAATGATCTTTTCGCAAAGAAAAAGGGCGACCATGTCGCAGGGCCGCCCAAAGTCTTAGAGTGAGGCTTATCAAGCCAAGAACGAGATTGCCTGAATTTATGGCTGACATCCTTGATGTGGCTCAAACCCGCCCAAGTTTTTAGGAAACTGCGCCGTTTTCACTGGTTTCACTGACCGCCGCGTTCAAATGATAGAGCGATTCCCGAATGACCTGCGGGCCCAGATCCTTGGTGATGAAGACGATTTTTGATCGATGGTCATTGCTTGGCCATGCCGGAAGGGACGCGGGCGGATGAAACACATGTTGAACCGCATGAATGGCAACCGGGTTTTCTTCGCCGACAAGGTTCAGGATGCCTTTGACGCGCAAAAGGCTTTCGCCGCGCATCTGGGTAAAAATCTCGGCCCAGGTGACGAACGCATCCCAATGGATCGGTTCATCAAAGGTAATGCAAAAGGATCGAATGTGATCGTCGTGGCGGTTTACGTCGTGGCTGTGACCATGCGCATCGCTGTGGGCATGATGGTGATGTTCGCCGTGATCATGGTCATGATGATGGTCATGGTCATGGCCATGCGTGTCGTCGCCATGCTGCTCATAGGCTTCGTCATGCAGCCATTTCTGGACATCCATGCTTTTGGTCGTCGGATCATACAGCCCGGCATTAAACAGTTTTGAAACCGCAATATCACCATTGATCACGGCATATATCGGGGCGGCGGGATTAAGCGCGCGTAGACGGGTTTCAAGTTGGATCCGGGTGGCGTCATTAACCAGATCGGCCTTGGTCATCAAGATGCGGTCGGCGACTGCTGCCTGTTTGATGCTTTCGGGATGGGCATCAAGTTGCCCTTCGCCGTGAATGGCATCAACCGTGGTCACCACGCTATCAAGGCGAAACTTGGTGGTTAAAAGCGGATCGGTCATCAGGGTATGAAGGATCGGGGCCGGGTCGGCCAGACCGGTGGTTTCAATGATCACGCGGTTAAATTTCGGGATTTCGCCGCGCGTGCGTTTGACAAACAAATCACGTAACCCCGAAATCAGATCACCGCGCACCGAACAGCAAATACAGCCGGAATTCAGCAAGACGATGTCTTCGGAGATTTCACGCACCAGCAAATGATCCAGCCCGATATCGCCAAATTCATTGATCAGAACGGCGGTTGTTTCCATGCCATCCTGTGTCAGAAGGGCATTTAAAAGGGTTGTCTTGCCACTGCCGAGAAAGCCGGTAATGACGGTTGTGGCAACGCGATCAAATTGTTCGTCAGAGATGGCCATGATATATGTGTCTTACTTTTTACCATACAGGTCTTCGACCGAGACTTCCGGTTCGGAAATGACGGTTTCGACCCCGTCACGGGCGGCAAAATAGAAACAGTTGCGCCGTCCGGTGTGGCAGGCAACGCCAAGCTGATCAACCATAACCAGAACCGTGTCCATATCGCAGTCATAGCGAAAATCGACCAGTTTCTGTACTTGGCCGGAGCTTTCACCCTTGCGCCACAGCTTGCCCCGCGAGCGGGAGAAATAGCACACCCGGCCCGTATCAAGGGTTTCAATTACGGCATCGCGGTTCATCCACGCCATCATCAGGACTTCGCCGCTGTCATGCTGCTGCGCGATTGCCGGGATCAGGCCGCTTTCATTGAATTTAAGCTTGTCGGCAATCAGTTGATTTGAACCCGTCATGGGGGAACTCCGGTCGATGGTGGTTGACTTTTCGCGTTCTGCACGTCAGAAAATGATATATTATAACATTTCATCAGATGCCACGGCTTTTTAGGCTTTTGGTCTAAACACTGCCGAAGTGCCGTTGATACGAGATAGCGAACGATGAGCGATCTTTTCCCGAAAAAGGGCCATGATCACGACAGATGTGTGCATAGCGCACTTACGCAGGCGGAGAAAGTCTGTGACGTCGAAAATGCGCGATTTACCGATATGCGCCGCAAGGTTTTCACCTTGATTTGGCAATCGCATAAGGCGGTGACGGCTTATGAACTTCTGGATGCGCTGACATCGGAAGGACAGCGCGTGCAGCCGCCGACGGTTTACCGTGCGTTGGAATTTTTGACCGATCTTGGATTGGTGCACCGGATTGAATCGCTTAATGCCTATTTCGGCTGTGACCGGCCCGATTGTGAACATCTGGGGCAGTATTTTATCTGTACCCAATGTGGCCGTGTGGCCGAGGCCGTCAATGAAGATATGAGCAATGCGGTTGTAAAGGCCGCAGGTCAGGTCGGCTTTGACATTCAGGCAACCACGGTTGAAATCAAGGGGCTGTGCCATGACTGCGCCACTCATTGAGGGCAGGGGGCTTACCCTTTCATTTGGCAGTGAACGTGTGCTTGATCAGGTGTCGCTTTCAATCCATGCCGGTGAAATCATCACATTGATTGGCCCCAACGGGGCTGGAAAATCAACCTTGGTCAAAACGCTTTTGGGGTTGCAGAAACCTGATGCGGGGGATGTTTTGCGTAAATCCGGTCTTCGGATTGGCTATGTTCCGCAAAAACTTGCGATTGATCAGGTTTTGCCAATGACCGTGAAGCGGTTTTTGACCCTGACCCAGCGTGCAAGTCGGCCCGAATGTGAAAAGGTTCTGGATCAAGTTGGGGCCGCCCACGTCATTGACGCGCAGATGAGCAGCCTTTCGGGTGGTGAATCGCAGCGTGTGATGTTGGCGCGGACATTGTTATTGCGCCCGGAACTGCTTGTTCTGGATGAACCGACCCAAGGGGTTGATGTGACCGGGCAGGCGGGATTGTATCGTTTGATCGATGACATCCGCCATGAGCATAATTGCGCGGTTCTGATGATATCGCATGATTTGCATCTGGTGATGGCAAAGACCGATCAGGTGGTATGTTTTAACCGCCATGTATGTTGTTCGGGCATTCCCGAAACCGTGCGCCAACACCCGGAATATCGATCCTTGTTTGGCCTGCAAGAAGCCGATGCGATTGGCATCTATACCCACGAACATGATCACGAACATGATATTTCCGGCCATGTGGTGGGCGGATGTGGTCATGATCATTCACATGACCATGATCACGGGCATAGTCATGCGCATCATAAACATGACCACCACACTCATACCCGGAACGACGCGGCCAGTCAGCAAGAGGCAGTAACCCGAAAATGATGGATGATTTTCTGCTGCGTGCTGTGGTTGGTGGTGTGTTACTGGCCTGTGTCTGCGGGCCGTTCGGGGCGTTTATTGTTTGGCGGCGGATGGCGTTCTTTGGCGATATGCTGGCCCATTCGGCGTTGCTTGGTGTCGCCCTTGGTCTTTTGATCGGGGTGGATGTCCGGCTTGGCATGATTGCGACCTGTCTTGCCAGTGCCGTGATCCTTGCCGTCGGGCAACGGCAGGCCCGGTTTGGCAGCGACACGGTTCTGGGCATGCTGGCCCATTCGACATTGGCCTTGGGCATGGTGGCATTGGCCTTTGTCCAAGGGGTGGCTGTTGACATCATGGCCTATCTGTTTGGCGATATTCTTGCCATTACCATGGGCGATATCTGGCTTTTGGCCGCGGGCGGTATCTTTGCCGTCGGGGTTTTGATCTGGATGTGGCGACCGCTTTTGGCGCTTACTGTCAGTCCGGAAATTGCTGCGGCTGAAAGCATCCCGGTCGAACGGTTACGCTTGATCTTTATGTTGTTGATGGCGCTTGTGATTGGCATGGCAATCAAGATTGTCGGGGTTCTTTTGATCACAGCCCTTTTGATCGTGCCAGCCGCCAGCGCGCGGTTCTTTGCCAGAACGCCCGAACAAATGGCGATTGGGGCTGCGCTGTTTGGCGCGGCATCGGTTTTAGCCGGTATCAGCCTCTCATGGCATGTCGATACGCCTGCCGGGCCAAGCATTGTGATTTCGGCAGCAGGGTTGTTTCTGCTGTCCGGGGTTGTGGGGCAGTTCTGGAAACGGATCGCGGTTTAGCGATCCTTAGCAATCCAGTGTGCCGGGCCAAAAGGTTATTGTTCCAGTTCGGACATCATGGTGTTGGCCAGTCGCAAACGACCGGCAAATACTTTGCTCAGGTTCAAAAGTAGAATTGTAGCAACATCCTGATGGGTGTCGCGCAAGGCGGCAAATTCGGTGCGTTCGATTGACAGGCACAGCGCATCGGTCGCCGCAACAATCGTTGCGGAGCGCGGCGCGCCATCAAGGACAGCGAATTCGCCAAACATGGTTCCTTCGCTAAAGGTATTGATGCGTTTTTTGCGGCCGGTGCCCGGTACATCAATCAAAACATCCACCCGCCCCGATACCAGGAAATAGGCCCGGTCGCATTCATCATCCTGTGCGAAAATGACATCACCCTTTGCGAACCGTTGCCGTTTTGTCGTGCGACCAAGTATCGAGATTTGCGCACGCGTCATGCCTTTTAAAAGAAGGCTGTTGGCAAACAGGCTGCGTTTGTTATTGCGCAATTTTCCGCCAAACCGTTGCAGCAACAGTTCTTCGCAATGGCCAAGGGCGGTGTCGGTATCATCAAAAAAGTTTTCTTTGCCAAGGGCCTGTATGACGCCATTGGCATCAAGGGTCAGCCATATCCACCGTGGTCTGGCTTTGCCGTGACGGGGGCTGGACGGGTGATCCGGATTTCTGGTCTTGGTTTGGAGCGTGCGATTCCGGCGTTCCGGTTCGATATGGCTCACGAAAAGCTGTTTGCCGGCTTTGGCGCATTGCAAGTGCAGGGCGCGCAGGGTTGCCGCACCGGTGCTGTCGATTGATGTAGCATGACGGAAATCAAGGATCAGGTAATCCACGCCGTTTTCAAGCAAGTGGATGGCTTCGGTGCGCAGATTGGCGCATGAGCCAAAGAACAAAGCACCTTGAAGCTCGATGATACCGATGCGGTCGCCTTCTTGTTCCAGCCATTGAATGGATGTTGCATTGCGCAGGATGCGTGAATGAACGCGTGACCCGCGATAGCTGCGCCGTACGGGGCTTTTGCTCATACCCAGAACAAACAGGACGACAGACACAAGAACCCCGGCGCATACGGCAATCGCCAGATCAAAGACAAGGGCGACGCTGACAACGAATATCCCGATCAAAACATCGCCAAGGATGACCCGTGGATAGGGCAGGCGCTTTGTTGCGAGTTTCCATGCCTTATCAACGGTGGCGCGGTCAATGGCCTGAAGGGCAATCGCAATCAACATGCCCGCCGTTGCCCAAAGGGGCAGTGCGGCAACCACCGGGGCAAAAACGATCAGGCTTAGCGCGAACAAGATTGCTGTTCCGGCATTGGCAGCGCGTGTGCGCGCCCCGGCATCGACAATGGCAAGGGACCGGCTTAACGCGCCAGATCCCGGAAGGAACCCGATAAAGCCCATCGCGGCATTCAGAACGCCGTGCAGGCGCAATTCGGCATTCACATTGCTATGATGTCCGACACGGGCATCAATGGCGCGGCTTGAAATGACAGTATCAAAAGATGTCAGGAGCCCGATGGTCAGCGCACTGGTCAAGGCAATGTCGAGATTGCCGGTCAGGGTGTCGAGAACAGCCGGAAGATCAAAAAGAATTGGTTTGTGCCAAAGAGATGAAATTTCAATCACCCCGACCAACGGGGCCTTGGCCAAGGGGAAAAATGAAACACCGATATAATAGACCGCCATGCCAACGATCAGCCCACAGGTTGCAGCGGGCATAAACCGGATGCGTTTGCCCAAGGCAAAATGGCCAAGTACGGTCATGGAGCTGACCACAAGGGCGAAGATCAGGATGTTGCTGTCGTGGCTTTCGATAAGTCCCGCGATAGAGGGGGCTGTGCTGCCAAGGGCAGTTGGCACTGTGCCAAGTATCACCAGAATGGCGGATGCGTTGACAAAACCAGACAGAACCGGATCAGGCACATAGGAAACCGCATGACCAAAACGCAAAGTTCCGGCGATCATCTGGAAAATTCCAGCCCCGAAAACGGCAACAAAGGCAATAACAAGTGCCTCTTGCGGGCTGGAGCCACGATGAAGGGCGATATGAATGGCCGATGCAATGATCAGTGCCGTGACAGCACGCGGACCGGAGACCAAAAAGCGGTTTGGACCGAAAAACCCTGATACAATGCCAAAAAGAATGGCGCAGCCAATGCTGGCCGCAATGCCAAAGGATGCCCATTCTCGTCCCAATGGATAAAGCGCAATCAGACCATAGGCAACCGCTTGGGGAAAAGTCGCGAACATCCCGACACAGGCAGGTCCGAAATCAAAACGAAGCGTTCCTAATTTTGCAAAGACAGTACGTGCCGTCATTTCCCGATCCAGCGGACTGGACAAGAAGCAGGAAAGTTTCCGTTAGCAAAGCCGTGTTTGGCGCTAAGGCCCCGTATAAATCGCGTCATTTTTTCCGGTATCATAAGGCGCCATACCCTGATGGCTAATTGGTTCATATTTTCAGACGGTTAATCATATCATCGTGTAATTTAGAATGTGATATTTTTATCATATCAACCATCGGTATGATGGGAGTCTATTTAAGAAACGAAAACCGGCGCAGGGCATTCTGCGCCGGTTGTTTTTTAGATATGAAAGCCGATCACGCAGTTTTCAGCCGCTCAAACCCGGCTTCAAGATCCGCAATCAGGTCATCGGCGTCTTCAAGGCCGATATGCAGGCGGATCAGTTGGCCGTCTTCTTCCCATTTGGTGGCTGTGCGGATTTTGGCCGGGTCGGATGGCAAGATCAGGCTTTCAAACCCGCCCCAGCTAAAGCCCATGCCAAACAGTTCCATATGGTCGACCATGTTGGCGAGTTGGGTTTTCTCGACCGGGTCCATCACGAAAGAAAACAGACCGCTTGCGCCGGAAAAATCGCGTTTCCAGATTGCATGGCCGGGATCATCGGGAAGGGCGGGATGGAGAACGCGTTTGACCTCGGCGCGTGATTGCAGCCAATTGGCAACTTTAAGGCCGCTTTCATGATGTTGTTTCAAGCGAACCCCAAGGGTGCGCAACCCGCGCTGTGCGAGATAGCAATCATCAGGCCCAATCGCATCACCGGAAATCAGGACCTGTTTTTTGATCGTCAGCAGGTCTTCTTCGGTGGCGGTTGTGATAGTGCCCATCATGACGTCGGAATGGCCGACGATGTATTTCGTTCCGGCCTGAACCGACACATCGACACCCAATTCAAACGGACGGCACAGAAGTGGTGATGCCCAGGTGTTATCAAGCAAAACCTTAACGCCGCGTGCATGGGCTGCATCAGCGATTGCCGGGATGTCTTGCATCTCGAAAGTTAGGGAACCTGGACTTTCACACCAGACCAGAACCGTGTTATCGCGGATAAGCTTTGCGATGTCGCCGCCGATGGTCGGATCGTAATATTCGGTTTCAACCCCGAACTTTTTAAGAAACGCATTACACAGGTTGCGAGTCGGGTAATAGGTGCTGTCGGTGACCAGAATATGATCGCCCGGCTTCACGAACGCCAGAATTGCGTTGTTGATCGCTGCAACCCCGGACGATACGCATAGCGTGCCATAACCGCCTTCAAGTTCAGCAACGGCTTCTTCCAGAAGAAATCGGGTCGGTGTGCCGTGGCGACCATAGGTGACCTTGCCCGGTGCAGATGCGCCAGCCTTTTCAAGTTCAGCAAGGCTGTCAAACAGGATGGTAGATGCATGCAGAACCGGTGGATTGACCACGCCGTGATACTGGCTGGACCGGCGACCTGCATGGACAAGCCTAGTAGCAGTTTTTTTGGGGCTTTGGGCGGACATTGGTGGTGCGTCTCCTTGGGCAGAAATCCTTTTAACTTGGTGTATTAGTCAAACCATCTTGGTGGCAGTCCATCAAGGGTTTTTACGCAAAACCTATTGTGAAATCAGCGATCCGGGTTATTTCTGTGAGATCGGCCAACCGGTTGCCGCCCCATCTGATCCGAAACCAGCATCAATATCGTCAAAGGAGCCCCCGTGATCGAACTTCAGGATTTCCGTGCCGCACGTCGCGCAATTTCAAGCCATATGCGTCTGACCCCGGTGTTTGGCGTAACGGGTTTTTCCGATAAATCGGGCTTTGCCGCAATGGATCAAATCCCTGAAATGTTTCTAAAACTTGAAAACATGCAGGTCACGGGATCATTCAAGGCGCGTGGGGCGATGAATGCCGCCCTGTCACTGGATGAGGATAAGCGGTCTTCGGGACTTTGCACGGCATCGGGGGGTAATCACGGCATGGGGGTGATCCATGCGGCGCGCACCCTTGGTGTGCCGGTGAAAATATTCTTACCGACCAATACGCCAAAGCCAAAAGTCGAAAAGCTGCGCGCACAGGGTGTTGATGTTGCCCTGATCGGGGCGGTTTGGGATGATGCGAACCGTGCGGCGATGGATCATGCGCGGGAAACCGGCATGGCTTATATCCATCCCTTTGCCGATCCCAAAGTGATTGCAGGACAAGGCACGATTGCGCTGGAGCTGCTTGAACAGCAACCTGATCTTGATACGCTTGTTGTTGCCATTGGCGGTGGCGGGTTGATTTCCGGTGTTGCAACGGCGGCCCGCATGCTGCGCCCGTCTATTCGGATAATCGGGGTAGAACCAACCGGGGCGGCGACCCTGTTTGAAAGCCTGAAAGTCGGTGAGGTCGTGACCCTGCCAAGTGTCAATACAGCCGCGACCAGCTTGGCCCCGCGTCAGTCATCTGCCTTGAATGTCGATCTGATTGGCAAGAATGTTGATCGCATTGCCTTGGTGACGGACGAGGAAATGCAAAAAGCCGCAAGCTGGCTTTGGAAGGACCTTGGCATTGCCGTTGAGCTTTCAGCAGCAGCGGGTATTGCCGCCGTGATGACTGGGCGACTGGGTGTTGATGATCCGGGCCGGGTTGGTGTGATTGTATGCGGTACGGGAACCGACGGGATCAATTAAAAGGTCCTAATCGAAGACGATCAAGCAAGATATCAACGGGCGGGCAGGGAACTGTCCGTCCGTTTTGTTTTGGCACCGGATTGGTTGATGCTGTTCGGGCAAATAAAAAGGGATGAAACCAAACGGCTTCATCCCTTTTTAAATCAGACGCCATTCGAAAACGGATGGCGCGGAATTATATAGCGTCGCAAACCGCCAAAGAGCCAAAGCCCCCTGGATCGGAATTACATCTTAGGCTCGACCACTTGACGACCACGGTACATACCGGTGTTCGGGTCAATGTGGTGCGGGCGATGCAGTTCGCCGGTTTCTTTGTCTTCGCGGTACGAGCCCTTGGCGAGCTTGTCATGCGAGCGACGCATGCCCTGACGGGACTTGGTCACTTTTTTCTTTGGCACTGCCATGGGTCATCATCCTCTGGCTTGGGTAAACTCAGGCGCGCTTGTTACCTTGCACGCTCGGGAAAGTCAACGATCAAAGTTCCTGAATCTGCATTATTTGCATTTTCAGGGTCGCTGTCGGCATCAGGCGCGTCACCATCAATTTGGCCATCATGATCAACATGATGATCAATTGGCGGGATCAGCCCAACATCGCGCGGATCATCAACAATGTCCGTTCGCTGGTCGTATACAACAAAGCCAGCCTTTTGGTAAGCCCTCAATGCACTTGGATGATCCAAAGTGCAGGTATTTACCGTCACGCGGGTCGGTTTTAAGCTCCAGGCCGTGTCAATCGCCCAGTTTAAAAGGTATTTTCCAAAACCCTTGCCGATAAATTCCGGCAGCAATCCCATGTAATGAAGGTCAATTACGCCGTCTTTTTCAAGATCGGATAGCTCCAGCTCGGCAAAACCGGCAGGAACGCCTGCGACATAAAGCACGAAAACATGGGTTTCAGGCGCAGCCAGGATCGGGGCAAGTTCATCATCGCTCATCAGGCGGCGTTGCCACCAAAGCCACGGTTCGCCGACTGTATTATATAAGTAGCGATAAAAGGACAGTGTCGGGTTTTCTGCCCGAACAATCGCGACCTTGCCCGGCGGGATGATGGCGGGTGCGCGTTCGGGTGGGGACTGCATTTCAAGGAAGCTGATAACAACTTCGAGTTTGCGCGGATTGGATGGGGTCATTGAACTAAGCTCTTGCGCATAATCGTGTTTCGATTGGTATCAGGGGATGCCTGATCGGTGACATTGTTGGGTAATTCATAGCCGAGTTTGGCGTAAAAATCACCCGCAGCGGGGCTTTCGATTGTGACCCGGATCTCAGGCAGGCGGGAAAATCGCAAAATATCTTCGGCAAGATCGACCAGTGCACGCCCGATGCCATTGCTTTGAGCGTGCGGGGCAATCGCCAGATAATGTATCCAGCCAAAGATACCGTCATGGCCGGTCATCATGGTGGCGATGATATGGCCGTCATCAGGATGACGCGCAACAATCAGGCTGCCGTGATCGGCATTGATGCAGTTTTCAATATCCTGGCGGGCATCGCGAATGGCCGGGATTAACCCGGTTGCAATCCAAAGCACCGTGATTGCGGTGATATCGCCATCTGAGGGGGATTTAAGCTGTTCAAGCAAAATGCCCGCTCCGCTCTTGGCGGCATCCGCGCTGTTATCAGCAAGGGTTTGGCCATATGGCGAGGGAGCGGGCATTTGATTACTCGGCTTATCTGGAAACGAGAATGTGCGATCTATGCCGGGCCTGTTACTACCGGGCTGTCTTCGGTGGTGGCCCATTGTGCCCAGGAGCCGTCAAACACAGCGACCTGCTTGTGACCAGCGATATAGGCCCCCATGGCAAGAACGCATGCTGTAACACCCGAACCGCAGGTCGCGACAACAGGTTTATCAAGATCAACTCCGGCATCATCGAATGCCGCCTTGATCGCATCCGCATCCTTAAAGGTGCCATCGGCATTCACCAGGACGTTAAATGGCAGATTGTAGGATCCCGGAACGTGGCCCGATTTGCCCCAAGGATCGGCAACGTCGCCCCGGAACCGTTCGGCAGCGCGGGCATCAACAAGTTGTTCGCGCTTGGTCTTCACGTTCGAAAGTACCTGATCAAACTCGCGCAGCAAGAAGCTGTTGGCGCGTGCCGTGAAATGGCGTTCGCGCGGCGGAGTAGGGGCATCGGTTACCGGATGGTTTTCAGCAATCCATTTCGGAAGCCCACCATCAAGTACGACAACATCGTGATGACCAAAATGGCGGAGCATCCACCATGCGCGACACGCGGCAAGGGCAGAACCGGTCTGGCCATAAATCACAATGCGGACACCATCACCAAGACCAAGCTTGCGCACTTTGGCGGAAAACTTGATGGCATCGGGCATCATATGCGGCAGTGGAGCACTGTCATCCGCTGCAATTTCGTCGATATCAAAGAAGACAGCGCCGGGAATATGCTGTGCGTTATAAATGTCGCGGGCGTTTTTATTGTCAGCTGGCATGTACCAGCTTGCATCAACAACGCGCACGTCCGGCGCGTCGATGTGATCCGCCAGCCACTGGGTGGAGACCAGGGCATCGGAAAGTGGGTTACTCATGGACAAGCTCCGGTTAGCAATGGTGGGTATTGCATGACCCCGGTTGGTCCCGGGATCGTTTTATCATGGTCCTGTAATTCTTAAATTTGTAACGGCAGAGCTTCATGCTGGCAACCTGCAAGGACTTGAGTGGATCAGTTCAGCTCAGATTAGGCATCGTATGTCATCGACGGTAATTGTGATGTTTCTATCATAAGGGACGCCCGTTTCAGGGTCCAATTTCTTGGTTTTTATGGCGTTGATGATCTCTAAGCTATTCTGTTCATAAAGTTTTTTGTGGATGGTCTGATCCAGAGTTTTCAGATGCTTGTTTAAAGCGGTAAGCGCTTCAAGCTCAATCAAAATGAGGATTGTGCCCAGTCGATGATCTTTGGTTTCATGGTCATCATCTAAATGGCCTAAGTTTGGATCGATAACATCAAGCTCGATTTTGAGGCCTTCGAGAGGGTCCGAGCCACGATAATTGAGAAATTGAAGCTGTACTGCATCCATCTTGCTTCCTCCATTAAACGTCAAAAACGATGTTGATGCGCCGGTTCTGGCGGCCTTTCTTTTCGATTTTGGCGACGGAAACCGGGCCGATTTCGCCAGTCTTTTTGACATGCGTTCCGCCGCAGGGTTGAAAATCAATTCCCTCGATCGTCACGGTCCGGATGGAATTGCCATCCATTGGAGGTTGGACCGACATGGTGCGGACCAGTTCCGGGTTGGCTTTGAGTTCGGCAATGCTGATTTCGCCGTCATAGACATCCGCATCGCGGGCGATCAGTTCATTTAGCTTTTCAGTGATTTCGTCTTTGTCCAAGGCAGCATCCGGCAAGTTGAAATCAAGGCGTGCCTTGTGGGCAGCAATATTGCCGCCGGTAACATCCCCGTCAATCACTGCGCATAAAAGATGCAAACAGGTGTGGAACCGCATCAATTTGTGCCGGTTGTCCCAGTCCAGTTCGGCCGTGACCGTGTCGCCAATGGCAGGCAGGGCATGGTCATCTTCGATGATGTGCAAAATACGTCCGGTTTCGCGGTCCTTCACTGTCGTTGCGATGGGAAGAACAGAACCTGATGACGTTTTCAATACCCCGATGTCGCCAGCCTGACCGCCGGACATGGCATAGAAAACGGTCTGATCAAGCTCGATCCCGCGTTCAGATATGCCTGTTACGACCGCATCGCAGCTTTTGGCGTAAGCGTTTTGGCGAAACAAAAGGCGTGTCATTGTTCTTTATCCTTCCCTGTTGGTAGCGCAAAGGCGAGGCGCACGTCTGTTTGGTTTGGGGCGACGTGCGCTTAAGTGGGCGGCCCAAAACGGATCAGGCCATGTGCCCTTGATTGTTGTTCATTGTGGTCATGGTGTGACCCTAGTGCGCAGCTTGTCGAGGGTAAAATTGTGCTCAGACAATGTGATGTGTGTATAAAAGTATACAAAAATTAATATGTAGCGTTGTTTTTTGTACGTAATGTATGGTACTGGGGTTGGGTAAATCAGGAGTGATGGCAACCTTGGCAGCAATAATTCACGTCAAACTTACGGGCGAAGGCGACTTTGGGCCGGTGGATCTCGAATGCGCGATCCCGCCTGCGCGCCTGCCCGTTGTTATGGCAGCGTTGTTTGGGCAGCCTATGCAGGTTCCGGGTGTTTCGCTGTCTGATGGCATGTCGGGGAATGGTGTGCCTCAACAAGGGGGGCAATACCCGTCGCGTTTGCATGTGCCGAGACAGGATTCGGGGCAGTCCGGTGGGGAGCATTTGGGTGGCGTGACACCAGGCGGGGCTGGCAATGACGGGCCCCGTGGTGGATACGACAGGTTTGGTGTCGGGGGTGAAGTGCTTCAGAAGACGGCAGGTTCAGCATATGCATATGATCCGGCTGGGGGCGTTGATCCTGGTGCCTTTCTCACAAGTTTTCTTGGGTCTCTTGGTGATTTGATTGGCCGTATGCAGCCGCGTGGTTTTGCCGAAACCATTTTGGTGGCGGCAATCTGGCTGCATTATCGGGATGGGCGGGGCTTTATCACACGTGATGATATTCGTCGTGTTTTACGCCGTCAGGAACATGTGCGGATGCCACGAAATTTCAGCCGTGATTTCCATGTGGCATTATCACGTGGCTATCTTGAACCGGTTGAAAATGAAGACGGATATGTTGTCTCCGGGGCGGGATATCAGTGGTTTCGTCTGGAATGTCGAAAATAGTACAAAATGTCGAAAAATATGTTGACTGAATGTATGGTTGATGTATCGTTTTTACTTAGGGACATAAAAACGGGTGGGACAGAACGATGCGGGAATGGGAAGCCAGAACAAGCTGTCGGGTATGGCGTGGACGTTACGTGATCCGTGGGGACGTTGATCGTATCGCCAGTGACTTTGTTGAACTTCAAAAGAACCGTTTTCCGGGGCTTGAGACCCGTAAGGTTTCGCTCAAGGTTGTTGCCATGGCCGTGATGTCGGTTTTGGCAGAAGAATGCTGTGAAGACGGGGTGACAGCAGCGGAGCTTTCCTTCCTTTTGACCACCTGCCTTGGGATGCCGATTTCACCAACCCGCATTGAAAAAGAAATGGCGGGTCTTTCTGGCATGGTCTGGACGGGCGAGTGGGGCGGTGAGACGCTTTACGTCATGGAAAAATGCGGACTGCGTTTCTTTGACAATGCCCGCAATCTGGCCCTTTCAGAAAATGACAATGTTGTGCGGGATGAATCTGCCAACACACAATCGGGCGAAGATGCTGCCGAGGTGGCCGGAACGCCAATGATCAGTGCGTCCATGGTCAAAAGCCCGGCACCCCATGCACGGTACCGCGTTGTCAGCTAAACAGTTTCTGACAAATACCCAATTCAGCACCCGTTGGTTCGTCCGGCGGGTGTTTTGCGTTATGGGTTCGGGCGCATAGGGGCGCGTATTTAGCGATCTGGCGTCTGTGTCATCCAGATCAGGTAAAACGGGCTTGTACCGTTATGCTTTTGTCTGCTGCCATGACGTTGCTGCATAAACAGGCTTGACGGACCTTGTTTTCGGCCTTATCCATTTTGGTATGGAAAACGCGATCATTCATCACAACGCCTATTTTACGTCGTACACATAGTACGGCGCGTGTTGATTTGTATCTGATCAAATGAAAACAGGCTGCCACAGGGCGGCCTTTTGTTTTTCATCCCCGGTTTGCCCTTGGTGGTCCCACCACGAAGGAAAACCGAAATGACCCATCTCTCTGTTAATGACCGTATCCCGGCACTTGAATTCGCGCCTGAGGCCCTGAAAAACGGGATCGAAGTCATCTCGCTTATTCTGATGGCGGGGTTTGCCAAAACAAGTGCCGAAGCCCACGAACTTGTTATGGGCGGCGTGGTATGGATCGAAGAAAAGCAGATATCTGATCCGCAACATCAAGTTCTTAGCTATGCCTTTGATGATGGGGAAATCTTGCGGCTTTCGGTTGGTGCCGGCAAGCAGACAACGATCCGGCGCATCGGATGAGCCTTTTGAATTGTGCGGGGCGGATGTTGGGATACCCCTAAAACAATGACATCTGCCCGTCTGCGTTGGGGCGTTTGAAGCCTTTGCAATCAAGATCAAGGGATCTTCCGGTCAGGCTGTGCTTTTTGCGGGCTGCTTTGAAGCGATTGGCAATCAGATCGGCAATCGGGCCGGTGCCGCGCATGCGGGTGCCAAATTCTGATTGGTACATTTCGCCGCCGCGCATTTGCCGGATCAAAGACAGGACTTTTGCCTTGCGTCCGGGGTAATGGGCTTCAAGCCATTCTTCAAACAGATCGGCAATTTCAAGCGGCAGGCGCAGCACGATATGGCTAACCGATTGCGCCCCGGCATCGGCACAGGCGGCAACGATGTTTTCAATTTCCGTGTCATTCAGGCCCGGAATGATCGGCGCACATAATACGGTAACCGGAATGCCGGCATCGGTCAGTTTGCGAATGGCATCAAGGCGCCTGTGCGGGGCCGATGCGCGTGGTTCAAGCAGGTTCGATAACCTGTGATCAAGGCTTGTGACCGACATCGCAACCGATGCACGGTTCTTGGCGGCCATTGGTGCGATCAGGTCAATGTCACGGGTGACAAGGGCACTTTTAGTGATCAGGGAAAAGGGATGCTGGCAATCAGACAGGACCCCGATAATTGATCGGGTCAGTTTTTTATCGCGATCAATTGGTTGATACGGATCGGTACTGGTGCCAATCACAATCGGTGCAGGGGAATAACTGCGCGCTGAAAGCTGTTTGCGCAAAAGATTTGCTGCATCCGGTTTCCAGAACAGCCTGGTTTCAAAATCAAGCCCCGGCGATAGGCCAAGATAGGCGTGTGTTGGCCGTGCAAAACAATAAACACAGCCATGCTCACACCCCCGATAGGGATTGATCGAACGATCAAACGGTACATCCGGGCTTTGATTGCGGGTGATGACACTGCGTGCACCATCAATGCCAAGGGTGGTTTTGATGCGCGGCGGTTCGTCACCAAGCAACTGGTTGATCCACCCGTCATCAACCGATTGATGGACATGGCGTTCAAACCGGCCATCGATATTTGACACTGCGCCGCGGCCTTTTTGGCTACGCGCTGGAAGAAGATCCGGATTGGAATTCGGGTCATACCAACCTTCGCCGGGAAGGGCTGTTGTTAGGGCGTCCGATGATGGTCCGATGGTGTTTCGCATATGGAAAACACTAAAGAACAAAATAGGAACATTCAAGCAAAAAGCACCATGATCAAGTTTACGGGCATCTTCATGTCAGGGGCATGTTGTGCCATTTGTTAAACTGATTGAGCCGGTATTTGTTCCACCGCCAACACTGCATGTGCTTAAATTGCCGCTGTTCCCGGAGCCGGAGAGATTTGTATTGTTACTGTTAAAGAATATCAGGTGGTTGTTTGTCGCCCCGCTGACATTGAGCGTATTATTCTCGAATACGAGGTTGTCTGATCCGACTGCTGAGAGAGCGTAGGCAAAGTTACTATTGCTGCTGGTTGTGATCGTGTTGCCGCGAATGACGGTATTTTGTGCGTTCCCCAGAACCTGTATGCCAAAGACCGTGTTGTCCGTTGCGGTGGTGGTCAAGGTGCTGTTGATAATTTCAACGTTATCCACGCCGTCAATCCGCACCGCTGTGACCGCCTCTGTTGCGGGGCCTGAAACAGTAACAGTAACGCCAACAAGGCGACTGTTGGCGGCCATATTGAAAATATGGTGCGGCGTGCCGAAGCCGACCGGAGGGGCGCCATCGCCGCTTAGGCTGGCGCCCGGTGTGGTGATGGTCACAGTGCGACCGGAAGGTGTTTTAACATCAAGATTGCCCGTTCCCATGATGGTTTGGCCATCCTGCACATCAAGGCGGTCGTTGACATTGGTAAAGCTGCCGTTAAGGACCACGGTTGAATTGGCACCGGCGGTTGATATGGTGTTGGCAAGGTCGGTGCTTGACGTTGTTGTGCTGCTGACAAGCGTAATGGCGTTACCGTCGGCCGTGCTGGTGATTTCCTCGGCCTCGGTGAATTGCCCGGCCTGACTGACGATATCAATGTCGCGGATGATCGGATCGGTCATCCGCCGTTCCATCGCGGTAAGTTTGGGTTTCGGGCTGTCACCAAACCCCTGTAACGGAATGCGCAACCGGAAACTGGCAAAACCTTGGGTGCCACGCGGATCGTCATGCTGGATTTCTGCCCCCAGCGAAAAGCGCGATCCTTCCCACAGAAACGGGATTTCATGAAAGGTCAGGTCAAGGCGTCCGCGAGGCCCCTGCACCGTGTCGACATTTTTTTCGGTAAAGCGATAGCCGCCAGCATAGGCGCGTAGCTGTTGTCCGGCATCGGTATCAAACAGCGGAACACGCCAGCCAATTTCGGTATCAAAGCCGCGAAGGGCACGTTCCTCGCCTTGGGAGTACATGATCGACGCGCCGGAGAAATCGACGGTGCTAAGACTGTCTTCCATATAGTTCGTGGTGCCAACTGGAACATAGCCATTGGCACGAAAATCCCAATCCATCGACAGGGCCTCGACCCCAACGGTGACCTGATTGAATTTATTGCCATACGGGCTGTGGCGGCGGTCAAAATACCCGTATCCGCCAATATTCCAGCCATTATCCAGCATTTGACGGATGCCAAGGCCAAAGTTGCCCTCATGGCTGTTATTGTCATCCATTCGTGCGCGTATGCTGCCAAAGCTCAGCGTGTCGTCATCCTGCCAAAGAGGGATGAACAGATCCGTCTCGCCAAGGTTTCGATCCGTCCCGGCTTTGCCTTCAAGATCGATATGCGGGCCCCATTTTTCGGGTTCATCCGGTGTTTGTGCATGGACGCCAGAGGCAGCCAAAATCGTCGAGCCAAACAACAATCCAATCAGGGTGGTTTTTTTTATACGCATCACAAAATCTGGGCAGCAGGCATCATTGCGCAACAGCAAGAGGCTGCCGCACTGTGATGCATCAGGGGGATAAACGCGTGGGAATTATAGTGTCCCGCTCATGCATGACTGTTTGTCATGTCTTTGTTTTCTTGCGGTAAAGTTACCGACAAAGACCAGCGCGAACCACAGATATTCTTTATCGTTTTCGCAAAAGTTATCATTATCCGAGGGCGGGAAAGATGAAAGTTGCATCAATGTATGGCGACAATTGCGGCCTTGCCGGTTTTTACAATCCATTTATAGTTTGATAACGAACCTTGCCATGGAGCCACGCCGATGGATTGGACACAGTTTTTAAGTTTTGCGCTTGTGACGTCGCTTTTGGTGATGTCGCCCGGACCCAATGGTGTTTTGATTGCCAAAACCGTCCCGACTTCAGGGCGTGCAGCCGGGTTTGCCAATGTGGCGGGCTTTGTAACGGCCTTCTACATCCACGGGACGCTTTCGATCCTTGGTATATCGGTTATTCTTGTGCAGTCGGCACAGGCTTTCATGGTCGTGAAATTGCTGGGGGCAGCGTATCTTTGCTGGGTCGGGTTCAAGGCATTGCGAGATGCCTGGCGCGGTGTGAAAACGGTTGCAGAAGTGGCACCGGCCAAACGCAAGCGCACGCTTGTTGTGGCATATGGTGAAGGGTTTTTAACCAATGCGCTGAACCCGAAAGTTTCGATTTTTTATCTGGCAGCTTTCCCGCAATTCATCCCGGTGGGTGAGGGTGCGGTTGGATCGGCCTTTATGCTGGTCTGCGTGCATGCCGCGATCAATGCAATCTGGTTCGGAGCCATGATCATGGTGTTGGCGCGGCTTACCCGCTATGCGGCAAGCGGGCGTTTTCAGCGCGCGCTTAAGGCAACCACGGGTGCGGTGTTTATTGCATTTGGCATCAAGCTGGCGGTATTGCGCCCGTAAGGATTTGGGTGGCGAATTGATCCGGCCCGTCGGTATTTGATGCCGGCGGGCTTTTTATTTACCCGCAATGATCAGCGCCATGACGGCGGCAAACAGGGCCAGCAGGATATCGCTTGCGGCACTGCTGCCCATTGCAAAGGCCTCGAACGCTGCGATCGGTAGAATGATCGAGGCGAGAACCAGAAACACCGGATTGAACAATTTCTGTTTCATTTTACGCACCTCCAACCATGTTCGCGATGAGCAACATTCCAAGTGCCATGAAACCGCAAAGGGCGGTGAGAATCACACCCGTTTTAAGAACAACTGAAAGCACCGGTCCTTCTTTACCCGAAAGCCCGACGGTCGAGCAGCCGACAAGGATTTTTGATGGGGCCAGCATACTGCCAAGAGATGCGCCCGTCGCCTGTGCTGCCAGAATAAGGGCGGTCGAAAGCCCGGAAAGCTCGGCGGTATGGCGCTGGAACATGCCAAACACGACGTTGGAATTATTGGTACTTCCGGTCATGAAAGCGCCTAGCGCACCAATCGCAGGTGAAATCACCGGATAGGCAATGGCAAAGCTTCCCGAAAAGATCGCAGCGCCGCCTTCTGCCAAGGCATAGGTCATACCGGCATGATCCATGATAATGGCAAGCCCGATCACGGGCACCATGCCAATACTGGTCGGAAGGCCGCTTTTAAGCGTGCGTTGCCAGATGCGTTTGCCAATGCCGTTATCGTAATGTCCACGGAGTTTGAAGAATGTGAAACTGATCGCAGCGGTATAGAGCAACAGCGCACCGGGATGACCGAAAATGGCAATTGCCTTGGCACTCTGGGCTTCAATGATCCAGCCGGTCGAGGTGACGGTTTCCGGGAAGTCGAGGGTAAAGCGGATATTGCCCAGCAGCATTTCAATGGCGGGAACAAAGGTCGCGAGTGTCACCAGAACAATGAAGACCAGATAGGGAGTGAGTGCTTCGAGAAGTGGCATATGCTGATGATCATCGGCAACCTGTTCGGCGATATCATCAGGATGTGGTTTCCAGAACCGGGTGACAATGATCGAGGTAACAAGGCCCGCAATCCCGGCGGTTAAACCGCCAAGGGTCCAGACCCCGTAATTGGCCATGCAATATTGAACGATGCCCATCACACCGGAAATCAGAACCAGTGGCACAATCCGGCGACGCACGGTTCGGAACCCGCCATCAAGCCACAAAACGGCAGCCCCGCAGCTAAAACCAGACAGTCCCAGAAGGATCGCGGAATAGTGGGTCAGTTCGGAGCCGGGAATGCCGGTCACACCGATCAGGGCTTCGAAAGATGTCGCCATATTGCCAAACAGAACCGACCAGCTATGCCCGATCATGGGGGCTGCCACGGCCAGAACCGGGGAAAAGCCCATGCCCAACAAAATTGGCGCAACCACGGCAATCGGCACGCCAAATCCGGCAACCCCTTGCAGGAAGCTGGCAAAGACATAGCCAAGGATCAGAAGTTGAAGCGGGCGGTCATCGGTCAAGGATCGGATCGCGCGGCCAATTGTTTTGATCGCGCCGGCTTCTTCGGCGGCGAAATACAGGATTAAGGCCGCCCAAACGATATAGAGAATATAAAGGGCCAGCATCACGCCTTTGGCTTGCGCGATGACCAGCATTTCGGTTGGTGCGCCAAAGAAGAACACCGCGATAATGACGGTAACAAACCAGGCCGCAGCGCCCGCGCGTGCAGCCCCCCAGTTTGCTTTGATCATTAGAAACAGGATTGTTGCAATCGGCAATGCTGCCAACAAAAAATCGCTCATGGAAGGCGCACCATAACCTTTTGAAACAAAGGAACTGTCGTCAACAATCTGACGGGACGCGCATATTGTCCGAGCATGGATGCAAGTGCAAGTAGTGTGAGTTGGTATTTCGTATGATGAAACGAAAATGCCGGGATCGGAAGGAACCCGGCATTCGTATTTTGGCGTGTGTGGTGTGGCTTACGCGCAATCTTGCGCGCTGCTTTGCGCGTTCATTTCGTTAAACAGATCAGCCGCCATTTCAAACGATTTCCGACGCGCAGCCTGATCATAGATATTTGCTGTGACCATAATTTCATCGGCATTGGTCATATAGGCAAATTCACGCAGTTTTTGCGCGACCGTGTCACGCCCGCCGATTGCGGCATAGCGCATGGCATGATCAACCCCGGCCTTTTCAACCCGGTTCCAGATTTCGCTCATATCTTTGACCGGTTTGGGCAATTGACCCGGAACGCCGCGCCGCAAATTCAGGAATTGCTGCTGCATCGAAGTCGCCAGATATTGGCCTTCTTCGTCACTATCGGCGGCAAAGAAACCCATGGCGGCAATTGCGTAAGGTTTATCAAGCTGATCGCTTGGTTCGAACCGGTGGCGATAGAGCGAAAGAGCATCCATCAACATGTCCGGGGCAAAATGCGAGGCAAAGGCAAAAGGCAGGCCCAATCGTGCGGCAAGGTCTGCTGAAAACAGGCTGCTGCCCAAAAGCCACATCGGGACTTGTGATCCATAGCCCGGTACCGCGCGAATGGGCGGATTGCCTTCCAACGGAGCCAAGAATGCCTGAACCTGCAAGACATCCTGAATGAAGCGTTCTTCGGATCCATGCATGTCACGCCGCAAAGCGGCTGCCGTTCGTTGATCGGTGCCCGGTGCGCGCCCGATGCCAAGATCAATCCGGCCGGGATGCAGGGCATCAAGGGTGCCAAACTGTTCGGCAATCACCAACGGGGCGTGGTTGGGCAACATCACACCACCGGACCCGACACGGATGGTTTTTGTTCCTGCGGCAACATGGGCCATGACCACGGATGTTGCCGCACTGGCAATGCCGGGCATGTTGTGATGTTCTGCCAGCCAGTAACGATGGTAACCAAGCTTTTCAGCATGTTGGGCAAGATCAAGTGTGTTGCGCAAGGCATCAGATGGATGTTCGCCCGCATTTACCGGGCAAAGATCAAGAAGGGAATATCGGAGCATCAACCAGACTTTCGGTTCGGTGCAGGCCAGTATGGAAAGGCGCACCTGATTTCACAGTTGGCATTAATCTAGCCTGAAATGACGGGCGTGCCAGTCCCCAAGCGAAATGGTGGGTCATGTCGCGTGTTGAATGGGCGCAAATCTGTTTGGAAAAGTGTGCGCAAACTGCCCATTCTATGTGGAGGCGTCGTCTTCGACCGGGATTGTTTTGCGATGGGCAGCGAGTGTCCGGTTGACGAAATTACGAAGGGCGATGGAAATATCATTGCTGCGATAGGCCAGTGACAATTCGGCAATCGGCACATCGCCATCAATCTCGCGATAGACAACGCCATTGGCCTGAAGCTGTGTCATCGGTTTTGGCACCAGTGAAAAACCGAGTTCAGCCGCCACGAAATTAATTACCGATCCGAGCTGCGGTGCGGACTGGCCCAGATGTGGTTCAAACCCCGCTGTGCGACAGGCGGAGACGACCTTGTCGAAATGGGTTGGGCCAACGGCACGCGGGGTCAGGATCAGCGCATCTTCAGCCAAATCGGCAAGGGCGACTTTTTCATGCCGGGCTGCTGGATGACCGGCGGGCAGGACCAGAACCATGGGTTCGGATGAAATCACATGAAGGCGAATACCGTCGCCTGCAATCGCATCCTGACGCAAGAAAACTGCATCAAGGCGTTCTTCCTTTAATCCTGTGACAAGCTGGGCTGAGTTTGCTTCTTCAAGCGTAATATCAACACCGGGATAAGTCCGGCGGAAATCGCGAAAAATGCGCGGGACGGATGGACTGAATGCGGCAGAGGCCGTGAAACCAACGCGGATGGAGCCAACTTCGCCGCGCCCGGCACGTTGGGCCGCACGGATGGCCCTATCGGCCAGATCGGGGAATTGCGCAACCACGCCCAAGAAGGCCGATCCTGCTTCGGTCAGTTCCGCACCATGCGGGACCCGGTGAAACAGGGCAGTGCCGATTTCAGTTTCAAGATCGCGGATTTGCTGACTAAGCGGGGGTTGTCCGATGCCGATGCGCGCCGCGGCACGGGTAAAATTGCCTTCGCGGGCAACGGCAAGGAAATAACGGATATGGCGCAGTTCCATGATCGGGAGTCTTTCGGTATAGCCAAAACATATCAAGAATGATTGTTCCATATATTGGACGGATGGGTGTTGGAATGCAATCATAAGAACTGCCTTACGAACCATTCCAAACGAGGTCGCAAATGCCTGTTTCTCGCGACAATGACCCTGAGCCACATTCTGCCGGTCGTGCTGATACGGCACACCAAACTGACACGTCGCCCCAACGTGCCCAAAACCCACTCGCGTCCACCAACGCCAAGACACCTGCTGAACCGGTTTGGATTACACCGGGATCAGCAGCCTTTCGCCGTATCAGCATCGCGCTTTTCCTTGCCGGTTATGCGACCTTTTCCCTGATTTATTGTGTTCAGCCACTTTTGCCGGAACTGGCCAATCATTTTGCCGTCGGGCCTGCCGAAAGTTCACTGGCATTGTCACTGACGACCGGATTTCTGGCCTTTGCCATATTGCTGGCGGGGGCCGTTTCCGAGGCAGCCGGGCGCAAGCAATTGATGCTGGTGTCGATGTGTGTTGCATCTATCCTGAATTTGATCGCGCCGTTTCTATCGGACTGGCACGCGTTTTTGGTGGTTCGCGCCCTTGAAGGATTGATCCTTGGGGGTGTTCCCGCCGTTGCCATGGCCTATCTGGCAGAAGAAATCGATCCCAAGGGCCTTGGCATGGCGATGGGCATTTATATCAGCGGAACCGCGATTGGTGGTTTAAGCGGCCGTGTTGTGATTGGGTTTCTAACCGACCTGTTTGGCTGGCATGTTGCCTTGGGCGCGATGGGGGCACTTGGTCTTGTTGCCGCCCTTGGATTTGCTTTTTTGTTGCCAGCTTCGCGTAATTTCGTTCGGCGTCCGGGGTTTCAGGTGCGCTATCACTTGCGCGCATGGAAGGGGCATTTAACCCATGCCGGGTTGCCGTTTGTATTTTTGACCGGCGCCTTTGCCATGGGGTGCTTTGTCACGGTTTTTAACTATGTCGGCTTTCGGCTTTCAGATGCGCCTTATGGGCTGAGTCAAAGTCAGGTCGGGTTGATTTTTGTGGTCTATCTGTGCGGGTCGGTTACGTCATCCATTGCCGGCGCATTGTCTGACAAATTGGGGCGCGGTCCGGTTTTGGTCGTGGGGTTGCTTTTGGCAGGGGCCGGTGTTGCGCTGACCATGCTGGAAAGCCTGATCGGGATTATTGGTGGTATTGTTGTTCTGACCAGCGGATTTTTCGTTGCGCATTCTATTGCCAGCGGCTGGGTCGGCCGGTTGGCAAATGGTGCAAAAGGCCATGCATCATCGCTGTATCTTTTGGCCTATTATCTGGGTTCAAGCATCATGGGATCAGCTGGCGGCTGGTTCTGGGCGCATGGCGGGTGGAATGCGGTGGCGGGCTTTGCAGGCATGTTGCTGGTTGGCGCGCTTTTGTGCGGGCTTTATCTGTGGCGGTTGGCATCGCAGGCGGCACAGAGTGTGCCGGGTGTTGTAGGGGCCCAAGCCAATTGAATGTCTAAAGAAAACCCCTGCCAATGTGATGGCAGGGGTTTTGGCATTCAGGCCGTGTCGTGCAGGCTTAAAGCCACGCGGGGGTCGGTAGGCCTTTTTCCTTGAGGAACTCTGGGTTCCAAAGTTTGCTTTGATAGCGGGTGCCAAGGTCACACAGAACGGTGACGATGGTTTTGCCCGGACCGAGTTCGCGGGCAAGGCGCACCGCACCGGCAATATTGATCCCGGTGGATCCGCCCATGCACAGGCCTTCTTCCTTCAGAAGGTCAAAGACGATTGGCAGCATTTCTTCATCCGAAATCTGGAAGGGGTGATCAATCTCGACACCTTCAAGATTGGCGGTAATGCGGCCTTGGCCGATACCTTCGGAGATCGAGCTTCCTTCGGATTTCAGTTCGCCAAATTTGTAATGGCTGTAAAGCGCTGCCCCCATCGGATCAGCAAGGCCGATCTGGATGTTTTTGTTACGCTCTTTTAAGGCAAGTGAAACACCGGCAAGCGTGCCGCCGGTTCCGACTGCGCAGATAAAGCCATCAACCTTACCGTCCGTCTGTTCCCAGATTTCAGGGGCGGTGGTGTCAATGTGGCCCTGGCGGTTGGCGATGTTATCGAACTGATTGGCCCAGATCGCGCCATTGGGTTCGGATTGCGCCAATTCTTCGGCCAGACGGCGCGACACATGAACATAGTTGTTCTGATCGCGATATGGAACAGCCGGAACTTCCCGAAGGTCGGCACCCAGAAGACGTAAGAGGTCTTTCTTTTCCTGGCTTTGGGTTTCCGGGATAACGATCACGGTACGATAGCCAAGTGCGTTGCCGACAACGGCAAGGCCGATTCCGGTATTGCCTGCTGTACCTTCAACGATCACGCCGCCCGGTTTTAATTGACCGCGGGCTTCGGCGTCACGAATGATGGCAAGGGCAGCACGATCTTTGATCGATCCGCCCGGATTTGCGTATTCCGCCTTGCCAAGAATGGTGCATCCCGTCAGCTCGGAAACCTTTTTCAGTTTCACAAGCGGGGTGCGGCCAATGGCTTCGACGGTGCCATTGCGAATGTCCATGACAGACTCCAAACATGGTTGGTTTAAAACTTGATTGATTGTTGATTGAGCCTTTTATACACAAAAGTCAACACAGTTTGAAAATTATAACTTAAAAATAGTGTGAATTAGTGGGTTTGTCGAAAAACACGCAAACGTCGCTAAGCCCCGGCTTCTTTGCGGATGCGGTCGCGATTGATCATCAGCCACTGAACTGCAATGGTCGCGGTTGCATTGCAGAGTTGTCCTTTTCGCAACATGGCAAAGCATTCTTCTGCTGAAACGCGAAAGACACGGATGTCTTCGCCTTCTTCTTCCAAGCCGTGAATGCCACCAGCATGCGTAGTATCAACGCGCCCATAATAAAGGGTGACGGTTTCGCTGGAGCAACCCGGTGTGACATAGAAACGCGAAATGGTTTCAAGCGGGCCAATGATGTCACAACCTGCTTCTTCGATGGTTTCACGTCTGGCAACGTCTTCGGGTTTTTCACCGACTTCAATGATCCCGGCGACAATTTCGGTCAGCCAGATCGGCATGTCGGGATAGTGGTTCTGTACCGACAGGGTGCCGGGACGGAATTGTTCGATCAGAATGACTTCGTCACGGATCGGGTCATAGGGCAGAACCGCAACCGCATGCCCGCGTTCAAGCACCTCACGTTCAAGAACGGCACTTTTGCCACCGTCAAACCTGTCATGTTGCAGGCGATAGACATCCAGTTTGAAATAACCATTCCAGCCGCGTTTGCGGTCAATGATGTCGACGTTTTTTTGATCCATGGTGAGATCGTCCATCCTGAATTTGAATTTTGGCAACTATAAAGGGTGTTGTTTCTGTTGTTGATCGGTTTCGGGTAAGTTTTTATTATCCATATGGATATAATACTTAGACGTATTGATTGTTAATTGCCTCGACCAAGCTTGGAGTCAGGCTGTTCGTCGGAATAGGTAGGGCATCCCTTGGTTTTAATTAAGCCTGATCTGTTGTAATCTGTATGGGTTGAATTTGCGGCGCAGCATGCGCGGTGTGACGCATTTGAATTCAGAGTTTCGGGGGAAACAGGACGTTGATGCGATTTGAACCAACGGAAATCGCACGCCTGTATGGGCGGTCTCGTGTGGGCGTTGTCGTACACAAAGATTTGCAAGCTGTGTATGTCAATGACGCCTATGCGAAGATGCTCGGACGCCGCGATGTTAAGGATTTCATGAGTGAACCTGACATGCGGCAATATATCCCGCCAAGTTTCCACCATGAGGCAGCAAAACTTTCAGAAGGCTATCAGGGGAGCAACGGCTTCCATGGCTGGAAGAAAGTTTACAATATCCGGACTGACGGGACCCCTGTCTGGATGGAAATCAGCGATGAAACGGTCGAATGGGATCAGGGCAATGCTGTTCTGACGACAGCACAGGCGATTGATAATGGCACAACCGCCATGCAGGTTGATCACATGCTTGGCAGATCCTTTATCGGCGTCATGGTTCATCGCAACATGAACGCTCTTTACGTCAATGAATCGTTTGCGCGTCTGATGGGGGCGGAAAGTGCCAGTGGGTTCATGGAGAACCCCGATATTCTGCGTTTTATCCCGGAAGATAACCGCCCGCGTGCTATCAAGCATGTTGCAGATATTCTGAGCGGTGAGCGCCGCGGGGATCGTCATCGCGTGCTTGATATTCTTGATGATGGAAGTTCTGTCTGGCGCGATCTGACCGATGAACGCATTCTGTGGCATGACGGGAAACCGGCCATTTTAACAACCGCGCATGACGTGCGTGAAGAAGTTGAAATGCATCATGAACTGGTGCGGGCGAAAGCCGGCCTTGAAGAAGCCGTCACCGAGGTTATTCGACTGGTGCCATCTGCTGTGGCGATGCTTGATATCGGTTTGAACGTTGTTCATCACAATCATGAATTTGCACGGCTGTTTGGTCAGGAAAAAGCAGCCGGTGACGATCAGGCCTTTGATATCTCTGCCTTGCATGAATGCTGTGCCAAGATGAAGCTGCATGGTCATGGCCATGCAACACTTGATGAAATGCAAACACCTTCTGGCCGGTTGGCTGATATTCGAATGAATATGATGGAAGGGGGCGGTGTCATGGTCTCGGCCACCGACATCACCGATCACAAGCGCAAAGAGCAGATGCTTGATACCCTTGCATCAACCGATCCGCTGACACGCGCACTAAACCGGCGCGGGTTTGAGATTGCGGTTAGTCGCCTGCGCGAAATTCGCCATTTGAAAGACAAAAGCTGGCTGTTTGGCCTGATCATTCTTGATCTTGATTATTTCAAGGAGATCAATGACACATACGGGCATGCAGTTGGCGACAGGATCCTTGAAAAAGTCGCTGAAACGTTGCGTCAGGCCCTGCGTGATGATGACCTTGTTGTTCGTCTGGGCGGAGAGGAATTTGCTGTTTTGTTGCCGTCGGCAACGGCGGCTGTGACCAAACGAATTGGCGAACGTCTGGCAAGCATGATCCGGGCGATCGAAGTGCCAGTGGACAAAGCCGGTGAAAATTTTGCCAAAGTCACGGCAAGCTTCGGGGCGACCGTCGGCGGCGAAGGGCGGCAGAAATTTGTCGAACTGTCTGATGCCATGAAGGTTGCAGATGAAGCAATGTATGCCGCCAAAGAGGCGGGGCGTGACCAGATGATCTTTAAAACCCACGAAAATGAGTCTGATACCTAATCGGGCTATCTGTTTTTTTCCTTTCTTGTAAAATCGAATTTTACACCTGACCGCCATGCGGATGGGGCTACTTGTTTGTGGGAGAATTGCGGATGAACATTCGTGCTATGACCGATGATGACGGGGCCAGCGTTGTTGATATTTATGCGCGGGGTTTGTTGTCGGGAAACGCGACCTTTCAAGATGATGCCGGGACGTGGGAAAGCTGGAGTGCCGGGCATTTGAATGAATGCCGGCTTGTCGCCTGCGATGATGATGGGCGCGTTGTCGGTTGGGCCGGGTTATCAGGGGTTTCTAACCGTTGTGTGTATCGCGGTGTTGCCGAGATTTCCGTATATGTCGATCCGGACTTCCACGGTCAGGGCCTTGGCAAGGCGTTATTGGCCGCCTTGATTGCTGCAAGCGAAAAGGAAGGGATCTGGTCGCTGGAAGCAGGCGTTTTTCCAGAAAACGAAGCCAGTATTGCCCTTCATCACAGGCTTGGATTTGAGACGGTCGGCCGCAAACGTGGTTTGGGCCGTATGAGCTATGGCCCCATGAAAGATCAATGGCGCGATGTGATGCTTTTGCAGCGACGCAGTACGACCGTGGGCGTTGAATAACTTAACTGCTTATGTCGTTCCAATAAGGGTGCGTGAGCTTGTGATTGTCTGATCGCGATTTCCGCATGCTTTGCGCAAAAACACGTAGATGATCTTTAAATTCCTATGCCAATAGGGTAATCAACAAGCTGAACCCGCGAAAACGCATAGACCAAATATACCAAATACACCAACAGGAGAGCGCCACCGTGAACGAGATCAGCAAAATTGCGCCGGTCGCGATTTGGGAGAATTTCCAGAAGCTTTGTGACACCCCGCGTCCGTCGACCAAAGAAGAAGCGGTTCTGCTTCTTCTGGAAAAAATGGCAGATGACAAGGGTTTTGCTCATTTCCGCGACAGCGGTGAGAACCTTGTGATTACGGTTCCGGCAACGCCGGGCTATGAAGATCGTAAAATGACGATCTTGCAGGCCCATGTCGATATGGTGACACAGGCCAATTCCGGTTCGACCCATAACTTTGATACTGACCCGATCCGTATGCTGGTTGAAGGTGAATGGATTACGGCGGATAACACCACCCTTGGTGCTGACAATGGTATTGGTGCCGCCGCAATGATGGGCTTTATGACCGAAGACGGTCTTGAACATGGTCCACTTGAGCTGCTGTTCACGGTTGATGAGGAACGCGGCCTGACCGGTGCGATGAACCTTGAGGCCGGGCGCCTGAAAGGTGACATTCTTCTTAATCTTGATACCGAAGACGAATATGAGCTGTGCGTTGGCTGTGCAGGCGGTGGTGATCTTGTCGCCAGCCGGACCTATAGCCTTGAGGCCGTCGGTGCAGGGCAGGTTGCACGTGAGATTGCATTGACCGGTCTTAAGGGCGGTCATTCGGGCATCGACATTATCCTGGGCCTTGGCAACGCCAACAAACTCATGGCGCGGTTCCTGCGCGGCGCAATTCGCGATTTCGATGCGCGTATCGTTGCCATCAATGCCGGTACGGCGCGCAATGCCATTCCGCGTGAATCTTTTGCCACCATCGTTCTGCCGGAAGGCAATGCTGGGGCGTTTGATGCCGCCCTTAAAACCTTTGCCAGTGAAGTTCAGGACGAAATCGGTGCGATTGAACCGAATTTCGCAATTGCTGCGAAGAATGCCGAACTTCCAGAAAATGCAATGAGTTCGAAGGATTCCAGGGATTTCAACAATGCCTGTGTTGGCGCACCAAACGGTGTTCAGGCCATGAGCACGTCTGTTGAAGGTGTTGTTGAGACATCGATTAATCTGGCAATCATCAAACTTGCTGACGGTAAAGCCGATGTGACGCTTTCGGCACGCAGTTCGATCAATTCGGCACGCGATGCGATCCGTGAAGCGGCTACCGCTGTATTTGAAAACATCGGCGCATCTGTTGAATGGGGCGATGCTTATCCAGGCTGGAAGCCAAACGCGAACAGCGAAGTTGTTGAACTGATGAAATCGGTTCACCGCGATATGTTTGGCAAAGACCCGGAAATCCGCGTTATTCACGCAGGGTTGGAATGTGGTGTTCTGGGATCGAAATATCCGCATTGGGATATGGTTTCGTTCGGCCCGACAATTAAACGCGCACACAGCCCGGATGAATGTGTCCATGTGCCAAGTGTCGCACGTTTCTGGGATTATCTGCTTGCCGCACTTAAAGCGATCCCGGCGAAGGCATAAGGCCGCTGCGATTGCATTTTTTACTAAGTGTTTATGATGCGACTGACCGTTTCGGTCAGTCGCATTTATTCGTTGTGCACCACGTATCACGCGCCGTCGCCCCGTTGCCCGGAACCAGTGCATCAAGGTTTACAAAGCCGGTTTCGCCAAGGGGTGTTTCGATTTCAATCCAGAAATCCTTATTGTCTCCGGCGATATAAACCGTTTCAAACCGGGTAAGGCGACGAATGATGCTGTCATTTACGCTTGGGCCTTTGCGCATGTTCAGGAACTCGCGGTCGACATAATAAGGATCGCGGTCTTCCCCGATCAGCTGTTTGACCTGTTTGGTGATTTCAGTGCCTTGGCGGGCGACCAGTTCGGGTATTTGACGGGTGACAAAGCCCTGACCCGGGCCAAAAGCAATAAGGCCTGCAAAAATCAGAACAAATAGCGGGCTTAGATGCATGAGTGCATCAAACATGCCAGCACGTTTCCATTCATCACGGACGCGGCGGGTGGGGGTGCCATCTTCCAGTCGACGCAAGCTTGTGCGGATTTGCTCGGCAAGGGCAGACCGGTTGGTGCCAATGAAATCAAGTGCCTGCATCAGGACTGCGCGGGCAAGGGGCTTGTTGCCTGATCGTTCAAACGCGGTTGCCTGAACAAACAGCATCTTTGAATTGCCTTCGGGCGGGAGGGTGCCGCCGCGCATATTGCCAAGAATGGCTTTCCATGCCGGGACAAAGCTGCGCCAGCCCCAAAATCCACGCAGCCATGTTTTGAAACTGGCCTTCAATGCCATCCGCTTTGCGCCTTTGGGGGCAAGGTTGGCCGAAATGGTTTCGGTGCGGGACCCGTTCAAAAAACCGCGGACAATCTTAAATTCAACCAGTCTTGGTTGGGCTGATACAACGCCAGTGACAGCGCACTGAATAAACCCTTGGGCATTGCTGTCTGTTTTTTTGCGGTTGTGGCGGCGTGCACCCGGATGAATGTTGCTTTTGCGCGTGTTGGCCTTGGCTTGTTGTTCGCGGTAAGCTTGATTGGCGCGGGCAAATTTGTCTTCGGTGGTCGGTTTTTCTTTTTCCGCTTTGCGCCCTGATCCGGCAAAACCCTGCTTGGTGCGATTGGCATTCTGCGGCCCGGCTGCATTTGGCCCATACCCTGTGCTGCCAGACTTGGCCGACGCACCATTGTTTGCAGAGTTTTTTGCGTTGCCTGCGGCCTGTGCCGGTGGTTTGCGTTCGCCCGTCAGGATTTCATAAGCTTCGGTGATGTCTTTGAATTTGTCTTCCGAATCTGCATGCGCATTGCGATCAGGATGATATTCAAACGCCAGTTTACGATAGGCGAGTTTGATTTCCTTTGCACTCGCGCCCGGTGCAATGTTCAGCATGCGATAATAAATGCCGAGACGGTCATTGTTCATGGTGAAAGAAAATTCCTGTCCTAACGAGGTTCCGGGCGCGAAAATTCAGCTGGTCGCGATATTGGCGACAGCATGGTGTGGTGCAATCATATGGTCGAAATCTTAACACGTTGTCACTTTTGACTAATTGCCATATTTTGCAAGAATCACTTGAGCACGTATTTCGAACAAACAGGTAGATGCCTTGAAACTCAAATTTTGGCAACGCAATGTCGATGAAGACGGCGACATGTCGGAAGAGGACGGACAGTCCGAGGGCGAAGCGTCCGAGTTTGAAATGCCACCGGGCCATCATCTTGGCTTTGGCACACGCATGCGGGCCAAGTGGGAAGGGTATGATGACCCGGTAGAGTATTACCTGCTTCAGCTTGAAATCGATGTCTATGCCGACTGGTTGCGCAAAATGCGCATGTATATGGCGCGTCCGGTTGAGCCAGAGCTTGAAGATCTTGATCTTGACGAAGAAATTGGCCGTTGGCCGCCAGAACGTATCCGGCTTTATGACAAGCTGTTTGATCGCGGGATCATGATTCCCGGTGGTCACGAATACGCGCTTGAACTGGCAAAGCCGCTTGCGCTTGATGAAACTCTGAGCTGTCTTGAGATCGGTGCGAAGCTTGGCGGGGTTGCCCGCATTCTGGCTGATCGATTGGGCGTGTGGGTGACGGCCTTTGAGCAGGACGGCGAGCTTGCACTTCTTGGAATGGAACGTTCTGTTCAGACCGGGGTTCAGAAAAAGGTGCCGGTTCAGACATTCGACCCGTTGCAGCCGGAATTGCGCAAAGGCTATTTCAACGTTGTTTATTCTTTTGGCGAATTGTTCAAGATTCCCGAAAAAACAACATTCCTTGAATCCCTGACCGGTACATTGCGTGAGCACGGGCAGATTCTTTTGACGGATTATGTTCTGACTCGTGATCTTGATGATGCTGATCTGGCAAAATGGTCCAAACTTGAAGATGATGAACTGTTTCCGTGGACGGCGCAGGAATATAAATCACGGCTTGGCGCGTTGAAATGTGATATCCGCATTGCCAAGGATGAGTCGGAAACGCATCTGAAACATGTCAAAACGGCTTGGATGACGATGCTTTCCGATATTCAAAAAAGCGGTTTGGACCCGGATGTGATGGATTATTTGGTTCCAGAGATGGAAATGTGGATGAATCGCGTAAAAATGCTTGAAAATGGAACGCTGGCCTTTTATCGGTTCTACGCAACGATCAACTAATCGCTCAGGTTTCTGACTGCTGCAGGCGACTTTGACGGGACAAGTTCTTTTTTCTGTCGCCGCAACCTGTTTTAAGTGTTGACAGGGGCATGTCGTACTTCTATTTTCCGGCTTCCTCGAAGGGGCCAAGTTTCTAAGGTTTAAGATTATGAAGATCCGGAACTCATTGAAATCCGCTAAGCTGCGGGAAAAAGGCTGCCGTATCGTGCGCCGCCGTGGCCGCGTATACGTGATCAATAAAAAGAACCCACGTTTCAAGGCTCGCCAGGGTTAATTCCCGGTATCTTGTTTCTACAGGTTTTACAAAACGCCGCACCGGTTTATCCAGTGCGGCGTTTTGTTGTTTGTCGTTTTGCGATTGGTGTCGTCTTTCAAACCTTAATCAATGCCATCCAGCGTGACGGTATAAACGGCCGTCGTTTCGCTGCGCCCACGTAGCAGGACTTCTTTGGCAAGAAAGGCGCGGGACGGGTCACTTAGCTGATTGCGTGTGGTCTCACCAATCAGGATTTTTGTCCCCAGTTCCTTATTCATGGCTTCAAGCCGGGCCGCACTATTGACCGCATCGCCATTGACGGTGAAGGACAGTCTGTCTGGTGCGCCGACACTTCCTGCAACCAGCTCGCCCGTATTAACCCCGCAACGGCATCGCAAGGTTATGCCATTGAACTGTTTGGCATGAACAAGTTCCTGCAGCGAGATCGCGGTCTCAAGTGCGGCATCGGCATGATCGGGTAATTCTCCAACCGCGTTAAAGACAGCCAGAATTGCATCGCCCTGATACTGGGTGATGATCCCCTTGTTATTTTCAATAATGGCCGTTGCATCGGCGAAATAGGCGTTCAGGGTATCGACAACGTCTTGGGGGTCTGCCTTTTCGCTCATACTTGTGAAGCCCTGCAAATCAACAAACAGGATGCTGGCAACGCATTTATGTGGTGCGATTGTGCCTGCATCGCTTTCGGAGGCAAGAAGTTGTTCGGCAATTGCTGGTGGCAGGAACTTACCAAACAGCCGTCCAATGCGTTCGCGGTCATTCAGGGTGGCGACCATATGATTAAACGAAGTCGCAGCATCATTGAACTCTGTGACGATGCTTGAAGGGAGCTTGGGAAGGGATCGAAGGTCGCCGTCCTCCAGCTGCCGGGTCGCAGACGAGAACCGTCGTAACGGGCGTGAGAAATAGTGGGCAATGGCAGCGGCCCCGATTAGTGCACTCAGCAGTACCGCAGCACCGATCATAATTAGGTTATCGATGCGACGACCTTCGGTTTCAAAAACGGATGGTTCGAAATGCATGCCAAATGTAATCGGTACTGCCGAAGATTGCAGTGCATCGCGGGTAACAATAATGCTGTAGATCGAGTTGATCTGGACCTGGGAAACATCAAGGCGCTGATCAAGTGCGTATTTAATGCTGTTGCCCAAATCCACGGGGTGCCAGCGCGCGCGTTGTGCAAGGACCGCATCGCCAATTTCATCAATGCGTGGCAGGACACTTGTGGTTTCTTCGATGGTTTTGGGGACAAATGCGGTGTCGTCTGCGCGCATGTTGACCCGTTGCCAGTTTGACAGGCTGGGATGGGCGATAATGTGATCATCGACGATGATAAAGGCCGTGCGCCCGTCGCCTTCTTCCTGTTTTGGAAGGGTTCGCGACAAGCCGGGCAATGTCAGATATTGAATCAACAGACCAAGATATTGGCCATTCTGGAAAACGGGAATGGCTTCGCCGATAACGACCTGACGAAGTGCACTTTGCCAATATGGAAACAGGGTTTGGCTTGGCCCTGGACCAAAAAGCGGGAGCTGTTCAGCAAGAATGCCATCAAGAAGGTCCGCTTTTGTATTCAAAAACTGATGTGTTTTAGGATCATAGCCAAAAAAATCGCCATCGGGTGTTGTCAATCCTATGGCGGCAATGTCCGTCTCACTGGCAATAAGCGAGGAAATATTATCGATCCAGAAGGAAGGGGTTTTGGGATCAACCCGCCCTTCGGCAATTTTCGAGGCAATCCATCTATTACGGTTGGCAAGACGGGTGATGCGATTTTCGACAGCGCGTTCGGCATTGGCAAGATCCGCGCTGGTCATGGTGATCCAAAGATCGCGGGTGTTTTCAATTGTTGTTTGCACGCCGAAATAAAGCGACATGCCAACGCCGCCAACGCTGCTTAGGAGTACCCCGCTGAGCAATACAGCGAAAATTGAAAGGCGTCGTTGACGTCGTGCCATTAAAGTTCCCCTGGGATTGGTCGGCCGTTATGGGACGTTGATCGTCCCGTTCGTGGCCAATTTTGCCCGTTACTTTATGCAACAATGACTTTAAAAAGGGGAAGGCCCATGTTGGGTATTCTCCTTACTTAGTTTTGTCAGACGGAACCGTGTAAAGTCCCGTCATGCTGTGGCGGCCGCGCAACAGGACTTCGCCTGCTTTGATCACCCGGTCCGGTTCTACAAGCAAAACCCGCGTGGTTTCAGAAATCAGAATGTCGGTGTGAAGAACCTTGTTTTCCTGTTCCAGCCGTGAGGCGGTATTGACCGCATCGCCGTGAACGGTAAAGGAAAGTCGGGCCTTGGCACCAACATTACCTGCAACCATCGATCCCGTATTTACCCCGCAGCGGACTTTGATTTTAAGCCCTTCAAAGGTTCTGGTTGTGACCTGCTGTTGAAGGGCAATGGCGCTATCCAAGGCAGCGTCAGCATGGTGATCAAGATCATCAAACACGTTATAGACTGCCAAAATTGCATCGCCCTGGAACTGGGTGATGATACCGCCATGGGATTCGATGATTTGCGTCGCACAGTCGAAATAGTCGTTTAGCATCGCAATAATCTGGTTGGGATCAAGTGCCTCACACATGGTTGTAAAACCAGCGATATCAATAAACAGAACGGTTGCTTCTGATTGTTGAGGGGGCAAGACCCCGGAATCGTTGCCCGATGCCAGAAGTTTCTTGGCAATCGATTGCGGGACGAACTTACCAAACAGGCTGGTGATGCGTTCACGATCATGCACAGCCATCATCATATTGTTGAATGACCGGGCTGCATCGTCATATTCACGAATGCGACTTCCGACGAGTTGCGGGACGTCAACAGATGCGATGTCTTCATCCTCGAACGCGCGCGCAGCAGCGGCAAAGCGTCGAATTGGTTTGGTGAACTGTTTGGACATAAAGATCGCAACCAGGATCGCAAGTACGAGAACACCACCACCAAGAATAGACGCAAGAACAAGGCGATTCCATTCATCATCAAACAGTCGTTCGTCGAAATGCATGCCAATAACCACCGGCGAAATCGGTGCGTTCAGGACCTGCCGGGTGACGATCAGGTGATATTTATCATCAAGATCAAGGCCTGACAGCTTGAGGCCGCCACTCTGACGCGTGTCGTTCTGATCGTTTTTGATGTTCTCGGATTTGCCCAGATTGGCAAGAACCGGATCACCAATGTCATGAATGGTCGGAAGGGGGATCGGGCTGCGTGCTATGTCCGCACCATTGATCAGGGCATTTGCTGTGTTCTCGCCCCAATCCCTTAGGCGCGGATGTGCCATGACACGGTTGCCTGCGATCAGGATAAACGGGGTGCCCGGCAGGTTTTCGCGTCCTCTGAGCAAGCTGTCTGACAGATTGGAAAGTGATAGATATTGAATGAAGGTGCCAACATAGTGCCCGTCATAAAATAGGGGCACCCAGTTTGTCAGAACGGTCCGGTTGAAATACGGGTCCCAGCGCGGAAAGCCGGTGCGATTGGTGATCGGGCCGCGGATTTGCGCCAGTTCGGAAAACAGCATGTCGTCAGCCGGCAGGGTGCGACGGATGTCGCTCATATCTTCGGGGTTAAAGCCGATAAATTGCCGTTCGCCGGTAATCAACCCATAGGCCATGACATCCATGCCTGCTGCCGCAAGCGCGCGCATGGCATTGGTCCAGCCATACTGAAAGCTTGGATCAAGGGATCCTTCGGCGACCTGTTGGGCAACCCAGTCGGATCGTTCATCCACTTCGTTCATGCGTTCATTCATGGTGCGCTGAACTGATGTCAGGTCGATATCCGCCAGCATGACCCAAAGATTTCGGGTGTTTTCAATGGCAGTCCCAAGGCCGACATAAAGGGAAAGACCGACGCCGAAGACACTGGTGCTAATGAAGCCAGCCAACAGGACGGAAAGGACAGAATATCTGCGTTTTGATCTCACTCAGTGTTTCTTTCCGAAAATAGGTTCCCCAACCTTTGGAGCATCTTAGCGGCGATCGAATTTGGTGGAAAGGATGATTGAACTTGAAGTGCGCTTTATTCCGGATAATTCCCCGATCCGGTCCAATACGGCATCCAGTTCCTCGGGGGTATTGGCCGCAACTTCGGCAATCAGGTCATATTCACCGGAAATGGCAAGGCAGCGAATACAGTGCGGAATGTTCTGCAATGCGCCAACAACACCTGCGGATTGCTTTTGTTCAAGCTGGATCATGACTTCGGCGAGCAAAACCGGACGGGCATTATCGCCAAGCCGCACCGTATATCCCACAATGGTTTGCGACTTTTCCAGTCTTTCCAAGCGTTCCTGAACCGCACTGCGTGACAGCCTAACATCACGGGCAAGTGCCGCGGTCGGGATTCGGGCATTTTCCTGCAATCTGGCAATCAGGCGGCGGTCGGTTTCATCAAGCTGACGTTTCATCGGTTCGACCCATAAAAATGACGGGTTATTCAAGTGTTTTAACAGTATTGCCGGGTTGAAAGCGTTAGTCCAGAGGCGGAGCATAAACAGGTCAAAACAACAACATTATCAGGGCGGATAGGGCTGTTTGTTCCATTCCGACCGTTTGTCTGGGAGTTCTAAAAATGAAAAAGATTTTGATTCTTGGTGCCGGTAAAATCGGGCGTATGGCGGCCGTGATGCTTAATGAAAGCGGCGATTATGCGGTAACCTTGGCCGATGCCAATGGCGATATGCTGGAATATTGCGCGCAAGATCATGCCGCAACCCTGATAAAGGTTGATGTTACTGATGAAGCTGCCTTGACCGAAGTCGCGACTGGTTATGATGCGATCTTGTCGACCTGTCCGTTTTATCTGAATGTGGCGATTGCCCGTGTGGCACGCGCGGTTGGTGCATCTTACTTTGACGTGACGGAAGATGTCGAAACCACCCGGGCCATTCGGGAAATTTCCAAGGGTGCCGATGGGGCATTTGTTCCGCAATGTGGTCTGGCGCCGGGCTTTATTTCAATTGCTGCGCATGATCTGTTCAAGCGGTTTGATACGGTTAGAAAGCTGCGTTTGCGGGTAGGTGCCTTGCCGCAAAACCCGACCAACCGTTTGAAATACAATCTGACATGGTCGACCGATGGGCTGATCAATGAATATCTAAATCCATGCGAAGCGATCCTGAATGGCAAACGTGTCGAAGTTTTGCCGTTAGAAGGCTATGAGCGCTTTACAATTGATGGCACTGAGTATGAGGCCTTTAATACATCAGGCGGTGTTGGCGCATTGTGCGACATGCTTGAAGGTAAGGTCGATAATCTTGATTACAAAACTGTGCGCTATCCCGGGCATCAGGAAATTCTGAAAATCCTGATTGAAGATCTGCGCTTGGGCGAACGCCCCGATATGATGAAAGAAATTTTTGAAAACGCACTTCCGGTGACGCAGCAGGATGTGATCGTAATTTTCGCCGATGCAATCGGTACCCGTAATGGCGAGCTGTGCGAAGAAAACTTCATCCGCAAAGTTCACGGCACTGAAATTGGCGGCAAAAACTGGTCGGCAATCCAGATTACGACATCTGCCGGGCTTTGCGCCGTGATGGATATGGTTTTGACCGGGACGTTGCCGGGGGCAGGCTATGTGCGTCAGGAAGAAGTCAAACTAGACGACCTTCTTGCCAACAGGTTCGGCCGTTATTACGAAGCGAATCGTTAAAACGGGTTCCTGAGGGCAAAAATTGGCGTCGGTAAATTAAAAGTCCCTCGGAATTTATCCGGGGGATTTTTGTTTGTTTTGAGGTGTTTAGTAAGTTGCGTTTCATCCAGAATTCCGTGGGCTTCCTTCTGCGTTGATTGACAAAGGCGCACGGGGGCGCTGATCCATGGTCATGGCAGGAAATTTGTGGCAAAGACGTGGTTTGTTAACGCTTGGGCGTTATGGTTGGCCCGCAATTAAATTCACGTATGGCAATAGGTATTCCTTGTCTGATTTCGCCGCCATTTACCGATCTGCGTTGGGTTTGTATGAAGCAGGCCAGCTTGCGGAGGCTGAACAAGCCTGCCGCACAATGACCCGTAGCTATCCGCAAGCAGCAGAAGCCATGCATTTGGCCGGGTTGGTCGCGATGCGTCAGGGGAACCAGACGCTGGCGGCAGAACGGATGGGACGGGCAGCAATTGCCGATGCCAATAGTGCCGAAATTCAGCATGACCATGCACAAGCCTTAAAATCGATTGGGAAACTTCGCGATGCAGTGGGCGCGTTTAAACGCGCCATTCGGCTGTGTCCGGATGCACCGGCCCTTTATTGTAATATTGCCAATACCTATCGCCAGTTAGACGAATTGGACAGCGCACGCGCAAATTACGAACGTGCGTTGGAAATGGCCCCTGATGTTGCCGAAATTCATGCCAATTTTGCCGCCTGCCAATATGCGATGGGCGATATCAATGGGGCTGAAAAATCCTGTATGACCGCGCTTAAAATGCGCGATGATATTGTCAATGCGTTGGTTTTGATTGGCCAGATACGCCTTGATCAGGGACGTACTGTTTCGGCAAGCGAACCCTTGCGCCGTGCCTTAACGCTTGAGCCGGGGCATCAACGTGCGCTGAGTGCCTATGGTGATGCGCTGTTTCGTCTTGGTCAGTTTGCCGGTGCGCAGCATTGCTTGCGTCAGGTCTTGGCCCTTGATCCCGATGATGAAAGTGCCCGCCGGACATTGGCGATGCTGAACCTTCGTGTCGGGCAGGGGACCGAAGCAATCGGTGCGCTTGAACCGCTAATGGTGAAATACCCCAAAGATCCGCAATTGCTTTTGATGATGGGTGAGGCACTAAGCCTTGTTGGTCGTCATGGTGAGGCGGTTGAACGATTTGGGGCAGCCATCGGTGTGGGTGGCGGCGATGACGCGGTATTTCGTCTGGCGGTCGAACTTGCCGAAGAGGGCGATACAGAATCCGCACAATCGGTTTTGCAAAACGGCATTGATCGTAAAATTGCTGCGGGTCAAAACACCACATTATTTCGCACAGCACGTCGTTTGCTGTTTGCGCCGGTACCAAGCAACCTTGCGGCCCAGAATGATGAAGTTGTTCGGGATCTTTTGGACGATACGCTTGATGAAGATGCGATTGAACCGGATCTGGAATTCGTTGGAACCGACCGGATTGATCCGGTCATTTTGACGCGTTTCCCGCCGGTTTGGCGCGCGGCATTGCGCCCGGAAGGCGACAAGCAACTTCGCGCAGTGGGCCATTATTGGGAAAGGTTGGTTTCGGGCTATGATGTGCCTAAAGTCAGCCGATCCAAAGAACGCAAAGGTGGTAAAATCCGTCTCGGGATTGTGTCGGCCAATATGCGTGATAATGGCATTGGCCGCTGGATTGTTGGTCTTGCGGACGCCATTGACCGTGACCGGTTCGATGTCACCATCATTCGACCCCCAACAGGCGAAGACGATATTACGGCACGGATCGACGATCATGCTGATCTTGTTGTGCCCTTGCCCCTTGATCCCTTGCATTCTGCACGGGTAATTGCCGGGCTTGATCTTGATGTCTTGCATTATGTCGATCCGCAGTCGGATGCCTATACCATGATGCTGGCAAGCTGGCGTTTGGCACCGCTTCAGATTTCGGGTGGGGGCATTGCCGCGACCAGTGGTCTTTCAAATATTGACTATCATTTGATTGCAGAAGATTGGGAAACGGCCGGCGGGGAAAAGCGGTTTAGTGAAAAGCTGATCCGCTTACCGGGACTTTTCGTGAATGCAAGCCCGCCTGAAGATGTCGACATGACGCCAAGTGAACTTCAGCGCCGCTGGCGTCTGGCACAGGATCGCAACACGTATCTTTGCCCGCAGCCCTTGGATGTTCTCACGGCTGAATTTGATCCGTTGATCGCGGAAATTCTGCGTCTTGATGAAACGGCGGAACTTTTGCTGATCGCGCCAGAACGCGATAGTTGGGATGCTGCGTGGGGACGTCGGTTTGCGGTCAATTACGCCGATGTGGCAGGCCGGATGCGGTTTGTCACGGTGCGGAACCGCTCAGACCTATTGTCGCTTCTATGTGCGGTGGATGTCGTTCTTGAGAGTCCGGCCTGGAATGACGCGATGTTGGCGTTTGATTGCCTTGGGCTTGGTGTGCCACTTGTGACATTACCGGGAAGTGCAGCACGTTCGCGGCGCAGTCATACGTGCTACCGTCAGATTTCGGTGTTTGATTGTGTTGCCTATCATTCAGCAGATTTCGTTGATACGGCGTTGACGCTGGCGACCGATAAACGCCGCCGATCTGTGGTGTCGCATGCGATCAAAAGCCGATCACACATCCTGTTTGGCCAAAAATCATCCTTTGATGCCTATATGCAGTTCCTTGATCAATGTGTTGCTGTTCCAGCAGACAAAGTGATCTGATTTCCCCAAGATTTCCATAAAAAAAGCCAACCCGTGTATGGGCAGTTTGCCGCTGCAATTGGTTGGCTTTTATGTTGGGGATTTTGAGACGGAATTAGCTGAGCGCGTCAATATCGGCTTCTGACAAGGCGGCGGGCACAATCGTCAGCGGCAGGCGAAGTTGCCCGACCGTGTCGCTTTTGGTCAGGGCTGTGATCAGCGGGCCGGGACCATCTGACGTGGTGCCTGCGGCAAGAACAAGAATGGAAATCTGTTCTTCTTCGTCAAGTAGCGTCAGCAATTCATCCTTTAAGCGGCCTTCGCGGATGAACAAAAGCGGCATGGAGCCGGTTTGTTCATGGACATAGGCGGCGAGTTCATTGACGCGGGCCTCTGCTTCGTCGCGGGCCTCTTCTTTCATAAGGTCACCAACCGCCATCCAGTGTTGGAATTCAGCAGGTTCAATAACACTGAGCAGGGCGACGCGTCCGCCAGTATGCTGTGCCCGGCGGCAGGCATAGCGAAGTGCCTTGGTCATTTCGTCGCTGTTATCGACAACAACAAGAAATGTCCGGTTGGACGTGGCGCGGAGTTCCTGATCGGCATCGTATGACGTCATATGGCTTCTCAAAATGGTTTCCTGATCCGGTCCATATGGACGTGTATATGGGGCGCGTCCACATGCCGGATCAGCAAAGTGTGCCGTAAATTGTGGTTTGTTTCCAAGTTGTTTTTATGAACATCGATAAAGATTTATTATTTGCGATTGCAGCAAAAAATGCCGCATGTGCGAATGCGTAAAGCGCATCAGACTGATTTGAATGGGATGTGGGGCGGACTTGATCTGCCGGCGGCACGCCAAAGGATGTCGATTATCTTTTGCGGAAGGCAACACTTGCGATCCAGCCCGCGATGATCGCGATGATGACGGCGATAATGCCATACAAGGCCGAATAACGGTGGGCGAAGTCATAGACTGCGGCACTGACACCTGTTTTGGAAACCACAAGCGGCGTGGTTTTAACGCTGGCAATGCGGCCATCCCGAATCAGATAGACATTGATCGTGTATGTGCCTGTCGGGGTGTTGGCCGGAAAATGAATATCAGTCCGGAACAGCTGATTTGACAGAAAACTGATTTTGGCCGGACGACGATTGAACAAGCCGGCATTTTGCATGTTGCGGACCAGTGCCTCGCGATAAACCTTCTGGTCTATTTCGGTGGTTCCGCTTTCCGCAATGAAACGCTGATGTTCCAAACCGATGCGATAGTCTTTCAGGACATTTTCTGGTGCAATAATCTCGATCGGGCGGTTTGACGCGCTGGCATAATAGGCCGGTACGTTTTTGTAACGCGCACTGTCGCTGTTGATCCAAATGCCGACTTTGCGTTCTTTCTGACGGACGATCATGTCCTGATCGGGGCCGCGCACCGTGACAATGACATCGCCTTCATTTTGAACCGCGCCAAACAGCAATACATCGGTTCCGGTAAAGCCGGTTGTGATCGCCACAAGGTGATTGGATAAATCAACGACAAGCGGGTCGGCCGATGCAGATTTTGCTGTGTGGCCAATGGCATAGAAAACGAAGGCGGTCAAACAAACGATCATTGATTTATGCAAGGAAGCTGCCATTACAGGTTCCCCGGCATGATCGAATAAAGTTCACTTGGTTCAATCACCAAATCAAACAGAAGCTTCAGACAAACCGACAGAACCAGCAGCCCAAGAAGGGCACGTAAATGTTCGGCTTTTAGCCGTGCGCCAAACTGTGCGCCAAACTGTGCGCCAATGACCCCACCGATCAAAAGCAGGATCGCTAGGGCAACATCAACGGTTTGGGTTTGGACCGACTGCAGAAAGGTAACGTTCGCCGTCACGAAAATAATCTGGAAAAGGGATGTGCCAATCACAACCCCGGTAGGCATGCCGAGCAGATAAATCATTGCTGGCACCATGACGAACCCGCCACCAACTCCCATCAACGCGGTCAGCATGCCAACAAAGAACCCGATGGCAAGCGGGAGCAGGGCACTGATATAAAGGCCGGAACGGTAAAACCGCATTTTGAACGGCAGGCCGTGGATGAAGCTGTGCTGGTGTTTTTTGCTGCGTCGGAACGCACTACCTTTGCGGCGTGTTTTGAAAATCGCATGGGTCGCTTCGACAAGCATCATGCCGCCAATAATGCCAAGGAAAATGACGTAGCACAGCGAAATGACAAGATCGATTTGCCCCAAAGACCGCAGCCAGGCAAAGACCCAAACACCAACCGTTGAGCCGACAATGCCGCCAGCCAGCAACACAAGGCCCATTTTCAAATCGACATTTCCGCGTCGCCAATGGGCGAATACGCCAGATACGGATGATGCGACAATCTGATTTGCGGCAGTTGCAACAGATACTGCTGGTGGGATACCGTAAAAGATCAAAAGCGGGGTGATCAAAAAGCCCCCGCCAACGCCAAACAGGCCAGACAAAAAGCCTACCCCGCCGCCCAGTCCCAGAATAAGGAATATATTTACCGATATTTCGGCAATCGGGAGATAGATTTGCATCTTGGGGAGGCTAACAGCGTTTGATTGATTGTTATTATTCAGTCTAACATATTGTGCAAATGCAACAATCGCCAATTGGCACTATCTCAGACCAAATTCGTTTTTTTTATAAGGTCGTTCATGACGTCATCTTCAAGTGATACTTACGATGTTATTCTTGATGCACGGGGGTTGATATGCCCAATGCCGGTGCTTAAGGCAAAGAAGTCTTTGCGCGATGTTCCTGACGGGGGCATTTTAAAAGTGATGGCAACCGATCCCGGGTCTGTTGCAGACATGAAATCCTTCTGCGAGATGACGGGTAACCGGCTGGTCTCATCGAAAGAAGAAGACGGTGTTTTTGTCTATCACATCGAAAAGGCGGGCGCGTAGCTATCCATCGCTCGTTACCGCCCCTTGGGAAAGTCAATGTCCTTATCTTTCGAGCCGTGAAGAGATTTTCAGATGCCAGACACACGTAATAATCTGAACTGGGTGACATGCCGTTTTGAAGAAATGTCACCGTTTCAGGTTTATAGCCTGCTGAAATTGCGACAGCAGATTTTCATTATCGAGCAAGAATGCATTTTTCCCGAGATCGACGGGCTTGATCCGGTATGCCTGCATATTCTTGCCTTGGATGGAAACGAAGTTCTTGCCGCTACACGCATTGTTGGTCCGGGTCTGGATCCGGATCATGCGGAGCAGGGCGATAGGCCCGCGATTGGCCGTGTTGTGACGAGCGAGGTTTTGCGTGGGCAAGGCATTGGCCGCGTCTTGATGGCGCGCGCGATTGAAGCCTGTGCCGATAATTTTGCCGGAAAGCCGATCTATTTGAACGCACAGCTTTATCTGCGCGATTTTTATCAAGGTCTTGGCTTTGTGCAATTTGGTGATGAATATGATGAGGACGGGATCGCGCATATCTCGATGGAACGCCCGGCGTAATGCAGGACGTTCCACGCAATCTTACAGATTGTTATTTAAGGTTAGCGTAAGCCGCTTGTCGCCATGCCGGTAAAGAATTCAAGCTGCCAATTCATGTCATCTTCACTAAGCGGATATTGATTGCCGTTACGCGGATTGAGTGTCTGGCTTGGCGGGACGTGACCAAGTTTGACCTGGATTTTCACTGCAAGATCAGCCGGAAGGCCTGCTTTCCATGCCAATGAAACAACACCCTTTGCCGAGTGGGTGTTAAGAACCTTGGTAACGGCTTCTGGCGGTATGCCTGCCAAAACCGACAGGGCTGCACGGGCAAATTTTATATCATTGGCTGCCAATGCCTTCGCAACTTCCTTATCGGTAAGCTTTTTCTTGGCATGAAGTGCAAGGGCCCTTTCGTATGCTGGCTCCTCTTCTTCTTCCTCGCCATCAGTTGCAGCTTTGCCAGATGCTGGGGTGTCGGTTTTACCTTTGGCACCTTTATCTGCGGCTACGGCTTTATCAGCCTTTTTACCCTTTTGTTTTTTGGCATCTTCCGGTGCTTCGTCGCGTTTTTCGAATTCACCAGACGCAATGCGCCGCTGTACGACTTCGCGCACAGCATCGAGCTGTTCCTTTTTAAGGTCCTTGCGCCGTTCAAGCACGCTGATCAGATTTTCGGCAACAAATCGGGCCAGTTTTCCTGCCGCTGTTGGCGGTAAGTGCTGACGTTCAACCAATGGTTCATGCCATTCCGGATAATCCGGTGCGCGATCAATCAGTTGATCAAGGGTTTCTTCACGGATCTGGGCCGATTTGTTGCCCAAAAGGTGCGAAATCGCATCCTTGTCGCTGCTCGACGCAATGGCATCTGAAAGTTTTTCGCCGACATTGCGGCGGCGCGAGACAAAGCTTAGCGCGCCACGCCCGGAACTGCCTTCGATGATTTCAAGAAGGTCTTCTTCGCTCAGAACCGGCGAATATTGTAGAACCGGACCACAAACGACACTTTCCGCATCACGGGCAAGTTGCTGGATGATTGGTTGCGGCGCTTCGGCGATGTCTTTGAGAGTTTCAGAAATTACCTGACGGACATGGACAGCCTGATCTCGCGCGAGTTTATCAAGCGCCTCATAGGTCATCCGACGCAGTTTGTCGGTTTCATTTGGTGTCAGACCGGCCGAGAGATGTGCGATTTTTTCAGCAAGACTGCCACGTACGCTGTCATCGGAATCATCGGTCAGAAGAACATCGGCCTGAACCGGGGTCGCTTCGTTGGCAGCAATATGACGACGGACAGAAGAATCGTTGTCGGTTGCAAGGAAATACAGGATTTCAGGGCGCGTATCATGGCGCTGTGCAAGCTTGCCACGGACATCTGCATCCGGGCTTCCTGCCATTTCCTTGGCTTCGTCATAGGTAATCGGGGTTTCGCGCCGTTTGGTGAAGACCCGCTGCAAAAATCCCTTCATCGGGTATTCCTCCTAATCTTCTATCTTTGCCGGATCTTCTGATCCGGGTGCGGCAGCGATGCCAAAACGACCTTTGCCATGTTTCTTGACCTGATACATGGTTTGATCTGCGCGTTGTACAAGATGCTGTAATTCTTCTTTCGAAGACGGTTCGTGAACGGCGATCCCCACAGATATGCCCAGCGGATGTTCTTTGTCGCCGGAATATTTTGTCAGAATGGCGCTTTCTTTCATCAATACCTTCGCACGCCGTGATGCGGCGTTTACATCCGCTCCTTCAAGCCACAGAACGAATTCGTCACCGCCCAGTCGCGCGACCAAATCAGCGGGGCGCACATTGTCTTGCAGCACATGTGTCAGGGCAAGGATGGCTTCATCACCTGTCTGATGGCCGTGAATATCGTTCACCAGCTTGAAGTTATCCATATCAACATACATCAGGGATGCGGGTTCCGCGGCACGTTGCAATCGGCTATGGCGACGTTTGAGTTCTTCAAAGAACGCGCGACGGTTCAGAAGCCCGGTCATGCCGTCAGTGCGTGACAATGTCAGAATGCGTTCATGCTGGATTGCCTGTTCAATTGCGATGCCGACCTGATCTGAAACCTCGGTCATGATGGCACGTTCGCCATCCGTTGGTTCAGGGTGATCGGCATTAAACATAAAGACCACCGCGCCATTGTTGCGTTGATGGTAATGGCAGCGCAGGGCAAAAATGCGGTATTCGCCAATCTGGGCGTCAAACGGTTCTTCTGTGCTTTGCAGTTGGCTTAGGGCCTGCTTGGCAACTTCGCAGGCATCCTTACTTTCATCGCCAGCAGCGATGTCAAGTTCATCTGTTTCGTCATTACGTTTGAAAATCACACAGTTTGAGCAGGCAAGTGCGCGCGTGCTGGCCTCGGATGCGCCTTTTAAAACCATAAGAGGATCAATTTCGTCACGCATGGTGCGCACGATATAGGTCATCAGGCGGTCTCGGTTTCGTGCGGTCGAGACTTCGCTTTCGCGGCGGCGCTGTTCGGTGATGTCATGGGCCAGACCACGGGTGCCAGTCCACCGTCCTTCACGTGAATAGACAGGGGTCGACGACACAGACAGGCAGGCATCAGTACCGTTTGACCGACGGAACCAGACCGGCACATCACGGACAGCTTTCTGACTGCGGAAAACGTGTTCACTGTCCTGATCACCGGTATCAAGCAGGAAGTTGCGCGGGAAACGCCCGACGATATCATCTGCACGATACCCCAATGCCCCACGCGGGGAGACAAAAACAAACTTGCCGGTTTCATCGGTTTCCCAAGCAAAGGCCGAGGAAACTTCGACAATGTCGCGATATCTTTGGCGCGAATCAATCAGGGCTTCGCGTAAATTACGATCCATGCTGACGTCACGCGGCAAAATCATGACCTGATTGCTGCCGGTCGGAAGGGCGGTCAGTTCAAGTGTTGCTGTGCCGCGCTGAACTTCAAAGGTCATCATCTCAACCACACCACCCGGGGTGGTTAGTGTCCGGCGGATCAGTTGATAAATTTCAGGGAACAGACCATCGCGGATGCCTTTGGCAAACCCGACAGCGTTCTTATTGGCAAATAACGGAACCCCGTGGGCATCCATGACGATGACGGGGGCTTCTGCCTGTGCCATGACTTTGGGATCAAGGGTGAAAAGGCTGGCATCATAGCTGATCAGATCATCGATTGCGTCAGCACTTAACGATGCGGTGTCGACAGGGTGACGGGAAGTCATGCGCGTCCTCCTGTTATGGCCGAGACATCAATATTTTCTTCCGACGAGATGTCGGTCGCTGTTGTGGCATTTGCTTTGTCATAGCCATCCTGGCTGCCAATCGTGACTGGCGGACCAAGATGGTAGCCTTGGCCATAATCAATGCCCAGATCACGGACCATTTCGTAGCTGGCCTGATCATGGATCATTTCGGCAATGGTGTGGATGCCAAGGTCATGACACAGAAGGGCGGTCGCCTTCAGGAAGGCGCGACCTTTGGGATTTGCAAGTGCCGTGCGCATCGCACCACCATCAAATTTGATAATGTCGACATCCAAAGCACTGAGATATTCAAAATTCGCGGCACCGGCACCAAAATCATCCAGACAGATTTCATGACCACGTTTGCGCAAAATCTGCAGTCCGTTATTCACATCGGTAAGTCCGCGGATACGCGACGTTTCGGTGACTTCAAACAAGACCCTATGTGGTGCAATATCGTATTGATCAAGAAGTTCCACCAATGCAGGCAGGAATCCGGTCTGTTCTAGTGAATGTCCTGAAAGGTTCACTGCGACCGGGAAGGGGATGTTGTCTGCGCCATCACGCAAGTGATCGAGAACCTTGCTGCACATCGCCAAGTCAAATTCAGTGATCAGTCCTGTGCCTTCGGCAAAGTGAATGATCTGATCGACAGCAAGCGGGCTGTTGCCGATGTTAAACCGGGCGAGGGCCTCGAAATGGTGCATTTCCTGGCTATGAAGATGGACAATCGGCTGAAGTGCGACGGCAAACGATCCGTTTTCAACGATTTCGCGGAATGCGCGTACGGATTTCAGCGTTTCATTAATCAAATGCGGCAGGCTGGCCGAAAGCCGGGCTGCGGTGACTTCGTTCTGCGCTTTGCGTTGCATACGGTTCAAGGCATATGCAACCGCACGCGTCAGATTGGTTTCACGATCGTTTTCACTGTTTTCAGCATCGAAATGATGAATGTTACGCGCGCTTTCATAGTCACTGCCAAACGGGTCAGATGCATCAGGTCGTTTCGTGTTTGGGTCAGATGAAGACGCGCTATTGGTCAAGGCCATCAAGCCGTCGCGGACCGGTTCTTCAAGATCGGCACGCAATGCTGAGGCATATGCAACAATGCGCCGTTCAAGTTCAATCATCGGTTCGTCAACAGGGTGGATTTTCATCGTTTTATGCGATGAGGACGCGTTGATCGTCAATGACGGTGCGAATTGTTTCACGCCAATGCCGATCAGGCGGGCGAGTTCATTCGTTGCAGCGGTCTCGGCCTGTGAACGCGACGCTGCCAGATTTTCAAGTACGACCAAGGCCTCGCTGTGATAGGAGGCGGCCGCCTTATCGGTCAAGGTTGCTGCATGGCGGGTTTCGGCGTTTTGGTTTTGTCGAATAACGGCGTTTTGCAGAATAATTCGGTCTATGCCGGAACGGGCACGCGGGCGAATCGCACGGTGACGGGCGGCAATGTAATATCGGCTTGACGGGTCGGCGATCATATAACCGCTGAGTGACAAAGGAACGGATTCCTGTAGCGGGCTGCCATCAGCTTCGAAAACCTGAAAATCCAGATCAAGCTCTTCAAGCCGTTTCAATCCGTTGCTGGTGTGCAGATACGCACGCATCAACGGGCGTTCCGACTTTATGACAATGTTTTCAAGTGCTTCACCAATCAAACGGTCCGGTGTGCAGCCCAACAGGCTTTCGGTTGCACCGGCGACAAACAGGATATAGCCGTTTTCATCGACTTCAAGCAGCATATCTGCCCAGCAGAACGCCATGGCCGCTAAAAGGTCCTGGTCGTTTGTTTCCGCAGAATACCCGGTGCTGTCTGTCATTTGTGAACCGTCATATAAAGCCGCCTGATCTTCGTGTGCTGCAGTGTTCGCAGTCTTTCGGAACTTGCGATCTTACTAAGGATATGAAGGATTTGCACTTGATATGCCAAAAAAATCCGCCCCGTCTCTGATCGAAATTTATTGGGCTGGGAAAACCGGCGGTTTTGTGGGCCTGAATGGCGTGAGAAATCCTAGTGATATCTGGTTGTCTATGCGCTTTTTACCGATGCATATCGTGATCATCAAATTTTAGATGGCACTGAACGTCGACGATTGAAAGATACTTATCCATTAAGGGAATTAAATATTAGATGTTTATGCTTTCAGCTCGGTCTATCTTGTTAATCTCAAAAGAGGACGACAGAGGCGTGGCTTGAAGTTCGGCGATTGAGCATCAATTTAAAAACGGGTTTTGGGGCAATGTTATTGGGTGCCATGGCTTTTGAATTGTTTGTGATCTGTTGGAAACATTGAGGTGAATATGCTGAATCGAAACATCAATCGCCGTCGCTTTATTAAGTCTTTTCTTATGGCAACAGGGGTGATTGCTGTTTCGTCCCGGATCGGGATTAAGAATGCACATGCGCTTGAAAATATCTCGGTGATTGTTGTTGGTGCCGGGATCGCCGGGTTGGGCGCGGCGAACATGTTGCGCCAACACGGGGCCAAGGTAACCGTGTTGGAAGCCAAGCCTCATATCGGCGGTCGGTTGCTTACCGATTGGTCCATGGGCGCACCTTTTGAAGTGGGGGCGGGGTGGATCCACGGACCATCCTCAGACAACCCGACCAAGAAATTAGCCGATGCCGTTGGTGCAAAATACGTTGTCACTGATGATGAAAATGCCACGTATTTCGATCTGGAAGGATACGAATACGATGAAGACGAGGTCGAACGTATTGTCGATGCTTGGGAAGGGGTCCTAGACCATATCGACAGTAATTATGAAGTGAATGATCAGCGCAGCTTGGTGCAGGCGATTAAAGATTACCGGCCCGCTTATCTAAGCGACCCAGCCATAATGTGGGTCTTTTCGGCTTATACCGAGTTTTCCAAAGGCGGTGCGATTGAAAAACTATCAGCACCGCTTTTCAATTGGGACTCTGCGTTTGATGGTGATGATGTTGTCGTTACCACGGGATATGACGAAATTCTCAAACCGCTTGCAGATGGAATTGATGTCAAGCTGTCGCACAACGTGACGTCAATTAACTATCAAGTTGATGAACATGTTGTCGTTCAGACCGACAAGGGAACGTTCGAGGCGGATTACTGTATTTGCGCTGTTCCGTTGGGCGTTTTGAAAGCAAACAAGATCAAGTTTCAACCCGATCTTCCGGGCAGTTACAAAGCATCAATCGAAAAACTTGGCTTTGGGAGTGTTACCAAACTTGCCCTTAAATTCGACGAACCGTTCTGGGATATTGAAACCCAGTATTTCGGGATCACAACAGAACCGAAGGGGCGTTGGAATTATTGGCTAAATTACAGAACATTTTCCGATGAAAACATTTTGTTGGGGTTGAGTGTCGGCGACTATGCCCTTGAAGCGGACCGCATGTCAGATCAGGAAATGGTTGACGACGCGCTTATGGTTTTACGCAATGTTTGGGAAGATGAAGTTGGTGAACCAATAGAGGTTCTTGCAACCCATTGGGCAACAGATCCATTCACGCTTGGTGCATATAGTTTTCCCCGGCCTGGTACCACCAAGTCGGATTTCGATGATCTTGGAGAACCAATAGAAAATCGACTGATTCTTGCAGGGGAACATACGATTTTTGATTATGCGGGAACGACACACGGGGCCTATATGACGGGGATTCGTGCCGCAGAATTCATCATTGATGAAGAATCATAAGAAGACAACCGGTGTCGTTGCGAACCACTATTTCAGTGGGTCAAGCCGCGTCGTGGTCGGCATTCTTGGTCGCCACAGTCTTCCGACCTGCGTGTTTTTTGGCATACATGGCGTCATCAGCGGCCCGGATCAGGTCGGAGATATCGCTTTTGGCCGAGTAAACGGTGTAGCCAAAGCTTGCCTTGATGCCAAGGGCCTTGCCTTGCCAGATCAGAGGGAAGCGTGCGGTTGCGTTTTGGAGTTGGTTGATGCGTTTTTCTGCTGCATCTGGACTGCTGCCGCTCATGAGAATGGCGAATTCGTCGCCGCCAAAGCGTGCGACATAGTCATCGGACCGGGTGTGGGTACGCAGGTTTTGACCGAAGTGGCGCAAAACGGCATCGCCCGCGGCATGGCCGTGTTGATCATTTATTTCCTTGAAACCATCAAGGTCAGCAATAACCATCAGGCCACGTTCAGCATTCCGGGCGGCCCGCGCAAGGGCTTCACGGGTGCGGCGCATGAAGCCACGGCGGTTATAAAGACCGGTCAATTCGTCGGTTTCGACCATCAATTCGAGTTGGCGAATTCGATTTTGTTGCTGGTCAAGGCGCGTCTGCATGTCACGGGCCAGATCGACCAGCGTTGACAATGCGTTGCTTTGTTCGGATTCCTCAGTCGCGCGATTGTTAATCGCTGTTTGCTGCTGAAAATCAGCGGCGAGTTCTATGAGCAATTCTATCTGCGACTTTTCCATGAGCTGTCTTGTAACCAATGACATGATATGGTGAAACCCTTAAAAGGATAGCTAACCTTTTAGCGTTAATGGCTTACAAGAACCTTAACGTAGCAGGAATGAATTTGTGTTGAATGAGAATCGTTCACGCATAGGAGAACACCTAGATGAAAAACGGTTATATGGTTGGACTAGCGAAGAAAATTGCGGTTTTCACAGTGGCGGTTACGCTGTCAGCGTGTTCGTTTCTGCAGACGGAAAATTTTACCGTTGGCGGTGAGATAACCGATCACGGGCAGGAATGTGTAACGTTCCGTGCCGAAGATGGAACGCTTTATGCGCTGGCCAATAAGGCAAGCCGTCTTCGTCCGGGTGATAAAGTGCGTGTGACGGGACATCTGGCGCTGATGACAACCTGCACCGAAGCAACGACTTTAATTGTTGATAAGATCGTGTTGCTTGCCCCGGGTGGTTAAGGCCATCCCACGGTTATATCGGGTCATTTGAAACTTTGAGAATTCAGCGCAAGATTGCAAAACAATCGGTGCCGTCAGCTTTAAGCTGGCGGCATTTTTGTTCTGCCTGATCCGGGGTGATAAAGCCAACCAGTTGAAGGCGATGATAAATGCCTTTGGTGCCCAAATCGGCACTTACGATTGTCTTTTGATGGGTTTGCGCAAGTTCGGGATAGCGAATGCGAAAGCTCGCCCAATAGGTTTCTGCGGAAATGGTGTCACGAAATGCACCAAGCTGGATCAGATAGGCGTTGCTATTGGCACTCACTGCGGCATTTTCTGATCGTGACGCAGTATTCACCGAATGTGACCGATCAGTTTTGGTCGCGATCAATTCTGAAGAATTCGGAGCCGTTCCAACGCTAGGGCGCGTTTGATCAGGCGTCTTTCCCCCTGTGCTTTGGGCATTTTGAACGCTTGTCGGGCGTTGTTGTCGCCGTATTGGCGCATTGCCTGTCAAAGTCTGATGATATTGCGTGGCAAGAGATGGAATTTCCAAATCTTCTTCGAGTGTAATATTGACGGGGATCGTGCCGGGCAGGAGGCTGACCGGTTGATTAGCAGGCGGCATTGTTGATGCATGTGCCGGGAGGTCTGTTGGAATGATGTCGATCCCGGTTGGGATGGTGTCGGTGCTTGATGTTTGAGCATAGGCATTTTTAGGTGCCGTAATGCCCACAATAACCAGCGTCCCGAAAGCAGCAATCAGATATAAACCACCCCATTTTTTGGATGCGCAAACCGCTTGCGACAAACCTGCCGCAAGTTGTTGGCGATCATGGGGTGGTGTATCCATTCTTACATCTCCGCGCGCGGCTGATAGGCATGTCGTTCACGCAATATCTGGTCATTACTGCGCAAACGTTCCATGGCCTTGCCATAAACGCTGTTGGCCGGGTATTGCCCGTCATGGCGGTCACCAGATGGCATGCCGCTTAGCAGTTCAATGGCATCATTGATATGCTCAACGGTCCAGATATTGAACTTGCCCTGACGAATGGCCTGAACAACTTCTTCGCGAAGAACGACGTTTTCCGCATTGGCAAGCGGGATGATAACCCCCTGATCACCGGTGAATCCCTGATCCGCACAGATGCGATAGAACCCTTCGATCTTGTGTGAGACGCCGCCGACCGGTTGTGCTTCGCCAAACTGGTTCATTGATCCGGTTACGCCGATATTCTGGCGCATCGGAATGTTTGAGACCGCCGATATGATCGCGCAGAGTTCCGCCATCGATGCGGAATCGCCTTCGATACCGCCATAGTTTTGTTCAAACGTGACGTTGCAGGCAAAGGATAACGGGAATTCCTGTGCAAAGCGTGATTTCAGGAAACCTTCAATCGTCATGACCGACTTTTGCTGAAGCGGGCCGGACATATCGACCATCCGTTCAATATTAAGAACGCCCAGACTTCCGACATAAGACCGCGCCGATACACGGGCCGGTAGGCCAAAAGCGTGATCGCCATAATCAAGGACGGTAAGTGCATTGACCTGCCCGGCGACCGCGCCAAAGCTGTCAATCAGGATTTCCCGGCGTTGAACCCGTTCATGGGATCTATCTTCAAGGCGGCTGTTGCGGTGACGTCGTTCTTCAATGGCACGCCGGACATCTGCGGCACGAATGGTTTCGCGACCATCCGATTTACAAAGTGCCCCGGCCTCAATCGCAACATCTTCTACCCGTTCGATCTGTGCGGTGAGTTTGTCACGTTCCCCTGCCCAGCGGGCGGCTTGTCCTAAGAGTTGCCGGATGGCGCCATTATCAACCGGGATGCGCGAACGAGACAACGCAGATGCGCGCAAAAGCCCGGTATAAATCGAAATATTGCGCCCACCTGCAGGCATGTCGGCGTCGATATCGGCCTTTACACGGAAATGATTTCGGAAATCCACATCAAGCGAGAAGAAGGTGTAATAGAATTTCGGCGCGCCGACGATGACGACCTTAAGATCAAGCGGGATCGGACGGGGTTCTGGCGCACCTGCGGTGGGTGGGCCGCCTTTCTGGGTTTCTTCAATGCGGATTTCGCGGTCACGCAGGGCGGCCTTTAAATAACCCCAGCATTCTTCATGCTCGACCAGTGATTCGGCACGCAAAACCAAAACCCCGCCATTGGCGCGGTGTAATGCGCCGGGCTTGATCAGGCTGAAATGTGGATGCATGCCGCCGCCCATCGGGCGGTACTGAATTTGGCCAAACAGGTTGTCGTAGCTTGGGCTTGGTTCCAAAACCACATCTGGGTGACTGTCGCGAGAATGGTCAATCAGAAGATTGACGGCATAGCGGTCATCGACGGTTTCGGGGATTTTACCATCGCCACTTTCAATGGCGGGCTGATCGCTTTCTTCTTCGAAGGCATCGATGTTATCGAGAATGTCTTTTTCAAGTGCTTCGAACCATGCCTTCAGGCCGGGGCTTGTGAATTTATCGCGCAGTTTTTTGATGCGCGGTTTGAGAACCACTTTGGCGGCTCCACGACGGAGGCTATCAAGCGTATCGGAAATCTGTTCTTCAAGATCGCGGCTTGAAAGAAGGGTTTTGCGGGCTTCTTCTGCGACTTCTTCAAAGGAAGCTTCGGCGGTGCTCCGGCGTTCCTTGGGGATTTCATCAAGAGAAACCGGCTCGCCTTCGTCGTTAAGGGCGACGATCATCACACCTTTTTCGTTTTCCTGAACATCAAGACCGCGTTCACGGGCATATTCCCGAAGGGATTCGAATTTTTCGCGCAGCTGGGTGCGGGCTTCTTCGGTTTGGGTTTGTGTTTCGGTCAGGTGTGCGGGGGCGTTAAAGGCTGATGCAAATGCTTCGCGCAGATGCGAGATCAGCGTTTCCATGGATGAGAAAAGCTTGCTCCCTTCGCCAGCCGGAAGGGCATAGGGACGTGGGCGGTTGGTGCGTGAGAAATTGTTCAGATAGACCCAGTCATCGGGAGTGGCGCGTTCTTCCATTGCCTTGTTCAGGTAGTCAAGCGTCGCGGTCATACGTCCGGCGCGATCAAGACCCAGAACAAAGATGTTAAAACCCGGTTCGGACATCGAAAGCCCGAATTTAAGGGCCTCTGCGGCACGGTAATGCGATGAGAAATCGAAAATTTGCGGCGGTTGGTCTTTGTGTGGGCTGCGAATCCGAAAATGCGGGAAGCCGCAATCTTCTGCGTCAAGGCGGGAAACTGGCATTTGCTGACTTTCTGCTGCCCAAGATAAGAAATAGCGACGGCGTTTTGCGCCCCGCAACATATCTTGGAAGCAACGCAATCATGTGGTCAAGCGTTGCGTGCGGAAATTGCTGAAATGCCGAAAGGAATTTCTTTTTAACGTTTTAATTGGCCCATAGTGTGAACGTCGCCAATGTCGCCAGTTGGGTTTCGGCAAGCCGACTATGAGAGTTCTTTACGTGCCGTTTTGTTGAAATTCACATCACAACTGAATTGCCAAAGTCACTGCTTTTAAGCAGCCGGTCGACAATCTGCACCCCGCGGCGTAACCGTTCAGTGGACCGTTCTGCTCCAAAGCAAAGTCGTAATCCGCGCGGTACCGGCCCAACAGAAAATTGCTGTGCGGCGGTTAACAAAACACCGCTATTGGCGGCATTCATCACCAATTCACCCGTGTCGATATGGTCAGGCAGGTCAAGCCAGATGTGATAGTTGGTCGGGTGGAAGCGGACATCATATCCTTTGAGCGTACTTAATATGATGGCAAGTCGCTGGACTGCTTCATCGCGGTGCCAGGCTTCGTATTGGGCAAGGCTGCCATCCATGATCATGCGGGTGACCAGTTCAAGATTGATCGTCGAGACCATCCAGCATGTTGATCGGATCGCGCTGGCAAGTTTGCCAATCATTTCACCGGGGGCGTGGATATATCCGACACGCAATCCACCGCCGATGCTTTTGGATACGCCATCAAGATAAATGCTGCGTTCCGGGGCAAAGCAGGACAGGGGCGGTGGCGCATCAGGATCAAGGAAATGATAAATGCCGTCTTCGATCAATGTCAGATCGTATTTTCGCAGAATTTCCGCAATTTCGATGCGGCGTTGCTGGCTCATGGTGGTGCATAGCGGGTTGTGCAGCGTTGGCATCAGATAAATCGCGCGCGGGCTATGTGTGCGACAGATATTTTCAAGAACGTCCGGAATGATACCGTCATCATCCATGGCAATGCCGCGTAACCGGAACTGCAGCAAATTGGCAAGGCTGCGAAGATTGGGATAGGTCAGTTCTTCGCACAGAACCAGATCACCCGGACGGATCGTTGCCAAAAGCGAAACTGTCATACCGTGTTGAACACCCGCCGTCGGAAGCACGCGTTCCGGATTGTCATCCAATCCAAGCATTCCTGCAGAACAGGCCAAAGCTTTGCGTTGATGGGCGAGGCCGTATTCCGATTTGTAGGACACCATGTCATCAATCGGCATCGTGCTAGCGATGTCCATCAGGGTTTGGCGAAGATGTCCTTCTTGCGGGGGTAGGGGGCAATTCATCCGGAAATTGATGGGGCCGGTATCGTCTGAGCCGTCAGGCTCATCTTGTGGAATGCTCAGCTTTCGCCCCATCTGCGCAAGATTGTTTGTAAAGGCAAGCGGGATGGGGGCGGTCGCGGCCATGTCGAGTTCGGACTGGATGTTATCAAGAACATATGTCCCGCGCCCAACTTCACCGGCAACAAGCCCCAGCCTTTCGGCTTCGCGATAAGACCGCGTGATGGTCCCGACAGTCACACCCAGTTGATATGCGAGATCGCGGTGGGTCGGCAGTCGGTCCCCCGGTTTAAGAGAGCCGTCTTTAACCGCTTTGCTAATCGTCTGTGCGATCTGTCGATAAACAGGTCCGCCAGCATCATCAAGTTTTGGAATCCATATTGTCATGGTTACAATGTTTAAATTGACACCGTTACAATGTCAATGACAAAACAATATCGAGACAATTACCCGATAGGAGATGGAAATGGTAAATTGTAACGATACAATCCAGCTTCCCGACATCCGTGTTAATAATCGCGCAGTGATGAACGGCAAGCAGGGGACAAAATCTGTAACCTGGCGTTCGGCGATGGTTGGCGTGGCCGTCTCCATCGTGGAATACTTGGCACGATTGCAGGCCCATGCACGTAACCGTCATGCGATCCAAATGCTTGACAACAATATGCTTAAAGATATCGGCCTGACGCGTGCGGACATTGATAACGAGCTTTCCAAGCCATTTTGGACCGGGTTACCACCGCGCGGTTAGCCACTGCCGCGTAGGACGGAGACATAGACTCCCTTTATGTCTCCGTCTGGTCCGGGTTTAGTCGAAAATTTCGATTGTATTGATGTGTTATCTGTATGGGTACAATATCCATGTTTAGTCTGGCGGAATTAAGAGATGCGGCAGATTTCGTGCGCCAATATGTCGCGCCGACCCCGACAATCCAATGGCCGATGCTCGATCGGGCAACGGGATTGTCTTTGTATGTCAAACACGAAAATCATACACGTCTTGGTGCGTTTAAAATTCGCGGTGGCCTGACATTCTGCCGTTATCTGAGTACATCCGTTGAGGTGAATCGCGGATTGATTTCAGCCACCCGGGGCAATCACGGGCAAAGCCTTGCACATGCAGCCAGCCGGTTTGGGATGGCTGCAACCATTATTGTCCCGCATGGGAACTCGGTCGAGAAAAATGCAGCCATGCGGGCGTGGGGTGCTGAGGTCATTGAACATGGCGATGACTTTCAGGAGGCGGCCGAATATGCGTTCTCATACGCGTCCCGGACAGATCTGGTCATGGTTCCGCCATTCCACCGGGAACTTGTCCGCGGTGTCGCATCCTATGGGCTTGAGCTGTTTGATGACATCAAGCGGCTGGACCGGGTCTATGTCCCTGTCGGGATGGGATCGGGGATTTGTTCGCTGATCACGGCGCGCGATGCCCTTGGTTTGGAAACCGAGATTATTGGTGTGGTCGCCAAGGGGGCGGATGCCGTTCGCCAGTCATTCATTGCGGGCAAGGTCATTCAAACGCCAAGTGCGAAAACGTTTGCCGATGGTGTTGCGTGTCGTAGTCCGGATGCCGCTGCGTTTGAAATCATCAAAGCCGGTGCTACGGATATCGTCGCGGTTGACGATGATCAGATAGCCAATGCCATGCGCCTTTATTTCAGTTCATGCCACACCCTTGCCGAAGGGGCCGGGGCCTTGCCCCTTGCAGCGGCAATGGCGCATCGTGATGAGAATATCGGGAAAAAAGTTGCCCTGATTTTAACCGGGGCAAATATCGACCGGGCGGATTACGCCCGTATCCTTTCGGGAAAAAACAAATGACCAGCGTTCCAAATCGTGCATCTGACAGCCCCACTGACAATGCACGTCATCTGATGTTTGACGACCTTGAAAAGCTTGGCCGTATCCTTGTGGAAACAGGCGATATTGCCCATGGCTTTGTCCAAGGTGCGGATGACATCGATGTGACTTGCCGTGATTTTTCTGCCTTTGACCCCTCGCGCCCCTTATCAAGGCAGGGAAGCGGCACACTTGATGCGTTGCGAGCAGCAAAAGAAGAAATTCTGCCGCTGCTCGCCGCATCAATCGGTCCTCGGTATCTTGGTTTTGTGACCGGCGGCACGACCCCTGCCGCCCTTGTCGGGGATTGGTTGGCAAGTGCGGTTGATCAAAACGCCACGGGTCCCGAAGGATCGGTTAATGCTGCGGTCGAAGAGCAGGTCATAAACTGGCTCTGCGACATGGGGGGATTGCCCTCGGATCGGTTCGATGGTGTCCTGACCACTGGGGCGACTGTTTCAAATCTGCTGGGCCTTGTGACCGCGCGGCAATGGTGCGGGGAGCGGGTCGGTGTCAATATTGATGCCGATGGCGCGGGTGTGCTTCCGGATCTTGACATCTTTGCCGCCAGTCCACATGCCAGCATGGTGAAGGATCTGTCGATTGCGGGCATTGGACGCAATCGTGTTACCAAGGTCGCGACTTTGCCGGGCTCAGAACAAACGGATATTGCCGATCTTAAAGCACAGCTTGATGCCAGTGAAGCACGTGGCAAGATTGTTATTGCGTCGGCCGGTACGGTCAATGCGACGGATTTTGATGATCTTGATGCGATTGCCGATCTTTGTGCGGCTTATGGTGCATGGTTGCATGTTGATGCAGCATTCGGATTGTTTGCCGCACTGGATGATCGGCGGGCGCATTTTCTAAACGGGATTGATCGTGCGGATTCTATTACCTCGGATGGGCATAAATGGCTGAATGTGCCCTATGATTGCGGGATATTCCTGACGCGGCATATCTCGGTTCTTGAAACCTGTTGTCGCGCCTTTGCGCCATATCTTGATACCAAGGCCGAGGGGAACAGTTACATAAATCGCGGCGTTGAAAACTCCCGCCGGTTCCGTGCCCTGCCACTTTGGTTGTCGATGAAGGCCTATGGTCGGGACGGGTTTGCATCGGTTATTCGTGCAAACTGCGATCAGGCGGCGGATTTGGCTTCATGGGTGCGAACCCATGAAAAACTTGAATTGCTCTCTGAGCCGAAACTTAATGTGACAATGTTCAGGGCGATGGGCAGCGACGATGACAATCGGGCATTGCTGGATCGGATCAATGCCACGGGCAAGGTTTTCATGACGCCGACTGTTTACGGTGGGCGGTTTGGTTTTCGTGCCGCATTTAGCAATTGGCGGACACAGGATCATGACCTTATCATCGTGAAACAAGCTATTGATGCTGTTCTTTAGGCCTGCAAAAAGCGATCAGATGTTGCAGTATGTACGCTACAAGACGTGCAAATGCTGACGTTAGGATACTGTTATGAATACCCAGACTTTACCGATCTATCAGGTTGATGCCTTCACCGATATTTTGTTTGCAGGAAACCCTGCGGCCGTCGTGCCATTGCAGCAGTGGCTGGCCGACGATGTGATGCAGAAAATTGCGATGGAAAACAATCTGTCGGAAACGGCATTCTTTGTGCCATGTGGTGCAGGCGATGAAGCGGACTATCATATCCGTTGGTTTACCCCGACCGTTGAAGTTCCATTATGCGGACACGCAACACTGGCCAGTGCATTTGTCATTTTCAACCACCTTGGATTTGAGGGCGGTTTGGTCAAGCTCCAAAGTAAAAGTGGTATTCTGGCCGCGAAGCGCGATGGCGATGCGATTGTCCTGGATTTCCCAAAACAACCGATCAAAAGCAGCAGCGTTCCAGATGACGTGATCGCAGCCCTTGGGGGTGAAGCACCAACTGAAACCTATCAGGTGACCAGTCGCGATACGGATCATGTTGTGGTTTATCGTGATGCCAAGGTTGTCCGTGAAATGCGCCCGGATATGTCTGTGCTTGGCAAATTGAAGGGCCGGGGTGTGATTGTCACAGCACCGGGGGATAAAACCGGTCTTGATATGGTTTCGCGTTTTTTCGTTCCTGCAATTGGCATCAATGAAGACCCGGTTACGGGCTATATGCATTGTGTTGTTGCGCCGTACTGGGCAGACAAGCTGGGCCAGAAGAACGTTGTCGGGTATCAGGCTTCTGCGCGCGGTGGTATTGTCGCCTGTTCGGTGGATGGTGATCGGGTCGGCCTTAAGGGTGAAGCCGTGCTGTATCTCAAAGGTGAAATTAGCATTCCGGGCTAAGCCAGAAGCCATTTTCCGTGTGTGAATAAAAAAGACGGGCAGCAGAAATGTTGCCCGTTTTGTCGTGAAACAGGCTGGAAATCGTATGTTTCCTAGACAATGCGTGACTACCGATTAATCTGTATTGAATGTCTGTGACGCTGTTTTTCTATTGACCGGACTGTAGGGCTTTCGTCTAAGTAAAGACAAAATACGACGATTGTGGACAAATCACACGGGTCAATCCGTGGATTGCAAACCGCAAGGATACTGGTTTTACAGGGGAAGATTTATCGTGATCGAAAGTGTTGTCGCCAGTACTGCGACGCCGATGCAGATGTGGGTGGTTCTTGCACTTGTTGCCGGATCGCTTGTTCTGTATGGGCTTGAACGCATTTCGCTTGAGCTGACCAGCATGGCGCTGATCGCGACCCTGTTGCTGTTTTTCAATTTCTTCCCGCTTCTTGATGCCGATGGTTCGAACCTAATGGGCCCGGATACCGTCATGTCGGGCTTTGCCAATCCGGCATTGCTGACGGTTTTGTCGTTGCTTGTTGTCGGACAGGGGATGGTTTTGACCGGTGGGGTAAGTTATATTGCCGGGTTGATTACCGAACATGGCGGTAAAAACGCGTCTGTCGCGATCTTTATTGGCCTGTTTGTTGTGATGCTGATGTCGGCATTCCTGAACAATACACCGGTGGTCGTTATCTTTATCCCAATCATTCAAGCACTGGCAGAGCGTATTGAACGTTCGCCAAGTGCGCTGATGATCCCGCTTTCCTATGCGGCGATCCTTGGTGGGATGACGACCTTGATTGGCTCTTCGACCAACCTTTTGGTATCAAGTTCTCTGATCGAACTTGGTATGCCGGGGCTTGAATTCTTTGAATTCACGACGATTGGCAGCGTCTTGGCGGTTACAGGTTTTGTTTATGTCTTGTTCGTTGCGCCACGTCTGTTGCCGGCATTGGCATCAATGCGCAGCAAGCTTGCCAATCCAGATAGCAGCGGCAAACAGTTCATTGCCCAGATTACGGTTGGTCCGGCATCCCTTATGATTGGAACCCGCCCGGTCGCAGGTTTTTTCAAGAATTTGCCAAACATCACCATTCAAATGATTGTGCGCCGTGAACATGCCGAGCTGCCGCCATTTGAAGATGATATGGAAATTCGGGCAGGGGATGTTCTTGTCGTTGCCGCAACGCGTAAGGCCCTGACCGAGGCGATTCAGAAAGATCCGGGCCTTTTGCATTCCGACGCCGCAGCGGTCAGCAGCGATGGCGAAGAAGTTCCGCAAAAATCAACGCAACTTCTGGCCGAAGTTATGTTGCCGCCCGGATCGCGCTTGATCGGCTTTAACCTTGAGCAGATCGGTTTCCGCTACCAGTATAAATGCCTTGTTCTTGGTATTCAGCGCCGGTCGCGCATGATCCGGACCCAGATGACAGAAATCCGCCTTGAGGCGGGGGATGTGTTGCTCGTACAGGGCCGTTCCGAGGATGTCGAAGCCCTTAGAACGATTCGGGATGTGGTGTTGCTTGAATGGTCAACGCGCACATTGCCGCGCCCATTCCATGCGCGCCGTGCCGCAGCCATTTTTCTTGCTGTCATCGCGTTGGCGGCAACCGGTGTTGTGCCGATCATGGTTTCAAGCTTTATCGGTGCGGGCCTTATGATTGCATCCGGGGCCTTGAACCTGCGTCAAGCATCGCGTGCGATTGATCGAAAAATCGTCCTTCTGGTGGCAGCGGCCCTTGCCCTTGGCAATGCCTTGCAGTTGACCGGCGGTGCCGAATTTGTTGCGGATCAGCTGTTGGAAGCAACAAGTGGGGCACCAGCGCCCGTTATCTTGTCGCTGTTCTTCCTGATCGTGGCGGTCTTTACCAACGTACTGTCAAACAATGCCTGTGCGGTGTTGTTCACCCCGATCGGTATTGGTATGGCCCAGCAGCTTGGCGTGCCGCCGCATGTCTTCGCAATTGCGGTGGTGATGGCGGCAAACTGTTCGTTTGCATCCCCGGTTGGGTATCAGACCAACCTTCTGGTTATGGGGCCGGGGCATTATCGTTTCATCGACTTCCTAAAGGCGGGGACTCCCTTGATTATCCTGCTTTGGGTCGCGTTTAGTCTGTTTGCGCCGTGGTATTACGATATACCGATGTAAAAGCGCTGTGCATCTGGATACAGGCTAATTCACACAAACGGGCCAGCCATGCAAAATTGGCTGGCCCGTTTGTGTGGAAGGCGTTTGACTTTTGCCTTTGTCTCAATAGGATCAGCCCCCTAATTTGATCTGGAATGATCCGGTTGGGTTGTTCTTTTTGCTCAGGAATATGCCGATGGCTCAGAATGCCGAGAACACCAATTTCGCAAAGCCCGCACTTCGACCAACCAGCCCGAACTTTTCATCGGGTCCGTGCAAGAAACGCCCGGGTTGGTCGGCTGCTGCGCTTGAAACCGAAATACTCGGCAGATCGCATCGTTCCAAACTGGGCAAACAGCGCCTTGAAGAGGTCATTGACCGTTCGCGCGCCATTCTAAACCTTCCTGACGACTATCTTTTGGCCGTGGTTCCTGCATCCGATACGGGTGCGGTTGAGATGGCGCTGTGGTCGATGCTGGGCGCACGCGGCGTTGATATGCTGGCTTGGGAAAGCTTTGGCGCGACGTGGGTCACCGATGTGATCAAGCAGCTTAAACTTGATGATGTGCGTGTCCTTGAAGCGGATTACGGCAAGTTGCCGGACCTTGGATCCGTTGATTTTGATCGCGATGTTGTCTTTACCTGGAATGGCACGACAGCAGGGGTGCGTGTTCCCAATGGCGACTGGATTGCCGATGATCGCAAAGGTCTGGCCATTTGTGATGCGACCTCGGCGATTTTTGCCATGGAACTGCCGTGGGATAAACTCGATGTTGTGACCTATAGCTGGCAGAAGGTTCTGGGCGGCGAGGGTGGCCATGGGGTGATTATTCTAAGCCCGCGTGCGGTTGAGCGCCTTGAAAGCTATCTCCCTGCTTGGCCAATGCCGAAAATCTTCCGCCTGACCAAGGGCGGCAAGTTGATTGACGGGATATTCCGCGGAGAAACTATCAACACGCCGTCGATGCTTGTGGTTGAAGATGCGATTGATGCTTTGAAATGGGCAGAAGGTCTTGGCGGTCTTGAAGGATTGTTAAGCCGGACGCGTGCAAACCGCAGCCATCTTGATGCGTGGCTTGCGACCAGCGACTGGGCGGCCGACCTTGCCGAAGCACCGGAAACGGCATCGAATACATCGATGTGCATCAAAATTATCGACCCTTGGGCGCTGGCCTTGCCGGTCGATCAGCAGGCGACGTTGCCGAAAAAGATTTCTCAGCTTCTTGAAGCAGAAAATGTTGCGCTTGATATTAATGGCTATCGCGACGCGCCTCCGGGCTTGCGAATTTGGGGTGGGGCAACGGTCGAACCCAACGATATCAAGGCACTTTTGCCATGGCTTGATTGGGCATATTCGGTGGTAAAAGCCGAATTTGATGCTGGTTAAGCGATATTTTGTACGTATTATTTGCGTTTTAGGGGTTTTCCCCGTTGCTCTGTCCGGCACAACACGGTAGTAACCGCTACCGGATAGAGAGCCTTGAGTAAAACTCAGGTTATCATCAAGTCGAATTTGCGCGCCCAGTCCGGAAAGCACACATAATGACCGACCTCGCCAGGAAAGCTCTTTTGCCCGCCGGCCTGCAGGATGTCCTGCCAGGAACCGCCGCACGGGAAGCTGAAATCCGTGAAAAGCTGATGTCCAGTTTGGCACATGCAGGCTATGACCGGGTTAAAACACCGCTGGTCGAGTTTGAAGAAAGCCTTCTTGAAGGTGCTGCCCCCGAACTTGCCACACAAACCTTCCGCCTGATGGACCCAGAGTCGCGTCGCATGATGGGATTGCGTTCGGACATGACCCCGCAGGTTGGTCGTATTGCCGCAACCCGTTTGGTCGATGCACCGCGTCCTTTGCGTCTGTCCTATTCCGGTGATGTCTTGCGGATCAAGGGATCACACCTGCGCCCGGAACGTCAGTTCGCACAGGTTGGTGCCGAGCTGATCGGTGTATCCAGTGCTGCTGCAGATACCGAGATTGTTCTTCTGACACTTGAAGCACTTGAAAGCATCGGTTTGCCGGATGTCTCGGTTGACCTTAATCTTCCGACATTGCCGATACGTTTGTTTGATGCCTTTGGCGTGTCGCGCGATGATCGCGAAGCTTTGACCGAGGCGCTTGAGCGCCGTGATGTTGCGGCATTGCGGGTTCTGGATGGTAAAGTGACCGATGTGCTGGTTGCGCTGCTTGAAGCAGCTGGCCCGGCACAGACGGCCCTGCCAAAACTTAAAAAGCTTGAATTGCCACTTGGTGCGTCAGAAGAATTGCATCGCCTGATTGATGTTGCAGAACGTGTTCTGGCATCGGGGCTTGACGCAGCGCTTACGATTGATCCGGTTGAAATGGCTGGTTTCCGGTATCAGACCGGTGTCAGCTTCACCTTGTTTGCGCGTAATGTACGCGGTGAAATTGGCCGGGGCGGACGTTACCGTGCCGGCGGTGCCGCGGGTGAGGCGGCAACGGGCATGTCGCTTTATATGGATAGTATCCTTCGCGGGCTTCCTGAAGGTGCGTCGGTTGAACGTGTTTACCTTCCGTTGGGAACGCCACAGCGTGAAGCACGTAAATTGCGCGCCGAAGGACATTACACGGTAGCCGCCCTTGAAGGTGCGGCCGAGGCCAAAACAGAAGATGCTGCCCGTGTCGACGCGCGTCGCATGGGGTGTGACTATATTTACCTTGGTGGCCAGGTCGTGCCGCTTAAGGTGTAATCGAACGAATTTTTTATCGCGCAAGGAGTTTTGCGATGACCAATGTTGCCGTGATCGGTTCCCAGTGGGGGGACGAAGGTAAAGGCAAGATCGTCGACTGGCTGTCCGAACGGGCCGATGTCGTTGTGCGTTTCCAGGGTGGTCATAACGCCGGTCATACTTTGGTGATCGACGGAACCGTTTATAAACTTAGCCTGCTGCCCTCAGGTATTGTTCGTGAGAACAAACTGTCGGTTATCGGCAACGGTGTTGTTGTTGATCCGTGGGCGCTGTTGGCCGAGATTGCTCGCCTGAGCGAACAGGGTGTGAGCATTACGCCTGAAAATCTGCGTTTGGCTGAAAATGCCTGCCTGATTCTTCCGCTGCATGGCAATCTTGATCGTGCCCGGGAAGCAGCAGCTTCGGGTGACAACAAAATCGGTACCACCGGTCGTGGTATTGGCCCGGCATACGAAGACCGCGTTGGTCGTCGCGCGATCCGTGTTGGCGACTTGGCTGATGTTGATCTGCTGGAATCCAAAGTCGAAAACCTTTTGACCCACCATAACGCACTTCTGCGTGGTCTTGGTCAGCCGGAAGTCGACGGTTCTGAACTGCTGGCACAGCTTAAAGAAATCGCACCGAAAATCCTGCCATTCTCAGACACGGTTTGGAAATCACTGAACCAGTTCAAAGAAGCTGGCAAACGCATTCTGTTTGAAGGTGCGCAGGGCACGATGCTTGATATCGATCATGGCACATATCCGTTTGTGACATCTTCGAATACCGTATCGGGTCAGGCTGCTGCCGGTTCAGGCATGGGACCATCTGGTGTTGGGTATGTTCTTGGGATCACCAAAGCTTACACCACCCGTGTTGGCGAAGGTCCGTTCCCATCCGAGCTGTTTGATGCTGATGGCGAACGTCTTGGTGAACGGGGTCACGAGTTTGGTGTTGTCACCGGTCGTAAACGCCGTTGTGGCTGGTTTGATGCTGCTCTTGTCCGCCAGTCGGTCAAGGTCAATGGCATTACCGGTATCGCACTGACCAAGCTTGACGTTCTTGATGGCTTTGATGAAATCAAGATATGCACCGGTTATGACATTGATGGTGAAATTTATGACCATCTTCCGGCAAATCAGCGTCTTCAGGCCAAAGCCAAACCGGTTTACGAAAGCATCGAAGGTTGGTCAGACACGACCATGGGCGCGCGTAGCTGGGCAGATCTTCCGGCGGCAGCGATCAAATATGTTCGCCGCATCGAAGAACTGATCGAAGCACCGGTTGCGTTGCTTTCGACCAGCCCGGAACGTGATGACACCATCCTTGTTCACGACCCGTTCAGCGCCTGATTATCAATTCGTGCAGTGCACCGCGAAAGCCACCAGTTTGAACTGGTGGCTTTTTTCGTGGAATTTGAATGAATTGGTCTGATTTCATAATGGGCGCAAAGCCGATAACAGCTTGCTCCTATGGGGTATCAGAAGTATCGTTTTATCAACCTTTTGTGGGTAGCGTACTGGGTGACGTGTCAGGTAGGTAGCCGTTCAGAACAAGCGCGTCCCTCAGGGATGATAAATTCGGTAATGAAATATCGGGATCATGGCAGAGCAAGCTGAAGATCAGGAACAGGACGTTTCGAAAAATGCTGCGCAATCGCCGGTGATGGATGCACCGGGGGGCGGTGCACCTATGCCCAGTGAAGAACTTGACGCGGGTGGTGCGGCGATCATTGAAGATGAACTTCCCGGTGGCACTCGAAGTGTCGAGATCGGCAATTTCCGTGTCTTCATGAATTTGCGGCTGCCTGAATACGATATGGGGCACTGCAAGGCTTATTCAGCTGATAATCTGCGCCGTGATGAAGGCAGTGCCTTTGCTATCATTACCGATCCGGCTCTGCCGACCCGCTATGACCTGCTTAAATTCCTGACCGGCATGCATCTGGCCGGTCAGATTGATCTTCTTGATAGCGAAATAGCGCTCTGGCCGCCATTTGGTCGCAAGACCATGGTGTTGTTCTATGAGAAGCCCAAAGGTGGCCGCGTTACCGCGAAAGAAGGCAAAAAGAAGCTCGCGATTGATGAGCACGACATTAGCTCCGTCGTGGTCGAACCGCTGATAAGTGTCTTGCAAGCACTTGGCGAGAAAGGACTGGCGCACCGGAATGTCCGGGCGGGAAACCTGTTCTTTGCCGATCCCATGGGGGAGAAAGTTGTGTTGGGTGATTGTGCTGGCGGACCGCCGGGCTTTGACCAACCGCTTGTCTATGAAACTGCAGCCCGAATGAGTGCTGATCCCGCGGGTCGCGGGATGGGAACATCATCTGACGATCTGTATGCGCTTGGAATGACACTGGCCGAGCTTGGAATTGGGCATGTACCGCTCAATAAGCTCAGCGATCAGGAAGCGATGGACTTAAAGTTGTCCAAGGGATCATTTCAGGCGATCGCATCGCAGGAAAAGCTGCCGCTTGTCCTGATTGAGCCTGTTCGTGGGCTGCTGTGTGACGACCCCGAAGAACGATGGGGCTTTAACGAGCTTAATGCATGGATTGACGGTCGCCGAAGCAAACCGGTTCAGGCGAATACCGAAAAGCGTGCTGCACGTTCGCAAAACCTGGCGGGGCGGGATTATTATACTGTGCGTGCACTGGCCCAGGGGATGGCGGCGAACTGGGTGACTTCCCTTGCACCATTGCGTGATAGCACGGTTGAAATCTGGTTGCGGCGTGGATTGGGCGACAATGAACGCGCCAAAGCCCTGTCTGACGCCATGCGTCAACTCCAATGGGCTGGGGCTGATAAACGATCTGCGGAAGATGTTCTGATCGCACGTGCCATTATCATCATGGACCCGGCTGGCCCTGTTCGGTTTAAGGGCTTTTCGTCGATGGTTGATGGTTTTGGCTATATGCTGTCCTACGATGTGCAGCATGGTCGGGGCCCGCAACGGTTTGCCGATGTGGTTGTGCGTGATGTGCCATCCTTCTGGTTTGGCCGTCAGGAAGGGTTTAGCCCGGAAGTTCAAAAGCTTCAGCAGCTTTACAAAAACCTGCGCTATTACATTCAGCAGCAAAGTGCGGGCTATGGTTATGAACGTTGTTTATACGCAACGGTGCGCAATCAGCATTGCCTAAGCCCGATGGTTGAACAGGAATTTGTTGTCGAAATATCTCAGCTTTTGCCTGCCCTTGAAAAAGCAGCAGAAGAAGCATCTGAAGATACCTGGCCGGTTGACCGTCATATCGCTGCCTTCATCGCAACCCGCCTTGAGGACGATGTTGAAGGTCAGTTGATGGCGATGCAAAATCCATCTGACGAAGTTGAATATAGCCGTGCCATCATCAGCATGCTGGCAATTGTCCAGTGGCGTCATGGTCCGGAAAATCTGCAGAATCTTTCGCATTGGGTGGCGCGTTTGATGGAACCGGCAATCAAGGTGTTCCATAGCAAAGCCCGCCGCGAACGTGTGGAAAACGAAATTCCGAAACTGGCAAAACGCGGCAATCTGGTCGAACTTTACAACCTGATCAATGATGAACAGGAACGGCGCAAGGACCAGTCGGAATTCGTCGAAGCCGTAGCAGAATATTCCGAAGCCGAGAGTGAGGTTTTTGACCTTGAATCATCTGGCCCGGCACGTCTTGAACTGGCTGAAAAGGTTGGGCAGCAGGCGGCTGCGTTTGCGTCAACCATGATTGCGCTGCTGACCGTCTCGGCACTGTTTTTGATGCATATCTTTTAAGGGACCAACATGGCAAAAGGCAAAAGCCCAAAGGGCCGTAGTGCATTTTCCGGCTTGTCTGTGGTGGCATCGGCGGTGCTGTTGTTCATGGTCGCATTGCCGACATTCATCACGCTGACAGTCGGTTTGTTGCCATCCATGGTCGCCTTTATCTTTGACAGGAGCCCCGGGCGGTCGATGGCGCGGTGTGTTTTTGGCCTGAACTTTTCGGGGGTTGCTCCCTATATCCTTGAGCTTTGGCAGATACCCTCTCAGACGGTTGGTGGGGCAACCCAACAGATTTTTCAACCCCTTGCACTGTCCATCATGTATGGGGCGGCGGGACTTGGCTGGTTGCTTTATCTTGCGATGCCGCCCATCGTTGCCAATGTTTTGAACCTTTCGGCACAGCGCCGGGTGGGTGAACTGCGTAAAACCCAGCGCGGCCTGATCAAGACTTGGGGCGATAGCCTGATCAAGGAAGTGGATCGTTCCGGGAACTGAAACACTTGGTTCTGCGCATCATTGGCGAGAATAAAAAAAACGGCGGACATTTTGTCCGCCGTAGTTCGTTTCAAGAGGGGGGAAGAGGACAGTAATCAGAGTCCGGTTCGTCTACTGTCGGGGCAGATCGGTATGGATGGATTTACGGACCTTTTCAAAAGCCCGCACTTCGATTTGGCGGATACGCTCACGTGAGATACCGTAAGACACACTCAGGTTTTCAAGCGTCACCGGGCTTTCAAGCAGGCGGCGCTGGGTCAGGATATCGCGTTCCCGATCGTTCAGATGCGACATGGCGCTTTTGAGCATATTCATGCGCTGCAGGAATTCTTCGCGTTTCCCATAAAGGGTTTCCTGATCTTCATCTTCGCTTTCAAGCCAGTCGACCCATTCACCATCGCCATCAATACGTACCGGCGCATTAAGAGAATGATCCGGTCCGGCAAGGCGGCGGTTCATCATGATCACGTCATCTTCGGAAACACTCAGCTTGGTGGCGATAATCTCGACCTGTTCTGGTAACAGATCTCCTTCATCAATTGCCTGCATCTGGCTTTTGAGTTTGCGAAGATTGAAAAACAGCTTTTTCTGCGAAGCGGTTGTGCCCATTTTCACGAGCGACCAGGAATGAAGAATGTATTCCTGAATGGCGGCACGGATCCACCACATCGCGTAGGTGGCAAGACGGAACCCCTTATCAGGGTCAAAACGTTTCACAGATTGAAGCAGTCCGACATTGCCTTCGGAGATCAGCTCGTTAATTGGCAGGCCATATCCGCGATAGCTCATCGCGATTTTAGCAACCAATCGAAGGTGGCTGGTGATCATCTTTTCCGCGGACTTGTCGCAATCCTTGTCACGAAAGTCACAGGCGTATGTGGTTTCCTGTTCGGGTGTAAGCATTGGGTAACGGCGGATACGCTGTAAATATACAGTCAGACCATCTTTAGAAATTACTGGAAGAGCATTTCCCTGTTTCATTGAAGCCTCCCGTTATGCTTCGTAAAGGTGCTGTTATCCCCTAGCACTTTTGTAGCCTATACGAGAGTATTAGAAATCGTCAACAGGATTTCGACCTTAATGGCTAGGTAGAGCTATTCCTTTGGATAGGTTCAGACTGTTGATAAGGGCAAGTAAGTCATCAGGAAGGGGGGCGGTGGTCGAAATGTAAGAACCAGTGCGAGGGTGCACAAATCCTAGGGTTCTGGCATGTAGCGCCTGCTTGTTGAATGCGTTCAAGACCCCCTGCGCTTCTAGGTTGCACTTTTGGAGGTTTTTGTTTCTTCCGTAAACAGGATCACAAACAAGTGAGTGGCCAATATGGGTCATGTGAACCCGGATTTGATGTGTGCGCCCGGTTGAAAGACGGCATTCAACCAGTGATGCTAACGAGTCGTCGCGCGATTGTAGTGTTTTGTAATGGGTTAGCGCGTATTTTCCCGTGGTTTTCAACACTGTCATCTTCTTGCGGTTGCGCGGGCTACGGCCAATATTGCCCTCGATATCGCCGGACAATGGGCGTGGGACGCCCCACACAACCGCAAGGTATGCGCGGTCGATGTTTTCCTTGTCCTCGGAAAACAATGTCGAAAGGGCGCGGTGGGCCGTGTCGTTCTTCGCCACAACCATGGCCCCGCTGGTATCTTTATCAAGGCGATGAACAATGCCCGGGCGTTTCACGCCACCAATTCCAGACAGGCTGTCGCCACAATGGGCCAGAAGTGCGTTAACCAATGTACCGCTTTCATTTCCTGCTGCGGGATGCACAACCATGCCAGCTGGCTTGTTTATGACCAGAAGGTCGTCATCCTCAAAGAGAACATCAAGTTTGATGTCTTCGGGTTCTGGCGTGGCGGCTTCTGCGGGCGGGATGATCAGATGAAACACATCACCCTGTTTGACCTTTGATGACATTTTGCGAACGGGCTGATCATTTACGATCAGATGACCATCTTCAATTAGCGCCTTGATCCGCGAACGCGATTGTTCGGGCCATGCGGTTGCAAGCACCTTATCAAGGCGCGCACCTTCATCATCAGGTGATGCGGTGTAATTGAGGTTTTCTGTCATCTGATCGTCATGGGTCATGTGTTTCTGTTGTATCGCATCGATCTGTTATCCGGGCGGGCATCGGTTTTTGGTCCGGGGCTGCTTGTAGCGTCTTTATGCCCAATTGCAATGAATTGCACCGGATTACACCGGGTAAACAGGGTATTTGTCATCACACGATATGAGACGGCATATTACACTGCATATATCGCTGTGGAACTCAGGCATAATCTGCTTCACAAGTCAGACGATTGCAATGGATGAGCGGCGCGTTGTTGTCTTGCAATTGCAGGAACTTGTCGTTATGGCCTTGAACTATGTTTTGCGTGTTCGGGTTTTCTGGCCGAACATGCGGGTTTCAAACAGTTTTGTCAGTTGGAAATACGATGCGTGTAGTTAAGACGTTGGTTGCGTTTATGGGCCTGTTGATCGTGATTGGCATCGGGCTTGTGGCCTATGGCCTGTCGCTTGACAAGAACGCCAAGGATCAAGACGCAGCTTTAAACGAACAAGCACCATCTGTTCCAATGGCGGGAGACAACCAAGTTGTTAACGCACCAGATGCCATTTCGGCAGGTTCAAAGATCGCACCTTTTGGCGACATCGCGGTTGATATTGAACCCGATGAACGTTTGATCGGCTATACCGTATCAGGCGATAACGTGACCTTGCATATCGAAGGTGGCGATGGTTTGGCGGCACGTCTGGTGATTGTCTCCTTGTCTGAAAAAACAGTCCTTGGCCGCATCCTGATTGCGCCAAATGCACAATAACCAACGATAAAAGGGACTGTTTTCATGGGGGACGGGCAGGGTGTGCAGGACAACGACGGCAAAGCCACGCTGGATCAAGCCAGTGTCTATCTATCAGCACGTCTTCATCAAGAAATCCGTGACCTTTCTGCTTTGCAATGGCCCGAAGAATGTTGTGGTCTTTTGATTGCGTCCCAAAATACACCCAATCGTATTCACCGGGTTGTCGTGGCACGCAACGTTGCAACAGATCCGCTTAAAACCTTTGAAATTGATCCCCAGACCCTGATTGATACCTATCGCACGGTAAGGGACAGTTCCGAAACTGTTGTTGGTTGTTTTCATTCCCACCCCAATGGCAATGTCTTGCCGTCAAACTCGGACCGTGCGCGGGCCGACGAAGATGGGTTTTTGTGGCTGATCATTGCAACGGGGCATAATGGCGCGCTTAAAAGCGGCATGTATCGCGCGCAACAGCAGACAGCACAGGGCGATGAGGACGATGAAAGTCTTCGCTATTTCCGCCGCTGCAAACTGATCGAAGACTAGATATTAGCTGATTGACGTAACAGAGCAGTCACCGCGTATTTTCTCTAGCTGGACGGGTTCGCTAGTTTGGTCAGGTTTGAGCGCGTAGAACCCGGCTTCTTCATCACCGTTTCAAGTGCGAGAACAAGGGCGCGTTCCAATTTGCCTTCTTTGCCCATTTCCTTAAGGATCTCAATCGATTTGGCAACGCTGAAGCGCGGCTTATAAGAGCGTTCTTCAAGAAGTGCGCCCATGATATCGCATATGGTCAGGATGCGGGTCAGGTCAGGAATCTGATCGGCCGTCAGGCCATCTGGATAGCCACTGCCATCAAGATATTCATGATGATGTCTTACGCCGTGTAGAATGCTTGCATCAATGTTTCCCTGTGCATTTAGCTTGTTAAAGCCGTCCACGGGATGACGTTTGACGATGTCAAACTCTTCGGCGGTCAGTTTTCCCGGCTTATCAAGGATCGCATCGGGTATCGAAACCTTGCCGACATCGTGCAAAAGCCCGGCCTGGGTCAATTTGGCAATGTCGGCTTTGCTCATCCCGGTATTTTGCGCAAAGGCACAGGCAATGCCAGTCACCAACAAAATATGCTGGAACGTGGATTGGTGATAAATGCGAACCGTGCTGAGCCATTCTGAAATGCCCAGATCGGCAATGGATGCGGCAATGTTGCGACCGGCTTCACTGATTTTATCGACATCAATCGCCGTGTCGTTCTTAAATTCGTCAAAGCTGTCTTTGATCGCCTTGGCACCGATTTCGGCCGCGGCGGTCGCGGTTTTTCCGGTCATGCCAGAAGCTGTGCGGCGTTGTTCGATATGGGTTGCGATCGATTTCTCGGAAATCGGTTTTACAATCGGCTTTTTCGCACCAAGGGCCGTTGCCTGCAATTCATCTTGCAGATCGTTTTTGCCAATTGCGATAACAAGGTCAGAACCACGTTGCGACACCTTCCGAAAGGCACGCAGACGTGAAAGCATATCCGGGTTTTTAAGATCAACATCAACCATCAAAAACATAGTGTCTGCGGGGATCGGTTTTTGTAGGTCAAGCAGATCTAGCTCAAACCCCATAAGTGCGCTTGGCAATAAATGGCGGTGATCTTGGTCGCAGAGAATATGAATTACGTTGTCCAGGTCTTCTGACACTGTCTTTGTTTCATCTATGTAAGTTCCACAGCGAACACGCTGTGAGCGCCAACCCTAAAGCTAGGCTAGGTGACTGTCATAGGTCTCTGATGACAGGGCGTCAATGACCTGTTTTTTCGTGATCCTGCCAATCGGTGTTGTGTCATGTGCATGCACAAGGATGGCGTCATCTGATTCCAGAACCAGCGGTAGGATATCTTCAAGACGGGTGTCATGGGCGATACTTCTGGTGTTTTGGGACTGCAGGCCGTCGTCCGGGCCTGTGGTTGGCTCCATGATGCTTTTGGCGCGCAAGACCCGCCCACGGTTCACATCACGGGTAAAGGCCTGTACATAGTCATCTGCCGGATGCAGGACAATTTCTTCGGGGCGTCCGACCTGGATCAGTTTTCCGTCTTTCAGGATCGCGATGCGGTCCCCGATCGTAAGCGCCTCGTCAAGATCATGGGTGATAAAGACAATGGTTTTATGAAGCTCGGTCTGAAGCTTCATCAACTCATCTTGCATGTCAGATCGGATCAACGGATCAAGGGCGGAAAAGGCCTCGTCCATCAACAGAACTTCCGGGTCGGTGGCAAGGGCCCGGGCAAGGCCAACACGTTGCTGCATGCCGCCCGATAGCTGATCGGGGAATTTGGCTTCGTACCCGGCCAGACCAACCCGTTCGATCCATTTCGATGCGGCGGCCTCGCGGGTTTTGCGCGGTTGTCCCTGAATTTCCAACCCATAGGCAACGTTATCCATGACATTGCGATGGGGAAGCAGGCCAAAGCGCTGAAACACCATGCCAAGCCGTTTGCGGCGAAAGGCGTTCAATGTCGGGATATCCATCGACAGGATATCTTCCCCGCCAAAGGATACTTCACCAGCCGTCGGATCAATCAGGCGGTTAAGGTGGCGGATCAGGGTGGACTTACCCGAACCCGATAGACCCATCACGACAAAGGTTTCCCCCTGTTCGATGGAAAGTGACACGTCGTGAAGCCCGACCGTATGTCCCGTCGCAGCGAGGATTTCATCCTTGTCCGATCCTGCCTTGGCAAGTTCAAGTGCGCTTTTGGGATCGGGGCCGAAGATTTTGAAAATATTGCGGATTTCGATATAGCTCATCTACACATCCTCCGCCGACGGGCTGCGTTGCGATCGCTTGCCATAGGCTTGCCCGATCCGGTCAAACACGACCGCCAAAAGCACAATTGCAATCCCGGCTTCCATCCCCGCACCAACATCAAGGCGTTGAATGCCCATCAAAACCTGTTCGCCTAGACCCCGTGCGCCAATCATGGAGGCAATCACCACCATGGAAATCGACATCATGGTGGTTTGATTGATCCCGGCCATAATGTTGGGAAGTGCAAGCGGCAATTGAACCCCAAACAGGATTTGCTTGCGGCTGGCGCCAAAGGACCGCGATGCTTCAAGAACTTCTTGATCCACCAGTCGAATACCCAAATCGGTCAAGCGCATAACAGGTGGGGCTGCGTAAATCACCGTGGCCAGAATGGCGGGAACTTTGCCCAAGCCAAACAGCATCAGGGCAGGGATCAGATAGACAAAACTTGGCATGGTCTGCATGGTGTCAAGGATCGGTAGCATCACGGCACGTAACCGGTTTGAAAGCGCCATGGCTATCCCGACCGGAACGCCGATCATCACCGAAAGCGATGTGGCAACAATCATCAGGGCCAAGGTCTGCATCGCCTTGTCCCAAAGGCCCAGCATGCCAATGGCAAACATCGCCACCACAAGTCCGACAACAAGCTTCCAGTTCTTGCTGGCATGCCATGTGATTGCGGCAATCGCGATAAGAACCACCCACCAGGGCGCGCCGCGCAACACCTGTTCCAACGCGACCAAAACGGTCAGCAGGCTGTCGGCAAAGGCTTCAAACGCAGCCCCATAATTGATCACCAGCCAATCAACAAACTGATTGACCCACTTGCCCAACGGCACATTCAATTGTTCTGGAAACATAATGGCGCTACGCCCGATTTGCCCAATAAATCAACGAGCGTAGCAGCCTAACAAGATCGCTCTGCCCGCGCGACCGTAAATCGAACTCTGACTGACATCTCCTGACTTCTTTTGGTAACGTATTCCTGTGATTGATAATCCAGAGGCCAGCCATAGCCGTAAGTCAGAGACAACATTGTTTTCCTGAGAGGTTGCGATGATCACTGTGTTCTTTGATGGAAAATGCGGTCTATGTTCCAGAGAAATCAATTACTATCGCAAGATAGCACCAAGAGGTGTTTTCGACTGGCGTGACGTGACGGAACATGCAGGTGATCTTGAAAAGCACGGCATTTCCCTTGTCCAAGGATTAAAGCAAATGCGTGCCTTGGATTCAGATCGGCAATGGCATGCAGGTGCCGATGCGTTCATTTTGATCTGGCGGCAATTACGCTGGTGGCGCATTTTGGCAGCTGTTGTTTCGCTGCCGGTTATTCGGCAGATCGCAAATCTTGTTTATCGCCTGTGGGCCGCATGGCGCTTCAAACGCCTTACGCACTGTCAGCTTGCGGCTGTTCATGATGAGCCCCGACAAACCTAGTTTGTCCGATTTTCATCGTATTTTTGATTACCAAACAAAACACCCCGCAAGATTTCTCCGGCGGGGTGTTTGAATTAGGTTGCCGTATTGAGGTTAAAGCGCGCTTTCAACCCGTGCTGCGACTTCATCCGATACCCATGATTTCCAGACGTCCGGCTTTTGCTGTAGGAAATACAACGCCGCCTCGTCCGGCTTTTCGTTGTTTTCCTGCATATAGGCCAGCATTTCAGAAACAAGCGCATTGCTGGTTTCGTAATGGGTCAGGAAGTCGATCAGTTTGGGGGCTGATTTCATAAAGTCCGAATTCACACCCACCGTCACCGTGCTTTGCGGATAGGCGGTTGCTTTTGTCGGATTTTCGTCGGTTTTCAGCGCGTCAAAGATCGACTTGTCATAGGCCGGTTCTTCAAGACGGTGACTGTCATAAAGGCCCATCACCCATGTCGGACCCCAATAATAATAAAGGGCCGGTTTTCCGCGTTTATGGGCCGATGCGATGGCGGCTGACAAAGCAGCCCCCGTACCGGGACGGAAATTGGTGAAGCTTTCATCAAGGTTATAGGCCGTCAGTTTTGATGAATTGACCTTTTCACAGACCCAACCTGATGGACAGTTGTAAAAACGGCCTTTGCCGGGTTCTTCGGCGTCTTCAAACAGATCAACATATTTCGGCAGATCGTCGACCGATTTAAGGTCGGGTGCCATCGGTTCGATCCCGCGTTTGGCATCGCCTTCGATGACATAGCGCGGCACGAACCAGCCTTCGACGGCGTCATTGAAATTAACCCCGATCTGTCTGACAGTTCCGGCCGCCTCGGCCTTTGTCCAGGCTTCGGCGACATTGTCGCGCCAGATTTCCATGACGACATCGACATCACCCTTGCCTGTGCCGGTCAAAAGCGGGATGACATCGCCGGGCAGGGCATCGGTTTTGCAGCCATAGCCTTTTTCAATGATGAAACGGGCAACCGCGTTATGGAACAGGGCACTGTCATAGTTCAGCCCGGCAAACATCACCGGTCGATCTATTTCGCAGGTCGCATCCTGTGCCTGTGCGGTTGATGAGAATTGGGTAAATGCAAGGCCAGCGGCCATCAGCATTGCGGCTCCGGTAGGCAGGGTTTTCATCTTTCTGTCCCTTCGTGGTTGCGGTCCGGAAACGCATCAAATGCATGGTCTTTGCAGCCTTTGACCGCAGGGTTCGGATCGGTGCTGATCCTGTATGAACGTGACCGTGCCCCTGATACAGGTGCGTCAATTCTAGACATGGCCCTAGAAAGGACGCAACCCCCGGTGTCTGATATAACGACGACGTGATGACGTCTTGGTGCTGATATCATTGCAGAATGCTCCTGACAGGGGTGGCAGGAGATGTCAGTTAGACTGGGTTAATTACGCAACGATAAATCCGTGAATTTCACGGCATGTATCGTTATGTTGAGCGAAACAAACCTGTGGGGCCCGTCATGATGCATTCCAGTCTGTTCGTCTTTGATATCGAAACCGTTCCCGATATTGACGTCTTGCCGCAATTGACCGGGCAAACCGCGCCTGATCCCGAAACCGGGCGCAAGATGCTGGAAGACTATCATCTTGAGATCACCAATGGCCGAAACGGATTTCCGCGTCAGCCGTTTCACAAGGTGGTAGCGATCAGTTTCCTGCGGGCAACGATCCAGCGCGACGGCGATGTCGAAATGTATGAGATCGATGAATTGCGATCAGGTGGGGAACTGACGTCCGAGGAAAAGGATCTTGTGAACGGGTTCTTTTCGTATTGTGGCAAACTGTTCCCGCGTCTTGTCAGTTTCAATGGCCGCGGGTTTGACATTCCGGTGTTGAAATACCGGGCGATGAAACACGGCGTATCGGCGCGTTGGTTGCATCAAGCGACCAATAAGTGGGAAAATTATACGTCACGCTATGCGCCGAACTGGCATTGTGATCTGGCCGAAGTTCTTTCCGATTATGGTGCATCTGCACGGACCAAAATGAATGAAGTCTGTGCGGCCCTTGATCTGCCGGGGAAAACCGGGGTGGATGGCAGCAAGGTTTCCGAGATGTTTGATAATGGCGAGGTCGATGCCATTCGCCGATATTGCGAGACGGATGTTCTCAATACCTATTTGCTGTATCTGCGCCATGCACTTCATACCGGTTTGACCGACCATGATAGCTATAACCATGCGATCAACCTGACCGTCGCGTGGCTTGAAGAACGGGCAGGCGATGTCCCCGCGTATCAAGAATTCCTTGAGGCGTGGCGGACATCCAGCAACGGGTCCTTCAACGTCTTATAATCGGTATCACGGCCGCTTATGCAACTTTGCGGATAAGTGATCTGCGTCACACTTGCGGGTTGATTTTGGAAAACCTTATTGAAAAAGGGACTGGATTCTCTTAATTGCAAACGCGGATGCAAATGAGTTGCAGGATCAGGGCAGCTTGGAAGCTCACAAGTTTCAAAAGGGATCGTTCCAATGGATATCAGAAAACTAATCGGTGGTGCTGTTCTTGGCGCCTCGACGCTTGTCGCGGGTGCTGTATCGGCACAGGAAGTGAATGTTTATTCCCTGCGTCAGGAGTTCTTGGTTGAACCACTGTTTGCGAAATTTACCGAACAAACCGGCGTTAAGGTCAATGTGATCTTTGCTGAAAAAGGTTTGGTTGAACGGATCAAACAGGAAGGCGACAACAGCCCGGCGGATATCCTGATGACGGTTGATATCAGTCGTATTCAGCAGGCAGTTGATGCCGGTGTTACCCAATCCCTGTCCAATGATGTGATTTCGGCCAATGTTCCGGCCCATCTTCGTGACTCAGATGGTCACTGGTTCGCTTTGACCCAGCGTGGCCGCGCAATCTATGCATCGAAGGACCGCGTCGCCGAGGGTGAAATCGCCACCTATGAAGATCTTGCTGATCCGAAATGGGAAGGCCGCATTTGCACACGTTCCGGGACGCACGATTACAATGTTGCCTTGTTTGCATCCATGATCGCTGTGCACGGCGAAGCAAAAGCCAAAGAATGGCTCGAAGGCCTGAAAAGCAACTTGGCCCGCAAACCACAGGGCAATGACCGTGCGCAGGTTAAAGCGATCAAGGAAGGTGAGTGCGATCTTGCGATCGGCAACACCTATTACTTTGGCAAGATGATGGATAACGAAGAACAGCGTCCTTGGGCAGAAGCGGTAAATATCGTCTTCCCGAACCAGGATGGCCGTGGCATGTCGATGAATATTTCGGGCATGAGCCTGATCAAAAATGCACCGAACCAGGACAATGCCGTAAAATTGATGGAATTCCTGACCGGTGATGTTGCTCAGGAAATCTATGCCGAAGTGAATTATGAATACCCGGTCAAAGCCGGTGTTAAATGGGCTGATAATGTTAAGTCATGGGGCACATTCAAGGCAGACGAACTGCCGTTGTCCGAGATCGCCCGACTGAGCCCGGACGCGGTTAAAATGGTCGATCAGGTTGGCTATAACGAATAGTCAAAAGACCCGATACAGACCGAATGATCAAAGGGATGGCATTTTGCCATCCCTTTTTCTTATTTGTGCCCCACGCTTGGAAAGAAGCTCATAAGACTTTGCGGTTCAGCCTTTGGCAAGGCACTCATGTGGTTTTCTCACTTGCAAAAGACCGGGGCGGCCCATTAGTTTCGGGCAAAGAAAATACAAATCATTCCTAATTGCTGCAGTGTGTTGCGGCATATCGAAAATGAGGCACTTATGAATTCTCTGCGCAAAACGGTCTGTGGTCTTGTTGCGGTGGCAATGGGACTTTCAACGGTTCAAGCCGCCAACGCAGCAGAAGAAGTAAATGTCTATTCGTTGCGTCAGCCTTTCCTGATCAAGCCGATGTTCGAACGGTTTACCGAAGAAACCGGCATCCGTGTGAATACCCTGTATTCACAAAGCGGTCTGGTCGAACGGATCAAGCATGAAGGGCGTAACAGCCCGGCCGATTTGCTTTTGACGGTTGATATCGGACGTATTCAGGATGCTGTTGATGCCGATATTGCCCAGCCAATCCAAAGCGATATTCTGGATGCCAACATTCCGGCGCAGTTTCGCGATGAAAACCATCTTTGGGTTGGAATGACCACCCGTGCGCGCGTGATTTACACATCCCTTGATCGTGTGGATCCGGCCGAGATCAGCAGTTACGAAGAACTAGCCGATCCTAAGTGGAAAGCACGCATCTGTGTGCGTTCGGGGATGCATGTCTATAACATTGCCCTGATTGCTTCGATGATTGCCCATCATGGCCCGGAAGAAACCAAGGCGTGGCTCACGGCACTTAAGGACAATCTTGCCCGTAAACCGCAAGGTGCCGATACCGACCAGATTGAGGCGGTATCACAAGGCGTTTGTGATGTGGCAATCGGCAATTCTTATTATTACGGCAAGATGCTTGATGATCCGAACAAGGCACCTGCGGCAAAAGCTGTGCGTATTGTTTTCCCCAATCAGGGAGATCGCGGGACGCATGTGAATATCTCGGGCGTGGCCTTGATGAAAAACGCGCCGAATAAGGAAAACGCGCTTAAACTGGTCGAGTTTCTGTCAAATGATGAAGCCCAGCACATGTATGCGGACATCAATTTTGAATATCCGGTGAAGCAGGGCGTTGCCTGGTCGGAAATGGTGCGGTCCTGGGGAACGTTTCGTCATGACGAGTTGTCGCTTAATGCGATTGCGGCCAACCGGGGTGAGGCGATCCGTCTGATTGATGAAGTCGGGTTTAACGAATAGCCACTAGGCCTTTGGCATTCATCACAAATTTTGCGCAGTTAAAATCGCACCAGAATTTGTCAGAATTGTTTTCATTCGATCTTCGGGTAACCATGTATAGATGCGTGAAGATTTTTGAGAATGGCTATAGTTGATGGATTTCAGGCCTTTCAGATTGTTCCTTTGTGTTGGGTTCTTCGCTGCAGGTTTCGGCAATATTGCCAAGGCTGATGGCGAAGTTAATGTTTATACCGAACGGCAGCCAGAATTTGTGCAGCCGGTGTTTGAACGCTTCACCAAAGCAACCGGTATCGCCGTTAACGTTCTGTATTCTCAAACAGACTTGGTTGATCGCATCGTCCGTGAGGGCGCAAGCACACCTGCGGATGTTCTCTTGGCTGTGAATGTTGGGCGTTTGGTTGAAGCCGGTCAATCGGGCATTGCAGAACCGATCAATGACGCATTGGTCGCGCAAAATATTCCTTCGGACTATCGCGACAAAGATAACCTTTGGGTGGGGCTGACGTCCCGTGCGCGCGTGTTTGTTACATTGCGGGATGCAACTAAAAGTCTGCCAATCACAAGTTACGAAGAACTCGCCAGCCCGGAATTTAAGGGGCAGATCTGCATTCGGTCCGGCTATCATGTTTACAATCTTGGCCTGATCGGTTCGATGATAGCCCGTCATGACGTTGATTTCACGCGTGATTGGCTGCGTTTTGTTAAAAGCAACCTTGCGCGCAAGCCGCAAGGCGGAGACGTCGACCAAATCATGGCCGTTGCACGCGGTGAATGCGGTGTTGCCATCGTAAACTCGTACTATTACGGCAAGATGCTTGATGATCCGGCTGCCAGATCAGCCGCAAGCAAGGTCCATATCGTGTTTCCTAATCAAGAAGCTGGCGGGACTCATATGAACATTACCGGTGTTGTCTTGGTAAAAGGGGCGCCGAACCGGATAAACGCCTTGAGACTGATCGAGTTCATGTCGAGCAGCGAAATTCAGCATGTCTATGCCGATGCCAATTTTGAATATCCGGTTGGGGTTGTTTGGCCAGAAATGTTGCGTTCCTGGGGCGAGTTTACATCTGAACGTTTGCCTTTAACCGTCATTGCAGGCTATCAGGACCAAGCTAAGCAGCTTTTGGACGAAGTGGCCTTCGACGATTAAGGCGGGAATAACCGTGAACAACGCTTGTAATACACAAAAGGGGGATGATAATCGCCCTGCCGTGATTGCGGAAACTCTTGATCCCATGCGCAAACTGACTGGGCGTACTGCAATGCGCTGGTTGCCGCGTGGACAGTCGTCGATTTGGCTCATCGGGGCATTTATTGTCGCGATGATGGTCGCTGCACCGATTATTGCCGTGGCCTATCTGGCATTCTTTCCCACAGAAAACATTTGGCCGCATCTAGCATCGACCATGTTGCCGCGATACCTGAAAAACACCGGCATTTTGATGTTGGGTGTTGGTGTTGGCGTGATTTTGATCGGGGTGTCGAGTGCATGGGTTGTGACCATGTGCAAATTGCCGGGTAAACGGTTCTTTGAATGGGCGATGCTGCTGCCGATGGCGGTTCCGGCCTACATCGTTGCTTATGTCTATACCGACCTTTTGGAATATGCCGGTCCGGTGCAGCGGATGTTGCGTGATATGTTTGGCTGGCAATCGGCCGCAGACTATTGGTTCCCCGATATCCGGACCAAGGGCGGGGCGATCATTGTGCTTAGCCTGACATTATACCCCTATGTCTATATGCTGGCACGGGCGGCATTTCTTGCGCAATCGGTGTGTGTCATCGAGGCTGCCCGTATTCTGGGACGCAGTTCATGGAATTCATTTATAACGGTAGCACTTCCTTTGGCGCGACCTGCCATTGTCGTTGGTGTTGTGATTGCGTTGATGGAAACATTGAACGATTTTGGCACGATTGATTTCTTTGCCGTGCATACGCTGACAGCGGGGATTTTCAATGTCTGGCTGGGCATGGGCAATGCAGGTGGTGCGGCACAGATCGCGCTTACGATGTTGGCCGTTGTCATCGCACTTATGGTGATTGAACGCTATTCCCGCCGTCGCCAGCGGTTCCACGACACCACCAACCGTTATCAGGAATTGCCGGGATATGATCTTGGCCCGGTTGGAAAAGTCGGGGCGTTGGCGGTGTGCATCCTGCCGATCCTGCTTGGCTTTGTTGTGCCGTCCTTGGTGCTGATTTATTATTCGGTTGGATATTTTGATCAAAGCTGGACGCCAGATTTCTTTGAATTTGCGGGCAACAGTTTGCTGGTGTCAGGCTTGGCAACCCTTGTCGCCGTTGGCTGTGCCATTTTCATGGCCTATGCGTTGCGGTTATTCCCACAAACTTTGCTAAAGTTCTTTGTGCGGTTGTCATCGGTCGGCTATGCCGTGCCCGGTGCTGTTTTGGCGATCGGTGTTTTGATTCCGTTTGCGCGTTTTGATAATGCACTTGATGCTGTCATGCGCGAGACCTTTGGGATATCGACCGGCTTGTTGCTAAGCGGGACGGTTTTTGCCTTGGTTTTTGCTTATGCCGTGCGGTTCATGGCGGTTTCCTATGGCGCGATTGAAGCCGCCCTTGGTAAAGTTCGACCAAGCATGGACGATGCGGCGAGAACACTGGGTGAAAGCCCGTGGGGAACGCTTAAACGTATTCATTTCCCAATGGTGCGTGGCGGGATTTTGGCGGCAGCCGTTTTGGTGTTTGTCGATGGCATGAAAGAATTGCCCGCAACCTTGATCTTGCGGCCGTTTAATTTTGATACGCTGGCAACCCATGTCTATCAGTTTGCCAAGGACGAGATGATCGAACAGGCTGCTCTTGGGGCGCTGACCATCGTTCTTGTCGGGGTGATCCCCGTCATCATGCTCAGCCGGGCGATTTCCAAATCGCGACCGGGGCACAGTGGCCAGTCTTAAGTAGGGAATGTGACCATTCAAATGCAAAACACCAAACCCGGACTGACATCGCTTTCGGACGCATTGGAAATTGCATTCGCAGAAGTGCTAGTGAACCCATCCGTTGAAGAGCGGTCACTTGTTGAGTGCTATGGCGCGGTCCTGCGCGAAGATGTGATTGCGACGGTGTCGGTTCCGTCGGTCGATAACTCGGCAATGGATGGTTATGCCCTGCGTCATGCTGATCTGATAGTGGCGAAAGGGCCTATTGACGTCGTTGGTGTTTCGTTGGCCGGGCATCCCTATGCCGGGTCACTCCCCACCGGGGCTGCTATTCGCATCGCAACCGGGGCTGCTATTCCCGATGGCGCTGATTGTGTGGTTATTCAGGAAAATGTCTCTGCCAATGATGATGAAACCATCATTGAAATCGGCGACGAGGTTATCGGCCGGACAACCTTGAACCAGAATATCCGTTGGGCCGGTGAAGATATCAAAGCCGACGACGTGGTACTTGCAAACGGTATGGTTCTGCGACCACAAGATATCGCAATTGCCGCGGGGCAGGGACGCGGTGCTCTGACGGTGTCAAAACCCTTATCCATTGCCGTTTTTTCCACCGGTGATGAATTGGCAAAGCCCGGCGATCCGCTGCCGCCCGGTGGAATTTATGATTCCAACCGGTTTGCGATGATTGGCATGTTGCGCGAGATTGGGTGCAAAGTAACCGATCTTGGTTTGTTGGCAGATGATTTTGATGTTTTGAGAAACGCGCTTGGCAGTGCGGCCAAAACCCATGATGTGATTATGACCTCTGGCGGGGTTTCGGTTGGTAAGGCGGACTTGCTTAAACCGGTTGTTGATCAACTTGGTGAAATCACCGCATGGAAGCTTGCGATCAAGCCGGGAAAACCGTTGATGCGTGGGAAGATTGGCGATTGTCTGGTGATTGGCCTTCCGGGAAATCCGGTTTCAGTGTTGGTGTCCGGGTTGCTGTATGTGATGCCGTTGCTGCGCCATGTTATGGGCGCACAGCGATCCCAAACCGAACCGGTTCGAATTCCGGTTCGTGCGGGGTTTGACTTTAAGCGTGGAACGGGGCGCCGGGAGTGGTTGCGCGCGCGTCTTGTGCAAAATGATGACGGCGAATTTGAAGCCGTTGCTTTTAACTCGACAAGTTCAGGTATGTTATCTTCGATGGTGTGGGCCGAGGGATTGATTGAGATTCCTGAGAGCTGTGGCCAGGTCTCCAAAGGCGACACTGTTTTGTATTTGCCGCTTCGCGGTCTTCAATAAACTGGTTTGAACTGATCCAAATCATTGCAGAGGCAAATGTTTTCCTGAAGTCTTGGAGCGGTTCCAATGCGCGAAGGTGAAGAACATGACGGTATCGGTTACATTTTGCGGAGCAGCTGGCGGTGTGACAGGCTCATGCTGTCTCCTGCAAACAGATCACGGCAACATTCTGGTTGATTGCGGAATGTTTCAGGGAAGTAAGACCGTCCGGGAACTCAATTATGGTCCTTTTCCGTTTGAAGCCAAGGATATAGCTGCGGTTCTTCTTACCCATGCCCATATCGATCATTCCGGATTGCTGCCAAAGCTGATCAAAGCCGGGTTTGATAAATCGATCTTTGCGACAGAGCCGACCTGTGACCTTTTGACATATATGCTACCTGATTCCGGCTATATTCAGGAAAGCGAGGTCGAGCGACTAAACCGCCGGAACGCGCGGCGTGGTCGTCCCGAGGTCGAACCAATTTATACCCGCAAGGATGCTGAAAATACCCTTACACGCTTGAAAACTGTGGACTACCATGAATGGCAGGAAGTCTTGCCAGGCGTTCGAGCAAGATTCTGGGATGCAGGACATTTGTTGGGATCAGCATCGATCGAAGTCGAAATTGCATCAAACAAGGCTGATGGTAAGCCAACCCGCCTGCTGTTTTCGGGTGATCTTGGCACCGGTGAAGCTGTGTTTAACGATGCACCAGAGGCCCCGTCGGGGCTGGATTATTTGTTTGTGGAAACAACCTATGGGGACCGAAATCGCCCGGAAATTAGTGATGATGAACGTCGGGCGATGTTGAGAAAGGAAGTGCGGGACGCCTTGAAGGCGGGTGGAAACCTTATTGTTCCAAGTTTTGCAGTGGCGCGTACTCAAGAACTGCTGGTCGATCTTGCGTATTTGTTTAATCGCGGTGAATTGCTTGAAGCGAATGTCTTTGTCGACAGCCCGCTTGCCCAACGTGCGACAGAAGTGTTTGCCAAGCATCTTGATCGCAGTGATGCCAATGCTTTATCGCATCCAAAATTTCACATGGTTCCGGATGTCGAAGCAAGTAAGCAACTGGCAAATGTCACAAGCGGCGCGATCATCATTTCGGCCAGTGGCATGTGTGACGCTGGTCGTATTCGTTATCATCTAAAAAACAATTTGTGGCGCCCGAACTCAACGGTGCTTTTGGTTGGTTTTCAGGCAGCAGGATCATTTGGAAGCGTTTTGCAACGTGGTGCCAAACGGGTTCGTATCCACGGCGAGGAAATTGAAGTCCGTGCCCGTATTCGAACGCTTGATGTATATTCAGGGCATGCCGATCAGGAGATGTTGTTGCACTGGACGAAAGACAGACTACCTGTTTCACGGCGAATATTCCTAACGCATGGTGAGCAGGGGGCACGGGCTGCTTTTGAACAGGCATTGATCGCACAAGGCATTCCTGCCAACCAGATTTCCTTACCGATGCTTGATGAAACGGTCGCTTTGCAAAAAGGTGGTGTTAAGGCAATTGTTCCCACGCCCAGAATTTCAGGTGAAGAATTATCCCGCGATGACTGGCACAATCTTTATGCAGGAACGGTCACAGCACTTTCTGAAAAGCTACGGTCGCTTAAATCTGATACAGAAAGGCGCGATATACTAGAAAAAGTCTTGCGCGATATCGGGTCAGTGTGAGAGCAATTACCTTGGAAAAGAAATAATGGCAAAAATAGCTAATGCGCGGATTTACTTGCCAACATTGGATAACCTGTCACCCTGTTAACAGGGTGCGCAGGTATATGGAATCACTACGCAGACGGGCGGGTATATGTCAATCGTAGGGAACTCTGGTTATCGGGTTCTTATTTATAGCCACGATACCTTCGGGCTGGGCCATTTGCGCCGTTGCCGCACCATTGCGCATGCGCTTGTTTCGCGCAGGGATGATGTTTCCGTTCTAATTCTGTCCGGGTCCCCCATTATCGGCAGTTTTGAATTCCGTTCACGAGTCGATTTCGTCCGCATTCCGGGCGTGATCAAGCTGTCTAACGGTGAATATACCTCGCTTAATCTCAACATCGATGTTGATCAGATTCTAGCGATGCGTGAATCGATCATTAAACACACTGCAGACGTCTTCAATCCCGATATCTTTATCGTTGATAAGGAGCCGCTCGGCTTGCGCGGCGAAGTGGAATCGACATTGCAAATGTTGCGTCATCGTCGCACCCGCCTTGTGATGGGCTTACGTGATGTGATGGATGATCCGGTTAATTTACGCGAAGAATGGGATCGCAAACAATGCGTGCCAGCGCTTGCCGATCTTTATGACGAAATATGGGTTTATGGTTTGCAGGAAATCTGCAATCCGCTTGAAGGCATTGATCTTCCAGCAGGGGTTGAAGAAAAGATGGCCTATACCGGCTATCTGCCGCGCACAGCAACGCGCCGCCCAACGCCGGAACATGGCGCACTTGGCCTGGAAGAACCTTATTATCTGGTGACGCCGGGTGGCGGCGGTGATGGGGTCAATCTGGTTGACTGGGTGATTAGCGCCTATGAAACCGACCCGACGATTGCGGTGCCATCGCTGATTGTTCTGGGGCCGTTCATGGCACCTGCGGAACAGAAAATGTTTATGGAACGGGCTGAAAATATCGCAAAGCTTTCTGTTATTACTTTTGACGCCAATGTTGAAATGCTGATGGATAAATCGGCAGGTGTCGTTGCGATGGGCGGCTATAATACGTTCTGTGAAATCCTGTCCTTTGATAAGCCAGCGGTCATCGTCCCGCGTACTGTGCCGCGTCTTGAACAGTATGTGCGTGCATCGGCTGCCGAAAAACTTGGTCTGGTCAAAATGCTGACCGAGGACGGTGGCCGTGATCCGCGTGAAATGGCCAATGTGCTTCATGGGCTGATTGATCAACCCAAACCATCCCACGTGACAGTCCCCAACCTTATGGGCGGACTTGATCGGGTTGGTGATCTTGTCGATCGTTGGCTTCCGCCGCAAATGGCTGCTGAATAAACCATCAGGAACAGAATTGATGACACGCGACAGTCTTGCAATCGTGGTGAAAGGATATCCGCGATTGTCGGAAACCTTTATTGCGCAGGAAATTCTGGGAATTCAGCAGGCAGGCATTCCGTATCGGATCGTGTCACTCCGTCATCCCACGGATAAGAAGCGTCACCCGATCAATGACCGCATTACCGGTGATGTCGATTACCTTCCGGAATATGTCTATCAGGAACCGCTAAGGGTTCTGCGGAGCTGGTTAAAGGTTCGCAAGCTTCCCGGATATCGTCGTGCCTTTAATATCTGGTGGCAAGATTACCGCCGTGATCGCACGTCCAACCGTGCCCGTCGTTTTGCCCAAGGCATGGTAATGGCCGCGGAACTTCCCGACGATATCACGCGCATCTATGCCCATTTCCTCCATACGCCAGCATCGGTCGCACGCTATTGCGCGATCATACGCGGCTTGCCGTGGTCCTGTTCGGCACATGCCAAGGATATCTACACCAGCGAAGATTGGGATATGCGCGAAAAGCTGCGCGATATGGATTGGTTGGTGACCTGTACAAAGGCCAATGTTGACTACCTGCGTGAGCTGGCGGAAGACCCAGCCAAGGTCAATCTGCTGTATCATGGTCTGGATTTCTCGCGCTTTCCGGAAGAGTTACCGGAACGTACGGTGCGCGATGGCAGCGATGCTTCTGATCCGGTGATTGTTCTCTCCGTTGGGCGTTTGGTTGGCAAAAAGGGGTATGACGATCTTTTGCGTGCCTTTGCCAAACTTCCAAAAACACTGCATTGGCGGTTCGTTCATATCGGTGGCGGCAGCCGCGATAAATACAAGCAGCTGGCCGTAGAACTTGGCATCTCCGATCGCTGTGACTGGCAAGGTGCGCGCGACCAAAAGGAAGTGATTGCCGCGTGTCAGTCATCTGATTTGTTTGTTCTGGCCAGCCGGATTGAACAGGATGGCGACCGTGATGGGTTGCCAAATGTTTTGATGGAAGCACAGCTTTGTGGATTGGCGGCCGTTTCAACCGCGATTTCGGCAATCCCGGAACTGATCGAAGACGGGGTAAACGGCAAGCTGGTCGGGCAACGCGATCCTGAGGCGCTGGCACATGCATTGGAAGTCATGATTTCTGATCCAGCCAAGCGTGCCGACATGGGCCGTAAAGGCAATGAAATTGTGCGGCGTGATTTCTCATTCTATCGCGGGATGAAGGAACTGGCCCATCGGTTCGGTGTTTCTGATCAGAACACCGAAAATAAAGACGCAACAATCCAACAACCCGCCGCAGAGTAGGAGGCACGCGTTTGCAGGTTGCCTTTTACGCCCCGCTAAAGCCCATTGATCATCCCGTACCATCAGGTGATCGCCTGATGGCGCGTATGCTGTGTGACGCGTTGAAACATGCAGGGATGGAGATTGATGTCGCCTCCCGCCTTCGCAGCCGTGTCGCCGATGGCAATGTCTTGCAACAAGCACGACTGGCCGAATTGGGCACGAAACTGGCGGCAAGGTTGTTGCGGCAATATCAATCGGGTTTTCGTCCATGCCCCGATATCTGGTTTACCTATCATCTGTATTACAAGGCGCCGGACTGGATCGGGCCGATTGTCGCCAATGCACTTGATATCCCCTATGTCGTCGCCGAAGCATCCTTTGCGCCCAAACGGGCAAGTGGCCCATGGGGGCAAAGCCATGCTGCAGTTGAAACCGCATTGCGCCATGCAGATGCGGTTTTCTCCTTAAACCGGGCGGATATGGAATGCCTTTACCCCATCTGTGATCCCGGTTCTGTTCATTTCTTGCCACCCTTTACTCAAGTTGAAAACTGGTCGGTTGCACGCCGAAGGGCAATTGATCCTGCCTGCGTCCAGTTGGTGACGACCGCCATGATGCGTAAGGGCGATAAGCTTAAATCATATGACCTTCTTGCCCGTTCTTTAGGGCAGGCTTTGCGAAACGGTGTTGATCATTGGCATCTAACCGTCATTGGCGATGGACCTGCGAGATCAGATGTCGAAGCCCTGTTTGATCAGCACATGGTCACAGCAAGCCACGTTTCGTTCTCGGGTCAGTGTGTGCCCGAACAAACGCGTGAAGTTCTGGGCAAATCGGATCTGTTTGTCTGGCCGGCAATCAATGAAGCATTTGGTATGGCATTGTTGGAAGCACAGGCGGCAGGACTACCAGTTTTGGCGGGAGACGCCGGTGGGGTTTCGGGGATCGTATCTGAAGGCATGACCGGGTGGCTTGTACCGGTTGGTGATGAAGCTGCCTTTACGGACAGGCTGACACGTTGTCTAACCCGAGATGTCAAAGCTTTACGCCCAATAGGGGAAGCTGGCGCATCCAAGGCAATGCAGCACCACACGGTTGCTGCGGCAGCCAATATCCTTGGTGCGACACTCCGCAATCTTGTTTCTGATGGGCAGGGCAGGTCATGAGCACCATTCGCTTTGCTCTGCTGCGTCATGGTGTGACTGACTGGAATGCGCAAAAACGCATTCAGGGAAGATCAGACATTTCGCTTCGGGCGGAAACGGTTCAGACCTATCGCAATTATCGACTACCGGATGATTGGTGTAATGTGCCGTGGTTCTGTACGCCTTTGTCGCGAACCCGCGAAACGGCGAATGCCTTGTCGATTTCCCCGATCTCGGTTGAGACTGCGCTAATCGAAATGGATTGGGGGCAGTGGGAAGGACGAAGACTTCCGGAACTGCGTGCCGAACTTGGCGATGCCATGCGGGTCAACGAAGATCGTGGGTGGGATTTCCGACCCGATGGCGGCGAAAGCCCACGTGATGTCTTACAGCGTGTCGAAGGGTTCCTTCGCAACAGTGATGTTCCGACATTTGGCGCTGTCACCCATAAAGGCGTCATTCGGGCGGTTTATGCTGCTGCCCGTCCATGGGACATGATGGGGAAAATGCCAGATCGTCTGGATTGGGAGTGTTTGCACGTTTTTGAATGGTCATCGGATGCTGGGTTGTCTGTTTCCGAGCTGAATGTGCCGTTGAGCACGTTAGGAGAGTTAAGCTGATGGCCGATGTCATGGTGTATGTGCAGCATCTGTTGGGCATTGGTCATGTGCGCCGTATGGCTTTGATCAACCGTGCAATTCAAGATCGCGGTCTGACAGTGTTGGTTGCCAGTGGTGGTGTGCCGGATGACGGACAGGATTTTGCCGCCGATCAGGTCGTGCAGCTTTCGCCCTGTAAAACAGCCGATAGCAATTTTTCCGGGCTTGTCGATCCAAATGGCAATGTGCTTGGCGATGACTGGAATGAACAACGCAAGGCAGAACTACTTGCTGCCTTCAGCAATTGCGCGCCCAAGCTTTTATTGATCGAGATGTTCCCGTTTGGCCGCAGGGCATTTCGGTTTGAATTGATCCCGTTATTTGATGCCGCGCGAACCGCAGGTATTCCAATCGTTTGTTCTGTGCGTGATTTGCTGGTGCGCAAAGCCGACATCGGTAAAACGCAATGGATGCGCGATGTTGCGCGCCAATATCTTGATGCGGTTCTGGTACATGGTGACCCGGCATTGTTTGGGTTTGATCATAGCTTTGAATGCGCAGATGAAATTGCGGATCTGATTGTGCACACCGGCTATGTTGCGTCAGGAATTGCTCCTGACCCGGCAAGTGACCCTGCGCAAGATCGCAAAGGTGTTTTGATTTCTGCGGGCGGTGGTGCTGTCGGTGCGGAGCTGATTGATCTTGCGATTGCTGCCCGTCAATATTCTGAGAAGTATGCAGATGCGGCATGGGATATCGTCACAGGCCCGCATTTTCCCGCTGATCGTTTCGATGCGCTGTTGAAAAACATGCCAGACGGGATGGTGTTACATCGCTTTCTGCCAGACTTTCGCGAACGTATGGCGCGGGCTTCTGTATCGGTATCACAGGCGGGCTATAACACGTTGATGGACGTGCTTTCGACTCAAACACCTGCCGTGATGGTGCCCTTTGCACAAGGCGGAGAAAGCGAACAAACAGAGCGTGCCGAAATTCTTTCAAAAGAAGGGGTTATTTCCCTGCTTGATCTTGATGGCCTGTCTGCGCAATCATTAGCAAAACAAATAGATCGTGCCAGACGGCCAAGCGGTTTGAAAATCGCACTGGATGGCGCGCAAAAAACTGCGGCGATTATCGCAGGAATGATTAAGGGTAAGGCATGAGCAGTTGGGATCATTTACGCACGGAGCTTGATCTGTGGCAATCCGAAGGACGGATCGCGACGGCATGGTGGCGTGATGATGATGCAGTGACTGTCACCCCGGAACTTGAAGCAATTCTTGCGTTTGAGCAGCATTACAACGTTCCGCTCGCATTGGCGGTTGTCCCGGCTGATCTTCAAAACGATCTTGTGGAACGTTTGGTGGAAACGGTTGATACCCGTGTGCTTCAGCATGGCTGGTCACATAAAAACCATATGCCCGTTGGACGCAAGAAGCAGGAACTTGATGATGTCCGCGATATCGGGGACGTCGTGTCAGACTTACGACATGGATTCTCGGTTCTGAAATCCCGGTTTGGTAGCCGGTTTTTACCGGTGATTGTTCCGCCTTGGAACAGGGTCGCTGAAGATGTTGTTGCTTCATTGCAATCCTTGGGATTCTTCGGGATCAGCACCTTTAACCCGCGCGCATCGGCGGAACCGTATCAGGGCCTGTTACAGGTCAACACCCATGTTGATGTTATCGATTGGCGCGGCACACGGGGCTTTGCGGGCGAAGACGTGGTTCTTGGTGCAATGGTTGCGCATCTTGTCGCACGTCGAACAGGGCAGGTGGATGACCTGGAACCTACCGGCATCCTGACCCATCATATGGTGCATGACAAAGGTACGACCAAGTTCCTCGATAATCTGTTTTCAATGGAACATTCAGCTCTGAACTGGCTGAAAATACCTGGAGTATTTCCATGGCAATAAGCCCAAAAGAGCGCGCGGAACCAGAAGAAATTCTGGGTTCCGACACCTTGACTGACCCGGTGAAACCTGCGGGTGTCGGGGATAATGACGTTCAGATGATGGCCTATCCGCCAAAACTGATGGCGCCGGATTTGGCGAAATCAATTGTCGGGTTGCTGATCTGCGGCGTGATTGCGCTCATCCCGGATATGCTTTCAATCATCAAATGGACGGCAGCCGGGTTGGCATTGTTGTTCGTGTTTTACTTTGCCCGCACGCTGATGCGTTTCCAGTCCAAGCTATATGTCTCGGAATATGGTATTCGTCTCTCGAACATGCGCGGCGGAACTGCTTTTGCGTGGTCGGAACTTTCCAAATTCCGGTTGCGCTATTTCAGTACCAAACGTGACGGAAACAAGGGATGGTTTGAACTGACGATCCAGGCTGGCGAATCCAAAATTGTCGCAGAATCAACACTGGACGGTTTTGACGATCTGCTTGATATCTCACGTGATTGGGCCAAAGATAACAATCTTCTTGTAGATGACGTGACACGAACAAATCTGATGCGGATGGACGAAGCTGAAACCCTTGTTCAGGCAGCTGCATCTGAACGCGCACAAAGCGGTGCCAAACGAACATGATCGATATTCTGCGTATCAAGGATTTGAAAGTCGAATTTGTCTTGCCGCATATGCGGGTCAAGGCGGTCGAAAATGTAAGCTTTCGTATTGGTGCGCAAGAAACTGTCGCCTTGGTCGGGGAATCCGGATCGGGTAAAAGCACGATCTCTCAGGCGATTATGGGATTGCTACCAAAGGCAGCCCAGATCACCAATGGATCAATCATTTTTGCGGATCCGAAAAAGCCGGGCACACGGGTTGATATTGCCTTGCTGGATCGCAGCGGTACAGAAATGCGTGCGATCCGCGGTGGCCGGATTTCCATGATCTTTCAGGAACCCATGAGTTCCCTGTCCCCCCTACACACCATTGGCGATCAGATTTGTGAAGCTGTGCGCCTGCATCGGCGTGTCGGTCGGGCTGAGGCAAATGAATTGGCCGTTGAAATGCTGACGCTGATCGGCTTTCCTCAGCCTAAAAGGGCGCTTAAGACATACCCGTTCGAATTGTCAGGTGGCCTTCGCCAACGTGCGATGATTGCCATGGCGTTGGTCTGTCGTCCGGCACTTCTGGTTGCGGATGAGCCGACCACGGCACTCGATGTAACGATACAGGCGCAAATCCTGCGACTGATCAAGGAAGTGCAAAGCGAATTGCAGATGTCCGTTTTGCTGATCACCCATGATCTCGGTGTGGTCGCAAATATGGCGGATCGCATGGTTGTTATTTACGATGGCCGGGTGGTGGAATCTGGCAAAACCGATGATGTGTTTATTAATCCGGGACATGCCTATACCCAGTCGTTATTGGCGGCTGTTCCGCATTTTGACATGGGGCCGGATGAACGCCTGCGCCCGTTGCGCGAAATCAAACCCAAAACCGGAAGTCTGCTTGCCGAGATTACAGCGCAAGACACCCCACGCGAAGCAATAGAAGTTCCGGCTGCCTTGGCTTTGCACCCATCGATGGCGAGTGAGCCTGTATTGGCAGTCCGTCATCTCAGCAAAAGTTTCAGCACCCGTAAAGGCAACTGGATCAAATCCGAAGAACGGATGATCCCGGCCGTTTCCGATGTGTCACTCACCGTGAACCGTGGGGAATGTGTCGGGTTGGTTGGGGAAAGCGGGTGTGGCAAGACAACGCTTTCCAAACTGATCATGCGGGCCATGAACCCGGATGAGGGATCTATTCTGTTCCGCGGGGAAAGTGGTCAGATGACAGAACTGACCGGCCTTGATGAAGATCAGTTAAATCCCTATCGAAAACGCATACAGTTCGTGTTTCAGGATCCGTTTGGGTCGCTTAATCCGCGGATGACGGTTCAGGATATTGTGACCGAACCAATGGTCATTCATGGGGTCGGTGATAGCAACTATCGCAAGAAAATGGTGCTGGAATTAATGGATCTGGTCGGGCTTGATCCGCGTTTTCTAAGCCGCTATCCGCACAGTTTTTCAGGCGGACAGCGCCAGCGTATTGGCATTGCACGTGCACTAAGCTTAAAGCCGGACCTTCTGATATTCGACGAGCCGACTTCGGCACTTGATGTATCGGTTCAGGCGCAAATACTTAATTTGTTGAAAGACTTGCAGCGTGATCTTAATTTGACATATCTGTTTATTTCTCACAATTTGGCCGTGGTGGATTACATCGCGGACCGGATTGCTGTGATGTGTGCCGGGCGCATTGTCGAGTCAGCCCCACGTGAACAGTTGTTTAGAAATCCGCTTCATCCTTACACGCAGGCATTGCTAAATGCTGTGCCGTTTGCCGATCTCGACCATCTGTTGGATTTCGATAAGATTGTTGATGGAAAGGCTTCTGACCCGGCGCGTTGGCCTGCGCCTTTTACGATCAATGACACCAGTGCACCAAAGATGATGCAATTTGCAGAAGATCACTTTGTGCGTGCCGAACGTGCCGATTTTACGGAGATCGCGATATGACCCGGTTCCCCATCATTTCGAAGTTTTCGGCACGTCGCGTGCTTGCCGGTATGGTCGTAGGTGCAAGTGTCATCACAACATCATTGATGCCGGTTTCTGGTCACGCGGAAGTTCCGTATTTTGAGGATGCGGTGGCCAAGGGAAATTTGCCGCCAATGCTTGAACGGTTGCCAGAACATCCAAACGTTATTGATTTTGGTGCAGAAGATAAAACCATTGGCAAATATGGTGGGGAGTTCGTAACCATTATGGGCCGGTCAAAAGACATCCGTATGGCGGTTGTTTATGGCTATGCGCGTTTGGTTGGCTATGACCCGGACTTGAACCTGCAACCTGACATTCTTGAAGCGTTGGATGTGAATGAAGAGGGGAATGTTTTCACCCTTCATATCCGCAAAGGCCACAAATGGTCAGATGGCGCGCCCTTTACGGCCGAGGATTTCCGGTATTACTGGGAAGATATCGTCAATAACGATGAATTGTACCCGGTCGGACCACCACGTTTCCTGTTTGTCGGTGATGAACCGGCAACCTTTGAAATTCTTGATGAGTATACGGTGCGCTATAGCTGGTCACAGTCCAACCCGTTCTTTTTGGCGGAGCTTGCAGCAACACTCCCGCCGTTTATTTATCGACCTGCGCATTATCTGAAACAGTTTCACGAGAAATACCGTGATGGCGATGAGCTTAACGCAATTGTCGCGGAACGCAGTTTGCGCAGTTGGGCCGTTCTGCATACGGATATGGACCGGCCGGATCGCTTGTCGAATATCAATCGCCCGTCACTTGATCCGTGGTTGGTAACGACCGAAGAACCATCTGACCGGTTTGTCTTTGTTCGGAACCCGTATTATCACCGTGTCGATCCAGAAGGAAACCAGTTGCCTTATATCGACCGGATGATCTTCAATATCTCGAACTCAAAACTGGTGCCGGCCAAGGTTGGCGCAGGTGAGGTTGATCTGCAAAGCCGGGTTCTGTCGCTAAAGGACTACACGTTTCTTAAACAGTCCGAAGCAAAACAGAATTATCAGGTTCGTTTATGGGATGTTGGTGCCGGTGCCCATGCCGCCTTATATCCCAACCTGACCTGTTCGGACCCGGTTTGGCGGGGTGTTCTGCGGGATGTACGGTTCCGGCGTGCCTTGTCGATGGCGGTCAATCGGACTGAAATCAACCGCGTTTTGTATTTTGGTCTGGCACAGCCAACCAACAACACGGTCTTGCGCAAAAGCCCGCTTTTCAAACCGGAATACCGCGAAAGCTTTACCAATTTCGACATCGATGCGGCCAATGCATTGCTTGATGACATGGGATTGGCTGAACGCGACAGTGATGGCATCCGTTTGCTGCCCGATGGCCGCCCGATGGAAATCATTGTCGAAACCACCGGTGAAAACCCGGAACATGACGATATGCTTGAACTGATCGGGGATAGCTGGCGTCAGGTTGGGGTGAAGATGTTCGTCAAAGGTTTGCAACGTGAAGTGTTGCGCAACCGGGCCTATAGCGGCGAAACCATCATGTCGATTTTTAACGGGGTTGATAATGGCCTTGCGACGCCAAATACGGTGCCGTCTGAATTCGTTCCGGCTCAGCAGGACAGTCTGCAATGGCCGAAATGGGGCCAATATTATCAGACCGACGGCGAAGCCGGTGAAGCACCGGATATGCCTGCTGCCAAGGAATTGATGAACCAGTATCGTAAATGGCAGACCAGCAACGAAAAAGGCCGTAAAGAAGCCTGGCAGGACATTCTGGATATCAATTCAGAAAATATGTTCTCAATCGGATTGATCGGGAACGTGCCGCAACCGGTTGTGGTGGATAAAGATATGCGCAACGTGCCCGAAAAAGGCATACATAGCTGGGAGCCCGGTGCGTTCTTTGGGATTTATCGTCCCGATACGTTCTGGTGGGATCGATAAGCATTTTGATCACGTAACACGACGTTTCACTGCCAACGAGGGAAGGCCGTGAAACGACAGGGGGAGCAATACCGCCGATGCTGACTTATTTGGCAAGACGGCTTTTTGTAATGGTGCCGACACTGATCATGATCAGTCTGTTGGTGTTCGTGATCATTCAGCTTCCGCCCGGGGATTTTCTAAGCACCTATCTCAACGAGCTCCAAGCTCAGGGCGAGGCGGTTGATCCGGCAAAAATCGAATTTCTAAAGCAGCAATATGGCCTCGATCAGCCGATATACGTTCAGTATATTGAATGGGCGTGGGGGCTTTTGCATGGTGATCTTGGATTTTCGTTTGAATATAATTTGCCGGTATCCGAGGTCGTTGGCGACCGCCTGTGGTTATCCTTGGTCCTGAATTTCAGCACGGTTCTGTTCATTTATATCGTTAGTTTTCCCATCGGGATTTATTCGGCAACCCGGCAATACAGCTGGGGTGATTATGGTTTCACTTTCGTTGGCTTTCTTGGGCTGGCGATGCCGAACTTCCTGTTTGCCCTCATCTTGCTGTACTACGCCAATGTCGTGTTTGGGACGTCGATTGGTGGGTTGATGGACCCGGAATTCACCAACCAAGGATGGTCCTTTGCCAAGATCATGTCGGTTGTTGAACATCTTTGGGCACCTGTTCTGGTGATTGGCACATCTGGTACCGCATCCATGATCAGGCGGTTACGGGCCAATCTGCTTGATGAACTGAGCAAGCAATATGTCGTCACAGCCCACGCCAAGGGTTTGTCGCCGATGAAGGTGCTGTTCAAATACCCGCTGCGTATGGCCTTGAACCCGTTTATTGCTGATATCGGTAATATCCTGCCGCAGGTGGTTTCTGGCTCTGTTCTGGTGTCTGTGGTGATGTCCTTGCCGACAACGGGGCCGATGCTGCTGACGGCCCTGCAAAGTCAGGATATGTATCTGGCAGGCTCGTTCCTGATGTTCCTTGCCCTTTTGACCGTGGTCGGGATGTTTGTTTCTGATGTTCTCCTGGCTTGGCTTGATCCCCGCATTCGTCTGCAGGGAGGTGTCGGGCAATGAGCATCAATAGCGATCGGCGCAATGAGCATTATGTCGACCCGACACCCTTTAATCCTTGGGAACGCGAAGAATTAACGCCTGAACAGGAAAAGTATTTTCTGGCCTCGCAATGGCAGTTGATGTGGTGGCGTTTGAAGCGGCATCGGTTGGCGTATTTTTCGCTTATCATTTTAGGGATCATGTATGCATCGATCCTGATTGTTGAATTCATCGCGCCCTATGCGCAGGAAACCCGCAATTCCGAATTCATCCATCACCCGCCACAGGCGATCCATCTGTTCCATGATGGGGAATTTGTCGGACCATTTACCTATGGCACCGATTTTTCCGTGAATATGGAAACATTAAAACCGACCTATACCCCAAACCCTGATCGGGTAGACCGGCTGCGATTCTTCTGTTCTGGTGACGAGTATGCGTTCTGGGGCTTGGTCGATATGGATTTCCATTTCGTCTGTCCGCCAGAAGACGGCACGATGTTTGTGTTTGGCACGGATCGGCTGGGCCGCGATATGCTTTCGCGGATCTTTTATGGCGCACGCGTTTCGCTGACCATCGGGCTTGTTGGCATATCGGTTAGTTTCTTCTTGGGTATTCTGATCGGCGGGGCGGCTGGTTATTATGGCGGCTGGGTCGATGCAACGGCACAGCGCGCGATTGAAGTCATTCGATCCTTGCCGGAAATACCTCTTTGGATGGCGCTTTCTGCGGCCTTGCCGGTGACCTGGAGCCCGATCCTGATCTATTTCGGGATTACAATCATTCTTGGTCTGATTGACTGGACCGGACTTGCGCGTGCTGTTCGATCGAAACTTTTGGCATTGCGCGAAGAAGACTATGCCCTTGCCGCCCGTTTAATGGGGGCAAAGCCAAAGCGTATTGTCGCACGTCACCTGTTGCCGAACTTTGCCAGCCACCTGATCGCATCGGTCACGCTGTCGATCCCGAATATGATCCTTGGCGAAACGGCACTTAGTTTCCTTGGACTTGGTTTGCGCGCACCGGTGACAAGTTGGGGGGTGCTTTTGAACGAGGCACAAAACATTAACGCTGTTGCTGTTTATCCTTGGCTAATGCTGCCCGTAGTTCCGGTCGTAATCGTCGTTCTGGCGTTCAATTTCCTCGGCGACGGCCTCCGGGATGCGGCTGATCCTTACAAGAACTGATCCTTTAATGGTCTGTGATCCTCCAAACCTTGAAACGGAACGCCTTGTTCTACGGCCCATGACAATGGGGGATTGGCCTGCCTACGCGGAGCTGATGTTATCAGAACGTGCAGTTCATATGGGCGGCCCATTTGATATGGCTGGGACGTGGGGGATGTTCTGCAGTGATGCTGCTCAATGGTCTTTGATGGGCCATGGTGCACTGATGGTTGATGAAAAAACGACTGGGCAACGCTTGGGGCAGGTTTGCATTAATTACGGACCATTGTTCCCCGAGCATGAATTGGGGTGGTTTCTTTTCCCATTTGCAGAGGGAAGAGGAATTGCTGCAGAGGCTGCAATTGCCATGCGTAAATGGGCTTTTGCGGTGCGCGGACTAAAGACATTGGTCAGCTATATTGCACCGCGAAATATGCGCTCAATTCACCTGGCTGAACGCCTTGGTGCGTCTTTGGACCCTGATGCAGCCCGTACTGACCCGGACGACCTTGTTTATCGACACTTTCCCGACTAGGTGGGCACTTTACTTTTTACGCAACCACAGGCTGGTCTCATGCGCGCCTTCGGGGATGTGAATGCCATTGGCGATGGACCCTTTAATCAGATCATCAAGTCGGGTTGTGGCATAGGCACTGGACCACAGAATTTCAAATCCGTTTCCTGCCAAAAGCGATGCAACACCTTGCTGTTCGTTATAGCCGCGCCATTGCCAGATTTCCGGGTAGTCATCGGGCAGGGTGATGTCATGGATATGAATGATCGTGCCGCTGGGCAATGTCGGAATGATTGACGAGAACAGTAAATCAACATCTGTTCCGGGCATCATGATGTGGCTTGAATCAATCGACAGAATATCACCGCCTGTAAGGGTGGCGAAAATCGCGGGGTCAGCCTTTTGAACAATGGTCTGTTCAATCGTGATCGGCAGTTTTGCAATATCTGCGCGTGGGGCCGGATCAATCGCGTGAAAGGCGGTATCAAGGTTACCATCCTTGATCGCGCGATAATAAAATCGTGTGGAATGACCTGATCCGATTTCAATGATCCGATCCGGGCGGAATTCACGGGTGATAATATAGGCCATCATGCCATCAAGACGCGGAAACCAGCTTTGCTGCCAGCGTGGTTCAGGCGGCGTTGCATTACCAAAGCTTGCAAATTCTTCCTGATATGTCGCCGCCTTGGTCAACCATGCCTTCATGGTCGGCGCAGCCTGTTCCATCATGGCTTCTATTGCCGGATAGGATGGACGCCCGACTGTGTTCGCCGTTTCATTGGCATAACGATAGGGGATAAAATAGCCCGCAGGAGAACTGCCAAACAGGGTTTTTAGTCCGAATTTCCATCGGCGCATTCTGCGTGAGAACGGCATGGCGGTCATAATGGCATCTCTTTGAATTAACGTCGTAAAACAGGGGCGTATTTGATTAAGGGGTAGCTTTAGTCACAAAATGTCTGATCTTCACCACGCCAGCTTCGCATAAGCCAAAATGAAAATGCCAGTGCAATTCCCGAAAGAATGGCCATGACGTAATAGGCTTGCGATCCGAAATTCTCATAAAGCGGGCCGGATGCCCAAATGCTGCTGCCTAAAAACACCCCCATTGAAAGGGTCGCCATCAGGCTTTGCGCAGATGTCGCCAAGGCTTGCGGGATCGCACGGGCAATGAAGCTTACAGCGGCCAAATGCGTGATGCCAAAGGTCATGGCATGCAGCGGTTGAACCAGAATAATCAGCCAAATATTGTCGCTTGATCCCAAAACAAGCCAGCGAACGATACCGGCGAAGGCACCCAGCGCAAACAGCATGCCCGGATGGCGTCCGCGAACGAACCGGCCTGCAACGGCAAATAACGCAATTTCGGCGATCACGCCGATTGACCAGAAAATCCCGATCATTTCATGGGAATAGCCAACCGATTCCCAATGGACGGAGGCAAAGCTGTAATAGGTGCCGTGCGCACCTTGGGCAAAGCCGATACAGCCGAGATAGATCAGGAAAACCGGTTTGCGTAAAAGGTAAATCAACGACGATCCAGATCGCAACGGGCGGTCGGTTTGCGGATCGGGCATGCGGGTCAATATTGCAAAATTGACGATCCCGGCAATGAACAGCATCCAGACAATCCAGGAAGTTGATGTGCCATCCAGAACCCAACCGGCACCGTAGGATGCAAAAATGAACGCAAGCGATCCCCAAAGGCGCACACGACCGTAATCAAGATCACGGGCCTTGCATTCATGAACCGTGATCGTGGTGCCAAGTGGCAATAGCGGCGAAAAGGTAAAGCCGATCACCACGGATAATCCCGCTAGCCACCAGAAATTACTGGAAACCGGGAATGCCAGAATCGACAGTACGTAAATACCACCTAGCCACAGCATCGGCGTCTTGCGATTACCGGTACGGTCTGCGCGTTGGGCAATTAACGGGTCAGCAAAGACACGCACCCAGTTTGGCAAGGACAGCAAAATGCCGATTTCACCTGCCGACAATCCTTGCGCCTTTAACCATACCGGCCAATAAGGCAGGAAAACCCCCTGAATCAGGAATAACCCGACAAAAAACAGGGCAAGTATCGTTGCTGTTTGCATGCGATCAGATGCGTGGTCAGAAGATTGATTGTCGGGTGTCAGATTGGGGTTTTTCATGCCGTGATTTGCCGCCGTTTAAGTCCACGAACGATAAAACGGGCAGGGTGGACGGCATCCATCAGTGATTTTTCCAATGGCAGGGGCATGTCGCAAATCTCACTGGCAAGAATTTCGGCGGCAAGCGGGGCACCGATCAGTCCGCGCGCCCCAAATCCCGTACAGATATACACGTCTTTGTGGTAGGGCGCATTGATATATCGCGCGCCTTTTTTACCTTTATCCAGATCGGGATAGGCCGAAAGATATTGTTCAAAATCCGGGGCAGGGCCAATCACCGGCAAATGATCCTGTGTCGTTGTGCGCAACGCTGCACGGCCATCAAGGGACTTGGATGACAGGCTTTCGGCAATCTTGGGAAAGACCTTGCCCAACTGAGCGACGTTGTGGGCATGATCAGTATCGCGAAGATCGGTTTGTTCATCATCGCGCAGGAAGGTCGCGCCGAAGACATGCATGCCGTTTCTTGCCGGGGTTATATGCCCCTTATAGCTCAGAACACATTGGATGTTAGCGCTAACATACAGTTCGGAAATGACCGTTTCCGGGCAGTAACTGATTTGACCGCGAACGGGGATCAGTTGGTCGTCCAGCCACCTTGTTTGTGAGAGCATACTGGTTTCGGTTGCACCGGCAATGATGACGGCATCATAGGGACCAAATTCCCGTCCATCACTGCTGATCAGTGTTTTGCCCACGTGCGTGTTGGCAATGTCGGTGATGGTGGTCGACAGGTGACATTTGATGCCGTTGGTTAAGGTGCGCACGAAGGAAGGCGGACTAACCCATCCGGCAGACGGGTAAAACACCCCCCCCATGGGAACGGGCAGGCCAAAGCATGCACTGGCCTCATCGCGTGACATGGCCTGTATAAGATCAGGATGATCGGCAAGCCGCGCAAGCAAACCGTCTTGGCGTTCTTGTTTGCGGGCACTGGTCGCAAGGTCAAGCACACCACAAAAACCGGCCTCTATCAGGCCGTCATCGGAAAGACGTTTGATCTTACGATGGCTGAAACGAAATCCGGCCTCAAAGAATCGGCCCATAATGGCGTCATCAGCCGTGAAATAGGGTTCAATCATGCCAATGGGATTGCCCGATGCCGCATTTGCCAGTTGATCACGTTTTTCAAAGATCGTGACATGACATCCACGATTGCGCAGCGCATCAGCACAGGCCGCACCGGCCATGCCGCCGCCGATCACGGCAACCGATTTGGCGTTGCTGTTCTTGGGAAGGTTAAACCACGGATCGTCGGTAAAATGAAACCGGATGGTATCAATTGATTGGGTTTCCTTGGTGGGCAGCGTGGCCGTGATCATATCGCGCTTAAATTCAAACCCCTTGCGCTTGCTGACCGTAAATCCGGCACTTTCAAGCCCGTCGCGGACGATACGTGCTGCACTAAAGGTGGCAAGTGTTGCGCCCTTGGTGCTGGATGCCGAGGCAATCGCTGAAAACAACGACGCATGCCACATACCGGGATTTCGGGCAGGGGCAAAGCCATCAAGGAACCAGCAATCAATACTGCCCTCATACCCGGACCAGCATGTGATGGCATCGCCGATCAGAAGTGTCAGACTTACCGCGCCATTGCCAAGAATGAACCGATGTATGCCCGGCAACATTGTTTCCGTTGGCCAAATATCGCCCAGTTGATTTGATAATTCTGACAGTTCGGGCCAGTTTTGATGAGCCCGGATCATGTCATTACGGGAAAGCGGATATTTTTCGACAGAAACGAAATGAAGGCGTTTTGATTGATGCGGGTCTTGTGACCATGCCCGCCAAGCGGCCAGAAAGTTCAAGCCCGTGCCAAAGCCGGTTTCGCCAATGGTAAAATTTTCGCGGCTTTGCCACGCGGTCGGAAGGTTGTTGCCTTGAAGAAATACATAATCTGTTTCAGCCAAGCCATTGTTTGGACTGTAATATACATCCCCAAAATGCGGGGAAAATGGCACATCGCCATCGCGCCAGGTTATACCGCCAGCATCTGGCATGCTGCCGTCATCTGGCTTTGTTACTGGCGCGGCCGGGGTGTCGTCGTCTGTCATGCAGACAGGGCCTCGTCATCTTGCTCTGGGACCAGTGCAAGGGCTTCGCGAATGACCTCGGTTCCTGCCCCTTTGCGATGGGCATTCTCGCTTAGATATCGACGCCACTGTTTGGCACCCCGCATTTGCTGGAACAGGCCAAGCATGTGACGGGTGACGTGACCAATGGTTCCGTTTTCTTCTGTAAGGTGCTGCTCAATATAGGGCAGCATGGCTTCGACAACCTGATGTCTGCTCAGTGGTTTGCTGTCGTCGCCATAAAAGCGCCGATCTACATCCGATAGAACATACGGGTTCTGATAAGCTTCACGCCCGATCATAACGCCATCAACATGGTTCAGATGATCTTGCGCTTCATCAAGCGTCTTGATCCCGCCATTGATCAGAATTTCAAGTTCTGGGAATTCTTGCTTAAGCTGATAGACAAGCTCGTATCTCAGCGGAGGAACTTCGCGGTTCTCTTTGGGGGAGAGGCCTTTTAGCCACGCCTTGCGGGCATGCACGATGAAGGTTGTACAACCGGCATTGGCAACAGTTTCTGTGAACCGTTTAAGGGAGGGATAATCTTCTTGGTCATCAATGCCGATGCGGTTCTTGACCGTTACGGGGGCGCCACTGGCGGCAATCATCGATTTGACGCAATTTGCGACCACATCGGGTGTTCCCATCAGACAGGCGCCAAATGCACCGTTCTGCACGCGATCAGACGGACAACCGCAATTTAAGTTAACCTCGTCATAAGCATATGGGTTGGCAATATCACAGGCACGCGCCAGATCATCCGGGTCACTTCCACCAAGTTGAAGCGCAATCGGGTGTTCGGCATCATGATAGCGAAGATGCCGTTCCACGCCGCCATGAATGATCGCGCCTGTGGTGACCATTTCGGTATAGAGCAACGTACGACGACTGATTTGCCGCAAAAAATAGCGATCATGCCGGTCCGTCCAATCCATCATTGGGGCAACGGAAATACGTCGATTAACAGTCATGGGTCTACCGATTGTCTTCAAACTGGGTGAATGGGCTTGCCGTAGTCAAAGCGCGGTCTTTATATATGTTCCGGGATTTAGGGTCAAAACCGATTGCGAGATGCATGGCTGCATCCCAAAGAATTAAAACACAGGAATTGATATGGTTACGATTTACGGCATCAAGAATTGCGACACCGTGCGTAAGGCCCTTAAATGGTTTGACGCACAGGGCGTTGAAAACAAACTTCATGATTTCCGCGCTGATGGCATAGATGCCAAAACCATTGAAGGTTGGCTTGATGAAGTCGGCGGTACGGTTTTGATCAATAAGCGTGGTCCAAGCTATCGCAATCTTTCGGATGATGACAAAGCAACGTTGGAGCAGGGCGGTGCAGCGGCCTCGGCCATTCTTGCCGCCAACCCCACGGTTATCAAACGACCGGTTGTTGATTTCGGTGCAACCCGGACGGTTGCCTATGATGAAGAACGCTGGATCGAACTGGCGCGACTGTAAGGATACTAAATATGTCAAAGCCAGTCGTACGGGGCGTCATCTTTGATTGCGATGGTGTTCTTGTTGATACTGAAACGCTTGCCTGCCGCGTGCTGACGGATCAGCTGTGCGAATATGGCTGTGATATGGATATGACCAAGACCCATGATCTTTTCATTGGCGGAACACTGGCAATGGTGCCGCCAAAAATGAAAGATTTGTTTGGCATTGCGTTGCCTGATGATTGGTTATCGGAATGCTATCAACGTACGTTTGTTGCATTCCGAAATGATCTGGTCCCATATCCTGATTTGGCGCCGATTCTTGATCTGTTGGAAGCGCGTAACATCCCGATGGCGGTTGGCAGTAACGGGCCGCATGACAAGATGGATGTATCTTTGGGTAAAGTCGGCATCAAGGAGCGTTTCGGAGAGCGGATCTGTTCCGCCCATGACGTTGAAAATGCCAAGCCACACCCGGATGTCTATTTGTTGGCGGCGCAGAAGATGGGCGTTCCGATAACCGATTGCGTTGTCGTTGATGACAGCCAGAATGGTGTCCGGGCAGGTGTTGCATCCGGCGCGACCACCATCGGGTTGGTCGATATCACCCCCGAAAGCTATCTGCGTGAGGCGGGTGCTGATTTCATCGCAAAGGATCACAAGGATCTTTATACGCTTCTGGCCGACTGGGTGTCGTCGTCCTGAACACGGTATTGGTCTTCTGATCGAAAAAAAAACGGGCAGTCCGAAATAGTGGACTGCCCGTCTTTCATTTTGATGTGGTTATTGTCCGATAACGATACCTTCACGGCGCAAATCAGCACCACCAATTAGACCGTCATCAGTAATCATGATCGCGTGAATGCCAGAATTCAGATCACGCAGACTGGTTTTAAAACCCAGCGCGGCCAAGGCCGGTTCAAGACTTTCGGCACTTGTGCCTTCCTCGATGTCATATGTGCCAAACCGGTTGACCAGATGCGGCATATCGATGGCTTCTTGCGGGGATTTGTCCCAATCAATCATCGCGATCAAGGACTGTGCAACATAACCGATGATCCGCGACCCGCCGGGGGATCCCGTGACAATCGCCGGTGTGCCGTCTTTCATGGCAATCGTCGGCGCCATCGATGATCTTGGACGTTTACCGGGTGCCAGTGCATTGGCAATCGGAACACCGTCAGAATGGGTGCGGAACGAGAAATCCGTCAGTTCGTTATTCAACATGAAGCCACCGACCATCAAACGCGACCCAAAGCCGTTTTCAATGGTTGTCGTCATTGAAACCACATTGCCATAAATATCGACGATGGAAAAATGGCTGGTGCTGGGCAGTTCAATGGCTTCGTCATCGGCAAGGCGCATCGCATGGCTAAAGGCAGGTGCACCAGGACTGACATCTTCAAGGGCTGTTTCACCGGCAAGCAGTTTGGATCGTTCTGCCAGATAGGTTTTATCAAGCAGCCCGGCCACAGGCACTGGCAGGAAATCGCTATCGGCCATATATCGCCCGCGGTCAGCAAATGCCAAGCGTGACGCATCGCCAATCAACCGCCAGCTGTCGGGTGACTGTGGCCCCAGTGCCGCCAGATCATAAGGTTCGAGCAGTCCAAGAATTTGGCCGACGGTCAAGGCACCTGATGATGGTGGTCCCATCCCGCAAACGTCATACTCGCGGTAATCCACGCATACCGGCGCACGTTCCTTTACCCGATAATTTGCCATGTCCTGCAGTGACAGGACACCGGGGTTCCAATGTGCACCTTGAACCTTTGCAACGATATCCTTGGCAATTGTGCCGTTATAAAAGTTCGCGGTACCGTTCGTTGCCAGATCACGCAGGGTGGTGGCGTATTCCGGATTTTTCAGCAGTGTCCCAGCTTTGAGGGGCACACCATCCAGATCAAAGAAGTAACTTTTCGCAACCGGATCACGGGATAGTTTTTCGCTGTCACTGGAAATCAGTCCTGCAAGCCGTTCTGATACCTCAAACCCGTTGGTGGCGGTGTCAATCGCCAGGTTGAAAAGCGAATCCCAGGCAAGCTGTCCCCAATTTTCATGGGCTGTCTTCAACAGCGCGGGCGTACCCGGCGTTCCAACCGACCGACCACCGACAACCGCATCATAGAAATCAAGCGGTTCCCCGTTTTCGTCTTGAAACAGGGTAGGGGTCGCATCCATCGGGGCCGTTTCGCGCCCATCCAGCGTTGTCAGTTTTTTTGAACGGGCGTTGTAGTAAACCAGAAATGCACCACCACCGATGCCCGAAGATTGGGGTTCGACCAGTCCGAGCATGGTCTGAACCGTGACCATGGCATCAATTGCATTGCCACCATTGCGCAGGATGTCTGCACCGGCCTTAACCGCAAGCGGGTTGGCGGCAGTGATCATCCAGTCCTTGGCGCGCACTTCAGCACGCGATCCCGGTGTGCTATTGCCGGTGCTGCTTTCCGGGGCAATGGAGTCAGTTGTTTGTTGGGCTGTGGCGTAACTTGGCGTTGCGGCGATAAGTGTAATTGTCGCCAGCGCGGAGATAATTTGAATGTGTGGTTTTGCGGGGAATAAGGAAGCAGGAGCGATGAGGGGCATGTTCCGGACCTTTTTGCTGGGGCGATGTCAGAGATGCGGGGATTGCAACCCTGAACGGAATACGCAAATACAAACACCCGTATCCTGACAGATACGGGTGTTTGAGTGCAGTAAAAAATCGATCCGCTATCTGGATTATGCAGCGGTCTTGTTGCCCTTGCTGCGTTGCTGGGAAACCAGTTTGACTTGCAGCCATTCCAGTATGGTCTCAGCGACCTTTTCCCAGTTTTTATCCAGCATCATGGCGTGATGAATGTCGTCAATAAGTGCGTAATCCGCGCCATAGCGTTTGGCGGTGTGATGGGTCAGTTCACTTTGGATAATCTCGTCATCACGTGCCCCGATCACCAGCATTGAAGGCGTTTCCTCGGCAGACAGGAAAACGGGATTTGCCCCCATCATATCCATCAATGCGCGTTGGCTTTCGGTTTCAAGGCGGCCAAAATAGATCATGCCTTCATCTTCTGCGATATCGGGCGACAGCATTGCCCGCCCGAGCCTTTCGCGCAGATAGGTATGCGGACCGATGGCTTGAAGCCAGAACATCTGGAAAAACAAATCAGGCTGCGCCAGCGCCATCATCGCATTGCTGGCAAGAAGTCCTTCGGGGGGGACCGATGCCATCAGGATTGCGGTCTCGGCACTATGGCGTTCGAGATATTTCTGGATGATATAGCCGCCCATCGAATGGCCGATCAGGATCGGTTTTTGGCCCAAGGTGTCAACCACTTCTTCCAAATCTTCGACATAATCATCGATTGACGACAAGTTGCGCAATTGTCTTCCGCCACTGCCACCATGCCCGCGCAAGGAGAAGGAGACTGTTTCAAATCCTTGATCGGCAAACCACCCGAGAAAGTGCTCGTTCCAGCACCACGCACCTGTGAAGGCGCCGTGAACGAAAACGATGGGGTGTTTGCTTTTGGGTTTACCGACCGGGCTCCGGCGGAAAATTTCCAATTCTGGACTCATGGCAGGTCTCCTAAAGAAAACAGGATCAGTGCAAGATGAAGTCATGGTGGAAAATCATATGCGATGTTCGCACATGCAGCATGCATATGTCTATTGCGATATATGATCGGTGTTTTGTGTTGGCAATGATTGTCAGTACCAAGTTGTTTGCCTATGATTGGATCAGGGACAGAGGAATGGGAATAAGGGCAGCATCAAAGTTGCCATCCAGATAACAACAACAATGCAACAAAAAGCTTGGGTAAATGGTCAAATTATCTGTCGTTGGTATTTTCGCGGATTTGGACGAAGACGCGCTTGCCGATGTCGAACGTCACATAAATCGCAAAACTTTTGCTGCCGGGGCGCAGATTATTGAACCGGAAGCGGACAGTTCGGACGTCTATCTGATCCTTTCGGGGCGGGTGCGTATTGTGAACTATTCCCTGTCCGGGCGTGAAATCACGCTTGAAGAAATTGGCGCAGGCGGCTGCGTCGGGCAGCTTTCAGCCATTGACGGTGAACCACGTTCAGCATGTGTGTTTGCGGTGAGCAACACCGATGTCGGTATTCTCAGCCCGGCGAATTTCGAAAAAGTGGTCAAAAGCCATCCGTCCGTTGCATGGAATGTGATTAGTGAATTGGCAAGAATTGTCCGCACATCAACCCGTCGCATTGTCGATGTCAGCACACTTGGCGCGAACGAGCGGGTGGTTGCCGAAATTCTGCGCCGCGCCCAGGAAATTTGCCCTGACGGTGGTGCTGCTACGTTATCGCCAGTCCCGGTTCATTCCGAAGTCGCTGGCCGTGTGAGCACATCACGCGAAACTGTTGCACGGGTCATGGGAAGCCTTGGTCGCAAAGGACTGGTCTCAAAGCTTGAGAATGGTCTGCATGTTCCCGATGTCCGTCGATTGGAAGAATTCCTGAGTGAGTCGATTCACTAGGCTATTTGCCCAATTGAAAACGCAAAAACTAGAAATCGTATAAAGTTTTGCCTGATGTGATGACTGTCACAGAAATGCGCAGATCGCACAGGTACTAATATGAGTGTGACGGGCATTTCGATTGTCCGGCATATCTCCCCCAAGAGAGTTTACTGGCCGTACATTTATTGTACGGCCATTTTTTTGCGTTTTCGCATGGCCGGACCGGATGCAGATGATTACTGTTGCGCGAAGATTTTGATCTGAATGCGCAAAGGGGAATCCACGCATGCGAATATCTGTGGTGATGGCGGGGTTGAATGGTGCGATGGCAGTTGGCCTTGGTGCGTTCGCCGCACATGGCTTGGCCGGGACTGAAATGGATTATGCACGCGGTTTGGTAGAGAAGGGCGCGCATTACCAACTTGTTCATGCCGTCGCACTGGCGGCGATTGCAGGCCTTGTTCATCAGGTTCCCGATGAGAAGTTTTTGCGTCTTGCCGCCTATGCCATGCTTATGGGCATTTTATTCTTTTGCGGGTCGCTTTATATCATCGCCTTTAGCGGTATCACCGCCTTTGGTGCCGTTGCGCCAATCGGTGGGTTTGCGTTTATCATTGGCTGGCTATTGTTGGCTGCCGCAGGATATCGACGTTTCGCTTAAAGCCTGCGCGGCGAGCAAGTCGAGGGGCAAGTTATGTTGCCTCTCGAGCCACGACAGGCTGCGTTCAGCGCAAGAAAAAAGACGCGTCCCGAAGGACACGTCTTTTTAAAAGTCTGAGTGTAATCAGATTCCGAAGAACCAGATTACTTCATTTTCGCTTCTTTGAACACGACGTGCTTACGCACGACGGGGTCGTACTTGCGAAACTGGAATTTCTCGGTGGTATTCCGCGGGTTCTTCTTAACAACATAGAAGTAACCGGTATCTGCGGTGCTTACCAACTTTACGAGGATCGAAGCGGGCTTCGCCATGTCTCTGCATCCTGTGTTCAGGTGTATCTCAGGCGGCGGAACATAAAGGTTATCGCCAGAGTGTCAAGCCATTTTGGTGAAAAATAATGCATTTTTAGTGCGTCGGGAAAGTGTCGGCGATTTCCTGTTGTCCGATGAAGGCAAGATTCTTGTAATCAGGGCTGTTTTTCAACAATTCCAGCGCAACTTTGACGTCAAATAGATCGCCACTTGAGTTTGCTGGACAGACATTCCGGAGCTCCCGGCGGCTTTTTTCATCCTGATATTCAAGATTGCGCCATTTTACCATCATCGATGCAATTTTCTCGCGTTGGGAAAGAGCATCGGCAACGGGGTGAACGGCGTTCGTGCCATCTTCGGATTGAGTACAGATGGATGGAAAAATCCCGATTCTATCAAATGTGTAGCCAGAAGGGGCAGTCATCCGAGACCAGGTAAAGGTAAGCGTCCCGTGGTTGGGTAAATCATTAATCGCCTGAACCGACCCTTTGCCAAAGCTGGTAGAACCGATCAGGACGGCACGGTTGCGGTCTTGTAAGGCCGCAGCCACCAATTCGGCCGATGAGGCCGTGCGACCATCAATCAGAACAACAAGCGGTGCGCCGTTTGTCAGGTCCTTGGCATCGGCCTTGAAAATATGGCGGGCTGCGGTCACACGGGAAAACGTATTGCCGATCGCACCATTTTCAAGGAACAGGTCAGCCACTGCGACCCCTTGTTGGAGCAATCCGCCACGATTTCCCCGAAGGTCTAAAACCACGCCTTGCAGGCCGCCCTTATAAAGCTGTGCTTTGAGAATGTTATCGCCAAGCGCGGTTGCCGTTGCACTGTTAAAGCTGCTGACGCGTGCAATGAGGATATTATCGCGGAACTCGGCAAAGACTGTGCGATCAATGACGCGTTCACGCATGATTTCCATCGGTGTCACCGCGTCAGTGCCCGCAGAATTGACTTCGATGGTGACACTGCTGCCTTCTTCGCCATGGAGAAGGGCGGTAGCAAATGTGCTGGCCTTGCCATACATGTCCTGACCATTGACCGACAAAACCTGATCCCCCGGATGCAGTCCGGCTTTGGATGCCGGGCTTTCAGGGTGGACCAGTTTCACCACCGGATATCCGGTGCCGCCGATCAAACGCACGCCAATCCCGATATATCCATCGCGCCGATTACGTGCTGTTGCGGCCTGTTTGGGGCCTTCATAGCGGCTATAACGGTCAAGATTGCGAATGGCACCGCTTACAAGTGCCGATTGCACGTCAAGAGTTGGACTGTTCCGCAAAAGCGGGGAATAGGCGCGATAACTTGCAAGCCCGCTTAGCGTGATTTCTGACCAGATTTGCGTGCTGTCGGGGTTGGCAGGATCGAATGTGTCTTGCGGTAATGGAATGGTTCGAATGGTGCGTTGATCATATTGCAACACCAGATCATCAGGGGTGATGCCAACGCGAATATCGGCATCAATGTCTGAAAGCCCATCAAGGGTATTCACCAGAATTTGGTCGCGGCTGATTGGATCGATGTAGCGCGAAGCAACAAGTTCGATGGTTTGCGTGATCAGTTCGCGGGTTTGTGGATCCTCCGGTGCTGTGATCCCGGCAACCTGTGGCGTCCCGCAGGCGGCCTGCAAAAGACAAAGTCCGACCGCCGCACCAATACGCCGCCATTGGCGCAGGCCGTTTTGAAAAGCAGGGCGTTCCATTTGCGATGGACCAATATCGACCAAGCGACCAATCCGATAAAATCTGGGAACCAAACTAAAGTCATTCTAGAGGAGAATCTGGCATTTAGCCAATGACTATCCTTTGATCCGCATCGCCCATTGGGTGCCAAGAACCGCCCCTTTGATGAAGGGTAAAAATCCAAGGCAGAGCAAGACTGTCGCGGGCAGCCAGATCGATAGCTGCAACCCGAATGACGGTTTCATGGATTGTTCCATCATCAGCACACCGGGAACAACAATGTGACCAACCAGAAAAATCGTGAAATAGGGCGGGGCATCATCACACCGGTATTCGCCGATGGGATGGCTGCAGGAATCGCACTGGCTGCGGAGTTTAAGGTATCCGCCAAAGGCAAAGCCATTGCCGCAATTGGGGCATTTACGACGGAAGCCGCGGCGCAGGCCAAGTAAAAGGCGGCTGCCGCTGTCTTTTGGGCCATCATCGATGTTGTTGCTGTGCGGTTCGTTTTGCACTTGGTAGGGCTCGGTCATGGGGCGTTTCACTCCTGTTTCTTTCTAGCCCGCTCTTGATCCGGGTGGCAAAAAGGGGCATTGAAACGGTATGTCATCATCATGATGTTCAACAGCACAGGCAAGAGAAATCGGTTGGATTGAACCTTCTGCCGGGCAAGATTGATGCTGTTGAATAAGATAGATACCTGCCAAAGGAGTGCTCCAGTGGGAAATGCAGACGCAATTGTTGCCAGTCTGAAGCAAGACTTCATTGAGGACACTGTTGATCGAATTGATCGTATCGAAACGACAATTGATCGTGTCGCCAGCGGTATGGACGAGGCAGGTGCGGGCATCGCCGAGCTGCGCCGCGAAGCTCACACCGTTAAAGGGCTGGCTGGATCTTTCGGATTTCCATTGGTCGGGGCGATTGCCCACCGTCTGGAAGATTATATCGCTGATCTTACCGAGATTGACGACCGCGAAGCTGCATCTTTGGTTGATTTCACCAGCTGGATTCGTGAAGTCATCGAAAGTGGGGCGAACCCGCCAGCTGATGAAGAAACCCGCATTTTACGATCCCTTCCGACCCGCAGTGTCAAAGTCGATGACGCGGATGGAAAGGCAGATGCGGTTGCGGCACTCGATAAGGAAGTGCTGCTTGTAACCGCAACGGCTGTTCAAGCCAGTTTCCTACAGCGTGAGCTGCGTCAAAAGGGATTTCGGACTATCACGGCGAGAAACGCGGTCGAGGCGTTTGAGACGGTCGTGCAATCGCATCCTGATGCCGTGATTACAGCAGCAGTCCTAGATGGTCTAAGCGGGATCGAATTGGTTCGGGCACTGGCCGCGATGAAAACATTGGCGAACAAGAAACTTGGGCTTCTGACCAGTTTTGATGCCTCGCACCCCGATCTTGAAGGTCTGCCCGAAAACGTTGTTATTATTAACAACCGTGGCAAGCAGACATCAGAACATTTGGCAAAATTCATCGAGACGATGATGTAAGCGCCAATACGGCGGGTTTGATACGACAAAGGGCGGCCAGTTGGCCGCCCTTTGTCGTTGGAATTGTGCTTTACGCTATTCTGGTTTGTTGCCGTCTTTGGGGGCATTACGTGCGACCCGGTTAGATGCGACCAGTTTGCGTTGCTTTTTGGGCGTGGTTTTCTTTTTGCCAGCAGCTTTGCCACCGGGCTTACCCGTGGACTTGGTTGCTGACGTTCCACTTGGACCATTGGCGTCGCGTGGTCCGGATCGGAAACCGGGTTTGCTGCCGTGTCGGTGGCTACGGTCGCCCGGGCTTCCGCGGCGCTTGTTTTGCCCGCGGCGGCCCCGTGGTCGTTCAACCAGATCACGGTCCGTAATATCGGCATGCTCAGCCAAGCGCAGGGCAAGCGACCCGGTTGCTGCATCTGCATCCGCAATACGGACAACAACAGCATCGCCAAGCTGGAACTTTTTACCACGATTTTGACCGACCAACGCGTGACTGCCAGCGTCATGAACGTAATAGTCATCGGGCAGGGTGGAAATAGGTACAAGGCCATCCGCACCGGTTTCATTCAGCGAAATGAACAACCCGAAATGTGTGACCCCGGAAATCTTGCCGGGGAATTCGGCACCGACTTTATCGGACATATAGGCTGCAACATAACGATCAACAGCGTCACGTTCAGCCATGGCGGCACGGCGTTCTGTCGCCGAGATGTCTTCGCCAATCTGTTCAAACCGTTCGCCGTCTTCTGGTGGTAATCCACCTTCACCAAGTTTCAATCCAGCGATCAGGGCGCGATGAACCAGAAGGTCGGCATAACGTCGGATCGGGGATGTGAAGTGGCCATATTTCTTCAGGGCCAAGCCAAAGTGGCCAATATTGTCCGGGCTATACATCGCCTGTGACTGACTGCGCAAAACGACCGTATTGATCAATTCGGCTTCCGGGGTGTCTTTGGCCTTTTCAAGGATCTGGTTGAAGTCGCGTGGGCGCAGAACCGCTGCCTTGTTCAAGGTATAGCCAGCACCTTCAAGGAACTCACGCAACGCTTCGAGCTTTTCCTCGCTTGGTGCATCGTGGATACGATACATGCAAGGTTGCTTGATGCGTTCAAGTTCCTCGGCCGCGCAGACATTGGCCGCGATCATGAATTCTTCGATCAGCTTGTGGCTGTCGAACCGTGCACGTGGCGCGATTGCAACAATCTGACCTTGGTCATTAAGTTCAATCTTGCGTTCCGGTACATCAAGCTCAAGCACACCACGACGTTTGCGGGCTTCCAGGAACGCACCAAAGGCGCCGTAAAGCGGTTTGATGATGCTATCGACCAGTGGGCCGGTGGTGTCATCTGGTTGGCCATCCATGGCGCGTTGAACCTGATCATAGGTCAGGCGTGCGGCAGATTTCATCATCCCGCGGCAGAATTTATGGCGGATCTTGTGACCATGCTTATCAAGCCACATCTCAACGGCCATACAGCCGCGATCTTCGTGCGGAACCAGCGAACACCAGCCGTTTGACAGCTCAAACGGCAGCATCGGGACCACGCGATCCGGGAAATAACAGCTATTCCCGCGCTTGACGGCTTCGCGGTCCAAGGCATCACCTGGGCGGACATACCAAGACACATCAGCAATCGCGACCATGATGTGCCAACCGCCTTCGTTTTCAGGATCGGTGTCGGCTTCGGCCCATACGGCGTCATCGAAATCGCGCGCATCGGCACCATCAATGGTGACAAGCGGAATATCGCGAAGGTCGGTTCGCTTGTTCAGCGGCGTTGCCTTGGATTCCCGTGCCTGAAGTTCGACTTCTGGCGGGAATTCAAACGGAATGCCCCGTGCATGGATCGATACAAGGCTGATGGATTTTGGTTCGTTGATATTGCCAAGAACTTCTGTAATCCGTCCCTTGCGCAAGCCAAAATGTTTGCCCGGCAGAATTTCGGTCAGAACCAGCGCGCCGGTTTCAAGATCAGGATGGTCATCCTTTGGAACCGCGATCTCGCCGCTATCTTTGCGGTCTGTGGGCACAACGCGGCCTTCGCGTTCATTGGGACGATAAAGACCCAATACGCGTTGCGGGCCGCTGCCCAGAACCTTCATGATGCTGGCTTCATAGGTCTGCTTGCCGGTATAGCGCAGCTTTGCCAGAATTTTGTCACCGACGCCGGGCGCACTTGGGCCGCCACGGCGGATGGCTTTGACCAAAATCTGTGGTGGTTCGTAATCGTGTTTCCAAACATTCGGTTTGGCGAGAACTTCTCCGTCATCGTCAATGCCGGTAATTTCAAGAACCTCGACCGGGGGCAGGCGGTCCGGCTTGTCAAACCGCTTGCGGCCTTTGACGACATCGCCACCAATGTTGAGGTCCTTAAGAACCTTTTTAAGCTGGATCTTCGCAGCACCCTTGATGTTAAAGGCGCGCGCAATCTCTCGCTTGCCCACGGGGGTGGGGCTCATGCTGATGAATTCGATGATTTCTTCCCGTGTCGGGAAGTATTTTTTGTCTTCTGTGTCGTTCGCCAAGTTTGTGGCGTCCTTTCAATTAAATGCCATCTAAAAGGAAGGCGGCGATTAAGTCGCCGCCGCCTTTTTAGTGGTTGTCTTTTTCGCTGCAGGTTTCTTTGCAGCTTTCTTTTTTGCCGGCGCTTTTTTCGCCGCAGTTGATTTGGTCGCCGTTTTCTTGGCCGGGGCTTTTGATGTTTTACCCGACTTGGCGTCCTTTTCCTTAATCGCCTTTATCGCCATCTCAAGCGTGATGTCATCGCGCTCCACATCGCGGATATTGGCGATTGTCTTTTTGTGTTTAACAAACGGTCCCCAGCGGCCAACGGCAACAAAGATCGGTTCGTTGTCATCGGGGTGCTTGCCGAGTTCCTTGCCCGCTTTTTCGCGTTTGTCTGCGACAAGGGTGATGGCGCGGTTTTCACCAATGGTGAGAACGTCATCGTCCGCCTTAAGCGAGGCAAAAATACTGCCAGCCTGAATATAGGGACCGAAACGGCCAATATTGGCTTTCATTTCGTCGCCGGTGTCCGGGTAAATCCCGACAAAGCGCGGCAATGTCAGAAGCTCTTCTGCCTTGGACAGATCCACAACAGATGGCTCCAGCCCTTTGGGCAAAGAAGTGCGTTTCGGTTTAACCTTTTTGGGTTTGCCGTTTTTGCCTTCGACTTCTTCTTCTTCGCCAAGCTGTACGTAAACGCCATAAGGGCCTTTGCGGAGTGTGATTTCCTTGCCGGTTTCCTTATCGATACCAAGAACCTTTGGTCCCGTATCAAGTTCGGAATCGTTGCCATTTTCATTGGCAACCAATGGCCGGGTGAAACTACAGTCAGGGTAGTTCGAACAGCCAAGGAATGCACCGAATTTACCAAGTTTAAGGCTCAGCGTGCCATCAGCGCATTTCGGGCATTTATGCGGATCTACACCGTCTTCGCGCGTTGGGAAGAGATAGTTTTCCAACATCACCTGAAGCGCATCAAGCACCTCGGTGATTTTCAGTTCTTTGGCTTCGTCGACATTGCCTTTGAACGATTTCCAGAAATCCTTGAGAACGTCTTTCCAGGCCAGTTTGCCCATCGAGACTTCATCAAGCTGGTTTTCCAGATCGGCTGTGAAGTTGTACTGCACATAACGTTCAAAGAATTTCGACAGGAAGGCCGTTACCAGACGGCCACGGTCCTGTGCGACAAAACGTCGACGTTCCAAAAGGACGTAGTTACGATCCTGCAGAACCGAAATGATCGATGCATAGGTCGACGGGCGGCCAATGCCCAGTTCTTCCATCTTTTTAACCAGGCTCGCCTCGGTATAGCGGGGCGGGGGCTGGGTAAAGTGTTGATCAATCGTGACTTTGCCAAGATCAGGTTTCTGGCCCTCGGTAAGGGGCGGCAGACGACGATCGTTTTCGTCATCAGAATCGTCATCTTTGCCTTCCTGATAAAGTTTCAGGAAGCCGTCAAATTTAACGACCGAACCATTCGCACGCAAAACGACATGATTGTCGTTCGATGACAAATCAACAGCCACCTGATCAAAACGGGCGTCTTCCATCTGACAGGCGACAGTCCGTTTCCAGATCAGGGTGTAAAGGGCGAGTTGGTCCTTATCAAGATGGCGCGACACCTGATCGGGGCGTCGGAACAAATCGGTTGGTCGCACCGCCTCGTGGGCTTCTTGTGCATTTTTGGCTTTGTTTGCAAAACTACGCGGGCTTGATGGAAGGTAGGCGTCGCCATAATCCTTGCCAATCAGTCGGCGGGCGGCTGCCAATGCTTCTTGTGACAGAACGACAGCATCGGTACGCATATACGTGATCAGACCGACGGTCTCACCACCGATATCAACGCCTTCATACAGGCGCTGGGCAAGCTGCATGGTGCGTTTTGTCCCAAAGCCGAGCTTACGCGATGCTTCCTGTTGCAGGGTCGAGGTGGTGAATGGTGGCTGCGGACGCCGTTTGACGTCTTTGCGTTCAACCTTGGAAACGGTGTAGCTGCGGCTTTCGACCTTTTCCTTGGCAATTTTGGCGGCATCTTCATTGCCAAGGGCAAGCTTATCAAGTTTCTCGCCATTCAAATGCGTCAGACGCGCAGAAAAATTGCCTTCAGGAACGCTCAGGCCCGCCTCAAGCGACCAGTATTCATCGGCCTTGAAGGCCTCGATTTCAATTTCACGCTCGCAAATCAGGCGTAACGCGACCGATTGCACGCGACCAGCAGAACGTGAACCGGGCAATTTGCGCCACAGAACCGGCGACAGGTTAAACCCGACCAGATAATCCAATGCGCGGCGCGCCAGATAGGCATCGACCAGTTCTTGGTTAAGTTCGCGTGGATTGGCGATGGCTTCGGTGACGGCTTTCTTGGTGATCTCGTGGAACACGACGCGGTGAACATCACGACCGCGGAGCAGCTTTTTCTGCTCGAGAACTTCAAGAATGTGCCACGAAATCGCTTCTCCTTCACGATCCGGGTCAGTCGCGAGAAAGATTGTGTCAGAGTCACGTGCTGCAGATGCGATTTCCTTGATCTGCTTTTCAGATCGACCGTCGGTTTCCCAGACCATCGAAAAATCGTTGTCTGTATCTACCGAACCGTCTTTTGACGGAAGATCGCGGATGTGACCGAAGGATGCCAGCACCTTATAATCATCACCGAGATATTTGTTGATCGTCTTGGCTTTGGCCGGGGATTCGACGATGACAAGATTCATTACGTTTTTCGTGTCCGGTTCTTGCGCCCGAAGGCGATCATTATGTTGTGCGTTAAATAATCCGAATGAGCGACACATATATATAGTGTGTGCCTGTATTCCAGATCAGATTGCGCAAATTGCAGCAAATCACAACAATATTTGTCACGTCCTGATTCGACGCGACTCTCATTTGGCGATACGCGATACCCTATTTCCGGGGTGACGTTCAACCCTTCCTGCAAGTTCGAGTTCAATCAAAATTGTCGAAACCCGTTCCGCCGACAAGCCAGACGTACGGATTAGCTCGTCAATTAGGAGGGGGGAAGATGACAGAAAGTCAAAGATTGATTGGCTGTCCGAATGATCAGTTTTAGATGGTAGATGGTTGGGTGAATCATTAGTTATTTCAATGTCTTGTGCCGGTTTCTTCGGAGCTTGAATTTCTGCGTCACGGTCAAGCGATTTGATGATTTCGTCATAGTCTTGAAGATGTGGGTTTGTGGTAGCTTGACGGGCATCTGTGTTGAATTGATGAAATCCTTCAAAAAGCTGTGTGTTTTGTTCGGCCAAGCGCAAAGCATCCAAAATCACGTCCGCAGAGTCGCATAAAATTGCGCCATCACGGATCAGGCTGTTTGGACCGGCTGCACGCGGATCGGTGGGGGAGCCGGGAACTGCAAAAACATCGCGACCCTGTTCGGCGGCAAAACGGGCCGTAATCAGTGACCCCGAATTTCGGCCTGCCTCAATAACAACCGTGCCAAATGACAGTCCTGAAATAATGCGATTACGCCGTGGAAAATGGCGTGCTTGTGGTTTCAGGCCCGGCGGCATTTCCGAAATGACGCAACCTTGTTCGCAAAGCTTTTCATAAAGTTCCTGATGTTCACGCGGATAGACAACATCAACCCCACCACCCAGCACGGCAATTGTGCCGCCACTATGGGTGTCAGCCAACTGTAGTGCAGCCGTATGTGCCGCACCATCAATGCCGCGCGCCATGCCCGATGTAACAACATATCCTGCACTGACAAGTTCGTGACTAATTTTACGGGCAAAGCCACATCCATTCGCCGAGGCATTTCGCGCCCCGACAATTCCGACGGATGTTCTATTCAGAAGATCAATCCGACCGATGGCGTAAAAATATGCAGGCGCATCTTCGATCCGGGCCAACATTGCGGGGTATTCCGGATCGCCAAAAATGATTGGCTTTGCATGGTGTGTTTTGGCCAGCTCTATCTCGGAAACCGTATCTTCACGGCCCGCCAGCGTGATTTTTCGCGTGGTCTTTGAGTGGGCAATAAGATCGGGAAGAATTTCGATGGCTTCGCGGGCAGAGCCAAACCGATCCAGCATTTTTCGAAATGTGACCGGGCCAATATTCGTGCTGCGCGCAAGCCGCATGCGGGCAAGGCGTTCAGATTGGGATAATCTCTGTGGTTGTGTCTCGTTAAAAAGCATAACGCCCGGATTGTGGTCATCCGGGCGTTATTTCGTCAAGCTATTCGAAATGAAAGATTAGCTTTCTGTCGAACTGCTATCTTCTTCTGCCTGTTTCTTTTTCTGGCCGATCTTTGGTTCTTCGCCGCGCAACAGGCGGCCAATATTGGCGTGATGGGCCAGCCAGACGATAACGGCAAGAAAGACCCCAAGCCATCCTGCACCCGGATCGTTGGCGATAAAGAATGCGGCAAGCGGGGCGGCAATCATCGCGATCAGGGCCGAAAGGGACGAAATGCGGAAAATCAGGGCCATAACCAGCCATGTCAGGGCTGCACAAAGCCCCATGATCCAGTTTACAGCAACCAAGGTGCCCAACGTGGTGGCGACACCCTTACCGCCTTTAAACCGCAGCCAAACCGGGAACATATGGCCAATGACGGCGGCACCACCGGCAAAGATGCCCTGTTCAACGCCGGAAAGATGCGTGAAGAGCAGGGCGGCAAATGCCCCTTTGCCAACATCTCCAAGCAGTGTCAAAAACGCCAGGTCTTTGCGTCCGGTGCGCAATACGTTGGTTGCGCCAATATTGCCCGAACCAATTTTACGAATGTCGCCAAGACCGGCAATGCGGGTTAAAACCAGACCGAACGGAATGGACCCTAGCAAGTACCCGCAAACAGTCGCGACCTGCAGGGACATCAGCATGGCCTTGTAAGTAGCATCAAGTTCCATTTCAGGCGCCTTCCGTAAAGATTTCGCGGCCATCAATCAGGGTGCGCAACACGCGCCCTTGGGTAAGACGGCCATCAAAGGGCGAATTTTTCGATTTTGACTGGAACTGATATGGATCGATTTTCCACGGACGATCCGGATCAAAGATTACAAGATCAGCCGGGGTGCCTTCGGCCAGTGTGCCTGCACCCTTAATCCGCACCAAGCTTGCCGGGACAGATGTCAGCTTTGTAATGACGTCCAAAAGTGACATATGCCCGTTGTGATAAAGCTCAAGCGAAATGGGTAGAAGGGTTTCAAACCCGACACCACCCGCAGCCGCCTGTGCAAAGGGCAGGCGTTTGGAATCGACATCTTGCGGATTGTGGTCTGATGCGATCGCATCAATCGTGCCATCGGCAAGCCCCGCGACAATCGCCTGTCGGTCATCTTCTGAACGCAGTGGCGGGGATAGTTTGGCAAAGGTGCGATAATCTGAAACTGAATTCTCATTAAGCGAGAAATAGAACGGTGCGGTATCGCATGTGACTTTAAGGCCGCGTTTCTTTGCTTTGCGGATCACCGCGACCGATTCCCCGGTCGAGATGTGGGCAAAATGCAGCCGTCCGCCCGTCATTTCCACCAATCGCAAATCGCGTTCAATCTGGATGACTTCGGCAAGAGGCGAAACACCTGTAAGCCCAAGGCGGGTGGCAAGTTCACCACTATTCATTGCCGCACCCTTGGACAGTTCGGGTTCTTCGGGATGCTGAACAATCATGCCGTCAAAGAAGGTGGAATAAGACAATGCCTGGCGCAGAAGACGCGCACTTGCGATGGTTTTAACACCGTCGCAGAAGGCAACGGCACCGGCTTGATGCAGAAGACCCATCTCCGTGATTTCATGACCTTCGATGCCTTTGGAAACGGCACCATAGACAAAGACTTTTGCCAAACCGACTTTGCGCGCACGGCGGGCGATAAATTCAACGCCAGCCACATCATCAATCACAGGATCGGTGTTGGGCAGGGCGATAATCGTCGTGATACCGCCAGTTGCCGCGGATTTACCCGCGGTTTCGATGGTTTCCTGATGCTCAAACCCCGGTTCGCGCAGTTGTGCGCGCATATCGACCAGACCCGGCGCAAGGCAGGCCCCGGCAAGGTCGGTTATTTCAAAGCCGTCGGGAATTGTACCATTTGTGACATCTGCACCACTTTTCAGAATGGTGTCGTCTTCGATCAGAAGGCCGCCCTGGATGTCGGTCTGTTTGACCGGATCAAGCAGGCGGGCATTGAGAAAGGCCTTTTTACCGGCACCTTTGGCGCGAATGGCGGGGCTCATGCCTGACCTCCGAGTTTTCTGTGGTTCAGGACAAGAATCTCAAGTGCTGCCATCCGCACAGCAACCCCCATTTCGACCTGTTCGCGAATCACAGAACGTTCCACGTCATCGGCAACTTCACTGTCAATTTCAACGCCGCGGTTCATAGGACCGGGATGCATGATCAGTGCGTCGGGCTTGGCATTGGCAAGCTTTGCGCGATCCAGTCCATGGAAGTGGAAATATTCACGGACAGAGGGGATGAAGCTGCCTTCCATACGTTCAAGCTGCAGACGAAGCATCATAACGATGTCGCAGTCTTTCAGGCCTTCTTCCATGTCATGGAAGATTTCGACACCCATCCGCTCAATTTGCGACGGGATCAGGGTCGGCGGGGCAACAAGGCGCACGCGCGATCCCATGGTGTTGAGAAGCAAGATATTTGACCGGGCTACGCGTGAATGGGCAATGTCGCCGCAAATCGCAACCGTCAGACGATGCAGGCGGCCTTTGTGGCGGCGGATGGTCAGCGCATCAAGTAGCGCCTGTGTCGGATGTTCATGACGACCATCACCGGCATTGAGAACCGCGCAATTGACCTTTTCGCTGAGAAGCTTGACCGCGCCACTATCCCCATGACGGACAACAAGCGCATCCGGGTTCATGGCGTTTAGCGTCATAGCCGTATCAATCAGGGTTTCGCCCTTTTTGACCGAGCTTGTGCCAACCGTCATATTGATGACGTCAGCCCCCAACCGTTTGGCGGCAAGTTCAAACGATGTCAGCGTTCGGGTGGAGTTTTCGTAAAACAGATTAACAACCGTGGCGCCGGCCAGAATATTGCTGGTCTTGTCAGCAGAGCGGTTCTTTTCCGCATAATGCTGTGCCCGATCAAGAATAAGGGTGATTTCCCCGGGGGTGAGACCCTCGATGCCGAGGAGGTGAGGGTGCGGATAATGATCCGCCGCTGGTCCCATGACGCTCATGGCGTTGCACATTTCCCTTGGATGATCCTGGAAGAATTTCGCGCGGAGCATAGCGAATTGCCCCTGTCACGAAAAGGTAAATATTCCAAAGAGCCGAACGCATTTCCTGACTATGTGGTCAGGTTTTTATGCTGTCTGAATGCAAGGACTGCCGTTAAACCGCATGCATAAGAATGGCGATGATTGGCAATGTGATGATGGCAATAAGGGTATGCACGGTAATCACACTGGCCATCATCTGCGCGTCCCCGCCCATTAAACGCGCCAAGACATAGGCACTGGCCGAGCAGGGAAGGGCGGCATACAGAACAACCGATGCTGTCTCGATGCTTGGCAGTCCTAAGGCAAGGCAAAGTCCGACTGCGATTGCCGGGCTGACGACAAGCTTGCCGAAGCTAGAAACACCGACTGCGATGCCGGCACGGCGCGCTGCTGTCAGATCAAGTCCTGCGCCAACGGCAAGAAGGCCAATTGGCAATGCCGCACGACCAAGAACTTCTAAAAAAGGCCCGATGATCGGGGGCAATCCAATACCCGTCAGATTGAAAACACTGCCAAACACACAGGCCATTAAAAGCGGGTTTTTGCCAACATCGCGCAGAAGCGATAACAAACCCGGTTTGCGATCGTTATCCCCCCAATGTGCGCACGCCAAAACCGAAATGACGTTTACTGTCGGGACGACCAAGGCAACACAAAGTGCTGTAACGGTCAGGCCCTCTGTGCCCAAAAGGGCCGCCGCCACCGCAAGGCCAATATAGGTGTTTGGGCGAATGGCACCCTGAACCAAGGATGAAAATGCAGCCGGGCTGACTTTTAAAACGGGTTTGGCTGCAATGATCAATACCGTGCAAATCGCAACTGTGCCGAGCATGGCAACGGTAATTCCCAATAATGGCAAACTGCCAAGATCGGCCTTGGCCGTGTTGGAGAACAGCAATGCCGGGAAGGTCACGAAATAAGTCAGCTTTTCCGCGCCGGGCCAGAATGTATCGGGCAGGAAACTGCGTTGACGCAAGGCATAGCCCAAAACAATAAGGGCAAATGTCGGCAGCAAAGCTGAAAGAATAGCGATCATTTAAAGGCCTTTTGGGTCGGGGCGTTCTGGCGATTTTTTGGAACAGGACACTTGGTGGAATCTTTATGTTCGAACAAAACACTACCACAGTAAGTCACTGGATTAGGTGACTTAAATTCATTTGTGGGCAGTTGTTCTTTGCCCGAAGAAGAGGGATGTGATAGTCAGCACATTAATTATAATCCGGTGCAGTTAGATTGTTTTCAAGTTAAAGCGGTTCTATGCCATCGGGAAATCCGTAAGGGGACGCTATGTCGCGGTCGATTGATCATCTGGTCTTATGTGTGAACGATCTTGATGCCGCAATAGCTGCATATCGCCAACTCGGTTTCACTGTGACACCACGTGCAAACCACCCTTTTGGTACGGGCAATGCGCTGATCCAGCTTAATGGCATGTATATCGAACTGCTTTCGGTGGTTGAGCCGTCCAAAATTGCCGAAACCGATCTGGCTGTTCCGTTCTCATTCCCGGTATATAACCGTGATTATCTGCGTCACCGCGAAGGCATGTCGATGTTGGCATTGCAATCAAGTGATGCCGAGAAGGACCGTGAAGTGTTTATGGCTGCCGGTGCAGCTGTGCCAGCGGTTTTTCATTTTGAACGCGATGCTAAAACGCCACAAGGCGATACGGTTGAGGTTGCCTTTTCGCTGGCATTTGCCAATCATCCGTTATTGCGAAATGCCGTTGCCTTCGTCTGTCAGCATCGCCATCCGCCAGAAAACTTTTATTTCCCGGAATATCAAACCCACGCCAACGGCGCATTGACGCTTGGTAAGGTGATTATCAGTCACTGGGCTGCTGATGCGGTAAGCGAGTTTTACGAGGGCATCAATGTTGGCGGGCTGGTCGAAACCTTGCACACTGATGAGCTGGTTGAAAAATACGGCTTTGATGACCGGTTGTTTCCATCGGATGGTTTTGCCGGGTTTGAGCTGATTGTCGATGATATTGACAAGATATCTGATGCGGCGATGGCCCTTGGAGCGATCGAAATGAACGGACTTTTGATCCTGCCACCCTCGGCATTCTTTGGCACACTGGTTGTGATCAAATCCAAATAAAAAAGCTGCCTGAAATATCAGACAGCTTTTATCAGATCATGTTGATCCGGCGCGGGACTTAGTCTTCGTCGCCGTCAAATTCGTCTTCATCAGGTTCGGCGTTTTCGCCCGGGTCTGTATGAAGGTTAAGGTTGTCCAGCGCACCTTGCAGGATGTAGGCCGCAGCCGTTTTATCGACGACTTGTGCGCGACGTTTACGTGTCATGTCGACTTCTTCGATCAGGATACGTTCAACCGCAGTGGTCGAAAGACGTTCGTCCCACATCAGAACCGGAAGGTCGATGTGTTTTTCCATCTCATCGAGGAAAGCATAAACGCGATGGCACGCTTTACCGATTGAACCGTCAAGTTCACGTGGGAAGCCAATCACAATCCCACCAACATTCTGTTTGGTGCAGATTGCTGAAAGCTGCGCGATATCGCGGGTGAATTTCTTCCGCGAGATCAGCTCATGAGGTGAAGCGATCTGAAGCCCGACATCTGAAAGGGCCACGCCAATGGTTTTGGTGCCAAGGTCCAGGCCCAAAACGCGTGCCGCTGGTGTCAGACACCGCAGCAATTCCTGAGTATTATTGCAAATCATGGCGACCTTATAGGTCCGTTATCAGCAAAATACCAGCGCAAAGCAAACATAAGGCCCAGCGACCAGTGCATAGCTGGTCGGACCTGTAGCAGCAGTGTTTAATGCTGCTTTAGGCGGGATCATTATTGGATTGTGTCGCAATAGTTCTGTGTTTCAGTGTTTCTTTGGGTTGAAGTGTCCCGGTATGTTTGTTCTAATGGGGTAAATCAAAATTTGAGCAAAAATGAAAACAGCACAAAAAATGTGCGAAAGCGAAACTCAAAGTGAATTAAGATCAATCAGGGGGTATTTGGGCTTGACCGACGGTGCATCAAATGACGCGTTTGTAGAATTCGAACGCGTTCAGAAAAGCTACGATGGCGAAACGCTCGTCGTGAAAGATCTCAACTTATCGATGCCGAAGGGCGAATTCCTGACGATGCTCGGACCGTCAGGGTCTGGTAAGACCACCTGCCTTATGATGCTTGCCGGTTTCGAAACCGCAACGCACGGCGATATTCGCCTGGGTGGAATATCCATTAATAACATTCCGCCGCATAAGCGGGGCATTGGCATGGTGTTTCAGAACTATGCGCTGTTCCCGCATATGACGATTGCCGAAAACCTTGCTTTTCCACTTGAAGTGCGAAAGCTGGGTAAGGCCGACCGCGAAGAGAAAGTGAAAAGAGCCCTCGACATGGTCGAGATGGGCGATTTTGGTGGCCGCCGTCCGGCGCAATTGTCGGGTGGGCAGCAACAGCGTGTCGCCTTGGCGCGCGCTCTTGTGTTTGAGCCGGAACTCGTTCTGATGGATGAGCCGCTTGGCGCGCTTGATAAACAGCTGCGTGAAAAGATGCAGTTCGAAATTACCTATCTGGCACATCAGTTGGGTATTACGACTGTTTACGTGACCCATGATCAGACAGAAGCACTGACAATGTCAGACAGGGTTGCTGTATTTGACGATGGCCGTATTCAGCAACTGGCACCGCCAGATCAGCTTTATGAAAGCCCTGAAAACAGTTTCGTTGCGCAGTTCATTGGTGAAAACAACACGCTTGAAGGTGTTGTGAAAGAAATCAAGGGCGATACCTGCGTGATCGAGCTGGACGGTGGTGAAGTTATTGATGCTGTTCCTGTCAATGTCACAAAAGTAGGCGAACGGACCCGCGTTTCCATCCGACCGGAACGCGTTGAATATAACCGTGAACGTCTGCACGAAGATGCCCACACGCTGAAGGCCGAGGTGCTGGAATTCATCTATATGGGTGACATTTTCCGCACACGCCTGCGTGTTGCCGGTAATTCAGAATTCGTCATCAAGACAAGAAACGCGCCTGATCAGGTGCGCTTGAAGCCGGGCCAGCAGATTGAAATCGGCTGGCTGGCAGAAGATTGTCGCGCGCTGGACGCGTGACGAACACACTCACGTAAGAACAGGACTGGTACACCCGGGTGCACGTCCTCAATCAATAGGCCGGGAAACAATCAGGGAGTCTGCAATGAAACTCATTAAGACACTTTCAGCGACAACGATGATCGCGCTTGTCGCGACGAGTGGTGCGGCATTTGCCGACGATCACATGGCCGCGGACATGACGCTGGTTAGCTGGGGTGGCGCATATCAGGCCAGCCAGGTAGCTGCTTATGCTGAGCCATATGCTGCGATGAATTCGGGCGTTACGATTACTTGGGACGAAAGTTCTAACGAGGCTGTTGCAAAACTGCGCGCCATGAACGAAGCCAACAACGTCACCTGGGATCTGGTTGACGTCGTTGCTGCTGATGCGCTTCGTCTTTGTGACGAAGGTCTGGCAATGGAAATCGATGCAAACGAAGTTCTTGCAGCGGCACCAGATGGCACGTCAGCAGAAGATGACTTCGGCGATTTGCTGGTCAGCGATTGCTTCATTCCACAGATCGTTTATTCGACCACGGTTGGTTATCGTAAAGACATGGTTCCGGCTGGTGCAGAAGCACCGACCGACATCTGTGCATTGTTCGATACGGAAACCTATCCGGGCATGCGTTCGCTTGAAAAACGCCCGATCAACAACATGGAATGGGCGCTTCTTTGTGACGGTGTTGCCAAGGACGAAGTCTACAACGTTCTTGAAACCGCAGAAGGCCAGGAACAGGCACTTGCCAAACTCGCAACCATCAAGGATAGCGTGATCTGGTGGAGTGCCGGTGCAGATACGCCGCAGCTTCTGGCTGACGGTGAAGTCTTCATGGGTTCGACCTATAACGGTCGTCTGTTCTCTGCCATTGTTGAACAGAATCAGCCGATTGCGATGCTCTGGGATGCACAGGTCTTCGATCTTGACGGCTGGATTATTCCGGCTGGCCTGCCTGAAGATCGTCTTGCACGCGTGATGGACTTCGTCAAGTTCGCCACCGACACCCAGCGTTTGGCTGACCAGTCGAAATACATCTCCTATGGTCCGGCCCGTGCTTCTTCGGCACCGCTCGTTGGCAAACATGCTTCGCTCGGTATCGAAATGGCACCACATATGCCGACCGATCCGGCAAACAGCAAGAACACGTTCCTTTATAACTACGAGTTCTGGGCTGATTACCGTGACGACATTGATGCCAAATTCCAAGCTTGGTTGGCTCAATAACAGCTAAATGAAGGGGGCCGCTTGCGGCCCCCTTTTCCCAATAAATATAATCTTCTATTTGCATAACAGACCGACAAACACGGCGGGGTCACGGGGGTGTCATGAGTGATACGACAGAAGGATTAGTGCTTGCCGCTGACGGCAGGCCACTGAAACAAAGCTTGCGACGGGCCTTGTTGCGGCAAAAGGTACGTGCGCTGATGCTGATCGCACCACTTTTGCTGTTCGTGGTGGTGACCTTCGTCGTTCCTATTATCTCTATGCTTTTCCGGTCGGTTGAAAACGATATTGTGCCTGTCACGCTTCCGGGGGTCGTGACAGAGCTTGCCGAATGGGACAGTTCAACCGGCACGGCTCCTTCCGAGGGCGTCTTCCGTAATCTTTATATTGACCTGTTCAAGGCCAGCGAGGCAAAGCAGCATACGCGGCTTGGCACGCGCTTGAATTATGAACAAACCGGTCTGTCATCATTGTTCCGCACCACAGGGCGCGGACTTGATGACATTGGCGAAGAATGGCAAGACCCGCTTGAAGATATCGATGCGAATTTCAAGGATGGCGCCTTCTGGTTTGAAATGATGTCGGGTTCCGACGGCGATAGCCTGTTGGAAGAACGTCGTGATCTTTGGGCTGAGATGATTGGCGAAAGCATGGCCGGTGATGTTGGCTTTGTGCCATCAGAACAAGTCGCGCAGATGTTGCCATGGACAAGCCGTGCTTACACTGATTTTGCCATTTGGACTGCTATAGCAGACAATGACGTTGTCGCTGAGGAAGATCCGTGGGAAGCAGTTTACGGCGCGTTGGGGATGGATTTGACCAACCCTGATACCGTTAACGCGATTGGCCGTTACACGGGGCCGGGGGCCGATGCGCTCAAAGCCGCCGTCGCGAATTTGAACATGCTGCCCCAGGATGGTTTCCGCGAAGCATTTGCCGCAGAAAACGAAGATTGGGTTTCGCCGGATGTCTGGGCGACAATCAAACTTTATTCGCCAAGCGTGACACCGGGCTACTTCCTGAACGCAATTGACATGGAACTCACCCCGGATGGGGTCGAGCAGAAACCAGAAAACCAGCAAATTTATACCCAGCTATTCATACGTACGCTGGTGATGGCGCTGATTATTACGGCAAGTTGTATTGTGCTGGGCTATCCGGTTGCGTGGCTTTTGGCCAATCTGCCGATGAGGACATCCAGTGTTTTGATGATTCTTGTCCTGTTGCCATTCTGGACATCGCTTTTGGTGCGGACATCTGCATGGAAAGTGTTGTTGCAGCAACAAGGGGTGATCAACGAAATCCTTGTTTGGCTGGGCTTTGTGAATGATGCTGACCGCCTAATATTGATGAATAATGCGACGGGCACAATCATTGCCATGACGCATATTTTGCTGCCGTTTATGATCCTGCCACTTTATTCCGTGATGAAAACCGTTCCGCCAAGTTATCTGCGGGCGGCCAAATCGCTTGGTGCGACCAACTGGACAGCGTTCTGGCGGGTTTATTTCCCGCAATCGGTGCCGGGCATCGGAGCTGGATCAATTCTGGTCTTCATTCTGGCGATTGGCTACTACATCACGCCTGAAATCGTCGGCGGGACGAGTGGTGTCTTCATCTCAAACCGGATCGCCTATCATATTTCAAGTTCGCTCAACTGGGGCCTTGCAGCAGCATTGGGAAGCATTCTTCTGGTTGTCGTGCTTGGTCTGTACTGGTGTTACGACAGGATCGTTGGCATTGATAACGTGAAGTTGGGGGGCTAAGGCCATGAATAGTGTGATCGTTAGTATCAAACGGCCGGACCTTCTGACCTTTACAATGCCTTTGGTGGCTGTTTTGGGTGCGATGTTCGGTTTCGTCACCGGAAATATCTATGGTGATCCCTGGATTGGACTCATAGGTGGTGCTGTTGCTGGTGCTGCCTTGGCCGGTGGATTGGCACAGATTACGAAAATCAATACCCGGGTGAAAATCTGGGGAACGGCAATCTTTCTTGGCCTTGTTGGCGCTGTTGTTGGCGGACTTGGCGGGTTGTTCGGCGGGTTTATTGTTGGTGTCTCGATGGGGTGGTTCGCCACTTGGGTCGGAAGCGGCAAATATCGCGCCGGGGTTCCGATCTATTACACACCCAGTCAGGTTCTTTGGCACAATGCCTTCCTGTTTATATGTGCTTTTGTGTTCTTCTTCCTGATTGCGCCGCTGATTCCGGTTGTGTGGCTTAGCTTAAATGCGGAAAACTTCTTTACCTTCACGCCCGAAATGCTGAGCTTTAAGGCAGAAGGGTACAGTCTGAAGCATTATCGTGACTTCCTTGGCACGGATGAATGGATGGTGCCGCTTAAGAACTCGCTGATCATCGCGCCGATTGCGACGATCATATCGGTTTCGTTGGGGACACTGGCCGCAATTGGTCTGAGCCAATCCCACGTGCCGGGCCGTCAGGCAATGATGGCGATCCTGATTTCGCCGATGATTGTGCCGTTGATCATTTCCGCGACGGGCATGTTCTTTTTCTATGCCCCGCTTGGCAACTGGCTTGAAGTTAACCTTGGCCTGAACCAGTCATTCGTTGGCTATGTGAAGGTGATCCTGGCCCACGCAGTGCTTGGTATTCCGTTCGTGATCATCACGGTTACCGCGACCTTGGTTGGTTTTGATAAATCACTGACGCGGGCGGCTTCGAATATGGGGGCAAACCCTGTGACAACCTTCTTCCGGGTTCAGATGCCACTTATTCTGCCGGGCGTTATTTCGGGCGGGTTGTTTGCATTCATCACCTCGTTTGATGAAGTTGTGGTTGTTCTGTTTGTCGGCTCTGCCCGGCAACAGACGTTGCCCTGGCAGATGTATACGGGCCTGCGCGAGCAGATTTCACCGACCATTCTGGCAGCGGCAACCATCCTTGTTGCGGTTTCAATCCTGCTTCTGCTGACGGTCGAATTGTTGCGCCGTCGCTCCGAGCGACTTCGTGGCATGAGCCCGGGATAAGAAAACTGAGTCACCGACATCCGTTCAAAGCGGATGGATGTAAGAATGCGTTTAAGCAGGCCGACGGTACTTTGCACCGTCGGCCTGTTTCTTTGATGGCTCTTGAAAATCCCTGCTGTGCATAAATGCATCTGGTTAAATGCGCGTTGTTGGACAAGTTGTTCATGACGGGCAGGGCAGTGTAACCTATCAAGACCAACTCAAGAGCGGGTTCTCACCTAATTATCGGTATTTCCAGCCCTTGCGGCGGGGCCGTCGGGGTGCTAGTTTCCGCGCTGTAATTCAAGTTCTGGCAGATAATCCATCTGCCGGGTTTTTTGTCATTCCTTAAGAGAGACTTTCATCCATGTCGTCTTTGGATAAGGAAACAGTTCGTCGTATTGCCCATCTTTCACGTATCAACGTGTCAGAAGAAGGCCTCTCCGAACTGGCGGGTGATTTGACCCGTATCCTCGATTTTGTCGAGGAACTGCAAGAAGTTGATGTCGAAGGTTGCGAACCGCTGACGTCGGTTGCCGATCTGACCTTGCCGCTGCGCAAGGACGAAGTCACCGATGGCAACATCCAGCAAAAAGTGCTGTCAAATGCACCGATGACCGATGCTGGCTGTTTTGTTGTGCCCAAGGTGGTTGAATAATGACTGATCTGACAAAGCTGACACTTGCCGAAGCCCGCGACGGCTTGGCAAAGGGTGAATATACCTCGGTCGAACTGACCGAAGCACACCTGAAATCGATGGAAGTGCATCGTAATCTGAACGCTTACATCACCGAAACCCCGGACAAAGCCATCGAGATGGCCAAGGCCTCCGATGCCAAGCGCGCCAAAGGTGATGCTGGTGCCATGGAAGGCCTGCCGATTGCGGTCAAAGACCTGTTCTGCACCGAAGGTGTTCAGACGACGGCGGCCTCGCATATCCTTGAAGGGTTCAAACCGGAATATGAATCCACGGTTACCAGCAAGCTGTTTGGTAATGGTGCGGTGATGCTGGGCAAGGCGAACCTTGATGAGTTCGCCATGGGATCTGCCAATACGTCATCCTATTACGGGAATGTTATTAACCCGTGGAAAGGAAAAGACGGCAAGGACCTTGTGCCGGGTGGTTCATCTGGTGGCTCGGCTGCGGCCGTTGCCGGTGGAATGGCGCTTGCTGCGACCGGGACCGATACCGGTGGCTCGATCCGTCAGCCTGCATCCTATTGCGGTATTGTCGGGTTAAAGCCGACCTATGGTCGTTGCTCGCGTTGGGGCATTGTCGCCTTTGCAAGTTCGCTTGATCAGGCGGGCCCGATGACCAAAACCGTGCGTGATGCTGCCATCATGCTGGGGTCGATGGCGGGTCACGATGCCAAGGACAGCACGTCTGCGCCGATGGCGGTACCTGATTTTGAAGCTGCCCTGACGGGTGACATTCGCGGCATGAAAATCGGTATTCCGAAAGAATACCGTGTCGATGGCATGCCCGAAGAAATCTCCAAGCTTTGGGAAAACGGCGTTGCCATGTTGCGCGATGCGGGTGCCGAAGTGGTCGATGTGACCCTGCCGCACACCAAATACGCGCTTGGCACCTATTATATTGTTGCCCCGGCAGAAGCTTCTTCGAACCTGGCGCGCTATGATGGCCTTCGTTACGGCCAGCGTGTCATGGACGAAGGCGATAGCCTTGATGACATGTATTCCAAATCGCGTGCTGCCGGTTTCGGCAAGGAAGTCCAGCGCCGCATCATGATCGGGACCTATGTGCTCTCGGCTGGTTATTATGATGCCTATTACAACAAGGCGCTTAAAGTCCGTCGTCGCATCTACGAAGATTTCGCAAACGCCTTTGGAACGGTAGATGCCATTTTGGCACCAACCGCACCGTCGGCTGCCTTTGCGATTGGCGAAAACGAAGGCGATCCGGTCAAAATGTATCTCAATGATGTGTTTACTGTTCCGGCAAGTCTTGCCGGTCTTCCGGGGCTGTCATTGCCTGCTGGTCTGTCTTCTGATGGACTTCCTCTTGGTCTGCAGTTGATTGGCAAGCCGTTTGACGAAGAAACCGTTCTGCGTGTCGGGGGCGTGCTTGAAAGTGCGGCGAACTTCACCGCAAAACCATTCGGGCAGGAGGGCTGATCCATGACCTATATCATCGAAGGTTCAACCGGCCCGTGGGAAATCGTTGTCGGTCTGGAAGTCCACTGTCAGGTGGTTTCCAAGTCCAAGCTGTTTTCAGGTGCCTCGACCACGTTCGGTAACGAAGCTAACACCAATGTCAGTCTTGTTGATGCCGCCATGCCGGGCATGTTGCCGGTGATCAATGCTGAATGCGTGCGTCAGGCGGTGAAAACCGGTTTGGGCCTTAAAGCCCAGATCAACAAGGAAAGCGTTTTTTCACGGAAAAACTATTTCTATGCCGATCTGCCGCAGGGTTATCAGATTTCGCAGTTTGATAAGCCGATTGTCGGCAAAGGCACGATCATTCTTGATATGCCAGATGGTTCGACCAAATCGGTTGGCATTGAACGCCTGCATCTTGAACAGGATGCCGGTAAATCGATGCACGATCAGGACCCGAAATATTCGCATATCGATTTGAACCGTTCGGGCGTTGCTCTGATGGAAATCGTATCCGATCCTGACATTCGTACCCCTGAAGAAGCAGGCGCCTATCTGACTAAGCTGCGCGCGATTGTGCGTTATCTTGGTACCTGTGATGGCAACATGAACGAAGGCTCCATGCGGTGTGATGCCAACGTGTCGGTCCGTCGTCCGGGCGAGCCGTTCGGCACACGTTGCGAGATCAAGAACGTCAACTCCATCCGTTTTGTGATGCAGGCGATCGAGATCGAAGCAAAACGTCAGGTCGAAGTTCTTGAAGCAGGCGGCGAAATCATTCAGCAGACCCGTCTGTTCGATCAGCGTCTTGGGGAAACCCGTGCGATGCGGTCAAAGGAAATGGCGCATGATTATCGCTATTTCCCGGATCCGGATTTGCTGCCGCTGGTGTTCGATGATGCGTTTGTTGCAGAAATCGAGAAAACCCTGCCGGAACTTCCGGACGAGAAAAAAGCCCGCTTCATCAATGAAAACGGCCTGTCGGCCTATGATGCCGGTGTTCTCGTCGCCGAAAAGGAAAAGGCTGATTACTACGAGATCGTTGCCAAGGGCCGTGACGGCAAACTGGCTGCGAACTGGGTGATTACCAACCTGTTTGGTGCGCTGAACAAGGCGGAAGTCGGCATTGCCGATAGTCCGGTAACGGCTGAAAATCTTGGTAAGCTGATCGATCTTATTTCAGATGACACCATTTCTGGCCGTATCGCCAAGGATGTCTTTGAAATCATGATCGAGACAGGCGGTGATCCTGAAAAGATCGTCGAAGAAAAAGGTCTTAAGCAAATCACCGATACCGGTGCAATTGAAACAGCCATCGACGAAGTCATTGCGGCGAACCCGGACAAGGTTCAGGAAATCCGTGATGGTAAGGATCGTATGCTGGGCTGGTTCGTAGGGCAGGTCATGAAATCCACGGGTGGTAAAGCCAACCCTGGGATGGTCAACAAGATGCTTCGCGACAAAATACTTGGCTGATTGTAATCATCAGACTATTGAAAAGCCGCCCGATTGGGCGGCTTTTTTTGTCCTAAAAATCAGGTCTGTCTTTATTCGGGCGCCGCAGATTGAACAAGTAGGCCAAGCACTGTTTCGAGTTTTGCGCTGCTTTCCGAATCTGTAAGGATGTCGTTAACCGTGAAATTCTTACCGTTCAGCGCAATGGTCAGGCAGGCGTTATCAATGATCCGGGCATCCATTGTGCGAATGGTTTCAATCAGGGCGGCCTGTGCAATGGTGGCGCGACCAGATGCATTCAGACAAGCCACGGGTTTCTGCATAAATTCGCCACTGGCAACCACCCAATCAAGTGCGTTCTTTATGGCGCCGGTGACGCCATGTGCGTATTCCGGACTGGCAATCAGAATGGCGTCGCTGCGTTGAAGAGCTGTGCGGAAGTCGTCAACATAGATGTTGTGCGTGTCTTCGTTATCCGGATTGAAAATCGGCAAATTGCCCAAGCCTTCGTAAAGCGCGATTTCGGCATCATGCATAGCTGCTGATTTTTGTGCTGCCAGCAACAGGGTTTTGTTGATTGATGCGGCGCGCAGGCTGCCGCAAAGCGCAAGTATCTGCGATGTCATATGGTTGTTGCCCGTTTCCCGTTTTGGCAAAGGTGGCACAGATTGACATCACGGGTAAAGAAAAGCCGCCCATGCGGGCGGCTTTTGTCAGATGTTTGTCTTGATCAGAAGGGATGGCAAAAGCCAGCTGATCAGGCAGTGCCAAGCAGTTTGATCACGGCGTCTGCTGTGGCATCGCTTGATGCCGGGTTTTGACCGGTGACCAGTTTGCCGTCGACAACGGCATAAGATGCCCACATATCGCCGCGCTCATAAAGGCCGCCCTGTTTTTTGAATTCGTCTTCAATTGACAGGGGCACAACCTTTTCAAGGCCAACTGCCTTTTCTTCGTCATTGGTAAAACCGGTGACTTTTTTGCCAGCCACCAGTGGTTTGCCATCCACGCCCTTGGCGCGCACCAAGGCGGCCGGGCCGTGGCAAACGGCGGCCACGGGTTTGTTTTGGGTGATAAAGGCCTCGATCAGGGCAATCGATTTGGTATCAGTTGCCAAATCCCAAAGCGGGCCATGGCCACCGGGATAAAACAGCGCGTCAAAGTCATCAGCCTTTAAACCATCAAGGGTGACGGTATTGGCAAAGACGGTTTTCGCCGCGTCATCGTTGTCAAACCGCTTGGTTGCATCGGTCAGGGCATCAGGCACCTGGCTATTGGGATCTAGTGGCGGTTGACCACCTTTTGGGGATGCCAGCGTAATTTCGGCTCCCGCATCAAGGAAGCGGTAATAGGGGGCCGCAAATTCTTCAAGCCAGATACCGGTCTTGTGGCCGGTGTCGCCCATTTGGTCGTGGGATGTGACAATCATCAGAATACGCATTGGATCCTCCTTGCGTGGAATTCATTTGCCATGACGATAACTGGCTGACAAAATTTGCGATAGATCGAAGATATGAACAGATTGTCAAATTAAATGAGCATGTAAATGTCGGCATTAGACGAAGTCCGGGCCATGATGATTTTTGCCCGTGTGGTCGAAGAAGGTGGCTTTTCTGCTGCTGCACGCAAGATGGGCTTAAGTCGTGCAGCGATTTCCCATCAGATCCGGCAGCTTGAAGGTAAACTTGGTGTGCCGCTTCTACGTCGAAGTACACGCAATTTCAGTCTGACCGATGCAGGAACGCGATATTACGACAGTTGCAGAACCATAACATTGGAAGCCGAAGCGGCGCGTAAGCGCGTGGAAGAATTGCGGGATGAACCGGTCGGTAAAATTTCGATCACATCCTCGGTGCATCTTGGCACCATGCGCATTGTGCCGATCCTTGATCAATTCCGGCAGGCCTATCCCGGGGTTGCCATTGACGTTCATTTGACCGACGAGGTCGTCGATCTGATCGGGCAGGGGATTGATATCGGAATTCGTTCCGGGCCGCTTAAAAGTTCAGATCTTAAAAGTTTCAAGCTCTATCAAACGCGGCGGATTATTGCGGCGAGCAAGTCCTATATTGATCGGGCTGGCCTGCCTGAAACACCGGATGCCTTGGCGGAGCATGAATGGGTGATGTATAGCCGCGTTCCTGAAACCCTTTCGCTAAGCTGTGATGGCGTGGAAAAACGTGTGCGTGTCTCGGGCAATGTACGGGTCGATAATGCAACGGCACGCTTGCAGTTTGTAAGGGGTGGGCATGGATTGGCCATTGTTCCATTGTGCGATATCGAACAGGAAATCAGAAATGGGGATTTGATCAGGGTTTTGCCTGAATGTGCATTGCAAGACCTTGAAGTCTATGCCGTTTATCCATCGGGTGTTACGCGCAGCGCAAAGGTGCAGTCACTTCTGGAATTCATGCGCCGTGCATTGCGTGATGTCGATATTTCACGCAATGATAGCGTTGGAGGCGAGAGCCATATTGATCAATTCTGATTGATCGGCTATTTCCCTTTGACGACTTTACGGGGGACCCATGGCCAATCTGTTTTTTTACTACTCGTCGATGAATGCGGGGAAATCGACCACGCTGCTTCAGGCAAGTTTCAATTACTGCGAACGCGGCATGGAAACGCTTTTGATGACGGTGGCATTTGATAACCGTTTTGGCGAGGGCAAGATTGCATCGCGTATCGGTCTGGAAGCCCCCGCAACCCTGTTTGATGCAAACACAGATATGTGTGCCCTGATCCTTGAGAAAATGGACAATAGCAAGGTCGATTGCGTCCTGATTGACGAGGCACAGTTCCTGACCAAAGATCAGGTTTGGCAGCTTTCAGATGTTGCAGATAAGCACAATGTTCCCGTGTTGTGTTATGGCATCCGGACGGACTTCCAGGGGCAACTTTTCGAAGGATCGAAGTGGCTTTTGGCGTGGGCGGATAAACTGAATGAGCTCAAGACCATCTGCCATTGCGGACGTAAGGCCGGCATGGTTTTGCGGGTCGATGAAAACGGCGATCCGGTCCGCGAAGGTGCACAGGTCGAAATCGGCGGCAATGACCGCTATGTCCCGGTATGCCGGCGCCATTTCAAGGATGCGATGGGGCAATAACCGCCCATTATCGGGTTGATCGAATTCGCCATTTCAATTGTATGAGGAATTGATTTGGCGGTTCAGCCCGCCACCATTGCCGAGATTTCTGGTGCCAGCAGGCTATAGGCGACCAGCCACATGACAGCACAGGTCAGTCCATCAATGATTTTCCATGTGACCGGGCGCGCAACATAAGGGGCAAGCCAAGACGCCCCCATAGCGATGGCAAAGAACCAGACGAAACTCGCACTCATTGCACCAAGCGCAAAGAAAAGACGCTGGTCTGCGGGAAATTGCCCGCCAATGCCGCCCAGCATTACCACTGTATCAAGATATACATGCGGATTGAGCAGGGTGACCGCCAACGTGGTTGAAAGAACGGCCTGCCATCCGGTTTTGCTTATGGCTTCTTCGGACAGTGTTTCGGTTTCGAACAACCGTTTGAGCGCACCAAACCCGTACCAGATCAGAAATGCGCCGCCACCCCATGCCGCGATCTTTGTCAAAATCGGGTAGGCGGCAATCAATGTCCCAAGTCCGGCAACGCCAGCAGCAATCAAAATCGCATCACAGAATGCGCAAACAAACGCGACCATCATCGGATGATTGCGCCGCAATCCCTGTCCAAGGACAAAGGCATTTTGCGCACCAATGGCGATGATTAATCCACCGCCAAGGCCAAATCCGGTCGCATAGGTCAAAAGCATTTTAGCATTCCAGTGTTTGTTGGTCCGCCAGTGATATCAATTTTTCGAAATAAGAAAATCGAATTATGATAAAGTATCATTAGAAAAAATAATGGTGAGATATGCTCGATTACAAATTGCTTCAGGCCAGTGCCGAGGTCATTCGCCACGGCAGTTTTGAAAAGGCAGCACGTGAATTGGGCCTTACCCAGTCTGCGGTATCGCAACGTGTGAAGCTGTTGGAAGAACGGTTGGGGCAACCCGTCATTATTCGGGCCAAGCCGATCGCCGCGACCGCGGCAGGGCAAAGGTTACTTGCGCATTATCAAAGTGTGCGGTTGCTCGAACAGGAACTCCATGATGAGATTCCCGTCATTCAATCAGATGGCCGGTTCGGGCAGGTGGCATTGGCGGTCAATGCCGACAGCCTTGCGACGTGGTTTGTTGATGTGCCCAAACATCTGTTCGAACAGTTGGGGCTTCTGGTTCATCTGACGGTTGATGATGAATCCTTGAACCACACAGCCTTGCAGGATGGTACGGTGTTGGGCGCGATCAGTATGCGATCCGCACCCATCCAGGGATGTCGGGTGCGCCCGTTAGGGGTAATGCGCTATGTCATGGTTGTATCGCCTGAATTTAACGCGCGGTACTTCGCCAATGGCGTGACGCCAGATGCCTTGCGCGCATGTCCGGCCGTGAATTTTTCAGAACATGACGAATTGCAAAATCAGTTTCTAAAACAGTATTTCGGACTAAATCCTGGTGAATTTCCCGCACATATGGTTCCAAGTTCGCAAGGGTTCGTCACCGTGGCCGAGCAGGGCATCGCCTATGCCGTTGTTGCACAACAACAGGCCGAAGAAGGATTGCGTAACGGAAGTCTGGTTCAGCCCTGTCAGCATGCGATAGATCGACCGCTTTATTGGCATCACAAAACCATCCAAAGCCGTCTTCTTGATCAGGTCAACGAGATTGTATTGACCCAAGCCCGCCGTTTTTTGCCCAAAATTACCGCGTAACAAGTTGATGGGTTTGGATTTTTAAGGGACGTGGTTCGATCAGAGGAAGGCTTTGATACGCGGATCAAATTTGACTTAAAGTAAAATTTGTCGCTTACTTTGCCAGACGAGCCATTTTGTATAACGGTTTGTTTAAACAGGGAAACCATGTCGCATCGACTGATTGCATGTGAGCATTGCGACTATCTTCATGTCGAGGAAAACATCCCGGCAGGTAGTGTGGCGTGCTGTGTGCGGTGTGGATCACCGTTATATTCTGCGGAACAAACACGGTTTGACAAGCCGCTGGCGTTTGCCATTACCGCGCTTTTGCTGTTCATCATCGCCAACAGTTATCCGATCTTGACCTTTGCCATGGAAGGGCGGGTTGAAACCAACACACTGGGCAGTGGCGTTTTGACATTTTGGCAGGAAGGGTTTCCTTTTCTGGCCTTTATGGTTGCGTTGACGTCGATTGTTGCGCCGTTATTTCTGATTTTTGCACATATCTACGTCTTGCTGCCGATCTCGCTGAATATCCGTTTGCCCGGAATGCAAAAAGTCTGGCGTATTCTTGCGATGGTGCGGCCTTGGTCGATGCTTGATGTTTTCCTGATTGGATTGCTGGTCGCACTTACCAAATTGACCGATTTTGCCCAAGTGATTGCGGGGCCGGCATTTTTTGCAATTTGCTGCCTTATTCCGGTGGCTTTGCTGATGAATGTGACTCTTGATCCACGCAATGTCTGGCGGCGCATTGCCCCGGCTAGCTTGCGATATCTTGATCAAAGTGATCTTGCCGAGCTTTCGAACGGAAACAGTGCTTCGCAGGCCCGGCATTACGGTCTTCTGACCTGTCACACATGTGCGATGGTGGTACAGGACCAAAAAGACGGCCATACGCGTTGTCCGCGCTGCGGGGATGCTGTCCATCAACGGAAAGCCAGAAGTCTTTCACGGGCATGGGCCCTGTTGGCGACAGCCGTGATATTGTATGTGCCTGCCAATATCTTCCCGATCATGACCGTGACTTATCTGGGACGATCAGAGGCCGATACCATACTATCGGGCGTGGCTGTATTGGCAAAAGCAGGGGAATGGCCCATTGCGATTGTGGTTTTTACCGCAAGCATTCTGGTGCCAATCGTCAAGATCGTCATGTTGAGCTGGGTCTATATGACAACCTATTTAGGGCTTTCAGGACCCCTTAAGGAACGCACATTGATCTATCGGGTTACCGAACTGGTCGGGCGCTGGTCGATGGTTGACGTTTTCATGGTCTCGATCCTCGCTGCACTGGTCAAGCTTGGCAATATCGCGTCCGTTCAGCCGGGCTTTGGCGCGGTTGCCTTTTGCGGGGTGGTTATTGCGACCATGTTATCGGCAATGGCATTCGATCCACGTCTCATATGGGACCGGACAGGAATGGGCGGATCACAATCCAGTACGCCAGATATTTACGCACAAGACCAAGTTGAAAAACAGGGGACGCCGTCATGATTGACGAGAATACTTCTTCATTTGACCGGCGGCCGGGCGTGCCTGATGTCAAAAAAGGCTGGAGCCGGTTTTCCATCATTTGGCTGGTGCCGCTTGTTGCGTTGATCATTGGCGGGTGGTTGCTTTGGCGCGATATCGTGTCAAAGGGGCCGGAAATTAGTGTGACGTTTCAAACGGCTGATGGCATTTCCGCAGGTAAAACGGCCGTTCGGTATCGTGATGTTGATGTCGGGCAGGTGATTGGGATCAATCTTGCAGAAGATCTGGATCATGTCCGCTTAACCATCAGAATGAATGCGGATTTTAGCGAGTATCTTACTAAAAACACCCGGTTCTGGGTGGTGCGGCCCCGTGTAACCGTGCGGGGTATCACGGGCCTGGATACGATTGTTTCAGGTGCCTATATCGAAGTGGTTCCCGATAAGACTGGCGAACGAGAACGAAGCTTTGTCGGGGAAGAAGAACCGCAACTTGTTCATGATGACGAAGACGGCACCCGGTTTGTCCTGAAAGCTGAAGAACTTGGGTCCTTGGGAACAGGAACGCCAGTTTTGTTGCGCGGGATTGAGGTTGGCGAGGTTCTTGAAACAGAACTTGATGAAAATGCCGACGGCGTTTCCATCCCGGTCTTTATCCGCAAACCGTTTGATGCGCTTGTGAAACGCGACACGCGGTTTTGGGATTCAAGCGGTATCGCACTTGACCTGAATGCAGATGGGCTTTCGGTGCGTGCGCAATCGGTACGTTCTGTTCTGGCGGGGGGGATTAATTTCTATACGCCAGATGTAAGTGTGAATGAAGATCAGGCACCGGCTGAAACAATTTTCCGCCTGCATAGCAGTTTGGAAAAGGCCGAGTTGCTTGCGCAAGGATATAGCCAGAAGTACATCCTTTATTTTGATTCTTCTGTACGTGGGTTATCACGTGGTGCACCCGTCGATTTTAATGGTATCCGGGTCGGGACGGTTGAAAGCGTTGATCTGGAATATGTGGTCAGCCAACGCTCGTTTCGTGTTCCGGTTGTTGTGACAATTGAACCGGAACGGGTACAGCTTGTTGGCGCAAATGTCGGCGACCTTGATCCTGAAGCCACGGTTAAAACGCTGGTTGCCGATGGCTTACGGGCAAGACTTAAAACCGGCAGCTTCATAACCGGACAATTGTTTGTCGATCTATCAATGAACCCGGTGTCACCGGCCAGATATCTGGGCGATCGAAATGGCAACATTCCTGAATTGCCGACTTTGCCGCAAAAGCTTGATGAAATTGCCAATTCCCTGACCAGTCTGCTGGAAAAGGTTGAAACCTTCCCGCTTGAAGAGATCGGCATTCGTTTGCTGGGTACGGTTGAAGGGATGGAGAATATTGTGACGTCACCGGCCTTAACCCAAGGTATGACAAGCCTGCAGCAGGCGGCCGCAGGGATAAGCAGTCTGGTTGATAATCTGGATTCTAGCGTTCTTCCTGCAACGCAAACGGCACTTGATGCCGCACGCGAAGCACTGGGTGGTGTGCGGGATGTAACTTCACCATCATCGCCCGTGCGCTACAATCTGGAACAGGCGCTTAAGGAACTTAGTGCAACAGCACGTTCGTTACGCGATCTCACGGAATTTCTTGAACAAAACCCGAGTGCTCTGATCCTTGGGAAAAGTGGCCCGAAGGAGGATGAATGATGCGACAGGTGATCCGAATGTATATCGGTAAATGTGTCTTGGTACTTCTTGCGCCATTGTTGGTGGCCTGTGCCGCGCAATCTGTTCCTGATCGCTATTACCTGTTGTCGCCGACCGTGCAACAGGTATCAGAGCCATCCGCCCAGGCATCCGTTGTTGGCATTGGCCCGGTCACGATCCCGAGCCATCTGGATCGATCAACCATTGTGTCGCGAAGCAGCGCCAATCGTGTTGAAGTCAATTCCGGATATCGTTGGGCAGAGCCACTTGATGAAAACATCAACCGGGTTCTGATGGATAATATTGGGCGGACAGGGAAGGCATCACGACTTGAAGCTTTCCCGTGGACATCACGCGATGGTGTCGACTGGCAAGTTGTTCTTGATATTGACCGGTTTGAACGCCAGCCGGACGGAAATGTTATCCTGACGGCACGCTGGAAACTGATCCGGTTTGAAAGTGGTGAGATCGTCCGGGCTGCAACATATAACAAGGTCAGCATGCCTTCTGATACGTCGATCGAAAGTACGGTATTGGCCATGAGCACATTGCTTTCTGATATGACAGTCGAGATTTCCAGTCACCTGCCGTGACGAAGAGGCTGAATAAGCTTGGATAAGCAGATCGGATTTCAATCTCGGATTGAGACGGGTGCTCGACTTATGGCATGGCACAAAGTTTTTTATGCCACGTAGGCAAGTGAAACTGCCAAAAAGTGGAAAAAGGCAATAACAACCTATTGTTTTCATCCCCCGAATAGCCTTATAAAGAATATATAAATATAAAAAACGGGACACGCGCCTGACTAATAACTGGCAAATAAATGCCGCCCCAAACAGGAAGTTAGGGAGCCAGAGCGCATCATGTCGGATACGACATTTGAAGTTACAGTCCAGCGGGGGGATCGCTGGATCATCCATTCGACATTTGATGTCGAAAAGGAAGCGGTAACGGAAGCTGAAAAGCTTCTGAAAACCAAGGTTTCTGCCGTACGCGTCGTCCGTAACTGGGAACGCGGCGACGGTCGTCATATCGAAAAAGTACTTCTTGAAAAAGAAGGTGCCGGTGAGGATGAGGAAGAAGACGTTCGCGTCTCTCACATTGACGAGGCACCGCTTTGCGAAACTGACAACGACCTGTTGCAGAAAGAAAGCCGCGCGACCATCAACAGGTTGCTGCGCAAATATTTTGAACAGGAAATTCTGACTCCTTGCGAGGTAATGTACAATTACCAGAACCTTCGCAAGTTGATGTTCCATGACACCTTGATGCCGACTGCGGTCGACAAGGTTGCCGGGCTTCATGCCAAGGCGACTGACGGCGATCATATCGAGGCGATGAACAATCTTCATGGCGCGATTGAGCAACTTTCAGCGCGTGCACGTGAGGTTGAAAAGGTTGATCTTCCTGCATTCGAAGATGCAACCATTTCAGAAGTGCGTGATGAAATTCGCCGTCTGAATCTGGCCGAAGATACTGATTTCCTTACGATGGTAGCGCTAACACGCGTTATGTCATCAACGCGCAACTGGGTCGGCAAGCTTGATCTTGCTCTTAAGGTTAAGGGCGATGAGAAGGACGAAGCTGCGCGTAAGTTGCTTGATGATGTCATTGCAGACATCCTTGGGTCTCCGGTCGCGCTTAAGGACCTTTTGGGCAGTTCGCGTAGCTTTGGCGAAGCGGTTACCATGCATATTGATCTGGCCCTTGGCCGGGCAAAGGGTAATCGCGGGGCTGCGGATGATATTCTTGAACTGCTTAATCCGTTGTTTGGATCTGGGTTGCTTGCGACCAGTCAGGAAGCGATGTTTGATTACATCGTTCGGGAACTGCGCAGCGCAAACAATCTGACCCGTCATGAAACTGATCCAGATCCATTAGAGGGTATCCTTGATCGTCTGATTACGGAAAATGGCGTCATTTACGGTACCCCGATGGTCGAAGGGTTGGCTGAGCGTGGCGCACGTTTGCGCAATGTTGGTGGACCGCGGGCCTTGATCGAAGGTGTTGCTGAAATCAACGGCCGTCTTCTTCCGAACTGGCGAAAACTGACCTGGCTGATTGCTGTTGCCAATAGCGGTATCGTTGAAGATTTCTCTGATGAACTCATCAAGATGATGCGCGATGCGGTCAAAGACATGCGGGCGTTGCGGGCCTTCTGTGATCCAGAAGCCAAGCCGCGTGACAAGATGGCAACCGTCAAGCAAATGAGCGACGTCTTGGCCGAGTGCAAACTCGATGACGATTTGAAAGCAGAAATTGCTGAAAAGCTTGATGATGGTCTGGCTGAATACCTTGTCCGCGAAAAGGTGATCGAGCGTATCGATAACCCGGCACTCCATTTGCGCAAACGTGCTTATATGCTTGTACAATTTTGTTCGAGTGGCGTTCTGATCGAAGGCAAGTCCGCGGCCATGGCCAGAAAAAGGGTGGTGGGGTATCTCAAACAACCCAATTTCACCGATAAACTGGTCGATGACATCAAGGATATGACGGCGAAAGAAGGCACCATCCGCGATTTTTACGCGTTGTTACAACGTAGCGGATTCTAGCGGCCTTTCTTCTGCTCCGACATGAACTGACATGAAAACACCCCACGAAGCCATCTTGGCAAGATTCGTGGGGTGTTTGTCGTTGTTGCCACTATTGATCTGCGGCATGCTGAACCTGTCATAAGGAGAAGCCGCAATGTCTGTCGCCGTTGAAACCCCGAGATTGATCGTCTGTCATGCATATGATGATGTGATGAGCCTTGATATTGTCGGGCCACTTCAAGTGTTTGGCTCCGCCAATGACGAACTTTCTGTGCTGGGCCGTCCCAAAGCATATGAAGGTATCATTGTGGCAGAAAATGCCGGACCGGTTCAGACATCCTGTGGTCTAAGGCTATATGCCGACATGGGGTGGCGAGAACTGGATCTGTCGGGCGTTGATACGCTTCTTGTTCCCGGTGGGAACGGCGTTGTTCGCATGATGCGACATCAGCCCATTCTGGACTGGGTTCAGCGTGCAGAGAAAATCATTCCGCGATTAGGTTCGGTTTGTTCAGGCGCATTGATTTTGGCCGAGGCCGGTGTTCTTGACGGGCGAATGGCAACCACCCATTGGTCGCGCTGTGATCAGATGGCACGCGACTTTCCCGCCATCCACATGATGGGTGACCGGCTACATAGTTTTGATCCCACCGGGATTGACGGTGACCCGCATGTCTTTACATCTGCTGGTGTAACGGCGGGTATTGATCTTGCTCTTGCAATTGTTGAGGCCGATTTTGGCCGGTCATTGGCCCTTTCGGTTGCGCGTCGGCTTGTGATGTTTCTCAAGCGCCCGGGCGGCCAGGCACAGTTCAGCGCATATCTAACCCCTGAAAGCGGTTCAACCGCCCGGCTAAGCAGTCTTCTTGAATGGTTACCGGCAAATCTTGCTTCTGATTTGTCACTAGAATCTCTTGCAGATCGGGCTGGCATGACGCCACGGACGTTTTCACGGGTGTTTTCGCGTGATCTGGGCATGAGCCCAGCACGCTATGTCGAACGGGTCCGGGTTGAAGCCGCCCGCGCGTTGCTACAGGACGAAACATTGACTATTTCGCGGGTGGCCGGCCTTTGCGGGTTCCGGCATCCGGAAACATTACGCCGGGCATTTCAGCGACATCTTTCCGTCAGCCCACAGGAATATGCCGAACGGTTCGCGCGCAAGGCTTTGGTCGGCGCGACCTGATACGCCTTTAGACATCCCTCATTGCAATTCGATTATTCGGAGTTAGGAACATGTTGTTACTGACCAATGGACCATTGCGACTACTTTTCGCGGCACAGGCACTTTATTGGTCCTGTTCACTTATCGGTATTACGCTGACATCTATTGTTGGTGTGTCCTTGGCGCCTATACCGGCATTGGCAACCTTGCCCTTGGGTATTTTGATGTTGGGTAATTTATTGTCTGTGCATCCATTGGCGATGCTGATGCAAAGACGTGGACGGCGTGTTGGCCTGTTTTTCGGAGCCTTGTGTGGTGTCGTCGGGGGATTGTTACTGGCAAGTGGTATCTACATCGGCGAGTTCTGGCTTGTCGCAATTGCGCCGCTCCTTATCGGGACATATCAAGCATCGGCGATGTATTACCGTTACGCCGCACTTGAAACCGTGGAGACGTCACAGAATGGCCGTGCTGCGGCTCTGGTCGTTGGGGGTGGTGTTCTCGCAGCCTTTATCGCCCCTGAAATTGCCGTGGCCAGCCGCGATATGTTGGCGGTGCCATTTGCGGGTGCATTTGTTGCCTTGGCGGGGCTGGCCGCGATGGGTGCCTTGCTGATGGCCTTTTTGCCCGATGGTGGTATCCCGACCAGAAGTGGATCAAGTAGGACCGTCATGAAGGCACTTCTGGGTCGGCCTGTGATACGCGGGGCGATTGCGGTAAGTGCTGCGGGGCAGGGCATCATGATCCTTGTGATGACTGCGACCCCGCTTGCCATGAAATATTGCGGATTTGATGTTGATGTATCGGCCAATGTAATCCGGTGGCATCTGATCGGTATGTTTTTACCTGCCTTCGTTGCCGGTCCGATGATCGATCGGTTCGGGGCACGTCGGATGGCATCTCTGGGCGGATTTATTTTAGCTGCCAGTGCGTTGGTTGCCGTGTCTGGCGTATCGGTGAGTGAGTTTCTGATCAGCTCGTTCTTGTTGGGGATTGGGTGGAACCTGATGCTGCTTGCGGGCACAACCATGCTTGGCGAGGGGCATAGTGCCGAGGAACGAGGCCATGCACAAAGTTTGATGGAACTTGGCAACAGCATCACAGCTACGATTGCATCAGCCGTAAGTGGTGCGCTGATTGCCGGTGCGGGATGGAATGTCATCAATTACGGGATTGTTCCGGTCGTGCTGATTGCCTTGGTACTGATGTGGCGCGGTTCGATTGCCAAGCGCGCCACTGCAGGTGCTTAAGGGCAGGGCTAAAAAGATAAAAGGAACCGCCGGTCATTGCGACCGGCGGCGAAGTTGCAGGGCGAACGGGGAGTTTCGCCCCGGCGCGACCGAGAAACTCAATCGGCAATCCCGGGAATACCCGATGACGGTCGGGGGAATCCGGGCATAAAAAAACCGGCTGTCAGGCCGGTTGTGATGCAAGTGATGCCGCGTTGCCCGCGACGAATTCTTTGATCTTTTGCAAAACGAAATCGCGTGAGCTGTTTTCACGGGTACGGAAAAGAACTTCGCGATCTTGAATGACCAGGCCCAAATAGACCGGATCTGTGTGACCTTCCCTGATCGTTTTCAGGGCGCGGAGGGTATGACCGAGATCGTCGGTGCTTTGATAGATGGTACGCATCTTTCTCCAACCAGCATTTTGCATCATGTGACAGTAAAAAACCAATCGACTGTGGCTTTATGACAGGTGTTTTTTTCCAACCGATGACAAGTCTGTGATGGTTTGAAGACTCTTTTATCTTTCAACCAGAAAACGCCATGAGAGCAGGCGGCAAAAAGCTGCTGGTTTTATTTGGTGGGCCTGATAAAAAGAAAACGTCCTTAACGCCGGTTTCGGGCATTGACATGCGCCATGACGGTGTTTAAGAAAGGCGTCGTTCCGCAGGGAACACCAAGGAGATAGAGGGCAAGTGGCCGAGTGGCTGAAGGCGCTCCCCTGCTAAGGGAGTATAGGGTGACAAGCCCTATCGAGGGTTCGAATCCCTCCTTGCCCGCCATTGATTAAAGCACCCTCGTCGGGTGCTTTTTTCTTTTGTGCCAACGGCAGAAAACCCGTTCCCAAGACGTTGTTTGTTCAGGCGGGTCTCGCATTTTTGCGAAGTACCCACATCTTTAAGTAATGCGCAACAACATGGATTGAGGAACAAATGCCAGGAAAAATGACGTTTTATCAGATCGTTCTAGGCGCTGGATTGGCTGTTGGTAGTAGTGCCATTACCTTGGCACCTGCGATGGCACATGGCATTAACCACAACCATGGTCATGCTTTGGTCGAGATTGCACAGGGCGGCGGCATTTTTTCCGATGAAGAACGCCGGATCATCAAGGAAGTGCTTGATGTTGCCGATGTCATTACGGGCAACGATGATAGTGGTAACAACGGCGGAAAGGGTGACAAGGGCGGAAAAGGCAAGGGCAACAAAGGTCTTCCGCCCGGGATTGCCATGAAACTTGAACGTGGTGGTTCCTTACCCCCTGGCATTGCGAAACGGGATTTGCCATCCGACTTGCAGTCGCGACTTCCGGGCCGGACAGACAATGCCATTCGTCAGATTGTCGGCGATGACGTCGTTCTGATTGAACGTGGCACCGATATCATTCTCGACATTCTGCGCGGCGTGGTTCGGAACTGATCTGGTGCAAAATCGGCATAAAAAACGCGGCGTGTAAATTCGCCGCGTTTTTTGTTTTCTGTTCAGATGTGCCTAGGTGAAGGCATTGAACGTAATGATGGTCTGGGTGTCTTTGATATTCGGCAGCTTGTGGATTTGTTCGTTCACATAGCGCCCGATATCCTGTTCATCTTCGACATAGACTTTGACCAGAAGCTCAAACGGGCCGGAAATGGAATAGACTTCCGACACACCTTCGACTTCTTCAACAAGGTCGGCAGCCACATCATAGGCTTTGCCAAGTTCACATTTTACGAAAATGAAAAACGGATGCATCGGAACGCTCCTGTTTGATTTTGAGTTTCTCACAAGCTAACCGGCTTGGGCGGGGCTTGCAATCGTCTAGCTTGGTGCTTTGATCGGTATGACCAAAGCACGGTAGCTTAATCCAGTGGCTTTTTCCCGGCCTGTGCCGCGCGCTCGGCAACGGCGGTCTGTGTCAGGTTCCAAACTGTTGTGCCATTTGTTTCTGCTGTAAGGCTTGCCATGGCAAGGCCGTTGGCAACGGCATCGTCCATTTTTGCGTGGCGGTTGGAAAATGCGGACAGAAACCCGGAATAGAATGCGTCACCAGCGCCGTTCACATCACGTAACCTGGTCGCAAGCGGGGACCAGAAAGCGGTTCCGCTTTGTGAGGATGATGATACGACGCCGGTTGCACCAAGGGTAATCACAACATCTGGAATGCCTTTGCCACGCAGCAATTGAATCGCGGTTTTTGCCTGTGCGATCTCTTTGATCTCAATGCCGGTCAAAATGCTTGCTTCCGCCTGATTGGTGATCAGAAGATCAAGCTTATCCAACACAGGTTTGAAACGCACAGCCTTGCTCGGCGACACAGTGGCGGCACAAAGTTTGGTGTTGCCCTTGTTGTCAGCCAACCAGGAAATCGTTTCAACAGGCAGGTTGGCGTCAACCATCCACCACGGCCATGCCTTAAGGTTGGTCAACTGGGGTTCAAGCCGGTCAATGGTTAGGAGGTCATAGACCTCGGCATCCATCATGCCCAATGCAAGTTCGCCGGTTTCATCAAGAACGGCGGTGTAGCCCGCGGTGTGTTTGCCTTCAAGCTTCATCATGCGGCGGGTATCAATGCCGATTTCAGACAGTGCCGCAATGACATGTTCACCGTCACCGTCATCGCCAACAGCACTGAGCATCGCGACATTGTTGCCGAGCAGCCGCAAATGGACCGCAATGTTGCGTGCAACACCACCTGGCTTTCGATGAAGGGTTCTAACCGGATTTGATGCCGCCGGAATAAACTGTCCGGTGCATTGCAAAGTTCGGTCGAAATGGGCAGCACCAAAGCAAAGGATGTTGGCTGAAGGGGTGTTCACAGTGTGTTGCTCTTTGTCGTGGGACGTCACATCTGTGACGCGCAATTCTTGAAACGCGACTTTCATAAGCCTGTCGACCGCGCCAAGGCAAGAAAAACAAAAGGGTGGCTTATGATAAGCCACCCTTTGCCGCTATTGGTATGCTGCACTGATTATTTCAGCATGATCCTATCACTTGCCATCGGGGTCATTGGTGATTTCATGCCAATGTAATCTGCAACGGCCTGTTCAAGGTTCGGGCCAAAGTCATAGACGTCTTTCGCATTGTCGCGGAACAGGGCATAGCCATCACCGCCATTGCGCATGAAGTCATTGGAAACGACGCCATACATCTTGTTCATGTCAATCGGGGCATAGGTGTCACCGTCAGCAACCATGACATTTGAAACCCGCGATCCGACTGGCTGCGAAAGGTCGAGATCAAATTTCAGCCCTGCAACCTGCGGGAACTGGCCTTTGTCTTCGTCGACTTTCGACACGCCATGTTCAAGCGAGGCAACAACATCTTTGCCAGACAGGCTGAATGTCGCCAATGCGTTCTGGAATGGCAGCACCGTCAGGACTTCGCCCATGGTAACCGTGCCTTCATCAATGCTGGCACGAACACCACCACCGTTTTGAATGGCGATCTGATAACCTTCGCCAGCTTTCCAGAGCATCGCATCGGCAATCAGCGAGCCCATAGAGCATTCCATATGACGGCAGGTTTCGCGTGATCCGTCTGCGGATGCGGTAAAGCTACCGACTTCAATGTTGCGGACCGAATCAACTTTGTCACTTGCCGCTGCAATAACGGCAAGAACGTCTTCGGCAGGTTTCACACTGGCATCAAGTGAGATCGGTTCACCTGACCAAGCGGTTGCAACACCGGCATCATCAAAGGTGACATTCAATTCACCAAGATAGCGGCTATAGGCATAGGCTTGGACAACCAGAACCGGTTTACCATCCGGTGCGGTTTCAACAACCGGGTAGGGATAGTTGGCTTTTTCATTGGTGTTTGAGAACAGCTGATTGTCATGGCCACCAACAATGACGTCGATGCCGCTGACCGTTTTGGCCAATTCAAAATCCTTGTAGGAGCCCGAATGGCTCATCACAATGATTTTGTTAACGCCTTTAAGGCGCAGGCGCGCGACCGAATAGCGCAGGGCCATTTCAGAATCGGTGATTTCTACCTGATCGCCGGGGCTTGAGATATCCGGGGTTTCTTCGGTGGTAATCCCGATCAAACCGATTTTTTCACCGCCAAGTTCGACGATGGTGTCAGGGATGATTTCACCGTTGAGATTAGAGGCGGCTGTCGGGTGGACGTTTGCCGAGAGAACAGGAACTTTGCTTGCCTTGATAAAGGATTCGAGCACTTCCGGGCCATCATCAAATTCATGGTTGCCAATGGTCATGGCGTCATAGCCCGCCATTGCCATCAGTTCAGCGGTAAGGGTGCCTTTGTAGGTCGAGTAATAAAGAGATCCCTGAAACTGGTCGCCGCCATCAAGGGCAAGAACATTGCCGCCTTCCGCCTTGGCATCACGGATCGCAGTCGCAAGGCGGGCATATCCCCCGAAGCATTTTCCTTCGGCGTCGTCTTCGGCCTTACACGTGTTATTGTATTTGGTAACAGATTCAACGCGATCGTGAACGTCATTGGTATGAAGGATACGCAAATCGTAATCGGCCAATGCACTTCCCGCACCAAGGGTCAGCATGGTGCAAGCTGATAGCAGCCCTGCAATCTTTTGTTTCATCATTACTCTCCAACAAATGGGCAAGCCTTCCTGTCCCTGACGGAAAAGGTTGCCACGGCATATCAAAGCTTTTGGGTCGGAAATTACTTTCCCCAGTGGATGCTAACACCAAATTTACACGGAAGGTATGCCCGGTTGATGACGGTGAGGTGAAAGATGCACCAAAATGCGTAACGCGATCAGGGTGAAACGGACCGGGCATTAAGAATCGGCATGCGACGAGACAAGGCATTTCAGCCGATTTTGCAAAAAATTCATTTGGCGGATTATTAAGTTTACCAAGAAAATATATTGCCCTGAAAACCACGGATGATACTAAGGCAATTCCCGTAAACCTAAGGGAAGCCCCGCAGAAGCGGAGCATGTCCTGCAGTTTGGTCAGAGGCTTTTTTGACCAACTGGACAGGTTTTGTGTTTTCCTTGCATGGTCGGCTATTTACAGGGCACTATAATTTGTAGTTACCATAAGCATTCGCAACATGATCAAGCGGATTTCCACGGTTGAGGGACCGTAGCGTCCGGCATGATGTGGATCACGTGTTTTCGATGAGGGAGTCCCACCGGTTAAGGGCACCAGTGGGAAGAATAATCAGAATTCAAGCAATGAAGGGCATCGGAATGAAAAAGCTTCTGACCTCGGTGGTCGCGGCTGTCGCCTGCTATGCAGGTGTTGCTTCGGCTGCAGATATCAATCCGGCTGTGGTCTATGACCTTGGCGGTCGTTTTGACCGTTCGTTTAATCAGGGCGCATATAACGGCGCAGAAAAATACAAAGAAGACACCGGTACTGAGTATCGCGATTTTGAGATCCAGAACGACTCTCAGCGCGAACAGGCCATGCGTAACTTTGCCCGTCGCGGCATGAATCCGATCGTTGCAATCGGTTTCTCGCAGGCATCTGCACTTGAAAAAGTTGCCAAAGAATTCCCGGATACCAAATTCACGATCATTGACATGGTTGTTGACCTTCCGAACGTTCAGTCGGTGGTTTTCAAAGAACATGAAGGTTCTTTCCTTGTTGGTGTTCTGGCCGCAATGGCATCTGAAACCGGTAAAGTCGGCTTTGTTGGCGGCATGGACATTCCGTTGATCCGCAAGTTTTCTTGTGGCTATGCGCAAGGCGTCAAATACGCCAATGCTGATGCGGAAGTTTTCCAGAACATGACCGGCACGACCGGTGCAGCATGGAATGACCCGGTTAAAGGCGGCGAGCTTGCAAAATCACAGTTCGACCGCGGTGCGGACGTTGTTTACCATGCTGCTGGTGGCACCGGTGTTGGTGTTCTCCAGGCGGCTGCTGATGCAGGGAAACTCGGCATCGGGGTTGACTCCAACCAGAATGCTTTGCATCCGGGGTCGGTTCTGACATCGATGCTTAAGCGTGTTGATGTTGCTGTTTATGAAGCATTTGCAGCAGCAGCAGGTGACAACTGGGAGCCGGGCCTGACCATTCTTGGTCTTGCAGAAGGTGGTGTTGACTGGGCGCTTGACGAAAATAACGAGAAGCTCATCACTGCTGATATGAAAGCAGCTGTCGACAAGGCCAAAGAAGCAATCACTTCGGGTAGCCTTGAAGTTCACGATTACATGAGCGACAGCGCCTGCCCGATGTAAGGCAGCCTTGAAGCAAACCGGGGATTTGTAGTGTCGGATACGATGCATCAAATGCACGGCACCAGTAAGACTGGTGCCGTACCCGCTATTGAACTGCGTGGCATTGACAAGCGGTTCGGAGCGGTACACGCAAACAAAGAAATCGATCTTAAGGTCGATAAAGGAACTATTCACGGGATCGTAGGAGAGAATGGCGCAGGGAAATCTACCCTGATGAGTATCCTGTATGGCTTTTACCAGGCCGATGCAGGGACCATTCATGTCGACGGAGACCTGTGCGATATCAAAGGATCGGAAGACGCCATTTCTGTTGGCATCGGCATGGTTCATCAGCATTTCATGCTGGTTGAGACATTCTCGGTTCTTGAAAACGTAATTCTTGGTGTTGAAGGCGGTGCGGTTCTGCGCGATGGCGTCGATAAGGCGCGCGAAGAACTTGAACGTCTGGAGCGTGAATATTCGCTCGACATTGATCCGGATGCCATTGTTGGTGATCTGTCTGTCGGTCTTCAGCAGCGTGTTGAAATTCTTAAGGCGCTGTATCGCGGTGCCGAAATTCTTATTCTGGATGAGCCAACCGGTGTTTTGACCCCGCAAGAGGCAGACCATCTGTTCCGCATCCTTGAAACCCTGAAACAGCAGGGCAAAACGGTCGTTTTGATTACCCATAAATTGCGCGAAATCATGGCTGCAACGGATAATGTTTCCGTTATGCGCCAGGGCGCAATGGTGGCACACCGCAAGACTGCGGAAACCAGCCCGGAAGAACTTTCTGAATTAATGGTTGGTCGTAAGGTATTGCTGCGCCTTGAAAAAGGTGAAGCCAACCCGGCCGCGACCGTGCTTCAGGTAAGCAATCTGTGCGTTGATAACGAGCAGGGTGTGCGTAAGGTCAAAAATGCGACCTTTAACGTGCGTGCAGGGGAGATTGTCGGCATTGCCGGTGTTTCTGGAAATGGTCAGAGCGAGCTTCTTGAAGCACTTGGTGGTATTCGTTCAGCCAGCGAAGGTTCGGTCGAGCTGAACGGGCAAGACGTCACGCCGGGGAAAGGTGTTGATGCAGCAGAACTTCGCCGTCGCGGTGTTGCTCATGTTCCGGAAGACCGGCATCGCATGGCGATGGTCACGGCGTTTTCAGCCAAAGAAGCCGCAATTCTTGGGTATGAAAACGATCCAGCCTATCAGAAAAACGGGTTGCTTGATTGGCATGCGATTTCGGATGCCACAGCAAAAATGATGTCCGAATTTGATGTGCGACCCGATAATCCCGACCTGAAAGCCGCCAATTTTTCCGGCGGGAATCAGCAAAAGCTTGTTCTGGCGCGTGAAATCATGCGTGACCCGGCCCTTCTTCTGGTTGGTCAGCCGACCCGTGGTGTCGATATCGGGGCCATTGAATTCATCCATAAACGAATTGTCGCCATGCGCGATGCGGGCAAAGCAATTCTGTTGGTGTCTGTGGAGCTTGACGAGATCATGTCGCTTGCCGACCGAATTTTGGTGATGTGCGATGGATCTATCATCGGCGAAGTGAATGCAGCTGAGGCGAATGAACGGGTGCTTGGTCTGATGATGGCCGGGGTCGATCCGAACAAAGCCAAGGCAGTGGAGGGGCAGGCATGAGCAAAGCTGTCGAACTGCCACGCTGGATTGATGTCGGCGCCTTGCCGCTTTTGAACCTGCTTCTGGCTCTTGCCGTTTCCGGGATTGTGGTTCTTGCCATTGGTGAAAACCCGGTAGAAGTGGTTGAAATCCTGCTTTATGGGGCTTTCGGCTACGAAGAAGCTTGGGGTTATACGCTTTACTACACCACCAACTTCATCTTTACCGGCCTTGCCTTTGCTGTCGCATTCCATTGCGGGCTGTTCAATATTGGTGCCGAAGGGCAGGCATATGTCGGCGGTCTTGGCGTGACGATTGCTGCCCTTTACCTTGATTTCCTGCCATTCCCGATCATGCTGGTTGTCAGTATGCTGGCCGCAATGATCTTTGGCGCTGCATGGGCCTATATTCCGGCATATCTGCAGGCGCGCCGTGGGTCACATGTTGTAATCACGACGATTATGTTCAACTTCATCGCATCATCCTTGATGGTGTATTTGCTGGTGAATGTGTTGCGACCAGAAGGTTCAATGACCCCGGAAAGCGAACAGATTGCCGAACATCTGCGTTTGCCGTTCATTCATGATATGGCTGCAAGCTTTGGCATCGAGATGGCATCAAGCCCGCTTAACCTGTCATTTGTCTATGCGATTGCTGCAAGCATTCTGATCTGGATGTTCATTTGGCACACCCGTTGGGGTTATGCGATCCGGACTGTTGGTGCCAATGCGGTTGCGGCGACCTATGCCGGACTTGAACCCGGTCGTTACATCATCATTGCGATGATGATTTCCGGTGCATTGTCATCCTTCATGGCGCTCAATGAAGTTATGGGCGTGCAGCACCGCCTTCTGATCGATTTTACCGCAGGCTATGGCTTTGTCGGGATCGCTGTGGCCCTGATGGGGCGGAACCATCCGTTTGGTATTTTCCTCGCCGCTTTGCTGTTTGGCATGCTGTATCAGGGCGGGGCAGAGCTTTCCTTTGAAATTCCGACTATCTCCAACGATATGGTCGTTGTTATTCAAGGTTTGGTCATTCTGTTTACCGGTGCGATGGAACATATGTTCAGGCCACGTGTCACCAAAATCTATACCGCGTGGCGTTTGCGTCGTGATGCGCAGGAGGCCGCGTGATGGAAAATTTTGAGCTGATCATTTTGTTGCTTGATGCGACCTTGCGCACCTCCACACCACTGATCCTTGCGGCCCTTGCGGGGATGTTTTCCGAGCGGTCAGGTACGATTAACCTTGCTCTTGAGGGCATGATGCTGGGCGGTGCGTTTTCTGCGGCTGCTGTTGCATTTTATGCCGGAAATCCGTGGGTCGGTCTTTTGGCGGCGATCGCAACCACAATCGCGTTGTCGCTTTTGCACGGGTTTGCCTGCATCACCCACAAAGGCAATCAGGTTGTTTCAGGCATGGCGATCAACATCCTGATGTCTGGTTTGACTGCGCTGGTCGGGATTGCGTTGTTTGCCCAAGGGGGGAAAACACCGGCACTCGACAAAGCTTCGCGTTTTCAGCCAATTACCTTCCCGGGGGCAGAAGCCGTCAAGGATGTGCCGATCATCGGTCCGATTTATTTCGAACTTCTCAGTGGTCATAACATTCTGGTCTATATCGCATTCCTTGCGGTTCCAGCCGCCTGGTGGGTGATGTATCGCACCCGTTTTGGCCTGCGACTTCGGGCCGTCGGTGAAAACCCCGGTGCGGTTGATACTGCCGGTATTGGTGTTGTTGCCATGCGCTATCGCGCTGTGATTTGCTCTGGCGTTCTAGTCGGGATGTCTGGTGCATATCTTTCAACCGCGCAGGGTGCATCGTTTTTACAGGATATGACAGCGGGTAAGGGCTATATCGCGCTTGCTGCCATGGTGTTTGGTAAATGGCGCCCGTTCCCGACCTTGGCAGCGTGCCTTTTGTTTGGTTTCCTTGATGCCGCAGCAACCCGCTTGCAGGGCGTTATATTACCCGGCATTGGCGAGGTTCCCGTACAGCTGGTGCAGGCATTGCCATATGTCCTGACGGTTATTTTGCTGGCGGGCTTTATTGGCCGGGCCATACCGCCGAAGGCACTTGGACGTCCGTATGTAAAAGAACGTTAAGGGTGCACTCGTCCGGTGTCATGTGATGACGTGGCCCCGGGCGGTTTGCCTCCGTCATTGATGTTATGACCGTTCATGTTTGCAGCCCAGATTAAGGCGTTGCCGTTTTAAACGCAGTTTGCCAGGCGGTTCTGACTAAGAAATGCCGTAAGTCCGTGTTGAAAAGTCTGTCGGTGAGACAAGACAGAAAATGTCAGCGGTAAAATCACAATCAATGACGATATGTCAGATAGCAGTTGCCTGAATATGGCAGTGTTGGTTTACGAAACAGGATTATAAAAATGGGCGATACAAAGCAGGCTCCGCGCGATTTGGTTGATGCAGCCCTTGCTGCGCGCGACAAAGCCTATGCGCCGTATTCGAAGTTCCATGTCGGTGCCGCTTTGCGCACGGCAGATGGTAAGGTGATTGCGGGCTGTAACGTTGAAAATGCGGCCTATCCCGAAGGTGTTTGCGCCGAGGCTGGCGCAATTTCGGCGATGGTTCTGTCGGGTGAGACAAAGTTCGATGAAATTGTCGTGGTCGGTCTTGGTGATGTTGCCTGCACACCGTGTGGTGGATGCCGTCAGAAAATTCGCGAATTTACCGGATCGGATGCAACAATCTTTATCATCAACGAGGCGCGTGAAACGCTTTTGACCTTGTCGCGCGAAGAACTTATTCCGCATTCCTTTGGACCGGAGAACCTGAAATGAGCAATGTAAAAGCGGCATTGGACGTCATCGCGTCAAAGGCCCCCGGGTTTAAGGCTCAGGTGGCACTGGTTCTTGGCAGTGGGCTTGGCGGCGTGGTGGATGCTGTCAGTGACGCCATCAGTATTTCGTATGAAGACCTTCCGGGGTTCCCGCGACCAACCGTGGTCGGGCATGGCGGGACGCTTGTCCTTGGTCGTATTGGTGGCGTTTCGGTTGCTGTGATGCAGGGACGGGCACATTTTTACGAACACGGCCGGTCCGATCTCATGGCGGAGCCACTTGAAACCTTGCGTGAGCTGGGGGCAGATCGGCTGATCTTGACCAATGCAGCAGGGTCGCTTCTTCCAGAAGCCGTGCCGGGTAGTTTGATGCTGATTACCGATCATATCAGCCTGTTTGGACCTAATCCGCTGATTGGTTATCACGGCAATGACCGCTTTGTTGGCATGGATGTGCCCTATGATCCCGACATTGGATCTGGTCTGCATGATACGGCGGCAAAGTTGGGTATCAAGCTGTTCGAAGGAACCTATTGCTGGTGCACGGGACCAAGTTTTGAAACGCCTGCGGAAATCCGTGCGCTTAAAACTCTTGGTGCCGACGCAGTTGGTATGTCGACCGTGCCCGAAAATATCCTTGGCCGCCGTCTTGGTTTCCGGGTTGCTGCCGTTTCAAACATCACCAATCTTGCCGCAGGTATGAGCGCAACACCGCTTAGCCATGAGCAAACGCTTGAGATGTCGAAAGAAGGTTCGTCTAACCTTATCAAGATATTGCTTCAGTACTTTTCAAGTTCTGAATGAGCCTGAATTTGATCAATCTTGAATTTAACAATTAACGAAAAGCGTGCAGGAGACAGCTAATGCTGCCGCAGGAAATCATTCGCCGCAAACGTGAAGGCGAAGTTCTGACCGATGCCGAGATTGCCTTTTTTGTCAAAGGCATCACCGACGATAGTATCAGCGAAGGGCAGGTTGCTGCTTTTGCGATGGCTGTGTTTTTCAATGGTATGACCATGGATGAACGGGCTGCATTGACGCGCAATATGCGCGACAGCGGTACGGTCCTTGATTGGAAGTCCCTTGGGCTTGATGGCCCGGTGGTTGATAAACATTCCACGGGCGGTGTCGGGGATAAAGTCAGCTTGATGCTTGGCCCTATTGTTGGTGCATGTGGTGCATTTGTTCCGATGATTTCTGGGCGTGGGCTTGGCCATACCGGCGGAACATTGGACAAGTTTGATTCCATTCCCGGATATCGCACGACACCGACCCTTGACGAATTTGCCAAAGTTACCCGTGACGTTGGATGTGCGATTATTGGTCAGACAGCCGATTTGGCACCAGCAGACAAGCGCTTTTACGGCATTCGCGATGTTACTGCGACCGTGGAAAGCATTCCGCTGATCACTGCATCCATTCTGTCAAAAAAGCTGGCAGCGGGACTTGATTCACTGGTGATGGATGTGAAATTCGGTTCTGGCGCATTCATGAATGAATATGACCGTGCTCGCGAACTGGCCCAAAGCATTACCGAAGTTGCCACCCGTAACGGGGTGCCGACGGTTGCACTTTTGACTGATATGGAACAGGTTCTGGGCGATAGTGTGGGTAACGCGCTTGAAATGGTTGAAGCGATTGATTTCCTGACTGGTAAACATCAGGAACAGCGGGTTTATGACGTCACATTGGCCCTTGCGGCCGAAATGTTGACGGTCAGCGGCGTTGCAACGGATGTATCGGATGGTTTGCAATTGGCGACGCACGCCCTTGAAAGCGGCAAGGCCGCAGAAGTGTTTGGCAAAATGGTCGCAAGCCTTGGTGGTCCGACCGACTTTATCGAAAAGCACGGCAACTATCTTGAAGCTGCCCCGGTGATCAAACCCGTAAGTGCGGCCCAAACCGGTCGGGTGCTTTCGATGGATGCGCGCAAGGTTGGTCTTGCACTTGTCGCCCTTAAAGGCGGGCGAAGCCGTGCGGATCAGAAGATTGATTTCGCCGTTGGCTTCACCGATTTTATCAAGGTCGGGCAGCCGGTTTCTGCCGAAACGCCACTTTGCACCGCGCATGTCCGTGACCAGACGCAGCTTGAAGAAGCAACAGCGTTGCTACGCCAAGCCGTCGTGATCGGCGAGGGCGATATTCATGCCACAGGTAGCGAACCTGCTGTGCGTGAACGGATTGTCGCGAAATTAAAAGGCTGATTGCGGCCAATCATGATCAAAATAAAAGCCGGAGCAGATATCGCCCCGGCTTTTTTATTACCCTGCCGCGGCAGCCTTGATCATGGCTGCGGCCTTTTCGGCAATCATGATGGTTGGGGAATTGGTGTTGCCCGAAACAATTGTCGGCATGATTGACGCATCAGCAATGCGCAATCCATCCAGTCCGCGTAATCGCAATTCCGGGTCGACGACAGAGGCGGGATCAGCACCCATACGGCATGTGCCGACAGGATGGAAAATGGTCGTGCCAATATCGCCTGCAGCCCGGATAAGGTCTTCTTCGCTGTCGTAAGAGGGACCGGGCTTGAATTCTTCGGGTTTATAGGCGGCAAGTGCCGGTTGACTGGCAATTTTGCGGGTTAGACGGATTGAATCCGCTGCGACCTTCTTATCAATATCGGATGACAGGTAATTTGGTGCGATTGCAGGCTGCTCTGTATGGCTTGGACTTGCAATATGGATACTGCCACGGCTTTGCGGGCGCAGGTTACAGACACTTGCCGTAAAGGCCGGGAAGGAATGCACCGGTTCACCAAATTTTTCCAGTGACAGGGGCTGCACATGATATTGCAGGTTTGGCGTTTCATAGGAGGCGTCAGACCGCGTGAACACACCAAGCTGGCTTGGAGCCATCGACATTGGGCCCGATCGGTTAAATGCATATTCAAGCGCAATGCTGGCCTTGCCAATCAGGCTGTTGGCCTTTTCATTTAAGGTGCGGATGCCGCTAACTTTATACGCGCAGCGCAGTTGCAGGTGGTCTTGAAGGTTTTCACCGACCTGCGGGCTATCAAGGTTCTGCGCGATGCCATATTGCTGTAAAACATCGCCACGCCCAATGCCGGACAGCTCCAGAATTTGCGGTGAGCCGACTGAACCGGCTGAAAGCACGGTTTCACGGTTGGCGTAAACAGTTTCGATCTTGCCGCCACGATCATACTCAACACCCGTTACCCGACCTTCGGAAATGATCAAGCGGCGGACATGCGCGTTGGTGCGCACTTCAAGGTTTTTACGTTCAAGGGCAGGGCGAAGAAACGCCTTGGACGTGTTCCAGCGAATGCCACGTTTCTGGTTTACGTCGAAATAGGATGACCCTTCGTTCGTGCCGCGATTGAAATCGGGTACCTTTGGAATGCCTGCTTGCTCGGCGGCATCCTGAAATGCTTCAAGAATTTCCCAACGCACACGCGCTTGTTCAACGCGCCATTCGCCGCCTTCGCCATGAAGGTCATCGGCACCGCGATAGTAATCCTCAGACTTTTTGAAATAGGGCAAAACATCGTCCCAGCCCCAATTCGCACAGCCCGATTGACGCCATTGATCGTAATCATTTGCCTGACCCCGCATATAGATCATGCCATTGATTGACGAGCTGCCCCCCAATACTTTGCCGCGCGGATAGCCCAGTGAACGGCCATTCAGGCCCGGCTCACGTACAGTGTTAAAACACCAGTCAACCTTGGGATTTCCAATGCAATACAGATATCCGACCGGAATATGGATCCATGGATTACGGTCTTTGCCGCCCGCTTCAAGCAGCAAGATACTGGCATCAGCCATTTCGGACAGTCGGTTGGCAAGTGTGCAGCCCGCTGATCCAGCACCAATGACGATGTAATCAAACCGGTCCATGAACGGCTCCTGGCTCGATGGAGAAGGGCTTTAAACCTGTGCAATAGGGATAATGGATCATGGCTGTTGTCTCCCGGAATGGTCGTTTTGTTGTTTTTGGTTGGCTTTGAGTATTCTTTATCTGACGCTATCATTGATTTGAAGTCCCGGAAATATAATCAAAGGATGAAAAGTTTCCGCGATACGGAAAAAGGCGGCTTGTCTTGAACTGCAATAATTTCAATTACGTCCGTTATTTGAGGAAATAATCCCTGTTGGATGATCTGATTTTGCATTGATCTAAAAGTGTGGGTATGACAGGGCTTGCAAAATATGCGAGCAGGCCGCATTTTGATCAGTAATGAAAATTTGTCTGCCAAGACGAAAATCTTAAGAATCAGGAGAGAGAAGCATGGGGAAACTGGATCGGCGCCGTCGGGAGATATTGGAACTTGTGGCGTCAAACAGCTTTATGACCATTGATTCTCTGGCTGATCATTTCTCTGTGACACCGCAAACCATCCGCCGTGACATCAACGAGATGGCCGAAGAAGGTCTGATTGCGCGGTATCATGGTGGTGCGGCAAGTGTTTCGACTACGGAAAACACGGCCTACACCGATCGTCAGATCCTTAATCTTGGTAGCAAACGCGAAATTGCCAAATTGGTGGCAGATCACATCCCCGAAGGGGCGTCGTTATTCATCAATATTGGTACGACCAATGAAGAAGTCGCGCATGCGCTTTTAGGCCACAAAAGCCTGAAAATTATCACGAACAATCTTCATGTTGCCGAGATTTGTGCAGCTAATCAAGGGTTTGAGGTCATCATCGCGGGTGGCGTCGTGCGCCAGCGTGACTTTGGCGTTATCGGTGAAGCGACAATAGATTTCATCAACCAGTTCAAGGTCGATTACGCGATTATCGGCATTTCGGGTGTTGATGAAGATGGAAGCCTTATGGATTTCGATTATCGCGAAGTGCGGGTGGCGCGCGCGATCATTTCCAATGCCCGTCAGACATTCCTGTGTACGGATGCGTCAAAGTTTGGCCGCCGTGCGATGGTGCGCTTGGGCCATCTTTCTGAAATTGATGCCTTGTTCACAGACCGTCATCCCGGCCCGAACTGGTCGGATGTTATCCGTGAAGCCGATGTGTCGGTCTATACCGCGAACTAACCACAGGCCTTTCCGCGAGACTTTTAGGCGAAGACACCATCTTCGCGTTTACCGGTACGCATGGTGATTGGGCCTTGCGACGATCCGTTAAGCATCTGGGTAAGATGTTCATTATGGGCATCATCAATATCGCTGGTTTTGCCAGACCAATAGACTTTGCCTTCATGCATCATCATCAGGTTTTGATACCGGGTACGGGCAATCTGCATGTCATTGGTGATTGAAATGACCGTTGTGCCCTGTTGTTGGGCGATTTTGGCAATCATAAGTTCGATATGGGTCGACAGGACCGGATCAAGCCCCGCGGTCGGATTGTCGAGCAGCAAGATATCAGGGTTTGATGAAATCGCCCGGGCGATGCCAACGCGTTTTTGCATGCCACCTGAAAGATCGTTCGGCGTCAGATATGCACTTTCTGTCGTCAAGCCAACCAAGCCCAGTAAATGAACTGCATGTTCTTTGGCATCCGCGCGGTTCATGGTGCCAAGTTCGATCTGACGAAAACAGATGTTTTCCCAAACCTTTAAGCTGTCAAACAACGCGTTATGTTGAAAAAGCATACCAATGCGCGATGCCCATTCAGGGCGGGGCGGCGCTGAGGTTCGACTGACATCATCGCCATTAAGGGAAATTGATCCGCTATCTGCACCATAGATGCCGACCAGACATTTCATCAGCACACTTTTACCCGCAGCAGATGGTCCAATGATCGCCATGGTCTCACCCTTGGCAAGGTGGAGGTCAACACCATCAACAGCGACCATCTGGCCAAAGCGTTTGGTAAGTTGATCAACAGCAATAAAGGCCGGTTGCGCAGAGGAGGCTGATACAGGCTGGGTCATATAACTTCCGGTCCGGGTTCAATTTCGGCTGAGTTTCGGCAATTGACGGGCAGGGGGCAAGTGCCAATTTCACAAAAATGAAAACGGCCCCAAACAGGGGCCGTTTTGCAAAGCGTTTGAATTCGAAAATCCGATTAATGCGAAAGTATCTGGCTGAGGAACAGCTTGGTACGATCGCTTTTCGGGTTGTCGAAGAATTCCTTCGGGCCTGCCATTTCGACAATCTGACCAGCATCCATAAAGATGACACGGTCAGCGACCTCTTTGGCGAAGCCCATTTCGTGGGTTACGCAAAGCATGGTCATGCCTTCTTTGGCCAATTCGACCATAACGTCGAGAACTTCCTTGACCATTTCCGGATCAAGGGCCGAAGTCGGCTCGTCGAACAGCATGATTTTCGGCTGCATGCAGAGCGAACGGGCAATTGCCACACGCTGCTGCTGACCACCGGAAAGCTGACCCGGGAATTTATGGGCCTGTTCCGCAATCCGAACGCGCTCAAGATAGTGCATGGCCAGATCATTGGCTTCTTTCTTGGGCATTTTACGAACCCAGATCGGTGCCAATGTCAGGTTTTCAAGAACCGTCATGTGCGGGAACAGGTTGAAGTGCTGGAACACCATGCAGACATCGCGGCGTACGGCTTCGATGTTTTTCACATCGTCACCCAACAGGATGTCATTTACGGTGATATCGCCACCTTGATAGGTTTCAAGCCGGTTCAATGTACGGATCAGCGTTGATTTACCTGAACCCGACGGGCCACAGATAACAATACGCTCACCTTTGCGAACAGATAGGTCAATATCCTTGAGAACATGGAAATTGCCATACCATTTGTTCATCTTGTTTACGACGATGACATCTTCCTCAGACGGAGGAGGCACAGCGCCGGTAGTAGTTTCAGTTGCTACAGTCATTGTATTTCCTCACTCCTTACCTTTGTTCGCCTTTGCGAAGCTCTTTTTCAAGATAGGCGGAATATTTCGCCATCGAGAAACAGAGCAGGAAGAATATTGCTGCGGCGAAGGCATAACCTTCGACGTAATACTTGGTCCATGCCGGGTCACTGCGGAGTGCCAGCTTTACCGTGCCAAGGAAGTCAAACAGGCCGATAATCACAACCAGAGTGGTATCCTTGAGCATGGAGATAAAGCTGTTCACCGTTGGCGGAATAACCAGACGCAGGGCTTGTGGCAGAATGATCAGTCGCATCGATTGCCAGTAAGAAAGAGCAAGGCTTTCGCCTGCTTCAAACTGACCACGCGGCACGGCCTGCAAACCGCCACGGAATACCTCAGCAAGGTAGGCCGCAGTGAACATGATGATACCGATCTGCGCGCGCAGCAACTTGTCGATGGTGACCCCATCGGGCAAGAACAGCGGGAACATGACCGACGCCATGAACAGAACCGTAATCAACGGAACGCCACGAATGATCTCGATATAAACCACCGAGACCGTTCTGATTGCGGGCAGGTTCGACTGACGACCAAGGGCCAACAAAAGACCTAACGGAAAGGCAAAGATGATACCGATTGCCGAGAGGATCAGGGTCAGCGGAAGGCCGCCCCAATAGCTGTTCTGAACATAGGTAAGACCCAGAACACCGCCCCACATCAATATGGCGATCACCGGAACGCCGATCACCCACATAGGGATGATGGCCTTGGTCATCCGAGGGTATTTGACCGCAGCAAGACTGCCGCAAATTATCCCCATGAGAACGATCATGGCCAGAAGCGGACGCCACTGTTCTTCGAACGGATAGGTGCCAAACAGGATCAGGCGGAGATTGGCATTAACAAAACCCCAGCAAGCACCCGTAACTTCAGCACAGCCTTCAATGGTCGGTGCCAGGGTTGCATTGACAATTCCCCACTGGATAAGCGGCGGAATGAGCCATACTAGGAATGCAATCGAACCAAGAGTGAGAAGGGTGTTGAACCACCCGTCAAACAGGTTCTTTCTTGACCAAGTGACGGCACGCTCGGCAAAGGTGCCGACCGGAAGAGGAGGTAGTTTTGCGTTTTCTGACATGTTACCTCTCCACCAGAGCCATTTTCTTGTTGAACCAGTTCATAAAGAGCGAGGTCAACAAAGACAAACCAAGATAGATCGACATGAAGATCGAGATTGCCTCGATCGCCTGGCCGGTCTGGTTCATGGTCGTGTTGGAAACGGAAACCAGATCAGGATAGCCGACCGCAACAGCCAAGGAGCTGTTTTTGGTCAGATTAAGATACTGGTTGGTCAGAGGCGGGATCGCAACGCGCATGGATTGCGGCAGGATCACTTTACGAAGTGCGACAGAGCGTTTAACGCCAAGACTGTCAGCAGCCTCCCACTGACCGTTTGGAACAGCCTGAATACCCGATCGAACGACCTCGGCAACATAGGTCGAGGTATAAACCGTAAGACCAATCAGGACGGCCATGAATTCTGGCGAGATATTATAACCGCCACGAATGTTAAAGCCTTTAAGCGCCGGGATGCTCATTTCAGTAGGAGCGCCGCCAATGAGATAGGCAAGGAACACCAACCCGACTAAGATACCAAGACCAGCCAAGAACATAGGGAAAGGCTGACCGGTCGCATCTTGGCGCTTTTTCGCCCATTTCTTCACGAAAAAGATAATTACAAACGCAATTATCGCGGCAATACCCATCAATGTATAAGCGTTGTCGGCCACGGGGACCGGCAAATACATGCCGCGTGATGTCAGCAAAACCCCCGGTAGCGGTTCAAGGGCATCGCGCGGGTGCGGGAATGCGCTTGGAATCAAGGCATACCAGAAGAAAAGTTGAAGCAAAACCGGGATGTTCCGGAAGGTTTCAACATATGCAGTCGCCAGTTTGCGAACGATCCAGTTCGACGAGAGACGGGCGATACCAAAAATGGTTCCGATCAGTGTACACAGAATGATGCCAAGCACCGACACTTTCACGGTATTAAGAAGTCCGACTGTCAATGCCGTCGCGTAATCGCTTTTGGCACTGTAGTCGATCATTGATTCACCAATCTCGAAGGAAGCTTCAAGATCAAGGAATCCGTAACCGGTAGAGATGTTCTGTTTTTCAAGGTTGTTCAAGGTATTAGATACCAAGTACCAGCCCGCCAGAATAATTAGACCGATCGCGACAACCTGATACAGGACTGCACGAACGTTCTCGTCATTCAAATAATCGACGAAGCGCTTGGAATGAACATCTCCTTGGGCATGTTGAGGCTTACTCATATGACCCTCAGGTGTAGATTGTATCCAAAATCAGTAGGCACCTAACGAAAAGCTCCGCCCATGCGTTCAGGCAGTGGGGCGGAGCTTCGTAGGTTTAGTGAACGGCTGCTAACGAATTAGCGAACCGGCCATGCGTACTGCAGGCCACCATCGGTCCACAGAGCGTTGAGACCACGCTCAAGGCCCAATTTCGCGGTAACGTTTTTCTCATAGCTTTCGCCATAGTTACCAACGGTTTTGATGATGCGGTATGCCCACTCTTCGTCAAGACCAAGAGCTTCGCCCATACCCGGGGATACGCCCAGCAAACGCTGGATGCCTGGGTTGGTGCTGTTTGCTTTCATGTCGTCAACATTTTCCATGGTGACGCCGAATTCTTCAGCTTCAACCATAGCAAGGAACGACCAGCGTGCAACGTCTGACCACTGTTCGTCACCCTGGGCGACAACCGGGCCAAGCGGCTCTTTGGAGATGATTTCTGGAAGAATGACATAGTCATCCGGGTTTTCAGCCATGGTGGTACGGATCGAAGCAAGACCCGAAGCATCCGTGGTGTAAACGTCGCAACGGCCTGAGAAGAAGGCAGCGGTTGCTTCGTTGATGTTTTCGATAACGACCGGCTCAAAGCTCATGCCTTTAGCGCGGAAGTAATCAGCAAGGTTAAGTTCGGTGGTGGTACCCGGTTCTACGCAGACGGTTGCGCCGTCAAGCTCGGTTGCGCTGGTTACGCCAAGAGCTTTCGGGATCAGGAAGCCCTGACCGTCATAGTAGTTGATACCGACGAAGGTCAGACCAAGCTTCGCGTCACGTGTGGTGGTTGCAGTGGTGTTACGCGACAGAATGTCGATTTCACCAGACTGCAGGGCCGTGAAACGCTGTGCGGCAGTCAGGGGGGTGTACTGAACGCTGTTCGCGTCACCGAGTACTGCTGCTGCAATACCACGGCAAATATCAACGTCAATGCCTTCCCATTTACCTTCGGCGTTGGCAGACGAGAAACCCGGAAGACCGGTGTTTACGCCACACTGAACGAAACCTTTAGCCTTGATGCCGTCAAGCACGGCACCAGCCTGTGCATTGTTTGCGGCAACGGCTGCAACGGTCATTGCGCCCGCGGCTAGGATCGTTTTGATTTTCATAGATAGCTCCCTTATTAGCAAAGCATTGTTTTTTAGCTTTTGTGCCACCCTGGACATGCCATTCAGCATATCCATCAATCCAAAAGATATTGGATCGCCAAATTAAGAAATTTTAGGCCACCTTGTGTCAAGTGTGAAAAATTTCCAATTGGCCTTTAATCAGAGAATTTTGCTGCAAAACCAGCGGTTTTCACGGGTTTATGCTTCTTTACGCACCTGTTGCTAAGTTCATGTTTTTTCAGAAAATGTTCGTTATATCAGTGTTTTAACGGACAAGGCTGTTTGGCTCTCCGCCAATCCGAAAAATGCACGAACTTTTTTTCATATGACACAGGGCTGTGATTAAAAAAGTAACATTTTTAAAGTGTGTATAAAAAACAAACACTGTTGCGGTGCGGAATCGGAGAATGATTTGACTCCGCATGGTCAAATGCTCATCGCTTTTTCCAGCGTAGATTCCAAAACCCCCTGCACAATAATGCAGGGGGCTCTGAATTAGGACTTAAGTTCGCCAAGGTTGGAAAAAAGCTCAAGCGCGGTTGGATTTGCAAGCGCTTCCTGATTTTTAACCGGCCTGCCATGCACGACGTCTCGCACGGCCAGTTCGGTGATTTTGCCCGATTTCGTGCGCGGGATATCGGCGACTGCAATCACCTTGGCGGGGACATGGCGTGGTGTGCAATTGCTTCTGATCTGTTTCTTGATTTTATCGATCAGTGCGGTATCCAACACGTGATTTTCGCGCAGCACAACAAACAGGATGACCCGAACGTCATTATCCCAGTCTTGTCCAATAACAATCGATTCCTGAATTTCGGGCAGTTTTTCGACCTGACGATAGATCTCTGCGGTGCCAATTCGCACACCACCAGGATTAAGGGTTGCATCGGATCTGCCATAGATCACCATGCCGCCTTCATCATCTAGTTCGACATAATCACCGTGGCACCAGATGTTATCGAACCGGTCGAAATAGGCACTGTGATACCGCGAACCATCCGGATCATTCCAGAAACCGACGGGCATTGATGGGAATGGTTTGGTGCAGACCAGTTCGCCTTTTTCATTTCGAACCGGCTTTCCGTCATCATCAAAGACATCAACGGCTACGCCAAGAGCACGGGTTTGGATGACGCCGCGTTTTACTGGTAAGACGGGGGATGCAAGAACAAAGCAGCCAAGGATGTCTGTGCCACCCGAAATGGATGCAAGATGAATGTCTTGCTTGATGTCGCGATAGACGTAATCAAAGCTTTCCGGGGCCAAAGGTGATCCGGTCGATGTCATTGCCCTGACCGTTGAGAGCGTATGCGTTTCGCGTGGTTTGAGGTCGGCTTTTGCAAGCGCATCAATATATTTGGCGGATGTGCCCAAAAGGGTCATGCCTTCTGCATCTGCGTAATCAAACAGAATATTGCCGTTTGGATAGAACGGAGAGCCATCATAAAGAAGCAAAGTTGCACCCGCAGCGAGGCCGGCCATCAACCAGTTCCACATCATCCAGCCACAGGTCGTGAAGTAGAAAACACGGTCTCCCGGCGATACATCACAATGCAGAACATGTTCAGACACCTGTTTAAGCAGCGTGCCGCCTGTGCCATGAACAATGCATTTTGGCTTCCCGGTCGTTCCCGAGGAAAACATGACATATAAAGGGTGATTGAATTCGACCTGTTCGAACATGATCGTCGTGCCTTCGAACGGGGCAAGGAAATCGTCATAGGAAACTGAGTTGCGGATGCCTGTGGTGTCTGTGCCATCAAATGCATAGGCAACGAGAACCACCTTTTTCAGGCTGCCAATCCGATCCACAACATCGCGGACTTTTTCGCGGATATCATGTTGCTTGCCATTATAATGGTAGCCATCCACCGTGATCATGACGGTTGGTTCAATCTGACCAAAGCGATCAACGACCCCTTGGACCCCAAAGTCAGGGGAAGCAGATGACCATGTGGCGCCGATTGCAGCGGTTGCCAGCAGGGCGATGACGGTTTCTGCCATATTGGGCATATAGCCGCAAACACGGTCGCCTTTGCTAACGCCTTCTGCGCGCAATGCCTGGGAGAATTTGGAAACGGCAATATTGAGTTCCGCCCATGACAGGCGCGATTTTACCTTGTCTTCGCCCCAGAAGACGAGTGCATCTGTGTTATCGTCGCGCACCAAAAGGTTCTCTGCGAAATTCAGGCGTGCATCGGGAAAGAATTGCGCACCGGGCATCTTGTCGCCGTCCACCAAGATGCGGTCACCCCACGTTTTTGCTTTCAGGTCGCAAAACTCAATAATGGCAGGCCAAAAACGTTCAGTATCAGAGACCGACCAGTCATACAGAGCGGTGAAGCTCTGGAGGTCGAGGGAATACTTGTCATTCACCCAGCGTTGAAAGCGGGTGACGTTTGCATTTTCAACGCGTTCTTTCGCCGGCTGCCAAAGCAAGTCGCTCATGATGGGTCCTCTGTCTCGTGCCGTTTTGGTGTTTTCAAACAAGCGCAATTCGTTGTCTGCGCTAATTTGGTACCTCTGTACCGCTTTTTTACGGGTAAAAATCTTTGGCGGCAAGCAGAGTAACGCGGATGTCCGTGAGTGGTAATACCAATATCAGCTTTTTCGATGATGTAATGTGTAAGGATATGATTTCTAACTAATTAAAAATAATTACAAATATCGTGAAACTTTGAGGTGGTAAATAGTTTGTGCGCTAAGGCTTGTTCAGCTTGACAGGCTAATAAAGTGACAAAAATCGTCGGAATTTTGTTCGATGATGATTCGAGCTGGCGTGAAAAGTTTCCCTGTTTGTGAAAACTCTTGCGCGTAATCACGGGCAGACTAGTTTGACTGGGAAATATAAAACAATGGAGGCGACCTTGGCCGGGATTGACGAAAGTAAGCCGTTTGTTTCAATCAATATTGCGGTGCTTACGGTAAGTGATACCCGTACGACCGCGGATGATACATCTGGTGACACACTGATCGGGCGTATCGAGGCCAAAGGCCACAAGGTCTATGCCCGGAAAATCTTGCCCGATGATCAAAAGGAATTGCGCAAACAGCTTGCGGTATGGTGTGCAACGCCTGAAATCGATGTGATCATTTCAACTGGTGGAACCGGTGTTACGGGGCGGGATGTTACGGTGGAAGCACATCGCACCCTTTATGAAAAAGAAATCCCGGGTTTTGGCGAATTGTTCCGTTGGATTTCCTATCAAAAGATCGGGACTTCTACTGTGCAGTCGCGGGCAACCGCCGGGGTCTGTCAGGGTACTTATATGTTTGCACTGCCGGGTTCGACAGGCGCCTGTAAGGATGCATGGGACGATATTTTGACCTATCAGCTTGATATCCGGCATAAACCTTGCAATTTTGTCGAGCTGATGCCGCGCCTTATGGAACGGTGATAGAGGGTTCTCATATGTGCATCAGCGCCATCCGATAGGTTGTTCACCACCGCCCACAAGAAGCCACCACCATAAGGAAGCCCCATGGATTTTATTGCGGATCCGTTCTTTTACGCCCTTGCTATTCCGGCTGTTCTGATTGCAGGCGTTTCCAAAAGTGGCTTTGGCGGCGGGCTGGGGGTTATGACGGTTCCTTTGATGGCGCTGGCGGTGTCTCCGCAAGTTGCCGCTGCAATCATGTTGCCGATCCTGTGTCTTATGGACCTTGCAAATGTCTGGGCGTATCGGAAGCGCTGGGATCGTCGCAATATGCTGATCCTTGTTCCGGCTGCACTTGCGGGTATTTTAATCGGCACATTGACGTTCAGCTACCTTAGCGTTGCTGCGGTGAAACTGATCATTGCATTGATTGCAATCATTTTCACTCTTGATCATTGGCTGCGCGGTAAAAAGGCCGGTGATACGCCCAAACAGTCGACATGGGGAAAAGGAACCGTGTTGGGTGGCTTGGCTGGCTTTACAAGCTTTGTTGCCCATGCAGGCGGGCCTCCTGTGTCGATGTTTTTACTGCCCCAGCGAATGGATAAATCGGTCTTTGTCGGCACGACAGTGATGTTCTTTATTGTCGTCAATTACGTCAAGCTGATCCCGTATTGGTTTCTTGGGCAGTTCAATCCATCAAATCTTGGTACGGCGGCTTTGTTGATTCCGGTAGCACTGTTTGGCACGTGGCTTGGACTATGGGCGCACGACAAGGTCAATGTCACTTTATTCTATCGGATTTGCTACGGGCTGCTTTTCCTGACAGGGGTTAAGCTGTTTTGGGATGCTATGGCGCATTTCATCACTGTTGGTTCAGTTTAAAAGCAAAACGTTCCATTTCGGATGCGGCGGTCATCCTTGATACATTCTGGTTCTCACAGAAATTATGGGCATTCTTGCGACTAAGGTGGTTTTCCCGATTCATTAAAGTGCATGCGGAGCTGGCCTGACGGCGGTTATTTAGGCTGTTTACGGTGGGAGGTAACTGCACTAAGAGTTTGTCTGCTTATAAAACAAACAGCGAAAATGGCTGATTAATATAAATACAAGCCATAGCTGGAGGAGACGGGTGTGCATCTTGGAGCTTGGTTGAAATGCCAGAAAGAATTCTGCAAGTGGCGACGGATATGTCCGCACAGGCCAATGAAAAAATAACTGAAATTAAAGCAGTAACACGCGCAACACGGACATTGGCCCTGAACGCATTGATCGAGGCCGCCCGAGCGGGAGATGTCGGTCGCGGATTTGGTGTTGTTGCCAACGAGGTCAAGGATATCTCGCAACGCGTTACTGTGATTACCGAAGAACTTGAGAAAATGTTCCTCGACCTCGCATTAGATTTGGAGCGCACGGCACAAACCGCACGTGGGGATCGATTTGCAGATCTTGCGCGTTATGCGGTCGAGTTGATGGATCGCAATTTATATGAGCGATCCTGCGATGTCCGATGGTGGGCTACGGATGCGGCAGTCGTGGATGCTTGTGAAAACGGCAAAGATTTAACGGTTGCTGAGCGCGCATCTGAACGTCTTGGCGTTATTCTGGATTCCTATACTGTCTATCTTGATCTTTGGGTCGCAGATTGTGATGGCAACGTAATAGCTAACGGTCGTCCGGACCAGTATCGTCTCAAAGGCGTTAATATCGCAGACCAGAACTGGTTTCAGGATGCGCTACGATGTGGCGATGGAGGGCAATACGCCGTTGCCGATGTGACACGTAACCGTCAACTCGGTGATGCAGCCACGCCGGTCTATGCCACGGCTGTGCGCAAAGGTGGTGCTGTAAATGGCGATGTGATTGGTGTCATGGGTGTATTCTTTGATTGGGAAAATCAGGCGCCAATGATTGTGAAGTCGTTGAACTTCAATGATGAAGAACGTGGGCGAACCCGGGTCATGTTGGTAGATGCGCATAATCGTATTTTGGCGGCATCGGATGACCAGGGCGTGTTGAGTGAGAGGTTTGACCTTAAGATCAATGACCCGGCAATAGGATCATACCTTCTTGATGATAAATCCTTGGTCGCATATGCGCTGACCCCGGGATATGAAACGTATCAGGGGCTTGGTTGGAGAGGTGTTATTGTTCAGGCACCTAAGCCCTCAAGCTAGAATTGAAGGGACTTCAGGCACGGCATTTCAAAACAGGCACCCTCGGATGCCTGTTTTTTCTTGTCTTGATAACAAAACCGGAACCATCGGAAATGGTTCATGCTTGTTTAATCCAGGCAAAGGCGATAGCGATATAAGCAGATTATCGATAAATTGTTTTTGATGAGAGTAGCGGAGAGCTTCGATTGGCGCTGATTTTGGCAAAGCTTGCGGTTTCGATTGGTGTGGTGCTTGGCCTGTCGATGCTTGCTGAACGTGCCGGGCCGCGTGTGGCGGGTGTTTTGGCAGGATATCCGTTGGGAACAGCGATCTTGCTTTACTTCATCGGGATTGAACAGGGCATTGATTTCGCCAGCAAAAGTGCGGTTTATGCATTTCCGGGTCTCATCGCGACCTTATCGTTTTTGTATGCTTATTTTCTGATGTCGCGCCGATGCATGTCGCTTCCGGTATTACCGCAGATATTTCTTTGCTCAGTGTGTGCTTTTGGCGCGTTTCTGTGTGTGTCATGGTTGTTCCAATTGACCGCAATGTCACTTACGCAAGCAGCGTTCATTCTGTTGGTTGCGATGTGTGTTGCCCTTGTGCTGTTTCGAAAAATCGAAAATCAAAGAATCCTTAATCGTGTGCGCCTGACAAAGGGTATCGTCCTGTTGCGAGCAGGGCTTGCTTCGTTGATTGTTCTTATTATCAGCGGGTTGGCAGCGTGGATTGGGCCGCGTTGGTCCGGGTTGTTGTCAGGGTTCCCTGTGACGCTGTATCCGATCATGTTAATATTGCATTTCACGTATGGGGCCGGACCGGTTCATACCCTGATCAGAAACTTTCCGCGCGGTATGGGCGCACTGTGGGTTTATATCCTGACCGTGTCGCTTGGCTATCCGGTTCTTGGGCTGGAACTTGGGACTCTGGCAGCCTTTTCTATCGCAACTGTTTACCTGGTCATTTATTCCACTTTCGTCTGGATGCGCCAAAAGTCCGTGCAAGGGACTGACTGATCTCATAACATCCGTACCTAATGGTACAATAATGGTCTGAAACGAAGATCATTCTCAGGGGGATATATCTGCATGCAGCAGGTTCAATCATTGGTCAGGGCGTTAAGCATCCTGAATGCGCTTGCGAAAAGCGACGATGGCATGACGCTGACCGAAATAGCCCAACAGGTGAAATTACCGCCCTCTACTGCGCACAGGTTGCTAACAACCATGCAGCACGAGCGATATGTTGCGTTTGATGGGGAACGTACACTTTGGTTTGTTGGAGTTCAGGCTTTTAGTGTCGGTAATGCGTTCACAAAAAATCGCAATCTTAGCCAGATCGCGCGGCCTTATATGCGTGCACTTATGGAAGATAGCGGTGAAACGGTAAATCTTGCGGTTGCTGACGGTGGAGAGGTGATTTTCTTATCGCAAGTCGAATGTCGCAAAATGATGCGTGCGCTTGTCACGCCGGGACGCCGGGCTTTGATGCATTGCTCTGGCGTTGGAAAGGCGTTGTTGGCCTTCTTGCCGGAAGAAGAATTGAAGTCAGTTGTAGCACAACACGGATTGCCCAAGATTACAGAGCGTACATTGGTGTCCCAAGGTGCTCTGGAGAAGGATCTGGAGCGTTCCCGTCAACGTGGTTATGCTCTGGATGATGAAGAGCATGCTGTTGGATTGCGCTGTGTTGCGGGTGTTGTGCGTGATGAAACCGGGAACCCGATTGCCGCGTTGTCGCTCTCAGGACCGGTTGCACGTATTCCAAACGAACAGATTGAGCTGCTTGGCCTTAAAATCAGACGCGTATGTGCTGATCTCAGTCGCGAATATGGCGGTGTACCTGTCTGATCTCGTCGATACGTGAAGCCATTTCGCCTTATGGCGTTTTAGAGCAGTTGTTGGTCGCAAAGCGGAAGGTGTTCCTTCCGCTTTTTTTTGCCGCATACATGGCATCATCAGCAGCGGCAATCAGTTCGTCGGTTGTCTCACCGTGATCGGGATACAGCGCAATGCCAATTGATGCTGATACAGTATATGGCGGTTGACTGGTGCCAAATGAAATAGGGGAGTTCGAGAGGGCGGTTTGAATTTTTCGCGCGACCAGTTCGGCATCTTCGGGTGTTTCAGTGCCCGGTAAAATAACAGTGAATTCATCACCGCCAATACGCGCAACTGTATCGACATTTCGAAGGGTTGTGGTTAACCGCGTGGCAATCTCACTAAGGACCTTGTCACCTGTGGAATGGCCAAAAGTATCGTTCAGGGTTTTGAAGGCGTCGAGATCAATGAACATAAGAACGAAACATTCTCGCCGGCGTTTTGACAGTTTAATCGCATAGTTCAGACGATCCATGAACAGATAGCGGTTGGGCAAGGATGTTAAGGCATCATGGTTGGCCTGAAAACGGATCTGTTCTTCGGAAAGTTTGCGGTCAGAGATGTCGGTGAAACTGGTTAGACGCAGGGTCTTATCTTGAACGACAACGTTGCGCCCATTGATTTCACACGGGAATTCCCGACCGTCCTTGCATCGGGCTATCGCTTCATAGGGTTTGTCATAGCCTGATCTGATATTGGCCATCACAAGTGAGATGGCCTCTGGTGCAATAATATCAGCAGCATTAAGGGTGAGAAGTTCTTCGCGGTTATAGCCAAACATCCGTTCCGCAGCGTTGTTTGTATCGACGCACTGGCCGCCATCATGAAGGAACAAGGCTTCGTTGGTCAGTTTTTCAAGTACTTGTAACCGTTCTTCGCTTTCGCGACGCAGGTTACGCTCGATAACCAGTTCGGTGATGTCCCACACAATGCAATCAATCTGACAATCATTGGTAAAGGGCGGGAGTGCGCGCATTTGAATACGGACCCAAAGGCTTTCTCCCAGATTGGTCGTAACCGGAAGTTCGACAACCTGAATAGCGCCTTTGGCATCTACGGCTTGTCGTCGTAGGGATGTCAGCGTGTCATGGTCAAGGATGTGATCACGTACATTGTCTGACAGAGACGCGCCAATCCAGTGAAGTCCGTGGTCTGATGCAAATTCGATCTTGCCATGCTGGTCAAGTCGAAACACAAGACCCGGCAAATTGGCAAAGAACTTTTCGCTTGAACGCACATAACGCCGGGCAAAGAAATGGACAGCGGCAAGTGCCAAGGCGGTTAGGACGAAAAAGACGATTGATGCGGTCGCATTCTCTGGCGCCGCGCCGGGCAGGCCAAAAACAACATCAATTCCGCCGCATAACCAAAGGCCCAGCAAACACCAAAGTATCTGCAAGGCAATAAAATAGCGGTTCTTCAGCAACGAACTAGGCATAGCTCAAAGTATACTCTTTTCTCACTATGAGAATTTAAGAATATACCTGTGGTGGAATATGGCAAGCCAAGGTTTCGCTTAATGTACGAAAGACAGAGCAGCCTTTTTTATCACATTCCCGGGCAGGAAACCCCCGTGCCACCTAATCCGCAATAGCCATCCGGATTTTTGTGCAGATATTGCTGATGAAAATCTTCGGCATAATAGAAGGTTGGCGCATCAGAAATCGTGGTTGTGATGTCAGGTTGGCCCGCCTGTTTCAGTGCAGTGTTATACTGATCATAGGACAAAGATGCCGCCGTCGTCTGATCATCACCTGTTGTATAGATGACAGACCGGTATTGCGTGCCGAGATCATTGCCTTGGCGCATGCCTTGGGTGGGATTGTGATTTTCCCAAAACAGTTTCAAGAGCGCCTGATAGGAAATCACGGCTGGATCAAAGACGATTTGTACGACCTCGGCGTGCCCGGTCATGCCGCTGCAAACCTCACGGTAGGTCGGATTATGCGTATAACCACCTGCATATCCAACAGCCGTACTGTAGACACCTTTTTCATTCCAGAACAGGCGTTCTGCGCCCCAGAAGCACCCCATGCCAAATACAGCAATTTCCAAATTGTTGGGGAACGGCCCAACCATCGGGTTTCCGGTAACAATGTTGATATCTGCTACTGGAACGGCATCGTCGCGACCGGGCAAGGCGGTCTCGGCAGTGGGCATGGTTGCTTTGTCGGTTTTTAGGGCGGAAAGCATGTTTTTTACCTGATGATATTTGATCTTCTAACTGCAATGTAACTCAGACGACCACAATAGCAATTCCCCTGTTGATCAAATGTCTTTGAACATTCTTTTGGCGCCAGAAATCTTGCAGAAGATAATGCGATTGCAAGACGTCGGTCGATGATCAGAAGGCATCAGGGTGCATAAAACAAAGCATTTAAAATCAATGGCCTTGATGTTGGCGGGCGCAATTTGTTTGCTGATCGGGTTGGCTTTCTTGCCCTTGCCGCCGCCATTTTTCGGGATGGTTTTTATTGCATTGGGTGTGCCGCTACTTGCTGCCGGATCAAAGCGCACGCGGCGTTTTATTCAGTATTTACGCTGGCGGTACTATCGTCACAACGCAAAGGTTGAATTCCTGCTCGCAAGATTGCCAAGGGCTTTACGAAAACATGGGCACAAAACCCGTCCGGATGTTCTTGTCCGGATTCGTAAAAATGGCGCACAGCGAAAACGCCAGATTAATAGCACCAAAGCATTGTAATCGCATGCATTGATTAGGGCGTGATCTGTCGAACAAGGCAATCGACCCCGACGGATTTCAATTCGCCACAGGCCTGTGATGCGTCCGCTTTGGTCTTGTACTGTCCGGTCAACAAGCGGAAGAACAGACCCTGTCCTTCGATTGAGATGCTAATGACTTCATGTGGTGCGGATGCAAGAACCCCGCGTGAGGTGGATTGAAATTTCGGCCATGCACCTTCGGCGCGTTCACGTGAACGGTATGCTGCTAACTGGACCGCGTAATACACAGAGCTGGTCGTTTGAGCCACTGGCACAACTTTTGGGGCAGCTATCGGCGTCTTGTTTGCAGCCTGTGTCGTCGGTTTAGGTTGCTGAGGATTTGACATCATTGGCAATTCGATCATCGAACTTGCGGGTTCGCGGTCAACAATATCAAGTTGGCCTTGCTCAACCGGTCGGGAGTTTGAAGAAACAACAGCACCAGTGTTTTCAGTCGTTTCCGATGCACCAGAAATGGTGGCGGGTTCGATGGCTGGAGGCGTTATTGTTGTAGTCGGCTGAGTTGCCGTCATGGAAGTGGTCGACGTCTTAGGCACTGGAGACGACGCTTCGGATGGTTTCGCAACAATTACCGGTACGGCTTTTGCTTTGGGGGCTGCCATTGAAGCAGGGGTACTGGTTTCTGCAGCACTCATGACCGGTACGGCAACGGCCGCTGATTGAGGCGTCCGCCGTTCAACTCTGGTAAGCTGTGAGGTGTTCTCGCTAAAATCCATCTTCATGCGCGTAGCAGGTATAGTGCTGTCTTCCGGGGCGGCAACAATAACGCCACCGGTTTCGTAAAAACTGGTGTTGCGTTCAACATGTGGCGGATTAGGAAGTTCAGGTCCGGGGGCAACGGTGGCGGAGGCCACTACGGATTCAATTTCTGTTGAGCGTGCATATTCAGGAGCGTCGGTATCCAAAGCAACCAGTCGGCGCTGGGCTAGACTGTTCACGCTTCCAGAAAGCCTGATGCCATTACCGCAATCCAAGTCCACCTTGATGTCAGGTGGTGATGCCGTAAGCCAGACATAAAGCTTCCGCGCGTTCCCATAATCACCGTCGATATCAAACCCAATGGCCTGAAGGAGGTTTTCCTGAGGGCTGCTGTTCAGTGAGATTTCAGTAGGTGAGGCGGTGTTGTTCTTTGCGGGACTTTGATCTGCGGCACCAAGGAATAAACCACAGGCTGCGCTGCTGAGTTTGGTGCCTTCCATGGAGCTGGAAGATGCAGAAGTGTTGGCAGAAATAGATGTTTGTTCTTGATCGGAACTGAACCAAAGCCCTGAAAAACTGTCAGTACTACAAGCAGACAAGAGCGGCATGAACGCCACGGCAGTTAGCCAACCCCATTTGAAAGGGGATTTTTCAGAACTTGTCGCTGACCTGATTTTCACGCTTCACCTGACGATCACTATATCAGTGAAAGTTATATCTATACCAACGGGTAAAAACAACAGTTACAAATGTTACCGTCGTTATCAAGTGGGCAATAAAATCAGGTGGATATACAGATTTCCCAGAATGTAGGGCATGCCGTGTCGGTCAATGGGGAAGGGCGGAGATGTGCCTGATTAACGCGACATCAGGGGAATGATCAAGCCTGCGAGAAGGATCAATACGGTAAGAGCAATAACGATATTGATGATGCTTTTACTGGCTTGCTTGGCAACTTCGCGCGTAACGGAGGGGCCGTTTTTGTTTGCACGCGACCCTGTTGTCGCGCCGCTTTTGCCGCCAGTGTTCTCTGCGGTCAGGATTTTGACGACTTGTTTCTTGTCCTTGCGCGTGGCTTGATCGTATTTACTTTCGACAACACGCACTTCGGTATTGCTCTTGTTGGTCAGGGCTTCTTTGGCAGAGTTGATCGCGGCGGCATAATCAGAAACGGTTTCAAGTTCCATTTGCTGACCTGTCGTGCGGACACAGATGACTGTGTAGCTTTTTCGCATGATCGCGTCTGACATTGCTCTTCCTTCAATGCTTGCCACGTAGCGACATATGGCATTTCAGAGATGAAATACAAACCTATTCTTACGAATGGGCGGCAATATTTTTGCGATCATGCGATGATCAACGGGTCATCAGTTGGCGATTTTTCCCGAAAGTTCTTTGTATTCAGCGCAGTCCATGCCGCAAACCTGTTCGAGGCGTGCCAGGTTTTCCTGTGCCATTTCCGGTTTTCCGGTCTGTAAGAACAGCTCGCCCTGATACTCAAGAGCGCCGACATGTTCAGGATTAATCATCAGTGCGCGCTCATAGTTCTGAGCAGCACTGTCAAAATCGCCCAGTTTGCGTTGGCTATAGGCAAGGTAGTTAAACAGATCCGCATTGTCTGGATCGTCTTTCAACATGGTTTCGATCTTATCAATCGCCATGTCATACATGCCGGTATCGACCAGTTCGGAAACAGCAGAAAGATCAGTCCCGCCTTCGCTCCAGGTATTGGAACTTCCCATCGCCAATGCGTTGGTCGCGGTCAAGGAACTTGCAAGAATCATCAGCATCGCACACGCCGCGATCATTTTTGGGGTTTCGCCATTGCGGTTCATCGTCGTACCTTTCGTTGATCATCACATAGGATCAATACGTGCGTTGGGACGCTCCAGACTTGTGATCTATCACAATTATACATTTTTCCCAGTCACTTGTTGGTGAAAAATATGTCATTGAAAGGGCATTTTCGTTGGGCGTAGTTGAGACACTTGCACTGAGTATGGGGGGCGCATGGGCCAGTGGTGTCAACCTGTACGGGACGGTGGTCGTTCTGGGCATGATGGATAATTTCGGCCTGATTGATTTGCCGCCCGATTTGCAAATTCTTGCCAGTTGGTGGGTTCTGGCACTTGCAATATTTTTATACCTGATTGAATTCGTTGCGGACAAAATCCCGATCGTCGACAGCGTGTGGGATGCAATCCACACATTCATTCGCATTCCTGCAGGTGCGCTTTTGGCAGCAGGTGCCATGAGCGGTTTGGACGCGGGTATGGGTGAAGGGCTTCAGACTGCGATTAGTCTCTTGGTCGGTGGTACAATTGCTGCGGGCAGCCACTTCACCAAGGCCGGTAGCCGGGCTGCGATCAATACATCCCCAGAACCTGTAAGCAATACAATCGCGTCGGTTACGGAAGACGTTGCTGTTTTTGGAGCCCTTTACACGGTCGCGTTTCACCCGGTCGTGTTCTTTGTTCTTTTCGCCGTGTTTGTGCTTTTATTGATCTGGCTGGTGCCAAAAATTTGGCGGTTCATTGGACAGGTGTTTGGCAACGCCCGCCATCCGACCGCGGCTTATGGGCATGCCAAGGCCCAACAAACTGGCCCTAATATGGGTGGTTTTGGCAGGCTCGATCTTTCGGGGGCAAGCGACGCGACAAAGTTGCCGCCCAACAGTTCGGAAAGTGGCCCGAAACTACCACCGCACTAAATCGGGAAAATGATCAAAACAGAAAAGTAAAAGCCCGCAAGTATTTGGCTTGCGGGCTTTTTAATGGTTGAGCGAACCTTGTCAGGTCACATCAGAAATCAGCTTCGATCACGCGATCACGGATTTCAGCAGCCATTGCTTCAGCAAGTTCTTCGATGCCAAAGGTTTTCTGGTGTTTGAACCCAATGCGGCGAACCGATGCGGTTTTTTCTTCGGCTTCACGTTTGCCAAGGGCAAGGATCAACGGGATCTTTGCGTGGCTGTGTTCACGGACTTTGTAGTTGATCTTTTCATTGCGGGTGTCGACTTCGACATTTAGCCCCCTGGCAGCAAGTGCTGCCTTGACTTCATGTGCGTATTCATCTGCTTCATTGGTAATTGTGCAGATCACCGCATGAACCGGCGACAGCCACAAGGGCAGGCGGCCGGCATAGTTTTCGATCAAGATGCCGATAAAGCGTTCGAGGGATCCAAGGATCGCACGGTGCAACATAACCGGGCGATGTTTTTCACCATCTTCGCCCATATAGGTTGCATCAAGACGTTCTGGCAGAACGAAGTCAGCCTGAAGTGTTCCGCACTGCCAATCACGACCAATTGCATCACGCAGGACGAATTCAAGCTTCGGACCGTAAAACGCACCTTCACCCGGATTGATTTCAAGTTTAAGGCCAGCTTCTTCTGCTGCTTCGCGAAGGGCCGTTTCTGCCTTGTCCCAAATCTCATCGGCACCGGCACGGACTTCCGGGCGGTCAGAGAATTTGACGAGGATGTCGGTAAAGCCGAAATCTTTGTAAACCGATTTCAGCAGGTCACAGAAAATCTTGGTTTCCGAGACAATTTGATCTTCGGTACAGAAGATATGGGCATCATCCTGAATGAACTGACGGACACGCATGATGCCATGCAGGCCGCCGGACGGTTCATTACGGTGACAGCAACCAAATTCAGCCATACGTAACGGCAAATCGCGATATGATTTGCTGCCAAGACGGAAAATCTGCACATGGCACGGGCAGTTCATCGGCTTAAGCGCAAGAACCTTCTCAGGATCATCTTCGTCCGGAGTGGTGGTGAACATGTTCTCGCGGAACTTTTCCCAGTGACCTGATTTTTCCCACAGCACGCGATCAACAAGCTGCGGGGTACGCACTTCCTGATATCCGGCAGCGTCAAGACGATCACGGATATAGGTTTCGACCTTGCGATACAGCTTCAGACCCTTGTCATGCCAGAAGACCGATCCTTGGGCTTCTTCCTGCATGTGGAAAAGGTCCATTTCGCGGCCAAGGCGGCGATGGTCACGTTTTTCGGCTTCTTCGAGCATGTGCAAATATGCATCAAGCTCTTCTTTGCTTTCCCAGCAGGTGCCATAGATACGCTGCAGCATCTCGTTATCCGAGTTGCCGCGCCAATAGGCACCCGCGACCTTCATGAGTTTGAACGCCTTACCGATCTTGCCGGTCGACGGTGCGTGCGGTCCACGGCAGAGATCGATGAAATCACCCTGACGATAGCAGGTAATGGTTTCAGTTTCCGGCAGGTCGCGAATGATTTCGGCTTTGTAACCTTCGCCTTTGTCGAGGAAGAATTTGATCGCTTCGTTACGATCCCAAACTTCACGGACAATTGGCTCGTTCCGTTCGACGATCTTGTGCATCTGCTTTTCGATCTTGACCAGATCGTCGGGCGTGAACGGGGTTTTACGTGCGAAATCGTAATAGAAGCCGTTTTCAATCGACGGGCCAATGGTGACCTGCGTGTCAGGATAAAGTTCCTGCACGGCTTCGGCCATAACGTGCGCACAGTCGTGACGGATCAGCGGCAGAACCTCTGCATGCCCTTTGGTCACGATTTCGATGGCCGCGTCAGTATCTATTTCACGCGCGAGATCGCGCACTTCACCGTTGACGATGATGGCAAAGGATTTCTTCGCCAGTGAAGAACTGATGCTTTTGGCGACATCAAAACCCGAAACAGGGCCGTCGAATTCGCGTACGGCGCCATCGGGAAGGGTCAGGGCAATCATGGTTGGCTCAACTCTGTTTTATCTGCGGACATAATTCAGTAGCGCACATCTTGGACCCGCATGTTTACGCGGAGGAAATGCACAAGAAAAGGAATTTCAGGATGAGGTCAAGTTCGCTCTTCGAAAAAAGCGATTATCGGGACTGCAGAAAACCCCGTACAGCCATTTTGGCGCACAGAGGTTGAAGTGCAGGTCAATATTTTATCGGCAAAGCCGTGCATTGATACTATCCCGTTTACTGATGAGCCAATATAACAGGTGAAACGCACAGGGCAAGCCACAAGCCATTCCAATGAATGGTCGCGCATGAAGCACTTTGCCCCGTGTGAAAGTATCTCATAACAGGCGCCACCATCGCCAAAACCGGGAGCCCCAAATGTCCAGTCCGGAAGTTCGCCGGAACATAATGTTCTTGAGCTTATGTGTTGCACTGTCAGCCAGTGCTATGTCTTTGATTTTTACTGTAGCGGCCGTCATCGGCTATTCTTTGGCAACGGATAAGTCGCTTTCTACACTTCCTGTCGCCTTCATGATGATTGCAATGATGGCAATGACCGCACCTTCAGCCGTCGTCATGGCCAGGTTTGGGCGCAAGTTCGGTTTCTGGATGGGGGCTGTTATTGCGATGTTTGGTGCCGTGTCGGGTATGGGTGCGGTTTACTATGGCAATTTCTGGTTTCTCTGTATTGCCTGTGCCTGTATCGGGGCGGGCAACGCCATTGCCATGCAATACCGGTTTGCCGCGGCAGAAGCCGCACCGCCGGAATTTCGGGCACGCGCCATTTCCTATACGATGCTCGGTGGGCTGGCTTCCGCCTTTATCGGGCCAAATCTGGCAAGCTTTGCCCGTGACTGGTTTGATACGGTGCCATTCCTTGGAACGTTTGTGGCTTTGATCGGATTGCAGTTCCTGCTTGTAATCGCCATCGGGCAGTTGCGACTTCCCGATATGCGCGGCCACAAACATGCGGAACCGGCGCGACCCTTAAAAACGGTTCTTGGACAACCCGCTGTTATTGTCGCGATTGTTGCCGGGGCATTGGGATATGCGGTCATGAGTTTTGTTATGACCGCAACGCCTTTGGCGATTTTGGATTGTGACTACGCGTTTGGCGATGCTGCCTTTATCATTCAATGGCATGTCGTCGGGATGTATGCGCCGGGTTTCTTCACAGGAAATCTGATCAAGCGGTTCGGGGCGCTTAAGATCATTCAGCTGGGTGCCTTGATTAACTTTGTCTGTTTGGCCGTTGCTCTTTCAGGACAGGACCTTATGGCCAATTTCTGGGTATCATTGGTGCTGCTTGGCATTGCCTGGAACTTTATGTTTGTCGGGGCAACGACCTTCCTGACGGAGAATTATCGCTCATCCGAACAAGCACGCGTACAGGCCATCAACGAATTTACGGTCTTTGGAACGGTTGCAGTTGCTTCTTTGTCTGCGGGCACGATCTATGCCGGTTCAGGCTGGGGAACGTTGCTTTACAGTGCAGCGTTGCCCGTTGGCTTGGTTTTCGTGATCGTTGCGGGCTATGCCATCCGTCGGAAAGTGCAGCCTGTCTGATATGCAGCATTGATATGGATGAAACAAAGGGTCGCTTTTGCGACCCTTCGTTTGTTTTGGCGTGCTGCACGTGTTGCGATCAATGATGGCCGCTTAGGATATCAAGCGCGTGGGATCGGAATTCCCGGTTGTAAAGAACCAACGTTACCCATGCTGCACACATGATGAAGGCCACCGGATGATAGAACCATGCCAGTGCCGACAGGGCAAAAAAGTAGGCCCGAATGCCGCGATTGAAGTTATGGGCGGACATCATGCTCATGCGTGACGCGCGGGCTGCTGCGCGCGGGGCATCGGGTTCATGTTGGTCAGGTGCTGCACCGATCAGAATCGAACAATAGTTCGACAGCCGAAATGCCCATGTGAACTTAAAGAATGCATAGATAAAGATGATCACAAGTAACACCACTTTGCATTCCCAGACAGCTGGCGTCGTCACCGCAGCAAAGGGCAGGGCAGATACGGTTTCAATTGCCTTTTGCGTATAACCCAGCAAAGCGACCAGACCGATCAGAACCAGAATGGTGGTTGATGAGAAAAAGCTGATGCCGGTGATCAGGTTGCTGGCAATTGATGTATCAACCATCCGAATATCGCGTTTAAGCATCTGTTCCATCCAGCGATGGCGATTGCGCGCCATATGGGCTGAAATCGAATTGCGCCGTCTTGGCCCGGCATCGGCAAAGATCGTATAGCCAACCCACCAGCTGAATGCCCAACAAATGGCAACTATATCAAGGATGGTAAATGCGGGCATTGCTTGGTCCATACGTAATAGGGGATGCTTTTGAAAGCTTGTGAATTGTTTATATCCTACTGACATTGCGCTATTCTTCGCAATCTTCTTTGCAAAGCCCCATATCGGCGGAATGTGGAACGTGCATAGCTGATCGTCATATTGCCAGTTCGGGTTGAGTTTTCGCGCAATCCAGAGTATCAGCAGCGCAAATTTTCATTGGAGAGCGACATGAGCGAACTTGAGAACGATCTTGGCGAAGACATCGATTTCGCTGAATTCGAAGCCCACACTGAAAAGCTGCTTGAAGAAGGTCGGACCAAGGACGACCTGTTTGAATTTATCGGCTTCATGAACATCAACGAAGTTGGCACGCATATGATTGCCGCTGAAATGGTGCTTGATGAAGATGCTATCGATCAGATGAGCAAGAACCTGCGCAAGTTGGAAATCGATCTTTCGCCATTGGGTGAACTGACCGGTGGCCTGAAGGGCGGCGAAGACGTTAAACGTGCCCTTGGTGCTTTGTTCCTTGAACTGGTTGAGTTGTGCGAACTTGATGAAGACGACGATGATGCGGGCGAACTTTCCGAAGAGTCGCTTCTGCTTTTGAACTTCATCAAACGCTTCAATCCACAGATGCGCCGCCTGACGGTTGCACTGACCGATACGGATGATGATGACGTGTCGTGTGAATATGAAGTAACCAACTGGTAAGCCAAAGCTTGCCGTTGAGGCAGATTATCATGTAGGCAAAAGGCAGGGCATTCAGTCCCTGCCTTTTTTCTGTTTCGGAGCCACCACCGTGACCGCCATGATGCCTCTTAATGCGACCAAGCGTCTGCAATCCTATTTGAAACGTCTGGCAGATGGTCAGGAGCCGATGCCTGAAGCAGAAAAGCTCCGCCAGTGGATCACTGATCATGCTGACACATTCCACTCGGTGATGGAATATGATCTGAAATCTTGCCCGAAGATTGTTTATGACTTTTCGGCAAATGGGGATGTCGTAATTGGCGGGACAAGCGACCCTGCACGTCAAACCGATATTATGTGGCAACAACTTGCTGCTGTGCGTGCGCCCGTTGGCGTCGGGCGATACCGCGAAGACCGCATTTGTTATCAGTCCGAACAGTTCAAGAATGACGGCGAAGCCCGTAGCCAGCATCTTGGCATCGATTTGTTCGCCCCTGCCTTTACGCCGGTTTTTGTACCACTAGATGGCGTGGTTCACAGTTTTGCCGACAACAATCTTCACCTTGATTACGGTCCGACGATCATTTTGCAGCATGATCCGGCGCTAGGTGTGCGGTTCTATACCCTTTATGGTCATCTAAGCCGCGAATCGCTTGATGGACTTTATAAGGGTAAGGAAGTTGCCGCAGGCGACATGCTTTGCCGATTTGGCGATTTTCCGATTAACGGTGATTGGATACCGCATCTGCACTTTCAGATTATCTTCGATATGCTGGGCCGGGAAGGAGACTATTTCGGGGCGGCTAAACCATCAGAATGGGATTTGTGGGCAAGCATTTGTCCAGACCCGAACATGATCTTGCAGATGCCTGAAAACGTTACTGCCACGCGAGAAGGTGTATAGATGCAGCCGCGACTAAAAGCCGGTCTTTGGGTACGTGGTCAGATTGCGATTTGCCAATCGTCCTTGATTACCGCGATGGTCGCCCATAAGGGCAACGAAGACGCAGGTGCTGTGCTGCTTAAACTAAACCGTTTTAATGCGGGATGTTTCGTCTATTCACGTGTCACGACCCTTGATGGCGAACTTGGATGGATGTTGGTTGCAGGTGGTCCCGAGGGTGGCCGGAAGACTGAACTTGCCTGCGATGAATATTGGCGCAAACAGATCGGCTTTGATCGTGATGTTTGGGTTTTAGAGGTCGAAGACCATAAAGGCCAATATGAACTGGATGCGGCGATTGTCGATTTCTAAAGCCGCAGCATTGCATTGGTAGAGTGTGGCAAAAGAAAAAGGCTGGCAAAGATGCGCCAGCCTTTAAATGTTTTAGCGAAGTGCGCGAAATTACGCGGTGCGCTGAAGCAAGTGGTAACCGAAATCGGTTTCAACCACGTCAGAGGTCGCGCCGACTTCCATGCTGAATGCAGCAGCATCGAATTCAGGGACCATCATGCCGCGGCCGAACATACCAAGATCGCCGCCCTGCTGGCCGGACGGGCAATCAGAGTTTGCTTTCGCCAGATCAGCGAAATCCGAACCGTTTGCGACTTGTTCTTTAAGCGCATTGATTTGGGCCAATGCTTCTTCTTTGGTGCGTGTAGCGGTCGACCGTGCCGAACCGGCATACATCAAAAGAATGTGCGACGCGCGAACTTGTTCACTCATAACTGGTCCTTTCTTCCGTCAATGACTTGCATATGACGGATTTTCTGCAAGATTAGAAGTTTATGGTTAACGCCAAGGGTCCAAATCCATGTACAGCCGTATACTCCTGTACATGGGCTTGGGCCCTAGACATTAGCCATGCCTTGTGGCTTGTTACGACAAATTGACCCGAGATGAAAGAGAAGAGGCAGATTGATGCTTGCTGTTGTGTCCCCGGCCAAGAAGCTGGATTTCGAAACGGATGTGCCGGAAATGGCCGTTTCCCAACCCGGATTTTTGGACGACACCGAAGAACTTATTGAAGTTGCGCGGAAAAAAAGCCGCGGCGATTTGATGAAACTGATGGGCATTAGCGAAAATCTTGCCGACCTGAACTATCAGCGCTTTCAGCATTTTTCACGGCCTTTTGATCGTACCAATGCGAAACCAGCTATTTTTGCCTTTCGGGGTGACACCTATATCGGCCTTGATGCGGATACGATGAAAGCCACAGACATTGATTGGGCGGAAAACCATTTCCGTATGCTGTCTGGCTTGTATGGCTTGTTAAAGCCACGTGATTTGATGCAGCCATACCGGCTTGAAATGGGAACGCGCCTTTCTAATCCGCGCGGTAAGGACCTTTATGCTTTCTGGGGCGATAAAATTGCCGAAGAAATCAACAGCTTGACCGACGGCCACAAGGACCGCAGCCTGATCAATCTGGCATCGCATGAGTATTTTAAATCGGTCAGAACCAACCTTCTGACTGGTTCGGTGATTACACCGGTCTTTAAAGAGGTCAAAGGTGGTGCGGCCAAGGTTGTTGGGTTCTCAGCCAAGCGTGCACGTGGCATGATGGCGCGTTACATGATTGATAACCGTCTTGATAATCCGCAAGATCTGAAGAAGTTCGCCAAGGATGGCTATTGCTATCAGGATGATCTTTCGACCGAGACGGAGTGGGTCTTTACCCGCGTCCACGACCAGTAATGACAACTATAATCGGTGAAATCTGATGACCGACGAGCACCTTGAACAGCTCGAGGAAGAAAGCCATTTACCCGAATCACATCCGTTTTCGGGTTATTTGCGGACTTTCTTCCGGGGGCCCGGCCGTTCACGCAGTCTGACACGTGAAGAAGCATTCGATGCTTTCTCCATGATTCTGCGCGATGAGGTCGAGCCGATCCAGCTTGGCGCGTTCTTGCTGATGCTGCGCTATCGGGCTGAAACGCCAGATGAACTGGCCGGCATGATTGAGGCCGTGCGCAAAGCGGCCCGCCTTGATCCCGATGATAATGCCGATGGTGAAATAAATGGTCAGCCAATGCTTGATTGGCCATCCTATGCGGCGGGGCGTACGCGCGGCCTGCCATGGTTCGTGTTGTCTGCTCACCTGCTGTCACAAAACGGCGTGCCGGTTTTGATGCACGGGTATAATTCCCACCTTGTAAACGGGGTCGGAACAGAAGCCGCAGTCAAAGCTTTAAAGCTGTCGGTTGCCATGTCAGCTGAAGAAGCCCGCTCGGATATTGCGGCCAAGGGGTTTGCTTATCTTCCGCTGCGTCATATGCATCCGAAATTGCAGGAACTGATTGGTCTGCGATCGCTTTTGGGATTGCGCAGTCCCGTCAACACCTTGTTACGGTTGCTTAATCCACTACAGGCGCGTGCGGCGTTTCTGGGGGTGTTTCACCCGGCATTCTTGGATGTTCATCGCGAAACCGGAAAACTGTTGGCATTGCCACGTATTGGCGTGATCAAGGGCGGTGGCGGCGAGGCGGAGCGTACCCCGTTCAAGCATGTTGATCTTCGAATGCTTGATAATGGTGAGTTATGCGATGTCCGTTGGCCCGCATTGCTGTCCAAAAGCGAGAAAGATCTTGATGATCAAAGCCCGGTATCGCTTAAGCATTTCCTTGCCGTCTGGCGCGGTGATGTCGAAGATGCCCCGGCAGAGGCCCGCATTAAGGGCAGTGCCGCCATGGGGGCGTTCCTTGCGGGCAAAGCCGACTATATGGATGAGGCGGAAAGCCTTGTTCAAGAGTGGTGGGACAAACGCGACAAGAATGTTGGCTAACACATTCTAAACCAACCGGAATTAACCAAAAAGGGACGGGTATCCGTCCCTTTTTGCATTCTAGAATGATGATCCGGGTTCTTTTAGAAATGCGATTTCGTCGGCTGTACTTGTACGCCCAAGGATATCATTGCGGTGCGGATAGCGACCAAATCGATCAATGATTTTCTTATGTTTAACTTCAAAATCGTAATTGTTATCCAGTCCCGGTTGGGCAAATAAATCAATGGCAACCTCGTGGATCAGTTCTGATTCCGAATGCATATAGGGCATATACAAAAACGACCGTTCGTCCGGGGTTGTCAGCTTTTTATCAAGGCCAAGTGCGACGGCCTCTTGGGCAAGAACAAGCGCCATTGGATCAGAGGCAAAAGATTGTGGCTGATCGCGGAACATATTGCGCGAAAACTGATCAAGAACAATGATTTCGGCAAGACGGCCATGGGCTGTTTTTCGCCATTGATAAAGTTCACCAAGGCTGGCCGCGGTATGAAAATCCGAAAATCGTTCAATGATGTGACGGTCAAGGGTCAGATCCTTGATAAACCACTGTTTCTGTTCAAGCTCCTTGAACCAGAAGACCAAAACTGTTTCCGGGGTCATAATTGTTTCCACCCAATAAAATTATAAGTATTCAATGCTTGGTAAGTTTGTTGGTCATGATATTTGCCCTGAGTGCCTAACAGGTCAAGTCACGGCTGCGAAAAGATAATTGTCATCGACCTTTGCTAGGAGTTGACAGGACTTCACCGTACATGGAATATGAAGCTGTCTTTGGTGTTGATCCGTATGGATCGACTTAAAAGGGAACATGGTGCGTTTTTGACAATGCCATGGCTGCCCCCGCAACTGTAAGCGGTCCGAGCGTTACACATGCCACTGGTGCAAACCGGGAAGGCGTAATGCTTTTGAAACCGTGAGCCAGGAGACCTGCCTTTGACTACCAAGCGCTGTTTGCTTGGTACTGAGCTGTTGGACGCCGGGGTGAGCGTCAGGTTGCAGGGGAAAATGCGGTCTCGAAACTGATGCCTGTATCTTGCTTCCAGCCATCCTATCGTTCTTTATCCTAACCCTGTGCGTTGGGCTTTTGCTATGCGTACATCGTTTGCGAAAGAGACGATTATATGTTGAAGACCGTAAACAGGCTTGCTGTCGCAAGTGCCTGTCTTTTAATGACTTCTTTGCCTGTGCAGGCACATTTTCAGTTGGTCTATACGCCAGAAGTCAATGTCACAAAACCGGGTGATCAACCGGTTAAACTGATTTTCTGGCACCCGTTTGAAAACGGGCATGTCATGGATATGGGTGAACCGCTTGAATTCTACGCGGTTCATCGCGGTGAAAAGATTGATTTAAAATCAACGCTTTCCCCGATTACTTTTACTGGATCCGAGAACTCGGCTGCCGCATATGACGGGACACTCACGCTTAAGCGAAGTGGCGATTATGTCATGGTTGTCGTACCAGCACCGTATTATGAAGAAAGCGAAGATCTTTATATTCAGCAGCTGACAAAGTCCTATGTGAACCGCAATGAGATTCCAACCGATTGGATGGAATCTCAGGGGCTTAAAACCGAAATTCTGCCCCTTAACCGACCGACGAATATCGTTGCGGGATCAACCTTTACCGGGCGGGTGTTAAGCGAAGGAAAACCTGCTGCGGGTATCGAAGTCGAAATTGAATTCATGGCGGCTGAGCCGGATATGGCGACCAATTCACCAAAAACACCGACGGCATCTCCGATGCCCGGTGGTGCAATTGTCGCAATTTCCGATGAAAACGGTTATTTCACTTTTGGAATTCCCAAAGCAGGATTTTGGGGATTTGCCGCACTTGGCAGTGGCCCTGATAAAGAATTTCAGGGAAAAGAGCTTTCACAGGATGCTGTCCTGTGGGTTCGCGCCTATGATGTGAAATAGGCTTAGGGACAAAGATAAATGCATATCGTCGATGGGGCGCTGGCTCCTGAGGTTTTAATTGGTGGTGGAGTTCTTGCAGTTGCCGGGCTTGGCCTGGGCTTGCGAAAACTGCCAATCGACAAGATCCCGGCGACCGGGGTCTTGTCGGCAACGTTCTTTGTTGCTTCGCTTATTCATGTGCCTGTCGGTCCATCGAGTGTGCATTTGATCATGAGCGGTCTGGCCGGGCTTGTTCTTGGCTGGACTGCATTTCCTGCCTTGTTTGTTGGCTTGCTGTTGCAGGCAATATTCTTCGGGTTTGGTGGCCTTACCGTGCTTGGCGTCAATACGGTCAACATTGCCTTTCCGGCGGTGATTGCCGGTTTTGTATTCCGTTCGATGGTGGCGCGCAGCAATCCGGCAGGGGCTGCTATTTGGGGTGGTTTGGCCGGAGCATCTTCGATCGCGTTAACCACGCTGTTTGTGGCGATTTCACTGATGCTAAGCGGTGATGCGTTTATTCCTGCTGCCAAACTTGTATTCTTTGCCCATATCCCGGTCATGATTGTCGAAGGCCTGATTTCGGCAGCTGCGGTCTATTTGATCGTCAAGGTAAAACCGGAACTACTGATGCCTGCTGATCAAACGTCGGAATTCACATTGGCAACCTCGACTGCAGGTGCAAAGCGGGCAAGCGAGGTCAATAATGGCTAGGTTGTTTGCAAGTGTCCTTCTGGCCGGGCTGGTGCTTGGGGCAGGGCATGCGCATGCCCACAAGGTCATTGCGTCGGTCTTTCCAAGTGGTTCAAGCGTCGAAGGCGAGATTGGTTTTTCCAACGGCGACATGGCCGCAGATACGCTGGTCGAGGTTTTTGATCCTCAGGGCAATAAAATCGATGAAGTCAAAACCGATGCAGACGGCTTTTTCGTTTACACGCCACATCAGAAGATCGATTTGGTGTTTCGTGCTGATCTTGGGGCGGGGCATGTGGCCGAGACGACATTTGCCATTGCTGATCTTTCGAACTTAGACACGCTTGACGAAAGTGTACCGCAATCTTCGAGTAGTAGTGCTCAGGCTGCTGTGGCGACCAATGGAAATAGCAGTGGCAACAAAGCGGTTTCGCAAGAACAGGAAGAACTGATCGCAGCAATTGTTCGGGACGAATTGCGGCCGCTTCGCCGTGAAATCACGGCCTATAAAGAAAAGAACGATCTTCAATCGATTCTTGGGGGTATTGGCTATATATTCGGGTTCTTCGGGATCGCGTATTACATTGCCGCACGACGTTTGAGAGCCAAAGCAACCAAACCATGAGCCATCTATTCGGGCATGACCAACCATTAAGCGTACAGGGAAGTGGCGATCACGCTTCATCCTTTGTCGGATCATTTGATCCGCGTGTGCGCGTGGTTGCAGCAGGCCTGTTTGCCATCATGGTGGTAAGCCTTCATCAGCTTGAATTTGCGCTGGGTGCTTTTGCGCTGGCCATCTGCACCGTGTTTTTGACCGATCTTCCGCTGCGTTTGACGTTAAAGCGCATGGCGGCGATGGATGGCTTTATCATTGTCATGCTGGTGATGTTGCCCTTTACAACGCCCGGAACACCGATGTTTTCGATTTTCGGAGCGGATGCCAGCCAAGAGGGGCTTCATCACGCCATTCTGATCGGCATTCGGGCCAATGCTGTTGTGCTGATGATGCTAAGCCTGCTTTCGGGCCTGACACCAGTGGCATTGGGCCATACGTTGTATCGGCTACGTTGCCCGGCAGCTCTTGTGCATTTGATGATGTTTACGGTGCGCTACATTTCAGTTCTGCATGACGAATATCATCGGTTGCGTATGGCAATGAAGCTGCGCGGGTTTAAGGCGCGTAATACAATTCATACCTATCGTTCGTTCGGGTATTTGTTTGGCATGTTGCTGGTGCGGTCGCTAGAACGTGCTGAACGTGTGCTTGAAGCCATGAAATGTCGCGGTTTTAGTGGCCATTTCCCGATGATCGATCATTTGATTTTCCGCCCGCGCGACGGTGTGCTTGCCGTGGCCTTTTTCCTGCTGGTAACCATGCTTGTCGTGATGGATCGTGCTTATGTCTTCGCTTATTGAATTAAACGACATTTCCTATGGATACCGGGCAGGACAAAGTGTTCTTGATCGTGTCAGCTTGACGCTTGATCAACAAGAACGCCTGTTTGTTACCGGCCCGAATGGCGCAGGTAAAAGTACTTTGCTGCGCATCCTTGTTGGTCTGATTAAGCCACATGGCGGCGAGATAAACGCATTCGGAAAATCTTGTGTCACGGATGCAGATTTTCATGATTTGCGGTGTAGGGTGGGGTTTATTGTTCAGGACCCGGATGATCAGCTTTTCTGCCCGACAGTGGTCGAAGACATTGCATTTGGCCCGCTGAACTTGGGGGCTAGCCGTGAAGAAGCATTGGCGATTGTCGATGAAGTTCTTGACCAACTTCATCTAAAACACCTTCGCGAACGCATCACCCACGAATTGTCCGGTGGTGAAAAACGGTTGGTGTCCGTTGCTGCCGTTCTTGCGATGAAGCCGGATGTCTTGTTGCTTGATGAACCGACAAATGCACTTGATGAAGAAAACATGCAACGGCTTGAAGAGATTTTGCTCGAACTACCGCAAGCCATGATCCTGATTTCTCATGATCCACATTTCCGGCGGAAACTGGCAACCCGGACAATTGAATTGCGTGGTGGCAAGATCAAACAGGTTGCAATGAAAAAATCTACGACCTCTGATAATTTCAGTCATGGATCAGAACTGCATGCGCAATCTCTTGCTTCACTTTGATCGTTCGCACATTTAGTCATACCTCTGAAACGCAGTCCGGATGACGTCAAATATGTCACCGTTTTCCATAACAGCCTTTCGCCATTTATTTGCCGCCCAGATCACATCCCTGATCGGGACAGGTTTGACGACAGTTGCTTTGACGTTGCTGGCCTATGACCTTGCCGGCGAGGACGCGGGGCGGGTTCTGGGTTCTGTGCTGGTTCTAAAAATGGTGACCTATCTTGTCATAGCACCGGTTGCAGGCGGGATGGCAAATTTGCTGCCAAGACGGGTATGGTTAGTTGGGCTTGATGTCTTGCGGGCTGTGATTGTTCTGTGTCTGCCATTCGTTGACCAGATATGGCAGATCTTTGTTTTAGTGTTTGTTGTGAATGCTGCGTCAGCGGCCTTCACGCCGGTCTTTCAGGCCATCATTCCCGAAATCCTCGAAGACGAAAAAGCATATACCAAGGGGCTTTCGTATGCCCGGTTGGCCTATGATCTGGAAAACCTTGTCAGTCCGGCATTGGCGGCTGGACTCCTTTTCGTTTGGTCGTTTGACAGTTTGTTCTTGGCAAATAGTGCGACATTTGTGCTGTCCGCTATTTTGATTGTGACGGCCATTTTACCCAAGGCAGCACCGATCGACAGGGACAGCGGGTTTTATGCCAACACGTTATTTGGCGTGGTGGCGTATCTGAAAACACCACGGCTTCGCGGATTGTTGGCCGTCTACTTTGCTGTGTCATGTGTCGGGGCGATGATCATCGTCAATACAGTGGTTTTGACTCGTGGGGTGCTGGGCGGCAGTGCACTTATGACGACGGCGTTTTTGGCGTGCGCTGGTGGCGGATCGATGTTGGCAGCTTTTCTGATCCCACGTGTGATTGACAGGATTGGTGAACGGCGCCTGATGATGATGGGGATTGTCAGTGCGGCGATGGCAATGGTGTTTGGTGCGGTGCTAATGGGTGCTGAATGGCACCATGTTGCTGCGTTTGGTGTGTTGTGGGCGATTGCCGGTGCCGGAAGTACATTTGCGCAAACACCTGGTGGTCGTTTGGTTCAAAGATCTGCCGGGGCAGGAGATCGGTCAGCGTTCTTTGCGGCGAACTTCGCGCTTTCGCATGCGGGGTGGTTGATTGCCTATGGCATTGTAGGTTGGTTGGGAAGTTTGGCCGGGCTTTCCTATGCATTTATGGCATCAGGTGGGTTGGCGTTTGTTGGTTTGATTGCTGCCCATTTCATGTGGCCGCGGCAAGACCCGCTGGAAATTCGTCATAGCCATCCGGGAATTTGGCATGACCATCCCCATGGGCATGATGATCCGCACCATGTTCATGTCCATGATGGACAGGCTGGTACGGAACCTGCGCAAGAGAGTGGTAAAGACCATAACCACGATCACGGAGATCACAATCATCGCCATCAGCACTATCACCCGCCGGTCGAGCATAAGCATCGGTTTGTGATTGATAGCCATCATACAAGATGGCCGGTAGAAGATAGTGAAAAGGTCTGAGCTGTTTCTATTCTGTCCGTCTTGACGGATGGGGCGCTGTCAGCGGGCGGCTTGCCGCCGAGCAACCACCCAGGCGCAAACGCCGAAAATACCAATAATCACGCCAATTCCGCCCAGAACATCTGACATTCGCACATCATTTCGATAGGAATTTACTTCCTGACGCAATGGGCCGATCTGCCTTGCAACCGCACGGTTGATCAAGCCTGTCAGCTCGTCTTTTGAAAGGCTATTCAGGTCCAATTCGGTGCTGACGAGTGGTTTGGGGGTGGTGTTAGCAGGAATTTTTGAACCCTGATCAGGAAGGGTTGTTTCAAGTGTGCTCACCGTAATCGTATCATTTGGCCCCGGGCGAGGCAGGCTTTCAGAAAATTCGTTCTCATAGAGTTTGAATTTTGCCACATGACCATCGTGGGTGTCGGTAAAGACAATGTAATCGGTCCGGTGACTCACGCGCAGGGCAAAGCTTCCCTGTTCATCTGCGGTTGACGCGAAAATCGTTTGACCCGTTTTGTCCCGTAATTCGATGTTGGCATTCTGTGCGCGGGTGCCGCCAGTGAAATAGGCATAGCCTTCAATGGTGTTGCCGTCACTCATCGCAAAGACATTAAGGTTGTGCGCCTGTGCAGTGCCAATTGATGCGGCACATAACAGGATCAGAAACATCAGAATTCTGCGGGGGAGCACAGCCATGGTTTTAAGCCAGTTTGGTTGACAGCAAAGTGACGGGATATTCGGGACGGATAAGGACGGGCAGGTGGCGTTCCCACCCGTCCGTTGAAATCAATTCATGGGGTCGGTCTTTACCCATAAAACGCCGCCACGTTCGACGGGAACCTGTTTGTTTGTATTTGGTGCAGCCATGGTGCCGTCTTCGATCAGGGCGGCAAAAACCCACCAGCCGTCCTTGGGCATTGCATAGTGGAAGATGCCATTGGCATCGGCCTTGATGACCTGTGTTGCAAAGGTCGCATTAGGAAGGGTGATGCTGCCGTCATTGGCATACTCAACTTCAATCTCGGCGAACGGAACAGCTGTACCGTTGTGCCGCACCATTCCTGAAAACACATTGCCGGTCCAAATGCCGTATGGACGGGTAAGTGGTTCAATTTCAACAGGGAAACCAACCATCTGATCCCAATCTTCGCCCGAGTCATAGGCATCGATAATGGTCTTGGTGTACTGGATAATATATTTGCCTTCAGCCGGTTCGAAGTAAGGAGCCGGTTCGATATAAAAGGCGTAACCACCTGGCGCCTTCACGGTGACGTCGGCATCAAAGGCCGCGTGATCATCAACCGTCTTTGGGGTAAGCGCGCCCAAGAGGTCGGTCTTTACCCCATCATATTGCATGCCAAATTGAAGCGGCTCGGCCATGTCCATCGCCGGTCCATTGGTCATTGGATGGGTGAATGTCACATCAAAGGTGATCTGTCGCCCTGTGTTCTGATCAACGACATTGGTTGATGGGATCAGTTTCTGAAAATGGGCCTGTGCGGTTGCCGTGAAGGATGCGGCGATGACAAGAGACAGCGATACCTTTGAAACTAGTCCGGTGACGAGGGACATTGATGGTCCTTTATTCTGGATTTTCTGCATGGAAGCTGAGGTTTGCCCAAAGCACATTACTGATTTAAATGGTTTCATACAAAAAATCAAAAAGTATGACTGATAATTTCATCCGTTACTCAAATTGATGACGGATGAAATTGTTTTGCGTTATCGTTCTGGGAAGTAGGCACAAAAATAGGGAGCGGGTAGGTATGGACATTGTTTACGTCTCGGTGGATGGAGCAGATCACTGGATTGATGATCGACTAAGGTCAACAACCACGCTGGATAAAGCAATTGCGCAAAGCCAACCGGGGCAGATCATCCGCATGATCGCAGGGGAATATAGCTTTGAGCATCCTTTAAGATTTCCCCGAGACGGAACTCTTGAGAACCCGATTATTGTTCGTGGCGAAACGGGGGTCGTGATTGATGCGGCAAAACAACCTGACGCGACTGTGTCTGCAAGTAACCCGGGACGCGACGGTTTTGCCGTATTTCAATTGATTGATGTCGCCCATATCCGGATAGAGCAGCTCAGCATCACCCGCGCATGGCCAAGTGCAATATATATCGAGAACAGCCACAGCTTAGCCTTCAAGGGACTTGGCATTACCGAGGGCACTTACGCGTTTTACGCAAACGGTTTGCGAAGTGAACGGATTTCCATTGTGGAATGTCGCTGGGTTCAGGATCAGAGTATGTGGCGCACAATCCGGTGGGATGAAATCCATGATGGAAAGGATAAAGACGGTAACGTCATCAAGGTCAAATACCGTTATCTCAACGGGGCATTTTTTGGCTCGGATGACATTGCCGGTGACGTCGAAATAGCGCGGAACGACATCCGGGATTGCTATAACGGGGTGCGGATGGATGTCTCAGCAGATAACCTTGATGCGCCGGTCGGGACCTATAACCGTGATGTGAGAATTTTTGACAATCATTTCAGCTATATCCGGGACAATCCAGTCGAGCCCGAAGCCACGGCTGTTGGTTGGTGGATTGGCCGGAACCGGTTCTATAATTGCCACAAGCTGTTTTCACAGGACGGTGTGCGCGGTGGGTTTTGGTATTATTTTTCAAATGTTTGCTGGTTTGATAGCCGACCTGGACCGGAAGGCGATGAAAATAACGGCGGAGCCGTTTTCAAATTGGGGAAGGGCGGTGTTGTTGCACAACCCGATTACATATCGGTTTGTATGCACAACAGCTTTTTCTTGCGTCAGAAATACATAAAGAAGGGGACAACGCGTGGCTTGACCAATGCACGCAATGTTATCGAACACGCAAATCCAGAAACCTTGCCAGAAGATTTAATGCCGTTAGACCAGACTTTCTTTGGCGACGAGAACGGGTTGGATCTGTCTGCGACACCGCCTTTACCAGTGAAGTTCACGGGCGACCTTGCCAATCACGGTACATATCCAGCGGTCTTTGATCGATATGATGATGTCTTAATCGACCCACGCCCGGCGCATGGTCCAGTGTTCGTTGATGGATTAGCCGGGAATTTTGATCTGCGGATGGAATATCAAGTGGGTTATGAAAATGATATCATCATACCAATGCCCGATGGCAATGTATGGGTAAGTCGTGCTTGCAATTGGCCCGGCGCGATTACAAATGGGCGATTTATTGACGGACCGGATTACGTTCCTGTTGACCTTGATTATGTCCGGTCATTGCCCCTGCCAACGGATTGAAACGACGTGATCGTAATATGGCTAATTGGGTGTTTTAAGGTGACGTAAGCGTAAATATATTGACTGAAATGTCCGAATGTTGCGATGTTGTTCCATTATCGTCATCAAACAAGAAAAACCATGAACGACAAGCTTTACAGTATCACCGAGTTGGCCGAAGAGTTCGATATCACGCCGCGTGCGATCCGGTTCTATGAGACCAAAAACCTACTTGCCCCGCAGCGCGCCGGTGCGACGCGCGTTTACAACTATCGTGACCGTGCGCGTCTGATGCTGGTTCTACGCGGCAAGCGGCTTGGCTTTTCACTGGAAGACATAAAAGAATATATCGACCTTTACGATGCAGACCGTACGCGTACCGAACAATTGGCACATTTGATGGTGGTTGGTCGTCGCAGGATCGCAGAGCTTGAACAGCAGCTTGAGGATGTTCAGACCACTTTGGGGGAGCTTCGAAAAATCGAGAACGAAGCCGCGGTTAGTCTGCGTGAAAGTGGCATTGACCCTGAAAAGGCTGTTGCCGATATCCGCGCCAGACTGGTTGCAGAAGGCGTTTGATTGCGCAGCTTCAAAACCTGATGCCAACAATAAAGCCCGGCATTGCGCCTGGTTTTTTCGCATATCGGGCAATGTGCACTATCAATGCGGATCACGTTGAAGTGGCAAGGTCACTTCAAAGACGTCTTCGTCGGGAATGAACTTGCGGCTAAAGCCAAGTTTTTCGCAAAGGGTCAGCATACGCCGATTGTTCGGCAGGACCTGACCAATAAAGGTTTCAGTACCTTTCTTACGACAATATTCGATCATCTGTTCCATCAGCACCCGACCAAGGCCACGCCCCTTGATGTCGGAGCGCACCATAATGGCATATTCTGCATGTTCGTTATTGGGGTCGATCACGACCTGCACCATGCCGTGAATTTGGCCTTCTTCCGGTCCATTTGGCACAATCGCGAGGAAGGCCATATCGCGGTCATAGTCAAGCTGGGTCTGACGTGCCATTTCGGAATGCGGTAGTTCCCGTACAGAGCCAAAGAACCGAAAATGAATGTCTTCGGGGGTGAGTTTAGACATGAACTCGTAGTGATCTGGTTCGTCTTCGGGTTTTATCGGACGTAGCAGGTACGTCGTTCCATCATCCATCACCAATTCTTGCTTCAGATGCCTTGGATAAGGATGAATGGCAAGACGTCGATCATCGCTGATCACTTTCGGGGTGACCTTGATACGGGCATCAAGTGCGATCACACCGTTCTGATCGGCAAGAAGCGGGTTCATGTCAAGTTCGATGACTTCTCCAAGGTGGACAACAAGTTGCGACAGGCGCACGAGTGTCATGAACAGGTCTTCAAGATTAACAGGCGGCACATCGCGGTAGCCTTTTAGAAGCCTATAGATCCGTGTGCCTTCAACCAGTTCGCGGGCAAGCTTCATATTCAGCGGGGGCAAGGCCATAGCCCGATCGCGCACGACTTCAACTTCGACACCACCGTGACCAAACAGGATGACCGGGCCAAAGATTGGATCCGTCGTCATGCCGACAATCAGTTCACGTGCGCCAGATCGTTTCACCATTTCCTGAATGGTAAAGCCCCGAAGACGTGCATCCGGGAATTTCTTTTCGATCGTGCGCAGCATTTTTGCCGCTGCATTTCGGACTTCTTCGCTGCTTTCCAAATTAAGTGCGACACCGCCGACATCTGATTTATGACTGATATCATCTGACAGGATTTTAAGTGCAACCGGATATCCAATGTCGTTTGCTATATTAACCGCGTCATCGACCGTGCTGGCGGCCAGGGTTTTAACCGTGTTGATGCCATAGCATTCCAGAACAGCCTTGGCTTCTGGTTCCGTCAGCATTTCCCGGCCGGCATGAATAGCAGCATGGATGATGCTTCGCGCCTTATCCGTTTCAGGCGTGTAATCGCGTGGAACGGATGGTGGGGTTTCCATCAACAGATCCTGCAATTTCCGGAAATTAACCATATGCTGAAACGCAGCAACGGCATTTTCTGGTGTGCGATAGGTCGGAATACCTGCGGCATAGAACATGTTTCGGGCTTCGGCGACAGTCGCTTCACCGACCCAATTGGTAAGAATGTTCTTTTTGCTGTTCTTGATCTTATCGATCACACCTTGCGCAACCTCGACCGGGTTCGTGATTGCGGTCGGGGCATGCATGACAAGCAAACTGTCGATATTTGGGTCGGCAAGCATTTTGTCGATTGCAGCAGCGTAACGTTCACCCGTCGCGTCGCCAATGATATCGACCGGGTTCGCATGCGACCATGTTGGTGGCAGAACGTCGTTAAGGGATGAAATTGTTGCATCTTCAAGCTGTGCAAGATGGCCGTGCCGCTCAATCAGGGCATCAACGGCCAAAACGCCAATCCCGCCGCCGTTGGTTACAATGCCAAGCTTGTCACCGCGGAAGGGACGCATGCGTGAAAGTGTTTCAGCCGCAGAGAACATTTCACTGACTGTGTAAACACGCAAGACGCCTGCACGCTTGATTGCAGCATCAAAGACGTCATCCGCACCGGCAAGTGCGCCCGTATGTGACGCAGCCGCAGCCGCGCCTTCAGCAAATCGCCCCGACTTGATGCATAGGATAGGTTTGTTGCGCGATGCTGCCCGAGCTGCTGAAATAAAGCTTCGACGTTCATGGATTGATTCAATGTAAAGCATGATCGCGCGGGTGTCCGGATCAGAACCCAAATAGTCGATCACATCGCCAAAATCGACGTCATCGCATTCACCAAGCGATATGAAATGAGAAAACCCGATCCCGCGCGCTGATGCCCAATCAATAACGGCGGTGCAAAGGGCGCCGGACTGTGAAACAAACGCGATCTTGCCGCTGCCAATGCTTTGATGGCTGAAACTTGCATTCAGGCCGATGCCGGGGACCATCAGGCCCAAGCAATTCGGACCAAGCAGCCGCATCTTTTTGCTCGCTGCGATGTCAAGCATGGCCTGTTTGATTGTGCGGCCGTCGTCATGTTGTTCAGCACTAAGCCCGGCTGTCAGAACAATTGCGGCAAGACAGCCTTTTTCAGCCAAACATTCCATCACTGGAATGACGGCCTTTGGCGGTACGCAAATTACGGCAAGTTCGGGCACCACAGGCAAACTGTTCACGTCGGGATAGGCGAGAACGCCACCAATGGATTGGCTGTGCGGGTTGACCGGCATAATCGGCCCGTTAAATCCACCCGCCAAAAGGTTTCTCATCAGGACATGCCCGACCGAGTGAGGACGGTTTGATGCGCCAATCACGGCGACCGATTTTGGTTTGAACAAGTGGTCGAGGTTAATTGTGCTCATCGCCGTCTTCCCGCGTTGTCCTGTGGGCGGCAGGGGTGTCTGCCGCGTAATGACCAGACACTATGATTGCCGGGATATGGCAGCATACCATGTTGTAAGGCTGCGCGATATTAAGCCAAGGACAAGTATATTGATTTGCTGTGCATCAATAAAGCATTGAGGTGACAAAGTTTTGTGTCGCTGCCGCCAATGGGCAGGCGGCGTTAGTGCAAATGCCCCTGATGACCTTCGTCGTCAAACCGTTCAGATTCTTCGATCCATTCTTCGACTTCGGCGGCAGATGACATTGCCAATGCAATTTCAAGATCATTTTGCACGTGGGCCAGGCTATCAAACATCGGGCACCAGCCGAATGCCTGAATGCGTGGATCGGTCGTCGATGAAATGGTGAAGAGTTCACCGTCAATCGGATGCGCCATGCCGTGAATAATGTCTTGTTCGCCAACGATCAACCAACCTTTGGTCGCGCCAGACAGGATGCCAAGTTTGACTTCGCGTAATTCAATTTTCACGGTTTTCATGACGAGCTGATCCATTTTGTGACGTGCTAAAAGAAAAAGGGACCGAACGAAATGTTCGGTCCCTTTTTTAATTGGCTCCGGCAGCAGGACTCGAACCTGCGACCCAATGATTAACAGTCATTTGCTCTACCAACTGAGCTATGCCGGATCAGGTTTCGCACTCCGTCTGAAGCGCGTGGCAGGTGTATAATCAAACAGTCGGAGTGCCGCAAGACCTTTTTTGCGAAAATCGGGCCGAAAGGACGTCTTTTTCCATGTGGGAAGGTCTGGTGCGCCTTTGGGTTAATCGTGGGGCAGGTTTAATTGGGTGTGAGGTTGAATTGATCCGCAAACGATAATGTTTTTATGTTCTTAAGGTTAAAAATGCGGGCCTTAGATTTTGCGTGGCGCTGGACATCCGCAAAAATGGAACCGAGCGGTCGAATGTTTTGATGTTTCTTGTCGCAAGACCGGAAGAAGAGCAGGGGCCAAAAGCAAAAACCCCCAGAACAAAGTTCCAGGGGTTTTTGGCTCCGGCAGCAGGACTCGAACCTGCGACCCAATGATTAACAGTCATTTGCTCTACCAACTGAGCTATGCCGGATCAGTGGAGGCGCGAGCCGGAATCGAACCGGCGTGCAAGGATTTGCAGTCCTCTGCGTAACCACTCCGCCATCGCGCCTTCGCGTTGGCTGGAGCGGTGTATATCCCCATCGAATGCGACCCGTCAAGCACCCAATTTTACATTTTTTGAACAGCGTATTGATTATCCGCCTGAAAGTAGACGAACCGCCCGGGAACATTTCCCGGGCGGTTCGATGATGCGAAGCAAAACGTAGGCGTGCCGTGGTTTATTGAGCAGCCTTATTACCGAAACGACGTGTCAGCCAAGGTCCAAGCTTTTCTTCGCGGTCCTTGTGTGGTGCAAAGTCAAGGTTCGCGATCGTATTAAACACATTTTCCGCTTCGAACGGCAGGGTTACATTTGGTCCCGTGATCATGATCTGACCTTTGGAGCCCGGCGTGATTGGTTCTTCAAGGCTGACCTTTGTGCCACCCTTTGAAAGATCGATGGTCTGGCCTTTGATGGATTTTCCGCCAACGGTGACTGTGACAGCCAGCTGGACGTCTATGCGCGGATCTTTGCGACGGTTGACTTCCGGTGTCGCGGTACGGACGATTCGGACGAGTGTTTCGCGTAGCTCGGCGATGCTTTCATCAACTTCTTCCGCAATCTTGTTCATTTGTGCTGCACGTTTAAGGTTTTCCTGTGCTTCGGATGCAACATGTCCGATCTTCTCGGTGACTTCGTTGGATGCTTCGGCTGTTTGTACAACGTTTCGTGCGATTTCTTGCGTCGCATCATCCTGTTGACGCACATTGACGGCAACATTTGAGGCAACTTCATCAACGCGGCGAATGCTTGCTGTCATTTGCTGTACGGTCGAGACAACCGACCCCGTCACATTCTGGATTTCGCCAAGCTGACGCGTGATTTCCTCTGTCGATTTCGCCGTTTGATTGGCGAGGTTTTTGACTTCCTGAGCGACAACAGCAAAGCCTTTACCTGCATCACCAGCACGCGCGGCTTCGATCGTAGCGTTAAGCGCAAGAAGATTTGTTTGTGCTGCAATGTTACTGATCAGTTCGGCGACCTCGCCGATGCGATCAACGCTTACCTTAAGTGAGCTAACTGTTTCCTCAGCACTTTCCCCCGCCTTGTTGGCCTCAGATGTCAGGGTCGTTGCTTCTTCGATCTGCCGGGTGATTTCACGGATCGAAGCTGCAAGTTCCTCAGACGCACCAGAAACGGTTTCGGCGTTGGCCAAAGCTTCGTGCGCGGCGGCAGCAACACTTTCGGAATTTTCCGAAACTCGTTCGGATGATCCGGCCATCTCGCTCGCAGAACTATTAAGACGCTGAGTCTGATCAATAATTGCTTGGACGACTTTCTGGAGTTCTTTTTCCACGGTCTCAGCTAGGCCGCGCAATGCGCCGACGCGCTGTGCGGATGCCTTGTTTTCATTTTCCTCGCGCTCAAGCTTGGCGTAGCAAAGTTTTGCATGCAGGGCACGAAGTTGGCGGGTCAGCGATTTGAAGTCAGGCACAGTTGGAAGCGGGATGAAGTGGCGTGTATCATTGCGCGCAATCGCTTCGAAGTGGACTTCCATTTCATCAAGTGGGCGACGGAACTTACGGACTAGCCAGCTACCGTAAATCAGGGTCATGATCGCAGCAGCGATGAGTAGTACAGTTTCAACAATGACGCTGGTCCAAAATAACTCTTCAGCAGATTCAACACTGATCGCTGCAATGCCATTCTGTGTAATAGACAGATTGCCGATCTGTTCAGTCAAAGGGTCAATGACTTGGTAAAGTTCATCCTTTACCAGTGCATCAAGGGCGGCAGTATCTTTTTTCTGGAAAATTGTGCGCAGGCGTCCGATCAGATCGTCAGCAGGCGGGATAAGACTTTTGACCTTGGCAATGATGTCAACTTCAGTAGGGTCTATTGTTCTGGCGAAATAGATTTCAAGGTTATCCTTGATACGCTTTTCGGCGGTATCAAGGCTTTCAATGCCTTCCTGCCATGTGAAGTTGCCGTTCCTGACCTTATGAGACGCATCGACGACAAACACGGCATAGTCATCTGAGACCTGTTTGAGAAGGTTCAGCGGTTTGACACGGTTTTCGTAGATGTCTTCCAATGATTTTTCGGTTTGATATTCACCGTAAAGGGCGTAGCCAGCCAATACGAGCATCAAAACATACATGGTTCCGAAGGCAAGGCTCAGGCTACCCTTGATGCTGGCGATGAATTCTTTGAACTTTGCTTTTGGGCTGGTGTCGGTGATTTCACCATATTCGAGGTCGATATTTTGGCCGTTGCCGTTTCGCAGTTTTGCATATGTTTCTTCGGCGTGACGCTTTTCTTCGTCAGTCGGTTTGGTTCGAATGGATATAAAGCCGACGGTTTCACCATTCTCAATCGTTGGGGTGACGTTGGCGCGCACCCAATAATGATCGCCATTCTTCGAGCGGTTTTTTACCAGTCCTTGCCAGGGCAGGCCGCCTTTGATCGTTTCCCAAAGGTTTGCAAAGGCTTCTTTTGGCATGTCGCGATGCCGCACCTGGTTGTGCGGTGAACCAATCAGTTCATCTTCCTCAAAGCCGCTAATATCGATAAAGGACTTATTCGCAAACGTGATGCGGCCCCCGATGTCTGTGCCAGACACAAGGATGTCCTTATCTTTCATTACGACTTCGCGATTGGTTACCGGACCATTGTCACGCATGGTTAGTTGCCCCCACTGATAATTTTCGAACTGGTTGGAGTAGGTTTGAATATCCGACCAAAAAATTCATAAGTCCCCGTATTCTATACATCTGCTCGTTAAATTCTTGCTAGCAGATGTCCGCTCTCGAGTAGTAAATTCAAATGTTGTTGCACGTAAAACGCAATACAAGCCTGATGATGCTATATTTTTTGTTGGCGGCATTGCGCTGTATCAATCACGCATCAAATATGTATTTGGCTCTAAGCAGCATGCGGATACGCGAAAACTGCTAGGGTAAATTCACGTTTGACGCGGAGATGGACCGCTTATTAATCGTTTTTATTGCCAAATTGCTTGGTTGCTGTTGATCGGATGTTGTCAGTTGCCTATGTGCTGACTATAAACATGGCGATAACTGCGAACGGTTTTGGGGATAAAAAAGCGCGTTCGTGGTCTCTTTCTCGCGAGAATTTTCAGGTCAGATAATCATGGATTACCAAATCGCGCGCCATAATATGGTGGAAAATCAGGTTCGGACCAACAAGGTTACCGATCCGCTGGTCATCGCTGCGATGGAGGAAGTTCCACGCGAACAGTTCCTGCCAGAAGGCAAGCGTGGCATTGCATATGTCGATGAAGATATCGCGGTCGGTGGCGGGCGTTTCGCCATGGAGCCGATGGTGATTGCCCGCCTGATGCAATGTGCGGAAATCGCCGAGACAGATGTTGCTTTGGTGATTGGTGCAGGCTTTGGTTATGGAAGCGCATTGATTTCCCGTGTTGCGGAAACGGTTGTTTCTGTCGAAAGCGACAAGGAAATGGCGGCAGCAGCTGAAAAAACTTTCCAGAACGCCAATTACGATAACGTCATCGTTGTTGAAGGTGATCTTGCTGCTGGCTATGCCAAGCAGGCGCCATACAATGTGATTGTCTTTGATGGTGCGGTTGCGGAGGTTCCGGCAGGCATTCTTGAACAAGTGGCTGAGGGCGGTCGTCTGTTGGCAGTTGTTCGTGAAGCTGGAAAAGTCGGCGTCGCACGTCTTTATGAACGCGAAAATGGTGTTATCGGTCATCGTGATCTGTTCGATGCCAATATCCCATATCTTCCAGGCTTTGAGCCGGTAGACAGCTTTGTGTTTTGATCTTTTGAATTGATCGGTTCTTCCGGGCAATTCTTTTTACATAGCGTTCAGTGGATAGGACCCGATGGTTCAAGAAATAAGTTGTCGTGAACTTGCTGCGAAACTTGAACAGGATCGGGCAATTGTCTTGTTGGATGTACGTGAAGACTGGGAAGTCGAAATCTGTATGATCAACGGTGCCAGGCATATTCCGCTATCGAATTTGCCGGGCAGGGTGGATGAACTTCCATCTGGAAAAACTCTTGCGATCATATGTCATCATGGCGTTCGCAGTCGTCATGCGGGTATGTTCCTTGAGGATTACGGATTTAAAGATGTTTTTAATGTTACTGGCGGTATAGATGTTTGGGCGCTTGAAGTGGAGCCTGATATGACACGCTACGATTAGATGATGTGACGATGGAGGAAACGGGGCAAAAATACTTTTTTGCATTCCAAGCGCCTCTTTTCTTGGAAAACTTTCGTTCCATCGTTACCATACGTGAAACTGCGCCGGGGTCGGGACTTGGTGTAGGATTTTACAAGGGTAGATAAATGATAAAACGGTTCTTGCTGACTTGCAGTATTCTCGCAACCGGAGCAACGGTTGCTGGTAGTGCATCTGCGGAAAGTCTTGAGGACGCTCTTATTAAAGCATATCAGAGCAACCCGACACTTGAAGCTGGGCGTGCATCTTTGCGCTCAAGCGACGAAGAAATTTCAACGGCATTGTCAAACTGGCGTCCGAGTGTGACGCTTTCTGGCGATGCCGGTTTCCGTGACTTGGAAACGGATGCAAACGGTACCAAGACGAACAACAACCTGACACCTTATACTCTTGGTCTGGATGTTACCCAGCCGCTTTATCGTGGTGGCCGTACAACAGCAGAAACCGAGCGCGCCGAGGCGCGGATTAAAGCCGCACGCGCATCTTTGCGTTCTACGGAACAGGATGTGATGTTGCAGGTGGCAACGTCCTACTTCAACGTTTTGCGTGATACTGCGGTTGTTGAGCTTAATCAAAACAACGTTCGTGTTCTTGAACGTCAGCTTGAAGCAACGCGTGATCGCTTCGCTGTCGGCGAAGTTACGCGTACCGACGTATCGCAGGCAGAAGCACGCCTTGCGGGTTCGAAGGCTGATCTGATTTCGGCGCAGGGTGCGTTGGCCAATACGCGTGCTCAGTATGAGCGTCTTGTCGGCAACCCGCCAAGCAATCTTGAGATTCCAAACCCGCTTGCCGGTCTTCCGACCAGTGTTTCGGATGTTCTTTCGATTGCGCAAGGGCAGCACCCGGATGTTTTGCAGGCTCTTTACACTGAAGAAGCCGCGAAATCGGATGTCCGTCTGAACGAAGGTTCATTATACCCGGAAGTTAATCTTTCTGCAGGCGTTGAGCGTGCACATGAAAGTTCAACCGAAGAATTCACATCTGACAGTGCTGATATCATTGCATCGGTTTCGGTACCGCTTTATCAGCAAGGTGCAGTTTTCTCGAGCGTGCGTTCGGCAAAGCAGACTGCTGGGCAGGCGCGCATTCAGGTTGATGAATCACGCCGTGCCGTGATCGAAAATGCGACCAGTGCATGGGAAACCCTTGTAACTGCACGGGCAAGCATTGAATCGCAGCAGGCACAGGTTTCCTCGGCAGAAGTCGCCTTGGATGGTGTTCAGCGTGAAGCATCTGTCGGATCACGTACTGTTCTTGATGTTCTTGATCAGGAACAGGAATTGCTGCAGGCACGTGTGGACCTTGTTGGGTCGCGTCGCGATGCCGCGGTTGCCGAATTCCAGGTTAAGGCTGCCTTGGGGGCGTTAAATGCGCAGGTCCTTGGTCTGCCGGTCGAAATTTACGACACTGAGTCCAACTATAATAAAGTCAAGGACCAGTGGTGGGGAACAGACTGACTTGTTGAAACTTCAGGACAGGATGTTTGACATCCTGTCCTGAGAGCAACGTTCGGGTCGATCTGGTTGAATGACACTAGTGCGGAATTTTAATTATGAGTGACGGGCAACAAGAACCTTCAATGGAGGACATCCTCCAGTCGATCCGCAAAATTCTTGCAGATGAGGGTGACGAAGAAAAACAGGAAGCCGCTCCTGAACCCGAACCAACTCCGGAGCCGGAACCAGAGCCGGAACCCGAACCTGAGCCAGAACCCGAAGAAGAAATCGACGAACTCGTTCTCGATGAAGAACCCGAAGAACTTGAGTTTGACGAGGAACCCGAAGAACTTGATCTTGACGAGCCGGAAGAAGATCTGGAACTCGACGATATGCTCGACTTCGACGAGTCTCCGCTTGAAGACGATTTGCCGCCACTTGAAGACGAATTTGACGAACCAGAGCCAGAACCGGCAATGCCGGCCTTGTATGATGACGAGGATGATGAAGAGCCGCTGATTTCCAATATGACGGAATCTTCAGCGACAGGGACCATCTCGGAACTGGCACAAGCTGTTGCAAAAAAACGCGCAGTTACGCTCGGACTAAATGCAGGGCACATTACCTTGGAAGACTTGGTGCGCGATATGTTGCGTCCGCTTCTTAAGGAATGGCTTGACGAAAACCTGCCCTATATGATCGAACGCCTTGTGAAAAAGGAAATCGAGCGGATTGTAAGCCGTGCCGAAGACCTCTAGGCGAGCCGACAGTTGAATTAAAGCGGCGCGCCCGAGGTGCGCCGCTTTTTCTTTGTATAAATGATTAAACCCGCAGCGGATCAAAAGACCATGTTGGAGAAGACCTACAGCCCGGCCGACGTTGAAGGCAGACTTTACGATAAATGGGAAAAATCGGGGGCATTTGCCAGCGATTCGGCCTCAAAAGCCGACCCGTATGTCATTATGATGCCGCCACCCAACGTAACCGGCAGCCTCCATATGGGGCATGCGCTTACTTTTACGCTTCAGGATGTTCTTGTTCGCTATAACCGTATGACCGGCAAGGACACCCTGTGGCAGCCCGGCACTGACCACGCAGGCATTGCAACCCAGATGGTTGTTGAGCGTCAGCTTGGCGAACAGAATGTTACGCGCCATGATCTTGGCCGCGAAAAGTTCGTCGAAAAAGTGTGGGAATGGAAAGAAAAGTCCGGCGGAACCATCACCAACCAGTTGCGTCGTCTTGGCGCCTCGCCAGATTGGGAACGTGAACGTTTCACCATGGACGAAGGCCTATCGGCTGCTGTCCGTAAGGTTTTTGTTACCCTGCACAAACAGGACCTTATTTATCGCGACAAACGCTTGGTGAACTGGGATCCGAAACTTCTGACCGCGATTTCCGATCTTGAAGTCGTTCAGAAAGAAGTCAAAGGCCATTATTGGCATTTCAAATACCCGATCGAAGGCCGCGACGGTGAATTCATTACAGTTGCAACCACGCGTCCGGAAACGATGCTGGGCGATACCGGTGTTGCCGTTCATCCGGAAGATGATCGTTACAAAGACCTGATTGGGCAGTATTGCATTCTGCCGATTGTCGGTCGCCGGATCAAAATTGTTGCTGATGAATATGCCGACCCAGAAAAGGGATCCGGTGCGGTGAAAATCACCCCGGCTCATGATTTTAATGACTTCGAAGTTGGCAAGCGGTGTGATCTGGAAAAGATCAACATTCTTGATGACCATGCCTGCATTAACGACGAAGCGCCTGAAGAATATCGCGGGCTCGACCGGTTTGAAGCGCGCAAGCTTATCGTTGCAAAGATGGATGAGCTGGGGCTGCTTGAGAAAATTGAAGACACCGTTCACATGGTCCCATATGGCGACCGTTCAAACGTTGTGATTGAGCCATATCTGACCGATCAGTGGTTTGTGAATGCAGAAGTTCTTGCCAAACCGGCCACCGAGGCTGTTGAAGATGGCCGCATACGGTTTGTGCCGAAGAATTGGGAAAATACCTATTTTGAATGGATGCGTAACATCCAGCCATGGTGTATCTCACGGCAGCTTTGGTGGGGGCATCGTATCCCGGCATGGTTTGGTCCGGATGGTGAAATCTTCGTAGAAGAAACCGAAGAAGAAGCCATTGCGAGTGCCAAGGCGCATTACGGCAAAGATGTTGAACTGACCCAGGAAACTGACGTTCTTGATACCTGGTTCTCTTCGGCATTGTGGCCATATTCGACGTTGGGCTGGCCCGACAAAACGCCGGAATTGGATAAATATTATCCGGGCGATGTTTTGGTTACCGGTTTTGACATCATTTTCTTCTGGGTCGCCCGGATGATCATGATGGGTATGCATTTCATGGATGGGAAAATTCCGTTCAAGGAAATTTATATCCACGCGCTGGTGCGTGATGAAAACGGCCAGAAAATGTCGAAATCCAAGGGCAACGTGATCGACCCGTTGGAAATCATCGACGAATACGGCTGTGACGCACTCCGCTTCACCTTGACCGCGCTTGCGGCTCAGGGGCGTGATATCAAGCTTGCCGCAAACCGGGTTGAAGGATATCGCAACTTTGCGACCAAGCTTTGGAACGCGGCGCGTTTTGCCGAAATGAACGAATGCAAGCCGATTGCTGGTTTTGATCCTTCTTCAGTGAAATCAACACTGGCACGCTGGATCGTCGGCAAGACGGTTGAAGCGTCCAAAGCTGTTGGGACGGGTATTGAAACGTATCGTTTCAATGATGCGGCGAGTGCGGCTTATCAGTTCGTCTGGGGTTCGTTCTGTGACTGGTATCTGGAACTTTCCAAACCGGTTTTGATGGGCAATGACGAAGAAGCCAAGGCAGAAATTCGTGCGGTTACGGCATGGGTTCTGGATCAGATTTTGCTGATCTTGCACCCGGTCATGCCTTACATCACCGAAGAACTTTGGGAAAAAATATCGGACAATCGCAGCAAAATGCTGATTTCCGAAAGCTATCCGAAGTTCGATGAAGGGTTGATCGACCGCAACGCTGAGGCAGAAGTTGATCTTGCCATTCGTTTGATCGGTGACATTCGGGGTGTTCGTTCCGAAATGAACGTCCCACCGGCGGCAGAAGTGCCGATCTATCTGGTTGATGCAAGTGATGCGATGAAAGCTGCCGTTGCGGCACAAGAAGCACAGGTTAAACGTCTGGCCCGCGTTGCTGAAATAGCCTTCAAAGGGCAGGGAGATGTCAAAGTCATTGCCAAGGGTGCAATCCAGACAGTTGTCGACGGTGTCGCTGTCTTTGTCTCGGTTGCAGATTTCATTGATGTGGCGGCTGAAAAGTCGCGACTTGAAAAAGAAATTCAGGGCAAAAATCAGTATATCAAAGCACAGGAAGGCAAGCTTTCGAACGAGAAGTTCGTCAGCCGTGCGCCTGAACACATCGTGACTGCTGAAAAAGCCAAGCTTGAGGAGGCCCGCGATACGCTGGCCAAACTCAATGAAGCTTTTGAACGCATCGCATCGATGTAATTTGATCCTGAACTTTATCCAAAGAGGTCAGCCTTCGCGGGCTGGCCTCTTTGTTTTTTTAACGTAGCTGTCGATAACAGTAAGAAGATAAAAGTCTTCGCCAGATCGACGAAGAATCGCATAGATTAGCGCTACCATGTCAATGACAGGAACTGTGCTGATCCAATGAATTGGCACAGACTGAATTCTGTCCCGCAAGAATGCCACTGCCAATGCTTGTCGAAGAATGCCCCTATATCGAACCTGTTGATGCCTATGGTGCTTTTGCGCCGTTTGCGGACAGTCATTTTCTCGATTCCGGTGATCGGGATCGGTTTTCCTATATCGTTATGTCACCGATCCATAAGCTGACGTCGAAAAATGGCCAGGTGATGCTTGATGGTTTCCCTGTGCCGGGCGATCCGTTTGATGTGCTGGGTGAGTTGCTTTCACGTTACCAGCAGGAAAGCCATGATGACCTGCCACCCTTCCAAGGTGGGGCCGTGGGTTATTTCGGGTATGAATTGGCCCATCAGACAGAAGTTTTGCCGACTGCTGTGGATGACTGGCTTTCGATGCCCGACATGGTTGTTGGTATTTATGATCTCGTGATTGCGTTTGATCAGGAAGGCCGTCGGATGTGGCTGATTTCCACAGGCACACCCGAGGAAACTGGCCCCGCGCGTGAAAAGCGTGCGATTGAACGGATGGCATTGGTGCGTAAATATCTGCGTCTTGCGCGGCCGCTAATTGATGCTCCGACCGTGCCGCACAAACCATCAAGAACAGCTTGGCAGTCGAACTTTGATCGATCAAGTTTCAAAAGTTCGGTTCAAAAGGTGATTGATTACATTTTTGCGGGCGATATTTTCCAAGCAAATTTGTCGCAAAGCTTTCGGGCGGAATATGACACAGATTCTATCCCCGACCGTTTTAGCCTGTATAGCCGCCTAAGAGAGATCAGTTCGGCACCGTTTGGGGCATTCCTGAATTTTGGGGATGTAGCTGTTTTATCGAATTCTCCTGAACGGTTCCTAAAGGTCAAAAAAGGGCAGGTTGAAACCAAGCCCATCAAAGGAACCCGTCCGCGCGGGGAAACCCCGTTAAGCGATGCAGAACTGGCACAGGAATTAATGCTTTCACCGAAAGATCGGGCGGAAAACATTATGATTGTGGATCTTTTGCGCAATGATTTGTCAAAAGTTTGCAAACCCCATTCGGTCAAAACACCTGCGATCTGTGCGTTGGAAAGTTACGCGAATGTGCATCATTTGGTTTCGACAGTGACCGGGAATTTACAGACCGGTAAGTCCGCTGTGGATCTGTTGCGGGCAAGCTTTCCCGGCGGATCGATCACAGGTGCACCAAAAATTCGCGCGATGGAAATAATCACCGCCCTAGAAGGGACAACCCGCGGAGCCTATTGCGGGGCGATTGGGTATCTGGGTTTTGATGGTGCGATGGATACCAACATTGCCATTCGGTCGCTTTGTGTGAATGGCGGGCGGATGGCTTTTAATGTTGGTGGAGGCATTGTTGCTGACAGTGATCCTGAACTTGAATACGAAGAAACATTGATCAAAGCGACGAAGATGTTTGAGCTGTTTGGTCTTGATGAGGGTGATTTCACGTGATCCTTCTCATCGATAATTACGATTCATTTGTTTTCAATTTGGCGCGCTACATTGAAGAATTAGACCGCAAGGTCATGGTTGTACGCAATGATCAGATCAATGCCGATCAAGTCCGTGCATTAGGACCAGAGGCCATTATTTTCTCCCCCGGACCATGTGGGCCCGATGATGCGGGAAATAGCCTGTCGCTGATTGACACGCTTAAATCAGAATTCCCAATGCTGGGTGTCTGTCTTGGTCATCAATCAATTGCGCAGGCGTTTGGTGGAACAATACGCCGGGCAAAACGCCCGGTCCATGGGATGACTTCTGAAATTCGTCATAGCGGCAAAGGATTGTTTGCCGGATTAAATAATCCTTTGCAAGTAACGCGCTATCACTCACTTATTGTCGAATTGCCAGACGATGGCAGCTTGGTCGAAACTGCAACAGGACCAGAAGGAGAAGTAATGGCGTTTGCCCATAAGGAACTTCCGATATTTGGTGTGCAGTTTCATCCGGAATCGGTTTTGACCGAGCAGGGACATGAGTTGTTGGTAAATTTCATGAACCTAGCTTGCATGCCCGAAACATCAAGATAGAGGGAACAGCGTGATGCAGGTTTGGATGAATGGCAGCTTTTACGATCAGGACAAAGCCGTTATTCCAGTGACAGATCGCGGGTTTCTTCTGGGGGACGGTTTTTTTGAAACGATGCGTGCCCATAACGGCACAATTGCATGGCTTCATTCCCATATCGAACGTCTGGGCTATCATGCTGAGATCGTCAACTTCCCGACCGATTTTCTACCTAGTGCCGAAAAGGTGGCTAGTATTGTGCAGACTTTGGTTACGGAAATTCGTGCCGAAGATGCACTTGTACGTCTGACCGTATCACGTGGTTCGGGAGAACGTGGTTTGTTGCCGCCGTCGAGTTGCAGCCCAACCATCCTGATTACGGTAGCGCCATTTGTTCCGGTTGATCAGAATATTGGCTTGAGCCTATGCACGTCACAAAAAATACGGCGCAATGTCTGGTCCGTAGCAGGCAGCATCAAGAGTTTAAATTATCTTGATAATATTGCAGCCAAGCAAGAAGCGACAGGTTCTGGCGGTGATGATGCACTCATTCTTTCGGCAGATGGGGATGTTGCAGAAACCAGTGTGGCAAACATTTTTGCCATTCAGGGTGATACGCTATGGACGCCACATGAGGGAACGGGGATTCTATGTGGGATTGCACGTAGTTACGTTCTGAAATGGGCCAAGGAATCTGGTGTTAATGTCAATTTTTCTTCAAAACAGCCAGGTATGCTCCGGGACTTTGATGCCGTATTTACGGCAAACGCCCTACAAGGGTTACGTGCTGTTGATAAGGTGGATGGCGAGGATGTTGGTGTCCCTGCGAATACACTCTTCACTGAATTGGCGCGAAAGGTGGAGTTGTCCCTATGCAATGGTATAATCTTTTAACATAAGTTAACCATATCATTGGTATGTTGTGGCCCTGAGTTGTTACAGGATTACCCATGAACGCCCACACGTCCAAACCCGCGTTATCTATTGACCGTTTTGTTGAAAGCCTGCGCAAACATGCTGCGAACGGGAAAAGCCTTAATCTGGGTATTCTCAAAATACCGGCTGATCTGCGATTGGTGACCGATGACTATCGGGCGATTTCACGTGATGCGTTCCATCACTTGCCCGAGAATACGCAGGTCCATCGTCTCGAAAACGGTATGATTGCCTGCATCAAAGGTGGTAAGTGGGCCGATGATGATGCCAGTTTCATCGAGCATGTTCGCGAAACACTTGAAGAGGTTGTCGAACGACAAGGGTTGGGTGCTGTTCCCGAAAACCTTTGGAATCGTTTTCAGTGGCCTGCGGACAAAGAAAAACTTGGTGACATCTTTGGTGTCTCATTGTCGTCAGAACAGACGTCCGGTGGCTATGAGCGGTTTAACATGGCTGAAATGCTGCGCGGAGCGGTCACCACCGATGCAGTGTTCGATTCTTGTCGACGTCAGGCAATCGTGCATTTTGATGATTCTCGCCGACAGGTTCTTGGGCATGAAATTTATTGTTCACTAGATTATTTACGGCAGCATCACCTGGCAAGTTTCCTTCTGGAAGGGTCGGGAGAGCTTGAAGTTCTGCTGAGGGTTCTGGATGAAAAGCTGATGGAGGTTACGGCATCCATTGCACCGTCCATTTTACCAGATCGGCTGCACTTAAATATGAAGGTGCAGACAGTGCTGGGTGAAAGGTTTGCAGATTTTATTGAGCATGATGACGGCCAATTGATTGCAAACATGGCGATTGAGTTTTCAATGGAAAATGCCATTGCGAATTGGTGGGAATTTGAAGATGCATGTAAGTTCCTCCATTCCTTAGGCATTCAAGTTGGGTTAGACCGCATCACCTTGCCGGCTCTTGAATTCCTGTCACCACGCAAGATGAATGTCGATTTTATCAAGGTGATTTGGGATCAGAACATTGTCGGCTCACGTCGCACGGAAGTAGCGGAACGATTGCGCGAATTTGCAACGTTGTTTTCTGAGCAAAATCTTATCCTGACCCGTTGTGACAGGCGGACAGCGTTGCGTATGGGGCGGAGCCTTGGCGTTGATGTGTTTCAAGGAAGTTATATCGATGCCATGCTGGGACCGTATTTGCAGCGTGAGTGTAAAACCAAACGCCGGTCATCTGATAAACGCTGTGCCGTTTGCCAATGGGCGCCGCGCGAAGCGCGTAAAAACGGATGTGATTTCCATTTCCGTGCAGGAAAAATCCTTACGGAAGTTTAAACCCCAAGTTTTTAGGGGTTTTAAGGTGTTTGACAACTGTGCGGCACTTTTCTAAAGTGCGCGCGGTTGATCAATTGTGATCAGCTTTGTCGTTGAAACACGGCGCTTATTCTCAGGGCAGGGTGCAAATCCCTACCGGCGGTAATCCAGTTTTGGAAAGCCCGCGAGCGCCCGTTGGTCTTAAGATCAATGGGGTCAGCAGATCCGGTTAAATTCCGGAGCCGACGGTAATAGTCCGGATGGGAGAGGATAAAGCGTGACGGAAGAACATGAACGCGTTTGCGTGATTGCAAAACCGTCTGCCTGTGACCGTATTGTGACCTGTTTGTCACAAGGTGGGCCTTTCTTTGTTTGCCCTGGTTCGTAAGCCCCATCCGAAGAGGACGGTTATGAATCAGAGTATCGAACCACAATCAGACCTTTCGGTCTTTGGCGATCCGCATGCACGTATGGAACGTGCATTGGCAGATTTGCGCGAAGGCAAAGGTGTTTTGGTTGTCGACGATGAAGATCGCGAAAACGAAGGCGATCTTATATTTTCCGCAGAAAACCTGACCAATGAACAGATGGCCATGCTTATCCGCGATTGTAGCGGTATTGTATGTTTGTGCCTCACCGACGAAAAAGCCACTGCACTTGATCTGCCACCAATGGTCGCAGACAACACGTCAAGCATGGGAACGGGCTTTACCGTCACGATTGAGGCCAAAGTCGGTGTGACTACTGGTGTTTCCGCTGCAGACCGTGTGACCACGGTTAAGGCGGCAATTGCCGATGATGTAAAGCCATCTGACTTGGCGCGCCCAGGTCATGTGTTTCCGTTGCGTGCGCGGTCTGGCGGCGTTCTTGAACGTCGTGGGCACACCGAAGGAACGGTTGATCTGATGCGTTTGGCTGGCTTTAAGCCGGCAGGCGTTTTGTGCGAAGTGACCAATCCCGATGGCACCATGGCGCGGCTTCCAGAATTGGTTGCCTATGCCCAGAAACACGACATGGTCGTGATCAGCATCGAAGATATTGTTGCGTATCGCTGTGCGCTTCAGCAGGCTGCAGAGTAACGTTCACGATCTGAATTTCTTATAGACAAAGGGCCGTGCAAAATTTGCGCGGCCCTTTGTCGTTTTATCAGATTAACCTGATGGTATTCCCAGCTTTAATCGTCAATCATGCACCACACTGGCGTGTGATCAGATGCCTTTTCCTTGCCGCGTGGATCGCGGTCAATGTCAGAAGCGCTTAGCCGGTCGGCTGCTGCAGGGGTCAAAAGAAGATGGTCAATCCGAAGGCCATTATCCTTGTTCCACGCACCAGCCCGGTAATCCCACCAGCTATATTGGTGGCCTTTCGGGTTAAAGGTACGGAACGCATCCGTGTATCCCATATTCATCATGGTTCTCAGGCGTTTGCGTTCTGTTGTCGAGCACAAAACCGTCTCGTGCAACTTGGCAGGATCGTAGACATCGGAATCATCTGGCGCGATGTTGTAATCGCCGCCCATCACTGCTGCTTCGCCACTGGCCTGAATTTTCTCAAATTGGGCAATCAGACGGTCGAGGAAGTTCAGTTTGTAGTAAAACTTTTCGTCACCAATGGCGGTTCCCATAGGGACATATATAGATGCAACACGGACCGGATTGGGTGAGGAGATGGTGGCTTCGATATAACGGGCCTGTTCGTCCTCGTCATTTCCGGGAAGGCCGCGTTCAACATCTTCAATCGGATATTTTGAGAAAATGGCGACACCGTTATAGGTCTTTTGCCCATGGATCGCGATGTTATAGCCAAGATCCTCGATCTCCATCGCCGGGAAGGCGTCGTCAACCGTTTTGGTTTCCTGCAACAAGACGACATCTGGCTTCGCCTCTTGCAGCCATTCAAGAATATTGGGCAAACGGGCCTTGATCGAGTTGACGTTCCAAGTAGCGATTTTCATTCGTTCCTCGATTCTTGCAGGTGTCAGGGTGTTCTGGTCAAACAAAACGGGGTCCGAAAATAACGGACCCCGTTTTATAAATCGTTTTTCTGACTTGGATCAAACTGAGAAACTCGATCCACATCCACAAGACGATGTTGCATTCGGGTTATTCACACGAAACGCAGAACCCACCAATTCACGGACAAAATCAATTTCGGCACCGCCCAAAAGATCAAGCGACACTTCATCAATTACCATTTTCGCACCATGGTTTTCGAAGATGCAATCTTCGCTGGTGGTGCCCGCATCTAGTGAGAACTCATACTGAAATCCACTGCAGCCGCCGCCAGAAACCTGCAAACGCAGCATCGTGTTCGCAGCACCTTCGCTTGCGATCAGTTCCTGAATACGTTTCGCGGCACTTTCAGTCATTTGGACTTGCCGTGATGCTTCGGTCATTCAACACTCCTTGATCTTCACCCACCGGATAAATGGCAGGGATAGTTCCGATTCTTGTCCGTATGATAGCACGGCAAGATCGTAGTATTTAAGTCACTATTTAGCGCGCATGGCTGAAATGTCAAAACCTGTAATCAGCTTTGCCAAGGGTGACTTGCGTTTTGGGCCGAAATGGCTCAAAACAAGCCCCAGTCAAATGGTCCTTGGGGCCAAAACCAAAAAATGCAAAGTTCAAAGTCATGAATGTTTTCAGCTTGTTGAAAAGCGACATTGAGAATCAGCTTCTCGCCCTTGAGAAAGATGGAGTTCTCCCATCTGGAACCGACACAACACGTGTAACGGTAGAACCGCCACGCGACCCGTCACATGGGGATGCCGCAACCAATGCCGCGATGCTTTTGTCCAAGTCAGCGGGCATGAAACCGCGTGATCTGGCTGAAAAACTGGCTGAAAAACTCCGACTGCTTGATCATATCGAAAATGTTGAAATTGCAGGCCCCGGTTTTATCAACTTGCGGATGGCCGATCAGTTCTGGCTGTCGCAAGTTGCCCAAGTGCTTGAAGTTGGCATGGACTATGGCAATAGCAACCTTGGTAAGGGCGAAAAGATCAACGTTGAATATGTTTCGGCCAACCCGACCGGCCCGATGCATGTGGGGCATTGCCGTGGTGCTGTTGTTGGTGATGTTTTGGCTAACCTGCTCGCCAAAGCAGGCTATGTCGTTACCAAAGAATATTACACCAATGATGCTGGTGCGCAGGTTGATGTTCTGGCGCGCTCCCTTCATATGCGTTACCGCGAAGCACTTGGCGAAAACATTGGTGACATCCCGCAGGGTCTTTATCCCGGTGATTATCTGGTCGCGCCAGCAAAGAAGTTGGCCGAGCGCGATGGTGATAAATGGGTGAATGCCGGTGAAGAAGCATGGCTTGAAGAATTCCGTGGTTTTGCCATCGTTGAAATGATGGCGCTCATCAAGGAAGACCTTCGCATGCTGGGTGTTTCCCATGACGTGTTTACATCTGAAGACGGGTTGGTCAAAGCCGGTAAAGTTCAATCTGCCTTTGAGCATCTTGAGAAAAAGGGCGACATTTACGTCGGTGTTCTTGAGCCACCAAAAGGCAAAACACCCGACGATTGGGAACCGCGCCCACAGACTCTTTTCCGCGCGACCGATTTTGGCGATGACGTTGACCGTCCGCTGAAAAAATCTGATGGCACCTGGACCTATTTTGCATCCGACATTGCCTATCACTTTGATAAGTATGAACGTGGCTTTAATCTGATGATCGATATCTTCGGTGCCGATCACGGTGGTTACGTCAAACGGATGAAAGCTGCGACCAAGGCAATCACCAAGGGTGAAGGTGATCTGGACGTTAAGCTGTGTCAGCTTGTCAGCCTGTTTGACAATGGCGAACCGGTCAAAATGTCCAAGCGTGCCGGAACATTCGTTACTCTGCGTGACGTTGTTGAACGTGTTGGCAAGGATGTTGTGCGCTTCATCATGTTGACCCGTAAAAACGATGCAGCACTTGAATTTGATTTTGCCAAGGTCACAGAACAGTCCAAAGATAACCCGGTCTTTTATGTTCAGTACGCCAATGCGCGTGTTAATTCGGTGTTCCGTCAGGCTGGCGAAGCTTTTCCGGGGCAGGATTTCTCTGAGGAAACACTTCGCGGTGCTGATTTGTCTCAGCTATCGACCGAAGAAGAAAAACTTCTTGTGCGGCGCATGGCGGAATGGCCCCGCATTGTGGAGCAGGCAGCTGTTGCGCATGAGCCCCATCGTATTGCCTTTTTCCTGACAGAAATTGCCGCAGAATTCCATGCATTGTGGAACAAAGGACGCGACAACACATCGCTGCGCTTCATCGTTGCCGATGATCTTGCAGCGACTCTGGCGCGTTTGGCGATGATTCGGGCAGTTGCGATTGTGATTGCGTCGGGTCTTGATGTGCTTGGCGTAAAGCCTGTCGAGGAGATGTAAAATATGAACGAAGAACACGGTCATGACCTTCATGCGCAACGTGCCGATCACTATCCGGCGGAGCCGCCTGCGCGGAAAAGTATGATGAAGGGAATTGTTACCGTGTTCTTCGGGATTGCCGTGGTTGCTGGCGGACTTGGTGGGGCAGGGTATTGGTTCTACAATCAAGGGCAACCTATTCAGGATGATGGTAAGTTACCAATTCTTCTTCCTGATCCTTCTCCCATCAAAATCAGACCAGAAGATCCGGGCGGGATGGAAGTTCCTCACCGCAACACCACGGTCTATGATCAGCTAAGCGATGTTGATCCAGATGCAAATGTGGTGCTGCAGGAATTGCCAGACATGCCACGTACGCCAGAAGTTGCCCCGACGAAAAAGGCGACACCGGTTGTCGAAGAGCCGACGGCGGAGTCAGCAGAATCCGAAATGGTAGATGAGGCCGAAACGGTGGCTGAAGCAGAAAATGCTCCTGTGGACGAGAGTACCGCTGTTAAAGCGCCAGAAATTGCCACACCAGCATTAACTGATGCGCAAAAGGCCCTTGTTGCTGCCGAACAGCGGACGGCGGAAACCAAAACTGCCAAACCAAGTGCCCCGCAAACCAGTTCCGCTGCCGTATCAACAGGTGATTTTCGTATTCAGTTGGCATCTGTTCGCGAAGAAACTGGTGCATCGGCGGAATGGAAAAGATTGTCTTCGAAAAACAAAGACTTACTTGGTAGTCTTCAGATGTTCGTGCAGCGCACTGAGCTTGAAGACAAGGGGGTCTATTATCGTTTGCAAGCTGGACCCTTGGCCGATGCAACTGCGGCGGAAAAGCTGTGCGCTGATTTGAAACAACGCAATGTGGGGTGCCTCATTGTCCGGCCTTGAAGTCAATAAACCGCGCGCCTGTATTTTGGGCGTTGGCGGTACGGAACTAAGCAATTGGGAAAAGGGGTTCTTTCGGGAAGCTGCTCCTTGCGGTTTCATCCTGTTTGCGCGCAATGTCGAAGATCGCAATCAGGTCCGTGCCCTGACCAAATCATTGCGTGACGTTGTCGGCAACATCAATATTCCAATTTTTGTCGATCAGGAAGGTGGGCGCGTCATGCGCCTGAAACCACCACATTGGCGTAAAATTCCGGCTGCGGGTTTGTTTGGTGATCTGTTCGATACAAAGCCAGACGACGCGCGTGAGGCGGCCTATATCAATGCGCGCCTGATGGCGATGGATTTACGCGATGCAGGGTTTAACACCGCCTGTGCGCCCGTTCTTGATCTACGTTTCCCCGGAATGAGTGACGTGGTCGGCGATCGTTCTTATGGGGCGGATGTCGGTAAAGTGGTCATGTTGGCAAGCGCTGTTGCCGCAGGTCTGCTTGATGGCGGCATTGCACCTGTCATTAAACATATTCCCGGACACGGTCGCGCATCCGTCGACAGTCATAAAGATCTGCCCGTTGTGTCGGCATCTCATGCAGACCTTACCCGGCTTGATTTTGCGCCATTCATGCAGATGAAAGATGTCCTGGCGGCAATGTCGGCCCATTTACTGTTTACCGCAATTGATGACCAACGGCCCGGTACCGTATCACCAACCATTATCAATGATGTGATCCGTGGCGAGATCGGGTTCGAGAACCTGTTGATCAGTGATGACCTGTCAATGGAAGCACTGGGTGGTTCGATTGCCAGCCGGACGCATGAATGCCTGCAGGCAGGCTGTGATATAGCACTTCATTGCAATGGTAAGCGCACTGAGATGGAAGAAGTTGTTTCCATGACGCCACTTCTAAGCGGAAATGCACTGTCGCGTGCGCAGACGTTCACCAACCAGATTGCCAGCTTTAAAGCAGATACGCCGTCGTCATCGCAGTTAACCGACTGGCGCATGCGCCTTGCGGACTTGTTGGCGTCGGTCTGGACGGCTGAGGATACCATCAAGTGAACGACGCTATTGATCTGATCATTTCTGCATCAACCTGGATAATTCCGGTGTTGCTTGCCGTCACACTGCATGAAGCAGCCCATGGTTTTGCCGCCAAATTGTTTGGTGATGATACGGCGCAGCGTATGGGCCGTTTAAGTCTTAACCCGATCCGTCATATCGATCCTGTCGGGACGGTGTTGATCCCCGGGTTACTGCTGATTACAGCCGCACCATTCCTGTTTGGCTATGCGAAACCGGTCCCGGTGGCATTCCATCGCCTTCATCCGCAGCGCCTTGGCATTATCGGCGTTGCTGTTGCCGGGCCTGCAACGAATGTGATGCTTGCGATTGTCTCGATCCTGCTTCTGGTTTGGCTGCCGAGTTTTTCACCTGCCGTCAATGACTGGCTGGGGACAATGTTAAACCAGTCGATTTGGTTGAACTGCATTCTGGCAGTATTTAACATGCTACCAATCCCACCCTTGGATGGCGGGCGCGTTTTGACGGCAATTTCACCACTTCCAGTGGCACGGGTCTTGGCGCGTATGGAAAAAACCGGCATGATCGTTTTGATCGGTCTGGTTTTTCTTCTGCCATATGTGACGGCGAAGCTTGGCATAGACTTGCCGATCTTTCAGTGGTTGGTTCTAGAACCCGCCAACGCATTGGTCAGGTTGCTGGCAAATATCTTTGCCTGATTACTAGGGCGGCAAAACGGATCAGTCTGGGGAACAGTCGGGGACAGATGGCAGACCAGTTCGAATTGGAAATTCCGGACGAGGTGTTCGACAAAAAGCCGGTCGATGACGAAGGACCGAGTCTTGCTGAACGGCTGATCCTTGATCTGGAGGGGTTTGAAGGCCCGCTTGATGTTCTGCTTGAACTGGCACGTGACCAGAAGGTCGATATCATCAAGATTTCGATTCTTGATCTGGCCGAGCAATATCTTAAATTTATCAATTCAGCACAGGGCCTTCGCCTTGAACTTGCAGCCGACTATTTGGTCATGGCCGCATGGCTTGCCTATCTGAAATCACGATTGCTGCTGCCCAAACAGGCAAGTGATGAAGACGAACTCAGCGCCGAAGAAATGGCCGAACTTCTTGCCTTCCAGCTTAAACGTCTTGAGGCGATGAAAGCAGCAGGTGAAAAGTTACTTGAACGGCCAAATTTGGGGCGGGAATTCTTTGCACGCGGCGCACCAGAAGAAATACGTGTTACAACGGCCTCTGTTTACGATGCTTCGCTTTATGATCTTTTAAAAGCTTATGCGCAGATCATGCTGACCTCTGAAAGCAAGACCTTGGAGATCGAGGCATTTGATCTTTACGCCATGGATGATGCGATCCAAAGGTTGCGTGATCTCTTCGGTCGGCGGCTTGTTCCGACCTGGACGAAGCTCCTTGAATTCATGCCGCATGGCTTGGGCACACCGCTTAAGGCACGTTCTGCTTTGGCGGCTCATTTCGTAGCAAGTCTTGAGATGTGCCGTGATGGCGAACTTGAAATTTCACAAGAAGAAACCTTTGGTCCTATTTTGTTGCGATCACCGCAAAAGCCACGCGAAGGGGATTTGCCCCGTCCCAATCCGGCAGATCCAGCATGGGACTGATAATGAGGGGCAGGGTATAAGTGATGAGCGAAGACGCACAGTTTGAAATCGAAGGCGTTGATACGGGACCTGACATTGATTTTCAGCACATCCGTGTCGTGGAAGCTGTGTTGTTTGCATCAGCGGAACCGGTTAGTGAACGGGTTATTGCGGCACGCTTGCCCGAAGGCACTGATGTTTCGGCAATTCTGAACGATATTGCCAAAACCTATGCACCACGTGGCGTTAATCTGAAACGGGTAGGCGAAAAGTGGGCGTTTAGAACCGCAACCGATTTGGCGGGCGACCTTCATATCGAGGTGGAAAAAGCCAAGAAAATGACGCGTGCGACGTTGGAAACACTTGCGATCATTGCTTATCACGAGCCGGTCACCCGTTCCGAAGTCGAAGAAATCCGTGGGGTTGCACTGTCTAAAGGCACACTTGATATTCTGCTTGAAGCCAAATGGATACGTCCGCGTGGTCGCAAACGTGTGCCGGGCCGTCCGGTTCTTTGGGCGACGACCGATGACTTCCTTGATCATTTCGGTTTGGAAAATCGTGACGACCTTCCGGGGCTTGCGGATCTGAAAGCCGCCGGGTTGCTTGATAGTCGGCCGGGTATGGGCCGCTATGGGGCTAATTCGGATGATGATGCATTGCCGGATCTGGTTGATGATGGCGAAGTTGCCGATGCCGTTGTCGAAGAGGCGCTTACGACGCGAAATCTCGAAGACCTTGATGAAACGATCTATTCAGACAATCCCAATCTGATGGATGAAGGCGAACGAGAGATCGAGACGGATCTGGATGCAGATTCCGATGACGATTTCATCAGAGAACCGGAAGATGACCCGACGCGTGACTGATGAAGGATTTGAGGGATAGATTGATCCATCTTCTTGCATCCGAAGGGTTGGGACCTTAAGTTCTACGAAAGATTTCGCTAATCATTTGCACTTCTGAGTGCGCGACAACTGCAGTTAAAAGAGAATTTGGATGACCGACGGCCTTAAGATGTCGAATGTCTCGCATATGTTCGGTGATAATCGGGTATTGCACGAGGTAAGCTTCGATGTCGCTCCGGGGGAACTGGTGTGTTTGTTGGGGCCTTCGGGATGTGGCAAAACGACCGCCCTTCGCTTGGCTGCCGGGCTTGAACAATTGCAGGTCGGGGAAATTACTGTCAGCGATCAGGTTGTTGCGCGACCGGGCGAATATGTCGAGCCGGAAAAACGCGGTGTCGGCATGGTCTTTCAGGATTATGCCCTGTTTCCACATCTAAACGTTTCCAAGAATATTGGTTTCGGCTTACGGCATTTTTCCGAAAGTGAACGTTCTGAAGCCATAAAGAAGGCTTTGGCGCAAGTTGGCATGGCCGACTATCTTAATGCCTTTCCGCATGAACTTTCAGGTGGTCAGCAACAGCGCATCGCGTTGGCGCGGGCCTTGGCCGCGACGCCACGTATAATGTTGCTGGATGAACCGTTTTCCGGACTTGACGTTGCAAGGCGGGCAGATCTTCGTGACACAACCCTGCATGTTCTAAAAAACGCCGGCATTGCAACCGTCATGGTGACCCATGATCCACAAGAAGCCATGTATATGGCAGACCGGATCATTATCATGAATGAAGGTGCGATTATGCAGGATGGGACACCTGAAGAGCTGTATTTTCATCCCGATAACCGATTTGTTGCCTCCTTCTTTGGCGAAGTGAATCATTTCTCTGCAAAAGTCTCCAACGGCACGATTTTCACACCCGTCGGCGAAATCACAAACGTCGAATATGATGATGGCACAGACGTTGATGTTTTGATCCGTCCAGAGGGCCTTCATGTTGGTGATGCGGTGAATGGCCATGATATTTTGGCAAATGTTGATGCGGTTCGGGTTTTGGGGGAAGTCAACCTGATGCATTTGACGTTGCAGAAGGGCGGACACATCCATGCCCGCGTTCCACGGCGCTTTTCGACATTAAATCAGAACTCTGTCGCTATAACGCTTGATCCTGAGATGACCTTCGTGTTTCCTATGTCCTGACGCGGCAAACTGTTCCCAACCGTTAAAAGGGAAAACAGACTGCCAAATCACAGGTGAATTACAAGTGTGCGGCAGTGCGGGTTTTTAATCCTTCCGTCGCATTGCACAGTGGGGGGCTTTCTGCCATTATCCGAGCATAACGCCGGAAGGCAGAATGGATCTTTGGAGATTGAAGTTATGGGTATTGGCGTTTGGCAAATCGTTCTGATTCTTGCGATTGTCCTGATCATCTTTGGCGCAGGTAAACTGCCGAAAGTGATGGGTGATATGGGTAAAGGAATCAAGAGCTTCAAAGCTGGCATTAATGAAAAAGAAGAAGAAGATGTAGCCGCTTCGGCCAAGACCATCGAAAACACGACCTCTGCATCGGTTTCTTCCGAGAGCAAAGACAAGGATTCCGTGAAATCCTGATCGTCTGTCGGGTTTCCTTCAGATAGGCGTGTCAAATGTTTGATATCGGCTGGACCGAAATGGCTCTTGTGGCCGTCGTCGCATTGTTTGTCGTCGGCCCCAAAGAGTTACCGCATCTTCTCTACAAGTTAGCTGGGTACTGGAAAAAAGTGCGCGGAATGGCGCGCGAATTCCAAAGCGGCATTGATGACATCATTCGTGAAGCTGAACTTGATGACTTACGCAAACAGGTCACCAGTGCTCCGACCAGTGCAACTGACTTTGTAGAGAAAAATATCGGCTCTACCAAAAGCGATGACAAGGCAAAGGAAAAGAGCAGCAAGGCAGCTTCAGATAAACCATCTGAAGATAAAAGCCCGGCTGAAAAACCTGCTGCCAAATCATCCGCTGGCGAGAGCAAAAAGAATGACCACCCGGAGAGCCAGGCGTGAACATGCAAGCGCATGACAGACAGATGCCCATTATGGAGCATCTGATAGAGCTGAGAAATCGCCTGACCTGGGCAGTTCTGGCACTCTTTATCACTTTTGCTGTCTGCTATTATTTCGTCGAGGATATTTATGGTTTCCTCGTGCGGCCACTGGCAGATATCATGGGCCCGGACCGGCGCATGATCTATACGGCTTTGACCGAAGTGTTCTTCACCTATGTCAAAGTATCGTTCTTTGCTGCACTTTTTGTCTCTGCCCCCGTGTTTCTGGGGCAGTTTTGGGCATTTGTCGCACCAGGTCTTTATAAGAATGAACGTTCGGCATTCATGCCGTTCTTGTTCGCGACCCCGGTCTTGTTCCTTATGGGTGGGGCTCTGGTTTATTACCTGATCATGCCATTGGCCTGGAAATTCTTCCTGAGTTTCGAACAGGCAGGTGGCGCATCAAATCTTGCGATTCAGCTTGAAGCCAAGGTCGGGGAATACCTGTCTTTGGTGATGAAGCTGATCTTTGCCTTTGGGCTTTGTTTCCAGCTGCCAGTCTTGCTGACACTCATGGCGCGGGCAGGCATCGTTACAGCAGATAGCTTAGCCAAGCGTCGTAAATATGCGGTTGTGATCGCCTTTGTGTTTGCTGCGGTTTTAACACCACCTGACCTGATTTCTCAGGTTGGTTTGGGTATTCCGATTATTATCCTTTATGAAATCTCCATCATCATGGCGCGGTTCTCTGAGCGCAAACGCGCCAAGCGTGAAGCCGAAGAGGGCGACGACGAGGATGAAGATGACAGTGATAATGCGGAAACGTCGTCTGAAACTGCTGTCGCAACATCAGATGATGCCGTTGATGAGCAAGGAGCTGCTGCTGCATCCTATGATGACGGTCTGACTTCCTTGACCAGATCATCCGAAGATGATGGTTCTCCGCGTTTGTCCGGACCTTCGCGAAACGATGACGGTGAGGATGATTTCAATAACGCTCGTTAATTGAAAATCTTGACCGAAAACGTCCGATTTGGCAGGGTGGACCTTGTGTCCGCCCCGTCGTATAAAGCCACAAATAGTTGACTGACAGGGTGCTGTTCGATGCACGACATTAAATGGATTCGGGACAATCCCGAGGCTTTTGACGCAGCAATGGCTGCGCGCAAACAGGAAATCACTGCAGAACGTCTGATGAATATCGACGTTGAGCGCCGCAAACTGATGACCGAACATCAGGAAATGCTGGCACGCCGCAAAACGATTTCCGGTGAAATTGGCAAGCTTCGCAAAAATGGCGAAAATGCTGATGATCTCATGGCCGAAATGGGCACGCTAAAGGACAAGATCAAAGAAGCAGAAGACGGGCAGGCAAGCCTGAATGAGCAGCTTGATCTGTTGTTGTCATCATTCCCGAATGTTCTCGATGTGGAAGTTCCGATCGGCGCAGATGAAGATGATAACGTTGAAGTCAATCGCTGGGGTACGCCCGGTGAATACGATTTTCAGCCGATGGAACATTTCGAGATCGGTGAAAAACTTGGCATGATGGATTTCGAAACCGCAGCAAAGCTGTCGGGTTCGCGGTTTGTCATTCTGCGGGGCGGATTGGCCAAACTTGAACGTGCTCTGTCACAGTTCATGATTGACCTTCACACCAATGAACATGGTTATGAAGAAACCACCACCCCTATGCTGGTGCGTGACGATGCGATGTTTGGCACCGGTCAATTGCCGAAATTTGCCGAAGATTCGTTTAAAACCACCAATGATTACTGGCTGATCCCGACATCGGAAGTCACTCTTACCAATCAGGTGGCTGGCGATATCATTGATCAGGCCAAACTGCCGCTGCGCTATACCGCGCTGACCCAGTGTTTCCGATCTGAAGCCGGTTCTGCCGGGCGTGATACTCGTGGCATGATCCGTCAACACCAGTTCTCAAAGGTTGAGATGGTGTCAGTGGTTGAGGCAGAGAAATCTGACGAAGAACTGACCCGCAAGACCCGCTGCGCGGAAACGGTGCTGGAACGCCTTGGTCTTCCGTACCGGACGGTTATTCTGTGTACTGGGGATATTGGGTTCTCGGCGTGTAAAACCTATGACATCGAGGTTTGGTTGCCGGGGCAGGGCAAGTACCGCGAAATTTCTTCTTGCTCGAATACCCGTGATTTCCAGGCCCGCCGGATGAATGCACGCTACCGCGCTGCCGGTGATAAAAAGACCCAGTTTGTTCACACGTTGAACGGTTCGGGGCTTGCTGTTGGTCGCTGCTTGATTGCGGTGATGGAAAACTATCAGCAGGCTGATGGTTCGATCCGGGTTCCCGATGTGCTCAAACCCTATATGGGTGGGCTTGAGGTTATCTCAGCGCGTTAAGGCATGACGGCATGATTGATCTGACCAACGCACGTATCCTGATCAGCAATGATGACGGCATTGATGCGCCGGGGATTAAGCTGCTTGAACGGCTTGCGCGGGAATTTTCCGACGATGTGTGGGTCATAGCACCTTCTATGGAACAAAGCGGTGCAGGGCATTCATTGACCCTGCGCCGCCCATTGCGCATCCACAAGCGCGATGAACGTCATTATGCCGTTGATGGGACTCCAACCGATTGCGTGCTTTTGGGCCTGCAACAGGTGATGCGTGAAACCCCGCCCGATATTGTTCTGTCCGGGATTAACCGGGGTGGGAACCTTGGCGAAGATGTCACGTATTCCGGTACTGTCGCAGCCGCAATGGAAGCGACATTGTTAGATGTACCGGCCATTGCCTTTTCCCAGTATTTTTCTGGTGAAATGATTGACTGGACGGTTGCTGAAAAACACCTGACCAACGTTGTCGCCACCTTGGTCAAAACCAGTTGGCCCAAGGGTGTTCTGATTAATGTTAACTTCCCGGAACAAGAAGCCCGTGGTGGCGCACGCGTTCAAATTGCGACCCAGGGGCAACGTAAGATCGGTGATCATATTGCCGAACGTCTTGATCCACGTGGGGAACCTTATTACTGGGTCGGGGAGATCCTGTCAGAACTGCCAGAAGATCCAAATGCGGATTTGCGCGTCATTGAACAAGGCAACATTTCCGTGACCCCAATCAGTCTGGATTTCACCCATTACGAAACATATGACAAACTGACGAAAGCATTTCCGTGAACGATCCGGTCATTACGCGTGAAACAAAAATAGCTGATTTGCTTCAGACGCTTCGCCACGATGGAATTCATGACGAAACGGTTTTAAGCGCACTGGCTGACATCCCACGGGAATCATTTGTTGCGGAGCCGTTTGTTGAGCGTGCCTGGGAAAATGTCGCCTTGCCCATCAGCAAGGGTCAGACGATTTCGCAACCCTATATTGTTGCCCTGATGACGCAGGCACTTGAGCTTAATGATCGGATGAAGGTTCTTGAGGTCGGGACGGGATCGGGCTATCAGGCTGCCATATTGGCGAAGCTTGCCCGCCGTGTTTATACGCTTGAACGTCACAAACCGCTTTTACGCGAAGCCGAAGAAAAGTTCCGTGAACTTGGTCTTCATACCATTTCTACCCTGCATGCGGATGGTGGACTTGGTTGGAAAGCGCAGGCACCTTTTGACCGGATTATTGTAACGGCGGCCGCTCAGGATGTTCCGCCTGTTCTGGTTGATCAATTGGCCATTGGCGGGATCATGGTTGTACCGGTGGGCGAGGTATCGCATACGCAACTTTTACTGCGCGTCCTGCGCACACCAAGTGGTGTAGAGGTTACCGAATTGATGCCGGTAAGATTTGTTCCGATGCTGCCGGGTACCGAAGAATTCTAGTAAAATTCCATCCGTGAACTTGTTCTTTTTCCAGCAGATGCTTACCGATTGTTAACCGCTGATCGTGGACAATCACGATCATGATGGAAAATTGTGTCAAACGGGTTGTTCAAAGCGGAAGGACTCTGCTGCTTGTCTTTACGACAAGCGCAGTGCTGAGCGGCTGTTTGCTAAATTCTGTGCCGGTTCCGGTCGTCTATGGCGATGGTGCAAGCTATAGCCCCTATAGCATGCCGAAACTGAAAAACGGCGAACGGGTCATTACCGTTGAGCCGGGCGATACTGTTTCAGAACTTGCGTCGCGTTACAAAATGGATTTTGCGCAGTTCACATCGCGCAACGATCTTCGCAAACCTTATGTGATTTATCCGGGACAACGATTGGTCCTGCCACCGTGGTCTGCAGATTATGACAGCACGGCCCCGATGGCTGTGGCGTCAAACAGATCGAGTTCGCAGACGAAAACAGTCACAATTGGCGGTAAACGACAGGTCGTTAGTGTTACACTCAAAGAACCTGAAGCATCACCAGTAAATCGGACAGTTGCGCAAGCTACCCGCGTTGCGCCATCCGGCGGCGGTAGTATTCCAACACCAGGGATCAAGCCACAGGATTACGCAGCGGTTGCGGCCCGTGAAATGGCATCCGAACGAACGTGGCAAGTGGCAAGTAGTGATGGCGATACACCGATTGCCGGTCAGGGAAGCTCTTTACGCAAAGATGTCGTGATCGCCGAACCAGCCAACCGCAAAGGTTTTATCTGGCCGGTGCAGGGGAAGGTTGTTCTAAAATACGGGGCAAGTACCGGCGGTCTGTTTAATGACGGGATCAATATTCAGGCCAACCGCGGTAGTCCGATTCTTGCAGCTGAAAACGGCGTTGTGACATATGTCGGCAATGAGTTGCGCGGCTTTGGCAATCTGATACTGATCAAGCATGCAGATAACTACGTAACGGCCTATGCCCATACAGAAAACCCGTTGGTCGCACGTGGTGATGTTGTGACGCGGGGGCAACGAATCTCAAGTGTCGGGACCACGGGGGCTGTAACGTTCCCGCAACTTCATTTCGAAGTGCGCCGGGGTCGAAAATCATCAGATCCGATGCAATATCTGCCAAGCGTGATGGTTTCCCGCTAATGAAAACACCCGGACCAATTTCCGGGTGTTTTCGTATGCGAATTGCGAATTAGACTGTGGTCCTAATCAATGGTCCTGCCCAGCTCACCGGCAATTTCCTGAATGAATTGCCAAGCGACACGACCAGAACGGCTACCACGGGTAACTGTCCATTCTTTGGCCCGTGCGTGCAGTTCTTCGATTGGCATGTCCAGTTTGAACTCTTTGGCATACCCTTCGATAATTTCGAAATAAACGTCTTGCGAAATGTTGTGGAATCCAAGCCACAAGCCAAAACGGTCTGAAAGCGATACCTTTTCTTCGACGGCTTCGGACGGGTTGATTGCCGTGGATCGCTCGTTTTCGATCATGTCGCGTGCCATCAGATGGCGACGGTTTGACGTGGCATAAAAGATTACGTTCTTCGGGCGACCTTCAATGCCACCTTCAAGAACAGCCTTTAGCGACTTATAGCTTTGATCTTGCATATCAAACGATAAATCATCACAGAAAAGAACTGTCTTTCGACCGCTTTCCTGCAAGATATGCAAAAGTTCGGGCAGGCTTGGAATATCTTCCCGATGAATTTCGACCAATGCCAAGGCTGCGGGGCGTTCCAAGTTGATCTTGGCATGCATGGCCTTGACAATCGAACTCTTGCCGGTGCCACGTGCGCCCCACAAAAGGGCGTTGTTGGCCGGCAGGCCATCGGTAAATCGTTTGGTATTGTTATAAAGAATTTCTTTTTGCTGGCCGATTCCCTGCAACAGGCTGATATCAATGCGATTAACATTGCGTACGGGCTGCAGGTAACTGGTCTCAGCCTGCCAGACGAAAGCATCCGCAGCACTCAGGTCGTTTTCGGTGCGCGCAGGTGGAGCCATGCGCTCAAGTGCTGTCGCAATTCTTTCAAGTGTCGGCAATAACTTATCAAAATCGGTATTCATTGAAGCCTCTTGGATGTTTCTTATTCTTGGGTGACATGGGCTAGGGACGGGGTGAGTTGTTTTACTGTTTCGCCCCATGATGGCCGGAAAGCTAGCATATCGAGGATAGAATAGAACAGCTTGTTGACAGTTCTTGACGCTAACACAGGGTGAACGAAGCCACACAGGACGTTATTTTCCTGTGAAAAATCCGGTTCGTCCTTGCTTTGACGTAGCACCCCGTTATATTCCGGCAGTTGATATTTTTTGTTCTGAGGAATTAGGAGTTCCTAATGTTTATTTCGACGGCTTACGCTCAGGCCGCTGGTGGTGCAGACGGTGCAGGCGCACTGATGCAGTTCGCGCCACTTATCCTGATTTTCGTTGTTTTCTATTTCCTGCTTATCCGTCCTCAGCAGAAAAAACAGAAAGAACATAAAGCAATGCTCGGGGCGATCCGCCGTGGCGACAAAATTGTCACTGCTGGTGGCCTGATCGGCACCGTTGCCAAAGTTATTGGTGATGATGAGCTGTCGGTCGAGATTGCTGATGGTGTCAAAGTTAAAGTGGCACGCGGTATGGTTTCGTCAGTACTGTCGAAAACCGAACCGGCCAAAAGTGACGCCAAAGACGATAAAGAAGAAGACGAAGAAGAGACCAAAAAAGATTGATCTCTTCGCGCTAAGTAAGGCGGGGCATATGGCTCCGCCTTCTTGCATTTTACCGGTGGCCTGAAGCGGTACAAAATACCCGTAGTTCCAATGATCTTGGAGCCAGACCAAGGTTGACCCAGACAGATCCGGTCAAAAAACACATGCTTTATTTTACAAAATGGAAAGTAGCACTGGTCCTTCTGGTGTGTGCTTTGGGCGTAATTTACGCCGCGCCAAACTTCCTGCCCTCGTCAGTTCTGCCGACAGGTGCCAGCTATTTGCCAAGCAAACAAGTCAGTCTTGGCTTGGACCTTCGTGGTGGCTCGCACATGCTGCTTGAGGTGGATACCGATAGCGTCTTGCGTGAACGATATGACGCACTGGCTGACACCATCCGTACCGAACTTCGCAAAGAGCAGATTCGCAATCGCCCACGCGAAGCTTCTTCAAATGGTGCTGAGATCACTGTTCTCAAACCTGAGGATGTTGAAAAGTCCCTTGAGATTGCGCGTGCGGCTGAGCCGAACACCGATGTAAGCAATGACGGGAACAACATCTTTGTTTCCTATAACGACCTTGCGCGTAAGGAACTGATCGACCGTGCAATTGCACAGTCGCTTGAAGTTGTCCGACGTCGTGTTGATGAACTTGGAACGACCGAACCGTCGATCCAGCGTCAGGGCGAAAACCGCATGGTTGTTCAGGTCCCCGGGCTTGATGATCCATCGCGCTTACGTGCGATCCTGGGGCGTACAGCAAAGATGAACTTCCATCTGGTCAATGCCGAGAAAACGGCTGCTGATGCGCGTGCAACGGGGCTTCCACCAGGAACCATGATCCTGCCATCGGCAGACGAAGGTGACAAAGCGGCTGGAATTCGTGAATATCTGATTGACCGTCGTGTTGTGGTTTCAGGCGATAACCTTGTTGATTCGCAGCCGACATTTAGCGATGGCCGTCCTGTTGTTTCATTCCGCTTTGATGCAGCCGGCGGTGCACGCTTTGGCGATGTCACCAGCAAAAGTGCCGGTCGTGGACTTGCGATTGTTCTTGATGGCGAGGTGATTTCTGCACCCCGCATCAATGAGCCGATCCTTGGTGGTAACGGTATCATCACTGGTCAGTTCAGCGTTCAGGAAGCCAACGATCTTTCATTGCTGCTGCGTGCCGGTGCATTGCCCGCACCGATGCAGATCCTTGAAGAACGTTCTGTTGGTCCCGGCCTTGGTCAGGATTCAGTGGAGGCAGGTGAAATTGCTGCTGTACTCGGTCTTGTCTTTGTTATTGCCTTTATGGTGATCAGCTATGGCCGGTTTGGCGTGTATGCCGATATTGCATTGATGATGAACCTGATCCTTGTGTTGGCGGTGATGTCTGTTCTTCAGGCAACGCTTACCTTGCCAGGTATTGCAGGTATCGTTCTGACAGTTGGTATGGCGGTTGACGCAAACGTTCTGATATTTGAGCGAATCCGTGAAGAACGGCGTAATGGTCGAACGATCATTAATGCGATTGATGCCGGGTATCGGAGTGCAATGTCGACCATTCTTGATGCCAACATCACCACGCTGATTGCAGCACTTGTACTGTTTAGCTTCGGTTCGGGCCCGATCAAGGGCTTTGCCGTCACGCTGGCAATCGGCATTATCACATCCATGTTCTCGGCGATTTGGCTGACCCGCCTGCTTATTGCAGTCTGGGTGAAGCGCAGTCGCCCGACTGAGCTGGTAATTTGAGGAAAGGAACAGGGAAGATATGAAACCTTTGCATCTTATCCCGGATGACGTGAACGTCCCGTTCCTCAAATTCCGGAAAATCTTCTATATCGTATCCTTGGTGATGGTGCTGGCATCTGTCGGCATGTTCTTTACCAAGGGGCTGAACTTCGGGATCGATTTCCGTGGGGGTATCCTTGTTGAAATCAAGACCAATGGCCCCGCAGATATCAACGGATTGCGTGACAATCTTGGAAGTCTTGGTCTTGGCGACATTTCGATCCAGGAATTTGGTGAACCAGACGATATCCTGATCCAGTTACAGCGTCAGGACGGTGATGAAAAAGCCCAGATGACGGCATTGGCGCAGCTTACAGAAGCCCTTGGCGAAGATGTGACCATCCGTCGCAGCGAACTGGTTGGTCCGAAAGTTGGCGGAGAGCTTAAAGAAGCCGGGTTCTATTCCGTCGTGATCTCGCTTCTTTTGATCATGATCTATATCTGGTTCCGGTTCGAATGGCAGTTTGCCGTCGCATCCGTAGTCGCACTTCTGCATGACGTTCTGATCACCATCGGGTTCTTTGTTGTCACGGGTGTTCAGTTTGATCTGGCCACGTTGGCTGCTGTTCTGACGGTTGCTGGTTATTCCATCAACGATACGGTTGTTGTGTTTGACCGTATCCGTGAATATCTGCGGAAGTTCCGCAAGATGGAAATTCCGGATCTTCTGGACCTTTCGATCAATTCGACACTGTCACGCACCACGATGACGTCATTCACCACATTGTTGGCGTTGATTGCACTGTTTGCGTTTGGTGGCGAAGCGATCCGTGGTTTCACGATGGCATTGATCTTTGGCATTGTGATCGGGACATATTCGTCGATTTGCGTGGCTTCGCCGCTTTTGGTGGTTTTGCGTCTTAAACGTAAAATTCCAGAAGCAGAAGAAGGCAAGGAAGTCGAAGCCTGATCACGAACTAATCGATCTAGAATTTGCAAGAAGGCCGGGGATGTGCGAAAACGCCCCGGCCTTTTTCTTTTGGTATTTTGCCGTAAATTGGCAGAATACTGCGTTCCAGCCGCAACGAGGTTTACCATGTCGCTTGAAGTCAGCCCGCTTATTGCCGAAGGCCGTAATTTGGTATCGAGTTATGGTGACGGACTGTTTCGGTTTGGCGATGAGGCAATTACCGGATCGGTTTTGCTGTTCCCGGAATCAATTTATTCGTGGAACGTTAAATCCATCGATGATGTCACCGTCGAATCATTCGCCCGCTTAATTGAAAAAGCAGATGAAGTCGAAATCCTGTTGCTTGGAATGGGACCTCGATTGAAGCCTGTTCCTTTGACGTGGCGTCAGGCCCTGAAGGAGCATGGGATTGTCATCGAACCGATGGATACCGGTGCAGCATGCCGAACTTACAATGTTCTGGTCGCAGAAGCCCGGCGTGTGGCCGCAGCCTTGATTGCGGTTTAATCCGCGATAATCGCCGTCAAACCCCAAATCGATATTATTGGGTAAAGAACCCCTGCAATTGCTGACGCACCTGTTTGACACTGGCAAATAATGCAGCCGGTCCAGGGGGATAATCCGCTGGAAACGAATCACCACATAAAAACAGGTTCTTCCATGGTGGTCGCAGACGATGCCGAAACGCCGCAAATCCCGGATTAAATTCCGGGAAGGGGGCTTCGGTATCGATGAAGCGAAAATTAGGGTAATCAACATCTTGGCCGTTCTGAGAACGCGCTTGCAGGTCCATATTCAAATATTGACTACATAGCCAGACGCAGCGTTTCCAAATGCGTTCAGCAAATTGATCAATTGTCCCGTCAGACGGTAAGTGAAAACTGCTGTTCAAGCTGACTTGGATATGGCGGCGGCTACAATAAATTGCCCGTACAATATCATCACTGATCAACAAGCATCTTGGTTCCGCGAACGATTGCCGGAGTTCAAACGCCATGGTTTGACGTCGTGCCGGGGCAGGCGGTATGCCGATATCCGGGACGGTATCGCATAAAGGGCGCGGGTGAAGTGCCAAAACAACTGCATCGTTGGGTTTTAGGACGATTTGCGTGTCATCATCAAACAAAAGATCCGTCGCATATTCTGATGTGCTGTCGATATCGCCCAGTTTGGTATAGGCGTTGATATTACCACCAGAAGTGATGAACCGTTCCCGAAGTGTCGGTAAGGCAATGTCGTTTAGAATGATCGGGTCAATGGCCGAAAAAACGGGTTCATGCGACTTCGATAGAAGGGAACGAAGGTTGGGGGCAAGAACGCGTGCCAGAAGCGCACTCGAACAGCGATGAGCCGGCATTGAAAACAATACTTCGGCAAGAACCGCCAATGCATCGCGATGATACGTACCGGGCTTGTTTGCTTGGTCATCAGGATCGAAATCACTGGGAAAGGACGAATTTCCAACACGTGTTTCTTCACTGGAAAACCGTTGATGCCAAAGGTTGATCGCGGTGATGGCGCGTAGAACAAATCCAAGTCGGCGTGCGACGAGTGCGTGGGCGATACCTTGATCAAGCTGTATCACAGCCGGTTTGCGGCGCCCGCGTTTCAGACCCATAACGCAATGTGCTGAGCGGATCAGTTTTGTTGGAATTTCAGGAAATCGGGCGAAATAATCTGCAACCAGTCCTTCTGGATCATAAAAGATTTCTGGTTCGGCTGTCTTATGGCTTTTGGGAGCCGTTTGCATGCCACGGGTCCAGCGGCTTTCAAACGGCTCGGCCTCGTCATACAAAGTTACGTCAACACCGTCTTCTGCCATCAATGTTGCAAGGGCCGCACCTGCCAAGCCGCCACCAATTACATGTAATCGCCCGGACGTGAAGGATGCCATATGCCTGCGCCATTTTAATTGTTATACAAAGGCCAGAAGTGCTTGGTTGCACGCTATAGTTTCGCAAATATCAAAAAATAACCTTAACAGCAGAATACGTTACAAGCCATGGATGAAATTACTACCGAACTCGACAGCCTGAATGAAGAAGTCATCGGTCAGATGAATAGCTGGATCGATATGCTTGGCGGCGGTGATGTCGGTAGATGGATTGGCGCCGTTTTGGTGCTGATTGCTTTCTTCATTTTCAAACGTGTTCTTGTCCGCGGCGCTATCAGTCTTTTGCGTCGGATTGCGCATCAGCGGGCGCAAAGCATGATCGCCAATGTCCTTGATGCCTTTGCCTTGCCGCTTCAGGCCCTTGTGATGCTGTTGGGCATATATCTGGCGATCGAATTGCTTGAATTGCCTGTTGGTATTGATAGCGCCCTTATCGAGATCATTGCTGTCGCCGCTTCGTTCTGTCTTTTCTGGGCATTCTTTCGGGCGGTTGAGCCTGTCGGCGTTTCATTCAACCGGTTTATCGGACGGTTTGGTGCCGGGCTTGGGGATGATCTTCGGCAGTTCTTCATTCGCGGGGTGAAAACCCTGATCGTTGTTATCGGCGGGGTAATTTTCCTTGAAAACTGGGGCATTGATGTCTCTGCTTTCTTGGGCGGTCTTGGTCTTGCCGGGATGGCGGTTGCGCTTGCAGCCAAGGATTCTGTTGCCAATATCTTTGGTGGTCTTACCATATTTGCAGATAATCTTTACAAACGTGGCGACTGGATCGAAACACCGCATTTTGAAGGAACGGTTGAAGTTGTCGGCCTTCGTGCAACAAAAGTTCGTACCTTTGCCAAGGCACTGGTGACCATGCCCAACGCGCAGATTGTTGACGCGCCAGTGATCAACTGGTCACGCATGACCCATCGGCGCATTAAAATGGTCATTGGCCTTGAATACCGAACAACGGCCAAGCAGATGGAAACCATCGTCGAGAACCTGCGCAGTTTCTTGCGGGATGACGATGATGTCGCCCAAACCGACGTTGTTCAAATGGTGCATCTGTCTGACTTTGGGGCAAGTTCGATCAATATTGATCTGTATTATTTTACCACCACAACGGACTGGGTTGTCTGGCGTGAAATACGCAATCGCCACATCATCGCATTTAAACGCATTGTAGAAGAAGAGGGCGCTGCCTTTGCCTTCCCGTCGCAATCGCTATATGTCGAAACCATGCCGGAAATGACATCCAACCCGAACGACGATCAATCTCGCACACGTCAGATCGGATAAGTAAGAATGACTGATATGCCAAAACTTTCCTACTGTGCGGACTTTGTTCGTCGCAATGATCGCGACCGTTTTTTGTGCGCGCTGTTTGCAGCACCGGAAAAACGTGAACATCTTTTCACGCTATATGCCTTTAATCAGGAAGTGTCGAAAACCCGCGAAATGGTCAGTGATGTCATGCTGGGGCATATCCGCCTGCAGTGGTGGCAGGATACCCTGACGGAGCTGGCAGAGGGCACAGTTCGCAAGCACGAGGTTGTCGAACCGATGGCGGAACTTCTGCAAAAAGGTTTGCTGTCGGTATCGGACCTTGAAGCTGTTGTTACCGCGCGTGAATTTGATCTGGAAGACCGCCAACCGGCCAATCAGCAGGAACTTGATCAGTATATTGACCAAACATCGGGGCAACTTTCCGTGTTTGCAGCGCGTCTTCTTGGTGCGACTGGCGAAGACGCCGAACATGCCGTACGTCTTGCAGGCAATGCCTATGGGCTGGTCGGGATCATGCGTGCGATGGTGTTCCATGGACGTGGTAAACGGCTTTATTTGCCCAAGGATCGCATGGAACATCACAGCGTTGGGCAAAGCGATATCTTTGAGTTTCGTAAAAAGGATGTAGTGCGTGCTTTAGCCCGTGAACTGGCGGAACTTGCACATGACCGTATAAGTGAAGCGCGCAAGCACCGCGCAGCTTTGCCTAAAAATGCACATGCTGCCGCTTTACCAGTTGTTCTGGCCGACGGATATCTTCGTAAACTGGCAAAGGCCAAGTTTGATCCGTTTTCGGCCGAGTTTGGCCTTGCCCGGCCAGCAAGCCTGCGATTGACGTTAAATGGTTTGTTTAAGCGATATTGAGCTTGCAGATTCTGGCGGCACTGGATATCGCAAAAATATCATCTACATTAATGATAAAGCATAAGACAGCTGTGTTCAGGACGTGGTAGCGTGATAACGCTTTGATTACACGGCGCAACATCGGTTTAACCACCGAAGGTGAGGATCCAAATGGCACATCCGAATGACAGGTTTGGAAAGCATTGGTTGCAGAATCTGATTTTTGTCGGACTGATCTGTTTGGTCGGACTGTCTCCCCGAATTGGTCAGGCTGAAAGCATTGATCCATTTGTTGGTATGTATCACGGTGAAACGATTGAACATGCCGAAGGTGAACTTCAGGCGCGTGACCTTGACGTGGTAATTGAGAAAACTGAACGGGGTTTTGTCGTTGATTGGTCAACAGTCATTCATAAGCCAGATGGCCGTGAAAAGAACGTTTCACTGAATATCGAATTTTATTCGACCGAGCGGCCTGACATCTATGGTAGTGCAATGCGTTCGGGCCTGTTTGGCAAACGCATTCCAAATGACCCGTTAAAGGGTGAGCCATTCTTTTGGGCGCGTATTGTTGATAAAACCCTGACCATCCATGCACTTTATATCACCGATGAAGGTGGTTACGAGATGCAGGTATATGAGCGTAAGCTTGATGGTGACGGGAACATGGATTTGGTGTTTAGACGTTTCCGCGACGGGGAACAAATTCGGGATGTTACTGGGAAACTGACGCGTCAGCCCAAGACCTATCCCTGACCACATCGATTGCGATACAGAACAGAAAAACCCGCATCTTTTGATGCGGGTTTTGTCATTTCATCAGGCTGCTGAGATTGCACTCAGCCATTCATCAAACAGTGGAATGGCGCGATCTGTATAAAGTTTCTTGCGATCACGGCCTTTGACACGTTTGGTGAGTTCCAGATCAGGGAACAGTCCGAAATTCACATTCATCGGTTGGAATGTGCTTTCATCCGCACCTCCCGTGATGTGGTTAAGGAGGGCTCCCATGGCTGTGGCCAATGGCGGGGCAGGTAGTGTCTTACCAGCTTTTTCAGCAGCGGTGAAACGCCCGACCATAAGACCGACAGCCGCACTTTCGACATAGCCTTCACAGCCAGTGATCTGTCCCGCAAAGCGCAAGTCAGGTCGCGATTTCAAGCGAAGGGTGCCATCAAGAAGACGCGGAGAATTCAAAAAAGTATTGCGATGGATGCCGCCAAGGCGGGCAAATTCGGCTTTTTCCAGTCCTGGAATGGTGCGCAAAACATCCGCCTGGGCCCCGTATTTCAGTTTTGTCTGGAAACCGACCATGTTGTAAAGCGTGCCCAGAGCATTATCTTGGCGAAGCTGTACGATTGCCCGTGGCTTGTTGGTCGGGTCATGCGGGTTGGTCAGGCCGACCGGTTTCATTGGACCATGGCGCAGCGTTTCGCGACCACGTTCAGCCATAACTTCAATTGGAAGGCAACCGTCAAAGTACGGGGTGTCTTTTTCCCATTCCTTGAATTCGGTCTTGTCGCCTTCGATCAAGGCATCAATGAAGGTGTTGTATTGCGCTTCATTCATTGGACAATTGATATAGTCCTTGCCATCGCCCTTGTCATATCGCGACTGGAACCATGCTTTATCGAAATCAATGCTTTCTTTGTAGATGATCGGCGCGATGGCATCAAAGAAGGCAAGGCTTTCTTCGCCGGTTTCCGAACGGATTGCTTCGGCAAGCGGGCCTGATGTCAACGGACCCGTTGCGATGATGGTCTGTTCCCATTCTTGGGGTGGCAGACCATCAATTTCACCGCGTTCCATCGTGATCAACGGATGGTTTTCAAGCGTCTCGGTCACGGCCTGCGAGAAACCTTCGCGGTCAACGGCAAGCGCACCACCAGCAGGGACTTTGTGTTGATCAGCACAGCGCATGATGACGGAACCTGCGCGGCGCATTTCATCATGGATCAGGCCGACGGCATTATATTCCTTGTCATCAGACCGGAATGAGTTCGAACAGACCAGTTCGGCGCATTTGTCCGTATGGTGGGCATCTGTCGGGCGTACCGGACGCATTTCATGAAGGATGACCGGAACGCCAGCCTCGGCAAGTTGCCATGCGGCTTCACTGCCTGCCAGACCGGCACCAATAATATGAACAGGTTTAACCGTATTCACGTGTGCGAACTCCTCGCGCAGAATGTGTTTTAAATCTTGGCACACACATAGCGGTGCAATGGACCCGATTTCAAGTCAATTACGCACAATTTGTCTGCGGCCGGGCCATAAGCAGATAAAATTTTCACAATGCCACATACAGTGCGTCTTATATGCCAGAGCCGTTCTGTCCCTCACACGAGAAGATGGCACATCATATGAGCTACCCGCATCACCCATATGGCTATGAACCGACCCATTGCCCGGTCATCGGTCTGGTGCCGCGCCGGCGGCAATTGCGTGAAGTGATATGCGATGCAGATACCTACGAACCTGCCAAGGACGAGGGACTTGAGCCGCCTGAGGTAAAAGAACGCAGACTTGGCTTCCCGTTTGGGAACTCTGGTGAAGGCGCATTCAGTCCGGCAGATATCGAAAGCATGATCGAATATGTTGTTGCCACCCGTCAGGGATGGCGCGCTTCGCTTGTCATGCGTGCATTCTTGCGTTGGTGGCGTGATGGCAGCGGACAATACGAAACCGGATCAGAGAGAAAGAATTCTGATGCCGTTCTTATGCTTCTGGCCTTAAATCAGGGTAGGGATGGTTTTGTTCAAGGTTATCTGCATGATCTCGTGCATGAACAAAAAGACGCTCCTAAATCGGTCCCGGATGGTAATCCGATGGAGGCGTCCTTTAACAAAAGTCTTCGGATTGCAGCCCTTGCATTGGCTTTGTCGCCAATCGTTTTGATATTTGCGGTTCTATTGTTTGTACAAGTTGACAACGTCATCAGTGCCGGAAGCGGCAAGATATTCGGGTTCAGCTATGATCTGTTGTTCTTTGTCGGCAGCTTCGGGGCAATCGGCGCGCTGACCAGCATGATGATGCGGCTTGGCAAAGATACGCCATGGGATGAAATGGAACCGGCATCGGTGTTCTTTAACTTCCTTTTCCGGCCATGTATGGGATTCTGCTTTGCACTTGTTGTGCTGTTGGCCTTACGCGCAGGTATTCTGCCAATTCCATTGGATGAATTGCACAATCTTGATGACCTTGATCAGATCAGTAATTCTGCGGCAGCAGGACAGCAAATTTCCATCGTTCTGGTATTTGCATTTTTGTCTGGTTTCAGTGAACGGCTTAGCACTGCGTTGGTCAAGCGGGTCGAAAACAGGGTGACCAACTCCGGATAGGAAAAGCGAGGCAGCGTGATACTGCCCCGCAGATGTTTTCTATTCCAACCCAAGATGACGTTTAAGGTAATGGCCAGTGTAGCTTTCCTTGTTGGCCATAATGTCTTCCGGGGTTCCTGTACCGACAAGTTTTCCGCCACCATCACCACCTTCCGGCCCGATATCAATGATCCAATCAGCTGTCTTGATGACGTCAAGGTTATGCTCAATCACGACAACCGTATTGCCCTGATCAACGATGGTATGAAGCACTTCCAGAAGTTTGCGGATATCGTGGAAGTGAAGGCCGGTCGTTGGTTCATCAAGAATATAGATCGTGCGGCCGGTGGCGCGTTTTGACAGCTCCTTGGCAAGCTTGACGCGCTGAGCTTCCCCCCCTGAAAGGGTGGTCGCCTGTTGCCCCAGATGGATGTAAGACAATCCAACCTGTTTGAGCGTTTCCATCTTGTCGCGGATTGACGGCACCGCCTTGAAGAAGTCTGCGCCTTCTTCAACGGTCATATGAAGAACGTCAGATATCGATTTGCCTTTAAACGATATATCAAGCGTTTCACGATTGTATCGTTTGCCTTTGCATTGATCACATTCGACATACACATCTGGCAGGAAGTGCATTTCAATCTTGATGACGCCATCGCCTTGGCAGGATTCACAGCGTCCGCCTTTGACGTTGAACGAAAAACGTCCCGGCTTGTACCCGCGTGTTTTGGCTTCGGGTAATTGTGCGAACCATTCACGGATCGGCGTGAAGGCGCCTGTATAGGTTACCGGGTTTGATCGCGGTGTCCGGCCAATCGGGCTTTGGTCGATATCAATGATCTTATCGATATGTTCGATGCCGGTAATGCTGTCATGTGCGCCGGGATGGTTGCGGGCATTATGCATCCGCTTAGCCAGCGCTTTATATAGAGTCTCAATCACAAGGCTTGATTTTCCGCCGCCTGAAACACCTGTCACACAGACGAACTTACCAAGCGGGAAGTCAGCATCCACGCCTTGGAGATTGTTGGCAGTTGCGCCTTTGATCTTGATGAACTTGCCATTGCCTTTTCGGCGTTCTTTGGGCACGGCAATCTGTTCGGTCCCGACAAGGTATTTGCCCGTCAGGCTATTGGGGTTTTGCTGAATTTGTTCTGGCGTTCCTTCGGCAACGATACGACCACCGTGGATACCGGCACCGGGCCCCATATCAACAACGTAATCCGCTGCCCGGATTGCGTCTTCATCATGCTCGACGACCAGAACCGTATTGCCAAGATCACGCAGACGTTTCAGCGTTTCAAGCAAACGGTCATTGTCGCGTTGGTGCAAACCGATGGAGGGTTCATCCAGAACGTAAAGCACACCGGTCAGACCCGAACCAATTTGTGATGCCAGTCGGATACGTTGGCTTTCACCGCCCGAAAGGGTGCCAGATGTGCGCGACATCGACAGGTAATCCAGACCAACATCGCGCAAGAATCGCAACCGATCATTGATTTCACGCAAGATTCGGCGGGCAATTTCGGTTTCCTTGGCGGTCAGTTTATCTTCAAGTGCCAAGAACCAGTCGGCGGCCTTGGATATTGAAAGGCTGGTAATGCGTGATATCTCAGCCCCGTCTACCTTAACGGCCAAGGCTTCCGGTTTTAGACGCTGACCATCACAGGTCGGACAGTTTGAAACCATCTGGTATTTGGCAAGCTCGTCGCGGGCCCACTGGCTATCGGTTTCGCGCCAGCGACGTGACATATTGGGAATAACGCCCTCGAACGGACGCGAAACCTTATAACTGCGCGATCCATCGTCATAGGTGACTGTGACGTCTTCGTCGCCCGATCCAAACAGGATGATGTCCTGTGCGGTTTTGGGCAGTTTTTCCCACGCAACGTTGGTTTTAAATCCGAAATGCTTGGCAACGGATTTCAAAGTCTGCAGATAATATTTTGACGTCGTGCTGGCCCACGGGGCAACTGCGCCATCATCAAGCGTTTTGCTTTCATCGGGCACGACCAGCATCGGGTCGAATTCCATATGGGTCCCAAGACCATCGCAGGCCGGGCAGGCGCCAAACGGATTGTTAAACGAAAACAGACGTGGTTCGATTTCTTCAATCGTGAAGCCGGAAACAGGGCAGGCGAATTTGGCCGAAAATACCGTCGTGTCGCCGGTTTTGGCGTCTTCGGTCAGAACAATGCCATCAGTCAATTCAAGGGCGGTTTCAAAGCTGTCCGCAAGGCGTGTTCCGATTCCATCCTTAACGATCAGACGGTCGACCACGACTGAAATGTCGTGTTTGAGTTTCTTGTTAAGTTCCGGCGCGTCGTCGATGTCGTACATTTCCCCATCGATCTTTACGCGCTGGAAACCGCGCGAACGCAGATCCCGCAGTTCTTTTTTGTATTCACCTTTGCGGCCGCGCACGATGGGGGCAAGAAGATAAAGGCGCGTGCCTTCTTCCATCTCCAGCACGCGGTCGACCATTTGTGAAACGGTCTGGCTGACAATTGGAAGACCGGTTGCAGGCGAATAGGGAATGCCAACACGCGCCCAAAGTAACCGCATATAATCGTAAATCTCGGTCACGGTTCCGACGGTCGACCGCGGATTGCGCGACGTTGTTTTCTGCTCGATGGAAATTGCCGGCGAAAGCCCGTCGATATATTCGACATCGGGCTTTTGCATCAGTTCAAGGAACTGGCGTGCATAGGCTGACAGGCTTTCGACATAACGACGCTGCCCTTCAGCATAGATTGTATCGAATGCGAGGGAGCTTTTACCCGATCCCGACAGGCCGGTAATGACCACCAACGCATCGCGCGGCAGATCTACGTCAATGTTCTGCAGATTGTGTTCTTTCGCACCGCGAACCGAAATTTTCGTCAGCATGTCGGGCCTTTTGTTCCTGAATTGTTCGAAATGTGTATAGAGGAGCCAAGCTCTATACGCAAGCAAGCCCCTGACAGTTCCTGTCAGTATTTGTCAGGAGACTGACTTTTCACAACCTGTACCATCATGGATGCACGCAAAAACCCGCCGAACAAGTCCGGCGGGCTTCTCAAATCTTATGACCTTTTCGGTCAGATTAGCCTTTGGTAACCGACCGACCGGTTGCACCAAGATCCTTGAAAGATTCTTCGAGGCGGGCTGCCATCGAAAGTTCAGCTTCACGGATCCAGACGCGTGGGTCGTAGTTTTTCTTGTAAGGCTTGTCGGTTTCAGGATCGACCTGGAACTTAAAGGCGCGCTCATTGGCCTCGACATAGTCACCGACCGGGCGGGCATAAGCAAACTGGGTATCGGTATCGATATTCATCTTGAAAACGCCATAGCCGACAGCTTCTTCGATTTTCTCTTTTTCCGAACCTGATCCACCGTGGAACACGAAGTCCAACGGGCTATCGCCAAGACCATGCTTCTCGGAAACGAACTTCTGGCTTTCCAAAAGGATTTCCGGACGCAGTTTGACGTTGCCCGGCTTATAAACGCCGTGAACGTTACCGAATGCCGCCGCAACCGAAAAATGACCAATCGGCGAAAGGCGACGATAGGCTTCTTCGACTTCTTCGGGACGGGTGTAAAGACGCGGATCAATCTCGTCGCTTGACGTATCAAGTTCGTGACCAATGCCGTCTTCTTCGCCACCTGTAACACCCAGTTCAATTTCCAGGCTCATTTCGATGGCGGCCATACGCTTGAGGAAGGTCTCACAGGTCGACAAGTTGGCTTCCAGCGATTCTTCGGACAGATCAAGCATATGGGAGCTGTAAAGCGCCGTGCCGGTTTCGGCATAGGCCTTTTCGCTCCATTTAAGCATTTCATCGACCCATGGTACGAACTTGCGGTTCGCGTGGTCGGTATGCATGACAACAGCAACGCCGTAATACTCAGCCAGAAGCTGTGCATGACGTGCCGCCGACACAGCGCCGACAACACGGGCAGCGTCGGCGTCCTTGATACCCTTGCCAGCAAAGAACTGTGCACCACCATTCGAAAGCTGAATGATAATGTCAGAACCGGCATTTGCAGCGGCTTCAAGGGCTGCATTCATCGTGCTCGACGATGTAATATTAACAGCAGGAAGTGCGTAACCGTCCTGCTTACAAGCAGCAACAAGGTCACGGTAGGCAGCACCGGTAACAACACCGGGTTTAACGGAAGGCATGTGGGTACTCCTCCTGGGGGTCAGAGTAAAACAGGTGCCTTTGTGCGAACCGACTGGTCCGCGGCAAGGGCAATCCGCAAAGAGCCCAATGCATCTTCCATATGCTGCGTCAGGTCAAGATGTTCCGTTATAGACTTTAGGAAAAATTGCTGTTCACGCAGACACAGGCCGTCATGATCGGGCTCGTCATCAGTTTTGATGATCTCGTCCAATTGTGTGAATTCTCCGGCACTGTTTGTGGCAGCATGGTGAAGTTTTAGCGCGTTTGTCTTGGTGTGGGTGTCGATGTCGGCCGATCCAGCACCTTTTTCTTCGACATCGGTGATCGATACAGAACCCTTTGGTCCGATCACGTCTTTGACGAAGAAGGCAGTTTCACTGATCATCGGTCCCCATCCAGCTTCATACCAGCCAATTGAACCGTCATCGAACTGCACCTGAAGTTGACCGTAATTATACATATCCGGAGCAACGTCCTCGGACAGACGAACACCCATTGCATTAACCGAGACCGGCTTTGCGCCTGTCATCAGGCACATGATGTCAAGGTAATGTACGCCGCAATCGACAATCGGAGACACGCTGTTTAGCAGGCGTTTATGGGTTTCCCAAAAAGCGCCGCTGCTTTGCTGATTGAGGTTCATGCGCATGACAAGTGGTTTGCCCAATGTCTTGGCGATTTCGACAAACTTTTCCCAGGACGGATGGTGGCGCAGGATATAACCAATGACGAGTTTGCGGTCGTGCTTCTTAGCACTTGCGACCACACGTTCGGCATCCTCGACAGTGGCGGCCAACGGTTTTTCGATGAACACGTGCGCACCAGCTTCAAATGCAGCAATCGCAAAATCCGCATGGGTTTCGGTATAGGTATTGATCGAAACCGCATCGGGTTTGGTTTCAGCCAAAGCTGTATAATAGTCGGTAAATTGCGGATAGGCATCAAACCCGGAAGGCAGCTTTTCGGCCGGAATGGTAGATCGGGCACAAATGCCAACAATTTCGTATCCATCAAGCGCATGATAAGCCTTGGCGTGGGACATGCCCATATTACCCAGACCGATAACAAGAATACGAACCGGCTTCATTTTATGCCTCCTGATAACCTGATAATGGTTTGATTATTTTAACTATTCTGCGCCGTTGATCCAGCTTGTGGTCACATTGAAAGCACCATCAATCAGGATCAAATCGGCCTGATATCCTGGTGCAATGCGTCCCATCATATGATCAAGCTTAAGGAAGGCTGCGGGATAAAGGGACGCCATACGAAGCGCCTCGCCAAGCTCAATCCCGACCATTTCAACGCAATTTTTAACCGCAGAAATCATATCGAGATCTGAACCGGCCAACGTGCCGTCCGCCAATGCGCAGCGGCCATCCGTTGCGATGATCTCTTCATTACCAAGCATGAACCGCTTGTCATCAGCGCCAACGGTCGGCATTGCATCTGTCACCAGCATGATCTTGCCGGTTGCCTTGGCCTTCACGGCAATTTTCACGGCAGCCGGATGAACATGATAACCATCAACGATCAGGCCACACCACGTGCGGTCATCTGACATGGCCGCACCGGCAACGCCGGGTTCACGGTGGGTAAGGGGGCTCATGGCGTTGAAAAGATGCGTGAAACCCCGCATACCTTCACCAATTGCATCTTGAATATCGTCATAGCTACCGGCCGTATGGCCAGCGCAGACCAGAACACCTTGATCGGCCAAGGCTTTGATCGTGCCTTTGGCGGCTTTTTCCGGCGCCATGGTCACTAAAATGCGACCATTGGGCAGACGGGTCAGAAGTTCAAGCGCGTCATCTTCCATTGGTCGGATGATGTCCGCAGAATGAACGCCTTTGCGTGCGACATTCAAATAGGGGCCTTCAAGGTGAATACCCACGATGCCCGGCACACCTTCATCAATTGCACCCTGAACGGCCTCAATAGCGGCTTCCATCTTGTCACGGTGATCTGTAATCAAGGTTGGGAGCATTGCCGTTGTGCCAAATTTACGATGGGCCGTCATAATGGCGCGTATGCCATCAATACTGGGCTGATCGTTTAGCAAAACACCGCCGCCACCATTGACCTGAACATCAATCAGACCTGGCGCAAGAGTTTGCCCTTTGCCATCAATCACATCCAGATCAGCGGGCAGGGATTTGGCATCGCAAATCACATCTATCTTGCCCTCACGCACGATGACTGCTTTGCCTTCAAGAAACTCCGTGCCGTCGAAAATACGGGCATTGGTAATGGCGAATGCAGTCATTAGTGCGTCTCCGTTACTTTCGAAAGGTGCGGCGGGGCGTCGGGATCACAACCGCGCGCCAAGGCAACGCTTTCAGCCAAAGTATAGAATGTCTGGATCATGGCGATTGGTGCCAGAAGCGGGTGGATATCCTCGACCACCGGAAGGTGGCCCTTGACATCGGCATAGCCCGTTTCTGCGGCAAATAGATTGTCTGTCTTTGCCCGCATTTCAGTCAGGAAATCTTCAACACTGTCGCGCGATGCATCCTGCTGAGAGAAGACAAGCATCGGGAAGGTTGGGGTCACCAGTGCCATCGGACCGTGTTTGACTTCTGCGGCACTAAAGGCCTCAGCATGCAGGCTGCTGGTTTCCTTAAATTTAAGGGCTGCTTCCTGGGCAATCGCAAATGCAGGACCACGACCGATGACATAAAGGCCATTTGATTTTGCTATCGTGTCCGACGCGCCAAGCCAATCCTGATCCAATGCAGCCGACAGGGACAAAGGCAAATTGCCAAGGTCTTTGTTAAACGCATTATCTTGCGTCCAAGCACCAACGATCTGGGCAATAGATGACAGCGTCGCGATATAGGATTTGGTGGCCGCAACACTCGTTTCCGGACCCGCCATCAAAGGGATAACGTGATCAACGGTATCGGCAAGCGGTGAATCGACCGCATTGACCAGTGCAACCGTGCGTGCGCCTGCTTTACGGGCGGATTCGGCGTTTTTCACAAGGTCCGGGCTTTTGCCCGATTGGGAAACCGCGATGAACAAAGCATCCTTTGATGCAATCGACCGGTTGTAGATCGAAACAATCGAAGGGGCTGCCGAAACGACCGGAATGCCAAGCTGGCTTTCGATCAAGTATTTCGCATAAAGCGTGGCATGATCGGAACTGCCTCGACCACAAGTCACAACGAATTTCGGCGGGTTTTCCCGGAGATCTTCTGCGAGTTTGGCAATCGCGGCTGTGTTGTGCGCAATCTGTTTGGCAACAACTGCCGGGGCTTCTGCCAATTCGCGGCCCATCTGCGTTTTCGGGCGCCAACTTGTCGTCATTTCCAGTGTTCCCTCAATAATCTGCTAGGTGCCCGACATTTAAAGTCAGCGGGCATCTACCTGCATTTCAGCGATAAAGTCATAACTGTCGCCCCGGTAATAGGACCGGGTGAATTCCACAGGTGTACCGTTGGCAAGGAATGAGCGCCGCTCGATATAAAGTGCAGCACTGCCATCAGGAACGCCGAGGATTTTGGCTGTTTCGCCATCAAAAAGTTCAGCCCGAAGACGCTGAAGCGCACGTTCGGGCTTTTTATTGTATCTTGCCAACGCGTCATAAAGCGATTTGTCGACTTCGTCAGGGCTTGGCAAAAAAACACGCGGAATAACCGCATATTCAAGTGCCATCGGCTTGTCATTAGCCGTACGCAAACGCCGCAACCGGGTCACTTCTGTGCCCGGTGACAGGTTCAAAGCCATGGCTTCTTCCGGTGATGCGTGGCCAATCGTTTTCTCAAGCCAAATTGCACCCGGATCCATGCCGCGCGTGATCATATCTTCGGTAAAAGATGTCAAACGAGACAAAGCTTGCTCAACACGTGGTGCGACAAATGTTCCAGCACCATGGCGTTGAACCAAAACACCTTCTTCAACCAACGCCCGCATCGCGTTGCGGACAGTCACCCGCGAGATGCTGAGCTCGTTGGCGAGATCACGTTCGCTGGGCAACGCATCATCAACCTGCAGAATACCATCATCAATCACGGCCTTTAATGCCGTTTGCAAACGGCGATATAGCGGGCCATTCCCTGTGTTTTCGATCTCCCGGGTGCGAAGGTTTGCGATGATGTCCTGCGTCGTGGTCATGCTGCAATGCTTTCATGCTGTTTCGCCATCAGGATCGCACCATGCATGGCGTCATACTTTGCAGGAACCAGCATGTCAGAAATGTCTTGGGGCATGCGCTTTGCCATTTGTTGAGACAAACCACCCATCAAGGTCAAGCGTGTTGCGCCAAACGCAACCAGTTTGCGCAAAATTTGCAAATTGGCGGCAACTGCATTTTGGATCAGCAAGGCGGCTGTCTGATCACCGGCGGCTTCGGCTTCAAAGACCATTGGACAAAATGCGCCGTAATCTGCCGGTCGTGCAGTTTCAGCAAAGGTCACGATGTTTTCAGGGTTGTGATCGAACTTCGCCATAACGTCCGTTGTCAGGGCTGTTTGTTCGGCGAGGCCTTCATGGGCGAGAAGGGCGGATTCAATCGCATTGCGTCCAATCCGTGCGCCACTTCCAAGGTCGGAAACTTCAAACCCCCAGCCCGCAATTGACAGTTCTTGGCCGTCAATGATGGCCTGACCACAGGTTCCTGTTCCAACAATCAGGATCGCACCATTTGCGCCGTCATGTGCGCCAAGGCACGCTGTATAGGCGTCCGTCGCAAAACAAATACTGGCAAATGGATGGGCATAGGCGTGGGCAAGTTTACGTTCACGTTCAAGGGGAAGCCCTGCAAGGCCAAGGCCTGCATGAAGGTTACCAAGATAAGAGTCGTCTAAACCAGCGTTTTCAAGGGCCAATGATGCCGCGGAAATGATTTCACCAAAAACGTGATCCATGCCCAAACGGGTATTGGCGCCGCCACTCACAGCTTCGCCCAGGACGTCGCCGGATGCGTTTGCGATGCGCACACGGCAGCGTGTTCCGCCACCATCAACACCAAGATAAAGCCGTTCGTTGTTCATTTTTGGATTAACTGCCTTCTTGTTTGTGGCCGGATCATAGCAGAGTGGTATCTTAAAAATCAATACCAATATAACGCCACTATATTGTTCAGTGGTCTGTTTTTGGAGTCAGTATATATACGCAGGAGGGTAGGTGGAATATTCGAAATCAATGTCAATATATTGATAGTTAATGATAAATTCAATTTTGAGTGGGTGGTTCATCAATTTATTCACGAATGGACTTGCTTCGCTGGTATCACAATGGTATTTAATTTTGTGAGGGAGACGGAAAAATGGCATCACGCACAGAAGATTTTGATTCGCGATTTGCCGGGTTGGACCAATGGTCCGACGCCGATTTCCTTATGGCCTTGTGGGAAGGTCAAATGCGCGCTGTTGCTTCGGTGGGTCCTGTCTTGGAAGATCTGGCAACAGCTGCTGATGGGATTGCACGTCGCCTGGGGGGCGGCGGGCGTCTCGTTTATGTTGGTGCCGGAACGTCTGGTACAGTTGCCTGGCAAGATGCCAAGGAACTTGGTGGCACATTTGGCTGGCCCGAAGAACACACTATCGTCATGCTGGCCGGCGGGCTGCAAAGTGCGCCAAATGAATTTAACAGTGCCGAGGACGATATCGACCTCGCAGCGCGTGAAATTTCCCAACACAATATCTCGGACAAAGACGCAATTATCGCCATCGCGGCAAGTGGCATGACGCCATATACATTGCGCGCACTCGAACTTGCGCGCGAACGTGGCGCGTTCACGGTGGGTATTTGCAACAATCCGGATGGGAGCCTTTTGAAAATTGCTGAAAGCGGCGTTTTTCTTGATAGCTCTCCGGAAGTTGTTGCCGGTTCAACCCGTATGGGGGCCGGAACCGCACAGAAGGCCGCGCTTAACATCTTATCGACCCTTGTGATGAACAAATTGGGTCGTTTGTTTGATAACTTGATGGTCGGCATGCGCGCAGAAAATATAAAACTGCGTGATCGCGCTGTCCGCATCGTGGCCCGCATCGCATCTTGCAATGAAGAACAGGCCAAAGATGCGCTGGTAAAATCAGACTTCGATATTCGTCCTGCTGTGCTTGTGGTCAAAGGCCACACGCCAGCACGGGCGCAAAAAATTCTTGGGCTATCTAATGGAAATCTCCGGGCAGCTCTTGAGTACAGGGACTGACATCAAAAGGATGCCGGTCCGCCGACATTGATCAGAGGAGGCATAAATGTCGAATAAAGTCTTAGCAAAAGGCCTGGCCGGGGCCCTGGCGGCAAGTGTCGCCCTGGTCCCAATGATGGCATCTGCTGGCGATCTCGTTATTGAGAGCTGGCGTAACGATGATATTGATATCTGGAATGAAAAAATCATTCCGGCGTTCAATGAAGCCCATCCGGACATCAACGTGTCGTTCAAACCGACACCGCCGACCGAATATAACGCGTCGGTCAATGCCAAGCTTGCCGGTGGCACTGCTGGCGACCTGATCACCTGCCGTCCGTTTGATGCATCGCTTGAGCTTTATAAGCAAGGCAACCTTGCAGCTCTTGACGATCTCAAAGGCATGGACAATTTCTCTGATGTTGCCAAATCTGCATGGCAGACCGATGATGGTTCTGCAACCTTCTGCCTGCCAATGGCTTCTGTAATTCATGGCTTCATCTACAACAAAGAAGCCTTTGAAGAAGTTGGCGTCGAAGTTCCGAAAACCAGTGAAGAATTCTATGCTGCGCTTGATAAAATCAAGGAAGATGGTAGCTACATTCCGATGGCAATGGGAACGGCTGATCAGTGGGAAGCTGCCACCATGGGCTTCCAGAATATCGGTCCGAACCATTGGGCTGGTGAAGCAGGTCGTAAAGCCTTGATCGACGGCAGCGCGAAATTCACGGATGCGCCATATGTTGATACCTTCAAGGAATTGGCAACGTGGGCGAACTACTTGCCGGATGGCTTTGAAGCTATTTCCTATCCGGATGCCCAGAACCTGTTCTCGCTTGGTCGTGCGGCCGTGTATCCAGCTGGTTCTTGGGACATTTCGTTGTTCAACAATCAAGCTGATTTTGCATTCGGCGCATTCCCGCCGCCTGCACCTGCTGGTGCCGAGACCTGCTATATCAGTGACCATACCGATATTGCACTTGGCCTGAATGCAAATTCTGAAAACGCAGCAGAAGCCAAAGTCTTCCTTGAGTGGATGACCGGTTCTGAATTTGCCGAGCTTTATTCCAATGCGCTGCCGGGCTTCTTCTCGCTTTCAAACCACAAAGTCGAAGTTACCGATCCGGTTGCAGGCGAGTTCGTAAGCTGGCGTCAGGAATGCGAGTCTACCATTCGTAACTCGTATCAGATCTTGTCGCGCGGGACACCGAACCTTGAAAACGATCTGTGGAACCTTTCGGCTCAGACCATCAACGCCACACTGACGCCAGAAGAGGCTGCAGGTGCTGCTGAAGCTGGTTTGGCGAAGTGGTACGCACCACATCAGTAAAACCTTCAAAGGATGGCGGAGACGTCTGGTTTCTGCCATCCTTACTATATGCTCGTGCAGGTGCAGCAAAAAGCAAGCTGTCACCATATTGACCGCCGGGCGCGAATAAGCGGTCACCGAATTCGGAAGGCGAAAAGGCCTTCAACCTTTTACTCTTGGAAATACAGGATAAGGTATGGCGCATTCCGGCCCCATGACCGATTGGCGCAAGGCAAAACTGCCTGTGATTGCCTTTCTGGCTCCAGCAACGATCATCTACACATTGTTCATGATCTATCCGTTGCTCGATTCCATCCGTCTTAGTTTCTATGCGACGCCAAGTGGCGGCGAGGCGGCTTTTGTCGGATTGGACAACTATCGCACCATTCTGGCGGACCCTGATTGGTCAGCAACCTTCTGGAACAGTTTTTGGAACAATATGAAGTTCTTTGCTGTTCATATGTTGATCCAGAACCCGATCGGCATTGCGTTGGCGGGTATCCTTAGCCTACCGCAGCTGCGTTTTCGCAATACTTATCGCACCATGATGATCATGCCGACGATGCTTTCCGTGGTGATTGTTGGCTTTATCTGGCAGCTGATCCTGAGCCCGGTCTGGGGTGTCGGTGCTGACCTTCTTGATATCATCGGGCTAAAATCATTGTTCGGCCCGTGGCTTGGCAAAGAAGGTAGTGCGCTGATTACGTTATCCTTCATCTCTGTCTGGCAGTGGGTCGGTATTCCATTGATGTTGATTTATGCAGCTTTGCTTGCAATACCCGATGATCTGGTGGATGCGGCAATCGTTGATGGCGCAACCCATTTTGAAGTTTTCATCCATATCAAACTGCCACTGGTACTGCCGACGGTCGCAATGGTTTCTATTTTGACATTTGTAGGCAATTTCAACGCCTTTGACCTGATATATGCTGTAAAAGGTGCACTGGCCGGGCCGAACTTCTCGACCGATATTATGGGCACTTTGTTCTATCGGACGTTCTTTGGTTATCAGCTTCAATTGGGCAACCCGCATTTGGGTGCGACGGTAGCATCATTGATGTTCCTGATCATTCTGGCCGGCGTTCTGTTCTATCTGTTCGCCATTCAGCGCCGTCTGGCGCGTTATCAGCTGTAGTCGGGGGCAGTCATGAGTTTTTCCAATATCCGCAGGGAAGACGCCAGTCGGGCCGTGATCGTGCATGCGATCCTTTTGACCTACACGCTGGTGGCGCTTTATCCGATATTTTTGGTGGTCATTAACGCCTTCAAGACCCGTAAAGCGATCTTTCGGGATCCGATGGGGCTGCCAAATGCCGAAACCTTCAGCCTTGAAGGTTTTACCAAGGTGCTGGCGAAATCGAATTTCGAGCTGTTTTTCTATAATAGCTTCACAGTTACGATCGTAACCATCGTGATCGTGCTTTTGCTCGCTGCGATGGCAGCATGGGCATTGTCGGAATACAAATTCCCCGGCGGCACGGCATTAGCACTTTATCTTGCGATTGGCATCATGGTCCCAATCCGACTTGGTTCCGTTTCGATCTTGAACCTTGTTGTTGATTTGGGGTTGGTCAACACGTTGACGGCGCTGGTGCTGGTTTACGTCGCGCAAGGATTGCCATTGGCGATCTTTATCCTCACCGAATTCATGCATCAAATTCCCAAGGATTTGAAAGAAGCCGCACGCTGTGACGGGGTTGGGGAGTTCAAAATCTTCTTTGCGATCATTTTGCCACTGATCCGTCCGGCTGTTGCAACTGTCGCCGTCTTTACCATGATCCCGATCTGGAATGATCTTTGGTTCCCGTTGATCCTTGCCCCGGGTGATGGAAAACAGACCATTACGCTGGGTGTTCAGCAGTTCATCGGGCAGTACGTGACCGACTGGAACGCCGTTCTGGCGTCGCTAAGCCTCGCAATCATTCCGATCCTGATCCTTTATCTGATTTTCTCCCGACAACTCATTCGCGGCCTGACGTCTGGCGCGGTGAAGTAAGTGTTGGCTGATAGGAGCTTTGAATAAATGGCTGACTTGAAACTTGACCAGATCCGCAAAAGCTATGGTGCCGTTGATGTACTGCACGGCATTGATCTGGATGTGAAAGACGGTGAATTTGTTGTGTTTGTCGGCCCGTCCGGCTGCGGCAAATCAACGTTGCTGCGCATTATTGCCGGGTTGGAAGATATCACCGGCGGCGATCTGATGATCGATGGTGAGGTGGTGAACGCCAAAAGCCCGCGTGATCGCGGAATTGCCATGGTGTTTCAGTCCTATGCGCTTTATCCGCATATGACGGTTTATAAGAACATGGCCTTTGGCTTGAAGCTTGATAAACAGGACAAGGCGGCAATTGATGCCCGTGTGCGGGAAGCTGCCCGCATCCTGCAGCTTGATCAATTGCTTGATCGTCGCCCGTCCGAGCTATCCGGTGGTCAGCGGCAACGCGTCGCCATTGGGCGTGCGATTGTACGTCAACCAAAGGTCTTCCTGTTTGACGAGCCGTTATCAAACCTTGACGCCGCATTGCGTGTTCAAACCCGCATTGAAATTGCCAAGCTGCATCAAAACCTGCAATCCACCATTGTCTATGTCACACATGATCAGGTCGAAGCCATGACCTTGGCAGACAAGATTGTTGTGTTAAATGGTGGCAATGTTGAGCAGGTCGGATCACCGATGCAGTTGTATCACCATCCGGAAACCCGTTTTGTTGCGGGCTTCATCGGATCGCCTGCAATGAATTTCACCAATGTCACCATTGATGCTGTCGAAAAAGACAAGGTGACCGTTTCCGTACCCGGTGGGATCAAATCCGTTCTGTCGTTTGATGTACCGGCGGATGCTGTTGGCAAACAGGTTGAACTTGGTGTTCGCCCAGAACATCTTGCCCTTGGTGAAGAGGGGGCTTTGACCGTAAATGGGGAAGTGGATGTTGTCGAAAAGCTTGGCGATTCCACCTATCTCTATCTGAAGCTTGCCAACGGTGACCGGGTGACGGTGCGTGCACCGGGGCACAGTCGGGTGAAAATCGGCGAAACCGTAACGGCTTCTGCACCAGCCGGCGCAGCACACCTGTTTAACAGTGATGGAAAGGCCTTTACCAAGGTCAATTTCCCTTCTGAATTCAGCGCGGAAGAATAGCCGATTAAGCGTTTTAATACGATTTTTTGAAGAAGGCGTCCTTTGGGGCGCCTTTTTTGCGTTCGTGCATAAAATTGCTGCGCTGCCACCAGAAAAACTGTTGCAGAACTTTAACTTGCCGTCGGCAGGGCGATGGCGCAAGAATGGACTTGAAGTGTTCGAAAGAAAGAAAAATGTTCGACTTTTCTTTCGTATCAACAGAAATAGTTTGCGATGATACCTATGCCGGATTTCATCAAATGCTGCGAAAGCATCATGCCGGTTATCGGGAAATGCCATCACGTTCATTACGAGGATTCAAAATGTCTAAAAAACACGGCGCATTGCGTGGTTCCTTGCTCGGTCTTACGGCAATTGCAGGAATGGTTTCACTTGTTTCGGCTGCACAGGCTGATGAGCTTCGCCTGTTGACCTGGGGTGGCTATGCCCCTGATGAAGTTGTTGAACAGTTCGAAAAAGAAACCGGCATCGATGTCGAAGTTACGTTGTCTAACAACGAAGACATGATCTCTAAACTCCGCGCCACCGGTGGCGGCGGATTTGATCTTGCACAGCCGTCACAGGACCGTATTGCCGGTGCTCAGCTTGAATACGGTATTTACAAGCCGATGGACCTGTCGAAAATTGACAGCGCAAAATTCATCGCATCGATGCTGGCTGCGACCAAAGCCAATACCACGGTTGATGGCGAAGTTTACGGTGTTCCGCATGTATGGGGTACCAGCGGCCTGATCGTTGATAAAACAAAGGCAGCAAACGTTGCCGATTACACCGATCTTTGTGCAGCAGATGTGGCTGGTAAGGTTTCTTACCGTTTGAAACGTCCGACCTTGATTGGGTTTGCCTACTCAATGGGTCTTGATCCGTTCGCAGCATATGGTGACGAAGCCAAGTATCAGGAAATCCTTGATGCGGTTGAAGCCAAGCTGATTGAGTGCAAAGCGAACGTCAAAACCTATTGGGAAGGTGGCGATGCGCTGCTCAACCTGGTGCGTTCAGGTGAAGTTGTTGCTGCCATGGCTTGGGATACCGGCGGTTGGAAGCTGAACAATGACAATGCCGATATCACCTTTGTCGCCCCGAAATCCGGTGCCCTTGGTTGGATCGATACCTTTGTTCTTCCGCGTAAAACCAAAAATGAAGATGCCGCTTATCAGTGGATCAACTTTGTCATGCAGCCAGAAATCGCTGCTAAAATTACGGCAAATGCAGGCAACTTCACGGCATCGAAAGGTGCTGATGAATTCGCAGATGACACACTGAAAGCTCAGTTCCAGGGCAGTTTCCCGCCCGCCGATCTGGATAACATCAAATGGTATCCGACCGTTCCGGCAGGCCTTGAAGTTCTTGAAGGCAAGACGCTTGACCGTGTGAAAGCCGCACAGTCAAACTAAGCATACGTGTTTTTAAACACCTTTTGTCCCCGGCGTGAATTCATGCCGGGGACATTCTGCTTTGCAGTATGAAGCATGCCATTTAACTGGCTCCACTGACAAAAATAACGTGAACAGGGCTCCTATGGCTGACCAATTTGACCTTGAATGCCGCAATGTGGTCAAAAATTTTGACGACTTCACCGCTGTGAATGACATTTCACTGGCCATCCCCAAAGGGTCTTTCTTTTCCATCCTTGGACCAAGCGGCTGTGGAAAAACCACACTCCTTCGGATGCTTGCCGGTTTTCAGGCGCCAACATCGGGTGACATCCTGATCAAGGGATCATCGGTCCTTGGAGTTCCACCAAACCGTCGCCCGGTAAACATGGTGTTTCAGCATCTAGCCCTGTTTCCAATGATGAACGTTGCCGAGAATGTCGCATATGGCCTGAAACGTCGCGGTATTGATAAGACCACCATTGCGCAAAAAGTCTGTGAAACACTGGCACGGGTTGGTTTACCCGATTCCGGCCCAAAACAGATCAGTCAGCTTTCTGGTGGGCAAAAGCAACGCATTGCAATTGCGCGCTGTCTTGTGCTGGATCCTGCCGTGTTACTGCTTGACGAACCGTTAGGTGCGTTGGATTTGAAGTTGCGCGAACATATGAAAGTCGAACTCAAACAACTGCAGCACGAAATCGGGACAACATTTGTCTATATCACTCATGATCAGTCCGAAGCCTTGGTCATGTCTGATCAGGTTGCCGTGATGAATGCCGGTCGATTTGAACAGGTGGGGGCGCCACAGGATCTTTATTACAACCCGAAAACGGCTTTCGTCGCAGGGTTTGTCGGGGAAAGTAATCGCTGGAGCGGCACCGTACACGGTGGCAATGGCAATCAGGTGGAGATCAATCTGGCAAACGGCGGCAAAGTCATTGCCCAACGCGATACCAGCATTGATTTGAGTGACGGACAGTCGGTGGATGTCTTTGTCCGTCCGGAAGCAATCGCCATTGATGGATCAGGTTCGTCTGATAACCGACTATCGGCAAAGGTTGAAAATGTCCTGTTTAACGGTGCCGCCAGCAGTCTTCAGGTTCGAGAAAACACAACCGGACATGAAATGACGGTCGCTTTACCGCAGACAGGTGATTTTGCATCGGTCAAAGCGGGCGATGAAATCAACTTATCTTGGAGTGTCGCGCAAACCCGCTGCTTTGCTTCGAATGGCAATGGAGCAGGGGCATGAGCAATACGGCTTCTGTAACAGGAAGAAACACATTTCGCTTTGGTTTGCTTTTGCTGGCATTGCCATTGTTGTTATGGCTTTTCCTGTTGGTCATCCTGCCACATATCGATCTGTTTCTGGTTTCAATGCGCGAACGCATTTCGTATGGAAAGTATGAGTTCAGCCTGATCAATTATACCGAATTCTTCGCCGAACCACTTTATTGGAATACCTATGTTCGTACTGCGGTTATGTCGATTTTTGCGACATTCCTAACGTTTGTGATTGGTTTTCCTGTGTCGTATTACATTGCCAAAGTCATGCGCGGCAAAGGTAAGAACGCTCTGTTTTTGTTGTGTTTGATCCCTTTTTGGGTGTCCGAACTTGTTCGGACATTCGGCTGGATGATCCTTCTGCGTGAAAGCGGGGTGATCAGTAATTTTTTGCAGTGGGCAGGGATCGCTTCTGGCCCGGTCGAGATGCTTTATAACGATGCCGCCATCATGGTCGGGCTTGTTTATACCTCGATGCTGTTCATGGTTGTTCCTTTGGTCTCCGTACTTGATAGCCTTGATGATAGCTTGATTGAGGCCGGATATGACCTTGGTGGCAATGCCTTTACCGTAACGCGTGATATCGTTATTCCCCATGCCATGCCGGGCATCGCTTCGGGGTGCATCGTTGTGTTCATGCTGACCTTGGGGAATTACCTGACACCGAACCTTTTGGGCGGAAAAGACAGTCTGTGGTTTACCGAGCAAATCTATACGCAATTTATTACGCGCTTTAACTGGGAATCTGGTTCGGCATTTGGCTTCCTGTTGCTCGTTCTGTCATCCGCGATTGTGTGGATTGGCTTGAAGCTGAGTAAGCAGACACTTTCAGAAACCGTGGGCTAGGGGGCGCATTATGATTCCAAGTATTCCACAGCCCAAGTTCTACAAGGGTCTTTATGCTGGCTACATCACGATCTTCTTTATCTATCTAAGTGCACCTTTGATCGTCGTCGGCGTGTTTGCATTCAATGACAGCCTGTTCCCGTCCATGCCATGGGAAGGCGGCACTCTTGCCTGGTTCTTTGGCGATGAGGGCCCTTACATTGGGATTTTCAATGACAGTAAGTTGCTTGAAAGTGTTGGTGTGTCGGCGTTTGTGGCCTTTTGGGTAACGGTTCTGTCCGTGACGGTTGGGACCTGTAACGCGTTTTTGTTCGAGCGCAGCCATTTTCCCGGCAAGAACCTGCTGTATATCGTCTCACTATCACCCTTGGTGATTCCAGGCGTCATTCTGGGCATTTCAATTCTGGTGTTTTCCAATGCCATCGCCAATGGTGTTGAGGAGACCCTTGGTTGGGATATTGAATTCCTGCGGCCGGGATTGTTCCTTGTGATCATTGGCCAATTCGCCTTCATCACGACGATTACGACTCTGGTGATATCAGCACGCTTGCGAAAGTTTGATCTAAGCCTTGAGGAGGCGGCACTCAACCTTGGCGCCACACGGCGGGCAGCACTTTGGACGATCACAATACCATTCCTGAAGCCTGCATTGGTCGGGGCGGGAATCGTTGCCTTTTTGATGTCGTTTGAAAACTTTAACACGACCTTGATGTTGGTTGGTTCAGATGCGCCTTTAACAATCGCAATGTTTGACCGCCTCAAACAAGGATCAACGCCGGTATTGAACGCATTGTCACTGTTGTTGATGGTTGTGTCTGGCGGGTTGGCATTATTGTCGGTCTTCGTTCAGCGCGACAAAAAGAGCTAGTCGCAAGAACTATAACTTCACAAACGAACATTTGCGAAGGGTGGCAGGAATGCCACCCTTTTTCGTGACTGCGTGGATTAAAGGCGGTTGCCTTCAGACGTTTGTTTTCTTGCGATGTCACATTATAGAAACAAAAATATCATAATTAACAATATGTTGAATGTGCCCTGCAAAGTAGATGCTTAAGGTCTGAGTGAAAAATATCGATAAATCCGCCACTTATTTCATGTTCAGATGAACAGAAATAGGTCGCGGATTATGATCAAACGGCACGGCAACAATATCAATATTGATCCTTTTCGCGTTCGAAAAGTAAATTTCCGAAAACTGTCACTTGAGGAAACAGGGTTCTCGACAGAAAACGAATGCGTTGCGCTGAACCGAACAACAGGCGGTTTAACGCAGATGTTTTTTATTTGGGAGCTAACAGATCATGTTTCGCAAAACTCTGATGGCTGCAGCCGCCGTGTTTGCCCTTGGCAACACCGCAGAAGCAGCAACCGAGATCACTTGGTGGCACGCAATGGACGGCGCACTTGGCGGCGTAGTTGATCAAATCACTGCTGACTTTAATGCCAGCCAGTCCGAATATCACCTTGTTGCCATTAACAAGGGTGGCTACGAAGACACCATGACCGCAGGTATCGCTGCTTTCCGCGCGAAAAACCAGCCAAACATCATTCAGATTTTTGATGCCGGTGCAGCTACCATCATCAACGCAAAGGGTGCGGTTAAGCCGGTTCAGGACCTGCTTGAAGCCAACAATGTCAAATTTGACATCAATGAATACATCCCGGGTGTTCGTTACTTCTATGCCGATTCTGACGGCAAAATGATCGGCATGCCGTTCAACAGCTCGACCCCGCTTCTGTATTACAACAAAGACGCCTTGGCCAAAGCCGGTGTTGATGTTCCGAAAACCTGGCAGGAATTCGAAGCTGCTGCGCCGAAGCTGAAAGAAGCTGGCTACACCGCACTTGCACAGTCGCACAGCCCGTGGATCTTCTTTGAGAACTTCATGTCGCGCCACAACCTTCAGATGGCGACGGGCAATAATGGTTATGACGGCACGGATGTTGAAATTCTGTACAACAACGAAGCGCTGAAAGACCACTGGGAACATGTCAAAGCCTGGAAAGACGAAGGTTATTACGGTTATTACGGCCGTGCATGGGGTGCGAACCAGGATGCATTCGTTCAGCAGAACGTAGCGATGTGGATCGGTTCATCGGGCTCCTTCGGTGGCCTGCGTAAATCGGCACAGTTTGATTTTGGCACTTCGACCCTTCCTTACTGGAAAGGTGTTGGTGATGCGCCGAAATCGACCTTCATCGGTGGTGCATCTCTGTTCGCCTTTGCCGGTCATGATGCCGAGGAAGATGCCGGTGTTGCCGAATTCTTCAAATTCCTGACCAAACCGGAAACCCAGTATTACTGGCACAAAGAAACCGGTTACGTGCCGATCACCACGGCTGCTTATGAGCTGGCGAAAAAAGACGGCTACTACAACGAAAGCCCGGATGCAGAAGTTGGCATCACGCAGCTTTCCGAAGAAGGTGGCGAGTGGACCAAAGGCTATCGCCTTGGTTTCTATGTTCAGATCCGTGAAGTTATCTATCGTGAAGTCGACAAAATCATGAACGGCGAAGAAACCGTTGATGCTGCGTTCGCAACGATCGAAGAAGAAGCAAACGGTCTTCTGAAACGTTTCAACGACACCTATTCGAACTAATTTGCTTTTCGCAAATGCGGGGCGGCCCTTGTTGGTCGCCCTGTTTTGCATTTTCCGGACTTGTTTTAAGGTGGCGTAGGCGATGAAACGCGTACAATTTGAACATAGCGCGGTGCCCTATCTTTTTATTGCACCCCAAATTTTGATTATTTCCATATTCTTCCTGTGGCCAGCCGCTCAGGCGCTTTACCAGTCCTTTTTGCTTGAAGATGCATTTGGCATGTCTTCGCAATTTGTCTGGTTCCGCAATTTCGAAGATGTCCTATCAAGCAGTTCCTGGTCGCGATCTGCCATTTTTACCGTTTTATTTTCTGTCCTGGTTTCAGTTCTTTCAATCACGATATCGCTGTTTTTGGCTGTGCGTGCTGATGAAGTGGTCCGGGGGGCAAAATCCTATAAAACGCTTTTGATGTGGGGCTATGCGATTGCACCGCCCGTCGCGGGCCTTTTGGGTAGTATGCTGTTCAATCCTCTGATGGGGGATCTATATTTTGCCTTCAACAGCTTTGGCTTTGAATTCAATCACATTGAAAACGCCAATGACGCATCCTTTGTCGTCATCCTTATTGCGGTTTGGAAACAGGTCAGTGTGAACTTCATCTTCTTCCTGTCCGGGCTTCAGGGTATTCCAAAATCAGTACAGGAAGCCGCAACACTTGATTGCAAAAGTGCTGAACGCCGTTTCTGGACAATTACTTTCCCGTTGTTGGCGCCTACGACCTTCTTCTTGCTGGTCATCAACCTGACATACGCCTTCTTTGAAACGTTTGGCATCATCGATGTCTCGACCAAAGGATCGCCAGGCGGTTCAACCGCGACGCTGGTTTATAAGGTCTATGTTGATGGTTTCCTCGGTGCGGATTTGGGCGGCAGTTCTGCCCAGTCGGTTTTGCTGATGATTATGGTCAGTGTTCTGACCGTGTTCCAGTTCCGTTTCATCGAACGCAAAGTTCATTACTAGGGGGCCGTTATGTATCAGTCGAACTGGCGTATCTTGACCAATCACGCAATTCTGATCCTTGGCGCGCTCTTTATGATCATGCCGGTATGGATTGCGTTCTCGTCTTCTTCTTATACCCCGGAACACATCTTCCAGAATGGCCTGCAATTTTGGCCTGGAGATCATTTCTTCGAGAACTATGGCGCAATTTTATTTGATCCAAGTGCGACCAAAGGCAGGGTCACGGCACTGGAAATGCTGTTTAACAGCATGGTGCTTGGACTTGGGTTTGCTATTGGCAAAGTCATCATTTCGATGATGGCGGCATACGCGATTGTCTATTTCCGCTTCAAACTGGCTGTGCCGCTATTTTGGGTGATTTTCTCGACCCTTTTGCTGCCGCTTGAAGTGCGCATTGTGCCATCCTACGAAGTCGTGGCCGGGCTCGGGTTGCTCAACACCTATACGGGTTTGATTTTGCCGTTAATTGCCTCGGCAACCGGCACTTTCTTCTTCCGGCAGTTTTATCGTTCGGTGCCAGATGAATTACTGGAAGCCGCGCGTCTGGACGGGGCAGGGCCCATTCGGTTCTTCATCGACATCTTGGTGCCGCTGTCCGTCACAATGATTGCTGCGATCTTTATCATCATGTTTGTCGTTGGCTGGAACCAGTATCTATGGCCGCTTTTGATGACCACAGATGATCAGCTTTACACCATCGTGATCGGGATCAAGCAGGTTTATAACTCGCTCTATGAAGGCGGGCAGATACCGCAATTCCCCAAGGCATTCGCATTAACAATCATGGCAACCATTCCGCCGGTTCTCGTCGTGGTCGTTTTCCAGCGCATGTTCGTCAAGGGACTGGTCGAGACAGAGAAATAATCTCGCCCCTTGATCTGTCGAATTGAAAATAACTTGTCCGCATACAGGATACTAAGATGGCAACTGTTACCATTCATCAGGCCGAAAAAACTTACCCGAACGGCTATAAGGCGATCCACGGGATTGACCTTGCAATTGACCACGGGGAATTCACCGTTCTTGTCGGCCCATCGGGCTGTGGAAAATCCACCTTGCTCCGCATGATCGCGGGTCTTGAAGGCATTTCAAGTGGCGAAATCAGCATTGATGACAGGGTCGTCAATAAGGTCGCGCCAGCTGATCGCGATATTGCCATGGTTTTCCAGAACTATGCGCTTTATCCGCATATGAACAACTATAACAATATGGCCTATGGCCTGCGAAACCGGGGGTATAGCAAGTCCGAAATTGACGGCAAGGTGCGTGAAGCTGCGCGTGTCTTACAGCTTGATGATCTGCTTGAACGCAAACCGGGACAACTTTCCGGTGGTCAACGCCAACGTGTCGCGATGGGGCGAGCAATTGTGCGTCAACCAAAGGTCTTCTTGTTTGACGAACCACTTTCAAATCTGGATGCCAAGCTGCGCGTTGATATGCGGCTGGAAATCAAGAACCTTCAGCAGCGCCTTGGCATTACATCAGTTTATGTAACGCACGATCAGGTCGAAGCCATGACATTGGCTGACCGTCTGATTGTCATGAATGGCGGTGTGGCCGAGCAGATCGGAAGTCCGATTGAAATTTACGAAAAACCAGCGACCAAGTTTGTTGCTGGTTTCATCGGATCCCCGGCAATGAACTTCCTGACCGGCAAAGTTGCCGATGATCGAAGCCACGTTACGGTGGGTGATGGCGTCAAGCTTGATCTTGACCATGATGTTGAAGCCGGTCGGACTGTCACGGTGGGTATCCGGCCAGAACATCTGACACTAGTTGACGCAGATGTGGGGCGCATAAAAGCCGGGGTTCGGATGGTGGAATCCTTGGGTGCGGAGACGTTGGCATATCTCGATTTCGGGGCGAATGCCGATAATGTGACGTTGCGCGTTCAGGGGACCCATCAGTTTGCCAAGGATGAAAAGCTGTGTCTTTCAGTTGCGGCCGATAAAATTCACTTATTCGATGTTGATAGCGGCAAACGTATCTAACTGCTTTAATCGAACAGATCACAACACCTCTGACGGGCATATTTCGTCAGAGGTGTTTTTTGTTTTGACGATAGGGTGAATTTACCCTTGTCTCCGACTGTACGAACGGGGTAGTTCGTATCTCACAGATCAAGGAGAATACCGTGCAGGCAGAACTGAAGAAATCCCTTTACGCCGATGCCATAAAAGAACTGGTTAGCATCACCGAAGGGGAAACCAACGTCACCGCTTTGATGGCAACAGTTGCCTGTATCTTGTCCGAAAAGTTTGATTACTACTTCTGGACCGGATTTTATGTTGTTGATCCTGCAAAAGAAAACGAATTGGTTGTCGGCCCGTATCAGGGTACGCTCGGATGCCTTCGTATTCCGTTTGGTCGTGGTGTCTGTGGTGCCGCGGCATCGACGCTTGAAACTCAGCTTGTTGCAGATGTTCATGCCTTTCCGGGGCATATTGCCTGCGACAGCCGCACAAATTCCGAGATCGTCGTTCCAGTGATCAATGGCGATGGACAATTGATTGCTGTGCTTGATATCGATAGTGTCGAGCATGGCTCGTTTGATGAAACGGATCGCGTTTCACTTGAAACTTTAATGCAGCGCATTTTTGCGTAATGATAATTCACAAGCCTTGGTCATTCAGGGCAGCGGACAACACAAACTTTGGAAGATAACCCATGGCTGGTAGTGTCAATAAAGTCATTCTCGTCGGGAACCTCGGGCGCGATCCTGAAATCCGGTTTACTCAGGCTGGCAAAAAGATCGCCAATTTCAGCATTGCGACCTCCGAACAATGGCGCGACCGTCAGTCTGGTGAACGCCGCGAGCGTACAGAATGGCATCGCATCGTCGTCTTTAACGAAGGCCTCGCAGATGTTGTCGAGCGCTTCGTTAAAAAAGGCAGCAAGCTTTATATCGAAGGTGTCCTTCGGACCCGCAAATGGCAGGGCCAGGACGGAAAAGATAACTACACCACCGAGATTGTTCTTGAAGGCTTCAATTCGAACCTGACCATGCTCGATAACCGTGGCGGCGAGGGCGGCGGTGCATCGTCCGGTGGCGGATATGGCGGCGGCAGCAGCGGTCCGGATAACTCTGGTGGCTATGGCGGCGGATCTGATGCCGGCTGGGGCAATGGTGGTTCTTCATCTGGTGGCGGATCGGCTCCGTCTGGTGCCCCCGACCTTGATGACGAGATCCCGTTCTAAGCTCAATAGTAGAACCGATTTTAAAACACCCCGAAACATGATCTGTTTTGGGGTGTTTTCGTTCCGATACTCTATATATGTTTCTATGACAGTACCTTGGCCTCTAACACGCAGTAAACGTTATGACGTCATCTCAGTTCCTGACACTTGAAATCATCACGGCCCGCGCCGAGGACGAGCAAATTGCGCCTGTGAATTTCAAACAGGTCAAGTTGACCAAAAAATATCTGCTTCCGCGCGTCAAAGAACTGCAGGCTGATATGATGCGCTTACGTACTGCGTTTGATCAGTCATATGATGTGGCAACGGTCAGATACGGGAAAACGTATCCAGAAGGTTTCTGTCAGGAAATCACGCTTGGCGTGAAAACAATCATGGAGAAGGAACTTTCTGCGCCAAAAACACCCGGCATGACGGCATTGCGCGACTTTGCCGTTCATGGCGGCTTAGCAAAACGGATCTGGGGGAATTTGCGTAACCAGTATTTCCAGAACGCCTTTCAATTTGGCAGTCTGTATGTCGATGTTGCAAATGACACGGTCAATATTGCCAAGCCGAAAGTCGAAATACTGCCTTTAGCCAAGGCACGCATGTTTCCAATTTCTGATTATGACGGTTATGCCGATCTCGCCGAAAAATATTGGAAAGGGCAGGTCTATCCAAACCGGATTATGCCGGATCTTGCCGTGATGTTTCCACTATTTCTAATCACACCGGATGGTAAAATCGGGTTGCATGCGAATTATCAGACAATCCTGTATCGCAATATGCAGTTTGACTTTACGTTGGCTGAAAAGTTTTTGTTCAAGAACAAACGCAAAGCTTTGGCCTTGCCTGAAACCTATCGCCAGAAACTTGTTACTGAGTATGGGGCAGTGCCCGAGCCAATCAGCGATGACGTACTCAGTCAATATTTTGACAGCGCACGGCAGAGCCAACTGCGCTTCGATGCGACACGCTGTCAAGCTATGCTTGATCGCGCTATCGCATTATAAAGAATAAAGAAAACACTATATAAATTGGATGCAAAATTCGAAAGTGGAAGGCAGGGGTGGCCAATTTGGTTGGTCCGATATTTGGAACCCCGCGCATGGGGCAAAGCTATCACGTACAGGACTGTGCCTATGCCGTTATCAAAAACGATAGCGGCGAAGTCGCCGTTGCGCGTACGCCAAAGGGCAATGTTCTTCTTGGTGGCGGTGTTGAAGCAGGTGAAAGTGAACAGGATGCGTTGCATCGCGAAGCATACGAAGAATCCGGTTATCAGATCCGCATAGTTTCACGGCTTGGTTTTGCCACCCAATATTTAAACAACACTGTAAAAGGTCGCTATCGACTGAAACGTGGAACGTTTTTTGAGTGCGAATTGACCAAACGATTGGGCCCGCCGCTTGAACATGATCATGAATTGATCTGGCTGCCATACGATGAAGCCCTCGAAACGCTGATCCGGCCATTTCATCGTTGGGCGCTGGAGCTTGTACGCTAGATCAACCACAACATTTTTTGAATTTTTTACCCGAACCACAAGGGCAGGGATCGTTTCGCCCTGTTTTGGCGAATTTATCGCTGCTTGGCTCGTTTCTTTTGTCGGTCTTTTCCGCTGTTTTGGCTGTTCCATCCGGAAACACACCATCAACATAGTACCATTTTCCACCGCGCCGCTCGAAGTTTGAGCACTCATGAAGCTGACCTTGCTGGCCGTCTTCGATAAAGCGGGCAATGAATTCAACTTTCCCGCTTTGATCAAGCAATCCGCCCGCAACGCATTCAACAATCTCAAGCCCGCTCCAGCGCGTTTGATCGTGCTCGATGCTTTCAGCGTCAAAGCTGTCATGCTTTTCCTTGGCAAGCGTTGCCAACAGATATGCACCATCACGAACAACAAATGCACTGTAACGAGACCGCATCAGTTTTTCGGCGGTTTCGGCCTTGGCTTTGCCAGTATGGTATTTTCCGCAGCATTCGCCGTAAGTCTGATTTCTGGCGCATGGGCAGGGGGTTGTTGCTTTTAGAACTGGCATTTCGGGTCCTGATTAAGGATGGCTCACGGTACGGGGGATATTAAAGAACGTGTTGCTGAGATACCAGCCTTGGGCATGCGATGGTTTACCTTTTGGTTACCCGTGCACCAGATATATGACCAGAAGTCACTGCTCAGGCGTAAATCGGTCAATTTGCCTTTGTTTAGCCTTATATCGATTTTACCGTGAATTGTTGGCGTTTTGAGTACCTGACTACGTTTGTCGGCTATGGTTTCCAAGATGCTGATGTTTGACGAATAATATAGCTAAAATACTGGTCAGAAGTTCTTGACGGATTTGGTCGGGTTTAGATATATTAATAAATGCGGGTGGGGGCCCATAAGGCACCGCCGGATCAAAGTCCGGCCAATTGGCGGACATGTAAATTGTCGATTTGCTTCATGTAAGGATGAGACACCATGAATGAACTTCTTATTAGCGTCTGCTGTCCTCTTCCATAGGACTCTATGGAATGAAATAGCGACCGGATCAAACAAGATCTCCAGTTATCTTTCCGGTCGTCCGTGTGAATAAATTCACAACCGACAGTGTTTGCGCGTCATCTAACTTCTGACGGAATCCGTATCCAATACAGGTGTCAACGCGTAAACCTCTCAGGAGGACATAAAAATGAGCGCCATTAAATTACCTGCTGTTTCCCAAGAAGAAGGTTTCTCGGGGTATCTCCGCGAAGTTTGGAAATTTCCAATGCTTACCGTGGATGAAGAATACATGCTTTCGCACCGGTATCTTGATCATGATGATACTGAGGCTGCGCATAAGCTTGTCACCAGCCACTTGCGTCTGGTTGCCAAAATTGCATTTGGCTATCGCGGCTATGGTCTGCCGATGGCTGACCTTGTTGCCGAGGGCAATACCGGCCTGATGCGCGCAGTGCAGAAATTTGATCCCGAACGCGGTTTCCGTTTGTCTACCTATGCAATGTGGTGGATCCGTGCTGCGGTAACCGAATACATCCTGCAAAGCTGGTCTATGGTCAAACTTGGCACGATGGCAGCCCAGAAAAAGCTGTTTTTTAGCCTGCGTAAAGCCAAACGCCAGCTTAACATCTATGACAATGGTGAATTGTCGCCAGAAGAAGCCGGTCAGGTTGCCGAAAAGCTTGGTGTAACCAATCGTGAAGCACTTGAAATGAACCGTCGTCTTGCGGCGCGCGATTTCTCGCTGAATACACCAATGCCAAAAGACGAAGGTATGGAATATCTCGATACCCTGTCTTCTGACGCTCCAAGCCCGGAAGCCATCGTTGCGGATGCCGAAGAACGCGTTTTGCATAATGGCATGTTGAAAAATGCTCTTGGCGAATTGCCGGAACGTGAACAGGAAATCATCAAAGCCCGTTTCCTGAGCGATGATCCGATCACGCTTGAGAAACTTGGCGAACGATTTGGTGTAAGCCGCGAACGTGTGCGGCAGCTTGAAGCCCGGGCGTTCAAGAAAATTCAGGAAAGCGTTCTGACGCAACATGCTGTTGCTTAAGTTCTGCGTGAATGATCAAAAATCAGGCGGCATCTTATGGGTGCCGCCTTTTTTGTGATTGTCCGATGGATGGGGCGGATATCTCAGAAAGGCAAAGCCTGTTGCCAAAATGAAGCAGCTTAATTTCCAGACAGGATTGATCGTGATTTCGCAATCACCTCAATTGTTTTGTTCCAAAGCTTGTAGTTCGTAACATCACTGATCTTTACCCACTTTGCATCGGCGGCATCGCCACCAAGGCGGACATCAGGGTTAAGGGCGACGGCAACAAAATCAATCAATGTGTAGTGATATTCGATTTTGCCATCTTTGGCGGGCGAAATTAAATCAACGATATCAACCAAAATCGGGCTGGAAATTTTAACGCCGGTTTCTTCCATAACTTCACGGCACACGGCATCACGAACCGTTTCCCCGATTTCCTGCGCACCGCCTGGAATGCTCCAACTGCCAATATTGGGCTCCTTGCCCCGCTTGATCAGCAAAATGCGATCTTGGTGCCAAACCACTGCACCGACACCAATAATCGGGCGTGGTAAGAAGCTGCGCTCATCAATTTCAGAAATCGTCATCGTCATCTTTCAAATCATCATCCGGATCAGGAAAATCGTGCACGACTTTCCCTGTCATTTCACGGGCACGGATACCAGGAGTTCCCAGAAACTGATCTTCGGATTCTGGATGAAGAGACATCACAAAATCTTTGGCAGGGGCGCTGCCAAGGGCATATTGGCGTGCGGTTTCGTAATCAGGTGCGCGCACCTTGGATGTTTTGACCCCGACTGAGCCATCATCGTCATAAATATATTCGACAATCCAGACCTGCAAAACATCTCCACAACAGTTCAGAAACCGGCATTTGCGGTTTGTTGGTTGCGCCGCAAACTTGAATACTGCTATCACTTCAAGGAACGGGAATTCCCCGGCCAGATGTCGCAGCATAGCCATATTCTTACTTACAAATACTAAATGCCAAAAGCTATTCTTGCGAGTTGGCCTTTGGATGCGGCACTTCAGCACAGGTGATCAATGAACGCCAAGCGCGACGACAAGAATAATACGGACAATCAGGGTTCCGGTCATGCGATACCAAGTCCGGGCTTTTTTGCCCGAATGAGAGCCTATTTCCTAACTGGTGTTCTTGTTAGTGCACCACTTGCGATTACGTTTGGTTTGGCTTGGTGGTTTATCGAGTTTGTCGATAGCAAAGTTATTCCACTGATCCCCGCGCACTACAATCCGGAAAACTATTTGCCTGTTGGGTATGAGGATTACGGTATTCCCGGCTTTGGCCTGTTGGTGATCCTTGTTTTCATTACCATTGTTGGCTGGTTCACCACGAACTTTGCTGGTCGGGCACTGATCAAGCTATATGAACGTATTCTGGGGCGCATTCCGGCCGTTCGCAGCATCTATAGCGCGATCAAGCAAATTCTTGAGACGGTACTGGCCAATCAGTCAAATGCGTTTCGTCAGGCCGTTTTATTGGAATATCCGCGTCGCGGCATGTGGGCGGTTGGTTTTATCACCGGCGAAACCAAGGGTGAAGTACAGCATCTGACAGAAGATACGGTCATCAATATCTTCCTGCCAACAACACCTAACCCGACATCCGGTTTCTTGTTGTTTGTGCCAAAGCGCGATCTTGTCATCCTTGATATGACCGTTGAAGAAGCAATCAAGATGGTCATGTCGGGCGGTATAGTGACCCCACCAGACCGTCGCCCCCTTGATGAGCAGCAAAAGCCAAGGGTGGCGGCAAAGACATATGAAGATGTCGACGTTTTGCGTGAAAAGGAAAACGTGCCCATTCTGGTATCGCGCGATATTCCCGTGCGTGTGGAACCCGGCGAAAAGCCACAGGATGAAAACGGCAAAACACGCGAAGATGCCTAAATAACCGCCTTCACACGGTTTACCGACATACCTTAATCACGAAGAAGGGCGCTTTGGATCAAGGCGCCCTTCTTTTATCTTTATCCGGAACGGAAATATCGAACGGCTTCATCGCGTTCAAACAGATACAGCAACAGACGCAATGCCTCGCCGCGGGTTTTTTGAAGCTCCGGGTCACGATTCACAATCAGGCGCGCATCATCACGAGCAATCGCCAGTAAATCGCCATGCATCTCAAGATTGGCCAAACGGTATTCCTGAAGCCCGCTTTGGCGCGTTCCCAGAACTTCACCAGCCCCGCGCAGTTTCAGGTCTTCTTCTGCAATGATAAAGCCATCCTCGGTCTCGCGCATGATTTTAAGCCGTGCTTTGGATACCTGACCCAGCGGGCTGCCATAAAGCAGCAAACAGGTTGATGCGGCCTCCCCACGGCCAATGCGCCCACGTAACTGATGAAGCTGGGCCAGCCCAAACCGTTCAGAATGTTCGATCACCATAATCGTGGCTTCGGGGACATTAACCCCAACCTCAATTACGGTGGTGGCCACAAGGATCGATGTATCACCATGGGCAAAGCGCTCCATGACTTCATCCTTTTCCTTGCCCTTCATTTTCCCATGGATAAGTCCGACACGACTTTCACCAAACAAATCGACCAGAACACGATAACGTTCTTCTGCGGCCTGAAGATCAAGAATTTCGGAATCTTCCACCAGCGGACAAACCCAATAAATCTTGGTTCCGGTCCGCATGGCGCGACCTATCCCGGAAATAACATCGTCAACTTTATCTATCGGTAGAACCCGCGTATCCACCGGCTTACGTCCCGGCGGTTTTTCATCAAGCCGTGAGACTTCCATGTCGCCAAATGCTGTCAGGGTCAGGGTGCGCGGGATTGGAGTTGCCGTCATAACCAACACATCAACAGCCTGACCTTTACCGGCCAGCATCAGGCGTTGATGCACGCCAAAGCGATGCTGTTCATCAACCACAGCAAAGGCGAGGTCCTTAAACACAACGTCATCCTGAAACAGCGCGTGTGTTCCAACTGCAATCTGGACGTCACCATTTGCGAAGCCTTCAAGAGTTGTTTTGCGCGATTTTCCTTTATCCCGACCAGTCAAGATCGCACAGGTAATGCCGATTTGTTCGAGTAACGGCGAGATCGTTTCAAAATGCTGACGTGCCAGAATTTCCGTTGGCGCCATTAAAGCAGCCTGACGACCGCATTCCACGGCATTGAGCATCGCCATTAAGGCTACAACGGTTTTGCCTGATCCCACGTCACCTTGCAGCAGGCGCAACATGCGGCCTTCGCTGGCCATATCGTCATAAATCTCGGTTAACGAACGTTGTTGCGCACCGGTCATCGCAAAGGGCAGGTGGCTGGCCAATCCTTCACGCAGCTTCCCATCGCCCTTGGTAACCCGACCGCCAAGTTTGCGCATCTTGGCGCGGATCAAGGCGAGTGCGAGCTGGTTCGCCAGCAATTCGTCATAGGCAAGCCGTTTGCGTGCCGGATGATCTGGTGACAGGTCTGCATCATCTTGCGGGTTATGGACAGTATGTAACGCGCTTAGCAGATCTGGCCATTTATGCCGGGCAACCAATGCCGGATCATGCCATTCTGGCAATTCTGGCATTGTTTCCAATGCTGCACGGGTCGCTTTGGTCAGCGTTTTGCCGGTGACACCGGCTGACATTGGGTATACAGGCTCGACCGTCTGGATTTCATCGCGTTCGGCTTCTGTCCCGATGCGGTCGGGATGGGTAATCTGATATTCACCGCGATAATGATCAATCTTGCCCGAAATGATGCGCTTTTCGCCAACAGGCAAAACTTCATTAAGGTACTTTGCCCGCGCATTAAAGAACGCCAGAACAAGCGATCCGCTTTGGGTTTTGCAAATCACACGATACGGTCGGCGGCGGTTGGGCGTGGGATCGTGACGCTCGACCCAGACATCCATGGTCACGACAGACCCATCGATGGTTTCTTCCAACGGCGGAGAAAACCGACGATCAATGATCCCTGATGGTAAATGCCACAGCAAATCAACGACATGCTCGCCAGCAATCAACCGCGCAACAAGCGGCTTTAACCGCGGCCCGATACCGGGAAGGGTGTCAATTTCAGCAAAAAGCGGGAATAGGATTTCCGGGCGCATGTCGGTTTTCGTTGCAACTTTTGATGAGAACGTTAATAGAACAATTGCGTTTACGTCACGGGTATACAACAAAATTATCCTGCTACAACCGTCAAGTCACCAATTGATGCAAAATCGCCTGATCACAGCATGGACCCAGACGGCGTTTTGCCGTACAAACCTTGCCACAGAATAATGTGCGGCAGCCCGGTAACAGGGCGCCCCAAAGAATAAGCCAGGAGATCGATCATGACTGAAAACATTTCGGAACTTGAAATGCGGCGCAAGAAGCTGCTGTTCCGTGGCAGCCATCGCGGGACCAAAGAAAACGATATCCTGATGGGGCGCTTTATGGACAAGCATCTCAACACTTTGACTGAAGACCAGCTTGATGCCTTTGAAGTGCTGATTAACGAAGTCCCGGATGCGGATTTCTTTAAATGGGCGACGGGCAAGGAAGCGGCACCCGCGCAGTACGATACCGACGTATTGCAGATGATTCAGGAATTGAGCAACGCCTGATAATCCATTGAATAAAATCAAAGAAATCATATCGACCAAAGGTCGCAAACGTGTTGGCGGGGTGCCCGAAGGTTCCGACGCCCTGATCCTGCGTGAGCTATTGGATGCGGCGGAAAAGAACGCAACCATTATGCATATTGCGCGCGATGACAAACGCATGTCGCAATTGGCAGAAGCATTGCGCTTTTTTGCCGGCGAAGTCGAAGTTTTGACTCTGCCTGCTTGGGATTGCCTTCCATATGATCGTGTTTCACCGATTTCAGAAGTCACCGCACGCCGTATTGAAACCCTGACTACACTGTCAGAAGGAACTAAACCGGCGGCTGGCTTTGGACGTATCGTGCTAACAACAGCGGCGGCTGCGATGCAGCGTGTTCCGCGTGTTGATGTCATGCGCAAAGGTAAGCTCGCCTTCAAAGCCGGTACAGAATATGACCGCACGGAACTGACCTCATATTTTGAACGCATGGGCTATAATCGGGCTGAACAGGTCATGGAGCCCGGTGACTATGCTGTTCGGGGCGATATCGTTGATATCTTTGCCCCTGGCATGAAAGACCCGGTACGTCTTGATTTCTTTGGTGATGAAATCGAAAGCATCCGCCGATTTGACGTTGAAAGCCAACGCACCGTCGGCAAGGTTAAAGAAATCGCACTTCTTCCGGTGGGCGAAGTGTTTCTTGATCCTGACAGTATTTCGCGTTTCCGCAGCGGATATCGTGAATTATTTGGCGCGGTATCCCAAACCGATCCGCTCTATGAATCGATCTCGAACGGCCTGAAATATGGTGGCATGGAACACTGGATGCCGCTGTTCCATGACGGGCTTGATACGATTTTTGCTTATTTGCCAGAAAGCATTGTCACCCTTGATTATCAGTACAGCGAAGTTATCGAAAATCGTCTTGAGATGATTGACGATTACTATCAGGCACGCCTGAACATCAAGGGCGGCGGGCTTGCCGGTGATAACGTTTATAAGCCGGTTCCTACGGAACGACTTTATCTTGATCATGCCGAATTTGACCGCATGTTGTCGGATCGGACTGTTTTGGAATATTCGCCGTACTACGACGATGAAAACCCCGAACGTGGGATTTTTGATCTTGGCGCACGGGCGGGGCGGGACTTTGGCGATGTACGTGCGCGTGCTGACACCAATCTTTATGACGAACTGCGTGATTTCATCACGGCCCAGCGCGGCAAAGAAAATCAGGTAGTTATCGCGACCTATTCCGATGGTTCACGTGACCGGATCGTGTCGTTGTTACGCGAGCATGGCGTTGGCAAAGTTGTTCCTTGTGGATGCTGGGAAGACGTCATTGATGATCTTAGCCATGAGCATGTTGGCGTAGTCATCCTTGATATCGAACGTGGTTTCCGTCGCAAAGGCCTATGGTTTGTAACCGAACAGGACATCCTTGGCGACCGTATGAGCCGTCCTGGTGGTCGCCGCCGCAAGGCGGATAACTTCCTGCGCGAAGCATCCGAAATTTCCGAAGGCGATCTTGTCGTCCATCTAGAACATGGTATAGGCCGTTATCTTGGCCTGAAAACCGTCACTGCCGGTGGCGCACCGCACGACTGCCTTGAGCTGGAATATGATGGCGGCGACAAACTGTTTGTGCCGGTTGAAAACATCGAAGTGCTGTCACGCTACGGCTCGGACGAGGGCTTATCGATCCTTGATAAGCTGGGCGGTGTTGCATGGCAGGCCCGTAAAGCCAAATTGCGCGAACGCATTCGCGATATGGCTGGCAAGCTGATCAAGGTTGCCGCAGAACGTCATCTGCGCAAAGGCGCTGTTTTGCAGGCACCAGAAGGCAACTATGACGAGTTCTGTGCCGGTTTCCCGTTTGCCGAGACCGAAGATCAGGCGCGTGCGATTAACGATACGCTAGATGACCTTTCCGCTGGCAAGCCAATGGACCGTCTTGTATGTGGTGATGTTGGCTTTGGCAAAACCGAAGTTGCGATGCGTGCGGCTTTTGCCGCGGTGATGTCAGGGAAACAGGTTGCCATCGTTGCACCGACAACTCTTTTGTGCCGACAGCATTATCTGAACTTCAAACAGCGATTTGATGGCCTGCCGGTTCGGGTTGAGCAACTTTCACGTTTGGTCACCGGCAAAAATGCAAAACTGGTGAAGGACAATATCGAAAGCGGGCATGTCGATATCGTTTGCGGCACGCATGCACTTTTGGGCAATGGTGTTCACTTTAAGGACCTTGGTCTTTTGGTCGTGGATGAAGAACAGCATTTCGGGGTTAAGCACAAAGAACGTTTAAAAGAACTGAAATCCGATGTTCACGTCCTGACCCTGACGGCAACACCGATCCCGAGGACCTTGCAGCTTGCGTTGACCGGGGTGAAGGAACTGTCGATCATTGCCACACCGCCGGTCGACCGGTTGGCCGTCCGAACCTATATCACGCCCTATGACCCGGTTGTCGTGCGCGAAGCAATTTTGCGCGAACGCCATCGTGGTGGTCAGATATTTTATGTTTGCCCGCGCGTTAATGAACTGGGCCGGGTGGCCAAGGAACTTGAAAGCCTTGTACCGGAAATCAAGTTTGACGTGGCCCATGGTCAAATGGGTGCCCGCGATCTTGAACAGGTCATGACCGATTTCACGGATCGTAAGTTTGACCTGCTGCTTGCGACAAATATCATTGAATCAGGGATCGACGTTCCAAACGCCAATACCATGATCATCCATCGTGCAGATATGTTTGGGTTGGCGCAGCTTTATCAGCTGCGCGGCCGTATCGGTCGATCCAAGCAGCGTGCCTATGCCTATCTGACATTGCCGAACGGTAAGAAGCTGACCGCAACAGCACTTAAGCGCCTTGAAGTCATGCAAACGCTTGATAACCTTGGTGCCGGGTTCAACCTTGCCAGTCATGATCTTGATATTCGTGGTGCAGGCAATTTGCTTGGCGAAGAACAGTCCGGTCACATCAAGGAAGTCGGGATCGAGCTTTATCAGAAAATGATCGAAGAGGCCGTGGCCGAGGCCAAAGGTGAGATTGACGCGTCTGAAGAAGCAAGCTTCATCCCACAGATCAATATTGGCATGCCGGTTCTGATCCCGGATCGTTATGTCCCTGATCTGGGTGTTCGCCTTGGACTTTATCGCCGAATTTCCGAACTGCGTTCACGCGAAGAAGTTGACCAGTTCGCAGCTGAAATGATCGATCGGTTCGGCAAGCTGCCCAAAGAGGTCGAAAACCTTCTGGATGTCGTCACCATCAAACAATGGTGCCGTGTTGCCAATATTGAAAAGCTTGATGCAGGGCCAAAAGGTGCTTTGATCACGCTGCATAATAACGAATTCCCAAATCCGGGTGGATTGATCGGGTTCATTCAGCAACAGGTCGGCGTCGCGCGCCTGCGACCGGATCACAAGATTGTCTATGCCGCAGGATGGGATGGCCCGACTGATCGTCTTGAAGGCCTTAAACGTCTGATGAAACGGCTGTCCGACATCGCAGTTAACACATAAAGAAAAGGCGGGTAACAAATTGTTATCCCGCCTTTTTTCTTGGTAGATTCAATAGTTAGACTGGCATTTCTTCCTGTCGGGCAAGCCGGATCATCCGTTGTAAAATATCAGGTTCCTGTGCGCCGGAAAGTGCGTGACGGCTGTTGAACAGGAAACATGGAACCCCGGTCACACCCATTTGATGGGCCACGCGGTTTTCTTGGCCGACAAATTCGCGGTCCATATCCCCCGCCAGATATTCCAAAGTTTCCGTACGGTCGCTACCATGGCGCACGGCAATTTCAGCCAATAGCTCATGGTCGCCAATGTCTTGCCCTTCAAGGAAATAGGCAACAAACAGGTCTTCAACCAACGCATTGCCAACAGCCGGACGTTCCGCACAAACCTTGTAGATCAGACGATGAGAATCCGTTGAATCCGGCGTGACTTTGATATCTTCAAATTTGAAATTAATACCAACAGCAGCACCTGCATCTTCAATCGCCTTGTAAACGCGGGTTGCACTGTCAGCCCCGCCAAATTTTGCCGATAGATACAGTTTGCGGTCTATGCCACCACTTGGCATATCCGGGTTCAACAGGAAAGGGCGCCAATTAATGATCAGATTGTCAAGTTTCTCACGCGACAGTGCTTTTTCCAGACGCTTTTTCCCGATATAGCACCATGGGCAAATCGTATCGACAATCGCTTCGATCCGGATGGGTGTCATTGATGTTTCGCTTTGTCCGACCTGCCAGTTCACGACGTTATCCATTCAAGAAAGAGGTGCCTGTTCCAAGCGGTCCGATCCCAAGGTGATCGGCAACCGTTTGTCCGATATCGGCAAAAGTTTCACGCATCCCCAACGGGCCGGGTGCGATTGCCGGACCGAATGCCAAGATCGGCACGAACTCGCGGGTGTGATCATTGCCCCGCCAAGATGGATCACAGCCATGGTCAGCAGTAATGATCACCAGATCACCGGGTTTCAGCACAGCACGAAGTTCCGGGATGCGTTTATCAAATTCTTCAAGTGCGTTTGCATAGCCCGGAACGTCACGACGGTGACCGAATTCCATATCGAAGTCCACCAGGTTGGTGAACACAATGCTGTTATCGGGCGCCTCGACAATTTCGGTCATCATTGCATCAAAAAGCGCCATATTGCCCGATGCCTTGACCTTTTTGGCAATGCCACGATGGGCATAGATGTCTGCGATCTTGCCAACCGAAATCACCTTGCCACCCGTATCACTAAACTGTTCAAGCAGGGTCGGTTTGTGCGGCGGCACTGCGATATCGCGACGATTGGACGTACGTTTGAAATCAGCCGGGCTTTCACCGATGAACGGGCGAGCAATCACACGGCCGATGTTATAGGGCTCGACCAATTTAAATGCGATCTCGCAGACCTCATAAAGACGGTCCAGACCAAAATGCTCTTCATGGGCGGCAATCTGAAACACACTATCGGCCGAGGTATAGCAAATCGGCATTCCGGACTTGATATGTTCCTGCCCGAGTTCAGCAATGATGTTGGTACCCGACGCGTGACAGTTGCCCAATATCCCCGGTAGTTTTGCCTGTTTAATCAGTTCATCTGTCAGTTCAGCCGGGAATGTCGGAACGGTCAGCGGAAAATAACCCCAGTCAAAGTCAACTGGCACACCGGCAATTTCCCAATGGCCACTTGGGGTATCCTTGCCGCGCGACAGTTCCTTGGCATGACCAAAGGCACCAATAATCGCACCACCATGGTCCAGTCCCGGCGGAACGCGGCCCGTCGCATCTTTGGCTGCTTCGCCCAGACCAAGTGCCACCATATTGGGAACATTCAACTCGCCGCTGCGCTGATCGCTGTCGGCAATGCCCTTGGCGCAATGTTCGGCAATATGACCAAGGGTATCTGAACCCTGATCACCGAATTTCGATGCGTCCGGTGCAGAGCCAATTCCAAAACTGTCTGCTACAATGATGATGGCACGTGCCATTGATGTCTTCCTTCAAGCCTGATCTGGCGAATATCTTATCTCGCAGATAGTCAGTTTTTCTAATAGTTGCCAGTCGCAGCAAGTGCATCACCCGGATTGACGCCACAAGTCGCAAGAAGGGCCGTCAAAACGCCACTTGCCCCAAAGCGGAATGTCTCGGGCTTGGCCCACCCATCGCCCATGATGCTATCGGCAATTGCAATATAAAGGGCTGCATCTTCGGTGGTTTTAACCCCGCCAGATGCCTTGAAACCTGCATTAACACCATCTTCATCACGGGCATCACGAATTGCACTTAACATGGCAACAGCCGTTTCCGGTGTCGCGCCGACCGGCACTTTCCCGGTAGATGTTTTCACAAAATTCGCACCATGCTTGATCGCAAGGCGGGCTGCTTCGTAAACCTTGGTCAGGTCATCAAACGCGCCACTTTCAAGAATGACTTTCATCGTCGTCATCGGACCGCAGGCCATCCGTGTGGCATCGACCACTTCAGCCGCAATTGCGCTGTCACCGTCAAGGAACGCTTTGTAAGGGAGAACCAGATCAATTTCGTCCGCACCCTTGGCAACGCAGTCAGCGGTTTCATCCCCGACACGCTGCGCATTGGTTCCGCCTTCGGGGAAATTCACCACCGTGGCGGTTTTAACACCGCATTGCCCCAACGTACGCCAAGATGTTTCGACAAACGGGGCATAGACGCAAACAGCAGCAGTATTTCCGGCAGGGGTTTGGGCACGCTTGCAAAGAGATTCGATGACCTCTGGCGTGTCATCGTCATTCAGACTGGTAAGGTCCAGAACGGAAATGGCACGACGCGCAGTATCAGCGTCGGCCACTGCCTTTTGTTTGGCAGCAGCAATTACGTCAGAAACAGTTTTCGGGTCGAACATCAAGGCATCCTAGCAACGCGCCGTGCGCGGTTATTTTGGTAAACGCCGCGATCTCATATCAATGCATAAGATCGCGGCGAAAGTCGGGTTTAAGACCACATCTGATCTCAAAAATAAAGACGGATCAATCAACAGCCAAGAAGGTACCCAACCTTGTCCCGGCAAGCAATCAATCCGTCCTAAAACACAGTTTCAATCAGAACAGGAAGAACCGGCTCTGAACGCTGGAAAGACAAGTTATTTCGACAACAACAGCTGTCCTTCACGTCCGGCTATCGGCTTGTCACCAGCAACAGAACACAAATATCCCCCCGGCACGATCAAGCGCGTTCCAATTCGGGAATACAGAACGCCATCAACACTGCTTGAAAACACAGTCTTTTCACCGGTTTCGCAATCAAGAACATATCCTAATTCTTGACCTGCTTTGACCTTGGCGCCAGCTTGGGCAGCAAACACAACCATACCGCCATGTGGCGCCATTACACGATCAACACCTGAAAGCGGGGTCGCATCACATTTGGCTTCGGGCAGGGGCCCCGGATCACCCGAAATCAACCCGCGACGTTGCAAAAACTTGAACATATTTGCCGCATCTGGAATGGCGTATTCATCATAAACATCACGGTCACCTCGCAACTCAATGGTGGTGGCAAGGGTCGCCATCGGGATCGGGAATTTGTCGCCATATGCACGGCGGAGTTCGACCCAAGGACGGCTAAACGCCTCGTCAAACGGGTTGTCGCCACTGATTTCGGCGATCAGACTGCATTCTGAGCCGATTTGTGCTGACAGATCAGCTGCATCTGGCCAGTTGTGATCGCTAATGTAAAGATGCATCGGTGCTTCCCAATCACAATGCAGATCCATCACATAATCGGCATCAATTGCAAGTTCCGCCAAGGTAAGGCGAAGGTCCTGCAGATCGGTCAACGGGCTTACGTCCTTGCGATGTTCCACAATGAGGCGACGCAATTCAGAACGGATCAACTTAACGTTTTCGTCCGGGTTCTGCCCAAGTTTTCCGTTAACAGCGTCGATCAACGCATCACTTAGATCGGGGTAGTGACGGTTGAAGTTCTGACCGCTGCGCATCTCAAACCTTCCAAGCGGTTTCATATCGACATATTGCGTAAAGCCAATCGGGTTGGCGAACGGTACAAGGACAATCTCGCCGGTGATTTCACCTTTTTCGTCAGCTTTTTTCAAAAGCGCTTCGAGATGATGCAAGGTGATGACACCGGGAAGCTCATCGGCGTGCAAGGCCGCCTGGAAATAGGCTTTTGGACCTGAACCGGCTTTGCCATAACGGCGGACCGTTAATGTGCGGGATGTGCCCATCTGGGGACGAAGGAGTTCGATGCGTTCTTCTTGCATGGTGGTATCCTGGAAAGTGGTGGCGTGGGGCAAAGAAGCCCGGCTGGATCAAAGCATGTCGCAACAGTTTTGCGGATGCCTATCACCAAGATACCGGGCTGCTTTCGTATTCTAACTCTTATGCGGAGGCGGGTTTGGCAGCCCCTGGCGCTTTGTCTTTACGGCGTTCATTCCGGCGCAAATAACGCTCAACACCCTTAAAGCCAAATGTCAGGGTATAGACGATGATCAAATAGATCACACCGGCCGAAATAAACGCTTCATAGGGCAGGGCCGTGCGTGCGACAATTTTGCGCGCCGCACCGGTCAATTCCATCATGGTGACGGTAGATGCAAGCGAGGTGGCCTTAAGCGTAAAGATCACATCATTGGTGTAAGCAGGCCAGATCATTTGCCACATGCGGGGGAAAACAATGCGGCGATATGTCGTCGATGATGACATGCCGCAAGCACGTGCAGCTTCCAATTCACCACTCGGCACATTCTGAATGCCACCGCGCATGATTTCGGCAACATAGGCAGCCGTGTTCAAAACAAAGGTCAGCAGACAATACCAGTAGGGATTGCGTAAATAGACCCAGCTCCAGTGGTCCTGAATGCCATCAATGTTTGAGACAAGCTGACCAACACCGTAATACATCATGAACAGCTGACCGATCAGCGGTGTTCCACGGAAAACATAGATGAATGCGAACGGGACCGCCTGTATCCAGACTTTTTTGGAAACACGTGCAACCGCAAGCGGGATCGCAAGCAAGGTGCCGAATGTTACGGAAATGACCAGTAATTCAGCCGTAAGCAAAAAACCCTGCCAAAGCCACCCGTCATATTTCCCAAGAACGTATATCAGATCTTCAAACATCTCTTACGCCCTCGCAATTCCGCGGGCAGCCCGCTTTTCAAGATGATTGAAGACAATCAGAGAAACCGTTGTAAATGCAAGGAACATCAACATCGCAACCAGATAGAAGGTAAAGGGTGCTTTTTCTGTTCCGGCACCAATGGCCGCTTTGCGCATGATTTCTTCGACACCAACCACAGAAATAAGGGCGGTGTCCTTGATCAGGACCTGAAACAGGTTGTTAAGCCCCGGAAGGGCAAACCGCCAGAGTTGCGGCAACTTGATACGGATGAAAATCTGGCGTGGGCTCATGCCACATGCGGTCGCAGCTTCGATCTGGCCAATTGGAATGGATTGCATGGCCGCACGGAATACTTCGGATGCGAAAGCACCTTGAACCAATGCCAGTGCGGCAACGCCGGACCAGAATGCCGGGATATCAACACGGGTTTCTTCACCCGATATCAATTCGGCAAGGTTCTGAACGGCGATTGTGCCACCAAAATAGATCAATAAAATAACAAGAAGCTCAGGAATGCCGCGAATAAGAACGGTGTAGCTTTCCCCGATAATGCGCAATGTACGATAACGGGAAAGTTTGGCAGATGCGCCCAACAATCCGATGATAATCATGAATGGCAAGACGGTTAGGCAAAGTTGAACTGTAACCAGTCCCCCTTCAAGCATTTGCCAGCCGCGGCCGTATAAATCGAGCATAATGTCTCCAGCTTTCCTTGATGCTGATCGTTCTTCACGCCCCTAACAAAAGACCGAACAACAATAAGGGTGGGGCGGCAATAATTTGCCGCCCCTGATATATTTCGCAGATCAATTCGGATGCAGATTGATCGCCGGGAAATACTTTTTGTTCAGCTCTGCATAGGAGCCGTTCTCAAGCATTTCGGCCAAAGCCTTGTTGAAGATTTCTTTCAGGTCTTGGTCTTCCTGACGGATACCAATGCCTGCGCCATCGCCAAACCATTCGCTCGGTGCGAACTGGTTGGAAACAAAGCCATAGCCTTTGGCTTCTTCGGACTTCAGCCAATCGTCAAGTGTACCGGAATCAGCAAGGGTTGCATCAACGCGACCAGCTGTCAGGTCAAGCAGTGCTTCGTCCTGCGTACCATACATGCGGATTTCGATGCCCGGGAAGTTATCTTCCAGGAAGTTCGCATGGGTGGTCGAACGCTGAACACCGATGACTTTACCATCAAGTGCACCGTCCATGACTTCGCCGTCTTTAAACGCTTCGATGCTCATGCCGTCTTTACCAACGAAAACAGCAGGGGTGCTGCTGTAATAGTCGGAAAAGTCGATGGAACGTTTGCGTTCTTCCGTGATCGACATCTGCGCAATGATCGCATCATATTTTTTGGCAAGAAGACCCGGGATCATACCATCCCAGTCTTGAGCAACGATTTCGCACTCAATTTTGGCGGTTTCACAAAGTTTGTTTGCAAAATCCACATCAAAACCGATGAGCTTGCCGTTTTCGTCCATCATGTTGAACGGAGGGTAGGCACCCTCGGTCGCGATAACGACTTTTTCCCAAGCAGCATTTGCTGCTGATGCGCTCAGTGCAATGCCAATAGCAGCTGCAGATGCAACCTTAATCCAGTTTTTCATTCAAACTCTCCCTTGTTAATTGGAATGGCGCACAATTCCTTGCTCCCATCCTTGCGACCGTGACCACACAAATCACAGCCTGCCCAAATCAGAAGTCCCGCTGAAGAAATTGCTTCATGCGTTCCGACTTTGGATTCTCAAATACATCAGCCGGATTGCCAAATTCCTCAACCCGTCCCTGATGCAAATACATTACGTGGCTCGATACGCCCTTTGCGAAGCCCATTTCATGTGTGACGACCAACATCGTGCGGCCTTCTTCGGCCAGATCAGTCATGACTTTCAGCACTTCACCCACCAGTTCCGGGTCAAGGGCAGAGGTCGGCTCGTCAAACAATAAAACTTCGGGTTCAATCGCAAGTGCACGCGCAATCGCAGCACGCTGTTGCTGGCCACCAGATACATGGCCCGGATAATAATCACGGCGCTCATACATTCCGACTTTATGAAGCAAGGCATCTGCACGCTCGATTGCTTCTTTTTTCGGAATGCCAAGAACATGAACCGGTGCTTCGATAACGTTTTCCAGAATGGTCAGGTGGCTCCAAAGATTGAAGCTTTGAAAAACCATTGCCAGTTTGGTTCGAATGCGTTGGAGCTGTTTTTTATCTGCGGCATCCTGCGATCCGTCCTTAAGCGTCTTCATGCGAATAAGTTCGCCATGAACGTGGACTTTCCCCGCATTCGGGGTTTCAAGCAGATTGATACACCGCAGAAAAGTACTTTTGCCTGATCCAGAGGAGCCAATAATCGAAATTACGTCGCCTGTATTGGCCGCAAGGTCTATTCCTTTGAGGACTTCATGATCCCCAAAACTTTTGAACATTCCTTCGACCTGAAGGGCGGGTATGTTTTTGCTCATATCGAGTTAAAAATTCCCCTGTTGAGAGTCTCAGTTTTTCGGTTGTCTTAGCACCTGTAATCAGATGCTCCCCCACAAGACACGCTAACGCGCCTCTCATTCCGTCAATAATTGCCCATCCGATGAGAGTATTTCCACTGATTTTTTGCAGTTTTATGAAGAAAACAGCGGTTTCAGACGGTTAATCGTCACAAGCAAGAACTGCATCGCACAAATCGTGCATGAGTAAGGGATTTTACGCAATAAAAAACCACAGTCGATATTCGGGCAATGGTATGACTGCGATCAAATGATCAGGACGATGTTCTATAGATTCCTCATAATCTCGTAGCTGACACCAGATTTTTTCCCAAACCCGATCACAAATAAGAACACCACCGACCCGTTTCATGAGGTCGATGGTGTTTGGTTCGAACCTGCATCCAGATCTGATTATTTGTTGTCACGAACAGATTTTAAGAACCCAAGAACTTCTTCGCGCAATCGTTGGGCCAGCTCACGCATCTCTCGTGATGATGTAAGAAGCGAATTGGCTTCTTCGCTCACCATGTTTGATGCATCCGACACTGCCGAAACGTTTTGGGAAACTTCTTGCGTGCCCGATGCTGCACGTTGAACGCTATCGGCGATCTCGCGTGTTGCAGCTCCTTGCTGTTCGACAGCAGCAGCAATCGCGTTACAAAACTCATTGATGCGTTCGATGGTTGTTGAGATTGATTCAATCTCTGAGACAGAGCGGGCAGAAGACCCCTGAATTCCGTCCACTTGGGTTTGGATGTCTCCGGTCGCTTTGTCGGTCTGGTTGGCAAGTGATTTCACTTCGCCGGCAACAACGGCGAAGCCCTTACCTGCATCGCCAGCACGGGCGGCTTCAATAGTGGCATTAAGTGCCAGCAGGTTTGTTTGACCCGCAATATCCTGAATAAGGCCGACAACTTTGCCAATCCGCTCGGCGGCTTCGGCCAGTTCAGTCACCGTTGCTGTCGTGTTGTTGACCCCATCCACGGCCTCTGTTGCTACGCTAATAGACTGGGTAACCTGTGCACCGATCTCGCGAATGGCTGCAGAAAGTTCCTCGGTCGCGGATGCAACGGCCTGAACGTTTTCCGTCGTAATGTTCGCCGCATTGGATACGGCGGCTGCACGGGCAGTGGACTCTTCAGCGTTTGCCGAAAGCTGGGTTGCGACCGTTTGAGTACGCTCTGCTGCTTCGGCAACTGTTTCGACAATCGAAAGCACGCTTTTTTCGAAATTGTCCGCCATTTGATCTAGCGCGCGTTTTCGTTCTTCTGCGGACCGTTTTGTAGCCTGTTCGTTCTCACGTGCTAGCCTGTCCACTTCTGCGGCATTGTTCTTGAATACCAGTACAGCTGCGGCCATTGCACCAATCTCGTCCTTAAGATCAGTTCCAGGCACTTCGACATTATTTTCGCCTTTGGCAAGGCGGGTCATTGCCGAGGTCATACTCAGTACAGGGCGTGAAACCCAGCTTCGTACCAATATTCCCATCAGGCCCATAATGGCCAACACCGCAACAATCGCAGTAATGATCGCGGTATAGCGGAATTCGCTAAGGGATGCATAAGCAGCGTCACGATCAAGCGCAAAGCCCAGATACCAGTTGACCGACGGCAATCCATCGACCCGGAAGAAAGTAAACAACTGATCGCCGGTACCGTTGACGACACTTTCCATGCCTTCTGCCACGGTTGGCGTGTTTTCCGAGAAGACCTCTGCGATTGGTTTTAGGGTGAAGTCTGCATTGGGGTGAATGATAACGGTGCCCTGATCATTGACCATGAAGGCATAACCGATCCCGCCCAAGTCAATGCTCCGGACCAGATCGCCCAGAATGGTGATGTCGATATCCCCACCGACAACACCAAGCAGCTTGGATCCGTCAAGCACGGGGGTGGTGGCCGTCACAATCAACTGACCGGTCGATGCATCTGTATAAGGTTCAGTCAATGTACTGTCACCGATGGCGACTGCGTCACCATACCATGGGCGTTTGCGTGGATCGTAATCAGGGGGCAGGTCATCTGGCGGATACATTGTCATGACGCCGTCTGCACTGCCGAAATAGGAAAAGATAAAGGACTCAACCAACGCTTCACCGCTGGCAACTTCGCTTACAGCCTCGGGGGAGCTATCGCGTGCAATATTGTTTGCAAGGCTTTCAACCAAAAGCCTGCGACCATCCAGCCAGTTCGATATGCCTGCCGTGGCAAGAGATCCGCTTTCTGTCAGTTTCGACTGAAGCGCACTTTGAATGGAAGTGCGTTGCTGGAAGTCAAAATACAGAATGAAGGCGACAAATGTGGCCACAACGATCAACGCTGCGGCAAGCAAAATACGACTGCCAATATTTAACGACATCCAGTCCCCCAAGCAAAGGTCTAACCAATCAGACAGATTGTAATGTTATTCCACGATTACAAGCGATTATATCATCAGACAAATGATTAGTTGAGTAAATTCGATTATACGTGCTCAGTGGGATACTGCTGAGGTCGTTCAACGAAAGTCGCATAGGGCAAGAGATCAACATCACTATGCAATGTAACGGATTTAGTTATTGATAATAGACCACATTGCCTTCAACCTTGAGGTTCCCCATATGTGTGAACTCCTTTGGGGGCAAAAGTCGTATAAACTACCGTTTAACGGAGGAAATAAAATGAAACGCGCTTTATTTGCAGGGATGGCGGTCGCGTTCGCTTTCGGGAGCACCGCTGCCGTTGCACAGGATCGTGCCGGATGGCCAGACAGTTTCACCGTAGGAACCGCATCGCAGGGCGGCACCTTTTTCGCATACGGTTCGGGCTGGGCAAACCTCGTAGCTGAAGAACTCGGCATTTCGGGCGGCGGTGAAGTCACCGGCGGCCCAATGCAGAACATGGCACTTGTTCACACTGGTGAAGCCGCATTCGGCATGACCACGATGGGTCCGGCGGCTGAATCGCTTGCGGGCACCAACCCGATTGCACCAGGCGTTAAGATGGACAAAGCCTGTGCAATGTTCCCTATGTACCAGACACCTTTCTCGATCACCGCTCTGTCATCTTCCGGGATCAAGTCAGTATCTGAAATTCCAGCAGGTGCAAAAATCGGCTTCGGCCCGGCGGGCTCCACCTCGGACACCTACTTCCCGCGTATGCTTGAAGAACTTGGTGTAAACTTCGAACGCCGCAATGGCGGCTGGTCCGACCTTGGTGGCCAACTTCAGGATGGCCTGCTTGACGTGATCGCGTTCGCCGCTGGCGTTCCGGTTCCTGCTGTCAGCCAGCTTGAAGTTCAGACTGATGTGAACATTATCGAGTTCACCGCTGACGAACAGACCAAGATCATGGATGCCTTCCCGGTATCTGGATTTGACATTGCTGCTGACACCTACACGACACTGACTGCACCGGCACGTTCGGTTTCCATGTGGAACTTTGCAATTGCCAATTGCGACCTTCCGGAAAGCTTCGTTTATGAAGCAACCAACGTTGTGATGTCTGACAATGACCGCATGGTTTCAATCCACCGTGCTGCGCGTTCTACTGTTCCAAGCAACTGGGACAAGAACAAAGTCATGAAATGGCACCCGGGTGCGGCCAAATGGTTCAATGAAAATGGCGGATCCATTCCGGCTGACATGATTTATTAAGTCAGCCTGATCTTTACGCCGAAAGGCGGGCCGCCAGTCGTTGGCGGCCCGCTTTGACTCAATCGCCGCAAAGAAGCTTGCCAAAAACAAACGAACAAGAGTGTGGGGAAACCTAATGACCGAACCGACTAAAATGGAAGACGAACATCTCATCGCCGATGGTGTTGATGATGAACCGGTTGAAAGCAACCGCCGTCTATTTCAGGGGCGGGGGCTGACATTTATTACAATCTCGGCTGCGATCTATGCCGCGTTCCATATGTTGGCCCTTAATGGTGTCTCGCTGTCAGGCATGACAGGTGGGTTTGTCAATTTGGGTTTCCTACCTGATTTCCCACTTGAGACGTGGAATTTCCGTATCGTCCACGTCGCGGGCGCATTAGCACTTGGTTTTCTCTGGTACTCGGCAAGCCAGTTTTCTGACGATACGGGTAATGAAACACCACTGCTTGGCTATCTGTCCTATGTGTTGCTTGTCCCGGCCTTTGTTGCCGTTGGTGCTGCGATCAGTTTCTACTTTGAAATTGATAATGGTGTCATGTGGAACGGGATGGATGCCCGGATTAAATTCAATGAAACGTGGGTATTTGGTGCACCTTTGATGGCTGCGACAGTTGGCGCCATTGTGCTCTCATGGTTCCATAAAACCACCCGTGACAAATATTCTCCACCTGACTTCGTCCTTACTGTGTGTGCACTTGCCGTTGCGATCTATTTGATCACGATCTATGGCACCTTGATGCGTAACTCGACAGGGACGCCGTTCGCTCCGATTGGCATTTCAATTGCTGCGATTTCAGGAACGTTGCTGATCATGGAGCTTACCCGCCGCGTGGCAGGTTTAGCTCTCGTGATCATTGCTTCGATCTTTTTGGTCTATGTCTTTGTTGGTCAATTCCTGCCAGGCTTCCTGCAATCGCCGGCAATCACCTGGCAGCGGTTCTTCAGCCAGGTTTATACCGATGCCGGTATTCTTGGCCCGACGACGGCGGTTTCCTCGACCTACATCATTCTATTCATTATCTTTGCTGCATTCCTGCAGGCATCCAAAGTCGGTGACTATTTCGTCAACTTTGCCTTTTCGGTTGCCGGACGTGCCCGTGGTGGTCCCGCCAAGGTTGCGATTTTTGCATCCGGTTTGATGGGGATGATTAATGGCACCTCGGCCGGGAACGTGGTGGCGACCGGATCGCTTACCATTCCGTTGATGAAAAAGGTTGGTTACCACAAGAAAACCGCAGGTGCGATCGAAGCCGCCGCCTCGACCGGTGGACAGATCATGCCGCCAATCATGGGAGCAGGTGCCTTCATCATGGCGGAAATCACCGGAATTCCTTATACCGATATTGCGATTGCTGCCGTTATTCCGGCCATCCTTTATTTCGTATCGATCTATTTCATGGTTGATTTCGAAGCCGCCAAACTCGGCATGCGCGGGATGAAAGAAGAAGAACTCCCGCGCTTTAATGTCATGGTAAAACAGGTCTATCTGTTCTTACCGATCATTATTCTGATCGTTGCTCTGTTCCTCGGCTATTCCGTTATTCGTGCGGGTACGCTGGCAACAGTGGCAGCTGTGGTGGTTAGTTGGCTGACGCCAAACCGGGTGGGCGTTAAATCGGTTTTGAAGGCCTTTGAACTCGCGGGTGGGATGTCGATCCAGATCATCGCGGTATGTGCCTGTGCGGGCATTATCGTTGGGGTGATTGCTCTTACCGGTGTTGGTGCGCGGTTCTCAAACCTGCTGCTCGGACTGGCTGAAGCATCGCAGCTTCTGGCTCTGGTCTTTGCAATGTTGATTGCCATCCTTCTTGGGATGGGAATGCCGACGACGGCAGCATATGCTGTTGCCGCATCTGTGGTTGCGCCAGGATTGATTGAGCTTGGAATTGAACCACTTACAGCACACTTCTTCGTGTTTTACTTTGCGGTTGTATCGGCGATTACGCCGCCGGTTGCCTTGGCTTCTTATGCTGCTGCGGGAATATCCGGGGCGAACCCGATGGAGACGTCTGTTGCGTCGTTCAAAATCGGGATCGCAGCCTTTATCGTGCCGTTCATGTTCTTCTACAATTCGGCCATTCTTATGGATGGAACCTACTTGCAGATCGGACAGGCCTTTGTGACCGCAGTTGTTGGCGTGTTCTTACTCTCGGCCGGGGTTCAAGGCTGGTTCCTTGGACGGAACGCTGTGTGGTTCCTGCGGATTGCGCTGATCATTGCTGCATTGTTCATGATCTCTGGCGGGTTGGTTACTGATTTGATCGGTGTTGCGATTGCGGTCGCAACGTTGCTTATCCAGCGTTTCATCAATCCGAAACCGGGCACAACATTCCGAACTGGTGGTGCTGACTAAAACCGTCTGAACGTAATTGATTTCAATACGAAAAAGCGCACCAGATATGGTGCGCTTTTTTACTAGTATTTCAAAGTGTTGGCTGATTATTCAGCAACCTTTTTCACAAATTCCGACTTCAACCCCATAGAACCAATCCCCGGAATTTTGCAATCAATGTCATGGTCACCTTCGACAAGCCGAATGCCTTTAACCTTCGTGCCCACCTTGACGACTGAAGACGATCCTTTGACCTTCAAATCCTTGATAACCGTTACCGTGTCACCATCAGAAAGCGGCGTTCCATTGGAATCGCGCACAACATTTTCCGAAGATGTATTAGCAGATAACGACCATTCATGCGCGCATTCAGGACAAATCAATAAGTCGCCGTCTTCGTAAGTGTAGGGAGATTGGCATTTGGGGCAGGCGGGTAATTCGCTCATATCATTGGCCTTTTAGACGGTGTTTCACACGTCAAAGCAGATACAGCATGCGTTTGCCGCAGTCTTTTACGGCTGCGCCAGATTCTTAAATTCTGCACTGTCTGAAGGGAATGGCGGAGAGGGTGGGATTCGAACCCACGGTACCCGTAAAGGCACGACGGTTTTCAAGACCGTTGCATTCAACCGCTCTGCCACCTCTCCGCAAATTGGTCCGAGCATTTCGCTCTGGGCGCTTCAATAAATTGGGTGCGCGGCGCTGTCAATAGGGCAATCGAATATTGCATCGAATGCTGGTTAAATAATGTGATTTCAGTATGGTACTAGCAACCATAAGGTGAGCAACATTCGGATTTATATTGCGTGTTCTATTTTCTTTCAAAAATTGTCGGATATTTGATCAATATCAGCTTGGTGCATGGCATCATCCTGTTTGCACTATTTTGTCTCCTGTTCCTGAAAAGAACACGACGATTTGCCTTGTGCGGATTGGTAGGGGTGACCGCACTTTCGTTACTGGTTACAGTCATTCCCCTAGGTGCGTTCCTGTCACAAACACTGGAAACTCGGTTTGAGCGACCTGATTTGGAGCAAACTGAGTTTGCCGGTGTTGTGACGCTATCGGGCAGCATTGATCCCACCAGCTATTTGAACCGCGGTGAAGTACAGTTTTTAAGTGCGCCTGATCGGGTGTTCACGATGTTACGTTTGGCAAACCAATATCCAACGAAACCGGTCATATTCACTGGTGGAGACGGCTCTTTGTCAGATCGCGGTTTTAGCGAAGGCGCTGTTTTAGAATCTTGGCTGGGCGATTCGAAAATGCGAACGCCCAATATGCATTTCGAGACAAAGGCGCGGAACACATATGAGAATGCCCTAAATAGCCGTGAGATGGTTTATGGAAAATGGCCCGAACTTGCACAAAAGCCTTGGGTTCTAGTGACTTCTGCGGATCATATGCCGCGCGCGGTCGGTGTTTTTCGCCAAGCAGGCTGGAAAGTTATTCCATATCCGGTTGGAAGATTCACATCAGACAGCATCCATTTAGCAAGTCTTAACGTCTCAGGCGGTATCAAATCCCTAGGCCGTGGTCTGCGTGAATGGGTTGGTTTGACCGCCTATTACTGGACTGGCCGATCGAATGAATGGTTTCCCGGACCACAATCCGAGGCGACTGAAAATTAAATATCCTGGATGGGGCTTTTGATGAAACTCTGGAAACTGATGACCGCTGCTTCGGTGCTTGCTGTCCTGACTGTGAACGCACCTGCCTTTGCTCAGACAGACGAAAAACTTCCAGAATTCACCACAGAAGGGTTCGATGAATGGCTGGTCGACTTCAAGAACGAAGCCGCCGCCAAAGGGATTTCGGCACCAACGCTTGAGATCGCCTTCGCCAAAACCCAACCAATCCCCAAAGTTATTGAATATGACCGCAGCCAGCCTGAATTCAAACTGACCTTCGAGCAGTATATTCAGCGCGTTGTGCCGCAATCGCGTATCGATGAGGGACGCAGGAAATATGCGGAAAATCGTGACGTGATTGACGCGGCAGCCAAAAAATACGGCGTTCCGGGACAATATCTGACGGCATTCTGGGGCATAGAGACTGGTTTTGGTCGGTTCACTGGCGGATACTCGGTTGTCGATTCTCTAGCCACATTGGCCTTTGAAGGCCGCCGTGCTGAATATTTCCGTAAAGAATTGATGAACGCCCTGACCATCATTGATGCCGGTCACATTGCTGCCGAAGACATGACCGGATCATGGGCCGGAGCAATGGGGCAGGCGCAGTTTATGCCGTCGACCTTCCTGAATTACGCCCGCGACGGGAACGCTGATGGCAAGATCGACCTTTGGGGTGCAAAGGAAGATGTCTTTGCATCTGCTGCGAACTATCTCTCGTCTGTCGGCTGGAAGACTGATGAGCGTTGGGGCCGCAAAGTTAGTATTCCGCAAGATTTTGATACCAAACTGGAAGGGCGAGACATTCGCAAGCCGATTTCAGAATGGCAGAGTCTTGGTGTTCGCATGCCCAATGGCACGGATCTTCCGAAGGCCGATATGGAAGCATCAATTGTAACCGTAAATGACGGTGAAGGCCCTGCATATATGGTTTATAATAACTTCCACACCATCATGCACTGGAACAGGTCGACATACTTTGCGATTGCTGTGGGCACTTTGGCAAATGCGATTGCTGGTCATAACTAGACTGGTTTCGGTGAAGGGCGTTTGCCCGCACCTCATATGACAGAGCATCTTTAAGCGGGGACACCTTGATGCCAAAACCAAGAAAAAGTGCTTTTGCACATATGCGTAAAAAGGGTCGCCTCGCCATGGGCGTGGTGGCTCTTGGTATGCTTTTGGCTGGTTGTGCTGAAACCCAGCTTGCTGTTCATGGCGTGAAACGCATGGGTGGACAAACCCAGCCAACGCAGATTGGCAATTACAAGATCGGTAATCCGTATGAGATTGCAGGCCAGTGGTATTATCCTGCAGTTGACTATGAATATAATGAAACGGGGATTGCATCTTGGTACGGCCCCAAATTTCATGGAAAGCCAACGGCAAATGGTGAAATTTTTGACCAGTACGAAGTCTCGGCTGCCCATCGTACCTTGCCACTGCCGAGCGTTGTGCGCGTAACGAACCTTGAAAACGGCCGTTCGCTTAAAGTTCGTATTAATGACCGTGGCCCGTTTGCCCACGGACGTATCATCGACATGTCGCGCCGTGCCGCCCAGTTGCTTGGGTTCGAGAAAAAGGGCACTGCAAAAGTCATGGTAGAAGTGGTCGAATCTGAAAGTCGTCAAATGGCTGCGATTGCACAGGGAAAAGCAGCCCCGGCCGTCACTGTCGCCGAACAAAATACAGTTACGGCGGCTCCGCGTGATGTCGTTGAGACCGTACGTCTTGACGATGGTCCAATCACCGATAGCGGTGCCCCAACGACGTCGAAGATTAAATTAACCCCGCCATCAGCACCAACTTCAAGCGTTTCGACAACACCGCTTGAAGGGACAGTCGAAGAAGTCTCCATTGTTGAAGTCGCCCCGGTGCCTCCATCATCGATCTTTGTTCAGGCGGGTGCGTTTTCGATCTATGACAATGCGTTGAACCTTCGCAACCGGCTGTATGATCTTGCCCCAAGCAAGATTGAGTCGATTGACGTAAAAGGAACCACATTTTACCGCGTTCGGCTTGGTCCGTTAAACACAGTCCCCGAAGCGGACATTCTTTTGGAACGTGTTATCGCCACCGGGCAGAACGGTGCAAAGGTTGTTGTTGAATGCGCAGATGGTGGTTCAGCCAAGTCAGGCTGTTGATTATCAAACGCTTGCTGTGCTAACGCTTTGGCGGTTCAGTTACAGCCATACCTTTCTCATGAAGAATTTTGTTTTGTGAGAAAAGTCGCTGAATGTTGCACAATTTTGCCGGATTTGCGACATAAGCAACACTGCAAATACATCGGGCAACCGATGGAAACAGATTCTCATATACAGGGTTTAGGACGCTATGACTTTGATGCCGCCAATTCCGTTCAAAAATAGTCTGAACCGGGTAGTGGCCGGGGCCGCGATACTGGGGTCCGTCATGGCGATGTCTATGACCAGCGCGCAGGCGATAGAAACCAATGCCCGCGAAGCTTATATCATGGATTTCGATACGGGCGCGGTTCTGCTCGACAAGGATGGCAACACGCTGACCGAACCAGCGTCCATGACGAAAATGATGACCGTCCATATGCTATTTAAGCATATCAAGGATGGTAGTGTTTCGATGGACGATACGTTCCACGTCAGTGAGAAAGCCTGGCGTAAGGGCGGATCGAAAATGTTTGTCGAGGTAAACTCCAACGTTTCGGTTTCTGACCTTTTGCATGGGATTATTGTGCAATCAGGTAATGATGCTGCCATTGTTGTAGCCGAGGGCCTTGCAGGTACCGAAGAAGCGTTCGCCGATGAAATGACCGCAGAAGCGCGCAGTATTGGTATGACCAAATCGGTCTTTAAAAACTCGACCGGCTGGCCAGCAGAAGGGCATCTGGTTACCGTTCATGATCTGGCGACACTTGCCCGTGACACCATTCGTAGTTTCCCGGAGCTGTATAAACTCTATTCCGTAAAGGAATTCACCTATAACGGTATTCGGCAGCCTAACCGCAACCCGCTCCTAGGGACGAGTGCCGGTGTTGATGGCCTGAAAACCGGTCACACAGAATCTGCAGGCTACGGACTGACAGCATCTGCCGAACGTGATGGTCGCCGGTTGATTATTGTTGTGAATGGTTTGGGTTCAGTGCGTGAACGTCGCACCGAATCCCAGAAACTTCTTGATTGGGGTTTCCGCGAATTTGATAACTATGACCTGTTTGCCAAGGGCGCGACGGTCAGTGCCGCCAATGTCTGGCTTGGTGCCGAAACCAAGGTTGATCTGGTCGCTGATCAGGATATCCTTCTGACCCTGCCACGCAGCGCCAGCCGCGATATGAAGGTTTCGGTTGTTTACGAAGGGCCAATTCCTGCGCCAATCAGTCAGGGCGATCAAATTGCTACACTAAAAGTCGAAGTTCCCGATCAGGAAGCAAAAGAATTCCCGCTTTATGCCGCACATGATGTCGGGCGCCTTGGCTTTGTAGGGCGCATTGGCGCTGCTATCAAATACCTGCTTTGGGGGGCAAACGGGTGACGGGTAAGCCCGGTTTGTTCATTAGCTTTGAAGGCGGTGAAGGCAGCGGAAAGTCCACCCAAATCCGATGCCTTGAGAAATGGTTTCGGGGTTCTGGACACGACGTCGTTGTGACCCGTGAGCCCGGCGGTTCCCCCGGTGCAGAAGAAATCCGCAACCTTTTACTCACCGGCGACCCCGGTCGCTGGGATGCAGTTACCGAAGCCTTTCTGATGTTTGCATCTCGCCGTGATCATGTTGAACGCACCATTCGTCCAGCACTTGCTGACGGAAAAGTTGTTCTGTGCGACCGGTTTGCGGATTCATCCGTTGCCTATCAGGGATATGGCCACGGCTTGGGTGCCGATTACATCCGCAATCTATGGACTTTGGCCATCGGTGATTTCAAACCGGATCTGACACTTGTTTTTGATCTTCCGGTCGAGACCGGGTTGGAACGGGCAGGGGAACGTTTTGCCAATGTCAGTGCAGCAGAAGACCGGTTTGAGCGTATGGGAACTGACTTCCATCAACGTTTACGGGATGGGTTCCGCGAAATCGCAGCGTCTGATCCAACGCGTTGCCGTGTGATAGACGCAGCGGGTGACATTGATGTCGTAAGCCAACGGGTGATCAAAGCGGTTGAAAACAATCTTGCCGGGCAGGGACGTTAATCCATGGCCCGCGACGAGATTACTGAAGAAGACACACCATTTGCACCACGAAAGAATGATGCTCTTCTTGGCCATGAAGAGGCCGAGAAAACCATTCTTGAAGCCTGGAACAGCAAGCGCATGCATCATGCTTGGCTGCTTTGCGGGCCACGTGGTGTTGGCAAAGCCACCCTTGCTTATCGTATGGCGCGGTTCATTTTATCTGGCGGCGGCGAAAATGGTGGTGCTGGTCTGTTTGGTGATCAATCAGATGGACTTTATGTCGATCCGGAAGATCCGGTTTCGCGCCGCATTGCCGGTGGCGGACATGGTGACCTTAAAGTCGTCGAACGCCTGTATGATGAAAAGAAAAAACGCCTGCAGGGTGAAATCACCGTTGCCAGCGTGCGAACGGTCGGCAATTTCATGTCCAAGACCTCGGCCGAGGGCGGGTGGCGTATTGTAATTGTTGATGCCGCGGACGAGCTTAACCGCAACGCTGCCAACGCCATTCTAAAAGTCCTTGAAGAACCGCCGTCGAACGCAATGATGATCCTTGTTGCTCATCATCCCGGGCGATTGCTTCCGACCATTCGATCACGTTGCCGTCGCCTGAATTTAGGGGCGCTTGAAGACTATCAGGTTGTTGATCTGTTAGGTCGGTATTGTCCTGAAATGGATCTTGGTGAACGAGATGCGCTTTCTGGTCTTGCGGAAGGCAGCATTGGACGCGCATTGCAGCTTCGCGAAGTTGGTGGGTTAGGTCTTTATACTGAACTTGTGAACATTATCGCGGCCTTGCCCGATGCCGACGTCGCCGCACAACACAAGTTCGCCGAACGATTTTCCCCCGCCGATAAAGACGCATCCTTTACCACCATCACCGAACTTCTTCATTGGTGGTTGGCGCGTATGATCCGTTTTGCTGCAACCGGTCAGCCCCCAAGAGAGGTCGTCGACGGTGAATTACCTGCCATGCAACGCATGGCCGCCGCGCAACCGCTTGATCAATGGCTAGAGGTATGGGAAAAGATCAACGAATTGATGGGCGCGACCCGTGGGTTGCATCTGGATCGCAAGCAGGCCTTGCTGAATGCCTTCTTCATGCTTGAAGACACCATGCGAAACTGATATCGCGGCCCAATAACCGAAATTTTGACCATTACGGCCCATTTCGGGCCGTTTTGTTTCACGACTTGCACGAAGGATTTGCCACTATGACCGGGCACAAACAGCCCTATTACATCACGACCCCGATCTATTATGTCAATGACAAGCCCCATATTGGCCATGCCTATACCACGCTTGCCAGCGATGTTCTGGCCCGCTTTAAGCGCCTGGACGGGTATGATGTGATGTTCCTGACGGGTACGGATGAACACGGTCAAAAGGTCGATAAGTCGGCTGCAGCCAAGGGCATCGATCCGCAGTTATTTACCGATCAGGTATCGCAGAATTTCCGCGATCTTGCCGGTCATATGAATTATTCGAATGACGATTTCATTCGGACGACCGAAGAACGTCACAAAAAAGCCTGTCAGGCACTATGGAATACGTTGCTTGAAAGGGGCGAGATTTATCTTGGCTCCTATGACGGCTGGTATTCTGTACGTGACGAAGCGTTCTACGCCGAAAAAGAACTGATCGAAAAAGACGGTGAGAAAATCGCACCAACCGGTGCCCCGGTCGAATGGGTTTCAGAGCCGAGCTATTTCTTCAAACTTTCGGCTTGGGGTGATCGTCTGCTGAAGTTCTATGACGACAATCCTGATTTCATCGCACCACAAGCCCGCCGTAACGAAGTTCTGAGCTTTGTCAAAGGTGGTATGCATGATCTGTCCGTCTCACGCACCAGCTTTAAGTGGGGCGTTCCGGTGCCGGGTGACGAAGATCATGTCATGTATGTCTGGCTTGATGCGTTGACCAATTATTTGACGGCAATTGGTTACCCGGATGCAGATCCTGCGAAACTTGAAAAGTTCTGGCCTGCCGACCTGCACATGGTTGGTAAGGATATTCTGCGATTCCACGCTGTTTATTGGCCTGCATTCCTGCTTGCTGCGGATATCACACCGCCGAAACGCGTATTTGCCCATGGCTGGTGGACCAATGAAGGTCAAAAAATTTCCAAGTCAATTGGCAATGTCATCGATCCTTATGATCTGACAGAAAAATACGGTCTGGATCAAACCCGTTACTTCCTGATGCGTGAAGTGCCGTTTGGCAATGATGGCGATTTTGGCCATCGGGCGATGGTCAATCGCATGAACAGCGAACTTGCCAATGATCTTGGCAATATGTGTCAGCGCGTTTTGTCCATGATCCACAAAAACTGCAACGCTGCAATCCCGACCCCCGGTGCCTTCATCGATGCGGATACGGAAATTCTTGGTAAAGCGCACGGCATGCTTGATACGGTTCGCCCGCTATTTGACGAACAAGCCTTCAACAAGGGGCTAGAAGCGATCTGGAGCCTTGTGGGCGATGCCAACCGCTATGTCGATGAAATGGCGCCTTGGGGACTTAAAAAGACCGATCCGGCCAGAATGGAAACTGTTCTGTATGTTTTGGCCGAAGTCATTCGTCATGTTGGCATCTTGGTTCAACCAATCATGCCTGAGTCAGCAGCCAAGATCCTTGACCTTATTGTCCTTGCTGATGACAAACGCGGGTTCGAATCCCTTGGTCCCGACCATGCATTGGCACCGGGTACTGAAATTCCAAAACCAGAAGGTGTCTTCCCGCGTTATGTAGAGACCGAAGACGAAGGAGATAAGGCATGAATGTCGCACTTGTCGACAGCCACTGCCATCTGGATTACCCGCAGTTCTCCGACGATTTCGCCGGAACCATCGCGCGCGCCCAAAATGCGGGCGTTGGCATGATGGTCAGCATTGGCGTGAAACTGACAACCTTTGATCAGGTACGCGCCATTGCTGAAAAGTCCGATCATATCTATTGCACGATTGGCGTTCATCCGCATGAAGCCGGCGAAGAGGGGCTTTCAAGCCCCGATGCTTTGCTGGCAAAGACATCGGACCCCAAAGTCATAGGCATCGGGGAAAGCGGGCTTGATTATTTCTATGACAATGCTCCGCGCGATGCGCAGCAACAAAGCTTCCGTGCACATATTGCAGCATGCCGCGAAACAGGACTGCCGTTGATTGTCCATACCCGCGATGCCGATGATGACACGATGGATATCCTTGAAGAAGAATATGAAAAGGGGCCCTTTACCGGTGTCATTCATTGCTTCTCAAGCTCTGCCGCGCTGGCGCAACGTGCGCTCAAGATCGGATTTTATATTTCCTGCTCGGGCATTATCACGTTCAATTCGGCCAAGGAAATTCGGGCCGCACTTGAAGATGTGCCACTTGATCGATTACTGGTTGAAACCGATGCGCCGTATTTGGCCCCGGTGCCAAAGCGCGGAAAACCCAATGAACCAAGCTACGTTGCGCACACGGCAGCCAAACTTGCCGAAATCAAGGGTGTCAGCATTGAAGACATCAGCCGCATAACCACGGATAACTTCTTTAATCTGTTTACCAAAGCCGATCGCAAACATCTTCTGGTGCCGGGGGCTGGCGCACAGTGACCAAAGTAACCATTCTTGGCTGCGGATCATCAAATGGCGTGCCATCTGTCGGTCTTGGATGGGGAAAGTGTGATCCGAACAATCCACGAAACCGGCGCACACGTAGCTCAATCCTGATCGAGGAGGCGGGTAAGAAAATACTCGTCGATGTGACGCCGGATTTCCGCGAACAAGCCCTGCGTCACGATATAGACCATCTCGATGCTATTTTGTTTACGCATTCGCATGCCGATCACGTGCACGGTATTGACGATGTGCGCTGGCTCAATGTCGCGATGAGCCAACCGATAGATATCTATGCGTCGGCTGAAACGATCTCGGACATTGATCATCGCTTCAATTATGTTTTCACACCGCTCCCTGACGGGGTTGAGTTCTATTTCAAACCGGTTTTGGTCCCGCACGTGATCACAGGACCGTTCGAGGCAGCAGGGGTTCCAATCACCGTATTCTCACAAGATCACGGTTACGGTGAAACACTCGGCTTCAAAATCGGCAAGTTTGCCTATTCCACAGATGTCGTTGATTTCCCCGAAGCATCCAAACAACATCTTTATGATCTTGATGTATGGGTGGTCGATTGTCTGCGTCACAGACCACACAATACCCATGCGCATTTGCAAAGGGTGTTGGAATGGGTGGAAGAATTCAAACCCAAACAAGTCTACATGACCCATATGAGCATCAAGTTTGATTACGCACAGGCGATGGCCGATACGCCAGATAATGTCGAACCGGCTTATGATGGGCTTATCATCAACGTGAACTAACAGAGACACACGGCTATAACGACGTTTAAACGCGGTGTTATCACAGCGAGGCGTGTCTGTAAGGCGGTTCGATTTAATATCTCAATTAGTTCTATAATATATATTATGACAAATAATAGATAGACGTGATTTCAGCGCGCCACAAACTCTCTATTAAATGTCACATATCAACCAACACCATCTAACGATTGATATCGTTATGTTTTCTCCTGTCGGAATCGATCAAACGCAACGGCAATGACAATGAATGCCCCAACGAATGTTCCTTGCCAGAATGTACTGATGCCCAACAGAATAAGGCTGTTGCGGATCACTTCAATTAGTAGTGCGCCGATCACCGCCCCAAATGCAGTCCCACCACCACCGGCTAAATTTGCTCCGCCAATCACAGCCGCCGCAATCACAGTCAACTCCATCGCTTGCCCCAGATTGGTCGTCACACCGCCAAGCCAACCGACTTCAAGAACGCCTGCGATACCGGCCATCAGGCCAGAAAACATATAGACACTGACTTTTATCCGCGCGACTGGAATACCGGTCAAAACAGCAGCATTTTCATTGCCTCCAATGGCGAACAAATGCTGACCCCAGCGCAGTTGACGGAACGCAAAAGCGGTTATAACCGCGAGGATAATCAAAATGATCAACGGATGCGGCAAACCAAATGTCGCGCCGCCACCAAGCCACAGCAAAAAGTCATGATCCGGCCCAAATTCATAAATCATCTTGTTGTCCGACAACACCATGGCCAGGCTACGCGCAATAGACAGCATGCCAAGCGTGACGACAAACGGTGGCATCTTGGCATATGCGATCAAAACGCCATTTATTGCGCCAACAAGCATTGAAACCGAAAGTGCTGCGAGACACCCTACCCAGAACGGCATTCCCGCAGACATGATGACGCTAACCGTCATCGCAGAAATCACCAAAGTCGAACCAACTGATAAATCAATTCCGCCCGAGGCAATAACAGCCGTCATGCCAAGCGCGATAATTCCGACAAAGGCGAAGTTGCGCGTGACGTTAAAAAGATTGCGTTCCGTGGCAAAGCTGTCCGTGAGGATGGTTAATGCCAGACAGGCAAAAACAGCGGCCATAAATACCCAGAAAATCTGCTGGCTTGTAATTCGCGCAATCAATCCGTGATGTTGTGACCGGTTAATGGCATCAGCAAGAGTTGGATCTGACATGCTCATTGTTCCTTTTTCATTTCCACTCATGCTGTTTCGATTGCCCCGGTAATCAGGCCTGTGATTTCTTCTGGTGAAGAGTCTGACGCCTTTTTGTCGGCCACAAGTTCCCCGCGCCGCAACACAACAACTTTGTGCGCAACTTCAAACACATCGGGCATGCGATGGCTGATTAAAACCACTGCGATGCCATGATCACTTAATTGCCGGATCAGATTAAGAACCTCTGCGACCTGACGAACGGAAATCGCGGCTGTCGGCTCGTCCATCAGAACGATCTTTGCATCGCTCAGAAGTGTCCGAGCAATTGCAACGGCCTGACGTTGCCCACCAGACATTCTATGCACAAGATCACGTGGCCGGGTTTCTGATTTCAGACGTGCAAACAATTCAGCAGACCGTTTGCGCATGAACGCATAATCGACGATTTTTATCGGCCCAATTTTACGCGTTGGTTCACGCCCCAAAAATACGTTCGAAGCGGCCGTCATATTGTTGCAAATCGCAAGGTCCTGATAAACGACCTCTATACCCGCGTTTTGTGCATCCAACGGCTTGTGAAATACCGTTTTTTGATCAGAGATAAAAATATCACCAGAACTTGGTGCGAAATTGCCCGCAATGACTTTGACCAATGTGGATTTCCCTGCCCCATTGTCGCCCATAAGACCGACAACTTCCCCGGGCTCGATCGCCAAAGAAACGTTCCTAAGCGCCTGAATGGCCCCATAGCTTTTGGAAATGTTTTTTAGTTCCAGGACGTTCATTAATCCCCCTCCTCTGCCGCCGCACCAATTTTATCAGGCGACGTGCAGAGTGTTTCCCCATTGTGATTTATGATTTTTGCAGCAAACCCAAAGCGCGTTCAGTGTTCTTTCTGTTGCGATATGCTGCAAATTGTTGATCTGCCAAAACGCCAAGCAGGATAACAGCGCCCATGACAGCAAAGTTCAGCGATGATGGAATGCCCAACAGATTGACAAGATTTTGCAGCTCCTGCAGCAGCACAGCACCAAGAACAATACCAATCACGGATCCTTCGCCGCCACGAAGCGAACATCCGCCCAGTACAGCCGCGGCAATAGCGTATAATTCATAAAAGTTGCCGTGTGATGATGGCTGAACCGACTTGGTGAACATTGCGAAATAGATTGCCGCGATAGACGCCAAAACCGCACATATTACATAAGCCGCGATGGTCACGAACCGGGTGTTTATGCCAGAGAACCTCGCCGCTTCCTCATTCTTGCCGACTGCGCAAAGATGTCTGCCAAAGACGGTATGGTGCAAAACAACCCACATGATTGCAGCAACGATCAGCATCGCAAGAAATGAATGCGGCACACCAAAGCTTCGCCCGATTGTGAGCCATTCCAGCTGTGGATAGCTTGATCCGAACGGGAAACCGGCAGTAGATTCCGCCGTATATCCCCGCGCAATGCCCCGATAAATCAGCAACCCGCATAGCGTCACCACAAAGGGCTGCAGTTTAAACCGGGTTATTAAAACGCCGTGCGCCAAACCGATCGCCACCCCCAACACAATCATTAGCGCGACGGCAAACGGCCATGGAACGCCAAACTTACCGACCATATCGACAAACAGGACGCCAAGCAGGGCAATGACCGATCCAACCGAAAGATCAATGCCGCCCGTCATGATAACAAAACCCTGCCCAATGGCAAAAAGTCCAAACAACCCGATCAGGTTTGCGGTATTTCCAAGGTTAATTGGCGAAAGGAAAAGCGGGTTTCGCATGTAAACGATGATACCCACAACGATAATCAGAACCGCCAAACCGATGTCTTTTTTTTGCATTTTTCAGGCCTCTTCCAGCACCCTGCCGACGGCAAGATTAAGGACGTTACTTTCGGAAAATTTCAGGCGTGGCAATTCCCCGGTGATCACCCCGTCTTTCATTACGACTATCCTGTCAGAGACACCGATTACCTCTTCCATATCACTCGATATCATCATCACCCCTACTCCACGATCCGCCAGAGATCGCATCAAACTGTAAATTTCGGCTTTCGCACCCACATCGATCCCGCGGGTTGGTTCATCGAAAATGATGACTTTCGGATCCATCGAAAGCCACTTTGCCAGAACGACTTTTTGTTGATTTCCGCCTGACATTTCATTGGCCGCGCGGCAAACATCATGTGTCTTGATCGCCAAAGAACTTCGCTGTGCTTCGGCCACCTCGATCTGACGTTTTTGCGAAACCAGCCCGTGCGACGCGAAGGCCGGAAGACTGGCCATCGTAATGTTCTCGACCGTTGGAAAATCCAGAATGAGGCCTGCACGTTTGCGATCTTCCGGAACAAGATAAAGCCCGGCTGCAATCGCATCGGTCGGCGATTTCGCGTTCAGATGCTCACCATCTATCAACACCTCGCCGCCAAGCTTTTGACCAACACCAAAGATGGCCTCGGCCAACTCCGTACGTCCGGCGCCAATCAGTCCGGCGACACCAAGGATTTCTCCCGCCATCAGATCGAAGCTTGCAGGACGATCAGGTTTGCTTTTGATGCAAAAATTTCTAACGGACAGGATTGGTTTGGACGACATTTGTGCAGGCGGTGTGTAAAGCGCCTTAAGATCACGTCCAATCATCATGTGGATCATGGCGTCATGGGTAACGTCTTCGCGCTCGAGCGTTCCGACATTATGGCCATCGCGCAAAACCACTGCGCGGTCGACACATTCCTCAACCTCGCTCAGGCGATGGGAAATATAGACAACTGCAATCCCTTCCGCCTTTAGATCCGCGATCACCTTTAACAGCATGTTGGTTTCAGACAGGGTAAGACTTGACGTCGGTTCGTCCATAATCACCAACCGCGCATTCATCGACAAAGCCTTGGCAATCTCAAGCAACTGGCATTCCGCCAGCGACAACGTCGAAACCGGTGTGTCTGAATGAAACTGTGCGCCCACACGATCAAGGAGCGGTTGCGCCAATTCATTCATGCGTTTTCGATCCGTAAGGCGCAGTGGCCCACGAACCTTTTCACGCCCCAAAAAGATGTTTGCCGCAACATCCATGTTATCGAAAACATTCAGTTCCTGATGAACGAAAGCGATACCTGCTTGTTGTGATTGTTGAACATCAAAGCTGCGATGCTCCTGACCATCCAGGATGATCCGTCCCGAAGTTGGCGCAATCAAGCCGCCTAGAATTTTCATGAGGGTTGATTTACCTGCCCCGTTTTCCCCAAGCAGGCCAACCACTTCACCAGCTTTGATCTGCAAAGACACGTCGTTCAATGCGACGACGCCCGGGTACACCTTGGTGACACCCTCAAGTCTCAGATCAAGCCTCTGCACTGCACTCATTACATTCGGCTCCCCAATGTCTTCGATATCAACAAAAGGTGCGAGTGGGCACGCCCGCAGTCTCATATCCGCACACACCCACTCGCTAGGCAGGGGGAAGAAATTACCCGCCTATTCTTTCCTTAACGATTGCTTCGAATGCATCGACATTGGATTTATCGATCACTTTGGTGGGCACAATAATAAGACCATCACTTGGAACCTGTGACGTATCACCCTCCAGATAATCCGCCATCAGGTGCATGCCTTGATACCCCCACTGATAGGGATCCTGAACGACCGTGCCTGCAAAACTGCCCTCACGCACAGCTCCAAGGGTTACAGGGTCTTCGTCAAAGGCAATAACAGTGACCTGCCCCAATTTTCCGGCTGCCTGCAATGCTTCATAAATTTTAGGCGGGTTGTAGGAATAGAACCCGACCATGCAGTTGATGTCCGGGCTGGCCGCAAGTACGTCATCGACGTTTGAACGCGCGCGGGCAAAGTCAACATCATCGCCGCGAACGTCAACAAGCTCGATCCCTGCCCCTTCGACGGCCTGACGGAAGCCTGCAATACGTTCGATGGCGTTATCCGCACCAAGGAAACCGACGAAACCCATGCATTTGCCGCCGTCCGGCATAGATTGCACCGCAATTTCACCAGCCTGAACACCAGCAGCAACATTCGATGAACCTAGGTATGAAATACGATCGCTTTGCGGCGCATCACTATCTGTGGTGAACAGCGGAACCTGGGCGGCAATGCGGTTGAACGCATCGATCGAGTTCTTCGGATCTGCTGATGAAATCATGATCGCATCGGTCCCGCCCGCAACCAGATCATCCATCAAAGCGTTTTGGAGCGCAGCGGTCCCCTGTGCAGGATAGCGGAACTGCAACTCATATTCCGGCAGTTCAGCCTGCGCAGCTTCAACCCCCGCTTCGGCAAGTTTCCAAAAGTCAGATGCAGCATTAACCACAAAAGCCAGTTGTTGTTTTTCTTGTGCGAATGCGCCGCCTGCCAAAACCATCGACAAACTGAACGCCGCAACTGTTGATGCAATTTTCATTGTTAATCCTCCCGATAAATTGCCAGCACATCTATGTTTATAAATTATCTTCGTGCTGATTAATTAATAATATAATTAATAATAGTGGATCAAGCTCTTTTCACCAAGAAACCCTAAGTTGATGGAACATTTTAGACATTGACCCATTTTTGCTGGGTTTCGCTTGCAAAAATCGCGTCAAGGACGCGCATGGATGCAATGGAATCCTCAATGCCGTATGGCAATGGCATTTGCGTCAGGATTGCTTGGGCAAATTGTTCGGCCTGCTCGGTGTACTGATCGCATGGCGGTATGACCTCGCACCCTGCCATGCTGCCATCGAAGCTTTCGCCGTGATCAACGATCAGGACGGTTTCCTCGCCTTCTGGCGCGTTATAGGGAATCATGACCTCGGCACGGGCTTTCGTTCCGAACACATTTAACGTCTGGTACGGACATAACTGCGTCGATACAACGAAGGACAATTGCCGACCGCTCCCAAAATCCGCAACCACACTCGCAGTGCGATCAGTCTTAAACTGTGGATCACGTTCAATCAGTGCGGTTACCCGCAAAGGTTCTGTTTCGAACAGGAAGCGGCCGGCTGTGATTGGATAACACCCGATATCCATCATCGCACCACCCCCGTTTTCCGGGCGATTGCGGATGTTATTCTTATCATCATTGAAATAACTAAAAGCCGCCTGAATGGCGCGCACCTGCCCTAGCTCACCGCTTCGGACCATTTCGCGAAGACGAAGCCATTGTGGATGGTAGCGAACCATAAAGGCCTCGGTGACCATTACATCTTTTGGGCAACTGCGAAGCCGTTCGGCATCTTGGGCGTTTAGCCCGATAGGTTTTTCACACAGCACATGCTTGCCGGCTTTCGCCGCGGCTATTGTCCAGTCCACGTGCATATCATTTGGTAGCGGGTTATAGATCGCGTCAATTTCCGGATCCGCAATCAACGCCTCATATGAGGCATATGTTTTTTGAATCCCAAGATCCCTAGCCGCCTGCACTGCACGCTCAGCGTTCCGCGATGCAATCCCCAAAACATTCGAAGAAGCCGAGTTCTGGATTGCGGGTATCACTTTCTCCAACCCAATATTTGCTGTCGAAAGAATACCCCAGTTGATTTTTCTTGTTGCCACGCCTGCTGCCTGCTTTGCCATAGGTTGATAAAAATTGAGCCGGATCTGAAAAACAGACCCGGCCCAGCTCTTGATTTCTCGATGTTAGTTGTCCGCGCAGAAACCCGGATCAGATTGATTGCAAACATCAAGACCAGTGAACAGCGGATCATCGACTGATTTGCCGTTGATCAATTCGATCATGACATCGGGGGCACGGTAGCCCATTTCAAACGGACGCTGCCCGACCTGCGCATGGCTGCGCCCATCACGGAAAGCCTGCGTCTGCGGAGGAAGCGTATCACCCGCAATCAAGATCATGTCTTTGGATTTCAGGCGATCCATCACCTGATCGGTGACTTGCGCATAGGCTTGTGGTGCAAACTGGGCCCAGCCGCCAATCAGAATAAAGGCGTCCAAATCTGGATTTGCGGTAAAGGTATCTGCCATCTGCTGATTAGCCAGATCGACCTGATCATTTGTAAATACCGGGCATCCCTCGATTTCCGTCCAACCATTGGTGCTATCAAGGCGCTCAATGCCTTTGGCCCCGGCAATTGTGTCCCGGAAACCGGCAGCACGCGCATTAATATTGTCTGCGGCAACATTCCCCAACTGCAGACACACAGACCCACCAGAAGGCTTTAATGTCATGGCTTCTTCGGCCATTTTGACACCCATCAGGTAGTTATCCGTTCCCAGATAGGTCGTCCGCAAATCACGATCTTTTTCAAGGAAATCAGCATCGATCGTCATCACTGGCACATCCGGATTGATCTGGCGAATGCGGTTTGCCATGGCCGGTGCATTTGAAGGTGAGATCGCAATCGCTGCAACACCACGGGTCAGTAGATCGTCGACGATCTGAACTTCACCGGCCTCGTCCGCACTTGATGCGGGCCCGGTGTACAGGCACTCATATTCCGAGTCCATATTCTCGGACATCCACTTCTGACATCCCAGATTAATCTGTTCGAAAAAAGGGTTATCCAAACCTTTAACCACAATGGCCAATGTCTTCTTATCATTGGCATTTGCAGCGCCAACACCTGTCGCAAGAATCAACGCAGATGTGAGAGTTAATAACATCTTATGTTTCACGTTTCGCTCTCCCTAGTTGGTCTGGCCCGGAGTTGATTACCCCGGATACCAGATTGTCCGAGGATCGTTCGGCTTCCTTTCATAAGACCAGGCGCGCTCGATCATCCCCTCGAAATCGACTTTCGGCCGCCAACCAAGCGCGTGACGCGCCTTTGTGTTGTCCAGCCAGTTGCTATGAAACGGCGTAGGCACTTCAACAATCTCCATCCCCCGCGTCCGCAGGAGATACCCTGCGACCGACGCGTAATCGACTGGCTCATCCATCGCGATATTAAAAAGTTCCTGCTTTGCGCGTGGGTTATCCAGTGCTGCCAACAAGGCCGCGACCAAATCGTCAATATGGACAAAGTTGCGTTTAAGCGACGCACCGGTGCTGTCGCGCATCAACGGAACAAATCCGCCTTGCCCAAGGCGGGCTGCCTTGTCCGCGCTCATCAAGTCACTCCAGATCGGCCCGCCAAATTGGTCCGCGCCAAATGAGAGCGCGTATTTAAAGTCATCTTTTTCCATGATCCAGGGCGCACGCAAAACAGTGCCGTTCAGGCCATACTGGATCTGATATTGCTCGATCATGACTTCCTCGAGCACCTTGGTCAGTGCATAGCACCCGCTGTAAGCTTTTCGCGGCGATCTTTCGGTAATTGGTGCCGGATAGTCCTTGAAAATATGCCCGACACTGCAATCCCCTCCGATCAGGATGAATTGCTCCAACGTCGGCGACTGCCGGGCTTCCTCAAGCAACAGAAACATCCCCTTGATCGCCACATCAATCACCAGATCGGGGCTTTCTTTCACTGCAGCCATGTGAAGTACGTGGGTCACACCGTCCATTGCCGACGCTACGGCTTGCGGATCTGCAAGGGATCCGGTCACGACCTCCACCCGCTCACCCGCCTCAATTCGACGGTTGTGACACAGCGCCACGACCTTGGCGGATGCAAATTGTGGCTTTTCAAGAAATGCCGGCAAGAACGCTTTGCCTACCTTTCCGGTTGTGCCCGTAATCAGAATCTTCATTAATTTTTCTCCCAGTTGAATTAATAATATTTATTAATAATAATGAGTCAAGTAACCTTGCGATAAATGAACCGGATAAATTCATGATTCGGACCAATTAATAATTATTACCTTTCTCCCGCCTGACGGGTTGTCTTGATACGAGCGAAAAGGTATTACCATTGGCGCTTTGGTGACCTACCCCGTGCCAAATCGATCAAGTCGCCGAATTAACGGCAGAATTTGTAAGTCCGTTTCGGGACACCTGATGCAACCGCTCAAGAATAGTGCTTGGCCAAAAGACCAGAGGCAGAACAAGTCAATGTCGGAAAAGAAACACTACGGTGGCAAAAACCGTCCTACGATGATGGATGTGGCGACAATGGCCGGCGTGTCACAAGCGACAGTATCGCTTGTGCTAAACGGTAGCCCTGCCAAACTAACCGAAGCCACCCGACAGCGCGTGATCGATTCTGCCAATGAAGTCGGTTACCAGCTTGTTCGCCGCGAAAGCCAAATGGCGCCAAGCAGTAAAGTGCGCTCTACGATTATCTTCATCGTAGATGAAATCAGCACCGACCCCTGGATGGCCCTCGCCTTCGAAGGCGCGCACAACAAGGCACTGGAATACGGGATTAATGTCTGTCTGGCTGTTAGCCACGGCAATGCCAACATCGAAGCCAGTATCGTTAATCAGATGGCAGATTCGAATGTCATCGGATTTCTCTACGGTACGATCCTGACCCGACTGGTAGAACTGCCACCTGCACTGTCAAAAAAACCAACAGTTCTGGTGAATTGCTATGACAGCACACGGACACTACCGTCGGTTCTGCCAGGTGACCTTGTTGGTGGACGTGCTGCAACAGAACGGCTGATAAGTGCCGGACGCAAACGCGTTGCCATCATTAACGGCCAAAAAGGTGTCGACGCGTCGCGCGACCGCCTTAAAGGATATAAACAAGCACTTGCCAGTAACGATATGCCATTCCACCCGGAACTCGTTCGTCCGGGAAATTGGGAGCCTTCAACAGGCTATTCAATGACGCACGAACTGATGGCACTGGATAATCCGCCGGATGCGATTTTTTGCGCCAATGACTTGATGGCGCTTGGCTGTTTTGATGCCTTGCGCGAACTGGGCCTAAGTGTTCCAGACGACGTCGCTGTGATTGGCTTCGATGACCGGGAAATTGCGCAGCACACCCACCCGTCTCTCACCACGCTGATTTTACCTCACTATGAAATGGGGGAAATTGGTGCGGAACTCCTGATTGACAGTGTGGGCGGACTGCTTGCGACCCAAAACCAGATCAAGGTCGAGTGCGTTTTGGTTGAACGTGATTCTGTTGAGAAATCATCGTAACACATTGAAATTAAGTCCGGCCCCACTCGGACCCAGCCCGGCTTCCTATCTTGTCTGGATTAGCGAACGAGTGCTTCGCTGTTGACATGAATTGCATAGACACTTGTCGTTGCCGTTATCAGCAACTCGTTTCCACGCGCACCACCGAACGTAAGGTTTGAGACCGTTTCCGGAACAAGAATCTTGCCAAGCAACATGCCCGACGGATCAAAACAATGCACCCCGTCCGCAGCAGAGCACCAAATATTGCCGTCGCAATCGACCCGAAACCCGTCTGGAATGCCGTTATCTATCCGTGCGAAATCACGACCGTTCTCAAGCGTGTTATCGTCACGCACGTTGTAAACACGAATAACGGCCGGGATGCTCTTGTCATGGCTGCTTCCTGATTCTGCGATATAAAGCAGCTTTTCATCGTTCGAGAATGCCAGACCGTTTGGTTGACTGAAATCACATGCAACGGAAACGACATTTCCGGTTTCCGGATCAAAGCGAAAAACGTTCCTGTCCACTTGCTCCGGCACGCTCTTGTTGCCTTCGTAGTTTGACAAAATTCCGTATGTCGGATCGGTAAACCAGATTGATCCGTCCGCCTTTACGACAACATCATTTGGCGAGTTCAAACGCTTGCCATCAAACGTATCCACCAATGTTGTAATCTTGCCGTTGTGTTCTGTGCGGGTAACCGATCTGGTGCCATGTTGACACGTGACCAGACGGCCATTCCCGTCAATGGTGTTACCGTTGGCAAACTCCGCATTTTCGCGAAACACATTGACGGTTCCGTCCTGCATCCACCGGAAAATTGTCTGGTTTGGAATATCTGAAAACAAAAGGCACTGGTGCGCAGGAACCCATACTGGTCCTTCCGCCCACAAATGCCCGCCAGAAATCTTGCGTAAGCTTACATTCGCCAACACAAGTTCACGAAATCGACTATCTAAAATCTGATATGGTTCAAACATATCGCGAATACTCTTTATTTTTGTCAGTGGCGCGATTGGTTAAGTGGTGTCTCTTTGCGGCTTGTTCGCTTGCATAATCAAGGCCGTACGACCCCCGCTATGGCAGACTATTTGTACGGGGGCCGTAACCGGCTTGATCAATCGTGATCAGAGCGAATGCAAACAGTGCGTTCAATTACCGCACCAATTGCTGTCTGCCGTAAATCAGCAACATGCCGATGATGACCACCCCAAACACAACCTGACGGAATGTGTCGGACGGGATATCAACACCAAGCTGGGCGAAGTAGCGTTGCGGCTGCACAACCGAAAGCATCGATTGCAAGATCGTGATCAGAATAACCCCGGCAACAGTGCCGACATATTTTCCGCGACCACCCAGAACGTTTGTCCCGCCCAGAATGATTGCTGCAATCGTTGGCAAAAGATACGGATCCCCCATCGCCTGATAGGATCGGTTTGCCCATCCAGCCAGAAGAACACCGGTCATTGCCGCACATGCGCCTGAGGCAATGAAACAGATCAGGATCACTTTGCGCGTATCCACACCACTTAAGAAAACGGCACGCTCCTGAATGCCGACGGCATAGATACGACGACCCAGGACTGACCGGTTGAGCATCAACATGATCAATCCCCCCAGGATGGCCCAAATCAAAAGCGGATTGGGAACACCCGGAATGAGCTGCCCTACGGCCAACTCCCGCATGAAGTCGGTCGCGCGGTCCTGTGGTGCAAAGCCGCCTGTATGATAAACCATCAAACCCTGTGCAACGGCATTCATGCCAAGGGTAAATATCATCGCTGGCGCACGGAGATATGCCACACCTAATCCATTGATCGCCCCGATCACAACACCACACAAAACACCAAATGGAACGGCAAGTGTTACACCCCATTCAGGTCCGAGAAACCCGGTAGCACCTGTCGCCATCATGCCGCCAACACCGATTGTCCAAGGAATGGACAAGTCAATATGGCCCAGAAGAATGACCAACATCACGCCGCTTGCAACAACACCAAGAAAGGACGCGGTGTGAAGTTGCTGCATCAAATATTTCGGTGACAGAAAGGCCGGTTCCGCCATTGCACCGATCAACAGAAGAATAACAATACATGCAAATGCGATGAGCGTTGCCTGATCGAATTGCCTTGCGATTACGCCTTTATTGCTCATTTTTCTGCCTTACCGATATATGTCTAGTCTGTTCTTGATTCTCAGCACGCGCAGCGAGCCAAGGCTTACCGCGACAAGCAATACAGTGCCGACAAAAAGCGGCTGCAAGACAGGGTTGATATCAAACACGATCAAAAGGTCACCGACGGTTCGCATGACGAAAGCACCGAAAATAGATCCGATGGCACTGCCCGCCCCGCCAAACAGAGACGTCCCGCCAATCACAACCGCCCCGATCGAGTTCAGCGTGTATTCATTGGCAATCGACATCTTTGCCGCCCCTGAATAAGTCAGGGCCGTCAGCAGAATGCCACCAATCGCTGCAAGCACGCCGCTCAGCGTATAGGCCAGAAGTTTTGCGCGATTGATGGGGATGCCAGACATATAGGCAGCCTGCTCAGACGATCCGATGGCAAACGAAGCGCGCCCCAGAACCGAACGGCGATAAGGGATCCAGATAAATACAACCACTGCCAACAACAGCAATACAGAATGTGGAACAGCATAAGTTGACCGTGTCATGAAGTCGGCGAACTCGAAATTAACCGATCCACCCGGTTGCGGACGAATGGCAAGAGCTATGCCGAAATAGACCGCACTCATCGCAAGGGTCGCGATAAGCGGCTGCAAGCGACCATAAACGATGATGATACCGTTTATTGAACCACAGATGGCGCCAACGATCAGAACGGCAATAATGCCAGCGGATGTTGTAACCGGCCCACCGACAACTAGCGTCGAGGCCAGACAATTAGAAAGAACAAATGTCGCACCAACGGAAAGATCAAGGCCGCGCGTGATTACGGGCAATGTCTGCGCCATGGCGACCAAAGCCAATAAGGCACCCTTGTTGGCGGCTGTATTGATCATATTTGGCGTCAGACCAGTTGCCTGCTTCCAGCCATATACAAGAAACATCACAGCGAAGATGAGCATTGCGATAAGAATGCCGCGCTGTGCAGATGAAAGCCGCCCAATCAAGGGAATGCGCTTTTTTTGCGAGACCAGATCAACCGGTCCAGATATCTCACTCATAGCGTCACCTCTTGCGGTTTTTCCGTTATTGGAATGGACGAAATTTGTTCAGGAAGATTGAGTGCCGCTGAAACGAGATTTTTCTCGTTGAGTTCGTCCCCCGCAAGAGTTCGGACGATCTTGCCGTCATACATGACGAGAACGCGGTCACAACACCCGATCAGTTCGTCGTAATCTGTTGAATACAAAAGGATTGCGCAGTTCTCACCAGCCAGCTTTTGCAGCAGTTGATAGATTTCCTGCTTGGTACCCACATCAATACCGCGTGTCGGGTCATTCAAAAGAATGATCCTGGGCTTTGTCATGAGCCACTTACCAATCACCACTTTTTGTTGATTGCCCCCCGACAAAGCCCCGACCGGCCCATCAATGCCATCAGCCTTGATCTTGAGAAGATCGATCATCTCATCAATGGCTTTTTCTTCGGCATCGATATCAATCATGCCCAGTTGGTTGACCTTCTCCAAGGCGGCGAAGGACAGATTCTCGCGTACTGTCATCGACAGCATCAGCCCTTCGTGCTTGCGGTCTTCAGGCACAAGTGCAATTCCGATATCATCGGATTTTGCCATCTTTGGGCTGTTTAATTTTACCGGCGCACCATCAATCTCAACCGAACCGGATGCACCAATCAGGGTGCCAAACAGGCCAAGCTGAAGTTGGCGTTGTCCTTGACCGTCCAGACCGCCAAGACCCACAATTTCACCCGGTCGCATATCAAGATTGATGCCATTCAGCTCGCCTCCCCACGAGAAATCTCTTACTTTCAGGATTGGTTCTGCTGTAACCGGCCCGGATTTCTTGGGTGGAAACACGCTGTCATATTCGCGGCCAATCATCATTTCGACAACGGCGCCATCGGATTTTGTACCGGCCTTGAAAGTCTCTACTTTCTTGCCGTTTCGATAAACCGTGCAAGTATCTGCAAGTTCCGCGATTTCGGGCATTCGATGCGAAATATAGATAATCGCCATGCCTTCGTCGCGAAGCCGATGCAGCATCGAAAATACTTTATCAACATCGGCTGCGGTCAACGCCGACGTTGCTTCATCCAAAATCAGAATTTTCGGGTTCCGCGCCAAGGCCTTGGCAATTTCGACCATTTGCCTGCGCGAAAGCGAAAGATTGCTGATGGTATCCATCGGATCAATGTTTTCGCCGCCTACCCGCTCAAGCGCCTCTTCGGCCATTCTGCGTTGGGCGCGATAGTCGATGAAGCCGAATTTGCGCGGTGGGCGCGTGATCCCGATATTATCGGCAACGGTAAGATCAGGCAGCAGCGACAGCTCCTGAAAAATACACGAAACACCAAGATCATTGGCTTCTTGTGGATTGGCAAAACTGACGGTCTTGCCATCAATTTGAATGATTCCAGCATCAGGTTGCACGACCCCGGAAAGTACCTTGATCAAGGTCGACTTGCCTGCGCCGTTTTCACCAAGGAGTGCGTGGATTGATCCACGTCGGGTTTCAAAGCTGACATCTTCAAGCGCCCGGACGCCGCCATAACGCTTGGTAATGCCTGACATCGACAATAAATTATGAGAACTGATCTCTGACACGACAGATTTCCTAACTAGAAAAAATACCGTCGGCTTGACTGGTGCCGACGGTATTTCGACGTTTCTTGCTCTTAGTTGTTTTCGCCTGTCTGAGACGCAATTTCTTCAGCGGTAAAGCCAATGTCACAAGCTTCGAAATTGTTGCCTGCAAAGAAGCTACCCGGCAGTTTTGGGAACATCTCAACGCCTTCTTTGAATGGCGCATAAGAAATTGAAGTTGGCAGTGCAATACCTGAAGGAATGACTTCCCCCTTAAGGGCTGCAATGGCGGTTTTGATCGTCACAGAAGACTGTGCAGGACCGGTGCCGCCAGACTGGCAGCTAAGACCTTCTTTGTTGCACAACTGACGAAACGCGTTTTCAGTTTCACCTGAAATTGGTGCTTTGAACGCACCAGAATCAAGCATTGCAGTCGCAACACCCTGCGAACCACCCTGAACGTAGATCCCGTCAAAAATGCCACCTGCCGCGATGGCATCTGCCGTTACTTTCTGGCCATCTCCCGGTGCCCAGTTCCCGACAACATCAACGACTTCAATGTCGCGTCCTGATGCCTTGATAACTTCCTGGAAGCCATTGTTACGGGCAATATCTACAGGTTGTCCTGCAGGTCCACGCACGTGCAAGAACTTGGCCGGGCCATCACCACTTTGCTCAAGCAGGAACTCGCCAGCTTTTGTGCCAAGTCCCTTTTGATCAACGTTGATGGCGATCTGGTTTGGATCGTCGATGACGTTGTCAAACGACAGTACGACAACATTGGCTTCGTTGGCTTTACGTACCACAGAACCGAATGCCGCAGTGTTATTGGCATTGACGATAATTGCATCAAAACCTTGGTCGATAAAGTTGTTGGCAGCAGCGATCTGCGCGGCGATATCTTCGCCTACAGACACAACCTTGAACTCTTCAATATCGGCGGCCACTTCGGGTTGTGCGGCATATGCTTTTGCGACCGCAATCATTTGGACCCGCCAGTCATTGGCAATAAATCCGTTCACAAGTGCGATCTTGTAGGGCCCTTCGCGTGCAGGCCACTGGAAATAGGCTGTATCATTCGACACAGGTGTGAAGCAGGATGGGTCTGCACCAGGACCGGAAACTGTATTTGGGCCCGCAAACGCAACCTGGGTAGTCATAAACAGTGCCACAGTGGCAGTCGTCATTTTAAGTAGTGTTTTCATGGTATTCCTCCCGTTGGATGCGCTGTTATTCAAATCTTCCTTCGCAGGTCAGCGCCCCTGCAGGCATGTTGCAAGTTCTCTCAGAAAACCAACCACCGGCTGGCTTTCTGAACGTCTCAGTCGATATCTCAAAAGCGCATTGAAAATGACAATGCGCCGATATCCGAGTTGAGTTTTCTTCATCAGGAGGTTTGGTCTTGGACTCCGCGCTCCCCTGACGTCAGCACGCCACGTCTTATTGTTTTTAATTTCCTCACCTTGAAACGGTGGATGTGTGTTCATGCTTGCACAGGCAATCACGAAACCATGACGCAATTTTCATTTGTTCACGTTAAATCGTAAAGAGCGGTTCACGCACAACGCGTACGGTGTTACGCATCCATGTTGCGGGTTCCCGCAAGACAGGAGAAATGCGGATGAATATGATTTAAAGGGTGGAGGAAACAACCATGTCGGATCTTGCTCACTACCTTCGCATATCCAATCTGCTTGCGGGTAACCTTGATATTCATTCAGCGTTAAGCTCGGTCAAAACCGAGATCGACAAGATTATCGAGTTTGACCATCTTGATGTTTGTCTCATCGACACAGACAAGACATGGGCAACGGCCTATGAGGTCGGCGTGCAAACAGCCTGGAGTAAGATGCGTTCTAACGTGTACAAGGCACCGATCCGCGACATCCTTCTGGGCAAAGCTGATCATCTTTTAACCGGCAACGCATTAAAGGACCCGCGTTTCATCTTTCCCGGCGCGGTAAGTGCGCCCATTGTCGATCACGAGTTACGCAGTCGCGTAAGTGTCGGCATGAAGGTCCTTGGCGAAGTCGTCGGGTCATTGAATTGTTCCTCAAAGAAAGAGGACTTTTATGACAACTCCCATGTTGAACAGGTTCGAATCCTCGCAGACATGCTGGCCCCATATTTTTATGCTTTACGGGCAAATGAAAAGGCCAACAAAGAAGCAATAATTCGTGCCGAAATTCTCGCACGCGAAGAAGGTCTGCGACTTGGCGCGCTGAGCCTTACAGATGCCCTTGAAGCTGAACGCCAGCGTATTGGCATGGACCTGCATGATCAAACTTTGGCCGATTTGACACGCATCGCCCGAGACATTCGACCCGGCCTAAGCGAGGCACAATATCTTCGATTGCAGCAGCAGGTCCAAAATATGATTCAGGGACTGCGCGATATCATTGATACCTCTATTCCCTCAATCCTTGATCTGTTCGGCTTTCACCATGCGGTTCAGACGCATCTGGAACGTGCTGTAAGCTATGACAGCACAATGCAGTTCAAGGTTGACGATCATACAGACGGGGCAATTGATTCCTTACCAGAGACAACACGGATCGCGGTTTTTCGTATTTGTCAGGAAGCAATCAATAACGCCGTCATGCATTCCAATGCGGCTCTGGTTTCGGTTTCAGTAACCGAAAGCCCGGATGGCTGTCTGAGTATCCAGATCTCAGACGACGGTCAGTTCCAGCCTCAATCAAGAAAACCTTCTAGTGGATTGGAACATATGAAAACCCGTGCGCGGCTCATCGGTGCGAAATACGACCTTTCGACCACAGACGGCACACAAATAACAATTCAGCTGCATCAAACAACCAGAAAAGAGGGAGACGTTTTCCATGAAAATATTGCTGGTTGAAGATGACAAAATGCACGCCGATTTTCTTATGGAGATCGTCGAAAGTGCCCTGCCAGAGTTCGATGAAATCCTGCTTGCCCAAAACGGCAAAGAAGGAGAAACCCTCGCCCATCGCTATCAGATTTCCGCAATCGTGATGGACCTTCGAATGAAGGAACATAACGGTATTGAAGCTGCCCGAACCATTTGGGCGGAACGTCCCGAAACCCGCATTCTTTTCTGGTCAAACTATTCCGATGAAGCATATTTGCGCGGAATTACGCGGATTGTTCCCGATCAGGCTGCTTATGGTTATGTCCTGAAAACGGCCACACAGGACAAGATGCGATTGGCTTTACGCGCCGTCCTCATTGAAGCGCAGATTGTTGTCGACCGCGAAGTTCACCAAATTCAAGCCCAGCAAATGCGCTCACGTAGTGCTTTGACGGAATTCGAATACGTTATCTTGCTTGATCTTGCACTGGGTCTTCCAGACAAGGCAATCGCGATACGACGGAAACTCTCGCTCCGGACAGTACAGAACCGATTATTGTCACTATATGACAAACTGGATGTGGAATCTCAGGACCAAAACGAAATGGGGATCGTCCTTAATAAACGTACCCGCGCCGTTTCCAGTGCCATTGCACGCAAGGTAATCAATCGCGAAGGTCTAATCACCGCAAATAAGGAACTTGGGGCATGGCTTGCACGCCCACCTGTTTCTCTAGATTGATATATTCTAGGGACCGTCTGGGCATTATGGGACAAATTCGCACTTAACGTTCACGGGGGCTGAAATGAAGACCAAACTGGTCCCTGCACCCGGTCTATTTGTCAGCACACACAATCAACCCGATAAAATCGTTGAGCAGCATAAGATCCTCAGACTGCAACAAAGGTTGGTGATCAACGTTATCAATCCCCGTGGCTTTAAACGTCGCTTCGTAACAACACCAACGCTGATAGAACGCGATGACGTCACAGTCATCAGGCCACCCCATTGACTGACTGATACCCGAAAAATCACGATCTTCGTTCAACTGTTCAACATCAATCCCGATTGAGATGGATGGAACTTTACTTATCGCGGCACATACCAATCCCTTGCTGTGGCTAAGGCTTGCACTGAATATTGTGCCGTTTACGCGAATGAAGGGTCTTCCGCTGCGTTCCCGTAAGACTTCGATCATTGCCGATGGCCCAAATATGTCCATCGACAACTTCTCAAGCAACATCCAGCCATGTAATGAGGATGAATGACGTTGCGATTTCCGGGATTGGTGTGATTGCCATTCCAGCAATGAGTATGTCCAGACAACATTCCCTCCAAACACAGCCTTCGCGGCAGTTTTGGGTGAAATAACATGGTTGGGACAAGTTTTGGTTGAATGGGGCATCATACTTTCATTACATCAATGGAGCGTTCCGTGAACGACGTACGCTGATCCTTATATGGATCCATCAAATAATATCAGTAAATGGTAGGTTGGATATGCGTAGTTTCAAATTTGCAGTTGTCGGGTGTTTGGTACTTCTTGTTGCCGCGTGCCGAACAGTGCCAATCGAAAATGTAACCAAACAGGCTTTTCCCGCTGATGCTGCCAAACTTAGTCTGACGCAGGTCGAAGAAGCCATCATCTCAGCCGCAACGAACCGTGAATGGATTGTCACCCGCCGTGCCGAAGGTCAGCTGTTTGCCACCTACTCACCGCGTAACCATATGGCAAAAGTAGAGATTGATTTCGATAACACCGAATTTTCAATCACCTATGCCGACAGCACGAACTTGAATCACAGTGGGGATTCCATTCACTATAACTATAATCGTTGGGTCAATAACCTGCGTGTCGATATCTTGCGCGATGTGTCGGCCAAAGCGGCCCTCGCCAACTAAGGCTATATGAACGTGTTTGATGCCCGTATTTCACGCTGGGCGTTCTGGGACTCACATAAGGATCACGCGGTTCTTGAGTGCGGAACGTCTGGCGAAAACTCTCAAACCATTCACGCTATGGATAGCGCTGTTCTGGCAAAGGGCATCAAACCCGCACTGCGAAGACGCCTTGATCTCTATGGGCGTGCTGCTGCTGAAATGCTTTCAAGAACCCTTCAAGGCGATGACAATCCACATATTGTATTTGCATCGCGCCATGGGAATTTGGACAGGACACTTAAACTCATACATCAAGTTGCGACCGACGAACTATTGTCTCCAGCCGATTTCGGTATGTCGGTTCATAATGCACTTGTCGGTATTGCCTCGATCAACTGGTCAATTACCGAAAGCCACACAGCGATTTCAGCTGGAAATGACACGCTCATAAGTGCTCTGACAGAAACATTGTGTCAGTTGGGCGATACGGGCGGCCCGGTGATTCTGGTTTATATTGATCTTGTTCTTCCAGAAATCTATCAGGATGTAGAGCTTGCGAACATTCATGGCGTGGCTCTTGGTTTACGGTTTGAGCCAATAACTGACGATGTCACGCGGTCAGATACCTTTTCGTTCAGCACAATGCCCGCACGAGACGCCGCCGTTTCGCCACGCGATCAAGCCCGGTCACTTGCACACTACTTACAGACTGAAAATGCGTATGAATTTAGTTTGATCGGAAAGTCTGGTGCATGGAATTTGATCCGGCATGACTAGAGCGAAACAAACGCAAAGCAATCCCCCCAAAGGGTTAAAGTGGTATTGGCGCCTGTTTGCCACCGGATTTGCATTTACCAGTTTTGGTTTGGGCGGCCTCTTCATGGCGGTAACTATTTTTCCTGTCATGATCGTGATACTGCGCGATCGACAAAAACGCCGCCATTCCGCACAATTTGTCATCTGTCGTGGCTTTAGATTATTTACTTGGCTGCTGGACATTACCGGCGTTGCAGCGGCCCAGACTGAAAACATCACAACGCTAAGGCAGGCAAAGGGTGCCATCATTATTGCCAACCACCCTACTCTGCTTGATGTTGTGATGATTCTGGCCCAGCTGGATCGCTGTCAGTGCGTGGTCAAACATGAACTGTTTCATAATCCGTTCCTTGCCGGTGTGGTCCGGGCTGCAGGCTTCATCCGCAATGATGACAACCCGGAAAACTTGCTAATTCAGGCGAGGGATCATTTGAATTCTGGCGCGTGTATCCTGATTTTCCCGGAAGGAACCCGAACGCCAAGCCGAAAAAAACTGGGAAGACTACAGCGCGGTGTTGCAAACATTGCGATAGAAACAGAAGTCGACTTGATTCCGGTGGTTGTGCACTGTAATCACGATACTCTGAAAAAAGGGGTGCCGTGGTATCGTATTCCGCCCTCAAAAATACTGTATCGGATTGTGGTTGATCAGCCACTTTCACTTGGGGACATATGTGAACCGGATTTGAGCCGTGCAAAACGTGCACGCGCCATCACCCGGCTCATCAAAGACTATTTTGTGGACAGACTAACGCATGACTTCGCTCGAAACCGAACTTAAATCCTTTATTATCGAGACACTTAATCTCGAAGACTTGAATGTTGAAGATATCGATAGTGACGAAGCCCTTTTTGTCGATGGACTGGGGCTCGACTCAATTGATGCGCTGGAACTTGGCGTCGCCATTCAGAAGAAATATGACGTGCGGATTGACGCGAAAAACGAGGAAGTAAAAACCCACTTCGCGTCGGTTCGCAATCTCGCAAAATTCATTCAAACCAATAAATCGGAGGGATAGTCATGCATAGCCGTGAAGACGTATATCAGCAGCTTCATGATTATCTGGTCGATTTGTTCGAGGTTCCAGCCGAAGACATCACGCCTGAGGCACGCCTGTTCGAAGACCTTGACCTTGACAGTATTGATGCCGTTGACCTGATCGTCAAATTCCAGGAAATCACGGGTAAGAAGATTCCGGCGATGGAGTTCCGGTCAGTTCGGACCGTTGATGACGTGGTAGAGAAAATCCATGACCTGGTCAGTTCCTAACCGGATTATCACCGTTGTTCTTGCCCTGCTGGGCATCGCCTACCCGGTTGTTGTATATTTCGGTCTGAGCGTGGTTTCACCGCGTGTCATTCTGAATGCTGCGATCACTGTCGTCTTACTGCGCGCGATCATGTTTTTCAGGGCCCACAAACATGGTGCTGGCGCCATTGCTTGTATCATAGCCCTCATTCTCATGCTCGCCGGATATGCCAGTGATATGCTGGCTTTGCGTTTTTACCCGGTCATCGTCAGCGCTACCTTGGCTTTGGTCTTCACACTATCACTGTTTTCGGCAATGCCGTTGATTGAACGGTTTGCTCGCATTCAAACCCCCGATCTTGACGATTATGGCGTTGCGTATACCCGCACCTTAACCAAGGTCTGGATTGTTTTTTTTGTCATCAATGGCCTGATAGCATTCTGGACCGCGCTTTATGCATCGATTGAAGCATGGACCCTTTATAATGGTCTGATTTCATACGTTTTGGTTGCAGTTTTATTCGTCGGGGAATGGCCGGTTCGGCGTATTCTCAAAGCCCGTCACCAACGTCAGATTAATGATCACGCATGACCGGATTTTTTTACGCCATCAACCACCCGGATCACCAAGATGCAGCGCAATGCATAGACGGTGACCGGTTGGTAACACGCAAAGAACTGTGCAGTGATGGCGCCCTTCTTGCGGCAAATCTGCCATCCCATAAACGGATCGCTGTTCATTGCCAGTCTGCACGCCTTTTTACCATTGCGCTTATGGCGATTTGGCAACGTGGATCTCAGTTCGTCCTGCCGGCAACACCCAAACCAGCCTATCTTGAAGATATCAAAGAACAGTTCGATTTATTCCTTGATGACGTAGAAATCGAAAAGCGCCTCCGAGAAAACAAGCCGTCCAATCTTGATATGCATATTGAATATCCTGCTGCAATCAATTGTATTGCTATGTTTTTCACATCAGGAAGCACAGGGACGCCCAAGCCAATCATCAAGACACTTTCCCAGATCGAGGCTGAGATATCCGTTCAGGACCCATTATGGTCACCCCATATCCCTGAAGGCGCACGGATCATTGGACTGGTTTCGCACCAGCACATCTATGGTTTGATCTTTCGCGTGATATGGCCCGTCATGACCGGGCGGGTATTTACGGCGGACCCGGCACCCTTTTGGGAAATGATGCAGGGCAATCTCAAGGCCGGCGACGTCTTGATAACAAGCCCCGCCCATCTCAAAAACCTGCATCCGAGTCTGATCGATGCACCACAACCATCCCTGATTTTCTCATCTGGCGGGCCGCTTGATTACGATGCTGCACACGCCACCCATCAGATGCTTGGTACCTATCCCATCGAAGTTTACGGCAGCACAGAGACCGGTGGTATTGCCTATCGCCAGCAAACATCCAATCAATCGGACTGGATCCCGCTTCCCGGCGTCGAAACGCATCTAGATGATCAAGGCTGCTTGGCAGTTAAAGCCCCGCATATTGCAGGAGTTGAATGGTATCAACTAGAAGACCGGGCATCTATTGATCAGCAGACTGGACAGTTTCGTTTATTGGGTCGCGCTGACCGGGTCGTGAAAGTTGAAGGAAAAAGGGTCTCGTTAAGTTCTGTAGAACGCCGTTTGGCAACCTCAGAACTGGTCGCGGACGCTATTGTTATGCTCCCCAACGAAGATGACCATCGGCTTGGTGCGATTGTTGTCCTTACCCAAGCTGGTAAAGAACAGCATCGCGAGATCGGTGCTTTTCGTTTGGGGCGCTTGTTGCGTCGGGAAATTGCCAAATTTGAGGATGACGCGGCCTTGCCACAACGCTGGCGCTTCGTTGATGACATCCCAACCGACAGTCAGGGCAAACGCCCGTTGCATCTGTTAAGCGCTGTTTTTGCTAAAAAATCGACAGAACCGGAAGTCCTTGAAACATTCAAGACAGACGATCACGCGCAGCTAAAATTAAAACTGAACGACGATCTGATCTATTTCGCCGGACATTTTCCCGGTATGCCGATATTACCCGGTGTCGCGCAACTGCATTGGGCCGTTTCGTATGCGTCGTCCGTTTTCGGCTTGTCCGAAACGACACGCGAAATTACGCAGCTTAAATTTCGCAAACCGATACACCCCGGAAACATCGTAACTCTGGACATTCGGCTTGATGCTTCCGGCCAACGGGTAAAATTCCAGTACAGCTCGGATCATGAGGGCAATCTAAGTTCTGGTGTTCTGAAATATGATGGTGATGCGGCATGAAATTATGTGCCGTCATCCCAACACACAATCATAGCACCATGCTCGAAAGCGTCGTGAAGCGCATCCGTGAGCATGATATTCCGGTTTTCATAGTCGATGATGGCTCAGACGCACAAACGCAAACGGTTGTGGCCGATCTACACGCACCGAATGATGGTATTTTTTGTCAGCGGCTTGATGACAATGCCGGCAAAGGTGTTGCCGTCATGACGGGTATGGCCGGTGCTGCGCGGCATGGTTTTACCCACGCATTTCAGATTGATGCAGATGGTCAGCATGATCTTGATCGCATCAGTGACATGATTGAAATTGCCACAAAATCACCTGCGGCATTAGTCACCGGACTGCCTGTTTATGATGACAGCATTCCCACCGGCCGCAAAATCGGTCGATGGATTACCCATGTGTGGGTATGGATTGAAACACTATCTCTTCATATCCGCGACAGCATGTGCGGATTTCGTGTCTATCCGATTGGTCCCAGTCTGGATGTTTGGCGACGCCACGGTATCGGTCATCGGATGGATTTCGATACCGAAATCATGGTCCGCCTTTTCTGGCAAGGGGTACCGGTCATTCATGTTCCCACCAATGTCACCTATCCACTGGGCAACACATCAAACTTCCGGATGTGGCGCGATAACGTCCGGATCAGTTGGATGCATACCAGACTGGTCTGTGGAATGCTGGCGCGACTTCCACGATACATCGCCCAAGGTGGACGCTTTGGGCCGCCGACGGACCGAAACAGCAACCATCACTGGTCGGAAATTGACGAGCGCGGCATCTATTGGGGGATGCGTTTCCTTGGGCAGGTCTATCGCTTTGGCGGACGCAAACTGTGCCTTGCCGCGATGTCCCCCATCATCGCCTATTTTTTCCTGACCGGACGTACGGCAAGGGCTGCATCCAAAGATTTCCTTGAACGTGTGGCAAAGCATAATGACAAACCCAGACCTACTTGGCGCGATAGCTTTGCCCACTTCATGCGATTTGGAGAATCCGCACTCGATAAAATAGCCGCCTGGTGTGGCGAGATGAAACTCGATGACCTCGACCTGCCGGATGATGCCGATAGCCTGTTTTCCTACATTCCACGTGATCAGGCAATAATCCTATTTGTATCGCACTTTGGTAACATTGAGCTGGTCCGCGCCATTGCCAGTCGCGACCGTAATTTTCGGGTGAATGTCCTGTTGCATCAAAAAAATGCCGCCCGGTTTGGCCGCGTTTTGCAACAACTTGCGCCCGAAAGCCAAGTTGATTTGATTGAGGTTAGCGAAATCGGCCCCGATACGGCGATTTTGCTGCGTGAAAAGGCCGAACGCGGCGAATGGATTGTGATTGCCGCAGATCGGGTGGCCATCGGTGCCCGGGATAAGTCGGTTTCAGTCCCGTTCATTGGCCAAAACGCGTCATTTCCGCAGGGACCATTCATTCTGGCACATCTTCTTCAGTGTCCGGTTTACATGGTTGCGGCATGGCGTGAAGGACGGCGTTTTAATATTTCGTGGGAAAAGCTGTCGGAACGCATAGACTTGCCGCGCAATGATCGCACTGCCAAGATCACGGAACATGCAAGAACATATGCGAGCTGGCTGGAAAAGCTTGTTGTTCAACAACCATTGCAGTGGTTCAATTTCTACGATTTCTGGGCGGATAAGAAGGATAACAATGAATAACAACCAGAAACATATCGTCTTTGGCGAGGCGCACCTGTCGATCGAGGACGTTGTGGCACTTGCCGAACGGCGTGCCCTGCCCCTGCTGAGCACATCCGATGTCTTTAATGACCGGATACAGGCCGGTGCCGATTTCCTGGATCGGGAGCTTCGCGAGCATGGCCATATCTATGGCGTCACCACGGGCTATGGTGATTCAGTATCCCGTCGTGTTCCGCCGGAGCTGGTTGACGAACTCCCACTGCATCTAAGCCGGTTTCACGGCTGTGGCCTTGGCAATATCCTTAAACCCGATCAAGCGCGCGCGGTTCTGGCCGTCCGGCTTGCATCGCTGTGCACCGGTTATTCCGGCGTTAGCACAGGCCTTCTTAAGCAGCTATCTGCCCTTCTTGAATTTGACATCACACCACGGATTCCCGAAGAAGGCTCTGTTGGTGCCAGTGGTGATCTGACCCCGCTTTCTTACGTTGCAGCAGCACTTATCGGGGAACGCGATGTTGTGTTTAGCAACACGGAAATGCCGGCAATAGATGCCTTGTCAGAAGTCGGTCTGCGCCCCTTACAGCTCCGCCCCAAGGAAGCTTTGGCGATCATGAATGGTACATCCGTCATGACCGCCCTGATGTGTAAGGCTTTTGTGCGCGCCCAATATTTGTGCCAGCTCAGCACACGTATCACATCACTGGCAACTATTGGTTTGCGTGGCAATCCTGCCCATTTTGATACAAGACTGTTCGCGGCCAAACCGCATCCAAAGCAAGCGATCGTAGCCAAACGCATTTCACATGATCTGGCAGCTCTTGGTCCGCATTACCAACCTGCCCGATTGCAGGATCGCTATTCGCTTCGTTGCGCCCCGCACGTTATCGGGGTGTTGGCTGATATGATGCCTACCTTCCGCACCACGCTTGAGATTGAACTCAACAGTGCCAATGACAATCCGCTGATTGATGTTGATGCCGAAGAAATCCTGCATGGCGGGCACTTTTATGGCGGACATGTCGCATTCGTTGCGGATGGTATGAAAACTCTGATCGCCAATCTTGCTGATTTGATGGATCGTCAAATGGCACTTCTGGTCGACACCAAATTCAATCACGGTTTGCCGTCAAACCTGTCGGGCGCGTCACAAGATCGCGCATCAATCAACCATGGCCTGAAAGCTGTGCAAATCGGCGTATCGGCCTGGACGGCCGAGGCGCTTAAAAACACCATGCCAGCAAGCGTATTCTCACGCTCGACCGAATGTCACAATCAGGACAAGGTCAGTATGGGCACCATTGCGGCACGTGATTGTTTGCGGATTTTGGAACTTACCGAACAAGTGGCAGCTGCGTTACTTATCACTGTGCGACAGGCAATTTCGCTGCGCCTGAAATCTGAGGAGCTTGAGGCCAGTCAGCTTGGTCAAGATGTATCATCATTTCTTTCGGCGCTGGAAGCTGACATTCCGTTCATTGACGAAGACCAACCACTTGATACCACCTTGCGCAAACTCGTCGCACGCATTCAGGACCGACATTGGGCGCTTTACGGCGATGAGGAGACATCATGATCAGTGCGTCTGTAAACGAAACTGTACAGTTTTATCATCTCGACCCGATGAATGTGGTCTGGCATGGCAATTATGTGCAGTTCTTTGAAAATGCCCGCTGTGCCTTGCTTGATGAGATTGGCTACAATTACCCACAAATGGATGAGTCCGGCTTTGTATGGCCGATTGTCGATATGCGGGTGAAATACGTTGCACCTTGCCGCTTTGGTCAGAAAATCAACATCGCAGCGACGCTGCGCGAGTTTGAAAACCGACTGAAAATTGACTATCTCGTCACGGATGCGCAAACGGGGCAGAAGCTAACCAAAGGTTTCACCATTCAGGTCGCCGTCGATAAAAGTACGGGCGAAATGCTTTATCGCAGCCCCGACTTTTTCATCGAGAAGATGGAAGCGCTGATATGAACCGCAAGTTACTTGTTCTGATCACAGTGTGTGTTGCCTTTACGTCCTTCCTTGCAGTGCCAAAAACGCTGCAGGCAGAGACTGCCAGACCCACACCGATTGCCAAGAACGAGTATCTGCGCGGTACATTTGAACTCAATCGTCATCTGGACGGCTTTGAAAATCCATTGCTCTCTCGTGGTGAGTTCGTTTTATCACCGCAGCATGGTCTGATCTGGAAAACGACCTTCCCGTTTCCGGGTGTAACTGTGTTCGAAGAAGGCGGGATTTTCACCATCGATCAAAATGGCAACCGCACTGCAATGGCAAAAGGTACGGAAACACGACAGTTCGTCACAATGATTTCGTCCGTATTATCCGGGAACTGGGACCCGTTAGAAAGCCAATTTGACATCACTAAAAAAGACTTAGAAACAACAGGGTGGAACATAACCCTAAGCCCCCACTCAAATAATTTTGTTGGCAATCAGATCGAATTGATTACGGCACAGGGCAACGCGTTTGTGCAAGAAGTGGTGATCACAAAACCATCTTCTGATCACGATATCATTACGTTCGATGGGCAAACTATTGAACCTGTTCCATTGCCCTCTGAGTTCAATGATCTTTTCACAAATGGAACAGCCGAATGATCCGATTAGCGTTCATTTGGACAGTATGCATTCTCATGATGGCAGGCTTTGCTGTCTGGCAACTCACGACCGAACGCACTGAAATGGATGCCGATTTCCTGTCATTGATTGGTCAGGAACAAAACCACCAACAAGATGAAATGAGCGATATCGACGCTGTGCGTACGCTATTGGCTGATAGTGGCAAACAAGCAATCATTATGCTTTCCCACCCTGATGATGAACGCCTCAGCGATATCGCAAGGCAACTTGCGGACACAATCAGTGCGATTGATGGTACCGCAAATGTGATGCTTCCCGGTGATAATGCAGACCGTCTTGATGACTTGCGTGCGCTCTATGGTCCATATGCGAACGGCCTTTTGTCTGATGGTGACCGTGCTGCTCTTAAGGACGGTCACGGAGAAGCACTTTATCAGCGCACCCTGCAAACCCTGTATTCACCGGCCTCTCCCTTTACCAGCGCAACTTTGAAACAGGACCCTTTCCTGTTATTGGCAGAATTTCTTTCGGGTCTGGCCGCGAAGTTGGGCGCCGGAAATGACGTTATCACAATCAACGACCGAAGCTATCTGCCCATGATTGTGTCGCTGAACGCCAACAAACACTCTGACACGGCTGCCAAAAGCTGGGTAGATGGCGTCAATAACGCACTTGCAGAAGCGCTAAAGAGCGATCCAACCCTCCAGACCGCCAAAACAGGCCAGATTTTCTTTGCGGTTAACGAGGCCGCGAATGCCAAAAAAGATGTCCAAACCATCGCCGTGATTGCCACACTTGGCATAGCCATCATGATCGGTTTGACGTTCTTTTCGCCTTTTCCGCTGATTGGCGCCGTTATCGTTGTCGGAAGTGGCCTGATTGCCGGTGCTGCGGCCCTGACCATATTTTTCGACACAATCCATGTGATTGCACTGGTGTTTGGCGCAACAATGATCGGTATTTCAATCGATTACGCCCTACACTATCTGGTGATACCAGCCAATGACACCCCGACTTCATCACGCTTTGGAAAAATACGCAAAGGCCTCGGTCTTGGGCTTTTGACATCTATCATTGGCTTTTCCGCCCTTGCGCTCAGTCCGACAAACTTGCTTGTGCAAATTGCCGTGTATTCAATCGCAGGGCTGATTGCAGCCTATTGTTCGGTCAAATTTTTACTACCTCTTATCCCGCCCACACCAGTTCGCGAAAACTCACCCATCCGAATTACCCACAATTGGCTTATGCGCCTGATGATGGTTCTTGTGCTGCCTCGCAAGATACAACTGTTTGTTGCCATTCTTTTGATTGTCGCTTTGCCAATTTCGGCCTTTCTTAGTCCCGGTCATGATGACGTGCGCACCTTGGGCCAAAGTGATGCGGAACTTCTATCCGATGCACGTATGATATCGGAGACACTTGGCCTTGGCGGAAGCCCTGTCTTCATTCGGGTTGATGGTAAAACAGCCCAACAGCGTCTTGAAACGTCTGAGTCTGTTCGTAAAGCAATTATGCCCTTAATCTCCGCAGGCAAAATTGGGGGCGTCGTTGCGCTATCGGATTTTGTACCGTCGATTGCCCTTCAGAAAGACAACCGACGCCTTATCGGAGACGAACTTTACAAACCCTTTTCAGCGTCCCTTTCTGATGCCTTGCAGACACCAATACAGTTCCCAGACTTGGACGCCCCTTACCTCCTCCCGGATCAAGCAATAAACAGTCTTCCTGAGATCGCGCGTTTTCAGACAACCACATCCAATATCATGCGGTTACGTGATGTTTCAGATGTTGATGCTCTTAATGCCGCCCTCGTCTCATTTGAAAATGCCAGACTAATTTCTCCGACGGCCATCATCAGCACCCAGTTCGCCGAGTACCGTTATTGGACGTATATAGCACTTGGCGTGGTGCTTGCGATTGCGCTGATCCTGGCAATCCTACGCTATGGTCCGGATCGGGGTGTTCGGGTGTTTTCAGCCCCCGCAGGCGCGATCTTGTTCGCGCTGAATGGTGGCTACATTCTGGGTGTACCAATCAGCTTCTTTACAACGATGGCACTGTTTTTAGTCTTTGCAATTGGCGCTGACTATGTCCTGTTTTTGAGCGAAGGCAACGACATAGAACATCTTGAACACACCCGTCTGGCGGTGTTTTTGTCGTTGATCAGCAGCGTTCTGGCATTTGGGTTACTCGCCACCAGTTCCGTCCCACTGGTAAGCGATATCGGAACGATCATTGCGATAGGCTTGGTTGGCGCATGGTTCCTTGCTTTTTGGATGACAGAAACAGTCACTAATACGACGGATACGGGAAACACGAATTGAAACAGGATTGCGACATCGCCGTTATCGGTGCGGGCCCTGCCGGAAGTACCGTGGCCAAGCTTCTGAACGATGCTGGCCTTCGTGTAACATTGCTCGAAGCACAGAAATTCCCGCGATTTGTTATTGGCGAAAGCCTGCTTCCGAACTGTATGAACGTACTTGAACGTGCTGGATTTCTGCCCGCACTGGAAAAAGCAGGTTTTCAGCATAAAAACGGCGCGGTCTTTGAATGTGGCGAACAGTATCGCTCCATCGATTTTCGCCAGAACTTTGAAACCACCGGTTGGGGAACAACCTATCAGGTCAAACGCGCCGAATTCGATCATATCCTTGCCAAGGAAGCCGAACGTTCCGGTGTCGACATCCGCTTTGAACACAAGGTAACGGCGGTACACGCCGCCGACAATGATTGCCAGATCATATATGAAGACGCTGCGGACGAAGAATCCACACTACGTGCCAGTTTCATTGTTGATGCCAGCGGATATGGCCGGGTATTGCCAAGGCTTTTGGGGCTTTCCCGACCGCCGCAAACTATTTCCCGACGCGCGGTCTTTACCCATGTTAAGGATCGCATTGATGATCCGGACTATGACCGCACCAAAATCCTGATCACGGTCCATCCCGATCGCCATGACATCTGGTATTGGTTGATCCCGTTTTCCGATGGCACAGCATCGGTTGGTGTGATTTACCCCGACGGTGACACGACTTTCACCGGCATGAGTGAACAGGATGTCTTTGATCGGCTGATTTCCGAAACACGTCTTGGCCATTTACTTGCCAATGCAGAACAAACCCGCCCACTGCAATCAATTGCCGGATACGGGGCTGAGTCAGAAAAGCTTTGCGGGGATGGCTATGTCTTGCTTGGAAATTCTGCAGGTTTTCTGGATCCCGTGTTCTCATCTGGCGTGACAATTGCGCTGCATTCGGCAGAACTGGCTGCAAATATGCTGATTGCGCGCCACCGGGGGGAAACGGATATTGATTGGGAAGCTGGGTTTTCCAAACCCCTATCTTGCGGGGTTGAAACCTTCCGCTCCTATGTTGATGCTTGGTATGCCGGACGCTTGCAAACAATCATTTTTGGGCAACCCAATGATGATTCCCAACTGAAACGTATGGTCGTTTCCATTCTGGCAGGGTATGCATGGAATATGGAAAACCCGCTGGTTGCCAAAACCGACCGTTATCTAGAGCTGTTGCACGACTTATGCGCTCCCTCATCCTGAAATCAGCTATTGTCATAGTCTGCGCTATCGGGCTCTCTGCGTGTGAGACGATGAACCTTCCGCAGCTGCCGTTATCTGGCGTGCTCGACAAAACCGGACACAAGATCGTTTTGGCTGACGGGATAGAATTCACTTTCCCAACAGAACCTTGGGATGAGAAGGAAACCATAGATGTTGTTCAACAGGTCAAAGCAAGTTGGAACACCGGCAACCAATCGGGTGATGTAAACTTTCAGGGGCGTTTGAACATCACCCCGGAACGGGCCCAAATCGTCCTCATTGACGATCTTGGTCGTCGGGCGGTTGAAATCGACTGGACCGAGCAGGAAATATCAATCCAGAAAGCGAATTGGCTCCCGCAAGACTTTGATGCCAAAAGGCTTCTTGCAGACATTGTCATGACCTACTGGCCGCTTGATATTGTCGAAGACGCCCTGCCCGATAACATGTCGATACATGATGGTTTTGGGGAACGGACAGTTCGCCTGAACGACAGTGGGCGGAAATACGTGACCATAGAACGCCCGATAAAGGACGTCTGGCACGGTCAGGCAACGCTTGTGAACTTGCAGTTCAACTATCGCATCAATATCAATTCGATACGAACCGGGTCCTAACGTATGGCCAAGCACCCACTTTACCTGTCATCGCTTGGCATCGTCTCGTCATTGGGAACCGGTATCACCGAAACCAAGGCAACACTTACCGGTAAGAAAAATGCCGACATGATCAAGTGCAGCGGTTTTCTCCCCGACCGGGAAACCGTTCTGGGTACGGTTACAGGTAACCTTGAAAAATTGCCCGATCTTTTGTCCGAATTTGACACCCGCAATAACCGCCTCCTTTGGGCTACGGCCAGCCAGATCGCAGACGACATTGACGAGCTGATTGCCAAGTTTGGTAAGGATCGGATCGGTGTCCTGATTGGAACCAGCACGGCAGGGATTGAGGAAGGTACAGCGCACTATCAGCAACGCGTTGAAAACGGCAAATTCCCTGAAAGTTTCCGTTATGGGCATCAGGAAATTGGCTCACCTTCAGAATTTCTGAAAACCGCTTTTGACTTGCGTGGCCCGGCCTACTCTATTTCCACGGCCTGCTCATCAAGTGCCAAGGCATTTGCATCTGGCTTACGCCTATTGAAGGCCGATATGTGTGATGCGGTTCTTGTCGGTGGTGTTGATAGTTTGTGTCGTCTTACGGTTGGCGGCTTTGACGCCTTGCAATCCTTGTCTGACGGTATTTGCAATCCCATGAGCAAGAACCGCAATGGTATCAATATCGGCGAAGGTGCAGCTCTTTTCATCCTACGCAAGGATGCGGGTGAAATCGAATTGCTCGGTGTTGGTGAAAGCTCCGATGCTCATCATCCCAATGCGCCACATCCCGAAGGCTTAGGTGCCGCGCGGGCCATGCAAGCCGCACTTGCACGTTCCGGGATCACGCCTGCTGACATTGACTATATAAATCTGCATGGCACGGCCACACCACTCAATGACATTATGGAAGCCAAAGCGGTGCACGCGGTTCTGGGGCCAGATGTTCCGGCAAGCTCAACCAAACCCCTAACCGGTCATAGTCTGGGTGCTGCGGGTGCGATCGAGGCCGCGATCCTCTGGTTGTCACTGTCTGACAGCGAAATCGGCGCACCACTTCCTGTTCATCACTGGGACGGCGAAAAGGATGACGAACTTCCCCCGATCAACCTGATCACGTCAAATCAGTCATTGGCGTCGCGTGGCCGTCTTGCCATGATGAGCAACTCGTTTGCATTTGGCGGCAGCAATGTCTCCGTCATCCTTGGCAAAGGATGGACAACTCCGTGACCAGTATGAACAAGCCTCAATCTAATCAAGTCCCGCCGGTCAAAGAACTTGTCATACATGGCGCTCCCATGTTGCTGATTGATCGCGCAGTATCTGCCGATGAAAGCACCATGACCGCGGAACTCGACATTACCGCAAACAGTATGTTCTGCGTTCCGGGCAAGGGCGTTCCGAGTTATGTCGGTATCGAATATATCGCACAGACCGTTGCGGCCTATAGCGGATGGCGCGCGAGGCAGGCCACCCAGGATACAAAGCCACGGATTGGCTACCTCTTGGGATCACGCAAGGTAACCATGTTGCGGGACTTCTTTCCGATTGGCAGCAGACTTACAATGCATATCACCAACGTCTTTGAAGATGGCGAAATGGGCGCCTTTGACGGAGAAGTCCGTTTGGGCGAGGAAATGCTTGTCGACGCACGTATCAATGTATATCAGCCCAAGGAGAATGAAACGGCTTCAACGCCGCCTGTGGGCAACAACCAAGAAACATCAGACCAATGAAGAAAACCATATTGATAACCGGTGCCAGCAAAGGCATTGGTGCCGCAACAGCACGACGTCTTGCCAAGGACGGTTTTGATATTGTTATTCATTACAATTCTGATCACACGGGCGCCCAGGAAGTTGCAAATGATGCAATAAAGCTTGGGGTTCAGGCCCGGCTGGTGCAATTCGATATTGCGGACCGGGAAGCGGCGCGTGAAGTTCTGACGCAAGACATCGTAGAACACGGTGCGCCCTATGGTGTCATTTTGAATGCCGGGATCACCCGTGACGGCCCCTTTCCGGCCCTTGAAGATGACGACTGGGACAGCGTTCTGCACACCAACCTTGACGGGTTCTATAACGTTATCAAACCGCTTCTGATGCCAATCATACAACGCCGCAAAGGCGGACGCATCATCGCCCTGACATCCATTGCGGGCATTGCGGGCAACCGTGGTCAGGTAAACTATGCCGCGTCCAAGGCCGGGATCATTGGTGCCGTAAAGTCACTTGCCCTTGAACTTGCCAAGCGCAAAATCACGGTTAATGCCGTCGCACCTGGGGTCATCGAAACCCAGATGACTGGTGACCTACCAGAAGACGAAGTAAAGTCCATGATCCCGATGCGCCGATATGGCACGCCTGAAGAAGTTGCAGGCACAATTTCCTTTTTGTGCAGCGATGATGCTTCTTACATCACCCGTCAGGTCATTAGTGTGAATGGGGGCATGCTATGACGCGACGTGTTGTCGTTACAGGCATGTCGGGCATCACAGCCCTTGGCAATGACTGGCAAACCATCAAGACACGCATGCAGGCCGGTGAAACCGGAATTGTCCGCATGTCTGAATGGGATGGTAAATATGATCTGCGCACCCGGCTTGCTGCCCCGGTACAGAATTTTTCCCTGAAAGGCCGGTTTAACCGCAAGCAATTGCGCAGCATGGGCCGTGTGGCCCAGATGGCGGTTGCGGCAACTGATGATGCGCTTGAGATGGCTGGCCTGCACGACGACACTGCGATGTTCGAAGGTGGCCGTCTTGGCATCGCATATGGATCGTCGTTTGGCAGCACGCCACCGGTTCTTGGCTTTACCCGCCTGATGGAACATGGTGACAGCAACGCAATTACCGCCACCAGTTATATTCAGATGATGAGCCACACCGCTGCCGTCAATATCGGTGTCCTCTATGGCATATCAGGGCGGATCATTCCAACGTCAACGGCCTGCACATCCGGCAGCATGGGCATCGGATATGCGTACGAGGCAATCAAATTTGGTAAACAGGATGTCATGATTGCCGGTGGTGCAGAAGAACTCTGTCCCACGATGGTTGCCGTGTTTGACACGCTTTTCGCCACCAGTGTCAGTAATGATACGCCGGACGCCACACCACGCCCGTATGACGCCAACCGCGATGGTCTGGTCATCGGTGAAGGTGCAGGTACTTTGATCCTTGAGGATTACGAACACGCGAAAGCCCGCGGTGCGAAAATGTATGGTGAAATTGTCGGCTTTGCGACCAATTCGGATGGCGCGCATGTGACACAACCCGCCGCCGATAAAATGGGCCGTGCCCTCCAACAATCCCTTGATGATGCAGGGCTTTCATCAAGTGACATCGACATTGTCAACGGACATGGCACAGCCACGGATCACGGCGACCTTGCCGAAAGCAAAGCAACCCGCACCGTATTCGACCGCGCAGTTCCAATCCACACGCTTAAAGGCCACTTTGGACATAGTCTTGGCGCATGCGGCGCCGTCGAAGCATGGCTTGGACTGGAAATGATGCAAGAGGGCCGCTTTGTCCCCACAGCAAACCTCAAGAACGTGGACCCTGAATGTGCCGATCTTGACTACATTATGGGATCAGAACGGGTCATGACTGCCGAACACATGATGAGCAATAATTTTGCCTTCGGCGGCATAAATACATCCCTGATATTTAAGCGCATATAAGTTCACAATATAGGGTTTTCTCCAAACGAAGCCCGCGAGTTAAGGAGCTTCGCTAAGCTAATTTAAAGCTTACAGAGAACACGCAGCCACTATGCTCTTTGGGGCGATCAAGCTTGATCTTGGTATCGTGACGCGCGGCGATTTCCTTGACGATGGAAAGACCAAGTCCGCAGCCCTCTTCCTGTCCTGTCTCTGCGATACGGTAGAACCGTTTAAAGACATCCTTGTGATGTTCAACGGGAATTCCAGGGCCGTTGTCTTCGACCGTTAACTTGACGCGATTACCGGATTTCTCCCGATCAAGGCGCACAGTCACCGAACTTCCATCCGGGCAATATGTCAACGCGTTGTGAACAAGGTTTTTAAGAAGCTCTTCAATCAGGGTCGCATCCCCCATGATCAAGGTCGGTTCTGTAATCCCTTCATAACCAAGGTCGATACCGCGCTCGATTGCCACCGGGACTTTTGATCCGGTGACCGCACGCGTGATTTCACACAGATCAATTGGGTCAAACGGCCGTCCTGCAAGGCCTTCAGGTGCTGCCCGTGCAGATGCCAGTAATTGATTGGCAAGATGGGATGTTTGCCGCGTCGAAGATGCAATTGTCTCCATAATACGATGGATTTTCTTGGGGTCTTCTTCGCGTTGGCCAAGTTCGGCTTGTGTTCTCAATGCTGCCAACGGCGTCCGCAATTGATGTGCGGCATCAGCTGTAAACCGTTGCATGGTCTTAAGGCTATTTTCCAGCCGCTGAAACAATTGATTGATCGCACCGACAAGATGGCGAACCTCAATCGGAACATCATGCAAAACTGGTCGAAGATCCGTCGGAGATCGGCGATTTAAGGCCTCTTCCAGTCGCGTAAGTGGTTTTAACCCCTGGCCGATCCCAAACCAGACAATCATCGCGGCAATCACAATCAGTACAATCTGACGTGCCGCCGCACTTGCCAGAATATCTTCGCTTAGACTGGTGCGGGTTCCCATGGTTTCGGCAACAAGCACTTGAAAACGGGTGGCCTTGCGAACACTTGCGACATACCGCGACAAAGCACCAATGCGCACCGTTTCGCCGTTATAAACAGCATCATAAAACACCGGATCCTCGCGTAGCGGAAGTAACCGGTCTGGAACCGGTGGCAGGTCTTCATACCCTGTGATGAATTCACCCTGTATCGTGCTGACCTGATAGAAAACCCGGTCTTCGGCAGAACTGGTCAGCATCTCAAGCGCGACATAGGGCACATCAACTTCGATCTTGCCACCAATCAGAACAACACGGTCGGCAATGGCGAGTGCAGAACTTAAAAGAGCACGGTCAAACGCCTGATTTGTCGAACGAATTGCGTTAGTTCTGACTTCAAGCAACATCAAGGAGCTGACCACCAAAAGCGGGATCAGCAACCAGATGACAAGCCTGCGCCTCAGGGATCCGTTACGCCATTTCATGTTTTTTTCAACAAATAACCAAGGCCACGGACAGTCTGAATTTTAACATCTGCCAACTCAACGCGTTTGCGCAGACGGCTGATGTAAAGCTCGACTGCATTGGCACTGATATCATCCTCAAACCCGGCAAGCTGATCTGAAATCTGTTCTTTGCTGAGAACGTGACCAAGCCTCAGAAGCAAAATTTCAAGGATGTTAAGTTCGCGGCGGGGAATTTCGACATCATCACCATCGATGGTCACCCGTCGCGCAACGGTATCGAATGTCAGTTTTCCGCATTTAATCTGGGTGTTGTGCGTTCCGGCATTGCGCCGCATCAGCGCCCTCACCCGTGCTTCCAGCTCCACCAGTTCAAACGGTTTGGCAAGATAATCATCCGCACCAAGATCAAGCCCCTTTACCCGATCTTCAATATCCCCGCGTGCGGTCAGGATCAGCACAGCACTTTCCGCCCCGCGATGGCGCAAACGGCGCAAAATCTCAAGCCCGTCAAGTTTCGGAAGGTTCAGATCAAGCACAACCAACCCATATTCCTGCGTGCGCAAAATATCATCGGCCTCTTCCCCATCGGCGATCACGTCGACAGCATAACCGGACTGCCGAAGAGATCTGGCAATCCCGTCAGCCAATGCGGCATGATCTTCAACGACAAGGACTCTCATTGTTTGTGCTTCTCTTCCCTGATAAACCGATGAAGGCTTTTTAGGTTTGGACTTTCCAGGCCACGACCATGTTTAGCAAATTATATCGACAACCGCCGTTCATGATAGCAAGTCATTGACGGGGTGCTTGTGAAACAGAGTATTCCACCATGATCTTGGGCCGCATCTGTATTCGTTTATGTGCCATCGTGCTTACGATGCAAGCAACTTCTGCCATCGCAGAAGTCTTTACCTATGCCCCATTGCGCACAACACAGGCAGCTGACCCGGAACAATCCCTGCTTTCAAGCACGACCCCAAAAGCTGTTATTTATGGCTCTGCCGATATTGGTGCCTTTACCACGGTGATAGAAGCCTTTCAGCAAGAAAACCCATTCATCGGTGTCGAGTATCATCAGCTCCAGACGCTTGAAATGTATGACATGACCTTGGTTCAGCGTCAAAATGGCGAACCCAATGCAGATCTGATTATCAGCTCGTCGATGGACCTGCAGATGAAACTTGCCAATGACGGCTATGCGATACCGCATGAAAGTGCAGAAACCCGAGCTCTTCCACATTGGGCCCGTTGGCGCAATGAAGCATTTGCCGTCACACAAGAACCGGCCGTGATTGCCTATAACCGCGAATTTTTCCGCGAGAATGATCTTGAACCGCCCCGGACCCGCGATGATTTCATCCGTCTTTTGAACGATCACGATGATCTTCTAAGCGAAAAGGTCACAACCTATGACATTGAACGAAGTGGCGTCGGCTTTCTGTTCCTTGCACGTGATGAACGCTTTTTTCCCGGCATTTGGGACTTTGTCCGAACCCTTGGTCAATCCAAGGTCAAACTTTATTCCAACACTTCCCCAATGCTTGAAAAGATCGCCGATGGTCAGGTCGTACTTGGGTACAATCTTCTAGGGTCTTATGCCGAAACCTTTAGCCAGCGGAACCAAAACCTTGGCGTGATCCTGCCAGACGACTTTATCGTGGTTTATTCGCGAATTGCCATCATCCCGCGTGATGCGAGAAACCCGAATTTAGGCGCGCGTTTTCTTGACTTCATCCTGTCCGTCAAAGGGCAAACCGTTCTGCAAAACGATGGCAACTTCAACCCGGTGCGAACTGACGTTCCACCAAGTTCGTTTTCGTCGCTGATCTTTGACCGTTACGGCGAACGTGTACGTTCATTCCCGGTTGGGCCCGGCTTGCTGGTTTACCTTGATCAGGCCAAACGCCAGCGGTTTATTCGCCGGTGGCAGGATGCCTTACTCAACCGTCGCTAAGCCACCCTGCCCTGATTTACCCAGCTTTATGAAGTCTTTGCGCTGTCGGGAACAGGGCGGCGTTCTGGCCCGGTATAGTTCCAGATCATTCGCCGTGGAATCGGCCCCTTGTTTCGACCACCTTGCTGTGTTTGTTCCCACGCATGGGCCAGGATCCCGACCGATCGCGACACACAAAACAATCCACGCGCCAATTCCGGGGCAAAACCAAGCTCGGCATAGATTACTGCCGTTGCACCATCAATATTCATAGGAATGCGTTTACCCTTGCGCGATAGAATCTCTTCTTCAACCGCACTGGCAATTACCCCGAATTGACCACTGACCTGACCATTTGCTGCCGCCTGTTTGACAAGCGCCAACAGTCTTGGGGCACGCGGGTCAATGGGATGAAATCTGTGACCAAATCCCGGGATATGTTTGCCATGTTCAGCAATCTGGTGATCCAGTCCGGATGCAACCGCTTCGCCAAGTGATGCGCCAGATTTCATACGAGACGCGATGTCATGATAAAGCCCGACCGCCTGTTCGCCTGCACCACCATGAACATCGCCCAACACATTCACCGCACTTGCCATGGCATTGTTTAATCCAACGCCACAGGTCGCTGCCATACGTGCAATTGCAATGCTTGGGGCCTGTGGTCCGTGATCAATCGCTGCCACAAGGGCTGCTTCAAGAAGCTTTGCCTGTTCAGGTGATGGCAGATCGCCGCGTGTCATCAACCAAATCATGGTTGGAAAACTAATGTTTCCAATCAGGTCTTCGATCGCATAGCCGCCATAGTGGATTTTACCCGGCTCCATATCGATGATGGCGGTTTGCCACCAGTCACTGACTTCGTTTTCAATATCGGTTGCGGTTTTGTCGCTCACAACACGCCCTCCTGCGAAAGAATTTCGATCTCGCTCTTTGAAAAACCAAGAGATGTAAGAATGTCGTTATTGTCCTGACCAAGTTCTGGCGGTGGTGCGTCCACCGATGGCGCCTTGCCATCCATCTTGATCCCGGTACGCAACACGCGGATATCGCAATCTGCACCCGGTACATTTTCAAAAGATGCCATCATCCCGCGATCGGCAATCTGCGGCAGTGCCAAGGCCTGTGGCACTGTCAAAACAGCCCCGGCAGGAACTCCGACGGCATTAAACTTTTCCACCCAATGATCCGTCATGTTGGTGCGCAAAACATCTTCGAGAAGGCCTGTCAGAACCGTACGGTTTTCCAGTCGTTCCTTGCGCGAAGTAAAACGGACATCAGAAATCAGATGGTCAAGATCCAGCACCAGACACAGGGCCTCGAACTGTTCTTGTTTGTTGGCCGCAATATTGATCTGCCCATCACCGGTTCGAAACGCCCCTGATGGGGACGAGGTAAAGTTGTCATTGCCATTAGCTGTTGGCTCTTTGCCTGCCACCAGATAATTCGAAACAACCCAACCCATTGTCGCAATCACGGATTCCAGCATGGAAATATCGATGAAGCTGCCTTTGCCGTCATTGTTGCCAACTGCACGCCCGGCCAAGGCGGAGCTAATGGCAAATGCGGCTGTCATCCCACCAATTGTATCCGCCATGGGATACCCGACACGGTACGTGCCGGTATCTTCTTCGCCGGTGATGGTCATGATCCCCGACAGGCCCTGAACAATCTGATCATAGGCAGGCAGCTTTTTCATCGGGCCGGTTTGACCGAAACCGGAAATCGCACAGTAAACAAGTCCCGGATTAACCTTGGAAAGAACGTCATATCCCAACTCAAGCCGGTCCATAACGCCGGGGCGGAAATTCTCGACCAGAACATCTGCGCGCTCGACAAGCTTTTTAAGGATTTTCTTGCCGCGCGGATCTTTCAGATTAAGCGTCACCGACCGCTTACCTGCATTCTGCGCCATAAATGAAATCCCCATCAGCTTTTCATTCAATTCCATATCCGCGCCAAGCTGACGGGCAAGGTCACCACGCCCCGGTGCTTCGACCTTGATGACCTCTGCCCCCAAATGCGCAAGCTGATGGCAACAAAATGGCCCGGCCAGAACATTTGTCAGGTCCAAAACTGTAATCCCGGAAAGTGATTGTGGTCCGTTCATGAAAAATCCTTAAATTCTGTCTAGTAGAATTATGTTCTATTATATAGAATATTGGATAATCACGAAACGCCAACCACACCCATACGGGGCATTACCCCAGCACCGGAAGTCCATTTTTCATGCCAGAACAAAATGTTAGCGCCGTTGAACGGGCCTTGAAAATTCTTGATGTTTTCACGGATCAGGACCCTGACCTGTCCCTAAAAGAACTGGCAGAACGCACCGGCATGTATAAAAGCACCATTTCAAGACTGGCGGGAACTCTGGAGTCTTGCGGTTTTCTGATGCTGTCCGGTCGTGGACGATATCGACTTGGTCCTGCCCTGTGGCGCTTGGGATCCATTTATCGGCGGTCTTATCGCATGGATGATATTGTCCGCCCCTATCTGTCCATACTGGTCAAGGAAAGCGGTGAAACAGCATCGTTTTACGTCCCCGAGGGGTCCAACCGTCTGTGCCTGTTTCGCGAAAATTCACCCAGCAGTCTTCGCCATCATCTCGAAGAAGGTGCCATATTGCCCTGTGATCGCGGTGCTGCGGGCCATGTCATTCGTGCCTGGGGGAATGGTGTCGATGACCGTGCAATAGAAGTCCTCGGTGACAGGTTTGCCCAAAGCGAAGGGGAACGCGATCCTGATATCTCTGCAGTTGCAGTCCCTGTCCTTGATCGCCAGAACCATCTTTTAGGCGTTTTAACTTTATCCGGGCCAAGCAGCCGGTTCACCAAAGATAAGCGCGACAACCTGTTGGTATCATTGCAAAGACATGCCACGGATTGCGGCAAACAACTATCCGCATAATCCGCCATATTCTGTCACCTGTGCCCACATTTCATATATCATGTGAACTTTTTTCACCCAATTGCGCGCAATGACAGGTTGATGACAGGTTCTGCTGCTAACGTCTTCGCACTGCCGATCCGGGAGTTCAAAAGAACCCCTTGGAATAAACAAAAAGAATATCGGCAAGGGAGGTCATCATCAAATCCGCAGACACAGAGCACAAATGCATCTGAAACGCGGGGATTGGGTTCTTCCTTGCTGAAGTTTTGTTCCTAACGATCGGCCGGCCACCAAACGGGTGGCTGGGGAAAATGCTTTAGTGTCTGGAGGAGACCCTGATGAACAAGCTGACGATGTTCTCACGTCGCGGATTTATTGCTGCAGCAACTGTTGTTGCTGTTTCGACTGCTGCATTTGGCGCAATGGATGCCAAAGCTGCAGAAATGGATGAACTTCACTTCGTCATTCCGGGCGGCGCTGGCGGCGGCTGGGACGGTACGGCACGTGGTACCGGCGAAGCCCTGACCAAATCCGGTCTGGTTGGCACTGCATCTTACGAAAACATGTCTGGCGGCGGCGGCGGTAAAGCCATTGCTTACATGATCGAAGCAGCTGACCGTCTTGATAAGACCCTTATGGTCAACTCGACCCCGATCATCGTTCGTTCGCTGACCGGTGTCTTCCCGCAGTCCTTCCGTGACCTGACCCCGATTGCAGCAGTTGTTGCTGAATATGCAGCTTTTGCCGTTGCAGCAGACAGCCCATACCAGTCCTTTACCGAAGTTGTTGATGCCGTCAAAGCAGACCCAAGCTCGGTTAAGTTCGGTGGTGGTTCTGTTCGCGGTGGTATGGACCATATCGTAGCTGCCTATGCAGTTCAGAAAGGCGGCGGCGACGCCAAACAGGTTAAATACATTCCGTATGATGCTGGCGGCAAAGCAATTGCTGGTCTTCTCTCGGGTGAAACCGAAGTTCTTTCCACGGGTCTTGGCGAACTTCTTGAATTGGCCAAAGCTGGTCAGATCCGCATCCTTGCAGTGACCTCGGTCGAACGCGTTGAAGCAGCACCGGATGTTCCGTCGCTTGGTGAACTTGGCATCGATGCCGAGTTTGTTAACTGGCGCGGTTACTTTGGCTCCCCGTCTCTGTCTGATGACAAAGCGGATGCCTATGCAGCTGTTCTCAAAGACGTTCAGGCAACTGAAGCATGGGAAACCGTTCGTAAGCGTAACGGCTGGGAAAAAATCTACAAAGGTCGCGCAGAATTTTCCTCCTTCATGGAAAATCAGGAAAAGGTCGTTGGCGATCTGATGCGTGATCTCGGCTTCCTGAAATAAGCCTTTAAAACACAAGTAAAAAAGATCTCCGAAGGAAACCACGCCATGTCCATCAATCGCGACAAATTCGGCGCACTGCTATTTCTATGTCTTGCGCTGATTTATGGCTTCTACGTAAGTGACATTCCGCTGCTGTTTGGTGACGAGGATGCCCCGTTTAACGCCAGAACCCTCCCTAATGCCCTTGCCTGGATACTGGGCGTGGTTTCCTTCATCCAATTGGTAATGCCGGCCAATCAAGAGGCCGGCAGCCTTTCCAACGCCTTTCGCGGACTGAAATGGGGACGCGTTGTCGTCCTTGCCATTCTGATGGTGTTTTACGGTCTGACGATCCGCCAACTTGGTTTTCCGATTTCAACATCGCTGTTCTTGATGGGCGGCTTTTATACCCTTGGCGAACGGCGTCCTCATGTTCTGATTTTGACGGCTATTCTGGTCACGCTCGCATTCTGGGGATTGCTTTATGCGATGGGCATTTACCTGACCCCGGGTGATTTCTTCTACTATCTTGGTTGGATCTCAAACGATGCTTGATGGAATTTTTGCAGGTCTTTCGACCGCTGTTATGCCGATCAACCTTTTGATGGTTGCCGTTGGCTGTTTCGCAGGCACCTTTATCGGGATGCTTCCCGGTCTTGGCCCAATCACCGCCATTGCCCTTATGATCCCGATCACCTACGGGTTTGATCCGTCAACCGGTCTGATCTTGATGGCCGGTGTGTATTACGGGGCAATCTTTGGTGGCTCCACCTCATCCATTCTGATTAATGCACCGGGTGTTGCCGGCACAGTGGCAACAGCTTTTGACGGCTATCCGATGGCGCAAAAAGGCCAAGCCGGTAAGGCATTGGCGATTGCTGCCTATTCGTCCTTTTCGGGCGGAACGATTGCCGCGATCTTCCTGTTGGTCGCAGCCCCGGTATTGGCATCTGTGTCGCTTTCGTTCCAGTCGGGTGATTATTTTGCCCTGATGGTTCTGGGTTTGACGGCGGTATCTGCGTTTGCAGGCAAAGGTCAGGTTCTCAAAGCAATCACCATGACCCTGTTTGGGATCATGCTTTCAACCATCGGGACCGATCCGGCTGCCGGTGTCGCACGCTTTACCTTTGGCAGTGTCGATCTTATTGACGGCATCAGTTTCCTGTTGCTTGCCATGTCGACCTTTGCCCTGTCCGAGGCACTTCTATCGATCCTGCGCCCAACCAAAGATACGCGCAGTGCTGAAGAAAAGGCGCTTAAAAGCCTTGGCTCGATGAAACTGACCAAGGAAGAAGTAAAGATTATGGTGCCTGTCATCGGTCGCTCGTCGATCCTTGGCTTCTTTACCGGTGTTCTTCCGGGTGCCGGTGCGACCATTGCGTCATTCCTTGCCTATGGCATGGAACGTAATCTGGCTTCGGCCAAAGAAAAACTGAAATTCGGCAAAGGATCAATCCGTGGTCTGTGCGCACCTGAAACCGCAAATAACGCGGCATGTTCTGGTTCGTTCGTACCGCTCCTAACCCTTGGTATTCCAGGGTCTGGAACGACGGCTGTGATGATGGGTGCGCTGATTTCTTATGGCGTTCAGCCCGGTCCGCGTCTGTTTGTTGAACAGCCTGCCGTTTTCTGGTCAGTGATTATTTCGATGTATATCGGCAATGTGGTGCTTCTGGTTCTGAACCTGCCGCTTATCCCGTATATCTCGCGTTTGCTCGCCCTGCCCCAGCAACTGCTGGTGCCGTTCGTTCTGTTCTTCTCGTTGGTTGGTGTTTATCTGGTGACCTTTAACACCATGGACATCCACATGATGGTGCTTGCTGCGGCGATCGCAATCGGCCTGCGACTTCTGAACTATCCGATGGCGCCGATGCTGCTTGGCTTCATTCTTGGCAAAATGATGGAAGAAAACCTGCGCCGTGCACTGGCGATTAGTGACGGGTCGCTGTCGTTCCTTTGGGAACGCCCGATTACGCTGGTTATTCTGATCATCAGTGCTGTTTTCCTTGCTGCACCGCTTATTGGCAATCTTCGTGAGTGGAAGCGCAGCCGGAAAACCGTTCCGAATGACGGCGAACTTTAAGACCACACGCTAAAAGGCGCGAAGGATACTGGTAGATGCGTTTTCTTGATAATCTGTCGATTGGTCCCAAAACACTTTTGGTTCCGGTCTTCCTTATGATCGTCATTATCGCGATGGGGATTGCAACAGTTGCAACCCTTCAAAGCGAGAAAGACACGCTCACCAGCCTTCGCGTCGAAGCATATGAACGGCGATCCGATGCGCTGACACTTAGCAACGCGCTGAACGAAGCGCACGGATCGTTGTTTCGAATTCTCACTTGGGATTCCAATGGCATTAATGCCGCTGTGGTTCCCGAGTTACGGGAAACCGTTAGCAAGCTCTCAGCCGAACTGGCACCAATGGCTGAACGGCTTTCGGCTGTTGGCGGTGATGCTTTCACGGAAAATTACGCAAAATACATGGAACAGGTTGACCAGTTCCTTGTTGAAAGCGAAATGAACATCTATGGCGCACTGGAAGTCATCGCAAAAGCAGATGAAACGTTCCAAGCCCTTCAGGTGCCGCTAAACGAAATCCTTGTCCAATCTCATGACGTTGCCACCACCTCATTTGCAGCCGCCTACTCACAGGCCGAGGCACTGCAACGTGTCTTCGTTATCGTCGCCATTCTGGTGGTTGTTATTGCGGGAATTTTTTCAATTTTCGTGTCACGCCGCATTTCACGACCGATGACCACGATCGCCAAACTGATCGAACAAATCTCCAATGGTGATCTTGATGTCAATATTGCGGGTGGACAGCGTGGCGATGAAATCGGAACTGTTGCCCGCTCGGTCACCGTGCTGCGCGATCAGTCCAAAGAAGCCGAATTGCTGCGTCAGGAACGTGAGCGTATCCGTGCTGTTGAAAGCCAACGTCAACAAAACCTGATCGAAGCAACCAATCATTTCCAGCGTTCCGTTCAGGAAGCCTTGTCCGGATTTGACCGTGAATTTGGATCACTCAATGGCTCGGCCAGCGACATGGAACAAATCGCCACCCATGCAAGTGCACGCTCTGCCGATGCCAACCAGCATTCCGAACAGGTTCTTCACCATATCGAAGCAGTGTCCCATACAACCGCAAGCCTGTCCGAAGCCATTGCCGAAATCGGTCAGCAGGCCCAGAACTCCGCCGAAGTTGCCGGTCGTGCGCGCTCTGAAAGTGAAAATTCCCGCGCGCTGTTTGAACAATTGACCAACGCCACCCAACGGATTGGCGACATTGTCGGCCTGATCGAAGAAATTGCCAGTCAAACCAATCTGCTTGCGCTCAACGCCACCATCGAAGCAGCCCGTGCAGGCGATGCAGGCAAAGGATTTGCAGTCGTCGCTGGCGAGGTTAAAAACCTTGCATCCCAAACCGCACGCGCGACCGAAGACATTGCAAACCAGGTCGAAGAAATTCGCGGCCTGACCGATAACGTGGTCTCAGCCCTTCATAGCGTTGCTGATGTCATTGGCGAGGTCGATCAATCCGCTGCGGCGATTGCAGCAGCCGTTGAAGAACAACAGGCATCAACAGCTGGTATTTCCGAAAGTATTCAGGATGCCAATGGCGGCATGCGCACAGTTGCCGAGGCCGTCGGTGCCCTTGATAATGAAACCGCACGCGTTCATAACGGGTCGGAAAACGTCACGCGCGCGACCAGCACGCTGAACACCGAAGCATCCCGCCTGCGCGACGCGATTGACGGTTTCCTCGAACAGATCAACAAAAACAAGGCTAGCGCGTAATGAGTGAAATACCGGACGGTCCATCCAAAGACAGTTGGATCAATCGGTTTTCCAGTGTTTTGACACCGCGCTTTTTCAAAAATCTGTCCATCGCCCTTGGGATTGGTCTTGTGGGTGGCCTGATCGCTCATTCTATCAATATGCCACTGGCTTGGATGATGGGGCCAATGTTGGCCACCTTCGTCGCAAGCTTGCTGCGTGTGCCGATGGGGGTTCCGATGCAGTTTCGGTCCGTCATTCTGGGCGTGATCGGTGTGTTCCTTGGCGCATCCTTTACCCCGGACACACTTGAACAGGCCGCGCGCTGGCCGATCAGCATGATTGCCGTTCTGCTATATGTCCCGATCATCACCCTGTTTATCACCTGGTTTTATACCAAGATCGCCCGCCTTGATCCGGCAACCGCCCTGTTTTCCGCTACCCCAGGTGGCCTAACGCCGATGGTGGTTCTTGGTGCGGCCGCAGGTGGCAATGAACAGGAAATCGCCCTGACACAAGGTTTGCGGGTTTTGTTGCTTGTGATGTCGGCTCCCTTGATCGTCCTTCTGATGACCGGGGTTGTCGCAAGTGGACATGGCGATAGCCAAGCCGTGCAAATGACGCTTAACGAAGGCCTGCTTACAGCCGTTTGTGCCGTCATTACCGTTTTGGTGTTTCGCAAGCTTCGCATTCCGGCCGCCTATATGACGGGTGCAATGGCCGCCAGCATGGTTTTGCATGTGACCGGAACCGTCGAAGGAAACCTGCCTGACTGGTTGCTTGCCGGAAGTCTCTTGATCCTTGGATCTGCAATTGGCAGCAGATTCTCCGGGTTGAAGCTTGCTGTCTTGGCGCGACTTGCCGGTTATTCGATTGTTGCCACGGTTGTTGTTCTTGCCTTTACCGGTGGCGTGGCATGGTTTGTTTCGCAGTGGCTTGATCTTGATTTTATTGCTGTGCTGCTGGCATTCGCACCGGGTGGCGTTGCGGAGATGTCTTTGATTGCGCTTGCCCTGAATGTCGAGCCAAGCTTTGTTGCATTCCACCATATTGTGCGCATTTTCGAAATCGTGCTGCTGGCGCCGATTATGGCCAAGTGGTTCCAGCGTCATATGCAACGCAAATCAGGCACAACAATCTAGGGTCCAGACGTCAGTTTAACGCCCTGCCGTGCCAGTATTTTCAGAAGAGCCAATTTCGATGGACTGCCCACAAGGGCGCTAAAGCGACCGACTGTTTTAGTCGCGCTTCTCAACGATGACGTCATGATCAAGAACCGGTGCAACATCGATATCGCTGGCATCCATCATGCCGGATACGCGCTGCAAGGCCGCAATCAGGAACGTTTGTTCCCATTCTTCCAGACCGTTGAAATTATCGGAAAAACGGTCATGTAGCGCCATTGGCGCACGGTCAAGAATGGTCCGTCCGTGATCCGTCAGGCGGACAAACACTTTACGCTTGTCGCTATCCCCTCGTTCACGGGTCACAATTTCCATCGCCTGAAGTTTATCAACCAACGAAGTTGTTGATGCTTGCGCAAGATTGACCTTGGCAGCAATCTGCCCGACCGTCATTTCACCGAATTCTTCCAGAGACTGCAAAACCAGAAGCTGCGAGGTTTTTAACCCGGTGATTTTACCAAGTTTTTTGGCGTGGATATCGCTCGCACGTAGAATACGGCGAATAGAAATCAACGCTTCATGCAATTTATCCATTATGACGTTCCGGGCATCAATTATTGTTCTGTTGCAACTGACCTTTTAGCTCCAGAACCGGTAATCCGCAACGGTTTAAGCACAATATCCTTCGATGTACGATATTTTATTTCATCGATTTTCGTTATTTTAATGAAAGAATATTTCCTGTGGTGGGGTATATTAGTATCGACGGTCGATAAATTATTCTTTCTATATATTTCAGTTACTTAGCAGCTTTTATAGGAAATTAATAGTCAGGGGGTTGATCAATTTACATCGTTATTCTATACATCTCTCGCGACATGAATGATCGCATATCGAAATAATAGAGCAGGCAGACCGATGAAAATTGCCAACACAAACGGCAATACCGGCCACAAAGCCAACCTGATTATCCGAAAACCCAAGGCCACTGATGGCGCGGCAGTCAACAATCTGATCGCCGAGTGCAAGCCTTTGGACGAAAATTCAATGTATTGCAACTTGCTGCAGTGCTCGCACTTTGCGGACACATGCGCGATTGCGGAACTGGATGGCGAAGCTGTTGGCTTTGTGTCCGGTTACATCGTACCAAACACGCCTGAACAGCTTTTCATCTGGCAGGTTGCCGTTTCCCCGAAAGCCCGTGGCCTTCGGCTTGCGAAACGCCTGATCCTTGACATTCTGGATCGCTCGGCATGCCATAACGTGAATCAGCTGAACACGACGATTACGTCGACGAATGCCCCGTCGCAGGGTGTATTCCGTTCCGTCGCACGTGAACTTGGCGCTGACGTTAAACGCAAAGTTCAGTTCGAACGTGAAACGCACTTCGAAGGTGCCGCTGCCAGTGAAATTCTATGGCAGATCGGTCCGTTCGAGCGCGAAGACGTCGAACGCGTCGCGGCCTGATCCGACCGAACCAATTTTCACCACCTTGATGCACAAAACGGCGTTGTCCGTCGATGGAACATCCGGTCCGCCGGAACGTTTGTCATGACAGGTGGACTTGACTTTTCCCAATCTGAAAGAGGGAACTATGACTGTATTTGATCGCCTTGAATCGGAAGTTCAGAGCTACGCACGCTCCTTCCCCGTCACCTTTGATAATGCCGAAGGTGCATGGCTCACCGACCTTGATGGCAACCGTTATCTTGATTTCCTTGCTGGTGCTGGCAGCCTTAACTATGGCCACAACCATCCGGTCTTGCAGGAAAAGCTGATTGATTACATCAAATCAAACGGCATTACCCATGGTCTGGACATGCATACCAAGGCCAAGGAAGCCTTCCTGACAGCGCTTGAAACCAAAATATTCAAGCCGCGTGACATGGAATATAAAGTGCAGTTCACCGGCCCGACCGGCACCAACGCTGTCGAAGCCGCCCTGAAACTTGCGCGCCGTGTCAAAGGCCGTGAAACCATCATTTCGTTCACCAACGGCTTCCATGGTTGCACGCTTGGTTCGCTTGCCATTACCGGTAACGAGCACCATCGTGGTGCCGCTGGCGTATCGCTTGATAATGCTGTTGCGGTTCCGTTTGATGGCTATATGGGCGATGGCGCAGATACCACCGAGTATCTTGATCGCGTTCTTTCGGACAACTCCAGCGGTATTGCTCTTCCGGCGGCGGTGATTGTTGAAACCCTTCAGGGTGAAGGTGGTCTGAACGCTGCTGATTTCGGCTGGTTAAAAAACCTTGAGAAAGTCTGCCGCAAACACGACATCCTGCTGATTGTCGATGACATTCAGGCTGGTTGTGGTCGTACCGGCACGTTCTTCAGCTTCGAACCCGCCGGCATTAAGCCGGACATGATCACGCTGTCGAAGTCGCTGTCGGCCTACGGTCTTCCGCTTGCAGTCGTTCTGATCAAGCCGGAATTCGATGTGTGGCATCCGGGTGAACATAACGGCACCTTCCGTGGCAACAACCACGCGTTCGTAACTGCCGCGACCGCCCTTGATCATTTCTGGTCAGATGACAAATTTGCAGCCGATGTGCGTGACAAGGCCGAATTCCTTGGCAACCGCCTCGAAGAAATCGCCGAACGTTATGGCGATGGTAAACTGTATCGCAAGGGCCGCGGCCTGATGCAGGGTATTTGCTTTGAAAGTGGCGAACTGGCATCGAAAGTCACCAAGGAATGCTTCAAGCATAACCTGGTCATTGAAACCAGTGGTCCGGAAGATGAAGTTGTCAAATGCCTTGTGCCTTTGATCATCTCCAAGCAGGATCTGGCACATGGTCTGGACATTCTTGAACTGGCAACGGCAAAAGCCATGGGCAAAGAAGTTGTTCCTGCCAAAGCCGCCGCAGAGTAAATGAGTTAGGGCGATGTCATTGGGCATCGCCCTGCCCCACAGCTTAAATAATTCAAAGAGTTAAAGATGATTGTTCGCACACTGAAAGAATGTGAAGCATCCGGTCGCCGTGTTGTTTCGGATAACTGGGAAAGCACGCGCCTGTCACTGGCTGATGATGGCATGGGGTTCTCGTTCCATGTCACGACCATCTATGCCGGGACCGAGACTGAAATTTGCTACGCAAACCATTTCGAGACGGTCTATTGCATTTCAGGCAATGGCGAAGTCGAAACCATTGCTGATGGCAAAAAATACAAGATCGTACCGGGTACGGTTTACATCCTTGATAAGCATGACCGCCATTATCTGCGCGGCGGCACCGAGGATATGGTTGTGGCCTGTGCCTTTAACCCGCCGCTTAATGGTCGCGAAGTCCATGATGAAAACGGGGTTTACCCGCTCGGCGGCGATGCACTCGCCAGCTAATGCTCTTATTTGGGGCGGCCGATCACGACCGCCCCAAAATTGAAAAAACAATGGTTTTCAAAGAATCGCCCCCCAAAGGAGGCAACATGCTTTCAGTCGAGAAAAAATCAGACGCTGGGCATAGCGTTCATAAGATCGGTGGTACGTCGATGACGCAGGTTAATGCGGTCATGGATAACATTCTGGTCGGCAATCGTAGCGAAGAAGAACTGTATAACCGGGTCTTTGTCGTTTCAGCGTATGGCGGTTTTACTGACGTTCTGCTGGAAAACAAGAAAACCGGTGAAGCAGGCGTCTATCAGCTTTATGCCGGATCGGAAACCGATTGGGCCTGGGGCGATGCTCTGACCAAGGTTTCCGAAAAAATGTGTGCAATCAACGAAGAAATCTTTGGGGATGCACCGGAACTTAAATTGGCCAACGCCTTTGTTCAGGAACGCATTGAAGGCACGCGCAGCTGCTTGATGGATCTCCATCGCCTGTGCAGCTTTGGGCATTTCAAACTTGAAAAGCACCTTCTGACGGTACGTGAAATGCTTTCGGCCATTGGCGAAGCGCATAGCGCACATAACACCATGTTGCTGCTGCGTGCCAAGGGCGTGAATGCCGTGTTTGCCGACCTTTCAGGTTGGCGCGAACCAGAAGCATCAACCCTTGATGGCCGTATTGAAAAGGTTTTTGAGGATATCGACCTTTCCAGTCAGCTTGCCATTGCCACGGGCTATGCCCAGTGCAGCGAAGGCTTGATGAGCATCTATGGCCGTGGCTACAGTGAAGTGACCTTCTCGCGCATTGCTTGCCTGACACAGGCGCGTGAAGCAATCATTCACAAGGAATTCCACCTTTCCAGTGCCGATCCGCGCATTGTCGGCGAAGATGCCGTGCGTCCGATTGGCCGGACCAGCTATGACGTGGCTGATCAGTTGTCAAACATGGGGATGGAAGCCATCCACCCGCGTGCAGCCAAAGGTCTTCGGCAGAACGACATTCCGCTGCGCATTGCCAATACTTTTGAGCCGGAACATCCCGGTACGGTTATTGACGATCATTGGGACCCTGAAAACAGCCGCGTTGAAATTGTGACCGGTGTTCCGACCGCGTTTGAGATTGAAGTTTTCAATCAGGACATGGTTGGCGTTCCGGGCAGCGAAGAATCAATTCTGAGCGTGCTTAAGCGGTATAAGGTTCCGACGGTTACCAAGAACCTGAATGCCAATACGATCACGCATTATGTGGTTGCACCGCTCAAGCAAATCCGTCGCTGCGTTGACGAGATCGAGGCCAAGCACCCCGAAGCAACCGTTCAGACCCGCAAGGTCGCAATTGTCTCGGTTATTGGTGCGAATATCGATCAGCCGGGCCTGTTTGCCCGTGCTGTCACGACGCTTGATGATGCTGGCGTTGAACTGGTGGCGTCGCACTATCCAAGCCGCCGTGTGGATCTGCAATTTGTTGTTGCCGAAGGTGACTTTGACAAAGCAATCATTGCCCTGCACCGCGGACTGGTTGAAGGCAAAAAAGAAGAAAGCGCAACATCGAAGAAAACCAGCGATGTTAGCGCTAACAAACAGGAAAAGCTTAAGGCGGCATAAGCCAAAGGCATCCGAACATCACAGCAAAACCCGCAAGTGCTTTAATAGCCTTGCGGGTTTTGTTTTGCCGTGATCAGGCCCTTGTCAGCGATGATGCACCGCGATAGGACTAAAAGAAGAACTTGAAACCCACAGAACAGGACCGCGCCCATGAGCACGCATAACAGCAAAGCCATCAACGACCTTCTTGACGTCATGGCAAAGCTGCGTGATCCGGATGGGGGATGCCCTTGGGATTTGGAACAGAACTTTTCCACCATAGCGCCTTACACCATTGAAGAAGCTTATGAAGTTGCCGATGCGATTGCCGATGGGGATATGCATGAACTTCAAGGTGAGTTAGGCGATCTGTTGCTGCAGGTTGTTTTTCACGCCCAGATGGCCAAAGAAGCCGGGCATTTCGAGTTTGAAGATGTCGCCAACAGCATCGTTTCAAAAATGATCAGCCGCCACCCCCATGTTTTTGGCGATGGGGATGCCACCACTACGGATGGCGTCAATCAGACATGGGAAAAGATCAAGGCCGCAGAACGTGCGCAAAAGGCCGAAACCAAAGGCCATGAACGCCACAGCGCACTTGATGGTGTTGCAAGTGCCCTGCCCGCATTGATGCGCGCAGAAAAACTGACCAAACGTGCCGCACGAGTTGGCTTTGATTGGCCGAGTACCGATGAAGTCTTTGACAAACTTCACGAAGAAATCGACGAACTAAAGGCTGAAATGACCGAAAATCCCGTTCCAGCGCGCCTTCAGGATGAATTGGGGGATATGTTGTTTGTGATGGCGAACCTTGCCCGCAAGATCGGTGTCGATCCTGAAGTCGCCCTGCGCGGTGCCAACCACAAATTCACCAAGCGGTTTCATTTCATCGAAGACGAACTGGCACGCGACAACCGCACAGCCGCACAATCCGATCTGAAAGAAATGGATGACCTGTGGAACTTGGCAAAAAAGGTGGAACGCGGCCAAGCTTGATCGCGGGGCCCTGTCGCCAGACAAATTCCAGTATCGATGAGGTTATTGCGCTTTAGGAAAACAACGGCAACAAGATTTCGTTGATCTCGGCCCAAAGTTCTTCCGAACTTGCACACAAAAGCCCCGGGGCCGTCGCATTTGCATTGTATTCGTTATTTTTATCCGTGGTGATATAGCGGGCATAGCCACCCGACTCACGGACAAGCAAAGTACCCGGCGCATGATCCCATGGTTTTAGCGTACGGTAAGCACAAAAATCATATGCCCCGCGTGCGAGTTCTTCATACTCCGCTCCACAGCAGGAATAATGCGTGACATCGGCAAAGAAATCGAGGTGGCCGTAATGCTTGCGGATACGGTCACGGGCATAGGAAATCAGGAACCCTTTGGCATCACTTGCCTTGGTGATGTTTGATCGAACGGAAACCTTCTTGTCCTGATAACGGGTACCTGCCCCTTTTTCGGCCACGGTAGCCGATCCTTCAATCGGATCAACAATCCACGCAGCAACAGTTTCACCGCCGGAATACAGACCGACCATGCAGCGAAATGGTTGGCGGTGATGGGCAAAATTCTTTGTCCCATCAACCGGATCAATAATCCAGAACGGGTCATCCCCGGCAAAGATACGATCCTGAAGCGCCGGATCAGCATGGGCTGCTTCTTCACCAAGCGCACGACTGCCGGGCAGAAGATCGGTCAATCGTTTGGTCAGAACACGTTCTGCTTCGGTATCGGCAATCGTTACCAGATCAAGCGCATGGGTTTTGATGTCGATATCTGCTTCATCAAGCTGACCGAAGCGCGGGGCGATTTCTTCAGCCGAGACCTCCCGGATAATTCCGGTAACCTTGTCTATATCGACTTTCATCGCCACGCTTCGTCTCCCATTGGGTATGTGTATTTACGATATCAGCTGTATCTCAAGCCCGGATTTAGCACACCAGTCTTCAAAACGTCCAAGCCGTGTGGTGTCGACACGGACCTGAATTGAAATGCCATCTGGTCCTTCGTTACGCTGTAAAACTTCGCCCTGCTCATACAAACGGGCCAAGGATTTACCATCCGAGTAAGGTACGCACAGCTCGAAAACCGGCATATCTACGGTCAGGCGATCTTCAATCAGCTCAAGCAATGCATCACAATTTCGGCCCTTCATGGCTGAAATTGCAATGGTATTGTCATGACGGGCTGACGACTCAAGCATGGCTTGCAGGTCTTCACCTTCAAGCAAATCAATCTTGTTCAGCGCCTCGACCAGTTCTTCACCGTCAATGGCCTTTTGCAATCCAAGCGCCTTAAGCACTTCAAGAACATCAAGCTTTTGCGCTTCGGTTTCGAGTGACGAAGCGTCGCGCACATGAACAATCAGATCGGCTTCAAGAACTTCTTCAAGGGTCGCCCGGAAGGCCGCGACAAGGTCATGTGGCAGATCCGAAACAAACCCCACCGTATCAGACAGGATAACTTTCCGCCCGCCGGGCAGGAGCAACCCACGCATTGTCGGATCAAGGGTGGCAAACAGCATGTCCTCGGCAAAGACGTCGGACAGGGTTAGCTGATTGAACAACGTTGATTTCCCGGCGTTGGTATAACCAACCAAAGCCACAATCGGATAAGGCACACGACGCCGTGCTTCGCGATGAAGCTCACGCGTTCGTTTGACTTCTTCAAGTTCACGACGCAGCTTTGCCAGCTTGTCGCCAATCAAACGTCGGTCAATCTCGATCTGACGTTCACCTGGCCCCGCAAGGAAGCCACGCCCGCCACGCTGACGTTCAAGGTGGGTCCATGTTCGGACAAGACGGGACCGCTGATAGCTCAGCAAGGCAAGCTGCACCTGCAAGCGACCTTCTCGGGTCCGCGCACGGTCTGCAAAAATCTCAAGAATCAAACCGGTACGGTCAATAACCTTGCACTTCCACTCTTTCTCCAGATTACGTTGCTGGATCGGGGTAAGTTGGCCATTGATCATGACGATATCGGCTTCTTCGGCCTTGATCTGCAGACCAAGCCGTTCCGTTACGCCTTTACCAAACAAGGTAGAAGGACGCACTTTTGCAATGGGCACGATATCCGCGCCCACCACTTCAAATTCTAACGCGCCAGTTAAACTGACGGCTTCATCCAAACGTGATGAAGCATCGCGCCAGGACGCCGTCTGGTCCGCACGTTTTAGTTCCGGATGGAAAACCAGGACCCGGGGGGCGTCAGGCGTATCGCCTCCCCCCGAAGTCAGAGACTCGTCAGCTATTTTCTTCTTCCGTCGCTGGCTGGCTCGGATCAAACAGTTTAATCGGTGTCGTCGGCATTACCGTCGAAATCGCGTGTTTGTACACGAGCTGGGTGTGAGCATCGCGCCGCAGCAAAACAGAGAAATTGTCAAACCAGGTGATGATGCCCTGCAATTTGACTCCGTTGACCAGAAACACGGTAACCGGCGTTTTGTTTTTACGGCAATAATTCAGGAATACGTCCTGAACATTTTGTGATTTTTCCGCCATTGGTTAGACCTAGCCTTCTTTTATGAGCGTTTTTTTAGTTTCGGGCGGCCAAGGAAAATGTGAAACCGTCGACCTTGGGTCTATTACAGTTCCGTCCCCATTTTTAGTGACCTGTTTGAACTATAAGACTTTCGAGAAGCTTTTTACAACCCCTACAAGCGCCTCGCAATCACCGAAATGCCAATCAGGGCTAAGAGTCGCAGAATTCTGCCCGTCACTATGACCGGTAATTTCATTGCCGATCAAAATTGCAGTCGCCCCGACATTGCGCGCACATTGAATATCAACCACGCTATCGCCGACAAACCACAGATTCTCATATTGCGGCGCCGAAGAGTCGCCCATAGCCATATGCACTGGATCGGGTGCCGGCTTGTCATTGGCAGCATCTGTTGCACCAATAATTTTGCCAAAAAATTCCGTCCAACCAAGATGTTCGGCTTCTTTCCGCAAGAAATCACCGTTTTTATTGCTGACCACCCCGATATAGGTCCCGTTGTCACGCAGTGCACATAAAAGATCATAGGCACCGGCAAGTGGTGTCAGTGTTTCCAGATGAATGGACTGGAAATGGGCATAGAAGCTGTCTTTGGCTGCGTGCCACTTATCTTCGCCAAACAAAACCGGGAAACTGTCGCGCAACGAACGCGCCACGCGCTGCTTGGTTTCATCAAGTGTCCAGGGTTCTTTGCCGAACTCGGCAAAGGTCATGTTCAAAGCAGCCTGAATGGTTCCCCAACTATCGACAAGGGTATTATCCCAATCGAAAATGACGGCCTTTGGCGGATGGGGCAATTGATCAGACATAAAATCTTCCGGTTGTTTTGGCGCTTTTTATTTGTATGAGGATATTTAACGTCCTCTGTTGATTAGAAATATTCCAACCGGACAGCAAACATTTTCTCGACCTTTTTGATCTGATTGGACCCGGCAAAGACGACAATACGGTCATTCGCCTCAATCACGGTGTTTGCACGTGGCATAACCACCTCGCCATCCCGCAAGATCGCGCCAAACACGACACTGGTTGGCATCGCGATATCTTTAATCGCCTTGCCAACAATCGGGGCTGTTTCAAGTGCCTCTGCCTCAAGTACCTCACCGAAACCTTCTGAAAGGCTGTGAACCGCACGGATACGCCCGCGGCGCACGTGGTGCAGAATGGTCGATACTGTCGTCATGCGCGGGCTGATGACAACGTCGATGCCAAGTTCCGACACCAACGAGTTATAGGTGCTTTTATTAATCAGGGTCAGTGCCCTTGGGCAGCCATATCGCTTGGCAAGCAAGGATGACAGAATATTGGTTTCATCATCATTGGTAAGCGCCACAACGGCTTCGGCATTGCCGACATTGGCTTCTTCGAGCAATTCCGGGTCCAGAACGTCGCCATGCAGAACCACACTTTTCTTCGGCAGTTTCTGGGCGACATAACGTGCGCGTTCTGCATCTGCCTCGACCAGTCGTGTCGTGACACCGGGGAAGTTCTTATTGATTTCTTCGGCAAGGAACAAGGCAATGTTCCCGCCACCAAAGATGACGATCCGGCGGGCTTCCGGGTCTTCGTGACCGAATGCCGACATTGCCCGGTCGACCTGATCACTTGATACGGCAAGATAGACCAGATCACCTGCCAACATCTGATCATCGCCCTTGGGATAGACCGGCTTGTCGTTACGGATCATGCCAAGGATCGAAATATTCAAATCCGGGAACAACTGATGAAGCTGACGCAGCGGGGTATTGATCACCGGGCAATCTTCGCTGCAGCGCAGGCCAAGGATTTTAACCTTGTCATCGGCAAACGGGATCATATCAAACGCACCGGGTGCCTGCAGACGGCGGGCAACCGCGCGGGCGACTTCCATTTCCGGGGAAATCACCACATCAATCGGAAGCTTTTCCCGACCAAACAGGCTTGCCCATTCCGGCTGCAGATAGGTCTGGCTCCGGATACGGGCAATCTTGGTCGGCACGTTAAACAGCGAATGAGCAACCTGACAGGCAGTCATGTTGACTTCATCGGCAAAGGTCACCGCAATCAGCATGTCGGCTTCTTCGGCACCGGCCTGTTGCAAAATGTCGGGGTGAGAGCCAAACCCGATGATGCCTTTGACTTCAAGCGTATCTGAAATCTTGCGCACCAGTTCTTCGGATTGGTCGATCACGGTAACATCATTGTTTTCCGCAGCCAGATATTTGGCAATGTGGAACCCCACCTGCCCTGCGCCGCAAATGATGACCTTCATCTTATCTACTCCCGTTCACAACAGTCCGTGATGGTTTTGGGTCTATTGACCGCTGACCCCAAGGCTTTTTAGCTTGCGATGCAATGCTGATCGTTCCATTCCGACGAAAGTCGCCGTCTTGGAAATATTCCCGCCAAACCGATCAATCTGGGTCTGCAGATATTCTTTTTCAAACAGCTCGCGCGCTTCGCGAAGCGGCAATGCCATGATTTCACTGGTTTTGTCAAAGCTTAGCGACGTTGGCACATCGGAAAACAGTTCTGACGGCAACATCTTGCCGCTGATCAGATCAACTTTCTCTTCATCCGGCGCCATGATCATCAGTCTTTCCATGACATTGCGCAACTGCCGGACATTGCCCGGCCAATCATAGGCATGCAATGTTGCCATGGCTTCTGGTGAAAGCTTTCGTTTTGGAAGGCCGGTTGCCTCAGCATAGCGTTCAAGAAACCGTTCGGCCAATTCAGGTATATCATCGCGGCGCTGCTGCAATGAGGGAACCTCAAGCGGGACAACATTTAGCCGGTAATACAAATCCTGCCGGAAGGTTTGTTCTGCGATACGTTGTTCAAGATCACGCGCCGTTGTTGCGATAACACGTACATCAACGCTAACCGGAATTGCCCCGCCAACCCGTTCAAAAGTTTGGTCTTGCAAGACGCGAACAATTTTACCCTGCGTTTCCAATGGCATATCGGCCACTTCATCAAGCAGAAGTGTACCACCATGAGCCAGCTCCAGCACACCTGTGCGTGCTTCACGATCAACATTAGCAACCGCGCCGAACAGCGATTCTTCCATGGTTTCTGGCGAAATATTCGCGCAATTCAGCACAACAAACGGTGCTTCTGATCGGGCTGATTTCCTGTGAATAAGCCGCGCGACCACTTCTTTTCCCGATCCAGCTGGTCCGTGGATCAAAACCCGGCTTCCGGTACGGGCAACACGTTCTGCGGACTGGCGAAGATTATTCACCAGCGATGACTTGCCGACAAGTTCGGTATCGCCCCCGGTAAGCAACGTCAGCTCACGGTTTTCACGGCGCAGTCGGGCATCGTCAATCGCACGTTCAACAACCATCAACAACCGGTCGGTATTGAACGGCTTTTCAATGAAGTCATAGGCACCGATCCGCGATGCTTCGAGTGCGGTTTCGATGTTACCGTGACCGGAAATCATGACCACAGGCACTTCGCTATGCTCGCGTTTGATCAGCTTAAGCGTTTCAATGCCGTCATGGTCGCTTTCATCCATCCAGATATCAAGAACCACAAGGCTTGGCCGACGTGCAGAAACCTCGGACAGAGCTTCCTGGCTCGATCCGGCCTGCCGGGTTGTGTAGCCTTCGTCTTCCAGAATACCGGAAATCAACGCTCGGATGTCTTTTTCGTCGTCGACAATCAGAATGTCGTGCGCCATGTCGTGACCAAATCAATCTTTGTTCTTGTTACGATTTCGACAATTGAACTAATTGCCTGAGGAATATACGTCCGGCGATTTGCCTTCAAGATCGGCTTCAACCACCTGCGGGAACGATAACGTAATCGTCGCCCCGCTTTCAACGCCGTCAGAGAGTATCAGCTCTCCTCCATGGTCTTCCATGATTTTCTTAACGATCGCCAGACCAAGACCGGTGCCCTTAGAACGTGTGGTGATATAAGGCTCTGTCAAGCGTTCGCGATGCTCGGCCGGAAGCCCTTTTCCGTTGTCAGACACCGCGACAAACAGATGTTGATTGTTTGGTGACACCGTAATTGAAACTTCGATCTTCCCGCGGGGCAATTCACCATCTTCTGGTTTATCGCGGGCCTCGATTGCTTCGGCAGCATTTTTAAGGGTGTTGATCAGACACTGGTTTACCTGATGGGCATCGCAGGAAATTTGCATTTCCTCAATTCCGGTCTGGTCAAAGTCATAGGTGATGTTGCTATGCGCCTGTTTTTGCAAGAAAACCGCACTTTTCACCAGATCACTGATGTTTTCCGACCGCATTTTCGGAGACGGCATGCGTGCAAAACTTGAAAACTCATCCACCATCCGACCGATATCGGATACCTGCCGGATAATGGTGTCGGTGCAGGTTTTGAAGACTTCCTCATCGTCGTCATTAATTTGTTTGAGGAAACGGCGCTTAAGGCGTTCGGCTGACAGTTGAATAGGTGTCAGCGGGTTTTTGATTTCATGGGCAATACGTCGCGCAACATCGGCCCATGCCGCCATGCGCTGCGCCGTTTGCAGTTCCGTCACATCATCAAATGTCACGACATAGCCAAACACAGTGCCATCATCAGCCCATTCTGCGGTCACGCGGGCCAATAGAGTCACATTCACACCTTCACGGCGAATTTCGACTTGTCGCGGCTTACTGCGGTCTCCATCCCGGCCAAAATCTTCGAACAGTGTGGCGAATTCGGGAATGACGTCCGTCAGTTTCTGGCCGATATGGTTTTCAAGATCAACCGCCAAAAGGTCAGACGCACTTCGGTTTGGCAGATCAATCTTACGATCAGGATCAAGACCAATCACGCCCGCTGTAACCCCGCCAAGAATAGCTTCGGTGAAGCGCCGCCGTTCATCATTCAGACGGTTGGCCGCAATCAATTCATTGTGCTGTGTTTCAAGCTGTGCGGTCATCCGGTTAAAGGCACGGCTCAGGGCTTCAAGCTCATCGCCCTGCCCGTCCAGCGGCACACGGAACGACAGATCACCGTCCCTGACACGTTCGGCACCCGTGATCAATTGCGACACGGGCTGTACCAAACGTGTTGCCACCATAAGACCCATCGTTACTGCTGCCAGCAACAACACCACAGAGATCAGAACAAAGATCATGACAAACGTAATCACGATCCCTGAACGTTCCCCTTCAAGGCTTTCATAGGCGTCAACAGCACGCCTGGCCTTATCAATACGGTCAAGAACGTTGGGGTCAACAAAGCGCCCCACCAGCAAAAATGCGTTGATGAAGGTCGGGATCTTGGCCAATGCGCGAATGCGGTTATCGGCAGAGCCGATCATGAGAACCACATCTTTTTCGCGCGCCTCGTCAAAGACTTCCGGCGGGATAGAAGACTGATCCGTCATATAGGAAAAACTGTATTCGGACTGCGCTATGACCTGCCCTGAACCGTCGATCATCATGACTTCCGGCAACCCGCGGGCAAGAGCCTGATCAGTCAGAAGATCTGAGATGCGATCCGTACTGGTCGAAAAATTGACCCCAAATCTTTGCAAGTCACTTGTGGTCGCAAGAACGTCTGCGCGGATCAGTTCCTGATGCTCTTTCAAATAAGCATCAGCAATGACCATACTTTCTTCAACTGCTGTTCTGATGCGGTCACTAAACCAGCCCTGAATACCAAAATGCAGGAACAACGCCGAGAATACTGCAACGAAGATGGCCGGCGTCACCGCAACCAGTGAAAACATCAAAACCATACGGGTGTGGAGCTTTGCCCCGGCAACCCCGCGTCGGCGTTCGACCCAGATTTGAACAAGCTTACGCGCAACCAGTGTGGCCAGCAGCAACACCAGCACAAGATCGGCATTCAGCAACAGCAAAATCAAGCGTGGATCAGGACGAAACGGTGCCGTCCCGGTCATCGCAAGATAGGTTGCCGTGACCGATATCAGGGCTGCTGCGACCAAGCCAAACGCGAAACGACGCGATTGACCCAACCTTGCCACAAACCGTACAAAGCCCGACCGCAAGAAACGGTTGGAGATCGAACGGTCGGTATTATTCATTTTGTGCCCCTGACGACTTCAAGCCCAAGATCACGGATTTTCTTGCGCAGGGTATTCCGGTTCAGGCCCAGAACTTCTGCTGCCTTGACCTGATTTCCCCGCGTTGCTTCAAGTGTCACATTCAAAAGCGGACGTTCCATTTCACGCAGGATACGGTCATACAGCCCATTGGACGGCAAATCTTCTTCATGGGCGTCAAAATACTCACGTACATGACGTTCAATCGATTCTGACAAGGATTGCGGCTCCGCACTTGGTGCTGCTTCGTTGATGTTGTTCTCGGAAAACTCGGTTTCGATCACATCAACGCCAATGACGTCATGCGAGTAAAGCGCTGTCAGACGGCGCACCATATTTTCAAGTTCACGGATATTGCCCGGCCAACGGTGCGCCTTAAGGCGTGCCATTGCTTCTGATGACAGGTTCTTACGCGGAAGCCCTTCCTGGCTGGCCAGCATCAGGAAATGGTTCACCAGTTCCGGAATATCTTCCAGACGTTCGCGCAGTGACGGCAAACGGATCGGAACAACATTCAGACGATAGAACAAATCTTCGCGGAACGTACCTTCGCGGATGAGTTTGCGTAAATCGCGGTGCGTTGCCGCCACAATGCGGACATTCACCCGGATGGGTGTGCGACCACCAACACGGGTATATTCACCTTCCTGCAAAACACGTAACAAACGGGTCTGCGCTTCAAGCGGCATATCGCCAATTTCATCAAGGAAAAGTGTTCCGCCTTCTGCCTGTTCAAACCGGCCGACTTTGCGTTCATTCGCACCGGTAAAGGCACCTTTTTCGTGGCCGAACAGCTCGCTTTCGATCAGTTCACGCGGGATTGCGGCCATATTGATCGCAACAAACGGCCCATGACGGCGCCCGCCATATTCGTGCAATGCGCGTGCGACCAGTTCTTTACCCGTTCCACTTTCACCTGTGACCATCACGGTAAGGTCCGTGTTCATCAGACGTGCCAGCGCGCGGTAGATTTCCTGCATCGCAGCCGAACGGCCTATCAAAGGCAGGCGATCATCACCCTCTTCATCGGCAGCTTTTCCGACCTGACTTTCCTGTGGTGTTTCAAGTGCACGATCAACAATACCCATTAACTCATTAAGGTCAAAAGGCTTTGGCAGATACTCGAACGCACCGCGCTGTGCGGCTTTAACCGCAGTCATCAGGGTGTTTTGCGCACTCATGACAATCACGCGAAGGTCGGGGCGCAATTTACGAATACGCGGCACCATATCAAGACCGTTCTCGTCCGGCATCATGACATCGGTAATAACCAGATCACCGTCCCCGTCGGCGATCCAGTCCCAAAGTGTACGACCATGGCCCGTACTACGGACCTCGTGTCCTTGGCGCGACAAAGCCTGCGTCAATACCGTGCGGATTGCACGGTCATCGTCGGCGACCAGAATTCTGGCAGGGCGCGTGCTCATGCGGTTTCTTCCCTGTTATTGATTATTATGGGTTCGCTCGCCCCCTCGGCCAGCGCACGATTGTAAATCGGCAGCATGATCTGAAATTCTGCACCGCCCCCCGGTACATCTTTCACTTCAATCACACCACCATGGTCATTAATGATCTTGGCCACCAGTGCCAGACCAAGGCCCGACCCGGTCGGCTTGGTCGTGACAAACGGATCAAACAGGCTTTCACGCATATCTTGTGAAATACCCGGACCATTGTCAGAAACAGAAACAACAAGCGGCAAATGCACACGCGCATCGCGCCCAGCAACTGCCAAACGGACACCATGTTGATACCGGGTGGAAATAATGATTTTTCCATCTTTCGGATCAACCGCCTCGCCCGCATTCTTCACCAGATTGAGGAAGACCTGAATAAGTTGATCCCGATTGCCAAAGACCGGCGGCAAAGATGGATCATAGATTTCTTCAAACACCAGGTTCTTACCAAAGCCGTTTTCAGCCAAACGCCGGACATGCTCAAGCACGGTGTGAATGTTCACCGCACCACGTTCCAACGGCTTGTCCGAGAAAATCTCCATCCGGTCAACAAGCTCGACAATCCGATCCGCTTCATCGCAAATCAGACGCGTGAGGACCCGGTCATCTTCGTTACTGGTTTGCTCAAGCAATTGCGCAGCACCACGGATACCCGACAGAGGGTTTTTGATCTCATGGGCAAGGATCGCGGCCATTGCACTTACAGAACGTGCAGAATTACGGCTCAGAAGCTGATTATCGATTTTCTGGGCGATCGAACGCGGCTCAAATGTCAGAACGGCACAATCGGTTTCATCTGGCATCGAACCAACTGTCAAATTGACCGTATGCTTGCCAATCTTGGGGCTTTCGATCAGCAGATTATGATCCGCAACAAGTGTTGCTTCATCAATTGCCTGCCTGATTAAGGAAAATACAGGGCTGTCAGCCGGAATAAAATCCGTCAGGTCGCTGCGACACAGAACGCTGGCACTCGTATTGAACAGCTGTTCGGTCGCCTGATTGACGAACCGGATTTTCCCATCCCGATTGGCAACGACGACTGCACTTGCAATCGCGTTAAGCACACCGGTTGGATCAACCCCGTTGCCTTTTCCAAATCCCAGTCTCATTCAATTCTTCCCCAACGATTTTTTCAATCGCCATTTTATTGTTATAAAACGATCAGGCAGCTTTCTGATCAAATTTGATTTCGTGTTCGACCAACGGTTCGTAGAAGGACCGAATTTGGTCTTTGACCGCTGACGGGTCATCCAAAACGTTGATAACACGTCGAAATTCTGTCGCGTTGCGTAAGCTGTTGCAATACCACGCAAGGTGTTTCCGCGCGATGCGCACACCCTGTCGGCCATGATGCTCAATCATTGCATCATAGTGGCGCAAGATCGTTTCCAACTGAATGGCAAGTGACGGTGCAGGCAGTTTTTCGCCTGTTTTAAGGAAGTGCGATACCTGCGTCAGAAACCAAGGTTTTCCATAAGCACCACGGCCAACCATGACACCGTCCGAGCCTGAACGTTGCAGCAAGTCCTGCGCATCTTCTTCGCTGGTGACATCACCATTGCCAATAACCGGGATTGAAACCGCGTTTTTAACCAAAGAAATGGCATCCCAGTCGGCATCGCCTTTGTAAAACTGGCAGCGCGTGCGGCCATGAATGGTCAGCATCGCGATACCCAGATCTTCTGCGATCTTGGCCAATGTCGGCGCATTGCGGTTATCATCGTCCCAGCCAAGACGCATTTTAAGGGTAACCGGTACCGATACCGCATCAACGGTGGCTTTGATGATATCCGCGGCAAGCTTTTCGTCGCGCATCAATGCCGAGCCAGCATAGCCTTTTGTAACCTTTTTGGCCGGGCAGCCCATATTGATATCAATGATCATGGCCCCACGGGCTTCGTTCATTTTTGCCGCTTCGGCCATTTCTTCTGGCTCAGTCCCGGCAAGCTGAACGGAAAGCGGGCTTTCGGCTGCGCAATCGCCATGCATCTTGCGCACTTCTTTACTATGCTGCTGGATGCGGGTCATGGCATCTGACGCAATCATTTCAGACACGACAAGATGCCCACCAAACTGGCGGACTTGTTGCCGAAATGGAAGGTCAGTCACACCTGACATAGGTGCCAGAATGACATTTTCTGGCACATGCACAGAACCAATCTGCAATGACATGAAGTATTTCCGATTGCCTAAAACTTGGGCAGATTAATAAAACTGGCAACGAGTTGCAACAACTCTAAGCGTATTGATGAAAATATCGTGGTACTCAACCCGGCGAAAGACCTTGAATATGCTGAAATTTGACTATGATGCGTGTGATCATTCTGCATATTGGCGGGATACCGCAGCGCACACTGACCATCAATTATGCATCATGTATTCCATCGATCAGGTGTTTGCGCACTTTTCTGGCAAAATGAACGCTGCCAATCCGCCGGTTACCCGATCAGATACCCGCTGACCAAACGAACGCCGGGAAAGGCCAAGGTCAGAAGCAACCAAGCCCCAAGGACAAATCGCACCGCCATGCGGCCACGTAGTGTTGATTTCTCATGAATGAAAATCAGGGTGCAGATGGTTGCAAAACCCAATAGGGTCAACAGCATCTTATGGTCAATTTCCCAAAGACTGCTGCCTTCGACATAACGAAGTGCAAATCCCGAAACAATGCCGATGGTCAGAACCCATGCGGACCATTTCAAAAAACCGACCAGCATGTATTCACTGTCGCGTAACGGCGGCAGACGGCGGCTCCAACGGGTCGGTTTGCGATGTTTAAGCGCATGTTCCTGCACGACATAGGCCATCGCCGCAATTGCCGCGAGCGTCACAAGCGCATAAGTGATCAATGAGCTGCCGATATGTGCCCACAGCCAACCTGAATACAGAGCTGGTCCTTCAACTGTCGGCGGTGTCTGGTTGCCAAACACGCGAAAAACGCCGGCCAGCACCGCAAACAGCAACAGATATCCGCCAATGTAACCGGCAAGTCGCCAAACCTGATGCGGCCCCTTGCAGATCACCAAGCCACCAAAGATCAGGATCACGGTAAGTTCTGACCAGTGAAGGGCGGCAGAAAATCCGCGCGACTGAACTTCTTCGCCCGTCAGGCCAAGCAACACCATCGTTCCGACTGCCGCCAGACAAATTGATCCATATAGCCACACATCACGCTTTGGCTCTTCGCGCATGATCTGCGCCGTAAGCGGCAACAACGCCAGTATGTGTATATATGCAGCAATCATGCGATGGTCCGTTTCCGTATTTCAGGCCACAAAGACCTGATATTCCAAATGCCGACTTGGCAAAGTCTTCGCAGAAAGATAGCCTGCGGCGCAATTCAGACAAGCCATGGCATCATGTTTATGACCAAAAAAATCGGGGTTGTCATCGTTGCTGCAGGCAGCGGTAGCAGATTTGGCGACCCAACACCAAAACAATATCACGTGCTTGGCGGTAAAAGCCTGCTTGCGCGTTGCATTGAATGCTTTGCCCGGCACACATCACCCGACCTTGTTCAGGTGGTCTATAATCCAGCACATCTGGATTTGTACGACAAAGCCATTTGCGACCTTTCCCAGGCGTCGGATCTGCCGGCCGCGATTGCCGGCGGTGAAACCCGACAGCAATCTGTGCTTAATGGTTTGCGTGGCCTTGCCCTGCACCATCCCGATATTGTCCTGATTCATGATGCCGCACGTCCCGGGATATCTGACGATGTCATTGAACGGGTTATCAGTGCACTTGAAACACATCGTGGCGCCATCCCGACTCTGCCCGTTGCCGACACCATAAAACAAACCGATCAGGGAAATGTCATTTCACGCACCATCCCGCGCGAAAGCCTGCACCGGGCCCAAACCCCACAGGGTTTTAATTTTACAACCATCCTTGAAGCTCATCAGAAGTTCGAAGGTCAGGAACTTACCGATGATGCCGCCTTGCTTGAAATGCTGGGCATTGACGTGGTGTGTGTCGAAGGCACGGTAAATAACGATAAAATCACCCGACGCGACGATTTCGACCGTGCGCAAGATTGGGTTAAAAGCACGAACAAGGAAGTTTACCAGATGCAGCAAGAAGAATACCGTGCCGGAACAGGCTTTGACGTTCACCGCTTTGCCCCCGGCGATCATTGTATTCTTTGTGGCATCAAGGTGCCCCACACTGCCCGACTTGACGGGCATTCCGATGCCGATGTCGGCCTTCACACCCTAACCGATGCCATTCTGGGCGCCATTGGCGCGGGTGACATTGGTCAGCATTTCCCGCCAAGTGACATGCAGTGGAAAGGTGCGTCCTCTGATATCTTCCTGAAGCATGCTGTTGATCTGGTGCGCAAACGTGGGGGCCGGATCGTGAATGCGGATATCACCCTGATTTGTGAATACCCCAAAATCGGCCCGCATACACAAGCGATGCGCACAAAAGTCGCCGAGATTCTTGAGATTGAAGTCGATCGGGTGAATGTCAAAGCCACCACTACCGAACGTTTGGGCTTTACCGGACGCGAAGAAGGCATTGCGGCGCAGGCTGCTGTCAGTGTGGCTTTGCCGATCAGCTAGTCAAGCTTTCTGGGCTTTCCAAGCGTGCGGTTAAAACAAAGGGCAGGATATCATCCTGCCCTTGTGCATTTCATCATGATCGATTGTGCCAAAATCTTAAGAAGCGGGTGATCCGCCCTCTTCTTCTGGCAATTGGTGCTTCATCAAGACGGGCACCTGCGCCATACCAAACACCATGGTAATGGGCATTATGCCCCATACCTTGAATGCGACCCATGTATCGGTCGGGAAGTTACGCCAGACAATCTCATTGACGATGGCAAGGAAGACAAAGAAGAACGCCCAGCGCCAGGTCAAAATGCGCCAACCTTCATCGGTCGCCTTAAAGGCGCTTTCCAGAACGAGCTTGAGAAACAGCTTTCGCGCCATCAAACCGCCAAACAGGATTGCTGCAAACAGCAAATTGACAATCGTCGGCTTGATTTTGATGAAAAGCTCATCATCAAGATAAAGCGTCAAACCGCCAAACACGATGACAAACACGCCACCAATCAACGGCATAACCGGAATGGTCCGCGCAATCATGTATGACGTAGTCAACGCAATGACCGTTGCCGCAACAAAGACGGCCGTTGCAGTCATAAGGTTGGTCGTAGCATTGGCCGCAAAGAACAGGATCAACGGCCCCATCTCCAAGGCCATTTTGGTAAGCTGGTTCATGAAATCTCTTTATCCACTGGATTAAATTTGCGCCATCCTAGGGGGCAAGCCGCGTTGATGCAATCACATCAGCCGTGATTTTGATCCCAATTGCTTTTGCAGCCATGAAACATAATCGTGATTGCCCCGTCCCAACGGGATTTCAAGGACACAGGGCACTTCATAAGGATGATGTTGCTCAACCCATTGGGCCAATGCCGGGGCGGTTGCCTGTGATGTTTTAAGAATGACGATCAACTCGTTTTCTTCTTCAACATCTCCGTCCCATTCATAAATCGCAGTCATCTGCGGCAAGACATTTGCGCATGCTGCAAGCTTTTCACGAATTGCACCAGCTGCGATCACACGTGCAGTTTCCATATCTGGAACAGTGACATACAAAAACGACATTTGGCTGGCGTGAAACGCATCGGGTGTCATTGCGATTGCTCCATGATTGATTATCCGTCACACTGTTCCCCATCCAGTGTTTATGATGCCAATCATACCATAACGGTGCGAGGAGTACCGATGACGGGGAAAAAACATTCGAAACCCACAGATGTCCAGCTTGAATGGCTACAACGTGGCCTAAGCCAGCCGGGTGGGAAATTGCCGCTATTTGACGGCAATGGCAAACAAATCAGCGAAAAAACGGTCAGAAGCTGTATTGATCACGGCTGGGCGGCCCCGTGGTTTGACAATCCGGTCAAACCCGACTGGCTGATTTGCAAGCTAACCGATGAAGGCCGTCTTGTTGTGACCGACCTTTCCAAAAAAGGCTCTTAACTTTTTGCGTTTACGCCAAAAGAACAAACGCATCATCCCAAATTGATCCAGTCGGCAGTTTCCCGGGTATCAAACATTGTGTCTGTTACCACGAACTGTGTTTGACCATGTTCAAATTGATGCGAAACACCATTGCTGCGATTGCCGTTGTTTGCATGGCGGCACCATCGGATACCTTGGCATCGGACGAAGATCCATGGGCTATTTGGAAGCAGATTGGCGTGCACGCCTTGATGCGCCATGCAACGGCTCCGGGAACCGGTGACCCGTCAAACTTCACCATCAATGATTGCAGCACACAGAGAAATCTAGATGATACAGGCCGACGTCAGGCACGCGAAACTGGCAAGCAAATACGTCAACACGGAATTCCGATTGATACAGTTCTTAGCAGCCAGTGGTGCCGGTGCATGGAAACAGCAACGCTGCTTGCACTTGGGCCCGTTACCGAAGAACCCGTACTGAATTCATTTTTCCGCGATCGCAGCACCGAAAACCAGCAAAACGAACAACTGATTGCACGTCTTAAGGGACTTCCCGAAGACAGCAAGGCGTTACTGATCACCCATCAGGTCAACATCACAAAGTTAACGGGTATCTATCCCAGATCCGGTGAAATCATCCTGATCCGACTTGATGAAAACGGAAACGTCGAAACGCTTGGCCGCATCATGCCAATGGCAAAATAACCGTTGAATTGAATTGGGAATTTTAAAAGGGAAATAATTGGTCGGAGCGAGAGGATTCGAACCTCCGACCCCCTGCACCCCATGCAGGTGCGCTACCAGGCTGCGCCACGCTCCGACCGTATAGATGCGCTCTTTGGCGCGGCTCGATAAATAGCGGCGCCACGCCAAAGACGCAAATGATTTTTACGGATTTTTTTTGACGTCCCGCAGGCTCGCCTGAAGGATACCTTGCAGCTCCTGCAATTCACCCAACACGCTCAGCAAAGCAGCTTTATCAACGGTTGAACCGTTAACGTCATCGGCAGAACTGGTGTTTGCGACCGATGCAGCGGCTCCCTGCTCACCCTCATGTGCTGTTACAGAGATTTCCGAGGGCAACTTGCCCTTGTTCTGATCAAGAAGCTTCTGAACCCCTTTGATCGTGAAACCCTGATCGTGCAGCAATGAACGGATATCGCCGAGAAAGTCGATGTCTTCGGGCCGGTAGTAGCGACGACCACCCGCCCGTTTCAATGGCTGGATCTGTGGAAACTTGGATTCCCAGAACCTTAGCACGTGCTGCTGAAGACCAAGCTCCTTTGCAGCCTCGCTAATTGTGCGAAAAGCAGAGTCAGACTTTGCTGTACGGCGAGAAGTTCCCGCCACAGCCCCCAAGTTCGTTTTCATGAGTTCTTTTCTTAAGCGTTAATGCGGGCTTTCAGAACCTGTGACGGTCGGAAGACGAGCACCTTACGCGGAAGTATAGGCACTTCTTCACCTGTTTTCGGGTTCCGTCCGATGCGCTGTCCTTTTTGACGCACGGAGAAGCTTCCAAACGAGGAAATCTTTACCACTTCGTCTTTGATCAGCGCAGTCGAAATTTCATCAAGAACAGTTTCCAGTAGCTGTGCGGATTCATTCCGCGACAAACCTACTTCTTGGTAAACGGCTTCAGCGAGATCCGCACGGGTAATCGTTGTTTCCGACATAACAGGCCGCCTCCTTATTTCGGGACTTTATACACAAGGCTATATCTGGTGGCTAAATCAGTCAATATCAACAGGATACACTGCTTTGAGGCGGAATGTTGTGATTTTTACGGATTAAGTGTGTTTTTCCGCACAATGGCGGCAACTCGACACACCCGAATTTACCAACGAACGAGCGAAGCACCCCAGGTAAATCCGCCGCCCATGGCTTCAAGAATCACAATATCTCCGCGCTTTACGCGCCCGTCATGAACGGCCTCGGCCAATGCCAGCGGAATAGACGCCGCCGATGTATTGGCGTGACGATCAACCGTCACAACAACTTTATCCGGCGAAATACCGAACTTCTTGGCCGTGCTATCAAGGATACGACGGTTGGCCTGATGCGGCACAAGCCAATCAATATCTTCTGGCTCAAGCCCGGTATCGGCAAGAACTTCGCGAATCACGCTTGCCAAATTGGTCACGGCATGTCGGAAGACTTCCTTGCCTTCCATACGCAGATGACCAACGGTCTGGGTAGTCGACGGGCCGCCATCAACATAGAGAAGTTCATATTTGCTGCCATCCGAATGCAGTCGGCTGGCAAGAATGCCTTGATCTTCGACAGTGCCGTTGCCTTCTGCAGCTTGGACAACAACTGCCCCTGCACCATCGCCAAACAGCACGCAGGTCCGACGATCTTCCCAATCTAGAATGCGCGAGAATGTTTCAGCCCCAATGACCAAGGCGGTTTTGGCCTGACCATTGCGGATATACATATCTGCAGTTGTCAAACCATAAATAAATCCAGAACACACAGCCTGCACATCAAAGGCAAAACCCTTAACGCCAAGACGGTTCTGAACCTTGGTCGCTGTTGCCGGGAAGGTATTATCCGGTGTCGCCGTTGCGACAATGATCAAGTCAATGTCGTCTGCGCTAACACCAGCATGTTCCATCGCCTTTTTCGCGGCTTCACATGCAAGGTCACTGGTGGTTTCACCTTCGGCAGCAATATGACGCTGACGAATGCCGGTACGCGCGACGATCCATTCATCAGACGTATCAACGCGCGCGGTCAGATCATCATTGGTTACAACATTTGCAGGAAGATATGAGCCGCAACCAATAATGCGAGAACGAACTGTCATGATTTGGGGACCGCCAGCTTTCTAATGTTTTGGTGAGTTTATCAGTTGGTTTGACCAACCGGAACCGCATCTTCCTGTATGGCGGCAACCTTGTTGGTTATCGCCTGTTCAAAAGCTGCAAGTTCGTTTTTGATGCTGTCATTCAGGTTATTCACGATCAAATCGTGGCAAACCCCGATGGCATTAGAAAAACCAAGCGCATCGGTACCGCCGTGGCTTTTCACCGCGATACCGTTAAGGCCCAGCAGCATCGCACCGTTATAGCGGCGCGGATCCATGCGATCACGGAAACGCTGCAGCGAACGACGGGCAAGAAGATAGCCAACCTTGGCAAAGAACGAACTTTTGAAAGTTTCGCGCAGGAAATGCACCAGAAGACGTGCTGTGCCCTCTGCGGTCTTAAGCGCAACGTTGCCTGTGAAACCATCGGTAACGATGACATCAACCGTACCCTTGGCAAGATCATCACCTTCGACAAAGCCCGCAAAGCGGATCGGAAGATCAATGTCGCGCAGGATCGCGCCAGCCTTCTTGACAGACTCGTTACCTTTAAGCTCTTCGATGCCGACATTGAGCAAACCAACAGACGGTTTTTCAAGGCCGAACAAAATACGGCTGAAAACTTCACCCATCAGCGCAAACTGAACCAGATTGTTTTCATCGCACTCGATATTCGCACCAAGATCGAGCATTACGGTCTCGCCGCGCTGAGTCGGCATATAGGTCGCGATTGCCGGACGGTCGATACCGCGCACGGTTTTCAGCACGAACTTGGCCATCGCCATCAATGCACCGGTATTACCCGCTGACACGACACCTTGCGCATCACCTTCCTTAACGGCGTTGATGGCAAGACGCATGCTGGAATCACGACGCTGACGCAAAGCAACGGAAGGTTTGTCTTCCATCGAGACTTCCTGCGTCGCGTGGCGAACCTCGCTAACTGTTTCCAATGCGGGATATTTAGCCAGCAACGGCTTAAGCCGTGCTTCATCACCAAACATCAGAAACTTGAGATGGGGGAGCCTTTTGAGCGCGATTTCAGCACCCGCTACGACCATCTCTGGCGCGTGGTCTCCTCCCATCGCGTCAAGTGATATGCAAACCTGTTCAGGCAACGTATTCTCTTATGGTTGTTCTAAAATTTCTGAACCGGATATCCGGCAGGTCAGCCATTGGGCTGATGACTGTCATCTATTCGCCGGAACGCCCGTAATTACCGGAAATCTCGCTCAGTTACAAGGTAAAGCCGAGGTCGGTAATCTTACCGCCCATCGGGAATACACTGTCATCTTACGTTGGAAAAGTGAAATGCCGGTAAAAACCGGCATATCCAAAGATCCTAATCGTCAAACCCAAGAAGCTTTTGGCGATTATTTTTTCTTTTCAAGTTGCTCTTTCAAACCGGCAAGCTGCGCGAAGGGATTAGGACGTTCTTCCTCAGCTTCCTCTTCGGCCATAACCAATTTCGGCAATTCTGCACCTTCTTGGCGCGGATACGGGTCCATCGCAACGGCCAGAAACTGCGCGACGACTTCGCCGACATCAATCTTGTTATCGACCAGCGGTTCTGGCTGATTCAGCAACGCCATCAGTTCTTCTTCCGACAGGTTTTCAAGATCATCCGGATTGGACGGAAGATCATCTTCTGACACATGCGGGGAAAACAGAACATCGACCGTGTCTTCGACGGCTTCCGGAACCGGCGCAAGTGTCGTTACGCAGTTTTGCGTGATCTGCGCACTCATTGGGCCATGAACGGTGACTTCGCCATTCGATGAGATCTTGATGGTCAGTTCTGCTTTAAGACTGTCGATGGATACCAGTTCAAAACGTTTGGCCAGTGCCGCACGTTCCTTTTCACTGGCTTCAATCGTGAGCCTTTCTTTCCGACTTACCTGTTCGTCGGTTTTGACAATACGGGAAAATTCGGGGGTAAATTTTTTAGACATCAGGTCGTTCTTTCTACTGCGGGGCTGTAACGGCAACTGCGGGAACATCGGGAAAATGCACCGCGCCGTTCTGCAATTCTAAAATAGCTTGTTTATCAAGGGATGCCAGTGCGTCATTCACATACCCGACCATCGCCATCAATTGTTCATCCGTAACGTCGGTATCTGCAAAAAGGTTCCGGTCCAATGCGGCGGCAAGTTCTAATGCGCCAGATTGAACGCCCTCTTCATATGCAACGATACGTCCGTGATAGGATTCTGACATTTTGCGGATCCGCTTAAGGATTCCGACATCGCCAATGCCCATTTCACGCATATTCTGGTCAAGATCGGCAAACATCACATCAAAGATATGTTGCGCCAGATCACGGTCCCCATCGTCGGTTTTAAGTCGACGGAACAAGACGAACGCATGGACCAGAATAAGGTCAAAACGCCCTTCTATTGTATCAGGAACACCAAGCTTTGCATAAAAGTCAGGTTGGCGTGCCTGCGTTACCATTGCAGTGTAAAGCTCGAACGCAGCGGTTTGCTTGCGGTCTTTTTTCTTAAGCCATCCAAACAACAGTAACACTCCTTCGTTGACATTCCCGCCATGGCAAGCAGAATGCCGTAAATCTTCTCGGGGCGGCTCTGCCCCAGACATTGCCCGGCAATATCATGCGCCTAGCGCAGAAACTCAAGGCAATTCCGGTTTGGTTTCAACAAGAGGGTCGCTCTGGTGAGCTTCATACACAATAAAATTACCCGCATTCCCCTGATCCTGCTCGCAGGATTGGCTGTTGCTTACGTCTCGGCATGCAGTCCCCGGATCGCCTCACGCGGCAACGCGCCGGAACCAGAAATGCTCGAACAGATCACAATCGGAGAATCGACCAAGGGCGATGTCACCGACATTCTTGGATCGCCTTCAACGGTTGCGGCCTTTGATGAGAATGTCTGGCTTTATATTTCCAAGACAACCGAAACAGTCGCATTCTTCGAACCGGAAACCGTCGAACAGAAAGTTGTTCTCATCAGTTTTGATGCGGCAAACCGGGTCGAAATCCTGAGCGAATATGACCTTGAAGATGGTAAGCCGGTTATTCCAACTGATCGCGTGACACCGACTGCGGGCCGCGAAATGACTATTTTACAACAGTTGTTTGGCAACCTTGGACGATTTAGCGAAGGCAAATAATCCTGCCAACAATCGCTGATCGCCAGATCAGAATTTTATCGAAAATGGTCGAACCCGCCCGGTGCGAGTTCGGCCTTTTTTCCATCCGCGCTAATCAGTTCAACCTGCCCTGCCCGATCTGTTACCGAACCAATGACCGTAACCTGATCACCCAGTGCCTTGATGTCATCAGGCGCACCGGCAATCAGCAATTCATAATCATCCCCGCCGCCAAGAATTTGGCCCCATCGGCTTTGATCGTTTTCTAGAACGGCTTTTGCTGCGGGGGACAAGGCAATTGCGTCCTGGTGGATTGTCATGCCGACATTTGACGCATCGCAGATTTTTCGACAATCCCCGGCCAAGCCATCCGACAGGTCCATGACAGCGAACCTGCATTCGAGGTCCATACATGCCTGACTGATTGCCATGCGCGGCTGTGGCACCCAATAGCGATCCTTCAAAAACGCCTGCGAGGCATCATCGATGTCGGGCAGTTCACCCATCAGCACGGACAAACCCAGCGCCGAATCGCCCAGCGTACCGGTGACGGCCAAAAGGTCCCCAGGGCGCGCCTGATCACGGCGAAGCGCCCTTCCCGCCGGAACATAGCCAAACGCCGTCAGACTAAAGAATGTCGGGCCTGGCGTACCAACCGTATCGCCCCCCAACAATGAAACCGAGAATGCAGCGCAATCATCACCAAAACTTTTGGCGAAACCGGCGATCCAGTCTTCGGTAAGATCCCGGTTAAAACCCACCGTCAAAACCACGCCGCCCGGGATCGCCCCCATGGCTGCAAGATCAGACATATTCACGCGCAGGACTTTTTGCGCGATCAGGCCCGGACCATCAATGCTGCGAAAATGGACGTCGGCCACCAATGCGTCTGTCGTTACAACGACTTCACATCCAGGTGGCGGAGAAAACACCGCCGCATCATCCTTAAGCGACAATGCGGCCGGGTCTCGCCGTGCGATGGGCGCAAAATGGCGCGCGATCAGATCGAATTCTCCTAATCGCGCTGCCATATCAGTTTTGTCCGGCTTCACCTGCACGCAGGTTTTTACCAATGCGATCAAGAACCGCATTCACCAGTTTTGGTTCTTTTTCATCAAAGAACGAATGCGCGGCGTCAACATATTCGGTGATAACAACGCGCATCGGGACATCTTCACGTGCCATAAGCTCGTAAGTACCCGCACGCAGGATGCTGCGCAGAACGGTTTCAAGACGCTTGGTGGTCCAACCTTTTTCAAGGGCACCATTAATCAAGGCGTCAATATCAACCATCCGTGCGGTGACACCCTGAACAAGATCGGCAAAGAAACCACGATCCGGATCAATCAGGTCTTCATTCGTCAGGTCAAGATCACGACCACCCTCGCCATCAAGGCGGAAGTCTGAATATTCGCGCACGATGTCACTTGCTGAAAGCTGGGACAGCTCAGCCTGATAAAGTGCCTGAATAGCGGCAAAACGCGCTGCGCTACGCTGCTGTGCGGCTGATGCCTTTGGTTTATCGGTCATTACTTGTGATGTATTCCAAAATGGTTTTGAACTTCTATCTGACGCAGAACAGCGTTGGCAGCTTCGCCACCTTTGTTCTTTTCATCCGCCTTGGCCCGTGCCAGTGCCTGTGCCTCGTTCTCGACAGTCAAAATGCCGTTGCCAATCGCAAGATTGTAATCAAGGCAAAGCTGCATCAGCGCACGGTTGGCTTCTTCGCAGATGTGATCATAGTGTGTCGTCTCGCCGCGGATAACGCAACCAAGCGCAAGATATCCATCATAGCGCGGCCCGGTCGCCAATTCTTCCATGGACTGTACCGCATAACGAATGGCAATCGGCACTTCAAAAGCACCAGACACCGAAATACGATCCCACGTTGCGCCACCGGCTTCTAGAGTCGAAGCAGCTCCTTTGACAAGGTCTTCGACGATATGCGTGTAATATGGCGCATCCACAATCAAAATGTGGGGGGCGTTACTCATGGTTTTATTCCTCCGAGACGACAAGCGGACGCTGATCAACCAGATTTAGGCCGAAGCCGTCAAGTCCTACAATGTGGCGTTTGGTATTTGAAAGCAGAATCATGTCGCGAATGCCAAGATCATGCAAGATTTGTGCACCAACACCATAATCACGCAAATCAGCATCGTCGGTTGCTTTGGCAATTTCCTGACGCAGGGATTCGCCATCGCCACCATTCAATTCAATCAGTTTGGCGATTGATGATGAAAGAGTATTGGGGCGTGGTTCGCGGATCAAAACCACAACACCACGTCCCTCTTCACCGATCTGGCGCATTGCTGCGGCCAATTGACCATGATGACCGGTCTGGGTATCGCCAAGAACATCTTCGAGCACATTAAGCGCGTGAACGCGTGTAAGCACCGGCGCATTATCGCTGATGTCACCTTTGACCAATGCGATATGTTCCGCATAGGTGATGTTGTTGACATAAAGATGCATGTCAAACTCGCCACCATTGATGCTTTTGATCTTGGTGGTTGCCTTCCGCTGCACGACTTTTTCGTGTTTGCGACGATAGCGGATCAAGTCAGCAATCTGGGCGATTTTCAGATTATGCTTTTGGGCGAACTCGACAAGTTCCGGCAATCGGGCCATTTCACCCGACTCACTCATGATTTCGCAAATCACACCAGATGCATTCAATCCGGCAAGACGGGCAATATCAACCGATGCTTCGGTATGGCCGGCACGGACAAGAACCCCGCCCGGACGGGCACGCAACGGGAATACATGCCCCGGCGTCACGATGTCATGGCGTCCGGCATTGGGATCAATTGCAACCGCAACCGTTCGTGCACGGTCCGGTGCAGAAATCCCCGTCGTCACGCCGGTTTTGGCTTCAATCGATACGGTGAAGGCCGTTTCATGGCGTGTGCCGTTATGGGCACTCATCATGGTCAGGCCAAGCTCATCACACCGTTCTGATTCAAGGGTCAGGCAGATCAGGCCTCGGCCATGGGTTGCCATGAAATTGATTGCATCGGGTGTCGCCATTTGTGCAGGGATCACCAGATCGCCTTCATTTTCACGATCCTCGTCATCGACCAGAATAAACATCCGGCCGTTGCGGGCTTCTTCAATGACTTCTTCAATCGGTGAAAGATAGCGGTGCGGCATCGTTGATCAATCCTTACCCAGCATACGCGCGACATAGCGTGCAAGCATGTCGATTTCGAAGTTAATCCGGTCTCCCGGCTGTTTCGAACCCAACGTGGTGTGTGTCTGTGTATGTGGTATCAGATTGATACCGAAAGTGTTTTCGTCAACCTCATTGACCGTCAAAGATACCCCTTCAAGGGTGACCGAGCCTTTTGAGGCGATATATTTTGCAAAATCGTGGGGCACCTCAAAGCTCAGGCGCAATGAATCGCCTTCGGGCACACGTTTGGTCAGGGTAGCAACCCCGTCAACATGGCCGGAAACAATATGTCCGCCAAGCTCATCCCCGACACGGGTTGCCTGTTCAAGATTGACTTTGGAACCGGCGGCAAGATCACCAAGTGTGGTTCGATCAAGGCTTTCGGCAGATGCTTCAATCGCAAACCAGTCATCACCGGTTTCAATTACGGTCATACACGCACCGTTACACGCAATTGACGCGCCCAAAACGATTTTGGATGTGTCAAAGGATGTTGTGAATTCAAACCGGGTATCGCCGGTTTTCTTGACGCTGCGTACCGTTGCAATGTCGGTGATGATGCCAGTAAACATGCACTTAATCCGTTTTATTATCGTATGTTACCGCGATATCTTCGTCCATCTCACGAACCGAGACACGGTCAAAGCGCGGCATATCTGAAAGTCGTCCAAGGCCCAGCGACGCGATCATTGCCTGTCCGTCGCCGCCAATCATTAACGGAGCAACAAAATGAACAATCCGCCCCACCAGCCCTGCCGAAACCAATGCAGCGGCCAACCTGCCACCACTTTCGACCAGAACCCGGGTCAATCCCGCATCGCTTAGCTTTCGCATGACGTCATGTAGGTCTAAATGGCCGTTCGCGCATCCAGCAGAGATCACTTTTATCGAAGTTTTTTCAAATTTTTCCGATAGTTCGGAGAAATTTTGCTCAGACGTCACAAGCCAGGTCGGAACAGTATCGGATGTTTGAACTAACTGAGCCGACAGTGGTACATCCCCTGCTCGATCAAGTATCACGCGCACGGGTGACTGATGCCCCCGTCCCGCCAACCGGCATGTAAGCGTCGGATCATCCGCAAGAACTGTCTTGGCCCCAACAAGAATTGCATCATGGATGGCACGTAAACGATGGCCCTCTTGCCGTGCAGCTTCCCCGGTGATCCATTGGCTTTCGCCAGATGCCGTTGCCGAGCGCGCGTCAAGGGTTGATGCCAGTTTCAGCGTTACAAACGGACGGCCCTGTTCGACCTTTGACAGGAACCCTTCATTCACCTTGCGGGCTATATCAGCGAACAAGCCAACATCCACCTGAATACCAGCGTCCATAAGCATCGTATGACCGCGACCAGACACACGTGGGTCCGGATCGGTCAGCGCACTGACAACGCGTTTTACACCGGCCTCAATCAAGCCAGATGCGCAAGGAGGCGATTTGCCAAAATGACTACAAGGTTCAAGCGTAACATAGGCGGTTGCACCACGGGCCAGATCACCGGCCATATCAAGGGCAACACGTTCGGCATGCGGGCGACCACCGGGTTGGGTATGGCCCCGCCCGACAATGGAACCATCAGAAGATACAAGGACGCAGCCAACCGACGGGTTCGGCCAAACATTTCCCAAACCGCGTTTTGACAGGCTCAATGCGACCCGCATGAAATGCCGGTCGTCTTCTGTAAACGCGGGGGCTGTCATTACTCTGCGTCCGCCTCTTCTTCCCCATCATTCATTTTTTCGACGAATTGTTCAAAATCGCGGGCTTCGCGGAAATTCTTGTACACCGAAGCGTAACGCACATAGGCAACCTGATCGAGGGCGTTAAGCGCCTCCATCACCATTTCACCAATGGTATCGGTTGTGATGTCGCTTTCACCGCTGCTTTCGAGACGGCGCTGAATGCCGTTCAAGGCCTTTTCAACCCGCTCATCTTCAATCGGGCGCTTACGGCAGGCAAGAAAGATCGACCGCGCCAACTTGTCACGGTCGAACAATTCGCGTTGCCCGTCTGTTTTGACAACCATCAACTCACGAAGCTGGACACGTTCAAACGTCGTGAAACGTGATCCGCAGGCAGGACAGAACCGACGCCGACGAATAGCATGATGCTCTTCGGTCGGACGGGAATCCTTTACCTGAGTGTCAGTATGTCCGCAAAACGGGCAACGCATTATGTTTACTCAGCTCTTGGCGATCAGGAATAGATCGGGAAGCGTTTGCACAGATCTTCGACCTTGGCGCGAACGGCAGCCTCAACCTCGGCATTGCCTTCCGGGCTGTCGACCATCGCATCAAGAACATCACTGATCAGCTCGCCGATCTGTTTGAATTCTTCAACGCCAAAGCCGCGGGTCGTGCCAGCTGGTGTGCCCAAACGAACGCCCGAGGTAACGGTCGGCTTTTCAGTATCAAACGGGATGCCGTTCTTGTTGCAGGTGATACCTGCACGCTCAAGAGCCACTTCTGCGGTGTTGCCTTTAAGTCCCTTCGGACGCAGATCAACCAGCATCAAGTGCGTATCGGTACCACCCGTAACAATATCAAAGCCGCGTTTAACCAGAACTTCGGCCAGCGCCTTGGCATTATCAACAACCTGCTGCGCATACCCTTTGAATTCCGGGCGGAGTGCTTCGCCAAAGGCAACAGCCTTGGCAGCGATCACATGCATCAACGGGCCGCCCTGGAGGCCAGGGAATACTGCGGAGTTGATCTTTTTGCCGATATCAAGATTGTTCGACAGGATCATACCGCCACGTGGACCACGAAGGGTCTTGTGCGTGGTGGTGGTGACAACGTCTGCATAAGGAAGCGGGCTCGGATGAACGCCACCGGCAACCAGACCGGCAAAGTGCGCCATATCAACCATCAAAAGTGCGCCGACTTTATCTGCAATTTCACGGAAACGCTTGAAATCGATCTGACGCGGGATGGCAGAACCACCTGCAATGATAAGGGCCGGTTTATGTTCAACGGCAAGCGCTTCAACCTGATCATAATCAAGGGTCAGATCGTCTTCGCGAACACCGTACTGAATGGCGTTGAACCATTTGCCTGACAGTGCCGGACGTGCACCATGGGTAAGGTGACCACCAGCATCAAGCGACATGCCCAAAATGGTATCGCCCGGCTTGCAAAGAGCAAGCATAACCGCGCCATTTGCCTGTGCACCGGAATGCGGCTGAACGTTAACAAACTCACATCCAAAGAGCTCCTTGGCGCGTTCGATCGCCAAGGCTTCCGCAACGTCAACAAACTCGCAACCACCATAATAACGACGCGAAGGATAGCCTTCGGCATATTTGTTGGTCAGAACAGTGCCCTGTGCTTCAATAACTGCTTTGGAAACAATGTTTTCCGATGCAATCATTTCGATCTGATTTTGCTGACGGTCCAGTTCATCGGTGACAGATTTGAACAGTACCGGATCGGCGTCGGACAAGCTGGTGGTGAAAAAGCCTTTGAACGACATGCGGGGCCTCTTTTGATGCAATGTGACGGGTCGGATATAACGAGGAAGACAAACCCGTACTGGTTAATGCCAGATGGCGATGAATTCAGTAAACTTTAGGACATTTTCGCAACACGACCTTCATGACGACCGCCTTCGAACTCGGTCGAAATGAATGCGTCAACGCAATCAAGTGCCGTCGCATCGCCAAGAAGGCGTGCGCCAAGGCACAGAACATTTGCATTATTATGCATACGGCAAAGCTCTGCAGAAAGACGGTCATGAACCAATGCTGCGCGGACTTCCGGAAAACGGTTTGCCGCAATGCTCATACCAATACCTGAACCGCACACCAGAATGCCGGCTTCTGCTTTGCCTTCGACAATCGTTTTGGCAACAGCTTGGGCATAGTCCGGATAATCAACTGATGCAGGCCCGTTGGTGCCAAGATCAAAGACCTCAATACCACGTTTTTCCAGTGCGGTGATAATGGCGGATTTCAGTTCCACGCCGCCATGGTCGGCAGCAATGGCAAGGGTCTTGACGGTCATGTGCGCGCCTTCATTCAAAATCTGATCAGAAAATTGAGCGCTTTGTAGCATATAGGAGCGCCCCTGCCAACGCGCTAGCGCGACCAAATTGCCAAGTTTTACGAAAGCCAGATATGCCGATTGTTGTATTAGGGAAAGATTCCAAAATGACGGACCTTTTACGAAACACGCACTGGTTTCAACGCAAAAACCCTACCAACACAAAGTAGTGATAAAAGCGAAATATCACACAATCAACGATTTAATCAGCAAGGAAATACTAACCACAGCATTTAGTGAATTCGATTGTTACGCTGTGGAATATGCGCAAATTATTATTTTGGTCGATCAAAACGACAAATTATACACTTGTATTGTTATTATTTTTGATCATTTGCCCTTGTTCTTTTCTGTTGTTTGACTATCTCGCAAGAGTAGTGCATTAAGTTTAATGTAAATTTTCACATAAAGGGTTACTTCAATCATGGCCGAAACCGATAACAGCGTTCTTGACCGCGACGAACTCTTGCAAATGACCGTCGATATTGTCTCTGCCTATGTCAGCAATAATGCTCTTGCTGCTGCGCAGATTCCTGAACTGATTTCTACTGTTTTCTCTTCGCTTGATGAAATTCGCGAAGACGACAAAGAACCGGAACAGGAACCGCTGAAACCGGCCGTGCCCATCCGCAAATCTGTTGGCGATGATTACATCATCTGCCTTGAAGACGGCAAAAAGCTTAAAATGCTTAAACGTCACCTGCGCACGACCTACAATCTTACACCTGAAGAATACCGTGCAAAATGGGGCCTGCCGTCCGATTATCCGATGGTTGCACCGAACTATGCGAAACAACGTTCACAGTTCGCCAAAAAAATTGGTCTTGGCCGCAAGGCAAAGTAACCACCCTACCCGCCGTCATTATGCCAGGTTCGAAATTAAAGCGTCGTTCTGTAGATCAGAACGACGCTTTTTTGTCGGGGTCGCATAAAAAAAGCCCGGCACATGGCCGGGCTTTCTCCAAATCAGATGATTTGATTAGTTTGCGTAATCGTAGGAACCGTTGTCCCACTCATAGAATACATAACCCGGTGCAGCAACGTCACCTTTGGCATCAAACGCGATTGAGCCAAGAACGGTATCGAATGAATCACCGCTGTGCAGTGCTTCGATAACCGCTTCTGAATCGGTGGTGCCAGCTTTGGCCGCAGCCTGCGCCCAAGCCTGGATCGCACCGTAGGTGTACAGGGTGTAACCTTCTGGCTTGTAGTTCTGAGCTTCGAAATACTTGACGAGTTCAGCGTTGCGCGGATCTTTTTCAAGAGCCGGACCAGCAGTAAAGAGCGTACCCTTACCTGCATCGCCAGTGATCGACCAATATTCGAGGGAGTTCAGCGCATCACCCGAAATCGCAAGGGTGTCCATGCCCTGAGCACGCATCTGACGAACAATCAGACCAAGTTCGGTATGGTAACCACCATAATACAGAACTTCGATGCCTTCAGATTTCAGCTTGGTCACCAGTGCCGAGTAATCTTTCTCAGCCGGGGTGATTGCTTCGTAAAGTGCTTCGGTAACGCCAGCAGCATTCAGGTTTTTCTTGGTCTCGTCAGCAAGACCTTTGGAATATGCCTGTTTGTCATGAACGATAGCAATTTTCTTGCTGCCGTAGTTTTCTGCCAGGTATTTACCAGCAACTTCACCCTGCTGATCATCACGACCGCAAACACGGAACACATTGTCCATGTCACGTTCGGTCAATTGCGGGTTGGTTGAAGCTGGGGAGATCTGAACGATGCCTTCTTCGAAGTAAACTTCAGAAGCCGGGATCGAAGAACCCGAGCAGAAGTGACCAGCTACGAGAGCAACATTTTTGCTAACCAGCTGGTTGGCAACTGCAACAGCCTGTTTCGGATCGCAAGCGTCATCACCGATCTCGAGAACAACTTTTTCGCCATTCACGCCGCCAGCTGCATTGAGGTCAGCAACCGCTTTCTCTGCACCCTTGGTCATCTGTTCACCGAACGCAGCATACGGACCAGTCATCGGACCAACGGTCGCGATAACGATGTCAGCTTTGGCTACACCCATTGAAAGAACAAGCGCGGAAGCAGTGGCAAGAAGGCCGAGCTTGGTTTTCGACATTAGAGAAGTCTCCCTGTTCCAAAGGTTGGATCCATCACCATGACAAATCCATCTTTTCGGACCTAAAACCGGCTCGTGTTATTCGCCGATTACCGATGTTAGATCCCACGTACTTTAACACCCCAGAATTAGTGTGCAATAGTACAAACCAGTATGTTGCCATGTATTTAGCAACGATGTGGTGACGCAGAACGTCACCACATAAATCAACGTGTGTCTGCACCTTCACGTGCGCGATACCCGAACGGTCCGACACGTTCATACAGCCACGGATATTGCGACAGCATCTTATTGACCTGCGTCAGACGAAACGCCGCAAAAGTGATGGCAAACAAAACAACCGTGTCAAAGACATAGCCAGAAAGCGAAAGAAGCTCACCTTCAAACAGGGCATAGACCATGAAGCGGTCAACGCAGCCCAACAGCAATGCATAAGGCACAATTTGATAGGTCGGCCGCCATGTATTGGCGATGGCCTGCCCGGTCATAAAACCACAGAAACCCATCAAAATGACGGTCATTCCGATCGTGACACCAACGCTGGTACCAGTAATCGCTTCCATGTCGGGTCTCCTAGTGGCCGCCTTCGAGGTAAGCTGCGCGCACTTCCGGATTTGCCAGAAGTTCCGCACCCGTACCCGAGAGCGTAATGTTGCCATTGACCATCACATAACCACGATGAGCAAGCTTGAGTGCATGGAATGCATTCTGCTCGACAAGGAACACAGTTACCTTGTTTTCATGGTTGATTTTTTTGACGGTCTCGAAAATCTGCTTCACCACAAGCGGTGCCAGGCCAAGTGACGGCTCATCAAGCAGAAGAAGACGTGGACGCCCCATCAGGGAACGGCCAATTGCCAACATCTGCTGTTCACCGCCCGACATTGTACCGGCACGCTGGTTGATGCGTTCCTTCAAGCGCGGGAACAATTCAAACACCATTTCAAGATCCGAACTAAAATGTTTCGGGTCCTGGGTGATTGCCCCCATCTGAAGGTTCTCAAAAACCGACATGCGCGGGAAAATGCGGCGGCCTTCAGGCGATTGCTGAATGCCAAGCTGACAGATCTCATGCATCGGCATGCGACTGATATCCTGACCTTCAAACAAAATACGCCCTTTGCTGGCCTGCGGCGATCCGCAACAGGTCATCAGCAGCGTGGTCTTCCCGGCACCATTGGCGCCGATCAGCGTTACAATTTCACCTTCATTGACTTCCATATCAATGCCCTTGAGGGCCTCGATATTGCCATAGAAGGTATGTACACCTTCGATCTTAAGCATGGACATATCGACGAACTCCCTCAGTGCGCATTCGGATCAAGATGAAGGTCGGCAGCAACTTCCGGCGGAAGCTCGTCATCCTCTTCTTCGCCAAGATAGGCGCGGATAACGGCCGGATCATTCTTGACGGCGTCGGGATTGCCATCGGCAATCTTTTTACCGTAATCAAGCACGATCACATGGTCGGAAATCTGCATGACAACACTCATGTCATGTTCGATCAGAAGGCAGCCAACGCCCTGATCATCACGGATGCTCTGCAACAGGATGTTCAGTTCCGCCGACTCACGCGGGTTAAGGCCCGCTGCCGGTTCATCCAGACACAGAAGTGACGGATCAGTACACATTGCACGCGCGATTTCCAGACGACGCTGGGAACCATATGGCAGGTTTCCGGCATTCCAGTCAGCCTGATCGTACAGACCAACCTTGTTCAGCCAGAATTTCGCCGTTTCGATCGCTTCCTTTTCCGCCTTGGCATAACGGCCAAGGTTAAACAGCCCCGCCAAAGAGAAGGCAGATGCTTCCATCAGGCGGTTATGCTGGGCAACGATCAGGTTTTCCAGAACAGTCATCCCGGTGAACAGGCGAATGTTCTGGAATGTACGTGCAACGCCCTTGTTGCGTGGAATGCGGAACCCTTCGGTTCGTTCCAGCAGACGCGGACCGTCATCGGCGTGAAGGGTCAAGCGCCCTTCGGTTGGGACATAAAACCCGGTCAGGCAGTTAAACACAGTGGTTTTCCCTGCCCCGTTCGGGCCGATGATTGCCGTGATTTCACGTTTATTGGCCATGAAGGACAAATCATCAATCGCAACCAGACCGCCAAAGCGCATGGTCAGGTGTTCGACTTCAAGCAGTTTGTTGTCGGTCATTTCAGTTCTCCGGCAACTTTTTCTTTCTGGCTCATATTGAGCAGAATGGTCGGGTCACGGAAGGACAGCAGACCGCGCGGACGCCATAGCATGATGGCAACAATACCTGCACCAAAGATCAACATGCGATATTCGGCAAGTTCACGGAACATTTCCGGGAAACCAATCATCACGATTGCGGCCAAAACCACACCGATCTGACTTCCCATGCCGCCCAGAACCACAATCGCAAGAATCACAGCTGATTCAAGGAAGGTGAAACTTTCCGGGCTGATAAAGCCCTGACGGGTGGCAAAGAACGCACCGGCAAAACCACCGAACATTGCACCGATTGCAAATGCAGACAGCTTGGTGTTGGTCGGGTTGATCCCCAGCGAACGGCAGGCGATTTCATCTTCACGCAGCGCTTCCCATGCACGACCGATCGGAAGTTTGCGCAGACGCATGGTGACAAAGTTGGTCACAAGTGCCAGCACAAGGATCAGATAATACAGGAAGATCAAACGGTGCATGGATGAGTAATCCATACCAAACAGCTCATTGAAACCAATTGAGCCATCCGGTACGCGACGCGAGAAGTCAGCCATGCCAAAGAAGCTTGGACGTTCAATCGATGAAATACCGTCCGGACCACCGGTCAAATCATACCAGTTGATCAAAACAACGCGGATGATCTCACCAAAGCCCAACGTCACAATGGCCAGATAATCGCCGCGCAATCGCAGAACAGGGAAGCCGAGAATAATGCCAAAGCTGGCTGCAAAGATACCGGCAAGCGGCAGGCACAGCCAGAAGCTCAGATCAAAGTTCTGCGACAACAGGGCATAGGAATAGGCCCCTACTGCGTAAAACGCGACATAGCCCAGATCAAGAAGACCCGCCAGACCGACAACGATGTTAAGCCCCCAGCCCAGCATGATGTAAATCATTACAAGGGTGGCAAGGTCGATCGCAGAGCGGTCTTCACCAAAGATGAACGGGAAGATGATGAAGAAGATGATCCCGATCAAACCAATTTTCTTGGTGTTTGAACGGTAAACCAGCTGAATCTTGGATGAAAGCTTGGCACTTTCATCAACTTCAACGGCTGTTCTGTCTTTCATCGAGAAATAAGCTGCGGCAAAGATGATCGCCAGAAACGCGATTGAGACGATCACGCTCACGACACTTGAAAACGCCATATCAAGAAAGACTGGCGATGCCCAGCGGTCATCCATGTCACGGAAACGCACGAACATTTCAAAGACCGAAACAGCAGCCAATGTGATCAGAGCAGCCTGCCCCAATCGGGAAATGTTTTCGCGGCGGAAAATCAGACCAAGACGCCCAACAACCGTAGAACCGATTGCCAGTAGAACAAGATCCCAACGTACAGCCAGTTCCAGACCAGTCGGACGGTCAACCGTCTCAACGCCCAGGATCATGACCGACATCATCAGTGCGATAACTGCAAAGAACGCGAGTTCTTTTACAACTTCCGAACCGTTGGTACGAGATGAAGCAAATGCTGATGCCATTAGACTTTCTCGACCTCCGGCTTACCAAGCAGACCCCATGGGCGGAAGATCAACACAAGAACCAGAATGCCGAAAGTGGCGACATCCTTATATTCAATCGTGAGATAGCCCGACCAGAATGCTTCGATCAAACCAATCAGCAAGCCACCAAGCATCGCACCTGGCAGCGAACCGATACCACCAAGAACGGCGGCGGTGAACGCCTTCACACCGGCAAGGAAGCCGATATAGAAGTCAATCACACCATAATACAGTGTGACCATCATACCTGCGACCGATGCAAGGGCAGCGCCCATGACAAAGGTGGTCGAAATTGTGCGGTCGACATTGACGCCCAGAAGGCCTGCCATTGTCCGATCCTGTTCACAAGCGCGCTGCGCACGACCAAGCGAGGTTTTGGCAATCAAAAGCGAGAACACAACCATCAGCACCAGCGTCAGAACGATAATCACGATCTGCATATAGCTGAGCTGTACGTCGAAATTCCCATCTTGCATAAGAGTAATACCGCCCTCAACAAGCGGCTGCATCGGCTTCACGCGTGCACCCTGCGAAATTTGCACAAAGTTCTGCAGGAAGATGGACATGCCGATGGCAGAAATCAGCGCTGCCAAACGGAATGATCCGCGCAGTGGCCGGTAAGCGACCCGTTCAACGCCCCAACCATAAATCGAGGTCAGAACCATTGAAACGAACAGCATTAAAAGAAGTGTAAGCGGAAGAATTCCGCTGATCCCGGCTGCCTGACAGATCAGGAAGGTGATCAGGGAATGGAACGCACCGAGCATATAAATCTCGCCATGCGCAAAGTTGATCATGCCGATAATGCCATACACCATCGTGTAACCGATGGCGATCAAACCATAGATGGCTCCCAGCGTCAGACCATTGATCAATTGTTGTAGGAAATAAGCCCAATCCATTGCACAACCTTAGATTTGGCACAGACAAACAAGGTCTTCGCCAGCTCGGCAGAAGGCATCAAGCTACATATATATGTATTGATTGGGTAAGTCATAGCCCCCCAATTGCCCCCTTGCAAACCCGCGAATCCTCCGTCTTTTTGTTATCGGGTAAAACCCGTTGTTAACCTTCGGAATCGACCATTCTCTTTGTGGTACTTACTTCCAAAAGCGCGATTAGAGCGTAAACCTTAGACACATGTATTCAAAGGCTGCAAGTGGCTTTAGATTTTTAGTGAAAATCACCAAATCATGTTTTGAAATTGGAATAAAACACTGATCGATGAAGTCACCCGCTCTTTATATTGTATACATTATCCTTTATTCAGAACGTATTCAAGTTTTTGTGCAGCGACCCGCTTTAGCTGTTCCGGATTCCGGCTTACCGGTCCTGCCACTGTCACTTCAACACCAGTCTTACCGTCAATTGCCGTGCACCTTAGATAAGTGCCAACTTGACGAAGTTCAAAGTAAATCTCGGTTGGTGTGATATGTCGCGTAGCCATTGCTGCACTATGTTCCCTGGAAAAATAAAGCACACCTATTTTGCGCCCATTTTCAAACAACGCAATACCTAACGAAAACGGGCCCGGCAAACCGGACCCGTCTGATTACTGTATCGACAAGATGATCTACTTCTCACCATCGAGCATTTTAACGATTGCCGAGAAGTCCATCCCGCCATTTCCACTGTTGGAATACAGCGCATAAAGGCTTTCGGCCAACGCCCCCATCGGGGTTGTCGCCCCGGATGCAGCCGATGCCTGCTGGGCCAATTTCAAATCCTTAAGCATCATATCCACCGCAAATCCCGGCTGATAATCGCGGTTGGCTGGCGATGTTGGCACGGGACCGGGGACCGGGCAATAACTGGTAAGAGACCAGCACTGCCCAGACGCCTTGGATGAAATCTCAAACAGCTTTTGCGCATCAAGACCAAGACGCTTGGCCAACATAAAGGCCTCGGAGACCGCAATCATGCTGACACCCAGCACCATGTTATTACAGATCTTGGCCGCCTGCCCTGCACCGCTATCACCAGCATGAATAATATTGCTGCCCATCGCATCAAGGATCGGCTCTGCGCTGGCGAAATCGGCTTCTGAACCACCAACCATAAAGGTAAGTGTTCCTGCTGCTGCCCCCGCAGTCCCACCAGAAATCGGCGCATCCACCGCACCAAGGCCAGCGGCCCGTGCCAAATCAGCTGCCTTGCGGGCCGCATCCACCTCGATGGTCGAGCTATCAATCAGAACCGTACCCGGTTTTGCATTGGCAATAATGCCCTCAGGCCCATCATAAACAGACAATACATGCTTACCGGCCGGAAGAACCGTTACGACGAACTCAACATTCGATGCTGCATCCGCAACCGATGATGCTTTGCTTGCACCGGCTTCCATCGCCTTTGCCACAGCATCGGCCGAAAGGTCAAACACCTTGACCGCATGCCCGGCCTTCACAATATTGGCCGCCATCGGCCCGCCCATATTGCCCAGACCGATAAAACCGATATTCGCCATTTGAAGTCTCCTCTGATATCCCGCTTAAGGGTTTCTATTTCTGTTTATTTTTAATTCGTTACAGCCCGTTTCTGGCCTGATGAATTCTAAAGACCAAGTTCTTTGTCCGCCGGAAGCAATTCGAAATATTCGGCGACTTCGCGCGGATCGACCTGCCCGATATCGCCATGCTGCCATTTCGGTGCGTGGTCCTTATCAATGATCACAGCCCGTACACCTTCAAATAGGTCAGGCTTGCACACCATGCGCTGGGACAGACGGAATTCCATATTCAGTACATCGGCAAGAGACATTTCACGCCCCTGCCGGATTTGTTCGAAACTGACACAAAGGGCATTGGGCGACTTGCCGATCAGAATATCGCGCGTTTGCGACCCAAAACCGTCATCACCTTCGCGCTCAAGTGCGTCAAATATTGCGACAACACTATCACCCGCAAATGCGCGATCGATCTCATCACGGATCGTTGCAAGCGGCGCGTCATCGAACGCCGTGGAATACTGATCAAGGATGGCTTTAACCACCGTTTCGGCATCCTGATCAAAAGACGCATCGGCCAAGGCCGCTTTAAAAGCATCGAGATCATCGCTTTTGACCCCATGGGTCGCAAGCCCGGCATAAAGACAATCTGCTGCCTTTATCCGCGCACCGGTCAAACCAAGATACATGCCGATTTTGCCGGGACAGCGTGGCAGGAAATAACCGCCACCGACATCGGGAAAGAACCCGATTCCGGTTTCAGGCATGGCAAACACGGTGCGTTCGGTCACAACCTTGAACCGGCCATGGATTGAAACACCCACACCACCGCCCATGGTAATCCCGTCCATCAACGCGATATAGGGTTTCGGATATTTGGCGATGTAATGATTAAGGTGATACTCGCGCCGGTAAAACGCATCGAGCATCTCATCATCATCGACCTTGCGCGCATCATAAAGCCCGCGGATATCCCCACCCGCACAAAATGCCTTTTCACCGGCACCTTCGACGGTGACGATCTTGATCGAAGGATCGGTTTCCCATGATGTGAGCTGCAACATCATCATATCGACCATATCCAGATCAAGTGCGTTTAAGGCGCGTGGCCGGTTTAAAACGATCCGCCCGACACCACCTTGCTGAGAAAACAAGACGGGTGTTTCGTTGCCGGCATCACTTGCGTTGGTTTGATCGCTGCTCATAACTTTAGTCTTTCAGCGCTGCACGCGCGATAATCAGGCGCATGATTTCGTTAGTACCCTCAAGAATCTGGTGAACACGCAGATCACGCAACAACCGTTCAATCGGATATTCCCGAATATAGCCATATCCACCATGAAGCTGCAGCGCCTCGTTACAGACATTAAAGCCAGTATCGGTCGCAAACCGTTTGGCCATGGCGCAAAACTGGGTGGCATCATCGGATTTATGATCCAGTTTCCATGCCCCTTTATGGAGCATCAATCGGGCAGCTTCGAGTTCGGTCACCATATCGGCGAATTTGAACTGCAATGCCTGAAACTGATCAAGGCTTTTGCCAAACTGTTTTCGCACCTTCATATGATCACGTGCATGTTCCATTGCCGCACGTGCGCCCCCGATGGAACAGGCCGCAATGTTCAGCCGTCCACCATCAAGGCCCATCATGGCGAATTTAAACCCTTCGCCTTCTGCACCCAATCTGTTGGCGACAGAAACCTTACAGTTGCTAAAGATAACGGCCGAAGTCGGCTGACTGTTCCAACCCATTTTTTCTTCAAGCTTGCCAAATGAAAGCCCCTCGGCGTCCTTCGGCACAATGAATGTCGAAATCCCACCGGGGCTGTCATCTCCGGTGCGGGCCATCACAACATAAATATCACTGCGCGACCCACCGGAAATAAAGGCCTTTTCACCATTCAGGACATAGTGATCGCCATCCAGCACAGCGCGGGTACGAAGGGAACCGGCATCAGACCCTGCCCCCGGCTCGGTCAGGCAATAGCTGGCGAAATGTTCCATGGTCACAAGCTTTGGCAGGAAGTTGGCACGCTGATCGTCTGATCCAAACGTATCAATCATCCAGCATGCCATATTATGGATCGAGATATAGGCAGCCGTGGATGGACAGGCGGCGGCAAGTTCTTCGAAAATCACCGCCGCATCAAGGCGCCCCAATCCGGTCCCGCCAAATTCTTCGCCTGTATAGATGGCTGCGAACCCCAGTTCAGCTGCCTTCCGCAAAGTTTCTTCGGGAAAGATGTGCTTTGCATCCCATTCCCCGGCATGCGGTGCCATTTCGTTCTGGGCAAAATCGCGCGCAGCTTGGGCAAATGCCTGCTGATCTTCAGACAGGTTAAATTCCATTGGATCGCCGCCTCTGATGTTTATCTATTTTCCCTTTACGTAAACGTGAAAACACCTCCTTGTCAATTCATTCGGTATAACAGTACCGAATTATGACAATATTCCAGAATCACACCATTTACGCGAGACGACATATCTATTTTCGCCAAATGTTTCTTGCTGTCCCCCCACGCCTGCGCTTACCTTTTCCGCGTCAGGAATAATCATAAATCAGGGAAACAGACATCATGTCGTCCACCAAACCGGAAACCATTGTCCTACATGCCGGTTACCGCGCCGATCCCACAACCGGATCCGTTGCCGTACCGCTTTATCAAACCACCAGTTATCAGTTCCGCGACACCCAGCACGCGGCCGATCTGTTTGCGCTTAAGGAACTTGGCAACATCTATACCCGCCTGATGAACCCGACCAATGATGTGCTTGAACAGCGCGTCGCTGCCCTTGATGGTGGTGCCGCAGCAGTTGCACTTGGTTCAGGACAAGCAGCATCGACCTTTGCAATCCTGAATATCGCGCAGGCAGGCGATAATATTGTCAGCTCGACCGACCTTTACGGCGGTACATGGAACCTGTTTGCCAATACCTTTAAACAAATGGGGATCGAGGTCCGCTTTGCCGATCCATCAGACCCGGAAAACTTCCGCCGTCTGAGCGATGACAAAACCCGGGCCTTTTATGCTGAAACGCTGCCCAATCCGAAATTGCAGGTTTTCCCGATCCGTGAAGTTGCCAATATTGGCGATGATCTTGGCATTCCATTGATCGTTGATAACACCGCAGCCCCTGTCATCTGCAAGCCGATCGAACACGGTGCCAGCATTGTCATGTATTCAACCACCAAGTTCATCGCCGGCCACGGAACCTCTGTCGGCGGGATCGTGATTGATTCCGGCAAATTTGACTGGGAAAAGCATGCCAAACGCTTCCCGCTTTTGAATGAACCGGACCCAAGCTATCACGGTGCTGTCTGGACGCAGGCTGTAAAACCAATCGGTCCTGTTGCCTATGCGATCAAGCTTCGTTGCACGATCCTGCGTGATATTGGTGCGGCCGCCTCGCCGTTTAATTCGTTCCAGACCATTCAAGGCATGGAAACCCTGCCGCTGCGGATGGAACGCCATTGCGAGAATGCCAATAAAGTTGCTGATTTCTTGGCCGCCCACCCCAAAGTCACCAAAGTCATCCACCCAAGCAAGCAAGATGGCGAAAGCCGCCGTCGTGCAGACACCTATCTTAAAGGTGGTTACGGATCACTGATGGGCTTTGAACTGGCAGGCGGCAAAGACGCGGGTGAAACATTCATCAATGCGCTGGAGCTGTTTTATCACGTTGCCAATATCGGTGATACGCGATCCCTTGCCATCCATCCGGCAACCACGACCCATAGTCAGCTTTCCGAAGCAGACCGTCTGTCATCGGGCGTCACCGATGGGTATGTCCGACTGTCAATCGGGATTGAACATATCGACGACATTCTGGCGGACCTGACACAGGCACTTGATAAAGCCTGATCACTCAGCGCCTTTCTGATTTTCATATAACCGGTGGGACCGATGTCCCGCCGGTTTTTTATTGACGGCAGTCCTCAAACCGACATAAAAATTTCCGGCAAAACATGCATAACATGCAAAACAGGCAATGTAATATGTCGAGCGTCACCACACGACAGGATGAAATCCTGAAACAATTGCGAAGCCACGGCACGGTTCACATCCACGACCTCGCCGCCCTTTTCCATGCATCGCTTGATACAATCCGGCGTGATCTGCGTCAGATGGAAGATGATGGTCATTTGCGCCGTATCCATGGGGGGGCTGTGCTGCCCAACAAGGCATCGGAAACATACGAAGAACGTGCTCGTGAACTTCAGCCTGAACGCATTTCAATTGCCCAAAAAACCGCGCGTGACCTTATCCCCGATGATGCCATCATGTTCTTTGACAGCGGCACCACCATTTGTGAAGTTGCCCGACAGCTTAAACCGTCCTTTCGTGGCACGGTCATTACAGTCAATCCAATGATTGCAGTCGTGCTTGCCAATCATCCCAATGCTAACGTCATCATGCTGGGCGGGTCGATACTCAAAAACGACATGGCGGTCTGTGGCCCAACCACAATTGATGAAATCCGCAAATATAATGCCGATATTCTTCTTTTAGGCACATGCGCGCTGCATCCCGAAACCGGCCTTTCAACCAGCAACCCGCAAGAACGCGCATCAAAGGCCGCGATGATCGTACAATCAGCTGAAATCATTGCGGTGACCACAGCGGATAAACTTGAAACCAGCCTGCCCTATCGGGTGTGTGACATTGACGCCATTTCACACCTTGTCACCGGACGGAAACTTTCGGCGGGCTATCTTGCCAATTATTCCGAACGCGGGATCAATATCATTCTGGCGTAGACCACACGCTGCGGAGCATCTTTTACATGCAAACCTATTCCATTGCCCACAACCGGGTCCGCGCCATCTTTTTCCTGCATGGCGCAGCCTTTTCAAGCTGGGTACCTCATATCCCGCTGGTGCAAGAACGGCTTGAGCTTGGTCATAATGATCTAGGCGGCATTTTACTGGCTGCGGCGATCGGTGTTCTGGCCGTCATGCCAATTGCCGGACGACTTTCTGATCGGTTTGGCAGCGAACGCGTGGTGCGCTATTCGGGGCTGGTCTATTTCATAGCGGTGGGCTTACCTGCCTTCATGCCGAGTTATCTCAGCATTTCGATTGCGATGTTTGCCCTTGGCTTTTCTGGCGCCTTCCTTGATGTCGCCATGAACGCCAATGGTCTGAATGTGGAACGCGCCAAGGGGCGCAGCATCATGTCAGGCCTTCACGGGTTCTGGAGTCTCGGTGGCTTTGCCGGGGCCGGGTTTGCCGCCCTGTGGTTTGCCCTGCCGATCGGCATTGAATATCACCTGCCCACTGTCTTGGCCTTGTTCCTTGTTTTGCACATCATCGCCCAGGCAGGTTTGTTGCCCGATGGCACCGCAAACAAAGCTGCAGCTGAAGGAAAACCTGATCCCCAATCACTGCACTCCCAGCCGAAAGCCAAAGAACGTTCGATGTTCCTTGTTCTCTTGCCGTTCGGTGTTTGCGCCTTTATCGGTCAATTCGGCGAAGGTGTTATCACTGATTGGGCCACGGTCTTTATGAATAGCGAACTATCATCAGGCGCAACCATGGCCGCAGTTGGGTTTGCCATCTATTCTTGTGCAATGGCGGTTACCCGGCTTTCGGGTGACGCGCTTGTTACCAAATTTGGTCGTGCGCCGGTCTTGCTGACAAGTTCCGTTTTGGCATCCGTCGGGACATTTATCATCGCCCTTGCCCCGCATTACATCATCGCATGGATTGGCTGTGGAATTGCCGGAATGGGGCTGGCTGTTATCTTGCCGTTATTGCTGTCTGCCGCCTCCAAAGCCACCGGCAAAGCTGGCGGAAGTGTTGTATCGATCATAGCAGCGACCGGGTATTCTGCCATCATGGCCGGGCCACCAATCATTGGTGCAATTGGTGAGATTACCGGCCTCGTCACGGCCTTTGCCCTGACGGCCAGTTTTCTTGGCATGATCATCCCGGTTTATCTGTTAACCATGCGTCAGCGCTTACAAATTGCTGGCAATGGTTGATCGCAGGCGCAAACTATCCCATAAATTGCTTTGCCCACCCTGCACGCGATGCAGCCTCACAAAACAGAGAACAGATCATGGCCAATAAATTCACCTATGGCACATTTCCCGATACCCGCCAGCGCCGCAACCGCATGTCCGATTGGTCACGACGCATGGTCGCGGAAACCCGTTTAACTGCCCATGATCTGATTTTGCCAGTCTTTGTCATTGATGGCACCAATCAGCGCACCCCGATCCCGTCCATGCCCGGTGTCGAACGCCAGTCGGTTGACGTTTTGGTCGAAACTGCCAAACATGCTGAAAAACTTGGCATCCCGGCCCTTGCGCTGTTTCCCTATATCGAGGCCAACCTCAAAACCAAGGATGCGCGCGAAGCATATAACCCAGACAACATTGTCTGCCGCGCGACCAAGGCGATCAAGGATGCTTGCCCAAATATTGGGGTCATTACCGATGTCGCGCTTGATCCGTTCAATTCAGATGGTCAGGACGGCATTGTTGTGGATGGTCAGATCCTTAATGATGAAACCACCGAAGCATTGGTGCGTCAGGCGCTGGTACAAGCCAAGGCTGGCTGTGACGTGGTTGCGCCATCAGACATGATGGATGGCCGCATCGGCGCGATCCGCAAAGCGCTGGAAGGTGAAAGCCTTAAGAACGTGCAGATCATGTCTTATTCGGCGAAATATGCATCATCCTTTTACGGTCCGTTCCGCGATGCGATTGGATCAGCCAGTGCGCTGGGCAAAGCGGATAAGAAAACCTATCAGCTTGACCCGGCCAACAGCGATGAAGCGATGCGTGAAGTCGCCTATGACCTTGAAGAAGGTGCCGATTCCGTCATTGTAAAACCGGGCTTGCCTTATCTTGACGTGCTGTATCGCGTCCGACAGGAATTCGGCGTTCCGGTCTTTGCCTATCAGGTGTCTGGTGAATACGCGATGCTACGCGCTGCGGGCGCGAATGGCTGGCTCGATTATCTTGGCTGCGCGATTGAAACCCTGTCTTGCTTCAAGCGTGCAGGCGCATCTGGTGTTTTGACCTATAGCGCCATTGAAGTTGCCGAAGCCATCGAAGGCTGATCTGCACTTTAACGACCAAAATCAACGCATGAAAAAGGGCCTCGAAATGAGGCCCTTTCGCTATTCTCGTGACGATGTTGAACCGACGAACGTTCAGGCACCACAGCTTGCGATTTGGCCTGCCCCGGCACGTTCGTCATCGGCAATGCCGTGACCAATCGCGCGCGCACAGAAATGTGGACGCAGACCTGAACGCGAAAACACATCTTCAATGTCCTGGCCATCAAGGAAACCACCCTGATGCACCAGAAGGGTCTTGATCCCCGACGCCAGCCCGCCAAGCACATCGGTGTGAACCGTATCGCCAACCATCAACACCCGGTTGCGATCCACATCCGGGTGGCGACGCAGGACTTCTTCAAACACGTGATGGTACGGTTTACCGACACATTGCGGCATCACCCCGCAGGCATCCGCAGCCAAATGCGCAAAATATCCTGATTCAACAGACAGGAATTCACCCATCGGCGCACAGATATCGGGATTACCGACAAGAATCGGGCGTGGGTTATCGATCAGACTTTGTTGCAGCATTTCCTGCTGCTGATCTGACCAGTTTTCCGAATCAATCAGAAGAAAACCACCAACCGCGTCATATAATCCGCGATCAGCCACCAATGGCTCCACACGATCAGGCAGAACATGGAACGGCCAATCAGCTGGCGCCATTGCCCCCCAATGTGTGATGTCGGCATGCTCCTTCATCAAAGGTGCGACAAATTGCTGACTGCTGATCAGGTTGTCATTGTCGAAATCAAACCCGCGCTTGCGATGCCGGGCAAGGATTGCATCGGCTGAACTTGATGCATCGTTGGTAACGACCGCAATCTTTTTCCCAATGCTCTGCAGTGTTGCAATGGTCTTGACCGCACCGGGAATTGCGGTCGGGCCACTATTAAGCACACCAAATGCATCAAACACGATCAGATCAAACTGATCGGCAATCGCCAGAAGATTATCGACATAGTCCGTTTTCGTCGGAACAGCATCCGCGGCAACACTGGGCAGGCGCGGTGCATAGTGCAGATATGCTTCAATTGCCTGCGTAAAACTAAGTCGCGGCCGATTGATGCTCATGGTCGATTCTCCTGATTATGCTCTTTGCATCGCAAATTACGGCGTATTCAAACCGATAATGGTGCGAATTACACCCCAATTTATTCCCCGAACAAGAATTGCGGAAAATCAACCGAAAGGTGTCACGCAATTTCATTAGCCATGCATCATTCGCATAGCAATAAAAGATGCAAAATCTATATCCCATGACAGAATTAAAGCCAATTCATTGCAATTTGGTGACTTTCTGCGCTTTCCAAGCCGCTGCCATGCAAAAAATGCATTGGAACAATACAGTAATCATCCGTAGATTGCCCTCACGAAATGAATGGGACGTATCGACTGGCAAATGCGCTGAGAAGCAGGCGATCATTCGATACATTGAAAACGAACCGACACGTCAAACCAGTTAACTATTCCGTTTGCGGAATACCTTCGGTGAGAACATGCCGGTTATCTGAATAGACGCCGATGAATCGGCCGGTTTGAAATAGGTGATGAAATGATCGTAACTAAAATCTTTGCTTTCCTTCGTGCTCTTCGCGTTCAGTACCAGACCCAGGTTGCGCTGCGTAAACTTGATCCGCGCGAACTTGCAGACATTGGTCTGAACTACGACATGATCGACGATGTAGCACACCGTGTTGCTTTCGGTCGCTAAGCCAAGGCCATAGCGTCTTAAGAAAAACCCCGGCAGTTCTGCCGGGGTTTTTCTTTGTCTGCATTTTCGAGTTTGCTGGCGACATCCCTTCGCCCGTACCAGCTGGCGATTATTTGGTGAAAAGCGCCTTATAGTCTTTACGCAGAATATTCTTTTGCACCTTGCCCATGGCATTGCGCGGCAGTTCATTCAAAAAGAACACCCGCTTTGGCACTTTGAAATTTGCCAACTGGGATTTGATCGATCCGATCACTTCATCTTCTGACAGCGCGTCTTTCTGTTCCGGCACAATCACGGCAACGACCGCCTCGCCAAAATCCGGGTGCTGGACGCCGATCACGGCACTTTCCACAACGCCATCCATCTTATCGATCAGTGTTTCGATTTCTTTCGGGTAGATGTTAAACCCGCCAGAAATCACCAAATCTTTGGCACGTCCAACGATATGGACATATCCCTTGGCATCGATCTTGGCGATATCGCCGGTAATGAAGAAACCATCGCTACGGAATTCTTCTGCGGTTTTTTCCGGCATTTGCCAATATCCGGCAAAAACGTTCGGTCCGCGCGCTTCCAGCACACCGATCTCGTCCGCGCCAAGAACATTGCCCTCTTCGTCACATACCCGCACATCAACATCTGGCAAGGCCGGACCAACGGTATGAACAATGCGCTCATCATCAAGCGGATTGGATGTCGCCATGCCCATTTCGGTCATGCCATAGCGTTCCAGCAATGTCTTGCCGGTCCGTTGCACAAACGCGGTAAATGTTTCGGGCAACAAAGGGGCCGAGCCTGAGATAAACAACCGCATGTTAGCGCTAACATCGGCAGTAAAGTCATCGCCTGACAGCAAGCGGACATAAAAGGTCGGAACCCCCATCATGACCGTGCTCCGCGGCAATAACGCCATCACCTGATCACGATCAAATTTCGGCAGGAAGAACATCTTTGAACCCGACAGCATCACACAATGACAGGCAATGAACAGGCCATGCGTATGGAAAATCGGCAAGGCATGCAGCAATGTGTCATTGCGCTCAAACCCCCACAGCTTTTCAAGAGTTGATGCGTTAGACCACAGGTTCATCTGGGTCATCATCGCCCCCTTGGGCTTACCTGTTGTCCCTGACGTGTAAAGGATTGCGGCAAGATCATCATCAGCACAGGCAATAGCTGGAAAGTCTTCGGCCTGTGACGCCATTTCATCCATCAGGCTACCATCGGCTTCCATGCCAAGAGTCAAAACGTGTTTGACACCCTGCGCATCGGCAATGGCTTTCACTTCTTCTGCACGATGGGGCTGGCAGACAAATATGATCGGTGACGCATTGCCCATGAAATAGGCCAGCTCACCCGCCTGATATGCGGTGTTAAGCGGCAAATAGACAAGGCCGGCACGGATACAGCCAAGATAAAGGAATAATGCTTCGGGAGATTTATCGACCTGAACAGCAACCCGGTCGCCTTTTTTCGCACCAAGTGCGCTCAGAAGCCCGGCGATTTTGGCCGAACAAGTATCTGCATCGCCGTAACTGTATGTTTTGCCGGTTGGCGTTTCGATCAGAACAGAAGACAGGTCTGCTGGAAACCGGCTGCGGATACGCATGAAAAGGCTGTTGGTCACTGTGCTGTTTCCCCGATGAATTGTCTTTTGACCGGCAGCTCTCCCCACCGGTCTGTGTTGCGGGCAACATAGTGCAATCAACCCTTATCGGTAAACAAGTACCTTTTTACCGGGATCATTAATTTTGGGGAAGATTGGCGGGCACATCCGCACCCGCCAAAGAATATTACCCTAGGCAACGTATGGGAATTCCCCATCAACGAACGGGAATGCTTCGCCAACCGTTACCTGAACATCCGGGTGGAACCCGTTGAAATGGGTTGCAAGCGCGTTGCTATAAGCACCGATATGACCAAATTCGATCCAGTCGCCTTCGCGAATGTCGGCCGGCAGATTAACCGTTGCTGGCAGCACATCCATATTGTCACAAGTCGGGCCATAGATTGTGAATTCAAGCGTTTCATGCTGATCAAATTCACCACCAATTCGCATCGGACGTACGGGATAGCGCAACTGACCGGTGACTGTTTCCGACAGACTGCCATAGACACCATCATTGATAAACAAGGTGTCTTCTTTGCGCAGATGAACCTGGGTGATCAACGACACACCGCTTGATACCAATGCCCTGCCCGGTTCGCACATAAAGGTGGTTTCAGGCATATCAAGCCAACGGATGCAGTCCTTGATCTCGTCCATGATTTCTTCAAGTGCGGGACCACGCTGGTTCATATATTGGCCGGGAAAACCGCCGCCAACATCGATGTGTTTGACCTTCACACCAGAGAAATCGACAACTTGGCGGATCAATTCAATTGCGATGCGATAACCGTTTGCCGTCGTACATTGCGAACCGACATGGAAGCACAGCCCGGCCTCATAGCCGAACGCCTCAACCTTTTTCAGCAACTCTGCCGCCACCATCGGCCGCGCACCGAACTTGGCCGACAGGTTATAGGTTGCCCCTGCTGGCGGGGTTGCTAGGCGGACATGAATAACGAGTTTCTTGTCGCCTTCGGTTTCTTCGCGAATTTTATCAAGTTCTTCTTCGGTATCAATTACATAGTGATCAATACCAAACACCCGGTGGGCGTTACGAATGGCATCGCGGCTTTTGACCGGATGCATGTAATAGGCCTTCATGCCCGGGAACTGACGACGCACCAACGATATTTCTTCTGGTGATGCGGTATCAAAGTGCCTGACACCGCCTTCATGAAGGTATCGCATGATTTCCGGATGCGGATTACATTTCACCGCATACAGGACGTCACCGGGGAACATTTCGACAAAGCGCTGCGCTGTTTCTCGAAGAATATTTGGTCTGAGGCAATAGACCGGATAGGAAGGTTTGAGTTCCTTCACAACATCGAACGTCGTATCGAAATGACGTGGCATAAATACTCCATCGTTTTCAAACATCAGGCGCCCAGACACGTACCGCCGCCGGGCTGGCCTTTCAGCTTTCTCAGGGTATCAGCCCTTTACCAACCTGTCATGCCCCTTGACGCCAATTGATCTTGATATTGTGGACTCCTCCCGATAAATTGGTAAACCAATACCAAATAACCAATATCATGTGCTCCACGCTCATTTGCGCACCCGCACACCAACATACAGGGAGCCTAAAATGCCCATCGATCCGATCCTTGATCCGACCACCTTGGCCGCAGAACTTTCCGGCTTTCATCTGATCAATGGAAAACTTGTCGCCCCGAAAAACGGCAAAACCTTTGACGTTCTTAATCCCGCCACCGGAAAAGTCATTGGCCAGGCCGCAGATGGCGATGCCGAGGATGTTGGAATTGCGGTTGCGGCGGCAAAGGCCGCGCAAAAGGATTGGGCCGAACGCCCTGCCCGCGAACGCGGTAAACTTGTTGCCGAATGTGGTCGTGTGTTAACCGCCCATACCGAAGAACTTGGTCGGTTGGTTGCCCTTGAATCGGGTAAAGCCCTTCGCACCGAAAGCCGGGTCGAGGCATCCGTTCTGGCAGATATGTTTGTCTTCTTTGGCGGTCTTGCATCCGAGCTTAAAGGCGAAACCGTTCCGTTCAATCCGAACATGATGACATTAACCACCCGCGAAGCCGTGGGTGTTGTCGGCGCGATCATTCCATGGAACGTGCCAATGATGTTGATGGCGATCAAGGTCGCCCCGGCACTGGTCGCCGGCAACGCGGTGGTTGTGAAATCGGCCGAAGACACCCCGCTTGCAGTCTTGCGCGTGTGTCAGATCATGCAGGAAATCCTTCCGGCCGGTGTATTTAACATCATTTCCGGATTTGGCCCCACCTGTGGTGGTCCGTTGGTCGAACATAAAGATGTTAAAAAGGTTTCCTTCACCGGATCCGTCGAAACCGGTCGCACCGTTTACCGTGCCGCGGCAGAAAAGCTTATTCCGGTTACCCTCGAACTTGGTGGCAAGTCACCAATGATCGTTATGGATGATGCCGATCTGGACAAGGCAATTGCCGGTGCCGTTGGTGGCATGCGCTTTACCCGCCAAGGACAAAGCTGCACGGCGTCATCGCGTATTCTGGTTCACGAAAAGCTTCATGATGCCTTCGTTACCCGCCTGATTGACAAGGTGAATGCCCTTAAGATGGGGGATCCGCTTGATGAAAAAACCGACATCGGCACCATCATCAACCGCAAACAGTTCGACAAGGTTTGTGGCTATATCGATATCGGTGAAAAAGAAGGTGCGACCAAGAACGAACTTAGCGCCCTTCCAACTGACAGCAATCTGGCCGATGGTCTGTTTGTCCGCCCGGTGGTCTTCACCAATGTTAATCCTGATGCCCGGATTGCGCGTGAAGAAATCTTTGGCCCGGTGGCCTGTGTCTTCAAGTTCAAAACCTTTGAAGAGGCACTTGAACTTGCCAATGACAGCGACTTTGGCTTGGCTGCGACGGTTTGGACGACAGACCTTAAAACCGCACTGCAGGCGACCAAACGTCTTGAAGCAGGCTTTGTTCAGGTCAACCAGAACCTTGTCGTTCAGCCTAACCTGTCCTATGGCGGGATCAAGCTTTCCGGCCTTGGCAAAGAAGCATCGCTTGAAAGCATGTTAGAGCATTACACCTACAAGAAGACCGTTATCCTGAATATGGAATAACGCCAAGCATCCCCACGCCAGGCGTTACTTGAACCGGGTTGCGCGAAACGCAACCCGGTTTTTCTTTTCCGGACCTTGACCTTCGCGCCTTAATCCGCAAAGCTGCCTTTCGAAATCCTATCCGTAATCCAGAAAGTACATGGCTATGTCTGCATATACTGACATCCTCGCATCGCATTCCCGACCGACGCTTCGTGCCGGTGCGATGGCCATGATTATGGGGATTTCCGCCCTGCGAATGTGATCCCTGTCATCCGAGGATGACAGGTCCGGTTAAATACCGTTTCTCACCAACACATGATATTATTGCCATCACATCACACAGATGATGGCCGCAGGAGCATGGAAATTATGGCTGTTTCCTATCACGACATTGTACGCGCATCCGGTTTGTTAGAAGGCATCGTCGCCAAGACACCTTTGGTAAAATCGCTAACACTTTCAAATATTTGTCAGGCTGAAGTTTATCTTAAACTTGAGAACCAGCAATATACGGCATCCTTTAAGGAACGCGGCGCTTACGTCAAACTGGCAAGTCTGACGCCGCAAGAACGCGAAAAAGGTGTGATTGCCGTTTCGGCAGGCAACCATGCGCAAGGTGTTGCATATAATGCCAAGCGCCTTGGCATTCCGGCCACCATCGTCATGCCGAAAAACACCCCCTACACCAAGGTCCATCACACGCGCTCACACGGTGCCGAAGTCGTTCTGACAGGAAATGTTTTTGCCGAAAGCCTTGAGGCTGCCGGACGTATTCAGCAAGAACGCGGTCTTACCTTTGTTCATCCATTTGATGACCCGCATATCATTGCCGGCCAAGGGACCGTCGGGCTCGAAATCCTTAATGAAAATGTCGATATCGATACCATTGTTGTGCCGATTGGCGGTGGTGGTCTGGCCTCTGGTGTGGCCACTGCAATCAAGTCACGCCGCCCCGACATTGAAATCATCGGCGTTGAAACCAAGCTTTACCCCAGTATGTATGAAGGCATTCGCGGCGATGAATTCACCGGTGGCGGCGTAACCATCGCCGAAGGCATTGCGGTTAAACAGCCCGGCGGGTTGACGCTTGAGATTTGCAAGGAAAAGCTTGATGACGTTCTTCTGGTTGAAGAAAGTTCAATCGAACGATCCATCCAGATGCTGATTGAAATCGAAAAAAGCGTTGTTGAAGGTGCCGGTGCCGCCCCACTTGCCGCCCTGCTTGATCACCCCGAACGTTTCAAGGGCAAGAAAGTTTGTCTGATTGTCAGTGGTGGCAATATTGATACACGTCTTTTGGCACAGGTCCTGATGCGTGGCATGGCCCGTCAGGGTCGGCTGGTGCGTGTCCGTATTGAGATCCCCGATGTGCCAGGCGCATTGGCCACCATCAGTACATTGATCGGTGAAGAAGAAGCCAACATCATCGAAGTTTATCATCAACGCCATTTCTATGACGTTCCGGCCAAACAGACCGATGTTGATATGGTTCTTGAGGTGCGCGACACCGTTCATGGGCAAGAGGTTATCGCCCGCCTGATCAAAGAAGGATTCGGCGGCCGCCTACTGGGCAACACATCGCTCGATTGACCCTGGCCTACAAACAAAAAAACGGGCCGCTGGCATGACCGCCGCGGCCCGTTTTGTATTTATTGCTGATTTACCGTGTCGCGAAAGCGGTTTAGCCTTCAAGCGCGCGGTAACGACCACCGTAGTATAGAAGCGGCGCCCCCGTTTGCCCCATCAGCAGTTCCTGTACGTGACCGACAATGATGCTGTGGTCACCGCCTTCATGAACGGCATGACGCTTACAGGTAAAGGCCGCCAGACAGCCCTTTAGGCGCGGCATGCCCAAACTGTCATTTTCATACCCGATATCATCCCATTCGGTTTGCCCGGGTGCAGAAAACAGCTCCGATATGTTTTTTTGATCCTGATGCAAAATATTAATGCAGAACACCGTGCATTCACCGGCAAATAGAGCATGCGTTGCCGCGCGCGCATCAACCGAGAACAAAACCAGAGCCGGATCAAGCGATACCGAGGCAAAACTATTGATGGTGATACCCGCTTTAGAACCGTCTTTTGCACGTGTCGTCACAACAGCAACACCAGTTGTAAACTGACCAAGACAGTCCCGAAAATCGCGCGGAGAGAATGACATATTGAAGAATGCTCTTACTAACTAAACATATTTAAGTGTGCCCCCGTATAAAGGCATGGGGAAAATGGCGTCTAAACCACGCGCTGTCAAACCTATCTCGCAGCAGATTTAAACGTGATGTTAATAAGATTAAAAGTTAATAGAGCAATGTGGACGGGGCATGCGTGTCATTTGAGTACAAAAATGGCTCGACATAATAGAACGTATCGTGACTTGATCCGGTATCGATATCGGCGTAGCGGGGAAAAATAGTGTTTCTGATTATCGGTTATATCATTGTACTCGGCTCGGTGCTGGGCGGCTATTTACCCCACGGGGCATTTAGCATCCTCGTTCAGCCGTATGAAATACTTATTATTTTCGGCGCTGCGTTTGGTGCGTTTTTGACAGCCAATCCGCTCAGCGTTGTCAAACGGTCGTTCTCCTACACCTTGCGTGCTATGAAAGGCCCTAAGAAAAAAGCAGCCTATCTTGAGCTTCTGCTTTGCCTTTACGCGATTTTCCGCCTGGCAAAATCAAAGGGTGATCTCGCCCTTGAAAGCCACGTTGAAAACCCAGAGGGATCGAGCCTTTTTAACAACTTCCCGGTCTTGATGAAGGATCACCATGCGGTTGAGTTCATGTGTGATTATCTTCGCCTTCTGACACTTGGCACCACCAATCCATATGAACTTGAAGCCGTGATTGATCAGGAACTAGAAGCCCATCACGAGGACGAGCACGCTGTTTCCGATGCGGTTCAGACCGTCGGCGACGGACTTCCGGCACTTGGCATTGTTGCTGCTGTTCTGGGTGTGATTGTGACCATGAGCTCCGTGACAGAACCGCCGGAAATTCTCGGTGGCCTGATCGCGGCCGCACTGGTCGGGACATTCCTTGGTATTCTCGGCGCGTATGGGTTTGTCGCACCGACCGCATCCATCATCAAGAAGACCGTTGATGCAGATGCCAAATATTATAGCTGCATCAAGGCTGCGCTCATCGGGCATATGCAAGGATATGCGCCGCAAGTTTCCGTTGAATTTGCGCGTAAAACCCTTCCACATGACCTGCGACCGAGCTTCAAGGAACTCGATGAAGCCTTACAAGATGCGCCAACAGCTTGATTTCTGACTGAAATACTTCCGGCTTAGGGAAAAGCACGACGTATGCCTGATATCGTCATAAAGAAAATCAAAAAAGGTGGGCATGGCCACCACGGAGGCGCATGGAAAGTTGCCTATGCTGACTTCGTGACGGCAATGATGGCGTTTTTCCTGCTGCTATGGCTGCTTTCAAGCGCGACAGAGGAACAGCTTCAAGGGGTATCGATGTATTTCACCCCTGAAACCATTTCACAAAACGATTCAGGATCCGGTGGATTGCTTGGCGGCACAAGCCTTGCCGAAGAAGGCTCACTGCGTTCTGAATTCGGCTCGCCGACGGTTAGCATGGACATCCCGCCCGTCCAGTCACCCGATGAACGCGAAGCCATTCGTGTTGCCCAGATGGAAGAACAGGAATTCAACGAAGCCAAAGAACAGCTTCTTAAGGCCATCGAAAGCAGCGAAGAACTTCAGGGCCTGGAAAAGAACATCCGGGTCGAAGAAAACGACGACGGTCTTCGTATTCAGATTCTGGACGAAGATGGTACGGCAATGTTCCCGAGTGGTAGTTCAGGCATGGCCGAACACACCAGATTGTTGCTTGAAAAAGTCGCCAGTGTTGTTGAAAAAATGCCGCAAGATATTTCAATCGAAGGCCATACCGATGCGGTACCGTTTAGCCGCAATGATGGCTATTCAAACTGGGAATTGTCCGCAGACCGCGCTCTTGCGACCCGTCGCGTGCTCGAAGAACTGGGGCTTAACACCGGACGGTTTGCCAAGGTCGCTGGGCTTTCCGATACAGACCCCCTTCTGCCAGAAGCCCCTGAAAATGAAAGCAACCGACGCATCAGCATTACACTGCTGCGCGGCACCGGTGAGCGATCTGAACTTGGGACTGCACCACAAAATGGCGAAGCCGGGCCCGCAAACGCATCGCCTGCCGCTGCGCCAGAGCAACCTGCTGCACCAAGCAATACGCAGCGTCGTCCATCCTTCTCTGTCCCTTCACAGCCCTAAGCGCATTCGCATTTGACAAAATTGAGTGCCCTTTTATGCCAATGGCCTTTAAACTGTCATGAATAACACCTAATCTCATAGAATAGAGATGGTCGGATGTGATCAGGACTGAGAATACCAGATGACAGTTAATCAGCGGCGCCTAACGCAGCATTATTTTATGACCGCACCAATGCCGTGCCCCTATTTGCCCGGCCGGTTTGAACGCAAGCTGGTGACAGAGCTTCGTGGTCCCGAAGCCAATAACGTCCATGACCTTTTGTCACGTTCAGGTTTTCGCCGCAGTCATTCCATCGCCTATTTGCCCGCCTGCAGTGATTGCAATGCCTGCATTCCTGTACGTGTTCGCTGCAACGAATTTGAAAGCAGTCGTTCCTTTCGCCGCATTCAAGGCAAAAACAACGACCTTACCCGCACAGTTCTGCCGCCCGTAGCCACACAGGAACAATACCAACTGTTTAGCGTCTATCAGGATGCCCGACATGGTAGTGGCGATATGGCGCGTATGGATGCACGTGATTACCGCGCCATGATCGAAGACAGCACGATTGATACGTCGATCTTTGAATATCGTCGTTCTGACGGCAGCCTGATCGCGGTTGCGCTGGTTGATAACCTGGCAGACGGGCTTTCAGCGGTTTACAGCTTCTTCGACCCTGCCGAACACCGACGCGGCCTTGGCACTTATGTCATCCTTGATCTGATTGATGAGGCAAATCTGCTTGATCTGCCGCATATCTATCTTGGCTACTGGATCGGTGATTGCCGTAAAATGTCTTATAAAATGCGGTTTCAGCCTCTTGAAGGTTTCCGCAACGGGCAGTGGATATCGATGAAAGACGTCAAAACCGACGCGACATCAAGCAACGTCAGCGACTAGCGTTCCACACTTTTCGCCCAAACCAATCATATTAGACTAAAGTCCAAGCAAACAACTCGATCCCCGGTTGCCTGCTTTCAAAGACGCATATAAGCTGCGGTACAAAGTCGATTAACCGGCTTTGACATATAAATCATGAGCTTGCATCTTTGGGAGGCTGTAACTAATGAAACGTCGCCAATTTCTTTCTGGCGCTGCCGTAGCAGGTGCGACTGCTGCTGCCGTATCCACCTTCGCCAAACCGGCGATTGCACAGGACGTCCGTGAATGGCGTCTGGTCACGACCTGGCCGAAAAACTTCCCGGGTCTTGGTACCGGTGCGAACCTTCTTGCCGAATATATCACCAAGGCATCTGATGGCCGTTTGAAAGTCACCGTGTTTGGTGCTGGCGAAATCGTTCCGGCATTCGAAGCCATTGACGCTGTCGGTAACGGCACTGTCGAGATGGGCCACGGCGCGCCTTACTACTGGAAAGGCAAAGTTGACGCGACCCAGTATATCGCAGCAATGCCGTTTGGTCTGAATGCTCAGGAACAGAATGCCTGGTTCCAGTGGGGCGGCGGTCAGGAACTGGCAGACAAAGTTTATGCCGAACTGAACTGTAAATTCTTCCCGTCAGGCAACACCGGCACCCAGATGGGCGGTTGGTTCAACAAGGAAATGAACACCCTTGCTGATTATCAGGGCCTGAAAATGCGTATTCCGGGCCTTGGCGGCGAAGTCGTCAAAGCTGCTGGCGCAAACGTTGTGAACCTTCCGGGCGGCGAAATCCCGCCGGCACTGCAGTCGGGCGCAATTGATGCGACCGAGTGGGTTGGCCCTTACAACGATCTGGCATTTGGCCTCTATAAATCGGCTAAATACTACTACTATCCGGGTTGGCACGAGCCAGCGACCGTTCTCGATAACTTCATCAACCTTGATGCATGGAATGCACTTCCGGATGATCTGAAGGCAATCGTTGAACAGGCTAACCGCGCTGTTAACCAGATGGTACTGTCTGAATTCACCGCACGTAACAACCAGGCGCTTGATACCCTGCGTAACAAGCACAATGTCGATGTTCGTCCGTTCTCTGACGACATTCTGACCGGTCTTGGTAAACTCTCAGGTGAAGTTCTGCGTGATCTGGTTGCTTCCAACCCGCTGTCGCAAGAAGTCTTTGAGAGCCTTATCGCATTCCGTACCCAGTCGATCGCTTGGTCGAAATTCTCGGAATCCGCTTTCGCTCAGGCACGTATCCTGCCGTTCAAATACTAAGTTCTCCGTCTTATCGGAAAACGACAAAGGGCTGGCATTTGTTTGCCAGCCCTTTTTATTTGCGCCAAACGCAACAAAGCCCCCCATAGGGGAACCCCCAACCCACCCTGCCCGATGCGTGCCTCGTAAGCCTCATATCTATCCGGCACCGAATGAAAAAGGCACCCAATCGGGTGCCTTTTTCATTGAAGTTTGTGTTGTGGCGTTTGCCTAGAACAGAACACTCGGCAACCAGGTGGCCAACCATGGGAAGGCTGCCACAAGGCAAAGCCCCAGCATCTGGATCGCAACGAACGGAATGATACCGCGATAGATATCAAACGTTCTGATCGAAGGCGGTGCTACACCACGCAGATAAAACAGCGCAAAGCCAAAGGGCGGTGTCAAGAAGCTGGTCTGCAGGTTGATCGCAATCATGATGCCAAGCCAAACCGGATCAATGTCCATCTTGAGCAAGATCGGACCGACAATCGGCACCACGACAAACACGATCTCGATAAAGTCGAGGAAGAAGCCCATGAAGAACATCAAAAGCATCACAACCAGCATCGCGCTGAACACGCCACCCGGAAGGTTGTGCAGCAGGTCTTCAACCAGCTGATCGCCACCAAGACCGCGGAACACCAGCGAGAATACCGAAGCCCCCAGCAGAATGACAAACACCATCGCACTGACCTGAACGGTCTGACGGACGACATGGCGCAGAACCGCCATATCAAGGCGTTTGTAGAACGCTGCGAGAACAATCGCGCCAACCGACCCGAAGGCCGCAGATTCCGTCGGTGTTGCAATCCCGGTCAGGATCGACCCCAGAACCGCAACAATCAAAAGAGCCGGTGGCAAAAGTGCACGCAGCACCTCACCCCAAAGCCCTTTGGGGCGCTTGCCTACGACAAGGGCCGGCGCAGAAGTCGGGTCAATGAGCGACTTGATGATGATCCAGCCGATATACAAACACACCAGCATGATGCCCGGAATGAAGGCCCCTGCGAACAGGTCCATCACCGAGATCGGCTCTGGTGCCCAGTTGCCGATCGAACGCTGTGCTTCGGCATAGGCACCCTGCAGGATATCCCCCAACAGAACCAGAACGATCGATGGCGGAATGATTTGCCCCAACGTCCCCGACGCACAGATGATGCCCGTGGACAGTTTCGGATCATAACCGGCTTTCTGCATCGCAGGCAGGCTAAGCAGGCCCATGGTCACAACCGTCGCACCAACAATCCCGGTGGATGCTGCCAGCAACATACCGACAATCACCACGGAAATACCAAGGCCACCCCGCATGGTGCCAAACAGCATGCCCATGGTGGTCAGAAGCTTTTCCGCGATGCGGGCACGTTCGAGCATCACGCCCATAAAGACAAACAGCGGAATGGCAACATACAGCTCATTGGTCATCACACCGAAATAGCGCGATGGCAAAGAGCCCAGAAGCGGCATATCGAACGAACCCATCGCATTGCCGATAAGCGCAAAAGCAAGACCGGTGCCCGCAAGCGAGAAGGCAACCGGAAAACCAAGAATAAGCACGCCGCAAGCTACGGCGAACATTACCAGGCTAAGAACTTCACCCGTCATTAAACGCCCTCGTGCTCTTCTTCATGGATTTCAAATTCTTTATGACCGGCAAGCACCAGAACGCTGCGCGCTGCCAGGGACATCCCTTGCAGCAGCATCAAAACGCAAAACACCAAAATCACAGATTTATACAGGAACAAACCCGGAAGACCGCCCGTCTCGTGCGACCCTTCAAGACGGTGCCAGCTGGTCACAACATACGGGTAGCTATACATCAAGATCATGATCACCACCGGCATCAGCAAAAACAGCGACCCGAACAGATCAACCCATGCCTTGTAGCGTGCAGATGCCGGACGGTAGATCACGTCAACGCGCACATGCCCCCCATGTAAAAGCGTATAACCTGCCCCGACCATGAACATGATGCCGTAAAGCCACATATAGCTTTCCTGCATCGAAACCCAGCCGACCGCAAAGCCGTAACGCAATGTGGCAACCAAAAACGTGATCACCACCATCGGGATCACAAGCCAGGCTACCCCGCGACCTATCCAGTCATTCAGACTGTCTATCGCGTGGACGAAATTTCCCAGAAATCTCACGATTCACTCCCAAGCCCTTATTAATCTCACAGGAATATTGCAAGCTTCCTGCTAATCAGGTTGCGAAGTTACATTTTAACCACCCAAAACGCTATATCTTTTGGCACGCAATTCGCCCATTTCTGCGGAAATTTGCAGCATATGATGTGGCAAGCGACAAATTTGACCAAACATGCTGATAAAAAAGCCGGATGGTGAAATACCATCCGGCTTTTTGACTTTGAATAATGCATAACGCCGTTATTCGAACTTGTTTGACCTCGGGAAGCCATTTGGTGGCATCCGCCCTGCTCCGGCACGCTTGCCAATCCATTCCGTAAGATCGGTAACGGTGCGGGTCCGGCCTTCGCTGCCACCCATCGCCCAACTTAGGCCCTCTTCGGCACTAAACAGGATCAGGTCCGAAAGACCACCTTGACGGTATTTCTGCAATATCACACCACGGCCACGGGTCATTTCAGGAACTTCGGCCACCGGATAGATCAGAAGTTTTCGATTGTCCCCAAGCACAGCCACATGATCGTTTTCAACCGGCATGAAGATTTTGGCAACCTCGCCCGTGCCAAGGTTAAGAACCTGTTTGCCGTTCTTTGTCTGGGCAATCACGTCTTTTTCAGCAACCTGGAAGCCACGGCCACCGGAACTTGCAACCAACAGGTTCCGGCCATCCTTGTGAATGACCATCGAAACAATGTCATGTTCCTGGGGCAGATCAATCGACAGACGGATTGGTTCCCCATTGCCACGACCACCGGGCAATTTATCGCATGACATGGTGTAGCAGCGCCCTGCCGTCGACAGGATCAGAAGTTTGTCGGTGGTGAAGGCCTTCAAGGCAAAGCGATGTTCATCACCGTCTTTGAATTTCAGATCACTGACATCGGCAACATGGCCCTTAAGTGCACGGATCCAGCCCATTTTCGAACAGACAACCGTAATCGGTTCGCGTTCAATCAGGGCTTCAAGCGGCACTTCGATTTCTTCGGGCTCATCGCCGATTTCAGTCCGGCGCTTGCCAAGTGCGGTTTTCTTGCCAAAGTTTTGACGCATAACCTCGACTTCGTTGCGAATTCTTTCCCAACGCATCGTTTCGCTGCCAAGAAGGGCTTCAAGGCCTTCTTTTTCTGCGGTCAGTTTGGCGTGCTCGTTCTTGATTTCCATCTCTTCGAGCTTACGCAAAGAGCGCAAACGCATATTGAGGATCGCATCGGCCTGCACTTCGGTCAGGTCAAACGCCTTCATCAGGGCGTTTTTCGGCTCATCCTCAAACCGGATGATGCGGATCACTTCATCAAGGTTAAGATAGGCAACAAGATAACCTTCCAACACTTCAAGACGGTGATTGATCTTGGCCAGTCGATGGTTGGAACGACGGATCAAAACTTCCTGACGATGCGCCAGAAACGCACGCAGAACTTCGCGCAAATTCATCACGCGTGGCGTGTTATCGCCATCAAGAACGTTCATGTTCAAACCGAACCTGATTTCAAGTTCGGTGTTTTTGAACAGCATTTCCATCAGATGTTCAGGTTCAACCGCCCGGGTGCGCGGTTCAAGAACAAGGCGAATGATATCAGTTGATTCATCGCGCACATCGTTCAGAAGCGGCAATTTCTTGAGCATCATCAGATCGGCGATACGCTCAACCAGCTTGGCCTTTTGCACCTGATAGGGAACCTCTGTAACCACAATCTGATACAGACCATGGCTCAGTTTTTCGACTTCCCACTTTGCCCGCAGGCGGAAAGATCCACGCCCCGTCGCATAAGCTTCAAGAATGTTTTCAGGTGGCTCGACCAAAACCCCGCCGGTCGGAAAATCTGGTCCCGGCACACAGCGCACAAGTTCGGCAATTGATGTATCTGGCTTATCAATCAGCTTGATCAAGCCTGCACAAAGTTCACCTGCATTATGGGGCGGGATATTGGTCGCCATACCAACCGCGATACCGGAAGCGCCATTGGCCAGAAGGTTCGGGAAGGCCGCCGGCATGACAACCGGTTCCTGTTCCTCGCCATCATAGGTCGAGCGGAAATCAACAGCATCTTCGTCCAGACCATCCATCAACGCCGCGGCAACCGCGGTCATGCGGGCTTCGGTGTAACGCATGGCTGCTGCATTATCGCCATCAATGTTACCGAAATTGCCCTGCCCGTCGACAAGTGGATAACGCACGGCAAAATCCTGCGCCAAACGCACAAGCGCGTCATAGACCGACTGATCACCATGCGGGTGATATTTACCAATCACGTCACCGACAACACGCGCGCATTTCTTAAACCCGTGTTCCGGGTTCAGTTTAAGCTGGCGCATGGCATAGAGAAGACGACGATGCACTGGCTTTAAGCCATCGCGCACATCAGGCAGAGAACGCGACATAATTGTCGACATCGCATAGGCGAGATACCGTTCGCTTAGCGCGTCTGCAAGGCGGGTTTCCCTGATTTGACCGGCACTGGCCGGATCGGAAGTCTTTGTGCTCATGAACGATTTTTCTTGTTGCTTGGCAGAATGGACAGGTGCAAGTCCATTCGTGTTCCGAATGTCTTACGTTATTGGCAACATACTACGCTGGGCATGGGCGCGGTCAACATATGCCGATCAATTTGATCAATTTATTTTTCATCATCGGCGTTTAAACGCCAGACATGACTGACAAGACGGTCGCGGGCGGCAACCGGCTTGATGCCTTTTGCCTCAAAAATATCGCGGTGAATGAAAAACCCGGTCAATTTCAACCCATCACGTAACTGCTCGCCAAAACCGACACTTTTACGCAACTGTGATGCCCGACCCGATGCCAGCAACGCCGGCAAAGTCAAAAGACGGTCGCGATAGGCATTGCCCGCAGCCTCACTAACGGCACGACCGCTTTTGGGCGAGACATAAGCCAGATCAGTCACTTCATTCGTCGCGGCACACCGATCAAGTGCCAATCCATACCCCAATTCTTCAAGAAGACCGACTTCCCAACGGATATAGGATGGCAACCATTGCTCAGCTTTAAGGGCGCCAAGTAATGCAATTGTACCGTGATACAAATCAGGGTGGGCTTCACGTTCAGGAAGGGTTGCATCCAACATGGCACAAGCCGAACTCATCGCCATCAAGGGGCCGGGTTGCAGCAAAATATCCGCGGCATGCGCCCCGGTCAGTTCGCAGCGGAATTGTCCAAGATGTTCGGCAAGCCTTGCAGACCACCCTACCCGCACTTCGTTGCCCGGTTCCAATGTGCCACGCATGGATTTGCTGGTGGCACCGCGCACCATGCCCGAATGTCGGCCGTAATCGCGGGTCAGAACAGACAGGCGGACCGAATTTTCACCCAGCTTGCGTGTCGAAAGAACAATGCCATCATCACGCCAGTCCATACATGCCCCTTAGAAAAATCCGCTGGGCACAATCAGACGGGTAACAAGGAAAAACATCCCAAGAAGGCAGGAACCAAGACAGATCAGCGCGACAGCAAATACTGCCTTACGGGTCCATGAACGTTTTTCGTCATCATCAATGGCATGATCAATCGGGTCGGTAGAATGGTGGGTCATCCGTTGGGACCTCCGCCCGTTATCCGCCAAAACAGACCCAGCAAAAAGACGCTGAGCGCAAAAAGAAGCGCAAGCAGATTAAGGGGTTTTTGCAAGAAAGACTTGTCACGTTCCGCTGATGGACGGGCAGACCGGTTACGGAAAGGACGTCTGGCAACACGGGCAACAATCATTGCGGCAGCAGCGCCGACAACGATCAAGACGATACCCCAAACAGATCCGATTTCCATTACTTATCCAGCTATTGATGGTCCATCAGCGTGACGCATAGATTTAAGCGTTGGGATCCAGTCCCCACATGGCAAAGCGATTGGGATCATCGCCCCAATTTTCGCGCACTTTGACGAACAAGAACAAATGGACCCGACGTTCAAATATAGATTCAAGTTCCTTACGCGCATCGCTGCCAAGTGACTTGATACGCTTGCCACCCTTGCCAAGAATGATGGCTTTTTGGCCTTCACGTTCGACAAAAATGGTTTGTTCAAGCTTGACCGAGCCGTCTTTGCGCTCTTCCCAAAGCTCGGTTTCGACCGTTGCCGAGTAAGGCAATTCCTGCTGCAACTGATAATACAGCTTTTCGCGGGTGATCTCGGCGGCCAACAGACGAAGCGGCATATCCGAAACATCGTCTTCAGGGAACATCCACGGGCCATCAGGCATTTTGGCTGCAAGGAAGTTGACCAAATCCTGCGTACCGGCACCTTTTTTGGCCGAAATCATGAAGACGTCGGTAAAGACTTCATTGGCAAACAGGTCCTGCGACAGACGCAGGAGCTTTTCCTTATCGGCAACCTTATCAACCTTGTTCAGCGCAAGGATCGCCTTGCGGTGCTGGTCTTTAAGCTGCTTGATAATTGCCTGGTCTTCTTCGGTAACACCGGTGCCTGCATCAATGACAAGCACAACCAGATCGGCATCATCAGCACCGTTCCATGCGGCCTTGACCATCGCCCGATCCAGTCGGCGTTTTGGCGCAAAGATACCCGGTGTATCGATGAAAACAATCTGCGCATCTTCGGTCATGACAATGCCACGCACACGCGTACGCGTCGTCTGAACCTTTGGCGAGACGATCGATACTTTCGTTCCGACAAGCTGGTTCAGCAATGTAGATTTCCCCGCATTCGGGGCACCGACAAGTGCGACGAAGCCGCAACGTTGCTGATAAGGTAATCTTTCTTCGTTCACCGGAGTGGGAACATCATTCATCACTTAGTTTATCCAACATCAATTGGGCGGCCAGTTGTTCCGCCTCGCGTTTAGATTTTCCTTCGGCACTGACGCGTTCACCATCGCTGGTGGTCAGTTCGATGGTAAACATCGGCGCATGCGCCGGGCCTTCACGGCCGACCATTTCGTATTTCGGTAACGGTTTACCCCGCCCTTGCAGCCATTCCTGCAATTGCGTTTTTGCATCTTGTGGCGGCTTGTTAGCCTCATCGAGAAGCGGCGTCCACAGCTTTTCGATAAAGCTTCGCGCTGGCTCAAGTCCACCATCAAGATAGAGTGCTGCAATCACGGCTTCCATGCAATCAGATAAAATTGCCGGATTTGTGTCCGCACCAGCCGCACGTTCACCTTTGGCCATCTGAATGTGATCGCCAAGATTAATCTGAACGGCAACCCGCGCAAGGGTTTCACGACGGACAAGTGCGACAAAACGTTTTGCCATTGCCCCTTCGCGTTCCCGGCCAAATCGGGTGTAAAGCATCTCGGCAACGACCAGACCCAACACGCGATCGCCCAGAAATTCAAGGCGCTCGTTGCCACCACTCAACGCATCTTTGCCTTTTGCGGCACTTCGATGCGTCAGCGCAATGCGCAGCAAATCGGGGTCTGAAAAACCGTGATCAATTTCAACGATCACCGGTATGCCGTCACTCATCAGTTAACCCCCTGAAACAGACGATCATACCGGATGCTGCCAAAATCATAGACCGGCTGCGAACTGTCCTTGGAATAGAACAGGAATTCAGCGCGACCGACAAGATTTTCAACCGGAACAAACCGGAAGCGCGCCGGGAAAGCGCGGCTATCGGCCGAATTATCGCGGTTATCACCCATCATGAAGTAGTGACCTTCGGGAACTGTGAATGCTTCGGTATTGTCACTTGGTCCCTGATCGCCAAACAGCTCAAGAATACGGTGAACCTTACCATTCGGAAGCGTTTCGATATATTGCGGCACGGCGGCGGAACGGCCACTTCCATCGGTCAGGATGTAATCTTCGATCCGTTCGCGTTCGATCTGTTTGTTATTGATGTAAAGACGGCCATCGGTCACCTGAACAGTATCCCCGGGAAGACCAATCACACGTTTGATGTAATCTTGCGAGGTATCTGCAGGCAGCTTGAACACAACCACATCGCCACGGTCCGGTTCAGATTCAAAAACCCGGCCCGGAAAAATCGGCAGGCTGAACGGCAGGCTGTGCTTCGAATAGCCATAGGAAAATTTCGAAACAAACAGATAATCGCCCACCAACAAGGTCGGGATCATCGATCCAGACGGAATATTGAACGGTTCATAGGCAAATGTCCGAACCATAAGTGCAATAACAATGGCCCAGAAAACGGTTTTCAAGGTGTCGAGCAAACCACCCGCTTTCTTTTTCTGCACAAACTTTTCCATTCCGTGTTTAACCAATCACTTTATCTGTCAATCAGCCGAAATCACCACGACAGCATTTGCCAGTGGGTATTCGTCCGTCAGGGTCACATACACGGATGGGGTTTTCCCATCCGGGGTTAATTCTTCAAGTCTTTTAAGCGCGCCTTCAATCAAAACCATATCTGGTTTGCCGCTGGCTTGATGTACCACACCCATCGTGTTGTGATAAACACCCCGCCGGAACCCGGTTCCAAGTGCCTTTGAACAGGCTTCTTTGGCGGCAAACGCCATCGCCAGTGACGATGCCGTTCTATGCGGTTTCCGGGTCGCACGCGCGATCTCGACATCGGTAAAGACGCGCTTCATAAAACGCTCGCCATGGCGCTCCAAAGCAGCTTCAATCCGACGGATATCACATAAGTCCGTGCCAATCCCAATGATCATTTAGCACCATCTGTTTGCGCACGTGCTTCGTCCATCAAGCGACGCATTTCAACAATTGCGGCTTCAAGTCCGATAAACACCGCCTCGCCGATCAAAAAGTGCCCGATATTCAGTTCGGCGACTTCCGGAATGGCGGCAATCGGTTTGACCGTTTCAAAATTCAGACCATGACCGGCATGAATTTCAAGTCCGATCCCTGCCCCGTATTTCACAGCCGTGCGAATACGTTCAAGTTCACGGTCCCGGTCTTCTTGCGTCTTAGCATCACAATACGCACCGGTATGAATTTCGACCACAGGTGCACCAAGGCGTTTGGCACCATCAAGCTGTTCCTTTGACGCCTCGATAAACAGAGATACACGAATGCCCGCATTCCCAAGATCAGACACAAAGCGTTGTAAATGATTATGGCCACCGACCACGTCAAGTCCGCCCTCGGTCGTGCGTTCTTCGCGTTTTTCCGGGACAAGACATACGGCATGCGGCTTTGTTTCAAGCGCAATCTTCAACATCTCGTCCGTGGCTGCCATTTCGAAATTCAATGGTAAATCAATATCTTTGCGCAGTCTTTTCATATCCGCATCAAGGATATGGCGGCGATCTTCGCGCAAATGTGCTGTGATGCCATCCGCACCAGCAAGTTTTGCCAATGCCGCCGCACGCACCGGATCAGGCAAATCCCCGCCGCGGGCATTACGGATGGTCGCAACATGGTCAATATTGACCCCAAGCCGAAGTTTCGAACTCATTGGGTTTCATCCTGCTTTCTGGTGGCACTCTTTGCAGCACTGCCGATCTTTTCTTTGGCACTTTCAAGCATCGGGCCCAGACCGTGCCGTTCTGTTTTCTTCATCCGGCGTAAAATACGATTATGGCGATAGATAACGACCGCCCGATAAACCGGGAAATAAAACAGCATCCAGATCACGATTGTCGTCGGCACACAGCCCACTAGCATTGGCCAGATGATATCAACCATACTGTGCCAAAGTTGCACCAGCGTCGTATGATCAGCAACATCCCAGCGGCCAAAAATCACCCCGCCACCGATATAGTTTACGCCAAGAACAACAAAGTCCCACAGAACCGCCATATCGAAATGCACGGCCACGGCAGTATCATCAACACCAAGTATCCAGTTGCCACAGGTATAGAGCCACAACCAGATAAACGGGAACGTCCACGGATTACCGACAACAGTGCCAAGCAGCGATGCGACCATATTGCTGCGGATCAGCAAACCGATCAGTGCTGAAAGGACAAAATGGAACCCGATAAACGGCGTAAATGAAACAGCCGCCCCGACGGCAAAACCCGAAGCAATGCTATAGGGTGTTCCGGGCAAACGCGCGACACGATGGGCAAAATATTGAGATGAACGACGCCAGCCGCCGCGCGGCCAGACCACGCTGCGAACTCTTTCAAATGATGATGGTTTGATACGGCGCCGAAACATGCAAGTCAGTTCTGGAAAAAATCAGGTAACGCGATAAAAACACGAGGCTTATGCGTAAGTGCTGACCGCGCACTTGGCAAGGCTTTTACGTCGATATCACCTAAAAGATGAATGGGGTTACGATCTATCATTACCCACGCGCACGTTCGACTGTATTGACCACAGGTGTCGCGCGCAACGCGGCAATGATATTGGTCAGATGTTTGACATCGACAACATCAACATCAATCAGCATTTCAAAGAAGTCTGCGGTCCGGTTGGTAAAGCGCAGATTGGTAATGTTACCGTGGTTTTTGGCAATAACACTGGTGATTGAACTCAATGCTCCCTGCTCATGGCCGACGGTCAAGCTAAGTCGACCGACAAAGTGCTCCGGCTCACCATCATTATCCCAACCAACATCAAGCCAGCGTTCAGGTTGCTCGGTAAAGGTCTCTAGCGTATCGCAATCAATTGTATGGATTGTCACACCTTTGCCCGTTGTCACAATCCCGACAATCCGGTCCCCCGGCAGCGGATGGCAACAACCCGCATAATGCACGGCCATGCCCGGAATAAGCCCTTTAAGCGGGATCGCATGATCATGTTTGCGTTCCCGTGCCTTATCAATCGGCACGATCTTGCGGCCCGCATCCTTATCCTTGGTTCCGGGAAAGACCGCGTGAACCACTTCACGCCCGGTATGGTGCCCTGCCCCAACCGATGTCAGAACGGCATCAACCGATGGCAGTTTGAAGATTTTCAGAACGCCATCAATTGCCTTGTCGGAATAATCATACCCTTCCTGACGAAACGCTTTTTGCAGGATCGCCTTGCCAAGATCCCGATACTGATCTTCTTGCTGCTGACGGATAAAGCGGCGGATACCCGCACGCGCCTTACCCGTAACAACAAACCTCTCCCACGTCGGATTCGGTGTTTGCGCCTTGGACGTTACAATTTCGATCTGGTCGCCATTGTTAAGCACGGTCCGCAACGGCACCATCGCCCCGTTGACCTTTGCCCCAACACAGGTATCCCCGATATGGGTGTGGATCATATAGGCAAAATCAACGGGCGTAGCGCGGGCTGGAAGCGCAATAACATCGCCCTTCGGGCTAAAGCAGAATACCTGATCCTGGAACATGGCCAGTTTGGTATGTTCCAGAAATTCTTCGGGCTCGGACGCATGTTCAAGAATATCAAGCAAATCACGCAGCCAACGGTACTGAACGCCTTCTTTTTGCTCCCCGCTTGGCTTGTCTTCCTTATAGGCCCAGTGTGCCGCCACGCCGTTTTCATTAACCTCATGCATATGCCGGGTTCGGATCTGCACTTCGATCCGATGATTTTCCGGCCCCAGCACGGTCGTATGAATGGAACGGTAGCCGTTTGGTTTTGGTGTTGAGATGTAATCTTTAAACCGACCCGGAACGACTTTGTAATTGGCATGCATATAGCCAAGAACTTCGTAACATTGCGGCATATCTTCGACCAAAACGCGAAAAGCCATAATGTCCGAAAGCTCACCAAAGGTGATGTTCTTGCGCTGCATCTTCTGCCAAATCGAATATGGGCGCTTTTCACGGCCATAAATATCGATTTTAAGCCCCTGGCGCGAAATGACATCGGTAAGCTCGCTCACAATGCGGCTTACGACATTGTCATCCTTCTCACGCAGGAATTCGAGGCGGGCAAGAATGGATTCGCGGGCTTCGGGGTTGATATGCTGGAAGGCAAGGTCTTCAAGCTCTTCCTTGATGTCATGCATACCGATGCGTTCGGCAAGCGGTGCATAAATCTCCAACGTCTCAGCTGCGATCCGAACGCGCTTCTCTGGCTTGGAGATATAATGCAGGGTCCGCATGTTATGCAGACGATCGGCCAACTTGACCAACAGAACACGGATGTCTTCGGACATCGCCAAAAGAAGCTTGCGGAAGTTCTCGGCCTGTTTGGAATCAGCTGATTTCAGTTCAATCTGGGTCAGCTTGGTCACACCATCGACCAGCTTCATGATGTTGGTGCCAAAAAGCTTGGTGATCTCTTCTGGCGTTGCATCGGTGTCTTCGATGGTGTCGTGCAGCAAAGCTGTGATGATCGTATCGCAGTCGAGCTTGTAATTGGTCAGAATGCCCGCGACTTCGATCGGATGGGAAAAATACGGATCGCCCGACGCGCGCTTTTGCGAACCGTGTTTTTGGGTAGCATAAACATATGCCCGGTTCAGCGTGGTTTCGCACGCATCAGGGTCATAGGCCTTTACCCGTTCAACAAGTTCGTATTGGCGCATCATTCAGGGGCGTCTCCGCAAATTCCGTCAAGGGTATCGAGTGAACCCCTTCATAAGATAGTACGATTTAGACAAAAAAAAGCCACGGAAGATAATACCGTGGCTTTTCTTTTGAATTGGGATCAGATCAAAATCAATCTGTCCTTATTCTTCTTCCGACGGAGCAACAACGCCAACTGATGCGTCTTGAACTGCTTCTGCAACCAGTTTCGGACCGAAATCATCTTCTGATTCTTCCGGATCATCGGATTCAACATGCCGCTGCAGACCCGAAACCAAACCATTGCGCAATTCGTCGAAATCAACTTTCACTTCAGCGATTTCACGCAGCGCAACAACAGGGTTCTTATCGTTGTCACGATCAATGGTCAGTTCAGCGCCAGCCGAAATGTTGCGTGCACGCTGAGCAGCAACCATGACCAGCTCAAAGCGGTTAGGGATCTTGTCAACGCAATCTTCGACGGTAACGCGCGCCATAAATGTCTCCAGAAATACTTTTGGGGTGTCCAGACCGAGCTTTATAGCGCCGGATCATTTGTGTTGCAACAGCGAAACCTCACTTTGCAAAAGGTTTTCACTGCTGTTTTCAGCTTTCCGCCTGCTTTCGAATTTGCTGATCTGCCGGAAGATCAGAAATCAGGTCTTCAACTGTGCGCCCCAAAACGGGATGAACCCAGCCGACTGCGACGTCACGCAAAGGCAACAAGACAAAGGCACGCTCTGCCATACGTGGATGGGGCACCTGAATGCCATCATCCTCACGCAGCAATTCCCGACCATAGGCAATCAGATCAAGATCAATGACACGCGCGGCATTGCGTTCACGCCGCACACGGCCAAATTCAGCTTCGACCTCATGCAACCGTTCCAGCAAATCGTGGGCTGAAAGGCTGGTTGAAACCCGTGCGACACCATTGACATACCAGGGCTGATCGGAAACCGGCACAGGTGCCGTTTCATAAAACGATGACACAAGATCGATCGAAATGTCGCCATCTTGGGCCAAACGTTGCAATGCGGCCTTCAATGTTTGGGCTGGCGCACCATATTCCTCTGTAGGCAGGTTGGCACCAAACGCAATCAAAATGACATCATTTGACGATGTACTGGTGGTCGATGGTGACGGTTTACTCACAAAGCAGACTTTCAGTTCGAAGGATACAGGCCGTTTGACGATGAGCCACATGTATCAAGCAGCAGGAAAGAGCGCATATCTAAGGAAGCCATGATACTCTGTCCACGATATTTTCGCCTTTCTTTGTCCTTCTAGCCACGGTAAAGATTGAGGGTTCCGTATTTTTGGAACGGCATAATTAAATTTGATGTTTGAGGAATTTTAAAATGATTTTTTACCCGCAGGAACGCATCGGGCTGTTCATTGACGGCTCCAACCTGTATGCGGCCGCACGCGCACTTGGTTTTGACATTGATTACAAACGCCTTTTGGAACTGTTCTCGCAAAAAGGCCAGTTGATCCGCGCATTCTACTACACGGCCCTCATCGAAGATCAGGAATATTCCCCTATTCGCCCGCTGGTCGATTGGCTTGATTACAACGGCTATACCATGGTCACAAAACCGACCAAGGAATTCACCGATGCCACCGGTCGCCGCAAGATCAAGGGCAACATGGATATCGAGTTGGCAATTGACGTCATGGAAATGGCGCAACACCTTGATCATGTTGTTATTTTCTCAGGAGACGGGGATTTCCGCCGTCTGGTAGATGCCATCCAGCGTAAAGGTGTTCGGGTGACGGTGGTTTCCACCGTTAAATCAAACCCGCCGATGGTTGCGGATGAATTACGTCGTCAGGCCGATCACTTTATCGAGCTTACGGACCTTGAAGGCACCATCGCACGTAAAGTCCAGCAGCGTCGTGATGATGACCATCCTGATATCGATGATCATCCCGAACATCCTGAACTTGATGAATTCGATTACACCTGATTGAACACTGCCCCCGCCCCATCCTGATCACGACCGGTTACGGCCCGCACCGTAACCGGCAAAATGTCAGACATGCCATGAACGCCTATCAGCAACCCGATCTTGATTGTCAGCTTTGCCCGCGACTTGCCGAATTTCGGCGGGCCAATCAGGAAAAATTCCCACACTTTCACAACGGGCCGGTGCGTCCATTTGGACCACTTGATGCACGGCTGCTGATTGTCGGGCTTGCACCGGGTCTAAAGGGGGCAAATGCCACGGGCCGCCCCTTCACCGGCGATTATGCTGGCGATCTTTTGTACGATACGCTTAAGAAATTCGGCTTTGCCAAAGGCACTTATGCCAAGCACCCGGATGACGGGTTGGAGCTGCTTGATTGTCGCATTACCAATGCAGTCAAATGTGTTCCGCCGGAAAACAAGCCAACCGGTCCAGAAGCCAATGCCTGTCGGCCGTTTCTGATCAGTGAATTTGATGCGATGAAAAACCTGTCGGCGATTTTGTGCCTTGGTCAGGTTGCCCATCAAGCCATGCTGCGCACCTATGGGCTTAAGCTTTCATCGCTTAAATTTGGCCATCGCGCGTCACATAAAATGGAAAATGGCATCACATTGTTTGATAGCTATCACTGTTCGCGCTACAACACCCAGACCTATCGCCTGACGCCAGAGATGTTTGAAAACGTCTTTGCCGACATCCGCGCACATCTGGACGGTTAATTTGCCCGATACACCCCCTATGAACGACTTGCTCGACCGACCGCCACTTCGTCTGCCGATAGACGTCCTGCGTGACGTGTTTGGCTATGACAGCTTTCGCGGTCAACAGGCTGAAATCATTGATCATGTGATTGCAGGCAATGATGCACTTGTTCTGATGCCAACGGGTGGCGGCAAGTCATTATGTTATCAGGTCCCTGCCCTGTGCCGACCCGGAACGGCTGTTGTCGTATCACCACTGATCGCTCTGATGAAAGATCAGGTCGACGCGCTTAATCAGCTTGGTGTTAAAGCAGCCTTTATCAATTCGACGCTGGCGCCAGATGCAGCACGCGAAATCGAAGCCCGTGCAATTGATGGCGATATCGACCTTTTATATGTCGCACCGGAACGATTTGCGACCGATCGGTTCTTAAACCTTTTGGACCGGATCAGCATTTCACTGTTTGCGATTGATGAAGCCCACTGCGTTTCACAATGGGGGCATGATTTCCGCCCGGAATATCGCCGTCTCGATTTGCTTCCAACGCGCTTTGCCCATGTCCCGCGGATTGCTTTGACCGCAACGGCCGATACGCCGACGCGCAAGGATATTGCAGAAAATCTGCACCTGACCGATGCGCAATGTTTCATCACCGGGTTTGACCGACCAAACATTACCTACCGCATTGAAACAAAGGGTAATTCCAAGCAACGCCTTCTATCGTTCTTAAACCGCGAACATGAAGAAGATGCCGGGATTGTCTATTGCCTGTCGCGCCGCAAGACCGAAGATGTCGCCCAATGGCTGACCGAAAACGGTCGCCCGGCGCTTCCCTATCACGCTGGACTGCCACAGGAAACGCGCCAACGGCATCAGGACCGGTTCCTTCGCGAAGATGGCATGATCATTTGCGCGACTGTTGCCTTTGGCATGGGGATCGACAAACCCAATGTCCGGTTTGTTGCCCATCTTAATCTGCCCAAAAGCATGGAAGCCTATTATCAGGAAACCGGCCGTGCCGGTCGTGATGGCCTTCCGGCCAATGCGTGGATGAATTACGATCTGTCTGACATTGTATCCATCCGGGGCATGGTGGTTGGATCCGACGCACCAGAAGCACAAAAGCGCATTGAATCGCAAAAACTTGATGCTTTGGTCGGGCTTGCCGAAACCACCAAATGCCGCCGACAGGTCATTCTTTCCTACTTCGGTGAAAACGATCATAAACCGTGTGGCAATTGCGACACCTGCCTTGAGCCGGTTGAGACCTGGGATGCAACCGATGCATCGCGCAAAGCCCTGTCTGCGGTTTATCGTACCGGGCAGCGATTTGGTCCGGCCCACGTAATCGAAGTTCTGATGGGCCGCAAGACCGAGAAAATCCGACAGAACGGCCATGACAGCCTGACCGTTTATGCGATCGGTAAAGATATCGCCCAACCACAATGGCGATCCGTCTTCCGGCAGCTTTTGGCGATGGGGTATTTGCAGGTCAATGTCGAAGGGCATGGCGGGGTTTACCTGACCGAAGAAGCCCGACCGGTTCTGCGCGGCGAAAAAGTCGTTGAAATGCGCAAAGATCCGGGCGAAAGCAAACGCGCGATGACACGCCGCCTACGCGATTTCGACACCGAATTTGAAAATGAAGAAGACCGCGACTTGTGGGAACGTTTACGCACCATGCGCCGTGAACTCGCCACAAGCCAAAACGTCCCGCCTTATGTGATCTTTAGCGACCGTACTCTTTGGGAAATGGTGCGTTTTAAACCCCGCACCCTCCAGGACATGGCATCCATCAATGGTGTCGGGGTCAAAAAACTTGATCAATATGGCTTGGTATTTCTTGATGTCATGGACGGGCGACGCTAACGCCCTGCCCGACCATACCCATCTGATCTTCAGGAACTGTGGTTACCCGCCTGAAAGTTCCGCGCGTATTGCGGCAATGACTTCATCATCACCGGGCTTTACCCGCGTATCAAAACTTGTGACCAGATTGCCGTTTCGTCCGATCAGATATTTGTGGAAGTTCCAGTTCGGTGCATTATCTGCACCAAGCTCTTGCACTGCCCACTTAAAGAACGGATGAGCATCTGCGCCGGTAACCTCGGTTTTTGATGTCATAGGGAAATCGACATCAAAATTCACCTCGCAAAATTCCTGAATGGCAGCATCATCAGCATATTCCTGCCCGCCAAAATCCCCCGACGGTACGCCAAGCACCACAAGACCCTTGTCCTGATGATCTTCCCACAGTTTTTGCAGGCCGGTATATTGCGGTGTGTAGCCGCACATTGACGCGGTATTGACCAGCAGGATCACTTTACCCTGATAGTCGGAAAGTTGTAGTTCTCCGCCAACAATTGACGGGAATGAAAAGTCATACGCGCTTTGCGTATCACCCGATGCCATTGCACCCCTCCAGAAAAAAGTAACGACACTCATTGACAGCAGACATAATACAATGAATTGCCTACCTTTTTCAATTTTTGGCTGAGCTTTACCCATATCGTTCCTCCGTCCAGGGATCGGCATTGTTATGATAACCGCGTTCTTCCCAGAAACCGGGCTGATCATCTTTGGCAAAAGTAATCTCGCGTACCCATTTGGCACTTTTCCAAAAATACAGTTTCGGGATCACCACACGTACAGGGCCACCATGTTCTTCGGATAATGGTTCACCATTCCAGTGATGGGCAATCAACACGCCCTCATCCACGAACTGATCAATCCGTACATTTGTCGTATAGCCATCATGTGCTGTGAACAAAACATGTTTGGCGTCGGACTTTGGCCTTACCATTTCTGCCAATGTTAGCGCTGTCACACCTTGCCATTCATTGTCATAGCGCGACCAGCTGGTAACGCAATGGATGTCGTTAACTGCCACAACATTTGCCAGATCAAGCAAATCCATGAAATTCAACACCAGTGGAGTTTCCACCAGCCCGTTGATCTGGAGCTTGAAATCATCAGCACTGATATGCGGTGTAATGCCAAGATCAAGAACCGGCCAGTCTTTGACAAGTCGCTGCCCCGGCGGCAGGCGATTTTCGCGTGCCTGATCCGTCGCACCTGTTAAAAGACGACCGTCAGCCGCCCATTTGCGTTTCGCTTCAATCAGCTTGTCTTTGATCTTGCCTGAAAAACTTTGCGTCACGGATTTCTCCTTCTTACCAAGCTGATACGAAAAATGGCGCCGACATGTTCACCATGACGACGCCATTAAATCATTAAATCACCTGACAAATGCAATTCACATGCACGCGATCAGCTAAATTCATATTTTTGGAAACTAGCCAAAATCACGCATGAGACGGGCCTTATCACGTTGCCAGTCACGTTCTTTGACCGCTTCGCGCTTGTCTGCCTTTTTCTTACCTTCGGCAATGGCCATTTCAAGTTTCGCAATACCGCGTTCATTGAAATACAATTTGACCGGAACAAGGGTGAAACCCTTTTTGTTCAGCGCATCATGCATTCTGGTAATTTCGCGCTTACGCAACAGCAACTTACGCGGACGGCGTTCTTCGTGACCGAACGGCATTTTACTTTGATATTCAGGAATATAAGCATTGATCAGCCACACTTCGCCATTCTTGGCTTCGGCGTAGGATTCCTGAATATTGCCTTTGCCATCACGCAACGACTTAACTTCGGTGCCACGCAAAGCGATCCCTGCTTCGAAAGTTTCCGTCAGGAAAAAGTCAAAACGGGCTCGCCGATTTTGCGCGACGACCTTGTTGTTATCTATTTCTTTTTTAGGTGCCATAGGTCGCTTGTTATCGCTTAATGGCCGAGAAGACCAGCGTTCTTAAGTGCTGCTTCGACCTTGCGTTTGGATTCTTCTTCGATCTCGACCATCGGCAGGCGCATATGGCTGCCGCAAAGGCCAAGAAGCTCAGCTGCGTATTTTACCGGACCCGGGCTTGATTCACAGAACATCGCCTTGTGAACCGGCATCAGTCGATAGTTCAACTCCTGAACCTTGGCAATGCTCCCGGCCGCCCATGCAGCATGCAAATCAGCGCACAGTTTCGGTGCAATATTCGAAGTCACAGAAATGCAGCCATGACCACCCTGTGCAAGAAACGGAACAATTGTCCCGTCTTCACCTGAAAGCTGACAGAAATCAGCACCCGCAGCCAGATGGGTCAATGCCGGACGTTCAAGATCGCTGGTCGCGTCTTTGACACCAACAATGCGCGGCAATTTTGCCAGCTGCGCCATGGTATTGACATTCATATCGACAATCGAACGGCCCGGAATATTGTAGATGATAATCGGGATATCGGTCGCATCGTGAATGGCTTTGTAATGCGCATAAAGACCCTTTTGGGTCGGCTTGTTGTAATAAGGTGTCACAACAAGTGCTGCATCCGCACCGGCATTCTGCGCATGACGGGTCAAAGATACGGCTTCTGCGGTCGAATTTGACCCCGTACCGGCAATCACAGGACCGCGGCCCTTGGCCACTTCCAGTGCCAGTTCAACCACACGATGGTGTTCGGCATGGCTCAGTGTTGGTGATTCACCGGTGGTTCCGACAGGCACAACACCTGTCGTGCCCTGTTTAAGTTGCCAATCGACAAAAGACTGGAACGCCTTTTCATCAATCGCGCCATCTTGCGTGAACGGCGTGATCAAAGCTGTGATTGAACCCTTAAACATAGAGATCTCCAAATGAAGGATGGTTTGAAAGCGGTCGCGAAAATAGCGGCTGTTGGTGATTCCCGCAAGCACTGTATACATTAATCGAAACGAACAGTGATCGGGGTTGCAATTTCCCATCAGGACTGTTTGGCTTTTATCGATTTCGCTGCCATAATGCGCGGGTCTAGAGTGCATTTTTGATGCCGTCAGGCTAAGGGGACAATTATATGGCGCAAGCGTCTTTCCGCAAGGTTTCGGTCTGCGCATTGGCACTGGGCTTTTCGATACTGATGCCACATGGCAATCAGGTGCAGGCCGCCGCAAATGAAGACAACGTTCTTCAAATGCAGCCGCCTTCGCCAACCTATTCTGCTGTCAGCCGTGCAAGATTGAATGCATTTCTTGAAGCTGTTGAAGATGGGAAAACCGAAAGCTTCACGAAACTTCTGCCCAATTTTGATGATCCCCTTCTGCAAAAAGCTGCTGAATGGATGCTGCTGGCATCCCCGAATTCGGGTCGCAGCTTTAAAGAAATTACCACCTTTATCGACGCCCATCCCAAATGGCCCAGTCAGGCGCTGCTACGTCAGCGCGCCGAAGAAGCCATGACCGATGCGGTGCCGGATGAAGAAATCCTTGCATGGTTCAAACGCTCTGCCCCGGTTACGGCCGATGGTGCGACCCGTCAGGTCAAAGCCCTTTTGGGTGCGGGTCAAGAATCCGCTGCCATTGCATTGGTACGGTCAAGCTGGATCAACGAGAATTTCGGCAATGGTCAAGAACGCCGGTTCCTCAGCCGTTATGGCAAATATATTGATCAGGAAACCCACCAACAGCGTCTGGATCGTTTGTTATGGGAAGGTCGTCTGAGCACGGCATCGCGCACCATGAAATATGTCAGCGACGATTATCGTTTGCTGGCAGAAGCCCGTGCTTCGTTGCGCGCAATGGAGGGGGGTGTCGATGCTGTACTTAACCGTGTTCCGGAAAAATATCGCAATGATCCCGGTCTGATTTATGAACGCGTGCGTTGGCGCCGTATCAAGGATCGCGATCAAGAAGCCCGTGATCTTTTGTTATCGCAGGCCAATGATCTGGCTTACATTTCGATCCGACCACAATACTGGTGGCTTGAAAAGGCCATTCTTGCCCGGCGCGCCTTGCAAAAAGGCCATATTACCGATGCCTACCGTTTGGTCGCCAATCATGGTCAAACCGATGCAGGCGATATTGCCGAGGCCGAATGGTATGCCGGTTGGATTGCACTTGAATTTTTGGGCGATGCCGAAATTGCCCTGACGCATTTCCAGAACCTTTATGATGTTGTGCAATATCCCATAAGCTTGTCACGCGGCGCCTATTGGGCGGGTCGTGCGAATGCGGCCATTGGTGATGAAAAACGCGCGAAAGAATGGTTTGAACTTGCAGCCCAGCATGCCCACACCTTCTATGGGCAACTGGCAATTGATGCGCTTGGTGCCAAGCCGACCTATTCGGTGGAACAACCGGTTCCAACAGCAGAACAACGTGCTGCCTTTGAAGATCAGGAATTAACCCAAGTCGTTCGTAAACTTGGTGAGATGGGTCTTGGCAACATCATCCGTCCTTTCATCATGGCGCTGGTCTATGAGCATGATGAGCCGGAATATCTTGCGATGGCGACTGATCTTGCCCGCGAATATGGCCGTACTGACCTTGGGATCATTGCCGCAAAACGCAGCATCCGAACCGGTAGTGGGTATCTTGATGCCGCCTACCCGATCCATGAACAGGTTCCGCTTGGTCGGGCACCTGACCCTGCCCTTGTTCATGCGATCATGCGTCAGGAAAGCCTGTTCAACCCGTTGGCCGTATCGTCGGCCGGTGCGCGGGGCCTGATGCAATTGATGCCGGCAACGGCACAACGCATGGCACAGTCGCTGGACTTGGAATATGACACCGACCGCCTGACATCGGATCCATCATTTAACATTGCCGTTGGCCGCGCCTATCTTGAACGGTTGCTTGATCGTTGGAACGGTCAGGAGGTCCTGACCATCGCCAGCTATAACGCCGGTCCAACCCGCGTTCGCCAGTGGATCAATGAATATGGTGATCCGCGCGATCCGGAGGTCGACCTTGTCGACTGGATCGAAATGATCCCCTACAGCGAGACCCGAAATTACGTTCAGCGCGTGATGGAGGGAACCTATGTCTATCGCCGGCGTTTTGCCCGCGACGAGATTGCAATGGGTCAGAACGATACGCCTGCGACAGACTAAAACTGTCCTGTGCTGATTTGCGCTTTTGGCCAGATTGCCCATATTCGATCCATACTGCTTGTCAGAAAAGGTCCGTAATATGTCCGATAATGCACTATCTTCCTGCCGCGCTTTTGTTTTCGATGCGTATGGCACTTTGTTTGACGTTGGCTCTGCGGTTGCAAAACTGCGTGATAGCGTCGGCGACGAAGCAGAACGGCTGTCCGCGACATGGCGGCAAAAGCAACTTGAATATACCTGGCTGCGCAGCCTGATGGGCGAGTTCGCCGATTTCTGGACCGTAACGGGCGATGCGCTTGATTACGCCCTGGACCAAACGGGCAAAAAAGATCCGGTTCTGCGGGCCAAACTGATGGAAACCTATCTATCCCTTGATACTTTTCCAGAAGTTGTTGAAACGCTGAACACCTTAAAAGCACAGGGGCACAAGCTTGCCATCCTGTCGAATGGTGCCCGGCACATGCTGATTTCCGCGGCCAAATCATCGGGAATTTTGACCCTGTTTGACCAGATCATTTGCGTTGATGAACTGAAAACCTACAAACCTCATCCCGATGTATATCAACTGGCTGTCGACAAGCTTGAACTTGAGCCTGCCGAAATTTCATTCCAGTCATCAAATGGCTGGGACATTGCCGGTGCAGGTCATTTTGGGTTCAGAACCGCCTGGATCAACCGGACCAAACAACCCAAAGAACGTCTTTCGCATGAAGCCGATGTCATTCTGGGCAGCCTTGATGAATTGCTGCCGCTGCTCTCAGCGCCCAAGACGGCATAAGTAACGGAACACGTCACAAACATACGACCAAACGTCAAAAAGGCAGGCCCATCTGGAGCCTGCCTTTTTGTATGTGTGTATCCGTTTGCATCCAATGACCGGACCCGTCATCGCCACAGACCGAAAATCATCTTTTGATGATTACTTGTTTTCTTTCTTCACGTTCGAAGCAACGACCTGCCCTGCCTGAATGACGGTCAAGCCGCCTTCTTCAGCCACGCCTTCGATGCGACGGCAATGCCCTTCGATATGGGCGCCCGGCTCGATCGAGAGGCTCTCGTGAAGAATGTCCCCAATCATTCGGGCGGTTTCAGCCAGTGAAACATCGCGTGCCCGGACCTGACCGATGACAGCACCGCAAATGCGGATTTTGTCGGCGATAATCTCGCCGCGGACTTCCCCGCTTTGACCGATTGTCAGGTTTCGGGTGCGAATGTCACCGTTAACCGTCCCATCGACCTGAACGTCCGACTCAGAAATCAGATCACCCGTTACACGAAGATCTGCATTGATGACCGAAAGGCCGCCTTTTTTATCAGCAGCCGAATGGCCGTTTCTAGTTGTTGTTTGTGTCGTCTTGCTCGTTTTTGAAAACATAACGTCCCGCCTCAATGAACTTTAGGGGATTGACCGGCTTATCATTGACCAACACCTCGTAATGAACGTGGCTGCCCGTGCTTCGTCCAGTCGTTCCCATTAACGCTATCTGGTCTTGGTAACGCACTTCATCGCCCTTCTTAACGAGGACCTTAAATAAATGGCCAAAACGGGTTCGAACACCGTTCCCATGGTCAATTTCGACCATCTTCCCGTATTTGCCACTCCATCCTGCATGCACCACTTTACCGGGTGCAGTTGCCAGAATTGGTGTCTTGATCGGCCCGGCGAGATCAACACCGGAATGAAAAGCCCAGCGACCATTGATCGGGTCTTTTCGTTTGCCGAACGAACTTGATAAGTAGTAAGACGCAGCTGGCTGACCAAGCGGCGTCTTTTTCAATCTGTCATGCAGACTGGCAAGAAGATCCATACGATCACTGAGCGCCACGGCGACACTTAAAAATTCTTCATCCTGCGGGTGTTCTGGCTCAAAGGCCACAAACGGTCCACCAACCCCGGGTTCTTGCGGTTTCATTGGCGGCAGAACAAAGGTTCCTGGCTGCAGGCCGGTCATTTCCAGAACGTTTTCAAGTTCAAGAATGGTGCTGTCTGCCGTTTCGGCGACACGCTGCATGGCCTGTTGCTGCACGGTATGTAGATCCGCAATGCGTTGGCGCGCATCGCTTAGCTCACCCTGTAGCTTTTTCGACCGTTGTAATGCCTGATCGCGTTCGCGCATGACACGCGACATGACGGTTTCAACGGTTTCAAGTTCATCGCGCAAAGCAAGATTACGGTTCGTGATCCCGTCAATTTGCCCTTGAAGCGCATTCATCTGGTTATCCATCGACGTCCGAAGAGACGAAATATGGACTTTTTCTTTCTCGCTACTCTCGAGTTTCGAGGTGTAATCCTGTACCCGCGCTTGAAGCTGCAGGTTCTTTTCCGCCATCGACAAAAGATTACGATGGGTATCTTCCATCTGAGACGTAATTTCCCCGAAACGTCTTTGACTTTCGGTCACACGTGCAATCAGACGGTTATAGGACAGCTCGCTGCGGAAAAGCTGCTCTTCGCGCACCGCAAGACGTTGATCCAGATACCAGCTATAGCCAGTAACCCCGACCGACCACGTAATCGCGGCGGCCCCGAACGAAGCCAACGTAAGCTGCGCATATTTTCCAAGACGAAGTTGGTAAACGGAATCATTGGACCGGACAAGGACCTGCCGGTCCGGAAACCACTTATTCACCAAGCGACGCATGCCTTCAAACGCCGACATATTCAGTGTTTAACCCCTAGTTGCTCGTAACTACGCCCGGATTGCCCGGTTACGCAGAGTTTCTTTTTCGGCCCCGCCTGCGACTTATACGTCTTTTTCTTTACGCTACCTGTAAGTCGGGCCTCAAGCAAGCATGTTAACACATTCTTAATTGCAAAATTTTCACCGCCCCTGGTCTTTGCCATGCTACCAATGCCCATCTTCCATAGCTAACATGTAAATCTTAAATGTCTTTTTCCCGTTTCATGATCACCTGTAGCGCCACATGGTTTTATAGTGGCAAAAGTCCCAAGGCCCCCGGCACAGCCGGTTCATTGGCCGCCCTACCCTTTGGTTGGTTGATTTGGGCAATTGGCGGGAACAGTGCACTCATCATCGCCAGCATTGTTATTTTTGGCATCGGCGTATGGGCGGCACATCAATATAGTCATTTACTTGGCATTCATGATGCGGGCGAAATCGTCATTGATGAAGTGGTCGGCCAATGGATGTGCTTGATGGTCATTCCGCTTGGGGCGGGATGGATCGACATCATCTGGCTGTTGGCGGCATTTATCGCGTTTCGATTTTTTGACATTCTAAAGCCATGGCCGATACGCTGGGTGGACCGCCGGGTTGGTGGTGGCTTTGGCATCATGTTTGATGATGTTTTGGCTGGTGTATTTGCCATGATTGTCTTGGCAGTTCTGGTTCACCTGATTGGCGGATAAACCAATGCAGATTGAAAATGACATCCTGATAGCTGCAAGCGATCTGATCGCCAAATGCACTTCAAACGGTGAAATGATCGCCACAGCCGAATCCTGTACGGGCGGCCTGATCACCGGCAGCCTGACCGGAGTTGATGGCAGTTCATCCGTGGTTGATTGTGGTTTCGTCACTTATTCAAACGAAGCCAAACATCAGCTGATCGGCGTGGGCAATGATCTGCTGGAAAAATTCGGGGCGGTTTCCGAACCAGTTGCACGGGCCATGTGTGAAGGTGCCTTGGAACGTTCGCCCAACGCGACCATCGCGATTTCTGTGACCGGCATTGCCGGTCCGGGTGGTGGCAGCCCCAATAAACCGGTTGGACTGGTTCATTTTGGCTGTGCAGGCAAAGATCGCACGACAATCACGTATCACGAAGTCTTTCCCGGTGATCGTCATGCGGTGCGCAAGGCAACGGTGCTTAAGGCCTTTGACCTCATCGCACAGATGATTGACCGCGCGTAACCTTGTGCACGACATTTCGGTCATGCCCCGCAGGTTATTCGATTTCAGGTTTTGAAAATTCAGCTCTCGGAAGTCGGTGAAACAGGTTCGCCGTAAACTTCATGTGCGCGGGTTTCAAACGCGCCGACCATCAATTTGACGGCCTCGTTAAACACGACACCAATCATTTTCTGCAGCAAGGCTGAGCGGAACTCAAAATCAACAAAGAAGTCGAGCCACGTGCCACCGTCTTCGTCCTCTTCAAACACCCAGTGATTATTAAGATATTTGAACGGACCCTGCAGATATTCCACGTCAACACGGTGCGGGCGCGTCAATGTGACTTGGGACGTGTATTTCTCGCGGAACATCTTAAAGCCAATCACCAGATCGGCCTTAAGAACATCACCTTCGCGTTTGCGCACACGCGATGCGACACACCACGGGAGAAACTCGGAATAGGAATCGATATCCGCGACGAGTTCAAAGAGCTGTTCCGGCGTATAGGGCAGTTTCCTGCGCTCTGCATGCGTCGGCACTCGGTATCTCCCCTTATCGTCGCGTCTATCGTTTCAGGCTGATCAGACCGCGGCTGCTTCGCGTGCTGCGGCCTTTGCTTTGGCTTCATCAGCAGCGGCCAACTTTTTCTCGCGGGCTTCACGCAACTGTTCGAAGTCACGGTCAGCATGGTAGCTTGAACGGGTCAGCGGCGTTGCCGACACCATCAAGAACCCCTTACCGCGTGCCATGGATGCATATTCATCAAACTCGTCCGGTGTGACAAAACGATCAACCGGTTCGTGCTTGAGAGTCGGCTGCAAATATTGACCGATGGTAAGGAAATCAACATCGGCAACACGCAGATCATCCATGACCTGTGAAAGCTCTTTGCGTTCTTCACCCAAACCAACCATCAGGCCGGATTTGGTAAAGATCGTCGGATCAATTTGCTTTACCCGATCCAAAACGCGCAGTGACTGGTAATATCGTGCCCCCGGACGAATGTGGGTGTAAAGACGCGGAACGGTTTCCAGATTGTGGTTGAACACGTCAGGACGGGCCTTGGCGACGATTTCAACCGCACCCGGTTTGTCCCGGAAATCCGGCGTCAGAATTTCAATGGTGGTTTCAGGTGCCTTGTGACGGATTGCTTCGATCACGCGGGCAAAATGCGTGGCGCCACCATCTGCCAAGTCATCACGGTCAACCGATGTGATCACAACATGCTTAAGCTGCATATCGGCAACAGCCATTGCCAAATTTTGCGGCTCGAACGGGTCAAGCGCGTTTGGCATACCCGTTTTCACGTTACAGAACGAACATGCACGTGTGCAGGTATCGCCCATAATCATGAAGGATGCGTGTTTCTTCTGCCAGCATTCACCGATATTCGGGCATGCTGCTTCTTCGCAAACAGTATGCAGGTTCAGGCCACGCGCAAGTTCGCGGGTTTCCTGATACCCCTTGGAGGTTGGCGCTTTCACACGAATCCAGGACGGCTTGCGCCCGGATGGACGATCAGGCCGTTTTTGCTTTTCCGGGTGACGAAGTGCTTTGGCTTCGTTTTGCGCCGTCGACATAGAGTGACCTCCGAAGGATTTGACGGGCGGCAATGTGCCGCCACGCCACGTATTTGTCAAACCGACATTCGTCAAATTTCGTCATAGCGGGCATGCTTACCCGATAAAACACGATATTTTAGAAGTGGATCGCACGACCATAGGCGTCAAGGACCGACTCATGCATCATTTCTGACAACGTAGGATGCGGGAAGACCGTATGCATCAGATCTTCTTCCGTCGTCTCAAGCCCCATCGCAACAACAAAGCCTTGAATAAGCTCTGTCACTTCGGTGCCAACCATATGAGCGCCAAGCAATTCGCCAGTCTTGGCATCAAACACAGTTTTCACAAGGCCTTCGGCCTCGCCCAATGCAACGGCCTTGCCATTGCCAATGAACGGGAACTTGCCGACCTTGACGTCATAGCCCGCATCTTTGGCCTTGGCTTCGGTCAGACCAACACTGGCGACCTGCGGATGACAATAGGTGCAACCCGGAATCTTGCGCGGATCAAGCGGATGGACGTTTTTGACACCTGCAATTTTCTCGATGCAGATAACGCCTTCGTGTTCGGCCTTATGCGCAAGCATCGGCGGACCGGCAACATCGCCAATGGCGTAAATGTTCGGTTCTGCCGTACGGGAAAATTCATCCGCACCGATCACGTTGCGATCAACTTTGACCTTGGTGGTTTCAAGACCAAGATTTTCGGTATTCCCAATGACGCCAACAGCAGAGATCACGCGATCAACGGTGATTTCCTGTTTCTTGCCGTCTTTGGTTTCAACCGTGACAACGACATTGTCCGCATTGCGCTTAAGATTGGCGACCTTTGCTTCGGTCAGGATTTTCATCCCGTCCTTGGTCATCATCTTCTGTGCAAGGGCGGCAACTTCCTTGTCTTCTACCGGCATGATCTGCGACATGATTTCGACCACAGTCACATCAGCACCCATGGTGTGATAGAAACTGGCAAACTCGATGCCGATGGCACCGGAGCCAACAACAACAATGCTTTTTGGCATTTTGTCTGGCGTCATCGCCTTTTTGTAATCCCAAACCACTTTGCCATCAGCTTCAAGGCCCGGCAGCGAACGTGCCCGTGCGCCGGTTGCGATGATGTAATGCTTTGCGGTGTAGGTACCTGCGTCCTTACCGGTGACCACAATCTTTTTCGGGCCATCGAATTTGGCTTCGCCGGTGATCACGGTGACCTTGTTCTTTTTCAGAAGATGGCCAACACCACCGGAAAGCTGTTTGGAAACACCACGCGAACGTTGAATAACGGCATCGATGTCAAAGGACGGGTTATCGCATGACAGGCCATATTCCTTGGCATGGTTCATGTTGCGATAAACTTCGGCCGAACGCAGCAGCGCCTTGGTCGGGATACAGCCCCAGTTCAGGCAAATGCCACCAACATGTTCACGTTCAACAACAGCCGTTTTCAGGCCAAGCTGGGCAGAACGGATTGCGGTTACATAACCACCCGGACCTGCACCAATCACGATTACGTCGAAATTGCTATCCGCCATCGTAGGATCTCCTTCGCCTGCCCGTTATCGGTCGCAGGTCTTGAAATTCAAATGCTTGCGGGGGCCATTTAAAGCCCCCGCGCAACCTGGGACCCCTAGAGCAACATGCTCAGTGGATCTTCAATCAGCTTTTTGAATTCAGCCATGAACTCAGCACCAACTGCGCCATCGACCGCACGGTGGTCAACAGACAGGGTACAACTCATGACAGTTGCAATGGCAAGTGCACCGTCTTTAACGACCGGGCGCTGTTCGCCTGCACCAACGGCAAGGATGCAACCTTGCGGCGGGTTAATGATGGCCGAAAATTCCTTGATGCCGAACATGCCAAGGTTGGAAACTGAGAATGTCCCGCCCTGATAGTCAGAAGGCATCAATTTGCCATCACGGGCTTTGCCAGCAAGTGCTTTCATCTCGCTAGAGATTTCAGCAAGACCTTTGGAACCCGCATCACGGACAACCGGCGTGATCAGACCACCCTCAATGGCAACGGCCACCGAGATGTCCTGTTTCTTGCACTGCAAGGTCGCCTTATCCGTCCAGATCGAGTTCGCAGCAGGAACCCGTTTAAGCGCCAACGAAACCGCCCGGATGACAAAGTCATTGACCGAGATTTTGACACCGTCGCCAGCTTTTTCATTCAGCTGTTTACGGGTGGCAAGAAGGTTGTCGAGCTGGCAATCCACCGTCAGATAGAAATGCGGGACCTGCTGTTTGGATTCCGTCAAACGACGTGCGATGGTTTTGCGCATGCCGCTGTTCGGGATTTCTTCGTATTCCGGAAGACCGGTCAAATCCGGGTTCCAGCCAGATGCGGCTGGTGCAGACGCCGCGGCAGGAGCCGAAGGAGCCGCTTTTTCTTCCGAAGCACTTGCTGCCGGTTTGGCCGTCATTGCTGCTTCGACATCACGCTTGACGATACGACCACGCGGGCCGGAACCGCTTACTGCGGCAAGATCAACGCCTTCGTTTGCAGCAATGCGACGGGCAAGCGGGCTTGCCTTGACACGTTCGCCACCGGAAACCGGTGCGGCCGGTGCTGGCTTGTCACCTCCAGAAGCCGATTTTTCAGCTACCGCAGGTGCTTTTTCCTCTTTGGCGTCGTCCTTGGCCGGCGCGTTTTCACCGCCGCCCGTGCTTGCCGCCGAGGTGTCCGCACCTTCAAGCGCACTCGCGTCTTCGTCTTCTTCAAGCAGAAGTGCGATGACTTCGTTTACAGCAACACCCTCGCTGCCTTCGGCAACAAGGATTTTACCGATTTTGCCTTCGTCGACGGCTTCGACTTCCATCGTGGCTTTATCGGTTTCAATTTCTGCGATGACATCGCCCGATTCAACGGTATCACCTTCCTTGACGTGCCATTTTGCCAAGGTGCCTTCAGTCATGGTCGGCGACAGAGCCGGCATCAATATTTTTACAGGCATGAACACATTCTCCCGGTAACGGGGCGGTACGCTTTCAAAGCGCACCTGCCCCTGTCCGTATCACTTAGCGATAGCAAACGGCCTTGGCCGCATCGACGATATGCTGTTCTTGCGGAAGTGCGAGCACTTCAAGATTTGCAGCATAAGGCATCGGAACATCTTCGCCGCTCACACGCGCCACCGGCGCATCGAGATAATCAAAGGCATGTTCCATGACCACCGATGCGATTTCCGAACCGATACCGGCGAAGTGCCAACCTTCTTCACAAGTGACAAGACGATTGGTCTTCATCACAGAGCGAATAATGGTGTTTGTATCAAGCGGACGGATCGTACGCAGGTTGATAACCTCGGCCGAGATGCCCTGCTCTGCCAGTTGCTCGGCAGCTTTCAGTGCTTTGCCAACCATGATCGAGAAAGCAACGATGGTCACATCGGTCCCTTCGCGTTCGATCTTGGCCTGACCAATCGGCAAAACGAAATCTTCGTCGTCAGGAACTTCAAAGCTCTGACCATACAAAAGTTCGTTTTCAAGGAAGACAACCGGGTTCGGATCGCGGATTGCAGCCTTAAGAAGACCTTTGGCGTCTGCAGCCGAATACGGTGAGACAACCTTGAGCCCCGGGCAATGTGCATACCAGGATGCATAGCACTGCGAGTGCTGTGCACCGACGCGCGATGCCGCACCGTTCGGACCACGGAAAACAATCGGGCACCCAAGCTGCCCACCAGACATATAAAGCGTCTTGGCGGCAGAGTTGATGATGTGATCAATCGCCTGCATGGCAAAGTTAAACGTCATGAATTCGACGATCGGCTTCAAACCCATGAAGGCAGCACCGGTTGCCATGCCGGTGAAACCGATTTCAGTAATCGGCGTATCAACGACGCGGCGTTCACCAAACTCATCCAGCAGACCCTGGGTGACTTTGTAAGCCCCCTGATACTGTGCAACTTCTTCGCCCATGACATAGACGTTTTCATCGCCACGCATTTCTTCGGCCATTGCATCACGCAGGGCTTCACGAACGGTCTGGGTTTTAAAGCTGGTGTAGGTCTTTTCGTCCATGGTCGCGTTAATCACGCTCATGGCACGTGGTTCGGTCTCGGAACGCTCAATCGTGCCGCTGGCAGCAACCGGTGCGGCACGTGCCGTGGTTGGTGCCGGTGCTTCGGAAGCTGCAGGTGCCGGAGCATCCTCAGCCGCCGGGGCACTTGCAGGTGCGGACGATGATGCAGAAACATTATCCAACGCTGATGCGTCCTCGTCTTCTTCGAGGATGTAAGCGATGACTGCATTCACGGCGACGTTTTCAGTACCTTCAGCGATAACGATCTTGCCAACAGTACCTTCATCGACAGCTTCGACTTCCATCGTTGCTTTGTCGGTTTCGATTTCTGCAAGGACGTCACCGGATGCGACTGTGTCGCCTTCCTTGACGACCCATTTGGCAAGCGTGCCTTCGGTCATGGTCGGCGACAGGGCCGGCATCAAAACTTCAATCGGCATTGTTCCCTCTCTCCCGGGAAAATTCGGTCAAAAGCGGTTCGCGAAATATCGCGATCACGCGTCGATCAGAATGTCGGTGAACAGTTCAGAAACATCCGGTTCCGGGCTGTTCTGCGCGAACTCGGCCGCTTTTGCGACTTCGGATTTTACTTCCTTGTCGATATCTTTAAGGCCAGCTTCATCGATGATGTTGCCATCAATCAGGAGCTTTTTGACCATATCGATCGGGTCGTGTTCCTTCCGCATCTTGTCGAGTTCATCTTTGGTCCGATATTTCGCAGGGTCGGACATCGAATGACCACGATAGCGATACGTTTTCAGTTCAAGGATGTAAGGCCCCTTGCCCGCACGGCAATGCTCAACAGCACGTTCGCCTGCTTCTTTGACAGCCAGAACATCCATGCCATCAACCTGCTCACCGGGAATGCCATACGCCACACCGCGTTGATAAAGATCAGGACTGGACGAATGTCGTTGGGTCGAGGTGCCCATGGCATACTGGTTGTTCTCGATGCAATAGATCACCGGAAGCTGCCAGAGAGCGGCCATGTTGAAGGCTTCATATACCTGACCCTGGTTGACAGCGCCGTCACCAAGATATGTCAGGCAAACGCGATTTTCACCGCGATATTTGTAATTGAAGGCAATCCCGGTTCCCAACGGAACCTGACCACCAACGATGCCGTGTCCACCATAGAAATTCTTTTCCTTGGAGAACATATGCATCGATCCGCCTTTACCGCGGGAATAACCGCCTTCGCGACCCGTCAGTTCGGCCATAACGCCACCGGCATCCATGCCACATGCAAGCATATGGCCGTGATCACGGTAACTGGTGATGACACCATCATCGCCGGTAATAGCAGCTTGCATACCAACAACGACAGCTTCCTGCCCGATATAAAGGTGACAGAAGCCACCGATAAGACCCATGCCGTAAAGCTGACCGGCTTTTTCTTCAAAGCGGCGAATCAGCAGCATTTCACGGTAATATTTGAGGAGATCGTCACTGCTCGCCTGATTGTCGGCGCGCGTAGTGGCGCGTTTGCGTTTTGTGGTCGCCATGTTTCCTCCCGGTGGATGGCTATCGCATAAGCATCATGTATAGAGTGCTTAATTCGGTACTGGACCACCGAAATGACTACCTAAAACGGCCGCATAGGGCAAGCAATCAAAGTCCGAGTAAACTATTGTTTTGCAACGCACAATCACAAATAAACCATATAATGGTTAAAATGCAAAATTCCGCAGATATGCATAGATGCAGAGTTTTCAGCCACTTGAGAGAATGCTTTGAATTTCGTTCATTCCTGTATGTCACAAATGCTATGCTTTCATGACGATAATACCGCATAGCCGTTGTCGGCCGATTTCAACCCAAAGAACGCATTCGTTATCAACGCCCTCAACTAATGACGGCGCAAAACGCGATTTAAACCAGAAGTCAGTTCAAACAACGACTTACCCAACAGCGTTCATTGCTGAACAATTTTCACAACTGTAAATTTTATCACAAGATACCCTCCCCTTACCCTTTTCAGGGGAATTTACCGAAAACCTTGTGATGGGCGACAATCCGGATTCTCTGCGTGCGAACATCGATCTGTTCGACACATCAAAACAAGGTCATCATCTTAGCTGGGATCAAATGACACTGTGGAATGTTTTGTCGCGGTCAACAACGACCGCCGAACTGTGCAAACAGATGCTATTGGCTCGCCGCAACGATGGTTGCCATATCCTGATAACCATCGCGATGAAAAAGGATCACGTCGTCTGGATGAGCCGCATTGAGCATTGCACGCGCACGTTCATCTAGCAGGTCGGGGTCAAGATGGCTGGCACGCAAGGACAGGACGTGTTGTTCAAGGTTCTTACGGCTCTCTGTGGTGTCCTCAAGGACCTTGGCGATCTCGGTCACCCGGTCCTGCATCGACCAATAGGCCAGCAAGCCACGCTCACCTTCCACGCTGTGGAAGATGAAATAAGCCATCACTGTAAATGCGATTACCGGCGCAACAGCCTGTTTCAGGCGGCGAAAGACCGGCGAGTTTGACGACATTTACCCTGTCCCATGTGCGTTCAAGCAGATTTGCTGACGCAATTAATCATTCCGGGTTGTCAACATGAAAACAACATACGTGATTTCCATTGCTTTTCAGGTAGATACCATCAAGCAAAGCCAAAAACCCGGCAACATTACCAGCCAAGTAGCGCACAGATCGGTAAAAATAGAGTTAAACCACCAGCGCAAAGCGCATGATTTACGCTCAAAAGGCTAACTCTGATCGCGCCTTTTATAAGCAATTGCTGCAGATGACTTCGTGGTTGCCGAATCAAAACGGGCCCTGCCGGAATTAACCAGCAAGGCCCGAAAGACGACACGACACACTGCGGAACAGATCGTCGCGAAATCAGATTATTTCAGGATCGCACGACCCGGATAATACGCACCAGCGTCAAGCATCTCTTCGATGCGGATCAGCTGGTTGTATTTGGCCAGACGATCAGAACGCGACAGTGAACCGGTTTTGATCTGACCGCAGTTGGTGGCAACCGCAAGATCGGCAATGGTCGAATCTTCGGTTTCACCGGAACGGTGTGACATCACGGCAGTATAACCGGCGCGATGTGCCATCTCGACTGCTTCAAGGGTCTCGGACAGCGTGCCGATCTGATTGACCTTGACCAGGATCGAGTTCGCAACACCCTTTTTGATACCTTCAGCAAGGCGTTTCGGGTTGGTGACAAACAGGTCATCGCCAACCAGCTGGGTCGTGGAACCGATGGCGGCCGTCAATTCTGCCCAACCGTCCCAGTCGTCTTCAGCCATACCGTCTTCGATCGAGAAGATCGGATATTTGCCAACAAGATCGGCCCAGTATTTCACCATGCCACCGGCATCAAGGGTCTTGCCCTCACCTGCCAGAACATATTTACCGTCCTTGTAGAATTCGGTTGATGCGGCATCAAGCGCCAGAACAACGTCTTCTTCCGGGCGGTAACCAGCAGCCTCAATGGACTTCATGACATAGCTGATAGCAGCTTCGGTTGATGCGATGTTCGGGGCAAAGCCACCTTCATCACCGACCGAGGTGCTCAGACCATCTGCCGACAACGCCTTTTTGAGGTTGTGGAAGATTTCTGCACCCATACGGATTGCGTCCGATCCGGTTTCTGCCGAAACAGGCACAACCATGAATTCCTGAACATCAATGGCGTTATCAGCATGCTCGCCGCCATTGATAATGTTCATCATCGGAACCGGAAGCGTACGTGCGAACGAGCCACCAACGTAACGGTACAGCGGAAGACCTGCGGCTTCAGCAGCAGCCTTGGCAACCGCAAGAGAAACACCAAGGATTGCATTTGCACCAAGGCGGGCCTTGTTCGATGTGCCATCAAGATCGATCATGATGGTATCGACAGCAACCTGGTCTTCGGCATCCATGCCAGCCAGGGCTTCGAAAATCTCACCATTGACCGAGGCAACAGCCTTGGTCACACCTTTGCCAAGATAACGGTCTTCCTTGTCGCGCAGCTCAACAGCTTCGTGCGCACCGGTAGATGCGCCTGACGGAACGGCAGCACGACCAAAGGCGCCATTTTCCAAGGTTACATCAACTTCGACCGTCGGGTTACCACGGCTGTCAAGGATTTCGCGGCCGCGAATATCGATAATAGCGGTCATGACAGAAACGTTCTCCTCACTGGTAGGGATCATGCCTTTTGTCAGGCATGCGGGTTACAGCAAAAAAGAATGCCGCCAATCACTGACTGGCGGCATTTGATTATTATTCGTCGAACATATCCAGACGGACCGGATTGGCTTTCGCCACTTTATCCAGCTCCATCAGGACCGAAAGAACTTCGGGTAACTTGTTCAACGGAATTTGGTTCGGGCCATCACTGATGGCCGTTGCCGGGTTATCGTGGGTTTCGATAAACAGTGCTGCGATACCAACCGATACGGCTGCACGGGCCAGAACAGGCGCAAATTCGCGCTGACCACCTGATGAGGTGCCCTGTCCGCCCGGCTGTTGAACCGAATGGGTTGCATCAAAGACAACTGGATAGCCCTGACGGGCCATGGTGGGAAGTCCGCGGAAGTCTGTAACAAGCGTGTTGTAGCCAAAGCTGGTTCCACGGTCACAGAGCATAATATTGTCATTACCGGTTGCTGCCAGATTGTCAGCAACATTGGCCATGTCCCAAGGAGCCAGGAACTGCCCCTTTTTCACATTGACCACACGTCCGGTTTTGCCCGCCGCCTGCAACAAATCCGCCTGACGGCACAGGAATGCCGGGATCTGCAGGATATCGGCAACTTCGGCTACAGCAGCACACTGATCAGGCAAATGCACGTCGGTCACAATCGGCAGACCGGTCTTTGCTTTGACTTCAGCCAGAATATCAAGACCTTCGACCAGACCAACACCGCGCTTCGATGTCGTGCTGGTGCGGTTGGCTTTGTCAAACGAGCTTTTGTAAACCAGACCAATGCCGAGCCCTTCGGAAAGTTCTTTCAGGGCAGCAGCCATTTCAAGTGCATGCTGACGGCTTTCGATCGCACACGGCCCTGCCAATACGGCAAAAGGCCTGTCATTGGCGATTTCGATATTGCCGACTTTGACGGTTTTAATTTTGGTCATTTTAATGACTTTCACTCAGGCATTCGGGCACACAAGCAGCATAAGCAGCCAGTCGATTACACCAGACGGCTGCGTTCTTTTGCCGCCTTGATGTAAGACACGAACAGCGGATGCGGATCAAGCGGACGCGAACGCAATTCCGGGTGGAACTGAACGCCGATGAACCACGGATGGTTCGGATACTCGACGATTTCCGGCAAACGACCATCCGGAGACAGGCCCGAGAATTTAAGCCCTTTTTCTTCAAGCTGCGCCATGAAGTTTACGTTAACTTCGTAACGATGGCGGTGACGCTCAAGAACTGTCTCATTGCCATAGATGTCACGCGCACGCGTTCCGTCAACCAGCTTGCACTCATAATTGCCCAGGCGCATGGTGCCACCAAGATCGTCTTCACCCGAACGACGTTCAACCGAACCGCCATCCTTGGCCCATTCCGTCATCAGACCAACAAGCGGTGTCTTGGTCGGACCAAATTCGGAAGAAGATGCATCTTTAAGCCCCGCAAGGTTACGTGCTGCTTCAAGAACAGCCATCTGCATGCCAAAGCAAATACCGAAATACGGAACCTTGTTTTCACGGGCATAGCGTGCCGCGGCAATCTTGCCTTCTGCGCCACGTTCGCCAAATCCGCCCGGAACCATGATCGCATCAAGCTTGGACAGGATTTCATTGACGTTGCCTTCTTTTTCAAGCGCGTCAGATGCAATCCATTCCAGTTTAACACGGACCTTGTTGGCGATCCCGCCATGGGTCAGTGCTTCGGTCAGCGATTTATAAGCATCGGGAAGCTGGATGTATTTGCCAACGATACCGATGGTAACTTCACCTTCCGGATTACGGATGGTAGAGCAGATTTCTTCCCACGGACCCAAATCCGGATCCTGTGCCTGCAGGCCGAAGTGATGAAGAACTTCGTTGTCCAGACCATACTGATGATAGCTGATCGGTACCTGATAGATGTTATCAACATCATAAGCCGGAATAACAGCCGCTTCGCGGACGTTACAGAAACGCGCAATCTTGCGGCGTTCATTGATCGGAATTTCACGATCGCAACGGCACAACAGAATGTCTGGCTGAATACCAACACTTTGCAGTTCTTTGACAGAATGCTGGGTCGGTTTGGTTTTAAGCTCACCGGCGGATGAAATGTAAGGCACCAATGTCAGATGCATAAACAGCGTCCGACCATCGCCAAGGTCATTGCCCATCTGGCGGATGGCTTCAAGGAACGGCAGGCTTTCGATATCGCCAACCGTGCCGCCGATTTCGACAAGAACAAAATCCTCGGTCGCATCGGACTGAACAAATTCTTTAATCGCATCGGTGATGTGCGGAATAACCTGAACGGTCCCGCCCAGGTAATCCCCGCGGCGTTCACGCGCAATCACGTTAGAATAAATACGACCTGTCGTCACGTTGTCAGAACGGCGTGAAGACACACCGGTGAAACGTTCATAGTGACCAAGGTCAAGGTCGGTTTCCGCACCGTCTTCGGTGACATAGCATTCGCCATGCTGATACGGGCTCATGGTGCCCGGATCGACGTTAATATACGGATCAAGCTTGCGCAGACGAACGGTAAAGCCGCGTGCCTGTAACGAAGCACCCAAAGCAGCAGACGCCAGGCCTTTGCCCAACGAAGAAACAACGCCACCGGTGATAAAGATATAACGAGTCATTTCTTTGCCTCATTTCAAAGCACAAAGCCTCGGTTCAATGCCATTTAGTGCATCACGAACCGGGAAATACAACAATCAAAAATTGAGGCGGCTCGTTTGCCGCCTCTGGTCATCGGTTATTTTGTTTAGCGGGTCGGAGCCGCGGGCCCAGTATCCTCAGCGGGTTCTGTAACCGCCGGGGCTGAAGCCGGAGCCTGATCCAAGATGGAAGTTGGCTTGGTGTGACTGTTCGACTGCAGCGCAAGAATGATGCTGGTGATCATAAATGCACCGGCCAGAATCGCAGTGGTACGGGTCAGCAGGTTTGCAGCGCCGCGTGAACTCATCACGCCGAAGCCACCGCCGCCGCCTCCGCCACTATTACCGCCGATACCAAGCCCACCGCCCTCGCTGCGCTGTACGAGAATGACGGCGATCAAGCCAAGCGCGAGAAGAAGGTGGATTACCAGAATGACTGTTTGCATGGTGTCGAAACTCTTGTCCTAATCTTCCGATCCGAACGCAATTCGCCCCGGACCGGGCATAAATTTGATGCGTATTTAACGCGTTTTATGGCTGTTGGCTAGGCGCAAGTTTCAATAATTTTCCAAAAATCATCAACCTTGAGGCTGGCCCCGCCGACAAGCGCACCATCAACATCGGCAACAGCAAGCAATTCTGCCGCGTTCGACGGTTTGACCGAACCACCATAAAGAATCCGGAATTCGTCACCGTCTTCAAAACGTTCAACAAGTTCAGCACGGATGGCTGCATGAACTTCGGCAACTTCCGCAACACTTGCCGTACGGCCCGTGCCAATTGCCCAGACCGGTTCATAGGCAATCACGGTGTTCTTTGCGCTTGCCCCATCCGGAACCGAAACAGCCACCTGCCCGTTCACCACCGGAAGCGTCGCACCAAGATCACGTTCCTGTTCGGTTTCGCCAACACAAACAACCGCAATCAACCCGGCATCATGGGCGGCAATCGCCTTCTGACGGATAACGGTCGAGCTTTCATCATGATCTGCACGACGTTCGGAATGACCAACCAAAACGTAACCGGCCCCGATATCCGCCAACATTGCCGCTGCAACATCACCGGTATGTGCGCCAGACGTCTCAGCGTGGCAATCTTGACCACCCACCCCAACTGCGCTGTTTTGAGCTGCATTAACAACATCTGAAAGCAACGTTGCAGGCGGACAAACCAGCACATCACAGCCAAGCGATCCTTTTTCCGCTGCCTTTGCGACAAGGGCGGATACCAATTCAAGACCGTCTGCACGCAAACAGTTCATTTTCCAGTTTCCGGCAATCAGGGGACGGCGTTGGGTCATTGAAGGATACCTCGTGCTGGTCAGGTTCAGATATTTTTTCCTTTATAACAATACCATAACCAAAGATGAATGCCGGTTACGAATTGTTACAAGATCAGGTTCGATGCGGGTTTTAGCACGCCAGAACCCTTGGGCCAAGTACCGGAAATCACGCGCTTTGGCATTTCGCGCAACCTTGTGATGATCTTCGATGCAATCGGCTGTTGCCGCTGTTACCACTCGCCATTAAGATGCGTCGCAATTTCGTCGGGCTTTATTGGCTTCAGGCGATCATAATTAAAAGCTGTCGATACATTATATCGACACCAAACCACGAATTGTTAGGCTTATCATATGCTTGCTGGCATTCGCACATTTTCGAAATCAATCTTTGCCAAAATCATCTTTGGCGTGATTGCACTGAGCTTCGTGATCTGGGGCCTGAACGCGTCGATGCTGAACCTTGGCACGTCACGCGAAGTTGCCGAAATCGGCAGCCAAAAAGTTACCCCGGTCGAACTGGACCGCGCTTTTCAGCGCAGCGTGCAGAATATGCGAAATGTATTCGGTCCCAACTTCAACCAGCAGCAGGCCGTGCAGATGGGCCTTCTGAACAATACGGTGCAGTCGCTCGTATCTCAGAAAGTTCTGCGTGAAGATGCCAAGAATATGGGCATCGGCATCAGCGACGACAAAGTCCGCGACACGATCTTTGCGTCTGACAATTTCAAGGACTCGACCACCGGCCAGTTCAGCCGTGATCGCTTCCTTCAGTCGCTTTATCAGGCGGGCTACACCGAACAGGAATTCATCGAAGGCGTCCGTGGTGACATGATGAGCCAGCAGATTGTTGGCAGCCTGACCGGTACGGCAAGCGTTCCTGATTTGATGGCAAAGCAGATTGTTGCCTATCGTAATGAACAGCGCAGTGGTTCGTTCTTTACCCTGAATGATGCAGAATTTGAAAACATTGCCCTGGCTGATGATGCGACCCTTCGTAAATATCACGAAGATAACGCACCGCAGTTCACCGCACCGGAAAGCCGCGACGTAACGCTGGCGACCTTAAGTGCGGCTGATCTGATCAACACGGTCACTGTCACCGAAGAAGAAATCGCTGAATCCTATAAACAGCGTGAAGCAGAATTCCAGACCCCGGAAAAACGCAGTGTTGAGCAAATCCTGTTTGCACCGGGGGCTGAGCAGTCCGCACACGAAGCTTACAAAAAACTTCAAGAAGGTGCTGATTTCATGGCCGTTTCCAAGGAAGCAGGCATGGATGAATCGATGGTCAAACTTGGTGAATTCACCGCAAACGACATTCTGCCCGATCTGAGCGAGGCGACCTTTGCCCTGCCAGAAGGCGGCGTATCCGAGCCGGTTGAAACCGCACTTGGTTGGCATATCCTGCGCGTTCCTTCGATCACCGAGGGATCGACGCAAACCCTTGAAGAAGTCCGCGATGTTATTGTCGATGGCCTGAAACAGTTCAAAGCAGAAGACGCCATCTACGATCTTGCGGCAAACTTTGACGAAGAACTTGGTGCAGGCACCCCGATCGAAGAGGCAGCCCGCGATGTTGGTGCAAAGACCTATAAGCTCAGCGGCATTGTTCGCGGCGAAGGTCTGGCAGGCGAAACCGTTGATGGTGCGGATGAAATCAACGCAAAGATTTTCGAGCTGGAAAACGGCGAGGAAAGCTTCCTTGAAGAAACCGCAACAGGGACCCGTTTTGTGGTTCGCGTTGAAAACGTGACCCCGTCGGCCCTGCGCCCGTTCGAAGATGTGCGTGAAGATGTCATTGCATTATGGACAGCTGACGAGCGTCAGAAACAGATGCTTGCCAAGGCCGAAGAACTTGCAGGCAACATCAACACCACGGGTGCAGATATCAACACCCTTGCCGATCAGGACAATGCCACCGTTCAAACAACTGGCATGACCAAGCGTACGGGTCAGGGCCTTGGCGATGATGTGAACCCGTCGGTTGCTGCTGCCCTTTTCACCCTTGAAAACGGCAAAGCCAAAGCAGTCCAGACCGGTGACAGCGTTATTGTCGTCAAGCTTGACGATATCAAAGCTGCCAACATCGAAACCGCAGATGCAACCCCGGTAACGGACGAGCTGAAATCGGCCATCGATGAAGACATCCTTGCGCAGTATCTTGATTACCTGAACGAGGAAATCTCGGTCACTGTAAACAACTCCGTGATTACAGAGCTTTATGCCCCCGTCGCGGCAAACTGATACCAAATCAAAGGGCGACCGGATCAACCGGTCGCCCTTTTTCTTTTTATAGATACCTGCTTACAAGACCAACAATCGGACACCCTCATGGAAATCAAACCGGATTTCACCAGCTTCAAGCAAAATTACGATAACGGCATTTCACAGGTTTTGTGGACGTCCCTGACCGCTGATCTTGATACGCCGGTCTCGGCCTTTCTTAAAATCGCCGAAGGCATGCCCAACACCTATTTGCTTGAATCTGTTGAAGGTGGTGCTGTCCGGGGGCGTTATTCGTTCCTTGGTTTGAAACCTGATCTGATCTGGCGGTGTTTTGGCAACAAGGCCGAACTCAACCGTCGCGCCTTGGCCGATGCAGATGCCTTTGCACCCGAACAAGACGTGCCGCTCGAAAGCCTGAAAAAGCTGATTGCTGAAAGCTACATTGCCCTTCCCGACAATCTGCCACCAATGAGTGCCGGTCTTGTCGGTTATATGGGCTATGACACAGTTCGCCTGATGGAAAAGCTACCTGACAGCAACGCCGACGAACTTGGCGTGCCCGATGGCATCTTCATCCGCCCGACTGTCACCGCAAGCTTTGATACCATTGAAGACACCGTCACCGTCGTCGCCCCGGTCCGCCCGGAAGATGGCATCAATGCCGATGCGGCCTATGATCTGGCCTGTGCGCGGTTGAATGACGTTGTTCAACAGTTCCAGCGCAATCTGTTTATCGACCGCCGGTCAAAATCCATTCCCGACACCCTGCCCGACCCTAAGGTCAGTGTCGATGAGGCCGGATATTACGACATGGTCGAAAAGGCCAAGGATTACATCCGTGCAGGCGACATTTTCCAGGTGGTGCTGTCACAGCGATATACCCTGCCATATCAGCTCCCGCCTTTTGCCTTTTACCGTGCGCTGCGCCGGATCAACCCGTCACCTTTCATGTTCTATCTTGATATTGGCGGCTTTCAGGTTGTCGGTGCCAGCCCGGAAATTCTGGTCCGCCTGCGTGACGGCGAAGTCACCATTCGCCCGATTGCCGGTACCCGCCGTCGCGGCCATACCCCAGAAGACGACAAGGTCATGGCCCAGGACCTTCTGGATGATCCAAAGGAACGCTCAGAACATCTGATGTTGCTTGATCTTGGGCGCAATGATGTCGGCCGGGTTTCCAAACCCGGTACTGTCCGCGTCACGGATAGTGAAAAAATCGAATATTATTCCCACGTCATGCATATCGTTTCGAACGTGGTCGGTCAGATTGACGAAAAATATGACGCGATGGACGCGCTAAAGGCCGGCTTCCCGGCCGGAACCGTTTCGGGTGCCCCAAAAGTCCGTGCAATGGAAATCATTGATGAACTCGAATCGGTGCGTCGCGGTATCTATGCCGGATGTATCGGTTATATCTCGGCCGACGGATCAATGGATACCTGCATTGCGCTCCGCACCGCCGTGATCAAGGATGAGAAAATCCATATTCAGGCCGGTGCAGGTATTGTCGTCGACAGCAAACCGGAACTTGAACACAAGGAATGCCGCAACAAGGCAGGTGCCCTAATGGCCGCCGCCCGAGAAGCGCATCGGTTCGCCTAACCCCCGTTTGATCACCACAAACGAAAGGGCTGCAAATCCTGTGCAGCCCTTCTTTTTCTCAAACTCTTGTTCTCAAACTCTTTGCTGGGGTCAGCCCGTCGCGTGCATTGATGCGCGGCGTAAGACATCTGTAATCGGCACCAGAACAAAGCCCTTTGCCAGAATTTCAGGTATCCATTTATGTAACGCCGCAAGGGTCAAATCACGCGGATGGCCAATCGCGATGGCAAAGCCTTGTTTGGCTGCCACCCGTTCCGTTCGGCTCAGCATATCAGCGATCTTTTCCGCATCATCGGCATCATCGATAAAGATATCACGCGTGATCGCTGGAACGCCAAGCTGGTTGGCGGTCGAATACCCGACCGAGGCGGCACTGGTGCGCGAATCAAGGAACATCAGGCCCCGTGATTTCATAACTTCCATCACAATCCGCATGCGTTCAGGGTCGGATGTGAATTTGCTGCCCATATGATTGTTCACCCCGACATAGCCATCAAACCGATCCAGCATCCAGGTCATCTCGTTCAGGATCGTTTGCCGATCATAAGATGACAACAAGGCATGCGGCCCCGGATCAACAGATGCCGATGACGGTTCCATTGGCATATGCAGCATGACTTCGTGGCCAGCTGCGCGTGCAGCATTGACTTGTGGCTGCAAATCGCGGGCATAGGGCAGATAGGCAATGGTAATCGGACCGGGAAGTTTTAACGTGCGGGCCGTGCGCGGCTGATCAAGACCGGCATCATCAATCACGATCGCAATAACCGGCTTATTGCCTGTATCGGGTGTCAGGGCAGCAAACTTGCGCCATGGCACGTTCTGATCCACAGGCGATATGTTGCCCGGTGAAACATTCACGCCCGCGTCCCTGTCACTACCGCTATCTCCCGGCAAGATATCACTGCCCGTCACCGGTGGCTTGGACTGCGGCGTTGTAATCTTGTCGGTCGACCCTTGCGCCCCATCCGCTTGTTTGTCGCTGTTTCTGCCAACGAGATATCCCGTACGCCCGCGCTCAGGTGCATTTTCAGAAAGCTGATAATCCTTGCGCAGCATCGGGGTTGGTTCAGGTTCGGCCAAGGAATAATCGGGTGCGATTTGATCCGCCGACCGGCCAAATTCATCGGAGGCCCGATCAAGTTCAAGCATGCTGCCAACCGCAATGATGGCAGAAAGCGTGCCCGCGACAAAAGCGCCGCCCAGCATAAGGCGACCAATACCGCCCGATTTCTTGTTTGGGGCAGTCTTTTTACGGTTGGATTTCTTGGGTGCCGCTTTTTTGCGTTTAGCGGTCGTTGCCCGGCGTGCCACGCTGTGGTCTCCAGTCTCGTTTGGCTGGGGTGCTCGTGGTGCTGCGCTTTTTAAATGCAGCCCCTTCCCATATGGTGATTATATACCGATCTGGTCGGCGTTGTTTTGATGTTTTTAAATCGTTTCTGGTTAGCACCCGGTTAAGAGATCGTTATCGCCGCACCCATAACAACTTCCTGCCGATACGGCCCTGCTTCCGCTTGACGTAGCGGCAGGTGCGTTTATTCTCTGCCGATCTTAATGTGCATAGGCCCATCTTCCGATGTATCTCCTCATCGATAATTACGACAGCTTCACATTCAATTTGTGGCATTACTTGCGTGAACTCGGCCCCGAGGTTGAAGTTCGTCGTAATGATGAGATCACAGTCGAACAGGCATTGGCACTTAACCCGCAAGGTATTGTCATTTCGCCCGGCCCCTGTGACCCGGAACGTGCCGGTATTTGTCTTGATCTGATCAAGGCGGCCGCAGGCAAGGTCAAGCTTCTCGGGGTTTGTCTGGGGCATCAATCCATTGGTCAGGCATTTGGCGGCAAGGTCATTCGTGCCCCGCACTGCATGCATGGTAAAACCGATGCGATGAAACATTCCGGCGCAAGCGTTTTTACCGGCCTGCCCAGCCCGTTTGAAGCAACACGCTATCATTCATTGGTGATTGAACGCGAAACATTGCCCGACAGCCTTGAAATCACGGCCGAAAGCGAAGATGGTCTGATTATGGGCGTGCGCCATAAAATCCATCAAATTCATGGCGTTCAGTTCCATCCCGAAAGCATCGCGTCGGAACATGGCCACGCACTATTAAAGAATTTTATCGACTATACCGGCGCGTAAACCCGCACCGGACTGCAAACCGAGGAACCCCGCATGTCGACTGAAAACGATCTCAAGGCAATTTTGGCCAAAGTCGCAGATGGTGAAAAACTGACCGAAAACATGGCTGAACAGGCCTTTAATGTTCTGATGTCTGGTCAGGCGACGCCATCCCAGATGGGGGCATTCCTGATGGGGTTGCGTCTTCGCGGGGAAACAGTTGACGAGATCACCGGTGCCGCACGTGTCATGCGCGAAAAGGCAACCGGCATTATTGCCCCTGAAAACGCGGTTGATACCTGTGGTACGGGCGGTGATGGCAGCGGAACGTTCAACATCTCCACCGGGGCGGCCATCGTTGCCGCGGCAGCCGGGGCCACCGTTGCCAAACATGGTAACCGGGCGGCTTCGTCAAAATCGGGGTCTGCGGATGTTTTGATGGCGCTTGGTGTTAATCTGGATGCGGATATGAAGCTTCTGGAAAAGGCCCTTCGCGATATCAATCTGTGCTTTATGATGGCCACCCGCCACCATTCCGCCATGCGCCACGTTATGCCGACCCGTGTTGAAATGGGCACACGTACGATCTTTAACCTGCTTGGGCCGCTTGCCAATCCGGCGAAAACCAAACGTCAGGTTTTGGGTGTTTTTGCCAAGGAATGGGTTGAACCGATTGCCAATGTTCTGAACCGTCTTGGATCGGTTCATGCGTGGGTGGTTCATGGCCATAGCGGCCTTGATGAAATATCGACCACCGGACCAACATTGGTTGCCGAGGTCAAAGACGGTGCCGTCACAACATTCGAGATCACACCAAGTGATTTTGGGTTTGAAACCGCAACGCTCGATGACCTTCAGGGGGGTGATGCAGATATGAACGCCAAGGCCATTCTTGATCTGCTTGCGGCAAAGAAAAGCGCTTATCGTGATATCGTTCTGATGAATGCCGGTGCCGCCCTTGTCGTGACCGGTATCGCCAATGATCTTGCCGATGGCATCGCCAAAGCAGCAGAAGCAATCGATACAGGCAAGGCCGCAGAAACGCTGCAGGGTCTTGTGACGATTACCAACGAAGGAAACGCAGCGTGAGCGACGTACTCCAGAAAATCTGTGATGATAAACGTGACCATGTCGCAGCCTGCAAGGCGCGCACGTCACTTGCCACCCTGGAAGAAAAAGCCAAGGCACAATCCGCGCCGCGCGGTTTTATCAATGCCCTTGAAACCAGTGTTGCCGATGGGCGTTATGGGTTGATTGCCGAAATCAAAAAGGCATCCCCGTCCAAGGGCCTAATTCGTCCGGATTTCAATCCGCCGGAACTGGCAAAGGCCTATCAGGCTGGCGGGGCAAGCTGCCTTTCGGTTCTGACCGATGTGCCGTATTTTCAGGGTGATGACAGCTATCTTGTCGCAGCCCGTGCCGCGGTCACTCTTCCAGCCCTGCGCAAGGATTTCATGATTGATCCTTATCAGGTGACCGAAGCACGCGCATTGGGCGCTGATTGCATTTTGCTGATTATGGCCGCCCTTGAAGACGCACAGGCAGCCGAACTTGAATCTGCGGCCCACGCACTTGGCATGGATGTCCTGATCGAAGTTCATAACGCGCCGGAACTCGAACGCGCATTGAAATTGAAATCACGTCTGATCGGGGTGAATAACCGCAACCTCAAGACAATGGAAATTTCCCTGACCACCACCGAAGAACTGGCCGGCATGGTTGATAAGGACCGTTTGCTTGTTGCCGAAAGTGGCCTGTTCACGCCCGATGACTTGACCCGCATGGCAAAAGTTGGCGCACAATGCTTTTTGATTGGCGAAAGCCTGATGCGTCAGGACGACGTCACCGCCGCGACCCGTAATCTTCTTGGCCTTGCGGCCTGATTGGCATCAGACAGAGTAATGGCAGACAAGCTTTCGCATATTGACGCTGGCGGTAACGCCGTCATGGTCGATATCTCGGCCAAGGCCGATACAACACGCATTGCCGTTGCCAAGGCCCGTGTTTTGATGTCCGGTGAAACAGCGACACTGATTGCAAAGCGCGGCCATAAAAAGGGCGATGTTCTTGGCATTGCCCAGCTTGCCGGAATTATGGGGGCGAAAAAGACCCCCGATCTGATCCCGTTATGTCACCCCCTGCCCCTGACATCGGTGACAGTTGATCTTGAACTGGTCGATGGCGTGAATGCGGTTGATATCACCGCAACCTGCAAAACCACCGGCAAAACCGGGGTCGAGATGGAGGCACTCACAGCGGCCTCTGTTGCAGCATTGACCGTATTTGATATGTGCAAGGCCGTTGATAAAAGTATGAGGATTACCGATCTGCGCGTGACACGCAAAGAAGGCGGCAAGTCGGGGACCTTTGTCGCGGACTGATCCTGCCTTCCCTGACCTGGCGATTATTCACCTTTTTTGAATAATCAGGATGATTGATCAGTTTTTCTGAAAGGTCATATTGACATGCTTGACCTGCGAAAAGAACTAAAGTAGAACATTTATGTATCCTTTTTGTTCTTGTTACAGGTTCGGGAAATATCATGCTGACGCGCAAGCAATATGAGTTGCTGGTCTATATTGACAATTACCTTCGCGCTCACGGTATCTCGCCTTCTTTCGATGAAATGAAAGAAGCCCTGGCCCTGAAATCAAAATCAGGCATTCACCGTCTTATTACCGGGCTTGAAGAACGTGGCTTTATCCGCCGCCTCGCCCACCGTGCCCGCGCACTTGAAGTCATCCGCCTGCCTGAAAACAGTGATGATGACGTGCCGGAAAAACCAAACAATGTGACATCCATTGCCAGTGCCCGCAAAGCACCGCATCGGCCAACCACCGTGCCAACTGCCTTTTCAGACGCCAATGAAGCAATCTCTTTGCCGCTTTATGGTCGAATTGCAGCAGGTACACCGATTGAAGCCCTGCGTGATCAAAGCACAATGGTTCAGGTGCCTGCGGCCCTGCTTGGTGCGGGTGATCACTATGCATTGGAAGTATCCGGTGATTCCATGATCGATGCCGGAATTCTTGATGGCGACACGGTTCTGATCCAACGCTGTGAACAGGCCCATGATGGCACCATCGTCGTTGCCCTTGTTGACGACAGTGAAGCTACTCTGAAGCGCCTGAAACGTGGTCGTGGGGAAGTGATGCTTGAACCGGCAAATGCACGCTATGAAACGCGCTCGCTGTCACCTGATCGTGTTCGCATTCAGGGGCGTTTGGTTGGGCTGCTGCGCCAATACTGATACTGATACGAACACCGGTTCAGATACCAAGATCAAAACAAATCAAAGACCAATCGCCCGGTGCCACATGCCCGGGCGATTTTTCGTTGTGCTGGCGTGTGATTAACGCCCGGCCTTACCGCCAATCACAATCCAGGGCCAGCCACCTGCATCGGAACGGACGGTCTGGAAGAAAGAACTATCTTCTTTCAGGCCCCCCACCCTAAGGGCAACGCCGCCCTGCCACCATAAAACGTCATCATCAATCAAGACTTTGGCACCAGACGTTTCGCACAATTTTGTCGGCAGATCTGCCTGCAAATTGGCGACGATATCGGCATTGCGGCAAGCGTAGAACGGGTTATCAAGTTGGCTAGCAATGACGATCGTCTTTGCATCGTTTCCCTGCCCGACACTCAAAAAACATGGGTCATCTTTACAGGCCAACACCTGATCGTCCATTTCTTCGGGGCGAATGCCAAAACGGCCCATCCAGATTGATTTTTGAAAGCCGCTCAACCCGTTTGAGACATGCAAGGTTCCGGTATGATCATCAAACACGGCCCAACTTTCCCGGTCCCCTGCAACCAACATATCTGCATTTTGGTGATTAAGCTGAATGAGCATCACAGCGATCAGAACAGGAACGATTGGCACCATTGCCCATCTGTCCCGCCAGATAAGGCACCATGCGATAACGCATAAAAGCCCCCCGACCGCGATCCCATCCAGTCCAGACACATACCAAAGCCCCCAGTCCTGATCGGCAATCAACGACGCGGTTTTCAACAAAACCGTCAAGCCCGGTGCCATTGCGACAAGAGATAACCCCGCAAGACCAAATGGCATCAGGGCAAGTGATGCAACAATCAGTGGCATGACCCAAAATGCCATGACAGGTATGGCAACCAGATTGGCGATGATCCCCAACATGGAAATCCGCCCGAAATGAAAGCCAATGATCGGTGCTGTCACCGCCGTTACGATCAAGCCCGTGATCAGTAACCCGCCAAGGTAAAACATCGCCCGTTCATACCAAGGACGCATCCCTTGTCGATCAAGCCATGTTCGACCGGGCCCATCATAAAACGCCACCAACGCCCCGACGGCGGCAAAAGACAGCTGAAAGCTTGCCCCCAAAACAGCATCCGGGCGCAGCAACAAAACAACAATGGCCGCGACCCCGACCAGACGCAGCGATATTGCGCGTCGATCCAAAAGCAATGCCACCCAGACCACAAGCAACATCACAAATGCCCGCTGGGTTGGAATGGTCGCACCTGAAAGGCCAAGGTAAATGAGGCCCGCAAACATCGCGGCCATCGCCGACCATTTCTTGATCGGATATTTCAAAGCAATAGTCGGTATTGCCGCCAAGCCAAACCGGATCAGGAAAAACACCGTTCCACATAGCAACCCCATATGCAGGCCGGAAATTGCCAAAAGATGCGCAAGACCCGATTTGCGCAAATCCTCTGCGATCTCGAATTCAACTTCTCCGCGCTCACCAATAATCAGTGCCTTGGCAATACCGGCCTCTGGCGTGCTGATATGATCACTGATCGTGGCAGACACAGACTGACGCAGCGCTTTAATAACTTGCCATATATCGTTGATGTAAATATATTTATCACCACGCTGAACATCAAACTGGCGACCAAAGACAAAACCGGTTGCCCCGATACCGCTAAAATACAGATTGCGGGCAAAATCAGGATCACCGGGCACAGATGGCGGCTTAAGCGGAAAGAGACGTGCCTTGACCGTCACCCGATCACCGATGGCCAAATCGCTGTCACCCAGAAAACTGAGCCGGATATTCCAATCAATCTGATCGTCTTCTAATCCGGTGATCGCACTTGGCTGCAGTGTTGCACGAATACGCTTACCCCGTGGTTCAAGTCCGATAATCGTGCCGGAGATTTCAGTTGAATAAAGCGTTTTGACCGGAATGTTTTTCGGGCCCAATTCAGTATGAATGGCCCCGGACAGGACCCCCGCCATCATGCTTGCGGCCAACTGCAACGCGAATGCCAGCATCGCAACCCGACGCGAAATCCAAAACCCGCAGATCAAAAGAATCAAAGCAGGGGCAGCTTGACTGACCGATACACGCGCAGGAAGCAAAAAGAACAGCGCACAGCCCAACCCAAAGAAGAGGACTGATGACAAGAACCACTTATTTCTTTGGCTTGTAACAACAAATGTCACTTGCGAGAAAACACTCGTAAGCATTTGTTTTTTATAAATTTCACTGAAAACTGTACGACGAATGTCCAATAGCCCGCCCGTCACTTAGTTTCTATCTAACATCGGCTGTGGTGCAACAGCGTGTCATTTGTGCTATAGCCTGCACGCCAAAAGTCATTACGACAAGCGACAACATCCAAATAACGGATAGATTGAATGACGGTTGTTACCCGTTTTGCCCCGTCTCCGACCGGGTTTTTGCATATCGGCGGCGCACGCACCGCCCTTTATAACTGGCTTTATGCCAAACATACTGGCGGCAAGTTTCTGCTGCGCATCGAAGATACTGATCGCGAACGTTCAACGCCTGAGGCTGTCGAGGCCATTTTTGACGGGTTGAACTGGCTTGGCCTGACCGCTGACGAAGAACCGACTTTCCAGTTCGCCCGTCGCGACCGCCATGCCGAGGTTGCCCAACAGCTGCTTGATGCTGGCAAGGCCTATTATTGCTATTGCTCGCAAGAAGAACTTCAGACCATGCGCGAAAAAGCCCGCGCAGAGGGTCGCCCGATGAAATATGACGGCACATGGCGTGATCGCGATGCCGCCGAAGCCCCCGAAGGGGTTAAGCCTGTTGTGCGCCTAAAAGCGCCACAGGAAGGTGACGGCGTGATCAATGATCAGGTTCAGGGCGAAGTCCGCGTTGGCAACGAACAGCTTGACGATTACGTCATTCTGCGTGGCGACGGCACCCCGACCTATATGCTGTCGGTTGTTGTCGATGACCATGACATGGGCGTTACCAACGTTATTCGCGGTGATGACCACCTGACCAATGCGTTTCGTCAAAAGGCACTTTATGACGCAATGGGTTGGGACGTCCCGACCTTTGCCCATATTCCATTGATCCATGGTCCGGACGGCGCAAAGCTGTCCAAACGCCATGGGGCGCTGGGGGTTGATTCCTATCGCGACGAGATGGGTTTCCTTCCAGAAGCCGTGAACAACTATCTGCTGCGCTTGGGCTGGGGTCATGGCGATGATGAAATCATCTCTCAGGATCAGGCAATTGAATGGTTTGACATCAAGGATGTCGGCAAAGGTGCGGCACGTTTTGACTTTGCAAAGCTGACAAACCTGAACGGCATCTATATGCGTCAGGCTGATGATAAAAGGCTTGTAGACGAGATTTCCCAACGGGTTGCGGCCCTGATTGGAAGCGATGCAATTGATGCAGCGCAAAAAGAAATCTTGATCAATGGCATGGCAGGCCTTAAAGAAAGGGCCAAGACACTTATCGAGCTCGCCGAATCTTCGGCTTTCTATGTTACCGATGGCGTAACGTCCGTTAACGAGAAAGCTCAGTCCCTGATTGATAGCGCACCTGAAGGTCTGTTCGCAGAACTGGCCAACAGTCTCGAAGCGCTTGATAGCTGGACCGAAGAGAACGTTGACGCAAGTGTTCGTGCGACTGCCGAGAAACTTGATCTGAAACTCGGAAAAGTTGCGCAGCCCTTGCGGGCGGTGCTTACCGGCTCCAATTCTTCACCAGGCATCTTCGAAGTAATGATCGTGCTTGGCAAAGACCAAACGCTGAAACGCATTCGACATTTCGATGCATAACAACAGCGAATAATGAAAAGCTAATAGTCTGTTTGCGCTTGATGCGCCGCAGCATTATGCTGCACCCAACTTGAAACCGTGTTCGTTCAAACAGGGAAGGAAAAATAAGTCATGGCTCAGAATTCCAAGACCTCCCACACCTTTACATTGACCGACAATGCCACTGGCAAGTCGATCGAGATGCCGGTGCTTGAAGGTAGCGTAGGCCCGTCTGTCATCGACATTCGCAAGCTTTATGCTGAAACTGGATTCTTCACATATGATCCGGGCTTTACGTCGACCGGCTCCTGCCAGTCCGAGCTGACCTATATTGATGGCGATGTGGGCATCCTGCGTCACCGTGGTTATGCTATTGACGATCTTGCAGAAAGTTCAGACTTCCTCGAAGTTTGCTACCTGCTGATTTACGGCGAGCTGCCAAATGCAGCTGATAAAGCCAAATTTGAAAACGACATTACTCTGCACACCATGGTTCATGAGCAGATGCGCAATTTCTATAACGGTTTCCGCCGTGACGCGCATCCGATGGCCATCATGTGCGGTGTCGTTGGTGCAATGTCCGCTTTCTATCATGACAGCACAGACATCAACGATCCGCAGCAGCGCCTGATTTCGGCTTATCGCCTGATCGCCAAAATGCCGACCATCGCTGCTATGGCATACAAATATTCGATCGGTCAGCCGTTCCGCTATCCAAACAACAAACTCGGTTATGCAGAAAACTTCCTGCAGATGATGTTTGGCAACCCGTGCGAAGATTATGTTGTCAATCCGGTTCTGGCCAAGGCAATGGACCGCATCTTGATCCTGCATGCTGACCACGAACAGAACGCATCGACCTCTACCGTTCGTCTTGCCGGTTCTTCGGGTGCAAATCCGTTTGCGTGTATTGCTGCTGGTATCGCATCCCTTTGGGGTCCGGCACATGGTGGCGCAAACGAAGCCGTTCTGAACATGCTCAATGAAATCGGCGATGTGAAAAACATTCCGGAATTCGTTGCAAAAGCAAAAGACAAGAACGATCCGTTCCGTCTGATGGGCTTTGGTCATCGCGTTTACAAAAACTACGATCCGCGCGCCAAAGTGATGCAGGAAACCTGCCACGAAGTTCTTAAAGAACTGAATGTCAGCGATCCCCTGCTTGACGTTGCGCAGGAACTTGAACGCATTGCACGTGAAGACGAGTACTTCATCGAGAAGAAACTCTATCCGAACGTCGATTTCTATTCGGGCATCATCTTCAAGGCGATGGGCATCCCGGTCAGCATGTTTACCGTGCTGTTCGCCGTTGCACGTACCGTCGGCTGGATCGCCCAGTGGAAAGAAATGATCGAAGATCCGTCGCAGAAAATCGGCCGTCCGCGTCAGCTGTTTACCGGCGTCGCAGAACGTTCATTCGTTCCGGTCGACAAACGTTAATTTGTCACGCGGCACTAAACGATCTGAATAAAAAGAAAGGCCCGGAATTTTCCGGGCCTTTCTCGTATCTGAATTCTGAAGCAGTAACCTGTTACCAGCTGCCGGTATTTTCCATGCTTGCCCATGGTTCGGCAGATGGAAGGTTGGCACCCTTTTGCAGGAACTCGATGGAGATCCCGTCAGGTGAACGCACGAATGCCATGCGTCCATCACGCGGCGGACGATTGATGGTGACACCGGCATCCATCAGCTTCTGACAGGTCGCATAGATATTATCGACTTCATATGCCAGGTGGCCAAAGTTACGGCCACCGTCATAGCTTTCCGGATCCCAGTTATAGGTCAGTTCAAGTTCCGGCGCCTTGGTCGATTTGGCACTTTCAACATCTTCTGCTGGTGCAAGATAAATCAGGGTAAAGCGGCCCTGCTCGCTCTCGATGCGGCGTGTTTCTGACATGCCAAGCAAGTCGCAATAGAATTTCAGCGACTCATCAACGTTTTCGACACGAACCATCGTGTGCAGATAGCGCATAACACTGTCTCCGTCATGAATTGATCAATGAGCTGAAACTAAATGCATTCCGGACTTAACACCACCCGTTGACGGTTATTTTTTGGTGATGATCTTTAAAATTTGTTCAGCGGCTTTTTCACTTGGTGCACGATCACCAAAGCCAAGCATTGTACATGCTTCGTCAAACCCGGCTTCCTGCTCAGCCCGTGCAGGTTCATCGCCAAGCAATCCATCAAGAACCGGGATAATATTTTTTGCCTGACAGTTTTCCTGCAAGAATTCCGGGATCAGTTTTCGTCCCAGAACCAGATTAACAATCGTGACCGTATCAATCTTGATCAGACGTTTGGCAATCCAGCCTGTCACGGCATTGACCTGATAGGCAATCACGTGCGGGACACCTGCGATTGCAAGTTCCAGCGATACAGTCCCCGATGCGGCCAAGGCACAGTTCGCTGCCGCAAAGGCATCGTGACGTTCCTGATCCGTAGCAACCACGATAGGATCCAACGGCCAGTCTTTCATTGCTGTAGCTACCGTATCAGCAACTTTACTCACAGTCGGGACAACAATGCGGGCATCGGGATATTTTGCCGCAAGGGCGTCAATCACCTGACGAAACACCGGCAACAAGCGTTTGACTTCTGAGTTTCGGCTTCCGGGCAATACCGCCAGAAGCTTTTTATCGTCGCCCAGGCCATGTTGGGCACGAAACCTTTGTCCGTCCCCGTCATTGCGTTCTTCGACGGCTGAGTGGCCAATAAAGGTGGTTGGAAGGCCTTCTTTTTCGAAATATGGCGGCTCAAACGGCAACAACGCCAGAAGGTGATCCAGAAAACCGGCGATTTTCTTTGCCCGCCCTTCACGCCATGCCCAAACGGATGGCGCGACGTAATGGATCAGAGGGATCCCCTTCCCTTTAAGCTTCTTGCCAACCCGAAAGCTGAAATCAGGCGCATCAATCGTAACGACGGCATCTGGTTTTTGCTTCTTTGCAAAATCAGCGGTTTGGGAAATGCGCTTTAACAAATGCGGGATGTGGGGAATGACTTCGGTCAGGCCCATCACCGACATTTCGTTCATCGGAAACAGGCTTTTTAGGCCTTCACGCTCCATGCGCGGGCCGCCAACACCGATGAACTGCGCGTTAGGTTCCTGTACCTTAATCGCCGCCATCAGGCGTCCGCCAAGCTGATCTCCCGATGCTTCGCCGGCAACCAGCATGATTTTCGGGCCATCAGGCACGTTTTCAGACGTCATGACAGGCGGCCTTCGTCCTGATCAGGCAACCCGACCAAAAACATGCCAAGCGCATCAGACCGGGCTATAACAGCCTTACGGTCAATGATCATTGTACCCCCGGCCAATAAAGCGATACCGCGCAAACCGGCTTTGTGGGCTTCTTCGATGGTTGTTAAACCAATCGCAGGCAAATCAAGACGCTTGTCTTGCTGCGGTTTGGAGGATTTGACCAAAACACCGCCAACGCCGTCTCGGCGATAAAGGGCCGAACGGCGGACCATTTCATCGGTCCCTTCAATCGCCTCAAGTGCAAGAACAAGTCCTTGCTGAACGACACAGCCCTGCCCGACATCGGCTTGACCGAGGATCCTCGCCACACGAAGACCGTGCTTGGCATCGCTCATTGCTTGATCGTCGGGTGTGATGGCCCCCAAAACGCCTTCGGTTACGGTCAGGTCGGTCAGGATATCGTGCGCGCCGACAAGCCGAAACCCTTCGCGTTCAAGCTCTTGGCCAACCAGACGCAGCAAACCGTCATCGCCAAGGGCTTTCATGCCAACCTTCATCAGAAGTTTGGCTGCCCGCCAATCTGGACGCATGGCGGAAAAACTTGGCCGGGCGACTTTGCCTGCCAGTACCACGTCCTGACATGCGTTTGCCTTCATGGCATCAAGGATTTTGGCCGCAGCACCCAGTCGCAAGACAATGTGCGGATATTGGTCAAGTTCTGCATCGTTGGCATGGCCATCAAGCTTTACAACGAAAACAGTCCGCCCCGCCATCTGCGCAGCAGACGCCAAGCGGGCGGGAAGTTGGCCACCCCCAGCAATAATCCCCAATTTAGGCTGCGGATTATCCTGCGGAGCTGTCATATCTTGGCGTACATACGGAACGCATGCTTTCCGCTTTGAGGAAATTGATAATTTCCATGACCGGTCCGACGTCTTCGAAATCTTTGGCGACTTCTGCAACGCGTTCGGCAAGGGTTCCTTCCTGTGCGAATAAAAGGCGATACGCCTTACGCAGGGAATGAATGGTTTCGCGATCAAAACCACGACGTTTCAGACCAACAATGTTCAACCCGGACAGATATGCGCGGTTGCCAATGACTGAACCGTACGGGATCACATCACTTTCCACACCGGTCATGCCGCCAATCATGGCGTGCTTGCCGATACGCACGAACTGATGAACGGCCGACAACCCGCCAACAATCGCGAAATCCTCGACCAGAACGTGCCCAGCCAAAGTGCCATTATTGACCAGAATACAATGGTTTCCGACATGACAATCATGGCCGACATGGGCCCCGGTCATCAAAAGGCAATCATCGCCAATGGTTGTTTCCATCCCGCCACCTTCAGTGCCGGGATTAAGGGTGGCACCTTCGCGGATCTTGGTACGTTTACCAACAATCAAACGGCTTTCTTCGCCCTTGAATTTCAGATCCTGTGGCGCATGGCCAACAGAGGCAAAGGGATAAACTTCGCATTCGTCGCCAAGCGTCGTGTGGCCCGCAACAGCAACATGGCTGTGCAGTTTCACACGATCACCCAAGACAACGTTCGGCCCTACAACGCTGTAGGGGCCGATTTCGACATCCTGACCAATCTGCGCGCCATCTTCGACAACGGCGGTTGGATGCACTTTTGACATTATCAGTTATCCCGGATCATCGCGGCAATCGTGGCTTCGGCAACAACCTGGCCGTCCACTTTGACTTGGCTTTCAAACTTCCAGACCGGTCCGCGGCTTTGCTTTTTGACCACATGGATATGCATGACATCACCCGGGACGACCGGTTTACGGAAACGGGCATTATCAATGCTCATGAAGTAAACCAGTTTACCTTCGGCGTCGCCACCCAAGGTGTGCACAACCAAAATCGCGGCAGTCTGCGCCATACTTTCAATGATCAGAACGCCCGGCATGATTGGCTGCTGCGGGAAATGGCCGGTAAATTGCGGCTCATTCATCGTAACATTTTTGATGCCGGTCGCAGATTCACCCGTCGCAATATCAACGACTTTGTCGATCAACAAAAACGGATAACGATGCGGAATCATTTCGAGAATGCGCTGAATATCAACACTTACCAGTTCGGTCATGTGTATAGCCCTTATTTCTTTTTTCGTATCAGACGGGACAAGGCCACCGTCTGTTTATGATATTCCATAACCGGCACAGCAGGGCTTCCGCCCACAGTTTGCCCCGGTCCAATATTTTTCATCACACCTGACTGGGCTGCGACTTTGGCGCCGTCACCAATCTCCAGATGCCCTGTAACCCCCACTTGTCCAGCAAGAACGACAAAATTACCAAGTTTGGTAGATCCGGAAATCCCGACTTGCGAGACAATAACACAGCCCATGCCAAGTTCGACGTTATGGCCGATTTGCACCAGATTGTCGATACGGCAACCATTGCCAATAACGGTATCTGGCCCTGCCCCACGGTCAATTGTGCTGTTTGACCCGACTTCAACATCGTTGCCAATAACAACACGACCAAGCTGCGGGACCTTTGCATGTCCCTGCGGGCCCATGGCAAACCCAAATCCATCCTGCCCGATACGCGCCCCCGGATAGATCAGGCACAGATTGCCAATCAGACTATGGCTGATTGATGCGTTGGCACCGACCTTACAGCCTGCACCGATCACAACGCCTTCACCAATAACCGCGTTCGACGCAATGATCGTTCCATCACCAATTTCACAATTGGCACCGATCACAGCACCAGCATCAACCTGGACACCCTTGCCAAGTTTCGCACTTGGATCGATTGATGCATGCTCAGAAACAGCCCCATTTCCCGTTTCAAACGGGTAAAAGGCCGTCGCTGCCTTGGCATATGCGCGATAAGGGTCATCTGTGGTGAAAAGAACCATGCCACCCGGCGCGCGGTCTGCAAATTCAGGGCGGACGAAACACGCACCTGCCTTGCTGTTGATAAAGGCATCAATATATTTGCGATTGTCAAAAAAGCTCAGGATCGTGCCATCTGCATTCTGCAATGGCGATACATCTTCAAAAACCCGCGTTTCATCGGGCGCATTTTGCAAATCAGCACCCGTCATCTTCGCAATTTCTGCGACGCTGAACGGTCCTTTCCGCTTAAAGAAACGCGTATCGGCCATTAGGCGCCTTCCTTGAATTCAACCTTGACCGTCGGAATTTTCTTGTTGATCCGGTCGAAAACTTCCTTGGTGACGTTCATAGCATTGGCAAAAATGATCACCTGTGCCTGATGAAGGACCAGCGTTGCCCGACGTTCTTCTGCAAGCTGCGCAATCACTTCATTAAGCGATTTGGTGAACTCGGCTTGTACTTCGGCAAGTGCCTGATCCAGAACACGGCTACGACCCTGGGCAAACTTTTGGAATTCAGCAACTTTTTGCTGAAATTCCTTTTGTTTTTCCTGAAACACGTCTGCTGCCAGCAAAGTACGTTGCTGCGCGAGTTTCTTTTCCTCTTCGCGCAAGCCTTGCTGTCTGGTTTCAATATCCTGTTGATATGCGACCTGACGTTCGCGGATCTGTTTTTTGGCATCCTGCATTGCGGATGCTTCACGCATAATTCCGGCATAATCAACGATCATGACGGATGCCACAGTTTCCGGATCCGGGGCATCTTGGGCATAGGCCTGCGGCATCACTGCGACACCACAGACTAATGCAGAAGCAACGATCAACTTGCGTATAGACTTCATCATACTCATTTAGAATCTGGTTCCGAAGTTTAGTCGGAACACTTCCTCTTTATCGTGATCTTCTTTCAAGATGGCCTGCGACAGGTCAACACCAATCGGGCCAAACGGAGACTCCCAACCTACGCCAACACCGACAGAGCTACGTATAGATCCGGTGTCATAGATTTCACCTGCACGGGCACCGTCGACACCTTGTGACGAACCAAAGTCACTGAATACACGTCCCGTCAAAGCAAACTCTGATGGCAACCCAAGCGGGAAGTCCATTTGTACAGAGCCGGTATAGAACGTTTTGCCACCCAACGCATCGCCAGTTGCGATATCACGCGGACCAACACCAGCAGCTTCAAAACCACGAAGGTTCGAACCGCCAACCAGGAACCGTTGGGAGATACGGGTATCCTCGCCGATCCCAAAGATATAACCCGTCGTACCGCGTGTCGAAAGGACCCACTCATGTTCGCGGTCCAGCGGATAATAATAACCGCCTTCAACCCGAGTACTCAAATAACTCTCGTCGCCGCCTAAACCTGCCAAATCATTCGATAAGCGGGTAAAATACCCCTCGGTTGGTGAAATGGAACTATCCCGCTTGTCATAGGTAAGCGTATGACCGATAGCTGATTCAACAAACTCTGTCTCCTCAGCCAACAAAAGGCGTGACGCATCGTCCTCATCAATATTCGAATAACTGTTCTTCTCAAGCGTGTAGCGCAAGGAATGCGATAGTTCTTCGCTATACTTGAACCCGGCGCGCAGACGACCACCAGTCTGTTCTTCATCATAAGAACTTTCATCCTGATTGTCTTCTTCACGACGATACAAATCATACCCTGCGGCGATTTCACGGTCCAGGAAGTATGGCTCGGTAAAGGACAGATCAATCTGTTGATCTGAAGCCCCAAGCGTGAAGTTCAATCGAAGATCCTGGCCTTTGCCAAGCAGGTTACGTTCACGGATACCAAGTTGACCAAAGGCACCGTCATCTGTTCCGTAGCCAGCACCGATTGAAAACTCACCCGTGGATTTTTCTTCAACGTCAACTTCAATAACGGTTTGGTCCGGCGATTGCCCTGGCAGCGTTTTAACGTCGACTGACTTAAAGAAGTTCAAGTTTTCAATACGCTGCTTGGATCGCTTCATCTTGGAGCTGCTAAAGGCATCCCCTTCAACCAAACGGAACTCACGACGGATCACATCATCAAGTGTCCGGACGTTGCCCACGACATTGATACGTTCAACATAAACCTTTGGCCCTTCGGCAATCGTGAAGGTCAAATCAATCGTACTTGCATCACGATTACGCTGCACATTCGGTCGAATATCGATAAACGCGTACCCTTGATCGCCAACGCTGGTGGTCAAGGCTTCAACGGAATCATCCACCAAATTTGCGTTATACCATTCACCCGTTTCGATTTCGATCAAAGGCATCAAGGCATCCGGATCAATCTTGTCGATCTGAGAAACAACCTTGATATCGCCAAACTGATAGCGTTTTCCTTCACTTACGGTGTAGGTGATGAAAAAGTCAGACCGATCCGGCGTTAATTCAGCAACGGACGAAAGCACCTGGAAATCTGCATACCCAGCGGCAAGATAAAACCGGCGCAGAAGTTCGCGGTCAAATGTGACGCGATCCGGATCGTAATTGTCATCTGACGTCAGGATCTTCCACCAAGCACTTTCGGTGGTGCGAACAACTTCTGACAGTTCGCCGTCATCAAAGGCCTTATTCCCAACGAAATTGATCTTGCGGATGCCGGTCGCTTCACCCTCATCAATCTCAAAAACAAGATCGACACGGTTTTGTTCAAGCTGGATAACTTTGGGATCAACGGTGGCGGCAAAACGACCGCTCCGGCGATAAAGCTCAAGCACGCGTTGAACGTCTGCCTGAACTTTCGTTCTGGTATAAACAACGCGCGGACGAAGCTGCAGCTCGGTGCTCAGCGCATCGTCCTTCAAACGTTGGTTACCCTCAAACGCAATACGGTTGATGATCGGGTTTTCGACGACATTGACCTGCAATACGCCTTGATTGAAGGAAAAGGACACGTCGGCAAACAAACCGGTGGAAAACAATGCCTTGAGGGATTCGTTGACCTTTTGCGCGTCGTAAGTATCGCCCGGTGCCACCGTCAGATATGCGTTGACGGTGCCACTTTCAATGCGGTTATTGCCTTCGACCCGTATGTCACGGATCAGCCCGGAACTCTGTTGGGCATATGCTGCCACTGGAACAATCGTTGGCGCAATTCCGCCAAGCAAGGCTGCAAGAACTGCAACCGCTTTTACCTTACGCAGCAAGTTAACCCCCCTGTTGCTGTCTCGCATTAGCCAGCAAGTCCTTTGAGGAAACTAAAGACACCCATTTGCGTCAAATCGTTCCACGTTGCAAAAATTATTAAGCTGAATACCAAACCCGCGCCAATACGGAAACCATATTCTTGTGCTTTTGCCCCCAATGGCTTACCGCGAACTGCCTCAACCGCGTAAAACACAAGATGGCCACCATCAAGAACCGGAACAGGCATCAGATTGATCAAGCCCAAGCTGATGGACAAATAGCCCATGAAGAACAATAACGGCCCCAATCCGCCTTCCGCAACTTGTCCCGACATTTGCGCAATCCGGATCGGACCACCCAACTCGGAACTATCTCGGTCGCCACTGATCATTTCGCCAATTGCCGAGAAAGTCTGACTGGTCAGCATGTAGGATGTTTCAAACGCCCGCCTTACGGAGTCAACCACACCATCACGGCTGGTTTCAAATGCGCCGGCTGTTATGCCAAGGCGCCCAAATGTTTGAGTGCTACCGCCCTCTTCGGCCTCAACGGCCTCAGGCGTGACTGAAAGCGCAAGAGTGTCACCTTCACGCAAAACGGATAGTGCCAGCATTTCCGCCGGATGTGCACGAACGATTTCAGAAAGTTCAGAGAACCATTCGACGGTTTGGCCATCAATCCCGGTGATGCGGTCATCGGTCATAAGACCAGCAGCAGCAGCCGGGCTGTTTTCAAGCACCTCGCCAACAACCGGCAATGCGCGCTGTTGACCGACGGCTGCGAACAAGACGGTAAAAACCACAATGGCAAAAATGAAGTTTGCAAGTGGACCCGCAAAGACAATCGCCGCTCGCGCGCCAACCCCTTTGTGATGGAATGCGTATTTTGCTTCTTCCGCGTCGACGTCATCACGGTGCCCGGCACTGGCGGGGTTCATGTCGCCAAACATCTTCACATAGCCGCCAAGCGGGATCAGGCTAACTTTCCAGCGGGTGCCTTTTTTATCCTGCCAGCCAAACAGTTCAGGTCCAAAACCAATTGAAAATGCTTCGACTTTGACGCCGTTTTTGATCGCAACCCAATAGTGTCCATATTCATGAACGAATACGAGAACAGACAGCACAAAAAGAAAGGCAAGTAAGGTTTCCATCAAGACGTCCCTTATCCGGTCAGACCGGAGATTTTAACTCAAACCGCTGCAATCATCGCAGCTGTTTCACGGCGTACCCGCGCATCTGTTTCAAATACCTGATCCAGATTCGTCAGCTTCTCACTGCCGACCTTACCCATAACCTCTTCGACAATCCCGGCAATATCAAGGAAGCCGATTTTATCTTTCAAAAAGGCGTCGACAGCGACTTCATTCGCACCGTTCAGGACAGTAGGCAGTGTCCCACCTTCCTGCAAGGCTTCTCGTGCCAACCGAAGTGCCGGGAAGCGTTTTGTATCTGGACTCTCGAAGTTCAAGCTTCCGATCGTGGCAAAATCAAGACGCTTCACATCAACCCTGATCCGATCCGGCCATGAAAGTGCATATGCAATGGGGGTTCGCATATCGGGCGAGCCGAGCTGCGCCAGCACAGAACCATCGGAATACTCAACCATGCTGTGCACGACTGATTGTGGGTGAACAACAATTTCAATGCGGTCTTCGGATACAGGAAACAAATGCCAAGCTTCGATAAGCTCAAGGCCTTTATTCATCATCGTCGCCGAATCGATTGAGATTTTTGCGCCCATTTCCCAATTCGGGTGAGCCAATGCCTGTACACGGGTCACAGACATCATATCTGCCAACGACCATTCCCGAAATGGGCCGCCGGAAGCCGTTAGCAATATCCGGTCAACCCGGTCTTCTGCCCGATCTTCGAGAACCTGAAAAATAGCACTATGTTCGGAATCAACCGGGATAAGGGTCGCATTATGCTTCACGACTTCGGCCGTCATCAGCGCACCGGCACACACCAACGTTTCTTTATTGGCAAGCCCGACACGTGCACCACGGCGAATGGCCGCCAATGTCGGCTTTAAACCCGCGGCCCCGACAATTGCCGCGATGACGATATCAGACGGGCGTTCAGCCGCCTCAATCAACGCACTTTCACCCGCACCGACTTCAATGTCCGTGCCTGCCAACGCGTCGCGAAGCTGGTTGAAATACGCAGGATCACCGATTACGGCGCATTTCGCACCGACATCTTTGGCAATAGCCGCCAACGCGTCGACATTGCTATGTGCCGTAACGGCGTCAACGCTGTATTTGTCAGCGTGGGTTTTAAGAATATCGACCGTACTGGTCCCAATCGACCCGGTAACACCAAAAACACTGACCGATTTCTTCAAAGTCATTCAACACCTGTGTGCAAACGGTCGGTTACATGACCGCCTTATCGCAGAGCCAGCCCAGCGAAACAGATCATAACAAATGCAATCGGAAACACCGACAACATCCCGTCAGCGCGATCAAGTAATCCGCCATGCCCCGGGATCAGGTTGCTGCTGTCTTTAACCTTGAAATGACGTTTAAGCGCGGATTCACCAAGATCACCGATCTGGGCTACGATTGCCAAAGCCATACTCACAACAACAATCGTCCAGTTTATAGCATCGGCACTGAAATAAGTCACAAGTCCGCCGATCAGGCCAGCGCAGGCCATCCCGCCAACCAGCCCTGCCCAGGTTTTCTTGGGGCTGAAACGTGGTGCAAGTTTGGGTCCGCCAATCGCCTTGCCAAAGGCATAGCCACCTGTGTCAGTCGCCCAAACAAGGAAGAACAACCACATAATGATCAATAGACCATCACCATCCTGATTGCGAAGCCACAAGGCCGTCAATGCCGCCAGCGAGACATAAAGCACCCCGAAGCCTGCAAGCAGCCAGTTTCGTCCTGAGCGCGCTGCCGCAATGATCACGCTAATGGCAATCGGCATGACAATATATTCTTCCTGCCCGGTCACTTGCATCAGCATGGCAACGCCAAGTGCGACAGCCGCAACAACAGAAACACCGTTATAGTGCCCTGCTGCGCACATTCGCGACCATTCCCACATCATTCCAGCGGAAAACAAAAACAGAAGAATATCGAAATAGGGTGAACCGAACCAGACCGCTGCTATTGCGACAGGTGTCATAACCAGCGCAGAAAGAACGCGCGGCATCAGTCCGGAATTGTTATCTTTTTGACGTTCGGCTTCAGATGACTGCACCAAAACGCCGCTCCCGTCCGGCAAAGTTGTCAATGGCTTTTTCCAGATGGCTACGATCAAAATCAGGCCACAGAACATCCTCAAAGACGAACTCGGTATAGGCCGACTGCCACAGCAAGAAGTTGCTAATCCGTTGTTCTCCACTGGTTCTGATCAAAAGATCAGGATCAGGAATACCCACGGTCGACAAATTCTGTTCGATCAAATCTTCCGTCACCGCGTCTGCTGAAAGTTCACCAGATGCCACCTTTTTCGCAATTTCGCGCATGGCATCGGTGATTTCGGCGCGCGCCCCGTAACTCAGCGCAATCGTCAGATTAAGACGGGTATTTTCAGACGTTTGTTGTTCGGCCTTGCTCAAAAGTTCGCGGATGTCATCGGCGAACCGCGAACGGTCGCCAATAATCCGGATCTTTATGCCGTTTTTATGCAAATTGGCCAGCTCACGCTTTAAGAACAACCGTAAAAGCCCCATCAAATCATTGACTTCGCTTTCCGGACGCTTCCAGTTTTCCGTCGAAAACCCATAAAGCGTGAGATATTCGATACCAAGTTCAACAGATGCTTCGATCGTACGGCGCACAGCCTCAACGCCCGCACGATGTCCCATCGTACGCGGGCGTCCACGACCACGTGCCCAGCGCCCGTTGCCATCCATGATGATGGCAACGTGACGCGGAACAGTTAGCGGTTCTGAGGGGTGAGATTGAGAAGAAAGCACAGCCATAATCAGACTTGCATGATTTCCTGTTCTTTATGCGACAGCGACTCGTCGATCTCGCCGATGACCTTATCGGTCAGCTTCTGGATCTCTTTTTCTTCGTCATGCATTTCGTCTTTCGAAATGTCGCTGTCTTTTTCCCATTTCTTCAACTGGTCCATGCCATCGCGGCGGACGTTGCGCACGGAAATTTTAGCCTGTTCGGCATATTTGCCAGCGACTTTCGACAGTTCTGCGCGACGTTCTTCGTTCAATGCCGGAATCGGCACGCGAACAAGGGTTCCATCAGCCGCCGGGTTCAGACCAAGACCCGCATCGCGGATGGCCTTTTCAACCGACTTGACCATGGTTTTATCCCAGACCTGAACCGAAAGCATACGTGCCTCAGGAACACTAACTGATGCCACCTGGTTAAGCGGGGTCGGAACGCCATAAGCTTCAACCATGACCGGCTCAAGAAGGCTCACACTGGCGCGACCGGTACGCAGACCGGTAAATTCCTTGTGCAACACTTCTACAGCCCCTTCCATACGGCGGGACAGGTCCTTTTTTAGGCCAGCAACGTCAGACACGGTCAGTCTCCATTCGAAATAATCGTAAACGTCCCCTTCGCAGAGACAACGTCTGCAAAGGCACCCGGATTATGCAAAGAAAACACAATAACCGGAATATCATTTTCGCGTGCCAAAGAAATAGCCGATGCATCCATAACACGCAAATCTTTGGACAAAACATCCATATAAGTCAGGGAATCATAACGTTTCGCCGTCGGGTCGGTTTTCGGATCGGCCGTATAAACGCCGTCAACCTGAGTCCCCTTAAGCAACGCATCACAGCCCATTTCAACCGCACGCAAAGCAGCTGCCGTATCCGTGGTAAAGAACGGATTGCCCGTCCCCGCCGCAAAGATCACAACGCGACCTTTTTCCATGTGGCGTACAGCACGACGGCGAATATAGGGTTCGCAAACAGAAGACATCGGGATGGCAGACTGCACACGGGTTTGAATCCCGTGACGCTCAAGCGCGTTTTGAACCGCGAGCGCATTCATAATGGTCGCCAACATCCCCATATAGTCGGCTGTGGCGCGTTCCATCCCCTGGGATGCACCTTTGACGCCACGGAAGATGTTCCCGCCGCCAATCACCATGCAAACTTCGGCACCCATGTCATGAACGACTTTGATTTCGCTGGCAATCCGGTCAACCGTTTCAGGATCAATACCATATTGCTGTTTTCCCAAAAGCCCCTCACCCGAGAGCTTAAGAAGGACGCGGCGAAATTTCAGTTGGTCGTTTTCTGCCATGTCTTAATGCCTCTTAAATGCCGATGTAGCGCATTGCCCAAACACGGGAAATGCAAAATTCAGATATAAAAAGACCGGCGAGTAACAGGGCGGACTTGCACTGCCGACCTCGCCGGTCTGGATCATACACGAAATGGTGATCAAAGCACCATTCCGAACAGATGTTTATTTGCTCAGCTGCTCAGCAACTTCTGCCGCAAAGTCTTTTTCTTCTTTCTCGATGCCTTCACCGAGTTCGAAGCGTACAAAACCTTTAAGGGTGATCGGCTTGCCAGCTTCTTTGGCAGTATTTTCGATCACGGTTTTGACTTTGTTTTCACCGTCAATAACGAAGGTCTGTTCAACCAGAACAACCTGCTCGTAATATTTACGGATACGGCCTTCGATCATTTTTTCAATGATCTCAATCGGGCGGCCGGATTCTTTGGCCTGATCGGTCAGAACAGCTTTTTCACGCTCGACCAATTCCGGATCGAGATCATCAACCGTTGCCGAAGCCGGGTTGGTTGCTGCAATGTGCATTGCGATCTGTTTGCCAAGACCGTCAAGAACAGCAGCGTCTGCTTCGGATTCCAGAGCCACCAGAACGCCGATTTTACCGAGATCGGTCGCAACAGCGGAGTGGATGTAAGAAGCAACAACACCTTTTTCGACCGACAAACCGGTCGAACGACGCAGGGACATATTTTCGCCGATTTTGGCGATCATGTGCGTGACCTGTTCTTCGACGTTACGTGACGTATCCGGGAAAGCCGCAGCTTTAAGAGCATCGACGTCGCCGTTTACAGCAACAGCCTGAACTGCAATTTCACGAACGAATTTCTGGAAGTCTTCATTACGCGAAACGAAATCGGTTTCAGCGTTCAGCTCGACAACGGCACCTTTGGTGCCGTTAACAGCAACAGCAACCAGACCTTCAGCAGCAACACGGCCTGCTTTCTTGGCAGCATTTGCCAGACCTTTGGTACGCAGCCAGTCAACAGCTGCATCAACATTACCATCGGTTTCAGACAGCGCCTTTTTGCAATCCATCATGCCAGCGCCGGTGGTTTCGCGAAGCTCTTTCACGAGAGCAGCGGTAATAGCCATTTTTTAAGCCCCTATTACGCAATCAGTTAACACCTAAGAAAACGGCGGCATGCTAGCCGCCGTTTAATCGGGTACAAAATGAAAGTTATGCGGAAGCTGCTTCTGCAGCTGCTTCTTCAGTCGCGCTCGCTTCAGCCGGAACTTCTTCCGCTTCACCGAGATCCGCGCCAGATGCGGTCATTTCTTCCTGGATACCATCCAGAACAGAACCAACGAACAGATCACAATACAGCTGAATCGAACGGATTGCGTCGTCATTGCCCGGGATCGGGTACTGAACGTCAGCAGGATCCGAGTTGGAGTCGAGAATCGCAACAACCGGGATCTTCAGGTTCTTGGCTTCGTGAACTGCAAGTGCTTCTTTGTTGGTGTCAACCACAACAATAATGTCCGGCAGACCACCCATGTCCTTAATACCGCCAAGCGCACGCTCAAGTTTGTCGCGCGAACGGGTCAGGTTCAGGATTTCTTTTTTGGTCAGACCTTCAGCACCATTGGTCAGGAGTTCTTCCTGCTCTTTGAGGCGTTTGATCGAGTTCGAAACAGTGTTCCAGTTGGTCAGCATGCCGCCGAGCCAGCGATGGTTCACGTAGTACTGGCCGCAACGTTTTGCAGCTTCTGCAACGATCGGCGAAGCCTGACGTTTGGTACCAACGAAAAGAACACGACCACCCGAAGCAGTTACGTCGCGAACGGCCTGCATCGCACGATGCAGCATCGGGACGGTTTCCTGCAAGTTCAGGATGTGGATGTCGTTACGTGCACCAAAGATGAACTGCTTCATCTTCGGGTTCCAACGGCGAGTGTGGTGACCAAAGTGGACACCAGCTTCCATGAGCTGGCGCATGGTAAAGGTTGGCAAAGCCATGATAATTCCTACCTTTTTCCGGTTAATACCTCCGCGAAAGGGAATTTCATGCCTCATGCATGAAACACCGGATGGACGAGTTGCCATATGACGGCAGTCGCCGCTCTTCCGCGTGCGATGTTCGGGGCGGTTTTTAATCCCGTCCCGCAAAGAATGCAAGCCCTAAAGTACCTACAAATGCGCGGTTTGTGAACCTTTGGCCTTCACAAACCTGCCAAGCAGATGAAATCATCAGATTTCTTCGGCAAATTCCACACCGGGAATGGCGCCAATCGCCCCGATTAGGGATGGGCCGACTTTGTAGTTATCTTCAAGTTCGATTTCAGCCATTCGACCGTCATCACATACAGATGACAGCGTTACAAGCCCCCGTCCCTTGCCCGCACTTTCAAGCAACTGGCGGATTTCCGCCACCGGATCGGGTTTATTCAGCCGAATACGAATACCTTCGGCGGCACCAGTAACGGCTTGTTCAAGGTCTTCAACCCGCTGACCTTGAATACGCAGCTGCCCTTCGCGCATTTCAGCCGCAACAACCAACAGAACCGGGCGGCCCGCATTGATGATTTCTTTATACGCCGCCCAGGCTTCGGCCCAAAAGGCAACTTCAAAGCTTCCCGTCGGGTCAGAAAACATCACAAAGGCAAACTTTGATCCGTTCTTTTTGGAAATCATTTCACGCGCATTGATCAATGTTCCGGCAAGACGAATTGCACCTTTGTTTTGTGCCCGCATACGGGCCGGCAGTTCTTTGATCGGGGCAATCCCGATGCGCTGGATGCTTTTGCCAAAGGTATCAAGGGGATGGGCCGAAAGATAAAAACCGATTGCCGAAAATTCCTCGGTCAGTTTTTCCATCGGCACCCAGTCACGGTCTTCCGGCAAACGGATCTTGTCTTTGCCAAAACCGCTGCTTTCGCCAAACATCGAAATCTGATCGTCGTTGCGTGCCTGCATTTCGCGCTGGGCAACGCCAATGACCTTATCGACATTTTCAAACATGACTTTGCGGTTCGAGGTCAAACAATCAAGTCCCCCTGCCCGCACAAGATTTTCCAGAAGCCGTTTATTGACCGCACGGCTATCGATACGGGATGCAAAATCCGTAATATCGCGAAACGGTCCGTTTGCTTCGCGTTCCGCCACCAGACTTTCCATTGCCGCATCGCCAACATTGCGGATCGCAGCCAAGGCATAGCGAATTTTGCCAACACCGTCGTGGTTTTCAACCGAGAATGTCACTTGCGAGTTGTTAATGCAGGGCGGCAGTATTTCGATCTCAAGCCGTTCGACCTCCTGCTTGAACACCGCAAGTTTTTCGGTGTTGTGCATATCAAGCGTCATCAAGGCGGCCATGAATTCGACCGGATAGTTGGCCTTCAGAAACGCCGTTTGATACGCCACCAGCGCATAGGCCGCCGCGTGCGATTTGTTAAAGCCGTAGGATGCGAACTTTGCAACCTGATCAAAGATGTCAGATGCCTGTCCGCGCTCCACACCGTTCTTTGCAGAACCGTCAACAAACAGCCCACGCTGCTTTTCCATCTCCTCGGCGATTTTCTTACCCATGGCACGACGCAGCAAATCTGCACCGCCGAGTGAATAGCCGGCCATGATCTGGGCCAGCTCCATGACCTGTTCCTGATAGATCATGATGCCATAGGTTTCTTCGAGGATCGGCTGCAGCATCGGATGCATGTAATCAGGTTCTTCCTGACCATGCTTACGCGCGATGTAATGCGGAATATTATCCATCGGGCCCGGACGATACAGCGCCACGACAGCGATAATATCTTCTAACGTATCGGGTTTCAGACCGCGCAGCACATCCTGCATCCCTTGGGATTCAAGCTGAAACACGCCGACAGTTTCAGCAGCCGACAACAGCTTGAAGGATGGCCTGTCATCAAGTTCAATCGCACTAATATCAAAGTCTTGCGGCACGTCTTTGCGCTGACGCATCAACTTGATGGCCTCGATAATCACCGTCAGCGTTTTAAGACCAAGGAAGTCAAACTTCACCAGTCCGGCATTCTCAACATATTTCATGTTGAACTGCGTGACCGGCATATCCGAACGCGGATCGCGATAGATCGGGACCAGCTCATCGAGATCACGGTCCCCGATCACCACACCGGCCGCATGGGTCGACGAGTTACGATATAGACCTTCGATCTGCATGGCGATCGACAGCAAACGGTCAATATCGGGATCTTCGCGCGCAATTCGGCGCAGGTCCGGTTCCATGTCGATCGCTTCTTTAAGCGGGATCGGTTTGGCCGGATCGCCCGGAATCATTTTACAGATTTTATCGACATAGCCATACGGGATGCTGAGAACACGGCCAACATCACGCACAGCGGCCTTTGCCTGTAGCTTACCGAATGTGATGATCTGTGCAACCCGGTCGTGACCGTATTTTTTCTGCACATATTCAATCACTTCACCGCGCCGGTCCTGACAGAAATCGACGTCAAAGTCAGGCATGGACACACGTTCCGGATTAAGGAAACGTTCGAACAGAAGCGAGAACCGCAACGGATCAAGGTCGGTAATCAAAAGCGCATAGGCAACAAGCGACCCCGCACCGGAACCACGGCCCGGACCGACCGGAATTTCATGATCCTTTGCCCATTGGATGAAATCCGCAACGATCAGGAAGTAACCCGGAAAACCCATCTGGTTGATGATGCCAAGTTCATAATCAAGCCGTTCCCGATACGGTTTGGCCGTCTCTTCCTTATCGGCATCAGACATGTCTTCGGTATAGACATACTTTTCCAGACGATGTTTTAGCCCTTCTTCCGACATGTGGCGAAGTTCGTCCACCTCGGTTCGGCCTTCGCCACAATCAAAGGGCGGCAGGATCGGGTCAATTTTCTCGACATGCCAAGAGCAGCGTTTGGCAATTGCGATTGTGTTGTCGCAGGCTTCGGGAATGTCTGCGAACAGATCGCGCATTTCAGAAGACGTCTTAAACCGATGGTCCGGTGTCAGTTTCCAGCGTTCATCCTGACCAACAACCGCCCCCTGTCCGATACAGATGAAAACATCATGAGCTTCATACATATCAACGGACGGGAAATAGCAGTTATTGGTCGCCACCAGCGGCACATTATGATCATAGGCAAGCTTGATCAGCCCCGGTTCCACCTGATCTTCAAGTTCTGCCCCGTGACGCTGCAATTCAATATAAAGCCGGTCACCAAAAATGTCTTTTAACTCGGCTAGGCAGCCTTCTGCCTTATCAAGCTGCTCTTCGGCGAGTAACCGCGCAAGCGGCCCTGTCGGACCACCTGTCAGGCAAATGACATGATCGGCATAGGTGCGGATATGTTCATAAAGCGCCTTTGGCTCACTCCCGGCTTCGGACGTCATGTGTGCGCGCGAAACAATTTTCAGAAGATTGAAGTAACCTTCCTTGTTTTGCGCAATCAGGACAAGGCGATCGGGCATCGGTTCCCGGGCAATTTTGCCCACAGCCGGTTTGTCTCCAAACCGTTCAACCCCCATCTGAACGCCAAGGATCGGTTGAATGCCATCGCCACTCAGTGCGCCTGCAAAATCAAGTGCACCAAACATGTTGTCGGTATCGGTCATCGCAACGGCGGGTTGGCCGTCAGCTGCGCAAAGCTTGGCAAGCTCCTTCGTCGTGATGGCACCTTCGGCAAGCGAATAGTTGGTGTGAACACGAAGATGGACGAAACCGTTTTCCATCGTTGGTAACCTTCTGATTTTTCAATAAAACGCAGATAACGCACCGTTTCGCCCTATGGCGAAGCGGTGCGTGTTATCAGCTTAATGAATTTTGATCGCTTAGGAAAGTTCAGCCGGATCAAGTTCGATCAAATGACCATCACGCAAGGTCACGACACGATCCATCTGACGGGCAAGTTCCGGGTTATGGGTCGCAATTAACGACGCCAAACCGGTTTCACGCACCAAGGTCATCAACATGCCAAACACGGTGGCGGCCGTTTGCGGATCAAGATTCCCGGTTGGTTCATCGGCAAACAGAACATCAGGCACATTGGCCAGGGCACGCGCAATCGCAACACGTTGCTGTTCGCCGCCCGACAACCGTGCAGGACGATGTTCTGCACGATTTTCAAGCCCCAGACAGCGCAGCAATTCAAGACCGCGCTCCTGGGCTTCTGATCGTTTCAGCCCATTGATCATTTGCGGCATGACGACATTTTCAATGGCTGAAAATTCCGGCAGCAAATGATGGTACTGATAGACAAACCCGATGTGGTTGCGGCGCATTTCGGTTCGCGCGAGATCAGATAAATCTGTACTGCGCTTTCCCCCGATGGATACAAGCCCGCCATCGGGTTTTTCAAGCAAGCCTGCGATCTGAAGAAGTGTCGACTTACCCGCACCGGACGGACCAACAAGGGCAACAATTTCACCCTGATGGATTTCAAGATCGACCGATTTCAGAATTTCAAGCTGATCCGGGCCCTGATTGAAAATACGGTCGATTTTCTCAAGACGCAGAACAACATTACGCGAACGCTGCTTGGCTGTGGTTTTGATCAGATCACTCATAACGAAGAGCCTCCACCGGATCGAGCCGCGAGGCACGCCAAGCCGGATAAACCGTGGCAAGGAACGACAGGGTCAATGACATGACACACACCAGAACCACTTCACCGATATCCATGTCGGCTGGAAGTTGCGACAGGAAATAAATCTCGGCATTGAACAGATCCGTTCCCGTAAGACTTTGGATCGCTTGGCGGATATTTTCGATATTCAGGCAGAACAAAACGCCAATTGCCACACCGCTGACTGTCCCCAGCACCCCGATGGAGGCACCGGCAAGGAAGAACACCTTCATGATCGATCGGCGGGTCGCCCCCATGGTGCGCAGGATCGCAATATCACGCCCCTTGTCTTTCACCAGCATGACCATGCCCGAAATGATGTTAAAGGCGGCCACAAGAATGATCAGGGTCAGGATCAGGAACATGACATTCCGTTCGACCTGAAGCGCATTAAAGAACCCGGCATTTGATTGCTGCCAATTGACAAGGCGCAACCGTTCACCAGAAAGTGTCGTCAGTAATGCATCCATGGTGTCATCAAGCGATGAAATATCATCAAGCATGACTTCAAAATGCGTAATCTGTTCGGGCAGACGGAAATAAACCTGAGCGGCACTCAGCGGCATAAAGATAAATCCGCTGTCATATTCATACATGCCGATATCAAACAGCCCGGCAACCGTATAGGCCCGCACACGCGGTACGGCGCCAAATGCGGTGACATTGCCCTTTGGCGAAATCAGATTGACCGTATCCCCCACACCCACACCAAGCTTCATGGCAAGGCGCGCACCCATGATCACCGTATCGTCGCCCTTATAATCGTCAAGCGATCCAAAAACGATGTTATCGGCAATTGTTTTGCGTTTTTTGACATCTTCCGGGCGCATCCCGCGCACAATCGCACCAGATGCACGACCATTCTTCGATGCCATAACCTGACCTTCGACCACCGGGACGGTCATCATGACATTGCCGGTTTCCGCAATCTGCTTTTCGATGGCCGCGTAATCGCCAATCCCGCCATTCCCCTGCGCATAAATGGAAATGTGCCCGTTCAGGCCCAAAATGCGACCAAGCAACTCAGCACGGAAACCATTCATCACAGACATGACAATAATCAGCGTTGCAACGCCAAGCATGATGCCAAGCAACGAAAAGATGGCAATGACCGAAACAAAGCCTTCCTGCCGACGTGGACGCAGGTAGCGGAAGGCCACCATACGTTCGAACGGACTGAACATGGGCAATCTATCCTTGTGGAATTTGGTCAGGGCACGGTTCCATGCACATTAGCACATAACAGAACCGTAAATCACAACGGGGCAGCCTGTGCTGCCCCGTTTAAATGCGTTCTTATCAGGCGCTGATCTGGTTCAGTGCTGCTTCGAAAGTAACTTCTGTTTTTTCGCCGGTTTTGCGGTTTTTAAGTTCAACCACTCCGTTCTTCAGGCCCTTAGGACCAATAATAATCTGCCATGGCAGACCAATCAGATCCATATCGGCAAACTTGCCACCAGCACGAATGTCCCGATCATCATACAGAACTTCGATGCCTGCATTGGTAATCTTGCCATAGGCATCTTCACACGCACTATCACAGGCATCATCCCCGGTACGCAGGTTGATCAGGCCAACCTTGTACGGTGCGACGGATTCCGGCCAGATGATACCGTTTTCGTCATGCGATGCCTCGATCAGTGCGCCGACAAGGCGCGAAACGCCAATGCCGTACGACCCCATCTGAACCGGCACTTCGGTGCCATCCGGGCCAAGAACGGTTGCGCCCATCGGTTCGGAATACTTCGCACCAAAGTGGAAGATATGACCGACTTCAATGCCACGGGTCGAAACAAGATCATCCCCTGAAATCGGGCTGTTGGCAGGATCATGTTTTTCTTCGGTTGCAGCATAGTCAACCAAAGTACCCTGCACCCAGTTTTCAAGGCCGGTGCGATCATTCAAATCAACGCCCTTGCCTGTCAGGTCTTTATCAAGCCACTTCTTGTCACAGAAAACTTCGCTTTCGCCGGTTTCGGCCAGAACGATGAACTCGTGGCTAAGGTCGCCGCCAATCGGGCCGGTATCGGCCACCATCGGGATCGCCTTCACACCCAGACGGGCGAAGGTCCGGCAATAAGCCAGGAAAATCTTGTTATAGGTGTGACGCGCGCTTTCGTAATCGATATCGAACGAATAAGCATCTTTCATATAGAATTCGCGACCCCGCATCACGCCAAAGCGCGGGCGGATCTCGTCACGGAATTTCCACTGAATGTGATACAGTAACTGCGGAAGCTGCTTATAAGAACGCACATCCTTGCGGAAGATATCGGTGATGGCTTCTTCGTTGGTCGGGCCAAACAGCATCTTGCGATCATGACGATCCGTGATGCGCAGCATCTCAAGACCATAATCATCATAACGACCACTTTCCTGCCACAGCTCGGCGGGCTGAATGGTCGGCATCAGAAGCTCGTTAAAGCCGATCTTGTCTTGTTCTTCGCGAACGATCTGTTCGATCTTTTTAAGAACACTATGGCCAAGTGGCAGCCATGAATAGATCCCTGCGGTGAGCTGGCGCACCATACCGGCGCGCAGCATCAAACGGTGAGAAGCGATCTGTGCTTCTGACGGGGTTTCCTTCAGGGTCGGCAGAAAGAACTGGGAAAGACGCATCAATGCCTCGTGATGATCAAATCTGAATGGTTGGGCGTTTAATATAGCTTGCCCGGAAAATGCGACAGCACAGCCCGAAACGCAAGCCGGAACTTGCGTTATATCATCACGGCTTGGTTAGTTTCCAATGATGGCGAAACTACGATGGTCTTAACATACAGCTTATAGCTCACCGAAAGCCCGCCTCACGGCAGGCCGCAATCAGGTCATCATTGACCGCATCATTGCCGATTGGTTGGTCGTTGAAGTAAACCCGGCCATTGCGATACGTGATCTTGCCAATACTTTGCTCCCCGCTCATACCATCGGGTGCATCGATGCCGGAATACTCAAAGAAATCCAGGGTCACAGGAAATTCGATCTCTTTGGGAAGTGATCTTAGAATGTTGCTTCCGCCATTCAAGTCCGCTGGTGCAACCGCATTTCCACGGACATCTACCCCGGGCTTATAGGCAACGTCTTCATCAGGTACATGACGAACCAGTGCCTTACAGGCCGAACGCGATACCGTGATCTTTGGTTGGGTGTCTTCAGCCCCATTCGATGGTGCAGCATCAGCCCCGCCCGTCGCACCATCCACTTGTGATGATGGAAACGGGGATTCGGCCTGTGCACTTGCATTGGAAGCCGGAATCCCAATCAACAGAATTGCGGAAGCAGCCCCTAATAGTCTGATTTTAATACTTGAAAATCGATTCAAAATAGGTTCGACCAATGCAATCTTATTCATCTTGTAGTTTCACCCTATTTGTGTGCGCCGCAGCATCGTTTCATTTGTGAAGTTTCGTCAAAACATCTTGCATAAAAATGAAACATGTGGCTTTTTAGTCCTCCGTTAACGGCGCAAGATCGTTGCGGTAGGCGTATCGCAGCCGCTCAAAAAATTGCGGGAGGCTTTGTTGCCAATAAGCATACAAGAAGCAGGCGCGACGTCGAAATAAAACCTGTGCTACGTGCCCAGGTCTTAGGAGGAAGTATAAAAAGATTACGGGAAAAACAGCTATAAAAATAGCATCTTAGCAAGATCCTTGTGATCTTGCTTTTTTTTTGGCCAAACGCCTTCTCGCATCAATTTGTGCAGATAAAAATGAAAAAAACCCCGCAGCATTTTGCGGGGTTTTGTTTTTGCCAAGATCGATGTGATCTTTCTATTGTGGTGGGCGAATTTCAATCATGCCACTGGTAATGACAAACCACGCCACCACCCATAAAATGCCTGAAATCGCACTTGTCGCCAGAACCTTTTTCCACATATGCGCTTGCTGCGGCGCGCCACTGTCATGGCCGGGTTCGACATTCTCGGTGCGCTTGACCCCTACTGGCAAAACCATAAATAGAACCAGCCACCAAATAACGATGTAAACCAGAAGTCCCGAAAACCAAGTCATGTAATTCTCTTTTCGATGGTGGAGGCGTTCTATTCATTGGCGCGGGTCGCTTACACGGCGATCATGTTGCCGGGCAATCAGACCTGTTCAAGTTCAACAAGTGTGCCGTTGAAATCCTTGGGATGGAGAAACAAGACAGGTTTTCCGTGTGCACCGATCTTGGGTTCACCATCCCCCAAAACCCGTGCACCACTTTCCAAAAGCTTATCGCGCGCAGACATGATGTCGTCGACTTCGTAGCAAACATGATGAATGCCACCAGAGGTGTTCTTTTCCAGAAAGCCCTTGATCGGTGAATTTTCACCCAATGGATACAGCAATTCGATCTTTGTGTTGGGCAATTCGACAAACACAACCGTGACACCGTGATCTGGTTCATCTTGCGGTTCGGAAACCTTGGCACCCAGCACATCGCGATATTGCGCGATGCCTGCTTCTAGATCCGGTACGGCAATGGCGACATGGTTCAGCCGTCCAATCATGGTCTTACTCCTGCAAATATGATCTGCCCGATCACGTCTAACTTAGGCCAGGGCCCGAACCAAGTTCAATTGCCCATTTCGTCGCATAACGCAGTAAGACCGCAGCCCCGGAATGGGGGGTGATTTTCAATTGTATGAGGATTAAAAATCACCCCTGTTCGTTCACACGAACCAGATGGACTTCGATCAAGGGACGTTTGCCAAGGCGCTGACGCACAGGACGGCGCAACGCCTGGCGCACAGCCAAAATCACTGCTGCATCATCAAGAACTTCATCATCGTTCAGTTGATCAACGCGATTGCTGATTTCGGCGGCAAAATGATTAAGTCGGATATCGTCATCCGGTTCATCATACAGGCTTGGTGCGGTGATCATTGGATCATTGACCATCTCGCCAAACTGATTAAGCACGATGGTGACAAACATCACACCGTTCCAGACAATGCGGTTACGGTTGCGGAACGTATTCGCATCCCGTTTAAGCAACCGCCCGCCATCAAGGGCAAGAACGCCAGCTTCGGCGATACCGATCACATGGGCATCGCCCGGTGACAGGCGAATAACCGTCCCATCGTGGGGAATAACCTGCTCAGGGATCTGACATTCAGCCCCCAAGGCCGCCTGTTCACATAAATGGCGGGTTTCGCCGTGAACTGGCACCAGAATTTTCGGGCGGGTCAGTTGATACATCCGCGTCAGGTCTTCACGTCCCGGATGGCCCGATACATGGATCGGTTCATCGCGGGCGGTAATGACCTTGATGCCGCGACGGATCAAAAGGTTCTGGACATAGCCAATTGCCTTTTCATTGCCCGGAATTTCCCGCGACGAAAAGACAACCGTATCCCCGGCATCAAGTTGAACCGTCGGGTGGTCCCCCTTGGCAATGCGCGACAATGCCGCACGCGGTTCGCCCTGTGATCCGGTACAAATCAAAAGCACCTGATCCTTGGGAACTTCCATGGCCACTTCGGCACTCAGAAGGTTGGGATATTCCGTCAGATAGCCAACTTCGCGGGCAACTTCGGTAACACGATCAAGCGAACGGCCGGCCAAACCAACACAGCGCCCGTTTTCATGGGCGGCTTCGATCACGGATTGAACGCGTGCAACGTTGGTGGCAAAGCAGGCAACTGCAATACGTCCTTGCGGATGCTCGGCAAACAAGGTGGACAGGTTTTTGGCGACTTCGCTTTCCGATCCGGTTTTGCCTTCGGAAAACACGTTGGTCGAATCACAGACCAAGGCAATGACACCTTCATCGCCCAGGGCTTCAAGCTTTTTGACATCCGATGCCTCGCCAATCTGCGGGTCGGGGTCGAATTTCCAGTCACCGGTATGAACAATCAATCCTTTTGGCGTACGAATGGCCAATGCATTCGGCTCAAGGATCGAGTGCGTCATAGTGACGAATTCAATGTCAAAGCATCCCAGCGTAAACCGCCCGCCCAGTTCGATCACGTGGATCGGCACCTGATCGGCAAAATCGGTTTCTGACAGTTTGGCTTTTAGAAATTCTGCGGCAAACGGCGTCGCATAGATCGGGCATTTCAGGCGCTTCCACAGATATGGTACGGCGCCAAGGTGATCTTCGTGCGCATGGGTCAGAACAAGGCCAAGCAGCTTGTCTTTGCGGTCTTCGATGAAGGCCGGATCAGGCATGACAACATCAACGCCCGGCAAGCCTTCCTCGCCAAAGGACACGCCCATATCGACCATAAGCCACTGATCATCATAGCCATAAAGGTTCATGTTCATGCCGATCTCGCCGGAACCGCCGAGCGGTACGAACAACACTTCGTCTTTTGGCAAATACAAATCCACGGACGGTAATCCTTTATCTTCGGCATTCTGATCAGGCGCGGGACATAGCATCCCCTACCCGGCGCAAGCCCTATTGAGCCTGATTGGCAGTCTTTTGGCTGTTGCGACGATAAATCATCAACAAGCCCAGCATGGTCAAATCGCCATTCAAATATTCAATCTCATCGACAGCCTTTGTAAATAACGGCGCAAGGCCACCAGTCGCAACAACCTTGATATGGTCGACATTCTGCTGTTTGCGGATACGCGACAGCAACCCTTCGATCATGGAGACATAACCCCAATAAACACCCGACTGCATCGCCTCGACCGTGTTCTTGCCGATGACATTGCGGGGTGCTTCGATGGCAACCATCGGCAATTGGGCCGCTGCCATGTGAAGTGCCTTGATCGACAGGTTTACCCCCGGTGCAATCACACCGCCAAGATAATCGCCATTGCCATCAACCACGTCAAAGGTCGTTGCCGTCCCAAAATCAAGAACAACCAACGGCCCACCAAACAACTCGTGCGCGGCAACCGCATTCACAAGACGGTCAGCACCGACTTCGCCGGGATTGTCCATAATGATCTTCATATCAAGATCAACATCCGGATCCCCGACCACCATCGGATCAACGTTGAAATAACTACGACACAGGGTCTTCAGGCTGAATTCTGCTGCTGGTACCACGGTTGCAATGATTGCACCAGTTATCGCATCAACCGGCACCCCTGACAGGGTAAACAGGTGATGAAGCCACACACCCAATTCATCGGCGGTGCGTTCGGTGGTTGTTGAACAACGCCATTGGCCTTTGATGGTATCGCCATCAAAAACCGCAAAGACAATGTTGGTATTCCCGGCGTCAATCGCAAGCAACATGATGCTTACAGGCCTCCGCTTCAAAGCAAGACAGGGTCATGACCCTGTTCATTCACGTCAGGTGGAAAAGAACACTTCTCCAGCCCCGATACGGTGCTCAACACCGCTATCATCTCTTAGGATAAGAGAACCATCATCATCAAGTCCGATGAAGGTTCCTTCAAGTTCGCGTTCGGTCAGGCGGGCAACAACCGGGTTGCCAATGCCATAACCGCGTATAAGCCACGCTTCGCGTATCGGTGTAAAGCCTTCGGTTTCCCATATCGGCAACCAATGTGCGACCCGCGCGATATAGGTCGAAACCAGATCATCAACCGAAACCGGCGCGCCAAGAGTTGCAAGCGAAGTTGCAGGGCGTTCGGAATCTTCGGGGAAGAAAGCAACATTCACCCCGGCCCCGATCACAAGATAATCGGTCGCCGATCCCTGATTTGAGGCACTTTCAAGCAAGATACCGCAAATCTTACGGCCATTGACCATCAGATCATTGGGCCATTTACAGTCCGGTCGCACCTGTTGTCCTGTTACGGTTTCAATCGCCTCGGCCATGGCAACCGCAATCAGGAATGTCAGGCGGGCTGCCTCGGCCAATGAACAGGTCGGGCGCAGTAACAAGGATGAATACAGGTTGCCAACAGGCGATGACCAATCCCGTCCGCGGCGTCCGCGGCCGGATGTCTGGCTTCTGGCTAAAACAAGGGCGCCACTTTGGGCGCCCTTGTCCGCGAGGCGCTTGGCCTCATCATTTGTGCTGTCGATCGCTTCCAGTTCGTGAAGGTAGAAACCTTCGGGAAGACGGATCGTTCGCGCTGTCATTCTTACTGTCCGAACAGTGAGGCGGCAGCAACAGCTGCGCTATCCATCAACGGATTCGGGAAGAAGACAAAGGCCAGAATGATGATCGTGGCAAACGCCATGATGACATTCATTTCCGTACCATTGCGATCAAACCCTTCGACCGGCTCATCGAAATACATGACCTTGATGATGCGCAGATAGTAATAGGCACTGACGACCGAGGTAACCAAACCAATGACAGCCAATGTCACAAGACCCGCATCAACCGCGGCCTTAAAGACATAGAACTTACCAAAGAAACCAGCCAGCGGTGGGATACCTGCCATCGAGAACATCAGAAGCGCGGTAACAGCAGCCATCAGCGGCTTGGTTTTGGCAAGACCGGCAAGGTCGGTAATTTCCTCGTTCATGCGGTTGTTACGACGCATGCACAGGATAACCGCAAAGGTGCCCAGGTTCATCACAAGGTAGATACCAAGATAAACCAGAATACCCGTCACACCGTCCCGCGTACCTGCCGCCAGACCAACAAGGGCAAACCCGACGTGACCGATGGACGAATACGCCATCAGACGTTTGATATTTTCCTGACGAAGGGCGGCAAACGAACCAATCACCATCGACAGGATAGAGATCAGAACAATGATCTGCTGCCAGTCTTCGACAATCCCGCCAAACGGACCGATTGCAACACGAATAAACAGTGCAAGACCGGCAATTTTCGGGGCAACTGCAAAGAAGGACGTGACCGGGGTCGGCGCACCTTCGTAAACGTCCGGGGTCCACATGTGGAACGGAACAGCAGAAACCTTAAAGCACAGACCGGCAAAGATGAATGCCAGACCAACCAGCGCACCAAGCGGACGTTCGCCACCCGAAAGGGTATCGGCAAGAACGCTGAAATTGGTGGTTCCGGTGAAACCGTAAACCATCGACATGCCATAGAGCAGAATGCCCGAGGCAATCGACCCAAGGATGAAGTATTTCAGGCCTGATTCCGTCGAACGCACCGTGTCGCGGCGGATTGCAGCAACAACGTAAAGTGCAAGCGACTGAAGTTCGAGACCAAGATACAGCGACAGCATATCGGTCGCCGATACCATCGCCATCATGCCAAGCGTAGCAAGAGTGATCAGGATCGGGAACTCGAACCGTGACATATTCTCACGTTCGGCAAAGTTCATCGCCATGATGATGCCGGTCGCAGAGCCAATCAGGATCATGACCTTGCAGAACTTGGCAAAAGCATCAGCACTGAACTGACCAAAGAAGGCATCGCCCCCCTCGCCGGTCACCACAAGGATAATCGTGATGACCTGGGCGGCAACCGCCAACCAGGACACAGTGCGGAACGCTTTGTCCTTGCCTGCGAAAACCCCAAGCATCAACAGAGCCAAGGCAGAAACTGCCATAAACATTTCGGGCAGTGCGGCCCCGAGGTTGAGCATAGAAACTCCCATGTTCATTCCCCTCAATTCGCGGCCAGCTGGGCGGCATTTGCCGCTGCAGCCTGGGCCGTTTCAACATGGTTGACGAGGTTCTCAACCGAAACATGCATGATGTCGAGGAAGGAGACCGGATAGACCCCCATCCAAAGGACGACAATCACCAACGGAGCAAAGATGATCCATTCACGCGGACTTAGATCGAGGATCGATTTCAGGTTTTCCTTGGTCAGGGCCCCGAAGATGATCCGACGATAAAGATACAGCGCATATGCCGCACCAAGGATCAGTCCGGTTGCCGCAAAGAACGCGACCCAGGTGTTGGCTTCAAACGCCCCCAACAATGTCAGGATTTCGCCAACAAACCCACCCGTCCCCGGAAGACCGACAGACGCCATGGTGAAGAACATGAAGATGAATGCGTATCCCGGCATCCGGTGAACCAGACCGCCATAGGCGTCGATTTCACGGGTATGGATGCGGTCATAGACAACACCAACACACAAGAACAGCGCACCGGAAACCACACCGTGGCTGAGCATCTGGAAGATCGAACCTTCGATACCATGCTGATTAAAGGTGAAAGCACCGATGGTCACGATCCCCATATGGGCAACCGACGAATATGCAATCAGCTTTTTCATGTCCTGCTGGGCGAGTGCCACCAGAGACGTATAAATGATTGCAACAATCGACAGCGTGAAGACAAGCGGCGCAAAGGTTTCAGATGCCAGCGGCATCATCGGCAGCGAGAAACGCAGGAAACCGTAACCACCCATTTTCAACAGCACGCCAGCCAGAATAACAGAACCGGCAGTCGGTGCTTCAACGTGGGCATCGGGAAGCCAGGTATGAACCGGCCACATCGGAACTTTAACAGCAAAGGATGCGAAGAAGGCCAGCCATAGCCAAAGCTGCATATTATAGTCGAACCCGTATTCCATCAGGGTCGGGATGTCGGTCGTGCCTGCTTCGAAATACATCGCCAGCAGCGCAACCAGCATCAGAACCGAGCCAAGAAGCGTATAAAGGAACAACTTGAATGCAGCGTAAACACGACGCTGACCGCCCCAGACACCGATGATGATAAACATCGGGATCAGAACGCCTTCGAAGAACAGATAGAACAACAAACCGTCAAGCGAGCTGAACATACCGACCATCATCGTTTCAAGAACGAGGAAGGCGATCATGTATTCCTTCACGCGCTTCTGAATTGCTTCCCATGCCGACAAAATACAAATCGGTGTCAGGAAGGTCGCAAGCAGGACGAACAGAACGGAAATACCGTCAACGCCCATGTGATAGGAAATGTTCAGACCCGGCATCCAGTCCGCCTGCTCGACGAACTGGAAATCTGCGGTCGTTGTGTCGAAATTCACCCACAGCATCAAAGATACAAGGAAGGTGAACCCCGAGGTCCAAAGCGCAACCCAACGGGAATTGCGGGCGACATTCGCCTCATCGCCATTGATCAGAAGCAGCAAGGCTGCACCGACCAGCGGCAAGAAGGTGACGATCGAAAGAATTGGCCAATCACTCATCGCCCGTTAACCCATCTTCCAAATTGTGTAGGAGACCAGCGCCGCAATGCCAATCAGCATCGCGAATGCATAGTGATAAACGAAACCACTCTGAATGGCGCTGACGCGACGTGCGATGTTACGGCAAGCCGCCGCCACACCATCCGGACCGCAACCATCAATGATGGCACCATCCCCTGACTTCCATAAGCCATAGCCCAGTGAAAAGGCCGGTTTTACGAAAATCTTGTCATAGAGTTCGTCAAAGTACCATTTGTTCAGAACGAAGCGGTACAGACCGTTAAAGGTGTTCGCCAACGTCCGTGGAAGCGACGGAACCAGTTTGTACATCACAACAGCAAGTGCAAAACCAGTGATCATCGCAACAAATGGTGCCAGCTTGACCCAGCCCGGAACATGGTGTGCATTTTCAAGCGCCTGATGGCCTTCTGCCATGAAGAGCGCGCCATTCCAGAAGGACAGCATTTCTTCATAGTCACCGCCACCGAACCAGTCTTTTGCAAACCAACCGGCAAAGATCGCACCGATGGTCAGGAACAAAAGCGGTCCCGTCATGATCGCCGGGCTTTCATGGACATGCGCCATGGTGCGTTCATCGGCACGCGGGGCACCAAAGAAGGTCATAAAGACCAGACGCCAGCTATAGAACGAGGTCATCAAGGCCGCAAGGATACCTGCCCAGAAGGCATAAAGACCAACACCGGTATGTGCCGCATAGGCACTTTCGATGACAAGGTCTTTGGAATAGAAGCCGGCAAGACCCGGAACACCGGTAATGGCCAACGTACCAACCATCATCACGGCAAAGGTCACCGGAACCATTTTCCAGATGCCGCCCATTTTGCGCATGTCCTGTTCATCCGACATTGCGTGGATGACCGAACCTGCACCAAGGAACAGCAGTGCTTTGAAGAAACCGTGCGTCATCAGGTGGAACACACCTGCCGAATAGGCCGACACGCCGCAGGCAAAGAACATATAGCCAAGCTGCGAACAGGTCGAGTATGCGATCACGCGTTTAATGTCGTTCTGCACACAGCCGATGGTCGCCGCAAAGAATGCCGTCGATGCACCGACAATGGTTACGATCATCAAGGTTGTTTCAGCATATTCAAAGATCGGCGACAGACGGGCGACCATGAACACACCAGCCGTCACCATGGTTGCCGCGTGAATAAGTGCGGAAACCGGGGTTGGGCCTTCCATTGCGTCTGGAAGCCAGGTGTGCAGGCCAAGCTGTGCCGATTTACCCATCGCGCCGATAAACAGCAGGAAGCAGGTAATTTCCAAGGCCGAGAACTCATAACCAAGGAACATCAAGGTCGATCCGGCGACTTCTTCGGCATTGGCAAAGATGACGTCGAACTGAACGCTATCGAACAGCACATAGACCGCAAAGATCCCCAGCGCAAAGCCAAAGTCACCAACACGGTTCACAAGGAACGCCTTGATCGCAGCGGCAGATGCCGATGGCTTGGAATACCAGAAACCGATCAGAAGATAGGATGCCAGACCAACGCCTTCCCAACCGAAGAACAGCTGGATCAGGTTGTCTGCGGTAATCAGCATCAGCATCGCAAAGGTGAACAGGCTGAGATACGCCATAAAGCGCGGCTTGTCCGGGTCATGCGACATATAGCCGATGGAATAGATATGAACCATCGAGGAAACGCCGGTCACAACAATCAGCATCACACAGGTCAGCGTATCAATACGCAGCGCCCAGGACGCATCAAAGTTGCCCGAAGAAATCCAGGTGAACAGTTCAATCGTTACCGGGTTACCGCCAAGGGCAACATCGACAAAGGCAAAGATGGAAATAATAAAGGAAATTACAACACCGCAAACGGTGACAAGCTGTGCCACGCGATCGCCGGACGAAACACCATGATGATGATGACCATGCGCATCATGCGGAGCATCCTTCGATGTCGACATGGCGCCAACAAGCGTGATGGTCCCGGCGATGGCTGCCGCGATCAGGGGCAGGAATACAATCAGCGGATACATATCTGCCTTACCCCTTCATCATGTTGATGTCTTCGACCGCGATGGTGCCGCGGTTACGGAAATAGACGACCAGGATCGCCAGACCAATTGCCGCTTCAGCCGCCGCAACCGTCAGAACGAAGATGGTAAAGACCTGTCCAACAAGGTCGCCAAGGAATGACGAGAACGAGACAAGGTTGATATTGACTGCCAGCAGCATCAGCTCGATTGACATCATGATGATGATGACGTTCTTACGGTTCATGAAGATGCCGAAGATCCCGAGCGTGAAAAGGATCGCCGCGACGGTCAGATAATGTGCAAGACCGATTTCCATCAGATCCCCCTTCCAACCTGGACTTTTTTGATTTCAAGCGTATCAGCGCGGGTACGCTTGATCTGCTCGGAGATATTCTGACGGCGGACACCTTCACGGTGACGCAGCGTCAAGACAATTGCCCCGATCATCGCAACAAGCAGAACCAGACCAGCCGCCTGGAAGATGTATACGTAATCGGTGTAAATCAATTGGCCGAGCGCCTCTACGTTGGTCACACCGACGGGTGTCGGCTGCGCAAGTACCGCGACCGCCTCATCGGTAAGAGTCCAACCTGCGCCAACAAGTGCCAGTTCGACAAACAGAACAACTGCGATCAGAACCCCGATCGGCAAGTAGTTCAGGAAACCCTGGCGCATCTCAACAAAGTTGATGTCCAGCATCATCACAACGAACAGGAACAAGACCGCAACCGCGCCGACATAAACGACGACGAGAAGCATGGCGAGAAACTCGGCACCCAGCAGAACGAAAAGTCCCGCTGCGTTAAAGAATGTCAAGATCAGCAACAATACCGAATGCACCGGGTTGCGAACGGTCACAACCGCAGTCGCAGACAAAACCGCGACGGTAGCAAACAAGTAAAAAGCCAAAGCCTGTACGACCATAAGGTACCCCCTTGGCGAGCCGTTGACGCCCTTTTGGCAAACAACGGCCCATAACTCTCTTTCTAACGATCAGACGCGACACTTACCGGTAAGGTGCGTCTGCCTCCAATCGTGCGGCAAGCTCGGCTTCCCAGCGCTCGCCGTTTTCAAGAAGCTTGTCCTTGTCATAGAACAGCTCCTCGCGGTTTTCGGTTGCGAACTCGAAGTTCGGACCTTCGACGATGGCATCTACCGGGCAGGCTTCTTCGCAGAAACCACAATAGATGCATTTCGTCATATCAATGTCGTAGCGGGTTGTACGACGCGAACCATCGTCACGCGGCTCCACCTCGATGGTGATGGCCTGTGCCGGGCAGATTGCTTCGCACAGCTTACAGGCAATGCAGCGCTCTTCCCCGTTGGGATAGCGGCGCAGGGCGTGTTCGCCACGGAAACGCGGGCTCAGCGGACCTTTTTCATACGGGTAGTTCAGCGTCACTTTTGGCTTGAACATATATTTCAAGGTGAGCGCCATACCCGATACGAGTTCCACGAGCAGGAAGCTCCGGGCCGTCCGATCAATAAATGACATCGTTTACCTCTCTCTTTCCGATGCGCGGCGATCAGGCCGGGACCTTGTCAAATACAACGAGGAACGTGGCAACCAGCATGACCCAGGCGAACGACAGCGGCAGGAAGATTTTCCAGCCCAGACGCATCAGTTGGTCATAGCGGTAACGCGGGAATGTTGCACGCACCCACAAGAAGATGAACAGAACGAAACAGATCTTCAGAATGAACCAGATCGCCCCGGGGATGAATTCAAGGAACGGCAACGGCGCGGTCCAACCACCCAGGAACAGAATGGCACAGAGGCCACTCATCAGGATCATGTTTGCGTATTCACCCAGGAAGAACAGCGCAAAGGTCATTGCCGAATAATCGACGTTATAACCAGATACCAGTTCGGCCTCAGCTTCGGGAAGGTCAAACGGTGCGCGGTTGGTTTCTGCCAGAATGGACACGATGAAGACGATGAACATCGGGAAGTGATAAACGAAGTTCCACTCCCACATGCCGCCAACCTGACCGCGGACGATGTCGCTCAAATTCAGGGAACCGGTGGTCAACAGAACCGAAATGATGATCAGGCCAATCGAAATCTCGTACGAAACCATCTGGGCGCCGGAACGCAGCGCGCCAAGAAATGCGTATTTGGAGTTCGATGCCCAACCGGCCATCACGATGCCGTAAACACCCAGCGAAGAAATCGCAAAAATATAAAGGATACCAACGTTCAAATCCGCCAGAACCATGCCCTCGTCGAACGGAATAACCGCCCAGGCAATGATCGCCAGAATGAATGTCAGCATCGGGGCGATGATAAACACGCCCTTGTTCGCGCTGCTCGGAATGATTGTTTCTTTCAGAAACAGCTTCAGACCATCAGCAAGCGGTTGCAAAAGGCCAAACGGCCCCACAACGTTCGGGCCTTTACGGAGCTGAATAGCACCGATGACCTTACGCTCTGCGTAGGTCAGATAAGCGACAGCAACCAGCAGCGGGACCACAATCGCCAAAATCTTGGCGACGATCCAGACTACCGGTTCAATATATCCGTCCCAAAGAAGTTCCATCGGTCAAACCGTATCTTTTGCGTTTCGTCCCTGAATTGGGACACCCCCTTGCGGGATGGGCGACGATCAGATCGCCGCCCCCCTTACTCAGGCAACCTTCTCGGCAGCCGCTTCTTTAACAAAGGCCTCAGTACATTTGGCCATTGTTACCGATGCACGACTGATCGGGTCGGTCATATAGAAATTGCGAACCGGCGATACGAAGCCTTCCGGCTTCATGTCACCTGCTTTACCGAAATCGGTCCATTCGGCCTTGGATGGAACATTCAGCGACGCAAAGGTCGGGCTGATTTCCACCATGCGGGCGCGAACAGCATCGATATTATCGTACGGCAGGGTCATATCCAGTGCGCCCGAAAGTGCACGAACAATCGTCCAGTCTTCACGTGCATCACCCAGCGGGAAGATTGCGCGCCAGCCCTGCTGTGCACGGCCTTCGGTGTTGACGTAAGTCCCGTTCTTTTCGGTATAGGCAGCACCGGGCAGAATGACATCTGCGGCCTGTGCGCCGGCATCGCCCATCGCACCCTGGTAAATGACAAATGCCTTTTCCAGTTTGCTGGTGTCGACTTCATCAGCCCCCAACAGATAGACAACTTTGACATCGCCTTTTGCAGCACCATCAAGAATGTCGTTGGTTGCCAGACCGCCCTTACCCGGGACAAAGCCCAGATCAAGGCCGCCGACACGCGATGCGGCGGTGTGCAGAACGTTAAAGCCGTTCCATTCACCAGAAACCATACCGAATTTCTCGGCAATCGCACGGGTAGCCGCCAGAACAGCATCGCCATCTTCACGGTTCAAAGCGCCCATGCCGACAATGATCATCGGTTTATCAGCCGCTTTGAGAAGCTTGGCGAAGTCGTTCTTGCCATCAAGAATTTCTGCAAGGGTGTCCGGACCTGCGCCAAGATAATCGGTCTTGAAGGTCGGATCCCATTTCTCGCCAATGATCCCGAGTTTGAAATCACCAGCCGTCGCACGCCAGCGCTTACGCAGGCGGGAATTAATGATCGGCGCTTCAGCACGCACATTCGCACCAACGACCAAGCAGACATCTGCTTCATCGATGCCCGAAATCGTGCTGTTGAAGATGTAAGAACCGCGTGGGCCACCAATTTTGGAGCCATCCTGACGGCAATCAAGGTTCGGCGAACCGAGTTTCCCCATCAGGTCTTTCAACGCAGTCATGGATTCACAATCAACCGTGTCCCCGGCGATGGCTGCAATCTGTTTGCCATCCAGCCCGGAAACCTTTGCCTTGATCGCGGCAAATGCTTCGTCCCAGCTTGCAGGCTGGAGTTTGCCATTCACGCGAACATATGGACGGTCAAGACGCTGACGCTTCAGACCATCAATGGCATAACGGGTTTTGTCCGAAATCCATTCTTCGTTGATGTCTTCGTTGGTGCGCGGAAGCACACGAAGAACTTCGCCGGTACGCGCATCAATACGAATGTTCGACCCAACCGCGTCCATCACATCGACGCTGTCGGTCTTTTTCAATTCCCACGGACGTGCGGTGAACGCATACGGTTTGGACGTCAAGGCGCCAACCGGGCAAAGATCAATCAGGTTCCCCGAAAGTTCGGAGTTGATCGATGCTTCGATATACGGTCCGACCTCGGTGTCTTCGCCACGATAGACAGCACCCATGGTGCCGACACCTGCGACTTCCTCGGAGAAACGAACGCAACGTGTGCAGTGAATGCAGCGCGTCATGATCGTTTTTACGATCGGGCCAAGTTCTTTGTCTTTGACCGCACGCTTTTTCTCAGCGTAGCGCGATGAACCACACCCATAGGCCATTGCCTGGTCCTGTAGGTCACATTCACCGCCCTGATCACAGATCGGGCAATCTAGCGGGTGGTTGATCAGCAGGAATTCCATAACGCCGCTGCGTGCTTTATGCACCAGCGGGGAATCCGTTTTGATCACCATTCCATCTGCAGCAGGCATGGCACAGGACGCGACCGGCTTGGGCGCGCGTTCCATTTCAACCAGACACATACGGCAGTTACCGGCGATTGACAGGCGCTCGTGATAGCAGAAACGCGGGATTTCCTTACCGGCCTCTTCACAGGCCTGCAGAACAGTCGCCCCGGCTTCTACTTCAACTTCTATACCGTCAACTGTTAGTTTCGGCATGTCTCAATCCCTCTCAACAGGCCCCTCTCAGGCCGCGATCCGCGCGCGATATTCCTTGATCCGACGTTCCATTTCGGGACGGAAATGTCGGATAAGGCCCTGAATAGGCCATGCGGCTGCATCGCCAAGCGCACAAATGGTGTGGCCTTCGACCTGTTTGGTCACATCCCACAACATATCAATTTCATCAAGCGTGGCCTGACCGCGAACCATGCGCGACATAATACGTGCCATCCACCCCGTACCTTCACGGCACGGCGTGCACTGACCACAGCTTTCATGTTTGTAGAATTCCGACAGACGCGCGATCGCGTAAACAATGTCCGTGGACTTGTCCATGACGATCACGGCCGCCGTACCAAGACCCGACCCCACTTCACGCAGGCCATCAAAGTCCATCAATACGTTGTCGCAAACATCTTTCGGCATCAACGGAACCGAAGAACCGCCCGGAATAACCGCCAGAAGATTATCCCAGCCGCCGCGAACGCCACCACAATGCTTGTCGATCAGTTCACGCAGCGGAATGCTCATTGCTTCTTCCACGGTGCACGGCTTTTCGACGTGACCGGAAATGGCAAACAGCTTGGTCCCGTGGTTATTCTCACGGCCAAAGCTTGAGAACCATGAGCCGCCACGACGCAGAATGGTCGGAACCGCTGCGATACTTTCAACATTGTTGACCGTGGTCGGGCAACCATACAAACCGGCATTCGCCGGGAATGGTGGCTTAAGACGCGGCTGACCTTTTTTACCTTCAAGGCTTTCAATCAGGGCTGTTTCTTCGCCACAGATATAAGCACCCGCCCCAAGATGGACGTAAAGGTCAAAGTCCCAACCAGAACCACAGGCATTCTTGCCAAGGAAACCGGCTTCGTATGCCTGATCAATCGCGATCTGCAGGTTCGATGCTTCGTGATAGAACTCACCACGGATATAGATATATCCGGCATGTGCGTTCATCGCGACAGCAGCCAACAGGCAGCCTTCAATCAATGTATGCGGATCATTACGCATGATCTCGCGGTCTTTACAGGTGCCCGGCTCGCCTTCGTCAGCATTGACGACAAGATAGCTCGGACGACCATCGGATTCTTTGGGCATGAACGACCATTTAAGGCCGGTCGGGAAGCCTGCGCCCCCACGACCGCGCATCCCCGATGATTTCATTTCATCGATGATCCAGTCGCGGCCTTTTTCGATCAGCCCCTTGGTCCCGTCCCAGTTACCACGTGCCTGTGCACCTTTAAGACCGAAGTCCTGAAAACCATACAGGTTGGTAAAGATACGATCCTTATCCTGCAGCATATCAGGCGTCCCCTTTGCTTGCATCGGCATCCTGCGGGGCTGCACCGCAGCCACAGAATGCTTTCAGAACCTTCGGACCATCAATCGGCTCACACCCTTTGCGGCCGCTTTGCGGGCCAACTTTAGGTTTCTCACCTTTTTTCAAGGTATCGAGGATTGCCTTGGTCGTATCGGCGGTCAGGTCTTCGTAGAAATCGTCGTTGATCTGCATCATCGGCGCATTCACACACGCGCCAAGGCATTCAACTTCAATCATGGTAAAAAGACCATCTTCAGTGGTCTCGCCGATGCCGATGCCAAGTTCCTTTTTGCAGGTCTCGACAACGTCGGCAGAACCGCGAAGCCAGCACGGCGTCGTGGTGCAAACCTGGATGAAATTCTTACCGACCGGGGCAAGATTATACATCGTATAGAAGGTTGCGACCTCGTAGACACGAATGGCCGGCATTTCGAGCATGTCTGCAATGTAATCCATTGCGACAGTCGGAACCCAGTTGCCTTCGGTCTGACGCTGGGCCAGATCAAGCAACGGCATAACCGCGCTCTGCTGGCGGCCTTCCGGATACTTGGTGATGATCTTCTTTGCTTTTTCCATATATTCCGGAGTGAAAGCAAAGCTGACAGGTTGAAGCTCTTTCGGAGCTGGTCTTCTTACATGGCTCATCGGTCAATCTCACCGAAAACGATATCTAGCGACCCGATATTGGCAACGACGTCGGCCAACATGTGACCTTTGGACATAAAGTCGATGGCCTGAAGGTGCGGGAACCCGGGTGCGCGGATTTTGCAGCGATACGGACGGTTCGAGCCATCCGAAACAAGATACACACCAAACTCGCCCTTTGGTGCCTCGACCGCGGCATAGCATTCGCCAGCCGGAACGTGGAACCCTTCGGTGAAGAGTTTGAAGTGATGGATAAGTGCTTCCATCGAACGCTTCATTTCGGCGCGCGACGGTGGAGCCACCTTGTTATTTTCAACAATAACAGGACCATCAGGCATATTTTTGATGGCCTGCTTGATGATTTTCAGTGACTGCCACATCTCTTCAAAGCGAACAAGGAAGCGATCATAGCAATCGCCGTTCTTGCCGACAGGAATGTCGAAGTCGAATTCTTCATACGAATCATATGGCTGCGATTTACGCAGATCCCATGCCAGACCCGATGCGCGAATGTTCGGACCGGTAAAGCCCCAATCAAGGGCCTCTTCCGCCGTCACAGTTCCGATATCGACCGTACGCTGTTTAAAGATACGGTTGCCGACCAGAACGCGATCAAAGTCATTCATGAAGATGTCGTATTGATCTGCCCACGCGTCAATGTCTTCAAGAAGACCTGCCGGAAGATCAGCAGCAACACCGCCCGGACGGAAATAGTTGGCGTGAAGACGGGCACCACAGGCGCGCTCATAGAATTCCATGAGTTTTTCACGTTCTTCGAAGCCCCACAGAAGCGGAGTCATCGCGCCAACGTCCAGTGCGAACGCGGTCAAGTTCAGAATGTGGTTCAGGATACGACCGATTTCCGCATACAGAACACGGATATACTGCGCACGCTTGGGCACTTCGATGCCCATCAGCTTTTCGATGGCCAGGCAATAAGCATGCTCCTGGTTCATCGGCGCAACATAATCAAGACGGTCGAAGTACGGCGTTGCCTGAATATAGGTCTTATATTCGATCAGCTTTTCCGTACCACGATGCAAAAGACCAATATGCGGGTCGGAACGTTCGACAACTTCGCCGTCCATTTCCAGAACCAAACGCAAAACCCCGTGCGCCGCAGGGTGCTGCGGGCCGAAGTTCATGGTCATATTTTTAATTTTTTGTTCGGACATCAGGCTTTGCCCTCCGCCTTTTCATCACCCGGAAGAACATGCTGGATGCCTTCCCATGGGCTTTCGAAATCGAAATTGCGGAAATCCTGAACCAGTTTCACCGGCTCGTAGACAACGCGCTTTTGCTCATCGTCATAACGAACTTCGACATAACCGGTCAGCGGGAAATCCTTACGCAGCGGATGACCTTCAAAACCATAATCGGTCAGGATACGACGGGGATCTGGATGATCGGCAAAGAAGATACCGTACATATCCCATGCTTCGCGCTCGAACCAATTGGCGGCGCTGAAAAGCGGAACACAGCTTTGTACCGGTGTTTCTTCGTCGGTGCGGACCTTCACACGAATGCGCAGGTTATGTTTAAGCGACAACAGGTGATACACGACATCAAAACGTTCAACACGTTCCGGATAATCGGCACCACAAACATCGATAAGCTGCTTGAACAAGCAGCCGGTATCGTCCCGAAGGAACGTCAGAACTTTTAGAATATCATCGCGCTTGGCGACGATGGTCAGCTCGCCGTAACGAATCTCGCTTTCGAGAATTTCGTTCGCAAGCTGGGACACCACAAGATCTTTAAGATCATTCAATGCGGCGCTGTTATCGCTGAGCAGTTCGCTCATGCAAGCCCCCTATTACGGATCAGCGTGTCAGAACACCAGTTCGGCGGATTTTCTTTTGCAACTGCATCACGCCGTAAATCAGCGCTTCGGCTGTCGGCGGGCACCCCGGAACATAAACGTCAACCGGGACGACACGGTCACAACCGCGAACCACCGAATAGGAATAATGATAGTAACCGCCGCCATTGGCGCACGAGCCCATCGAAATAACCCAACGCGGTTCTGCCATCTGGTCATAGACCTTACGCAGTGCCGGGGCCATTTTGTTGGTCAGTGTACCAGCAACGATCATAACGTCTGACTGACGCGGGCTTGGGCGGAAGACCAGACCATAACGGTCAAGGTCATAACGCGACGCAGCCGAATGCATCATCTCAACAGCACAGCAGGCCAGACCAAAGGTCATTGGCCACATCGAACCAGAGCTTGCCCAGCTGGCGAGTTTATCGAGATTGGCAAGGACAAAGCCCTTGTCGTTCATCTCGTCAAACACACCTTTAAGCAGGGTATCCTGATCCGTACCGGGTGCCAGGGGTGCGCCTGTATTGGTGCTCACTCCCATTCCAAAGCTCCCTTCTTCCATTCATAGATAAATCCGACCGTCAGAACAGCCAGGAAGATCACCATCGATACAAAGCCGAACGTTCCGATATCGCCAAGGGTAACAGCCCAAGGGAACAGGAAGGCGACTTCGAGATCGAAAATAATGAACAAGATTGCAACCAGATAGAACCGAACATCGAATTTGATGCGCGCGTCCTCGAACGGCGCAAAACCGCACTCATATGCGGATAGCTTTTCAACATCCGGTGCCTGCTTGGCAAGAACCAGTGACGCGATGACGATTAACGCCGACAAGACGACGGCGATCCCGATGAACACCAGGATCGGAAGATATTCCGAAAGAAGCTCTTGCATCTCTCTGACCTCTCAAGAACAGGCCTTCTGACCCGACCAGGTCCCCACCTGGCCCATTACGGCGCACCATAACGTATGCACCGCACAAGTTCCAGCCCTCAAGCAGGTTTAAGATGCTCTAAGACCGGAAACTTTCTAATCTTTTTACCGTTTACTATCGTCGGATATCGGGCTGAACGTCGAGATGATCAAGACCAAATCGTGCGAAGCTGCAAAAGCAACACATGAAAAGGCGATCGCGGAAAAGACGAAACGCCCGACATAAGACAACATTTGATGGGTCATGGCGCGAGCGACGAGACTTGAACTCGCGGCCTCCGGCGTGACAGGCCGGCGCTCTAACCAACTGAGCTACGCCCGCAAAATGACCATCAATCGGCGGGCCTTTGTTAGACCACACCCTAAACCAAGTCAAGCAGCTAGCAGTGTTTTCAACCCTTTCGACAATTGCACGGACGATCATCACCTTCTGAAATGCAATTTCGGTCAGAATTTGTACTGAATTAACCCTTTCTGTACATTTTCGACCGCCTATACGTGTAGGGCTTTGCAAAGGCGCGTCGGCTTTTATAGAATTGTTGACAAATTCCTCCTATCTTACGGTGCGATAGAGGGAAGTTTGCGCATTCAGGTGCCAATGCGAGACAGAGTCATTACGACGGAGAAGACCACCCGTGGGGCGCGTTAAAGAAGAATACAGATCACTGGCCGGACCTGAGAAGGCAGCGATTCTCATGCTTGCTCTTGGGGAAGAGCACGCGACCAAAATGTTCAGCATGATGGATGACGAGGAAATCAAAGAGATTTCCCAGTGCATGGCTGGCCTTGGCACGATCAGTTCCAACATCGTCGAACGATTGTTTGTCGAATTTGCCGATCAGCTTTCTTCGACCGGTTCCCTTGTTGGTTCGTTTGACACCACCGAACGCCTTCTGTCCAAAGTCCTTACCGAAGACCGTGTTAACGGCATCATGGAAGAAATCCGCGGCCCTGCGGGTCGTACCATGTGGGACAAACTGAACAACGTGAACGAAGCCGTTCTGGCGAACTATCTGAAAAACGAATATCCGCAGACCGTTGGTGTTGTTCTTTCCAAACTGAAACCCGGCCATTCTGCGTCGGTTCTTTCACTCCTGCCGGAAAACTTCTCGATGGAAGTTATCATGCGTATGTTGCGCATGGAGGCGGTGCAGAAAGAAGTTCTTGATAACATCGAAAAGACATTGCGGACCGAATTCATGTCGAACCTTGCGCGGGGCTCGCGCGGCGACAATCACGAACTTATGGCGGATATCTTCAATAGCCTGGACCGCCAAAGTCAGGACCGGTTCCTTACTGCGCTTGAAGAACGTAACCGTGACTCGGCTGAGAAAATCAAAGCCCTTATGTTCACCTTCGAAGACCTTGCACGCCTTGACAATAACGGTGTTCAGACCCTTCTGCGTCAGGTCGAAAAAGATAAACTTGCCCTCGCCCTCAAAGGGTCCACCGATCAGATGCGCGACCTGTTCTTCAAGAACATGTCCGAGCGTGCCGGCAAGATGATGAAGGAAGATATGGACGCCCTTGGCCCAGTCCGCTTGTCAGACGTCGAAGAATCGCAAATGATGATTGTTCAACTGGCCAAAGAACTGGCTGCACAGGGCCAGATCGTTATTTCCGAAGGCAGTGGCGAAGACGAAATGGTCTTCTAAGCAAAGCAATCGGTACAAACATCGTACATGTGCACCGCAGCACATATGGATCAAGGGACAGCTTTATTGCCGTCCCTTTTTCGTGCCATTACGCAAAAGACATTGTCTGAACGATCCCCAATAGTCCCTGCCCTATAGGCAGCACAAAGCCCATCACGCCGAGTCTTCTGTTAACTTTACACCGGGCAAATGAGGTGTCTGGTAGAACCTAGCCGATAATAACGTTTGGCACGGGGTCACTAATCGATTTGATTTCCCAGCGCAGACGGTTCTGCCCACCGATTTCCTTGAACTCGGCAGCATTGTGACTGCGAATGCCCGCTGTGGTGCGAAACTCGATTTTTCCGATCATTTGATAGCCAAGGGCATCCAGACGATCCTGATACTGGTCAGGAACGAAACCACCCCTGATTTCGACGGTGTTTCGATCTTTATGGAAGAACATTTCCAGTATGCGCGAATTACGGCGGACAAAGACGAAGCTTTTTTCGCGCATGATGTTGCCGCGTTTTTCATAAACCACATTAAAAACGCCCCGGCTGGTGTAGTTTATCTGTTTTATACCCGAATCACGCTTGAGATCGGCCAAGACAATTGCGACTCTTTCCTTTTCTGCAGTCGCATCCAGACTACCATCAAGCAAACCTTGGGTAATATTGGGTTGAACAAGCAGTCCGCGATAGCTTAGTCGATAATCGCCATTCCGCTCCATCGACAGGTCAATGGTAAAGGATTCCGGCAGATAGCAGCTGGTCAGGAGTATTGGCAACATTAACGCGATCAGCAGCCGTTTTATCCGGCCTACGGCCCCATCCCCGACATACTTGCGCCCGATACCTGCCAATCGCACGATATCGTTCGAAGAAAGTTCTGATCTCAGAATAGTCATGTCAGGGTTCCGATTCTCGTGACCGTTCATGCAACAGTGCCCGTCAGACACCCAAGCGTCAACTTTTACAGGTAGTTACCCATTATGGATCAAAACCGTGCTGAGGAATCGCGTTAAGTCACTTGGTTGAACCTGAGGATTGACCATCCCGCAGCGCGGATAAGGAAACTCCAGAACGCCATTTAAGCCCGTTAAAAGCTGCTCAGAGGCAACAAAGCGACTTTGTCACGAGACCAAGGGAATGCTGTAACAACGGCTCTACAGCGCCCGATGATGCGGCGCACAAGCACAGATCACTTCAGAAGCATTCCGGATCGATCTTGATGTCATTGGCGATGGAAAATCAGGCAAAGAAAAAGGCAGCCTTTAGGGCTGCCTTAATCGTGGTGGGTGATGAGAGATTCGAACTCCCGACCCTCTCGGTGTAAACGAGATGCTCTAACCAGCTGAGCTAATCACCCTTTGTTTCCGCACGCTGTATTGCGGAAGCGGGCGGAACTTACCATGCTTTTTACAAAAAGCAATGCCCACTTTGCATAAAAATGTAACTTCTATTTCTGGGCTATTTATCATCGGCATCTGGTCAACCTAAACCCGCCAAATTCCGGGATGATTTGGCATTTTTAGGACGATTTACATCGCCAAAGAAAAACCGGATATTTCATCGGCAAAGCCGATTTGATTCGGAATGAAGTCAAAAATGAAAAAAGGCAGCCTTTAGGGCTGCCTTTATCATGGTGGGTGATGAGAGATTCGAACTCCCGACCCTCTCGGTGTAAACGAGATGCTCTAACCAGCTGAGCTAATCACCCGTAATTTCGTGCTTCATTCTGCGGAAGCGGGCGGAAGATAACACGCTTTCTACAAAAAGCAATGCCGGTGACGCTTGTCACCGGCATTTTTTCGAAGAACGATGTCAAACTTAGTTGACGGCGTCCTTGAGGCCTTTACCAGCCTTGAACTTTGGCTGTTTCGATGCCGGGATGTCGATTTCTTCACCGGTGCGCGGGTTGCGACCTTTTGAAGCAGCGCGAGCAGCGACAGCGAAGGTACCGAAACCAACCAGACGAACTTCGTCGCCGGATTTCAAAGAATCGGTGATGGAATCGAAAACAGCGTCAACCGCTTTAGCAGCGTCAGCTTTGGACAGATCAGCTTTAGCAGCTACACTTCCAACGAGATCGTTTTTATTCACTTCCTGGCCCCCTTGTTTGGACGTTCGGAGTTATGAGGAAATTTGGTTTGCCCCAAACCTGTTGCATGGGCAGTGTAAGCGGGTATCAAACAACTCGTCAATGCGACACTCGCAGTTTTCTGCGGTTTTTGACGTTTTTTTCCATTTTTTACGCTTTACACCAACTCCGACATGCTCCTTTGCCGATTCTTGGGCAAAGTTATCCACAGAAAAAGGGGAGCGACATAGTCGCTCCCCTTGATTTCTGCCGGTTGTGACGGGTTTTAGTGAGTCGTCACACCGCCGATATCCGATTCTTCGCCGTCGCTGGATTTGACGCTGACATCATCATCGCCCTCTTCCCATTCGATCGGCACAAGCGGATTGACCAAAGCATGGCTGAGAACTTCGTCAACATGCGACACAGGAATGATCACCATGCCCCGTTTGACGTTATCGGGAATCTCTTCGAGATCCTTTTCGTTCTCCTGCGGGATCAATACGGTTTTCACCCCGCCACGCAATGCCGCCAGTAGCTTTTCTTTCAAACCACCAATCGCAAGCACACGGCCACGCAGCGTAACTTCGCCGGTCATTGCCACATCTTTGCGTACCGGATTTCCGGTCAGAACAGAGACAACCGACGTCACCATGCCAACACCTGCGGACGGACCGTCTTTTGGTGTTGCGCCTTCCGGGACGTGAACATGGATGTCACGTTTCTGGAACAAGGTTGGCTTGATCCCGAAATCAACCGCACGCGAACGAACGAACGATGTCGCCGCCTGAATTGATTCGGTCATGACTTCACCGAGTTTACCGGTGGTTTTCATGTTGCCTTTGCCCGGAACCGTCACAGATTCAATCTGCAAAAGATCACCGCCAAATTCGGTATAGGCAAGGCCGGTCACAACACCAACCTGATCTTCGCCCTCGGTTTCGCCATAGCGGAACTTGCGGATACCGGCATATTTACCAAGTGTCCGCGGGGTAACCCGAACCGACTTGATGCTTTCCAGCATGATCCGTTTTGTCGCCTTACGGGCAAGACGGGCAAGTTCACGCTCCAGACTACGCACGCCGGCTTCGCGGGTGTAATAGCGGATCAGATCACGCAACGCCTCGTCAGAGATGCTCCATTCATCTTTCCGCAGGCCGTTATCTTTGACCTGTTTCGGAATCAGGTGACGCTTGGCGATTTCGACCTTTTCGTCTTCGGTATAACCCGAAAGACGAATGACCTCCATACGATCGAGCAGCGGCTGCTGCATACGAAGCGAGTTTGCCGTCGTCACGAACATAACGTCTGAAAGGTCGTAATCGACTTCCAGATAATGGTCGTTAAAGGTCGAATTCTGTTCCGGATCAAGCACCTCAAGCAGGGCCGATGCCGGATCACCGCGGAAATCCGAACCCATTTTTTCGATCTCGTCGAGAAGGAACAGCGGGTTGGAATATTTCGCTTTTTTCATGCCCTGGACAATTTTGCCCGGCATGGAACCGATATAGGTCCGACGGTGACCACGAATCTCAGACTCATCACGTACACCACCAAGTGACATACGCACAAAGCTACGCCCCGTTGCATTGGCCATCGATTTACCAAGCGACGTTTTACCAACACCGGGAGGACCAACAAGACACAGGATCGGGCCTTTGACTTTTTTGGTCCGGGCCTGAACCGCTAAATATTCAAGGATGCGTTCTTTGACCTTTTCCAGACCGAAATGTTCTTTATCAAGAATTTTTTTGGCCTTTTTCAGGTCGTGCGACACGCGCGAACGCTTGTTCCACGGAATAGACACCATCCAGTCAAGATAGTTGCGCACCACGGTGGCTTCTGCCGACATCGGGCTCATATTGCGCAGTTTCTTGAGTTCTGCCTGTGCCTTTTCCTTTGCCTCTTTCGGCATTTTGGCCTTGTTCAGCTTCTCTTCAAGTTCAGAAGCTTCATCCTTGCCGTCTTCGCCCTCGCCCAGTTCTTTCTGAATGGCTTTAAGTTGTTCATTCAAATAGTACTCGCGCTGGGTTTTCTCCATCTGGCGTTTAACGCGGTTGCGGATTTTCTTTTCAACCTGCAACACGCCAATTTCAGATTCCATGAATCCGAAAATACGTTCCAGACGGTCACCGACAAGTACCGTTTCCAGCAATTGCTGTTTTTCGGAGATTTTAAGCGACAGGTGCGATGCAACCGTGTCAGCAAGCTTGGCCGGTTCTTCAATCTGATTAACCGATACCAGAACTTCTGGCGGAATCTTTTTGTTCAGCTTGATGTACTGTTCGAACTGCGTGACCACAGAACGGGCCAGTGCTTCGAGTTCGCTGTCATCTTCTTCAGCGTCTTCGCGCACAGCACCATAGGCCTGGAAGAAATTCGGATTATCAACATAGCCGGTAATTTCGGCACGTTTTCCGCCTTCAACCAATACCTTAACCGTTCCGTCCGGCAGCTTCAGAAGCTGCAAAACAGTTGCGACAGTACCAACTTCGTAAAGATCTTCGACAGCCGGATCATCAAGACCGGCGTCTTTCTGGGTAACAAGCAATATCTGCTTGTCTTCGCGCATCACATCTTCGAGTGCACGCACCGATTTCTCACGTCCGACAAACAGCGGAACAATCATGTGCGGGAACACGACAATGTCACGCAACGGCAGCACCGGGTATATTTCGCCACGCGCCAATTCGACCATTATGTTCTATTCCCTAATCTGAGCCAAAACGTTGCTGGGGTCCTGCCATAGGCCCCGCCAGTAACGCGAACATTTGATAGATAATCTGAAATTCCCGCACCGCAATAGTTGCCGGTGCGGGATTTACTATCAGGCAGTATTCTCAACGCCTTCATGACGTTCAGCATGGATCAGCAAGGGCTTTGCCTTTCCTGCAACAACATCACTATTGATGACGATTTCTTCGACACTTTCCATGGTCGGCAAATCGAACATGGTATCAAGCAAAATGCCTTCCATGATCGAGCGCAGCCCACGTGCACCGGTCTTGCGTTCAATTGCCTTGTCCGCAATGCCCCGCAGCGCCTCTGTCTGGAAGCTCAGTTTCACATCGTCCATATCGAACAGACGCTGATACTGCTTGATCAGTGCATTTTTCGGCTCGGTCAGGATTTTGACCAAAGCGTCACTGTCGAGATCTTCAAGCGTTGCCAGAACCGGCAGACGACCAATGAATTCCGGAATAAGACCGAATTTCAGAAGATCTTCAGGTTCGACTTCACGCAGAACTTCACCAGTCCGGCGTTCTTCGGAACTACGAACATCGGCACCAAAGCCGATTGCGCTGCCCTTGCCACGCTGGGAAATCACCTTGTCCAGACCCGCAAAAGCGCCGCCTACGATGAACAGGATGTTGGTGGTGTCGACCTGCAGGAATTCCTGTTGCGGATGCTTACGACCACCTTGTGGCGGTACGGAGGCAACAGTGCCTTCCATGATCTTGAGCAATGCCTGCTGCACGCCCTCGCCCGAGACATCGCGCGTAATCGACGGATTGTCCGATTTACGCGAAATCTTGTCGACTTCGTCAATATAGACGATGCCGCGCTGGGCACGTTCGACATTGTAGTCAGCTGCCTGCAGCAACTTCAGAATGATATTCTCGACGTCCTCACCGACATAACCGGCTTCGGTCAGTGTCGTGGCATCTGCCATGGTGAACGGAACATCAAGAATACGTGCCAGAGTCTGGGCCAGAAGCGTTTTACCGCAACCGGTCGGACCAACCAGCATGATGTTTGACTTCGCCAGCTCGATATCTTCGTTCTTGCTGGCGTGATTCAGGCGTTTGTAATGGTTGTGAACCGCGACAGAGAGAACTTTCTTCGCATGGCCCTGACCGATGACATAGTCATCAAGGACCTTGCAAATCTCTTGCGGAGAAGGCACCCCGTCAGCCGATTTGACGAGATGGGTTTTGTGCTCTTCGCGGATGATGTCCATGCAAAGCTCTACGCATTCATCACAGATGAATACGGTTGGACCGGCGATGAGCTTGCGAACCTCGTGCTGGCTCTTTCCACAGAAAGAACAGTACAGAGTGTTCTTGGAGTCCCCGCTATTCGATTTGCTCATACAAACCCCAATTACGTTTGACGTTATCTTTTATCGCCATGTTAGCCGGTAAACGATACCGATCTCAACGTTTAATCTGCGCTTTTCGGCCATTTGGCTATATGTTTGATATGGGACTGCAACTACGGTTGCGAAACCCCTTGCTATAATCATCCAAACGTATGAATGCGTCGCAAGTTCCAAACAGAACCAAAAAACCCAGTCACCCTCTTGTCTATGACTTAAAACTGCCATGAGGCAAGTCATAAAAAAACGCCCCGGCGTTTTACCGGGGCGTTTTCACCGATCATGATCACACAATCAGTCTTTCTTTGCATCGCTGTCCGTTTTCGGACGCGACGTCACCACCTCGTCGATCAAACCGAATTCTTTGGCCTGATCAGGGGTGAGGAAGTTATCACGCTCCATCGCATCTTCGATCGTCTTGAGATCACGGCCGGTATGTTCGACATAAATCTCGTTAAGACGTTGGCGCAGTGCCAGAATTTCGCGGGCATGGATTTCGATATCCGATGCCTGCCCCTGGAAGCCGCCTGACGGCTGATGGATCATCACGCGTGCATTCGGCAGGCAGTAACGCTTACCTTTTGCACCGGCCATCAGAAGAAGCGATCCCATGGATGCCGCCTGCCCCATGCACACCGTCGATACATCACAACGGATGTATTGCATGGTGTCATAGATGGCGAGACCCGAGGTCACAACACCGCCCGGAGAATTGATATAAAGCGAAATGTCCTTATCCGGATTTTCCGATTCGAGATGCAGAAGTTGCGCACAGATCAGCGACGACATGCCGTCATGGACCTGACCATTGATGAAAACGATACGTTCTTTAAGCAAACGCGAAAAGATGTCATAGGCACGCTCACCACGGCTGGTCTGTTCAACCACCATCGGCACGAGCGAGTTCATCTGTTCTCTAATCATCAACTGCAATCTCCCTGCATTATCCTAAACCGTGTCCGGCTGTGGATTACTTCTCTTCGGATTTGTCAGCTGCTTTTTTCTTCGCAGCCGGCTTCTTGGCAGCAGCTTTCTTGGCCGGAGCCTTTTTTTCTGCGTCCTTTTTCGCCGGTGCTTTCTTGGCAGCCGATTTCTTCTTCGGAGCTTCGTCTTCCTCTTCAGGCTTCAGAAGATCTTCGACCGAAACGGTCTTTTCTTCAACCTTGGCAAGTTCGACGATGTAATCCACGACCTTGTCTTCATATACAGGGCCCTGAAGAGCCTGCAAGGCCTGCGGGTTATTTTTATAGAATTCAATAACCTGCTGTTCCTGACCCGGATACTTCTGAGCTTCGGCAACAAGGACCTTGTTCACGTCTTCCTGGGTAACCTGGATGTCGTTTGCACGGCCAACTTCTGCCAACAGAAGACCAAGAAGAACGCGGCGTTCTGCGATTTCGCGGAACTCTTCGGTCAGTTCTTCTTCGGACTTGCCTTTGGTTTCGTCATCTTCCTGTCCAGCTTCACGGGCCTGTTTGATCTGGCCAATGATGCCCTGCAGTTCGTTTTCGACCAAAGATGTCGGCAATTCGAAGCTGTGGTTTTCAGCCAGCGCATCAAGCAGTTCGCGCTTCATTTTCTGACGGGAAACCGATTCGTACTCGCGGCCGAAATCCTTGCGGATTGCGTCTTTGAGCGCTTCGAAGCTTTCCTGACCAAGTTTTTTGGCCAGTTCATCATCCAGCTCAGCCGGTTTCTTTTCTTTGATTTCTTTGACGGTTACGTCGAACTCGGCATCTTTGCCTGCAAGTTCAGCCGCGCCATACTCTTCCGGGAATTTAACTTTGACGACGAGTTCGTCACCAACGTTGGTACCGGTCAGCTGGTCTTCAAAACCTTCGATGAACGAGCTTGAACCAAGTTCGAGTTCGTAATCTTCAGCCTTACCACCTTCAAAGGCTTCACCACCGATTTTGCCGAGGAAGTCGATGACGACAACGTCGCCGGTTTTCGACTTACGCTTGCGTGCCAAAGGTGCAGTCGTGCCCTGAGCAGCAGCAATGCGCTCGAGAGTTTCATTTACCTTGGTATCGTCAAGCTCAACAACTTCGCGGGTCAGCTTCAGCTTTTTGAAGTCCATTGCTTCGATTGCCGGGATGACTTCAACAGCGATGTCGAACTCAAGGTCCCCGCCTTCATCGAATTTGGTTACTTCGATTTTTGGCTGAACAGCCGGGCGCAGATCGTTGTCGGAAAGAACTTTACCGGTGTTTTCATTTACAGCGGCTTCAAGAACTTCACCCATGACGGACTGGCCGTAACGCTGACGCAGCAGTTTCGCCGGAACCTTGCCTGGACGGAAGCCCGGCAGGCGAACCTGATCTTTGATCTCGTCAAGTTTGGCGACGACTTTTTCTTCAATCTGAGCGGCGGGCACAACGACTTTGAACTCGCGCGCCAGGCCTTCGTTTTTGGTTTCAGTAACCTGCATAGATAACTCTTTTGCTTGGTTCGAATAATGTCCGTTACGCGACGCAGTCCGGACGTCAGAAAGTCAAAATGACTAAACGAATATGTAACCTGATCTAATTATCAGCCTGCAAGTGGTACGGGCGAAGGGACTCGAACCCCCACGTCTTGCGACACCAGGACCTAAACCTGGCGCGTCTACCAATTCCGCCACGCCCGCACACAAGCACACAAATCATTCCGGTTGGACCGAAATGAGTGCGCCTTAATACAAACTTCGATCACCTCATGCAAGCATCGCCTTTTCGTCAAACGCAATCTTCGTGAAATTAACTGCCTCAACGCAGAAAAACCGGGACTGTTCCGGGATTTTCAAGCGATCCAAAACCCAACGTAACAAGCGCTTTAAGGTGTTTTGGGGCGCAATTTCGCCCTGCCCGACATCGCTTTTTCGAATTTTTTTGATCATCGACAGTTCAAAAACACGGTCCACCACCATCCTGGATGACAGATTTCAGCCCTTTTCAATGCGTTTGGCGCGCTAGCTTCGACATACTGCACCACAATGTCAATCTATCGATCCATCCAGCTTTGCAAATCCGGAATCGGAGAAGGCAGATAACTGTTAGATAGACACGGTACAAACCAGCACTGGCAACAGGCCCCCCGCCTACCCCTTTTTACGCGATGCCAACCACAATTCGCGTAAGATCGCAGGCAGATGGTCGGGAATGTCTTCAGCGATCAGTCCCGGCCCGATATCTGCACCACATCGGGCATGCAACCAGACACCCATGCAGGCTGCATCAAACATTTCCATGCCCTGTGCCATCAGCCCGCCAATAATTCCGGCCAATACATCACCCGATCCGGCGGTTGCCAACCATGGTGCTTCCATTGCACTGATCGCGGCCCGGCCATCCGGGGCAGCAATGACTGTATCCGCCCCCTTAATCAGGACGGTCGCACCGCTACGCTTTGCCGCAGCACGGGCACGACATAGTTTATCGCCTTCAATATCAGGAAACAGACGGGAGAACTCACCCTCATGCGGGGTTAAAACTGTTGGGCCCTGAATGGCAAAACATAATGTAGACGGATCTTCGGAGAAGCTTGTCAGCGCATCCGCATCCAGGACCGTCGCGCGGCACAGATGTAAAAGCTGTATCACAAGGCTTTTGGTGCCATCGCCAACGCCGTATCCCGGCCCAATGACAAAGGCATTGTGCCGACAATCTTTAAGCAAGGCATCAAGCATCCCAATCGGGGCTGTCATATTGCCCGGCGCATCTGCGGCATAAACCGGCAATGCCGCAGGGTCAGACACAATCGTCAATAGCCCGACACCGGCCCTTCGTGCCGCACGTGCGACCAGGCGCGTCGCGCCGGTCATACTGCCCCCGCCAAAGGCCAGTAAATGCCCACGATGATATTTATGCCCATCAAGACCGGGCCAATGAATGCCTGCGCGCCACAAAACCGGATCATTGCGCCAGCAGGTCGGGCGGATTTCAGAAATTATCTTATCCGAAATCCCGATATCGCGTACGGAAAGCTCACCGCACATCAAACGACCGGGCAAAAGATAATGCCCCGGCTTGGCCCGGCAAAAGGTCACTGTCAGATCAGCCTTGACCCCGCATCCCCGAACCATGCCGCTATTGCCATCAACACCGGACGGCACATCAACCGCGACCACCGCACACATGCTTGAATTGATCGTCGTGATCAATTCTGCGAGATCCCCGGTAATATCGCGGGCCAACCCGGCACCAAAGATGCAGTCAACAATGAGGTCCGCCCCAACAACAAGGGCCGGAGAAAGACGTTCGGTCGCACCGTCCCATCGCCCGGAATGAAGGGCGGCATCGCCTTTTAGCGCATCGATATCCCCCAAAAGACCCAACCGCACCGACCAACCTTCATCGCGCAGCAATTTGGCGATAACAAAGCCATCTCCGCCATTATTGCCCGGACCACATAAAACCGAAACAGATCGGGGCGACCAATGACGGACAATTTCTTCAAACACCGCACGTCCGGCATTTTGCATCAAAATGTCGCCAGAAACCCCGCCTTCAATCGTGCGGCGATCGGCGTCATACATCTGATCAGTTGTCAGGATTTCAAACATTTCACCCCGTCAGCTTTCCCGTCACAGGCAGTCTCACGCAACAGTTACCCAAGACCGAAAAAGAGCAACAGTCACAGGTAGCCATTTGTTTTCCACATCAGTATATTGCAACCGATTTCGCAAGTCAGGTTGATACCACACAGGCATATCACCCTGACCAGCAACAATAACGCACTTTCCGCAACAAGGCTTCCTAATGCATGTTGTCGTAATGGGCGCTGGCGTCATCGGGACGACAGCCGCTTGGTATCTTTTGCAAAATGGCCATCAGGTCACGGTCATTGACCGCCAGCATGCAAGTGCGCAGGAAACAAGCTTTGCCAATGGCGGGCAAATTTCGGCATGCCATGCCACCCCGTGGGCAAATGCCAACACCCCGAAACAAATCATAAAGTGGCTGGGCCGCGAAGAAGCGCCGCTTCTGGTCAGGATGCGGTTTGACCCACAGCTTTTTGCGTGGGGTTTACGCTTCCTGCGCAATTGCACCGATGAACGTGCCAAAATCAATCTGGAAAAGGCATTGCGTGTGGCACTTTATAGCCGTGAATGCCTGCGCACCCTGCGGGATGATCTTGGTCTTGATTATGATCATAGCGAACGGGGTATTTTGCATATTTGCCGGGATGCGCGTGAAATGGCATCTGTCGCCACCGCAACCGAACAGATGCAACAGTTTGGCCTGAACCGCAAAACCGTTACCGCAGATGAATGCTATGAAATTGAACCGGCTCTGCGCCAAAGCAACGCGCCGATTGTTGGCGGCAGTTATACCCCTGATGATGAAAGTGGCGATGCCCGCAAGTTCACCGAACTTCTGACCGAACACTGCATTGCCAGGGGGGCGACGTTTAAATTCAACACAGCCATTAAAGCCTTGAAAAAGGACAACGGCAAAATCGTATCTGCTCAAACCGATCAGGGCGAAATTGCCGCAGATGCCTTTTTGGTGTGCCTTGGCAGTTACAGCCCGCTTTTGGTCAAACCACTTGGCATCGATTTGCCAATCTATCCGTGCAAGGGATATTCGATCAGCATCGATACCACAGGCTATAACGGGGCACCCAAAACCGCCCTGATCGATGACAGCGTTAAAATGGTGTATTCACGGCTTGGTCAACAGCTTCGCGTGGCGGGAACTGCCGAACTTGATGGTTATAACCTGCGCATGTCGCCAAAGCGAAAACAACTTATCGTCGATAAGGCATTAGAATTGTTCCCGAATTCCGGCGACAAATCGAAAATCGCGTTTTGGTCAGGCCTGCGGCCCGTTACGCCTGATTCTGCCCCTATTCTTGGGGGTACAAAATATGGTAATCTGTTCGTTAATACGGGGCATGGGACGCTGGGTTGGACGATGAGTTGCGGATCAGCAAAAGCAATGGCCGATTTGATCAGCAACCAAGAACCTGACATCCCACTTACAGGGCTGGGTATCGAACGTTTCAATCGAACGGTACTTTGAAACTATGGGACCAGGGGCTGAAATGACCAGCAATACACGGATTGGCACGACGAATGTGCCATTGGCCGATCAGGTTGTCCTGAACGCGCTTCCGTATGCGGCAGTGATTTGTGACCGCAATGGTTTTGTTCTGCAATGTAACGAAGCCATCGCACGCATGATTGGTGTTTCCCGCGACCGGATGATGGGCCGTAAGGCAGGTTTCCTTTCCAAGGGCCTGATGAATGACATTGAAGATGTCTTTGCCTCCGGCCGATCTTGGCGGGGTGATATCATCCTTGTCGGGGCATCCAAGGAAAGCCACGTCTGCGACCTGTCCATCGCACCGCTCGAATATTTCCAGAATAATGAAACCCGCACCGCCGTCTTGATGACGCTTCTGGAAAACAATCGTCAGCAACAGGCCGAGCGGTCCCTGATCGAACAAAATCGCAATCAGTCCGATGCCAATGCCTCAAAATCCGACTTCATTGCCAATATGGGCCATGAATTGCGCACCCCTTTAAATGCAATTATCGGAAATTCCGAATTGATTGCCAAAGGCGTTCTTGGCGACATTCCTGATGGATACCGCGATTGCGGACGTGATGTGTATGAAGCTGGCAAGCACCTGCTTGAACTGGTCAACAACGTTCTTGATGTGTCCAAGCTTTCAGCAGGCTCCATGACACTTCAGCTTGACGACGTTGATCTTGGCGCCGTGATCACGGAGGCAGGGAAGCTTGTGCGCGGTGATCTTATTCATCATGGCCACAGCTTGAATTTCGACCTGCCGCAGAAGGTCGTTACACTACGCTGTGACAAGCTGAAACTTAAACAGATCCTGATCAACATCTTAAGCAACGCCGCCAAGTTCACCCCGGACGGCGGGCAGATCAAGATCGGACTGTCGATGACGCTCGACGATATTACCATTGCGATCGAAGATAATGGTGTCGGCATGAGCCCGAATGACATTCCCCGCGCCCTTGCCCGGTTCTCGCAGCTTCATCCATCCGGGGTAAAGGAAAGTGCCGGAACGGGTCTTGGCCTTCCGCTGGCAAAGCTTCTGGTCGAACTGCATGGCGGGCGGCTTAGCATCGAAAGCGCGCTTGGCAAAGGCACAACGGTACGCATTACCCTGCCTCGCTAAGATCAAACCTCAGTACAGCACACCTGATACAACAAAGCCCGCATGGCACAACCAATGGTCCAATACGGGCTTTCTTATTTACCGTCATGTCTGGCTATTGCGTTGCAGACTGATTGATCTGATCGTGGCGCAACCTGATGTCATTTGGCCATCGGCTTTTGATGTAAGACAGGCTTGCCAGAATTTCTTCATCGCTCAGCACATCGGCAAATCCCGGCATGGCTGATTGATAATCGTCACCCGCCATCGCGCCCGGACCAAATTTGGTCAAGGCAAACAACACAGCATCCGGGTGATGCCAAGTATGGCCGGTTTCGTCATGTGGGGGTGCCGGAAGCAATCCATCAGGCCCGCGTTCGCGCCAGTTTGCTTCGCCTTCAAACTTAACCCCGTGGCATGATGCACAGTTCGCGTCATAAACCTTCTTGCCCAGAGCGACGAGTTTCAAATCATCGGGCCGCAATTGCACAGATGGATCAACCGCTGCCGCAGGGGCAAAAAAGGTAATGATGCCATACATAATCGCACCACCGGCCAACGCACCAAACGCCATAACACCTTTGTTCTGCACTGTATTAGTTCTCTCTCTAATCGTTTTGTCGGGCTTCCGCGTTAACGTGCCAGATCATTGATAATGGGACAGTTCGGACGATCATCGCCGTGACAGGCATGAACAAGGTCCGACAATGTCTTTTGCAGACTTTGCAGTTCCGCAATCTTGCGCTGGATTTCAGCCAGATGGGTTTTGGCGATTTCCTTCACATCGGCGGATGCGCGGTTACGGTCTTCGTAAAGTGACAATAACCCCCGGCAGTCCTCGACCGAAAAGCCAAGCCCGCGCGCACGCTGTAAAAACCGTAATTTGTGCAAATCGTCATCCCCATAATCCCGGTATCCGTTGCTTAAACGCCCGGGATTCACAAGGCCGATTTCCTCGTAATACCGAATGGTTTTGGCCGGAAGGCCACATTCAGTCGCCGCATCAGAAATATTCATATTTCTATTCCTTACCCCCTGCTTTCCAGGCGCGCAGGGTCAATGAATTCCCCACAACCGAAACAGAACTCAGCGCCATCGCCGCCCCCGCGATCGCCGGGCTCAGAACCCCAAAGGCCGCAAGTGGTACACCAACCACGTTATAGGCAAACGCCCAAAACAGGTTTTGCGCAATCTTACGTCGGGTCGCGATCGATATATCAATGGCAGCAGACACTAGTGCCGGGTCCGAACGCATCAACGTGATCCCGGCCGTTTCCATGGCCACATCGGTCCCGCCCCCCATGGCAATCCCAACATCGGCCGCGGCCAGTGCCGGGGCATCATTGATACCATCACCAACCATGGCAACATGACGGCCCTGTTTGCGCAGCTTTTCAACCTCAAGCGCCTTGTCTTGCGGACGAATGCGCCCTTCTCCACGTTCCAAATCCAATTCGCGGGCGACATAACTGGCAACGTCCTGACTATCGCCGGACAGCATGATCGATGAAATGCCGCGTGCCTTCAGATCGGCAATCGCCTGTTTGGCCGTTTCGCGAATGCGGTCCTCAAGGGTGATGTAACCGGCAAAGACACCGTCAACCGCAATCAGAATGACGGTACGCCCCTCACCTTCATGCTTTTGAATTGCCCTAGCAGTCTCATCATTTGGTTGCTTGATCCCTTGGTCGGAAAGCAAGGCCTCGCTGCCAATCGCGACTTTGCGGCCATCGATTTCTGCCATGACACCGGCACCGGTTTTCCCTTTGAAGTTGGTAATTTCGGGAACTGTCATTTCTTCATCACGGGCAAGCGATACAATCGCCCGTGCCAATGGATGTTCACTGGCGGCTTGCACCCCGGCAGTCAGCCGCACCAATTCATTGCGATCCATGCCATCAACCGGGCAAACATCGCGCACGGTTGGTGTACCTTCGGTCAGGGTGCCGGTTTTATCAAAAATGACCGTATCGACGTTATGGGCCTGTTCAAGCGCATCAAAGTTCCGGATCAGGATACCATTGCGTGCAGCACTCCCCGTTCCTGCGACAAGGGCCGTCGGCGTTGCCAGCCCCAACGCACAAGGACATGCGATCACCAACACAGAAACCGCCGCCACAATGGATGCTTCGCCGCCAAAGCCCGCCAATAGCCAACCGATCATGGTCGCGAATGCAATGGCGACAACAACCGGCACGAACACTGCAGATACACGGTCAACAAGCTTTTGCACCGGGGCCTTGCCTGTCTGCGCCTGTTCGACCAGACGAATGATACGCGACAATGTGGTGTCATCACCAACAGCACGGACTTCGATATCAAGCCGCCCTGTGCCATTGACAGCACCGCCAACAACCGCGTCACCGGGCACACGGGCAACCGGGCGGGTTTCCCCGGTAATCAGGCTTTCATCAAGATCACTTTCACCAGAACGGACTGTGCCGTCGACCGGTAGACGTTCGCCGGGAAGAACCCGGACGATATCACCGACCGCAAGGCTTTCGATGGCAACGTCTTGTTCGCCCTCGCCTTCAGTCAGCTTACGTGCCCGACGTGGACGTAGCGCCATCAATTCACGAATGGCCGCAGACGCCCCGCGTTTGGCGCGTTCTTCCATAATCTTACCGGCAAGGATCAGGGTGATGATGGCTGCAGATGCTTCGAAATACAGATGTGTTTCCGAACCACTGCTTAGTGCCATGTTATAGATACTCAGGAAATAAGCAGCCGACGTCCCAAGTGCGACGAGAACATCCATATTCGCACTTCGATGACGAAGGGCGGCCCAGGCACCTTTGTAAAAACGTCTGCCGATTATAAATTGAACCGGTGTCGCCAATGCAAGTTCGACCCACGCAGGAAGATGATACGCGACACCAAAGTTCATCCACACCATCTGCAACACCAAAGGTGCCGTCAGAAGTGCTGATATGGCCAAAAGGATCAATGATCTGTCGATTTTGGCAGCAGGCGCTGTGTCCCCCGCATCCGGTCCATCGCTACCATCGCCGGCATCCGAATTGGACTTATTTCGCGATGTTGCATGATAACCGGCATCTTCAATCGCCTTGATCACCGCTGCATCCGTGATTTTACCCGGCAATGCCGAAATATCAGCACGTTCCAGCGCGAAATTCACACTGGCTGATGTCACATCAGGCATCGCCGACAACGCCTTTTCAACGCGAAGTGCGCAATTGGCACAGGTCATGCCATCAATATCAAATGACAATTGGCTTTGCTGTACGCTGTAACCGGCATCTTTGATCGCATCGGCAATCTTGGCAGTATCAAGTTTGTCGCGATCAAAGCGGATATGGGCTTTATTCAGCGCAAGGTTGACGTCAACCTCTGCCACACCATCCAGTCCCTTAACCGCCTTTTCCACACGGCCCACACAGCTTGCGCAACTCATACCGTCAATCTGCAGACTGATGTCGGCTTGATTCGAGCCGGTTGGTTTCCCGGACGCAGCACCGCCATTTGCGGTCTCAAATGTTTCTGTCCGACTGTCCATATCACGTAACCTCAAACTGGCTTCCTATCTGATATGGCAGAAGATAGACCTTCCAGCAACTGGAAGGTCAAGGCGAAAAGACACGCCTGCGATAAATCATTCAACCACCCGGGAATTCGCCACAAAAAAAGCCCCGGAACATTTCCCGGGGCTTTGACCATTCATCACAGATCGCATTTACGCGTGTGGGCTTGGCTCACCCGCCGCGCGGAACTGGATGTAGTTCGGCAGGCCCATCATTTCGATCAGGCGGATCTGCTGTTCGATCCAGTAGGCGTGATCTTCTTCGCTATCATCAAGCAAGCCGACAAGCATCTGACGGGTCTGGAAGTCGTCTTCCTTTTCCGCGATCTTGATACCTTGTTTCAGAAGGTTGATCACGTGATATTCGTGTTCGAGATCATTCTTCATCATCTCGGGTACGGTTTTGCCGATCTTGATCGGTTCACGTGACGCGGTATCTGGAACACCTTCAAGGAACAAAATCCGCTCGATCAGGCGCTTTGCGTGTTCAAGCTCTTCGTCCTTTTCGTGGTGCATGCGTTCATAAAGCGAATGCAGCCCCCAATCGGCATACATTTCGGCATGCGTATTATACTGGTCGGCCGCAGACAGCTCAGCAGTGAGCTGCTTATTCAATGCGGCAATAACCTTTTTACTACCCTTCATGGCATAACGCTCCTGGTCTGATTAGTCGCCGTCGCCTGAACGGCTCTGAATGTAATTATGGATACCGACATTTTCGAGCTGCCATTCTTCGGTCTCAAGCCAGTCGACATGTTCTTCCTGATCTTCAAGGAATTTCACCAGAAGATCGCGGGTGACAAAATCCTCTGCCGTTTCACAGGCCGTGATTGCTTCGCGCAGCAGTGGCAAAGAGGCCAGTTCGAACTTCATGTCGCAACTGACGATTTCCGGGACATTCTCACCGATCATGAGTTTGTTGAGGTTTTGAAGATTGGGCAGGCCTTCAAGAAACAGAATGCGCTCAATCGTGTCATCGGCGCGTTTCATTTCCTTGATGGAAAGTTTGTATTCGTATTCGCCCATTTCTTCGACGCCCCAGTCTCGCAACATACGGGCATGCAGGAAATACTGGTTAATCGCGGTCAACTGATTTGTCAGAACGCGATTAAGGTATGTGATGATCTTTGGATCACCTTTCATCATGGCTCTCCTGATGGTTGGGCTACCCAGATATTGGGAACACAGCATACTCGTTTCAAGGGAAAAGCGCGAGTTTGATTACCATTATCAGTAATTTAGGCGTTTTTTTTGAATACTGCCATTCAAACGCAATGACTAAAAATCATTCGCACAAAAAAGCCTGCGAATGCAAATCGCTTCAGCGAAAACAACCGGACCTGCAATCTTTTATCTGCTCGATTACGTACGACTCGTACATGTCCTGAAAACCAATCACAAAGAATGCGATGTCACGTTTTAAAACCATCCGTTTCGTTCTGGGCGATCAACTGACACGCGGCATATCAAGCCTTGCCGATGCGAGCCCCGACAAAGATCTTATTGTCATGGCTGAACCGGACGCGGAAACAAACTATGTTCCCCATCACCGTCAGAAAATCGTTTTTATTCTCTCCGCCATGCGCCACTTTTCCAACATGTTGCAGGCCGAGGGATTTGAGGTGGCGTATTTCGATTACAAGCAACACCCGACGAAAAGCTTCACTGATGCCCTGAAAGCTGCAATCACAAAACACCCAATTAACACCGTCATCATCACCGAACCGGGCGAATGGCGTGTTAAACGAGAACTGGCGACATGGGAAAATGACCTTGATGTGTCACTTGAAGTACGGACGGATGACCGCTTCTTCGCCACGCTTTCTGCGTTTGAGCGATTTGCCGAGGGTCGCAAAGAACTTAGAATGGAATACTTCTACCGCGGTTTAAGGCGCGAAACAGGAATCTTAATGAAATCTGACGGGAAACCGGTTGGCGATCAATGGAACTTTGATAAAGACAACCGCAAACGCCTTCCTGATGACGTTTCACCACCAGCGGGGAAAACCTTTCCACCTGACGCCATCACGACAAGTTTTATTGAGACCGTTGAGGAGGATTTCCCCGATGCCCTTGGTAGCGTTGACTCTTTTGGTTGGGCTGTAACGCGCTCGGATGCGCTGATTGCACTGAAGCACTTTATTGACAACCGGCTGGCGAGATTCGGTGATTATCAGGACGCAATGACTGTCAAAAGCGCTACGGTTTATCACTCGTTACTCAGCCCCTACATCAATGTAGGCCTACTGTTGCCTCAAGAAGTATGTCATGCAGCAGAACGGGCATATTATGATGGAATTGCGCCACTAAACGCTGTCGAAGGGTTCATTCGCCAAGTTCTGGGCTGGCGAGAATATGTTCGAGGGCTTTACTGGTTCATGGGCCCCCACTACAGCGAAGACAACTATCTCAATGCCACACGTCCAGTCCCCGACTTTTTCTGGAATGCCGACGTTGGACTGAATTGCCTGCATCAAGCGATTGGGGAAACCCTTGAAAACGCATATGCACACCATATTCAACGCCTTATGGTTATTGGCAATTTCTCTCTACTTGCAGGTCTTGATCCAAAGCAAGTGTGTGATTGGTATCTTGCCGTTTACATCGATGCATTTGAATGGGTAGAGCTCCCAAATACATTGGGAATGGCTCTTTATGCCGATGGCGGAAAAATAGCGTCAAAGCCCTACGCTGCGAGTGGTAAATATATTGACCGTATGTCTGATTACTGTGAGGGTTGCCAATACAATCCGCGCAAGAATATTGGCCCGGACGCTTGTCCTTACAATGCGCTTTATTGGTATTTTCTCAACCGAAACGCCGACATTCTTGGGAAAAACCCGCGTCTTGGAATGCCCTATAGAAATTGGGCACGAATGGCAGAAGACACCAAACGCAATCTAATCAGCCAAGCTGAAGGTTTTCTTGAAAAACTGGAAAGCGATGGCGGAAATTCAAGCGACCTTCGCAACCTGCAACCCAGACTTTTTTGAAAAGCACTTTCTGGTGCACGATAAATAAGCCCAAAAACACAAAAAGCCGGACTGATGTCCGGCTTCCGCATTGGCATTCCCGATAAAGGGCGCCTAGGTCGTTCTGGCGTTATGCAATCGCTTCGCGAGCTGCTTTACGAGCAACGTCTTTGATCTGCCACTGGGAAATCCCGACATCATCAAGATCGCGCTTATCAAGGCCGTAAAGTTCATTCGCGACCGAGCGTGCATAGGCCCAACGGCGAACAGCAACAAAAATACTGGACAGGAACATGTTGAACCTCCTTGGGTTTCAGAGAATGAATGCTGCCTTGGAAAGCACTTCCAACTGTCTGGCGCATTCACCGTAGTAGTTTCGCTATGCAATATGCCTTCATGTTCCAGAATCCTCAATTCCCTAACTTTGCATATCATCTATTCCATTTTGTCACAGGTAAACATATCCGAGCCTGCCATCCACCACGGAAAGCCCGAATGCAAGGCAAACCCCAACCCTTTCCTCGCCATCATCAGGCAAGAAATCGCACCGCGCCGCACAATTAATTGCTATTCAGGATCATATTTCGGTTATTGGCAGCATCACTTAACAGTCAAAATGCCGACCTGTTACATTTCAGCAGTGCGATTCATCGTTTGAAAACATCTGGCAACTTTTAAAACTGCCTTCCTCTTTGGGCGGTTTCAGCAAATTTCAGGCTGCGTTTCTTCGGCACCTTGCCCGTTTCGCTACTAAAACCGTATAAATAGGCATTCAATTCGCGTCATTCATGGCCCTACGTCACAGCTTTAATGCACATAAACGCCCTAATTGTTTTTGCTGCCCTGCAATATAGTTACAGACACCCTATTAAATTTGTAACAGATTGTTTCAGTTCGCATTCTGGAAACGCCCTGTTACAGTTTTGTGGATGCATTGAAGGCCCTCTCACAGCATGGTGTCGCTGCAATTGGTTTAAAGCCAGGGAGGAAAACCTAAATGTATCTGCGCAAAACCATTCTCGCCACAGGTGTGGCTCTTTCAGCACTCGCAACTGCCAGCTTCGCTCATGCCGAGCCGACCGCTGAAGTCCTGCATTGGTGGACTTCGGGCGGCGAAGCAAAAGCTGTCGCAGCTCTTAAAGAAGATTTTGAAGCCAAAGGCGGCAAATGGGTTGATAGCCCGGTTGCAGGCGGCGGCGGCGATGCAGCCATGACCGTTCTGCGTTCGCGCGTTCTGTCTGGTGATGCACCGGCAGCTGTTCAGCTTAAAGGTCCGGCAATTCAGGATTGGGCCGAACAGGGCGCTCTTGCTGATCTTAATGACGTTGCTGCAGCAGAAGGCTGGGATGACGTTATCCCGGCAGCTATTCAGGACGTTATGAAATATGAAGGCGACTATGTTGCTGTTCCGGTAAACGTTCACCGCGTTGACTGGATCTGGGCAAACCCGACCCTTCTTGCAAAAGTCGGTGCCGATAGCGTTCCGACCACCTGGGACGAATTCAACGCCCTTGCTGACAAACTTCAGGCTGCTGGCATCACGCCGGTTGCCCATGGTGGTCAGCCTTGGCAGGACGCAACCGTGTTCGAGACCGTTGTTCTTGGTCTGGGCGGTTCAGAGTTCTTCCAGAATGCACTTGTTGATCTTGACGAAGACGCGCTGAAATCCGACACCATGAAAGCGGTGTTTGACCAGATGCGTAAAATCCGTGGCTATGTCGATGCCGACTTCCCGGGGCGTGACTGGAACCTTGCAACTGCAATGGTCATGAATGGCGATGCCGCCATGCAGATCATGGGTGACTGGGCAAAAGGCGAATTCCTTGCTGCTGGTAAAGTACCGGGCAAAGACTTCATCTGCTCCCCGACCCCGTCTGAGAACGGCTACCTGTTCAACGTTGACAGCTTTGCCATGTTCAACGTTTCGGGCGACGATAAAGTCGAAGGCCAGAAACTTCTTGCCGAACTGATCGTCGGTGAAAAGTTCCAGGAAACCTTCAACCTTCTCAAAGGTTCGATCCCGGCACGTTCGGGCGTTTCGCTCGACAAGTTCGACGATTGCGCCAAGAAATCCGAAGCTGACCTTCTTGCAGCTCAGGATGCTGGCGGCTTCCTTCCGTCCATGGCACATGGCATGGCGCTTCGTGGTCACCTTTCGGGTGCCATCGTTGACGTTGTGACCGCGCATTTCAACTCCGACATGTCGTCTGACGAAGCCGTCTCGCGTCTGGTCGAAGCTGTTGAACTGGCCAAAGACTAATCTCATCTTATCAGAACAGTCTTACTGTCTGAATAGCGCGCAGGCCCCGGATTTTCCGGGGCCTGCTTCCCACTACTTTAACTTTTGAGGCAAAGGGTATGGGGGCTTCTCAAAGCACCGAAAGCAACCTGACGGCCAGCATCCAACGCCATCTTTCCAAGATCGTTGTTGCACCGTCCTTTGCTGCGTCCCTGTTTTTCGTCTACGGGTTCATCCTGTGGACGGGCTATATGGCGTTTTCCAAGTCGCGCATGCTTCCCGTATGGGATTGGGCAGGGCTGCGACAGTATGAACGCCTGTGGCAAATGGAACGCTGGCATGTTGCCATTGAAAACCTTCTGGTCTTTGGCGGTCTGTTTATTGTGACCTGCCTGATCATCGGGTGTTTCCTGGCTGTACTTCTCGATCAGCGTATTCGCGCCGAAGGCGCACTCCGCACGATCTTCCTGTATCCGATGGCCCTGTCCTTCATTGTGACCGGGACCGTTTGGAAATGGCTTCTTAATCCGGGCCTTGGCCTGGAAAGCATGATGCATGATTTTGGCTGGACGAGCTTTAAGTTCGACTGGCTGGTCAATTCGGATATGGCGATCTACACCGTGGTAATCGCAGCCGTCTGGCAGGCATCCGGTTTCATTATGGCAATGTTCCTTGCGGCATTGCGCGGCGTCGATCAAGACATCATTCGCGCAGCCTATATGGATGGTGCCAGCCTGCCCCGCATCTATTTCGGCATTATCATTCCGTCAATTCGCCCGGTTTTCCTGAGCGCGATTGTCGTTCTGGCCCATCTGGCCGTTAAAAGCTTTGACCTGGTCATCGCCCTTACGGGTGGCGGACCGGGTTACTCATCGGATCTTCCGGCAACCTTCATGTACACGATGGCATTCCAGCGCAACCAACTTGGTGTGGGTGCTGCCAGTGCGATGATGATGCTGGCAACCGTTATGGCAATCATTGTGCCGTATCTGTATTCCGAACTGCGCGGAGGCAAGAAAAATGGCTGACCTTCAGACCTACAGCCACGACGCGGGTTGGAAAAACACAATACTGCGTGGTTTGCTGTATCTCGTCCTGATCCTGTTTGCTGCCTATTACCTTTTCCCGCTGATCGTCATGGTCGCGACGTCGCTAAAGTCGCTTGACGAAATTCGTGAAGGGTCCCTGATTTCACTGCCACGTGTCGTCACGTTTGATGCATGGAACTATGCATGGAACGAAGCATGCATTGGCGTGGAATGTACAGGCATCAAAATCTATTTCTGGAACTCGGTCAAAATGGCAATTCCCGCCGTTCTGATTTCGACCTTCCTTGGTGCGATCAACGGCTATGCCCTGACCAAATGGCGTTTCAAGGGTGCAAACATCGTCTTTGCCCTGCTGCTGTTTGGCTGCTTCATTCCGTTTCAGGTCGTGCTGCTGCCGATGTCACAGGTTCTTGGCAAGATCGGTCTTGCCAGCTCGACCCCGGGCCTTGTTCTGGTCCATGTCGTGTATGGCCTGTGCTTCACCACCCTGTTCTTCCGGAACTACTATGTTTCGATCCCGGATGAACTTGTCAAAGCAGCCACCATCGACGGTGCGGGTTTCTTCACCATCTTCTGGCGCATCATTCTGCCGATCTCGACCCCGATCATCGTGGTTTCGGTCATCTGGCAGTTCACCCAGATCTGGAATGACTTCCTTTTCGGTGCTTCTTTCGCCTCTGGCGCAAACGCACCGATGACAGTCGCACTCAACAATATCGTCAACACCACTACCGGCGTGAAACAGTACAACGTTGATATGGCCGCAGCCCTGCTGACCGGTCTCCCGACGCTTCTGGTTTACGTCCTGGCAGGCAAATACTTCGTCCGCGGCCTGACCGCCGGTTCGGTGAAGGGATAAGCAAATGGCATCACTCACCCTAGATAAAGTTCGCAAGGCTTTTGGCCCTGTCGAAGTTCTCAAGGAAATCAATCTGGCAATTGACGATGGCGAGTTTCTCGTCCTTGTTGGTCCGTCAGGTTGCGGTAAATCGACCCTTCTGAACCTGATTGCTGGTTTGGAAAGCTCGACAGACGGGGAAATCCGCATCGGGGACCGCGTAATCAACGACGTACATCCAAAAGACCGTAACATCGCAATGGTGTTCCAGTCCTATGCGCTGTACCCGAACATGACCGTTCGCAAGAACATCACCTTTGGTCTGGAAATCCGCGGCGTCTCTAATCAGGAACGCGACAAGGCAGTCGCCGACGTTGCCAAACTGCTTCAGATCGAGCCACTTCTGGATCGTAAACCATCCCAGCTTTCAGGTGGTCAGCGTCAACGTGTTGCCATGGGCCGTGCGCTTGTGCGTGACCCGGACATCTTCCTGTTTGACGAACCGCTTTCAAACCTTGATGCCAAGCTGCGCGTTGATATGCGCACCGAGATCAAAAAGCTACATCAGCGTCTTGGATCAACCATCGTTTACGTGACCCACGATCAGATCGAAGCCATGACCCTGGCTTCAAGAATCGCTGTCATGAAAGACGGTATTTTGCAGCAATTCGATACGCCGCAGAACATCTATGAACGCCCTAACAACATGTTTGTTGCGGGCTTCATCGGTTCTCCGTCAATGAACTTCGTGAACGCGACATTGGTTGAAGAAAACGGTCAGCTTGCGGTTTCCATCGCCCGCGAAGGCAGCCCGATTACCCTGCCGCTGTTTGAAGCACCTGAAAGCTACAAAAACTACGCTGGCAAGAAAGTTGTCTTTGGCATTCGTCCAGAAGCCCTGACCCATAAACGTACGGGTTCAGAAGCCTCTGGCAGCCAGTATGTCAATTTCGATAGCAAAGTCGAAGTGATCGAACCAACCGGTGCCGACACGATGACGGTTATTGAAATTGCCGGTAAAGAAATCGTCGCACGTGTCCGTCCTGACCGGGCACCGACGCCGGGCGAGAGCATGACGTTCTCGGCCGATATGTCTCAGATCAGTCTGTTTGACCCGGATACCGAGTTGCGGATCTGATCTGATTGGCGGGTGGTTCTGGGGGCCACCCGCCATTCTTCTTTTTGGGGCCTTTTCACAGCCCCGACCCTTTCCCCACACCCACGCTATTTAAACTGTGTAGATGCCAATTTGATCGAACCGGACACACAGAAGTCGGTCGATGTAAATCCGCGTGAAAATAACAATAATTTCACGTAGTTAGGGAGGATGGTCTATGACGACCACTAAAAAAGAAACATCAAACGCGACCCGAAAATCCAAAGGACTGGGCATCCGTTTCAAACTCGGTGCTTCATTTGGCGCGATTGCAGCTATGACCGCGATTGCAGCCATTGTTGGCATCGTTTCGATTGAACGGATCAGCTCCGCACTTGATACCGTGACCAAAACATCATCCGTGGCACAGGCCCTGCGCGCCGCAGAAGAAAGCAGCGCGATTGCCGTCCTTGCATCGGAGATGGCAACCAATCCCAATGCAGATATCCAGTCCCTGTCCAGCATGGCAAAAAACCGTATGCAGGACCTGAGCGACGCAACGCGTAATTCACCGCTGTCAGAAGTGGCTCAAACGCTTGGACCAGATTTGGCATCCCTGATCGATGCCGCCTTAAATCGCAAACAACTCGACACCAAAGTCAGTGATGCGATCAATGATTTGCGCAATCAGCATGACGGGTTTCTTAAAACCATCGAAGGCAAGGTCAGCACGGCCAATCGCGAACTGATTGACGGCAGCAATGACGTTATCGGGTCGGCCGCCGAAAACCTTAACACCCTGATTACCGATCAGGTGGGGACATTGCGATCTGCATTGACCCTGCAGGCTGAGGGCAACTTGTTGGTCAGCATCCTGATTGAAGCTGCCAATGCAAGTAATGCCGAAACCATTGATGCCCTTAAAGCACGGTTTGATACGACAAGGACGACACTGTCCGAACTTGGCGCTGCATCAGGATCAGAAGACCTTGCGCAGATCACCGAAAACCTGCTTGGCTTTGGGGTTGGCGATAACAATATCTTTTCGATCCGGCGCAATGAACTGACCGCCACCACGCAATCAAGCGAGGTCTTTCGCAAGGCCCGCATTGGCCTTGAAGGCCGTCTGCACGAAGCATATGGCGAACTGATAGCCATCATTGATGCAGCACCCCTGCCCGCAGCGGACGGTTTCCAGATGAAAGCCATCATATCGCAAAGCTATGCCATGATGGTTTCGGGCATTGCCGCCAACGATATTGAAACCGTCAAGGCCACCAAGGAAAAGTTCAGCGCGTTTTACAAAGAAAACCGCAAAATTCCAGAATCCATCAGTGCCGATTTCAAAAAGCCCGCCAGCGACTTTTTCCGTCTTGGTATGATGCGCGGCGCGCTTTTTGACCTGCGAAAACAGGAACTCGAAGCCATCCAGCGGGCCACTGAAACATGGTCGCGTTTGGCAACAGAACGCAAAGACCAACTGTTCGTTGCCCATCAGGCGTTCCGCGACGCGATTGCCCCGGTGGTCGAGGCCGCAGATAGCGGCCTACGTGATCGATCCGCCGCGATTCAGGATCAAAGCCGTTCAGCCATCAGTGGGTTGATGGAAAAGGAACTGGCAGCCCTGATCACGATGGTACGTCTCGAAGCGGCTGGCAACCTTGCCATCGGTTATCAGAATCAGGCTGCAGCGGCCGTTGACATTGATACGCTTGATCAATTAGCAAACCGTCTTGCCGATGTCGCCAAATCAAGCAAATCCATCGCTGCCAATGTTCCCGATGCAAGCACCATTGCCCAGACGGCACAAACCCTGACGGGTCTTTCGGTTGTCACACCCAAACGTGACGCCATCACTGCCCAGAAATCCGCGACCACAGCCCTTGATGATGTCCGGGTTGCCGTTGAAAAGATGGGTGTGCAAGGTGTCGCAGGGGCAGCAAGCAAGCAATCGGCGGCTGTCACCGTTGAATCGGCTGAGGCCATCACCCAAGGGCGTATCATCCTGATTGCCCTTGGAATCGGGTCGCTTGTTCTCGCCGGGCTTCTGGCATGGATCTATGTCGGGCGTGGTTTGATTGCCCGTCTTGAACGCATCCGTATTGCAATGGCTGAAATTGCGGTCGGAAACACCAATGTTGCGATCAACGACAATGGCAATGACGAACTGACAGAAATGAGCAAGACGCTTGAAGTCTTCCGCTCTAACGCTGCTGAAATCGTCGAATCCCAAAAACGCGAAACCCAACAACGCCAAGCAGCCACCCAGGAACGCCAAGCTGCCCTTAATGCCCTTGCCAATGACTTTGAAAGCCGGATTAAATCATTGGCTGAAGACATCGCAAAGGCATCTGAAGGCATGCACAAGTCTGCACAGACCTTATCTGAGCGCAGCACAACCAGTGCAGATCGTTCTGAAAGTGCGGCAACAGCAACCCAGGCAACTGCCCATAGCGTTGAAACCGTTGCGGCAGCAGCGGAAGAACTTGCGGCATCAATCAGCGAAATCCGACGCCAGACAGAGGATTCAACGCGCATCTCGCGCGATACATCCGAACGGGCAACCCAAAGCGCGCAAAGCGTTCAGGCCTTAAACAAACTGGCCGATGAAATCGGTGATGTGGTCACTTTGATTTCAGACATTGCCGAACAGACCAATATGCTGGCCCTTAATGCCACGATCGAGGCAGCCCGCGCCGGTGATGCCGGCAAAGGGTTCGCCGTTGTCGCCAACGAGGTCAAACACCTTGCCGATCAAACGGCAAAGGCGACAGCCGATATTGGGGGTCGGATCAAGGCGGTTCAAAATGCAACCCAGCATGCCAGTGATGAAATCGATGCCATTAGCTCATCCGTAAGCGCGTTGGATAGCATCACCACTGCCCTTTCAAGTGCGGTGGAACAGCAGGCATCGGCAACACAGGAAATTACCCAGAATGCCCAAGCCGCCAACGACACCACCCGCCGCGCGGCAGATGATGTAATGGCGGCGAAATCGGTTGTGATCGAAACCGGTGAGATTTCCAATAACGTGTTGGTTTTAGCCAAGGATCTGAGCAATCAAGCCACCAACATTCAGCGCGAAGTCGATAACTTCCTAAGCGACATTCGCCAAGGGTGATCACAGCACGGATCTAAAACACCGATCCATTGCCTTAACATATCTTCCAACCAGAGCGGCCCGGTCATCCGGGTCGTTTTTGTTTGGTTCTTATGTGCTGCTATTGACCCGTCTGGGAATGGATATGATGACTTCAAGCCCCTTGCCCGGCATGTTGCGCAGCTTTATCTCGCCGTCATGGGCATCAATCACTGTTTTAACGATTGAAAGGCCAAGGCCACTGCCGCCGGTACTCCGCGCACGTGATCCTTCAACCCGGTAAAATGGCAGAAACACTTTATCCTGATGTTCCACCGCGATGCCCGGCCCTTCATCACGAATAACGATCAAAATCGTGTCTGCGGTTGCCTCCAGACTGACCTTGGCCCGATGGCCGTATTTCAACGCGTTTTCGATTAGGTTGGTGAAAGCCCGCTTTAACGTGCCCGGTCGGCAAGACAACCGAATACTGCGCTTCCCATCAAAGGAATGCGGCTCGTCCCCACCGCCAAAGACCGTGTGGACCGAACTAAATTGCAGCGGCTGTGGCCCTGCAAAACTTACAGGACGGCCAAGGTCGGCGTAATCATCACAGATCGCTTCAAGAACCGAAACGAAATCGACCGTGCGTTCTTCTTCCTTTTGAATCCAGTCACCAAGGAAATCGAGCGCATCGTTTAACAGGCTGTCCATTTCATCAAGATCACGCAAAACAGTTTCGCGCAGTTCGTCATTTTCAATGAATTCGGCCCGCAGGCGCAACCGCGTGCTGGGTGTGCGCAAATCGTGCGAAATCGCTGCTAACATCCGGGTCCGATCGCCCAGCATCCGTGCAATACGTTCACGCAAATCGTTATAGGCAGCGGCCATTGAACGGGCTTCGGTCGGGCCACGTTCTTCGACCGGCAGACCTTCAACTTCATCGCCATGATCAATGATCGCGTTGGTCAGTCTCTTAAACGGCCCGGCCAGCAAATCGGCAAGGGCGGCAAACACTGCAAGAACGGCGACCACACCCAACAAGAACATCAAAAACACAAGTGATGGTGATGAATAGTTTGCCCATAATTCATCATGGCGCACCAAAACCCGCTTACCCGACGGCATCGTGATTTCGATCTGGGCTTCAAGCCCCAAACGGGCAATCTCACGCGACAATTCGGCGAAAAACAGACTGGGGTTTTCGGCGGCCTCAATGACAGCACGTTGTTCGGAACTCAGGCGCCCACGCACGAAATGGACCTTGACCGATATCGGCCAACCGGTATTGGCCAACCGGACCGGCAGGGCAATATGCTGTGCCGGACGTGAAAAAAGCAGCAAGGTCCCGAAATCATCTGGTGGCAGCAATCGCAATGCCATGCCATCACGTGCGGCAATGTCGACAATGTTGGCTTCAAATTCGGGATTTTCGGCAATCCGCAACAATTCGCGAATGGTAAAGCCCAGTGTATAGGCCCGACTGATCCGCTCATCACGTTCAATGACGTAATAGGATGCCATGGCACTCAGCACGGCGATGATCACCCCGCCCAGCATCATCAGCGAAAAGATACGCCCACCCAAAGTGCGCGGTTTATAGCGACGAAGATAGTTGCTGAAATCTGCAAACATGCCCGCCATCAACCGACCTTAAATCGTTTGGGTATCTGCGCAGAATTGATAGCCAATGCCGCGCACAGTTTTGATCAGTTTGGGATTTTTGGCATCTTTTTCGATCTTGCGGCGCAGGCGGCTGATCTGAATATCAATGCTGCGATCAAACGGAAGCGAGCTTTGCCCACGCACAATATCAACAAGCTGTTCACGCGAAATCGCCCGCTTGTTGTTTTTCACCAGTGCCAAAAGCAGCGAAAATTCCCCGGTTGAAAGATGTACCGCAACATTATCGGCATCCCGCAATTCACGTGATCCGATATCAAGCGTCCAATCACCAAAGATGACTTTCTGTGTCGGGACAACTTCATTATCAACCGGGCCAACCGAGCCCGTTTCAAACCGGCGAAACACCGCCCGGATACGGGCGAGCAATTCACGCGGGTTAAACGGCTTGGTCAGATAATCATCGGCCCCCAGTTCCAGACCAAGAATACGGTCGGTATCTTCGCCAACAGCAGTTAGCATGACAATCGGCACCTTGGATGTACGGCGCACATCACGGCACAAGGCAAAGCCGTCTTCACCGGGAAGCATGATATCAAGAATGACAAGATCGATCTTCCAGTCGCGCAAGGCACGGTGCATTTCGTTCCCATCCGAAACGGTGGTGATGCGATAACCGTGCTGCAGCAGGAATTTCTTCAAAAGCTTCTGGATTTCCTGATCGTCATCAACAACCAGAATATGTGGTTCACGTCGCGTCGTCAGTGTCCCGAACTCCCCTATTTATCAACCGGCCATGTTCCTGACCGTCGGCGGAGTTTAGTCGATATCGTCAAAGGTTTGAACCATTTTACCATTTCACGAATGTAAAAGAAAAAGCCGGGCAAAACCCGGCTTTCTCAGATCGAAATATGGCGCGTTATTCTACGCTTATTTCAGGTCATAAACCTTGGTACTTCCCGACACTTCGGATGCAACCACCAGCATCGCATTGCCCGTCGGGCTGTCTGATGCATTTACAAACTGCATGCCTTCCGGGGCCAGTTCACCGGCCGTGTCATGTTCCGGGCTGCCCGAGAACCGGCGATCGCTGTGATAGGTGACAAATTGCGGGTTGGTCGGGTTGGTCAGATCATAGACCATAAAGCCACCCTGACGCTCCAACCCGATAAAGGCATATGGCGTGCCGTTGACATAGCCTGCTGCGATGCCTTCTGGTTCCGGGCCCTTGTCATCGGATCGGTTGTCACGGCTGTAATTTTCCGTGTCAGACGCGTTGAAGACATTGCCGTAATTCGATGCCAGAAACTGTTCAAACGCATCACCACTATCAAAGACCATGCTGCCATTGGCATCAAGGACTGAGAATGACCGTGCGCCATAGCTATAAATCACGTCGACATCGCCGTCACCATCGGTGTCACCCTGTGCCGTCGTGGTTTTCAAACGACCAAGGTTTTCATCTTTCTGAAGGCTGCTTGCCGTCGGGAACGCTACCGGATCAAGGGTCAGTTTACCAACGCGGGTTTCTTCGCTGTAACCGTCATAATCACGTGAATCGCCTTCATTAGCGATCAGGATCCAATCCTTGCCACCGATTTCAATCGCCTCAATCGTATCAGGCATATACATGCCCATAACCGGCCATGTGCGGATATTGACTTTTCCGTCCTTGTCGCTGGCGTCAAAGGCATGAACCGAATGATCCTTGAAACCAAGACCGGCAATACGTTTTACGGTCGCGGTTTCAATATCAATAATCGCAATGGCATTGTTTTCCTGCAACGACACATAGGCGGTTTTGCTGTCTTTGGTCACCGCGATATATTCCGGCTCCACATCCTGGGCAACGCTTGACGTGCCCGGATTTGATGTCCGCATTCCGTATGGAAGTTCACCGTCATTCATAAAGGCAAAATCAACGGTGCGAACATCACCGTCCGTCAGATCATCCACCCCGCCTGCCAGTGAAATGATCGAAACACTGCCTTCCGGGTCATTGGTGAAATCACCATTCGGTTCACCTTCATTGGCGACCAGAACATATTTTCCATCCGGGGAAAATTTGATCATGTCGGGCAATGCACCGACGCTAACAGCCGAAATGAAATTACCGTCCGTGTCAAAAAACACAGCCTGCCCGGCAGCCTGCTTGTCCGCATTTTCAACGGCCACTGCTACAATACCGTTATGGATCGCGACGCTGTTGGCACCCTTGCCCCAGGTTGAAAGTTCCACCGTACCGATTTTGGTCAGCTCGGACGGGTTCGACATATCAAGAATATCGATGACCTTGTCTGCACCATTCACGACAAAGATGCGTTTTGAAACAGGATCAAATGCCGGAATTTCAGCCGCACTTTCATCAAGCATTCCGGTGCGATATTCGCCCATCGGAACAATCGTCAATGAATGGGCACCGGCATTGGCGATACCATCAGCCATCATGGCCTGGTTGTCAGCCGTGCCTGCACAGGCACTTAGAAGTACGGAAACGGCAGCAGTTGCCAAAAGTGAAGAACGCATAATTTCCCCCAAGATCAATGTTTCATCAAAGCAGAGAACTTGCTGATTTGTTGTAACTGTTTGATGACCAGGCGGTGACAGTTTCATAAATATCTTGTGGCACTGACTGCTCCAACCGGGACTTCTGAACGTAACAATTAACAGAACACCATCGCTTCACGTCCCCATCGAAACAGGAAATGCCCATGCCCCCGATCAAAATCGCTGTCATTGGTGCTGGTATGGCGGGTTTAAAAGCCGCCAGCACGCTCCACAAAGTCGGTATGGATATTACGGTCTTTGAGAAAAGCCGTGGCCTTGGCGGACGATTGGCATCACGCCGGACGGAGTTCGGGCATTTCAATCATGGTGCGCAATATATCACGGCCCGTCATCCGGGTTTTAATACCTTCCTGCAACAGGCCACCGACCATAACGCCGCACAGGAATGGCAACCTAATCTCCATCGCGGAACCCCGCCCGATGCGACCCCATCAGATGCGCCCACACATGCTGGCAACCTTGCGCTTGATCCGTGGTATCAGGGCGTGCCGCAAATGAACAAGCTGATCCGCCCATTGGTCGAACCATTTGAAATCCAGAAACAACACCGCATCACATCCATCGAACCGCTGACGCCACAAACCTTCATGCTTCATGATGATCTTGACGGGGAATTCGGTCCGTTCGATGGGGTGATTGTCACCGCACCGGCCCCGCAAACTGCGGAACTTTTACGCCCGCTTTCATCGCGGTTTGATCCGATTGGTGATGTTGTCATCGCCCCATGCTGGAGCGTGATGGCAGCGTTTAAAAAGCCCCTGCCAACCGCGTTTGATGCCATGCTTTATCCATCACCGGAAATAAGCTGGGCCGCACGCAGCACGCAAAACAAAGACATTTTCCATCGTCGCACACCGGATCATTGGGTCTTGCATGCCAGTCCGAACTGGTCGCGGGATCATCTGGAAGAAGACAAGGACCGCGTGATCGAAAAACTGCTAAGTGCGCTTCGCACAGCAAGTGGTATCAAGCTGCCTGATCTTCAAACCGTTCAAGCCCATCGCTGGCGCTATGCCCGGACCGAAATCCCGCTTGGCCGAAGCCACCTGAATGGCATGAATGGCCGCGTCATTGCGGCAGGCGACTGGTGCCTTGGCGCACGGGTCGAAGCCGCATGGCGAAGTGGTCAGTCGGCTGCACATGCCATGATTGAAACCCTGATCGGATAATCCGCATTTCATCAGAAAACATGCCATGCCCCGCAATGCCAATGGATATCGCCACAACAAGTCGGATCTTCCCGAAAAGACCTGTATTGTTTGTAAACGCCCTTTTTCATGGCGCCGCAAATGGAAGGATTGTTGGGAAAGTGTGCGCTATTGTTCGGATAAATGCCGCACAGACCGTAATGCAGCCAACCTACCAACATCACAGCACTCACCACCGTGATGTTCTGTCGTTACAAAATTGGCGGTATCAGCCATAGCCAATGCCGCCCTTCTTGGAAACATTGTTTGTGTGTGTGGCCTGATCCGCCAATCCTAGCCGCGCAGGGATTGCATCCGCTTGATCAGACCGGCCGTTGACGCATCCCGCGTGCTGGCATCTTCTTTGCCCTCAACCATCGGCAGCAATTCCTTGGCAAGCTGCTTGCCAAGTTCAACGCCCCACTGGTCATAGGAATTCACATTCCAGATGATGCCCTGAACAAAGATTTTATGTTCATACATCGCAACCAACCGGCCCAGCGTGAACGGATCAAGCTGCTTATACAGGATCATGGTGCTGGGTTTATTCCCGGCAAAGACCTTTTGCGGGGCCAAGACGTCAATCTCGGCCGGTGACAGATCACTTCCCGAAAGTTCTTCGCGCACTTCGGCTTCGGTCTTGCCGCGCATCAATGCTTCGGCCTGCGCCAAGCAGTTCGCCACCAGCTTGTCATGATGGTTGGATAATGGATGAAGCGCATTGGCCGCCATGATGAAATCAACCGGGATCAGTTCCGTTCCCTGATGGATCAACTGATAAAACGCATGTTGACCGTTGGTGCCGGGCTCGCCCCAAATGATCGGGCCGGTTTCATAGGCAATCGGTTTGCCATCACGGGTGACGGATTTGCCATTACTTTCCATATCGGCCTGCTGCAAATAGGCCGGCAGGCGCGATAAATGCTGATCATATGGCAAAATTGCTTGGCTAGAGGCACCCAGAACATTGCGAGACCACACCCCGATCAGAGCAAGAATCATGGGGATGTTGGTTTCGACCGGTGCCGTTTTGAAATGATTATCCATTGACTGCGCACCGCGCAGAAGTTCTTCGAATTTCTCATAGCCGACGGCCAGAATGATCGGCAATCCAATTGCCGACCACAGGCTATAGCGCCCGCCAACCCAATCCCAGAACCCAAAGGCATTGTCGGTATCAATGCCGAATGCCGCGACCTTTTCAAGGGCGGTTGAAACAGCGACAAAATGCTTGGCAACCGCAGCTTCATCACCAAGCGCCTTGATCAGCCAATCGCGCGCGGAATAGGCATTGGTCAGGGTTTCATCCGTCGTGAAAGTCTTCGATGCGATGATGAAAAGCGTCGTTTCCGCATCAAGGTCTTTAAGCGTATCGACAATATGGGCACCATCAACGTTCGACACAAAATGGCAGCGAATGCCGTCAATGTGGAACGGACGCAGGGCTTCATTGACCATGACCGGGCCAAGATCGGATCCACCAATGCCGATATTGACAACATCAGTGATCTTTTTACCGGTATGGCCTTTCCATTCGCCGGAATGAACCCGCGCAGCAAAGGATTTAAGCCGTGCCAGAACGTCTTTGACCGCAGGCATAACGTCTTGCCCGTCAAACTCAACCGGCGCGCCATCAAGGTTACGAAGGGCGGTGTGCAGCACGGCGCGGTCTTCGGTGACATTGATTTTGTCCCCGGCAAACATCCGGTCGCGCCAAGCTTCAACATTGGCAGCCTTTGCCAGCTTACCAAGGGCGACCATCACGTCATCAGTGATCAGGTTTTTCGAATAATCAACAAACAGGTCATCTAGCGCTGCGCTAAAGCGGTCAAACCGTGCCGGATCATCGGCAAATGCGCGGCGCAGGTTCAGTTTCTCGGAAACTTCCGCGCCAAGACGATCCAGTTCTTCCCAGTTTGCAGTCAATTTATCAGCGGACATAACCATCCTCGGCCAAATTCAGTTCATTACACATCAAGACAACGCAGTTGCGATTTTGCACGCAGACTAGCATCTTGATCAAACCATGTGTGGGACAGTTTGCAGACTGCGGCGGCAAGATTATGGCCGCCGCATAAATTCAATTTAACGGGTCGCAAGAAACGCTTCGACCTCTTTTTCGGTCGGAAGCGCATTAATGGCCCCGCGTTTGGTCGCCGTGATCGCCCCCACCGCATTGGCAAACCGGCAAGCGGCAACAAGCTTTTCTTCCGATGCCAAAAGATCAGGATCCTTGAGAAGACGCGACAGGAAACCTGCCGTGCAACCATCCCCGGCCCCGGTTGCATCAACAGCCGTGATGTCAAAGGATGTTACAAACCCGTCAAATTTCGGGGTGATAAAACGCGATCCCTTGGGGCCATAGGTCACAATCAATGCACGCCACCCGTCACACCACAGGTCTTTGATGCCTTCTTCAAGGTCATCCTTGCCTGAAACGAATGTAATTTCCTCGTCCGACATTTTAACAATATCGGCCTGGCTGATCGCAAGGCGCAGGATTTCGCGGGCCTTCTCAACGCTTGGCCAAAGCGGCAAGCGAAGGTTTGGATCGCACGAAATCACCGCACCATTGTCACGGGCAATTTTGATTGCCTCAAGCGTTGCCGCACGCGGATCATCATCAATCATGCAAAGCGTTCCGTAATGGAACAGATTGGTTGATTTCAGCATGTCCTGATCAAGATCGGCCGGGCACAGCAGCATGTCGGCAGACGGGCTGCGGTAGAACGAAAATTCGCGTTCCCCGTCGGCCCGCAATGACACAAAGGCAAGCCCGGTCAGGGCTTCTTTGGTCAAAACAATGCCCGATGTATCGACATCGGCATCTTTAAGCGTATCAACCAGAAAATGGCCAAAGGCATCATCGCCCAATTTGCCGATAAAACCGGTTTCAATGCCCAATCGCTGGAGCCCCACCGCAGCATTCCCCGGCGCACCACCCGCCGCCTTGGCAAAGGCCGGTGCATCGGCAAGGCCGGTACCGGTTACTGTCGGGACAAAATCAATCAGCAATTCCCCAAGACAAACAGCTTTAGCTGTCATTGCGTTTCTCCGTTCGGATTGTCCGCTTTAATGCGCGGACCCGTTATTCAAAATCAGTGTTGCGGTCTGTGGGACGGAACGCTTTTAAATCGATTCAATTTGACACGCAAACCAAAATAACCCCGGTCTGCGATAGTCACCTAGACAGATGTCTTTTGCGGCATGATTGCGCGGCCAAATTCGACCTCGCGCCCACGTTCAAGATCGGTCATCCAACCTTCAAACATTTTATCTCGTGCCAGTTGGGCTGCGTAATGACGATGAAGGGCTGCGGTAAGGCGCCCTTTCCGACCAAGCATTTCATCAGCAAGGGCAATCATGACCGAATTTGGCCATGCAATCGGACGGATAGCGCGGATGGTGGTGAAAATGCTGTCTTCGTCACGGTCGGGTTCACATTGCGCCATCAGGGTAATCATCGCGGCGGTCGAACGCGACACGCCCATGTGACAATGCACCAGCAAATGGCCATCGCGGCGTTCTTCCCGACTGTTTTTAAGTCCCTCACCATATTCAAGGATGGCCTCGACATTGGCCTTTATCGGGGCCGGACGGCCTTCCTTGTCATCAATCACGTCATGGAATCGCAAAATCGTGCGTTCATGCGGTGCGTAATCGGAAAAGATGGCAGGGTCTTCCCGATCAGGGTCCAGCACAGACAAAACATGGGAAACCCCGTGATTGCGATGGGTCGGCAACTCGTCAATGCCACAGATCGTTAAACGTGAAATCGCAATCGGCTTCATCTTTCGTTCTCCTCATACATATCTTTTCTTTTCATCGCGCTATCAGAGCACAGGAAAAAGAAAAAACAAGGGCCAGCACCCGAAAAAGGTACCAGCCCGAAAATTTTCGCCAAACTGACATATCAAATTGGTGACAGATGACCTGCGATGATCTGACGCTTATTTCGCCCGGTTCACCGCATGAATATTGAGCATTTCCCACGCCATGGTCGCCCCGGCAAGGGCGGTAATGTCCGAAACATCATAAGGTGGGGAAACTTCCACAACGTCGCTGCCAATCAGATTGATGTGACCGGCAAGACCGCGCAGGATCGATACGGCCTGATGGGTGGTCAAACCGCCCAGAACCGGCGTTCCGGTGCCTGGTGCATAGCACGGATCAAGCCCGTCAATATCAAAGGTGATATAGGCCGGGTTATTGCCAACTGTTGCTTTGATCTTTTCAACAATCGCGTCAATCGACATTGACTGAACATCCGGGCCATAAAGGATATTGAACCCGTGGGTCGATTCATTGTGGGTCCGGATACCGACCTGAATCGATTTCGACGGATCAACAATGCCCTTTTGGGCGGCATGCCAGAACATGGTGCCGTGATCGATACGGTCCCCGTCATCTTCCCACGTATCGGAATGGGCATCGAACTGGATCAGGGAAATACCATCACCGTATTTTTCAGCATGTGCTTTCAACACTGGATAGGTGATGAAGTGATCCCCACCTATGGTCAACATCTTGGCACCGGACTGAACGATATCGCGGGCATGATCTTCGATCATTTCCGGCAGTTTTTCCGGGTGACCCGGATCGATAACCATGTCGCCATAATCAATGACCGAAAGTTCGGCAAAGATATCGCGACCGGACGGGAAATGCGGTGCCCATGCAAGATTGGCCGACGCACGGCGCACACCTTGCGGGCCAAGACGCGTTCCCGGTCGGCTTGACGTTGCAAGATCATAAGGAATACCGGTCACGGCAATATCAATGCCGTTCAGATCGCGCGAATAAATGCGGCGCATGAAGGACAGCGCACCGGAATACATCGGTTCGCTGGTGTTCTGATGCACAGATTTCGCGGTAAAGGCGTTATCACCGCCCTTGGTGTCAATGACGCCGGTGCTGCTCATTTTTCTTCCCTTATCTCCGAATGAGAACCTGCTTTAAAATCAGGCGTCGCCCAGTGCAATCCAGGTCGACTTAATTTCACAATATTTATCAAGCGCATGCAACGAACGGTCGCGACCGGTACCGGACTGCTTGTATCCGCCAAACGGCATGGTGATGGATCCACCGTCCCAGCAATTGACCCAGACAAGACCCGAACGCAGTTTCTTTGCGGTCATGTGGGCCTTGTTGATATCGCGCGTCCAAACCGCAGCGGCCAGACCATATGGTGTATCATTTGCGGTCTGAACAGCTTCTTTCCAGTCCTTGACCGAAATAACTGACAGAACCGGGCCAAAGATTTCTTCCTTGGCAATCGTCATGTCATTTTTGATGCCGTCAAATACCGTCGGCTCGACATAATACCCACCCGATTCTGTACGCGCACGTTTACCACCAGAACGCAGAACACCACCTTCTGACGCACCCTTTTCGATATAGCCCAGAACGCGGTTCATCTGATTTTCATCAACAATCGCACCCATCTGGCTTTTCGGATCAAGTGGATCACCCGGCTGCATTTTGGCACCTTCGGCGATGACCTTTTCGATGAATTCATCCTTGATGCTTTCTTCGACAATCAAACGTGATCCTGCGGTGCAGACTTCACCCTGATTATAGAAAATGCCACCTGCTGCCGCCGAGGCCGCCGCATCCATATCCGGGCAATCGGCCAGAACGATGTTCGGGCTTTTGCCCCCACATTCAAGCCAGACGCGCTTCATGTTTGACAGACCGGCATATTGCAAGAACAGCTTGCCGACTTCGCCAGACCCGGTAAAGGCAATGCAATCAACATCGTCATGCAGACCAAGCGCCTTGCCCGCCGTCGGGCCAAAGCCCGGGATCACGTTCAAGACACCTTCGGGAATGCCTGCCTCGACCGCGATTTCAGCAACACGCAGCGCGGTTAATGGGGATTGTTCCGCAGGCTTGAGGATGATCGAATTGCCCATCGCCAATGCCGGGCCAAGCTTCCAGACCGCCATCATCAGCGGGAAGTTCCATGGCACCACAGCAGCAACCACACCAAGCGGCTCGCGGGTGATCATGCCAATGGCATTAATCTCCGATGGCGAAATTTCGTCATAAACTTTGTCGATCACTTCGGCGTACCAACGAATGCACTTGTAAGAAAGCGGGATATCATCGCGGGCTGCCATCGTGATCGGCTTACCCATATCAAGGCTTTCAAGAAGGGCCAGCTCGGCGGCATTCTTTTCCAGAAGATCGGCAAAATGAAGCAAGACCGCCTTGCGCTTTGCCGGGGAAGCTTCCGACCAGCTGCCTTTCTCAAACACCGCACGTGCCGATGCCACTGCGCGATTGACGTCTTCAACGTCACATTCGGCAACCTTGGTCAAAACAGAACCGTCGCGCGGGCTGATGCAATCAAATGTCTTGCCCGATGCGGCATCAACATAGGCACCGTTGATGAACGCTTTGTTGCGAATATCAAGTGCTTTTGCCTGTGCGGTCAGCTGTTCAAAATTCAACGGATTGGTCATCGGAAATCTCCTGACGGATGGCGCTTTGGGTCTTTTGTTCGATTTTGATATTTGCTCGGGTGTGATGCCCGGTTGATCACGTGATCAATTAGATATCAGTAAGATGGCGGTGTTGCGGCACTGACGGTTTCACATTCACCATCCCCGACATTGCGGAAACGGTGCGGAATTTCCGCATTGAAATAGTATGCATCACCGGGGCCAAGAACCTTGACCCGCTCACCCACCGTTACTTCAAGTTTACCGCGAATGACAACACCAGCTTCTTCGCCCTTCTGGACAATAAGATTATCGCCGGTATCGCCACCCGCTGGATAGGTTTCATGCAGCACGCGCAAATTACGATTCTTGCGCGATGCCCCGACAAGACGCATTGACATCGTCCCGTCAGAAAGTTCGACAAGGTCTTCTTTTTTAAAGAAGATTTCTTCACCGTTATCAAGATCAATGGTGAAGAAATTAATCATGGTCATAGGGATGCCTGCCAACACTTTGGCAAGGCTATCAATAGACGGGCTGACCCGGTTTTGTTCGATCGTTGAAATGGTGCTGTTGGTGACGCCAGCACGACGTGCCAACTCACGTTGCGACAGCCCATACATGCTGCGCACAGCCTTCAGACGATCCCCTACCTTTTGAGACATTCCCGTCTTTTCCCTATTGGTCGTTTTTTATCTGGGTGCGGTTATACCGCATCGAGGTACCAACGATATTCAAGCTGTGTGACCTCGGAGAAGAATTCGTCATATTCCGCACGTCGGCAGATATCGAAAACTTCAACAAACTGTTCACCAAGATATTCCTTGACGATATCGCCTTCGACAAACCGGTCGAGGGCCGAAATCATGCTGCGCGGGACAATCTTGCCACCATGCTGCTCATAACCGTTGCCAACCGTGGGCTCGCCCGGATCAAGTTTGTTTTTCATGCCATAATGCACGCCAGCCAAAACGCAGGCCAACACCAGATACGGGTTTGCATCGGCACCAGACACACGATGCTCAACCCTTGCAGCCTTCGGGCTGCCAGCCGGGATACGCAGTGCGACAGTACGGTTATTCAAACCCCAGTTTGGCGACATCGGCGCATAGGCCTTGTTCTGGAACCGGCGGAATGAATTCGGATTCGGTGCAAAAATCGCCATGCTTTCAAACATCGCTTCCTGCAGGCCACCGATGGCAAAGCGCAGATTATCAGAAACTTCTTCATCGCCTTTGGGCGACATGACGTTGTTGCCGTCTTCATCGCTCAAACTGACATGGACGTGCAAACCATTGCCCGCCTGATCAGAATATGGCTTTGCCATAAACGTCGCGGTAACACCATGATCCCATGAAATGCCCTTGACGACGCGCTTAAGCTGCATGGCATGGTCTGCGGCCATCATCGGGTCGCCGACATGGCCCAGATTGATCTCGAACTGCCCGGGACCGGCTTCGGCAACGATGGTATCGGCCGGGATGCCCTGACGGTTCAGTTCTGCAACTGCGTCATGAAGAACCCGTTCGAAATCTTCGATCTGCTGAAGTCCGTAAACCTGCACACCATCCGATGCGATCCCGCCGCCAAGCGGCTGCGGAGGCAGTGGCACGGCCGTTTCCCGGTCCTGATCGGCAAGATAGAATTCAAGTTCCAGCGCAACAGTCGGATAAAGACCATCCGCATTCATGCGATCAACAACCGACTGCAAAACATTGCGCGGATCGGCAAAAAAGCGTGACCCGTCAAGGTTATACAGGCTCATCATTACCTGTGCTAATGGCAGCTCGCCATATGGAACACGGCACAAGGTACCGGGGATCGGTTTTGCGATATTGTCCTGGTCACCACTGGACCACAGAAGACCTGTGCCTTCCGGGTTATCGCCGGTGATGTCTACAAGACATACGGACCCCGGAAGATTGACGCCCTCATGAAAGCTTTTAATGAATTTCTGTTTGCTGATTCGTTTACCACGAAACACGCCATTGACGTCTGGGATCAACAGCTCGACAAGTTCGATATCAGGATTTTCTTCAAAGAATCGTTGGGCAACCGCCCTACCGTCTTCGACGAACGACTTGTTCATCGTCTTATACTCCCAGAAAAGGCCTTGTATTTTAGGATTTATCCCTGAACCCAACAGTGCCGTGCCGGAATGCCCCGGTCAAGCCCTATCGTGCGATATATCGTGCAAATCATGCACCGCAATAAAATCACCCCCGCAAAACAACCATCCGGGGAAACCAACCCTGCATGAACCACTGGACAACAAAAAATAAGAAATAACTGCCAAAAAATTTGGCTAAAAATCCTCTTGCAAAGGTGTTCAAAAAAACGAACACTAAAAACAGATGTTCAACATATCGCACAAAAGCAGACCAGCACCGCTGTCAGGAGACGTTATGAATAATTTCGACAAAACCGCCTATTGGCAGGATATTGATCAGGCACACCATATTCACCCGTTCACAGATACAGCGGATTTGAATAACCGCGGCACGCGGGTTATCACCCGTGCACAGGGCGTGTTTATCGAAGATTCCACTGGCAAGCGCTATCTTGATGGCATGGCAGGCCTGTGGTGCGTCAATATCGGCTATGGCCGCAAGGAACTTGCCGATGTGGCCTATGCCCAGATGCAAGAACTGCCCTATTACAACAACTTCTTCCAGTGCGCGAACACCCCGGCGATCGAGCTTTCGAAAGTTCTTGCCGAAATCACGCCAGAAGGCCTGAACCACGTCTTTTACGCCAATTCCGGGTCCGAGGCGAATGACACCGTTGTCCGTATGGTCCGCCAGTACTGGAAACTTAAAGGCACACCGGAACGTTCCGTCATCATCAGCCGTAAAAACGCCTATCATGGATCCACCGTTGCCGGATCATCCCTTGGCGGTATGGCCGGAATGCACGCACAGGGCGGGCCACTTCTGCCAGACGTCGTCCATATTGATCAGCCTTACTGGTACGGCGAAGGTGGCGACAACTCCCCCGAAGAATTCGGCCTGATTGCGGCGCGCAAGCTTGAAGAAAAGATCGAAGAACTGGGTGCAGACCGCGTTGGTGCCTTTATCGGTGAACCGATCCAGGGGGCTGGTGGCGTAATCATTCCGCCATCGACCTACTGGCCTGAAATTCAGCGTATCTGCAAAAAATACGACATTCTTCTGATTGCCGATGAAGTCATCTGTGGCTTTGGCCGTACCGGTGAATGGTTCGGTTGTGACACCTTTGACATCAAGCCGGACCTGATGCCGATGGCAAAGGGCATGTCGTCCGGGTATCTTCCGATCTCTGCTGTCATGGTTGGTGATCGCGTTGCAGACGTTCTGATCAATCAGTGCGGTGAATTCACCCACGGCTTCACCTATTCCGGTCACCCGGCATGTGCGGCAGTGGCACTGGAAAATATCCGCATCCTGCGCGAAGAAAAAATGGTCGAACGTGTGCATGACGATATCGGCCCTTATTTCGGCAAGGCGCTTAAAACCCTTGAAGACCATCCGCTGGTCGGCGCTGTTGAAACCGTCGGCTTGATTGCCGGACTTCCGCTGACCGATGACAAGAAAACCCGCAAACCGTTTGAAAAACCGGGAACCGTCGGCACCATCTGCCGCGATGCCTGTGTGGCAAATGGCGTAATCTCGCGGGCTTGTGGGGACCGTATGGTTCTCTCGCCACCGCTTTGCATCAGCAAAGATGAAGTCGACGAGTTGGTTAAACGGCTCCGTGCGGCACTTGATGATACCGCCAAGAAAATCGGAAAAATGTAATCACCATCTGATTACAATGACTTACCGAAATACCCGGCATGAGCTATCATTGCCGGGTATTTTTATCTAACCCCGACTGAACCCTGCGCCCCCACCTTCTCGCCCAAAGAGATCTTCATGCTCAAACGCATCTATCAACCCCTGGCCTATCAAACCGAAACCCTGCCCAACAGTTACTGGGCCGATAGTGTCCCCACCCTGCCCGATTGCGAAAAACTACCAATGGAAGGCACCCTTAAGGCCGATATCGCGATCATTGGTGGCGGATATTCCGGGCTGTCTGCAGCACTGGAATTGGCGCAAAACGGGGCCGATGTTGCGGTCTTTGATGCCGGGCGCAGCGGTTGGGGTGCATCGGGGCGCAATGGTGGTTTTTGCTGCATGGGCGGCAGCGGCAAAGATTACGGGTATCTGGCGAAAAAGTTTGGCGATGATGCGGTCAAACAATTCGCACGCATTCAACATGACGCGATTGATCTTGTTGAAAACCGCCTGGCGGATTGGAACATTGATGCCGACCGCCATTCAGACGGCGAAGTGATACTGGCACACAAACCCAACCGCATTCGTGAATTGCACCACGAAGCAGATGAGCTTGCCCATTACACCAACATCAAAAGCACGTTTTTAGACCGCGACGCCCTGATCGAGCGCGGATTACATGCCAACGAGACCTATGGCGGATTGCATGTAAAGGCGGGCTTTGGCTTAAACCCGATGAAATACCTTGTCGGGCTTCATGCCCAATGTACTGCAGCAGGTGTTCGAATATTCGAACAGGCAAAAATCGACCGCTTTTCCGAAAACGGCGATCACTATCTACTCCATGCCGGGGATACCCGGATATCAGCAGGTAAGATCGTGATTGCCACCAATGGGTATAGTTCGGAAAACTTGCCCGACTGGATTGGCGGGCGTTTGATGCCGGTGTTTTCCGGCATCCTTGTTACCCGCCCGATGCGCGATGATGAACTGTCCGCACAGGGCTGGACCAGTGACCTGATGGCTTTTGACAGCCGCATTTTACTGCATTATTTCCGCAAACTTCCGGATAACCGGTTCCTGTTTGGCGGACGCGGCGGCATAACCGCGACCCCTGCTGCCTTTGAGGCCGGGAAACGCGATCTTCTGGATAATTTCAACCGCATGTTCCCGGCATGGCGCGATATCGATTTCACCCATCACTGGAATGGCCTTGCCTGCCTGTCGCAAAGTTGGCGTCCCTATATCGGTCGTGTTCCGGGGCACCGCGACGTGTGGACGGCCCTTGCATGGCATGGCAACGGGGTTGCCTTGGCAAGCATGGGTGGGAAACTTTTGGCCCAACGCATGTTGGGCACGGTTGGCGAGGACGATCTTGGATCGGTTTTAACCACACCGATGGACAAATTCCCCATGCCCGCGCTTCGCCGTGTGGCACGGTCAGTTGCCTATCGCTATTACGGATTGCGTGATCGGTTTGCGTAACGGGCAAAAGTGACATATGTCATGTCCAACCACAGCATCATGCATTAATGCTGTGACACCCTGAGCGCATTACAGGTTTACCATCATGTCCGACAAACAGCCGACCCTTGCCGAAATCAAGGAACGCCGCGAAATTGCAACCCGTCGTATCAAGGACGATACCGGGATTGATCAGGACATGATCAAAAACATCGTCCATGGCTTTTATGCCAAGGTCCGTGATGATGATTTGCTTGGCCCGGTATTTGATGAAAAAGTCGAAAACTGGGACACCCATCTGGATCGCATGGTGATGTTCTGGTCATCGGTTGCGCTGGCAACCGGCAATTATGACGGCCGCCCGATGCAAAAGCACATGCCGCTTAAAATCACCCGTCACCATTTTGACCGCTGGTTGCAGCTTTTTGCGCAAACACTGTCGGAATATTGCGAAGAACCCGCCGCCAGACATTTCATGGAACGCGCCCTTCGCATTGCTTCAAGCTTTGAAATCGGCATTGCCGCCCATAACGGCGTGATCCTGTCAAAGGGCGAACGCTATGACCCGGTTGCCAACTGGACACCTGAATAACAGGCAAAATCACACCGGTTGCATTTTGCAATCAGTTTTGATACCGTGCCCTTGATTGCACGATGTATCAAACGGAAGGTGTTCCAATGTCTGACACACTTGCCATTGCCCAGCGCTATTTTCAGGCTTATGAAAATTCGGACCGTGATGCGATTGAACATCTGGTTTCCGATGATTTCCGCTTTAGCAGCCCGCTCGACAACCAACTGGATCGAAACGCCTATTTCGAATGCTGCTGGCCAAATCATCAACAGATTGACCGGTTCGACCTTGTCCATCTCGTTGCGAACGGGGATGACGTTTTTGTCACCTATGAAGGGGGCGCCAATACGGGCCGTCGTTTCAGAAATACCGAAATTCTGACCATCCGCGATGGCCGTGTTACTTCGGTCGAAGTCTATTTCGGCTGGAACCTGCCTCATTACGTGCCAGAAGGCCGTTCAGCCCCTTCGTGATGCCTTCTTTAAGTCCTGGAACGTAAAGAGTTGATGCAACTTGGCGACGCATGACAACAATGGTCTTATAATGTTTTCAGCCCAAGACATCCTTTTTGGGGGTATTACGGCATTGAAACCCATAAGAAAATCCATCAATCTGTGCATTATCGGTTTTGCTTAGGGTCTGTACCCATTTCGGATTAAGACACAAACGGAGAAAGTAACGATGTGGTCTGCGATCCTTGTCGCCGCCATTTTGCTGGCTGCACTGATTGCCTATACTCTGTACGGACATCGCCACCACCTGGCCATCAGCTCCGGCCCGAAAATTGATCCAGCATCGCGTCCAAACACCGCCCTTCTGCTGATTGACCTGCAAGACGATTTCACATCGGACAGTGCAAAGCATACCTATCCCGCCGATGCGATGACAAATGGCATTTTGGCCATCAACAAACTTGTTGAAACCGCCAATACCAATGGCTATCCGGTCATTTCGATCCGACAGACATTTGCGGGCTGGTACATCAACTTTCTTGTGAAATTGCTGAATGAAGGACGCGGCTGCCCGAAATCAAAGGGGCTCGACATTGATGCCCGGATTGATGGCGATATTGACCACGACATCGTTAAATCGCGTGCAGACGCCTTTCATGAACCCGAATTACCCCGGGTTCTCGACCGGCATCATGTTGGCAAATTGATCATTGTCGGACTGGACGGTGATTTTTGTGTCAACGCCACCATAAAGGCCGCCCTTGATCGCGGTTATGATGTATCGTTCAGTGACGCAACCACCCTGGCCCACAATCCGCATAGCTGGCGCAAAACAAAATCCCGCCTGATCGCCCTTGGGGCAAAAGACGGAATTGAAGAAAAACCCGGCGATGCGGTTTCAGACAGGACCGCCAAACAAACCGAACCGGCATAGGATTAAGGCCCTAAAGCCGGTCGCGGATCGAATACCAAACCATTGCTGCGACCAAAAGCGGGAAGCGCAATGCTTTACCGCCCGGGAAGACCGGGATTTTCAGGTTCGACATCACATCAAACCGTTCCATCGTTCCGGCAACCGCATCGGCCATGATTTGCCCGGCCAAGGTTGCCATGGCAACGCCGTGCCCGGAATAGCCGGTTGCGGTAAAGATATTATCTTCGATCTTACGGAAGAACGGCATACGGTTCATCGTAATCGCAAGTGTCCCGCCCCAACCATAATCAATCTTGACGTCTTTCAGCTGCGGATAGACTTCAATCATGTGTGGTGACACAAACGATTTGATGTCTTTGGGGAAATTATATCCATAGGTCTCCCCGCCACCAAACAGCATGCGTTTATCGGCACTTAACCGGTAATAGTTGATCACGAACTTTGAATCCGCGACCGCCACATCATCGCGGATCAGGTCACGCGCCAGATCATCGCCAAGCGGTTCGGTCGCAACGATGAAATTATTGATCGGCATGACCCGTTTGGCCACCCGATCTTCCAACCCGTCAAGATACCCGTTGCAGCCAAGGATCAATTTGTTAGCGCTAACAACCGCGCCATCCTTGGTCTTGACCGTAACCTTGCCCGTCTGATTTTCATAAGAGCTAACAACAGCATCTTCAAAAATCCGGGCCCCGGCGGCGCGTGCGGCGTTTGCAATTCCAAGGGCGAAATTAAGCGGATGAATATGCCCCGCCCCCATATCAAGCGACCCGCCGTGATAGAACGTCGTGCCCAGCATTTCGTGCATTTCGTCGCGATCAACATTGCGGATATCCTGATATCCGTATTCGTCGCGCAACTTTTCGCTATAGGCATGGGTATCAGGCACAAACCGCGCGCGATGATCCGCATGTAAAATGCCCGGTTTCCAATCGCAATCAATGTCATGCTTGGCGATCAGGGATTTGACGATGTCTTTGGATTGCTCGGCAATGTCCCAAAGTTTTTTGGCATCATCGCACCCAACCATCTTTTCCAGATCATCCTGTTCACGGCGCTGACCTGATCCGACCTGCCCGCCATTACGGCCAGACGCCCCCCAACCAACCCGATGGGCTTCAAGCAAAATGACGTTAAATCCGCGTTCCGCCAGATGCAAAGCAGATGACAACCCGGTAAAGCCGCCCCCGATGACAACAATGTCGCAGGTTTGGTCCCCTTGAAGCTTGGCAAACGGTTCGGTCGCATTGGCAGTTGCTGCGTAATAGGACGCAGGATATGCCCCGGCCGTGTCATTGGCAGTCAGCAAATTCGGGGTAAACACAAGGAGGCCTCATTTTTGGTTGGTGGTTATGGCCCATCCTGCCCAAACAGGACCATCTATCAAGGTAAAACTGCGCTTTTCAGGCAACTTCACGCGCATTTCACCGATTATGCCAAAACAGATCGGATCAAGGAAAAAGGATTGCGCAAAGCCATGCCTAAACCACGATACGTGCAAGCCTGACCTACCCCCCGATTTACCCTAATCGGCGAATAAAAATCAGAATCTTACGCAGATTTGGTCACAGCCTCGACCATGCGAAGGGCGGTTTTGGTCGCAGCACACCCCCCACGGGCCGTACAGCGCAAATCGGGATGCATCAATGCACCGATTTTCACTGTCTGATCGACCAGTTCGTCATAGCCCAGAACCGCATCAAACCCGGCCAAAATTGCCATTGCCGATGAAAAGGCATGTGACACCCCCGCAACATTGCGCGCATGACACGGGATTTCAACATCCCCGCCCACCGGATCACAAACCAGACCAAGGGTGTTCATCAAACACATGCTGGCCGCATCAAAGCATTGCTTGGCATCCCCGCCATATGCCTGCGCAACCCCTGCCGCCGCCATCGCCGCCGATGCCCCGGTTTCAACCGAACAGCCACCACATTCCGCCGCAAAAGTCCCACGGGCCGCAAAAACTGCCCCGATCAACGCCATGACCTGCAACGCATCTGTCGCCCCTTCGATATCAATGCCATGCCGGATCAGGCCATAAAGCGTTCCGGGAACGACCCCTGCACTGCCTGCCGTCGGGGCGGCACACACCAAGCCGCGATTTGAATCGCGCTCCATCGCCGATAAGGCACCTGCCATGGCATCCTGCAATACCGGACCACCCAGCCCGCTTGGCAAATTCGCATCGCGGACTTTGCGCGCCCGCAAGGTCAAAAACCGCATCACATTGTCTTCGGGTTTGGCATCGAACCCTTCGGCGACCACGCGCAACATCAATTCACACCGTTCGCGGAACAATACACGGGTGGCTTCGCGTGACAGGCCAAGGCGTTTGGCTTCCAACACCAGTGCCGCATCGGCAATTGATCCGCCTTCTTGTCCATCGGCAACCGCAATCACGGCTTCACTGGTAGAAAACAAATCATCTGTCGCACAGACCGGATATTGCGATGCACCGCCGTAGCGCAGATTGGCAATGCCATAGCGGGTCCGAAGTTCGCTAAATGCCTTCACATCGGGCAAGGATTGCAGGGATATCTCGATCCTGTCGTGATCAGGATCATGCGACACATCCAGAACGCTGTTTTCACCCGTTGCCAGGTCCGCTGCGATCTGATCGGCATTGGCAATTGCATCTGTTCCCCAGACAAACACTGTTGCCGTTTTCCCGGTGAGAAACAGCGCCTCGCCATTCATGCTGTCGATGTAATACATCCCGCCACCAACCGAGGCACCGGTATAAAGGTCGGTTCGTGTTTCGCCATCCAAAGTCAAAACGCTGAGTTCAATATCAACCCGGTTGGGGTGATTATTGTTATCAAGTTCGGTGACTTCGATTGCGAAACGAAATCCCTCGCCGCGTTCAACTCGACCAAGAATTTCACGGTAATCCGCATCGGTCAGCTTTGCACCGGCAAGCCCGGCAGCAAAATTTTCGTCCGAACTTTGCGCCTTGTAGCACGGCGCAAAAGACCCGCGCGGATCAAACCGCACCACCGCGTTTTGCAAGGTTTCCCCGTTTGAACAGGAAAGTTCACGCACAAGCTTTGCCATCATATAGGGTGCTGCACAGTGCGAACTTGATGGTCCGCGCATGACGGGACCAATCACGGAATTAAGCAGGCTGATTTCTTGCATGGCGGCACTTCACAGGTTGCGATGTATGTTGCGGGAATTGCATACAATATGCCGTGATCATCACCTGCCTTCTGGATGATTGCAATCATCCAAAAGAAAAACCCCCGATCAGCTTGATGGCCAATCGGGGTTTTCAGTCTCAGTTTTGGTGATGCGATCGCTTAACGCTGCTTGGTTTCCCATTCAGGATGCACAAAGAACGGTGCATTTGACGGCGCCAACGGCTGCCGCCCGCGAATGATGTCCGCAGCCTTTTCACCAATCATGATCGTTGGCGCATTCAGGTTGCCGGTCGCAATCGTTGGCATGATCGAACTGTCCACAACGCGCAGGCCTTCGATGCCATGCACCCGGGTTTGTGCATCGACCACGGACATCTCGTCACTACCCATCTTGCACGAGCATGACGGGTGATAAGCACTTTCGGCGTGATCTGCGACCCATGCGTCAATCTGCGCGTCGGTCTGGATATCTTTACCCGGTGCGATTTCACTGCCGCGCAGATCAGCAAATGCTTCCTGACCAAATATTTCGCGGGTCAGGCGCACCGATGCGCGCATTTCTTCCCAGTCTTCCGGGTGGCTCATATAGTTCGGATCAATGATCGGACGATCCTTGGGATCGGCGGATGCCAAACGCACTGTCCCACGCGACTTTGACCGCATCGGACCGATATGGGCCTGGAAGCCATCGCCTTCAGCGGCTTTTGATCCATTATAGTTAATGGCGGCTGGCATGAAATGATATTGCAGGTCCGGGTGTTTAACACCGGCTTTCGACCGGATAAAACCACCAGCTTCAAAATGGTTGGTCGCACCAAGACCGGTTTTAAACAGATACCACTGCACACCGATCTTAAGTTTGCTCCACCAATCAAGTTTGCTGTTCAGACTAACCGGTTTGGTGCATTCCATCTGAACATAAAGCTCCAGATGATCCTGAAGGTTTTCACCAACACCGGGAAGATCATGAACAACATCAATGCCGTGTTCGCGCAAATGCGCCGCCGGACCGACACCTGACAACATCAAAAGTTTCGGCGAATTGATTGAACCGGCCGAAAGAATGACTTCGCGATCAACCAAAGCACGCTTGGTCTCACCTTCATGGGTGAAATCAACGCCAATCGCACGTTTACCATCAAAAACAATGCGTTGTGCAAATGCTTTATTGTAAACCGTGACGTTGTCACGTTTTGCCGCCGGATGAAGATAGGCCTGTGCGGTTGACCAACGACGGCCTTTATAGACCGTCATATCCATGGTCCCCAGACCTTCTTGGCGATAGCCGTTCTGATCTTCTGTATGGGTGTAACCGGCTTGAACGCCTGCGGCCATCCATGCTTTATGCAGGTCGTTTTCGCACGCACCGGTCGTCACATGCAGCGGACCGTCACCGCCATGATATTCATCGCCATCGGTGTCTTCGTTGCGGGTATCGGCCTTGCGGAAATATGGCAGGCACCGCGCATAATCCCATTCTTTCAGACTTGCATCTTCTTCCGCCCAACGATTGTAATCAAGCGCGTGCCCACGGACATATGCCATGCCATTGATCGAACTTGACCCACCCGAAACACGCCCGCGCGGAGTTTCCAACCGGCGATTGTTCAGGTTGGTTTGCGGTGTTGTCCAATAGGCCCAGTTATAGGTTTCCGACTGCATCGGATAGGAAAGTGCCGTTGGCATATGAATACGCCAATCCCACCAATGATCGACTGGCCCGGCTTCAAGGACCAATACCTTAACATCGCGGTCTTCTGACAAACGATTGGCCAAAACAGCGCCGGCCGAACCGGAACCGACAATCACGTAATCATATTTTTCGGTCGTCTTTGGGGTCGTCATGTCTGATCCCTTGGTTTTCTTAATGCTGTGTGGGCAGCCCGTTACTGATCTGTGATGCGCGATTAGTAAGGCGCCTCGACATCGCCGGTTTCGACATAGACCGATTTGATGCGGGTATAATGTTCAATCGCCGCCCGGCCATTCTCACGACCGACACCGGATTTTTTCACACCGCCAAACGGCATTTCAATCGGGGTAATGTTGTAGGTATTGATCCAGCACGTCCCGGCTTCAAGCCGTGCAACAACACGGTGCCCGCGCGACAGATCCTTGGTAAAGACCCCTGCCGCCAGACCATATTGTGTGTCATTGGCGCGTTTGATGACTTCGTCTTCATCGGTGAAGGTCAGAACCGACATCACCGGGCCAAAGATTTCTTCACGCACAATCGTCATGTCATCGGAACACCCGGCAAAGATCGTCGGGGCAATAAACAGACCGCCTTCCGGCATGCCATCGGTTACGGCATAACCGCCAAGAACGCATTTTGCGCCTTCTTTCTTACCGGCTTCGATATAGGACATCACCTGATCGAACTGCGCTTTGGTCACAATCGGGCCGACCTGGGTTTCCGGTTTTTCCGGATCACCCAGAACAAGGTCCTTGGAACGTGCAATCAGTTTTTCGATGAAGGCATCGGCAACGCTTTCATGAACAAAGACACGTGTGCCGTTCGAACAAATCTGCCCCGATGAATAGAAGTTCGCCATCTGAGCACCCGAAACCGCGTTATCAAGATTGGCATCTTCAAAAACGATCATCGGTGATTTGCCGCCAAGCTCCATGGTAACGGCCTTCATGCCGCCCGCGGCCGCGGCTGCAACCTTGGCACCGGTGGCGGCCGATCCGGTCAGCGAAACCTTATCGACATCATCATGATCAACAAGGGCCGCACCACATTCGCGCGCGCCCTGAACAACGTTGTAAACACCGTCCGGAAGACCTGCTTCCTGAAGCGCCTCGGCAAGTGCGATGGCCGATAACGGGGTCACTTCGGATGGTTTATAGACAACCGCATTGCCACATGCCAATGCCGGGGCCGCTTTCCAACAGGCGATCTGGATTGGATAGTTCCATGCCCCAATGGCGGCACAAACGCCAACGGCTTCGCGGCGGGTATAGGCAAAATTCCCGGCAAGATCGATATGCTCGCCCGCCAGACTGCCGGCAACACCTGCAAAATATTCCAGACATTCCACACCGGAAATCACATCGACAATTTCGGTTTCCTGAATGGCACGCCCGGTATCGCGTGTTTCAACCAGTGCAAGTTCATCATTACGATCGCGCAGGATCTGGGCCGCCTTGAACAACACACGGGCACGCTGTGCCGCAGGTGTATTTTTCCAGATTTCAAACCCGGCGCGCGCGGCCTTAACAGCTGCATCAACATCAGATGCCGTGCTTTCATTGCCCTTGGCCAGAACCGTGTTGGTCGCGGGGTTCAGCGTCACCATCGCAGCACCCGAACCTTTGGTTTTCTTGCCATTGATGAAATTCTGAATTTGGTAAAGGCTCATATCAAAACTCCTGCGGGCCGCCTCGATGTCGGGCGACCGTGATCTTAAACACGTGACGTATCACTCAGCGGGCGGGCGAATTCGCCAGATAAAGGCGCATCGTACCAAGCACCATTTCCCGCGCGGCTTTGACATCAGATCGTCCGGCAGAAAGGCCGGAACGCACCCAGATGCCATCAATCATTGCCGCCATTGCGGCCGAAATTTCGTCTGCACACTGATCGGTTGTCAGTTGACGCAGCTCATGACGCAGATTGGACGCCAGTCGTTTGAAATAGATCTCGTTAATGCGGCTCAGTGCCTCTGAAAACGGCACTTGCGCCCAAAAGGACAACCACGCCACCGTGACCTGTGGGGTAAATTGTTCTTTGTTAAAATTCGTGTTCACAATTGCTTCCAGGCGGTCCATCGGCGTCTTTGCCGTGCCAAGGCGCAACAAATAATCATTGCGCAATTCCTGCATCAGGAAGCGCATGGTGGCTTCAAGCAATGCGTTTTTACCGCCGAAATAATGCGAAATAATGCCCGACGACATCCCCGCCGCCTTCGAGATACGCGCAATCGTCGTATCAGCAAATCCGTGGCGGTGAATGGTTTCAATCGTAGCGTCGATTAACTGCCTGCGGCGAACAGGCTGCATACCAACTTTAGGCATCAGAGCAATCCAATTCAGAACGTTCCAAGGGGTTTGGCGCCGCTACGATGAACAACAACGCACTTTTTAACCCTTCTTAATTGACGTATCGAGAATATGATGTACTTTAATTGAACAATCAATCAATAAAAAGACCGCCAGACGCGGCGCACGGATTACGGGGGTAAGCCCTGTTGCGCAGCTTTGCGGTTGTTTTTGTGATTATTCCGGTCCATGCGACAGGTTCTGGGGAACCTGATTGCGTGGCTCTGGACGAGTGTTAGCGACAACGATCTTGCGTTGATGTTCGTCTGGCCTCCGGAACTGATAGCTTCTCGTGACCACCTTTGGGTGGTCATCAGTAACGTTTAGATCCACACAAGGGAGAACCAGAAACATGACCACTCTTTCCACGTTCGGCCGTCTTCTTGGCAGCACCATCATTGCCACCACCCTTCTGGGTGCCGCAAGCGCCAAGGCAGCCGACAGCGATGCCTGCAAAACCGTAACGTTCTCTGATGTTGGCTGGACCGACATCACGGCAACCACGGCAACCGCATCGGTTATTCTTGACGCATTGGGCTATAATGCAGAAACCGAACTTCTGTCGGTTCCTGTGACCTATACCAGCCTTGCCAACGGCGATGTTGACGTGTTCCTTGGCAACTGGATGCCGACCATGGCAGCCGACATCAAGCCATATCTCGACAAAGGAACGGTTGTCAGCACCGGTGCGAACCTTGAAGGTGCGAAATACACCCTTGCCGTTTCCAAGAATGCCTTTGATGCAGGCCTGAAAGATTTCGCTGACATCGCCAAATTCAAAGATCAGCTTGATGGCGAAATTTACGGCATTGAGCCGGGCAACGATGGCAACCGTCTGATTCAGGACATGATCGATAGCGATCAGTTCGGCCTGGGCGGCTTTGAACTTGTTGAATCCTCCGAACAGGGCATGCTCTCGGAAGTGAAGCGTAAATCTTCACGCGATCAGTTCATCGTCTTCCTTGGCTGGGAACCGCACCCGATGAATGCAAAATACGATATGGCCTATCTTGATGGTGGCGATGACGTGTTTGGCCCGAACTTTGGCGGTGCAACGGTTCACACCAACCTGCGTGCCGGTTACACCGATGACTGCCCGAATGCCGGTAAATTCGTCACCAATCTCGGCTTCAGCCTTGCCATGGAAAACGAAATCATGGATGCGATCCTGAACGAAGGTACCGATCCTGCAGAAGCAGCATCAGCCTGGATCAAAGCCAACCCGGATGCGGCATATGCATGGCTTGACGGTGTTACCACCTTTGACGGTGGCGATGCAAAGGCAGCGCTGAAAAGCGGCCTTGGCCTGTAAGCTTACGCAAATAAGCGGGCCCCGCCCGCATTTGTGATCATACCGATACGCCCGCGCCCCGATATCGGGCTCCGCGCGGGCGTATCGCGTTTTTATCTTATTTATAAATGAACGGATTTTCCCCATGGAATGGCTCACGGAAACAAAGATTCCGCTGGGACAGTGGATAGCGTCCCTCATGGATGCCCTTAACGAACATGCCGATTTCGTTTTCTATACCATCTCGGATGTTCTTGAGTTCGTTATTGAAAACACCATTGATTTTCTGGTGTGGCTCCCGCCACTTTTGATTGTTGCCGGTTTTGGCGTCCTGGCTGCTGTCCTCCATAAATCATGGAAATTGTCGGCCTTTACCATTCTTTCCCTGCTTTTGATTGTTAATCTAGGCTACTGGGAAGAAACCATGGAAACGCTGGCCCTTGTGATCTATGCATCGCTGTTTTGCATGGTCATTGGTGTGCCCCTTGGTGTTGCGTCGGCCCACCGCCCCTGGCTGTATCAGGCCATGCGACCGGTCCTTGATTTGATGCAGACCATCCCGACATTTGTCTATCTGATCCCGACCCTGATCCTGTTTGGTCTGGGCGTCGTTCCCGGTTTGATTTCAACCGTGATCTTTGCAATTGCTGCGCCGATCCGCCTGACCCATCTGGGCATTTCAGGAACACCCAAAGCATTGCTTGAAGCCGGTGAAAGTTTCGGCTGCACGCCACGCCAGTTGTTGTTCAAGGTCGAACTTCCGTCCGCCATGCCATCGATTATGGCTGGCCTCACCCAATGCATCATGTTGTCGCTTTCGATGGTGGTGATTGCTGCCCTTGTCGGTGCGGACGGTCTTGGAAAACCTGTTGTACGTGCGCTTAATACCGTGAACATCGCCCAAGGGTTCGAAGCCGGCCTTGCGATTGTGATTTTGGCCATTGTGCTTGATCGCATTTGCCGCCGTGACGCCAAAGAAAAGTCGGGGCAGTGAACATGACCAATGCAATTGAATTTGAAAATATCGACGTCATCTTCGGCAATCGTCAGGAAGAATCACTGGCCCTTCTGGATGCCGGAAAGACCCGTGCAGAAATCGCCAAAGCCAACAACAATGTTCTTGGCGTTGCCGGTGTCAGCTTAAATGTCCCGCAAGGTGAAATTTGCGTTCTGATGGGACTTTCAGGGTCTGGAAAATCATCGCTTTTGCGCTGTGTGAATCGTCTGAATACCGTTTCACGCGGAGCACTTCGTGTGCGTGATGGCGACTGGATGGAAGACGTCACCAAATGTGATGGCCCGACCCTTCGCAAATTGCGCCGTGAATGCGTTGCCATGGTCTTTCAGCAATTTGGCCTTTTGCCCTGGCGAACTGTTGCCGAGAATGTCGGCTTTGGTCTTGAGCTTCGCGGCATGGATCCCAAAGAACGCCGCGACGTGGTCCAGGAAAAGCTTGCTCTTGTCGGGCTTGATCAATGGGCAGACAAATACGCCCATGAACTGTCTGGTGGCATGCAGCAGCGTGTTGGCCTTGCCCGCGCCTTTGCGACCGATGCGCCGATACTTCTGATGGACGAGCCGTTTTCGGCCCTTGATCCATTGATCCGTAACCGCCTGCAGGACGAGTTGCTCGATCTTCAGGAAAAGCTGAACAAAACCATCCTGTTTGTCAGCCATGATCTCGATGAAGCCATGAAACTTGGCAATTCGATTGCGATCATGGAAGGCGGCTATGTTGTGCAGCACGGCACCCCGGAAGACATCGCATTACGTCCGGCCAATGAATATGTTGCCGATTTTGTCGCCCATATGAACCCGGTCCACATCCTGCGTGGTCGTGCAATCATGCACAGCGTCACCAAGGAAGAACGCACCAGTTCCGGTGATATTGCGCTTGATGATCACGACATGCACATCACGGTTAAAGATGGTGTTGTCCAATCCGCAACCGGCGGCAAAGACGGCGCCCTTACGCTGATCCAATATGATGGCACGCTTCCTGCCGAGTTCGACGGGACCGACAATTCAGTTGTCTTTGTCGCTCAGGATGATGTGTTGCTCAAAGATTTGATTGATATGCGCTCAATCACGCAAAACCCGGTCATTCTGACACGTGATGGCAAAATTTCGGGCACCTTGGGTCGCAAGGAATTCTTTGACAGCCTGACACAGACGGCAAGCATCGCCGACTGATTTCAAATCATCACTGTATTAAATAAAGGGCGGCTCCTTCATGGGCCGCCCTTCTTCTATGGGAAATACCGATAAACGTTACCCGCCGGTCACCGGTGGAAACAGTGCCACTTCACTGGCACCCACAACGATGGTTTCTGCCGTCGCATATTCCTGATCGACGGCAACCCGAATGATGGCGGGGTCCGCCAATGCAGCGGCGAAATTCGCCCCGCGTCCGGGCATCCATGCCAAAAAGTCGGCAACGGTTTTGACATCATCGGGCAATTCGACAGTTTCCTCGGCCATGCCGATGCGGTCTTTGACCCACGAAAAATAGACCAGTTTCATTTGTTCTTCCGCACTTCGAATTCATCTGTTTGCGCATCGTTGCGCAATCATAGTGATCGCACAAGTCCTGATCGCGCTTAGGCACACATAACCGGCGGCAATTGCCTGCTTGCCGGTTTCAACCTTGCAGCACCCCCAAATTTCGCATATATAATGAAAATCACCTTACAAAAGTGATAGTGTCTTACAAACAAAGCATCTAGGGAGGCATCAGATGACACGCACCTTCACCCGCCGGTCAGTTCTGGCAACAGGACTTGCCGCAATTGGCACCGTCGCACTGCTTGGTTTTGGCAATCCGGCAACTGCCGCTGATAAAACCAATCTTCGTTTTTCGGCTGTTTTCTCGGAACAGGACATCCGGGCAGACATGATGAAGAAGTTCGCTGCGGATCTTGGCGACACTTATAATGTCGAGCTGTATTACGGCGGCAACCTGTTCAAGCAAACCACCGAGATCCTCGCGATCCAGCGTGGAAACCTTGAAATGGGCAACGTCTCACCGCAGGACATCGCAACACAGGTTCCGGCTTTCTCGATCCTGAGCTCGGCCTATTTGTTCCGAGATGGCGATCACATGCGGACATTCTTCAAAAGCGATGCCGGCAAGGAAATGAAGGCACTGGCCGAAGACCAGCTGGGCATTCATATTCTCGGCCCAACCTATTTTGGCACACGTCAGGTCGGCCTGCGTACGGATCAGAAGATCAACACGCCTGAAGATATGGCAGACATCAAATTGCGTATGCCCGGCGGCGATGCCTGGCAGTTCCTTGGCAAGGCACTTGGCGCCAACCCGACACCGATGGCATATGCAGAAGTCTATACCGGCCTTCAGACCGGTGCGATTGATGGTCAGGACAATCCGCTTCCAAACGTCGAGAACATGAAGTTCTATGAAGTCATGAAGCAGATCGCATTGACCTCGCACCTTGTTGCCTATGACATGCTGGTTGTTTCATCCAAGGTCTGGGATGGCCTGAGCGCTGACGAACAGGCTGCCTTCCAGAAAGCAGCCGATGACGCCATTAACTGGAGTCAGGAACAGCATCTTGCACGCGAACAGAAACTGGCGGACTTCTTCAAGGAACAAGGCCTTGAAATCTATACGCCGGATGTTGCTGCCTTCCGTGCACACGCCCAGAAGATGTATCTTGAATCGGACCTTTCGAAAGATTGGCCAGAAGGAATGCTTGAACGCATCAATGCGCTTTAAGCACCGTCTCTTATGACGTCAAGATAACACCGCGCGCAGGGCCCAAACCCTGCGCGCGCAGACTGGGTCACAATACATGACGAACAAGATCAGACAGATCGGCTCCTGGCTTCATCGCCGGGCCGAGAACATCGCAGCCCTGATGCTTGCGGTAATGTTCGGCGCATTCATCGTTCAGGTGGCATTTCGCTATTTACTGAACTTCCCGATTGGCGGCGCCTCGGAACTCACAATCATCATGTGGCTTTGGATCGTCCTGTGGGGGGCGGCATTTGTCCTGCGTGAAAATGACGAAATCCGTTTTGATATTGTCTATAGCGCGGTACCGGCAAAAGTCCGCCGTGTCATGACCATAATGGCCGCAACCGCCCTGCTGTTTCTTTACGGGGTGTCGCTTCCGGCGACGTGGGATTTCGTGACCTTCATGAAAATTCAGGACACGTCATATCTCGACATCCGGTTTGACTGGCTTTTCTCAATCTATGTGATTTTCGCCGTGGCAATCTTGGTCCGTTACACATGGATTATTATCACAGCAATCCGGGGCAAAGATCCGCTTTCCGATAGTTTGCACGAACGCGTTCTGGATCACTCTGACACGGATACCCGCCCATGAGCTTTGTTGATCCTTTCACGCTGTGCGTTGTCTCGATTGTTTGTCTAAGCCTTCTTGGCTTGCCCATCGGGCACGCAATGATTACGTCATCCATCCTATACTTGCTGGTATCCGGGCTGGATATGGGTACGGCGTCCGAACAGCTTCTGAACGGCATGTTTTCAAGCTATATCCTGCTTGCGGTTCCGTTGTTCATTTTGGCTGCCGAACTGATGAATTCCGGCACCATGACAATGCGCTTGCTTGGCTTCTGCAACGCTGTTGTCGGGCGTTTCCCCGGCGGTCTGGCTTTGGTCAATGTAGTTCAAAGCATCATTTTTGCAGGTATGTCCGGCTCGGCAATTGCCGATGCTGCTGGCACGGGCAAGATGATGCAACGCATGATGACCGAAGACGGCAAATATCCGCCCGCTTTCGCTGCTGCCCTGACGGCTGCATCGGCTGTGATTGGCCCGATCATCCCGCCGTCCATCCCGATGGTAGTCTATGCGCTCGTATCAGATGCCTCTATCGGCTATCTGTTTTTGGCGGGTGTTGTTCCGGGCATCATCATGGGCCTGTTTCAGGCCGGATATATCGTCTTTTCGGCACGTCGCCGCAACTTCCCGGTAGAAGCCCCGGTTCCGCTGCGTGAACTGCCCAAAGTTACCCTGAATGCATTTCCGGCACTTCTGATGCCTGTTGTGTTGTTGGGGGGTATTTACGGGGGTGTGACCACACCGACCGAAGCTGCTGCCATCGCAGCCCTTTATGCCTTGCTTGTTTCCACACTCCTGTATCGCAGCGTCAGTTTCAGCGCGCTTTATAACTCGCTGTTATCTAGTGCGCGCACGACAACATCGATTGGCATGCTGATCGCCGGGGCAATGGTCTTTAACTATGTCGTGACCGTTGAAAACATCCCGTCGATCCTCAGCGTATGGCTGGGCGGATTTGACCTGTCACCCGTGGCGTTCCTTTTGATGGTCAATGTCATTCTACTTGTGCTTGGCTGCCTGTTGGAAGGCACCACCATTCTGTTGGTAATCGTGCCTGTCTTTATTCCAACAGCAAACATGCTTGGCATTGATCTGGTGCATTTTGGCGTGGTCTGCGTGATCAACATCATGATCGGCCTGATCACCCCGCCTTACGGGCTGTTGTTATTCGTCATGACGGCAATTTCCAAGCGTCCATTGCGCGAAATCGCCAGCGAAGTTTTCCCGTTTTTGATCGCGATGCTTGTTGCATTGCTGTTGTTTACACTGGTGCCCGACATCGCACTCTGGCTGCCCAGAGTATTCGGTTACAAAGGTTAAGAGGACCCCATGTCAAAGCCTATATATGTCCTGAACGGACCGAACCTGAACCGTCTTGGCCGTCGCGAGCCGGAAATCTATGGCCGCACGACCCTTGCAGATGTTGAAAAAATGTGCCGCGCTGCTGCTGGCGATACCCCGCTTGAATTTCGCCAAAGCAATTCGGAAACCCAATTGATCGACTGGCTGCATGAAGCAAGCGACGAAGCAGCCGGGCTTGTGTTTAACCCGGCCGCTTATACCTTCACATCCATGGCCATCATGGATGCCTTGAAAATGTTTCCTGCCCCGGCGATCGAGTTACACATCACCAATATTCATCGGCGCGAACCGATGTATCACAACTCGTTGATGTCAGGCGTTGTGACCGCAGTGATCGCAGGACTGGGCGCGCGCGGCTATCCGACAGCCGTTCAGGTTCTTAAGGAAATGATCAAAGAAGCGGAAAGTGTCCCTGCCTAAGCAGGGATTTTTCCGGTGCCGAGGACGTGGTTCAAACCGCTTTGGACATGACTGGTCAAAAGCGCCACCGCGGCCTCGGCATCTCGTGCGATGACAAGATCGCGCAGTTGCGCGTGCTCATCGGCCGCCGGTTTCCCCCGAAAATCAAGAACAAGCATGTGATAGCGTAAAAACCGGTCAAACACCGTTGAATGCGCCGCCATCATTGCCGGGGATGCACAGGCCGAAATGGTTGCATGATGGAATTCCCAATCTTGCTGCACCCAGTCTTCCACCTGGCTCATGTCGCCTTCAATCAGCTTGTTTTCAACAACCTTGAGCATGTAGTGCGAAGACACAACCCGGGCTTCCCACTGAAGATCCCCCGTGGCGATGGATTGACGCAAGGCATGGGTTTCAAGCAAAAGACGCAAGGCAGCAATATCGCGAAGCCCCGCTTCTGATACGCTGGTCACTTCAAAACCACGCTGCCCTTCGGCAATTACAAATTCTTCTGCCGCAAGCCGGCTAAGGATTTCGCGCAAGGTTGGTACCGCCACACCGTAATCGGCCTTCAGCTTTTCCAGTTTCAGTTTTTGACCAGGCTTTAATTTTCCGCGGATGATATCGGCACGAATATTCCGACAGGCAACTTCACCAACGGTTTCGTTCTCTGAGGCGACGAAAAATGACTTGTGTTTCATGCGGATTAAGGTCTCTGAACCAATTCAATTACAACATTTGCGCACTTTACAATATATTATCGAAAATATAAGGCAAAATCGCAAACAGAAGAATTTTTTCGGTTTTGGCATTAAGGATAGATAAAATACCCCTCAGGCGCGTTTGCCAACCGGGCGGTCAGGTTATCGATAAAGAAACGCTCCGCCCGGCTCAGCGACATACGCGGATTGGTCACAAGATAAATATCGATTGCCGGTGGATCGACATAAGGCGGCAGACGCCATAACTGCCCACGCTCTGTCGCATTTTGCACCACATGGATCGGCAATGGCCCGATCCCAAGCCCGGCATTGATCAGACGCCGCACTTCTTCAAGATGCGGGCTAACGGCAACCACTTTGCCTTTCATGCCTTCTTGCGCGCGCAAAATCGCAACCGGGGCCAATGCATCGGAAAGCTGATCGGTGGAAAAGGATACGAATGCTTCGCTTCGAAGGTCCGCCAATGTCAGGTCTTTTTGCCCAAACAAATGATGAGTTGGCCCACAGAAGAACCCGAAATGTTCGCGGTACAGACGGCGATATTCCAGTTTGGGATGCTGTTCGCGCACCAGACAAATGCCAAAACTGGCCTGCTGGGATAAAACCTGATCGGTGACATGACCCGATGTCGCGACATTGATTTCATAGGTCACTTCGGGATGCAGACGGTTAAATTCAAACAAACCATCATCAAGTGGTGGGAAAACAACGTGACTGGCCAACCACAAATGGAGATGCCCGGTCAATTGGCTGCCGCTATCTGACATCACATCGGATAATCGCCCGATGGCCCCGCAAATCTCCCGACATTCGTGATAAAGCGCCTGCCCCTGTTCGGTGACTTCAAACCGGCCACGTTCACGGTCGATCAAGCGCGCACCGATCTGATCTTCAAGCCGTTTCAAGGCGTTACTGACACTGGGTTGACGCAGCAACAACCGGTTGGCTGCCCCGGTGATCGACCGTTCTTCGACGATCACGGTAAAGGTGTGCAACAGGTTCCAGTCAAACTGCCGCCGCATTAATTCATTCATCGAAATCCCCACCGAAACCCGTTAAAAAACGACCGCATAGCTTTTGGCTATGAGATCTATTCTACTTATCTATTTGCGCTATGTGCAAGTCTGGGGTGGAATAGCGTCAAGATAAATTCAAACGGCCAAATAACCGCGCACGGCATTGCCGGAGCATAATAACGGGAGGCATAAATGGCCGCAGATATCGCTGGGGAGCGTCGCGCTCCTTGGATACTGCTATCGCCGTCACTGGCAACAGTCGGTCTGCTACTGATCATCCCGATGATGTTCATCATCGTGTATTCGTTCTGGTTGCGCACCGCGACCGGGGCAGATCAGGTCGGCTTTTATCTTGATAACTGGATTGAAGTTCTGGGCGACCGGTTCTATCGCGATATCCTGTTTCAAACCTTTGCCATTGCCTTTTACACCACCGTTATCTGTGCTTTTGTCGGTTACATCCCGGCCTATTTTGTTGCCAACACCCCGATGAAATCCAAGGCATTTTTGCTTTTGATGCTGATGCTGCCATTCTGGATCAGCTACATCATCCGCACCATGTCATGGATCAATATTCTGGGAACATCGGGTGCGCTCAACACCGTCATGCTGTCGATTGGCATCATCGATGAGCCGGTCCAGATGCTCTATAACCAGACGACCGTGATCCTTGGTCTGGTGCATTATCTGCTGCCCTTCATGATCCTGAATGTCTATGTCAGCCTTGATGGTATTGACAAAAACCTGACCGAAGCCGCCCAAAGCCTTGGCTGCACCGGCTGGCAGGCCTTCCGCGAAGTCACCCTGCCCCTGTCATTTCCGGGACTGGCCGCCGGATCGCTTCTTTGCTTTGTCCTGGCCGCAGGCACCTATATCACCCCGATTGTTCTGGGCGGGCCGCGTGATGCGATGTTTGCCAATCTTGTGTTTGAAGCCATCGTCACCCAGTTGAACTGGCCGCTTGGCTCTGCGCTTTCGCTTGTCCTCCTCGCCCTGCTGGGCGCGCTGGTCGTCGTCTATACCCGTTACCTTGGCGTCGATCAGATCGCCAAGAGTTTCAAATAGGAAAGGGTTTTATGATGATGTCCGGTTGGTCAATGATCCGCATTGCAACGATCCTTGTTTACCTGTTCCTGTTTGCGCCGGTCGCGGTTGTGATCCTACTTGCCTTTAATGCCAATCAGTTTGGCGGCTTCCCGATTGAAGGGTTCTCGCTGCGCTGGTTTGAAGCACTTTTGAACAATGATGCGATTGTGCGGGCGTTTAAAACGTCCCTTTTGCTTGGGCTGTTGACCAGTGCGATCTCAACAACCCTTGGCACGCTTGCCGCCCTTGCCATGGTCAGATACGACTTTCCGGGCAAACGCACCATATCCACATTGCTGGTTGCGCCAATCCTGATCCCCGAAGTTGTCTTGGCTGTCGCCCTTCTTTTATTCCTGCAGTTCCTTGCCATGCCCAAAAGCTTTGGCCTGCTGTTGATGGGCCATGTTGTCTTTACCCTGCCCTTTGTGGTGCTGGTGGTTCAGGCGCGGCTGGTGTCCATCCGCCGTGACGTCGAAGAAGCCGCGATGAGCTTGGGGGCAACACCGATCCAGACATTCTTCCAGATCACCCTGCCCCTGATGCTGCCTGCGGTGATGGCCGGAATGCTGTTTTCCTTCACAATTTCATTTGATGACATTACCGGCACGCTGTTCTGGAAACCCGGCGGGGTCGAAACCGTCCCGACCCAGATTTTTGCCATGCTGCGCAATTCCATCAGTCCGGAAATCAATGCGCTGGGGGCTGTCATGGTGATCTTTACCATCGCACTTCCCCTGCTTGCGGCATCGATCGCGCGTGTTGCATCCATGCGAAAACGGCGTGCATCCAACCGGGCGGAGAACCCCGCCTGACCCAAGCGGATCCAAGCTGACCAAGTTTTTAATATTGCGGGAAACCGCCAAAACCAAAAACAACATTGTGAAACCAACGACCAAGAACAAAACCGATCAACGGATAAATTTGTTTTATCAGGAGGCCTTAAATGGACGATACGAAACGCTATGAACGCCTGCTTAATCGCTACCGCGATGGCGATATCAACCGTCGTACTTTCTTGACCGCACTTGGCGCAGCCGGTGTTGTTGCCGGGATCACCGGCGGCCCGATGGGTATGCTCGCCCGCAAGGCACATGCCGCAACCCCGGAACAGGTCCGCTTTGACGGTTGGGGTGGCGTTGTTTCCGAAGCATTCGAAAAATACGCTTTTGCCCCCTATACCGAAAAAACCGGCATCAATGTTATCTCGGGCACCTTTGGGGGTGCGGATGAATATATCGCCCGTGTCAAAGCCGGTCAGCCCGGTGAGTTCAACCTCGCCCACCTTTCAGGTGTGTTTGACTATGCCCGCTATCACGGTCTGGAACTGACCTCGGAAATCAACGAAGCCAACATTCCGAACCTGAAAAACGTTATTTCGAGCCTGATCGAGCCACTGCGCAAAATCACCGGCGGGACGATTTCGGCGGTGCCTTATGATTACGGCACCACCGGCATTGCCTATAACCGCAAACATATCTCTGATGAAGAAGCCAAGGCCAAAGGTGCCAAACTGATGGTCGATGAAGCCTATAAAGGCAAGATCGGCGGTTGGGGCGAATGGAAAACCCGTATCTGGTACGGCGCACTTCAATCTGATCAGGATCCGAACAACATCAAAGACATTGATGCCGTTTGGGACATGATCCGTTCGCACCGTGATCTGGCTCTGAAATATTGGAGTTCAGGGGCCGAGTTGATGAGCCTTCTGGCAGAAGAAGAAATCTATGTCACCGAAGGTTGGTCAGGCCGCATCAAGGCGTTGCAGGATCAGGGCCATGACATTGGATATCTTGATCCGGCTGGTGGTCTTGGTTGGCAGGAATGTATCTTTGTCCTGCGTGGCAGCCCGATGGCAGCCTGCGAAGAACTTCTGAACTTCATGCTGGAGCCAGAAGTCGCCATTGCCGTTGCCGAAGGTCAAAGCTATCCGCCGGCCCTTGATCCGGAAAAGGTCGAACTTGGCAAGATCATCCCGACCCTGCCGGCATTTGACCCGTCAGGCACACTGTCGTCGCTCAGCTTCTTCGATCCGGCATACTGGAACGAAAACGAAGCAGACTGGTCGAAAACCTTCTCTCGTGTGCAGCGCGGCTACTAAGCCCTGCTTGCTCACCTGAACCGGTGCCCTGGTCTTCGCACAACCGGCCAGGGCACCCCTGCCTTATTCTTGAGACAGGCACATTCATTCTGACAGGGTATTTAACAATGGCAGACGCCGAAAACGCCGTTGAACTGCAAAATGTCGTAAAGCGTTACGGGGAATTTACCGCGGTCAAACGCATGGATTTAACCGTGCCCGACAACAGCTTTGTGACCTTCCTTGGACCGTCGGGCTGTGGCAAGACGACGACATTGCGCATGATTGCCGGTTTGACCGACATTACCGAAGGCGATTTGCTGATCCGGGGCAAACGGGTCAACAGCCTGCCGATCCACAAGCGCAATCTGGGGCTTGTGTTTCAGAACTATGCCCTGTTCCCGCATAAAACGATTTTTGATAATATCGCCTTTGGCCTGAAATACCGCAAAGTGTCGAAATCCGACATCGCGCAAAAGGTCAATCAAGCCCTTGATCTTGTTCAATTGCCCCATGTCGCAGAACGCTACCCCAATCAGTTATCCGGCGGGCAACAGCAGCGTATCGCGCTGGCCCGTGCGATTGTCATCGAACCTGATGTTTTGTTGCTTGATGAACCACTATCGGCCCTTGATGCCAACCTGCGTGAAGAAATGCGGGTCGAGCTTAAACGCATTCAGCGTGAACTGGGCATTGCCACGGTCTTTGTCACCCATGACCAATCCGAAGCATTGGCCATGTCCGATAAACTGGTCGTGATGAACAATGGCTTTGTCGAACAGGAAGGTGCGCCGCAAGACGTTTACAACAATCCGGCATCTGCCTTTGTTGCCGACTTCCTTGGGCATTCCAATATCATCACAGCAGAACTTGGCAGCCCCGATGCCGCATTCACCAATGTAAACCTTAGCAGCGGTGAAACGCTTTTGACCACGGATGAACAAACCGTCAAGGCCAATGGATCAAAGGATGTTCGTGCAGTTATCCGGGCTGAAAAAATTGATCTGTCGGATCAGAACGGGGCGACCAATGGCGTGATCAGCATTCCGGGCAAGATCAAAACGGTTGATTATCTGGGGCAACAGGCCCGTTACTTTGTCGAAGCCAACGGCCGAGACTGGCAGGTCATCAATCCGATTGATGCCCGCCCCCATCAGGAAGGTGCCGATATCTTTATGCATATCGCCGCACGCAATTGTGTGTTGTTGCCCGGTCATCAGGACTAAGTCCAGGACCGGTTCAGGAGAGCCACCAGAAATGACGCATAATGACAAAAACCCGGTCGGTCATAACCGGGAGTCCCGCCTGTTTTACCAAAGCCGGTCACGTCGCCCGCTGATTGACCGCGCCAAGGGTGTGTATATGTGGGACGTCGATGGCAAACGCCATATCGATGCATCCAGCGGTGCCATGGTCAGCAATATCGGCCATAGCGACCCGCGCGTGATTGCCGCGATGAATGCGCAGCTTGAAAAGGCAAGCTTCGCCTATCGTCTGCATTTTGAAAACGATGCTGCCGAAACGCTGGCATGGCGATTGTCTGAACGTGCACCGGGTGATCTTGAACGGGTCTTCTTTGTTTCTGGCGGGTCCGAGGCGGTTGAAAGCTGCATCAAGCTTGCCCGGCAATACGCATTGGCCAAGGGCCAATCCCAACGCACCAAAGTCATTTCACGGTTTCCAAGCTATCATGGGGCCACCCTTGGCGCACTTGCCCTGACCGGTTACACACCGATGCACGCGCCATTCGCGCCGATGATGGTCGATCAGCCGAAAATTCCTGCCCCGACCTGTTATCTTGATCGCGATGATCTGTCTGATCATGATCGCGGCATCAAATATGCCAACATGTTAGAGGCCGAAATCATCAAACAGGGCCCCGAAACCGTCCTTGGCTTCATCATGGAGCCGGTTGGCGGGGCTGCGACAGGTGCCCTTGTTGCCCCCGACAGTTACTATGGCCGTATCCGCGAAATTTGTGATCAATACGGCATTCTTCTGATCTATGACGAGGTCATGACAGGTGCCGGACGTACAGGCACCTATTTCGCGGCCGAACATTGGGGCATCACACCCGATATTCTGGCCGTCTCCAAAGGCCTTGCTGCGGGCTATGCCCCACTGGGTGCCATGATCGCCCCTGATCGGATCGTTGGACCGGTTCTTGATCATGGTGGATTTATTCACGGCTACACCTATGCCGGAAACCCGCTTGCCTGTGCGGCGGGCAATGCCGTTCTTGATGTGATTGAACAAGACGGATTGCTTGAAAATGCCGCGACCAGCGGTGCCGCGTTGAAATCCGAACTTGGCAAACTGGCCGATGATTTCACCATGATCGGCGATGTCCGCGGGCTTGGGCTTTTATTGGCGATCGAGTTGGTCAAGGATCGCAAAACCATGGCCCCGCTTGATCCCAAACATATGGCCGCCGCCCGTCTGGTGGATATTGCCTATGATCTCGGCCTGATCATTTATTGGCGACGCACCCGCGGCGGATATCGTGGCGATCATGTCATGGTCTGTCCGCCAATGACGATCACACCCGAACAGTTTGACGATATCCTGATCCCGCTGCGGTCCGCTTTAAGCGACCTTCAGGACGAACTCATCGTCGCCGGAGCCTTCTCATGAGCCGGAAAGTTATCATTACCTGCGCCATCACCGGATCGGTACATACCCCGTCCATGAGCCCGCATTTACCGATCACCCCCGATGACATTGCACAGCAGGCGATTGATGCCGCCAATGCAGGTGCCTCGATCTTGCATCTGCATGCGCGTGATCCGGAAACCGGTTTTCCAAGTCCCGATCCTGATCTGTTCATGGAATTCCTGCCAAAGATCAAGGCCGCGACCGATGCCGTGATCAATATTTCCACTGGTGGCGGCATGACCATGACCGTCAAGGACCGCATTCGTGCAGCAAGCATCGCAGCACCGGAAATGGCGTCACTCAATATGGGCACGATGAATTTCGGTCTGTTCCCGGCCTTGGCGACAAAGCGCGACTGGAAACATGACTGGGAACCAAAGTTCCTTGAAGACAGCCGCGACTTTGTTTTCAAGAACACGTTTTCCGATATCGAAACCATTCTGTCTGACCTGGGTGATGCCAACGGGACCCGGTTTGAATTTGAATGTTATGACGTCGGCCATCTTTATACGCTGGCCCATTTCGTTGATCGCGGCCTGATCAAAGGACCGCTTTTCATTCAATTTGTTTTGGGTGTTTTGGGCGGTATCGGGGCTGATCCTGATAACCTTGCCCATCTTAAACGCACCGCAGACAAGCTGTTTGGCGATCAATATCAGTTCTCAGTCCTTGGGGCCGGACGCCATCAGATGCCGCTTGCCGCGATGGCGGCGTCAATGGGCGGCAATGTCCGTGTCGGGTTGGAAGACAACCTGTATCTACGCAAAGGGGAACTCGCCCCGGACAACGCGTCTCAAGTGCGCAAAATCCGCGAAGTCCTTGATGGGCTATCCCTTGAAATCGCAACACCGGACGAAGCACGGGCTCAGCTTGGGTTGAAAGGTGGCGATCAGGTCGCCTTCTAACCCGCCCGATAACGATACCATAATCGCCACCACCGTTACGACACGCACAAAGTGAAAGGCGGCAGCCATGATGCATGCCTATTTCTCAGACGATCAGCTTCGCCACCACGGCAAAACATTCATTGTCGCGGGCGAGAAGAAGCCAATCCCGGAAGTCCCTGAACGCGCCGAAATCCTAAGCGGTGCGGTATCGCGTCTGGGGCTTGATCTGCATGCCCCGAATGATGCGGGCATGGCTCCGATTTCTGCCATTCACGATGGGCGCTATCTAAACTTTTTGCAGTCGATTTACCCCGAATGGCAAGCCGCAGGGGGATCAGAACTGGTCATTCCCAACATCCATCCGTTTGATCGCAACGGCCCCTATCCGCGCCATCATGTCGGAAGAGCGGGTTTTCATCTGGGCGATACATCCTGTCCGGTGTCGGCAACGACATGGCATTCGGCCTACGCCAGTGCGCAAACCGCGATTTCGGCCACGCATCATGTACGCGATGGCGGCGCGAACAGTGCCTATGCCCTATGCCGTCCACCGGGCCATCACGCCAGCCGCACCATTGCTGGTGGGTTTTGTTATCTCAATAACAGTGCGATTGCCGCACAGGAACTGCGTGCAAAATATGACCGGGTCGCGATCCTTGATGTTGATCTTCATCACGGCAATGGAACCCAACATATTTTCTATGACCGATCAGATGTCATGACCCTGTCCATTCATGCGGATCCGCATGATTTCTATCCGTTCTTTTGGGGACACGGCGAAGAAACCGGCGAAGGTGACGGCATTGGTTTTAATCATAACATCCCCCTGCCCCTTGGCAGCGGCGATGGGGTTTTCCTTGATGCGCTTGATCGTACCTTGGCCAAGATTGATGATTTTGGCGCCGATGCGGTTGTTGTCGCGCTGGGCCTTGACGCATCACGCGATGATCCGTTTGGGGGTTTGACTGTAAGCCCGGATGGTTTTGCCAAAATCGGTGAAAAAATTGGCACCCTTCGCTGTCCAACCGTGCTAGTGCAGGAAGGTGGCTATGTCAGCGATACACTGGCAGAGAACCTCTATCAGTTCATCAGCGGGTTTAGCGCCACCAAAGACAGAAACGACGTCACGATATCAGAAGGCCCCAAATGACACATTCAGACATCCTGATCATTGGCGGCGGCATTGCCGGAATGTCCGCTGCATTCTTTTTGGCCAAGGCCGGAAAATCCGTCACCGTTCTGGAACGCGAAGACCAACCGGGCTATCACAGCACCGGACGGTCCGCCGCGCTCTATAGCGAGACCTATGGCCCAAAGATCATTCGTAAAATGTCAACGGCAAGCCGGTCGTTTCTCATCACACCACCGGACGGTTTCACGGAAAACCCGATCCTGAGCCCGCGCGGCATCATCATGACCGCAGCACCGGGTGAAGAAGCCAAACTTGACGCCATTTTGACCGAAGGCCGTGCCAATGGTGCCAATGTTATTGCCCTGACCCCCGATGAGCTTAAAGCACGCATTCCGGTGATCAATACCGATCTGATCATTGGCGCTGCCCACGAACCCGATGCCATGGATATGGATGTTCATGCCCTGCATTGGGGCTTTATCCGCCAGTTCAAATCACAGGGCGGAACCCTGATCACGAAGGCAGACGTCAGTTCGATTACGAAAACTGACGGAAAATGGCACGTCACCCTTGGAAACGGGCAAACCCATAGCGGCGATATCATTGTCAATGCGGCGGGTGCATGGGTAGATGACATCGCGACCAAGGCCGGCGTCAAACCACTTGGCATCATACCCAAACGCCGGACAGCGGTAATGGTGGACGTTCCGGCAGATGTAAACGCCCATGGCTGGCCACTGGTCGCCAATATGGATGAGACGCTTTATTTCAAGGAAGACGCCGGACGGTTATTGGTCTCCCCTGCTGATACCACACCGACCGAACCACATGACGTCCAACCCGAAGAACTTGATATCGCGATTACGATTGATCGCCTGATGACCGCAACCAGCATCGAAGTCCGCCGTCCGGGCGAAAGCTGGGCCGGGTTGCGCAGCTTCTTTAAAGACGGCGATCCGGTATCGGACTTTGATCCGGCCGATAACAGTTTCTATTGGCTGGCCGGTCAGGGCGGTTATGGCATTCAGACCGCACCGGCCATGGGCGAATATGCCGCAAGCATCATTTGTGGCAATGGCATTCCCGATCATATGCAAAAGCTTGGCGTTACCAAAGATGCCCTTTCGGCATCGCGATCCAGCCTGACAACAGGTAAGTAATCACGTGGTATTGGCATCTGCCCGAACGGAGAACCCCAATGACCAGTTTTGATCGCACAGCCCTTCGCAAAGCCGTATCAAATCGTCGATCAAAGGCAGTTGATGATCTGTGCGCACTGGTGCGTCACGACAGTCTTCTGGGCAATGAGGCATCTGCGCAAAACTGGATTGCCGATCAGTTTGCGCAAATGGGGCTGGATGTTGAACGGGTGGCGATTGATATCGATGCCCTTCGTGATCAGCCGGGCTTTTCCCCGCCGGTCATTGACGGTTATGACGGGCGCGAAAACATTGTCGGTTTGCATCGCCCGAAAAATCCGACCGGACGCAGCCTGATCTTAAACGGTCATATGGATGTGGTGCCAACGGGCCCGGCAGATAAATGGCGACACGGCCCGTTTACCCCGCATGTCGACGGCGACTGGCTTTATGGCCGTGGTGCCGGGGATATGAAAGCCGGAATCATTTCATATTGCCATGCGTTGCAGGCCCTGCACGATCTTGGGCTGGAACCAGCCGCCCCCGTAATCTTGCAATCAGTTGTCGAAGAAGAATGCACTGGAAATGGGGCCCTTGCCTGCCTTCATGCCGGTCACACGGCCGACTGCGCGATCATTCCCGAACCGTTTAATCAGACCCTTATGATCGCGCAACTTGGCGTGATGTGGTTTCAAATCCATGTGTCGGGCAGCCCGGCACATGTTCTTGATACATCCGCTGGCAGCAACGCAATCGAGGCTGCCTTTGGCTTCTTTGAAACCTTAAAGGAAGTCGAAGAAATCTGGAACCACCCCACCCATCGTCACGCGACCTATGGCGCGCATGTCCATCCGGTGAACTTCAACCTTGGCAAGATTGAAGGCGGTGAATGGGCATCAACCGTGCCACCGATTTGCGTGGCTGATATCCGGATTGGTTTTTATCCGGGTATGGAACTTGAAAAAGTGCGCGAAACGATCGAGGCGGTTAAGCAAAGTGCGATTGACAACCATCCGGCCTGTAAGGGCGCATCGATAGACATCACCTATCGTGGTTTTCAGGCCGAAGGGTGCGAGATGGATGTCAATCACCCGATGATGTCAATGATCGGGGGCATTCATCAGGAAGTTACCGGCAAAGCGATCAAAAACTATGCCTCGACCGCGACAACCGATGCCCGGTTCTTCCAGATTTACGGCAATATCCCGGCCACATGTTATGGCCCGAAGGCCGAGGCCATTCACGGCATTAATGAACGGGTTTCCATCGCCTCCATGATGGAGGTAACCGAAGTCCTTGCCCTGTTTATTGCCGACTGGTGCGGCGTGCAAAAGCGTGCTAGCTAATTCCTATTGTTGAAAAATATATCAAACCCCACAAGGAGAGTTTCATGAGCATTAAACGTTTCCACACCGGCCCGCGTATGAGCCAGGCCGTTGTCCATGGCGACACCATTTATCTTGCAGGTCAGGTTGGCGAGCCAACCAGCGACGTCACCAACCAGACCAAAGAATGCCTGGCAAAAGTTGACTCGCTTCTGGCTGAATGTGGTTCAAGCAAAGAAAATATCCTCTCAACCACCATCTGGCTGGCTGACATGAAAGATTTCGCTGCAATGAACGCAGTTTGGGATGCATGGGTCCCACAGGGTCACACCCCGGGCCGCGCATGTGGCGAAGCAAAGCTTGCCACCCCGGATTACCTTGTTGAATTCATCGTGATTGCAGCAAAGCCGTAATCAACGATCGATAAATATCAAACGCCCGGCAGGATCATTTCTGCCGGGCGTTTTTTTTATGCGTATCATCCTGATCAGATCAGGCTGGTTTTTCTGATGTCACAATCAGGGATGTCGCCTCCAGCGTCCGATGGACCGGGCATTTATCGGCAATTTCAAGCAACCTCGCACGGGTCTGCGCATCCAGATCGCCAATGAAGGTTATCTTGCGTTCAAACCGGTCTATTTTCCCGCTTTTGGGCAAATGATCCTTCGTACATTCGGCGCAATCATCGGCATGCACCTTGTCATGGCGTATTTCCGCCCGCACGGCTTCAAGTGGAATGTTTTTATGATCGGCATACATACGCACGGTCATCACCGTGCAACTGCCCAATGCCGCAGACAAGAACCCGTAAGGTGACGGACCGCTATCAAAACCACCGACAGATTCCGGCTCGTCGGCCAACATGCGATGATGGCCTGTCATCACCATGGACTGAAATTTCCCCAGTCCGGTTTCGCGCACCATCACACCTTCGACGATCTCGACCGGTTCTTCCTTTGATGCCGGGATATAGCGTTTGGCCCATGCCGCAATAACAGACGCAGCATACCCTGCATCCTCAGGATCACGGAGCAAATGATCAGCTTGATCAAGCGAGACAAAGCTTTTGGGATGCTTTGCCGCGTCAAAGATACGACCGGCATTTTCAATCCCAACCGTCTGATCAAGCGGCGCATGCATCACCAAAAGCGCCTTTTTCATCTGCCCTACCGCATTGGCAAGATTATGCTTTGCCAGATCATCGACAAACTGGCGCTTGATGACGAAAGGCCGCCCGCCAAGAGAAACTTCTGTCTCCCCGGTTTCCTTGATCGTTGCAAGATGTTCGCTAAAATTATGGGTTACATGATCAACATCGGCGGGCGCACCGATGGTCGCGACGGCCGTTGCTTCCTTGATCCGTCCGGCAACCGCGAGAACCGCAGCGCCCCCCAATGAATGACCAATCAGGATTTTGGGTGCTTCGTATTCGTCGCGCAGGAAATCAGCCGCCCGTTCCAGATCGTCAAGATTGGATGTAAAGTTGGTTGATGCAAAATCCCCACCCGACCCGCCAAGCCCGGTAAAATCAAACCGCAACACCCCGATCCCTTCCATGGTCAGGGATTCCGCAATTTTGCGCGATGCGGTCAGATCCTTGCTGCAGGTAAAACAATGGGCGAACAAGGCATATGCCTTAACCGGCCCTTCGGGCAAATCCAGACGTGCGGCCAGTTTGGCACCATGCGCACCGTCAAAAGTAAGTTTCATCGGTTTTCCGGGCATTGGTGTTCTCCGACTGGTTTGGCTTCAAGATCGTTGTTTTCGTCTTCGCGCTATAGATAGTATTGAATTTACGCCACCACCATAACACGGACAGTTTGATGATAATTGTGCAAACCCCACGCGCCATTGTACGACACGCAACCCATGACGATGCTGCCTTTATCCTGAAACTTGTCAATGAACCGGGATGGCATCGCTTTATCGGGGATCGCAATGTTCATGATCTCGATGCTGCACGCGCCTATATTGATGAACGGTTTCTTGCAAGTTATGCAAAATACGGGTTTGGCAGTTTTGTGGTGTGCGAAAAATCTTCTAACACGCCAATCGGTTTGATCGGTTTCGTCCAACGCGATAGCCTTGATGCGCCAGATATCGGTTTCGCCATCACGGACGCCTATCAGTCAAAGGGATATGCCTTTGAAATCTGTACGGCACTGATTGATTACGGCTGGAACACTCTTGGCTTTGACAAGATTTATGGCTATTGCCTGCCCGACAATGTGCCGTCCCTCAGATTGCTTGAAAAACTTGGCCTGACCTATCTCCGCGATCAGGATGTCAATCATGATGCAGATGAACAATGCCGGGTTTATGGCGCAACACGGCCTTAAACCATGTCGGACAAGTACGGCCCAATCAAAACCCCGCATTTTCATCATGCGGGGTTTTGCATTTCACTTCCGGCGAATGCCTATTTTGCGACCGACACCCGATGGAACGGGAAGGTCTGCGTGGGCTTCTTTGATCCGGTTAAGGGTCGTCATGATATCGCTTGGAAACGGGGCTGATCGCCGCTTTTCCATATCGATATGCATGGTGATGATCTCGTTGGTTGACGCCAGCCAACCTTCTGTTCCGTGGCGCATTTCATGATACATGTGAATGCGTTTCTGATCGCAATCCAGAACGCGGGTAAAGATCACAAACGGATCATCTTTGTGGATTTCACGATCATAGGTCACATGCATTTCCAGACCAAAGGTCGAACCACCCCGGCGTTCCGGATAGGCAAACCCCATCCCGACCCCATCGAGAAACGCCATCGAACCAAGATCAAACGCCACAACGTAATAGCCAACATTCATATGGCCATTAAAATCAATCCATTCCTGCTTGATCTTGCCGCGATAGGCTTCAAGGGGTTCTGGCGCAAACAGATCCGCACTGATCATTTTTCAATTGCTTTCACAACCGCCACGGCCGCCACGAAATCTTCAAGCGAATGACCAACCGATTTAAACACGGTGCATTCCCCGTCACTTGCACGGCCCTTGACCTCACCCCGGGTCAGGCCAAACAGATCACCGATAATGTCGGATTTGGCGATTGCGCCACTGTTGATCGCCTGAACGACATCGCCGCCTTCGGCACTCGCCCCTTCAAAACTATCAACAAAGATGCGGCATTTTGCCATCACCGCGTCATCGGTCTCGCGCATGGTCGGTTTAAACGCGCCAACCAGATCAACATGCGTCCCATCGCGCAGCCAATCACCCCGGACCAACGGTTCGGTCGACAAGGTCGCACATGAAATCAGATCGGCTGTTTTGCACGCGGCTTCCAGATCATCCGTTCCCTTGGCGTTAAAGCCAAGTTCGGCAATTTCAGCAGCCAGTTTACCGGCCTTCTCACCATTGCGGTTCCAGATGGTGACATTTTTGATCGGGCGAACCGATGCATGGGCCTTGATCAGTTGTGGTGCCATGGCACCCGACCCGACCATGACCATGTCGCTGGCATCTTTGCGCGCAAGATAATCTGCCGCCAATGCTGAGGCCGCAGCCGTGCGGCGCGTCGTCAATTTGGTGCCGTCAATCACAGCGGATGGTTGCCCGGTGAGTGCATCAAGCAAAACATAGGTGCCCGAAACCGCCGGAAGGTTCCGCGCCGAATTCCCCGGAACAACAGCGGCGATTTTAACCCCTGCTGCACCGTCTTTTTGCCAGGCTGGCATAATCAGGAACGTTGCATCATCTTCGGTGCTGCGTTCCATGTTGAAATGGCTGCGCAAGGGGGCTTCGCAACCTTGATTGAACCCGTCGCGAAGGGCCTCGACCAGATCACGGGGCGAGACAAATTTATCGATTTCTTCTGCCGTTACGAAACGCATGAGCCATCCTGTAGAACGATTTTTGATTTTAGAAACTGTTGTGGTAGCACGTTGTTTTATAACACGTCGCACCGACAGCGTCACAGGAAGAGCAACAGTTTTTTATGCTGTTTTTGCTCGATATTTGGCCGATATGCCTGATCTTAAGACTGCAAGAACCGCTTAAAGTGGCCAAACAGTGACCCGGTTCCCAAAAACAGTTCTTCAAGCACGGTAAAGTGGTTCGCCCCCCATGCCTTATAGACCGGAACCTTAAGCCCGGCACTGCCGCAATAGGCCCCGTAAGCATCACTTTGACGCACGAATTCCGGGCTTTCATTGCCGCCAACCACCACCATCATGCGGGTGTTGATCGCAACCGCGTCAAGCATTGGTGAATTATCCGCCGCCGCCGCTGCATCCAACCGGATATCATCATTCATCGTCGTGTGACGAATGGGCTCAAGGTCAAACACGCCCGATATCGGTACCACGGCCGAAAACGGCATGGCATCCCCAAGAAGTTCTTCCCAATCATGGCCTGCCAAACGCGCGACGATTTGGCCCCCGGCCGAATGCCCGGAAATCGAAATACGGTCGCGGTCGCCGTTAAATTCTTCGACATTGCGATAAATATATTCGATACACCGCACCGCCTCATCGGTGATATCGGCAACCGTCACATCCGGGCAAAGATCATAGTTCGGGCAAATCACGGTAAAACCCGCCGCAACCAGATCCCGCGCGACAAAGGCGTAATCTTTTTTGTCCTGACTGCGCCAATACCCGCCATGGAAAAACACATGAACCGGCGCCCCGGGATCAGACGCCATAAAGACATCCATGGTTTCCTTCGGCCCATCGCCAAACCGAATATCAAGCTTGCCGCCAAGCTGTGCACGCGTTTCATCAGACAGCTTCACGAACCGTTCGAAATGGGTCATGAATTCCGGCACGGTTTCGCGCGGATTATATTGCCATTCCAGTTCTGCAGATGTGAAACCACCCCAACTCATTGGTACCTCGGCTTTATGGGTCTAATCGATACATATTCCGGTGTTGTTTCATGATCTTTCTTCAATTTCATCCTGTTTGCAATCACTTCGCATAAATTATCCCTATTTATGCGCCGATATGCCTTCAATGATTGAACAGCGTCTACGGGAATGCGAAAATGGGTTAAAGCATTTTCAGATCAAATGGATAGACACCCATGCGCCCGACAAATCAAAGCCCGTTTCCCCCGTCTGACACAGACCGCACTCAAATCTGGGAAATGCTGGTGCCGCGCGATATCGCCGCCTTTGTCGCTGCGGACTGGTCAATGGTTGCCGATGATTTCAAATCAGACGGGTTTTATGCGATTGATGCCTGTAAGTCCGATGATCCGGATGTCTGGCAAATGCTGTTCCCTGATCTTGATGCGTATCGCGATGAATGGGTGCGCCAAGCCGTGGCCGCACAGGAAATTGACTATGCCGAAGACCTTTATGACGGGGTCTTTCGCGCAACCAGCCTTGAAAAAATCGACATCACCGGCAACCGGGCCTTGGTCCGCAAACATTTTAACGGCCGCATTAAAAAAGCAGACGGATCCGAAGACCGTCTGCTTTGGAAAACGCATTACTATTGCGAACAACAGGATAGTGGAAAGTGGCTGATTACCGGCTTTACCGGCTATCTTCCCAATCACGACCCGGCGTAATGACCGGGGCTATTTTGCGGTCTGTTTTAGGTTAAAGAACCTTGCCACGGGCGGATACATCAACGGTTTTGATCGTATCGCCGCGCACCAGATGCACCTGATCAAGCATGTTGCTGACCACACAAACATGGTTGGGAATGATTTCGATCCGTTCGCCAATTTCAAACGGCGTCAAATCGGCTTCGAAATGTAAAACGCCATGTTCTTCGGAAAGTCCGACCACATCGACTTCCGGATGCCCGACGACATAGCCAAATCCTTCTAACCCCAAAAGATCAGATGTCAGAACTTTTGATCCGGCATCGATAACCGCACGTCCCGGTGCCGGAAGCGATACGATCTCGGCCAGAACCCGAAGCGCACAGTCATCTTCACCGCAAACCTCGCGCGCCATCAGGGATCGGTCGTTATAAATGTAAGTCCCGATGCGATGCTCCGTCGCATTGGGCACTTCGTGCGCCTTCCACATATCAGGTGTGCCGCCAGAACTTCTGATCGGGCAGGCAATGCCAAGCGCATCGAACATTGCCATCGCATCGCCAAAGAACCCGTCAACTTTCGGCCCGCCACCTGCTGACGGATAAGTCATCAGGCCGGCAAATGAAATCCCCGGAAGGCTGTCGATTTTTTGCGCAAGGGCGACAGCATATTTCGGACTCTGCACACCACAACGCCCCCCACCCGTATCGCATTCAACAAGAATTTCCAATGGCTTGGCACTATCGGCAAACGCCTGTGACAATCCGGTGATGACGGTTTCATTATCCGCCACCACACGCAAAACCGACACACGGTCAAACACAGCCCGAAGCCGGGCCAGTTTGCGCGCGCCCAGCACGTTATAGGTCAAAAGAATGTCATCAATCCCGGCATCGGCCATGACTTCGGCCTCGCCAATTTTCTGACAGGTAATGCCCTTGGCCCCGGCATCGAGTTGCTGTTTGGCAAAGGCCGGGATTTTGTGGGTTTTGATATGGGGACGCAACGCAATGCCGTGCTTGTCGCAATATGCCTGATAGGCATTGATATTGCGATCAACCACATCAAGATTGATCACCGCGCAGGGCGTATCAAGATCGGGATATTGCGGTGATTTGGTCATGAAAAACGTCCTTTGGCTTTCGGTGGTGACGCGAAGAGTACAACTGGCAGATCAGCTTGCCTTGGCGGCAAACGGATCATCGACAATCGGCCAAAGTGGGCGTTTCACATGACGATATCCGTTGGTTTTCGGATCCGACGGATATGGACCATGCACATCGACATAGATGATTTCGCCCGCGATCTTGGCAAAGGCATCGTAGAAGTGATTGGTCGATTTGATAAACAGATATTTTTTCGATGTCGGATCAATGCCCATATTCGAAAACAGGCTGGGATCAAAGCTTTGCGACCGGTTGGTGTTTAAAATCACCTCGCCGCCACCAGGCAGTTCAATCACCGCACAGTCGCCAAGCGGGACGATGCTTTCACCGAAATACTGCCAGGCTGCCCGTTCAAGCTTTTTGACTTTGACGGTTGCATCAATCGGGCTTCCCGCGTTGGCTCCGGTTTTACCACCAAAACGCAGCGGCAATGTCGCCCCCTCGCCCGCAGAAAAACAGGTCCGCACCGCCATCGGGTCCCACAAGGTCCCCACAGCAAAATCGCTAAGCCCGCGTTCCATGATCGCCCGCAGGAAAATCGTGCTGTCGCCCGGAACGCCGCCGCCCGGATTATCCCACACATCGGTCAGGACAATCGGTTTGGCATCCGATGACAACGCCTGATCAAGTGCCGCATCCGGGGTCAGGAAACTCGGCCGGGTGGCCCCACGGAAACCAAACAGCTCGACCCCCAGGTCGTTTGCAATCTGCTTGGCTTCCGTGAGGTTATTGTTGGTCGTCACAATCACCTTGGCCCCAAGATCGGGAACATCACCGGCCATGAAACCGTGGATAAAGGAAACCGACAATATATCGCCCGTTCCTTCCATATCCTTGGCCCGGTCGATGAAGGACCGCATCGGTTCGCGCGATGTCGGCAGAACTTCGATCATGCGGCAATCAAAAACCGCCTTGGTCGGCGTAATTTCACCGCGCAGGGTCCGCAAGACAAGATCAACCACAGCCCGTCCGGTTTCAACGAAATCGGTATGGGGGAATTCTTTGAACGCAACGATGATATCTGAATTATTAATCCGCAGATCGGTCAGGTGGCTGTGTGGATCAAAGCTGGTGCCAATCACAACATCCGGTCCGACCATGTCGCGAATACGCGAAATCAGATCCCCCTCGCAATCGAGATAATCTTGCGCAACCATTGCACCATGAAGGCCAAGAATGACCCCGTCAACCGGCATTGCGGCACGCAACTGGCCCAGAACTTCGTCGCGGAGCTGCTCATATGTTGCCCGGTTAACCAACCCACCCGGCTCGGCCCAGGTCGCAGTACCTTCGATCAAATCCCAACCTTCTTTGGCCGCACGAAGGCGGCCTTCGGTAAAGACGGCACTGCAAAGTGTCGGGGTGACCGGATGCTGGCCCGGTGGTGCGTAAAAGCTTTCCTGAAAATCGGAAAAATCAGTACGTAAAGGTGAAAATGTATTTGTCTCGGTTGCAATCGAGGCGCAAAAAATCCGCATGGCCCGTGCCTTTGTTTTTGGTTTTGGTCTTTTGAATTGGACGTAAAGGATCCAAAGGGGCGAGAAACCCCGCCCCTTTGGCAAATGGCATGGATTATTCCATGTAGCGGTTTGCGTTTGCTTTCTCGACTTCGGTTTTGAAGAGATCAAGCAACTTAACACCTTCATCGCCAAGGCTTTCCTGAACGTGTTTGATCACGACCGGCTGGGTTGCCTCTTTGAATTTTTGACGGTCTTCTGCTGACAAAGCGGTGATTTCCATTTTGTCTTTCAGACCGGCAAGACCACGATCCGATGCCTCGATCACGCGTGACACACCACGGCTTGCAACAACGCAAGACTGTGAAGCGTAACGAACGATTTTCTGCTGATCCGGGGTCAGGTCATCCCAGAATGCTTTGGACAGCATCATGGTGTAAGGCGAGAACAAGTGATTGGTCAGGGTCAAGTAACCCTGCACTTCGTTGAACTTGGCAAAGGTCACGGTCGGAACCGGGTTCATCTGGCCATCGATCACACCGGTCTGAAGACCGGCATAAACTTCGCCCCATGCCATCGGATAGGCTTCTGCACCCAGTGCCTGCATGATTTTCTGGTGCGACGGCAAGGACATGGTGCGCACACGAATGCCTTTGAAATCTTCAAGCGTTGCAATCGAATGCTTGGAGTTGGTCACAGCAAAGAACCCGCCGGTATCGGGGAAACCAAGAACCTTCACATCGGCAAGGGTGGCTTCGATGTCGGTTGCCAAGGCTTCGCCAAACGGACCATCAAACACGTCATAGGTCGACGCGTTGCTGTCAAAGGCAAAGGCAAGGTTCAAAACATCGATACGCGGATAATAGGATGCCAGCGCACCGGTTGATGTCAGCGTTCCCTGAATAACCCCGTCGCGGACCATCTGAACATGCTCGGCAGCCGAACCAAGCTGGTTGGACGGATAAACTTCAACCTTGATTTCGCCATTGGTGTCGGCTTCGACGATGTTGGCGAAAACAGCGGTACAGGCATGTGCCGGATTTTCAAACGGGTCGGTCTTGTTGTCATGTGCGAATTTCAGAACTTTTGGCTCGGCAAACGCCATCGACGTGCTGCCCATCAGCATCGCAGTTGCCAGTGCTGCTGCGCTCAAACGCTTTACGGTTTTCATTATTACCTCTCCTTGATTTAACGACTTTATGATGTCCGACATTATTTTATCGCGCCCCCGGCCCGGACCTGACCGGGGATATTTCAATTGCCTTGGCCTATCGGAACCCCAACAATCGCGGTATCGCGAGTGCAAGGTCCGCCCAGAAGGCAAACAGGAACAGTACGCCCAGCTCGGCCAACAAAAATGGCCAAAGCTGTGCGGCAATTTTTTCAAGCTTTTCACCGGTGACAGATGACAGCACAAACAGACAGGCCCCGACGGGTGGCGTCATCAGCGAGATGTTAAGGGCAAGAACAAAGATGATCCCGGCATGGATCGGATCCATTCCGATCTGAACGGTAAGCGGCACAAGAACCGGGGCCAGAATGATCAGGATGGCGTTGATATCCATCACCATGCCGATCATTAAAAGCATCCCGACAATCATGAAAATCACCATGTAGGGATTATCTGAAACGCCCAGAACGATCTCTGCGATTTCTTGCGGGATGCGGTTAAAGCTCAGCCACCAGCCAAGAATGGAGGCAAAGGCGATGATGACAAAAATCACCCCCGTCACGCGCGCGGTCCGCACCAGCATCTTGAAGAAATCGGCAAAACTCAGCGCACGATAGACAAACACACCGATAAACAGCGCATATGCAACCGCAACCGATGCCGCCTCGGTCGGGGTGACAATCCCGCCTAAAATTCCGCCCAGAATGATCAATGGCATGATCAGGGCCGTAATCGATGATTTGAAAATCCGCCAGACTTCCAAAAGCGACGCACGACGTTCATTTTTCGGAAGGTTCTTGGACCGTGCCGTGACTGCAATAACCGTCATGCAGATCAGGCAAATCATCAGACCGGGCAAAATCCCCGCGGCAAACAGCCCACCGATTGAAACCCCCATCAGGGACCCGTAAACCACCATCAAACCGGATGGCGGAATGGTCGGACCAATGATTGATCCGGCTGCGGTTACGGCACAGGCATAATCACGGCGATAACCACGTTCGACCATGGCCGGGACAAGTGTTTTACCAAATGCGGCCGCATCCGCGGTCGCCGCCCCGGTCAGTCCGGCAAAGAAAACAGATGCCAGCATGTTGGTATGGGCAAGCCCGCCGCGCAAATGCCCGACAAGCGCCTGTGCGAAATGCACCAACCGGCTGGTAATGCCGATATGGTTCATGATTTCACCAGCCAGAATAAAGAACGGCATGGCAAGGAACGGGAAAACGTTCAGGCCGTTAAACACCTTGCTTGGGCCCTGGGACAAGAAGATCCCCCCGCCCATATCAAACAGGCCAGCCACACCCGCCACACCAAGGGCAAAACCGATCGGCATGCCCAGAACCATCAAAACAACAAAGATAATGGCGACGATCATTCCGCGCCCTCCGTAAGATCAACCGGGATGAAGCGGCCCTGATCACGCAAGGCAACAAGAAGGAGCTGAATGGCTGCGATCAGACTTGCGACCGGCACGGCGGCATAGGGAATGGCAAGTGACATGCCAAAGATCATGGCCTGACGGCGCATGCCGCTTTCGGCAAAACCAAACCCGTAGATCGCCAGATACAGGAAGGCCGCAAGCGCAATCAGATCGACCATGAACAGGATCGAACGCTGTATCGGCATCGGCAGTGTTAAGACAAACATGCCAATACCGATATGTTCACGCCGCGCAATCCCCGCCGAGATCGCCAGAAGTGCTGCCCAAATCATCAGATAACGGGCAAGCTCCTCTGGCCAGGGCAATTGCCAGTGAAAAATGTATCGATCAATAACCCCAAGCCAAACGTCCAGAACAAGGACAAGCATCAAGACCGCAATGATGCGCTCGACCACCCAGTTAAGGGACCGACTTAAGGTTGCTGCTGTGGTTTCAACACGGCGTAATGCCATCTTCGCCAAACTCTCCGCTGATGAATCTTTTATGTAATTTTTCTACATTCTTAGGATAATTTTGTAGCTTGTCTACATATTTTTCACGCTTACTTGCTGAATTATCCGCTATTGACGGATGTAGAAAGCTGATTTAGGTAGTTAAACTACATTTTAAAACGGGTGCTGTTTTTGATGCACCCTCCTCAGCCAAAGCAGGAGATTTTCCATGGCGATCAAACATTACGGCAATGAACGCAGCGGTGCCGGTGGACAGAAACTTCCGTTCTCACCCGCTGTTCGCGCTGGCGACTACGTCTATATTTCCGGTCAGGTCGCCATGAAAGAAAATGGTGAAATTGCCTATGGCGGCATCGAAGATCAGACCCGTTTGACCATGGAAAACGTCAAATCTGCCCTCGCCCTTGCCGGCTGCACGCTTGATGACGTGTTTAAAATGAATGTCTGGCTGGCCGATACGCGTGACTTCTGGACCTTTAACCGCGTCTATGCCGAATTCTTCCCCGGTGAACGTCCTGCACGCTCGACCGTGCAGTCCCAAATGATGGTAGACGCCAAGATTGAAATTGAAGCTATCGCCTACAAGCCGGAATAGTGATATTTCCCAAGGGGGTGCCATTGCGATGTACAGTCATGGCACCCCTGCCCGTCTATGAAACAGAACCGGATCAGATCGATGCAACCAACCGCCGATATCATCAGCTTACTGCGCAGCCAGTCGGGAAAATTCCCGAACCGCGAACAGCAGGTTGCTGACTATATCAGCGAGCATCTTGAAGAAGTCACCACCATCGCCCTGTCCGATCTTGCCCATAATGTCGGGGTGAGCGAACCGACCGTCATCCGGTTCTGCCGCACATTGGGCTGTGACGGATTTCGTGATTTTAAAATGCGTCTGGCGCAAAACCTTGCGGTCAGCATGCAGTATCTGACATCCGAAGATATTTCGGATGACACCACTGCCGCAGACGTTCTTTCAAATCACGTGCTGAGTGTGATCATTGATAACCTGCGCTTGCTGCGTGATCAGATTTCACCAGATCAGGTCGATCAGGCCGCCGACATTCTGGTTAAAGCCCGCCAGATTGCATTTTTTGGCGTCGGGGGTGGATCGACCACCGTCGCCTTTGATGCCGCCAACCGGTTTTTCCGCCTTGGCATTCCGGCCCAATCACAAAGTGATGGTTATTTGCAGCGCATGCTGGCCTCCACCCTTGGCCCGGATGATGTTGTTTTTGCCATCTCGACCAGTGGCCGCCCGACCGAATTGATCCATTCGGCCGCCATTGCCCGGCAATATGGCGCAAAGGTCATTTCCCTGACCAATCCCGACAGCCCGCTTGCCGCCGAAAGTGATCTGGTGATCGGGATCGAGATGCCCGAAAACCCCGATATCTATAAGCCAACCGCAACCCGTCACGCGTTTCTGGCAACGATTGACGTCATCGCAACCGCCGTTGCCCGGCGCATGCCAGATCAGGCCAAGGAAAAGCTGCGCCGCATCAGATCATCGCTTCTGATGTTCAACCCGCCAACGGGACGCCAACCGATTGGCGATTAACGCGTTTCTGCCATCCATTTACCCTGCCCGTCCGCATCCAAGATCAAAGGTTTCCAAATGCCGCAAATCGCGTTTATCGGTGAATGCATGCTTGAACTTTCCGGCGCGCTGCCGGGATCGGTTTTTGGCGCGGCAAAACTTGGATTTGCCGGTGATACGCTAAATGCGGCGACCTATATGGCCCGCACCAGCCGCTTGCTTGATCAAAATGCCAAAGACAATGCGGCCTATATCACCGCCCTTGGGGTCGATGCCTATAGCACCGCGATGATGGCCGCATGGCAATCAGACGGGATTGCGACCGATCTTGTGCAACAGATCGATGGTGCCCTGCCCGGTCTGTACACCATCCAAACCGACCATGCAGGCGAACGAAGCTTTTCCTATTGGCGCGATCAGGCCGCTGCCAAACAGGTTCTGGCCAACGGGCACGATGCCAAAATCAAATCTGCTTTTGACCGGTTTGACGGAATGTATCTGTCCGGGATCAGCCTTGCGATCCTGAGCGCTCATGACCGTTTGAAAATGATTGATCTGGTTGGTGAGTACGCCAAACAAGGCGGGAAAGTTTATTTCGACACCAATCACCGCCCGCGTCTTTGGCAAGATGATCAAACCGCGATTGCAGCCTATCAGGCGGTTGCCCCGCTTTGCGATACGATCCTTCCGACCCATGACGATGATGCCGCCCTTTTTGGTGACATCTCCGCAGAACATACCGGTCGCCGCTGGCTGGATTCCGGGGCCAAACAGGTCATTGTAAAATCCGGTGGCGATCCGACCTATTGGTGCGATCATGCCAACAATTCCGGCACCATAACCCCACCAATCATCAGTGACATTGTCGATACAACTTCGGCAGGTGATTCTTTTAACGGCGCATTTTTGGCGGCAAAGTCGCAGGGCAAAAGCACTGAAAATGCCATCACCATCGCCCAGAAAGTCGCCGGTCGGGTTATTTGCCGCCACGGGGCATTGGTCGATATCAGCGATCTTGTTCTGGATTAATAATCCAGTCGGTATTGAACGCCGGCCTTGCTGTCGATTTCGGTGGTCTCGCTGGTCACACTGATGCTCGGGGTGACTTCAATTTCGACTTCAACCCCGCTTGATCCCGGCGTTGCCCCGGCCTTGGTGCCAACATAAACCCCATCGGCAAGATACTTTCCAACCTTGACCTCCGGCCCGTCTTCACCCCCACCAACCTGCAGCACATCTGCCCCGATAAAGCGGCGCACACTGCCAACCACATCAAGGCCGGTACCCCCACCCGAAAGCTCGTTAAGCGCACTGGCAAGCTGCACGGCCTCAACCGCACTCAGGCTGCCTTGTGATTTCCCGAACAAAACCTGCGACAAAATTTCGTCTTCCGGCAAGGACGGGTTGGATGTCAGCACCAGTTCAGGATCGCTTGCCGGTCCCTGAAAACCGGCCGAAACTTCCAGATCATCCGTGGTGTAAACGCCTTTAATGTCCAACATCGGATCTGGCGGCGATCCACCGGCAAAGGTGATTTTGGAATCCTTGATCACAAAGGTTTTCCCGATGATATCCAATTGACCACGAAGCGCTGAAAGCTGCCCGACAATGATTGGCTCATCGGTAGTGCCCGTAATTTCCAACTCGCCACCCCATTCGGAATCCAGCCCCTTGCCGCGCACGAACAACCGTCCGGGCACATTGACCGTCACATCAAGGTTACCGGTAAACTGACTGCCTTCTTCTTCGGCCTCTTCGGCTTTTTTCTTTTCATCCGCAGTTGGCAGATTGGCGACTTCAATGGTTGGGACGGATTCCGGCAATGCCAATGTCAGATCGACCTCGCCCCGCTGCACAGTCACCGTACTTTTAATGTCCGCCGCATTCTGGTTGCCGGTCACAGTCGTATCGACATCCGCCCAGAACAAAAGCTCATCCTTGCGCGAAACGGCAACATTGTTCAGCTTGGCCGCCACGTCATAGGCAAGTTCGCCGCCGTCTTTGATCTCAAGATCGACCGATGCCGTTACCCGGCCATTGCCGCCATCCGTTGCTGTAATCCCCGGAATGGAAAGACCGTTTTGATCAAAATCCCCCTTCAAGGTCATCTGATCAAGGATGGTGCCATACACCAGATTTTCGTAATGACCGTCGGCAAGTGCAACATCGCCTTTCCATTCGATATCATCCAACGTTCCACCAACATCCAATGCAAGATTGATGTTGCCCGAAACAACGTGATCGGGCGCCGGAACATAGGGCCAGAATTCGGCAATTTCACCGTCAATTCTTACCTTGCCGGAAACAGGCGCGGTCAAATCCGGGCTAAATTCCTGCTGCAATACCGAAATCGGCAATGGCACAGTTCCGTCTGCCGAAAGAATTTTGGCATCCGAATTGCCAAGCGATGCGCTGCCGACCATGGAACCGTCGCCAAGGTCCAGATCAAGGACCATTTCAAACGGCTTGATCCCTTTGACGGCCTTGGCCGAAATCCCGGTGATCTGGCCTTTGACATTGGCTGTGGGTAATGAACCCTTGGTTTCACGCAAACTTGCACTCAGGTTCGCAATACCGCTCAGCCCGTCAAAACCGGCAATCCGCCCCCACGGGCCAAGATCAACATCACTAAGGGCCACATCCCCGGCAATCGATTTTTGGCCCGCTTCCTGATCAAGGGTCGCCACAAGTTGACCGCTGCCAATTTTAAGATCGGCGAGAACTCGCTGACGCCCATCTTCTGCCAAAACCACCTGCAACGGTTTTCGAAGTGCGATGGATTGATCGCCGATGGCGATATCAAACTTGTTGGCCATAACACTGATATCAGAACCAAGGGCAATCTCGGCCGCAAGATCGGTCTTTAACGGGACATTGCCCTGATAAACGCCATCACCTGTCAATGAAATGCCAAGCGCATCAAGTCCACCTTGAACATCAAGCGTTATGCCCTTGATTGCCAAGGCATCCGCAACAATATCCTGCCCGTCAAGCGTGGCTGAAATTTCCGGTGTGTCAAAGGCATTCCCGACGCTGGCAGCGATCTGCACGTCTTCGATCATGACCGGATTGGCATCGGTTTCACCGGCCATGCGCAACCCTTTGGCAAGGGCGCTTAACGTCACGGTCTGACGCGCACCATCGGGGGTAAAACCGACATCCGCCGTCACCGTGCCATTCGCCAACGGCACCCCGAAATCAGCCAGCATTTCCGCATCAAGATTGGTCAGTGCGATCTTGCCCCGAAGCGGCGGCTCATAATTCGGAAGGGCAATTTCACCCGCCAAATTCAAATGATCGCCGCGAAGAGTAATGCCTTCAACCTTCAACCCGTCCGATGGCAGGACAACATTCGCCGCCAGATCATAAGGCCGTCCGGATAAGCCAAACTGCACCTTATTGACCAAGGATAGAACCGATTGTTTCGACCATTCCATCTTTGTCGCAAGACGCACATCGTCAAAACTTTGCCCTCCGGCCTCAAGACTTGGCACACGCAAATCAATCTGCCCGGGTGGTTCGGCAATGTTCCCGTCAAGCAACACCGAAAGCGTACTTGGCGCAATCGAAACACCAATATCGGGCGGAACAACCCCTGAGGCGATATCAAAATCACCCTTTACCATCAGGCGTTCAAATTCATCGGTGATATCAACCTTGACCGGTCCTTTGACCATTGCGGCATCAACCGCGGCAAGATCAATCGCCAGATCAAGATTGGGCAGCAATGCGACCGTACCCGTAATCGTCGGAGCTGGCCCAACAATGCGATCCAGATCGGCAATGCCAAATCCGGCTTCGGTTGCTGAAATCGTAATATCCGTTTTGGCACCGGTATCTTCGGACCAAGACAGATTACCAAGCACCACCTGCCCCTGCCCGCGCAGATCAAGACCGGAAATGGGCGCAAAGATCGCAAGATCGGCAACATCGCCAACAAGCTTGGCATCGGAAACAGCAAACGCCTCATCAAGCTCCGCATTCCCACGAAGCGTCATTTCAGGTGCGTTCAACACCAGATCAGAAACGGAAATTTGCGAAAAATCTGACGCGATGACTGTCTTAAGCGAAAGTTCCTGCGCTTCACCCAAAAACGCTGCAAGATCACCATCATCCCAAACACTGCCCGTGGTCGACACATCAAGGGATGCTTGAATGTCGCTATCATCGCTGCTAGGTGCGGGCATGTTTGCGCTGACCAGAACGCTTGAAATGGATGAAACAGGCGTTTTGACATCCTTCGCATTGATCGCAACATCAAGACCGGGCATGGCAAGATCGCCCTTGGCGTCAATCGAAACGCCGAGCTGCCCCCACGTCACGGCATCTTCAATCAATGCCGAAAGGGCCGGATCAATATTTGCATCGACATCCGCCGCCAACTGGCTTTTTTCAAAATCAAGTGAAGCCGTCCCGGTTAAGTCCGCAGCCCCGGCCATCGCAACGGATAACCGATCAAAGGTCAGGCTTTGCTCTGCGTTGTTAAACGCCCCGGTAACGCCAAGATCGATTTTCTGACGCAATGCTTCGGGCAGCGTATCTGTGATCCGCTCAAACGTCTCAAGCCCGCCATCAAGCGAAAACCCGACTGTCTCCGATGACAATTGAACCCCGATATCACTGACAAGGGCCGCATATCCGTCCGCAGCAAGATCAAGCTTACCGTGCCAGTCATTTGCCGGGCCATCACCCGCCAAGCTTATTTTGATATCGGTGGCAACATTCGGACCAAGCCCGGCCAGGGTCATGACTATCCCGTCACGTCCCAACTCACCGTCAATTTTCGCTGAAAGACGCTGTGCCGGACCATCAAAATCAAGATCAACCGCCAGCCGGTCCGTCCCGCTATCACGGGGCTGTAAATCAAGAACCGCCGTTGCTGACAGGTTCTTGCCGACTGCCGCCTTACCGCTCAGCGTATAAAGGAAACTGTGGCCCGATGCGGGATCAACCACCGCGATGTCACCAAGTTCCAACGCATCAATCGAAACCGCCAAGGGCAAGGAAAACCCACCGCCTTCGTCAGTTTCTTCTTCTTCGGGTTCTTGCGAAACAGTTCCATCAGGCAGAATGATATTCGCACTGGCAAGGCCGATCTGGTTGATCTGCAAACGCCCGGAGAACAAGGCCAAGGGCGACCAATCAAACACCGCTTCGGTAAGGTCAAAATGGAACCCGTCACTGGCACGGTCCATCACCAAGTGATCCAATGTCAGCCCGGTCCAAAGGCTGCCTTCAACATCGCCAATTTCAAACTTGCTGTCTGTTGCAAGCGATACCGTTTCATTGATGAAAGGTGTTGCCAAACGAAGGATGGGCCCTGTGCCCGCCAGTCCGACCAAGCCCGCAGTCCCAAGCACAATGCCCGCGATCCCATAGGCACCATATCGCCCCCATTTTTTGATCAAACGGCGGCGTTTTGTTGGCTTGGCATTCTTCGCAGAAGGATGTTCAGTCTTCGTCAAAATGACTGCCCCAGACTGATATAGAATTGGTAATCGTCATCAACATTTTCACGTTTATCAAGCGGCACAGCAACATCAAAGCGCAGCGGCCCGACAGCGGTGTAATATCTAAAACCAAGGCCCGCCGCCCACAGAAGATCGATGTCTTCCGGCTCGCTTCGGGCATAGACATTTCCGCCTTCAACAAACGGGACAATCCCGAAGCTTTCCGTCACCCGGGCCCGGAATTCGAACCCGACTTCAAGTACAGACCGCCCACCGATTGGATCACCGTCATCGGCCAGCGGGCCAACTTTCTGGTATTCATAGCCACGGATCGATCCGCCGCCACCGGAATAGAACCGTTTGTTTGATGGTAAATCGCCGCGTTCTTCCCCAATGATTGTGCCCGTCCGGGCACGGGCGGCAACCACATAATCACCATCATCATCAATCGATAAATATTGCGATCCCGCAATCGAAACCGATGTGAAATTGGTGTCCTTATCGGTCAGCCCCATATAGGGCGAGACATTGATTTCAAAGCGCGTGCCTTCGGTCGGATCAAGCGGGTTGTCAGTGTTATCATGGCGTAAAATGCCACGCAAACCCGCCAGATAGAATTGCTCGTTCGGTGAATCTGATCCTGTCAGGTCGGAATATTCCGCCGTCACGCCAAGTGTCGTCGACCAGTTTTCGCCCAAGGGCCGCTCAACCCCGACAAAGCTGTCAACGGTTTCACCCTGATAGGCGTCGGTATCATTGTTTTTCGCATTCGCATCGGCAACAAGCGCCTGACGGCGGCTTAAGAATTGCGGTTTACGAAACTCGGCCGTCAGCCCCTGCTCAAACCCCGATGCCTCGGCCCCAAGCCGCAGTTTTTCACCCGCACCAAACAGATTGCGATGTTCCCAAAATGCATTCGCCCCCGGCCCGTCTGCGGTCGAAAAATCGACCCCGCCACCGATGGACCGCATTTTGCGTTCAACCACATTGAACTCAACGGGGATTTCACCGCTTTCGCCCACGGGCCCGACAACTTTGACAATCACGCTATCAAACAGATTGGTTTGCGCCAGATCGCGGCGCGTGGTCCGGACCTGTTCGGGGCTATAGCGTTCACCGGCTTCCCAACTACGGTATCCGGCGATAAAATCGGCATCGACTTCATCTGCCCCATTGACGGTCACGGCACCGAAATTTGCCTGCGGACCGGTTTCAAAGCCGTATTTGATCGATATGGTTTTTTGGGCGGTATCGGCCATGATCGTCCGCTTGGTCGCCTTGACCAACGGATATCCCTGTTCACGGATGATATCAACGCCGTACTGTTCGGCCAGAATGATCGGTTGTGCTGTTGCGCGCTGTCCGATCTGAAGACGGGTCTTTTCAAGTTCCGCATCCGTTGCCGACCGTTCAATCACCTTATCAGGATAGGTCACCACAAGATCAACCGACGAGATCAGATAAGGTGTGCCGACATCGATCATATAGGTCAAAACAACCGGGGTCGGGCCTTTGACCTCTGCACCGGGATCATTGGGGTCTTTCGGATCTTTGGAATCTGTCGCATCTGACGCATCTGACGCCATGACGGCATCATCCTGCTCCGCATCCGCATTGCTTTGATCGATGGCTTCGCCGGGCTGTTCTACTTGCTTCTCTTGAATGTCAAACGTGATTTGACCGTCATAGAACCCGCTGGATCGCAAGACCGCCTGAAACCGTTCGATATCGTCTTCGGCGCGGCGTTGCAGCCCGGCACGCGATGCGGTTGGCCGCGATTGTAAACGACGTGCGGTGCTTACCGCATCCAACGCTGCAATCAAGTCTTCTTCAAGCGGATCGATGCCGGTGATTTCCACCGTGTACGGGATTGTCGATTGCAGACCATCTTGCGCGACAACATCATCCGTCCCCGAACCGAAGCCAAGAATATTCAATCCTTCGTCCGATGAACACGCAGCCAGCATCGTTCCCGCCATCAAAAGCGGGACAAAAGCAGCGCGTCGTCCATATGACTGGAAGTTGCGAAGGATGTTATCTTTCAAAAACGTCGTATCCCTGTGATTCTTGACCTGATCAATGAATGCCGTTTTCTATCCTGAATGAAGGTCTTTTAAAACCCGTTGTCCTATATGGGACAGATAAGAACGAGATTATAACAATTTTCAAAGCAGTTATCTGAAAACACCTTATTTTTATTCTACCCACAGGTCGAACACCAGCGATGTCATGTCCCATGAAAAAATGGCATAGCTATGAACAATAAACGCGCTTGCGGCTTTTTCATATTGAGCGTACCGGAAGTTGAGCGCACCATGTTTGCCACATCCCATTGCAGGAGGTCCATCTCGTGACTTCGACCCTGACCAACACCGTCGTTATTCGCAATGCTGTTCGTGCCGACCTTAACGGGCTTTGCGCCCTTGAAACGGCCAATTTCCAAAGTGACGTGATATCACGTGCATCCTTCTCGCGGTTCTTGCGTCAGGCATCTGCACGTCTGTTGGTCGCCGATGCCGGGGATACTGATAAACCATCCATCGTTGGCTATGGGTTATTGTTGCTCCGCGCAAATACGGTCACCGCCCGGATTTATTCGCTGGCGATTACCCAGGATTGGCGGGGCAAGGGTCTTGGAACGCAGCTGTTGGCAGGGCTTGAAAATCTGGCGATGGAAGCCGGATGCCATCGCATGCGCCTTGAAGTCCGTACCAAGAACGACACCGCGCGCAATCTTTATGAACGCCACAGCTATCAGAAAATTGCCGATCTTCCGGGCTATTACGAAGATGGCGAAGACGGCATTCGTCTTGAACATGCGCTTTATGACAGCCAGACCGACATATCCCCTGCGGTTGCCACCGGCGCACCACTGATCCTGGTTGATCGCCTGTCTGATCAGCGGTTTTCTGTTTCTGGTGCCCGTGTCATGCGGGTGCGCGATTATCTTGCCCTTGATCATGGTGTACGAAACCGTCGCGTGATCAATCTGTGCCAGTCCTATGAATATCTCTCGCGCGGGTATTATTGCAGCCTTCTGGCTGCGGCACGTGCCGAACGTGTCATCCCCGAAGCAGACGTACTTTTGGATCTGAACTGGAAACGTCTGCAAAAATCATCACGATCCGAACTCAGCCCCCAGATTCTGGAAGCACTGGAGAAATCCGGCCACACCGCAGATCAGGCACCGGATCATATCGATGTCTATTTCGGCCGCACCACGGATAAACGGTTCCGCAAGATTGCCGAACGCGCATTCGATCAGTTCCGCTGCCCGATTTTGCGCCTGCATCTTAACCGGCAGGACCGCAAGATTTTGCGCGAAATCGAAGCCCCGTCGCTTGGTCAGCTTGATGACAGTAATCTGGTCGATTTCGAAGCTGCCTTGCGGGCCTATTTGCGCGGTCGTGTGCGCAAACAGGGCAACGTCACCCCGCCGACCGCACTGGTCGCGATCCTGCATGACCCGAACGATCCATTGCCGCCATCAGATGCCGAAGCATTGGCCAATTTTGTGCAGGCCGCCGCCGATCTTGGTGCCAAGGCCGAACTGATCACGGCCAAGGATTTCCACCATCTTTCGGAATTTGATGCGCTTCTGATCCGCGAAACCACCGCCCTTGATCACCATACCTATCGCTTTGCCAAGCGCGCGGTAAAGGAAGGCATTCCCGTCATTGACGATCCGGATTCAATGTTGCGCTGTACCAACAAGGTCTATCTGGCGGAATTGCTGCGCACCCATCGTATTCCGGCACCCAGAAGTGCGATCTTCGATAAACGCCGCATTTCTGAAATCGCCAAACAGTTCAGTTTCCCGTCGGTTCTGAAGGTTCCGGACGGATGCTTTTCGCGCGGTGTGCGTAAAGTAAAATCGCCTGACCATCTCGCCGAAGTTGCCGGTGAAATGTTCAAAAACTCCGAACTTCTGGTCATTCAGGAATATGTCGAAACGACATTTGACTGGCGGATCGGTGTCCTTGGCGGCGAGGCGATTTTTGCCAGCCGCTATTTCATGGCGCCTGGTCACTGGCAGATCGTCAAACATGAAGACGATGGCAAAAGCTTTGAAGAAGGCGGTTTTGAAACCGTTGCCGTCGAAGATGCCCCGCAGGATATCGTTGCCACCGCCCTTGCATCCGCCCGCTTGATGGGCGACGGGCTTTATGGTGTCGATGTCAAAGAAACACCGCACGGCCCGATGGTGATTGAAGTCAACGACAACCCCAATATCGATGCCGGGGTTGAAGACGTTGTGCTGGGGATGGAGCTTTATCGACGGATCATCGCCCACCTTCTGGGCAAGATCGCACGCCCTTAACAACGCGACGTCGTCAGAGAACACCAAACAAAAGGTCGGGGTTTACCCGGCCTTTTTGTCAATAAACACGGCAGCTTGCAGCTTGTCACGCCCATATCGCGCCATCAGATCGAACTCATGGCGCAGGATCGGAACCGATACACAATCGCTGCCATTAAACGGTTCGTGGTCTTCGCCAATATCGGGATCGCTGACATAGACAAACCGGTCATCAAATCCCGACACCACCACCCAATGGGGGATTTTATCGCCGTAAATCCGGTACTGACTGATCAGGACCAGCGATATTTTACCGGCCCTGGCCCGTTCTTCAATCTCGGCAATACCGAACGCCCCCGTGGTGATCGGAATACCAGCGTCTTGTGCCTGCCGTGCGAAATCGTAATGCACCAGTTCGACCACTTCGCGGTTCTTTGGTTTGCGCACCGTATCAACAAATAACGGCCCGTCGCGGCTGCTGAAGACTTCAACGTCAAAGCCGCGTTTATATGCTGCCAATGCCAAGCCCAACGGGCCACAGCCACCATGACCTGATGTCATAAAAACGGTGGTCGCCTCACGCCACAACGAAACTTCCAGATTACGGTCCATCTCAAGACCGGGATCAAGCGCATTCATCGCCATCATCAAAGCTGCTGGCCCACAGGTAAAAGGAAGCGTTTGATGATAAAAATGAATGGGCGAAGGTCGGCTCATGGCATGAGGAACCAAGACACGCTCCATCCGAAGGGCGTCGGAATGATCCGGGTAATAGTCGGGATAAAGCGCGAAATCCTTGTAATCGGCCTTGCGAAACAGGCTAATCGCGGCTGCGTTTTTCTGACTGACTTCAAGCCGTAAGATCGGCGCGCCAAAATCAAGGCTGCATTCTTCTGCCTGCGCAAGAAGAGCGCGTCCAATACCCTGCCCCCATCGCGCCGGGATCACGGCCAATGAATAAAGCCGTGCCAAGGCAACATTTCGCCGGAAAATCACCAATGCATAGCCAAGAATATTGTCGCCTTCACAGGCAACAATCAGGCGTGCGGTCTCGCTGCTGACAAAACGTTTGAACGCGCGACGGTTCAGTCGATCAATGTCAAAGGACTGGTTTTCGATCTCACAAAGCGCATCAATATCGTCGCCTTGTGCCAATCGAAATTCAATATTGGCGTTTTCACGCGTCTTCACTATCACACCTGTATCAGACGATCATGCCTAGGGCCCAGACTCATTCACATAATCACCCCGGTCACCCGGATTTGTGCGGATACGCGAAGCAAAACCGCAGGAAGATATACATCTTTCAAGGTTTTGCGACAAAGTAGCCCGTGCAAATCCGGGAGATCCGAAGGACAACTGATATAAGAGAAAACTCTGCGTCAAATCCCTTGACCGGGGATCACCCCGCTCTGCGGTCTTTTCCTAGTGTTTTCTCTTATATCAGTTGCCGGGGCGGTTATGTGAATGAGTCTGGACCCTAGATATTCCGCCATGAAAAGCCGAAAAGAGATAGTGCAATTATGGCAGGCGTGCTGCGCAATTATGCGATGCAGCCGATCAGCACATCGCATAACCGGGAATAAGAAGATCAAGCGCGCGCTGCAATACGTGGCAAAAGTGGCGACATATCATAACCGGCATCTGCCGCAGATTTGATGATGTCTTGCACCGGTAATTTCCCCGCATTGGCAAGCGACCAAAGGATCGTGCAACGGGTCCCGCTTCGGCAATAAGCAAAGACCGGCTTTGACGCACCGGCAAGATTGGCGGCAAAGGCATCTGCATCCGCATCGGAAACATTGCCACTTGCAACGGGCTGGAACACGGCTGTCATGCCGACTTCTTCGGCCTTGGTCGAAATCTCGGCAAAGGATGGCTGACCGGGATCTTCATCATCTGGACGGTTACAGATAATGGTTTTGTATCCGGCCTTGGCAATCTCTTCGATCGCATCAAGTGGCAATTGCGCAGATACAGTCAGTTCATCACTCAGGCGTTTCATTTTTCTATTCCGTTGTTCGTGACCATCAAGGTTCCCGCAACCCAAACCGGTTGCGGGGCCCATTACATCACGCGTGCAGCACATGACATCCGTTTAACGGATGCCACTATACCGTGCTGCTTGCAACAGTTCGAATAGAAATTTGTTGTGATCTAACAAACACCAAGCCCCTATTTGGAGATCGGACACGTCCGCAAACCAAACAACATATAAAGCGGGCAAAACCGCAATGCGGCACTCACCAGCATCACCACACCCGCAACAATCATGACCCAGCCATAAACGCCAAATGCCATGATCTCACCTTCGGGTGCTTCTGCCAAAAACGGCACCGCAAGCAAGACCAGTCCACCAACAGCCCGTATCAGACGATCTACCAATCCAACATTTTTCATGATCTTCTCCTTTGGAAGTCTTGTAATTCATGAAAACACCATAACATCATCATTTAATGTTTTACGTTGATGTACATCAGTCACGCGACGCTGGACGATCAATTTTCAGATCATACGTTTAGGCATCTTGCACTCGATCTAGGAGCATGTAACAAAAAGAAAAATTCAGGAATTTCAGGAAAAGTGCCGTGCCGATTGATATCAAACGAACCGACCTAGATTATCCGCAATGGCAACACGCCACCCAAAACCGCAGATTTTCAGATTGGCTAAAGGCATCAAATGCTGATCAATGGCATGGGGTAACCCATCATCCATTTACCGATGCGTGGGGTCAGGCATCCCTGCCCAAAGCCAATCTTGAAAACTATCTTATTCAGGATCATCGCTTCATTGATCGCTTTGTCGCGCTATTGGCTGCGGCTGTATCGCGCGCCCCGACGCTCAAAGACCGCATTCCCGGTTGTCAGTTCCTCGCCCTTCTGACTGGCAAGGAAAACACCTATTTCGAACGTTCATTTGAAGCCCTTGGGGTGTCGGACCATGACCGCGAATATCAACCTGACTGGCCTGCCACGGCCGCGTTCAAGCAATTGATGGCAGATGCGGTTGATACCAACAGCTACGCCAATATGCTTGCCGTCCTTGCCGTCGCCGAAGGCACATATCTTGGTTGGGCGGATCGGGTGAACAGATCACTTGTGAACCGTCCGACTGAATTTTGGTATGTCGAATGGCTTGATCTGCATGTCGGTGAGTATTTTGAAAGTGTAATCGCCTATCTCAATACCCAACTTGATAATATCGGCCCGGACCTGTCCGATGACGAACGCGCAAGCTGCCTGCGTTATTTTCGGCGTGCGACGGAACTTGAACGTCAGTTCTTTGATACGGCATGGAAAGAACAAGAATGACCAATATTCGCCCGTTCCGTGACAGCGACGCCCCCGTCATGGTCGAGATTTTTCGACGTGCTGTTAATGAACTTGGCAGTTTGGCGTATGGCCCGGAACAGGTCGCTGTTTGGGCAAGCCTTCAACCAACCCCGGAACGCTTTGCCGAATTGATGAAGGATGGACGCTGCTGCCTTGTTGCTGTTGATCACGACGATCAGGTCGTGGCCTTCACCGATGTCGAGAAAGACGGGCATATCGGCTTTTTATATGCCCTGCCCGACATTGCCGGACGCGGGATAGTCTCGGAACTCTATGACGCGCTTGAGGCCGAGGCAAAAGCCCAGAACATCGGCAAACTTTATTCCGAAGCCAGCGAACAGGCGAAATCATTCCTGCTGAAAAAGGGATTTTCCGTCGTTGAACGCCGCGATTTCGAAGTCGCAGGCGTTCCCATCCATAACTATGCGGTCGAAAAACGCCTGCGGAAACCGAGCTAACCTTCGCAGCAAGGCACAATATCCAAAGAACAAAGGCTGCCATCAGGCAGCCTTTGCTTTTAATCAATCACGCAATCCGCGCTTGGCTGTGCTTAAAACCCGATCGACAAACACATCCGCCTGCCCGACATAATTGGCCGGGTTGCGCACATGCGCCCAATCCACCGGGGCATCGGTCAGTTTCGGCAATTCATCAAACAGGTTTGATCTGTTTGCCGCCGATTGCGCCACGGCTTCTTTGACCAGCTTATCGGCCGCATCACGCCCGATATGATCAGCCAGTGCAAATGTCGCCGCCTCTGCCAACATCGCCCCACGCGACAGTTCAAGGTTTTCGGCCATTCGGTTTTTATTGACCTTAAGGGCCGGCACCATATCAACCGCCTGCGCCAATGCCGTTCCCGCCGCCATGATGATTTGCGGCAAGGTCAGCCATTCCAAAAGCCAGCTTGACCCGCTGCGTTCATGATCATGGATCTGTGATTGGCTAAACACGCCAATCTGCCCGGCATTGAACCGTGCTAGGGTCACAAGCATTTCGGCCTGAACCGGATTGGATTTATGCGGCATGGTCGATGACCCGCCACCCTTGCCCGGCTGCACTTCGGCGATTTCTGATTGCGCCAGTAAAACAAGGTCCTGCCCCATTTTACCAAGCGCACCGGTTAAGGCGGTGAGCTGAGCAGCAAAATCCACCAACACATCGCGCTGGGCATGCCAAGGCATATCAGATGCCGGAAGTTCAAGTTCTTCGGCAAGGTTGCTTTCAACCTCGCCCGCCTTGACGCCGATGGATGCCAATGTCCCGGCCGCACCGCCAAAGGATATCCGTAACAAATCATGTGACAGGCTGTCGATCCGGCGATCAATCCGCACAAGCGGGGCCAACCATCCTGCGGCCTTTAACCCGAATGTCGTCGGCACAGCCTGCTGTGATCGCGTCCGGCCAATCATGATGGTTGTGCGATGGGTATCGGCAAGACCAGACAATGCCTTGGCCAGTTTGCGAATACGGCGGCGGATAATACCAATGGCATCGCGCAGACGCAAAACAAGCCCGGTATCAACCACGTCCTGACTGGTCACACCGAAATGCACATAGCGGGCATCATCCCCGCCAATTTCCGCCTTAAGGGCCTTGACCAGTGCCGGAACAGGCACCCCCGCACTTGCCGTACCCGCCGCAAGGCTTGCCGGATCGGGGTTAAAGTCCCGACACACATCTGCAATGCGCGTTGCACTTTCGGTCGGAATAACACCCGCACGGGCTTCGGCCGCGGCAAGGGCTGATTCAAACAGCAACATGGATGCAATCTGCGCCTTGTCATCAAACAGGGCGGCAATTTCCGGATCGGAAAACAGATCACCAAGCAAGGCAGAATCAAAAGGCGAAATCGTCATCAGGCTTAATCCACCATCGTAAACAGGTGTGAAATCAGTTTGATAAGGCCGTATCTTTACTTTGGCCCACAGTGTCGCGCCACCAACCAACTTGGTCAACAACACAAAAAAAGCCCCTGCCCGTCAGATACGGCACAGGGGCATCTTTTATAAGATCATTTTGCGGTCATGGCATTGTTCTCAGGGCCTAGACTGCCTCAAGCGCAATCGCAATGCCCTGACCAACCCCGATGCACATGGTTGCCAGTGCATATTTGCCACCTGTGCGCTTCAACTGAAGGGCCGCCGTACCGGCAATGCGTGCACCTGACATGCCCAACGGATGGCCAAGTGCAATCGCCCCGCCATTCGGGTTCACACGGGCATCATCATCGGCAATGCCAAGATCACGAAGGGTCGCAAGACCCTGTGATGCAAAGGCTTCGTTCAGCTCGATCACGTCAAGCTGATCGGTTGACCAACCAAGACGTGCCAGAAGCTTCTTGCTTGCCGGTGCAGGGCCAAAGCCCATGATACGCGGTGCAACACCTGCGGTCGCCCCGCCAACAACCTTGGCAATCGGCGTCAGGCCATATTTCTTGACCGCCGCTTCCGATGCAATGATCAGGGCAGCCGCCCCGTCATTCACACCTGATGCATTGCCTGCTGTGACCGAACCACCTTCGCGGAACGGGGTCGGCAATTTGGCAAGGGTTTCGGCTGTCGTGCCGGCACGCGGATGTTCATCCTTGTCGACAACAATCGCATCCCCCTTGCGCTGAGGAATGGTGACCGGGGTAATTTCCTGCCCCAGAATGCCGTTTTCCTGTGCCGCAACGGCTTTGTCTTGCGAACGTGCAGCAAACACGTCCTGATCAGCGCGCGAGATATTGAAATCTTCGGCAACGTTTTCACCGGTTTCCGGCATGGAATCCACGCCATACTGTTTCTTCATCACCGGATTAACGAACCGCCAGCCAATGGTCGTGTCATAGATTTCCGCATTGCGCGAAAAGGCTGATGTTGCCTTTGGCATCACGAACGGCGCACGTGACATACTTTCAACACCACCGGCAATCATGATTTCCTGCTCGCCCGATTTGATCGCACGTGCGGCAATAATGATCGCATCCATGCCAGAACCGCACAGACGGTTGACCGTAGTGCCGGTAACCGTTTCGGGCAAACCGGCCAGAAGTGCCGACATGCGGGCAACGTTACGGTTATCTTCACCTGCCTGATTGGCACAGCCAAACACGATGTCATCAACAGCCGCAAAATCAAGACCCGGATTACGGTCCATCAGCGCCTTAAGCGGCACCGCACCCAGATCATCCGCACGTACCTGCGACAAGCTGCCGCCAAAACGGCCAATCGGGGTACGGATATAATCGCAAATATATGCGTCAGCCATTTTATAGATCCTTTTTAATGCTCTTACTGCTGGTCGCCATGCGCCTTGGCAGTCCGGGCATGCAGTTCACGCAGAACCTGCAATTCTTTTTCGGTCGGGATCGCAGTTTCGGCGACTTCGTCGGCAAACTCAACAACCCAACCGGTGTTTTCAATGATTTGTTCGCGGGTGACGCCCGGATGGATCGACGTCACGATGAAGTTCTTGCCAACCGGATGCGGTTCCATGATGCAAAGATCGGTAATCAAACGCGACGGGCCTTTGGTATCAACGCCGTAAGATGCGCGATCATCCCCACCCTTGCCATGACCAAGCGAGGTGACAAAATCGATCTTCTCCACAAACCCGCGTTTGGTCTGCTTCATCACCAGAAATACCTCGCCACAGCTGGTTGCGATTTCCGGCGCACCGCCGCCGCCCGGAAGACGGACTTTCGGATCGTCGTAATCACCAATCACGGTGGTGTTGATATTGCCAAACTTGTCAAGCTGGGCCGCACCAAGGAAACCAACGGAAATCTTGCCGCCCTGCAGCCAGTAACGGAACATTTCCGGCACAGCAACGGTGTTCACAGCGGTTTCGCAAAGCTCGCCATCGCCAATCGAAAGCGGCAAGACATCGGGCTTGGTGCCAATCGTGCCACTTTCATAAATCAGGGTCAGTTCAGGTGCATGGGTCAGACGCGCCAGATTACAGGCGGCCGATGGCATACCGATACCAACAAAGCACACATCGTCGTTTTTAAGCGCACGTGCGGCGGATACCGTCATCATTTCAGTCGGGGTATATTCAACCATGATCTTTTCTCCGCTTAGCCCTTGTTTGCTTCACGTTTGGCCGCGAAATCTTCGGGACCGCCATTCATGACATGCTCTTCGATCCAGGCCAGGAACGCTTCGCGATCGCGTGCGATCGGGTCCCAGGCTTTGTAAAACGCATTGTCGCGTTTGTAATATCCTTGGGCATAGGACGGATGCGCCCCACCCGGAATTTCAACAATCGCCGTCACTGCCCAGTTCGGCAACATCACGGCATTCGGTGAAATATCGCCGAAATCATCCACGATCTCTTCGACTGTAATGATGGATTTCTTGGCGGCCAGAACGGCTTCTTTCTGAACACCGACAATGCCTTCAAACAGGACATCGCCCTTTTTGTTGGCTTTCTGGGCATGGACAACCGTTACATCCGGTCGGATCGACGGCACAGCGGCCAGACTTTCACCGGTGAACGGGCATTCGATGAATTTGATGTTCTTGTTCACACGCGGCAATTCAGCACCGCGGTATCCTTTAAACACTGCGCACGGCAGTCCCGCAGCCCCCGCGTCATAGGCATTGGCCATCGCAGCGTGGCTGTGTTCTTCGATTTCTAGTTTGTGCGGCCAGTGTTCCTGAACCGCTTCACGCAAACGGTGAAGGGATCCGACACCGGGATTTCCGCCCCACGAGAAAACAAGTTTCTTGGCACAGCCAGCACCGATCAACTGATCGTAAATCATATCAGGCGTCATACGGATCAGGGTCAAATCCTTGATCCCTTGGCGGATGATCTCATGACCAGCGGCATGCGGGATAAGATGGGTGAAGCCTTCCATCGCGATGGTATCGCCATCCTTGACGCAGGACGCGACAGCTTCTTTAAGCGACATGAAACGTGCAACCACGGCAAACTCCTGTGGTATCAAACCAAAACGGAACAAACGCAGGGCCAATGCCCTTATGCGCAGGAAATAAGGTCGACAAATAAGGTCGATGGCTGTGATCGCCGGCTTTCCCCAAAGCAGCAAACACAGCCATCGGGCCAAATCGATTTACACGTCGAAGAACACGGTTTCCGCGTCCCCCTGCATGTGAATATCGATCTGGTATTCAATCCCCGTCGGGGTCTCGATGCGCTTGGCAACCAGGCTATTGCGACGGTCTGCCGGAACCGATTGCAACACAGCATCCTGTGCATTCAATTCGGCTTCATCATCGAAATAGAAACGGGTAAAGGCATGGACCAACATGCCGCGCATAAACACGATCACGTTGACAAACGGGGCTTTCGCATCTTCGACCACACCCGGCTTGATCGTATCAAACCAGAAACGGTTATTGGCATCCGTCCCCGTACCGCAACGGCCAAGGCCACGGAAACCGGTATCGGCAACATCAATCGGTTTTTCGCTGTATACGCCATCGGCATCTGCCTGCCAGATTTCGATCATCGCATCATTGACGGGATTATTTTCACCATCAAACACCGTGCCGGTGATGCGGATATGTTCGCCCTTGGCGTCCGGACCGGCAACGGTCGGGGTGACGATATCGGTAAAGTCATACCCATACTGTCCGGCGGTCAAGCCATAGGCGAAATACGGGCCAACCGTCTGTGAGGGTGTTTCACCATATGCCATGACTTAATTCTCCATCGGGGTGGCGTTACGTCCGCGCAGGACAATGTCGAACTGATAACCCAGCGCAAAGCCTTCCTCGGTCTTTTCGATCGAGAACTTGGAAATCAGGCGTTCGCGCGCTGCCGCATCCCTGGTTTCAAGGAATATCGGATCAAGATCCAACAACGGATCACCCGGGAAATACATCTGGGTCACAAGACGGGTGGCAAAACCCGGACCAAAGACCGACAGGTGAATGTGGTTCGGACGCCACGCATTGAAATGGTTGCCCCACGGATAGGCCCCCGGCTTGATGGTGTAGAACATGTAATTGCCGTTTTCATCGGTGATGCAACGGCCCGAACCCCGGAAGTTCGGATCAAGCGGCGCGTCATGCTGGTCAACTTTGTGAACATAGCGACCAGCAGAGTTCGCCTGCCAGACTTCCACAACAATATTGGGCTGCGGACGGCCATCGGTATCAAGAACCCGGCCATGGACAACAATGCGCTCGCCAATCGGCTCACCATTGGTGACACCGTTTTTGGTCAGATCATTGTCAAGTTTACGCACTGCCGCCGGGGTAAAACGCGGACCTGTGCCCTCGGTCAGGCCTGACTGGATGGCAAGTGCCGGGCGTGTCGGACCACGCAAAACGGTGGATTTATATCCCGGGGCGATGAACGGGGCGTGGGATCCCCAGTCACGCGGTTTAAAAGTGGACATGTGGCTTACTCTCCCTTGGATGCCGCGTCGATCTCGGCATAGGTTTGTTTGGCAATGCGGAATGCCGTATTGGCGGCAGGAACGCCGGCATAGACCGCAACATGCATAAGGGTTTCACGGATATCATCGCGTGTTGCCCCGGTATTGAGCGTCGCCCGGATATGCATGGCGAGTTCTTCTTCATGGCCAAGCCCGGCAAGCAGGGCAATGGTCACGATCGAGCGTTCACGCTTGGTGAACTTTTCACTCGTCCAGACACCGTTCCAGACATTTTCGGTGATATAGCGCTGAAAACCTTCGTCAATTTCAGTGATGTTTTTTGATGCACGATCCACATGCGCATCGCCCAAAACAGAACGGCGGGTTTTCATGCCAACGTCATACCGGCTCTCAGACAAGGTTATTCTCCTTGGTAAATCGGTCGATCAACCGGGTAAGCAATTCCGGGGTTTCAATACAGGGCAAATGCCCGACCCCGTCTATCAATTCAAATTTGGCGTTTGGGATCATGGATGCCATCTCGCGCACGACATCGGGCGGCGTTGCCAGATCGTCCGATCCACAAATACAAAGTGTCGGCACGGCAATTTTACGTGCTGCATCGCGCAGATCACCATCGCGAAGGGCGATGCAAGTGCCGATATAGCCTTCTGCGGTCGTGCGAACCAGCATGTCGCGATACATCGCGGTTTCAAGCGCACGGTCCTTGCGGAACCCCTGTGATAACCAGCGTTCCATGATCGCATCGCCAAGGACTTCAATCCCGTCGGCTTTAATCGCCTCGATCCGGGCGTTCCAGCCGTCATAATCGCCAAGCTTGGGCGCGGTATCGCACAGGATAAGGCCGCGAACACGTTGGGGCTGCTGTTCGATCACTTTCTGGGCAATCAGACCACCAACCGACAGGCCGCAAATGATCACTTCATTCAGACCAAGATGATCCAGCAACCCGATCAGATCATTGGCATGCAGCGAAATGTCATATGGCGCATCGCCAATGCCCGACAAACCATGACCGCGCTTGTCATAGGTCACGATGTTAAAACGTTGCGAAAGAACGCCGACAACATCATCCCAAATGCGCAAATCCGTGCCGAGTGAATTGGCAAACACCATCACCGGGCCATCTTTCGGGCCGGTTTGGCTATAATGGATATGTGTCCCGTTGATCGGGGCAACTTGTAAACTCATATCGTTTCCACCCTGCTTATTTCAGCCTACATTCGCAGACCATTTTGGTTATGTAAAATGAGGATTTGCGTATTTTGCATAACTATATAATTATGAATGATCAGTCGATAAGTTCATTCTACACCGTCGCGACATAGGCACGCATGCTTGATCAACGCATTAAATTCCGCCATCTGACCTGCTTTCTTGAGGTTGCCCGTCAACGAAGCGTCGTCAAGGCCGCTGATACATTATCCATCACCCAGCCGGCCGTTTCCAAAACCATTCGCGAACTTGAAGAACATCTTGATGCGCGTCTGTTTGACCGCTCCAAGCGCGGCGTCACTTTGACCGATTTCGGCAAAGTATTTTTGCGCTATGCCGGGGCCAGCGTCACCGCCCTTCGCCAAGGGGTCGACAGCATCAGTCAGGTCCGCATGCAAGGCGGGCTTTCGATTAATCTTGGCGTCCTGCCGACAGTCGCGGCCAGTGTGATGCCCGCCGCCATTCGACGGTTCAAGGCGCTTAGCCCCGATACCACGGTAAAGGTGGTTGCCGGACCGAATGTCATGTTGATGGGGCAATTGCGCGTCGGCGAGCTTGATCTTGTTGTCGGGCGCTTGGCCGAACCCGATCAGATGTCCGGGCTGTCCTTCATACATCTGTATTCCGAACATATATCTTTGGTCGCCCGCCCCGGCCATCCATTGATGGCGGACAAAAATCCCGACATTACCCGCATCCGTGAATTTACCGTTCTGGTGCCGCCCAAACATGCCATCATTCACCCGACGGTCGACAAGATGCTGATCGCGCACGGAATTGGCGCACTCCCGGATCGCATCGAAACCGTTTCGACATCGTTTGGCCGCGCCTTTACCCGCGAAACAGATGCGATCTGGATTATCTCGAACGGGGCTGTTGCATCCGACATTGCCGATGGCCATCTTGTCGAATTACCCATAGATACAAGTGATACCTTCGGGCCGGTGGGCTTAACCACACGTATTGATTCGCCAATATCCCCACCTGTCGAAATGCTGATCAATGCCGTGCGCGAAGAAGCCGCACAACATCACAAGACTCATTCAAGCCCCAACACATAATCATTTGGTTATGGATATGCGCTTACATATCATTATACATAACCATCACGCGCCCATTAGATTGGTTCCAATTCGGTATGGCAGAACTGCGCTTAACGCAGACCATTCCGAAAAGAATAATAAAAAATAATAACCAAGTGTCTTGGAAAACTTCGTACGCTAGATGCGCATCGTGGCTGAAACGTTTGTCGCTGCCAAAAAGACGATAAACGTTCAAAGGAGGAAGAATGAAACATATCACCAAATTGCTTGCTGGTGCTGCCGTCGCGACCATGGTGTCGTTCGGCGCACACGCACAGGAAGTCACCCTGACCGTTCACCATTTCCTGGGTCCGAAAGCACCGGCTCAGTCGAAAATGATCGAGCCATGGGCAAAGAAAATCGAAGAAGAATCAAACGGCCGTATCAAGTTTGAAATCTTCCCGTCCATGTCCCTTGGCGGCAACCCGCCGGAACTTTATCGTCAGGTCCGCGATGGCGTTGCTGACATTGTATGGACCCTTCCGGGTTATACCCCGGGCGTATTCCCGCGCATCGAAGTCTTCGAACTTCCGGGTGTTCACCTTGGTGATGCCCGCGCAACCAACCTTGCGATCTGGGACATGAAGGACGAATTCGCAGAAGACCTTAAAGACATCCACCCGCTTGCGGTTCATGTCCATGCCGGTCAGGCGATCCATCTGACGGAAAAAGAAGTCCGCACCGTTGCAGACGTTAAAGGTCTGAAACTGCGCACCCCGACCCGTACCGGTGCCTGGGTTATTGAATCCTGGGGCGCAGAACCTGTTGGCATGCCGGTTCCGGCTTTGCCGCAGGCAATGTCACTTGGCGTCGTTGACGGCGGTCTGGTTCCGTTTGAAGTTGTCCCGCCGCTGAAACTGGCTGAGCTGATTGCTTATTCTGTTGAAGGCGAAGGCGTAAATTCACGCTTTGGCACCTCGACCTTCCTGTTCGCAATGAACAAAGACCGTTACGAGAGCCTGCCAGATGACCTCAAAGAAATCATCGACCGTAACTCCGGTCAGGATTTCGCAGCTGAAATTGGCCAGATCTTCAACGATGTTGAAGAAGTCGGCAAACGCATGGTCAACGAAGGCAAAGGTCAGGTCGTTGAACTGACCGCTGCCGAAAAAGCAACCTTTGACGATGCAGCAGCACCTGTTGTTGATCGCTGGATCGAAGAATCCAAGTCAAGCGGCATTGACGGCGCGAAACTGGTTGAAGACGCCAAAGCTGCCGTTCTGGCTCATACCAAGTAACGGTTAGGGTCTGCCCTCAATTGAATGTTTAAAATGGCATCAGAACAATCAAGAAATGCAAGGAAATCGCCACAGCGCGGGGTGTTGCCCCACGCAATGGGATTGACGCCGCAGTTCGCAGATTGTCCTGATGTCCTTCGGATCGGAGGAATTTGCACGGGCTATTGCGTCGCATCTACCTTGCAAGGCAGCGAGCCTTGCTGCGGTAATGCTCCTGATATCCGCACAAATTCCTCGCGACCATTTCAAACATTCAATTGGGGGCAGACCCTAGGTTACTGGAAAATCTTGTGGGGTCACGTATCATGTTGATGCGTGACCCTGTTTTTCCCGCGAGATTGTTAGACATATGAAAAACGTGCTCAATAAGGCCGCATCCTGGTTTGCCGTTGTCGGCGGCCTGCTTGCCCTCATGATCGCCGTTGTAACGATGGTTAACGTTACCGCCTTTGGTCTGGATAAACTGGCCCGACTGTTTGGCGAAAATGTCCCTGCCATTATCGGCTATGAAGACTTCGTCAGCATGATCATCAGCTCGGCCGCCCTGATGTTCTTCCCCTATTGCCAAGCAAAACACGGGCATGTTGCCGTTGACGTGTTTATTAAAATGTTTCCAACCTGGTTTGCGCGTTCTGTCGACGTTATCTCGGGCATCCTGATGACGGCTTTGGCGCTATTCCTTGGTTACATGATGGTTCATGGCCTGATCGAGGTGCGCAGCGACAATACCCTTTCCGCAATTCTGGGCTGGCAAATCTGGCCGTTCTATCTCCCGGGGATCGCATCGATGTTCCTCTGGGCTGCAATTGCCGGAACGCAGATTTTCGAAAGAGAAGCAGATGTCTGAACGCGAACTAATCGGCCTTGGTGGCCTTGCCCTTCTCTTTGTCATTTTGGCCCTGCGGGTTCCGGTTGGCCTTGCCATGGTGGGTGTCGGTATCGGCGGCAACTATGTGCTGAGCATTTTCTTCCCGTTCCTGCGCTTTGACCCCTATCTGCAGCAGTTCAAATCCCTGTTTTACGGGATTGTCTCGAACTACGAACTCTCGGTCGTGCCGCTGTTTGTATTGATGGGCTATCTTGCCAGTCAGGCAAATCTGTCACGCGATCTGTTTCAGGGCGTAAATGCCATTCTCGGCCGGTTCCGCGGTGGTGTCGCCATGGCAGCGATTGGTGCCTGTGCCGGTTTTGGCGCGGTGTGCGGATCATCGCTTGCGACCGCATCGACCATGGGTAAAGTTGCCCTGCCCGAACTTGATCGTCTGAAATATTCGCCGCGTCTGGCAACCGGCACACTTGCTGCCGGTGGGACATTGGGCATTCTGATCCCGCCATCCGTCGCCTTGGTGATTTACGCCGTGACGGTCGAAGCATCAATCATTCAGATGTTTCAGGCCGCGATCATTCCGGGCATCATTGCCGTTATCTTCTTTATGGGCGTGATTGCCATTCAGGTGCGGCTGAACCCGTCCCTGGCACCGATCCCTGAACCCATGCCCGCAGCAGAACGCAAAGAAGCCCTGCTGCGTCTGATCCCTGTCATGGTGATCTTTGGATCGATCATTCTCGGTCTTGGGGCTGGCCTGTTTACCCCGACCCCGGCTGCGGGCGTTGGCGTCTTCGCCATTCTGGTTTACGGCGCCTATATGCGCTGGAAGGGCAAAGGCGGTCTGTCATGGGGAGGCCTGCGTAAATCGCTTAAAGATACCGCAGTTACATCTTCGATGATTTTCTTCATCCTGCTGGGTGCCGAAATCCTCAAAGGGTTCTTTAGCCGTGCCAACCTTCCTGCCTATATGGCAGAAGCCGCCGCAACCAGTGGTCTTGATCCCTGGCTGATCATGGTTCTGATGCTGCTTGCCCTGATCTTGCTGGGCTGCTTCATGGAAAGCCTGTCTATGATTGTCGTGGTTATTCCGTTCTTCTGGCCGGCCTTGGTCGACATCAATGGCGGTGACTGGGCGACGGCAGCAACGGCGGCCTATGGCATGGGGGCAGAAGACCTTAAAATCTGGTTTGGTATTCTGGCCCTGATTGTCGTGGAGCTGGGGCTGATAACCCCGCCGGTTGGCCTGAACGTGTTTATCATCAATGCGCTCGCCAAGGGTGTCCCGATGAGCGAAACCTTCCGGGGTGTCATGCCGTTCTTTGCCGCCGAGATCGTGCGCATTCTGATCCTGATCTTTATACCGATCCTCACCCTGTTTGTGCCATCGGTACTGGGCGGATAGCCAAACCAAAACCGATTGATAAAGCCCGCCATTTCCGATGGCGGGCTTTTCTTTTGGTCCGGGGTAAAACAGGCTAAACTGCACCAAACCAGTTCCGAGTATCCGGCCCCCTATATCAGGACGCCATGCGCAACAGCATTCCGATCTATAAACTTTACGGCGAACGTGACGCCACCCGGCCGAAAACCGCGACAGATGAATTTGATCTGTCATCGGTCGATGATACCGGCGCAAGCGACCCGCAACCGATCACGGAACCGGAATTCTTTCATCTTGAAAGCATCCCCGAACGATCCCGCCTGCATGATCTGCATATCAAACCGCACCGTCATACCAACCTGTTTCAACTGCTCTATATCACAAGCGGACAGGCCGAAATCAGCTTTGATGACCAAAACCTGACCATGCAGGCCGGGCAACTGATCACGGTGCCACCGGGAACCGTGCACGGGTTTAAATTCAGTGACGATATTGATGGCTGGGTGATTTCGCTCACCGATTATCATCTGGAGCAAATTCTCGCCCCTGCCCCGAAATTGCTGGCCCATCTGGATCAGGCGATCTGTGTTGATACCAATATCAACGCAAACCGGAACACCCCGACTGACACCATCAACCCGGTCGATTTCCTGATATCGCAACTCGCCCGCGAATATTACAGCCACAATACCGGCAGGCTCTTTGCGCTGCGCCACATCCTTGGCCTGTTGCTGCTTGATGTCGGGCGTACAGCCCCGCAGGGTGATCCGGCCCGCCTGTCGCGACAGGAACAAAAAACCGGCAAGTTCCGCAAATTCCAGATGCTGGTCGAGACATTTTACAAACAGCACAAATCGCTTGAATTCTATGCCCGCGAAATCGGCGTCACCACGACACAGCTTAACCGCATTGCCAAGGATATCTATGGCATGACCGCAAGCGAAGTCGTGCAAAACCGCCTGATGCTGGAAGCCAAACGCACCCTGATCTATACCGACATCGCCGTCCAACAAATCGCCGGTGAACTGGGCTTTCGCGATGCCGGATATTTTTCGCGCTTCTTCGCCAAAAAGACCGGGATCCCTCCGGCAGAATTTCGTCGCGACCACCGCTAAAAAAGAAGGCCGGGATCAATCCCCCGGCCTTCAGAATTCAGATCAGTTTACCGCCAGCCCAAAAGCCAGCGATCCAACCGGCCCAGAAGCCAGGAAACACACAGCCCCATAAGCGACAAAACCACCACACCGGCAATCAACTGATCGGTCTGATACAGGTTCCCGGCCGCCAGAATAAGCGCGCCAATACCATATTGCGCCCCGATCATCTCGGCTGCGATCAGCAAGATAATCGCGATCGAGGATGAAATACGGAACCCTGACAAAATGGTCGGCAAGGCACCGGGCAGGATAATTTTACGCACCACCGACCACATCGGCAGATCAAAGCTTTGTCCCATGCGGATCAGGTTGCGTTGCACATTGTCCACCCCGCCAAATGTATTGATCACGGTCGGGAAAAACACGCCAAAGGCAATGGTGGCAAATTTCGATGGCTCGCCAATACCAAACCAGATGATGAACAATGGCAGTAACGCGATTTTCGGGATCGGAAATAAGGCCGACACCAACGCCACACCGGGCGACCGCGCCCATGTAAACATGCCAACCAGAAAACCAACGATCAATCCGGCAACCGTCCCCATGATCCAGCCCCCGACAAGCCGCTGTATTGATGCGCCCAGATGCCGCCAAAGGTCCCCCGATATAATCAATTGCCAAAGGGCCTTGGCCACTGCAACCGGGCTTGGCATCGCCAGTTCGGAAATAAAGCCGGTACTTGATCCCAATTGCCAAAGGGCAATCACCAGAACAAAGCTGCCCCACGCCGCAACCGGATTGGATTTCGGGTTAAAGCCAATGGCGCGGAACCGCACCTGATTGCTTGGGCTTGCCGCGCTTGCTGGTCTTGCCGCATTTGCCGCGGCACTCTGCTCAAGATCATGCGACATGCTCAAGCTCCTTATCCGCTGCAATCGCTTCATCACGGATCAAATGCCAAAGGGCTTGTTCATGGGCAATCAATTCCGGCATGCCCTCTACCCGGTCCTTGATCGGCACATCAATCCTATGGATTTCCTTGATCGTGCCCGGACGGCGGCGCAATGCCACCACCTTATGGGCCAGCCGCACCGCTTCGTTCAGATTATGGGTGACATACACCGCCGTCATGCCGGTACGGGCAAACAGATCGGAAAATTCTTCAAGCAGCAATATCCGTGTTTGCGCATCCAGGGCCGATAACGGCTCATCCATCAACAACACCGCCGGGCGCACCGCCAACGCGCGCGCAATGCCAACGCGCTGCTTCATGCCGCCCGAAAGCTGCTTTGGAAAGGCATCGCGAAAATCCGAAAGATTGGTTTGCGCCAGCACTTCATCAATGCGCGCATCGCGTTCGGATTTGGATAGTGCATGGTCTTCAAGCACCAGACTGATATTGCCCGCAACCGTTCGCCAGGGCAGCAATGCAAAATCCTGAAACACATAGGTCAGCGGGTTCAGGCACCCTTCGGGCGTTGCCTGATCACACATCAGGACTTCGCCGCCCGTTGGTGCCAACAACCCGCCAATGATGGATAACAAGGTCGATTTACCGCAACCAGACGGCCCGATCAGGGCCACGACCTCGCCCGGCTCAATACCAAAATCAATGTCGCGTAATGCTTCGACCTGATCATAGCTGTGACTGACATTTTTAATATGAAGGCGCATGGCGCTCTCTTTTTTAAAAGGAACAAACAAATGCAAACCGGGCCGAAGGCGGTTGCTTCGGCCCGGTTTAAAATCAAATCATTTTACTGACCCAGCGGGGCGATAAAGCTGGTATCGATGAATTCATCCGGGTTGGCATCGCCGTTAACATATCCGCGGTCCTGATACCATTTGACCTGCGCTTTGACGTCATCAACGTCAAGCTTGCCTTCCTCGGTAATGAACATCGCGCCATTACGGATTTTCGGATAGGCCTTCTCGGCCGGATCGTCGCTATAAACGTACTTATGCACGATTTCGAGGATCTCGTTCGTCGTGTCGCTTTCAATCAGCTTGCCATCTTTATCGGTCGCCAGAAGGCCCGCACGGTAATCCGCAACGCCTTTCTGATAGGCGCGAACAAACTTTTCGACCACATCACGGCGTTCTTCGATATTGCGCGACGATGTGAACAAACCACCGACCTGATAGGGCACATAATCCTTAACCCAGCCAATGATGTGTGCTGCACCGGCATTGGCCAGCGGCTTTGCAATATGCGGGACAATGATCATGCTATCGACCTGCCCGCTTTTAAGCGCACCGATCATGTTCGGAACCGATTGAAGCGGCTTAAGCTCCATCGTTTCGATATCAACACCGGCCTTTTCCGCAACATTGCCGATCATGTAGTGGAAGCTTGAACCGACCTGGGACAATGCAAAGCTATGCCCGCCAAGCTGATCAACCGATGTCAAACCGGCCTCAAACGCCTTGTTCGATGCAAGGATGGCGGATCCGTCATACCCGGCATCTTCATGAAGCTGCGCGCCAATAACCTTAAGCGCACCCTTGCCCGCAAGGTTAAAGAACCCGCCGGTAAAGGCCGTTACGCCAAAATCGGCATCCCCGGCGGCAATTGCAACCGCAACCGGCTGTGCTGCACGGAAAAAGGTGATTTCCGCATCAAGCCCTTCGTCGCTGAAATAGCCCTTTTCCTTGGCAATAAACAAAGGCGAGCTTGAAACGAATGTCAGCGCGGCAATGTTAATTTTCTCTGCCGCCTGAACAGCCCCGGCCCCCAGAATAGTTGCCCCAACAGTCGCACCAAGTGCCACTGCCAAAACCGAACGACGGGTGACCTTACCAAGGCCCCGCATCAAATCATGTGAACGCATGTTTCCTCCTCACGTCTTTTTTAAGTAATTTCCTTCTTGCGAATTTTGTTAGCCTATCTGCGACCAAATTGCCAATGTTTGGCGCGAAATAGCACCAAATTGGCGGCTTTTGCCCCAATCAAGCACTTAGGACGAAACGATCTTTCGCCCAAAGGTGGAACATGTCGCACGATCCCCGCCGTCGCGGGGATGACATGATCTCCACTATGCCAATCTACAACCGTCGTTCCCGCGAAGGCGGGAACCCATCTCAAACAGGAAACGCATGGCCCCATAAATCCCAGCCTACCCGGGATGACGCGATCTCTTGCCGTGCTGCCTAAAACACCGTCACCCCAGCGAAGGCGGGGGCCTCGCACTACACGCACCACCGCACACGCCACACAAATTGCCACACCCCGCGAAACACGATAGAACCAGCACATCGTTTTTCCCAGCACACAAGGCGCCCAATGCCAAACATCATCCCGCCCACGCCCTCCAAACCAAACGGCAAGACCGCCATGATCATCGGTGCCGGTCCGGCGGGCCTGATGGCCGCGGAACGGCTGGCGGGGGATGGCTATGCCGTCGCGATTTATGAAGGCATGGCCAGTGCCGGGCGCAAATTCCTCATGGCCGGAAAATCGGGGCTTAACATCACGCATAGCGAAGATCTTGAAACCTTCCTGACCCGCTATGGCACATCGCGCGCGCGCCTTGAACCGCATTTGCGCAAATTCGGCCCCAATCAAATTCGGCAGTGGTGTACCGGCCTTGGCATTGAAACCTTTGTCGGATCATCTGGCCGGGTCTTCCCGACCGCGATGAAGGCAAGCCCGCTTTTGCGCGCATGGCTGCGCCGGTTAGAAGGGCTTAGCTGCACCATTGCCTATCGCCATTACTGGACCGGCTGGGATGACAACGATAACGCCGTTTTCAAAACACCAAACGGCGATATCACCGCAAAATCCGACATCACGGTTCTGGCCTTGGGCGGCGGCAGCTGGAAACGGTTGGGATCAGATGGCAAATGGATGGAAATCCTGAACACAGCCGGGATCACATGCAACCCGTTCAAACCCGCCAATTGCGGCTTTGACGTCAACTGGACCGATCATTTGATTGAAAAATGTGCGGGTCAACCGGTCAAACCCGTAACGCTGACCTGTGGCAACCAGTCTGTGCGCGGCGAATTCGTGATTTCCAAAAACGGGATCGAAGGCAGTGGGGTTTATGCCATCTCGGCAACCTTGCGCGATCAGTGGCTTGAAACCGGGGATGCGACGGTCATGCTTGACCTGACCCCGGACCGCGATTTAACCGATGTCACCACCCGCCTTGCCAAACCACGCGGTAAAAACTCGCTTGGCAACCATCTGCGCAAAACGCTTGGCCTTGATGCGACCAAAACCGCCCTGATTTTCGAAGTCACCCCGCGCGACATCCTGAACGATCCCGCCAAACTCGCCATGGCAATCAAAGACCTCCCCCTCAAAATCACCAAACCCCGCCCGATTGATGAGGCGATCAGCACCGCAGGCGGTGTGGCATGGGAAGAACTCGACGAAAACTTCCAACTCATCAAACGCCCCGGCACCTACTGCTTGGGCGAAATGGTCGATTGGGAAGCCCCGACGGGGGGGTATTTGTTGAGTGGGTGTTTTGCTTAAAATACATCGCCTCGGGAAACTTTCTTTTTTAGGTAATATTTCAAGTTCAGTCCTCGGTTCATCCATAAACCAATGGAAAGTTCAATGCGACAAGACTTCAAAGAGATAGGCCACACTGGCGGCAAAATCAGTTTTTCGATATTCGGTGACGATGATGGAAAGGTTTCTTTTAGCACTGAGTACTCAAGCAGCTCTCCATTCCCGGCCACGCTCTCCGGTATTTATGCTCACCACACTATCGGAATTTGCAGTACGCTAAAACTAGGCGGGATGGGAGAGCCGTTCAATGAACCGCCCCTACCTGAATGCATTCCTGTTTTCCTTGCATCAGACAGCGAAGGAAAGTTTGGTCACGACTGTCCAGTTTGCAACAAACATTTCAGGTCAGAAAGCTTACCGGTTAACTCACCTCTGATATGTCCTTACTGTGGCTTACACGCCGCTGCACACAAATTTATAACCAAGTCCCAAACCAAATACGTCGAACACTATGTAAGTCAACTTTACATGGCCTTTGAAACTGTGCGCCCAGGTAGTGAACAGGTTTGCGAGATCGACATGGATTCCATTGCAGGAGACCTCGAGAAAGAACCAGTGCCTGATTATTACTACACATCTACAGCCCAACAGACCGAGTTCAAATGCCAAGCATGCTCTAGGTATAACGATATACGCGGCAGATTTGGTTATTGCTCCTCATGTGGCACAAGAAACAACAAAGCTTCGTTCAAAGAATATTTGGACACCGTCCGTGAACAAGTGAACAAAAAGGGGGTACGTCCTGAAGATGCTATCAAGCAGATAATTTCAGACTTCGACAGCACCTGCAGAAACTATGTCTCCGAGCTTGTCAAAAAAGTTAGAATGAAACGCTCCCGTAAGAACGAGTTGACCAAGATAAAGTTTCACGAAATTGACCACTTCTGCGAAGTACTCGAACGAAATTTTGATTTTAAATTAAAAAAGCCGCTATCTCAGAACGAATATTTAGTCGCTAAGAAGTTGTTTTTGAGAAGGCATGTCTATGAACACAACGGAGGAGAAGCAACAGAGCAGTATATTCGTGAGAGCGACGACACATCCGTACAAATTGGTGAACTACTCCGGGAAAGCATCGAAAATGTGCACTCGTTGTCGAATATTCTCTCCAAAATGATCGATGTTCTTCATGATGATTTCCTTGAACTCTTTCCTCCAGAGAAATTCTTCATTGAAATAAAGAAACAACGCGATCAACGCTGGTCAAAAAATAAAGAATAGAAAAAAGGGGGACAGATTTCTTTTGCCCGCTAGCCAGAAACACTCTTGTGGCCAAGGCTTCAGATCATCTTCGTCAGCTTTGATGGCAGACGCAATTTTCATTGCCAGCTTTTATGGCAGTGGGAGCGCACAACGTTCGACGGCACCGATATATGCCCTTAAAAAGGTGACGGATTTATTTTCTGACTCCCCCAAAAATACTCAATAACAATGCACCGTGCCCGCCTTGTTATCCAAGTGGCAGCACTGACCAGGCGGGGAGCTTTTGCGGCAGCCGCCGCCATGCTCAACACTTTGCGTAAACGTTTGATCAGCACCCGTCACGTCCACGAGGAGATCAGCACCGTCGGCGGTGTCGCATGCGAAGAACGCGACGAAACCTTCCAACTCCTAAAGCGCCCTAGCACTTACATGCCTAGGCCGAATGGTTGATCGCGAAGCTCCGACGAGGGGCTAATTAGAGCCTGTGCCAGCCTATGAATTCAACCAATATGGTATTCCATGGATCGAGAACACCATTTTGAATACATTTGAGCAATACACTCAATGGCTTCTAACCTTTCCTTGTAGTTCGTCTCCAAAACAGATCCTTCTTCCATTCCTTCAAATTTAAATAAATCTTTTTCAAAATGACCTGACTTAATAAGTGTTTTATCTACTCTGCCATTATTATGAACCAGAGCATTTCTCCCCTGCCTATAATCGAAAAATATCTCTTTAAAATCATCATCTATAATTGCATTATCAACTGAATATTTCACAGAAGCTGTTAAGCTATTTATTTTTGAATCAAAACCTGACAAATATGTCTTCATGCTAAATTCAGCGGCAGAAAGTATATTGACAAAAAGATTGTCGAGAATTGTAGATATAGTTCTTTTTTCTTGATGTTCATCGATATTTTCTTCTCCTTCATACGAGTATGAAATAAAACTTCTCCTCAAAACTAAACACACCCTGTCTATTCTATTCGCAATAATTGACAAACCCGATACTGGATGAAAATCTGAATTTACATCATATCTTTCTGTAATTATTTTAATCCTAGAATCGCAAAAATTAGATGTAGACTTTAGATTGTAATAAATAAAAAAGGCAGTTTCTTTAACCCCTGCCTTTCCATAAATTAGCTCTTCCATTTATTAATCTCCTCCAAAATAGACGCAAAAAACGGGGCGGATTTAATCCCTACCCCACCCAAGAAACTACCACCTTAATGACAATGCACCGAACCCACCTTGTTATCCATGTGGCAACACTGACCGGGAGGAGAGCTTTTGCGACACCCACCGCCATGTTCCATCATCTGATCAGATACAATCACGCCACCTGCTGCCCGAACTGGCGCAATCTCACCGCCAAGTGCAAACAGGGCAGCAATCCCCAGAACCATCATTGTTTTCATCATCTTCCTCCCGATGCGTTCTTTAGATGATACGCACCTGATACGCGGTCGGATACTACTCGCAAGGTCAGGCGCGATTTGCATTCATGCGCGGCCTATGCCTTAATAACCTCTCCCAAGCCAAACAATCCAAAAACAAAAACAGCGAGGCAAAACCATGGTGAACGCCAGTAATGGCGCGGCCAATCGTCATGATATTTCTAAAAGCGCGGCTGAGCTCACCCGCATGAGTGATGCCAGCCCCGAAGACCTTGCCGCCTATTACGACAAGTGGGCCGGTAGTTACGATACCGATTTGCCCAAAATGGGTTATGACGCGCCAATGCGTGCGGCTGCGATCATGCAGGGCCAAAATGTTGCGCTTGACGCGCCGATTTTGGATGCCGGATGTGGCACCGGATTAACCGGGTTGGCCTTGGCCGATCTTGGCTATCGCGACATTACCGGCATTGATATTTCGCTGGAATCCCTTCAGGCGGCCGAAGCCAAAGGCGTTTATCGGCACCTTAAAAAGCGCGACATGAACAAGCCGCTGGCATTTGGCGATAACGGCTTTGGTGCGGTTCAGTGCATTGGCACCCTGACCTATGTCCGCGAAATCAAAAAGATGTTTGCCGAGTTTTGCCGGGTGGTCAAACGCGGCGGGATTGTCAGCTTTACCCAGCGCGCAGATCTGTATGACGGCCCGTTTACCAAGGCCATTCAGGCCACCACCCGTGCCGGACTTTGGGAACAGATTTCGCATTCCGATCCGATGCCCTATTTGCCAAACCATCAGGATTTCGGCGATCAGAAACCGATTTTCTATGACGTGTATCGCGTTAAATAGGCGCTCTGCCTAATCCACCCCCCCCCGTCAAATCCACCATCTCCCGCGATCCTGGCTATCCCCGCCACCGCCACCATCACCGCCCCCCTCCATCAACAAATGCGACCCATTCGCAAAATTATAGTTGACATGATCAACCACCTTGATGTAGTTGATTTAGTCAACCAGTTGGATATGCGCATTTGCAAGGATGCCGACACAGCGCCCCACGCTTTGACCATTCTTGCCGTACCATCCAATAACCCCCTTGCGCCGCCACCAGCAGCGCCACCGCGCCACCGCGCATGTCGTATGAAAGTGACCTCGCCCCATGTCCTTTGCCCTTAAAGTTTCAACCAAGGTTTACCCGGACGGATTGCCAAGCCCGCGTGCAGGCTTTGCCGCCATTGCCGTTCTTTCCACCATCATGATGGCCGTGCTGGATGGCACGATCATGAATGTCGCACTTCCAACCATTGCACAGGATCAGGGGGTTTCCCCCGCCCATGCGATCTGGGTCATCACCGCCTATCAACTGGCCATTGTCGTATCGCTTTTACCCCTTGCCGCCCTTGGCGAGGCCATCGGGTTTCGCAAGGTCTATCTGACCGGCATCGTGACATTCGGTGTGGCGTCTAGCCTCTGTGCCATGGCCCCGAATATTGAATTTTTAACTGCGGCGCGTGTGTTACAGGGCCTTGGCGGTGCGGCGTTGATGAGCATCAATGGTGCCGTCATGCGCCATATCTTCCCGCAGGCAAAACTGGGCCGCGCCATTGGCTGGATCGCCATGACGGTGTCGGTATCTGCCGCAGGCGGGCCGACCATCGCATCGGCCATACTGGCGGTGACAAGCTGGCATTGGCTGTTTTTGATCAATGTGCCGATTTCGGTTTTTGCCGTGATCATTGGCTATTTCACCCTGCCGTTTAATGCGCCGACCCGCACCCGGTTTGATTTCATCAGCGCGTTTTTAAACGTTCTGGCCTTTGGTGGCCTGATCGCGGCCCTTGGCAATGTCGGCACTGAAAGCCATCCGGTTCTGATTACCGGGCAATTTGCCATCTCGATCATTGCCGGGGTGTTTCTGGTCCGCCGCCAATTGTCCAAAGACCGCCCGATGTTGCCGCTTGATCTGTTGAAACTGCCAATCTTTGCCTGTTCTATCGGCTCGTCGGTCTGTGGTTTTTCCGCCCAGATGATTGCGTTCGTCACCCTGCCGTTCTATTTCCATGACGTGTTGGGATATAGCCCGACCGTCACCGGCCTTTTGATGACGCCATGGCCCCTGGCCACCGCCATCGCCGCCCCCGTCGCCGGACGGTTATCCGATAAATATTCACCAATCCGCCTGACCGGCATGGGCATGGCGTTATTTGCCCTGGGTCTTTATGCAACAACATGGGTGCCGGTTGATGGAAGCTATGTCTGGATCATTGCCGCCCTTGCGCTGTGTGGCATCGGCTTCGGGCTGTTTCAAGCACCCAATAACCGCTTGATGTTAACCACATCCCCACGTGATCGTTCCGGCGGGGCCAGCGGGATGCTGTCAACCGCGCGTCTGACCGGTCAGTCAATCGGGGCGGCCATGGCCGCCATCCTGATCGGGACCAGCGGATCATTTGAACTCGACACCATCATGAGCTTTGCCGCCGGGGCCGCATTGCTTTCAGCCATCATATGCGAAGGCCGCCGCCATGCCCTTCGCACCGGATGGATCACAAGCCCCGCAGGCGCATAAGGAAACGATCATGACAACCGACTTGCAGGATGTAGATCAGGTGCATATTTCCGGTGAAACGCTTCACCGACTGATTCATTCCTATAAACGTTCGATCATGAACACCATGAGCAACGCCGATATCCCGATGCCGTTTTCGCACAAACGGGTGTTGAAATGGGTCTTGCGCATGCCGGGCATCACCGCCCAGCAAATGGCCGAAAAATCCGGTCAGGACAAAGGCCGGATCACCCGGCTTTTAAAAGAAGTTGAAAATGACGGGCTGATAGAACGCCGCCCGCACCCGATTGATCGACGCAGCCAGACACTGCATTTAACCGCGGCTGGTGAGGCACTGATGAACGATGTTCAAAGTGTCGAACAGGATGTCAGAACCCGAATGACACGCGGTCTTACGCCACAACAAATCAGGGACTTTGTCGAGATCGCCAATCTGATGGCCGATAACCTCGACCCCTGTGGTTAATGACCAGGAGTATCTTATGAACAGACCTGCCCCACGTGTTTTTACCGTGATCAGAAAATCCTATGTCACGCCCAACATGCTGCGCGTCACCCTTGGCGGCGATGCCATGGCATCCTTCCCCGAAGATCAGGCAAGTGCTTATGTCAAACTGATCTTCCCGATTGACGGCGATGAAAAGGACCGCGTTTTACGGCGGACTTACACCGTGCGTCATGACCGCATGACCGATCAGGGGCGTGAAATCGACATTGATTTTGTCATGCATGGCGATGGATCGGATCAGAACGACCATGGCGGTCCGGCCTCAAACTGGGCGGTGAATTGCGCGCCCGGTGATGCCATCACCATTGGCGGCCCCGGCCCGAAAAAGCTGGTTGATCCGACGGCGGACTGGTTCCTGATTGCCGGTGATATGACCGCCCTTCCGGCGGTGTCGGTCAATCTGGAAATCCTGCCCGATGATGCACGCGGGTATGCGGTGATAGAAATCCAGTCCGAAGCCGACATGCAGGATTTGCAAAAACCGGCCAACATCACGATTGAATGGGTGATCAATCCCCATCCCGGCCAATCCAACACAGCCCTTAGTGACGTTGTCAAAAAGCTTCCATGGGGCAATGGCCGCGCATCGGTCTGGGCCGCATGCGAATTCACATCGATGAAGGAATTGCGCGATTATTTCCGCAAGGACCGGGGCCTTGGCCGTGATGATTTCTACATCTCAAGCTATTGGAAGCTTGGCATGAACGAAGACAATCACAAGGCCATCAAGGCCGAAGACGCCAAATCTGCGGCCTGATCAATCAACCGCTTGCATATTCCGGGTCCCGCCACATGACGGGACCCGGAAGACCCGGAAATAACCAAAAATCGACACTGCTGCTATCAGGCAGCAACACTGCCATGCGGATCAATGACGAATTTCTTCGCCGCCCCGCCATCAAAATCGGCATAGCCTTTGGGCGCCTGATCAAGATTGATCATTTGCACATTGACCGCCTTGGCGATGTCGATCTTTTCAAACAGGATCGCCTGCATCAGGTTGCGATGATATTTCATCACCGGGCACTGACCGGTATGCAACGAATGGGATTTCGCCCAGGCAAGGCCAAACCGCATGCTGAGCGCCCCGACCTTGGCCGCATCATCGACCGCACCGGGATCCTCGGTGACATAAAGCCCCGGAATGCCGATCTGACCGCCCGCGCGGGTGATCTGCATGGCAGAGTTCAGCACCGTCGCAGGCGCTTCGTGGCCATGGTTGCAGCCACAGCCGTGCGCTTCAAACCCGACGCAATCGACAAAGCAATCGACTTCACGATCGCCAAGGATGGCTTCAAGCTTATCTTCCATCGATCCTTCCTGTTTAAGATCAATGGTTTCACACCCGAAACTGCGCGCCTGTGCAAGACGATCATCGATCATATCGCCCACAACAACGCAGGCTGCCCCTAAAAGATGTGCCGATGCAGCAGCCGCCAGACCAACCGGACCGGCCCCTGCGATATAAACCGTTGATCCCGGCCCGACCTTGGCGGTGACACAGCCATGGAACCCGGTCGGGAAGATATCGGACAGCAAGGTCAGGTCGCGGATTTTCTCCATCGCCTGATCGGCATCGGGGAATTTCAAAAGATTGAAATCGGCATAGGGCACCATGACATATTCGGCCTGCCCGCCAACCCAGCCACCCATATCGACATAGCCATATGCCGCACCGGGGCGCGATGCATTCACATTAAGACAAATGCCCGTTAAGCCCGACTTGCAATTGCGGCACCGGCCGCACGCAATATTGAACGGCACCGAACAAACATCCCCGACTTTCAGGAATTCAACATCCCGGCCGGTTTCAACGATAACACCGGTGATTTCATGGCCAAGGACAAGGCCTTCCTGTGCCGTGGTACGACCGCGCACCATATGCTGGTCGCTGCCGCAAATATTGGTGGTGATGACTTTTAGAATGACGCCGTGTTCGCATTTGCGCTTACCCAGTGCCAGTTCTGGAAAGGCAATCGTTTCGACTGCAACTTTTCCGGCACCTTTATAGATAACGCCACGATTTGAAGAACTGCTCATTGTACGTTTCCTCTCGCCTGATAATGATGGGTCAGGATGATGCGCATCGCCTTGGCTGTTTCGCCAACTTGGGGCCTTTGTTTGTGTCTTCAAACAATCAAACCCATAGCGTTTTTATGATGTCGCCATGCACAATCTAAACGGTATTTCCCGCCTTGATATTTTGTCAAACGAACTGAACGCGAGCCCCCTAAACATCCTCTTGTGGTCGGAACATTTGCGACGTTTGGGAAAAACGAACAAAAAAACGCCCCGGCCATTGCCCCATGTGCCCACCGGTATCATTTCCCCCATCCATGATCAGATCCCTGATCCCTGATCCCTGATCCCTGATCCCTAACCTCCAAGCAACGCCGACTTGCTTTACATCAAGGTTGGACACCCCCGAACCAGATAGGGTGAAAGCAGATGTCGACCATTTTGGTCATGCGGGGCACATCATGTTCAATACGCTTAAAACCCTTTATCGTGATAATCCGCGCGAAGGGCGGCTGTTTGCCTTCATCGCACTTGGCTTTCTTGCGATCTATTTTATTCCAGCCGGTACCGGCCGGTTTGACAATGCCGTTCTCGAAGCGATCTATCTGACAAACTGGTACGCTCGTGAACATGTCATTCTCTGTCTGCTTCCGGCCTTTGTCATTGCCGGGGCCATGGCTGTTTACATCAGTCAGGGGTCGGTCATGCGCTATCTCGGGCCGGATGCTTCGCGCCCGGTGGCACTCGGCGTCGCATCGGTTTCGGGAACATTGCTTGCCGTTTGTTCCTGCACGGTCTTGCCGCTATTTGGCGGGATTTACAAGCGCGGTGCGGGCCTTGGTCCGGCGATTGCGTTTTTGTATTCCGGACCTGCGATCAATATCATAGCGATTGTGGTTACATCCAAGGTTCTCGGGGCCGAGATCGGCATTGCCCGTGGGGTTGGTGCCATCGTCTTTGCCATTGTCATTGGCCTGATCATGCATGTGATCTACCGCCGTGAAGAAAGTGAACGGGCGCTAAACTCCAAACGTGGCTTTGGCGCAGCCGATGACGACAAGCCACTTTCAATTACGGTTGGTTTTTTCGCCCTCATGATTGGCGTTCTGGTCTTTGCCAACTGGGCATCCGTACCAGACAGCCCCGCCTGGATGGCGATCTATCAGGCGAAATGGATCATTACGGCTTTGTTGGCGGCTGCCTTTGGCGGGCTCCTGATCTGGCAATGGCACTGGTCAATCCGTCAGATTGCGACACTGGCCGCAATTGTCGTTCTTGCTGCTGTGATCTTCCCGCAACATCCGCAGCTTGCCTTTGCCATCGGCGTAATCGGCCTGATGATGATTGCCTTGTCACGCAGTGAAGACCGCGAATGGGTGACGCAAAGCTGGGATTTCACCAAACAGATTTTGCCCTTGCTCGTCATGGGGGTTTTCATTGCCGGTTTGCTGCTTGGCCGACCGGGCCATGAAGGACTGATTCCCAATGAATGGGTCGAGGCCGCAGTTGGGGATAATTCCCTGACCTCAACAGCACTCGCATCGGTTCTGGGCGCGTTTATGTATTTCTCGACCCTGACAGAAATCCCGATTGTCGAAGCCCTGATGGGGGCTGGCATGGGCAAAGGACCGGCATTGGCCCTTTTGCTGGCCGGACCGGCCTTGTCACTGCCCAACATGCTGGTGATCAGAACCGTCATCGGCACCCAGAAGACACTGGTTTATTGCGCATTGGTGATCGTCATGGCGACCCTGTCAGGGTTTGTCTATGGCAATTACCAATAGCCTTACCCAAAGGAGACAACAGGTGAAATTCACGATTTACGGCAGCGGATGTGCCAAATGTCAGTCCCTTGCCAAAAATGCCGAAGCCGCAGCACAGGCGCTTGAACTTGATTACGACATCGAAAAAGTCACGGATGTTAACAGCATCATTGATGCCGGGATCATGCGCACCCCTGCTCTGATGATCGATGACGACATTGTTGTCGAAGGCAAAGTCGCCACCCCTGATGAAATCAGGCTGATGTTGTCATAAAATGAAAAACGCCCCGACCAGTCAAGGTTGGGGCGTTTTGAATTTTACCGGTGCCGTCCAAAAATCACGGTGCCGGCGGCAGGTCTTCTTCAAGAATAACCAGGGTCAGCGAATAGCTGACTTCGCCTTCATCCTCGTCACGATGCACAACACCGACGAATTCATCGCCAACACGCATTTCGATCGGATAGCCTTTTTTCTTCGGCGCATCCACGGCGATCCGGTTGTTATCAAAGGTGCGGCGCAGGTAATCCGTTACGCGCGCGATTTCGGTCGGTGTCATAGGACTTGTCCCTCGTTCATTTCAGTCGGCTTTATCGGTTAGATCACAGAATATCGCATACGCACTTTGGCGTCTGCCCTCAATCCTGCGTCTTTTGAATCTGAAGCCACTGTCCTTTCACAAACAGCCACCGGAAATCAAGCCCGCAGGACCAAAAAAGACCGATTTAGTCGATTTTTTATCGCCGCGATGCTCCGGGGCATTTAATCATCAATGAAATAACAGCATTATTTCATCTATCCCAAAGATAGGAACCCGTCACCGAAATGTCTATTCATCCCATACCATCGCCGTGATTTGCGGCGTTTTGCCCAATGAAAATCGCATAAGCAGTTGCAATCGCGCCAAGCAGCGTTTAATCCGAATATATGTCTGAAATTGATCTTACGCCGCAAACCAAAGCTTCGAATTCTGCCAATACCGGCAGCTCATCCAATGATGACGCGCCGACCAATGCGGCCGATCCATCCCGCCCGATTTTGTACAGTTTCCGTCGCTGCCCCTATGCCATGCGGGCCCGCATCGCCCTTTTGGCCGCCGACATTGATGTCGAATTGCGCGAAGTGGTTCTGCGCGACAAACCCCAAAGCATGATCAACGCATCGCCCAAGGCAACCGTGCCGGTACTGATCCAGCCGGATGGCAGCGTGATTGATGAAAGCCTTGAAATCATGGTCTGGGCCCTGGCGGAAAATGATCCGCTGGAATGGCTCACCCCGGAAAGCGGAACCCTTGAAGACATGCTGGTGCTGATTGCCCAGAATGACGGACCGTTCAAGCACCATCTCGACCGCTTTAAATACCACACACGCTACGAAGACGCCGACCCGGCCGAGCATCGCCGCGATGCAGAGAAAATCCTTAACCGTCTTGATGGCCGCTTGGCGGTTGGCAAATATCTGTTTGGCTCCCGTCCGGCACTGGCCGATTTCGCCATTGCCCCCTTCATCCGCCAGTTCGCCAATGCCGACCGCGAGGCGTTTGACGCCATGCCGTTTGTCCATCTGCAACGCTGGCTCGAAGACTTTCTGGCATCCGGTTTCTTTGAACGCGCCATGACCAAATATGATCAATGGCACGAAGGCGACGCGCCGATCATTTTCAAGGCAGCCTAAAGGCGCTTGGGCACTACGGCGTAGCGCCTATGTGTCTGCTTTCTCGATCGGCATCGTCAGGATCAGCGAACTCAGGCACTTGCCATGCGGATCAAGCGCAAGCGAACGGGTCACCCCGCCGCCCAAGGCGTCATGCATCACAAAGTTAAGCGCGCCGATCTGCGGTAACTCATAGCGCACAACATCACCGGAAACCATTGTTCCGAAATGCGCGCGCACACGTTCCGCCGTCACCTGATTGACCAGCAATGGCCAGTCTTCCGGCCGAAAGGCAATCACCGACACATTGGAAATGTTGCCTTTGTCCCCGGTGCGTGAATGGGCAATGTCACGTAAAAACATCACGCCTCCATCATTTCAAAATATGTTTTCAAATGCTCTTCGCCGAGTAATCCCGATACGATGGCAACAATTTCGCGTGTGGATTTGGTCACACCGCCGCCCCCTGCCGGCCCGTTGAGATAAAGACTTTCGACTTCCTCCCCAATCCGCGCGGCACTGGCAAGATCATTTGTTCGAACGACAAAGCGCAGGCGGACTTCAGCCGGATCGTCACGCGGTGTCGTGCTTTCGGGAACCACCGAATTCACCCCGATCAGCTCACCGCGGATTTCTTGGGACGGGATATTGGCCAATTCCAGCCGCTGATGCAGAATATCAAGCGCAAGCCGCCCACGGGCAACCGCCCCCGGCCCGGCATAGGAAATCTGACCTTCCCCGACACAGGAATCGACATAGCCGATAGACACTTTAAGACTGCCGGTTTTCGGCAAGCCATTCCCGCCGGAAATCGCCACCCGGTCCGGTCCGATTTCGGCAATCTTTACCGCCGAAAAATCGGCAATAACATCGGGCTGAATGTATCTTTTGGGGTCATGCACCTCGTAAAGAAGCTGCTCCTTACAGGTTGCTTCGGTAACGCATCCGCCTGTTCCTGAAAGCTTGGTAATAACCGCATTGCCATCTTCGCCAACTTCGGCAATCGGGAACCCCAGATGCGCAAGATCAGCAACATCCTTGATGCCCGGATCGGCAAAATACCCGCCCGTGATCTGACCACCGCATTCAAGAAGATGACCGACAAGCGTCCCGCGACCAAGTTTGGTCCAGTCATCCATTTTCCAGCCAAATTCAAAAATCTGCGGGGCGAGAAACATCGACGGATCCGCCGCCCGTCCGGTTAAGATGACATCCGCACCTGCGGCAAGTGCATCAACAATCCCGCCTGCCCCCAGATAGGCATTTGCCGAAACAACCTGCTTTTCAAAATCGCCCAGCACACAGTCTGCTTCATCGATGAAAAACGTGTCTGATGCCAGAACATCAAGAACATCATCGCCCTGCACCGCCGCAACGCGAAGCCCCGTCAAACCAAGCTCACGCGCAATATCGATTGTGCATTTGGCAGCGGCAACCGGATTGGCTGCCCCCATATTGGAAATGATCCGAATGCCCTTTTCCTGACAGATCGCAAGAACCGCCCGCATCCGGCGTTCAAGCAACGGGTCGAACCCGGCACTCGGGTCACGCATTTTGGCCTGTTGGGCAAGCGCAATGGTGCGTTCTGCCAGACATTCAAACACCAGATAATCGATCTCGCCGCGCTCGGCCAATTCAACAGCCGGTTCAATCCGGTCGCCGGAAAACCCGGCACCGGTTCCGATGCGGATTGTTTTCATTGCGCGCCCTCCTCTGCCGAACGGCGGGCATTCCGCCCAAAGAACAAGAACCCGCCAAGCAAGGCTGCCGCCACCACAGGTGTTGCGAATGCCGGCCAAAGCGCAATGCCAATGACAATCACCAATATGGACCGATCAAGCCACACCCGCCCCAAAAGCGGCTGTCCACCCAGCAATGCCGGAATGGCGACAACAAGAACAAGCCCTGATAAAATGGCATTCATCACCGCCATACTGCCACCACCGCCGGTCATACCGGGATAAAGCAGCAACATAAACGGCACCACATAGGTCAAAGCGCCAAGGCGCACAGCCTCAAACGCCGCAGGCAGCCAGTTGGTTTTGGCAATGCCCGACGCAACAAACACCGCCACACAAACCGGCGGCGTAATCACCGAAATGGTTGCAAAGTAAAACACAAAAAGATGGGCTGTCAGCGGCTCGATCCCGACTGCGATCATCGCCGGGGCTAGAACCGCTGCCACCAGCACATAGGCCGCCGTTGTTGGCAAACCCATCCCCATGATCAGACAGACCAGACCGACAATCAGCGCCACCAGAACAATTGAATCCCCGGCAATCGCGACAATCATGGAACTCAGCGTCACGCCAATGCCGGTCATATTGATCATGGAAACAAGGATTTGGGCCCCGGCAAGCAATACACCAATGATCACCATGCCTTTTCCGGCATCGGTGACACCGGCAAGAACGCGGGCACACATATCGCGCACCGACAACTGCCCGATCGAGGTCGCGACAAACGCGATCAAAAGCCCGCCCATCCCGTAAAAGGCCGATGTCGCCACCGAACGGCCCATGAAAATACCAATTGCAAGACAGCCAAGGGCCGCAACAATCGGCAGAACTTTACGAAGGGCAAGAATGTCCGACCAGGCCGGAAGTTCATCTTCGGGCACCAGACTAAGATTGCGCCGGGTGGCGACAATATGGACGGTCACGAACACTGACAGATAAAACAGAACGGCTGGAATGATCGCTGCAACCATGACATCGACATAGGCAATGCCAAGGATCTCGGCCATGACAAAGGCCGCGGCCCCCATGATTGGCGGCGCAATCTGACCACCGGTCGATGCCACGGCTTCTACCGCCGCCGCAAGGGGCGCGGGATAACCAAGCCTGCGCATCATCGGAATGGTGAAATTGCCGGTTGTCGCAACGTTGGCAACAGCCGATCCGGAAATCATGCCAAACAGGCCACTGGAAATAATCGCGATCTTGGCCGCCCCGCCGCGCTGGCGACCGCCAAGCCGCATGGCCAGATCCATAAAGCTTTGCCCGCCGCCTGTATGAAGCAACAAGGCACCAAACAGAACAAAGGCCGCAATCACCGTGGCCGCAACCCCGGTCAACATGCCCCAGATACCAAGATCCCCAAGGAAAATGGTTTCCGTGACAAATTCGATATCAAACCCGCGATGACCAAGACTTCCGGGAATGTATTTACCCAAAAGCGCATAAAGCAAACCGGTAATGACAAGGGCCGGGAAAATCGCCCCGACCGCACGACGGCCAACTTCAAGAACCGTCACCACAAGTCCAAGGGTCAACATCATATCAAGCGAGGTTGCCCACGGAAGTGTGGTCATGATTTCATCGTAGTTCACAACGATATAGGCACAGGCACTGACCGTTATCGCAGCCAGGATCAGGTCGATCATCAACCCGAATTTGCGCCAGGACGAACCCTGTCCCAATGGATAAAGGCTCAGCCCCAAACACGTCACAAGTGCGAGGAAAACCGCCCTCTGAATCAAACTTTCAAACGGGCCTGTAGCGGCAGTATAGAAAACAAATATGCCGACAAGTAACGCAAACCCGTCGCGGATGCGCACAGACATGGCGGTTTCCCCCATAATATTTTAGTTTCTTATTACTTGGCCGGATCGAGACTGGCCGGGATTTCATACCCGTTTTCGCGGAACCATTTGGCCGCACCCGGATGCAGCGGGATGGTCGCATATTGCAGCGTAAGCTCGGCCAGATTGACCCCCTTTACACTTGCCATAGCAGCGCCCTGAACATCGGTATCGGACATGATGGCATCGACAATTTTATATGCCGCGTCTTCTGACAGGCTCGCACCCGCACCCACACCAACGCCAAAACTCCAGGTCGAATAGGCCGGGATACCATCAGCAGCACCTTCGGGAATATCAACCACGGAAACATCCGGCATCTTGTCAAGCAGGGTCTGTTTCTGCGCATCGGTAAGGCTCAGAACCTTGATCGGCGTAAAGGTCGCAATATCAAGTGTGGAGCTGTCAAGTTTAAGACCGGCACCGGATTTAACATACCCGGTCACACGGTTGTCCTTGATCATATCAACCACATCGGTGGTCGATCCGCGCACATAATCCGAAGACAGACCAAGGGCTTCAAAAACGGCTTCGGTCGTGCTTTCGGTGGCCGATCCCTTGATCCCCGGATTGAACCGCTGTCCGGCAAGTTCTGCCAGACTGGAAATGCCGGCATCGTCACGCACAATCACGTTCTGCGGGGCGCCGGTATAAACCCAAAGCAATCCCAGATCGGCCATCGGTTTACCATCAAAACCCTTGGCACCTGCATGTGCATGCTGGGCGACGTTGGTTGTCACCAATCCAAGGTCAATCTGGTTGCGTTCGATACGGCGCAGGTTATCCATCGTCGCACCTGTTTCAACAACCGATGCCTCGATACCGTTATCACCATCATTGATCAGTTTGGCGACCGAAACGAAATAACCGTAATGCGACGAAGAAGCCGACGTTGAACCGATCAGCAACTTTTCCTGTGCGAATGCGGGCAGCGAAAGACCAAAGGCTAACGCACCCGCCAAGGCGAACTTGGCAATTTTCATAATGTATTCCTCCCTATGCCTGTTCAGGCATGTTTGACGTCCCGCCAGCAAGTTTTATGCATTCATTATTCTTGGCGGATGGAAAGTGTGAATGAGATTTTTTATTGCAGGAAGATCAAATAGTGAGATAATTGATGCATGAAACGCATCAATCTGGATACAGACGAAATCCGGTCATTCTGTATCTTGGCGGAAACCGGCAGTTTCCGTCAGGCCGCACAACGACTTGGCATTTCCGGATCAACGCTCAGCCGACAAATCAGCCGCCTTGAAGAACGCACACAAGCCCGCTTGTTTGACCGCGACACGCGCAATGTTGCCCTTACCGATCAGGGCCGGACATTCCTGAGACTTGCCGAACGTGTTCTCAACACCACAGAATCCGCCTTGGCAGAATTTGATACCTATCTCAACACCCGCCGCGGGAAACTGACCATCGCCGGGTTGCCATCGGTGACAGCGGGGCTTTTGCCGCCGTTGATTTCCGATTTCATGGATGCCCATCCCAATGTCGATGTTCAACTTAATGATATGCTGTCCGAAGGCGTGTTGCGCGAAGTTGAAATGGGCCGGGCCGATCTTGGCTTTACCGCCGATGTCGTTGAAAACAGCGACAACCTGTCGTTCCAGCGCCTGCTAAGCGATAAATTCATCGCAGTGGGCGCACCGCACAGTTTCCTTGAAGAAAACCGCACCTATCACTGGGAAGAAATCCTGTCACAGCCGATGGTCGCGATGTCACGCGAAACAAGTGTGCGTGCACTGATCGACGCGGCCTGTGCGCAAAACAGTCTTTTGTTCCGCCCACGATTTGAAGTCGCCCATCTGGCCACCGCCGGGGCCTTGGTATCACAGGGCCTGTGCATTACTGCCCTGCCGTCTTTGACCTTGCCCGTGCTTGGACGATCTCCGTTGATTTTCAGACCCCTTGAAAGTCCGATACTCCTGCGTCAGATCGGATTGATCTGGCGATCGGGGCGCACATTGCCCCCGGCGGCACAGGCATTCCTTAATCTGGTCCGAAGCCGCAATCTCGGTGCGCTGCTTCCCAACTCGACCATTGAAAACACCGGTTTTCCCCCAACATCCTAGCTGTGCCCGAAAACTGCTGCGCGAAACGTGGGGCAACGTTTCTTTTTTGGTGTTTTTCCGTTCTGGTCACAACCAAAAGGCGACCGAGCGGGCGCATCGTCATGATTATACTTCTGTTACCATTCAAAGGCTGGTCAAGGATCATTCCCTGTGCTAGCAAACTGCACATCACACCATAACGCTTCAGGACCGGAATTTATGGCCGATTATGATGTCAAGCCGCTGATAACGGCAGACGAAATTGCCACCAAGATCGACGCACTTGCTGCCTCGATCAATGAAAGCTTCAAAGACACTGAAAAGCTGATTGTCGTAGGCCTGCTGCGCGGTTCCTTCGTCTTTATCGCTGATCTTGTCCGCAAACTGACCGTTCCGGTCGAAGTCGACTTCATGGTCGCATCTTCGTACGGCGATTCCACCGAAAGCTCGCGCAATGTGCGCATCATGAAGGATCTTGATGGTCAGATCCGCGGCAAGGATGTGCTGCTGGTCGAAGACATCATTGATACCGGCTATACGCTTTCCGAAGTGGTGCGGTTGCTTAATACCCGCGATCCCAATCGTCTGGAAATCTGCACCCTTCTGAACAAACCGTCACGGCGCGAAGTCGAAATCCCGATCGGGTTCTGCGGCTTTGATATTCCTGATGAATTTGTGGTTGGCTATGGCATTGATTATGCCCAGAACAACCGCAACCTGCCCTATATCGGAACCGTGCATTTCCACGGCGAATAGGCCCGGACAGAATTCAGAAAAAAGGCGGGAAAGCTTAGCTTCCCGCCTTTTTTGTTTCATCATCCGGGTCCTTTTCCGGATCATCATCCGGTTCGGGCCGTGGTTTGGGTCGGTCAAACACGCCAAGCGCATTCAAATCATCAACCATCCGTTCCAGCCCGGTCTGCATGCCCGGGTTGTTGCCCTGCCCGGTGGCATAGCCCGCCGTTGCGGCATGGATCAAAAGATCAAACACAACGTCATCGTCGCTTCGGGTGGCTTTGGGGTCTGAACCGGCTTTTGGCTTTTCAATGCCTTCGCCGGGATCGCGTTGCATCATGATGGCAAGCGCCACCAAGGCCAGCACGATCAGTCCGGTGCCAAAGGCAACCGCGGCTGCGATTGCGCCGAATTTGGCCGCCACCGCCATAAAGGCCGCCGCCAGCAAAAACCCGATACCGATCAAAATCACCAGCCCGATCACGGCAAAAACCGCAAGCCTTGCGGCTGCGGCCTTTGCCAGTTCGGTCAGTTTGTCGGTTAACTGATCAATCATTTCTGAAGCAGACGACCAATCAACAACCCGACACCAAACGTTATGGCGACAGAGGCCAGTGGACGGTCGCGAACATGATCGACGGCCGCATCCCGGGCATGATCAAACTGATCACGTGCCTGGCCGGACACCTCACGAATGCGTTCTGCTGCGGCTTGCGTTCTGGTATGCGCAGTTTCTCCCGCCATGGTCTTAAGCGTCTTGGTCACTTCAGCCAGATCTTTGCGAAGGGCATCGACATCGGCCTGAAGTTTTGCGTTATCAGCAGTCGTCTCGGTCTTGGTCACCATGGTTTTCTCCTGTTGTCTTGAAAACAGCAACACACACCTAACGTGCTAGTCCGGCAAACAGTTCCACACTTAATTGTGATCTTTTGTGGGCAACCATACGTTGCGCCCTTCTCACGGCATTTGTCACGCAAAAAAAATGAACGGCCCGCGTGGGTTACGGGCCGTTCTTTAGAGCGTGCTGCATTTAATCTGCACCGTTTTGCCGGAGGCAGCCTTCTGTCCTGCAAGGAATGGGCTGCAGAGCGTAGCAGGGCTACGGTCAAGGGCCTTGACGCTGCGGGGCGGAAGGCTGTCCCGGCCCGCAGGGTTTGATTTTGGCAACGTTTCGCGACGTTACACCGTTTAACCGATGCGCCGCATCGCTCTGCACGCTGTGCCTTGCCAAACATCGCCAAAAACAAACAAAATGGCGCAGATTAAAAGCAACACGCTCTACCCTGTCGGAAATTCTGGGCGGAACAGGAAGCGGGAAGCCTCCTCGGGGGTGGGTATCCCCGTTACATCGATCAGTAAGGCAAACCGACGTAATTTTCCGACAGGTTCGTTAACCCTGCCTTGGAAGACAGGATATACTGCAATTCGGCATCGCGGATGCGGCCGTCAAATTCGTTCTGATCCCCGAATGTATGCAGCATCGAGGTCATCCACCATGAAAACCGCTCGGCTTTCCACACACGGGCAAGTGCCGTATCGGAATAGGCCGACAGCAGATCATTTCGGTTGTTTTTGTATTTCGCAATCAAGGCTTCGGACAGGTAATGCACATCACTTGCCGCAAGGTTAAGCCCCTTGGCGCCGGTTGGCGGCACAATATGCGCAGCATCCCCGGCCAAAAACAGGCGGCCATGCTGCATGGGTTCGGCCACGAAACTGCGCAATGGCGCGATGCTTTTTTCAAACACGTCGCCTTCATTGACCAGCTCGGCATCTTCTTCACCAAGGCGGGTGCGCAGCTCGTCCCAGAAACGATCATCTGACCAGTCTTCGATCTTGTCCGTGCTTGGCACCTGAACATAATGGCGCACCACAGTTTCTGATCGCATCGAACACAGCGCAAATCCACGATCATGCTTGGCATAGATCAGCTCGTCGGCCACCGGCTTGGCATGGGCCAAAACCCCGAGCCAGCCAAACGGATAGACCTTTTCAAACTCCCGAACACCCGGAAGGCTTTTGCGGCCAACACCGTGGAACCCGTCACAGGCCGCGATATAGTCACAGCTGATTTCGACTGCGTTGCCGTCTTTGAGATATCGAACACGTGGCCTGTCACTGTCGATATCATGCAGGCTGACATCTTCGGCTTCCCAGACGATCTCGCCACCATGGGCAAGGCGTGCGGCAATCAGGTCCTTGGTCACTTCGGTCTGCCCGTACACCATCACCGTCGAACCACCGGTCAGTTCTTCGATATTCACATGGGTCCGCTTGCCATTGACACTTATATAGATGCCACCATGAATGATGCCTTCTTTGGTCATCCGCGCATCAACACCGACCCGCTTCATCAGATCAACCGTGCCCATTTCCAAAACACCCGCCCGCACACGACCTTCGACATAGTCACGGTCTTTGCGTTCAAGAATGACCGACGCAATGCCCTGCACATGCAAAAGATGGGACAGCAACAGGCCGGCGGGGCCTGATCCGATAATTACGACAGGGACATGCATGGCGGTTTCCTCACAAGATCACGGTTTTTGGTTCAATTTTTTAATAGGAACAAGAACCATTCCATTGCGGAAACAATACGCCTGTTCCCGGTTTGACAGAATGGACAAACCGGGAAAAAGATTGGACAAATCGAACATGTATTTCGGGTTGGTTATGGCTGATTGCCATTCCGGTTTTACAGTGGTGCAAACCGGTTTGTGCACCCGCAGGGTCAGGTGTGTCAGTTATGTTCCGCGATATGCGTCTCGCAGATATCCCATCTCACACACATCAACTGCCCTCTGGGCGTATCCATAAAGGCCTCGAACTCGGCTTGCAGCCGCGGGCCGTCCGGGTGATTGCGCGATATCAATATAAACATGGAATCGGTAGTGATCGGCTCTGTGATCGCATAGGCCTGCGTCGCGTCAGGACCAAGATTCCGCATCAGGTCAAGCCAGCCGACCTCTTCTTCTTCAAACAGAATGTCCGCCCGCCCGGCATCCAGAAACCGCCAGGCCGATTCAGGATTGGCGACAATTTCGGCCTCTATGCCCAGTTTGATGAATTCATTTTCCTGCCAATAGCTTGCAATCCCGACCGGCCGCAGGCCCAATGTGCGCAAATCCTCGAACCGGGTGACATCAAGCCCGCCGGGAAAACGCGATTTCCGGTAAAATCCCCTTTGATAGGCCTGCGCAACCGGATAGCGCGGAACAAGGAAATCACGTGCGCGTTCCGGCGTACTCAACCACGGGAAAGTCCCGACATATTCGCCGCGTTTGGTCAATTCATATGACCGCTGCCATGACAGGAAATCAAACTGCACCCGATACCCCATGGCCGCAAAAATCTCGGTCACACGGTGCGCATGCTTGCCGAAATTGGCCATGGTTTCTGTCACCATCGGCGGCCATTCAGCAACTGCAAACCGTATCTTGTCTTCATTGGCAACCCGGTGCGATATCCCTGCTTTCTGTGTTGTCGTGTTCGGGCCGTCCGATTGCGCAACATAAGATCCGGCATATGCCACAGCCACGCCGGAAAAGGCAGCATGCGCATACATCAATGCAACAAACACAAAAGTCCCAACCCTGTATCCTGCCCGCTGCACCGCGCGCGTCATATGCTGCTCCAACGATTTGAACTTCTCACTCTGGTACCAGTCCGTGTCGGCAACACTGACATATCCGGCCTGCCCCGACACCTTACTATATATGGGCGGCGCAGAATCTTGTTTCGAGCCCCAAATTACCAATGTCACAATATCTTACCGCCCGCACGTTTTTTGACCACGAAATTTTCATGTCTAAAATTTAATCCCTAGGCTGTCGATCCCGGCCCATCACTGTGCTAAGCTCTTGGTCAAGATATCCAATGACGGTCTCGACCATGTTTAAAACCGCGACAGAACGGGATGATGCAACAAAGCCGCGCCATCGCCATTTTCACAGACCTTGACGGCACTTTGCTTGATCATGACACCTATAGCTGGGAGGCCGCCCGCCCGGCGCTGGATCGTGTCAAACTCCTTTCCATACCGCTGATTGCTGTTTCCTCGAAAACCCTGGCCGAACTTGAATTCCTTAATCAGGGCGCACATCTGTTTGATGGTTTGATCGGGGAAAATGGTGGCATCATTTCGCTCAATGGCGAAACCGAACAACATGGCCCGTCCGAGGAAAAAATAGACTCTGCCCGCCGCCTGATCCAGGCTGCGGTAAATGTCCCGCTCACCAGTTTCCGCACCGTTTCACCAGAAGTCATTGCCGCTGAAACCGGGTTACTGCTTGAAGATGCCATTCGCGCCGGACAACGCCATTGTTCTGACCCGCTGATCTGGCAGCCATCGCCCCAAGACGTCGCCATCGCGCGTGAAATCGCGGCCAAATTGTCGCTTAACCTTGTCAAAGGTGGTCGGTTCCACACCCTGTGTGGCCCGTCAAGCAAGGGTCAGGCAATGAAACGCATGCTTGAACGGCTTGCCGTTTTCAAACATGACAAAACACAAACCGCACGCCCCGAACGCTTTACCACCATTGCCCTTGGCGATTCCCCAAACGATATCCCCATGCTGCAAGAAGCCGACATTGCCGTTCAGATACCGACAAAACACGGCGTTCGCACGTCACCATTGCTAGATCACAGCAACTTGCGCGTTGCCCCCAAATCCGGCCCCGAAGGCTGGAATGCTGCGGTGAATGCAATCTTGGACCAACTCATCAATACCAATAAAAACAGCGAGGTACTTCATGGCTGATTTCCATCAGGGTGGCCCGATCACGACCCTTCATCGAATTCTTGACCGAAACCCGGAAGAACTCGCCTATGAGATGGCTGCCTTTGCCCGGCAAAGACGCCAGACCCTGATCCTGCCGTGCCTCTATTCCGAACTTGAAACCCCGGCCATGACCACCATCGTCAACGGGTTAAAACAGGCAACCTATATCGATCAGATCGTTGTCGGCCTGGACCGTGCCAATGCGCAGCAATATCTCCATGCCCGCGAATTTTTCAAAGACCTGCCGCAGCATGTCCGCATTCTCTGGAATGATGGCCCGCGCCTGCGCGGTGTCCATGACCGGTTGGCCGAATTTGATCTCGCCCGCTATGAGCCGGGCAAAGGCCGCAATGTCTGGTATTGCATGGGCTATACGCTGGCCTCGGGGCGAAGCTCGGTCATTGGCATTCATGATTGCGACATCGCAACCTATACGCCCGATCTCCCGGCCAAGCTGATGTATCCAATCGCCAATCCGGCATTTAACTTTGCCTTTGCCAAGGGCTATTATGCCCGCGTCGCCAACGGCACGCTTAAAGGTCGCGTTTGCCGCCTGTTTGTAACGCCCCTGATCCGCGCGCTTAAACAGGTTGTCGGCAAGACCGATTTTCTGAACTACCTTGATTCATTCCGCTATTCCCTTTCGGGTGAAATTGCGATCAGAACCGATGTGGCCTATGGCCTGCGCGTGGCATCGGACTGGGGGCTGGAAGTATCCATGCTTTCGGAAATGTATCGTAACCACACGGTTCATCGTCTCGCACAAGTCGATATCGCCGATATCTATGACCATAAGCACCGTGAATTTGACCCGGCAGAAAAGGATGACGGCCTGTCACGCATGGCAAGCGACATTGCCAAATCGCTGTTCCGTAAACTGGCAACACAGGGCACGATTTTCTCGCATGAAACATTCAGAACACTTAAAGCGACCTATTACCGCATGGCGCTTGATCTGATTGAACAATACCGTGCGGATGCGATGTTTAACGGCCTTAAGATCAACCGCGACGAAGAAGAAAAATGCGTCGAAGTGTTGTCCGAAGTCATCATAAGTGCCGGTCAGCACTATCTTGAAAACCCGCTTGAAAGCCCGTTCATCCCAAGCTGGCAACGGGTTGAAAGTGCCATGGGCGATATCTTCGAGCATCTTTCAAGTGCGGTCGAAGATGACCTCAATGATCTGGGGATCGGCAAGGAATAAGGCCTGCATTTACTATCACCGTCACATCGCGACTTTGACGCTCTGTGACGTGTTACAACATCAAATCACGCATCGGAAAAATCGCAAGGAAGACCTGACAAACATCTTCCTTGCCGTCTTTTTGCAATATCACCGGCAGCAAAAGCCGCACCCCGCGGCGCCATTCCTTTTGAAATATTTGCAATTGATGGATTTGCGGCTGGCCTGTTCTTCGTGCCAGCGAAAGTGCGGCATGCAGGCCGGTTGAAAAATGGCAATCGACCTCACGCGAAAATGCACCGCGCCAATCTTCGCCGGTCAAGGCAATGATATTTTCGCCTTCCAGCAATATCTGAAAGTCGTCTTTCTCGGGGTGATATTCGTAAATACTGATATCTTCGTGCCACGGCGCGAGGTTTTCAGCATTAAAATCATCTCGGGTTGGCGTGCGCCCCTGATTGGCGAATTCTTGCCAAAGGGCCAGCAACTTGCGCGCTTCGCGTGGGGCATCATCAGATAATTCCTGCAGCAAGATTTCCTTTTCCTGCGAAATTTGCAGATCCGCCATCCGTCTTCCACCCCGCTAAATGTAATGTACTGGCTCGTAGTTGAAACGCGCGCCAAGCACCTGATGAACTGGATCATTGAACTGATCTACAGTTCGGGTCGGCAACAGAACCCGCAACCAGTGACGCTGTTTTCCATATGCATTGATCAGATTGACATACTGAAAAGTTGGCCGTTTTTCGTTCATCGTTCTAAACAGTGCGCCCATCAGGTTGGTGCCGTATTTAAGATCAATTTCGCGCGGCGTTGTGCCCTGAAAACTCTCCCCGCTCAGGGTTATGATCGACGGTGCGTCTATCCGGACAAGGAAATCATTTTTGACCGGCTGAAATTCATAAATGCTGATGTCATCGCGCCATTTACCAAGGCGCTCCGCAGTTAAAACGGAACGCGGTGGAACGTCATTTTCCGTGCATTGTGCGGATGCCTCAAGCCATGCATCGACAAGGGCAACAACGTTCTGGTCAACGTCCTCCGCCAAGCCGTCCAACTCTATTTCTGCTGAATCATACATTCGCCAAGGCGTCCTGGATTTCTTCCCACTTATTTACGTGGTGAAAATCTAATATAAAACAAGCATCCAGCCCGCAGATTTCCGGAAATCAGCCGCCGCGATAGAAAAAATGTGAAACAAACACCTGCAAGACCACATTGCCATCACGATCTGACGTCTTCACAGGCAACATCAAACGCAACCATTCTTCCCAGACTTTAAGTTCAAGCCCGACCCGGTGAAACGCCGGTTTTCCTTCATCAATCACGCCAAGCAGCGTTGCATGCGTGGTTGTGCCGTAATCCAGATCAATCTGGCGCGGTGAACAACCAAGATAGCTTTCACCACTGGCAGCAATGATATTCGGGCCGTCAATTCGAATGATAAAATCGCGCTTTTTGGGAAGATATTCATAGATGCTGATATCATCGACCCACGCCGCCAAAACATCGCCATTCAGAACCTTGCGATGCGGCACCGCGTCGCCACGCTTCGCATTGTGCCATGTCTCGAAATACGCCCGGACACGATGGTCGACATCATCGGGCAAATGCGGAATTCGAACTTCCTGCGCATACGCCATTGCGTATCATGCCCCTTGGTCTTGTTTGGTCATCCAGCTTTGCAAAGCATGCTCGCAGACGCAACAATAAATTCCAACAGACCAAAAACTTTTGTTTAAGTATAAATACTTACCATGATTTCAGGCATTTGAAATATCCCGCATCATCCTGATAATCGGGGATCCGATCAAACCGGCATCGCATCGCGATAGCGTTGTAAAAGACGGCTTTCGGTGCGGTTCCGACCATCAAGATTGGAAATCCAGACGATCTGATACGGGGCCAACGTCATGATCCCGTCGTAATCTTCGATCACTTGCTGCGTGATCAAATCCTGCCAGCCTTCGGTCATGATCAGATTGATTTTCGACAGATCAAGTTCCTGTGGCGTTTCCGTCAGATTGAATACGCAAAAGATGCTTTGTTCATTCAGATGCGATTGCCGCCAGACCCCCAAAAGACTGGGTCCCAGACTAAGGGTATATTGCGTGGCGTTCGGATGGAATGCCGGTTGCCCCATGCGGATCGACATCAGGGCGCGCAACTGATCAAAGGCCGATTTCGCCGGGCCTTCGTCGCTAAGAACCTTTTCCGCATCTTCAAGCTGCCAGACCTTGCGGTTCAGGCGGCGCGGAATGCCGGTGTCTTTATAAGCCTGCTGATCGTTCTCGGTCGCCAGAATGGTCTGGACATAAATCGCCGGAATGCCTTCAAGCGACATGGCAATCGCCTGGCTCATGACAAACCGCTCCAGCCCCATTGCCGCCTCGCCGGCAAAGTTTTCCGCCAGCATGCTAAACAGCGTGACATTCAACTCATACGGCTTCTGCCCGCCGCCCTTAAGGGCCCGGAAACTGACCTGCCCGCCCATCTTGATCGCATGGTCCTTTAACCCGTCAATATCTTCATCCGGGATCAGGTTTTCGGCCGGGCGCAGGCCGATGCCATCGTGGCTGGCGGTAAAGTTAAAGAACGTGCAGCCCGCCGGTGCCGGGGGCATCGCCATGATGCATTTCCGGATATAATCAGACCGCCCGCTCAAAAGCGCATGAATGATCACCGGCGGCAGGGAGAAATTGTAAATCAGATGCGCTTCATCCTGATTGCCGAAATAAGAAAGGTTTTCCAAAAGCGGCAGGTTGGTTTCTGTAATAAACAGAACATCCGGATAGATCGCATTGGCGGCAAGACGCAACGCCTTGATCAATTTATGAGTCTGTTCAAGATTGATCGATGTCGTCCCGACTTCTTTCCAGATAAAGCCAATCGCATCAAGGCGGACAACCCGCACACCGTTTTTCAGATAATTAAGAACGACTTTCAGAATTTCAAAGAAAACGTCCGGGTTGCCGTAATCCAGATCCACCTGATCATAACTGAACGTACACCAGACATGCTTTTCACCGTGTTTGGTGATGACGTCATTCAGCAACGCATGGCTGCGCGGGCGCACAACATCCGATAGATCATCTTCAAGACGGGCGGTCTTGATGTAGTCCACGCCCGGCTTATCGCCTTCAAGGAATTGCTGATACCATTCATGGGATGCCGAAATATGGTTGGCCACCAGATCGGCCATCACCGTGCCATGCTTGGCCAGTTCTTTGACATCGTCCCAGTCGCCCAGTTCCGGGCGCAGCACGTTAAAATCACTGACCGAAAACCCGTCATCGGATGTAAAGGGATGAAATGGCAGGATATGAATGCCGATCAGCCAGTCCTTCAACCATTTCTGATGGAACTCGCCAAGGCTTTGCAGGCCCTTCTTGCCGTCCTGATGGATGCTGTCGCCATAGGTGATCAGAAACGCATCGCGCTGATCCCATTTGCGCAAATATTCTTCGCACGGCTCCGGCCCGTCGCCTTCAATCGGAAGACCAAGAACCTCAAACGCGCGGCGCACCAGATCTTCATGGTCGTGGCCGGGATAGACATCCGCAAGCAGGTTGCGCATCGCACTGGCAAACGCAATCCGTCCTGATGTTCCGACAACACGATCCATGGTGGCTCCTTTAGGGCAGGCAAATCAAATCATACGCACCAATGAAATAATGAAACTGCCTGTGATGCAAGCAGGCATTTCAACCTGCTAGCAAACTAAGCAACATTATGCCACAAGTCATTTAACATATTGGGAAATATCGTTTTAATCAGGCACGCCTTCTGGCTTGTAAATCACGTTTTCTGCCCCCTCGGCCCCCATGAAAACCACAACAACCCGTGCCGGGATATCGCCGTCATTGATCCCTTCATGCCAGTAATCCATGGCTTCAAGCACCCCTTCTCCGGCGTGATAGGTCGTCTTTCCGGCATCGCCATAATCGACTGTGATCTGACCTTCAAGGATGTATCCATATGTCGGAACACCATGTTTGTGCCAACCGGTCTTCTGCCCCGGCGCCATGGTCGCCAACATCGATTTTATCCTGGCTTTGCCCTTGGGATAGCGCACCTGCTCGCCGACGAAATTCACCCCGCTATCAAGCAACGGCACCCCGTCATGCACATCAACGGCAGGTTTGTCGTTACCCGCACCACTATTCCGCCCTTCTGGCTTTGCCATATTCTGAAAATGCCCATGTGTTATTTAAAGCCGTTCTACAACTGTTGCGATCATAGACAGATAAGACCCCAAAACCATAAAAAACGGGCATCGGTCAAACGCGCTGAAGCATTAAGAAGCTACAGTTTCACCCTAAAAGCCCGAAAACCTTGGTTCGCTTATCAAAACCGAACAAGAATCTGACCACAAGCGGCCGCCAAAACAACAATATGGTGAGTGTAAAGAATACTGCAAAGAATGCTAAAGCTGGCAATAGAACAGTCGCTTCAGCATTTGCAAACAACGCATACCAAAAGGCAATGAATGGCCCGTAGAAATGCCCCAAAATCAGCTCGCACTTTGGACAGGACCGTCGCCTCCATCCCTTGGGTGTTGGCTTGCTTGCGATATTGCGTAGCACTCGTCGACGACGAGGCGTACACACAATAAGAAGGGAACCGAAAACACCTATCGTTAGGTTCAACCATAACGTTGATGGCAAGACATCACTGTAATCGAGATAGCCGCCTACAACCGGCCAAGCATAAAGACTTAAGAAGATAAACTTGAAGAGCTTGGACCTGAAAAAACCAACGTAAATACGCAACGTTTCATACTTCATACTCATCGAAAGAAGCTCACAACTGATACCAAGTCGGGGTCAGGACTCTTCAACTCACACTAACTTGCGCGACGCAAAGCACCCAAGATTCTTGTCCGCCCTTCTGGCTTTGCCATATCCTGAAAATGCCCGTTTGTTATTTAAAGTCGCTCTACAACTCCCGCGATCATAGACACATAAGACTCCAAAACCATAAAAAACGGGCATCGAATTCACGATGCCCGTTTTCCTGTCTGCTAACATCGCCGGATCTTACGGCGCAATCGTTACTTCAACAAACGCATGGGTGCGTTTGGTGTCAATATGTTTGATCGCATCGCGCAAAATCCCCGGTAAGTCTTCGGCACGCTTGGCCTTGGCAACCCATGCGCGGCTGGCCTCGGCGACCTTGGTGAAATCAGGGCTAGGTTTAAGCGCCGTCAGGGGCATTTCATTGGTTTTCGCCGCATAACCATCGGGATACATCCCGGTCACGGACTGGCGCACCGCCCCCCATTCATTGTTGTTTAAAACAAGGATCAGGATCGGAAGTTCCAGCGCCTCGGCAATCTGATGACACGCCGTCGGGTTGGCAAACATGTATGATCCATCGCCCATGGTCGCGACAACCAGCTTGTCCTTATCGGCCAGCTGATAGCCCATCGATGCCGGGAAGGACCAGCCAAGCCCGCCCGAATGCGGCTCCTGGAACCAACTGCTATGCGCTGACAGCGAAAGCGGCTCAAGCGGGCAGCCAAGTTCGGAAAACACCGTGGCCGGACGGTTGGCAATCGCATCTGAAAGACAGCGCGATACATAAGCCTTGGTCATCGGATCCACCGACCCTGCATCCGCCGCCACCAAGGCCTTTTTGCGGGTTTCGGCATTAATCGCGGCAACCTTGCCCCGGCGCTCCGAACAGATCGCTTCATGATCGGCATGGCGACGATCCATGGCCGCCGCCAGCATCATGATCACATCGCCCGTCTCGCCGCAAAGCGACAGGTCAGCAGCAAAATTACGCCCCGGGAAGCGGGAATAAAGCGGGTTCTGCCCGATCTGCACAACCTTGCAATCATCGCGTAATGTGTGGATTTCCGGTGACCAGGGGGCAAGGCAATCAATCACCACCACCGCATCGGCATCTTTCAACCACGGTGCCGGATCCATGCCAGCATGCATCGCATGATCGGTGCCAAGGGCCAATTGAATGGCCCAATATTGCACAACCGGAATGCCCCACTGATCGACCAGTTTGGCAAAACGATCAAACGCCTCATTCGTTCCCGTACCGCGCTGGGCAATGATCACGGGGTTCTTGGCATTGGCAAGAATGTCTGCTGCGGCTTCCACACTGGCCTGTGGCGGGGCGACTTGCACCGGTTGCTGGCGCAGCGGCCCGTCAATGTCATCACTCGGGCAAGGTTCACACAAAACTTCCCGCGGCAGGCTGACATAAACCGGGCCCTTGGGCACCGAGGATGCAATCGCATAAGCACGATCCACCACATCAGGCACTTGTTCCGGGAATTTAAGCTCATATTCCCATTTGGTGGATTCCCGCACCAATGCCGCCTGATCGCGCATTTCCTGGCCCCAGCCAATCGGAACCGTGCGTGCGCCAAGTCGGCCCTTTTCCATCACCGGCGTTCTGCCCGACATCAAGATAACCGGCACCTGTTCGGTCGCGGCATTGATCGCGCCAATCGCACAGTTCGCAAGGCCAACATTGGTATGCGCCATCACCGCCTGGGCTTTCCCGGTCGCAAGGTAATAGCCATGCGCCATGCCCATCGCGGCATTTTCGTGCGGCATGATCAGCGCGTGTGGCAGGTCGATATCCTTTGCCGCGGCCTCGGCCAATCCTTCAATGATCGGCGGAAAGTCCGTACCGGAATTGGCAAAAATATAATCAATCCCGATCGCCTTCATCCGGGCCAAAACAGCCCCGCCCGCCGTCAGGGTGATCTGGCCGGTTTTTTCCTGCGTGTCGTTTTGCATCAGACGCCTCTTGCTCTTTTCATTTAATATTTCTATATTTGAAATATGATTTATAATATAGTTTATTATTGAAATCCGGTCGTCGTCAAGCAGGACGACCACCCCACCGTGATGTGAATGGAAACTCATGACCAGCCAACTCAACGGATCTGTGCTTAAGGCGTTTAAAATTCTTGATCTGTTTGCATCGGGAAAGTCCGAACTGACGGCCAAGGAAACCGCCGATGCGCTTGGCATCAACATGATCACCGCCCACCGGTTTTTGCACACACTGGTCCATGCCGGGGCCCTTCGGGCATCGGCGCGCGGCGTGTTTCGACTGGGCTATATGTTTGCTGATCTGGGGGATCGGGTGCTGCGCGATGGTGATCTGCCAACGCTTTTACAGCCGATCCTTGATCAGCTTGCGATCGAGACCGGTGAAGCCTGCATGGCGACCGAATTTGATCGTGACATGGCGGTTTGTATTGCCAAGGCCCTGCCCGACCGCCCGCTTTATGTCGATATCCGCATCGGATCGAAGCTTGATGCCTTTTGCACAGCACACGGCAAGCTTTGGCTGGCGCACATGAACAAGGACGATCAGGACCGCTATTTCAAAAACGCCACCCTGACCGGCATGACCGACCACACCATCACCGATATCAAAACCTTAAAAACCGAACTTGAAACCATCCGCGCCCAAGGCTTTTCCACCAACAATGGCGAACGCGAAAACGACATCTATGCCATCGCCGTGCCCGTCACGACCCAACACGGCAAAATGATCTCGGCCTTTTCGGTGTTCGGCGCATCGCCCGCCACCCTTGATCAGAACCGTATGGATTTGATCGCAAAGCTCACCGCCGCCGCCCATACCGCCCAAAACACTCTTTACCGCCCGGCATAATGCCCGGAAGGCCCAAGGCCTACGCCGCCCGCACCGTGCGAATGGTGCCCGGCGATTTGCCCGTCGTGCGCTTGAACGCCCGGCTGAATGCGGCCTGCGAGCCATAACCAAGCCGGTCCGCCACCACATCAATCGCCATGCGGTCGCGCCCGATCCACTGGCTGGCAAGCCGCATGCGAAGCTCGGTCACATAGCGAAGCGGCGTCACCCCGGTCACCTCAAGAAACCGTTCGGCAAAGACCGACCGCGAACTGCCCATTTCGGACGCCATCGCCGCCACGCTCCAGTTGCGGCCCGGCTCCCGGTGGATCGCCGCAATCACCCGGCCCATGCGCGGATCGCGCAAGGCCTCGACCCAACCGGCGGCATCGCCGCACCCGCATTCGACCCAGCCGCGCACGATAGAGGCCGATACCACATCGGCAAGCCGGGTCAGGATTCCGGCAAAACCGGCCCGCTCCGCACTGACTTCGCGCGCCATCGCCTCAAGCACGGGCAGGATTTCGGGGTTTCGATCAATCAGGGTGCCGACCTGCATCACCTCGGGCATCATGGAAACCAGCGGATGCATCCCGCCAAGATCAAACTCCATGCAACCACTGAAAATAAGCGCATCGGTGCTGCGGCACATTTCCGCCTTGCAGGCATGAATGTCATCCACCCGGCGGCAAATCGTCGTCACGCTGTAATCGGTGACATCAAGGCACGGAATGGCCGGATCGGACAGCAAGGCATGAATGCCCCCGCGCGGCAAAAGCACCGCATCGCCTGCCTCAAGCGTATGGACAACCCCGCTATCGGTGCGCAGATACACCCGGCCGCGGGCAATAAAATGAAACTGCGCGCGCGTCGGGTCCTCGCCAAACCGCACCCCGAAGGGCGGTGAAATCTGGATGCGATTGTAATGCAGCCCGTCAAGCCGCATCCCCAAAAGAAGCTCGCTGATCAGGTCACTCGAAAGCATCTGCATGGCGTACATCCCGTTAATCCCGTTAATCCCGTCAATCCTGTCGGTCCCGTCACTCCGGCTCTCCGTCGCCCTGACCCGTCGTCATTCCGGACGAATGATCAATAATGGCAGATAAACTGGCATAGACCGTCCAACGGGTCCAGTCTATTTTGTGTGCAATGCACCAATCTGGGGCCCTGCCCCTTAACTCAAAGGACTCCCCATGAGTGAAGCTCAATCTGCCCCCCAGCCCGCGGCAGCGCAAACCACTGCGCAAACGCCCGCGGCATGGGGTGCTGTCATTTCCCTGACCCTTGGCGTCTTTGGCCTGGTCACGGCCGAATTCCTGCCCGTAAGCCTTCTGACCCCGATGGCCCGTGACCTCAATGTCTCCGAAGGACTGGCCGGACAGGCCATTTCGACCACCGCGATCTTTGCCCTGATCACAAGCCTTCTGATCGCCACCGTCACCCGCCGGTTTGATCGCCGTCATGTCTTGCTGAGTTTTTCGGTCTTTCTGATCATTTCAAGCATCATAGTCGGCATGGCGGAAAACTTTGCCTTCCTGCTGCTTGGCCGTATTTTGCTGGGCGTTGCCCTTGGCGGTTTCTGGGCCATGTCGGCGGCAACGGTTATGCGTCTGGTTCCGGCATCGGATGTGCCGCGTGCCTTGGCCATCATGTTCAGCGGCGTTTCCGCCGCCACCGTCTTTGCCGCCCCGGTCGGAAGCTATCTTGGCGATATCATAAGCTGGCGCAGCGTGTTTTTGCTCACCGCCGGTGTTGGCGCGATTACCTTTGTCGCCCAATTCATCACCTTGCCGTCCCTGCCCCCACGAGGACGGGCAACCTTGCGCACCCTGATTGATCTGATCAACCGTCCGGGCATGAAGCTTGGCCTGTTTTCACTGGTCCTGATCATTACCGGCCATTTCGCCCTGTTCACCTATGTCCGCCCGTTCCTTGAAAACGTCACCGGCGTTGCAACGGCGGGGGTTTCGGGCGTGTTGCTCGGCTTTGGCCTTGCCAATTTCGCCGGTACCTATCTGGCTGGCGCGCTGATTTCACGCTCGCTCCGCATGACCATCGCCCTGATGCCGCTCCTTATGGGGCTCTGTGCGCTTGGCATGGTGGCGATTGATGGTGCGCTCAACCCGACCATCGTTCTGGTCGCAATCTGGGGCATGGCCTTTGGCGGCGTTCCGGTCGCTTGGTCAACCTGGATCACGCGCACCGTGCCTGATGAAGCCGAAAGCGGCGGCGGATTATTCGTTGCCGGTTTCCAGACCGCGATTGCCAGCGGGGCTGTCATTGGCGGGGTCATTTTCGATCATGTCGGATCGCTTGGCGTGTTTAGCATCGGCGGCGTCATCCTTGTCGGCGCAGCCCTTTTCGCCACCATCGTCCTGCGCACGATCTCGACCGTCACCCCGGCAACCGAACAAGCCTGACCGCAAACCTCCCCCCATCGCGTCCACCAACGCAAACACACCACAAACAAAAAGGGCAGCGGAATACATCCGCTGCCCTTTGTGATTCTGCCTATCCCAACCAACCCCAACCAACCCCAACCAAACCGAACCCAACCACCCCCGTCATTCCCGCGTAGGCGGGAATCCATCTGCCAAACCGTACGATACATCACGTATTGCGCCAGATTTTACCGTCACTCGCCCATCTCAGCGGCAGAAGGCTGTGCAAGCTCATCTACATCCAACGTGAATGTAGCTTTGCTTGAGGTTGAATCTCAATACTACTCAATGGAGACCAGCTCGGCGATTTTGGCGGCAACTTCCGACATTGCCTCTTCGCTAGTGCTCAACCCTGCCCGGGAGGCCAGCAAGAGACTAACCTTTTCCAGCTCTTCATAAGTTGTTCCATGAACAACTGGCACGAGCCGCTCACGCCGGAGGAGAGCCGAAAGCTCTTTATCTGCAACACCTTCTGCCGGGAGGCGTCGTAACATGGCCGGGGTAACCAAAACAATGCCGACGCGCGAGTTCACCAAGCCCTTGTCGATCGCCCGCATCATAGGCACTCCGAGACCAAGGTCCTTCTCGCTGAACCATACTCGAACGCCGAGTCCTTCAAGTAGATCATGTAATTCTTTGGCGGCCCCTTGCCTATCATCCCACGCGTGACAGAGAAACACGTCTCGAAGTTCAGGTTGTGAGACGGCTAGGTTTTCCACATTTTCTCGAACCGGCGTGAGTGCTTGCACTTGTTCAGGTGTGTACAATACCACCGAGCCCCCCCCCGACCATCGCGGCTTTACTGCGCGTCGCCCCGAGCTACCGCTACTAGTGATCCTTGATGAGGAATATGATGGTCGAGTAGAACTTTCGTATCGGTTGTAACCACCGCCATACCCGCCGTAACTGCTGAAGCGGCTACCCCGACTTCCGCACGCGGGACAGTCGGCTGCAGCAGCAGACGAACGATGCCCCCTTACTGGAGCAGTACATCTAGCCATGTCTTTATAATCCTTCACAATTCCGCCAGCTCACCAATTTATTGATTTGCTTTGTCGGTCATTCAAATTGACTTGTAGATTGTATCGCACACATCGAAGACGAGCAGCGCCTCACACCTTAAACCTTGAACTCAGAAAGCTGCGTACGACCACTACGTCCAACATTCCCAGCATAAAGATTTGCTCATATAAAACTTACGCGGTCGATGGCCATCAAGAGTAGTTTACCTAAACAAAAGTAGTAGGATAGGCCGCTCAGAAGACAATTTGAGAACGTTAAATGTTCTTACTGAATGGCTGATAACCATTGATGAAGATCAGGTAACTTGACTCGGCGAAAGCAATATGCCCCAAATTCCGGGCGAAGATTACGGTCATTCCAGATGTAAAATGATGGTTTGACACCTCGGGCAAAGGGTTGAGCCCACAGTGAATTCTGGGCCTGCCCTAAGCTCCACCCGGACTGCTTAAGCACACATAAACAACTAACCCGCAATCTTCTTTCTTGAACGGCTGACTACCACTGCGTCCAAGGACGCCCCGGTAGCGAGTCCTGCAATCATGCTTAAAGCATCCTCAAGCTCGCCTCGGACGTCCGTTGGAATCTTATCATTCAGAAATAAATCATATGCCCATTTTGCTGCAACCGATGCAAATCCCCCGTATGGAACTCCACTGGTAATAAGTGCTCCGGCCCCCCCTCCAACTAATGCACCCACGTTCCAGCGACGGAGGCGTTCTGAACGGCGCTCAAAAAGTCTTACGTCAGCATTAATCTTAGAGATAGCGTCTCTTAAAGCCTCCTCATCCGCAGAAGATGACATAAGTTTCTTTGCCACATTCCGAAAACGGACAGCAGGCAAAGAATGGAAGTTCTTTACAACTTCAAGGGGAGAGATACCTGAAACAGAGAGCAAACCATCAGTTACGGTATGAATACGATTAGCAACAGGATCAGCAGGAATTGCTTTCGTACCGCCTAAAAAACTCGCAATTATTTGGCTATTCCCTGTCTCGTCGAAACCTCCAAAATTTCTTGGAATGTAACTAGCGCCCAAGGCAAGAGCCCATTCAATACCAGCGCCACAAATCGCAAGTTCGAGACGGGCATCCCGATTGAGGAGCTTAAGAAAAACATCTCCAAGGTAAGTGCCCACCCCATAACCAAATGACGCTAGTGCTCCCCGCATCATAAACGTATCGTGTTGTCGAATGAACAAATCGCCGTAACTCTTGACCAGTCCTCTATGTTTGTCGTCTTTCGTTACCTTATGCATAGCAAAAAGGATTGCTGCGCGCTGGCTGGACGTCAGGGGAGCGTAAAGAAAAGGTTCTTTTTTTTGCCCACGGATAATAGTTCTTGTGGCCAAAGAACGGGAAAGGACAACAGAAGAAGAATCGGCCTCGAATGCTGACTCAATTAGCGACGAAGGGTAATCATTTGCAGAGTATGGCAAGATTACCCGCACTCTTTTGAGTCGTATTAGCTCTTGTAGATCCTTTAACGGAACTTGATGCTTTGACGTCCATCCAAGATGATTTCTCTCGGGCAGTATATCGACCCTGTCATATAAGGTCAGAAGCTCGGAAAGCCGACTCTCACCACAATGTTCCGCATCATATAAACATGCAAAACTTGATGGTGAAGCCGTTTCAGGTTCAATGATCTCCTGAGAGGCCCTACGACGCAAAAAAAACACGCCATTCGTCTTCATCTCGTTCGACCAAGTTTTTGAGGGTGTCTGGTCCCCGCGTGAGCTCCCGGCTTGTTATTAGATCGAGGCTATCATGTGTTCGAGATGAGTGACCGTGACGCATCGATGGCGGCACTACAATAAAATCTATTTTTTGAGTTATACCCGTCTTATTTACAGCTTTATCAACCGTCGTCTTTTCGGTCTCTGAGAGGGGAGTTGGTGACTTGAATACCCAACGGTGGGCTTCATGGTCAAAATCCACTCCACCTTCTGGTAGCTTGGACTCTGCCAAAAAAATCAATTTGTTTAATTCTGAAGAATTGAGAGGCTCGTCATTAAGCCAAAGCTCAGACTCATAGCTGACTTTTCGATCAATAATAGACCCGAAATTCTTTCTACTATTAGCTAAAGTGATATTGCATGTAATCGGTCGAATTTTGTCGTTGAACAACTCAGACAGACTCGAGAATTCCTCATTTGGACAATTTTCGATGTATATCGTGAAAGTATATTCCGAACCATAGAGAGTTAGTCTGAGATCGGGGTATAAAAATCCCAGCCGTCTAGCTGACCAAATAGCAAAATTCGTGTGAATGGCTAGCATTGAATTGTCTTTTGAAATAGCCCCGCCAACTGTCATATATATTTTCCAGTACTTGAACTATCAGACAAATAATCTCGTGATAGGAAGCTAGAGCCAGATTTAATTCCCGTCTAAATCGCGGACTCCCAATATGTACTTTAGCAGAACACGAACCACGCTAATCCACAACCTAAAGTTAAAGCTAAACAAGAAAAACCCGGCCCAATTGCTTGAGCCGGGGAAGGTTGTGTCGTTCGGAGGGAGACGGGGTTTTCACACCCCTTGGAAATAACGATATCCCCGAAAAAGCCGTTAGATGGTTTTGACAACCACCTTGCGTTCGGCTTGTGTTTTCAGGCGGTTGCGCAATGCGCGACCAAACAGCGGCGATTCAATTTCGAACTCGTCGCCATCCCGGGTTTTGATGCCATCGGCAAAGGAAAGCGTTGCTGTGCCAAAGAAATGCGCATGCACATCGCCCGGACGGCAGAACAGATCATATTTGAAATGATGGTATTCAAGGTTCGCAAGCGTGTGCGACATATTGTCTTCGCCACTCAAAAACGGCTTTTCCCAGATCACCTTGCCATCGCGATAGAGGCGTGATGTGCCTTCAACATGGCTTGGCAAATCGCCAAGCAACAATTCCGGCCCCATCGAACAGGCACGCAGTTTGGAATGGGCCAGATAAAGATAGTTCTGGCGTTCCGTCACATGGTCGGAAAACTCGTTACCAATGGCAAAGCCGATGCGCACCGGATTGCCATCCTGATCAATGACATAGATCGCGGCAATTTCCGGCTCTTCGCTGCCATCAAGGGCAAAGGACGGGCTTGGCATATCGCCGCCCGGCGTGGCAACGATTGATCCATCACCCTTATAGAACCATTCGGGCTGAACGCCGGTTTCACCAGCCTTCGGCTTACCGCCTTCGACCCCCATACGAAACATCTTCATTGAATCTGTTTCATCGGCGGCCTTGGTGCCCGATGTATGCATGTTTGCGCGTGCCGATGCCGATCCCAAATGGGTCAAGCCGGTGCCGGTCACCAGAAAATGCGCCGGATCCGCATGGGTAATCGGGGCCAAAAGGCGGCCTTCGGCGGCAACCGCATTGTAATCAAGGCGCTCTTCACCGATGCGGGCCTTGGCGGCCTCGATCATGGTGATGCCCTGACCAATGGCGATCCCGGCCAGTTCGCGGGTGGTGGAAACACCACCAAGCGCAATAAGCGTATCTTGGTCTTCGACCACGGCCACATGCTGGGCGCCTGCGGTATCCTTGTATTGAACCAGTCTCATGAAATCTATCCTGATAGGTCTGTTACTTTGCGGGAAACAATCATTGCAGATTGATAGCGGTAATGTGGATGATCAGACCCAGCCGCCATCAACGATAAAGTTCTGGGCGGTGACCATCCGGCTTTCATCGGAAATCAAAAACAGCGCCATGCGGGCAATATCACCCGGCATCACCTTGTTTTTAAGGCACTGGCGTTCGTCAATTTCACGTTCGGCCGCCTCATCGACCCAAAGATCAAGCTGGCGCTGGGTCATGACCCAGCCCGGAACAAGCGTATTGACCCGGATATGATCCTTGCCAAGATCGCGCGCCATGCCGCGTGTCAGGCCATGGGTTGCCGATTTTGCCGTGGTATAGCCCGGCATGCCGCCCTGCCCCATCATCCAGCTGACCGACCCGAAATTAATGATCGCACCGCCACCGGCCTTTTGCATCATCGGCGCAACCGCCTGGATGGCAAAAAACGACGGGCGGATATTGATCGCCTGGCGTTCATCCCAGTATTCCGGGGTGACGTCCTGCCATTTATGGCGGGTATCGTTCGCGGCATTGTTCATCAGACCCGTGATCGGGCCATTAAGCTCGGCGGCCTTGGCAACGGCTGCGCGCAGGGCATCAATATCGGTCAGATCACACTGGATAAAGACCGGCGCATTGCGCGCATCCTTTGACATTTTTTCGACAAGCGCATTGCCGGCATCTTCCATGATGTCGACAAAGGCGACTTTGGCGCCCTGTTCGACAAAGGCGGTGACAATCGCCTCGCCAATGCCCGAAGCACCCCCGGTGATAAAGACCGATTTGTCCTGCAGGCTGGTATAGTGTGTCGGTGTGCGATCAGACATGATCGTTCCGTCTCCCGTATTCTGGTTTCTGTCTGGCGGTGTGGTTTACGGGACTCCGCCCGAAAACCGATCCGCGATCTTAGTCATAATTGACGGATTTGGCATCACATCCGATATGTGCAGTGCAAAAGCAAGAAACGTTCAAACGACATTTTTTTGCCTGACGCACCCATCGGTCACAGGCCCTGTTTAGCAGCCTGAATAATACGCCCCTTGTGCGTGCATAATGCTTCCTCCCGACAGTTATGTTTTTAGGGTCAGGGCCCCTTAATTTGATTGTAATGGCAGTCGTTATATTCGCGAAATCCAAGGAAAAGCCCGCCGCGCGGGTTGGTATCCCGCACAAGGGATTTGACGCGGGAGTTCGCAAATATAACGACTGTCCTTCGGATCAACCGGATTTTCTCGGGCCACTTTGTCGCAAAACATTGAAAGATAACCACCTTCCTGCTGTTTCGCTTCGCGTATCCGCAAAAATCTGATTGACCATTCCAAACAAATTAAGGAGTCTTGACCCTCATTCTTCATACAATAACATTAATGATCAGGATATCCGGGCCTGTCAAGCGTCAAACCGGTGAAGTGATGTCTTTCGATCTGTCGCGCAGTAGTTTATAAGCAGCCCACCTTTGCGCTCATCGCCTTGGCGCGATATCACACCGCTGAATTAATTATATGCTTTGCAACACAAGGCGCTGCGAACCCTAGATTGGTTGCCCTGAAAATAAATTCATATTAAAATTCATATTATATGAATAATATCAAAGCGGGCCTTTCATCTTTTTGTTTTCAATTAAGGCCACGCCGGAGGGAATTTAATGTCGTCGATGTCGAGAACCTATGCCAAACGCAGCCTGCACAGCATTGTTGCGCATGACCTGGGCGCACGGATTGTTTCAGGGCGACTGGCACCGGGCGATGTGCTGCCGACCGAGGCGGCGTTAAGTGAATCGCTTGACGTATCACGGACCGCCCTGCGCGAAGCCATCAAGATCCTCTCGGCCAAGGGGCTGATTGAATCCCGGCCAAAAACCGGAACGCGGGTCAAACCCCGGACAAGCTGGAACCTTCTCGACCCGGATGTTCTATCCTGGCATTTCCCGGACCCGGACGCGGCCTTTTTGTATGGCCTGTTTGAAACCCGCATGATCATCGAACCAAACACCGCTGCCATGGCGGCCGAACGTGCAACCGAAGAACAGCTTGCCACGATCGAGGCCGCCTATACCGGCATGGAAAATGCCGAACTGGGCACCGATGCGGTTTACATGACCGATCTTGCCTTCCATCAGGCAATTCTCGATGCATCGGGCAATGATTTCATGAAATCGTTCGGCATGCTGATTGAAACCGCCCTGATCGGGTCGTTCCGTCTGTCTTCAGGCGGACCCAAGGCGCATGTCAAATCCCTGCCGGATCATCTGGCGGTGTATAAGGCCATCGCGCACCGCGAACCGGGCGACGCCCGCGAAGCCATGCGCCGCCTCCTGCGCGGCACCATGCGCAAACTGCGCCACGAACTGGGCATGGCGGTCGAACATGACTGGGACCAGATCGGGCTGTAATCCAACAAGTCACACTTCAACAAAATTTAAAAATGCTGCAGCTCTCCTGCAGCGTTTTTTTATGCCCCTCGACCTTCCCGTTATGTAAGCAGGACTTATTATCGCGACGCTACTGTCGATTGCATTAGTCCATTTTCAGAGGACCAAACATTCCACTTTCGATCATAGCCATATAAGCCTTTTTCATTGCCAGTGCGGTTTCTTGATTGACGAATAGAGATGATCTGCTGCCGTGAGGCTCACCTAGCAGATATGGACGCATTGTCTCCCACTTTTCAGCTCGTTCCGCCCATCGCCAACAGGGCAACTCCTGCTCAAGCATAAGAGGGACTGCAATTCTTTTCGGGATTAATTTCCCGGGCAGAAGAGGCTCATGCCATTCACATTTCACAACGATTGGCGTTGCTCCTTTCGCATAGAATGGAACATCTAATTCACGTGTCGTAATTTCTGCACAGTGATGAAGGAGCTTGCGTGATGACTCAATCACCCGCTCCACCCTACCATAGGGACAAGTGATGAAACCGTGAGCAAAATACCGAGTATGATCAAGCCCAATATATCCTGTTCTTTGACTGGGCAATGTTTCGGGCTGCTTCGCGTCATGTTGGCTTACAAGTGGATGCCACTAGGGATAACTCTCAACAACAGGCCCCAGTTCGTCAACTAAGTCCTCCAAAACTTCTTCGCTCTCAGCCCTCACGTTTGGAGGAAAGTTTACTGGAACAAGATACTTCCTAGCCCTTTCGTAACCGCTAGCTGCGGCCTCATCTGCTCTGAATGCCATTTTATTCACTCCACAATTCAGCCAATCACAACTTTCCATTATTACGCGCACGATAAGATAAAAAGAAGAATTCTAAACCGTCGAGATCATTACCTCCGTGAGGTGATCAACAACAAAAAATATGCCGAAGCGGCTATTCTAAACTCAAGTAACAACACCTGATTATTATGCCGCTACCAGATACCACTTATGTCGGCCCTACCCCACAACTCCAACCCTGTCGCCCCCCGCTTCGAGCCGACTACACGCCGAACGCGGCTTATTCCTCATACAATATAATTTCCGGCCCTTGGCGGCATCGTGCTTCCCGGCGCGGGCGTTCGGGCGAAATCCGCGTTGATTATTCACCAAAATTGAAGAATGCGTTTGATTAAACAATTTGACTGAATAAAAAACGGGCCGGAACAGCATCCCTGTTCCGGCCCGTTTTAGTGATTTTCAAATCCGGTTTAGTCTGGTCAACTTGCCCCGGCACGCATGCCCGAGAAGGATCGGGTGATCAGGCGTTGCAGGACGATAAAGCCAAACAGCAATGCGCCGATCATGATCTTGGTCCACCAGCTGTTCAGCGACCCGTCAAAGGCGATCAGGGTCTGGATAACCCCCATGATGATCCCGCCAAAAAACGTGCCCAGAACAAAGCCCATACCACCGGTCAGAAGCGTCCCGCCAATCACCACGGCCGCAATCGCATCAAGCTCCACACCCACAGCCGCCAACGGATAGGCCGATGCGGTGTAGAATGCGAAAACAACACCGGAAAGCGCGCTGAAAAAGCCCGACAGGGTGTAAACGCGAATGATGGTGCTATGGACCGGAATGCCCAGCAATTCTGCGGAATGACGATCCCCGCCAATGGCATAGACATTGCGGCCAAACCGCGTGTAATGGGCAATAATCACCCCGCCAATCACGGTTGCCAGCATCAGCAAGGCCGATGCGCTCAGCCATCCGCGACCGGGCAAGGCGACTTTAAACCCGCCAAAATCCGACACAAACTGATGGTCAATCGGAACGGAATCCAGATTGATCAGGAAACACACACCCCGCAGGAAAAACATGCCCGCCAGAGTGATGATAAAGGGCTGAATATCGAACTTGGCAATGATCACGCCCATAAAGGCCCCGAAAGCAGACCCGACAAACAGCGATATTACCGCAGCCGTTATCGGATGCATGCCAAAGCCGGTCACAAGTTCGGCCATCAGAACCCCGATAAAGGCAATCATGGAGCCAACCGAAAGATCAATCCCGCCTGACAGAATGACAAACGTCATGCCAACGGCGGTGATGATCAAAAAGGCATTATCGGTCAGAAGTGCGCCCAAAACGTAAGTATCGGTAAAGGCGCGATGTTCAAATATCCCGTAGCCATACAGCAAAACCAGCACGGCCAATGTCGCAAGGATCGGATAGAACCGTTCATTAATTTTCATTGGAGTTCCCCCGCTTCATCCGGTCCATCGCCTGGGACACCAGTTGGCGTGATTTCGGTGCCTGGACAAGCAACACAACCATTACCACGGCTGCCTTGACGATCAAGGTGTATTGCGATGGCAAGCCTGATAGCAAAATGCCCGTGCTGAGTGCCTGAATGATCAGAACCCCGACCACGGTCATGGCGATAAAGAACCGCCCGCCCATCAAGGATGCGCCGCCGATCACCACCGCCAAAATCGCATCAAGTTCAAGCCACAAGCCGGCATTATTGGCATCCGCCCCGCGAATGTCGGCGGCAATAATGATCCCGGCAAAGGCCGAACACAGACCCGATGCGCCGTATGCCATCAGCTTGATCCCGCGGGCATCAATCCCGGCAACCCGGCTGGCGCGTGCATTGCCACCAACGGATTCAACAAACAGGCCAAGGGCGGTTTTGCGCATTAGGAAATAGATCGCGGCAATCACTGCACCCGCAATGATGACGCGCCAGGGAATGCCCAGCAAATAGCCACTGCCGATTGCTTCGAAAAACTCGCCGTGGAAAGTAACGATTTGCCCGCCCGTGATCATCTGGGCAATGCCGCGCCCGGCAACCATCAGGATCAGGGTTGCGATAATCGGCTGAATATCAAGGAACGCCACCAGAATACCGTTCCACAATCCGCACAAAATCCCGGCCCCGAGTGCGGCCAGAATGATAATGCCCGGATGAAGGTCGGTATCGCGGATCAGAACCGCCATCACCGCACCGGATATGGCAATGATCGAGCCCACCGACAAATCAATGCCGCGCGTGCCAATGACAATCGCCATCCCCACCGCAACAAGGGCGGTCGATGCCCCGCGATGAACAACATCAACAAGCGACCCGTAAAGATGCCCGTCAACGATACGAATGCTAAAGAAGTCCGGCGAGATGATCCCGATGCCCAGCACGATCAAAACCAGTGCCGCAACAGGACCAAACCAAGGCCGACTTAACAAAGAAGATGCAGACATGGTGCTGCTTTCCCGTGATTTCTTTTTGTCTTGCAAACTGGTCATCGTGCAATTGCCTCGATGATTTTATCCTGGGTGATTTCCGCACCCACCAGTTCAGATACCTTTTCACGATCGCGCATTACCGCGACCCGATCAGCAAAGGCGACGATTTCTTCAAGCTCGGAAGATGCCACCAACAAGGCCAGCCCTTCGTCACACAGCTCTTTGATCAATTTGATGATATCGGCATGTGCGCCAACATCAATCCCGCGTGTTGGTTCATCCAAGATCAACAAGATCGGTTTGGAGACCAACCAGCGGGCCAGAATGACTTTTTGCTGGTTCCCGCCGCTCAGCTGCCCGACGGGCTTTTCGCTGTCAGGGGTGGCAATGCCAAGCGCCTTGATCATGTCATCGGCAAATTGCTGTTGCTCGGCCCGTGGAATGGGACGCAACCAACCGCGACGGCCCTGCAAGGCCAGCACGATATTTTCGCGCACACTCAGTTCGGCAACAATACCGTCCTGTTTGCGGTCTTCGGGGCATAACCCGAATCCTGCGCGGATTGCATGGCGCGGGGAGCGCAACATAACCGGCTCACCATCAAGGAACACAAGGCCGCTATCGGCCCTTTGGGTCCCGAAAATAAGCTCGGAAAGCTCGGTCCTGCCTGAACCCAACAACCCGGCAAGACCAACAATCTCGCCGGCCTGAAGATCAAGTGACACCGGTTCCAGCACGCGTTTCTTGCCAAGATTTTTGACCTGAATTTGGCGTTTTGGCCCGGTATAGCTGCCTTCGTCAAGATGACGATGGGCACTGACTTCGGCCAGTTCACGGCCCAGCATATGATTGATCAGATCAATCTGCGGCAGGTCCTTGGTGACAAAGGTACCGACAAGCCGCCCGTTGCGCAGAACCGTGATGCGGTCACTTACGGCATAAACCTGATCAAGGAAATGGGTCACAAAAACAATGCCCAATCCCTTTGCCCGTAACTCGTTCATGATCCGGAAAAGCGTTTTGATTTCTTCGCCGTCAAGCGATGCGGTCGGCTCATCCAGGATCAGAGCCTTGGCATCAAGGGCAACTGCACGCGCAATCGCGACAAGTTGCTGAATGGCGACGGAATAAGAGCCAAGCGGTCGCGTGATATCAATATCAAGACCGAGTGTATCAAGGGCTGCCTTGGCATCCTTTTCGGTTTTCTTCCATGATATCAGGCCAAATTTGCGGGTCTGGCGTTCCAGCATCAGGTTTTCGGCCACCGACAATGTCGGCACCAGATTGACTTCCTGATAAACCGTTGAAATACCAAGTTCCTGGGCATCACCCGGATGACGCGGATCGATTTCCTGTCCGTCGAGGAGTACCGCCCCGGCATCGCGTGGATGGACGCCGGTAATAACTTTGATCAGGGTCGATTTGCCCGCCCCGTTTTCGCCAAGAAGGGCATGAATTTCGCCGCGTTTAAGGTCGAAATCAACATCCTGCAAGGCCTTGACGCCGGGAAAGAACTTTCCCGCACCGCGCACCGAAAGCACGGCATCTTCGCCCTGATCAACCCGTGCAGAAAGTCCGGTATCTGACATCTGCCTACCCTCTCCCTCGTAACTGTCTTTTTGACGTTTCTTGTGCCTGATACAGCCGGACGCACCCCAGCAAATCGCGGGGGTACGTCCGTCTCAATGATCAGCCTACACGTTTTGCGTCATGATCGAAAAATCACGACACGGATGCGTGTCTTATTTGCTGCGCATTTTGTATTCTTCGGCAGCCGTATCTGGCAGGAAGAGCGGACCATTTGCTTTGATCCATTTCGGTACTTCTTCACCGGCTTTTGCGGCTTTGATCGCATCAAAGGATGGTGCGCCCAAATGCGGGTTCAGCTCGATGGTGGCGTTGGTGTCGCCATCTGCCATTGCTTTGAAAATATCTGGAACCGCATCGATCGACACGATCAGGATATCTTCGCCCGGGTTCAGACCGGCTTCTTTGATGGCCTGAACAGCACCGAGTGCCATGTCATCATTGTGGGCATAAACCGCACAGATGTTTTTGCCGCCGTCTTCCGCTTTCAGGAAGCTTTCCATGACTTCTTTACCGCCGGAACGGGTGAAGTCACCAGACTGCGAACGGATGATGTTGATCGCCGGGAAATTCCCGACAACGGATTCAAAACCGGCTTTGCGGTCATTGGCGGCAGACGAGCCAACCGTACCCTGCAATTCAACAACATCACAAACCGCATTGGTTTCCGCAGCAAGCCACGCGGCTGCAAGTGCGCCTTCAACCACAAAGTCAGAAGCCACTTTGGTCAGATAAAGATCGTCGCTGGCATCTACGCCACGGTCAACCAGAACAACCGGAATACCGGCATCTTTGGCTTCTTTAAGAACCTGATCCCAACCGGTTTCAACAACCGGTGCCAGAAGAATGCCGTCAACGCCCTGTGCGATAAAGGAGCGAACCGCTTTGATCTGGTTTTCCTGTTTCTGCTGTGCGTCCGAGAATTTCAGATCAATACCGCGTTTTTCGGCTTCTGCCTTGATCGAAGCAGTTTCCGAGGTCCGCCAGCCACTTTCAGAACCGATCTGCGAGAAGCCGATCATCATTTCTGCATGTGCCGATACTGAAAGACCAAGTGCTACGCCAAGTGCCGCGGTTGAGACTGCAAGTTTTTTAAAATTCACCACGATTTCCTCCCTAGGTGTGGTTTATCGCTTAAAAGCCATATAGTATTACAATATGATTTGAAATGACTCAACCGGTTAGTTATTTAGCCTTTTGTCCAATCGCTTTTAGCGTTTTAAAACCAACAGAAACCCTATAAGAAACAAAGATTACGGGAGAACGAGATGCCTGAAACCACGCAAACACCTGACATAGAAACACCTTCATCATCCACACGCATTCAGGGTGGAAATGCCCCCCGGGCAGAGCTTAGGACACCGCAGATTCGCCTTACGGTTTCTGCGCTTGGTGCGCGTCTTTGCGGGCTTGATGTGTATGATGACGAGGGAAGCACAAGCACCAATGTCACGGTCGGGCTGTCAGATGATGATGCCTATCTGGCGCAAGACAGCTATATCGGTGCGGTTTGCGGGCGCTATGCCAACCGGATTGAAAAGTCACGCTATCGCGACATGCATGGCAGCGAAATCAAACTTGCCACCAATGAAGGCGAAACGCATCTTCATGGCGGGAATGACGGGTTTGATAAACGTCTCTGGACGATATCCCAACAGTCCGACACCAGTGTTCGCTTTACCCTCACCTCCCCCGATGGCGATCAGGGTTATCCCGGCACAATGACCGCAACCGCAACCTATTCAGTCATTGCCGATAATCGCCTGCGGCTTGAAATGACGGCAACTTGTGACAAAACCTGCCCGATCAATATGACCAGCCATGCTTATTGGAACCTGACGGGGAAATTTGATCATACGGCGGCGGATCATGTTTTGCAGATCACTGCCGATAGATGGATTCCGGTTGATGACAAACTGATCCCGCTTGCAACAATCAAGGATGTTTCAGGCACCGGCTATGATTTCAGAAGCCCGGCACGGGTTTCCGATATGCTGCCCCATGCGACACAGGGCTTTGATCATAATTTCTGCCTGACCGGGGATCGCGGATCCTTGCGCCAAATCGCAACCCTGTCCGATCCCGATAGCGGACGGTCGATGAAACTGTTTTCAACAGAAGCCGGATTGCAATTCTATCTTGCACAGCATTTTAACAGCGAGATGAAAACAGAAACCGGAACGGCGCTTCATTCAAATGCGGGCATTGCACTGGAACCGCAAACCTACCCCAACAGCCCCAACCGCCCGGACTTTCCAAGCCCGTGGCTGAAACCCGGTGAAACATACCGGCATGTGATTGAGTGGGAGTTCCATGCTTCACAAGGGAAATAATGAACGCAGAAAACTAATCTAATTTAATAGATTTCTGAAACTCCTCGAACTCGCGACGCTCTTCCACTTCAAGCACTCTCAAGTCATCAGGTGTATAAGCCACCACTTTGAACACCCCATTCTTAGTAAAACTCTTGAGAGTGCTCTCTATCTTTTTCAAAGATTCAGCCATTAAGATGTCAGCGGGCTTACCTGCCATCCCCAAACCGTCAAATTCTGAAACATCCAAGGAATAAGAGACTGAACGAATTTCTCCTGCAAGGTTTTGATAGGTCACTTTAACCTTAAATTCTTTCAGTCGCGGCTCCTTAAACAGACTGTGCCCCTGACCGAAGTAAGCAACAACCTTTTCATCCTGAGGCAAAACGGAGATTGGCTTACGCTCCGCTTTATTGAGAATTCTTACCCCATGCGATTTGAAGTCTCCTTCATCGCAATCGAAAACAAATTCTATATTCTTTGCTGCACCCTTACCTATGTTCGCCAGAACAAAGTCCACTAGAGTGTTGTGGTACTTATTCGTTGTAAGGTAGGCCACGACCTCTGGCTCACTACCAATCCGCCTCAACCGTTTGTTTTCGCTAAGCACCCCCCATGAAAGCCACACCATAAAGACAGTCGCAACCGCAATCACAAGTGTGCTCAGGGAATTAATCAGAAGGTGCATCTCTTCAGCAAACATCACAGCTCGCACTTCAATTGGCATAGCTAAAGACTATAGCACTCCGCAGAAGCTAATTAACACAACCATTAATACCTAACAGCGCTAACTATGAAAATTTCAAAGTGCCGCAACCGCCCCGTCCGCCCGTGGATCAGTCGCACCTTCCATCACGCCATTGGGGTGTAACCGGATGCCACCGGCATGGCCCATCATGTCTTCATAGGGGCCGACAAGTTCGACTGCGTGACCGGCCTTTTCAAGCTGGTCGATGAGGCCTGCGTCAAAGCGGTTTTCAAGTTTAAGCGTGGTGGTTTCATCGCCCCAAGTTTTGCCGAGCAACCAGCGCGGTGCGGTGATGGCTTCTTGCAAGTCCTGACCGAACATTACATTGCGGGTAAAGATCGCCGACTGGGTTTGGGGTTGTCCCTCCCCGCCCATGGTGCCATAGGTCAGGGTCGATCCGTCTTTGAGCTTTGCCAGAGCCGGGTTGAGCGTATGGAACGGCAAGCGTCCCGGTCCAAGCTGGTTAGGGCCATCGTGAAGGGTGAAGCTCGCACCGCGGTTCTGCCAAAGCACGCCTGTTTCGGGCACAACCACACCTGATCCGAATTCCCAGAAGATGCTTTGGATATAGCTTACTGCAATACCATTGGCATCCACCGCGCCCATCCAGATGGTATCGCCCGGTTTGGCGATATGCGGCCAAGGCAGGGCTGATTTCATGTCGATTTTGGCGGCTTCGCCGTCAAGCAACTGATCGGCAAGCAAGCTCATCGGGTCAATCTTCATGCGGTCGGGATCACCAACATATGCGTCACGTTTGATAAAGGCGCGTTTGGTGGCCTCGATCAAGCCGTGGATATGATCAAACCCGTCGCCCGACTTAACACCCAACCGGTCAAACAGGCCAAGGATCATAAGCGATGCGACACCCTGGGTCGGGGGCACCATGTTAAACACTGTGCCGGTTGAAAGTTCGACCGAAAGCGGTGTCATGATCTTGGCGTCATAGCTTTCAAGATCAGAAAGGCCAATCGGGCTGCCAACGCGTGAAAGCCCGTTGGCGTTGCTGCGCGCAATATCGCCGCGATAAAAATCATCCAGACCAACCTTGCCAAGATGCTCCAGCGTTGCGCCAAGGGCCGGTTGCTTTAACACATCGCCAATGGTCGGAATGCCATTAGCGGCATAGGTATCAACATAGCCCGGAACGTCTTTAAGTTCGGCCATTTTACTCGTGGTCAGTTCGACCTGTGACTTGGTGACCGGAACACCGGTTTTGGCGTGATGAACCGCATCGGCCATCAGGCGCGTCATCGGCAATTTCCCACCAAGGCCGGTCGCGATTTCAGATGCCTTGATCCAGCCGCCAATGGCGCCTGCCACGGTTAATGCGGCCAATGGCCCGCGCGACGGGATCGCGGCCTTACCCTGTTCACGGTAGAAATCCGGGGTGGCAAGGCCTGCTGCACCACCACAGGCGCGAATGGCAACCGGGTCTTTACCCGGTTCGGAAATCAGCCAGAACCCGTCACCGCCAATCGCATTCATATGCGGATAGACAACGGCAATGGTGGCCGCAGCAGCAATCATGGCTTCAACCGCGTTGCCGCCTTCGCGCAAGACATCGCGCCCGGCCTGGGCGGCAAGATGATGCGGGGCGGTGACCATGCCACCAAGTCCGGTTCTGGAACGTAACATCGTTATCTGGCCTCTACTCTTATACTTCTTTGGTACTTCTTTGGCATAAACCTTGCGGACATGCTGCGCGGATAACGCAGCATGTCCGGAGCATTCTTCATAGCGCTGTTTTTAAAAACCGTTCAGCGCCTTTTCACATAGTAGAATAAAAACACTACCACCCGATCAGATCGGGCAACCAGCTTGTCAGTTCGGGGAAGATAAACAGCAAGATCACGGCAATTGCCTGAATACCGATAAACGGTATCACCCCGCGATAGATATCAACCGTTGAAACCGATGGTGGTGCAACACCTTTGAGGAAGAACAGCGCCCAGCCAAATGGCGGGGTCAGGAAGCTGGTTTGCAGGTTCATCGCCACCAAAATCGCCAACCACGCCATATCGATGCCGCTATTCATAAAGACCGGCAAAAACATCGGAAGCGCGATATAGGAAATCTCGATCCATTCAAGGAAGAAGCCCAGAACAAAGATCACGGCCATCATGAACAGAAGGTTGCCCATATCGCCACCGGGCACCCATTCAAACATGGCATGAACAAGCCCCTCGCCGCCCAAACCACGGAAGGCCAGACCAAAGGGCTGCGCACAGATCAGGATAAAGAACACCATCGCACTCGTGATCAAGGTGTCATGGAGCACGCTGCGCAAGACCGGGAAACTCAACCGCCCGGTCACCAATGCCAAAATCAAGGCCCCCAAAGCACCCATCGATGCGGCTTCGGTCGGGGCGGCAATCCCGCCAACGATGGATCCCAAAACAGCAAAGACCAAGGCCAAAGGCGGGATGACAACCTTGCCGATTTTGATCAAAAGCTGCTGCGTGCTTATGGCATCGCGTTCGGCCTTGGGGATTGCCGGGACCATGTCGGGTTTGAAAATCCCCAACAGCACCAGATAAAGCCCGAGCATCCCGGCCAGAATAAGCCCCGGCACCATGGCCGCAGCAAACAAAGTGCCCACAGATTCACCGAGAATATCGGCAAGCAGGATCAAGACCAGACTGGGCGGAATGATTTGCCCAAGGGTCCCGGATGCGCAAATCACGCCACAGGCAACCCCCTTGTCATAGCCGCGATTAATCAAAGGTTGCAGCGACAAAAGACCAACCGTGACAACGGTTGCGCCGACAACACCCGATGATGCGCCCATCAAAACGCCGACAATGACAATCGCCAAACCCATGCCACCGCGCAGACGGCCCATGGCGTGACCGATGACATCAATCAGTTCTTCGGCAAGTTTTGATTTTTCAAGCATCACCCCCATGAAGATGAAAAGTGGTAAGGCAAGCAGGGTATAGTTGGTGACAACCCCGTAAACACGCGCAGGCAGCAAGCCAAACAGGCCGGTTCCAAATCCCATCATTCCAAAGGCCAATCCCGATATCGCAAGCGAGATCGCCACTGGCACCCCCAGCACGAGGAAGCCAAAGAAGCCCCCGACCATGCCGATGGCCAGCCATTCATTTCCGGTCATGTCTGATTAGTCTCCTGCACCGGTTTGCGTAACCGCATCGGGTGTCGTAAAGGCACGTTCACTGTCGTTGGCAGCAATGATTTGTCGATAATTCATCAAGCCTTGCGCAATCGCCTGAAGCAGCAACAAGCCAAACCCGACCGGGATAAAGGCCTTGAGCACAAAGCGATAGGACAGACCACCGGGATCAGGCGATCCTTCGCCCATCATGATGGATTGCCCGACATACGGGATTGAAAACCAGATCAACGCCCCGCCAAGGATCACCATCAAAACAGCCGAAAACAGATCAATGATCGCCCGGGCGCGCGGGCCCAGACGTTCATAGAGAAAATCGACCCGCACATGGCCACCGTGGCGCATACCATACGCCATGCCCATCAATGCGATCGGTGAGACCAGATGCCATTCGAGTTCCTGCATCGCGACACTTCCCGAATTAAACAGGTAGCGCAGCAACACATTTCCGCCAACAACCAGCACAAGTGCCAGACCACTTAACGCGGCCCCCCACCCGGCGACATCGACGATTACGCCCAGAACACGATCGGAGAGTGGTTCAGTACGGGTCGACGTCATATCAGCTCATCCCGTCTTTCGATGAAATGATCCCGTGATAGGGTTTTTCACTGATCGCGGCCCATTCACGGTGGGTATCGCGGAAGGCCATGAAGCTGTCATGGACCTTTTTGGTGACCGGGTCTTTGGCGGCTTCGGCTTCAAGGGTTTCCTTGGTGATGCCTTTAAGTTTGGTGACGACATCATCTGGCAGGGTTTGCGCGATGACACCGTAATTTTCCACCAGATCGCGCAGGGCTGCTGCGTTATTGGCTTCGCACCATGAATGACTGTCAAGGTTACAGGCCTGTGCCGCGTTTTTGACAATCGCCTGCAGATCGGCCGGAAGGCTTTCCCATGCTTTTTGATTGATCAGAAGTTCGGTCACGTTAGACGGTTCATGCCAGCCGGTGGTGTAGTAATATTTGGCAGCCTTTTGCAGACCCAAACGACGATCCTGATACGGGCCGACAAATTCGGCTGCATCAATCACACCACGTTCAAGGGCCGGGAAGATTTCCCCGCCCGGAAGCAGTTTCACTTCAACACCGATCTGCTGATAGACCTTACCCGCAAGACCCGGAATACGCATTTTCAGGCCATTGAAGTCATCAAGGCTTTCAATCGGATCACGGAACCAGCCGGTCATCTGAACGCCGGTATTGCCCATCGGGAAGGCAACAAGACCATAAGGTTTGTAAACTTCGTGCCACAAATCAAGCCCGCCAGCATGATAGAGCCAGGCATTAACACCCTGAAAATTCAGACCGAACGGAACGGTCGTGAAATACTGTGCGGCAAAGATTTTACCAGCCCAGAAATAGGCGTTTGCGGCATTCATTTCGACCGTGCCGGCCTGAACCGCGTCGAACCCTTCAAGGGCCGGGATCAGTTCGCCAGCGGCGAAATGCTGAATGTTCAGACGGCCATTCGACATTTCCGTAACACGCTTACAGAAATCTTCCGGGCTGCCCGGACCGGTGACATAAAAAGGCGACCCCGGACCATAGGCATTGGTCATTTTCCAGTTAAAGGTTTCCTGTGCGCTGGCAATATTCGGCGCGGCGACAACAGCGGCCCCGGTTGCAGCCGCACCAATTGCCGACTTGGTTAAAAAGTCGCGGCGTTTAATGTTGGTCATTGATGACTCCCTGATAGAGATAGCTATTTCAAAGAAAAGTAATCTCGACGGAATGAGATCCGCAATGTGTATACATCCTGCAACACCCATGCCATTCCTTATATTTCAATTACTTAACTTAAAATCATCCTTCGCCAACACCATCCTATCGCACATTATTTAGACACTTTGTTGCATTGCACATTTTAATTGCATAAAATTTACGCAAAAGAACGCGAGAAAAACCGGCTTGTTTTTGCACCCATTGGCCTACTTGGATTTGCGAACCAATTTCGTGTATACATTTAGGGTCTAAACCCAGTTGAATGATTAAAACGGGCCTAGACCTCTGGATAGAGGGACGCATCCAAACCTCGCAAGAAGGGTTGAAACGCCATATGATCGAGCTAAGCCAAACGCTCACCACCCCGTCGATATCGATACAGGCCGAACCTGTCGGCATTGCCCAGCAGCTCTGTCAGGAACTGGAAGACGATATCGTCAAGGGGATATTGCCGCCGGGTCAGCGACTTGAAGAACCGCTTTTGGCCAAACGGTTTGGCGTCTCGCGCACTCCGGTGCGTGAAGCATTACAATTGCTTACCGCGACAGAACTTGCGGAAAAAATCCCCAACAAGGGCGTTTATGTCTCGCTTGCGACACCCGAACGCCTGACCGCGATGTTTGAAAGCATGGCCGAACTTGAAGCCATGTGCGGACGATTGGCAGCAATACGCATGACCAGCGGGGAGCGGCACAATCTTGAAAAACTGCATCACGAACTGGCCGAAACCGTGCGGCTGGGTGATAGCGATGGCTATGAGACCCTGAACCGGTCGTTTCACAACACGCTGTATCGTGGATCGCACAATGAAGTTCTGGTCGATGTGACATTATCCGTCCGGCGCCGGGTTGCCCCGTTCAGACGCGTTCAATTCACAAGCCTTGCCCGCCTTGCATCCTCGCACGCGGAACATCAGGGCATTGTCGATGCGATCTTGCGCGGCGACAGCAAAGCGACCGAAGAATTGCTGTATGCACACATCATGGAAGTGCATGACATCAGTCAGGATTATCTGATCAGCCTGCGTAAAGCCGCGCCCGCCAATGATATGCCTGCCTTCAAGTAAGGCAAACCATTGGCGGGGAGTAACGCGATTGGAAAGCTGTGCCCACGCCCAAGATTAAGACCATCAGTCTCTGGCGCGACTGATGGTCGGAGAAGAGCCGCCGGTTGCAATCCACGGACGCCCATCAGCATCGACTGCAATCGAGCCTAGCGGTGCATTATTGACTTCGTCAAAGCTGTCATTGGCACCATTCCATTTGCGCAAGGCATTGTTGGTGTCCCTGATATAGACCGTTCCGTTCGCGCCCACATCAATGGATGAGGCCTTTTGGCTTCCACGTTTTGGTCGCAGATCAAAACTTGACCCAGTCCACTGCCGGACCAGATTGCTTTTATCAACAATCCAGATATCATTTCCCGTCCCGGCCCCGGCCACATGAACCTGACTGAAGTCGCTGAAACGTTTGAATTCTTCGGAGTTCTCCGCCTTGCTATAGAGATAGGTGTCGCTGCCTGATCTGAACGTCACATAGACAGTCCCATCCGGTGCGACGGTGACTTCGCTCGGAGAAAACCCACTGACTGAATACTCCTTAACGACCTGATCACGTTCACGGTAAAGCTCTGCGGTCATACTTGTGTCAATGGCCCAAACATCGCCATTTGGCGCGATATCAATGGCGGAAAAAGTGCGTGACGAATCCACCAGATTTGACGAGAACTCGACGAATTTCTTGCGCCTTTCGTCATATTTTTCAAACCCTTGGCTGCCGCCGCCGATAATGACAGAGCCATCTGAGGCGGTTGCGACTTGCCCCGCACTGGTTCTTTGATCCATCGGCACGGTTGAAAATCGCATGTTCTTTCGAAACACAATGCCGGATGTTTCGGTACTGACAACCTGTTCGGTTTCACCCGTGCCCACCGTGTCGCCACTGGTGGCATTGGCAACCATCAAGTCAGAACCTTCGTCACGATCAAAGAATTGCGAGGATAATGCGATCCCTTTGTCACTGACCAGCCAAGGATATCCCATCGGACCAACCGCCACACTGGCGGGCGTATGCCCCGGTGTCTGAACCCGATTGAATTTGCCGTCCTGATCCAGTCGCATCAGCAAATTATTGGTCGATACAATGTAAACGCTGTTATCCGGTCCAACCGCAATCGACTTGGCCTTTTGCGCAAAAACCTTGCACGGATTGGTGTCACAGCGCGAAACAAGCTGATCGGATCGAACCGCCCACGGCGTGCCATCAGGTCCGGCGGCAATCAAGGACGCCCCGGTTCCCGAAATCATTTCAAACCGGGTTTGGGCGTCGTTCAGGCGAAAAATCCGGCCTTGCGCATTGGTCAGCAAGACCGTCCCGTCATAGCCTGCGGATATATCGGATCCTGTCGCGCCTGTGATCTGTTTCCAAAGGGTGCCGGTATGGCGAAACACCCGCCCAAGTGCGGAAATGCCCCATGGATTGCCGTCACGATCCACGGTGATGCGCACCAGTTCACCGGGAAAGCTTTCAAATTCGTTTCGCCGGTTGGACCACCGTAAAACCCCGCCCGCGCCATCAAGGCCGAAGACACTGCCATCCCCGCCAATGGCAAGTGATGCGGCAGATTTCAGTGTATTTATAAAGACAATCGCATCGGTTGTGGTGACGGTTACCGGATCGGTAAAGGTATTATTCCCGTCTGAACCGCCGCCTGACGAGGTTGCCTCGGCGTTGCTGGAGCCCGGTACGACCACATCGGGCGCAATAGCAGTTGGCGCAACATCAACGGTTGCTGCGGCAACCTCGGCAACGGCATCGGTTGCGACATTGACCGGTGCAGTGACCTCTTTTGGGCGTGGTGCTGTCGCAGAAAGGTCGGTTGCCTCGTCTGCGCTATCATCAATGGTCAGCCCGCCATTGGCAAAGATCAGTCCATCATTTCGGACCGCCCAAATATTGCCTTGGGGCGTTACGGCCAGACTGACAATATCCTTCACACCATCGATAATTTCCCATCTTTTGCGCGCGGCCAGCCAAATACGTACAAGTCCCGCGTCATCGGCCATGGCAACAACATCCGTCGCACCGAACGCAATGTCACGTGCCCGCCCCGGATAGGTCCGCCATACGTCACCGTCATAGGCGCGCACCTTGGCCGCATCCGTGACCGCCCATGGCAGCCCGGATTTCCCGATGGCCAATCGTTTTGCCGTTCCGGCAATCGGTTGCCATTCATTGCGCAAGGCATACCATTTCCAGATGTCGCCATTTATCTTGGCGATAAAGACATTGCCTTGGGTATCGGCGGCAACATCGAGAACATCGACTTCACGGGGCTCCCACCACAATCCGTTATATTGCGATAGCTCGCCAAGTGAATTGATCGCCCAAGGGCGGTTGCCAATTGCGGCCGATATGCGGGCAAAATCGCCCGACATCCGACGCCAACGTTGTTCGGCCATATCCCATCGCCATGTCCCCCCGTCCAATGAGACGGAATAGGCCTGCCCGTCTTCATTGATCGAGATATCGACAGCCGTTCCGGGCAATTGAACCCAAGAACTGGAATCGCCTTCCTGTGCCATGGCCGATCCGGCCCACAGGAACCAGATCCCGGAAACAAGAACCCGAAAACAACGTTTCATTGGTCTATCCACCCTTGCTGTTACTTTGTCTGTCCATTGACTGGACTTCTACCCAAGGCCAGACCTTAGTTTTCAAGCAGTCGATCCCGTACGGATGCGATCATTTGTTGCGATTCAGGATTGCTTTGCCATGCATCGATCTGAACATCGCCAGCACGGAATTCTTCAAAGAATGCCTTGCCTTCAAGATGTTCACGCAAAACGTCAAATGTCGGCCGCGGGGTGTACCAATCCCCATGGCGCCGTTCGAGTTTGGCCAGTTCCTGTTCCAGTTCCGACATTTCACTATTTACCGCAGCACGATCAGAGCCGCCCTGCCGGGTATAGACCGGTCGGCGCGGCGTCATCAGGATCAGGATGGACCGTTCAAATTCGCGTTCAACCCGCTGCGAGAAGAAATAGTTCAAGCCCGGAATATCCATCAACCCCGGAACACCGTCCGCCGTCTTTGACGTTTCGCGTTCACTCAGACCACCAAGGATCAGGGTTTCACCAAACTTCATGGTCACGGTCGAATTGACGTTGGTTTTGGTGGTATCAAGACGGAATTCAAACACAACCGAATTAGACGGATCGGTCAAAAAGGTTCGTTCCGCAACAACATGCAGCCGGATCATGTCATTGGGCAGAATTTCGGGTGTAACAGCCAATTTCACACCGACTTCCTTCTGGACCGAAACACTATCCCCACTGCCCCCGGAAACGGCGGCGGCAAGAATTTCTGTTCCTGAAAAGAATTCCGAAGTTTCACCGGCCTGTGCCACAAGGCTGGGCTTGGCGAGAACCTGATTATTGGCATCCGCCGAATTGGCAATGTTAAGCGAATAGGTCACCGCAGGAATGCCGATCTGGCGGGTGATCGTCTGGGTACTTTCTTCAAGCCCGGTTCCCAGATAATCCTTGGTTTTTGTTGAACCATATCCCAACCCGGCCGCCCCGGTGAGCGGATCACCAAACTGCAATTGCAAACCGTTGAGAAGGTTGATGCCCCGTGAATTACGGACATCTTCCTGGGTTCCGATCAGAACCACATCAACCACGACCATCCCGGAATCAACAAATTCGGTCGGTGTATCGTCGATATTCTGTTGGCCAAACGGGTCTTGCACGCTGCTGAAGGGATCGGAAGGTTCCGGTGTCTGGCCGAACGGATTGCTGTCAAACGGGGATATTTCGCTGTCACTTTCCGGTTCGACAAACGGCTCCCCGCTGAACTGGGTCTGAATGTATTTGCCTTCGCTTTCGTAAAAGGACTGCCAGCCTTGAACACGTCGATCAAGGTCACGTGCACGGTTCACATCCTTGATCACATCGCGATATGTCGTAATGAACTCTTGGGCAGATGACCGGTCGTCCATGGCCGAAAGTGCCAGTGCCGTCGCTTTGAGAATTTCCGGGTTTTCCCGTGATTCCGGGGAAATTTCCATCAAACGTTTCAACGCAGCAGCGGCCGTGCGTGGATCGCGGGAATAATAGGACGCCGATGCCAGACTGTATAAAACAGCCGGATCATCATTGTGATGAAGCGCAACGGCGGCAAAGTTTTCCTGCGCCAACGGATAGCGCCGCTGATCCATATAAAGCAGGCCAAGCTGATAGCGCGACGGCAAGTTGCCCGGATCAAATTTCAAGGATTGTTTGTAGCCCTGTTCGGCAAGTTCGAACTTTGAAGCATCGCCCAGAACGCCCATCAAGTGATAGGTCAATCCGTTTAGAAATTGCAGATCCGGATTGGTCACATCAAGCTTCAGCGCCAGATTGATCAGTCTTGATGCTTCTTTGGCATTTCCCTGTTTCAGGAAATCGATGCTGTCACGCACCAGCACCTGAATTGCGCTGTCTTCGGCGGGCATGCCCAGAACAGATTTGTTATATTCAAGCGGCTTGTCGATTGACATGACCACGCCAGATCGCGTTTGGCCCCCATCCATGCCCGTGGTTTGACACCCGACAAGTGCCAAAAGAGACACCCCCATCAAGGCATGACGACAAGCGCGGCGACGTCCATGAACGGAACGCTGGTATGTAAACTGACGCAAAATGATATCCCCACCTATCAGCACCAATGAGTGGATGCCGACAATTTCCCCATAAAATCAGAAGCAATCCGGCCGACACTTTTGATGTGTTTTGACCGAACTGCTTCTGTTTAACTGTTGTTTAAATTAACCGGCATAAGTCCAAGGACGCCAAACCTGCGACTCAATCCTTCCAACTTTGCAGGGTTCCATTTTCACCACAGAGCCGATAGCAGGTTTCGCGTCTGCCACGGTCATGCACATGCGCCGACCCGTCCCGACATATCGAATTTGTCCCACTTGATCGAGACCCCAGGTCTTGAGGTTTGCGTTGGAACATTTCCGGATCCATACCGGGTCATTCGCGCCAAGTTTCTCGGCCTCGATGCTCAGACAATAATTGTCGATCACCACGAGTTCTCTGGTGCGGGCATTTGGAAACACCCATGGTGCTTCAGGCGTATTGCATTCGCCAAGGACAGCAACAAGACTGTCGCCTTCCTGCTTAACAAGGCAAAGCCCCGGTCTTGCGGTGAGTTCAAGGCGGAACGTCCCGGGAACTTTGGCTTCCTGCTTTTTCAGACCGTCGTTAAGGACTTTTGATTCAGCCGCAATTGCCGCCTTGCCCCCATCATAGGCTGTTCCCCCGACAATAACCGGCATAACCGGCCCTGTTGACGCAGCAACAGTGCCACCGGCTTTGATCGACGCAATCGCGCGGGCATAGTTCGCACTTGGCCGCGTATCACCGGCTGTCAAAATGGTCCAGTGATACATCAACTGCTCATCACCGGCTTTTTCCTGCAACATAAGCGCAATGTCGGCCGGGCGACTGGCAATCGTTTCAGCTTGGCGTATCTTGCCTTCGGCGGCTTCGATCTTGATGAACTTGTCGAGTTCCATGGCAAGGGTAATTGCCGTGGTGACGGCGGTCATTACCGGACCTGATGCACCGGTTACCAAGCGGGTCATGGTGACCGAGATTTTGCCCAGCGGCGTGACGATCGTGGTCAGGACTTTGGTACTTTGTGTCGCTGCCTTAGCTGCTTGGCCAGCAATTGCGGTCCCCGCCTTGGTTCCTGCCTTTGCTACGACTCTGCGATACGGGAACACAGCCTTGAAGGTTCGCAGGAAAAACGTGACTCCAACGCCACTTCCAAGGGTGCCGGCCATTGTACCGGCTTGCAAAGTGGCAGAGAGAACCTCGTTGAAATTTGGCGGTTCAGTAACTGAACCAGCAAATGCCAACATGTTGTTACTGCTGTTTTCCGCAAATTCGAGTTCTTTTGTCTTTTGCCAGTTGTTAAATAATTGACGGAGCTGCGATGCAAGGAATTGACGGTTCCACTGAATTTGTTTTCCGACATCTTCAAGCAGTCGTTTTTCAAGTGCAGTCCGTTGTCCCGGCGCGGTTGCTGCTGCTTTCATCAGGCGCTTGGCAATCAAAGCGGACAGTGCTTCACTACGCCATGGCTCATTTTCGATCAGCAACCATTCGGTATAGGACAATTCTTCGAGGGTCGTGTCATCAAGTTCAGGCACGGTCTGTGCAATGATCTCGTCAATTTCTGTGCGATCACGCACCAGTTCAAGCGCCAATTCCTCGACCGCCGGGCTCAGGCCAAACAAACCCGGCATGTCCCGGTTTGGCGAAATCCACTTCATTTCGGTCGCCTTGCAGGCTTTAGCGCTTTTTACCGAGAAGCTTGTCCGAAGGTAGGTATCAGGACAAGACCAGCAGGTCCCGCCATCGATAAAATCGAAATGCTGACCCGCCGGGCAGGTCAAGGCGGTAATTTTCGTCGCCGGCAAGAAATCAATTGTTTTCACGCAAGCATTTTTCCCGGTAACCGCGTTTGCTGTACGGTTGAAACCTTCCGGGCAGCTCCAGCATTCGCCGCCATTGCGTGGATCGGTAAATGAGTCTTGCGGGCAGGCACGTCCTTCGAACGTTGCACTGACGGCCCTTTTCATGACCATGCCGCATGCGTTCCATGCATCAACAGATGCCGCAGTACGCCCATACCCTTTTGGGCAGGACCAGCATTCGCCACCATTGCGTTTATCCAGGAACGAACCAGCCGGGCATTCCTTTTTGCCAAGGAATGTCGCGGTCTGATGCTGCGTTGACTTCATTGGTCTGTCGCAGGCTTTGTCACCACTGATGCTTTTTGCGTTGCGGTTATATCCGTCTGGGCAGGCATAACAGGACCACGTACCCAAATCGAAGAACGATCCGTCCGGGCATTTGCCAACTGCCTTTGCCTCAAACTTTGCAGATACCCGTCCGCACGGTTCTTGCAGTTTGCCGCGTTTATCAACGCCGCCACATTCGGGCCCGCCTTGCAAGTTCTTCCACTGCGAACTTGCATGTGCTGGTCGATCAATCACGATCATCATCAACAGGGCGAGCAACAGCAACCCCGCATAGTTTAATATTGGCGACAGTCTTCTGATCTGCATGCCCGGACCCTTCTTGCTTTTTTACTTTTGCATCCGGGTTGAGGTTCCCGCATGGCGAATGTCACGCAGGGAACAACGCATTAAAATTCTGCCCCTCCCCGTCCTATACGACAGGATTACGCAGAAGCATGGAACGAAACCAGAAAGAATAAAGGCAGCATGTCGATTAACGACCATAAGTGGATAGGCAATGCACAAAAGTGGATAGCCTTACACTTTTTACGGCAGCAAATTAGAAACTTGCACGTTGTTTCTAGCGGCGACGATTAAGCGTCTCGGAAGGGGAAACACCGAAATGCAGCGTATAGCTTTGTGCGAACCGTCCGGCATGCACAAATCCCCATTTACGGGCGACGCTGGCAATCGTTGTACCGGGTGCGGCTGCAAGCAACTCATTATGCGCGCGGTTCAGACGCACCATCTTGGCATAGGCCATGGGCGCCATGCCGAAAGTTTCGTTAAATCCGAGCTGAAGGGTGCGATACCGGCACCCGGCATGTGCCAGCAAATCGGCGAGCTGGATCGACTGTTCTGCATGTTCGTGAATATAGTCACGGGCACGTTTGACCTGACGCGGCATCGCAATGGCAGATGGCCGGTCATGAAGGATTTCCGAATAGGAATTTGGCAGTAACATCAGGATATTGGTCAAAAGAACATCGCGGAGTTCCTTCAGGATGATCCCGTTCTTTGTATCGTGAAGCGGTCCATCAAGGGCATTGGCGATATAATGCAGCGTATTGGAAACATGCCCCCCCCCCCGGCGACGTCAAATCAAGTGCCGTGTCAAACACCAGATCATTGCGAAAAACATCCTGCCCGGTCAGGGCAAAGGCATGTTTGCGCAGCGTATCAACCGGAAGCTTTGCCCCAAGGGCCGAGAAATTGTCTTCTATGGCATCCATCGGCATGCGCATGTTGCGCATCATGCCCTGTTTGGCTGAAACTTCGATCTCCTGGCCGCCATGATTGACCTTGCCGTGGCCGCTATTCACAAACAGCAAAAACAGGTCGTTTTCTGCGGTTGCCGGTGCCTTGATCGTGACGCGATCCGGGCCAAAGGACGCGCCGAGCAAATCAATATCGGCAAGTGACGCGGCCTGAATGGAAATGTCGGCGGTTGCTTTTTTACCGAGCAGATCGATTGAATCAATGCTGTTCATTTCAGAGAGAAAAGCTTGCGTCTGATCCAGGCTTTTTGAAGCAAAGACCTGATGGTTTTTAAGATAGCTCACCGGTTTAATCCTGTTTGATACGGCCAAGATATGCCGGAGCTTCCATCAAAAAGCCGATTGTGTCCCGAGCTGTCAGAACATCAACAGAAAATCCGTACCGGGAATATATTCCGTTCTTTCATCAGAAGAAACAAATGGTTGCACAAGGCGCGCAATTATCTCACCAACATGCATAAATGCCCGCTCCATCCCGACCCGATCAACAGGGGATTGCGTATTAAGCCCGCATCCGGTTCAGCACACCATCAAGTGAAACCTTGCCCCCGCCTGCAAAGACCAAAATACCCAGCACAAACACCCACAATAACCGCTGGTCAATCAGCTCCGTCGGCAGGCCATTGGCGAGTGATCCAATGGCTGCCCCGTGGAAGACAACATCGACGATCGTTTGGACGATGACAAATCCGATCATGCCCAAGGCGCTTAATCGTGTCAGCAGACCAATCGCAATCAGAACCGGCAGGACAAATTCCGCCATAGTTCCGGCCCAGACAATCAGATGCCAGGGAAAGAATGGAATTGCGGTGGTGTCATATAAATATTGCTCGGCAATCGGTGGCAAGATCTGGGCAAATGCCCCCGCACTTAACCCGATGCCATCAATTTTGGTCAGAGCACTGTTGAAATAATAGGGCAGCAACAGCAGAACAAACACCAACCGGGATGCCAACCCCAAATGATCCCGCCCGACACGCCCGACAATGGCGTCGATGAGTGTCGCATAACAGCGGACCAGTTTTCCGATAACGTGATCAGTCATGCCGAACTCCTGTATCGGTGATGAAGCGGGCATCAAACGCCCCGCAGACCAATAAATCCGCAAACCCGCGGGTCACATCAAATGCATGATCCGTCGCCAGTGCGATGTCGCAGGCGGTTTCTACATCGCAGTCATTGTTAAAAATGGCCGCGCAAAATGCCGCCTGCCCTCGTGTTAAAAGCTGCATCTTCACATCCATATGGGGCCGCGTGAACAAAACCGTTTCGCCCTGTGCGATGATGTTTTTCGGGGTGTCAGATAGGTTTTGTGCGTTCCAGATCGACAGGACCGGGTGATCAGAGACCACCAACCGACAGGCCGAGTGTGCGTGTAACTGCATCGCGCCCAATACGTCCTCGTATCCCGTCAGATGGCTTGCCGAAAGTGGTTCGCAATCCTTGGCGTTCAAGGCTTCAAGCCGGGCCCGTTCAAGCCGGGCAATATCCGCCAGATAGGGAAGCGATGCGACCGCCTCATGTTCGGCAATAAAATCGGCAAAGCCATCGCCATAAAGCGCTAATGAACCGGGGCGACTGGTTTCCGTGCTGACAAACTGCCGCGCCAATTCGCGAAAGAATGCGTCGCCGACAAGCTTTTCCACGGTTGGATAGGCCGCCGGCAATGCATCACACAGCCCGCGATGGACGTTGTTGCGATAGATGGCAAAGCGATGGGCGTTATCTGGTGCAAGTTCTTTGGGATAGGCATTTGGCGCCAAGCTTTGAACAGCTTGGCTAAACCCGTCATAGAATGCCTTGAGATCACTCATGATGCCGCCTCAAGACCAACCGTGCGATCATTCGTCAAATAGCGATCGGCCAGCATGGCTTCTTGATGCAGCACCGGCCATGACGGCACATCATTATCCCATTCAATCAGGGTTGGCCGTGGCCCGATGCGCCCGACAAGCCGATCAAACAGTGCCCAGACCGGGTCTGCTACCGGACGGGAATGGGTATCGATCAATACATCATCATTTTGGTTGGCATCGCGCTCATGCCCGGCCAGATGGATTTCGCCGACCAGATCAGCAGGCACCGCATCGATAAATTCCTTGGCATCGAACCCCAGATTATGCGCCGATATGTAAACGTTGTTTACATCCATCAGCAATCCACAACCGCTGCGCTGGGCGGCTTCGGTGATGAAGTCCAGTTCCGGGATCGAGTTTTGCGGCAAGGCCATATAAGACGTCGGGTTTTCGATCAGAATGCGCCGCCCGATATAATCCTGAACGTGCGAGATTGCTGCAACCAACTGATCAAGCGATGTCTTGGTCATGGGTGTTGGCAAAAGATCAGCCATATAAAGACCTTCGTGGGACGACCATGCAATATGTTCGGAGACCATGGCGGGGTCGAACCGGTCTACCAGTCGCTTGAGATCGGCTAAATGACTTTCATTTAACGGTTCTCCGCCGCCCAGGGACAATCCAACCCCGTGCATGGATACCGGATACTGCCCGCACAATTGTTCAAGCATGGCAAGCCGCGGCCCACCAGCAACCATGTAGTTTTCCGGGTGAATTTCAAACCAGCCGACAGAGGGGCTTGTGCCAAAGATATCTTTGGCGTGGTCGGCCTTAAATCCAACACCGGCACGTGCGGGCAGTTCGGTCATGTAAACCTCAAAACACTATGATCGCGTTGCGGTCAGTGATCATGAATGACGCTGACACCAACCGCCTCGCGGTTAGCTCGCAGGAATATCGCGATCAAGTTTTTCAAGACTGCCCATCACGTCACGGCCATCTGCGGTGGTGAAGCTCATATCTTCGCATGTGCCAGCCGGAACCAGCTTCCAGGCATTGCCCTGATAATCAACGGTCGATGTGCCGGCACAGGTCGTGCCCGGACCTGCGGCACAGTCATTCTGACCGGCAAGCGATACGCCAAAGCATTTTTCTTTTGCACCTTGCGCCGATGCCTGCTCGACCGCGGCCATTGAAACCGCAGCACTCAATGCCGCACCCAGAACCATAGCTTTTTTCATCGTCGTTTCCTTCGGTTGAATTCGGAACACCACATCAAAGTGATGCTTCAACCGTAGGGGTGAACATTGTTTGGGTCACTGCACCATTCGCACACGCATTGTCAAACACACGTGAACTCGCCTGCCCTTACGATCACGCCCCCGTGAACACCAAGGCATTTAAGCAATGCCAGCCGCCAAGAAAACGGCCTCCCTTGCACTCAAAACATCCGTTTGAGGTTGAGCCTTGAACCTGAAGGCCATCGACAGCATTTGTGTAGAAGACATTGCAAGAATTTCCAGAAGAAAGACAAAGCACAAGCGGGGTAGACAGCTATGTTCGGCTTTTCCAGGTCACGTGCGAAGACGAGTGATACCGATCTGGTTGAAGAACCCGATTTATCGGGGAACGCGCAAGGCACAGAAAGCGATGTGATTGCCGCGATTAACCTAACCCAGGCCGTGATTGAGTTTTCACTTGATGGCACGATCCGCACGGCCAATGAGAACTTTCTTTCGCTGCTGGAATATTCTCTCGATGAAGTTCAGGGTAAACATCACAGGATTTTCGTACCGCCCGAAGACGCGAAAAGTGCCGAGTATCAGAAATTTTGGCAGGACCTTGGCAATGGGGTTGCCCAAACCGCACAATTCCGACGGATCACAAAATCGGGCAAGGATGTCTGGATACAGGCCTCCTACCCCCCTATCCTGAAGTCCGGAACAGTCGACCGGATTATTAAATTTGCCACCGATGTGACCGATCAGGTTATTGAAAGCGCCAGTGCAAACTCACAGATCGATGCGATCAACCGGGCGCAGGCAGTGATTGAATTTGATCTTGATGGCACGATCCGCCACGCCAACAAAAACTTCCTTGGCCTCATGGGTTACACCATGGAGGAGGTCGAAGGAAAACATCACCGGATCTTTGTCGATCCGGTTGAAGCCAATTCTCCTGAATATGCCAAATTCTGGGACAATCTCCGTCTGGGACACTATCAAACGGCGGAATTTCGCCGGATCACCAAGAATGGCAGCGAAGTCTGGATCCATGCCACCTATAACCCGATCAGCGATCCAAACGGCAAGATCATCAAGGTGATTAAATTCGCCAATGACATCACCGAGGAATTCCACAAGCGTGAAGAATTTGAATTGATGTCGATGGTCGCAAATCAGACAAGCAATGCCGTCGTCATTACCGATATTGATCGCCATATCCTTTACGTCAACAGCGGCTTTACCAACATGTTCGGCTTCACATTGGAGCATGTGGCCGGCAAATGGATAAAGGATATTCTGGTCGGGCCCCAAACCGATCCGGCAACGGTCGAACGCATTACAGCCGAGCTTAACCAACCCCGCGCATTCTATGACGAGATCGAACTTCGGAACGGCAATGGCGACCCGCTTTGGATTTCGGTCACCAGCAACCCGACACAGGATGACCACGGCAACCACACCGGTTTCATTGGCATCATCGCCGATATTAACGACGTCAAATCAAAGGCCTTGGAATATCAGGCGCGCTTTGATGCCATCAGTAAATCCATGCTGTTTGCCGATTGGGAACCGGATGGCCGGTTGCTCAACATCAATGAGTTCATGCAATTGAAATCCATATCAGATGCAGCCACAAGGTCGGCCCTGCATGATCTGCATGACTTGCTTGGTACCGAAGACCTTGAAAAACTGCGCGCAACGGGGGTTCTGTATATCGAATTTGATTTGCGCTTCGGCGATCGTCAAACAGCATTTGGCTTTTCCGCAACCCTTGCCACAGTTCAGGACAGCGATGGGCACATTAAAAAGTTCATCATGTATGCCAGTGACGTGACGGACAAACGTCAGGTCGTGTCAAAAAGCGAAGCCGTGGTCAAAGAGCTTGTGAAGTCAGGAAGCGACATTACATCCATGATCTCGACGATTAATGACATTGCATCGAAAACCAACATGCTGGCGATGAATGCAACCATTGAATCTGCGCGTGCTGGCGATGCTGGCCGGGGCTTTGCAGTGGTTGCCAGTGAAGTCCGCGAACTCGCATCGCAAGCGGGCGAATCTGCGAGTAAAATCAATACTGTCGTCGCACTCAATCACAACCTGATTGCCGAACTTTCCGAAGAAATCAACAAACTGCGATCAAGCTAAGCGATAACCGCCCAGCCACCAGAAACGACAAAACCCCCGACCAATAAAGGTCAGGGGGTTTTGGGTACCGTTGGAATGCGATGGAAGATCCCCTCCATCGCATGGTTTTGTGAAAATGCGCAGAAATTGCGACAGGGTCCAAACTCAGAAACGGGGGCTTTTAAGGCCAAACATCACGATCAGCATTCGCATGACAAATGCCCCGACGACATTGATCATAACGGCAAAGAAAATGTCTGATGTTTCGGCCTGATGCCCATGTAGCCAGAAGAACCCTGACAGGATAAATCCCCAGAACAAGGGGATCTCGGCGTAAAACGATGTCTTGAGTGCCGGGTTGTTCCGATCTGCCCGAACCACGTCGCGGATAATCCCGCCGCCTGCCCCGGTCAACATCGCCAGTAACGGCCCCCACAATAAAAGCGGGGTGCTGTTCATCGTCACGGCGACATAAACCCCCGTCACGGTAAAGGCGGAAAGCCCGATGGCATCGGTTGTCTCGATCACATTGCCCATGGTCATCATCCGACGGAACCGGTTTTTGGGGCTGGCTTCCGGATCGGCTTTCGGCACATTTGTCGATTTTGGCAATCTGTCAAAAATGAAATAGATGACGTAACCGGCCAGCACCGTCCCGATCACCAACAATATCCCGTTGGGAGATTGCATGATGCCAATCGGCTCGCGCCCGGATAACAAGTCACGGACCACCCCACCACCCACGCCTGGCAAGGCCGACAGCACAAAGGCACCAAAAATGCTGTAGCCTTCGCGCCGTGCCAGAAGCACGCCTGAAATGGCAAAGGCCACAGTGCCGAGAATATCAAGGGCTGTAAACCAACGCCCGCTCAGCGCGATGCCAAACCGGATCGGGGTAACAAAGGACTGAATGATGCTGTCATGTGTCCCGTCATTTCGAACCGTCTGCAATGCGATATTGAAATCATCTACGGTTTCTTGCGATACGGTGGCCCGCGAAAACATTGCATGGATGTCACCGGAAAACACCGGCATGGAATGACGATCAATCTTGTTGCCATATCCATCCCGGATCAGGGCGGATTCAACAAATACCTGATCAGAGAGCAACGCATCAATCTGCCCGTGCTCCAGACTTTGCAGCGCCTTTTCGATACTGTCATAGGCCACTACACGGTCATGATGATTTCCGGAAATCGTCTGATCGACGTCGATGCCATAGGAATAGCCGTCAAGCACGCCGATATGGCCATCGGCCGCGGCAATATTCTCAACCACATGGGCAAAGCTGTCGGCATTATGGGCGATGGAGGCGCCGTTCTGGAAAAACACAGAATCCGTCTCCACCCGATAGGATTCTGAAAAATAGGCATATTCCGAACGTTCGGGATTTTCAAAGGCGCCCAAAGCCATGTCGACCTTGCCATCGCGCAAATCGCGCTGAACCTGCGCCCAGCTTGTCGGGATAAAGGTCGTGCTATATCCCGCCCGTTTCAGGATTTCACGGGTAAGCTCGATATCCAGCCCGGTCAGACTTTCCGTGCCATGTTGAAGATGGGTATATTGATACGGGTGCGACGGATACCACCCCACACGAAGATGCTTTTCTGCCGTGCTTGCGTGGGCCAGTCCGACTGAGATCATGATCAGGGCTGAGAACAAGGCCAAAAACCTCGTTACAAACCATGCCTGATTTTCAAAGCACGATTGCTGCTTCTCGCACCGACCACTTAGCGCAAAACCCCACACCATCGTCCCGTCCCCTAAATTGTCTTTGGTCAAAAGGATATGACAGTCTTGTGGAACAGCAAAGCTGTATCACCTGCTTGCCTTGACGATGTCCGTTAAAGAAAACCTGAAGCCAGAAACGACAAAACCCCCGACCAATAAAGGTCAGGGGTTTTTAAAATCGATGTATAGGGAATATGAAGCTGTGTTTAGAAGGCTCGGCAGTGACCTACTCTCCCGTGCCTTAAGACAAAGTACCATCGGCGCAGGCTGGTTTCACTTCTGAGTTCGGGATGGGATCAGGTGGTTCCCGGCCGCTAATGCCACCGAGCCATCTAAAC
>NZ_JAVJRB010000004.1:0-284596 GCF_040218635.1 Thalassospira sp.
TGTGAGTGAAGCGATGTCTTATGACGCGCATGGTGCGCGCCGCGAGGCAACATGGGAATCGGCCCTTCTGTCGATCCGTCCGGTTGACACGCCGCGTGGCTTTACGGGGCATGAGCATCTTGATGCGGTTGGCATCATCCACATGAATGGCCGGATCTATGATCCGGAACTGGGCCGTATGCTTAGTCCCGATCCGAATGTGCCGGATCCGACCATCACCCAGGAGTTCAACCGTTACGCCTATGTGCGGAATAATCCGCTTTCTTATACCGATCCGACCGGGTTCTGGACAGCTCAGACACATAGTGAGAGTTGGGGTTCTTTCCCCGGAGACGGTAGCAGTGCATTTGACCGGATGGCGTGGGACAACCATTTGGCTGAACGCAACAAGAATTCCTCAAATCAACTTGCCGGAGGAAGCAGAGACGTCTTTGTTTCTGGTGCAAGTGGCAAGGATATGCTTCAGCGTAACGTTCAGTTAGCGAGAGCTTATAGTATTGGTACGCAGTTCTTGGCGGGTTCTTATGAGTATTCTATAGGTTCATTGGTTGATTTCTTAAATACCCCTTTGGATGCTACTCTTGAGTTAGCGGGAGTGGACTTCAGGTTTGGCGGTACGCCCGAGTTAATGGAATATGTCGGTGTTGAGGCGCCGAATTCAATCGAAGAACAGGTAGCTCGGGCAGGGGGGCAAGTTATTGGAGGAAGTCTAACGCTCGGATTAGCAGAATTGAGTGCTGTCACCAGATTTTCTCAAGTTCCGGTACCTAGGATGGCAATACAAACAGTCAACGAAGTCTTGGAGGAGGGGCTTAGTGCAAGTATTTACAGATCAGCGAAAGGTGCCAATAATCCAGCAGTTCGCAGTGCGCTTGAAAAAGGACGGTTGGCTCACAAGGAGTTCGCAAGAAAAGTTAGCCAAAAGCCTGGGTGGCAATCTGAAAAAACTATAATTGGACCTAACGGTGAAAAGCTCAGACCAGACGCGATTACGCGTGCTGGTAGGCCAGTAGAATTGAAACCCAATACGCCAACGGGTAGAAGGCAAGGAGCGAAGCAAATTGCGAAGTATAAAGAGGCGACAGGGGCGAATGGTCGTGTCGTGTACTATGGAGATTAAAGTAGATGAAGTTAATGCAAGAGTTTGTGAAAGCCGAGTTGGCTCCATTCTTCAAGTCATTAGGGTTTAAGAAAAAAGGTTTAATGTGGAATCGTAGTGTCTCCGGAAAGGTGGAAGTGTTAGGCCTTCAAGTTGCAACATATTCAAAGGAGGGCATGGAGGAATATTTTACTATCAATATGGGTATATTCGAGGAAGAGCTATGGAGGGTTTGTTGGGATAAGGAGGTGCCTAAGTTCCCGAGAACTGAGGAATGTTTTCCACGAGTAAGGGTGGGGCAACTGTTGCTGGAAAATGGGCATTCTTCAAAAGATAAATGGTGGGAATGTGCCGCGTGCACTGTCAATTCTGTACTTGGAAAGGACGTAAGGGGTGTAGTATCCGAATTCTGCTTACCATTTTTTACGGATATGGCGGAATTTGGATCTGTACGCGAGTTGTACAATGGATTGAGCGGGAAAATAGATCCAGTTGATAAGGTTTATTTAGCTATAAAGTGTCATTGGGCTGGGGATGAAAATGCCTCGGAAGAGTTGCTCAAAGAGGTATCTAGCCTCTCGGAGGGGTGGAAGAATAGGGTTGAAGTGGTTCGTTTGAAATTGAGGTGAGATAGACCTCGCCGTTCCGGGCGAATGGGGCAGATGCGTCGCGAACAACTGACCGGCATGTGGTTCTGATTATTGTGTAATTAACATATGCAAACCTAGGTAGAGTATGGTTGTCGCTACTTTGTATAGGTTGTGTGTTTGTCGTAGCAGTGACTGATATTGAACGAACGCTTTCAAGCGTTGAAGGACAGTCTGATTAGACTGCGAAAACGGGGACAGATTTAATTGTTGATGGGAGAACAGTCCAAAACAAGCACGGAATCTGCGTCACATCCAAATGATCTGCACGGGTGCTTCCTTGGGGCCTGTAAGCACAATCCGAACATTGACGTCCCGCAAGGTTTTTCCTGATTGTTGAAGTCGTATTTTCATCTGTACGGCCGAGAGCGGTGATTTTTGAGTTGTGTTGGAGTCAGTAAGTCTAATAATTCCATTTTGGGTTTCAGAAGCGGTCGCAGAACGCTTGCCATCGAAGGAAGGTTGGAGGGTTTCTTCGTTTTGTCGGGAGTGACCAATGGGGCCCGATGAGGTGGGCGAGGATGGTATGATATGGATGAGGCTGTTGACGAGGTCATCATCCATACCGTCAATGGACAGAAGTTGAGCGCGCCTTGATTTATTCTTATTTTCGCTGTCGATATTAGCTGACGACGAGGCATTATTGACCTGAACGGGGCTGCTTGGGATTTGTGAGACGGTGAGGATGTCGTTGGCAATGTTCTTGGCTTCGTCAGCAGAACGTCCATGGGCCATGATAAGTTCAATTAACAGGGAAGCCGAGAGGTTTTGGCTGGTTGTTTGACCTGCACCCTTATCGGTTTCGACGGTCATTCGTATGTCAAACGCGTTTTCTTGCCATGCATAAACAGCGCCTCCGGCCTGCCAGAAGCCCTGTCCCCGTTCGGTCAGAAATCCGTGCGCGACGCGCAGAGCCGTCGCTTCGATCGTTGCGTCGGCCTGGGCGGTAAGTTGCAAGTTCCTGCTGTGGGCCAGATCTACACGCACAAGCATTCCGAAATGCCCGGCGATCATCCCAATCAGAACAAGGCCGAACATAACGCTCACCAGAGCGTAACCTCGCCGTGAGCAACTGTTGCGCGCAGGATGAGGAAAAGAATCCTCGACGGTTGTGCCGTTCGGCGGTATGTCGGATATGCTGACTTTCACGAGACCATGTTCGTTAAGGAAAACCGTTACCGATGAGCCATATGCTGGCCAGCTTCCTGATTATTATAGGGCCCTTTGTCGGAAGTTTCATTGCTGTTTTAACAGTTCGTTGGTCGCGAGGGGAAGGTTTTGTTCTGGGTCGCTCGCGCTGTGAGGGGTGTGGTCACGCACTTGGTGGTTTGGAAATGGTACCGGTGCTAAGTGCCGTGGTCTTAAGATGGCGGTGTCGTGGTTGTGGGGGGCGTTTTTCCAAACGGGATACTGTTATTGAACTTGCGGCCTTGGGTATTGCCATTTGGGCGTTTTTTGCTTTGCCGGGTGACTTGCTGGTTGTGGGGGTCCTGCTTGGCTGGGGGCTACTTGTCCTTGCGATCATTGATTTTGAGAATTTCATTCTGCCCGATCTTGGGATTCTGATCATTCTTGTTGGCGGTATTACGGTGTCGTTCTTTTGGTACCCAGAACGCCTGAATGAGATCGCAATTGGGGTGTTTGTCGGCGCGGGTGGCATGTGGCTTGTTCGCTGGTTGTACAGGCAGTTGCGCGGTCAGGAGGGCGTTGGGTTTGGGGATGTCAAGCTTATGGGGGCGATTGGTGCCTGGGTCGGTTGGCAAGGATTGGGGAGCGTTATTCTGATTGCAGCAATCACGGGGCTGGTTGTGCATGTTGTGGTGCTTGGCAAGGGGCGTCAGACCAGTCGGCATAATATGGTGCCATTTGGCAGTTATTTGGTGTTGGCGTGCTGGATTGTTTGGCTACATGGTCCGCTTGTGACCGGATAAATAAGGGGCTGGGGAAACAAGTGCCACTGATTACAGACTTGAAAGCGTTCGAAGAGGCGCTTGGCGAGAGGCTTGTCGCGACGGGGAAGCTTGACGCCGGTGCATTGCTGCGCGCGCGTTCCGTGCGACAGGAAACAGACGAGCCATTGCATCGTCTGATGCCAAAGCTTGGTCTTGTTGCTGAGGGGGATCTGGCCCGGGCGATGGCCAACGTGCTTGGCTTGGCGTTGATGTTGCCAGAAGATGTTCCAGACACGGTTCTGCTTGGAGAACATTTTCGCCCGGAATTCTTGCGAAATGCAGGGGCGCTGATCCTTTCTGAGGATGATGATTGCGTATTGGTCGCCTTGACGGATCCGTTGAACGAGTTTGTTCTGCAGGCTGTTCAAAACCTTGCGGGCAAGGTGGTGAAGGTGCGCATTGCCATTCCGGCCGAACTTGAACAGGCGATCTTGCGTGTTCATGGATCGGCAGAGGAAATATCTGCTGTCGCAACGGTGGGGGTGGATGATGGCATTGATCTTGCCGCAGATGTTGCACGACTGCGTGATTTGGCCAGTGGAGCACCGGTTATACGGCTGGTGGGGCAGATGATAGCCCGGGCTGTTGAGATGCGGGCATCAGACATCCATATTGAGCCGTTTGAGAATATGCTTAGGGTCCGGTTCCGTCTTGACGGTCATCTGCGAGAGGTCATGAGCCCGCCACTGTCCATGCATGCAGCATTGGTTTCGCGCATCAAGATTATGGCCAATCTGGATATCGCAGAACGGAGGTTGCCGCAGGATGGAAGGGTCAATACCAGTGTGCGAGGGGCGCCTGTTGATTTGCGCGTGTCCATCATCCCGGGGTTCGGTGGCGAAACCGTTGTTTTAAGGGTGCTTGATCGCAATACTGTCAGGTTATCCTTTGACGCCCTTGGCATATCGGCGGATCATCAGTCACAGCTTGACCGGTTGTTTGCCCAGCCACATGGTATTGTTTTGGTCACTGGGCCGACCGGTAGTGGTAAGACAACATCGCTTTACGCGGCACTTTCCAAACTTAATGTGCCTGATGTCAAGATTTTGACGGTTGAGGACCCGATTGAATATCAGATTTCGGGCATTAATCAGGTGCAGGTAAAGCCTAGTATTGGGCTCACATTCCCGTATGTGTTGCGTTCTTTCCTGCGTCAGGACCCTGATATTTTAATGGTCGGTGAAATCCGTGATGCGGAAACAGCAGAAATTGCGGTTCAGGCTGCCTTGACGGGGCATTTGGTGTTTTCCACGCTTCATACGAACGATGCCGCCAGTTCGGTCGTGCGTTTAACAGATATGGGTATTGATAATTATCTGGTCAGTTCGACGCTTATTGGCGTTGTCGCACAGAGGCTTGTAAGGCGGCTTTGCGAAGAATGTAAGGAGCCGATCCAACTGACGCCGGAAATGGTAGAGCATTTTCAGCTTGCGGAACTGGATCAGAATCAGAAGCTTCCCAAACATATTCACCGTGCAGCAGGAGCAGGATGCGAGAAATGTGGTCAAACGGGATATCGTGGCCGGACAGCATTGCTGGAAGTTCTGGAGATGAATGATGAAATTGGACGGCTTGTCCTGCAGAATATTTCGGTAACTTCACTTCGTGAAGCGGCAATTGATGCCGGTATGACGACGCTTTATGCGGACGGGATGCGACGTGTGTTGGCTGGTGATACAACGATTGAAGAAGTCTTGCGTGTCGCGAAGCGCTAAGTGGAAAATGGATTATGCCACAGTTCAAGTTTACGGCCATTGACGAGACTGGGAAGAAAACCGAGGGGCGGCAAAGTGCTGAAAACAGCGAAGCTTTGACGCAACTTCTGCGTAAACGTCGCCTTATCCCGATTAATGTCGAACAGGCTGACCGTGGCGGCATCTTCGGTGGTTTGGAATTGCACAGCACCAAGCGATTGAAAGAGGTTGATCTGGTTTTGTTTATGCGAAATCTGTCAACCTATGTTGATGCAGCATTGCCATTGGACAAAGCGTTGGCAATGATTGCCGATATCAAAGGAAACAGTGCCGTTTCGGATTTGGCGAAGCGTATTCTTTCTCATGTGAATGATGGCGGTACTTTGTCCGGCGGCCTGGCAACAGAGGGAAACCTTTTTCAACCGCAATATGTCGCATTAATTCAGGCAGGAGAAGCTGGGGGGAAGCTGAAATCAGCTATGTCTGACGTTTCAAATCAGATGGAAGGTGCATTGGTATTGCGTCAGAAGCTCGCCAATGCTCTGCAATACCCTGTGCTTGTTCTGATGGTTGCACTGGTTACGATTACGATTCTGGTGTCTGTGGTTTTGCCACAGTTTGCGCCAATTTTTGAACAAGCAGGGGATAGTATTCCACCCCTTACGTCGGCGATGTTGTCGCTGTCCCAGTTCATGCGGAGCTATGGTTGGTTACTGCTTCTTGGATTGGTGCTGGCTGCATTGATGGTCATTCGCGATGTTCGGTCGGAGCACGGGCGTCAAAGATGGGACAGATGGCTGCTTGCGATACCACTTATTGGCGAAATGATCGGTAAGGCGGACGCGGTAAGGTTTTGCCGTACGTTGGGTGTTCTGCTGACGTCTGGAGTCTCCACGCTTCGCGCATATGACTTGTCTCTTGCGACAATATCTAATCGTCACTTATCCAAAAAAATGGGCCCGGTTCGCGGCAAGATTGAACGCGGTGAGGGTATTGCTTTACCTGTTGCCACAGCGGATGTCTTTCCAGCGATTGTCGCACAGATGACGCAGGCCGGTGAACAAAGTGGAAAAATACAATCAATGCTAGTAAAAGTGTCCGAGATTCAGGAGAACGAGTTAAGCCGTCAGATCGACCAGTTCATGAAGATGCTTGTGCCAGCAATCACGATTGCACTTGGTGTTGTGGTTGCCCTGATTTGTGGGTCAATTCTGAGTGCTATCCTTAGTATTTATGACATTCCAATGTAATGAGTTTTGGTCTTATGTGTTCAGGTAAACAGAAAAAGTATACCGATCGAAAAGTTCGGCAGCAGTCGGGTTACACACTGATCGAGTTGTTGGTCGTTCTTGTTATCCTTGGTGGGATCATTGCAATAGCAGCGCCGCAAGTGTTCAAATATCTTGATAGCGCCAAGGCAGATACGGTGAAAATCCAGATTAGCCGTTTGTCAGGTGTGCTTGATCTATATCGGCTTGATGTCGGCAGGTATCCAAACGCAACAGAAGGGTTGGGAGCATTGATTGAAACGCCCCAATCGTCAGATGGTTGGAATGGTCCGTACCTGAAGAAAGATGACGCCCTTACTGATCCTTGGGGAAACAAATACGAATATCGCATTCCGGGAACTCACGGCGAGTTCGATATTTATTCCCTTGGCGCTGATGGAAGAGAAGGTGGGGATGGCATAAACGCGGATCTGGGAAGCTGGTAGTGCAAAGCCGGATGGATGACGGCTTCACGCTTATCGAGCTAATGGTCGTTTTTGCAATTGCGGGATTGATCCTGTCTTTCGCGCCAATCAACTGGACGGGCATTATCGGAGGGCGCTCATTTGATCGCGATATTGAGGATGTGACCCGTATGCTTGATGATACGAGAATGAGTGCCATTCTAGGGGGAACTGAGAGGCGGGTTTTGTTTGATGTCGTCACGGGAAACTGCAGTAGCGACGCTGGCAATGAAATCAAGGCTACCCAAAAGGCCTGTTTTGATAACGAGACGGAGGTTTCTTTTGTTTCGGCCAGACAGGAACAGATAGACGAGAATACATCTGCAATTCGCTTCTTTGCGGATGGTAGTTCAACGGGAGGACGGATCGTCGCGCAAAGAAATGGTAAGCAGGTTCAAATCATCGTTGACTGGCTTACGGGTGATGTAACTGTTAGCAAGCCGGACTGAGAGGTGAATCCGTTGGTTTGTTTTCGGGAATTTGGGGTTAAAGGTGTACGTGGATTTACGCTGCTAGAAAGCCTGATCGCGATCACCATTCTAGCCCTTGCGCTTGTACCCATATACGGCAAGTTTTCTGATGGTGTCATGGCGATATACCGAAGTGAAGAAGCGGCTTATGGTGCACTTTATGCCCAGTCCTATCTTGCTTCTGTCGGAAGCTTGTACTCTTTGGAAAATGGGCGCCACATTGTCCATGAAGATAACGGGTATGAAGTCGACATTCATATAAGTGACGGTGCTAGTTCACGTGAGGTGAATGATAACCGCAGGTTTTCTTTGTTCGATGTTCATGTCGTTGTGAAACTTGATGCACGGACGGTCGCTGAGCTGCGCGGTCTAAAAGCCAAGGTCCTACCGTGAGAGATTTGATGGGAACGCGGCGGGCCGGCTTTACCCTTATTGAGTTATTGATTGTCTTGGTTATCGCGGGGACAATTTTTACAGCCGTTTTTGGGGGGCTGAGTTTCGGATCGCGCATATGGGATGTTAGCTACAAGAGTATTGAAGCGCGTTCCAAAATCATAGTCGTACAGCAGATTGTTCGACGACAACTGGCAGATATTGTTCTGTTGACCGAGACTCATCCAACCAAAAATGGAGAAGAGGAGCGCTCATCAATCGTTGGAAATTCAACGCGATTGCAGATGATTTCAGGTTATCCAAGGGCACTCTCTAATGGATCGGCGAACGAATTCGCCTTTTATCTTGATGGAGCTCAGATGGTGATGGAATGGTGGGCTGTTGATACATTAGGCCGACGATCAAATGCAGAACAGCTTCACGAAAAAAGGGTTTTGCTTGATGGCGTTAGTTCTCTGACTTTTCGGTATTTGCCGCGTGGCCCCGCAGGACCCCTGTGGCAATCATTCTGGCAGCGGAACACCGCAATTCCGGATTTAGTGGAAATGAATGTTGAATTTGCAGATACCAGACTTGAGTGGCCGAAATTTCTGGCTGAACCGAGATGGGCCAATGAACCACGGTTCTACTAAAGTGACTTGTTGGAGTGCAATAGATGGCTATTGATCGCTATCTGGATAGTGTCTTTCGAGGTGTGGCATGGTGGTGGGAAGGACTTCTTGGTTGTCTCCCCTCCCGAGTGGTAGGCTTTTTTACAAGAGAAAATGAAATTGTTTTCCTCACGCTATTGCACAATAAGCCCAATGTAACTTATCGGTTCAGAGATATTAATGGCAGTGCGCAGGATATATCTACTCTCGAAAGTAAACTTGCGTCTTTGGCAAAATGGGGAGACGGATATGAGTTATCGATCGAGACCAATCCTGATGACGTGTTCTGCCGAGCAATAGAATTGCCTGCCACCGAGGTTGATCGTTTAGAGGCTTATGTCCACCGTCATTTCTCAGAGATCTGTCCATACGACCCAAGCACAGTTAAGTTCCAATGTAATGTTCGCTCGGCTAATGTCGATGCAGGTACGGTATTGGTTGATGTCACATTCATGTTCTCCGACATTGTTGAGCGTTGTAGAGGTTTACGTCTGGGGGGAGAGTTGCCCAGAAAAGTATCCATTCGCACAAAATTTGGCAGTGAAGATATAAGGTTGCATCGTTGGGATGAACAGCCGAGAACGCCTGTTTTTAAGAACGGCGTAATCGCACTTGTATTGTTGACTGCAATTGTACTGCCCTCGGCGACGCTTCATTACGCTGAGGCATACTTTAGATCTCAATACGATGATCTGTTAGTTGAACAGGAAGCAATAAAACGCGACGTTAATGAGTATATGGAACTCGTACAAAGTGCAGATGAGTTAAGAGCTGAGGAGCTGGCCATCAATCAAACACGTGGTCGGTCGAATACTGTGAGTTCGGTTCTTGATACAGTTGCTGGAGTGCTACCAATCGAGAGCTGGTTACAAAAATTGGAATTGCATGGTGATACAATCGAACTCACCGGGTATGGGGAGGAGGCCGCTAAACTAACGCAAGTTTTTGACCAAGTGAGAGTCTTTCATTCAGTTCAATTGTCGGCCCCTATCGTGCCGGACCCGATAACTGGAAAAGACAGGTTCTCAATTCAAATGAAAATTGAATCAGATGTTATTGGGGCGTCCTCGTTATTGGAGGAGCGGTTTTGAATTCTAGTTCACCTCACAAGCCGCCGCTTTCGCAGCGCTTGATTTCAGTTTTCTTCACAATCGTATTGATGACTGGTGCTACCATTTTTCTTTATTGGAAACCAGCGTCACAAGTGGCTCTTTCGCGTCAGCAGATTTCTGATCAGGCGGAGAATCTTGAAAGCCTGAAGAGGAAGATTGGCGATAGGTCACGCATTGCAGAATATGTATCTTCTGCAACATCTAGGCTTGAAGAAACAGAAGCAGTTCTTCACTCACCAACATATTCTTTGGCAGGATCATCCCTTCAGGTGCTTGTTTCCGACCTAGCAAAGAAGCATGGATTGGTGGTGCGACGACTGCAAAGCTTGCCGAGAGCAGGAAGCGACGAAAGGCAAGTGGAGGTTCGGTTGCGGCTGCAAGCTGTAGCAAAAAACATCGACGTTGCAAGTTTCTTACAAGAAATTGAATCCCAACCGCTTCTGATAAATATTGATCTGGTCGATTTGGCTGTCCGACGGGCTGCAAAACAAGACAATGAGCGATCTTACATCGAAGATATTGATATAGATGTGACAGCTGTGCTCTCAGCATTGTGGAGAAGGGATGTTGATCTCTAAAATCAAGCTCAAGATTGGCGCGCCGTTTTTGATTTTGTTGGTATCTTTTCTGATATCAACACTAGTCTTCTCGTACTTGATGAATGATGACCCACGAAAAGAGGCATCCCGCGAATTCGCGCCTACGGAAAAACGGTCTCTTGAGGTGGTTGAGGAACAGTCCGGCGGGGCTTCGTTGCAGCATGCAGGGGCCTTTTTGACAAAGCCGCTGTTTTTGGCAGAACGAGACGCTACCCTCAAGCCTTCTAAACCAGTCGTGAAGCTTCAGAAAGAAGAGCAACAGCAGCCAGTCCCTCAAATGTCATTACTGGAACCATTAGAGCTCAAAGTTGTTGGCACGATCAACGATGACGGTGAATACATCGGGTTGTTCTTGCCGGCAGCTGGTGGAGATATGGTTCGTCTCGCGGTGGGTGATAGTTACAAAAAGTGGAGGTTGGTTAAGTTTGAAGCTGATAGCGTTTTGTTCGTGTCAGGTAAAAAATCGGAAATTTTACATATTGCAGAATGAAGTGTTCTTGAGGGGATATTAGAACCAAAAAGATGCCTTTGTTGGAAAATGTCAACTTTTCTGTCAATCACGCAGCTTTTTGTCATCTTTTGTGTCAATTCGTGTCAACTTTTCTGGCAAACGGAACTGCCAAGTCGTTGATTCTGTTGTATATCGAATGTCGGCTTTTGTGGCACGTGACATGAGCATTGCTGCATCGCTCTCAAATTCCCCATACTTTTTAAAGAATGATTGCCACCTGAGTTGTCATAATTCGGGGGTATGGAGTAATTCCTGTGTTTTGGCGCTTCTAATCCTGTTTTTTCAGCACGTGAGATCAATTTCGAGCTTTGTTGGATGTAGTCCTGATAGGCATCGGAAAAGGCAGGTGGCATTTTCCTCCGACCATCTTCAAACCTGCAGCCTTCTTGTCGCCGAGCTGACTAGTGGGCGCTATGATATCTTCTGTGAAGCAGGCGAAATGACTGAGGATTTCAGTGGTCGTTTCCGCATCAAATGCGTTTGATCATGGTTGGTATATGACAGCCGATTGCCGACAGAGCATTGAGAATATCATCGATCAGAGCCCGGAACGGGATCACTTTGGCGTCTCGTTCTACCGGGTTTCCTGATGGATGGTTTGGCGGATGTGCTTGTCTTCTGACAGAGCAGCCTTGATCACATCAGGGACCGGTACGGCAGCAAGGCTTTGTGGGTTATCTGGATTGGCGCGTGCCCAGACACGGGTCTGGTTTGCTTCAATCAGGGTCGCGTCATCAAGAGTAAAGCGATGATGCAAAGCAAATGACTTTGTGCCCCAACGCGAGACTTCGACATGATGGACAATCAGATCGCCTACCCGGGCAGGTGCCATGAAACTGGCATCGCCGCGAACCAGTGGTGTTCCGCGAAAATCGGCATCCTTGGCAATCATCGGTGCCATATCAAATCCGGCCGCAGCAAACAGCGCAAGAAGACCGCCTTCCATCCAGTCGTAGAAATTCGGGTTATAGACAATCCGGGCCGGGTCACAATGGCCCCATTCGACGCGTATTTCGCGGGACAGTCGCAGCATGGAATATCACCTGATCTGGAGGCTATTTGACCTTTTGGATACGGATTAACATCCGGACAAGAAGGTCGCGTTCTTCTGGGTTAAAATCTTCGAGGAGTTTTTCCTCGTGACGTTGGACTGCGCGGCTGGCCTCGGCGAAAAGTTCAATCCCCTTTGCCGTTGTGCGCAGCGCATAGACGCGGCGATCGGTTGGCACTTTGTTGCGCACAATAAGACCACGCGACTGAAGTTCGTCGACCATGACGACAATGTTTGAGCGTTCCATCGCCAGCGCACGGGCAAGGTCCGTCTGACTGATGTCGGGGTTCTCATTGATGATCGCCAGCGCACTGAAAGTGGTCGGTTTGAGGTCAATATGGGTCAGGCTGGCGACAAAGTCGCTATGGATCGACATATAGGCGCGTTTGAGGTTATAGCCGACAAATCCACGCAGCGGGCTGTCGGTTGAAAGCCCGCGCAGGTTCGGTTGATCATCCGTGTTTTTCTTTTTGCTTGCTTGCAAGTGGGTCTCCCTTTCTTGGATTTGGGGGCTATTGAATGACAATATCCACAAGCCAGAACGTCAATGCAGGAAACGCGACAATGATCGCGATGCGCAAGAATTCAACCATCAGGAATGGCACAGCACCCCGGAAAACTTTTCGGGTCGGGATATCTGGCGCCATCGCCGATATCATAAACAGGTTTAGCCCGACAGGTGGGGTAATCATCCCCAATTCAACAACAATCAGCGTAATGATCCCAAACCAGAGTGCCTGATGTGTCGGATCCATCGCGAAATCCATCGCCATGAAGGCCGGGAAGAATACCGGTACGGTCAAAAGGATCATCGACAGGCTGTCCATGATACAGCCCATTACGATGTAAAACAGGATGACGGCCATCAGAACCGTCATCGGTGCAATACCGGCCGTACCGACCCATTCGGCGGCCATGGTCGGAACGCGCGTCAGGGCCAAGGCCACATTAAACAGGTCCGCCCCGAATATGATGGCAAAGATCATCGCCGTCGTACCAGCGGTATCAATAACGCATTCAAACAGGCCCCGTATTGAAAGGCTGCGCATCAAAAATCCGGTGAGTGCAATCAGAATGACGCCAACAGAAGCCCCTTCTGCCGGGGTGAAAACACCGCCGTAAATGCCGCCAAGCACGGCAATGAAAACAAGCGCTACATGCCAGATCCCGCCCAGTGATCTGATGCGTTCACGCAAGGGAAGGCCTGCATGTGCCGGGCCTTCTTCCGGGAACAGGCGGACATAGACCGCAATTGCCAGAATAAAGCCCAAGACGGCAAGGATGCCCGGAATGGTTGCAGCGAGAAAGAGTTTGACGATATTCTGTTCGGTCAAAAGTGCATAAATAATCAGAACCACCGAAGGCGGGATCAGAATGCCAAGGGTGCCGCCCGCAGCAAGCGTACCGGCACCCAGTGCCCCGGAATATCCGTGTCGGCGCATTTCCGGAAGGGCAACCCGGCCCATGGTGGTGGCCGTTGCAATTGACGACCCGCAGATCGAGCCAAAAGCCGCACAGCCAGCAACCGATGCCATGGCAAGGCCGCCACGCCAATGGCCAAGCCAGGCATTCGAGGCGGTAAAGATCGCCCGGCTGATGCCGGTACGGGTGGCGATTTGCCCCATCAGGATAAACAGCGGAATAACCGCAAGATCATAAGATACGTATTTGTCGACAATGGCGGTCTTTAAATAGGCCGAAAGCGGCAGCCATCCCGACAGAAAGATATAACCACCCGCACCAACCACAGCCATGGCAAGGGCGATGGGCATGCGCAGAAAGATAAGGATCATCAGGACGGTAACCATGATGATACTGATTTCAACGGGACTCATTATCGGGCATCCGTTCGGGAGATATGGAAGGTGGGGCGCAAAAACTGTTCGATCATGTTGGTCAGCGCGGTCAGTGCGGAAAGTCCAAGCCCAAACAGGGCGATCGCGTAAACGATCCAGGTTGGTACCCGAAGCAGCATGCTGCGATCATTATAGTCGTACATATCGACCAGACCGAGTGCGATGCGCCAAGTAAGGATCACCCATGCCATGCCAAAGACAAACTCCCAAAACTGATCAAGTCTGTTTCGGGTCCGCTCGGGCAATGCCATGCTGAAGATATCGACCATCACGTGGTTGCCTTTGCGCTGACACAGCGGAAGAAACAGAAAGGCGGCAATGCCGCATCCGATTTCAACCAGTTCGAAATCACCGCGAATGCCGCCAATACCGATATAGCGCATCGTCACAGAAAGGGTCACGGTTGTTGCGACCATAAGAATGATCACCCCGGCAAACCCGGCTGATGCAATACAGGCACGGTCGATGAGCTGAATGATGAGATCAATGGGCGCAGCGTCTTTGCTGCGCCCATCATGATCAGGTGTGGTGCCTGTCATTTCAGGCCGTCTCTGCATCTATCAGTTGGTTGAGGCGATCAATCATCGCCTTGCCATCATGACCGGCATCGTTAAGCGTTTCGATCCATTCATCAATCACGGGCTGACTTGCCGTTTGCCAACGTGCAATCTCGTCCTTGGGAATCTCGACGAATTTGTTGCCGCGATCGGCACACATCTTTTTGCCAACCGACTCAAAGCTGTCGAACTGTTTACCGATCTGACGTGAAAGATCGATGCCGGAATTGGCATCAATAACTGCTTTCAGATCATCGGAAAGGCGGTCATAGGCAGCACCTGCCATCAACAGGGCAAACGAGTTGGCGTAAAGACCACGTCCGCCTTCGGCCGGGGCGCAATGGACAGATGTCAGTTCATGGAGTTTGAAGGCCGGAACGACCTCATAAGGCAGGCAGGTGCCGTCAATCACACCATTGGCCAGCCCGACGGCCATTTCAGTGACCGGGAAGAAGACAGGCTCGGCACCCAGGATGGACAAGGCCTTGCCAACACTCTGGTTCGGGGCGCGGATTTGAAGTCCTTCAAGATCGACCTGGTTTTCAATGGCTTTGTCACGCATATGGAACTTGCCACCGGCATGAACATGGAAGGCCAGTGGCTTCATGCCGCGATATTCATCCTGACCGAATTCATCCATGAATTTGTGCATGGCGACCGATGTTGCCTCGGCCGTTGTTACCATGAAGGGCAGGCTTGGCGTTTCGGAAACCGGATAACGACCCGGCGTATAAACCGTTAGCGTCCAGGCGATATCAACGACATTATTTGCAACCTGGTCGGCAAGTTGCGGTGGTTTGCCACCAAGCTGCATGGCCGGGAAAATCTGAATATCAATACGTCCATCGGACTGTTCGCGAATGGTCTTGGTCCAAGGTTCAAAGAACGCTTTGTGCATCGGGGCAACAGGGGGCAGCATATGATGCAGTCGAAGGGTTACTTCGGCGGCACGTGCCTTGCCGATAATTGCCGGTGCGGCAAGGGCGCCGCCCATGATGCCAAGCATCTGGCGGCGGTTGACTGAAAATCCTGACATCGAACGTCTCCTCATAATGCGGGCGCACTTTGTGGTGGCCCTGTTCCTTCCTGAATATTCTGGCGTCCGCTTTATGCGGTTTCTTGCCGGGTGTTTTACGATGATGGCCACAATTGCCTTGCGGCTCTGTTATGGGTCGTTACTTAAAGTTCGGTGTGCGTTTCTCAAGAAAGGCTTTAAGCCCTTCTTGGGCGTCTTCGCTGGTTTGGGTCAGAGCCGCACACAGGCTTTCGGTGAATAATCCGTCGGCCTTGGCCATATCTTCAATACGGGCCAGTGCCTGGATCATGATGTAATTGGAAAGCTGGGCATTTTCGGCAACGGTGTTGGCAAGTTCAATGGCCTTTTGCTCTGCTTCCTGTTCGTTGGTGCAAACATAGTGTGTCAGGCCTAGTGAAAGGCCGTCTTTTGCATCGTATTTGCGCCCGGTCAGCATCATTTCGATCATCCGGTCAGCACCAAGGATTTTACCAACCCGTACCGATGCGCCGCCGCCAACAAAAATGCCGCGGCGGCCTTCGGGAAGTTGGAAGAATGCGGTTTCGTCGGCAATTCGGATATGAGTTGCGGTGGCCAATTCAAGGCCGCCACCAATTACCGCACCTTTCAAAAGTGAAATCACTGGCAGACCGCCAAACTGGATCATATCCATGATGCGGTGCCAGTTGCGGGAATGGCGCATGGTTTCGGCCGCATTGCGCGCAACATGTTCGCCAAGATCCAGACCGGCGGAAAAATGCCCGCCTTCACCGGCAAGAATGACCACCCGGACATCTGCCGGCGGGTTGGCAAAAAATGCTTCAAGCGCATCCATCAGCGTATCGCTTACAGCGTTACGCTTTTCGGGTCGCGTGATGGTCAAACGCGCAATCGTTCCGTTGATTGCAACGTTCAATACGTCACTCGCGCCATTCGTCATGTTCTTATTCCTTAACTATGCAATCTGTCGTCATCGTGCCTGCAGGCGAACCGCGCCATCCAAACGGATAACGGTGCCATTCAGCATGGTGTTTTCAATAATATGTCGTGCGAGATCGGCAAATTCCTGTGCTTTGCCCAGACGTTTGGGAAACGGAATATTGGCGGCAATTGCCTCGCGGGCGTCATCGGGTAGGGTGTCTGTCATTGCGGTGGCAAAAAGTCCCGGCGCAATCGCCATGACCCGAACACCGATACGGGCAAGTTCGCGTGCCGCCGGAAGCGTCATGGATGCGATACCACCCTTGGATGCGGCATAGGCGCACTGACCAATCTGACCATCCTCATAGCCAACCGATGATGTGTTGATGATAACACCACGTTCGCCATCTTCATTAAGCGGAGTCGCATCCGACATCATTTGTGCCGCATGGCTCATGGTGATGAAGCTGCCGGTAAGGTTGACGTTAAGTGTGTTGATGAAGTCATCAATTGGCAATTCACCGTCGCGCGGCAATATGCGGTTGGCCGTTCCAATCCCTGCGCAATTTACCAAAGCGCGCGGAACGCCAAGATTCTGTCTGACGATCTTGAAAGCGTCGGCGACTGAGTTTTTGTCGGCAATGTCGACTTCGATCCCGATGCCGCCCGTTTCACGCGCCACACGTTTGGCGGCTTCCTTGTTGCGGTCAAGAACAGCAACCCTTGCGCCAGCAACCGCAAATGTGCGGGCCGTCGCAGCGCCAAGGCCGCTGCCGCCGCCGGTTATGATCGCGGGGACCTGATTGAGGTGCATTTCCTTACCCAATTTTGTTATGTTTTATAACAATTATGTTTACACATCAAATTCACGGCGTCAATTGCCTTTAGGGGCATGGAATATGAAGAAAATTTGTTCTTACACGCGCGTGATCAATATAATCATTTCAGAGAACCCATCCCATAATAATGAACGTCATAAGATATTGCTCTTGATGTAATGTTTTATGATTGTTATGAATTATAACAAATAAGAAAAGATAACTGGAGGTTTCGTTTCATGCCGATGATTGCTGAACCCGGACTGCGTCCGGTTCGCATGGGCGATACACGTGTTTCGGTGTCAAAAAATGACAACGGCACGATTTATATTCATTCGGTTGAGACGCCCGATGAATATCCGCGCGCCATCACTGACCGACTGGATTTCTGGGCAAAGGAAGTCCCCGATCACCTGTTTCTTGCTGATCGGGATCAAACCCGTTCCTGGCAGAAACGCAGCTATCGGGAAACCCGCGATGAAGTGCGCAACCTTGCGCAATATCTGATTGATCTTGACCTGTCGGAAGATCGCCCGGTTTTGATCCTTTCGGGGAACAGTCTTGAGCATGGCCTGCTTGCGCTGGCGTCAATGTATGTGGGGATCCCGTACGCGCCGGTGTCACCGGCCTATTCGCTGGTTTCGACTGACTTTGCCAAACTGGCGCATATATGTGATCTGTTGAATCCCGGTTTAATCTTTGTCGATGACGGCGCGAGATATGCCAAGGCGCTGGCGGCTGTCATGCCAAAAGATGCAAGGCTTCTGGTGGTTGAAAATCCGCTTTCCCAGTATGAATGCGAAGTGTTTTCCCGTGCGCGTCAAACGCAACAATCCGATGCCATCGATCTGGCAAACAGCAAAATAACCGAAGACACCATCGCCAAGTTTCTGTTCACGTCCGGTTCGACCGGGATGCCAAAGGCCGTCATCAATACCCAGCGGATGCTGTGTTTTAACCAGATGATGTTGCGCCATGCGCTGGCTTTCCTTCAGGACGAACCACCGGTGATGGTCGACTGGTTGCCATGGAACCACACAGCGGGCGGCAACCACAATTTTGGCATCGCCCTTTATAACGGCGGCAGCTTTTATATCGATCAGGGGAAGCCGACGCCGGACGGCATCCATGAAACCGTGCGCAATCTATGCGAAATTTCGCCAACGCTTTATTTCAATGTTCCCAAGGGCTATGAGGCACTTGTCCATCATCTGCGTGACAATCAGCCCCTGCGCGAGACATTTTTTGCCAAGCTGAAACTGATGCAATATGCCGGTGCCGGTCTGTCGCAATATGTCTGGGACAATCTTGAAAAGATCGCCCAAGACACGGTCGGGGAAAAGATTGTCATTGTCACCGGTTATGGATCGACCGAAACCGCCCCCTTTGCCTTTACCACGACGTGGGCTGTCAATCAGGCCGGAAGTGTCGGCCTGCCTGCTGTCGGGCTTGATGTGAAGCTTGTCCCCAACGGGGAGAAACTTGAAGTCCGCCTTAAAGGGCCAAGCATCACGCCGGGATATTGGAAACAGCCCGACAAAACCCGCGAATCCTTTGACGACGAAGGATATTATTTGATCGGGGATGCGCTGAAATTCGTGGACCCGGACGATACTGATCGCGGTTTTCTGTTTGACGGGCGGGTGTGTGAAGATTTCAAACTTTCGACCGGCACATGGGTGCATGCCGCTGCGATCCGGACCGCCATTGCGCAAACCTTTGCGCCCTATGTCCGGGATGCCGTTCTGGCAGGGCTGGATAAGGACTATCTTGGTGCGCTGATTTTTGCGGATTTCACGGCCTGTCGAAAATTATGCCCGGATCTTCCGGCCCATGCAGACGAGCGTGACATCGCAACCCACCCGGCCGTCCGGGCACATTTTCAGAAATGCCTGAATGATCTTGCGACCAAGGCAACGGGAAGTTCCAACTTTCTTGCGCGTGCGATCCTGCTTGAAAGTTCGCCGGAGCTCGATGCCCATGAGGTCACCGATAAGGGGTCCATCAATCAGCGTGCCGTTTTGGCAAAACGGGCTGACAAGGTTGCCGAACTTTATACCGACCCGTCGCCGGCCGGTGTCCTGATCGCCAAGAGGGAAAAATAGAATGACCGCCAAAGCAAAAGGTCTTCGGACCGAGTTTGAAGATGTCTGGCTGTTGGGTGGGAAACGCACGCCGTTTGTCGATTACATCGGTGCATTCGGCCAAGTGTCGCCAATTGATCTTGGCATCAAGGCGGCCCGTGCGGCGATTGAAGATGCCGGTGTGCGTGCGTCAGACATTGATTTTACCGTCGCGGGATCGATGGCGCAGGCATCCTTTGATGCCTATATGACGCCGCGCCATATCGGCCTTTATGCCGGGGTGCCGGTGGACCGCCCCGCCCATCTTGTCCAGCGGATTTGTGGCACCGGGATCGAAGTGATTTTGCAGGCTGCTGATCATATTTCACTGGGGCGTGGTGATCTTGCGCTATGTGTCGGCACAGAATCCATGAGCCGCAATCCGGTTGCGGCCTATACCCATCGCAGCGGTTTTCGGATGGGGCAGGTCGAATTCAAGGACTTCCTGTGGGAAGCCTTGATGGACCCTGCTGTCAGTTGCACGATGGGCGATACGGCGGAAAATCTGGCCAAGAAATATGGCATTACCCGCGAAGACGTTGACCGCTTTGCAGAACGCAGTTTTGCCCGTGCTGTGAAGGCACAGGAAAGTGGATTTCTTGCCGGCGAGATTGCCAATGTCACCAACGAAACCTTTGCGTTTGATGGCGGAAATGCACGCTCCATTCAGCTGCCGCGCAAGGTTGAGCTGGTGGACAAAGACAGTCATATCCGGCCGTCCCCTTATGACATTCTGGCCAAGCTCCGCCCGGCCTTTGGCGGGGTGCAGACCGGCGGTAATTCATCGGCCGTGGTGGATGGTGCAGCGGGTGTCGTTTTGGGCAGTGCGGACTATGCCCGTCGCAACGGTCTGATACCGCGTGCGCGTATTGTTGCCGGGGTTTCGGTTGGCGTGCCGCCGGAAATTATGGGAATTGGCCCGGTGCCGGCCATTCAGGCATTGCTTGATCAAACCGGCTTGTCACTTGATCAGGTGGACCGGATCGAAATTAACGAAGCCTTCGGGGCACAAATCCTTGCGTGTATGCGCGAGCTTGGCCTTGACGAGGACAAGGTAAATGTCAATGGGGGGGCGATTGCGATTGGTCATCCGCTGGGGGCGACCGGGGTGCGGATTACCAATACGCTGGCCCGGGAGCTTGCCAGATCCGGGGGGCGCTACGGTATCGCATCAGCCTGCATCGGTGGCGGGCAGGGGATCGCCGTTCTGATTGAACGTGCTGAATTAGTCTAGGGCAAAGGCGGGCAGAACAGAGATCATCTGTTCTGCCCTTTTGCCGATATCGGGCGTGACGTGAATTTAACCGGGTCCGTTGTTTAAGGCCCGTTTTGGCGGCTGTTTGTGCAGATTGTTATGTTTTGTAATTATTTGCATTTATAGCCAGTTCGAGTATCTGGCGAACATGGTGACACAGAAAATAATTGCACCAGTGCCAGTTCTCTCAGGGAGGAAACAATGAAACACCTTCGTCTTGGTTCTCTGGTTGCTTTGGCATCATTTGCGGCCATTTCTTCGGTTTCCGCCGAAGGAGTGAACTTCCGCCTTGCGCACTGGCTTCCGCCAACGCATCCCGTGCAAACCATGGGGCTTGAAGAATGGACAAATTCCATTCGCGAAGCATCTGGTGGGCAAATTGACTTTACCATTTTCCCGGCACAGCAACTTGGATCGGCACCTGATCACTATGACATGACCCGCGATGGGATTGCCGATATCGGATATATCAATCCGGGCTATCAGGCAGGCCGTTTCCCGATTTATGGGATGACGGAAATTCCGTTCAATGTGAAAGATGCGCTCAACGGATCAGTCGCCCTTCACAAATGGTATGCCAACTATGCCGATCAGGAAATGCCGGAAGTCAAGCTGTGCCTGGTTAACCCGCATGATCCGGGCACGATACATTCAAAAATGCCGGTGCATGTTCCGGAAGACATCAAGGGCCATGCTGTCCGCCCGGCACATGCGACGATGGCACGATTTGTCAATCTTTTGGGGGGCGCCAGTGTTCAGGTGCCAGCCCCCGAAGCACGTGAAGCGATTGCCAAGGGAACGGCGGATGCGATCACCTTCCCGTGGAACTCGATGTATATTTTTGGCATCGACAAGGAAACGAAATATCACCTTGATATGCCGTTCTATGTGTCGTCCCAGATTCTTGTGATCAATCGCGCCAAATATGATGGATTGTCCGCGGAAAATCGCAAAGTTATGGACGAACATTGCACGCCCGAATGGTCAGGACGTTTTTCCAAAGGATGGGCTGAAAACGAAGCATCGGGCCGCGATAAGATGATTGCGTCCGGTGAGCATGAACTTTATCAGCCGACCGCAGAAGAACTGCAACAATGGCGTGACGCAGCGGCACCGCTTGTCGATCAGTGGCGGGAAAGTGTTGCCGCAAAGGGCGGTGATGCCGATGCGATTTACAAGGCCTTCATCGACGCGCTCGAAGCGGAAAACACCAGATACTGATGATGTTTGTCTTGTGTCGGCGGTGCTGCGCCAAGGTGCCGCCGACACCTTTAAAATGAGCGACCAAGATGCAGGTTCTTCGTCATTCCCTTCGATTTCTTGATGCGTTTTCACGCAAGGTCGAGACGGTCTCGGCTGTCTTGCTTGCGGTGATTACGCTTCTTGTTCTGGCATCTGCAATTGGCCGGTATTTATTTGCCTGGCCGATCCCCGATGCCTTTGACTTTTCGCGGCTGTTTCTTGGCGTGGTCATCATGTGGGGATTTGCCTGTGTCGGTTATCGCGGATCCCATATCAAGGTGGATTTGTTTGCCTTGATGCTACCGGCACCTGTTCGGCGCTGGACGGATTTCTTCGCCTGGCTGGTGCTGCTTGGCTTTACCGGTTTGCTGTGCTGGAAAATGATGACGCGTGTCACCAGTGCCTATGACAGCGGTGAAACGACGTTTGATCTGCAATTACCTGTCTGGCCGGTTATGGCCCTGATCTGGCTGGGTGTTGCGGTCAGCATGCTGACCATTCTTGCCCGTGCATTGATGATTGCAATATCGGGGGCCGGTCTGGATGATTTTGAACCGGCGGATGCCGCACACGATGCGGATGACGTCGTCGGCACAAAACACAAAAAAGATCAGGAAACCATGACCGGGGGCAATCATGGCTGAAGCCGACTTTGTTGCATTGGGCGGTTTCGTTGCCCTGTTTGCCTTGATGGTTTTACGCGTGCCGATTGGCATCGCCATGGGGATTGTCGGTGTTGGGGGATTTGCCGCGATTGTCGGGCCAGGACCGGCTTTGAACCTTTTGGCGCAATCGCCAATTCGAACGATTACCGACTTTAATCTGAGCCTGATACCGTTTTTCATTTTGATGGGTGTGCTTGCCACCAATTCGGGCATGTCGCGCGAACTGTTTCGTGCCGGACAGGCGTGGCTTGGGGCGTTTCGCGGTGGGATGGCGCTTTCAACGATTGCATCCTGTGCCGGATTTGCCGCTATTTCAGGATCATCGGTCGCAACGGCGTCGACCATGACCAAGGTTGCGCTGCCTGAAATGCAACGCAATGGCTATCAGGACCATGTGGCAACCGGGGTGATTGCCGCGGGCGGAACGCTTGGGATCCTGATCCCGCCATCGGTTGTTCTGGCGGTTTATGCCTTCATTACCGAACAGGATGTTGGCAAGCTGTTCATCGCCGGGATCGTTCCGGGGGTCCTTGCGATCATTATGTATATGCTGGCTGTTCGTGTGGCCTATGCCCGCAATTTGCCGGCGGGCGATGCATTTGATTTCCGCCGTGCGATCCGTTCGCTTAAGGATGTCTGGGCGGTGTTGGCGTTGTTCATAGCCATCATCGGCAGTATTTATCTTGGAATTGTGACCGCAACAGAGGCGGCAGCGGTTGGTTCGGTGCTAACCGCGTTAATTGGTGTCTTGCGGGGGCGATTGGGATGGCGTGGCATTCTTGAAAGCCTTGTCGAAGCCCTCAGAACATCTGTTGCGATATATACCATTTTAATCGGGGCGATCCTGTTTGGTTATTTCCTCGCAATTACCCAAACACCGCAGAAAATAACGGCATGGCTGGTGGGGCTTGATATCGGCGCCTATCCGACCCTGGCGTTGATCTTGATCTTTTTCCTGCTTCTGGGCTGCATTCTTGATGCCATGGCCATGATTATCCTGTTGGTGCCGATTGTGTTTCCTGTCATCACCCAGCTTGGGTTTGATCCGATCTGGTTTGGCATCATTGTTGTGATGACGGTCGAGCTCGGATTGATCACGCCACCCGTCGGGATGAACGTTTTTGTGATCAATTCGATTGCCCGCGAGGTGCCCTTGCAGAAGGTATTCCGGGGGGTGATCCCGTTTGTTGCGGTGGATATCATCCGTCTGATCTTGCTGGTTGCAGTGCCATCTATCGTTCTTTTCTTACCGATGACGATGAATTAGGGGAACGCCATGAAACCCGAACTCGAACATTTTTGTGATCTGACGGTGGAGTTGGAAGCGCCGATAGAACTTGGGAATTCCATGCGCGGCGCCCGAAAGATTATCCCGATCATCGGCGGGCATGTTGAAGGCAAGCATTTGAACGGAAAGGTTCTGTCGTTAGGGGCAGACTGGCAAACCGTTTTTGAAAACGGTGTCGCCGAACTCGATACCCGTTATTGTATTGAAACCTATGACGGGGCGCTGATTGACATCCGCAACTTCGGATACCGACACGGATCCAAAGACGTATTGGCGGCTCTTGCACGCGGCGAGCATGTTGATTCGTCCAAATATTACATGCGCACCCAGCCACGTTTCGAAACCGGCGACGAACGCTATACATGGATTAATCATCGTATTTTTGTCGGATCCGGGCGACGGGAAAAGAGCACTGTTTACGTGTCTGTGTACCAAGTTTTGTGAATGGTTTTACCAGATTTGAGGTTTCAGAAACCTGCTTTACCCAATGTGTGACTTCTGATTGGAGGAGTTGGATGCATGTCTCCAGAGCCCTTTGAGCTGAGTCAGGCATAGCGAATACATCAATGTGTTCCCGGAAGTGACGTTGTTCCTGCCTAATTTGATGGTGAATTAGGTGTAGGGCAGAGCCGAAATCAGTTTGCAGGCTGATGTCGGCATAGGCTCAGGTTCAGGCTAAGGACGACCAAAGTTCTTCGGCGATCTTGCTTAGTCTTCGTCGGGGTCGGCTGATGCGGATCTCAAGTGCGATTGTTGGAAAGTCTGGATTGAAGATTTCCAGCTGTCTGGTATCGCGGTCGCGCCCGGCAAGGCTTTCGGGGAGCCACGCAACACCTGCACCACTTTTGGTCATTGAAAGCAACGTTGCGGCGAGATGGGATGTGAATCCTGCCTTGGCCAAGTCATCTGTATTGGTGTGTTTGCAGGTTGCATCAATGATCCGGCCAAGGCCGGATTTTTGGCTGTAGGCAAGGTAGGGCGCGGGTTGTTTTGTGGTTTTGATCTGTGATGCCAAAGATGGGCTGACCATGGCAACAAGCTGATCATGGCCGATGATCCGACTTTGAAACAGCGGCGGTTGCAGTTCCGAAGGGGCATCAGGATGAGCATGGGCAATCAAAAAATCGATCTCGCCCTTTTGCATCAGGTTTTCACAGGCTTGCATGCTGTCAGATACCAGATTTAACGGCCCCAATGACATCACGTCATTTTGCTGGCGCAGCCATTCCGGGATGAAGGTAAAAGAAAGTGCGTGGGTCGCCGCGATGTTGAGCGACGCATGGGTGGATTTTGCAAGTTCGCTGGCTTCGCGTTTGGCTTGGGCCAGTGAAAAACAAACAGCACGGGCATGGGCAAGAAAATGTTGCCCGGACGGGGTCAGGGCAACCGAATGGGTTGTGCGTTCGACCAATTTGGCACCAACCCAGCCTTCAAGCGCACGGATGCGGCGGCTAAAGGCCGGTTGCGTGATGTTTCGCCGTTCTGCCGCGCGAGAGAAATTAAGCGTTTCACTCAGCACAACAAAATCTTCAAGCCAACGCAGTTCCATATTGGTTATGCCAAATCAGTATAAACATAGTTGGAGTTCACATTGGATATAAGCCGGTGGCAAGCTTTATTATTATGAGAAGTAAGCAGTTCACGGATTTTATTCAAAGGATACGGTTATGCAAATTGTCGATATCGTCGAGGTCACCAAGCCAATAGCTTCGCCTATTCGAAATGCCTATATCGATTTTTCGAAAATGACAGCCAGTTTGGTCGCGGTGGTGACCGATGTGGTGCGTGATGGACGGCGGGTGGTGGGCTATGGGTTTAATTCCAACGGGCGTTATGGACAGGGCGGGCTTATCCGTGAACGGTTTCGCGATCGCGTTCTGGCGGCGGACCCGGCATCTTTGTTAAATGACGCTGGCGATAACCTTGATCCGCATCGTATCTGGGCGACCCTGATGCAAAATGAAAAGCCCGGCGGGCATGGGGAACGATCCGTTGCGGTCGGCACGGTCGATATGGCCGTCTGGGATGCGGTTGCCAAGATTGCCGGAAAGCCATTGTTCCGGTTGCTGGCGGAAACTTATGGGGTGGAAGCCAACCCCAAGGTCTTTGTTTATGCAGCGGGTGGTTATTATTACCCGGGCAAGGATTTATCCGCCTTGCGCGCAGAAATGCGTGGCTACCTTGACCGCGGTTACACCGTGGTAAAGATGAAAATCGGCGGGGCGTCTATTGACGATGACCGGGCGCGTATCGAGGCGGTTCTGGATGAAATCGGGACTGAGGCACAGCTTGCTGTTGATGCCAATGGCCGCTTTGATCTTGAGACGGCCATTGCCTATGCCAAGATGCTGCGCGAGTATCCTTTGTTCTGGTATGAAGAGGCGGGTGATCCGCTGGACTATCAGTTGCAGGCAGCACTTGCGGATTTTTACCCCGGCGCAATGGCGACGGGCGAAAACCTGTTTTCCCATCAGGATGCCAAGAACCTTTTAAGATATGGCGGAATGCGCCCGGATCGCGACTGGTTGCAGTTTGACTGCGCGCTTTCTTATGGGCTGGTGGAATATCTTCGCACGCTTGAGGTTCTTAAAACCCACGGCTGGTCACCGAAACGCTGCATTCCCCATGGCGGACATCAGATGTCACTCAATATCGCAGCCGGACTGGGGCTGGGCGGCAATGAAAGCTATCCCGATCTGTTCCAGCCCTATGGCGGTTTTCCTGACAGTGTAAAGGTCGAGGATGGCTACATCACCATGCCTGAACTGCCTGGAATTGGGTTCGAAGGAAAGTCTGATCTGATTTCGGTGATGCGCGATCTGGCAGAATAAGGTTGGCGGCATCCGTGCCCATTTGGCGTGAGGGTGCCGTTTTTTGCCAAAAAAGAAGGCCCCCGCTTTCGCGGGAGCCAGTTCCAGCAGTGCCGGTCTCTTGTGTTCTTTTATTCGTCGTTATCGTGATGGTCGGCTGCGCCAACCTGACCATCTTCGCTAACCTTGGTCCAGGTGCTGCCAAGGTGGTTGCGCATAAGATCGTTCAATTTGACGGCATCGCGGTTTTCGATGGCCTTGAGGATTTCTTCATGCTCGCTAATGGCGGTCGGCCATTTCGTGTTGCGCATGTTTGACCGATACCGAATGCGATACAGGCGTGCATTCATGCGTTCGTGGGTTTCGATCAGTAACGGGTTGCCCGAAGCCAGAACAAGGGCGCGGTGTATGCGTTGGTTAAGCTTGAAATAAGCGAGACGGTCTTTGCGGGCAAAGGCTGCGAGCATCTCGTAATGCAATGCGCGAATTTCATCTATTTCTGCGTCGGTTGCGCGTTTGCAGGCCAGTTCGCCAGCAAGACCTTCGATCCCGCCGAGAAATTCCAGCATATGCTTAACATCTTCCGGGCTGGGATTAGCTGCAATCGCCCCGCGCGATGGCAGAAGTTCGACCAAGCCGTCAACGGCGAGAATGCGCAACGCTTCGCGCAGCGGTGTGCGCGATACATTAAGCTGTTGGGCTAACGTGCGTTCGCGGATCGGTTTGCCCGGTGGAATGATGTCCTGAACAATCATGTCACGCAGAACATTGGCGGCCTGCTGCGCAAGCGGCAGGTCGCTATTTTCCGAGATGGTTGCGATTGGCGCATCAGTAATCAGCTCGTTGAGAGTGAGCTCAGATTCTGACTTGGCGTCCAGTGTGATGTTGCTCAAACCGTGTGTTTCCTGCGTAACGTTATTACGCGAACAATACGGTGGTCCCGGAGGAAGAGCAAGGTAAAAATGGTATACCAAAATAAATGGTATACCATTTTGCCGCGTTAGAAGGCGGTTCTTGCTGAAGGAAATAGTATCTAAAGTGATGAAAAACAGCGAAAATAATGAGGTTGGCATTGAAATTATTGAAAGAGCTGGAATTTTCATTGACTCCCGGTATCTTTAATATGGTATACCAAAATCAAGCGCGGCAAAGATCGTGCGTTCCCAGCTACCGGTGAACAACGAAATTTATAAACGGGAGGAATACATGACCCACACAGGTCGTATCCGTAAATTAATCACTGCCGTTGCTTTTGGCAGTATCGCGTCCATGTCCGCACTCGCTACTGCAAATGCAGCAGATGATATCGTATTTGCCATCAGTGCCGAGCATGGGTCTCTTCAGGCGAATACTGCCGCTGAATTCACCCGTCTAGCCAATGAACGCCTTGGCGAGAAGGCAACCGTGAAGCTTTTTGACTCTGCCCAGTTGGGTAAGGACAAAGAGCTGATGCAGCGCCTGAAGCTTGGGACGGTCCAGATTACTCTGCCATCCTCGACCATGCCGACCATTGCGGACAAGTTCGCCCTTTTTGATCTTCCGTTCCTTGTGAAGGACCGTGATCAACTGGCAAAAATCGAAGAGTCGGTTTTCTGGCCGACTGTTGCCCCACAGGCTGAAGAATCCGGTTACAAAATCCTCGCTCTTTGGGAAAACGGTTTCCGTCAGATCACCAACAATGCGCGTCCGATCAATGTTCCGGCCGATCTTGACGGCATCAAGTTGCGCACACCGCAATCTGAATGGCGTGTCGCCATGTTCTCAAGCTATGGCGCGAACCCGACCCCGATGGCCTTCTCTGAAGTCTTCGTTGGTCTTCAGACCGGTGTCATCGATGGCCAAGAAAACCCATTGACCAATATCGAGGCAGCCAAGCTTAACGAAGTGCAGAAATATCTGACGCTTTCGGGGCACATTTATTCGCCGTCTTATCCTACCATGTCGGTGGCGGCCTATAACGATCTTGATCCGGAAGTGCGCGACATTCTGGTTAAGACTGCGCGGGAAGTGGCTCTTTGGTCACGTGATGCCGGGGCAAAGGCAGACAAGCAGCTGCTTGACGAGCTTGCGGCGGGCGGTATGGAAGTCAATACCGCTGATCGTGCTGCGTTTGTTGAAGCTTCCAAGCCAATCTACGCCAAGTTCGCATCGGAAATTGACGGTGGTCAGGCCTTGGTCGACGCCGCACTTGCAACTGCAAATTAAACCGGATCGGGGCAACCATTCCACCGGTTGCCCCGCTTTTTGCGACTTTCGTTTTCGATAGGAGAGAACGTGATGCAGTTTGCTGCAGTTCTGTTCAGGCGCACACTTGAAGTCTTCACCATGACATTGATCACGCTTTTGGCGCTGATTGTGATTGTGGCAGTGATTTTCCGTTACAGCGGCAATTCACTGGTTTGGTACGATGAAGTTGCTTCGGTGATGTTGGCCTGGATTACATATTATGGCGCTGCGTTGGCCGCAGTACGCCGGTCCCACCTTAGTTTTTCCGGGGTTCTTCTCGCCCTTCCACTCACCATGCGCAAGATCGTCTTCCTGATTGGCGAAGCCATTGTGATTGCAATGTTTGCCGCTATGGCATGGGCTGGCTGGTTTGTGCTTCAGATCATGGGCGGAGAAACCCTTATTTCCCTGCCATGGGTTGGGTTGCAGTTTACGCAATCTGTCATTCCGATTGGCTGTGCACTGTTTGTGATTGGCCAGTTGCTCAGCTTTCCTGAAGCATGGCACCGCATGGTGACGGCACTTGATGTCGAAACCGAAGATATGAACCACGAAATCGCCAAAGCCACACAAGGTGGTGCGCCGATCAATGAAAGGGCAGCATGATGGCCGTTTCAATCATTCTTCCTTTGATGTTTTTCCTGGTCTTCATGGGGGTGCCGATTGCGGTTTCCATCGGTGCTGCGGCATTGGTGGGCGTGTACTCCCTGCATGGTATTCCTGGATTTTATAACGCTGCGCTTGCCCTGTTTGATGGTGCGACCAGTTTTCCTCTGATCGCCATTCCGTTGTTCATTCTGGCGGGTGCCTTGATGAATACATCATCAATTTCGCGCCGTCTGATCGAGTTTGTCTCCGCGCTGATCGGGTTCATGCGTGGCGGACTTGCGATGGTCAATATCGGGGTTTCGTTATTCTTTGCTGAAATATCAGGGTCGGCAGTGGCTGATGTTGCCGCGACCGGTTCAGTTCTGATCCCGGGCATGAAGCGCAAGGGATATAAAGGGACTTTTGCTGCGGCGATTACGTCGTCTTCGGCATCCCTTGCCATCATTATCCCACCATCCATTCCAATGATCCTGTATGGCGCACTTTCTGATACCTCGATCGTTCAGTTGTTTGTTGCCGGTGTTGTGCCGGGCCTTCTCGGCGCCTTCGGGTTGATGTGTGTGAGTTATTACTTCGCCGTCAAGTATGACATTCCGCGCGATGAACGGTTTGATCTGAAACGGGTCCGCAAAACCTTTGTCGATGCAGCATGGGCACTGACGCTGCCGTTCATCATTCTTGGCGGTATCTTTGGGGGGCTTGTGACAGCAACCGAAGGCGCCGGTCTGGCCGTGGTGGCCGCCGTGGTGATTGGTGCCTTTATCTATCGTGAACTTGATTTTTCAATGTTCCTTGATGCTCTGCGCGAAGGCATCAACCAAACGGCAACGGTGATGTTGCTGGTGGCGACATCGGCTGTCCTTGGTCTTTACCTGACGGAAGAAGGCCTGCCGCAGATGCTGGCAGCGGCGATCACGGGCTTTACCGATGATCCGTTCGTTGTGCTGATGTTGCTTAACGTTTTGCTGCTGGTGCTTGGCTGCATTCTGCACGGGGCAGCAGCAATTATTCTGGTGGTACCAATTGTACTGCCCCTGATCCAACAGGTCGGGATCGACCCGGTCCATTTTGGGATCATTCTGACACTTAACCTTGCAATCGGTCAGCAGACCCCACCTGTCGCCAGTGTTCTGGTGACATCCTGCTCGATTGCCAAAACAGATATCTGGGAAACGACCAAGGTCAATGTGCCTTTCATCGGCGTGCTTGTTGCGGTGCTTCTTGCCGTCACGTACTTGCCGTTTATTCCCATGACGCTTGTGGAGATCTTCTACCGATGACAACGAATGTAAAACCGCGTTTGGCGGTAATCCCCGGTGATGCCAATGGTATTGGCCCGGAGCTTCTTTTACGGCTTCTGTCACGCAGTGACATTCGTGAAAAGGCAGATGTGGTTGTGATTGGGGACAAATGCCTGATTGAACGTGGCCGCAAGGATTCTGGTCTGGATATTGATCTGCTTGCTGTGAATGACCTTCCGACAAGCTGGCCGACCGACGCCTATCCTTACATCGAAACATCTTTCTTCGATCCGGACCAAATCAAACCGGGTGTGGTTGATGCCAAATCCGGGGCGGCAAGTCTGAGAACGCTTGATGTTGCCCTTGATCTGGCACGCGATGAAAAAGTCGATGGCATCCTGTTTATGCCGTTTAACAAAGAAGCCATGATCCGTGGTGGTATGGGGCATGAGGACGAGTTGCATTATATGGCAGAACATATCGGTCATGACGGACCGATATGTGAGTTCAATACCATGGAAGGCATGTGGACCAGCCGCGTGACCAGCCATATTGCGCTGGCACGTGTAGTGGAAAACATTTCAGTCGACCGCATCGTCGATGCTGTTCGCCTGATTGCCGATGCGCTTGTTGCCAATGGTATTGATCAGCCACGTGTTGGTGTTGCTGCCCTTAATCCGCATGCCGGGGATGGTGGCAATTTTGGTCGCGAAGAAATTGACATTATCGCGCCTGCAGTAGCAAAGGCCAAAAGCCTTGGTCTTCCGGTCGAGGGTCCATGGCCTGCTGATACCATCTTTTTGAAAGCACAGGCAGGTGAGCTTGATGCGATTGTGACGATGTATCATGACCAGGGTCAGATCGCGATCAAACTGCTCGGCTTTGATCGCGGTGTTACGGTTCAGGGTGGTTTGCCGATCCCCGTGGCAACACCGGCCCATGGCACAGCCTATGACATTTCTGGTCTTGGTAAGGCCAATGTCGGTGCTACCCTTGCGGCATTTGAAATTGTTGTACGCATGGGTGGCAGCCGCCGACAGGCCCGACTGGCCGCATAAAGCCATTTGGTAAAGGCCGGGGTGTGCTTTTACGCGCCCCGGCCAAGTAATCGGCTCTTTCCAAAATAGTGGATCAACCCGGAGGCCGCGCAAGAACCGTTCTTGTGTGAACGCCACCGCTTTGTCCAAAAGCCCGGAATATGGGCACTGCATCGAAAAGGATGATCGTGATGAAAATCAAAAATATCCGCACGCGGGTTTTGCGCTGGAACGGCAAAACTGTCGCGCCACAAGCCAATTTCTGCACCAATGCATCAGATGCGCTTTATGAGCGCGGCGACAGCATGGGCTCGTTCCGTTTTCATGAATGGCTGATCTGCGAAGTTGAAACCGATGACGGTATTGTTGGCATCGGTAATGCCGCTTTGGCCCCGACAATCACCAAACAGATCATTGATACGTATCTTGCGCCACTGGTCATTGGTGAAGACCCGTTTGATAACGAATATCTTTGGCAGAAGATGTATCGCCGTACCCATGCCTGGGGCCGTAAAGGTGTTGGTATGGTGGCAATTTCGGCGATTGATATTGCGCTGTGGGACATCATGGGCAAGGCCCTTGGCAAGCCGGTGTTTAAACTGCTTGGTGGGCGAACCAAGGAACAAATTCCGGTCTATGCATCCAAACTGTACGGGCAATCGATTGATGCTTTGGCCCAAGAAGCTCAAAGCTATGTCGATGAGGGCTTTGATATGGTCAAGATGCGCTTTGGTTGGGGGCCAAAAGATGGTCCGGCAGGCATGCGCAAAAACCTTGATCTGGTCAAAACCGTGCGTGAAGTTATCGGCCCTGACCGCGACTTGATGCTGGAATGTTACATGGGCTGGAACCTTGAATACACCAAACGCATGTTGCCCAAATTGGCCGAATTCGAACCCCGCTGGCTTGAAGAGCCGGTCATTGCAGATGATCTGGCAGGCTATGCAGAACTCAACAATATGAACATCGTACCAATTTCTGGTGGTGAACATGAATTCACCAATTTTGGTTTCAAGACGCTGCTTGATATGAATGCGCTCAGTGTCATTCAGTACGATACCAACCGGGTTGGTGGTATCACTGCCGCGCAGAAAATCAATGCGCTGGCCGAAGCATACCAAGTGCCGGTCGTTCCCCATGCAGGCCAGATGCACAACTATCATCTGACCATGGCTAATCTGAATTGCCCGATTTCCGAGTTCTTCCCGGTGTTTGACGTCGAAGTCGGGAATGAGTTGTTCTACTACGTCTTCAAAGGTGATCCTGTGCCCAAAAACGGTTTCATAGATCTTGATGACAATCTGCCGGGTCTTGGTTTGGAAATTGCCGAAGACGCTCTTGGTGAATTCGAGATCATTGAATAGGAACCATGAACATGCGTTTGGTTCAGTTTATTACCGAAAACGGGAAACGTCGTGTCGGGGTTGTGGATGGGGATAATATCGCACCGTTGGCCGGTGTTGAAACCGTAAGCAAGCTTGCCGCAATTGCGATTGACGGCGGAATGACCATGATCGAGGCGGCGGAATGCCGTCTCGATGAGGCACGTGAAAGCTATGACGTCATTGTATCTAGTGGTCGATTGTTATCACCGATTGATCATTCTGACCCGGCCCATCTTCTGGTGACGGGAACCGGGTTGACCCATTTGGGATCGGCATCAGCCCGCGCGAATATGCACCAAGCCACAAGTAAGGCTGCGGACGAAACTGATTCGATGAAGATGTTTCGATTGGGCCTTGAAGGCGGGAAACCGGTGTCGGGCGAAAAAGGTGTTCAGCCTGAATGGTTCTACAAAGGGGACGGGTCAATTATCGCCGCGCCCGGTGATGATATTCCAAGCCCGTCATTTGCACTTGATGGCAGCGAAGAACCGGAAATTGCCGGGGTTTACATCAATGATCCGGATGGAACACCGGTGCGCGTCGGGTTTGTGATTGGGAATGAGTTTTCCGATCATGTGATGGAACGTCAGAATTATCTGTATTTGGCGCATTCCAAACTGCGTGCATGTGCGATTGGACCTGAATTATTACTCGGCGAGTTGCCGGGGCATGTTGAAGGTGTCTCGCGGGTTTATCGTGATGGTGAAATTCTTTGGGAAAAGCCGTTTGTCAGTGGTGAGGAGAACATGTCACATTCCATCGACAATCTTGAATATCACCATTTCAAATATGATTTATTCAGGCGCCCGGGGGATATTCATTTGCATTTCTTCGGGACTGCGACGCTCAGTTTTGCCGATGGTGTTCAGATCCAAGACGGCGACGAATTCGAAATCACGGCAGAGCCGTTCGGGCGAGCTGTACGCAATCGCCTTGCAGTTCAATCAGCAGAACCGATTAAAGTTCGCGTGATCTGACCAAGGCAACGGAGAGTTTGATGACCTATACCCTTACCGGCAAACATCTGATCGCAGGCGACTGGGTCGCAGGTGAGACGACGTTCCAGTCCGAACCGGCACATGGCCCGGCCAATACCTTCCCGGTCGGAACCCCGGCCCTTGTGGATCAGGCAGCCAAGGCTGCAGAAGACGCATTCTGGACGTTTGGCTATGCCACCCGTGAAGAACGCGCAAAGCTTCTCAACACCATTGCCGATGAAATCGATGCACGCGGTGATGAAATCACCGAAATCGGCACACAGGAAACCGGCCTGCCCGAAGCCCGTCTTCAGGGCGAACGTGGCCGCACGGTTGGTCAGTTGCGTTTGTTCGCAAGCCACATCCTTGATGGCGCCTATCTTGATCGTCGTTATGACGAAGCATTGCCTGATCGTGCACCATTGCCGCGCCCGGATCTGCGTTTGATGCAGCGCCCGATTGGCCCGGTTGCCGTATTCGGTGCCTCGAACTTCCCGCTGGCCTTTTCGGTTGCCGGTGGCGATACCGCAGCGGCCCTGGCCGCAGGCTGCCCGGTTGTTGTGAAGGGCCATTCCGCCCATCCGGGAACCGGTGAAATCGTTGCACAGGCAATTGATGTCGCAATCAAGAAATGCGGTGTTCATCCCGGCGTGTTCAGCCTTATTCAAGGTGGCAAGCGCGATGTCGGTCAAAGTCTTGTGCAGCATCCATTGATCAAGGCGGTCGGCTTTACCGGATCGCTTGGCGGTGGTCGTGCGCTGTTTGATCTGTGTGCCGCACGCCCGGAACCGATCCCGTTCTTTGGCGAACTGGGTTCGGTCAATCCGATGTTTATGATGCCAGCAGCCGTTAAGGCACGCGGTGCTGCGCTTGGTACCGGTTGGGCCGGGTCGCTGACCATGGGTGCGGGGCAGTTCTGCACCAATCCGGGGATTGCGGTTGTGATCGATGGGCCGGATGCAGATGCCTTTATCGCATCGGCCAAAGAAGGTTTGTCGGGCGTTGCTGCCCAGACCATGCTGACCGATGGCATGGCAGAAACCTATCGCGCCGGTGCCAAACGGATTGCCGGTACGTCTGGTGTGAAAGACGTTCTGACCACGTCATGTGATCTTCGTAATGCAACGCCTTATCTGTTTGAAACCACCGGTGAAAACTGGCTTTCAAATCATGAACTGGGTGAAGAGGTCTTTGGGCCGCTTGGTCTGGTGGTTCGGGTTAAGGATGTTGCAGAAATGCGCACCATTGCCAAATCGCTTGAAGGTCAGTTGACCTGCACGCTGCATCTTGATGCGGATGACGCGGCTGATGCCCGTTCATTGCTTCCGATCCTGGAGCGCAAAGCAGGGCGTGTTCTGGCCAACGGTTTCCCGACCGGGGTGGAAGTTTCCGACACCATGGTTCATGGCGGGCCGTATCCGGCATCGACCAACTTTGGCGCAACATCGGTTGGCACGATGTCGATCCGACGTTTCCTGCGTCCGGTTTGCTATCAGAACATTCCGGCCGATGTGCTGCCGGCTGATATTGCCTGATTTCTTTTTCACCATGATATCGCCCGGCTGTGATCAGCCGGGCACCCCACGGAGTACGAAATATGAGCGATTATGTCCTGAGCGACGCAATCCGTGCCAAGCTTAAACGCGTAAGCACCGCGTCGCTTTGCACAGCGCTTTACAAGCGCGGCATTCGCAACCAGTACATCCAGAATGTGCAGCAGGTTGCGCCCAAGGATGAAAACATGGTCGGGCAGGCTTATACACTGCGCTACATCCCGGCCCGCGAAGACCGCAACCCGATTGAAGTTTTCCGCGATCCCGATCATCCGCAACGCGTTGCCGTCGAACAATGTCCGGCCGGTCATGTTTTGGTGATGGACAGCCGTAAAGATGCCCGCGCGGCATCGGCGGGTTCGATCCTGGTCACCCGTCTGATGAAACGCGGCGTAGAAGGTGTTGTGACCGATGGTGGTTTTCGTGATGCCGATGGCATTGGTAAGCTTGCCATTCATTCCTATCACTCACGCCCGTCCGCACCCACCAACCTGACCCTGCATGAAGCCTATGACATAAATGTGCCGATCGGCTGTGGCGATGCGCCTGTCTTCCCCGGCGATGTTTTGGTTGGCGATAAAGACGGCGTTGTGGTTCTTCCGGCCCATCTGGCTGATGAGCTGGCCGAAGAATGTGCCGGCATGGAAAGCTTTGAAGACTTCGTTCTTGAAGAAGTCATGTCAGGCACATCAATCATTGGTCTGTATCCGCCGACCAAGGATGAAACCAAGGCCAACTTTGAAGCCTGGCGCAAGAAAACGGGGCGTTAAGTTCGTTTTGACAGCCAAAAGAAAAGCCGCTCCTGAACCGGGGCGGCTTTTTTATGACAATAGTGCAGGATCGTCGTGCTGCGGATCAGACAGCGACGGCTGCCTGAAACATATTTTCGTCGTGGCGCAAAAGGCTTTGCCCAATGGCCCCTTGAAGGGCCAAATCCTTGTCCCATGCCAGATGGATGATTTCCGGTCCTCGGCGCAGCTCGGGCACTTGCGCCAAGCTCAGCCCGCGCATGAGTTCCGGTTCCATCATGTCATAGGCACGGGCGCCCGATCCGGTGATGAAAATCTGTTTCGGACCCAAAAGCGCGATCAGATTGGCAATGCCGTATCCAAGAACCTTGCCGGCATGGCGGAATAAATCGGCCAAATCTTCATCGCCACCACGCGCACGCGCAACCAGATCCATCATTTGTTCTTCGCTGGGATGCAGGCTGTTGGCATCTGGCAGGTCAATGATCCCGCGCGCATCGCGCAAAATGGCGTAATCACCGATATAGGCTTCAAGACAGCCACGGCGTCCGCAATTGCATAACGGACCGTCAGGTTGGTATTTCGTATGGCCAAATTCGGCGGCCGTTCCGAAATCACCGTTGTAAACCGACCCGTTTAAAACCAGCCCCATGCCAATGCCATAGCCCAGCATGATCACGGCAAAATCACCGCCGCGATGCAAGTTGGTGTTTTGCGAAATGGCGGTGGCGATGCAGTTGGCATCATTTGACATTTGCACAATGCCGCCGAACCGTTCGCTCAGTGCCTTGGTCAGGGCGATGTTGCGTTGACGCAAGGCAGGCGACCAGATGATTTCACCGCTATTGCTGTCGCAGACACCTTGGACGGCGATGCTGATCCCGACGGGTGGGCGGGCTGAAAAATTCTTGTGCTTATCGATAAAACGATCAATCAGTTTGATCAGGGTCGCGATCAGTTCGGCTTCATCAAGATCACGGGTATTGATGCTGTGTTCTGAACTGTGTTCGATCTCGCCCTTGAAATTTCCAAGGGCGATTTCAATCAGATTGATGGTGATTTTAACCCCGATGACACAGGCCGCATTGGGCACCAGATCAAGCAGAACCTTGGGGCGGCCACGTGTGGCGCCATGATTGCCATTCGCATTTCCGTTGCCGTTGCCGTTGCTATTGACCGTGCCAGTAGCTTGTGCGTTCGCACCTTGGCTTTCCTGCACCAATCCTTGTGTCATCAGATCAGCGGTAAGGGACGTTACCGTTGCCGGACTAAGGCCCGTGGCACTGCCGATATCAATACGTGCAGCCGGGCCGTGAATGCGCAAATAACGCAAGATCGCGATCTGGGATGGTTGGCGTGGGGTGTCGCTGTCCGTGCGGCGGTTCATGGGGCTGGTATGTATCCTGTGAAATGGACAAGGCGGGTTTTGCACCCGCCTTGTAGATATAGGCATTTTTTGTCCCGTTTTGGCAAGGGATCAGGACAGGAAGCGTGCAGGTTTTTACAGCAACCCGCGCGCCGCAAGGTTGGTCATCAAGGCGGTGATGCCAAACTGCCATGGATTGATGGCATCGGATCGGTCCACCTGATTGACCAGTTTGCCAAGGCTTGGCGTGGCGATGGTGACAAGATCGCCCATCTGGTGGGTGAAGCCTTTACCCGCACCGCCGCGATCATCGGTTGGCGCAAACATCGTGCCCAAAAACAGCATGAAGCCATCGGGATATTGGTGATGTTTGCCAATGGCCTGACCGACAAGGCTTTCCGGTGTGCGGCTGATCTGGCTCATGGAGCTCACAGCATCAAGGTGATAGCCATCATTCTGTCCATCAACCGCCATGGCGATATCGGCACCCTTGATGGTTTCAAGGGTGAAATGATCATCAAACAGGCGAATGAACGGCCCGATTGCGCAAGAGCCGTTATTGTCTTTGGCCTTGCCCAACAGAAGGGCGGATCGGCCTTCGACATCGCGCAGGTTGACGTCATTGCCAAGGCTGGCGCCAACGATTTTGCCGTTGGAGGTTACCGCAAGCACCACTTCAGGTTCCGGGTTGTTCCATGTTGAAATGGGGTGCAGGCCAACATGCGCCCCATGACCAACCGCCGACATAACCGGCGATTTGGTAAAGATTTCCGCATCCGGGCCAATGCCGACTTCAAGATATTGCGACCATGCGCCTTTCTCGATCAAGATACGCTTGATCTCGGCAGACTTTTCCGACCCCGGTTTGACCTGGGACAGGTCATCACCAATGATGCCGGTGATTTCAGTCCGGATCTGATCGGCCTTGCTGGCATCCCCGCGGGTTTGTTCTTCGATCACGCGTTCCAGCAGGCTGGCGACAAAGGTGACACCGCTTGCCTTGATGGCCTGAAGGTCATTGGGGCTAAGGAAATGTGCGGTTTTCGTATCTGTGCCCGGGCGCGATTGCGCAAGAATATCGCCAAACGATGCAACGGTTGGAAAGCTTGCCGCATTCGACAGGCGCGCCACCAGATCGTCACGTTCAAGAAGCTGGCTTATGGTCGGGGCAAGGCTGCTGATATCGCGCAGATTTTCGCCATCAACCAGAACCGGTGTCGGGCCTGATACGCGTGGGTCCCAGATGCGCCCGACCAGAATGGCACGGTTGGCATCATCGGGCAGGATATCGGTTTGGGTCACCGGAAAGCCGTCGGTCATAAGGTGGTCTCGCTTGTTTCGCTGTTAATGGCACTTGTCTCGCTAACTGCATCAGATGATGCAGGAATATTGGTCGCACCCGGTCCGGCCAGATGCAAAAGATGTTCGGGCATCTTACCCAGAATGATCATGCCAAGTACATCATCATGGGTGACATCTTCGGTGCGGACACTGCCGACCAATTTGCCGTTTTTCATGACATGCAGGCGATCAGAAAGATCAAACACATCATGAAGATCGTGGCTGATCAACAAAATACCCAACCCGTCGCGTTTAAGCTGATCAATCAGTTCGCCAACCATTTTGGTTTCATGTACGCCCAAGGCGGCACAGGGTTCATCCATGATCAGAACCCGGGCTTCGAACAAAAGCGCGCGCGCAATGGCAACCGATTGGCGTTGCCCACCCGACAGGGCGGAAACAGGCGATGTGAACTTCTTGAAATTCGGGTTTAAACGATGAAGAACTTCACGGGCCTTATGTTCCATCTTGGCATCATCAAGAAACCCGAATTTGTCGACAAATTCGCGGCCCAGAAACAGGTTCTGGGCAGCATCAAGATTATCAGCCAAGGCAAGGTTTTGGTAAATCGTCTCGATATTATTGTCGCGCGCATCACGGGCATTTTCGATTTTGGCTTCTTTGCCATCGACAATGATCTGACCGCTATCGGCCTGATACGCACCCGACAGGATTTTGATCAAGGTCGATTTGCCCGCACCATTATGGCCAAGCACACCGACAACTTCGCCGGGGTACAGGTCGATGGAAACGCCATCAACCGCCTTGACCCCGCCAAAGCTGATATGGATGTCGCGCATTTCGACCAGCGGATCTTTGTTGATGTTGCTATCTGTCATGTCCGGTCTCCTTACGCGGTCGGGTCGCTGTAACGACGATGGAAATATTTGTCGCTAAAGACAGCCAGAACAAGGACCAACCCGATAACGATGCTTTGAAGCGACGTATCAACACCCAAAAGCGCCATGCCGCTTTGCAGGCTTTGCATCACAAGGGCGCCGATCAGCGCACCGTAAATCGTACCGACACCGCCTGCCAATGACGTGCCACCAATAACAACTGCGGCAATCACACGCAATTCGTCAAGCGTGCCCAGATCATTGCCAGCCGATTGCAGGCGGGCGGATGAAATCGCCGCACTGATGGCGCACAAAACACCCATCAGGGCAAAGACGGCAACAGTCATGCGTTTGACATTGATACCGGCAAGTTCAGCCGCCTGCGGGTTGCCGCCAATGGCAAAGATATAACGACCAAACCGGGTGCGTTTAACGACAATGGTCAGAACAATCGCAACCAAAGCAACAATCAAAAGCGGGATCGGAATGCCATGGGAAATTTCAAGATTTTCCGGTGTGACCGGGATGCCCTTGTTTTCCAAAAGACGTTCAGCCGCACGGGTTGGCAAGTGATAGGCATTCAGTGTCGTGATCGCCACCAGAACCAGACCGGCCTTGATAATGGTGTTGGTATATTCTGCCCAGATCGGTTTGACCGGGAATTCAAAGGACAAGCGACGGCGGCGTTCCATGATCGCGGCATAGATGATGGCCAGAATGGCGATCAATGCGACGATCCAGCTCCATGTTGCACCAATGGTGCCTTCGATCCCGCCACCCAGCAAAATGAAATTCTGATCAAGCGGGGCAACGGTGCGCCCCTGTGTGACCCACCAAGCTGATCCGCGCCAGACAAGAAGGCCACCCAGTGTGACGATAAAGGCTGGAACACCAAGATACCCGACCGCCAGACCCTGAATGCCGCCAATCGCAGCACCGAGAACGATGCCGATCAAAAGGGTCAGGATCCACGTCATCGGATGATTGTAATCAAGGAATTGCGGCAGGAAGTCGGTTTGAACAACCCCCATGACCATGGCAAGAACGCCAAGGATCGCACCCACAGAAAGATCAATGTGGCGGGTAACAATAATTAAAACCATCCCGCAGGCCATAACGGCAACGGACGCCGTCTGAACCGACAGGTTAAAGATGTTTCGTGGCGTAATAAAACGTCCGCCAGAGGCGATATCAAAGCCGACCCAGATGATCAGCAAAACGACGGCAAGGCCAACCAGTCGACGGTCGACTTCCATTTTCGAAAGTAGTCGTGACATGAAAAAGCTCATAAAGCAGCGGGGCCGACATCCTATGATCTGCGCATAGATACGGCTGTCGGCCCCGGGTTAAGCAAGGTCGGAGGAAGTGCAGTTTGTCTTAGTTACAAGCTGCGACCTTGTCGCTCGAAACGCCTTGGCAGACGACGTCTTTGCCAACCCAACCGGCGTCAATGACCAGACCAAGTTTGTCTTGGGTGATGGCAACCGGATCAAGGAAGTAAGACTTCATGGTGACACCATTCGGGCTCTGCCAATCCTGAGTGCCTTCGACATCGCCAAGTTTGGTGCCTGCTGCCAGATCAACTGCGATTTCAGCTGCACGTTTGCCCAAAAGGCGGGCGTCTTTCCAGACAGAAACAGTCTGGGTGCCCTGCGCAACACGGTTCAGTGCGGCAAAGTCGCCATCCTGACCGGAAACAGGAATGCCTTGCATACCCTGCGCAGAAAGGGCGGCAACCACACCACCCGCTGTACCATCGTTGGAGGCAACAACGGCATCAACTTTGTTATCTGCTGCGGTCAGGAACTGTTCCATGTTGCGCTGGGCAATAGCTGGCTGCCAGCTATCGGTATAGGCTTCACCAACCACTTTTATGTCGCCTGAATCAATCGCAGACTGAAGGATTTCAAGCTGTCCTTCATGCAAAAGATTTGCGTTCGGGTCGGTCGGTGCGCCTTTGATAAAGACATAATTGCCTTTTGGCTGTGCGGCAAAAACGGCTTCTGCCTGCAGACGACCAACTTCTTTGTTGTTGAAGGTGATGTAATAGGCGTTTTTGTCTTCGATCAGGCGGTCATAACCAACCACCGGAATGCCTTCGTTAAGGGCCAGCTCGACAGCCGGGCCGATCGAAGACGAGTCTTGCGCCAGAACGATCAGTGCATTTGCACCGCGTGCGATCAGGCTTTCAATATCTGCAAGCTGCTTGGACGGCGAGCTTTGCGCATCGGCACTGATATATTCAGCGCCTGCTGCTTCAAGGGCTGCCTTAATGGCGGCTTCGTCTGTTTTCCAGCGTTCTTCCTGGAAGTTCGACCAGCTTACGCCAACGGTGAGATCGGCTGCAAAAGCATTTGCAGACAGCAGAACGGTACCGGCCAACATGGCCGTTGAGAGGAGTTTTTTCATCGGTTTCTTCCCTGAATGAGTGTGTCTTGCGGCGACATTTATTTTTATTGTCGAAAAAATGTTGACGTGAAGAAGCCGTCCTGTCAAATTTTTTTTAGTGAATAAATTAAAAACAGTGCTTTTGACGATCAAATGACCCATATATCGGCATCTACAGTTGATTTAGGGTGTTTTATTCATGGTGCAGTGCATCATTTAATTTGGTCGTCTAAAATAAAGCAAAGAAATGGCAGGGAACGTTATGACAGCGAGTTATCACGACATTGACGGGAAATCCGTGCTTGTTACCGGCGGTGCGTCGGGGATTGGTGCGTCTATCGTGCGTGCATTCTGTGCGCAGGGTGCCCATGTCGGGTTCTTTGATATTGATGATGACGCGGCGCAATCGCTTATCGATGAAATCCGCGGCGAACACGGTGTTGCCCCGGTCTATAAATCATTGGATTTGCGCGATCAGGCCGCGATTCCCGGTGCGGTGCGTGAAGTGTCTGCTGCCATCGGGGTGATTGATGTTCTGGTCAATAATGCCGCACGCGATGACCGCCACGCGCCGGAAGATATCGGGCCTGAGCAATGGCGTGACGGGCTGGATGTGAATTTGAGCCACCATTTCTTTTGTGCCAAGGCGGTTGCGCCGGGCATGAAGGAAAAAGGGACTGGCAGCATTATTAATTTCAGTTCGGTAAGTTATATGATGGGTTTGCCCGATCTGGTGACCTATGAAACCGCCAAGGCCGGTATCATTGGCCTGACCCGGGCACTTGCCCGCGACTGGAGCCACGATGGCATTCGGGTTAATGCGGTCACGCCAGGCTGCATCATGACCCAGCGACAGCTTGATCTCTGGATCACGCCCGCAGACGAAGAGCGCATTCAGGAACAGCAATGCGTCAAGCGTCGCCTGGTGGGGGATGATGTCGCACAAATGGTGCTGTTTTTGGCATCTGATGTATCTTCTGCTTGCTCGTCGCAGAACTTCATTGTTGATGGTGGTATTGTCTGACCGGCATCTTCGTGCTTAATCCTGTTCCCGTTGCTGTTTCCCGTTGCCGCTACCCGCGCCACTCGCCATGAATTGAGAACATAACGCCATGTCGCCGACCAATTTGCCAGCATCCCCGATCATCATTGATGAGAAGGCCAACCCCTATCGCGATTGCATTCAAGGATTGGCCAATCAGCCAATCACCGTGATCAGGCTGTTGCGTGATGCGGTGAATGAAAATCCTGTTGTGGCGCGTGACCGGCATTTTGATGTGCCCGAAATCAAGGATGTGGTCGGGCGTCTGGTCGAAAACCGGCCGCGTATTGCGATCATTGCCGGTGCACCGGACCATCCGGCGCATCTTCTGGATCGGCCACAGGCCTTGATGGCGGCCCTTCGCATTTGGGAAATGGGCGGGGTGCCGTTCCTGTTCCATGTGCCGGTAATTTGCGATGGCACAGCACAGAACAATATCGGGCAAAGCTATTCGCTGGCATCGCGCAATCATACGGCGGCTGCGGTCAATATCACCTTTGAAGGGCACAGCTATCATGCGGCCTATGTGATTGCCGGATGTGATAAATCCCCGGCCGCCGTGGTGGCCGGGTTGGCATCTGCTGATCATGCGCGGGCTTATCGCGGGGATCAGGCGCCGGTCTGGGCGGTGTTTGCGCCATCGCATGTTCTAAAGGGCGGGGAAATTCCTGATGGCACGCGCAGACTACTTGAAAATATCGCAGCCGATGCCGATCGTGCGGGGCATAGTGATCTTGGCGGCGATATCCGCGAAAACATGCGCTATATCCTGCAATGCACGTCGGACGAAGCCTTTGCCGGGTTGTTGGAACGCGCACGGTTGCTAAGCCTGATTGATGGCAAGCTGGAGCGCCGCGTTCTTGATGAACTGGCCGCAGCAACCTGTGATTCCAAAGGCGGCATTTGTGCCTTTAACGGAACAGGCAATTCATCGCGCACCATGTTAGCCGCCTTTGGCTTAACCCCGCCGGAATTGGAATTGCTGACCGATGTACCGCCTTTTGCAGCCGTGGCTGCGGGGATTGATGCGTTGTTCGGTGTGTTTAACAAACCGGAATACGCGATTGGCAATTTGCTGAAGGCCAACTTTGCCAATTTCGTGCGCATTCATAATGCGACGGGATCAAGCAGCAACATGCTTTTGCATCTGCCATTTATGATGCGCTATGCCGGGTTTGATGTGTCGATCGATGATTATCAGGATGTGCGCACCAAAACGCCGGTTCCGGAAATATTTGCCCATAGCCTGACAGAAAACCGCGATACGTTTGTTCTGGCCCAGCAAATGGCCGAAGGCAAAAACCGTGGCATGGAAAGCATCTATCGCGTTCTGGCCGATTTGGGTGTTGCGATGGATCTTGATGCGCCCACCATCCTTGGCAAAACCTGGGCAGAGCGGATTGCAACGCTTGAAAACCCGGTTGATCTGTCTTTGGGCGATGCATCGGTTATCCGGGCAACCCCGGTACGGCAGCGATCGGGTGTCGATGTGATTACGGGCAGTTTCTTTGAAAATTGTGCGGTCAAAACATCAGGCATGAGCGATCATTTGCTATCGCATTTTGACGACCATGTTTTCATTGTCCGCTATTACGAAAACGAACATCTGTGTAATGCCGACTTTGCATCGCCCGATCTGGTCACGCGCCTGATTGAAACCGACGGCGTTGACGAAGACCTGATCGCAGCGGTCGTGCGCCGTAATGGGGGCAACCGGGTTGATATGGATGCGCCAAAGGAAATGCTTGAACAGGGTCATCTGTCCTTTGCCTTTGTCATTGGCGGGCAGGGACCGGAAGCCTATGGCATGCCCGAAATGTTTTCCCCGTCGCAGAATTTGCGCCATCACCGCATTCTCGAAGCTTCATCGATGTTGATCACTGACGGGCGGTATTCCGGTGTGACCAAGGGGGCCTGCATTGGCCATATGGTCCCCGAAGCCTTCGCCGGTGGCGGGATCGGGTATCTGCGCGATGGTGATGTTTTGCGGCTTAACCTGACAACGCTGACACTGGATTGGCTCGACCCCGAAGCCTTCCACAATGGCGAAGAACGTGCGGCCGATCCAAGACAACTTGCAGAACGGGCTGAATTCTTCAAGGCGCGGATGGCGCGGATGGAAGCCCGCCAATGCGATATCGCGGCAAGCAATGTTCTTGATGCGATTGGCAATGCTGCGCGCGGCATCGTCCCGCGGGCTGTAGATCGCCGTGCGGTCAAGGCGTGGCGCTAAGCCGTTTTGCGATGCTGACAGTCACCGACATCCCTGAATAGAAAACGCCCCGAACCAGTTTTGGTCGGGGCGTTTTTTGCATCGCATATCAGACGGGGCGATCAGCCCATGCGTTCGGACGCATAGCTTCCCGGGCTTGGCGGGAAGACAATCGTGCGATTGCCATTGATGAAGGATCGATGATGAATATGGGCGTGAACCGCACGTGCCAGAACCTGACTTTCAACATCGCGTCCGATGGACACATAGTCGGCTGAATTCTGGCTGTGGGTAACGCGGGCAAGATCCTGTTCAATGATCGGACCTTCATCAAGGTCTGCGGTAACATAATGCGCAGTTGCACCGATCAGTTTGACCCCACGTTCATACGCCTGACGATAAGGATTGGCCCCCTTGAAGCTTGGCAGGAACGAATGGTGGATATTAATGATCTTACCGCTCATTTTCTTGCAAAGACCGTCTGAAAGAACCTGCATATAACGCGCAAGAACAATCAGTTCGACATCGCTGTCCGAGACAAGATCAAGAAGCTTTTTCTCAGCTTCGGGCTTGTTGTCCTTGGTCACCGGAATATGGTGGAACGGGATGTCGTGATTGACTACGACTTTCTGGTAATCGAAATGGTTTGAAACCACCCCGACGATATCAATCGGCAAAGCGCCAATTTTCCAGCGATACAGCAGATCGTTCAGGCAATGACCGAACCGCGATACCATCAGAAGAACTTTCATCTTCTGGGCGCTGTCGTGGAACTGATAGGACATGCCAAATTCGGTTGCCCGACCATCAAAGCCACGTGTCAGTGTTTCCTGATCAACACCTTGTTCGCTTACAAAGGCGACCCGCGTAAAGAACAGGCCGGTTTCCATATCGTCAAACTGGGAGCTGTCGGTGATGTTGCAACCCTGTTCGGCCAGATAGGAGGATATGGCTGCAACGATCCCGCGCTGAGAGGCGCAGGTGACTGTCAGAACGTAACTTTTCATCTCTTCCAGCTTTCAAACTAGCAGTTATTAAAAGTCACCCGGCCCCGTCCATCGGGGAATGTTGTTGGGGCCGGGCATAAACATCAAATATCAAGCGTGTTTTCGCGCTCCCAAGCTGAGAAATGCGAAACATATGAATTCCATTCCTTTTGCTTAAGCTTCAGGAACGCTTTGGAAAATTCCATGCCGAGCTCGGCTTGAAGGGCAGTATTACGTCCCATTTCCCGTAGCGCATCCAAAAGATTAAGCGGCAGAAGCGGTGCATCTTTTACAAGATGGCCCTCTTCGTACATATCAATGTCATAGTGCGGTCCCGGATCGGCGGCATTCGCCATACCGTCAAGTCCCGCAGCCATAATCACAGCTTGAAGAAGATAAGGGTTAACGGCCCCGTCTGGCAAACGTAATTCGAACCGTCCCGGTCCGGGAACCCGAACCATGTGGGTTCGGTTATTGCCGGTCCAGGTCACACTGTTTGGTGCCCAGGTCGCACCGGACATGGTGCGCGGTGCGTTGATACGCTTATAGGAATTCACCGTCGGGTTGGTAATTGCGGCCATGGCGGATGCATGTTTCATGATGCCACCAAGGAATGTCTTGCCCTGTGCGGATAGTCCAAAGGGCATATCATCATCGGCAAAGGCATTTTTGCCTGCCTCATCCCAGACCGACACATGGCAATGGCAGCCATTGCCCGTCAGACCGGCAAACGGCTTGGGCATGAAGGTCGCCCGCAGGCCGTGCTTTTCGGCAATCGATTTGACCATGAACTTAAAGAAGGAATGCTTGTCTGCGGTTTTAAGCGCATCGTCGAATTCCCAGTTCATTTCAAACTGGCCATTGGCGTCTTCGTGATCGTTTTGATAAGCGCCCCAGCCAAGTTCAAGCATGTAATCGCAAATCTCGGCAATCACATCATAGCGGCGCATGACGGCTTGCTGGTCATAGCACGGCTTTTCGGCGGTATCGGCGGGATCGGAAATCTCCGCGCCATCCGGTGTGATCAGAAAAAACTCTGCTTCAACCCCGGTTTTAACATTAAGGCCAAGCTTGCTGGCCTTGGCAATCTGGGCTTTCAGGACATTGCGCGGTGCCTGTTCAACCGGTTTGCCTTCCATCACGCAATCGGCAGCAACCCATGCAACATCGGGTTTCCACGGCAATTGAATGACCGAATCCGGGTCAGGAACGGCGAACATGTCCGGGTGGGCGGGGCTCAGGTCAAGCCATGTGGCAAAACCGGCAAAGCCGGCCCCGTCTTCCTGCATGTCAGCGATCGCCTGGGTGGGGACGAGTTTGGCACGCTGTCCACCAAACAGGTCGGTAAAACTGATCATGAAATACTTTATGCCGCGTTCCCGGGCGAAGGCTGTTAGATCCTTGGTCATTGAAGTCCCCTGACGAATTTTATGCAGTGCCAACCGTTATCCCGGCGCGCCAAAAGGCACACCGGGTCCGGTGGTGCGTTAATGTTCTAGAATCCTCCCTGACCGGGAATCCAGCTGGTCCCGGCAAGCGGTACACCGGCCATGGCCGCCGCTTCGATATTAAGTGCACATAGGTCCTCAGGTTCGAGGTTGTGCACATGATTTTTGCCGCAGGCGCGCGCAATTGTTTGCGCTTCAAGGGTCATAACCTTCAGATAGTTGGCCAAACGCCGCCCTGCGGCAATCGGGTCAACCCGTTTCATCAGGTCGGCATCCTGGGTCGTGATGCCTGCGGGATCACGGCCTTCATGCCAATCATCATAAGCACCCGCCGTGGTGCCAAGTGCGTTATAATCTTCTTCCCATTTCGGATCATTGTCGCCAATGGCCACCAATGCCGCCGTTCCGATGGAAACCGCATCCGCACCAAGTGCCAATGCCTTTGCAACGTCGGCACCGTTGCGAATGCCACCAGATACGATCAACTGTACTTTGCGGTGCATGCCCATATCTTGCAATGCTTTTACCGCCGGGCGGATGCACGCAAGGGTTGGCTGACCAACATGCTCGATAAACACTTCCTGTGTCGCGGCCGTGCCGCCCTGCATCCCGTCAAGAACAATGACATCGGCACCGGCCTTGACCGCAAGCGCAACGTCATAGTACGGGCGCGCACCGCCGACCTTGATGAAGATCGGCTTTTCCCAATCGGTGATCTCGCGCAATTCCTGAATCTTGATTTCCAGATCGTCCGGGCCGGTCCAGTCCGGGTGACGGCAGGCAGACCGCTGATCAATGCCTTTTGGCAGATTGCGCATATGGGCGACCCGGTCGGAAATTTTCTGACCCAGCAGCATCCCGCCACCGCCCGGCTTTGCCCCCTGACCAATGACGATTTCAATCGCATCCGCACGTTTAAGGTCGCGCGGGTTCATGCCGTACCGTGAAGGAAGGTATTGATAGACAAGGGTTTGGGAATGACCGCGTTCTTCTTCGGTCATGCCGCCATCGCCCGTGGTGGTCGATGTGCCGGCAATGGTCGCACCACGGCCAAGGGCTTCTTTGGCGGGGCCCGAAAGGGAGCCGAAACTCATCCCGGCAATGGTGATCGGGATTTTAAGTTCAATCGGTTTTTTGGCAAAGCGCGTGCCCAGCGTGACCGAGGTTTCGCATTTCTCGCGGTATCCTTCAAGCGGGTAACGCGACATCGATGCGCCAAGGAACAACAGATCATCAAAATGCGGGACTTTACGTTTCGCACCACTGCCGCGAATGTCATAGATGCCGGTGGCTGCGGCGCGACGGATTTCCGAAAGCGTATAATCATCAAACGTTGCCGATTTGCGCGGCGTGGTAACGGGATTTTTGTGGCTCATGGTCTGATCCTGTTTCTGGGCTGAAAACGCTGTTTCAGCTCTGCGCGTCAATAAGCGTCGGCATTGTCGATGTTGAAATTATAAAGCGTCCTGGCCGAGCCATATCGCGTGAACTCTTCGGGCTTCACATCCGTGATCCCGGCGTCATCAAGAAGCTTGCTCAGAATTTCGATATGTTCGGGACGCATGTCCTTTTTGATGCAATCCGCACCAAGCGATTTAACAGTGCCACGGACAAACAGGCGGGCTTCATAAAGGGAATCGCCCAGCGCATCCCCGGCATCGCCCAAAACAACCAGATTGCCTGATTGCGCCATGAAGGCAGACATATGGCCGATATTGCCTTTGACCACGATGTCGATGCCCTTCATCGAAATGCCGCACCGTGATGATGCATTTCCTTCAATCACCAGCAATCCGCCATGGGCGGTGGCACCGGCATATTGGCTGGCATCGCCTTTGATGACGACTTTGCCCGACATCATGTTTTCAGCAACCCCCGGCCCGGCATTGCCATGCACCGTGATGGTTGCTGTTTCATTCATACCGGCACAGTAATAGCCAACACTGCCCTTGATATGGACATCAACTGCGGCGTCAATCCCGACAGCAACAGCGTGGCTGCCGCGCGGATTGGTGATTTCGAATTGCTCGTTTGCACCACTTTTATCAAGCGCATGCAGCGATTGGTTCAAATCGCGCAAGGTCGTGGTTGCAAGATCAAACACTGGCATGTGTGTTCCTTCCTCATATGACCGCATGTGAAATTTTGCGATCAGTCGGCTGCGCGTCATCGCTGCATCCGACGGGGTTCTTAATCAATGTTCCCAGAAATAAACCGTGGCCGGTTCCGGTTCCCAAACACGGGCGTCTTCGATGCCCGGCAGGTTGACCAAGGCCCGGTATTCCGACCCGAACGCGACATAGGCATCGGTTTCGGCCATCACAGCGGGCTTGCAGGCAATCGGATCACGGACAACGCCAAAACCCGACTTGGTTCCAACGACAAAGGTAAAGAACCCGTCGAGATCATCGAGCGCGCTGGTCAATGCCTGCCCAAGGTTTTTGCCCTTGGCCATTTCACCGGTCAGATAGGCCGCCGCAACTTCGGAATCGTTTTCCGTTTCAAGGTGAATGCCCTGATGGGAAAGTTCGCGGCGCAGATTGTTGTGATTGGAAAGCGATCCGTTATGCACAAGACACTGATCCGATCCGGTCGAAAACGGATGCGCGCCAAGGGTGGTCACCGCACTTTCGGTTGCCATGCGGGTATGGCCAATCCCGTGGGTGCCCGACATATCGGAAATCTTGAACCGTTCCAGCACATCTTTCGGCAGGCCGACTTCCTTATAGATTTCCATCACACTGCCCGTGCCCATAACCCGCACGTTCGGGCGAAGTTCGCCAAGGGCGGCACGGGTGGCATCCATTTGATCAGCCGAAATCGTGATCACCGCATGGGTGCTTTTGGGAAGGATGGATACGTTCGCAATGCCGCTGTTGCGCAATTCTTCGGTCAATCCGGCGAAATCGGTTTCCGGATCCGGGGACTGAATTGTGAGTTTGGCCAGATTGTTCTGATCTGCACCATAAATGGCGATGCCCGCGCTATCGGGGCCGCGATCGGTCATGGTCACCAGCATTTCGGACAGCAAGGTGCCGAGCTGCGGTTCCAGACTTTTGTCTTTTAAGAATAAACCAACAATGCCGCACATGGCAGGACAGTCTCCATTCTGTTTGTCGAATGGAGACTAGCTGCTCAAATTTACGGAATCAACTGTTAAGAATAAAAATTTCATGAGGGTGAATTATAATTTTCACCATCAAGAAAGTTTACCCCCGGGCCGGGTAACAGATGATCGATAGGTAACGTATTGGGAATGAAAGAAGTTCTTCTGGGCCATGACGCGCATCAGCATCAAAAAACAGGCTGTCGCCCGCTTGCATGTAAAAAAGCTGATCACCGTGGCGATAGCGCACTTCACCCTCAAGCATATAGATGAGTTCCATGCCTTCATGCTGGAAGGCGGGGAAGCTGCTCGACTCCTCGGTCAGCGTCAGCAGGTAGGGTTCGACCACAACACCGCTTGTGTTGTTATCGATATGACCCAGCAGGTTATATTCATGACCCGCGCGGGTTCCGCGACGCTCAATCGCAATGCCTTCACCCGATTTCACAAACACCGCATTGCGCGGTTCTTCATAACGTCGGAAGAAATCGGTCAGGGGCACGCCAAGCGCACTTGCCAGGGCCTGAAGCGATGTCAGGGATGGCGAGGTCACGCCATTTTCAATTTTTGACAGCATCCCCATCGAGATGCCGGTGGCAGATGCGAGGTCGGCAATCGTGATGCCAAGTTTTTTACGCAGGGCACGGACTTCATGTCCGATCGCGATTTCCAGATTGTTTTCCTTCGGTTCACGAAGGGCATGCGGGTCCTGGGTGAGGGCAACCGGTTTGTTCATGGGATCCATGTGTACTCCTTGCGCGCGTGTCATGTCGGTCGGGTGCGGTTTCTTGGTCTTTTCGCTTGCCATGTCGGCGGCTTCCTTCGTCACCGGGGCATTGCCCGGTGCTTTCGCTGTTCGTTTCCTGGGTTTCCACTCGGGCCGTTTTTTACGGTCTGATTTTTGTGTTGGACGCTGGTTCATACGCCGCCCTTCCTGTCACATCTAAACTGTCAGGAAAGGTTTATCAACTGATGGGAAAATAATTGTCGGCCTGATCGGGATATGAGGACGCGATTTGAATGTTGCAATGCCGTGCTAAAATAGCCCATGAGGAATAAATATTGAACTAAATGAAAATAATTGTTGCGTTAGCGAATGAGATACGGCCAGAATACGCACCATAAAAAGCCAGTGTTTGCGTGCTGATTGTGCGCCGCGGCGACTATAATCAGGAGGCCATAACAATGACTGCAAGCTGGAGATTTTCCGCCCTTGCCGACCGACACCGCGCCCTTGGGTCCAATCTTGAAGACTGGAGCGGAATGGGCACGGCCTGGACGTATGATAAGGACTGGGACGAAGAATATATCGCGATCCGGACCAAGGCCGGGATCATGGATGTATCGGGCCTGAAAAAGGTCCACATCACAGGTCCGCACGCGTCCCATGTCATTGATTATGCCACGACCCGTAATGTCGAAAAAATCTATCCGGGCAAGTCTGTTTATGCCTGCATGCTCAATGATCAGGGCAAGTTTACCGACGATTGCGTCATCTATCGCATGGGGCCGAATTCATGGATGGTTGTCCATGGTTCAGGTACGGGTCATGAAGAACTGACCAAGGCCGCCGTTGGCCGCGATGTATCGATCCGCTTTGATGATGACCTGCATGATCTTTCCCTGCAGGGGCCGATTGCGGTCGATTATCTCGCCGAATATGTGCCGGGCATTCGCGACTTGCCGTATTTCCATCATATGCAGACACGTCTGTTTGACGCACCGGTGATGATTTCACGGACCGGCTATACCGGCGAACGGGGGTACGAGATTTTCTGTCGCGGGCAGGATGCAGGGATGATCTGGGACCGGATCGTTGCCGAAGGTGCCGATATGGGCATCATTCCGTCGCGCTTTACCACCCTTGATATGCTGCGTGTCGAAAGTTACCTGCTGTTTTATCCCTATGATAACTCGCAGATGTATCCGTTTGAAAATGAAGGTCCGGGCGATACGCTTTGGGAGCTTGGCCTTGATTTCACGGTCAGCCCCGGCAAAACCGGTTTCCGCGGGGCCGAAGAACATTACCGTCTCAAGGGCAAGGAACGCTTTAAAATCTTTGGCCTTTTGTTTGACGGCAAAGAAGTCCCGGCCGAAGGCGCGGAAATATCGAAGGACGGCACCAAGGTTGGTGTTGTGACCTGTGCGATGTATTCCCCGCTCAAAGATCAAACCATGGCGATTGGCCGGATGGCGGTCGAATGTGCGGAGCACGGCGTGCGGCTTGACGTCGCTGGTGAAAACGGCCCGCTAGGTGCCATTGCCCACACGATGCCGTTCGATGATCCAAGCAAATCAAAAAGAACAGCCAAAGGATAACAGGCCACGCCGGGGGCTGTTAGACGCCCCCGGATCACCTGCCTGATCCATGTGGTTTCTAACAGAATGGGACCCCGCTACCATGTCTGAGAGTCTTATCGAAGAAAGTATTCTATCCCGGCCAACCTATGGCACCTTGGCGATTGCGCCGGGGCTGGCACATTATTTTGTCGCCGATGCATCCGGTGCCGAATGTGTCATTCGGGTCGCCGAGGCCGCACCCAAGGGATTTATGGACAAGGTCCATATCCTTTACGTGCCAACACCGGGTGAAAATGGCCTGATCACCGCCCTTTATGCCCTTGGTGCCAAGCAGTTCGAACATTTCCCGACCATTGATGACGCCATGACCAAACTGGGTGAATGGCTGTCCGATGCCAAGATGGGCAGTCAGCTTTACCTTGCCGGGACAGAAGGCCTGATTGGCAAGGCGGTTGCCAAGGGCGAAGAATGCGGTTTGGACCATAGTGCTGTTCACTGTGAACATCGCGGCAGTCTTGCCCGCCGGGTTCAATGCGTTCATTGCAAAACCATGATCGAAAACGTCACCACCCAGCCGGCCAAATGCCCGTCTTGTGATTTGCTATTGTTGGTGCGCGATCACTATTCCCGCCGACTGGCCGCCTTTCAGGGGGTGTGCATCAATGCCGAAGACCGCTCGGAAACGGTCGAGATCAGGGAGGTGTTCAAATGAGTGCGTCCGATCATTTGATCCCGGTGGTTGTCAGCAAGGTTGTTGACGTCAATTCAATCATCAAGCGGTTTGAATTCAAGCATATCAATGGCGATATCCTGCCGGCCTTTTCCGGCGGGGCGCATATCATGGTTGAAATGCTCGACGGTCCGACCAAGCGCAAAAATGCCTATTCGCTGATGAGTTCACCGTTTGACCGCGGGCAATACGCCATTTCCGTCCGTCGTGATGATGACGGGCGCGGTGGGTCGAAATTCATGCATGAAAAGGTCAAAACGGGGATGGAGATGAAAATCTCAAGCCCGGTGAACCTGTTTGCCCTCGATCTGCGGGCCAAGAAGCATTTGATGATCGCAGGCGGCATTGGCATCACACCGTTTATCGCCCAGATGACGCAGGCGCGTGAATTGGGGATGGCGTTTGAATTGCATTATACGGCCCGTTCCGCATCGCAAGCGGCCTATATGGACAGTCTCAATGACCAGTTTGGCGATGTCGTGAATTGTTGCTGCGACGATGTTGGCGACAAGCTGGATCTAAAAGCGCTGTTATCGGATCAGCCGCTTGGCACGCATGTCTATGTCTGTGGGCCCAAAGGCATGATCGAAGCGGTGGTTCAGGCCGCAACCAGTCTTGGCTGGCCCGCAGCGCACATTCATTTCGAACATTTCCTTTCCCCGCCGATGGGCAAGGCATTTTCGGTTCATCTGGCCAAGGCCGGGATCGATATTGATGTCGGGCCGGAGCAAAGCCTGCTTGAAGCGATCGAGGCTTCCGGGACGCCGGTGAACTGCCTGTGTCGTTCCGGCGCCTGCGGGCAGTGTGAGACCCGGATTATCGCCTGTGACGGGGACATTGCCCACAATGATCACTGGCTTGAAGGTGATCAGCGTGCGTCCAGGAAATTCATCATGCCCTGCGTGTCGCGGTTTAGCGGCAAGCGGCTTGAACTTGATCTGTAAGGGAGGATGGAAACATGACCATTCAGTTTAGAAACGAAACCTTCCGCAACGATTTCACCTATGCCAACAGTCCGGGAAATATCCCGCGTTTTCCGTTCCCGTTTCCCGAAGACACATACATGTATTCGACCAATGTGGAACCGCATCATGCAACACGGGTCGGAAGCCCGTTTGAACATGCCTTTGATGTTGATGAACATTATGTCGCGGAAATGAAGGATCGCGCCCTTGTGCTGGCCGATGATCCGGGCCGGTGTCAGGCCTTGCCGCATATGGAAACCGCCGGATGGGATTTCGTCGAACTGGTGATGGTATCCAAGGCGCGGGATTATCCCGATTTGTTTGAACTGACCATGGATGGGGATCGTTGGCGCTGGATCAACAAGCCGCTTCAGATCGACGATACATTTACCTTTGGCGATGCATCGACTTTGCCGTGCCATCCGATGGAATATATCGGCCGTCAGGTGCAGGGTGATCATGCGATTTTGGATCAGCGCGATGGCAATTTGTGGCTGGATGCCGGGATCATTACCGCACAGGCCGACTGGTCGCTTGATTTTGACATCGGCATGAACTTTTTCGAATGGCATGCGCCGGTTCCACTTGCTCATGAACTGGGTGTGTTTCAGCGGGCCTTGAAATACCTGTTATCCTTGCCACAAGGCCAACCGTCACGGCGTTTGAACTGGACGCTGACGGTCAATCCGCGTCTGGATACCAGCCCGGAAAACTATCCCAAATGGGGCCCGGACCGAATGACCGTGACGCCGGAAAATATCGGCGAGAAAATCCATCTGCGGGTGGAACTTCAGACCTTTTGGCGTCTGCCGCGCTCCAACGCGATCCTGTTTCCGATCCGGACATATTTGATGGCGATGAACGAAGTCGTCACCCAGCCGAAATGGGGCCGCCGCCTGCATCGTGTGATGCGCGATTTGCGCCCGGAACTTGTCGAATACAAAGGCTTGTCGCGCTACCACCCGATACTGGTCGCGTGGCTTGCGCAATTTGACGACGGTGCGCCGACGTCGCCGGGGATTTTCCCCGACTGATCAACCGCCTTGCATAAAAAACGCTCGGCGGACACGACCAAAAAAGGTTTATCAGGGGATATAAGGCTATGACACTTCGCGTTGCTATCATTGGGGCAGGCCCGTCGGGCATGGCACAAATGCGTGCCTTTCAATCCGCAGCTGCCAAGGGGGCGGAAATCCCCGAAATCGTTTGTTTTGAACGGCAGGATGACTGGGGGGGATTGTGGAATTACACATGGCGCACCGGGCTTGATGAATATGGCGAGCCGATCCATGGATCGATGTATCGCTATCTGTGGTCAAACGGGCCAAAGGAATGTCTGGAATTTGCCGATTACTCGTTCGAAGAACATTTCGGCAAGCCCATCGCATCCTATCCGCCGCGTGCGGTGGTCTGGGATTACATCAAGGGCCGGGTTGAAAAGGCCGATGTGCGATCATGGGTGCGGTTCAGAACCCCGGTGCGCAGTGTCGAATTTGACGATTTCAGCAAGACCTTCACGGTGACATCGCACGATCTTGAAAACGATGTCGTCGCGTCCGAAGAATTTGATTATGTCATTGTCGCCAATGGGCATTTCTCAACGCCAAATGTGCCGGAATTCCCCGGTTTTGATACCTTTGGCGGGCGTATCCTCCATGCCCATGATTTCCGCGATGCGCTGGAATTCAAGGACAAGGATATCCTGATCATCGGCACATCCTATTCGGCCGAGGATATCGGATCGCAATGCTATAAATATGGCTGCAAATCGGTCACGGTCAGCCACCGGACCAATCCGATTGGCTTTGACTGGCCCGATAACTGGTCAGAAGTGCCGCTTCTGGAAAAGGTCGAGGGCAATACGGCCTATTTCAAGGATGGCTCAACCCGCGATGTTGACGCGATTATTCTCTGTACCGGCTATCAGCACCACTTCCCGTTTTTGACCGATGATCTGCGTTTGAAAACCGCTAACCGTTTGTGGCCGCTTGGACTTTATAAGGGGGTTGTCTGGGATGAAAATCCCAAGCTTTTATATCTTGGCATGCAGGACCAGTTTTATACCTTCAACATGTTTGATGCCCAGGCATGGTATGCGCGCGATGTGGTGATGGGGCGGATTGCGATCCCGGACAAAGATGAAATGAAGGCTGATAGTCAGGCATGGCGGGACCGTGAAGAAGCGCTGAAAGACGATCACGACATGATCTGGTTCCAGGGCGATTATACCGCCCATCTTATTGAAATGACGGACTATCCGATGTTTGACATCGAAGGGGTGAACAAGACGTTCGAGGAATGGGAACATGACAAGGCGCATGACATTATGGGCTATCGCAACAAGTCCTATCGGTCGCTTATGACCGGCAATATGTCACCCGCCCATCATACGCCATGGCTTGAAGAACTTGATGACAGTCTGGAAGCTTATTTGCAGACCGGATTAAACACCAGCGCTGCAGAATAAGGCTTATTATTCAAAATTAGTGAATAATCACACAGCCTTTCCGCAGCAAAACGACCACCCAGTTAATCCCGCGCATTTTGCGCGGGATTCTTTTTGTATGAGGATTGCGGTTTGAGGATATTTTTCCGGATCGAAAGCGGCGATCAGGACCGCGGTTTGGTCTTTTCCGGATCGTAATGCGGGAAGGCGGTGATTTTGGCGGGCAGGCGCATCATCTGACCATCAAGTTTGCCAATCTCGATATCTGTGCCGATATCGGCATGGGCAATATCAACACGTGCGAGTGCGATGTTTTTGCCCAAGATGGGCGATCGCATCGCACTGGTGATCTCGCCGATCTGGGCGCGGCCAATATGGATGCAATCGCCGTGGCTGGCGGCGACATTGCCATCAAGTTCAATGCCGACCAGTTTGTGCGATGGATGTTCCTTGCGCCGGATCAGGGCGTCGCGGCCGATGAAATCATCTTCCTTGGATTTAAGCGGGACGGTAAAGCCGATCCCGGCTTCGAACGGGTCGGTCTGATCGGAAAATTCGTAATTGGCAAAAATCAGCCCGGCTTCGATCCGCACCATATCAAGCGCACCAAGCCCCATCGGAGTCAGTTCATGGGGAATGCCAGCTTCCCAGATGGCATCAAAGACCGTGATCGCATCTTTGGGATGGCACCAGACTTCATAACCAAGTTCGCCCGTATAGCCGGTGCGCGAAACGACAACCGGTGCGCCCTTGGCATCACCGATGCGTCCGATGGTGAATTTGAACCAGCCGACTTCATCAAGTTTTGGCTGATGCGGGGGTGTCCAGATGACATCGCGCAGGATATCGCGGCTTTTGGGGCCCTGGACGGCGATGTTGTGCATCTGATCGGTTGAAGACCGGATCAGGACATGCAGGCCGAGTTTTTCAGCCTGTTCGCGCAGCCACACACCGCTGTAATCATCGCCGCAAATCCAGCGGAAATTATCCTGCCCAAGGCGTAGCAAGGTGCCATCATCCATCATGCCGCCATGGGGGTAGCACATGGCGGTATAGACGACCTGACCAATGCCAAGCTTTTTGACATTGCGCGTCAGGCAATATTGCAAAAGGGTTTCGCTATCAGGCCCGGTGACTTCGAATTTACGCAGGGCGGACAGGTCAATCACCACGGCCTTTTCCCGGCAGGCATAATATTCTTCGATCATGCCAAAGCCTGTATATTCGTGGGCCAGCCAGAAGCCTTTATATTCAACAAAATTGCGGGTCAGTTCGCCAAAACGGGGATGGAAGGCAGTTTCTTTGGTCATTTTTGCTTCGGCCTCTGCTGTCGGGCGCCAGGCAACGGCATGGGTGAATTTTTCCGTCGCGTCATAGCTTCGAATATGGATGTCGGTGGGTTTCCAGCCATTGGCGGCAGTAGTGTCATCCGGGCAGGCGGAGGATACACACACCAGATCGGTCATGGCGCGGAGCAAAACGTAATCGCCGGGACGCGACCATGGCTGATCGGCATACATCACGCCCTGATCATCAATGCCGGTATTGAAAAAGAAATTGATCGCCATCCAGCCGGGACGCGGATCAACGCCATGTTTGGCAAGGGCGGCATTAAAATTATCGGTACAGTTCACATGCCCCGGATAGCCGATATCGTCGTAATATTTTGCCGCACAGGCCATGGCAAAGGCATCATGGCGCCCGCAGGTATCCTGAATAACTTCGACCAGCGGGTCCATGTCCTGATCATAGTATTTCGCATGCAGGCCGGGCATCGGATAGGCATGGCCCATCAGGGTCCGGGTGGTGGTGACATCTAGCGGGTTCTGAATGCCGCGATCAAGTTTGCGGGCATCAAAGCATTGAAAATCAGTACATTGCCGACCATCAACATCAAGAATCTGGATATAGTCACCGGCCTTGATTTCATAAGCCTGCGCGGTGGCGGCATTGATCCGAAGATCAAGTTTGGGATCAGACAAAGGATCGGGCAGGGCAAAGCTGTAAGGGTCGCGATGGCGCGCACGCGTGATCAGGGCGGTCACCGGGCTTGCCGTGTTATGGGCATCAATCTGCATCAAGGGTGCCGGGGTGGCGATAATGACAAAGCCATCAAGATTTGCGGTTAGCTCGATTGTGTCGCCGGCCGGGCTGCTATTGCCAAACAGCCGGAATGCCATGCAGGTTTCAAGTTGCACATCGCGGCGTTTTAACGTGCGGGCAAAGCGGGTCAGGCTTTCATCAAAGGCGGTGCTCAGAAGTTCCATCAAGCCGCGTGGGGCCCCGTGCGGCAGACGGTGAAAGATCGACGGACAGGATTTGCCATCCGGATCAAGGGCAATCAGTTCGACCGATTGCATGCCTTCGGCATTGGTCAGAACCAACTGATCGCCTTCGCGTATCGGGATCAGGGCGGCACCCCGACCGGGAATTTCATAGCGTTCGGTGTTGCGGGCCATGTCGGTACGCCCGGCATTGAGGATGCGACTGGGGCGTGCGGCACGCACAGAATGGGGGTAGGGCGCAGATGCTTGGGCGGGGTTGATCATCGTGGCCTCATGCGGTGTATGACTATGGGCCCTAAGGCAGCGGGGATGGTGGATGTTAGGGTCCAAATGCGTGCGGCGTGCGGTGTGCAGTGTGCAGGAGAAGGCCGATCAGTTTTGCAGGCGTTGCGGCATTTTACACTCTTTTCGTCCCGATCCTTAATCGCGATTTTCAGAAGAAAGACAGAAAGGCCAGTATGATGCTGGCCTTTCTGATTGTGGTTGAAGGGTGTGTTGCCGGTTGGGTTCAGGGCAGGTTGGCAACACACCCGGACAATCCATCAGATTACATGTCTTTGTATGCTTTGTTCTCATGCATGGCCATCGAAGCAATGGTCCAGACACAGACGCCAACACCAATCAGCGTGAACAGAACAAGAAGGGCCGGTTTGTCAGCAAAGGTGAAATAGGCCTCTGCACCTTCCCAGCTTGTAAGCGGAGCTGTATTCATTTTTCAGTTTCCTTGTCTAAAAGTTCAGAACAAGATTACTCAGCCGGGGTCGGCGAAGTAGGATCGTTGGCAAACGCAGCCGGAACAGTGCTTTCCGGATAGGCGCTTGTCGGAACTTCGGCGATGTCCAGACCGGCAATCTCTGCTTTCTCGGTGACACGCAGCAGTCCAACAACCTTGAGGATGTAGGACAGGACGTAACCCGGAGCAAAGCCGAGAACCATGAAGACAACAGCACTTGAAAGCTGACCAACAAACGAGATTTCAGGACCGGCAACGTTCGGGTAACCCGACGCAAAGATGCCCGCCATGACAAGGCCCCAGACACCGCCAAAGCCGTGAACGGAAACCGCGCCAACAGCATCATCGATCTTGAATTTCTCGACGAGGATGTCGTTAAGTTTCGGCATGACGCAACCGCCGCCGAAGCTGATCAGGAATGCAAGGCCCGGATAGTAAAGATCAAGTGCCGGAGCAGACGAGATCACACCGATCAGGGCACCAGACATCATCCAGAACGGATCACGGGTCACCAGATACGCACCGATCATGCCGCCAGCAACGCCCATCAGGGTGTTGAATGCGAATGCCGACAGGGTTGCCGGGGTGTTGTAAATGGTCATCCATGTGTCGCCGGTATAGATAATGCAACCGCCAAGGAAGCCGAAGAAGCCCATGACAATGAGCATCAGGCCAATCAGCGACATCGGCATGTTATGGCCGTTGATGTTGTTAACCGTACCATCGGCGTTAAAGCGACCGATACGCGGGCCGAGGTTGATCAGAACACCAAGGGTGAAGAAACCGGCGATGGTGTGAACGGCACCAGCAGCACCAACGTCGTGCAGGCCCCACTCGGTGGTGAGCCAGCCATCCGGGTGCCAGCCCCAGGATGCGCCAAGAATCCAGACAACCGAGCCAAGGAAGATCGCAAGGATCGTGAAACCGGAAATACGGATACGTTCGATCACCGAACCCGACATGATCGAGGCGGTGGTTGCTGCGAACAGCGTGAAGGCCGCATAGAAAATGCCCGACGCGTTATCGGTCAGGTTCGGCCCCATATATTGGCTCCAGGGCAGACCTGCCTCGGACCCTTCGGAAATGCTGAAACCTGTCGGGAACGCAAGGTAGATCCACCAACCGACATAGTAGAAGGTCGGGATCAGGAATGCGAACGCGATCAGGTTTTTCATGCCGGATGCAAGAGCGTTTTTCGCGCGCGATGCACCCATTTCGTAAGCAAGGAAGCCTGCATGGATGGCAAGCATCAGCGCTGTACACCACCAATAGAAAACTTCGGAATTAATGGTCGTTGCCATGCTGAGTGATGTCTCAAGACTATCAAGCCTCGCCATCAACTCTGGTACGGATTGTTCCATTTTAGTCTCTCCATCACAAAATGCCCCCCGATGGACATTCCTTTTATTAAAAATCAATTCCTTGTAGTGAACAAGTTGAAAAGTGTTTTTTATTGTGCGTCGCAATAAATATAATAAATTCAATATGTTATGTTTGATGAAATGTGCGTGAGATTTGATGTGCGTAAAAATTAGACGTCAAAAATCACTGCGCATCTAATAATCAGACTCGCTGAGTCGTGCCGATTCTGTCGAAATCAGGGTTCGGGAAATGCATCCTTCGGTTGGACAGGATGTTCGCCAAAAGGGTGGGGTCAGGTACGACGGGCTTTGCCGGGAGTGACACCATAGGTTTCCTTGAAGCTGCGCGAAAAATGGCTGCTGTTGGAAAAGCCGGTGGCAAAAGCGATTTCTGAAATGCTGAGCGCACTTTGGGTCAGAAGCTTTTTGGCATGGTCGAGGCGGACCTGCCGGTATGTCTCAAGAAAGGATTTGCCAAGATGGGCAACAAACAGGCGATCAAGCTGGCGGCTTGAAAGTCGGGCGAAGCGGGCCATCTCGTCGCGGGATTTCGGGTCTTCGATGGTGGTTTCCATCTTTTCCAACACCCGAAGCAACCCGGCATGATGGACGTTATAGCGTTCGGCAAGCGATGCGCGTTGTGATCCGCTTGAAACGCCGACATGGGTATGAAGATACCAGTCCGATACACGGGTGGCGAAATCCAGTCCCAGATGGTCGGCGATCATGGCATGCATCATATCAAGCGGCGCAACCCCGCCGCCACAGGTGATGCGGTCACCATCCATGACAAACCGGGCGCGTTTGGGTTCCAGATCGGGAAAGGCTTCGATCAGGGCCGGGGCATGTTCCCAGTGGATGGTGAATTGCCGTTGGGCCAGCAACCCGGCAGCGGCAAGAATATAGGCACCGCTTGATATCCCGCCCAGACGAACACCCCAACGCGCGAGTTTGCGCAAGGCAGGAAACATTTCCTGTGCCTGCCACTGTGCGGGGTTTCCACCGGCACAGACAAACAGGGTATGCAAATTGGTTGGCGCCATCGCAATCGGGGTGGTCGGCACCATCGTTCCCGATGAGGAATGCACAGTCCCGCCCGATGCCGAATAATTCAGGATTTTATAGATCGGCTGCCCGGCCAGAAGGTTGGCCGCCCGCAGCGGTTCAATTGCCGAGGCATAAGACATCAGCGCAAAGTCGGGCAGCAAGACAAACCCGATGGTCTGCGGGGCAGGCAGCGGCGACGTCCCGGTTTGGGCGTTGCGGGCGTTTGACGTCATGGGATGCTGCCTTGTTGCTGTGCGGCGGTCAGAACGAATGTCGCAAATTTGTTATTAGATGTCCTTTTTAGACAAGCTGTATTTTAAGGCTGTGTCAAGATCGACTGGTATTTCAGGATTTCCAAACCGGGCAACAGCGAAAGAACCAAGATGCGTTATTCAGCCCTGTCATTGCTTGGCAATGCCTTTTCCAAGAACAAGAACTGGAAGCCGGCATGGCGCAATCCGGACCCGAAACCGCATTATGACGTGATCATTATTGGCGGCGGCGGGCATGGATTGGCAACAGCCTATTACCTGTCAAAGGTGTTTGGCGTGCGCAATGTGGCGGTACTGGAAAAGGGATATCTGGGTTCGGGGAATATCGGGCGCAACACGACGATCATTCGGTCGAACTATTTGTTGCAGGGGAATAACCCGTTCTACGAATTTTCCATGAAGCTGTGGGAAGGGCTGGAGCAGGATTTCAATTTTAACGCCATGGTGTCCCAGCGTGGCGTGATCAATCTGTTTCATTCCGATGCGCAGCGCGATGCCTATACCCGCCGTGGCAATGCCATGCGCCTGCACGGGGTCGATGCCGATCTTTTGGGCCGCGATCAGTTGCGCGAAAAACTGCCGTTCCTTGATTATGAAAATGCCCGGTTCCCGATTATGGGGGGCCTTATGCAAAAGCGCGGCGGCACCGTGCGCCATGACGCGGTGGCATGGGGATTTGCCCGTGTGGCGGATCAGAACGGGGTGGATATCATCCAAAATTGCGAAGTCACCGCGATTGACCGTGAGGGTGATCAGGTCACAGGCGTTCAAACCACGCGCGGTGCGATCAAATGCAATAAGATCGGCATGGCCGTTGCCGGGAATTCAAGCCATGTGGCGCAAATGGTCGGTATGCGTCTTCCGATTGAAAGCCACGCGCTTCAGGCCTTTGTGTCCGAAGGGTTGAAACCATTCATTGATACCGTCGTGACATTCGGGGCCGGGCATTTTTATGTGTCGCAATCTGACAAGGGGGGCTTGGTGTTTGGCGGGGATATCGAAGGATATAATTCATATGCCCAGCGCGGAAACCTTGCCTGTGTTGAACATGTTGCCGAGGCGGGCATGGCAATGATCCCGGCCCTTTCGCGGGTGCGCATTTTGCGAAGCTGGGGCGGGATCATGGATATGAGCATGGATGGATCGCCGATCATGGATCGGACCCATATCGGCAATCTCTATTTCAATGGCGGTTGGTGTTATGGCGGGTTCAAGGCAACGCCGGCATCTGGTTATTGCTTTGCCCATTTGCTGGCAAAGGATGCACCGCATGAAACCACGACCGAGTTCCGCATGGACCGGTTTGCGCGGGGATATCTTCTGGATGAAAAGGGCGTTGGTGCCCAAGCCAACCTGCACTGATTAAGTCGCATAAGGATTTTGGAAATGAGCAGTCTTGTCAAATGTCCCCATTGTGGCCTTCGCCCCCGCGAGGAATTTTCAGTGCGCGGCGAAGTCGCAACCCCGCGCCCCAAGGCGGGTGCGGATGAAAGCACATGGTTCGATCATGTTTACCTGCGCGATAACCCGCGTGGTGAGCACCGCGAATATTGGCACCATGCCGGGGGATGCCGCCGGTGGTTGGTGTTAAGCCGCAATACCGTTACCCACGATATCAGTGACGTTGTCGATGCCAGCACCTTGAAGGTCGGGGGCGAGGTATGAGCAGTTTCCGGATTGATGGCGGCACACTGATTGACCGCAATGATGTGCGGCATTTTACATTCAACGGTGCAAAGCTTAGCGGGTTTGGTGGCGATACAGTTGCATCGGCCTTGCTTGCCAATGGCAAACAACTGGTCGGGCGCAGTTTTAAATATCACCGTCCGCGCGGCATTCTGAGCGCCGGGGCGGCAGAGCCCAATGCGCTTTTGACCATCGGGCGCGACGGGCGGCGCGATCCCAATACCCGTGCAACCATGGCGGAACTGTTTGACGGGCTTGAAGCCAGATCACAGAATTGCTGGCCGAATGTTGATTTTGATATTGGGGCGGTGAACGGATTGCTGGGCCCGTTTTTGGGGGCCGGGTTCTATTACAAGACATTCATGTGGCCTGCGGCCTTTTGGGAAAAGGTCTATGAGCCGATTATCCGTAAGGCAGCCGGTCTTGGCCGGGCAAGCTATGATCCCGATCCGGCTTATTATGAGAAATGCTGGGCGCATTGTGATCTTCTGGTGATTGGTGCCGGGCCGTCGGGATTGGCGGCCGCATTGACCGCCGGGCGATCCGGTGCGCGGGTTATCATTGCCGATGAAGGTGCGCAGTTGGGCGGCGGGATGTTGGCCGAAGGCGGCATGATCGGGGATAAGCCCGCAGATGTCACATTGGCCGATATTGTTGGCGAGCTTCATGCCTTGCCCAATGTCGAGATCAAGAAACGCACGACGGTCTTTGGTGCCTATGATGATCAGGTTTTTGGCGCGGTTGAGAGGGTGCAAAAGCATCTGGCGGAAAGTGCGATCAATCCCCACCGGGCGATGGAACGGCTTTGGCGGATTGTTGCCAAACACACCATTCTGGCAACCGGGAGCGAAGAACGCCCGATTGTCTTTGGCGGCAATGATCGACCCGGTGTGATGATGGCCGGAGCGATGCGGACATATTTAAATGCCTATGGCGTTGCGCCGGGTAAGCGCGTTGCGTTGTTTGCCAATAACAATCATGCCTATCAAACCGCGATTGATCTTGAGGCCCGCGGGATCGAGATTGCCGCGATTATTGATCCGCGCACTTGCCCCAATATTCCTTATGAAGGCAAGGCACGCCATATTGCCGGGGCCATGGTCCGTGATACGGCCGGGCGGAAGGGGCTTAAATCCATCACGGTGCGCCATGATGACGGGCGCGATGAAGTGATTGGGGTGGATGCGCTTGCGGTTTCTGGCGGGTATAGCCCGATTGTGCATCTGGCCTGCCATCGCGGGGCAAAGCCGGTCTGGTCGGATGCGCATGCCGGGTTCCTGCCACCTGAAACAACAGACGGCATGACGCCTGCGGGCGCGGTCACGGGGTTGGTTGGCATTGCGGCCTGCTTTGATGCCGGGGCCAAGGCGGCCGTCGCGGCATTGGACGGACTTGGTTTTACCGCACAGGGGGCAAGTCTTGCGGGTGTTGCGGAGGCCGATGAGAGTGGTCAGCACACATTTGCCCTTTGGTCGGTTCCGTCTGCCAAGGGCAAGGCGTTTGTCGATTATCAGAACGATGTTACGGCGGGTGACATTAACCTTGCGATGCGCGAGGGATATGATCATGTCGAGCTTGCCAAACGCTATACCACCAACGGCATGGCGACCGATCAGGGCAAGACATCGAATGTAAACGCGATTGGCATTCTGGCCGAGAACAAGGGCGTTTCCCCCGGCGAGATCGGCACAACCACCTTCCGCCCGTTTTACACGCCGGTTTCATTTGGCGCATTGGTCGGGGCATCCAAAGGGTTTGACTTCCAGCCGGTTCGTAAATCGCCACTGCATGGTTGGGCGACGGGGAACGGGGCCAGGTTTGTCGAGACCGGGCTTTGGTATCGGTCAAGCTGGTTCCCGAAAGACGGGGAAACGTTCTGGCGCGATAGTGTGGATCGCGAAGTTTTAAACGTTCGCACCAATGTCGGCATTTGCGATGTATCGACCCTTGGCAAGATCGAGATTTTTGGCGCGGATGCGGCAGAATTCCTGAACCGGGTTTATTGCAACGCATTTCTGAAATTGCCGGTGGGCAAGGCACGTTACGGCATCATGCTGCGCGAAGACGGGTTTGTGTATGACGATGGCACGACAAGCTGCTTGGGCGAAAACCATTACTTCATGACGACGACAACCGCCCTTGCCGCCGGTGTTTTGACCCATCTGGAATTTTGTGCGCAGGTTTTGTGGCCGGAGCTTGATGTTCGGATGGCATCAGCCACCGATCAATGGGCGCAAATGGCGGTTGCCGGACCCAAATCGCGCGATGTTCTGAGCCAGATCATTGATGATGATATTTCCAATGATGCCTTTCCGTTTTTGGCCGCAAGGGAAGTATCGATGTTTGGCGGGCGGCTTAGGGGTCGGTTGTTCCGTATTTCGTTTTCTGGCGAGTTGGCGTTTGAAATCGCCGTCCCGGCAGGTTATGGCGACAGTGTGGCCGATGCGATCATGGTCGCAGGCAAGGATCATGGTATTGCGCCTTATGGGACAGAGGCGCTTGGCGTGATGCGGATTGAAAAAGGTCATGTCACCCATGCCGAAATTAATGGCACGGTCACCCCGGCCGATCTTGGGATGGGGCGGATGGTGTCAACCAAGAAGGATGACTTTATCGGGCAGGTGATGAATTTGCGCGACGGGTTGGTTGATCCATCCCGTCCGGCTTTGGTCGGGATCAAGCCAAAATCGCCAGCCGATAAATTTGCCACCGGATCGCATATTTTAAATGTCGGCGATGCGGTCAGCCTTGAGAATGATCAGGGCTATGTCACATCGATGTGCCATTCACCCAGCCTGGGTCATGCCATTGGTCTGGCCCTGATCAAGGGTGGGCCGGATCGATATGGCGATGAGATCGTTATCTGGAATGGTCTGGCCGGATCGGCTGTCACCGGCATTATTTGCAATCCCGCCTTTGTCGATCCAGAGAATGAGAAGCTTCATGCGTGATTTTCCCCTTAACAACGTATCGCCGTTTCCCGCCAAGCGTGATGCCAATGGTCATGCCGCGGTGCATATCGCGCCAATCGGGGCGGGGTTTGTTTTTCATGTGTTGGGCAATGCGCAGGCAGGTGAGGCCAGCCTTAAAAAGCTTATCCATGATATTGCGCCGGATGTGGGCGGGGATCTTCGCAGTTCGTCGCCCGGTCAGTGGTTCTGGATCGGGGCGTGTGAGGTATCACAGGACCGGCAGGGCGAAATTTTGGCAAAATTGCCGGGTGACTTTGCCATATCCGATCAGACCCATGGGCGTGTCCGGCTTTCGGTTTCCGGGGGCAAAGTCCGCGATGTGTTGGCAAAGGGGACGATGATTGATCTTGGACCGGATGTTTTTGCGGTGGGGACATCGGCCATGACCCAGATCGGGCATATCGGGGCAATGATCACGCGCACCGATGAGGATTGTTTTGAAATTATGGTGCTGCGCAGCTTTGCGGTTAGTCTGTGGGATGAGCTTCATCATATGGCGGCAGAGTTCGAATAACGGTGGTGGTCTGAAACCTTGGGCGATGTAACAGCGGGTTTTTTGATCTCCAAGCCTTGTCATGTCACAATCTTGCGATACCTGATTGGACATAAAGATCAAAACAAGGAGGACGCTTACGATGACCAAGCTGAATGTGACCACCCCGGATGGTGCCTTTGACTGTTATGTCGCCATGCCGGATATGCTGCCGGCACCGATTGTCGTGGTTATTCAGGAAATCTTTGGCGTCAATGAAGTGATGCGCGGCATTGCCGATGACTATGCCAAGCAGGGCTATGTCGCGGTCTGTCCTGATCTGTTCTGGCGGATTGAGCCGGGCATTGACATTACCGATAAGTCCGAAGCCGAATGGAAACAGGCATTTGGCTATTATCAGGCGTTTAATGTCGATAAGGGCGTTGAAGATATCGCCGCCACCATGAAGGCCGCGCGCAGTATTGAGGGATCGAACGGCAAGGTTGGTGTTGTTGGCTTCTGTCTTGGTGGATTGCTGACGTTTCTGTCGGCAACGCGGACCGATGGCGATGCCTTTGCTGCCTATTACGGCGGGGGGATGAATAATTATATGAATGAGGCCGATAACATCAAAAACCCGCTGATTGTTCATCTGGCCGGCAAGGATGAATATATCCCGGCGGATGCGCAGGCCGTGATCAAGGATGCGCTGGGCGATCATCCCTTGACCGAACTTCATATCTATCCCGACCGCGACCATGCCTTTGCCCGGAAAGGCGGGGCGCATTACGACGAAGGTGATGCACAAACCGCGAATGCGCGCACGGCGGAGTTTTTTGACGCCAATCTGGTGTGATCAGACGCAGGGCGAAATGACAAGGGGCTGCGAATTTCGCAGCCCCTTTTTCATGGTCATATGTCTGGGGAATTACTTCGTTAATACGCCAAGCAATTTATCAAGGAACAGTTCGCAGCGGCCAAGCTGATCCATCTCGATGAATTCATCGGGCTTGTGGGCCTGTTCGATATTGCCCGGACCGCAGACAACCGTTGGAATATCGCCAAGAGCGGAAAAGACGCCGGCTTCTGTGCCGAAGCTGACCTTGCCGGTGGTGTTGGCCCCGGTCAGGGCCATGACCAGTTTGGTTACTTCTTCGTCATCGCCAGTCGCAAGGCCGGGCATGTCAGAGATAACTTCGATTTCGACCCCGACATCGTCATAGGTTTCGCGCATTTCCGGGATCAGGGTATCATCGAGATAGGCGAAAATGGATGCCTTGAGGGCATTGCGATCATCATTGGGCAGATTGCGGAATTCGAAATCGACAAAGCAGTTCTGCGGAATGATATTAAGCTGCGTGCCGCCCTTGATCACGCCGGTATGGAATGTGGTGTGATTGGGCACAAAATCATTGTCATGCGGGCCATGATCGCGGCACTGGCGACCAAGCTTGCGCAGGAACACAACAAATTCCGATGCAAATTCAACAGCGTTAACACCTTCGCCCGGAAGGGATGAATGCCCGGAACGGCCGGTGAAATGCGCGCGGGCGGAATATTTGCCTTTGTGCTGGGTAATCACCTTCATCTCGGTCGGTTCACCGACAATGCACATGGCGGGTTTGTTCGGCAGATTATTGATCGCCTCAACCAGACTTGGCACACCAAGGCAGCCGACTTCTTCGTCATAGGTAAAGGCCAGATGGATCGGCACGCGCAGATCAGCGTTTTTAAAGGCTTCGGCCTTGGCCAGAAGGCAGGCCAGAAACCCCTTCATGTCGCACGATCCGCGGCCATAGAGTTTGTCATCGCGGATATCAACGGTATAGGGATCAGACGCCCAGTTCTGGCCTTCGGTCGGGACCACGTCGCTGTGACCGGACAAGATCACGCCGCCATCAACCGCCGGACCGATCGAGGCATAAAGATTGGCCTTGGTGTTGCTTTCATCGCGCACAACAAGGGTCTGATAGCCAAGCCCTTCCAGGAATGCTTTGACCTCGTCGATCAGATCCATGTTTGGCGTCATGCTCACAGACGGGTGGGCAATGAGTTTCGTGCACCAGTCAATGGTGGATTGCGACGGTGAAAGTGCGGCGGTGGTCATTCGACGAATTGTTCCTTCAAGATGCGTTCTTCAAGATTATGTTCCGGATCAAACAGCAGTTTGATCTTCATGGTGCGATCTTCGCGGATCGTCACATGGGAAACATCGCGCACTTCGGTATAGTCGGCCACAGCCGATACCGGGCGCTTTTCCGGGTTTTCGATATGGAAAACGACTTCGGCCCCGTGCGGCAACAGCGCCCCACGCCAACGACGCGGGCGAAACGGACTGATCGGGGTTAAGGCCAAAAGCCCGCTTCCCATCGGAAGGATCGGCCCATGTGCCGAAAGATTATAGGCGGTACTTCCCGCAGGTGTGCAGACCAGAGCACCATCACAGACCAGTTCGGCCAGACGTTCAACACCATCCACCTTGATGCGCAATTTGGCGGCTTGTCGGGTTTCGCGCAACAGCGACACTTCATTGATTGCCAGCGCACACAGGCTTTCGCCAGATACGGTGTGGGCTTCCATCTGAAGCGGGTTGAGTTCAACGGTCTGGGCTTCGGCGATGCGATCAAGCAGATCAATTTCGCGAAATTCATTCATCAGGAACCCGACCGTTCCCCGGTTCATGCCATAAATCGGCACCTTGCGGCCCATGTAACGGTGCAGGGTTTCAAGCATGAAACCATCGCCGCCAAGGGCAACAATCACCTCAGCCTTATCCGGGGCTGTGTGACCGTATCGGTGTTTCAGCCGATACATTGCATCCTGTGCGATCTTGGTGTCGGCTGCGACGAAGGCGATGGAATCAGTCTGCATCTGCTATCCGAAGGGTAATTGGGGCTGTCCCATAGGGACATTCGCCAACAATAGAGTACGCTTTGCGTTGAATTGCAAGGGTCTGCGTCATGTTCGTGATCACAGAAAGGGTTTGAGAACCGGGTTGCCTTGTTGACCTTGTTGCCAAAAGAGTGGAACCTGACATTCCAGATCATTTTCCAGTTCCGATTGGCGCAATGTCCAAAGAACCTTTTAGCATCTCTGCCGCCCTTTCACGGATTTCACGTTCCGATGACCTTGATGGTGATCAGGTTCTTGAAGTGGGCGAAGGCATGGAAGTTGAAAGCACATCCAACGGCGCACTGGTGCCCAAACGGGTGCGTGATCCCGATGCCACACGCCAACGGATCCTTGATGCCGCCTTTGGCGAAATTCGCCGGGCCGGGTTTGGCGGGGCGTCGATCAATAATATCCTTGATCATAGCGGTGTGACCAAGGGCGCGCTGTATCATCACTTTGCCGGTAAGGCCAAGCTGGTCAATGCCGTGATCGAGGATTGCCTGCCGGGCTATGTCGATGAAGTTTGGCTTGATGAACTTGAAGGTGTCGATGATATCCTGCCGGTCATGATGGGGCAGGTCGACCGGCTTGGCAGCGATGACGCGCCGACCTTGCTTGAAGGCGGCTGTCCGTTGGCACGGTTGGCATCGGGGGCGGGGGAGCTTGATGAGAACCTTCGCAAACGCATCGATGGTGTCTATCGCTATTGGCGGCGCAGTCTGGCATCGCACATTGGCAAGGCGCAGTTTAACAAGACGGTGCGCACTGATGTTGAACCTTCTGCCGTGGCAGAATTCCTGATTGCAGCCTTGCACGGGTTCCTGACCCGTCCACCGGCCTTGCGCAATCTGGAAACCCAGGATGCGTTTGCCCGTGAATTTGCCCGCTATCTGAACGGACTTCGCCCGGGCGGCGGGTGACCTTATTGCCCAAGGGCATAGGGGGTAAATTCTTTGCTTTGCCACATTAAACAAAATATTAGTGTGTTAATGAAGTTATTGACATTTTTCTGTGCGTGATTACATCTATCCCACAGTTTCATGATACTTTTGCAATATGGAGACAGGCCCCATGCGTTCTCTTATCCTTTCTGCTGTTGCCGCAGCAGCGTTTGTTTTTGCCGGTACGGCTGCGCAGGCGGAACGTCTGACCGACAAGCCGCTGGTGGATGCCAACTGGGTAGAAGCCAATCTTGGCAATCCGTCACTGGTTGTTGTCGATATCCGTTCGATGACCAAAGAAGGAAGCCCCTATGATGCCGGTCACATTGCCGGTTCGGTTTATGCGCCATATGGCACATTCGGCTGGCGGGCAAAGGTCGACAATGTTGTCGGCATGCTGCCGCCGGTTGATGTGATTTCCAAACGCATCGGATCGCTTGGCATTGATAATGACAAACAGGTCGTTGTTGTGCCCGCAGGTCAGAACAGTTCGGACTTTGGGGCGGCAACCCGCGTTTATTGGACCTTCAAGGTTCTGGGCCACGATGCGGTAACCATCCTTGATGGGGGTCAGCGCGCATGGCTTGCCGCAGGCAAAGACGTTTCAAAAGACTCGGTCGCGCCAGATGCAGTTGCCTTTAACGCCAGTTTCCGCCCGGAACTTCTGGCGTCTGCCGATGATGTCGCCAAGGCGCAAGCCAATGGTGTCGCGCTGATTGATGCCCGTCCGGTATCGCAGTTCAAAGGCGAAACCAAAAGCGGTGTTGTTGCCCGTGCGGGTGCCGTTCCGGGGGCAAAAAACATCGCCCAGTCCGAGTTTTATAACGATCAGAACGGTGCCTTTGTTGCATCGGATGTGATTGCAGGTCTGGTTGCGGATGCCGGTGTTGCCAAAGACGCCAAAGAAATCACCTATTGCAATACCGGTCACTGGGCATCGGTTGCATGGTTTGGTTTGTCCGAAGTCATGGGCAACAAGAACACTGCAATGTATGATGGCTCCTTGACCGAATGGGCTGCTGATCCAAGCCGCGAAATGGTTATTCCGGAATAATCCGGCATTTCCTTCGGCTTTATGGCAGGTTAAATTTCAACGGAATCGGGTTTTGCCCGGTTCCGTTCGTGCTTCATGATTGATGAATTTATTCAAGGTTACTGAGCGTCACCATGTCAGAAACGACCTTAAAAGCGCGCCCGCAGATATCGGGCTTTGAATTTGACAAGGGTCCGGCTGCGATTACGGCTGTGCTGTTTGTCATTGTCGGGATTGCAATTGCGCAGGCCGTCGATCTGCATCAGGCCGTTCTTTATGGTCTTGGCGGCATACTCGGCATTGCGCTGTATCACGCATCATTCGGTTTTACCGGCGGTTGGCGCCGTTTCTCGGTCGAGAAGCGCGGACGCGCGATGCGGGCCCAGCTTTTAATGATCGGTGTTGCTGCCGCGGCCTTTATCCCGATGCTGGCCCTTGGAAGCCCGCTTGGCAATCCGATTGTCGGGGCGGTGGCACCGGTCGGGACATCGGTTCTGATCGGGGCGTTTTTGTTCGGGCTTGGCATGCAGCTTGGCGGTGGATGCGGGTCGGGAACCCTGTTCACGGTTGGCGGTGGCAGTGCCCGCATGTTGTTAACCCTTGTCTTCTTTATTATTGGTGCGGTGATCGGGACGGCGCATTTGCCGATGTGGCTTGAGCTTCCGGCACTCCCGCCAATGAGCCTTGGCCGTGAATTTGGCATGACCGGTGGTCTTGTCGTTACCTTTGGCGGCTTGGCCCTGATCGCGCTTATTACGGTGCTGATTGAAAAGCGCGCGCATGGCACCCTTGAAGTCACCCCGACCGCACCACGCGCCGGGATTGCGCGGTTGTTTCATGGCCCCTGGCCGTTGGTCTGGACCGGGCTTTTGTTGGCCGGGCTGAATGTTGCGACGCTTTTGATTGCCGGTCACCCATGGTCGATCACGTTCGGGTTTGGCCTTTGGGGGGCGAAAATCGCGCAAGTGATCGGTATTTCCGTTGAAACATGGGAATTCTGGAACTGGCCCGGACCGGCACAGGCGCTGGTAAATTCGGTTCTGGAAGATAATACGTCGGTGATGAATTTCGGCATTGTGATTGGCGCTGCGTTTGCGGCTGCCCTTGCCGGGAAATTTGCGCCGAAGGTTTCTGTGCCGGTTGCGTCACTGGTTGCGGCAGCAATTGGTGGATTGCTGATGGGCTATGGCGCGCGTTTGGCGTTTGGCTGCAATATCGGGGCGTTCTTTAGCGGGATTGCATCGGGCAGTGTTCATGGCTGGTTGTGGTTTGTTCTGGCCTTTGCGGGCAGTTGGCTTGGCATTGCACTGCGTCCTGTCTTTGGAATGGATGGTTTCCGGAAATGAGCGAGAAAAACACACTTCTGTTTGGTGCGGTCTTCCTTGCTGCGAGCGGGGCGGTTGCCCTGGACCATTATAGCCACACAGCAAATATTCCGGCGGTTGCCAATCCGGCACCTGCTGCGTTTCCGGCGGCGGGCAGTAATCCGTGCGGCGCTAATCCATGCGCGGCAAATCCCTGTGGTGCCAATCCTTGCGGCGCGAACCCTTGTGGCGCGAACCCGTGCGGGGCTGGATATAACCCGTGTGCCGCGTCGCCTTGTGGTGCAAATCCGTGTGCAGCATATAATCCGTGCGGTGCGGCCAATCCCTGTGCTGCGGCGAATCCTTGTGCGGCATCGCCGTGTTCAGCCGGGAATCCATGTGGGGCAGGGTATAACCCGTGCGCAGCGTCACCTTGTGGCGCAAATCCGTGTGCGGCGTATAATCCATGCGGTGCGGCCAATCCCTGTGCTGCGGCGAATCCTTGTGCGGCATCGCCCTGTTCGGCCGGGAATCCATGTGGTGCGGGATATAATCCGTGTGCCGCATCACCGTGCAGTGCCAATCCATGTGCGGCTTATAACCCGTGTGGGGCAGGCAATCCGTGTGCGCCATCTAACCCATGTGCGGCGGCGAACCCGTGTGCGGCGGCGAACCCGTGTGCGGCTGTGAACCCGTGCGGTGCCATGAACCCCTGTTCTGCCAGTTGAAGTCTGTCTGGTCATGAGATTGCGGGCGCAGAAATTTGCGTCCGCAATAAAAAGGGAACAAAACGTGATTCTTTGCTTGATCTAAATTCAGGCTTCCTTATTCTTGTTTTGTTCTCTTTTCGGTTTGGGGTGCAAGATGGAACGCAGTTTTCATTCGCTTCGCACAGCAAACGGCTGGTCAGTGGGTGACGCAGCTGCATGGTTTGGTGTATCAATACAGAAAGTCGAGCAGTGGGATGCAGGTAACGGCAAACCTGACGAGAGATATCTGCAAGACCTTGAAGATACCTTGATATACAAAAAGAATTTCAACCGGGGCCATCCGATGAGCGACTTTACCTTTATTGACCTGTTTGCGGGAATCGGCGGTGTCCGGCGGGGGTTTGAAGCGGCTGGTGGAAAATGCGTCTTTACCAGCGAATGGGATTTGTACGCGCAAAAAACGTACCGGGAAAACTTTCCGGACGACGACCACGAGATCGCAGGCGACATAACCCGGATAAAGGCAGAAGACATTCCCGCCCATGATGTTCTTCTTGCCGGGTTCCCGTGTCAGCCGTTCTCGATTGCCGGTGTGTCCAAGAAGAATGCGCTTGGGCGCGCACACGGTTTTATGGACAAAGCCCAGGGAACCCTGTTCTTCGATGTGCTGCGTATTCTCAAGCATCACAAGCCTGCGGCCTTTATGCTTGAAAATGTCAAAAACCTTAGAAGTCATAACAAGGGCGACACATTCAAGACCATCTTGGGCGCTCTGCGTGATGAGCTTGGCTATCATGTCCAGGCAAGGGTTATCGACGGAAAAGGTTACGTTCCGCAGCACCGTGAGCGTATTTTTATTGTAGGCTTTCGAGAGGATGTGGGCTTCGACTTTGAGGCTTGTGCGTTTCCGGATGCGACTTCGGGGCCGGTTATCAGCACTATTCTTCATGCCCCGCACGAGGAACCGGAAGATCAGTTCACGTTGCCACCGGAAGATGCTCTGTCAAATGTCGCGAGCGTTGTAAATCCGAAGTACACTTTATCGGACAAGCTCTGGAAGTACCTGTTCGATTATGCCGCAAAGCACAAGGCAAAGGGCAACGGGTTCGGGTTTGGTCTTTGTGGCCCGAATGACAAGGCCAGAACGCTTTCTGCGCGCTACTACAAAGATGGAAGTGAAATTCTGATTGATCAGGGTGAAGGCAGGAACCCGCGCCGATTGACGCCGCGTGAATGTGCTCGTCTGATGGGGTTTGATGATGACAACTTTACAATGAAAATTCCCGTTTCTGATACTCGCGCATACAAACAGTTCGGAAATTCTGTTGTTGTGCCGGTGATCAAGGAGATTGCCCGCCAGATGAAGCCTTATGTTCTAAAGAGCCTGGAATCAGAGGGGCAGGTTATTCCAGGCGAAGAGACGGTCGCAGCAGAGTGATTGTATGACTGACATTGTATCGCCAGCAAAACGTAGCGAGATGATGTCAGGTATACGGGGCAAAAATACCAAACCTGAAATATTGGTGCGCAAGGCCTTGCACGCCAGAGGGTTTCGGTATCGTTTGCATGGAAGGCGGCTACCGGGAAAGCCGGACATCGTTCTTCCGAAATACAATGCTGTCATATTTGTCCATGGCTGTTTCTGGCACGGACATGATTGCCATTTGTTCAAGCTGCCCAGATCACGTACCGAATTCTGGCAAGAGAAGATCAAAAGCAATCGGGAGCGAGATGTTGAAATCCGCAAGTTGTTGCTGGACAACGGTTGGCGTGTAGCCGAAGTTTGGGAATGCTCTGTTAAAGGGAAATTGCGTATCGACTTGCCCGATTTGATTGTCCGGCTTGTCAACTGGCTTACCGGGGAAGAACCTGAACTGGAAGTGCGTGGGGGATAATGTTTGAAGAAATTTCTGCGCTGATCGGTCGAATGGCGGAATGTGGCGCAAAGAGGTTCTATGCCAAGAGATTGGCTCCAAATGACAATTCGAAGAACCAGATTTATCTGGGAGGTGACTTTTCAGCGCTTAACGTTATCCCGCATCAGGAAATTTATACAGATAGCGACGAGGTTTCGGGAAGCAAACGGGACAGGGCCAAAGCCGGAATTTTGTTTTCATGGATCGATGAAGCAGGCTTGTATGAAGCACCTAATGCTCAGTTGATTCTTTATCCGAAGTATCCCGAAGTCAGAATGTCCGGCTTTCTGAAGGGGTGCCGGAAAGCCCCGTCAAACATCCTTAAGGTCAGGGATGAAGGTCGCGTGATGTTCCTTGGTATCACCGATGCAGGCCGTGTTTTGGGCTATGCCGTTGATCAGGTGCATCCCTTGGCTAGAGAACTCGCATCTCACCCGGAAATCTCGGAGATCGGAGTTTTCCTGGAGATCCCGTCTCGCCCCGGCGCGGGAAGTTCCCGTACCCAGTTGCTGCGAAAGTTGAAGGAAATACACAGAAAGCAATGGATTCCGTCGCAGAAACTGGGGGCGGATGGAGAAGTTCATTCTTATGTCGCGCGGAATGGTGGTGGCTATACTCTTGAAGCAGAATTGGGGATTGCTCCGAACGGGTATGCCGAACCCGATTATCTGGGTTGGGAGATCAAGCAATTCGGAGTGCGTGATTTTAGCAGATACCTTCCAAAGGGCCCTGTTACTCTTATGACTCCCGAGCCGTCTGGAGGAATTTACAAAGACCTCGGTGTGACTGCATTCCTGCGTTCTTATGGATACAAGGATAAAAACGGTGTTCCGGACAGGCTGAATTTCGGGGGGATATATTCTTGTGATAAACCGCCTCACAAGGATACGGGACTGCGCCTGGGGTTAATCGGGTATGATGTGGCCACCGAAAAAATAACAGACATTGAAGGTGGACTGGCTTTGTTTTCAAAGGGTGATGAAATTGCCGCTCTCTGGAAGTTTGCTTCAATAATGGATCACTGGAACAGAAAGCACGCGCAAGCAGCTTATGTGCCTTCGATTTTCCGTCAGGGGCCACCGGCTTATGCTTACGGGGCAAAAATTCTGTTATGTGAGAAAACCGACTTTAACCTGTTTCTGAATGCGATTGCTTCCGGGGCGATATATTATGATCCGGCTATAAAAATGGAACAGATGTCGTCCTTGAGCCCGAAGATAAAACGAAGAAGTCAGTTTCGTGTGAAGCATCAGAGTCTGGCTGCGCTTTATCAGAACGCGGAAGAGGTCGATCTGGAAAAGTTCGAAGACTGAGGCGGTTTTTCCGGCTCGACGCGCAATTGTGCGGGGCCTGTGTGCGTAAAACGCGGGGCTGTAACAAATAACCCGTTTGACAAGCCGAATAAACTCTGCGCATTGTGTAGTTGATATTTGATCGCTCCAGAAGCGTAGACGGGATGCAAGTCCTTCCCTGTTGAGTGATTGACGTAAGAACGCAATGAAGTATCCAGCTACGCGGGTGCTTCCAGAACTGCAAGGCGCAGACCTGATTACTAAAATTCACCGGGCGATAGCCCAGCTGTCTGCAGCCTCTAATTTACGAGTTACTCTTATTTGACCCAGTTTTCCGAACTCGGCCTGGCCGAGCCGGTCCTTCGCGCACTAGCGCAAGAAGGATATGATGCGCCCACCCCTATTCAGGCGCAATCCATCCCGTCCCTGCTCCAAGGTAAGGACCTGCTTGGTATCGCTCAGACCGGTACCGGTAAGACGGCAGCATTCGCGTTGCCGATCCTAGATCGCCTCTCCAAAACCGAAGGTCGTACACCCAAGGGTGCCTGCCGTGTGCTGGTACTTGCACCGACGCGCGAACTTGCTGCGCAGATCGGTGAAAGTTTCCGTGCCTATGGCCGCTTCCTGAATGTCCGCGTTGCCGTGGTCGTTGGTGGTGTTGCCCCGGGTCCCCAGATCAAAGCGATTAATCCAGGTGTCGAGGTGCTTGTCGCCACCCCTGGTCGTTTGCTTGATCATGTTGATAGTGGCAAGCTGAGCCTTAAGCATGTTGACGTCGTGGTTCTTGATGAAGCCGACCATATGCTTGACCTTGGCTTCCTGCCGCCAATCAAACGCATCATCAAAATGCTTCCGCGTAACCGTCAGAACCTGTTCTTCTCGGCAACCATGCCGGGGCAGATCGGTCAGCTGGCTGGTGATATGCTTTCTGATCCGGTCAAGGTGTCGGTAACCCCGGTTTCCACCACTCAGGAACGTGTCGAGCAGTCGGTTTATCTGATCGAGCGGACCCGCAAGCGTCAGCTTTTGGCTGAACTTCTTGATAATCCGGTTTTCAAACGCACCTTGGTCTTTACCCGGACCAAGCGTGGTGCCGATCGTGTTGCCCGTCATCTTGAGGCAAACAAGATCAGTGCAGCAGCCATTCACGGCAATAAAAGTCAGAACCAGCGCGAGCGCGCTCTGAACGCCTTTAAGGACGGTCAGATCGGTGTGCTTGTTGCAACCGATATCGCAGCACGCGGTATTGATGTTGATGCTGTGACTCACGTCGTGAATTTCGAACTTCCCAACGTCCCGGAAAGCTATGTCCACCGTATCGGCCGTACGGCCCGTGGCGGTGCCAGCGGTTGCGCAATTGCATTCTGTGATGCCGAAGAACGTGGTTTGCTGCGCGATATCGAAAGAACAACCCGTCAGACGATCCCGGTAATTGATCGTCGCGATGCCAAGCTTGCTGCTGAGCAGGAAGCGCTGTCGGACGAGCCACGCGAAACCAACCGTGGACGTCGTTCCAGTGGTGGTCAGCCGCGCGGCAACGGTGGTCGCAACAATGGTGGCAATAATAATGGTCGTCGTGGTGGCGAAGGCAACCGCAGCGCATCTGCTGGTCGGAATGACCGGGATGGCCGTGCTGCTGGTGGTCCGCGTCGCCCGGATGATGCCCGCAAACCTGCGGTGCGTCGTGACGTCGAAGTCAATGCCCGTTCGACTGAAAAGGCCGAGGTGAATCCGGCCCTGGAAAAATCGAAAAGCCGTTTTAAAGGCGGGATCAAATCCAAGCCGGAAAATGGTCGTGGCACCGGTGCCGGTAACGGCGCGGGTCAAGCAGATGGTCGCAAGCGCCCGACGAAACGTGTGGATTCCAATGGAAACCGCCGCGACGGTGTGCAAGGTGACAATTCAATTTCTTCCGGTCTTTCCTTTATGGGAAGCACCGAGGAACGCCGCGCGAATGGCAACGGGGGCAATGCCGCCCGGACCGCCAGACCGCAAGGCAAGCGCGGCGGTGCGAACCGCAATCGCAATCAACGTGGTCCACAACCTGGCGGGCAGCCGGGTGGGGCGGGCCGCGATACATCTTCCGGTAATCAGAGAAAGCGTGACCACGCCTGATTTGATTACCGAACACAAATAGGCCCACCCACACGGGGTGTGTCGTAACGCCAATCAATACTCGATAAGGAGATTTAAAGATGGCAACTGGTACAGTTAAATGGTTCAACGCAACTAAAGGTTTTGGTTTCATTCAGCCTGACGAAGGCGGAAATGACGTATTCCTGCACATCAGCGCTGTTGAACGCGCTGGTATGGGTCACCCACAGGAAGGCGACAAAATCAATTACGAACTGCGTACCGACTCACGTTCGGGCCGCGTTTCGGCTGACGACCTGACTGCTGCTTAATTCGGCTTGTCGTTCTTTTTGAACGGCACCGTATTATACGAAACCCCCATCCGCGAAAGCGGGTGGGGGTTTTGTGTTTTCGCCCGAAGCTGTCGCCATGGTTGCGGGTGATGGCATATGTGGTCCTGGTCCTAGGGCCGCAAGAAAGCGATCTTGGCACGGGTCGCGGCACTTAGAACATGGAAATGCATGGCATCGCGGGCACCTGACGGGTTGTGGTCGCGGATATAGCGCAAGACCTGTTCATGTTCGGAGAGCGGGGCGGCAATCGCATTTGCATTGGCAAAGGGCAGCATCTGATTTTCATGAATGATCTGGGCTGCCGGATGCATGGCATCGGCAAACATCGGGTTGCCAGATGCCAATAGAAGAACTTCATGAAATTCCGTATCGGCCATGGCAGCCGCGATCAAATCATCGGCCTCAAGGGCGGCACGCATGTCATTGATGCTGTTTGCAAGTGTCTCAAGATGTTCTGCATTGCGCATCTGGGCGGCAAGCCCTGCGACATAGGGTTCAATCGCCAGACGGAACTGATAGACCTGTGCCGCATGACGGTTGCGGTCCTGATCCATCGGTGTGTGAATTTGGCGATCGGTGATGTATACGCCTTTGCCTGCATGGATATGGACAATGCCAAGGGCCTCAAGTGTGGCCAATGCTTCGCGCAGGCTGGTGCGGCTAATGCCAAGCTCGTTGGCGAGGCTGCGCTGAGGAGGTAGCGAGTCACCAGCGCCTAGCCCCTTGTTTTTTATCAAATTTCGAATGTCTCGCGCGGCGCGTTCTGGCGCGGTTTCGCTGCGTGTCATCTGCGTTCCTTATTCTGGTCAGACCAGTGAGGGGCGGGCGTGTATCCCGAAATTCCCTAGGTTCTGCCAGTTATGATTGCTCGGTGAGTTGAATTTACGCTTAGGAAAAAAATATTCATAGACAAAAGATCAAAAAATATGCAGCCTTCGTGTCAGGTTAAAAAAAGTGCATTAAACTCTTAGCAAAACGGGTAGAGGCTCATGAAACAATTCTTCAAAACCGCAATTGCGGCTGTGGCGATGCTTGCCGCACCACTTGGTGCAGCGTCAGCCGGTGCTTTGGATACGATTGCCGAAGCAGGTGTCTTAAAGGTCGCCGTGCCGCAGGACTTTCCGCCATTTGGATCGGTCGGGACCGATATGCAGCCAAAGGGCTATGACATCGATATGGCAGCGCTGATTGCGGAAGAACTTGGTGTGAAGCTTGAGCTGGTGCCGGTTGCATCCAGCAACCGCATTCCGTATTTGACCACCGGCAAGGTTGATCTGGTGATTTCCAGCCTTGGCAAAAACCCGGACCGTGAAAAGGTGATTGATTTCAGTGATCCATACGCCCCGTTCTATAACGGCGTGTTTGGCCCGGCGGATTTTTCGGTTGAAAAGGCGGCTGATCTTGCGGGTATGTCGGTTGGTGTCACCCGTGGTGCCATCGAAGACCTTGAGCTGACCAAAATTGCCCCGTCTGATGTTGATATCAAACGCTATGAAGACAATAACGGCACGATTTCGGCTTTCCTGTCCGGTCAGGTTGACCTGATTGCCACGGGCAATGTAACGGCGGCTGCGATTATTGAACGTGATCCGCCGCGCAAACCGGAACCGAAATTCCTGATCAAAAATTCGCCATGCTATGTCGGTTTGAACAAGGAAGAACCGGAATTCATGGCAAAGGTCAACGAGATCATTGCCGCATCCATGGCCGATGGTCGCTTGAATGCGATTGCCGAAAAATGGCTTGGCATTCCGCTTCCGGCGGAACTTTAAGCCCCTTTGACGGACTTGCCGGAATTGACGGGATTGTTGCAGATCAATGGCATATAAATTTGACTTCGGCGCCATCGTGCCACATTGGGAATTGCTGTTTGACGGGGTTATTTTAACCACACAGCTGACAGTTATCGGTGCGGTGGTTGGTGTCGGGTTCGGAATCCTGGGCGCGTGGGCACGGGCATCACGCGCCCCGGTAATCAGTCCGATTGTCGGGATCTATGTCGAGCTGATCCGCAACACCCCGTTTCTGGTTCAACTGTTCTTTATCTTCTTCGGGCTTCCGGCACTTGGCGTCAAACTGACGGAATTTCAGGCTGCGGTTTTGGCGATGATTGTCAATCTGGGGGCCTATTCGACCGAGATTGTCCGGGCCGGTATTCAGGCCATCCCGCAAGGTCAAATTGAAGCGGCCCAGACGCTTGCGATGAACCGGGTTCAGATTTTCCGTTATGTGGTGATCTTGCCGGCGTTGCAGAAAATCTGGCCGGCACTTTCCAGTCAGATTGTGATTGTCATGCTTGGATCATCGGTTTGTTCGCAGATCGCGGCCGAGGAGCTGACCTTTGGGGCGAACTATATTCAGGCCCTTAATTTCCGGGCGTTTGAAGTTTATTTCGTCGTCACGGCACTTTATCTGGTGATGTCGATTTTGCTGCGTATGGGGTTAAAGGTTTTGGGCAACTTCCTGTTTGAACGGCGGCGTCATGTCTGAGTTTTCATTGTGGGATATTGTCTATAACTTGCTGCTTGCCGGGCGCTGGACTGTTTTGCTGTCGCTGAGCGCCTTTGTTCTGGGGGGCTTGGTCGGTGTGGTGCTTTTGATGTTGCGCACGGCGGGCAACCCATGGGTGATCCGGCTTGTGCGCGGCTATGTCGAACTGTTTCAGGGCACGCCGCTTTTGATGCAGCTTTTCATCGTGTTCTTTGGCCTGCCTTTGATCGGGATTGATGTGTCGCCCTGGACGGCGGCGATCCTTGGCCTGACGCTGTTTACCAGTGCGTTTCTGACCGAAATCTGGCGCGGATGTGTTGAATCGATTGGCAAAGGCCAATGGGAAGCATCGGCCAGTCTTGGCATGGGGTTCACCCAACAGATGCGTTACATCATTCTGCCGCAGGCCTTGCGGATTGCGGTTCCGCCAACGGTTGGTTTTTCCGTGCAGGTGGTCAAGGGAACGGCCGTGGCATCGATTATCGGTTTTGTCGAACTGACCAAGGCCGGCACCATGATCACCAACGCGACCTATGCGCCGTTTACCGTCTATGGCTGTGTCGCGGTGATGTATTTCCTGATTTGTTATCCGCTGTCGCTTTTTGCCGGTCATCTGGAAGGGAAGTTCCGTCATGCCGCTCGTTGAACTGCACGCCATACATAAAAGCTTTGGCGCGCTGGAAGTCCTTAAGGGCATCGACCTTTCGATTGAAGAAGGTCAGGTCATTGCCCTGATTGGCAAAAGCGGGTCGGGCAAAAGTACATTGCTGCGCACGATCAACGGGCTTGAGGCGATTTATGATGGCGTGATCATGGTTGGCGGTAAAAAGGTCAGCGACCGTGATTCCGATCTTTTGGCGTTGCGGCTTCAGGTCGGAATGGTGTTTCAACAGTTCAATCTGTTTCCCCATTACACCGCCCTTGAAAATGTCATGCTCTCCCCGCAGGTGGTGAAAAAGCAATCGAAAGCCGAGGCAAAAGAGATTGCCGAGGAAATGTTGGCCAAGGTTGGGCTTGCCGACAAGATGATGCATTACCCCGATCAGCTTTCCGGCGGCCAACAGCAACGCGTTGCCATTGCGCGCGCCCTTGCGATGCAGCCCAAGGTTCTTTTGTGCGACGAAGTCACCTCTGCCCTTGATCCGGAACTGGTCAACGAGGTCTTGGCCGTTGTCCGTCAATTGGCCGAAGAAGGCATGACATTGGTGATGGTCACCCATGAAATGCGCTTTGCCCGCGAAGTTTGCGACAAGCTGGTCTTTATGCATCAGGGGCGCATTCATGAAACCGGCGATCCCGAAGAAGTGTTTTCCAATCCCAAAACACCCGAACTTTCCAGTTTTGTTGGCGGTCTTTCATAAGTTTTCGATGATGGTTTTATGACATCTTTTCCGTAGTGATCGGAAATGTTTAACCATTTTCTGTTGAGCCTGTAGAACGTTTCCTTGATGCCGATAGGGGTGGATAAGGGATGTGCTGCAGATGAAAGACGACGTCACCAATGAACTTGGAGAAGGCGGGACCAAACACCGTTCATCTGTCATCGCGATTCTGGATCGCTATCCCCTTTTGGTGTTGGGATTGCTTCTTGTCGGGGCGTTTACATCCTCCTGTGCGGTGCCCCTGGCCGGGCTTTATGTGGTTGAAGGTTTGGGGCAATCCCCCTGGAAGCTCAGCATGGTTGCCATCGTGCAGGTGTGCGTGACGTTGATCACCAACCGGGCCTTTGGCCGGGCGATTGACCGGGCTGTGCCGGTCAAGTTTTTGCTGGTGACCAGCATTGTGTGCTTTGGCACCGGGATGCTGATCCTTGGTGTGTTTCAAATCTATTGGGTTTATCTCGGTATCGTTTCGATCTTGCTCGGGATCGGGTCGGGGGCCTTGTCCGTGATGTATTCGTTTGGCCGGTTGTTTGCCGAACAAACCAACCGCGATGTCGTGAAGTTCAACGGGTTCTTGCGGATGCAGACGTCATTAGGCTGGATGGTGGGGCCTGCGGCGGCGTTGTCATTTTATGGCGTGTTTGGCTTTGCGGCGACCTATTACGGGATTGCCGGATTGTCGTTGATCTGGTTTGCCGCCTGTCTTTTGATTGTGCCGCATGCGTTTAAAACCCACCACCCCAACAGCCTTGAAACCGGGGTAAAAATTCCGTTCAATTTTGGCCTGTTGCAGGCCTGTATTCCGGTGTTTTTCATTGGCGCGGCCAATGTTGTGTTTGTTTCGGCCATGCCGCTTTACTTCTCGACCGAGATCGGATTGATCGCATCATCGGCGGGCTTTGCTTTGAGCGTTAAATGCCTGGTCGAAGTGGTGGCGATTTATTTCTGTGCATCGCTGATCAAGCGTGTGGGCGAACGCAAGGGCATGTTGATCGCATCGGTTTTGGCGGCGGTGTTTTTTGGCCTGATCTATCACGCCAGCAGCCTTGAGGATGTTTTACTTCTGGCTGTGCTGGACGGCATTTATTACGGCATCTTTGCCGGGATCAGCATGACGTTTGTTCAGAATTTTGCCCCCGACCAACCCGGTGTGGCGACAAGTTATTATGTCAGCACGCTCTTTGTTGGCGGGCTTATTGGTAATCTTCTGACCGGTGTGGTCGCCAGCATCTTTGATTTCCAGACCACGGTTGTTTTGGCCTGTGGCTTTGCCTTGATCGGGGGGGTGGTTTTGATGGGGATGCGCGATGCCAGACCTGACGAACGGGTCAGGGATGCTTCATGAAGTCTTGACTTTCACCGCGTCCCGGCGATGATCGCGCCATGTCTGAGATAGTTGAAAATAGTCGCCCGCGTTTGTTTGTTGATGCCGATGCCTGCCCGGTAAAGGTGGAATGCGAACGTGTGGCTGAACGTCACCGGATCGAGATGATTGTTGTCTCTAACGGTGGTATCCGCCCGTCGCGTAATCCCTTGATCCGAAATGTTATTGTGCCGCCCGAACCCGATGCGGCGGATGACTGGATTGCGGAAAATGCCCGTGCGCGGGATGTGATCATTACCAATGATATTCCACTGGCCTCACGCGGGATTGAAATTGGCGCGCGGGTGTTAAAAGCCAACGGGCAGGAATTCACCGAAGCCAATATCGGTAATGCGCTGGCAGGCCGCGAGATCGCAGCCCATATGCGCGAAGTCACCGGTGAGCAGGGGCGTAATGCGTCCTTTACCCAGAAAGACCGGTCAAAATTTTCCAGCGCGCTTGAAGTTTTGGTGCAGGCGGTTTTGCGGGGTTAATTCGTAAGATCGATGTTGCCTAACCTGAAACGACGCAGGCCGCCAATTCATTTAAGAACTGACGGCCTGCACACAGGTCCTGATTTGTAAGGGAACTAGAACAAATCAGGCTTCCCCCCTGCGTGTTCGGATATCCATGGAATGCCGGGTGGGTGACCACCCGGTTTTAAGGTGTTTGCGGCTTAGAACGGGTAGTGGCGTTTGCCGCTCTGGATCGTGATCCAGCGCATTTCGGTGAATTCATCGATCGATGCCTGCGACCCAAACCGGCCATAACCAGACGATTTGACACCACCAAACGGCATTTGTGCTTCGTCCTGAACGGTCGGGCTGTTGATGTGGCAGATGCCGCTTTCGATGCGTTTGGCGACTTCCATCGCGCGCGGAATGTTGGTCGAGAAGACCGCAGATGACAGGCCATATTCGCTGTCATTGGCGATGCGCACGGCTTCGTCTTCGTTACCGGCACGAATAACCACACAGATCGGACCAAAGCTTTCTTCGGAATAGATCTTCATCGCCGGGGTGACGTGATCAAGCAAGGTGGCATCCATCAGAACGCCGTCTTTGGCCTTGCCCGAACCGGCAACCAGTTTCGCACCCTTGGAAACGGCGTCTTCGACCAGTTCTTCGATGCGGTTGATGGCCTCAACACTGACAACACCCCCAAGGATATGTTCGGCCTTGGCCGGATCGCCCGCGGTGAGGGTTTTGGTCTTGGCGGCCAGTTTGGCAACAAAGTCATCAGCAACGGCGTTATCGACGATCAGGCGTTCGGTCGACATGCAAATCTGGCCCTGATTCATATAGGCGCCAAAGGCCGCACCATTGACGGCTTCGTCAATATCCGCGTCATCGAGAACGAGGAACGGTGCCTTGCCACCCAGTTCAAGCAGAACCGGTTTAAGATGTTCGGCACCCAGTTTGGCAACAATGCGCCCGACACGGGTGGAGCCGGTAAAGTTGATGCGACGCACCGCCGGATGGGCAATCAGGGTTTCAACGATTTCCGGGGCATCTTCCGGGGCGTTGGTGACAACATTGACCACACCAGCCGGGGCGCCAGCTTCGACCAGGCATTGACCAATCAGGTGATGCAGGGCCGGGCACAGTTCGGATGCCTTGAGGATCACGGTGTTACCGCAGGCAAGCGGCATGGCAATCGCACGGGTGCCAAGAATAACCGGCGCATTCCAGGGGGCGATGCCCAAAACAACACCGACCGGCTGACGAATGCCCATTGCCATCAGACCCGGATGGTCAGACGGAATGATGTCGCCTTGAATCTGGGTGGTCATGGCACCGGCTTCGCGGAGCATGTTTGCTGCGAGATTGGCGTTAAAGCCGCCCCACATGCGCGTGCTTCCGGTTTCATCAAGAACCAGCTGACCGAATTCACCGGCCTTTGATTCCATAATGTCAGCAGCCTTTAACAGGATCTTGCGGCGTGCGCCCGGACCCATTTTTGACCATTCCGGAAAGGCCGCGGCAGCCGCATCAGCCGCCTTGCGGGCATCGGCGGCACTGGCGGCGGCGGCAACGGTTGCCGTTTCACCGGTCACCGGGTTTTTGCGTTCAAACGTGCGGTTGTTTGAAGCGCTTACATCCTGATTGTCGATCAACAGTTTTACATCGTTCATGACGTTTCTCCTGAGTTTCTGATGGTCTGCTGTGAGGTGGCGAAAAGCGGCATGTTATGCAGCCCCAAGGCCAAGGAAGGCCTTTTGCACAGCAGGGTCGGATTGCAGGGCCTTGGCAGTGTCCTGCCCGGTGATGGCCCCGTTTTCGATCAGATATCCCCGATCTGATATGGCAAGGGACTGATGGGCGTTCTGTTCGACCAGAAGCACACCAACCCCGGTTTTACGAATGGCGGCAAGTGCCTTGAACAAATCACCGGTCATAATCGGCGACAGACCAAGGGAGGGTTCATCAAGCAACAGGATATCCGGGTTGGACATCAAGGCACGACCAATGGCGACCATTTGCTGTTCGCCGCCGCTCATGGTGCGGGCGGCCTGATCAAGCCGTTCTGCCAGTTTGGGGAAAAGATCAATCACACGTTCGAGATTTTGCTTTTCCGCCGCGCGGGCGCGTTTGGCAAAGGCCCCCAGTTCAAGATTTTCGCGCACCGTCAGTTCGCCGAAAATCCCGCGACCTTCGGGGACAAGGGCCAAGCCTGCCTCGACAATTTTATGGGCCGGAAGATCGGTAAGCTCGCTTCCTGATAAATTGATGCTGGTGTCATCATGAGCGGTAACCAGACCGGCACAGGCTTTGAGCAGGCTGCTTTTCCCCGCACCATTAGCACCAAGCATGACAACGATTTCGCCACGCTGCACATTGACATCAACCCCGCGCAGGGCAGCATGTTTGCCATAGGAAACAGACAGGTTTTTAATTTCAAGCATGGCTGTCTCCAAGATAGGCGCGGACAACTTCCGGGTCGGAAAGAACTTCATCAGGCGTGCCATCGGCAATCTTGGCCCCGGCGTTCATGACAACACAGCGATCACACAGGCTGCGGATGGCATCCATGACATGTTCTACCATGATGATGGTCAGGCCTTCGTCCTTGAGTTTGCGCACAAGCGTGATGCCATCTTGAAGTTCCGAGGGGTTCAACCCGGCCAACCATTCATCAAGTAACAGTAACTTGGGTTGCAGGGCCAAGGCACGACCCAGTTCCAAACGTTTTTGATCGATATAGGTCAGATCACCAGCAGGTGTGTGGGCCTGTTTGGCAAGACCGATCCGGTCCAGAAGGTCATGGGCTGCTTTATGGGCACTTTCACCCCAAAGCGGATTGTTGCGATAGGCAAGACCGGCTTCGATATTTTCGATGCAATCAAGATCGGGCAGAACGCGCACCAGTTGGAAAGTACGTGCAACGCCGGAATGGCTGATTTTGTGAGCCGGAAGGCTTGTGATGTTTTTGCCGCCAATGACGACCTTGCCTTCGTCAGGTGACAGGGCACCCGATATCAGGTTCATCACGGTTGTCTTGCCTGATCCATTGGGGCCCAGAAGGCCGACAATTTCGCCTTCATGGACATCAAACTGCATCTGGTTGACGGCAATCAATCCGCCAAAGGCCTTATGCAGACCATCAATCGACAGAAGAATTTGCGATGTCATGCTGCTTTCTCCTCTGACTTGGTGGTGCCATCTGTGCCGTTCGGCGGCGAAAGGGTGCGCTTTTTCGGCGCACGGTACTTTTCATAAAGTCCAAGCACACCGCCGGGCAAAAGATAGACAATCACCATGAACACACAGCCCAGAAGGATGCTGAAATGGTTCGGGAAACTTGCGGTCAGAACTTCAAACAGCAAGGTCAGCGGAATAACCCCCAACAGCGGACCGAGTAACCGGCGCGGACCACCCAAAAGCGCCATAATGACAACCTGGAAGGACAGCATCGGGTTAAAGGCAATCAAGGGATCGATATAGGTCCAACGTGGCGCCATGATGGCACCGGTCAGGGTCATGAACAAAGCCGAGAGAACAAACAGGGCAACTTTGACCCGGGTAACATCAATGCCGCAATGTTTGGCGACGGTTTCGTCTTCGCCAATGATGCGCAGCGCAAAGCCAAGCCGGGACCGGGCCAAGATAAAGCCGGTCAGAAGCAGGACGGCAAACAGGGCCAGCAACTGCCAGTAAATGTCGTTCTGGGTGATATCAAGAAAGACATAACGACCCATTTCGCGGGTGACATTGACTTCGTACCAACTGACAACCTGACGCACCAGTTCGGTCAGGCCAAAGGTAAAGATCACGAAGTAAACACCGGCCAGCCGCAGGGTGGAGAACCCGACCAGAAGGGCAACGACCGTACCGGCCAGTGCGGCACAGACAAGAACCAGCGGAAAGGCCATATGTTCGCCAAGAACGGCCACCGTATAGGCACCGATGCCAAAGAACACGACGGTTGCCAACGAGATATAGCGCGTCGGGCCAGAGAACATTGACCAAGCGGTCGCAAGCACGGCAAAGCTGACCACACTGATGGCAAGCGACATATAGTAGTTGTCGACAAAGTTCGGCAGGAAGGCAAGGGCGGCAAAGATTACGGCACCCAAGCCAACGGGCTTGATGAAGTCAGGTTTCAGGATGCTCATGAAGATGCCCTCCCGAACAGGCCGGATGGTTTGATCAGCAAGACCAGAAGGAAGATGACGTAAGTGACCGCAATGGTCAGGCCGGGATCAACATAGGTCGCGACCAGACTTTCCGCCACGCCAAGGATCAGACCGGCGATCAGCGCACCAAGCAGGTTGCCAACCCCGCCCATGATCACGACAATCAATGCCTTCATGGTAAAGACAACGCCCATCGATGTTGAGAAGGTCAGAAACATGCTGACCAGAACGCCACCGACAGCGGCCATTGCACCACCAAGGGCAAAGGCAAAGCAGGAGGCAAAATTAACATCAATCGCAACCAGACGGGCAGAGGTCGGATCAACAGCAACCGCGCGAAGAGCCGTGCCAATCCGTGTTCTGGTCAGGATGACATAAAATCCAAGCCCGATAACAACAGCAAAGCCAAGGGCAACCAGACGGTTGGCAGCAATCACTGCGCCAAACACATTCACGGCACCATTCATGAAGTCATAGCTGTAATAATTACCGCCAAACCAGACCAGCAACACGCCCTGAACAATGAACAGCAGGCCAAAGGTGGCCAGAATGCTGTCGACTTCAAGCATGCCGCGGTTCTTTGCCCGTGCGACCAGCGGGGTCAGCAGGATGCGATAGATCACCCAGTTCAGAGCAAAGCTTAGCGGGATAATGATCAGAAGACCGACAATCGGGTTAATCCCGAACGAGGTCATGAAAACAAAGGCAATAAAGGATGCGACGATCACCAGCTCGCCATAGGCGAGGTTCATGATGCGCGATACTCCGTATTGCAGGGTCAGCCCCATGGCGACGAGTGCATACATGCCGCCAAGCGTGATCCCGGAAAATATTGCGTAGCTTAACATTCAATTCTTCCCAGAGGGGTGTCGGGGTTCCCGCGCGGTTGTGCGTGCGCAGGAACCCCGGCTTTCCTTGTCAGCTGCACTTATTGTGCTGCTTTCCATTCAGGTTTCGGGAAGACAAGTTCTTGTGCGCCTTCCATGCTGGTTGGGGCAACACCGACAAATTTGCCGTCCTGCCACTGGCCAACCTGCCAGAAATTCTGATCGCCCGGCTTATAGGTGCCCAGAATGGTGTCAAAGCCACCTTTGGCGAGTTCAGCATTCACAGCTTCGCGGTCGGTGGAACCGGCACGTTCGATTGCCTGTTGCAGGGACTGAAGCGATGCCCAGTTGACAATCGATGCCCAACGATCCGGCTCGCGATCGGCAAATGCGACATGGCGTGCAATGTAATCGGCAATTTTCGGATCATTTTCGCTGGCACCCCCAAGGCTGATGACGCCCTGTGCATCTTCACCGAAACGGTTTTTATAAAGCGGGAAAGCTGTGCCAACACCGGCATAGAAGATTTTCGGGTTAAAGCCCAGAACACGGGACTGTTCGGTCAGGCCAAGGGTGCCCGGCGGGTAGGAAAAGGCCACAAAGGTATCTGCGCCAAGTGATTTGATTTCATTGACGATGGTTGCAAGGTCCTGGGAGCCCAGCGGATAGGTTTTGTCATAGACCAGATCAAAGTCGCGATCTTCAAGGGCGGTACGACCGGCTTTGGAAAGTTCAATCCCGAAACCATCGGCAACGGCAATCATTGCGACCTTGTCGTTGATTTTACCGGCGTCTTTCAGGCCTTTAAGGAATTCGGCCATTTCAACGGCATATTGTTCACCCGTACCCAGCAGCCAGTAGGAGTTTTTCCAGCGTTCTGCGAGTTGCGGTGATTTGTCGGTAACGGCTGTACCGGCAATATGGGCATAGCCCGCACGATCAAGGATCGGTGCGACGGCAAGGTTAAGCCCCGTACCCCAAGGCGACAGGATGAAATCAACCTTGTCCTGATTGATCAAGCGTTCGATCGCACGGACAGCTTCTTCGGAGCTGGAGCGATCATCATATTCAACGACTTCAATCGGGATCTGTTTGTCGCCGACTTTAAGGCCGCCGGCGTCATTGATTTCCTTGACCCACATTTCATAGTTCGGCGTGGTGCTGGTGGCAGCGCCCGGTGCGCCGGGGCCGGTTTTCGAGATGGCGTAACCAATGCGATAGGTTTCTTGTGCGTTGGCACTAAACAGCGTCGCGGTGCTCATCAGGGCAGTGGTTGCTGCCGCGATGGTCGCGATGCGCAGTTTCGCTGAAATTTGCATGCTTTTCCTCCTGATCTCTTTGCAGAGACGGTTTTCCCGTTTACGCGCTATTTCAGGAGTTTAGGCAAAGAGATTCTGTTATTTACTTCGCAGTGCAAAGTAAATCCCCGGCGTTTCCTCCTGCCCATTATTTCGCAGTTGCAAAATAACGGGAACGCAATTTTGATTTGTATTGTTGTTTTTGCGGTTCTTTTGACCGTCACACTAGTAAGCGACGGAACGCTTCCGATGTAAAGATAGCTAAATTGACATTTTAGGACGAAAAATTGTATTTTTATACATATAACCATTTGGAATAGATGATCGACAAAAAGGCATGCCTCAGTATTCATCCCGACATATCCCGGTTTCAAGCCCGGCACCGCTGGTTGAAAACCCGTTCGAAGATCTGGTTCCTGTCACCGCGCAGGCCATGATGGATCATTTTGATCATCCGTTATCCACGCAAGAATGGGTGATGAATGATCCGGGGCGGCGGGACCGTTGTTATGCGGTTTTGCTGCTAAGCGGGCGGGCGCGGATCGGGTTGCGACAGGGAACCATTGAATGCAGGGCACCCGCCCTAGTGTGGATGCCGCTGGGTGAAACGCAAAGCTTTTCTGTAACGGCCGGTGGCGAAGGTTATTTGCTGTCGGTGGCGGATGATTTGGTGGCCCGTCATTGCGGGGATGGGGCCGGTGGTCTTGGTGCGCCGGGGGGCAGTCCGGTCGGCGGTGGTTTGCCGCTTCGATTTGCTGCTGATACGGTTCACAATGTCACCCCGGCAGAAGATAGCGAAAATCTATCGCTTCTGGCGCGCAGCTTTGCCGCCATCCGAACCGAGCTGATGCAAAATGCGCTTGGCGCCAGCCTTGTGGTTGGTGCGCATTTGCAAATCATCCTGACCATGGTTTTGCGCCTTGGCGAAGGGGTGATGGAACAGCGCGACAAACACCGCCCGGGATCGATCACGTTTCAGCGGTTTCTTCAGGTGCTGGAACTGCATTTTCGTGAACACTGGAATGTTGCCGATTATGCAACGGCCCTTGGCGTCAGTGAACGTCGGCTTGGGTCGGCTGTTTTGCGCGCGACAGGTAAGCCGCCGCTGAGTGTTATTCATGATCGTGTCTTGCGTGAAGCCTGTATGCGGCTTGAACAATCCCCGCTTGGTGTGGCGCAGATTGCTTATGGTTTGGGGTTCCGTGATCCGGCCTATTTCAGCCGGTTTTTCAAACGCTATATGGGCGAGGCGCCGGGGGGATATCGCCGGTTACGTCGGGCAGCGGAGCGCGTGCGTGATGATACTTTTGCCGCCTGGCCGTAATGTTGAACAAGTGTTAGTTGGCGTAAATGTCGCAATAATGTATCCGGCTGTCACAGTCTGTTGATCACCGTTAAAGATTGCGATGCCTTAATTTGATCCTACTTCTTCGCTTACTCGTAATATTATACAAATGCGAATTCAGACAGGATCGATACGTTGCGCAAAGGTAAAACCTTTTTTCTTGGCTTTCTGGCCGCCATTATCTTGCCGTTTGGGATGAGCCTTGCCGAAAACCCGCCAAGTGAAAAGGCAAAAGAACGGTACACGTGGCGCAATGCCCCGCGTGGTTCATCAGGGGTGGCTCCTGATGCCGCGAGTCATGCAGATCAGGCGATTGTCATGGTCATGGCGGCCGATACGTTTGGCTGGCGTGGGTATTTCGCTGTGCATCCGTGGATCATTTACAAGCGCGCTGGCGACACCAGCTATACCCGCTATGACGTTGTCGGGTGGGGCGGTGGCAATGTTGTGCGCAAGAATTACGCGATTGCGGATGGATTGTGGTTTGGCTCCAAACCTAAAATCCTTGCCGATCATCGCGGGGTAGATGCCGAAGGGTTGATTGATCAGGTTGAGGCGGCGGTTAAAAGCTATCCCTTTCCACGCGAATATCGCAGCTATCCGGGGCCGAACAGCAATACCTTTATTGCCCATATCGGGCGCGAGGTATCGGGGCTGAACCTTGATATGCCGGCCAATGCGATTGGTAAGGATTTCCGGGCAATCACAAATCCAGTCGGGCTGTCGTCAAGCGGGCAGGGCATTCAAGCCAATATTCTGGGTGTGTTTGGTTTTTCGCTTGGTCTGGAAGAAGGGATCGAGTTGAACTTGCTTGGTCTTAATATCGGCATTGATTTTAACCGGCCTGCCTTGCGTCTGCCATCCGTCGGGCGGTTGGGTATGGATAATGTCGATCAGAACCCCGATCATGAAATCGCAGGTGATGACACCGCCGACGGGGTTGCCAGTGAAGATGGCGGTGAGATGCCGGGCAACAACGCGCTTTGATGTTTGGGCCCTAGCCGTTCAAATGCCAGATCGCGGCATTTAGCAAGGTGGCAAAGCTTGCCCATGCGCCGTAGGGCAACAACAAGATTCCGGCCAGACGGTCAATCTTCATAAACACCACGATATTGGCCATGATCAGCACCAGAAGGACACTGATATCAATCAGGCCGAGCAAGGGTGATTGCGCCCCAAAGAACAGAAACGACCACAAAAGGTTTAAGGCCAGTTGGGCGCCATAGATCGCAAACGGGCCCTTGGCATTGCCAATGCCGCGTTTGAGCCAAACGCGCCAGCCGCTAAAGGCGATCATGAAATAAATGACCGTCCAGACCGGGGCGAACAGCCAGTTCGGCGGATTGAAGAACGGCTTTTGCAATGTCGCGTACCAGTCATTGACACTGGTTGCGGTCACCGCACCGCCAAAGGCCGATATGATCAGGCACAAAACCATAAAGGCAATCAGCGCGAAGACACGGGTGCGATGGTTTGTCTTTGGCGGGGTGAAGTCATCGGTGCTGTTCATCATGGCGAAGTTAAATCCCCGGCGATCAGTTTGTGACGTCTTGAATGGTTTCGATCAGTTCATCGAAATAAGGGTTCCAGGTCAGCCGACCGTGATATTTACCCGGTTCGCTATAGCCCCAACCACTGCGCCAGATTGTCGATAGATCATTGGGCAGTGCGATGTCTTCCTGACCATTTTCAACAAAAACAAAACTTCCCTTCACACCGTAATATGGGTTCTCGGGCGAAAACAGCACGCTTAGATGCGAGAAATTGCTGATTTGCTGATCGGGCAGGTTGCTGTTGCGGGTTTCAACCCGCGGGTCGCTGCTTGGTGCGGGGGCGTCATCATACCAGATTAGGTGTGATGACGGATGGGTGAAGTCGGTTTCAAACGTTCGCAGCGTTTCAAGCGGATCAAGGACACTGTCATCGGCACTTATGGCGATGAGAGCCGGGCGGTCAAAAGGTGCGGCATCAAGGCTTTCGCGCGCTTCGCTGACACTGTGGTAATAAAGTGCGGATGCCTTGGTGGAAAGGGATTGGTAGTTAATGACATTGTCCTCAGGATCAACATCAACCCAGTCCCACAGATACTGGACGACGGGGGCAAGGAACAGCAAATCGCTGTCTGGTTCAATTCCCGGCGAAAACAGCATCAATCCGGCGATTTCCGGGTTCTGGGCAGCGTAGCTGGTCACAAGGTTGCCGCCGGTCGAAAAACCACCAAGCCAGACTTCGTCGACGTCGCGTTCAAGAAGGGCTACCTGATGGGCAACAGACTGCGTCCAGTCGGCATAGTCCGGCAGGTTCAGATCACCCGGGCGGGTGCCATGGCCGGGCAATAACATTGACCTTGCAAGCCATCCATTGCGGGCCATTTCGGTTGCGATGTCGTGGAAATACCACGGGCTTGACCCAAGGCCATGGACAAACAGCACCCCCCGCGTTGGTTGATCATTGGAGGTGGTTTTTGGGCGGATTTCAAACGGACTGTTGCGCGTGATTTCCATTTCGTGATCGTCGGTCAGAAAGACACGGTGGGTTGCAACCCATTCGCGTGTTTCTGATACGTAAGTGGAAAATTCATCCTGCATATAGGGCGGGATATCGGGGGATTTTTCATAAAGTGCGTTTTCCGGCGGGAAGGCACACGCCGCGAGAAAAAGTGCCGGGATCAGGGCCAACAGGGTGGTGCGTTGATTGGGACTAAATAGCGTTCTTTTGGGGCTGCTGGTGCTTGTTCCAGAATTGACCATAAATATGCCTTTGCGGATGTCTTTCTGCTTTGGTTCTTGTACGGCAATCCTTTGTTTTCGGGTCTTATTTTGCCGTTCAGAAATGTGCTTATAAGTGATTGTAATCACAGATAAGGCATATGCCGAATGTTATAAAATTATTTATCTGTCGGTTGATATGTTCTTGCGGGAACGCCACTTTAAATAGCTGCTCTTCCTGATAAAATACAAAAAATATCAATAAGTTACCGATTTGTCCGATGTGCTTGGATACCGGTTATGGGGATGAAAATGTTCAATTTGAATTCTATGAAAATCAGCACACGTATGTTGATCATTGTTGCAGGGGCAATTTTTGCTGTGTTGCTGGTCGGTGCGTTCGGTCTTACCGAAATGCGCAGCAACATGGTCGAGGATCGCAAGGCAAAGACGCAAAATCTGGTGGAAACCGCGATCAGCCTGATCGGGCATTTCCATGAGATGGCGCAATCGGGCGAGCTGACAAACGAACAGGCACAGGCGGCGGCGGCAAAGGCCGTTGGGTCCTTGCGCTATGATGAAACGAATTACTTCTTTGCGTTTGATTATACCCCGGTCGTTGTCATCCATGCGGTCAAGCCCGAGCGCGTTGGGTCGAACGTCGGGGATGCGGTGGATGGATCGGGTAAGTTTCTGTATCGCGAAATGGTCGAAGCTGCGCGTTCCGGCGGGCAGGGCTTTGTTGATTACACCTATCAGGTGCCGAAATCGGACAAACTCCGTCCCAAGCTTTCGTTTGTAAAAGAATTCAAACCATGGGGCTGGATCGTGGCAACCGGCATTTACATGGATGATGTCAATGCAGTGTTCCAGAAAAGCATGTTGGTGATGGGGGCGGTTGCATTGGCAATTCTGGTTGCCGTTGTGGGCATGTCTTTGATGATCAGTCGGGGGATTACCCGCCCGTTGCTGGCGATTTCTGAAAACATGCTGCGCTTGTCGCAGGGCGATCACGATATCGAGGTCAAATATACCGACCAGAAAAGCGAGATCGGCGATTTGGCGCGCGCGATGGATATCTTCAAGGCGAAAACCATCGAAATGGAAGAAATGCGCACCCAGCGCGAGGAACAGGAACGTCGTTCCGATGCGGAAAAACGCGATGCCTTACGTAAAATGGCCGACAGTTTCGAAGCCAGCGTGGGACAGGTTGTGACCCAGGTGATCAAGGCATCGGGCGATATGCAGACATCGGCAAATGCCATGACGGGTACTGCCAAACAGGTTGGTGAACGATCAAGTGTGGTTTCCAATGCGTCGCGCGAAATGTCGAGTAACGTTGAAACGGTGGCTTCTGCTGCGGAAGAACTGAGTGCCTCGATTGCCGAAATCAGCAATCAGGTTGCGCAGTCTTCGACCATTGCCAACGGTGCGGTACGGACGTCTGAAGAAACCCATCAGAAAATCGAAATGCTGGCCGATGCGGCAAACCAGATTGGTGAAGTGGTTTCACTGATTACCAACATTGCCGAACAGACCAATCTTCTGGCCCTTAACGCAACGATCGAAGCTGCGCGTGCCGGAGATGCAGGCAAAGGTTTTGCCGTGGTTGCCAACGAAGTTAAAAATCTGGCCAACCAGACGGCCAAGGCGACCGAAGATATCCGTTCGCAGGTTGAGGATATCCAGGTCGCTACATCGAATGCGGTAACGGCAATCAGTGAAATCGCCGAAACCATCCGTCAGCTTGACGGGTCGACAACAACGATTGCATCTGCGGTGGAAGAACAAGGGGCGGCAACGCAGGAAATCGCCCGAAATGTCGAACAAGCCGCCCATGGCACGCGCGATGTTTCCGAAAACATCACGGGTGTATCGTCGGCTGCGGGGGATGCAGAACGGCTTTCGAACGAAGTTCTTGGCCTGGCCGAGGGGCTTGGACGTGAAGCTGCCGTCTTGAACAAGGCTGTGGAATCGTTCCTGTCGGAAGTTCGCAGCGCCTGATTTGCAAAATCTTGATGTGGCCCCCGCTTTGATATCAAAGCGGGGGCTTTTTTTTGTGTTTAGGTCTTTGACTTTGAAGATTGCCCAAACAGGATTTTCTTGCCTTCTTCGGTCACAGCGGGCGTGGACGAATATGGTTCGGCTGCCTTGTATGCCGCAATCGTGGCCGGACGGGAGCGAATGGTTTCAAACCAGCGTTTCAGGTTTGGAAAATCATTGAGATCCTGTTGCTGCTTTTCGTGGCTGACAACCCATGGATAACACGCCATATCGGCAATGGTGTAGTCGTCACCGCCAATGAAATCACGGCCTTCAAGGCGCTTGTTCAGCACCCCGTAAAGACGATTGGTCTCATTGACATACCGGTTGATCGCATAGGGGATCTTTTCCGGGGCGTAAGTGCCGAAATGATGGTTCTGACCGGCCATCGGGCCAAGTCCCCCCATCTGCCAGAACAGCCATTCCATCACGGTTTTCTTAGCCCGCACATCGGTCGGAAGGAACTTTCCGGTTTTTTCGGCAAGATATTGCAAGATCGCGCCGGATTCAAAAACCGTAATGGCAGCACCGCTATCGGCAGGATCATGATCAATGATCGCGGGCATCCGGTTGTTGGGCGAGAAGGCCAGAAATTCCGGTTTGAACTGATCCCCGGCACTGATATTGACCGGGAAGATTTTGTAATCCAGTCCGGCTTCTTCAAGGAACAGGGTGATTTTGTGACCGTTCGGGGTTGGCCAGTAATAAAGGTCGATCATGGGCCAGAGGCTCCTTTAACTTTTATCTGGTGGCAGGTTCAATAAACGGAGCTTGCCAATTGCGGTGTTATCGGTCAATTTAAAACGATCATTCCAAAAGACAATGCCGGGTCACGGTTTTGTGTAAATCTGCTGACCCGCAAGGAGACTATTTATGATCCGCTTCTATTTTCATCCGACGCCAAACCCGCAGAAAATCTCGATGATGCTTGAGGCATCCGGGCTTGAATATGAAGTGCTGCCAGTTGATACCCGCAAAGGTCAGCAGCACGATCCGGCGTTTCGTTTGATCAATCCGAATGGCAAATTGCCAGCGATTGTTGATACCGATGGCCCGGGTGGCAAGGAAGTCCGCGTTTTTGATTCGAACGCGATCTTGCTCTATCTCGCAGAAAAGTCTGGCAAGTTCCTTGGCAAGGCCGAAGACCGCGGCGAGTTTCTGTCATGGTTGATGTTCATTGCCACGGGTCTTGGTCCGTTTTCCGGTCAGGCTGTGCATTTTCAGCATGTCGCACCCGAAGGCAGCGACTATGGCGTAAACCGCTATCGCAATGAAATCGCCCGCCACTATCAGGTTCTTGAAGATCATCTTGCTGGTCGCGATTTCATCGTCGGTGACGAATTGACGATTGTTGATATCTCGGCATGGGGCTGGATCGACAAGGCACCCTTTGTTCATAAAAACCCGGATGTGATGGACAAATACCCGAACATCAAACGCTGGTTCGATGCCGTCAACAAGCTTCCGGCAGCGATCAGCGCACGCGACGTTGGCAAAGGCCACAGCTTTAAGACCGAAATGGACGAAGACGCCAAACGCGCGATGTTCCCGTCGAACTACGTTTAAGGGCGGCTGAAATCTGTTTGGAAAGTTTGGCGTTGCAATCATTGCACTTTTGAAGTGCAATGATTGCTGGGGGAGACAACCCTAAAAATCCAAATTTTCCGAATGAGGTTGTCTTTATGCAAGAACTTGAAATTACAGACGGCCGAATTGTGCGTATCTGGTGGTTACTTACCTGGCGCACCTTTGCAGGGGCAATGATCGGCGGAATTGTGATCGGCTTTGCGGCCAGTTTTGTCATTGGCATCATCAATGAAACGGCTGGCCGAACCATCCTTGAACGGGGCTTTATTGTTAGCCTTCTGGAAATGTTCTGGATGTTTATCTGGCAGTTCTTTGTCATCAAGATGATGCTGCGCAAACGCTATAATGGTTTCAGGTTGGCGATTATCGCGGATGATCCGTCCGCTGCAACCGAACCAGAAACATCACCGGCACAGCCATAACAGTCAGAACTATAGTTCCAGTTTTGTAAGTTTGACGGTTAGAAAAGAAAACACCCCCGACCAATGATCGGGGGTGTTTTGTTTTTGGGTGGTGTGCTTGGAATTGATCAGAACGGCACGGAAAGACTGACTTCTATCGCGCTTTCATCAGATTGATCATTGTCATTGGCAACCGACATCATATGCGAAAGGGCGAGTTCGCTGCTAAGATCACCAAAGCTGTATCCCAGTCCGCCGCGAAGACGCTGATTGCCATATTCGGTCAGATTGCTGCCAAAGAAGGGTTTGACGATACCAAGATCCTGACCATTTTCGTCACTTAGCACAAAGCCATAAGTGATCGTTCCGGCCAAGGTGTATTCGGTGTAATCGGTCCGCCCGATCAGATAGTTTCCTTCAAGCGACCCATTCAATCCGGTTTCACTGTCATACAAACGCAAACCACCACCAAGATTAAAGGCCGTGGCATCGTCGTTGATTTCGTCGGTGAAATCATAGGTCATGCCAGCTTCGACAAACGGGCTGAGTGTCAGGCTGCCCTGATAAACATCATAGGCCATTTCGACAGCAGGTTTGACCTGGCGGGTGTTCGAACGGGTCTCGCCAATAGCCGTGCCACCGCTTTCGGTGTAGCTATCAACGGTTTTGCGCGCTGCAAGGACGGCAAGGCTTGGGGAGACCGAAAGCGGGGTCTCGTCAACCGGGCGATAGCGGTAAGACGCGGACAATGCACCGTACCAAAGATCGGAATCTGTCTTGCCGGAAATCGATCCGTTGCTGCGGGTAACGTCAATGTCGCCCATGCCATAGCCGGCTTCAACGACAAGGTTTAAGCCCGCAATCGGGTTATAGATGGCATAAGGGGAAAACACCCAGCCAGCTTCGTCATATGTGCCGGTATTGAACGTGGTGGTCAGTTCGGTGTCGCTATAACCCAGCGAAACGCCAGTCGTCAGGTTTTCAGCAACGCGGTAATCGACCCCGATATTATACCCCCAGACATCGCCGTCATAGCGGCTGTCGGTTGACCCGCTAACATAGTCGTTGTCAACGCTGGTATAGGATCCATGTCCCCAAACCGTAATCGGCGAACTTGATGAAAGGGCGGTTCTGCCATCGGTTCCAGCCGCACCGCCAATATCGCCCTGATCTGTTGGGCCCAGTCCAAGCGCCTGCTGTTGGGCGTTTTGGGCCGCGATAAGGGAGCTGTCAAAGTTGCCGATCATGGCAAGCTGTCGCAGGCCGGTACTGGTTTGGTTCATCGTGCTTTGGCGATAGCTGCTGTCATCGGCAAAGCTTGGATTGTCAGAATTGTTGCTGTTTGATCCACCGGTGCCACCGGTTGATCCACTTGCCCCACCAGCGGAAGCGCCACCGGAAGCGCCACCGACGCCACCTGTCGGACCGGCGCCAACCGATCCGGTAACCACAGAGGCGCGGGCACCGATATTTTGTTGAACAACTGTCGTTTGTGAACGCGAAACAGCCCCGACGACAGCAGAAGTGGTTGTCGCACCAGAGCCGGCGACACTGACGACCGAGCACGACGTTGCCGTGATGGACATGTTGCCGGGACCTGTATTGGCAATTTGAATGGTGGCGTTGGATGTTGCCGCGTTGGCGGTAAAGGATACCGTCGTGCTTCCGGCATTGGACAAGGAGCCGGTTTTGGTGCGGTTATTTGATGTGTCGTTATTGTCTGTATAGGTGAATGTGTAATTGATGCCGCCGCCGACTGCAGAGATGGAGAAAACGGGGGTCGCTCCGGCCACGGCAGACATGTTTGTATAGAGACGTGTATCGCCGTTGTTTACCGTAAAAGTCGATCCACTGAATTCTGTGCAAACGGCCGTCCCGCCCAAAGGAGCTGCGTGGGCGCTGTTACTGCCATAACCTGCGATGAGTGCTGCTGTTGTCAGGATGCCTGCCACAGGCAGAATACGGTTATTGTTTTTTGTGTTGAACACTCGTTTTCATCCGATCATGTGACGCTATACAGATAGATAGTGTGTCTGTTGGCAATAGCGGTAACAGAATGTTCCGAAGCGAACAACGAAATGAACCTGGTTGCCAGAATATGTCAGGATTGACCATCGTTTCGCGTTGTGTTCGCTATATTTCCTTTTGAACAAAAACACCCCCGACCAATGATCGGGGGTGTTTGAATTCAAGATGTTTTCGCACTCAGTCGGTGGTTTTGGCACCGAACTGTTTGTTGAATTGCAGGACCACCAAGGTGACAACTGCACCGGACATCAGGTAGGCACCGACACCGGGCAGGCCGAACTTGTCACACAGATAAAGTGCGATCAGCGGGGCAAATCCGGCACCAAGCAGCCATGCCAGATCCGATGTAAGGGCCGAACCGGTATAGCGGTATTCCCGCTTGAAGTTTGATGCCAGCGTTCCGGCAGCCTGACCAAAGCAGAGGCCAAGAACAGCAAAGCCACCCAGCACAATCATGCCTTCATTGATGATGTTGAAGGAATAAAGAAGCGGGGTGAGGATGGCACCAAGCAGGATGATCCCGGCACTGTATCCCAGCAAACGGCGACGGCCGAGCTGATCGGCAATGAAGCCCGATGCAATGATGCCAAAGGCACACAGCACAGCGCCAACACCCTGGGTCAAAAGGAACTGCCCGGCATTGCCATTGGCGTAAAGATAGACCCAGCTGAGCGCAAAGACCGTGACGAGATGGAACAGTGCGTAGCTGACCATCGGGACCAAGGCACCCAGAACAACGGTACGACCGTTATGTTTAAGGGTATCGATCACGCGGGCTGGTTCGAGTTCATTCTGTTCAAGCAGATGACCGAATTCCGAGGTTGCCACAAGGCGCAGGCGGGCAAACAGGGCCACCACGTTAATGGCAAAGGCCACGAAGAACGCATAGCGCCAGCCAAAGGCAAGGAAGTCATCGGGATGCAAGGTCAGGATCAGATAGGCAAACAACGAAGATGCCAGCATGAAGCCAAGCGGAGCACCCAATTGCGGGATCATCGCATACCAGCCCTTGCGGTTGTCCGGCGCATTAAGGGCGAGCAGGGATGACAGACCATCCCATGCACCACCCCATGCAAGACCCTGCAGGAAGCGGAAGGTACAGAGCAGATAAATCGCAAGGATGCCAGCTGACTCAAAGCTTGGCAGGAAGGCCATGGCCGCGGTCGATCCACCGAGCATGAACATCGCTATTGTGAGCTTCACCCCACGGCCATGATGCCGGTCTACGGTCATAAAGACGAGGGAGCCGACAGGGCGGGCGATGAAAGCCAAGGAGAAAATGGCAAAGGAATACATGGTGCCCACAAGTGCCGTTTCGCCGGGGAACAGCAATTGCGGGAAGACCAGTACCGATGCGATGCAATAGACGAAAAAGTCAAAGAATTCCGATGTCCGGCCAATAATCACGCCAAGCGCAATTTGACCCGGATCGTTGGTGGCGTCGGCATTGTGATGCCGCGCATCGCGTTCCAAACCTGAAGAGGTGGCGGTCGCGTAGTTTTCTGGTGTTTGGTTCACGCCGTTCTCCCGAATTCACTGGTCGGACCTTTTCGGTCCTAACTGCTTTTGATTGGATCACAAAAACGGATCGCTCGGCGATACGACTTTGGGATCGAGTCTGAGTATAAACATGTGAATTCAAAACGTCAGTGTCAATTATCACCCCGCACCGCACAACGTATGGTTTACGTTGTAATGATAATTGTCATTGAGACCCTGCTATGCATGGCGCATACCTTGACATTGCTGCATCGCAGCTATAGCAATTTCCGCGAAATTACGATCTGGTAGATTATTGAAAAAAATTTGCCAAAATTGTGCCTTTTCCGTGGATGTTTAGGATGTTCATTCCTATATGCGATGCGGTGGGGTACGACGTGTGGCGGTCTCCGATGGATCGTTCATGCGGCTTGCAGGCATATGGTTGTCTGTGAGAACATCTTCCAGAAACAGACAAAGTATGAAGCGCATGCTTTCAAAACTTGTACGCGGCGTGGCTGTTGCCTCGATGTTTTCGCTTCTGGGCGGTTGCAATCTGGTTGTGATCGACCCGTCGGGTGATATTGCGTCACAGCAGTCCGACCTGATTATTGTGTCCACAATCTTGATGCTGCTGATCATCGTTCCGGTGATGGCACTTACGGTTTTCTTTGCCTGGAAATACCGTCAGAGCAACAAGGATGCGGAATACGATCCCGAATGGCACCATTCCACAAAACTGGAAGTCATCATCTGGTCTGCACCATTGGTAATCATTATCGCACTTGGCGCGATTACCTGGGTAACGACGCATACGCTTGACCCGTATCGTCCGCTTGACCGCATTGATGCCGAACGTCCACTGCCCAAAGGCCACAAGCCGATGGTGGTGGAAGTTGTTTCCCTTGATTGGAAATGGCTGTTTGTCTATCCGGAACAGGGTATTGCAACCGTTAACGAGCTTGCTGCTCCGATTGATACCCCGATCCAGTTCAAGATTACCTCTTCGGGCATTATGAACTCCTTCTTTATTCCGGCTCTTGCGGGCCAGATTTATTCGATGGCGGGCATGGAAACCAAACTCCACGCCGTGATCAACGAAGAAGGCATTTATGACGGCTTTTCGGGGAACTATAGCGGTGAGGGTTTCTCTCATATGCGCTTCAAGTTTCACGGTCTGAGTCAGGAAGGGTTTGATAACTGGGTCAATGATGTGAAGGCGGACGAGAACTTCCTTGGTCGTTCCCAGTATCTTGAGCTTGAAAAACCAAGCATCGATGAGCCGGTTCACCACTTTAGTGCCGTGGACCCGGAACTCTATACCGCGATTCTCAATATGTGCGTCGATCAGTCGAAAATGTGCATGAACGAGATGATGTCGATCGATGCGAAAGGTGGTGGCGGACTTGCCGGTATCCACAACGTCATGTCTTTGACCTATGACGTGCCGCAGATGCGTGGCAGCCAGCCGTTACCCGAAAGCAAGTCCTATGTGGCGTCGCTTTGCACCACCCCGGAAGGTGGTTTGAGTGGCGAGATCGCGAACCTGCCATTGTTTGATAATGGGAAGGCAGCATCCGCCATGAGCGTCGCACCTAAAGGTATTTCGTCAGCGTTCTAAAGCAGTGCCGGTTGGTCTATGCCAACCGGCCCTTCGTAGTGAGTGTACCGGACATCCGGTGCCTTGCTGCATTTGAAAGAAGAGTAATCCGATGTTCTCTGATCCGGACCTTTTACATTTTATATTTGGCCGGCTGTCACTTGATTCACTTCCGTTCCATGAACCGATCCTTGTGGTGACGTTTGCGGCGGTGGTTCTGGGCGGTATCGCTGTTGTCGGCGGTATCACCTATTTCCGCCTCTGGGGATATCTCTGGAACGAGTGGATCACGTCGATTGACCACAAAAAAATCGGCATCATGTATATCATTCTGGCGATTATCATGCTGTTGCGTGGTTTTGCCGATGCTTTGATGATGCGTGCCCAGCAAGCGATGGCTTTTGGTGGATCGGAAGGTTTCCTTCCGCCGCACCATTATGATCAGATCTTTACCGCCCATGGCGTGATCATGATCTTCTTTGTGGCCATGCCGCTGGTGACGGGGCTTATGAACTTTGTTGTGCCGCTGCAGATCGGTGCGCGCGACGTTGCTTTCCCGTTCCTGAACAATTTCAGCTTCTGGATGACCACCTGTGGTGCCGCGCTGATCATGGTGTCGCTGTTTATCGGCGAGTTTGCCACGACCGGCTGGCTGGCATATCCGCCGCTGTCTGACAGTGTTTACAGTCCGGGAGTCGGGGTCGATTATTATATCTGGGCCTTGCAGATTGCCGGTGTCGGGACGTTGCTTTCGGGTGTGAACCTGATTGTGACCATCGTCAAGATGCGCGCACCGGGCATGAGCATGATGAAAATGCCGGTCTTCACCTGGACATCGCTTTGCACCAACATTCTGATTGTTGCAGCATTCCCTGTTTTGACCGCCGTTTTGGTCCTGCTGGGTCTTGACCGTTACGCAGATACCAACTTCTTCACCAACGATCTTGGCGGCAACGCCATGATGTATATCAACCTGATCTGGATCTGGGGCCACCCGGAGGTGTACATCCTGATCCTGCCAGCGTTTGGTGTGTTTTCCGAAGTTGTGTCGACCTTCTGCCGCAAGCGTCTGTTTGGCTATAGCTCGATGGTTTATGCCACCGTGGTTATTACCATTCTGTCCTATGTCGTCTGGTTGCACCACTTCTTCACGATGGGGTCGGGGGCTAGTGTGAATGCCTTCTTTGGCATCACCACCATGATCATTTCGATCCCGACGGGTGCGAAAGTCTTCAACTGGCTGTTCACCATGTATAAGGGCCGCATCAGCTTTGAAGTCCCGATGCTGTGGACGATGGGCTTTATGCTGACCTTTGTGATCGGCGGGATGACCGGTGTCATGCTTGCGGTTCCGCCTGCTGACTTCGTGCTTCACAACAGTTTGTTCCTGATTGCGCATTTCCACAATGTCATCATTGGTGGCGTGGTGTTCGGGATGTTTGCCGGTATCGTTTACTGGTTCCCGAAGGCGTTCGGCTTCAAGCTTGATGATTTCTGGGGCAAGATGTCGTTCTGGCTTTGGACCATCGGGTTCTATTTCGCCTTCATGCCGCTTTATGTGCTTGGCCTGATGGGCGTTACCCGCCGTATGAGCCAGTTTGACGATCCGTCGCTTCAGATCTGGTTTGTTATTGCGGCCTTTGGTGCGCTTCTGATTGCCGGTGGTATCGGGTCCTTCATCATGTCGATTGTTGTTGCGGTGATCAAACGTGACAAACTTCGTGATGAAACCGGTGACCCGTGGGGCGGTCGTACGCTGGAATGGTCGACTTCGTCGCCACCGCCAGCCTACAACTTTGCTTTTACCCCGGTTGTTCACGAGCTTGATGCATGGGCTGATATGAAGAAGCGTGGCTATGTCCGTCCGACTTCCGAGTTCATTGATATCCACATGCCGAAAAACACCGGTGCTGGTTTTATCCTGGCAGCTATCTCGCTCGTTCTTGGCTTTGCGTTGATCTGGCATATCTGGTGGCTTGTGGTTGCAAGCTTCATTGCCCTGGTCGGCGGCGCGATTGCGCACACCTTCAACTACAACCGCGATTATCACATCCCGGCGCACGAAGTTGTGAAGACCGAAGACGAACGAACTGCCCTTCTGGCAAAGCAGCAGGCGTAAAGGAATGACAATGGCGAATAATACTGCCGCGCAGACCGAAACGCCGGTCTTTTACCTGAAAGAAGAGCATCACCCGGAAACCGGGACGATGCTTGGCTTCTGGATCTATCTGATGAGCGATTGCCTCATCTTTGCGATCCTGTTTGCGACCTATGCCGTTCTTGGCCAGAACTATGCCGCAGGTCCGGCACCGGTAGATCTGTTTGATCTGGAACTGGTGGCGATCAATACGTCCATGCTGCTGTTCTCGTCGATCACGTATGGTTTTGCTATGCTGCAAATGGAAAAAGGCAACATTGCCGGAACCCAGTTGTGGTTGGCGATTACCGGTCTGTTCGGGATCGCGTTCGTGGGCTTGGAAATCTATGAGTTCCATCACCTCTGGAGCATTGGTGCAACACCGATGCGCAGTGGTTTCCTTTCAGCATTCTATACGCTGGTTGCGACCCACGGTCTTCACGTGACGTTTGGTATCATCTGGCTTGTGACCTTGATGGTTCAGGTGTCCCAACGTGGTCTGATCCCGGAAAACAAGCGTCGCCTGATGTGCCTGTCGATGTTCTGGCACTTCCTTGACGTCATCTGGATCGGTGTTTTCTCCGTTGTTTATCTGCTGGGAGTTCTGGGATGAGTGCACATTCACACGCACATGATGACCATCACGGCGATGGCGGTGCCGCCCACGGTACTTTCAAAAGCTATCTGATCGGGTTCATCCTGTCGGTTATTCTGACAGCGATCCCGTTCTGGCTTGTGATGGACGGGACCCTTGACAGCAAGATTGCAACCGCCCTTTGGGTCATGGGTCTTGGTGTGGTTCAGATCATTGTTCACATGGTCTATTTCCTGCACATGAACACCAAATCCGAAGGTGGCTGGAACATGCTGGCGCTGATCTTTACCCTTGTGATCGTTGCGATTGCCATCGCCGGTTCACTGTGGGTTATGTATCATCTTAATACCAACATGATGCCGCAGATGGATCATGAAATGATCCCAAGCTTCGGCTAGGTTTGGCTTGATATTTAAAGGGGGCGCGATACTTGACTTTGGTATCGCGCCCTTTTTTTGACGAAAAATCCGTTTTTGAAAGACACCGGGATGACCGATCACAGCGTTCGACAAACCGCAACCGATACTCAGAAAACCGGGCCATCGATGACGACACGGATCGGTGTGTTGTTGCTCGCCGTCATTCTGTTTTCAGGCTTTTGCGGCCTTGGATACTGGCAAGTTGAACGCCGGGCCTGGAAGCTTGATCTGATTGAACGGATTGATGCACGGGTGCATGGCGATGCAATCGAAGCACCGGGGCGCGATGACTGGGCGAATGTCAGTCGTGCGCGCGATGAATATCGCAAGGTCAAGGTCACCGGCACTTATCGCAATGATCTGGAAAGTCAGGTCTATACCGCGACTGATTACGGGGCCGGGTATTGGGTGATGACGCCGTTGATGCGGAATGATGGGAGCATTGTCATGATCAATCGCGGCTTTGTCCCGACCGATCAGCGTGATCCTGAAACCCGCCCTGACGGGATGGTTGAGGGGGAGGCCACGATCACAGGGCTTTTGCGTATGGACGAGCCGGTTGGGACGTTTATGCGCGATAATGTGCCGCAAGATGACCGGTGGTATTCCCGTGATGTTAAGGCCATGGCGATCAAACGGGGATTGGATGGCAATGACGTAGCACCCTATTTCATTGATGGGGATGGTGCGCGTAATCCGGCAAAGCTTCCGGTGGGCGGCCTGACCAAGATCAGTTTCGCCAATAACCATGTGACCTATGCGCTGACATGGTTTGGCTTGGCGGGATTAAGCATTCTTGCGGCATGGATTGTGTTGCGTCCACGCAGACGCAAACCAGATGGCAGTGATGCGGACGAGGATTAAGTTTGCGCGCAAATGATCGAACAAAAACAAACAAGCCCGACATCATCGCGATGCCGGGCTTTTATGTAGGGGAAGTTATTCCCCCGATAAATGTCACAGATTACGGATTGGTATGATCAATCACTTCGCCGCGGGCCGGATAGTTTTTGGCAATGACGAAATCAAGCGCGCCAAGGATCTGATCAAAGGCCGGGCGGGCGAACGGCATGGTTTGAACCGTGCCGAAATAAAGGGTGCCATCCGGGCGAACAAGGAAAAGACCCGGTTCGGAAAACAGGGCTGGTTCTTCAAACCCGCTTGAGGTCACACCGTTCGAGGTCGAGATGTAAAGACCCCATTCGCGGGCTTTCTCAAGGCTCAGACCATATCCAAGATCAAGATTTTCAAGGCCCCATTTTGCCTTGGCTTCGGTGGCGCGGTCTTCGGCGTCCGAGGACAGAACCACAACATTGACACCCCGTTTGGCAAACTCTTCAAGCTTGGTATCAAGGTCTTTGAGGTACTTGCCGCAAATCGGGCAATGCAGGCCGCGGTAAAACACCACCATGGTGAAGTTTTCCGGGCTTTGATCAGCAAGCGACCAATTGCCGCTACCGACCAGCGGGACCGACAGGGACGGGACTTTTTGACGGGGCATCAAGGCGGTAATTGCGGACATTTTATTCCTCATGATTTTTGTGAGTGATCGTTGGATATAAATATGGAACGATCATTCCAAATAGCAATCAGAATATGCCGCGTTCACCGAACTGTGATCGGCCACCGGTTAAGGAAACGGCAGGAAACAGGGGTTAGCGGTGTTTGGCCACGATGAAGCGTGAACCGGTCTTGGCGGGGTAAACGCCACTTTCGATGATTTCGAACCCGGCATCGCGGATCATGTCATCAAGTTCGACATAGCCAATGAAATGGACAAGCGGTGCCAGCCCGACTTTCTGCATGCACCAGATCAAAGGGCGCAGCAGGGGCATTTTTTCCGCCAGACAGGGCGTCTTGGAAATGAAAAGCCCACCGGGTTTCAGGAGGGCGTGAATAGAACCGACAGCGGCCTTCGGGTCATCGATCAGATGTAAAACATTAAAGCCCGCGACAACGTCATACCGGGTGTCATCCTGGCTCAGGTCATCAAGTGTTGCCTTGCGAAAGGTGACATTTTCGATCTTTTGATCGGTTGCTTTGCCTTGCGCAATTTCGATCATTCGCCCTGAGATATCTGTGGCGGTAATTTCTGCGACATCGGGGGCCAGTTTCAGGGCGGTTGTGCCGGTCCCGCAGCCAATTTCGAGAATGCGCGTGGTTGGTGACAGATGTTCGCGGGTGCGTTCGAGCGTTTTGGCATAGGCCGCTTCGTCGCCAACAGGTTTGCGGGCATATTTATCTGCCGCAGAGTCCCAGAACGTGTCACTGCGTTTCATCACTTGGCCGCCTGTTATGCCCGATCATGTGGGCTGATTGAACCGGCAGAGACTATTGACGAGGGCACAGGTCGACGCAACCCGAAATAATCGAATTTGGCGGAAATAAAACCATTGATAAAGGCGGGATGTGGGTGTGCGCGAACCAAACGGTAAGCTTATGCCGCACGCCCTAGTTAAGGGCAGCGAGAATGGTTTCGGTGTAATCTTCGAGTGTTTCCTGATCCGCACCACGGCGCGACATCAATTGCACACCCTGGATCGATCCGGCAAAGAACCGGGCCAATGCACGCACGTTTTTGTCGCTGCTGATCGATCCATGGGCAATTCCGCGCGAAAGTGCGGCGACAAACATATCTTCGACGCGGCGGAACGACTGATGGGCAATGGCCGCTGTTTCCGGATCATGCGGGGCCAGTTCCATACCCGAATTGACGATCAGGCAGCCTTTGTGACGGCCTTCCTTGCAGCCGGTCTTTGCCGTATCGCGAAAGGTTTTTTCGATGGCCTTGCGGCCATCTTCGATTTCGCGCAGATCGGCAAAGCGCTTGGTGCTGATTTTCAGGCTGTAATGATCCAGAACGCGCAGGAACAGGGCCTTTTTGTCGCCAAAGCTTGCATACATGCTTGCGCGGTTGAGCCCGGTTTCATTCACCAGATCCTGAACGGAGGTGGATTCAAACCCTTTGCTCCAAAAGATGTTCATGGCGTTATCAAGAACGCTTTCTTCATCAAATGCGCGTGGCCGGGACATGGCAGTTCCTTGCGTGTTTATCAGATATCTGGAACGAGTGTTCTGTAACTTATCTAAAGATGGCGGTTATGGTCACTAAAATCAACTATTGCGGTGTCACGTGATCGTGTGGTGATCGCGAGCAGCCTATGCGTTAGCGGCGATCAAGCGTGACAAAGCTGTAATCCGGGCCATCCGGGTTCGTAATCTTCTGACGGGCGCTTTCCGTCCATTGATCAGACGGTAATGGATCAAGGAAAGTGTCGCCATCAATTTCGGCATGGACTTCGGTTACTTCAAACCGGGTGGTGAAGGGCAGGGCGAGCTTATAAATCTGTGCCCCGCCGGCAATGATCACTTCATTAACGCCATCGGTGGCAGCAATTTTATCGCCGAGTTTGATCGCGCTTTCGACATCGTGGCACACGCGGACATTTTCATGATCGAATGACCAGTCTTTATCGCGGGTGACAACGATGGTCACACGTTTGGGCAACGGCCTGCCAATCGCCTCAAACGTCACACGGCCCATGATCATGGGTTTACCAAGGGTGAGCGCCTTAAACCGTTTAAGGTCTTCGGGCAGTTCCCACGGCATCCAGCCATCTTTGCCAATCGCGCCATTTTCGGCCGATGCAACCACGGCAACACGTTCGATCCGGTCGTTATTGTTGGCTGGCATCAGACAGCGACCTTACCGGCGATATGGGGATGCGGGTCATAGCCGACCAATTCGAAATCATCGAATTTGAAATCAAAGATCGATTTGACATCCGGGTTGATTTTCATGGTCGGAAGTGGTCGGGTTTCACGCGAGAGCTGCAATTCCACCTGTTCCAGGTGGTTGGTGTAAAGATGCGCATCGCCAAGGGTATGGACGAAATCACCAACGCCAAGATCGCAAACCTGCGCAATCATCATGGTCAGAAGCGCGTAGGAGGCAATATTGAACGGAACACCCAGGAAGATATCCGCACTGCGTTGATAAAGCTGACAGGAAAGTTTGCCATCAGCGACATAGAACTGGAACAGGCAATGGCAGGGCGGCAGCGCCATGTTTGGCACATCGGCCACATTCCACGCAGAAACAATCAGGCGGCGGGAATCGGGATTGGTTTTGATCTGATCAATAAGGCCGGTGATCTGATCAATGGTTTGATCATTGGCACCCTGCCATGAGCGCCACTGTCCGCCGTAAACCGGGCCAAGATCGCCGTTTTCATCGGCCCATTCGTTCCAGATGCGCACGCCGTTATCTTGCAGATATTTGACATTGGTGTCGCCATCAAGGAACCACAGCAATTCATGAATGATCGATTTCAGGTGCAGCTTTTTGGTGGTGATCATCGGAAAGCCCTTGGCAAGGTCAAACCGCATCTGATGACCGAAAACTGATACGGTTCCGGTTCCGGTGCGGTCTTCCTTGTGGGTGCCGGTATCGCGCACCAGGCGCATCAGGTCGAGATATTGCTGCATGCTGTGTCCTGCATTTTTCTGAATCGCGTTCGTCGCAGCATAGTCAGGTCGGAAGATGTGGGCAAGCCGTGCAGAACCGCTTTCAAAAGTGCTGTGGATTTAGGGTCCAAACTCATTCACATAATCGTCCCGGTCACCCGGATTTGTGCGGATACACGAAGCAAAACCGCAGGAAGATATACATCTTTCAAGGTTTTGCGACAAAGCAGGCCGTGCAAATCCGGGTGATCCGAAGGACAACTGATATAAGAGAAAACTCTGTGTCAAATTCCTTGACCGGGGATCACCCCGCTCGGCGGTCTTTTCCGAGTGTTTTCTCTTATATCCGTTGCCGGGGCGGTCATGTGAATGAGTTTGGATCCTAAGGGCTTTGTAAAAACTTTTTCCCGATTCCCCTTGTGAAACGGGTGGGTTTTGACCTATATAGGGCCTGTCGGGGCAACCCGTCTACGGCGCTAAACTGCGTGACAGAATAGGCTTTACGGACCCGGGGGCGGTACCCGGCGGCTCCACCATTATTTTGTTTGTCCGACTCAGGCAAACTTCGTGGGGCCGAAATAGGATCGACGTGAGCAGTAAAAGTCAATGTGGGCGCTCGGCATGGTACCACCGCATCGGGCCAATGTTTGTAAATGCAAACGACAACAATGCTCCGGTTGCTGTTGCTGCGTAAGCGGTACTAGCACCAAAGCGAAATTCCGGTTGCCGGGAGCGGTAATTTGGTGGGGGACGGGGCACCTAGCAACAGAACGCCCCACTCTTGTATTTCTTTCCAGCTCCGTTATGAATAGAGTTTAGGGATCAAACCCTGATCGAATGCGTTGTGATGTAAACAGCGTGATCAAATGCTATATTATAATGACGGGCTGGACCGCACATTGGCGGTGTGCCCGCCAGATACAGGATTACTGATGCAGAACCCGGAAGAATTCCGTTACGATCTTATGGTCGATCAAGCGCTGCGCGGCGTGGTGAAAGACATTCTTGCGCGTGTGGCCGAAGAAGGCCTTTTCGGCGAGCATCATTATTACATCACCTTCCAGACCAATCATCCCGGCGTTATGTTGCCCGAGAATCAGCGCAAAGCGCATCCTGACAACATCACTGTTGTCTTGCAGCACCGATTCTGGGATCTGAAGTCTGAAGACGATCATTTTTCAGTCGGCATGAGCTTTGATGGCATGCCTACGACTTTGGTTGTTCCGTTTGATGCGATGCTGGCCTTTGTCGATCCGTCCGCCAACTTCATGCTGACCTTCAGCGTTGAAGAAGAAATGGATGACGACGATTTCGCCTATGACGAAGATGACGATCTTGATGCCGATTTGCTTGACGGGGATGAAACCGCACCGACCCTGGTTGCCGAACCATCGAAATCACGCAAAAAATCCAAACCGGATTCGAGTGAAACCGGCGAGGTCATTGCACTGGATGCATTCCGCAAAAAATAACGATTTTTAAAAAGGGTGGATTTATTCCGCCCTTTTTTTGTACCCGAACCAACGGTGCGTTCGCGCATTCCGGTTTCGATATGCAGGCATGATCCTAATGTATCGTGGAAATTCGACGCGTTTGGCGCTAAGAACAGCCACATAAAGAACAAACCCACCTTGTTTTTGAGAGAGACGAGAGCCTTCCCATGAGTGATTTTGTCTATAAACCCATGTTCGAACAGGGTAAGGACACCACCCCGTATCGCAAGATCGGGGATGAAGGTGTTTCGACCGTTGACGTTAATGGCGAGACCTATTTGAAAGTCGAACCCGAAGCGATTGAGAAACTGACCCTTCAGGCGTTTTTTGATTGTTCGCACCTGTTGCGTCCGGGCCATCTGGCACAGCTTCGCAAAATCCTTGATGACGACGAAGCCACCCCGAATGACAAATTCGTGGCGATGGATCTTTTGAAGAACGCATCGATCGCATCGGGCGGGGTTCTGCCGATGTGTCAGGATACCGGAACGGCAATCGTCATGGGCAAACGCGGTGGCAAAGTCATCACCGATGGTTCCGATGAAGAAGCGCTTTCCAAAGGTATTTGGCAGGCCTATCAGAAACATAATCTGCGTTTCTCGCAGGTTTCCCCTGTTGATATGTTCGAAGAAAAGAACACCGGGTCGAACCTGCCAGCCCAGATCGATCTCTATGCGACCAAGGGCGATGAATATAAATTCATGTTCATGGCCAAAGGCGGCGGGTCGGCCAACAAAACCTTCCTGTTCCAGCAGACCAAAGCGCTTTTGAACCCTGAAAGCCTGCGCAAGTTTCTTGATGAGAAAATTCGCACATTGGGGACCTCGGCTTGTCCGCCCTACCATCTGTCGATTGTGATTGGCGGGACGTCTGCCGAAGCCTGCCTTAAAACCGTTAAAATGGGATCTGCGCGTTATTATGACAGCCTTCCGACCGAAGGCGGTGAACATGGTCAGGCCTATCGTGATCTTGAATGGGAACAGAAGGTTCTTGAGATGACCCGCGAAATGGGCATCGGCGCACAGTTTGGCGGCAAGTATTTCTGCCACGATGTGCGCGTGATCCGGTTGCCGCGTCATGGCGCAAGCTGCCCGGTTGGTCTGGGTGTGTCGTGCTCTGCCGACCGTCAGATTCTGGGCAAGATCACCAAAGACGGTATCTTTATCGAGGATCTTGAACATGATCCGGCGAAATACCTTCCGCAGGTGACGGACGAGCATCTTGATGACGAAGTGGTCAAGGTTGACCTGAACCGTCCGATGGATGAAATCCGCAAACAGCTCTCACAATATTCGGTCAAAACCCGTCTGTCGCTGACCGGGACGGTTATTGTGGCCCGTGATATTGCGCATGCCAAAATCAAGGAACGCCTTGATGCGGGCGAAGAAATGCCGGAATACCTGAAAAATCATCCGGTCTATTACGCCGGTCCGGCCAAAACCCCGGAAGGCATGCCTTCGGGTTCGTTTGGTCCGACCACGGCGGGGCGTATGGATGCCTATGTTGAACAGTTCCAGGCCGCTGGCGGTTCGTTCGTCATGCTGGCAAAGGGCAACCGTTCCAAGCAGGTCAAAGATGCCTGTAACAAATATGGCGGTTTCTATCTTGGCTCCATCGGTGGTCCGGCTGCACGTCTGGCGCAGGATTGCATCAAGAAGGTCGAAGTTCACGAATATCCGGAACTTGGCATGGAAGCCGTCTGGAAAATCGAAGTCGAAGATTTCCCTGCCTTCATCGTGATTGATGACAAGGGCAATGATTTCTTCTCTGAATTCGGCATCTGATTTCAGAGCGATTGCCAATATGACGAAAACGGCGCAGGGGAAACCTTGCGCCGTTTTTCATTGGGCACAGAGCCTATGCATAGCTGACCCGTGGTCAAGGGGCTTGCGTCAATTTGGGGCACATGGTCTGTTTCAGACCAAACCAAATCAAACCCTTACCGGATAAATTGATATGTCTGAAACTTCCGCGCTTCGTGCTACCAGTGCGACGGAAAGCCGCTTTGTCGGTGTGACATCTGCTCTTGCCACTGTCTGCATCTGGGCGGGGTGGCTGATTGCCACCCGCTATGCCATGACTTCAAGCTTTACAGCCGTTGATATCGGCCTTTTACGCTTTGTCGTGCCGTTTGTTCTGTTATCCCCCATCTGGATCAAAAAAGGCATCTGGCCCAAAGGGTTGTCGTTGATTAACGGGCTTATGATGCTGGCAGGATCTGGCGCGTTTTATACCCTGATGGTTGCCAGCGCGTTGCAATTCGTACCGGCCAGTCATGTGGGTATTTTATTGCCCGGTGTGATGGCCGTCTGGGCGGTTCTGATTGCGGTTGTCCTGTTTGGTGAACGTCCGGGGAAAGTCCGCATTGCCGGATATGGTGCAGTGATTGTTGGCGTCTTGTCGTTGGTTGCCCTGAAACCGGCAGGTGAGATCAGCAATGACATGTTGCTTGGTTATGGTCTTGTATCAGCGGGTGCGTTTATGTGGGCGTGCTACACCCATGCCATGCGTCAAAGCGGGCTGGGCGCGCTTGAAGCCGCATCCTTTGTCGGTTTCTGGTCCTTTGTCATTATGGCGATCATCGCACTTTTCACCGGCACGACATTGGGCGATGCGCCAAGGGGGGATGTGATGATGTTGCTGACCGCACAGGGGCTTTTGGCGGGCTGTGTGGCCGTGATTACCTATGGTCTTGCTGTGCGTCATATCGGATCGACCGGGGCATCGGCCTTTGGCGCGATGACACCGGCACTAACCGCGCTTGGCGGTGTGATCGTGTTGGGCGAAGCAAGTAACCTTGCCCTTGTTCTGGCAGTGGTTCTTGTGATCCTTGGCGTGATGACGGCATCTGGTGTCTTTCGCCGGGCGAAGGCATAAGCCGTTCACTAAAAACACATTTTCCGAAAGTGTCCTCCCCTAGGGATGCCATATTTTGGATAAACTTTACCGCGCATGCGAAAGGCCCTTTTCGCGTGTGCGGTATTACGCTAATGTAACAGGATGTGAAGGCAACGACGCCATTCACATCCCGATTGATCGGCAGGCAACGAGGCTTGCGCAACGTGTTTGGACTTCCGGATGGAAGGCCGACCTGTTTTAGCCTCGGAGTACCCAATATGTTTGCCGGTCTTATTCGTTCCATTTCCCCCGAAAATGACCAGGATTTGCGTCGTGCAAAAAACAGCACGGGGCTTGCCGATATTTTGCGGCTGTTGCGCAAGGTCAGTTCGGTTGCCGACGCGGCAAGTGCACGGAACGATGCGATTTCCGATATCCTGAATGCGGTTTGTGATTACTGCAAATGGCCGGTTGGCCATGCCTATTTGCGCGACGGCGATCAATTGTCATCGGCAGGTATCTGGTCAATCAGTTCTTCGATTGCGGCATCGACAATTGCCGAGTTTCGAACCCAGTCTGAGCAAACCGTTTTTGCCTTGGGGCAGGGGCTGATTGGATCGGTTGCGGCCAACGGGGCGGCGGTTTGCATTGCCGATGTGACGCAAAAGGACGGGTTCTTACGCGCCGGTTCTGCCGCCCGTAATGGATTGCGCGGCTGCTTTGCCTTGCCGGTCAAACTTGCCGGACGGACCGAAGGGGTGATTGAATTTTTCAGCCCCGATGTGGCTGAGCTGGATGACGAGATCCTTGAGCTTCTTGGGTTTGTTGGCGGGCAGGTTGCCCGTGTGCTTGAACGCGAACAGATATTGAAATCACGCGAACAACTGGCATCTGATTTCGAAAGTCAGGTTCAAGGCACGGTCGGGATGCTGGGCGCTGCGGTCAGTCAGATGCGCAGTGCGCTTGATGTTTTGGGTGATAGTACCGATCAAACCCGCACCTGCAGCGATGGCATTGATCGGGCCGCCCACCGGGCCCTGTCACGCATTGAAAATGTCGCCGTTCAGATGGAAAATCTGAAAGATCAATTGGTGGTCGTTGGCGCAGATGCCGCCGAAACGGTTAAAACCACCCATGAAATTGGCCGTCAGGCCCGTGATATGCGCGATGGCTTTGCGACCTTGCAAGATCGCGCTGCCGATGCGGAAAAGATGTTGTCATCGGTTGCGGCAATTGCGGCACAGACCAAGATGCTGGGTCTAAATGCCTCGATCGAGGCGGCACGTGTTGGCGAGGCGGGCAAGGGATTTGCCATTGTCGCCAAGGAAGTCAAAGCCCTTGCCGGGCAGTCTGCCAGTGCGACCGATGAAATTTCACGCTGGATGACCTCGATGCTCGATGCGATTGCCAAGGCGGGCAGCGATATCGAACAGATCGCTGTTGCCATGGATGATCTGCAAACCCGCGCAGAAGCAACGGCGTCTCAAACAGATCAGCAGGCCGGGATTTGCATTTCTGTGGCATCGGATGCCGATGCCGCCGTCGGCGAAGCCCGCTTGGTCGGGGAAAGTGTTGTCGAAATCAGTGGTGCAATCAAGCACACCGATACCGTTTCAAACGAACTGGGGCATGCTGCCAAAAACTTGGAAGCGCAAGGGGCGGAACTCAGCAACCGGGTCGAAGGATTTGTTGGCAAAATCCTTGTGATGTAGGGGTGTTATGCCCCTCTATAGGTCGCTTTTGGATACTGATGGCAGATGGGCTGTGCGCTTTGCCACCCATCGGGCAAGGGGCGGCCCAAATGCCAGAACCATAAAGAACCTTGTAGCCTGCAAGACCAAGATAAAGGACAGATCGACATTGGTGCTGGCGGCAATGATGGCGACCGAATCAAGTCCGCCGGGGCTTGTTGCCAGATAGGCGGTAAGCGGATCGACATCCAAGAAAATCACCAGCAATGCGGAAATCCCGGCGCAAAATCCGATCAAAACGACAATGGACAGCAAAACCTTGGGAAAGGCATGTGCCGCATGGCGAAGTACGGGCGGGGTGAATTTAAGCCCGATCACCCAGCCGATCATGGCATAGGTCAATCCAAGGAACCATTCGGGTAAAACAACGTCAAGAACGCCGCTGACATGCAAGATCATGGTGACAATGATCGGAACCAACAGTGGTCCCGACGGCAGACGTGATTTTGCCCCGATAAAACAACATGCTGCTGCAAGACCAAGTGTGATGGCAAAGCCGCCAAGATCAAACGATGGGAACCAGTCGTGCGGCCCCATTGCAGCAAGCAGGGCGGGATCAACCCAGAAATTGGCAACGCTTGAGGCCACAGCCACCACAATCACCACCCGGACATATTGCATAAAGGCGACAAGGCGGGCATCGGCGCCAAAGGCCTCTGCCATGATGACCATTGCCGATGCAGCCCCCGGTGATGATCCCCAAATGCCCGCTGTACCGGGTAAAACCTGTTTAACGCACAGGATCCAACCGAGAAAGCTGCTGGCCAGCAAGGTTATGGTCGCCACACCAATGATCAGCGGCCAGTCCTGTGCAAAGGATGTCAGGATGCCAATGGTCATTGATCCACCGATCATGGTGCCAAGAATGGCCTGCGCGCCAAGATAAAGCGGCTTGGGCGGGGTGATGGTCGCGCCATTGGTACCCATGAAAATACCAATGACCATGGGCCCGACCAACAGGGATGCCGGAACGTTCCAGTGATGCAACAGTACCGAAAATGCCAAGGATACCGAAACCATGACGCCCCATTGTGCGGCTTTGGGCAGGCGACCTAGGCGTTCTTTTGGCGGAAAAACAGGGGCTTCTATGTGATCTGGTGACACGAATATTGGCCTTTGCAAAGAAGGAAGGCGGATTATCGCGGGTGGCGCGATTGGGTGGTGTGCCGACGTTTGGGGCGTGTCGGCGGGGCAGGTTTGGTCATTATAACCTTATAATCATTCGGGAATCGAGACTTTGCGAACTGGCGGTCACGCAAAACAGCCCTGCGCCAATGATTGCACTTGGACAGATGATGGCAAGTTTCGTATGTGTAACAGGATCGAATGTGCCGGGAGTTTCAAGTGATAACCGATGATCAGATTGAATTCCTGTTTGATGGTGATGAAAACGCAAAGCTGACCATCGTTCTTGCCCATGGGGCAGGGGCGCCGATGGACAGTCCGTTTATGAATGAAATGGCGGGAGCTATTGCCGATAACGGGTGGCGGGTTGCGCGGTTTGAATTTCCCTATATGGCCAAGCGCCGGAGTGATGGCAAAAAACGCGGGCCGGTTTTACTGGACTTCTTTGGTGAGGTTGTGCGCCAGCTTGGCGATCCCAACCATCTGATCATTGGCGGCAAATCCATGGGTGGGCGCATGGCCAGCATGGTTGCGGATGACCTTGGGGTGGCGGGGCTTGTTTGCCTTGGCTATCCGTTTCATCCGCCGGGGAAGCCTGAAAAATTGCGTACCGATCATTTGCTGGGCTTGAAAACATCAGCCCTGATTTGCCATGGCACCCGCGACCCGTTTGGCAAACCCGATGAAGTGGCAGGATATGGTTTATCGGATGCCATCAAACTTCACTGGGTTGAGGATGGTGAACATGATTTCAAACCACGCAAAAGTTCAGGTCGAACGCAAAGCCAGAACATAACCGATGCCGCCAAGACGATTTCGGACTTCGCCAATGTCATGGTGAAATGAGAAGCAGCCCGCCAATTGACGGACTGCTTCGTTTTCATGCAGGGGAAGAAGATTGGGTGTTCTTTCCTAGCCGTTGGGAAGATGGCAAACGGCTTCGATATTCACCCCGTCCAGATCAATAATGAAGGCTCCATAGTAATGTTCCCCGTAATGCGGACGTAAACCCGGTGCGCCATTATCGATACCACCAGCTGCAAGGGCAGCCGCATAAAAGGCATCAACGCTTTTACGATCTTTGGCCTTAAAGGCGACGTGGCTCATATGCCGGTCGGCCTTCATCAGGCCGCCAATCCAGAATTCGGGGCCGTGTTCGGTTCCGAAACCTGCGAAATCGGTGGTGCCTGTGGTTTTGGCATCTTCTTCATACTGGATGCCAATCCCCAGTGGGGCCAAGGCCATTAGATAAAAGGCCTTTGATTTCTCGAAATCGGAAACTGGCAAGGAAATGTGATCAATGATCATGGGGCATTCTTTCGTGATTTTTGGGCGCGAAGGGGCTTAGGCCAAGATAGCTTGGGCGTCGTCGAGAAAGTGCTGGGCATATTCCGGTGCGACTTCACCATTCTGACTGGCGACATCAATCCGAACCCCGTTGGGATCAAGCAGGGCAAAATGGCGTTGCCCCCATGGTTCATCACGCAGATCAACAGCAAATTCAAAACCGGCAGCACGCAGTTCATCAGCGGCGTCAGATGCATCTTCGACTTCAAGGCACATGACACTGCCTTCGCCCAAGGTGGCGGAGTGGAAAATGGCAGGCTGAGTATCATGACCCGGTTTCATCAGACCCAACTGGACAGATGGAAAATCTGACCAGACAAGCTGGCAATACCATTCGCCGTCAAAGACCGGGGTAAAGCCGAGTTTCTTGTAAAAGGCGCGGCTTTGGGTGAATTTTTCGGTGATAATGATTGGATATGAGTTGGTGACTTTCATCGTCATGCTCCTGACGTTGGTGTTTGATCCTGTCCCGATTTCTGCATGGTTGCACATCCCTCCTGACAGGAGCCTGTCAGGAGCGTTATGATAATTATCAGGGCAGGATGACGAAGGAGCGATCATGAGAAGGGCCGACCGATTATTTCGCCTTGTTCAAATCTTGCGCCGCCGCAAACTTTGCCGTGCACGTGATTTGGCCGAGGAACTTGAAGTTTCCGAACGCACGATTTACCGTGATATTCGCGACCTTGCTGCATCGGGTGTCCCGGTCGAGGGCGAGGCGGGGGTAGGCTATATCCTGCGCGATGGGTATGATTTACCACCTTTGATGTTTGATGCCGACGAGATCGAAGCATTGGTGGTTGCCGCCCGGATGGTGCAAAGTTGGACCGATCCGCAAATGGCGCGTGCCGCGGGCGATGCCCTGACCAAGATCGAGGCCGTTTTACCGGAAAAAATGCGCGGACTGATTGGCGGGGTGCCGATTGCGGTGGCCGAGATCGCACAGGAACCAATTGCGATATCCATGCCCGATTTGCGCCGCGCGATCCGCGAGCGCAATCTTATTGATATTGATTACACCGATGCCAAGGGGGATCATACCAAACGCCGGGTCTGGCCTTTGGGGATGTTGTTTTTTGGCAGCACGTGGCTTTTGGCGTGTTGGTGTGAGTTGCGCGAAGCATTCCGTGTTTTTCGTGCCGACCGGATTGTCATCATGGAAATTTCAACCAGTAAATTCCGGCCCGTTCCGGGGCGTTCATTGCGCGATTATCTGATATCCGAAGGAGTCGAAGGCGAGATATTGAACAATATTGGTCGCTAACAGATTGGTTCGTACCGATTGACAGCTTTGTGCGTCTTTGACGGCCCGTTGGGCAGGATTGCAGCAGGTAATAAAATAACTTTCTGCCGGACTCTGCGCGATTAAACGGATCAATCCGGCCTGTATATCCATCTATACATGGCAAATTTACCTTTTGTATGACGAATAGGTGATGAAGGTATGTTCTCTGCCGCGTTTTCTGTGTAGTCTTTTGCTATGGTAATGAACGCATTGGGTTTTTGATACCGTGGCTTCCGGTTCTTTTTGGCAAGGATTTGCCGACTTAATCAAGATACAGACCGAAAAACCTGAGCTGATCCGTGCTCAGGTAGAGGCGTTGTCACGTTTGATTCCGGTTCTATACATGCTGTTGCTGGCCAACGCAGTGGCACTTGCCTACACCCATTATGGGATCGCGCCAGACTGGTTGACAGTTTATGCCGTTATCATTCTTGGCGTGATTTGTGTGGTGCGGGCTATTTCCTGGAGCCGGGCCAGTGTGGTTGTTGACGATATTGATGCCTGCATCCGCAACCTGAAGCGAATTAGAGTAATGGCTGCGGTTATTGCCGTACTCTTTACGACCTGGGCAATCACGATGTTTGGATATGGTGATCCTTATCAGCAGGGTCATGTCGCATATTTTATCTCGATTACGGTTGTGGGCTGTATCTTTTGTCTGGTGAATTTCCCACCAGCGGCCTTGTTGGTTGTCGTGATTGTGCTTGGCACATTCGTTCTGTTTTTTGGATTTAGCGGCAACGAAGTTTACGTCGCGATTGCCGTCAATATGGCGCTGGTGTCGCTGATGATTATTCAAATCATCAGAAGTTATTATGCCAACTTCTCCGGTCTGGTTGATACGCAGCTTGATCTTGAAAATCAGCACCAGAGAACAATTGAATTGTCGCGCCAGAACGAAGCATTGGCGTTGATTGATCCTTTGACTGGGCTTTCCAACCGGCGTGCCTTTTTCGTGACCCTTGATAAGACCGTCAAAGGGGCTCAGGCGACAGATCGGTTTGCTGTGGCGATGATTGATCTTGACGGGTTCAAACCGGTCAATGACGTGCATGGTCACCCGATAGGCGACGAACTTTTGATGCAGGCAGGCGAACGTCTGCGGCGCATTTTGGGGGAAGATACGCTTTTAACTCGTCTGGGCGGGGATGAGTTCGGTATCCTCCTGACCGAGTATAAAGATGCCATTGATCTGATCGAAATGGGCGGGCAGCTTTGTGCGGCATTAAACCGTCCCTTTGCATTAAGTGGGGTTACGGTTCAGGTGTCGGCATCCTTGGGGCTTGCGACCTATCCGACGGTGGCGCGCAGTTCGAACGGGTTGTTTGAACGGGCGGATTTTGCGTTGTATCACGCCAAGAAAAACTGTCCGGGCGAAGCTGTGTTGTTTGCAGCCCACCACGAAACTCTGATCCGCCATGATTCCCAGATTGAACAGGCCTTGCGCAAAGCGGATCTGTCCAAAGAATTGACCCTTCATTATCAACCGGTTTTCGACACAGATACGGGGAAGGTCAATTCGGTCGAAGCCTTGGCGCGTTGGGACAGTGATTTGATGGGCCGCGTGTCGCCGGGCACGTTCTTTCCTGTTGCTGAAAAGACCGGTCAGGTCGGTTTCCTGACCCGCGTTTTGTTCGAAAAGCTGTTGGTCGATATGGCAACATGGCCGACGGATGTTTCGGTGTCTTTCAACCTTTCAGCCCGCGATATCGTATTATCGGACACGGTGGAATGGCTGATTGATGAAATCACAGAGCATGGCATTGACCCAAAACGGCTGACATTCGAGGTGACGGAAACTGCGTTCTTACGTGATTTCGCCGCAGCCCGTACCAGCATTCGTTACTTGCGCACACATGGTGCGCGGATTGCGCTGGATGATTTCGGGATTGGCTATTCCAGCCTGCGCTATGTCCATGAACTGGAATTCGATACGCTTAAGGTTGATCGAAGTTTCGTCACCCCCTTACCGGTCAATGAACGCAGCCGCCGCATTGTTAAGACGGTGATTGATATGTGTGCCAATCTTGGCATCGAGTGTGTGCTTGAAGGCATTGAAACGGAAAGTCAGCGCGATGCGATCCATGCATTGGGCGGCCGATTGATGCAGGGGTATTTGTTTGCCCGCCCTAGCCGTGAGGCGGTGTTTACCCCGTTGCATCAAACACTTAAATCCTGATTTGATCCCCAAGCCGGTTTGTAACTTTTCTTGGCAAGATGTCAGAAGGTGCGACTCGGTTAATCTTCCTGCAACCAGATGGCGGTAATCTATGTTCCGCGGGACCATCAATACGTTCACCTTGATGCGTTAATCGGTCCCGAATTTTGGCGGGAACGGGACATTCGGCAATGTCATCGCAGACACAGATTTCGCAGCCATTTGAAATGGCCATCACAAGCGAGATTGATCTTGCGCCTGAAATTCGAAGTCGCCTGCGGCATCTGGTTGACAGTTTGCCCGGCCAACCGGCACGACTTCGGGTCTTAGGGCATGTCCTGCTTGATCTGGGCTTAAGCGAATTGGCGTTGAACGCCTTTGGCCGGGCTCTTTTGCTTGATGATCTTGATGCTGCGACCCATTTGGGGTTGGCGCGCACCTATACCCAGACAGGGCGGCGTGAAACGGCACTCGAACATCTTGAAATCGCGATCAGCCTGCGCCCGGATGCCCGTGAATTGCGCGTCTTGGCCGCCGATCTTGTCGGATGCCGGGATAAAATGCGCGCCCTTGATCAATTGGGCACGGTTCTTAGCCATGATCCCGATCATGCGGGTGCGCGCAAAGGGCTTGCCAATTTGGTTCGCACGGTGATCTCAGGACGGATTGCCGCCAAACGTGAGATCGTGGTCAAAGATCGCGCGGAAGTCATTGTCGATCATTCGACATTTGTCTGGGGCGATGCAGAGCCATTTGGCGATATTGTTCTATCATCACTTACCCGCGGGCGCTACGTTTCCTAGGAAAATGCCGGTGCGCCATATTCAGGTTGCGCTTGGAACGGCCGCAGATTGCAGTGATACGATTGTGAAATCGTCAGAAAGCTGTGCCGGGGCGCGATCCATGAATTGGTCGGCGATCTGTGCAGCCAAGTCGACTTCTTTCCCACCTTCCAGAATGGTTTCACGCAGCATCGTAAGAAGTTTTTCCTCGCTCAGGAATTGCCCGTCATCAAGAGTGGTTTCGATCAGGGCATCACTGTACAGCAACAAAAAGCTGTTCCGGTCGAAGGGAACTTTGCGGTTTTCATAGCGCGCATCGCGGATCACCCCAAGCGGGAGGCCCGTCCCGTCAAGATAGCGTGCTTCGCCCGTGGCGCTGTTGCCTAAAACCGGTGAGGTGCAAGCCGCACTGGCATAGGTGAATGTATTCTCATGACGATCAATAATGCCATACAGCATGGTGGCATATTGACCAACGGGCAACAGTCCCTTGAGGTGACGGTTAAGGATCTCAAGATATTCGCCTGGATCCCTGTCGCGCACTTGTTCCGACCAAATAAGCGAATGCAGGCGGAATGTATTAAGTGCCGCCCCCAATCCATGTCCGGCAAAATCAACGATGTAAACGCCAAGCTGGTAGGAATTGATGGGGACCAGTCCCCACATGTCACCGCCCAGTTCCGAAGACATCTGAAAAGTTGCGCTGATGCGCATGCCGTAATCAATGCCGGTGCCGCGGTAATGTTCTGGTGCAGGGTTAAGGTTTTCTTGCATGTCACGGGCAAGTTCAAGTTCGGATTGGGTCCGTTCCTGATAGGCTTGCAACTGTTTGACCAGCAAGCGATTTTCAAGATGGATTTTTATGCGTGCAATCAGTTCCGCCTTATTGAGCGGCTTTAAAATAAGATCGGTCGCGCCATCAGTGAAGATCCGTGTTCGGCCCTCATTTTCTTCAAGTGCTGTTTGGGCAATGATGGGTATTTCGGCATAAGCAGGATTTGCCCGAACGGCCTTACAGACGCCGTAACCGTCAAGTTTTGGCATGATGATGTCGAGGATGATCAAATCAGGGGAATGTTCCTTGATTTGCGCCAAGGCATCTTCGCCATCCTTGGCAAAAACAAGATTTGTATAGCCATCTGCGCGCAAATAGGACGCGATAATTTCACGCGACAACATTGTGTCATCTGCAATCAGAATGGTCGCATTCTTCGGATTGCGCAGTTCCCCGTCTTGTCCGTGACCATCGTGTTCTTCCAGATTAGTCAGGAAAGTAGGATCGGCGGGCAAAATGTCGGTTTGGTCATGAGAAAATTCGAGTTCAATAGTCCGACCGCCGCGCGAAAAATTCACGGAATGGCATAGACTTCGGACCAAGGGTAGACCACGGCCGAACGTCGTTTCATGGGCGGAGACATCCTTGATTTCTTTTTTGTTCGGGGGCGTGAAGCCGTTGCCCTGATCATGAATGGAAATAAGGAGATGACCGTTTTTTCGTCTGCGCGCCGTCAAAACCATGGCACGGGCACCATGCTGATTAGAGGCAAGGCGGCGTTGGGTTTCTTCGCCTAACTCGGTGAAGCTGTCCATCGAAAGGTGGCCGCGTGTATTGAGCTCAAGATTGCCGTGAAGAAGTGAGTTCGCAAAGGATTCCTGTACCGCCATCTCAACCGTCGGGGCACTTTTTTCGCTAATCAAGCCACGGTGACGCAACGCAGTTACGAATTTGCGTGCAATTGGCAGGTGATAGGCGCATCGCGTTGAAAGGCATACCGTTAGCGCATTTTTGGGTGCGTTTTTCGGGGATACCAGCGGGGGTAGATCGCCCAGATCCATTCCAGGCGAGCATGCGATAAATATTTCGCAATTCAAACGGATCAAGCTGCCCAGCCAGTCGCGGTTGACCTGCGCGGGCAAAAAGCAAACCGAGTAACGTTTGTTTTGCGGAAAGTCTTCGGGGGTTTGGCCGGTTACGTATTTTACGGCAATCTGATCTGGCTGTTCCCAGATGATGCCATTGGCAAGCATGCGTGCCACACTGTCTCGCGTCAGAGATTGCGCAAGGGCAACCGAATGGTTTGTGCGGCTTTCGCTGCCAACGGCCATCAATTTAGTCTTCCAGTTTGAACAAGGTGTCGAAACGGGCGACTTCCAGCATGCGTTTGACTTGTCCCTGTGCGCCTTTAAGGATCACGGTGGTGTTGGACTTTTCACCTTCATCACGGGCGAGCAGCAACATGCCGAGCCCGGCAGAATCAATAAATTCTATCGCAGTAACATCCAGAACATGCGTTTCTGCCTGATGGGTGCGCATTTCTTCGATCAGTTTGCGAAAACTGGAATGATCACCAAATGTAAAGCGGCCACTAAGCTCAACCGTCGCTGTGCCATTGGCGAATTCTGTCTTGTAGTTCAATTTTAGCTCTCCTGACAGCTTGTAACGCCGTTAAACTATGCTTTTTTAACCATAATATGATTGTGTATGGTTTGGACAGCCACTGCAAGACTGTTAGCAGTTGTGACAGGCACAGCTCTATCGGTATGTTAGGTCAAGTCATGAGTGGCTATATCGGGACACGAATACAAAAATGCCAGAGCAGGCACGCATCGTAATTGTAGAAGATACGCTTTCGCTTGCGAGAGTTTATCAGGACTACCTACGCGCAGATGGCCATTTGGTTGATCATGTGGTTAACGGTACAGATGCGATTAATTGCTTGCGGCAAGACCCGCCAGATGTGCTTGTTCTTGATTTAATCTTGCCCGATATGGATGGCCGCGAAGTTCTTCGAACGGCGGCGCAAATATGCCCGAAATGCAAAGTTGTCGTGATTACGGCCCATGGTTCGGTCAATGTTGCCGTTGAAGCGATGCGTGAAGGGGCGTGGGATTTCCTCTTAAAGCCATTCACAGCCGACAAGCTGCGTGAAACCGTATCGAAAGCCTTGGCCGGTGCCGCGACGGTTCCCGATGTCCCTGATATCGAACTGGACGGTGCTGATGCGGACGAGATGTATTTCGATATCATCGGCGGATCGGACACGATGCGTGACATTTATCGCATCATTGAAAATGCTGCCCCTAGCCGGGCGACGGTTTTCATTACCGGGGAATCAGGAACAGGTAAGGAACTGGCGGCTGAAGCCATCCATCGACGTTCGGAACGAACGAAGGACCCGTTCATCCCGTTAAACTGTGGTGCGATTCCCAAAGATCTGATGGAAAGCGAGATTTTCGGGCATGTCAAAGGTGCGTTTACCGGGGCTGTGGCCGACAGGGAAGGGGCAGCACACCGTGCCGAAGGCGGCACCCTGTTCCTTGATGAAATCTGCGAGATGGATTTGGAACTGCAAACCAAACTTTTGCGGTTCATCCAGACCGGAACCTTTCAGAAGGTTGGCGGCAGTTCGATTGAATCAGTCGATGTGCGGTTTGTCTGTGCGACCAACCGTGATCCGCTCGAAGAAGTTAGAACCGGTCGGTTCCGCGAAGATCTTTATTACCGTCTGCATGTGATTCCGCTGCATATGCCGCCCTTGCGCGAGCGTGATAAAGACATATTGCAGATCGCCAATTTCTATCTGGAACGCTATACCCGCGAAGAACACCGTGATTTCGAACGGTTTAGCCCCGAAGTTTCGGCCCTGTTTGCCCGCTATGCTTGGCCTGGAAATATTCGCCAGTTACAAAACATCATTCGTAATATCGTTGTTCTGAACAACGGTACGGAAGTCACACTTTCGATGGTTCCCCGCCCGGTCAATAGTGGCACAGACGATGATAAATTCGGATCAGCGACGATCGAAGCCCCACCACCCCATCCTGTGGTCTCAGGAGATATCAGCGGTACGGGACGGTTATGGGAAGGCGACCCGGAAGCCTTGGCCTTTCTTGCCGGAGCGCGGCAAATGCGCAAGGTTGTTGAAAATCAACAGTCTGGAAAAGCCAATCAGCTTGTCGGTGTCGGGGCGGCATCAAATGACGGTGCTGCGACATCCCCCCAAATGCTGGGCACAGGCGGGTTGGGGTATTCTGAAATACGCCCACTTTGGCAGGTCGAAAAACAAGCCATTGAAGAAGCAATAGAGCGATGCGGTGGGTCAATACCGCGTGCTGCGGATGCACTGGGGGTCAGTCCATCGACAATCTATCGCAAGAAACAGTCCTGGGAAGACGACGGCGTTTGAGGGCATAACCCAATCACGCTTAATTTGATTGAATATCTGCCCAATCTGTCAGGGCGACTTCAAGATTTTGCCAGTCTTGCTGTGTGCCGGGAAAGCCAAAACGAACTTTCTCCCGGTCATGATCAAACAATCGAACCAGAATACCGCACTGGGCAAGATATTCCGCCAGTTTCTGGCAATCAGTCCCATGGTAATAGCGAAACAGATCCGTTCCGCCAAACAGCGCGAGGGCTGTTTTATCGGCAATCAAGTTATCAAGACGCAGGCTATCCGTTGTAAGACGAATACGGGTTTCTTCCTGCCAAATGCGATCAGAAAAGGCCTGTGTCCCAATCGCGATCGTTGGGCCGGGAATAGCCCAAGGACCAACACGTTCGGCAAGATCACGCGCGAGATCAATGGCCATAACCGCACATCCAAGACGTGCACCCGCCAACCCAAAGAACTTACCAAACGAACGTAATACAATCGTTCTGGGCAGGTCTTCTATCATCGGGCAAACCGATAAATCGGGTTGGCAATCCATAAATGCCTCGTCGAGGATCAACCAACAATCGCGTTGTTGGGCAAGTCGGGACAGATCCGCAATGTCAGTCGGTGGAAACATCGCGCCGTCAGGGTTGTTGGGATTGACCAGAATGACGACGTTGCCACTTTTTGCCGATGTCAGAATTTCAGTCGCACGGGCAAGACGTTTATCGGGCGTGGTTTCATCAATGGCGCAATCATGTCCTGCACGTTGCCAGCATCGGGCATGTTCACCGTAGGTTGGCCCCATGATGTGGACCTTGCTGATTGCAGTCTGATCTTTGAGCCAGAATGGAATGGTTTGAATAAGAGACTGGGTGCCCGGTGTGCAGACAACATAATCTGGGCCCGGCAGCGCGTAATAGTGAGCAGCAGCGCGTTTTAATCCATCGAGTTCTGATGCCAGAGGCAATCGTTGCCAATGGGCAAAGTCGATTTTGGGTACGGGATAGCCTTGCGGATTAATCCCGGTCGACAGATCAAGCCATTCGGCGGGCGGAATTCCGTATTTTTCTGCCGCGGCATCAATTGCGCCGCCGTGATTGATTGTAGCCACTTTGAGTGGCGTAACGGTGTTGTCTGCCATGATTGCTGCCAAGCTCAGTATGTGTCGTGCATTGTGTCATACATCGTGCCGCGCAGTGTAGCGAGATATCGAAGGGGACTTGCCATCAAAGTGTACACTGCGTATCGTCCGGCCACTTTCAATACCGGACATTCACCGATGATCACACCGAAAAACGCCACCCGGCCCGAGATATGGCAACAGCTTAATCCCCAATTGACGATTTCCACCGGGATTGATCCGGTTGTGGCTGTTGACGAAATCGGCGCAGGCGATGGCGGTTTTGTGGGTGGCGAATTGTCAGACCGGTTTTGGGAGGAGGGGTATTTTCTGATCGAAGATATTTTGCCAAGAGATGAGTTGGCAAAGCTGCGCCAGGGAATTGAGACCCTTGTTTCCAATGGAATGTCGCCTGCCCTGATCTATTTATATGACGAGGCATGGCAAGTTTTTCGGCGTTTGAAGCCGTTGCTGAGCCATTTCCTTGGTGAGCGTGTTGCGCTTCTTCCGCATTTCTGGGCATGGCATGTCGATCCCGGTCAGGACGGCCGTGGCTGGCCACCACATCGGGATTATCAGGGTGAAAGTGTTGTTGGTGACGACATGCTGATCAGTCTGTCTCTCTGGGTCCCGCTGAGCAAGGCGAGCCCAGATAACGGGTGCATGTACGTGTTGCCGCGTTCTTTCGAAAAGTGTTATGATTTAGCGGTTACTAAACCAGAAGATGTTTTTTTGCAGGATGTAAGGGCGCTACCAGCCGGGCCGGGGACGGTGATGGGGTGGCGACAGGATTTATACCATTGGGGCGGGCGTGCAAGTAAACATGCGTCGGAACCACGGATAAGTTTGTCACTTGAATTCCAGAACGCAGTTTTTGATCCGCTGGCGGATCAACTTCTGGATTTGGAAAAAGCACCGGAATTTATGGATCGATTGGGCTTGATCGCGAGCCAGTTCGAGAAATACCAGCATATGCAGTCCATCGATGCCGATACTGTAAACTGGGCGAAGGCAGTTCTGGAGAATTATTCAGTCAGTCGGGGCGGTTAAAACCCCGGCGGGTGTCGGGGGAAGGCGGATATATGGTCCGATTATTGGCCTATGCAGGGTTTACTCTGATCACTTTCCTGACAATTACGCCTGTTTTCATTTTCTATTCTTCTTTGCCCGACGAAATTGTTGGCAAAATCACCTTCTCAGTCATTGCCTCGGTCGAAATCATCGCGCTGTTAACCATCGCCATTGGCTGGATGGTCTATGAGCTGACGCGCCGTGCCCAATATGTTTGCCTCGTGATCATGATGGGGCTTTTGCTGTTGGGCGATCTTGTCGGGTTGCCACGGTTATTTGGCGCCAATGATATTCTGGGCAGCGAACAGGCCCTTGGGACTTTTACCGGTCTTTTGGTTCTGGTGACCCGGTTTCTCGCGGCCATGGCATTTGCCTTAAGTTGGCATTACGCCAACAAGGATGATCAGATATTCGTTCAGGAACAGGTGATTATTGCGGCATTTGTGATTTTTGTTGTCGCCTCTTTATCGATGGTGGCACCGATCACGTTCTTGCCGAATGTTGAATTTGGACTGAGCCACGCCTTTCAGGACATTTCCACCTTGATCCTGACACCGACCCTGCTGATGGCCTTTATCGGGGCGGCAGGATATTTGGTGCGTTGTTTTGTCCGGCGTTCGGCGATGGAAGCTTTATTGTGCATTTGTATGATGATTGGTGCGTTTAATCATCTGGCTTTGTTTTATCTTGCACCAAATGGCGCGGAACTGGCCGCACGATTCATCATTCCGTCAAGAATGCTGACTTACAGCATGACCCTTTGTTACATGCTGCTGTCGCTGCGCAGCCATTTTCTGCGGTCCTATCAGGCAAGTTCGGCAAAAAGCGAATTTCTGGCAACCATGAGCCACGAAATCAGAACGCCTTTGAACGGTGTTTTGGGGCTTGCGCAGTTGTTGCGCGAAAGTGAGCTTACAAAAATGCAGCTGGAACGGGTCAATGGCATCTTGTCGTCGGGCCGGACCCTGATGGCTTTGCTGAACGATATTCTTGATATGAGCAAAATCGAAGCTGGCCGGGTTGAGCTTGAGAACCGTCAGTTTTACCCATCAGACATCATGTATGATCTGAAACAGTTTGTTGGCGCTGTCGCCAAAGAAAAGAACCTTGATGTCGTCGTTGATGACGGGGTTTTTAATGATCTTATGTTGACGGGGGATGAGGTTCGTCTGCGTCAGATCTTATGGAACCTGATGTCAAATGCGGTGAAGTTCACCAAAAAGGGATCCGTCAGGCTTGAAGTTGCGAAGGTCGAAGAAAGGCTATCGTCACTTGAAGATGTGCGCGCCTTGCGCGACGGCGAAATGCTGTTTCATTTTGCTGTTATTGATACGGGGATCGGTATTTCCGACGAACGGCAAAAGCTTATTTTTGCGCCTTTCACGCAGGCGGATAATTCGACAATGCGTGAATATGGCGGTACCGGGTTGGGGCTTTCGATTGCGTTTAGTTTGACGGAACTGATGGGCGGCAAGATGATGGTCAGCAGTGTCGAACATCAAGGGACACGATTTGATGTCTGGCTGCCATTCAAGTTTGAACACACCGAAAGACATCTTGTAAGCACTGCTGAAGAACCCTTGGATAGTGGGGACACTGTTCTTGCCGGCGCAAGGGTCCTTGTCGTGGAAGATAACGAGATCAATGCCAACGTTGTCGGCGGGATGCTTAAGCGCCATGGCATCGACGTCACATTGGTCGCCAATGGGCGTGAAGGCGTTCACGCCTTCCGCGATGGGGCCTTTGATCTTATTTTGATGGATGCCCATATGCCTGTTCTTGATGGCGAAGGGGCAACCCGCCACATTCGTGAAATTGAACGATTTAATGGTGGTTTACGTATTCCGATTGTGTGTCTGACGGCGGAGGCTTCTTCGGCACGCCATCGCGATTTTTTGGCAGCCGGCATGGACGAGGTTTTGACCAAGCCGGTCGAAGAACGAAAGCTTTATAGTACGCTGTTGCGGTTCTTACGCGATCGGGTGCGTGGCACACACCAAAATGACGAAGATGAAAGTGCGGCACAGCCAACCATAAGTGCCAAGCCATTGGAAGCGCCTACACAGCACTTCAATGTTGTTGCTGATCGGGATCATGATCACAGTGATCAGGTGCAGGGCGATGATATAGCTGTGCTGAATAAAGCTGTTTTGGTTGAGGAAGTTGCAGAGACCCACGATATTGAAAACGCATCTGCGACGAAAGAGATGAAGATGGATTTGATTGATCAAGGTCGGTTTGACGAGGTGTGTGCTGCCCTTGGTAAGGAACAGCTTGCGATGCTGGTTGGCTTGCTTCCTGCTTCCTATCAGGAGGAACGCGAGAGGTTGATTGAAGCTGCAAACAATGGTGACAGCGACGTGCTGCGTCGGGCTGCCCACACCATTAAAGGGATGGCCGCAAATATGGCGGGGCAGAAACTTGCAGCAGAAGCACGCAAGCTTGAAACATATGACGGCAGTTTTGGTAAGGAATTGCTCGAACGGATAACGGCACTTGATAAATTGGCCGAGGACACTGTGGCCGCGATGCAAGCAGCGTTGCGTTAGGGCGCGGTCTGCTGGGGCGCCTTGGTCATCAGGTCGCGCGTAATATACCAAGAACGGGCTGACCAGCGATGGCAGCCCGTTCTTGGTTCTTATTACCTGAATGGGTTTTAACGTGTGATCAGATCAAGGCTGTGGCGTGAAACGCATTCATTGCCATTTGCGGTGACGATCACCGAATGACCGGGACACATGGCAACGCCATTTTCGCTATCCATCAGGATCATGTGCAGGAAGAACACCATGCCCGGTTCGGCAATAACCGGGTTGTCATGGTAAAACATCGGCCAATCCATCCAGTTCGGGGCAAAAGTCGTCCCCATAGAATAGCCACACGCATTCAAACGATGGGCGAACATGCCACCTTTGTCGCAAGTTTGGGCATAGGCATCAAAGACCTTGCCGATGGGTTCTCCCGGACGAAGCGCCTCGCGGCAGGCGGCCATGGCGTCCGTTGCCACCTTATGCATTTCGGCATGGCGGGGCAGGGTGTTCCCAACCGGGATCGTGCGCATCATAGCAGCATGGTAGTGACGATAGGCACCTGCCCATTCAAGCGTAATCTGATCGTTCTGGGCGATGTTTTTGCGGCCGGAGAAATAGCGACATAAAAGCGCATCGCGCCCGGCACCAATGATGAATTCATTACCGGGGTAATCACCGCCACCGGCAAAGATCGCACCTTGCATGGCGGCAAGAATATCACCTTCAAACGCACCGGCATGGACGGTTTTAAGGGCCGCATCCCACGCATCATCTGCCAGTTCGGCAGCCTTGCGGATATAGTCAAGTTCAGCCGGGCTTTTGACCACACGCAGTTCGGAAACCAGACCGGAAGCATCTTCCAGCGTGCAAAATCCATCCAGCGCGGTTTCAAGTTTTTTGCCATTGGCCGCGGTCAGGCCATAGGCATCATATTCAACGCCAAGCTTTTTGCCTGAACAGCCAAATTCAGCCAGCATATCGCGCAGTTGAAATGCCGGGTTCACATTCGGGCCATCGACCCAGATGCGGATATCTTCAATGTCAGAAGTATGCTGTGCCTGGCGCAAATCGGGGGCGCGGGTGATCAATGACACACGGCCATCGGTGCTTAGATACAGGCATTGGAAAAACACATAGCCAAAAGTGTCATATCCGGTCAGGTAAAACATGCTTTCCTGACGAAACATCAAAAGGCCATCTAACCCGGCCTGTTCAAGTTTCTTGATGGTACGCGCGCGGCGGGTTGCCAATTCTTCGCGGTCAAAATGTAGTGCCATCCGAGGCCCCCTGATGTTGTCTTTTGAGCGATGCTATCAGAGATATTTTGAACCAAATAGAGAAAACACTAATTCAACGATAAATTGCCGTTAAAATGTAATTGTATCGGGTGGGCAAGGACTTATTTTTTGTTGCTGCCCAGTCGCTTACACGAAATCAGGACGAAAAAATCAGGACGGGGAATAGAAATTCCAGGAAACGGCCCTAAATGAAATGTTACGGCACTTTTACATTCAGGGGAGAAATTTGTGCCGCAATCGCTTGTGACCGTCCCATACAGGAGGCAAGAGTGGCGAGCTTTAAAAGACTCTCTGGCGAGATCGAACGGGAAGAACCCGCGTTTCGCATGCATCGGAAACCCGTTTTCGACAAATGGCGTCGGGATGATCTTTATCATCTGGCCCAGCAGCACGGTATTGAAGACCGTGCGAATATGACCAATGAAGAACTGGCGCGTGCCCTTAGTCGTGCTCAGTCAGGTTCGCCGTAAAATACGCAACCTGTGAAACCCTTACAGGAATAATCCAGATCACCCTGCTGATGTATCCGTCAACGGTCATTGGACAATTGTGAAATTGTCCAGATTGCGGGCCTTTTTGCGTGGCTGGACGCTAAAGCATGTTGCAATGATGATCGCACAATTTGACCTTTCAGGTTCAATTGTTTATCCCGGCTGATTATAAGGTTTTTGTAAAATACCTTTGTCGTCGAACTGTCTGTCTTTTGGGGAATGCGAGTTGCGAAGCTACGGGGCGTGGTTGCTGGGGTTGTGTGTGTGGTTCTTGGTGCTGTCACCGGTTCATGCACAGTCCGTCATCGCTGAAAATGCACAGGAGCCAGTCAGGGTTGCCTTTATCAATCCGGGTTATGGTGATCGGGGATTCTGGAAAGACGTGCGCGATACGATGCAGGCGGCCGCGGATCAGTTTGGTTATGAGCTTATTGTATTTGACAGTGACCGCGACTGGAAGATGATGACTGAAAGTGCGACACAGGCATTCGCACTTCAGCCTTTGCCTGATTACATCATTGCCGTGAATGAACACCAGCAAGGCACGCGTATCATTCTGGAAGCCAATACGCGTGGCATTCCCGTGATCATGTTGCTCAATGATTTGACCGAGGCACAAAAGAACGCCTATGGGCGTCCCGTCAAAGACATTGAAAACTGGATATTGACCCTGACACCGGACAATGAGCGTGCCGGTTTTGAAATTGCAAAGTCGTTGATTGATGCTGCCAAACAGGCCAGCAACGGCCAGTCGCCCGATGAGGTGTGTTTGTTGTCGATTGCTGGTGATCGCAAAACGCCGGCATCCTTACAGCGGCTTGACGGCTTGGATCGTGCGTTAAGTCAGTTCCCCAATCTCAAAGAACAGCGTCGGATTGTTGCAAACTGGTCTTTTGACGAGGCATATCGTCAAACATCCGCCTGGATCAGCCGTGGGGGATGTGTTGATGCGGTGTGGGCGGCGAATGACGACATTGCGCTTGGCGCGATTTCGGCTCTTGAAGACGCAGGACGTGTTCCGGGAAAAGACGTATTTGTTGGCGGTTTGAACTGGTCTTCTGAAGGATTGCAAAACGTCGCTGCCGGAAAAATGAGCCTAACCCATGGCGGACATTTCTTTGCCGGGGCCTGGGTCATGGTCTTGTTGCATGACTATATCAATGGGGTCCAAACGATCAAAGATCATCCAGAGATATCTTTCAAGATGGAGGCGATTACGCGCAAAAACATCGCTGACTTTGAAGAAGTCCTGACGATGCGAGACTGGCGAAAGATCGATTTTACCCGGTTTAGCCTTGCCAATTCGCCGTCGGGAGCCGAGTATAACTTTGGACTGCATCCCACGAGCGGCAGATAGTCTTCATTGCGAAGTTTGTCGGTATTTAGATGACGAAGATGAGGTGAGAAACGGTGGCGAAGCAGTCGGATCAAAAGCATGATGATGTGCTCGCCGGCTTGAAGCTGGGAAGTACCATTGCCGCACGTCAGCTCAAATATTCATTGTTTCTTGCCGCTATCCTTGGGTTTATTATCGTTGGTGTTCGGGGGCTTCAGGACTACGAATGGCTTGAAGATGTATATCATCAGGGAACCCAACGTTCGACATCCTCCAGCGTTGCTGTTGCGACCCAGATCCTTACAAACCGCGACCTCGAATTGGCCGAAGTAATGGCGCGTGGTATGATGAACAATCGTTCTATTGCCCGTGTTGCCCTATTGAATGCAGAAGATGGCATCTTTTTCGAAATAAAACGCCCTGCAGGTGAAATACCGACATCGCGATGGGCCGAAAAAATGTTTGGTGGGCTGCAAACCATCGTTGTTCCGGTCCGCGACCCGAATAAGAAACCCGCAACAACCATCGGCGAAATGGTCGTAGACCTGAACCCGCAAGTCTTTGTTTCCGCATATATGAGCCGATTGTCATGGTCATTCATGACCACAATGGTTTTGGCTGTGCTGATGGCCGCTGTCTTTGCAGGGATGAGCTATTTTGTCTTTTCGCGGCCATTGGTGCGCCTTGGTGCTTATCTGGTAAAGTCAGACCCGACAGATGACAAAAGGCCGTTGGAAATGCCACCCCATCATCGTTATGACGATGAAGTGCAGTTGTTGGGGTCTGTGACGGTTGGCTTGTTCGGGATGATCCGTGGACAAGTGGGACAATTGCGCAAAGCACGCGATGAACTGCAAAATGCGAACATTAATCTGGAAGCGCGTGTCGAACAGCGCACCAAAGAATTGAACGAAGCGATGCAAAAGCTTGAAGTTCTGGCATCGACAGACCCGCTTACGGAACTGCCAAACCGGCGGGCATATCTTGGCCGTCAGGAAGAAGCGATTTCGATCTGGTGTCGCCGGGATACACCCGTTTCAATCATTCTTCTCGATATTGACCGGTTCAAGTCCTTTAACGATACATATGGCCATCAAGCAGGCGACGCTGTGCTTGTTGAACTGGGCAAAACGATGAAAGGAACCTTGCGCACGATTGATGTGCCAGCAAGGTTAGGCGGAGAAGAATTTGCTGTTTTGCTGCCCGGTGAAGAACTTGAAGGGGCAATGAAGCTTGCGGAACGCCTGCGTGTTGCCTTTGAAGAAACCCGCGTTGAGTTTGGCGGCAACACTCTTTCATTCACCTCAAGCTTTGGTGTGTCCGGCTTGCCATCAAAATCCGGAATGACGGGTTTTAGCGATGACGTGATCCGTCAGTTCGATGCCCTGAAAAACCGGGAGATTTCGGAAATCTCGGCCACGCTTTATTCGATGGCGGACAGTGCGCTATACCTTGCCAAGGAAAGCGGGCGTAATCGCTGTGAAGTTGCCGACTTCCAAGAACTGATGGAACATGCAAATGCTGCTGCGTCTGAGGCGTAGCTGCTATCAGTTCCGACCGTCGTCATTACCCTGACGGGAAATTCGGATATCGCGGTGGATTGAGACGCTCATCAATAGGCCGAAGCTGACCAGAATGGTCATCATGACCGTTCCGCCATATGACACCAGTGGCAATGGCACGCCAACCACCGGGATCAGACCCATCACCATTGCAATATTGATAAACACATACAGGAAGAAGGTCGAGGTCACGCCAATCGCGACCAGACGGCCGAACTGATTGCGGCATCTCAGCGCGATAATATAGCCATAGGCGATCACCAACGCATAAAGCGACAGCAGGGCCAGGCCACCAACCAGACCGAACTCCTCGCCAAGCATGGTAAAGATAAAGTCGGTTTGCTTTTCAGGCAGGAAGTTCAGATGGCTTTGCGAACCAAGCATGAAGCCTTTACCAAACAGTCCCCCGGACCCCAATGCGATTTTCGACTGGGTGATATGATAGCCAGCACCAAGCGGGTCGTTTTCCGGGTTAAGGAATGTCAGAACACGGTTCTTTTGATAATCGCGCAGGAACTGCCAGCCAATCGGAATGGCTGCCATGGCACTGCCAAGGATAAGGGCGAATTTCCATACCCGTACCCCGGAAAGCCAGAAAATCACGCCACCACCGGCTATCAGCAACAAGGCAGTACCAAGATCAGGTTGGCGCAGAACGAGTGCAGCAGGTGCCAGCACCATCAAAAGCGGCGGGATCAAAAGCGGGATGCGCCCGGTATCTTCCACCGTCAATCCGTGGAAATAGCGCGCCAGTGCCAATACCAGCGAGATTTTCATCAGTTCAGATGGCTGAAGCTGGAAGAAACCAAGGTTGATCCAGCGTTGTGCGCCCATGCCGATATCGCCTTTGATCTCAACCCCGACAAGCAAGACCAGTGCGACGAAATAGGAAAAATAGGCAAGCTTTAGCCAGACCCGTATATCGGTCACGGCAATGATAATCATCAAGGCGGCCCCAACACCAAACCGCATCATTTGGCGTTCTGCCCATGGTTCAAACGATCCATTGGCAGCCGAATAAAGCATCGCAAAGCCGATACCCGACAGGGCAGCGATCAACAGGACCAAAGTCCAGTTTAACAACAATAAACGGCGGCCAATCGGAACGTAATCCGGATCTTCGCCAATGCGGTATTTGCTCATCGCCATTGATCAGCCCTCGTCTTCATTGTTTTGGGCTGCTTCCGAACGTCGTTGCGCGCTGTTGGGCTGGTTGGCTGCGGAAATACCCTGACGGGCAGATTGCAGTTCCTGGGCCTTTAGCAGCAGGTCACGGACAATCGGGCCGGCAACGCTTGACCCGCCACCACCATGATCAACCACGACCGAGCAGGCATAGCGCGGGTTCTCAACCGGGGCAAAAGCAACAAACAATGCATGATCGCGGTATTTCCACGGCAAATCGTCATTGTCGAGAACCCCGGTCGTTTGGCGTTCACGCATGGTAATGCGGCGCACCTGACTGGTGCCACTCTTGCCCGCCATTTCCATGCCTTTGGCCGAAATACGTGATCCATGGCCGGTGCCACGCAATTCGTTGGTCACACCATTCATGGCATCGCGAATGCGTGCAAGGCTTGCCCGGCTGACTTGAAGTTCGGGGAATTCTTCAGCCTCACGCGTGGTGACACCTTCGGGGGTGACATGATCACGTGTCAAATGCGGGCGCACAGCTTTGCCCGATGCAAGACGTGCTGTCATGGTGCAAAGCTGAAGCGGGGTTGTCAAAACATAGCCCTGACCAATCGATGCGATCAGGGTTTCGCCACCTTGCCAACGTTTGCCAAGCTGGATTTCCTTCCAGTCCTTGGTCGGGATCAGGCCGCTGCGTTCATTGGGAAGGTCAATTCCGGTATCTGCACCAAGACCAAGCTTGTTGGCCATGGCAGCAATCCGATCGATGCCAATTTTTTGCGATATTTCATAGTAATAGACATCGCAGGAATGTTTGAGTGAGTCATGCATGTTCATCCAGCCATGCCCCCCGCGTTTCCAGCAATGGAAGCGCGATGTGCCCAGATCAAGATAGCCATTGCAGAAAAACCGTTGCCCCGGGGTAATGATCCCGGCCTCAAGCCCGGCAAGGGCGACACACATTTTAAAGGTCGAGCCGGGGGCATAGGTTCCGTTTACCGCCTTGTTTGATAAAGGCGCATAAGGATTGTTGACCAGACTGTTCCACAATTTGTGTGAAATGCCGGTGGTAAAGGCATTCGGGTCATAAGCAGGGTGTGATGCCAGCGCCAACACTTCACCGGTATGGATATCCATGACCACGGCTGATGCGCTTTCCTGATCGGAAAGGCGTTGGTTGGCATACCGTTGCAATTCAAGGTCAAGCGTCATGACGACAGTATTGCCGCTTTCGCCTTCTTCACGTTCAAGTTCGCGAATAACCCGGCCTAGGGCGTTTACTTCGACCTGACTTGTCCCCGCCGATCCGCGCAGCGCAAGGTCATAGACTTTTTCAACACCGCTTTTGCCAATGGTAAATCCCGGCAGCTCAAGTAGCGGGTCGCCCGTCAGTTCCTTTTCCGAGACAGCCGCAACATATCCCAGCGTATGGGCAAGATGCGGGCCTTCGGGATAGTCACGCGACCGTCCTGCATCAATGATCAGACCGGGAAGGTCAGGGGCGTTTACGCCAACACGGGCAACTTCATCCCATGTCAGATTGTCGCGCACAGTGACAGGAACGAAGGATCGTCTGCGTTCAACATCGCGCTCGACACGCTCGATTGTATCGGGGCCAAGTTCAATGATCTGATCAAGAATTTCGAGTGTGCGACGGACATCGGGTGTCTGTTCGCGCACAATCATGATGTGATAGTTCTGCCGGTTTACCGCCAAAGGTGCGCCAAAACGATCTGTTACCAATCCGCGCGGTGGTGGCAGCAACCGGTGAGAAATCCGGTTTTCATCGGCAAGAGTGCGATAGCGGTCGCTTTCAAGCACCTGCAGATAATACATCCGTGCGGCCAAACCGGTCAGTAAAACACCCTGACCTGCGCCCAGTATCAGGGCGCGTCGGGTGAACATTCTGAACCTGTCTGAATCACGATGCCACATGGGCGGAGAATACCTGTCTTGTCTCTTTAACCGATGCGGTTAAATTTCGCTGATTTCGGCCCGTTTTATCTTTCTTGATTGGACTTGGAAACCATCTTGTTCAAGCATAGCCGATAGCTGTTGCCAAAACATCAATTTTGCAATGATTTTCGGGGTGGTGAGCCGACTTATACATAGCGCAGAAGGCTGTTTTGCGCGCGTGCCAAGGCCCAGGCGACAATGGGAAATAAAACGGCGGTCAGTATATAGCTGACCAAGGTTGCCTTGATCGGCAAAAACGCCCCAATCAGGGCTGAACTCAGCAACCATTGAACCAACAGGGCCGGTATCGCGACCAAGGCAAATCCCCACCACATGACGACGAACGGCTTGTTATGGAAAAAACGCCCCTGACTGGCCGATCCGGTTTGAACCAGCAACAAGACCAGCGAACTCACACCAAGCGGCAACCCCATCAAAAGATCCTGCAACAGGCCAAGGAAGAAGGCGGTAACCGCTGTCAAAAGGTCCGGACGGTTCACAGACCAGTAAAACACCGCCATCAGCGAAAGGGCCGGTGAGGCGGTCGATAGAAGCGGGATACTGACCGGCAGCAAATTGATCAGAAGAAGGATAAAGACGCTGAATGCCGGAAGTAAACCACGTGCGATAACGTCCATTCGATGCCAGACGCCGGGTTTCACGGAAGTTCCCCTACCGGCATTTGCGGTTTCGCGTGCGTATCCACATCTGCTGGCGCGGATGGGACAACACCAACGCCGGTTGGAATATCTGGCGCAAGTTGGGTGTCGTTTGTATTGACCGGTGCCTGACTTTCGCGGATGCGCTGATCGCTTAGAATACCTTGCAGGCCGTAATCGGCAACACGCAGATATTCAAGCTGATGACGGCGGAACAATGGTGCGACGCGCACCGAATTTTCCGAAACCGATGACACCACGCCAATGGGAATGCCCGGCGGGAATGCGCCGCCATGGCCGGATGTCAAAATGCGGTCACCCGGCGCGACGGCGGCATCGGCGGTCAGGAATGTCAAAAGCGGGCGGTTGGTATTGTCACCGGACAGAAACGCACGATCACGGGAATTTTCAACAATGACCGGCACGCGTGAATTGATGTCCGTGATCAACAGAACCCGGGATGCCTGATAACCGGCTTCGGCAACGCGTCCAACAAGGCCCTCATCGGAAATTACTGCTTGTCCTTTGGACACGCCATCACGCGAACCAGCGGAAATCATCACACTATGGGCATAGGCCCCGCCCATATCGGCAATAACACGTGACGTCACAAGATGCAGAACGGGGGGGGCGGTGTAACGGGCAAGGTCACGCAGACGGGCATTTTCATGCGACAAATTGCGGGCGGCTTGCTGCCATGCCAGCAATTGGTGGTTTTCCCGACGCAGGCGTTCATTTTCCTCATACAGATGTGCGAGGTTGTAAACTTGGTCGGTGATTTCATTGATGCTGGCAGCCGGACGGGAAACGATGTTCATAACCGGGGAAACAAGATCAGCAGATGCAGCGCGGATGCGTTCGATTAAAACTGTATCCGCTTTGCCCAGCAACATCAGTCCGAAGGCCGAGCAAATCAGCAGTATAAAAGCGAAACGGTGAACCGCCGTGCGTAACGGCGAAAATATTCGCTGCTGCGGACCGCCATGCTGTGCCAATGTGTTCCCCGCTATTTCCCAGAAGGTTGTCTTATATCCCGATGGGGATATTCAACCATAACGAAATCACCGAGTCGCGTCCAGAGTGGATACGACCCGGTGATGATATTTTAAGTCTGATTTTCTTAATAAGCTGTGTGCAGAACGTTACGCAGCATCTTTTTCTCTTCCAGTGCGCGACCGGTACCCAGTGCAACACAGGAAAGAGGATCGTCTGCAATCGAAACCGGAAGGCCGGTCGCGTGGCGCAGAACATAATCAAGATTGCCAAGCAATGCGCCGCCACCGGTAAGGACAATACCCTTATCAACGATGTCAGCAGCAAGTTCCGGCGGGGTTTGTTCAAGTGCGACTTTCACCGCCTCGATAATCGCCGATACTGGTTCTGCAAGACTTTCCGCGATCTGACGTTCAGAAATCAGCAGTTCCTTTGGAACGCCATTCATCAGGTCACGACCACGGATTTCGACGGTTGCCCCATCTCCATCATCAGGGGCGCAAGCCGATCCGATTTCTTTCTTGATGCGTTCAGCCGTGCTTTCACCAACCAGAAGGTTATGGGTGCGACGGATGTAAGCAATGATCGCTTCATCCATTTTGTCGCCGCCAACGCGAACGGACCGTGCATACACGATACCGCCAAGCGACAGAACGGCAACCTCGGTGGTGCCACCACCGATATCAACAACCATAGAGCCGGTCGGCTCGGTTACCGGAAGACCGGCACCGATTGCAGCAGCCATTGGTTCATCAATCAGCCAGACTTTGCGTGCGCCAGCACTCTCGGCACTTTCCTGAATGGCGCGGCGCTCAACAGCGGTCGACCCTGAAGGCACACAAATGATGACTTCCGGACTTGCGAAGTTGCGGCGATTGTGAACTTTACGAATGAAGTGCTTGATCATTTCCTCGGCGATGTGGAATTCCGCAATTACACCGTCACGTAACGGGCGGATCGCCTGAATGTACCCCGGGGTACGACCGAGCATTTGTTTGGCCTCTTCACCAACTGCAAGTACCTGTTTCTTGCCTTTTTCGTCGGTGATGGCCACCACGGATGGTTCGTTAAGGACGATGCCACGCCCTTTGACGTAAACCAGTGTGTTGGCGGTACCCAAATCCACCGCCATGTCGGAGGATAAAACCCCAAGAAGCTTGGAAAACATTCCTGCCCTATGCCCCGGTTAATAGTAAAATCTTGAATACGAATGTACCGGCTTTGATAGCCTAAGGATTAAGCCGATGCACGAATAATCTGCGCAGGGGATTGAGGAATAATTAAGGCGCGTCATTTTCCTGAAATAAGGCGGCAAAAACATGATCAGGAATATGGTCTTGGCGGTTTAATTCAATTTTGCGTATTTTTTTCTGTTACATGGCTTTCCAAAAGGAAATTCGTCACCATGGCGACTATTGCGGGACTGCTTTCTATTGAAAGGAGCTTGCGAGTCGCTTGTTTTTCAATTGTTTCGCCACTTTCGAACACTTCAAAACGGACGGGTTCCCGGTTGGGAGCAAGGTCAGGTGAAAGGTCCCTGTCCAGTCGCCAATGACACCAGGCAGGCGGGTTAAACGGATCATCTTTCAGCCCGATCAGAAGACTGGGAGCCAAATTGTCCATTTCCGACATACATTGCGGGCGCAGACCAATTAACGCCTTAAACTGCGTTTTCGAATGTTTGGCGTGTCCGTGGCGATAAATCGCCAATTGTGCGGCCCCTGCACCATAGCCATAGCCAAAAACAGCAATGCGGTTTGGATCAATTTCGTCTTGCGTGGTCAAATATTGAAGGGCGCTTAGGGCATCAAAGGCCCAATAGGTCAGGCCGTGTTTGGGAGCTTCAAGGGATCCTTCGGTGCAATAGGCCTGTGACGGGTGTGCCTGATTTGGTGAAATCAGCAGGACACCAATCCCGTCATTTTGCAGTTTTTTGATCCAGCTATCAGGAAAACGATCATTACAGTCGGGCAGGGCAACGATTGCGGCATGCCCGGTATCAGATGCCAGTGCCGTCGATGTTGGGGGGTAATACTGCGCGGGAATGTCTGCTTGCAGGCTGTTATCGACGTCTGGAACCGTCTTGCCTTGTGATGCGAGGCGCTGACGGAGCGCGCTTTTGGGGTAGGGCTGGGCTGGGACGGTTACCGATTGCCCGTCAACGGCCGGCGCGGGGAGGCTGTCAACGGGGTTCAAGCCGATTGCAGCTGCGCACAGCAACACACCAGCCGTTATCTGACCCAGATGGTTGGATACAAAGGCATCACGTTTGAACATGTGTAAATCCCTTTCGCGTGCTTGAATGTAGCACAGGGAAGGGTATTTGAATATTCACAGCATGGTGTGGAATGGTTTTTTGGGCTGATGACAAATGCACATAAAAAAGGGTGGCGAAACCGCCACCCTTTCAAAAGAATTACAGGCAAGAAAGTTACTCAGGATGCCATGGCGTCCGGCGCGGTTTTCTTGCTTTTTTCGATCAGTTTGTTCACCGCAGTGACATAGGCCATGCAGGATGCGACAACCGTGTCGGTGTCAGATGCATTGCCAACCACGGTGCGGTCTTCGCCGTCGAGTTTGACGGTGACGGTCCCTTGGGCGTCAGTACCCTCGGTCACGGCATGGACCTGATAAAGTTTCAGGCGCCAGTCATGCGGGTAGATTTCCTTGATCGCGTTAAAGGTCGCGTCAATCGGGCCATCACCGGTGGTTTTGGCTGAACGGACTTCACCGTCAACGCTGAGTTCCAGTTCGGCAGTCTGTGGGCCTTTTGAGCCACAGGTAACCGTCAGGCCAACAAACTTGATATGTTCGTTGTCGCGCATGCCATCATCGACCAGTGCGACAATGTCATCGTCATAGACTTCTTTCTTCTTGTCGGCCAAATCCTTGAAGCGGGCAAAGGCATCTTCAATGGTGTTGTCGCCCAAGTCGGCAAAGCCCAGTTCTTTAAGCTTTTCGCGGAAAGCATGGCGACCGGAATGTTTGCCCATGACCAAGCTTGATTTGTTCAGGCCTATGGATTCCGGTTTCATGATTTCATAGGTTTCGGAATTCTTCAGGAAGCCATCCTGATGGATGCCGCTTTCATGGGCGAAGGCGTTCGCGCCAACAATTGCCTTGTTGGGTTGAACGACAAAGCCGGAAACGGCCGACACCAGACGCGATGCGTTCATGATCTTGGTGCTGTCAATGCCCGTGGTGAACGGGAAGGCATCGTTACGGGTGTTGATCGCCATGACGATTTCTTCGAGGGCGGCATTACCGGCACGTTCGCCCAGACCATTGATCGTACATTCGATCTGACGGGCACCGGCATTCACCGCAGAGATCGAGTTGGCAACCGCCATCCCCAGATCATTGTGGCAGTGAACGGACAGGATCGCCTTGTCGATGTTTGGCACGCGGTTAAACAGCATGGTCATCAGATCGGCATATTCGGTCGGTGTGGTGTAGCCAACCGTATCCGGGATGTTGATTGTCGTCGCACCGGCCTTGATCGCAGCTTCAACGCAGCGGCACAGGAAGTCATGTTCGGTACGTGATCCGTCTTCTGCCGACCATTCGACATCATCGGTGAATTTACGTGCCAGCGTGACACTTTCAATCACCTTCTCCAGAACGCGTTCCGGTTCCATCTGCAATTTGAATTTCATATGCAGGGGGCTTGTTGAAATGAAGGTGTGGATACGCTTGTTTTCAGCGGGCTCCAATGCCTCGGCAGCACGTTCAATATCGCCCTTGGCCGCACGGGCCAGCGAACAGATGGTCGGGCCAGAGATCTGTTTGGCAATTTCATTGACGGACTTGAAGTCACCGTTCGATGCGATGGCAAAGCCTGCTTCGATAACATCGACCTTCAATTCCGCCAGTGCATGCGCCACGCGCAGCTTTTCGTCAAGCGTCATCGATGCACCGGGGGACTGTTCCCCATCACGCAAGGTGGTGTCAAAAATGATGACGCGATTGTCGTTTGCACTAGCCATTATCTTGTTTCCTGATCAAACGGGCATTGCCCGGTATATAATTTCTGTCTGGAAGGAGTGCGGGCCGTCTGGCGCGACTTTTTCCCCTGAGCTGCGGTAAGTGGATCGACATATTGTCTTTGTGATCCGAACCGGCTTTTTCGCTCAGGGGCGAGTAAGTCGTAGCGAGCCTAAGGCTGCGAGACCAAGGAGACCGAGAAGCAGGTTTAGGGCAGACAGCGCAAATGCGCCCGAAGCTTTTGCTTCAGTGCAATCGGCATATGCATCAATGTTGCAAATGTCTGCGGTCATCGGTCTTCATCAATTGGCTTCACATGCCAGTCATAGCTGGCGACGTCCCCAATTTCGTTGGACCGCCCGCCGAGGTCAAGTAATTTTTGTACTTTTGAGTGTGTTTTTTGGGTGGAATTTAGCGAGGGGCTTTGCCGATGTCCGGGTATCTCACGATTTTCAACGTATTTTCCGGATTTGGGGCGTGGACGTGATTGGCGTAAACAGGTCTGTATTCCAGCCAATTTAATCGGCCCTGACCCGAAAAAGATGCTGGTCGGAAATTAGGTTATCGGGTAGTGATTTTCCCCCGACAAAAGTCATGCCCCATATATGACCGTCAGGAATGCGCGCCACCCGAAGTCACAGGAATATTCCATGATCAGTTTATCATTGATCGGGGCTTTCATCCCGACGGCCTTTTTCGTCTCGATCACGCCGGGCATGTGCATGACATTGGCACTGACCCTTGGCATGACAATTGGTCTTAAACGCACACTTTGGATGATGGTGGGCGAACTTGTCGGTGTCGGGATTGTGGTTGTGGCATCGGCGCTTGGTGTTGCTGCTGTGATGTTGCAGTACCCTGACGTATTTGCCGTTTTTAAATATGTCGGTGGTGCCTATCTGGCATGGCTTGGCATTCAGCTTTGGCGTTCACGCGGGCGGATGGCAATTTCATCCGAAGTGGAAGGGGCCAAGACGGCAACCGCGTTCGGATTGATGACGCAGGGTTTTGTAACTGCCATTTCCAACCCGAAGGGCTGGGCTTTCATGGTTTCGCTTTTGCCGCCATTCATCAGTCTGGAACATGCAATTGCGCCGCAGCTTTCCGTTCTGGTTGCGATCATTCTGGTCACGGAACTGATTTGTATGACGCTCTATGCGACGGGCGGTCGGTCTTTGCGCAAGTTCCTTGAAAAAAGCGGCAATGTCCGCGTCTTGAACCGGGTTGCCGGTACGTTGATGATCGGCGTTGGTGTGTGGTTGGCGACCAGCTAATCGTCTATTGTTCAGTTCTCGTTTCCAGCGTTGAAGCGCCAATAAGTTGTTATTTTTTGGTGTGTTAATGTTTGTTTTGTCGGTCCGTCGTAACTATATGTCATAAAATAATTATTGCAGGATGATCAGTGATGCGTGAACTGCGCTGCATTGTTTTTGAAGATGGCGAACTGATCAAGGCGCTTATTGCCCATGGGCAGCGTACCGGCAAGGCGATGCCGCCTGGCCAAATCAGCAGTTTTGAAATCGAGCGAACCCCGGAAGTCGTCGCACGGATGGTGATTACCTCTGACGCAGGGGAAAGGACGGTTGTTCCAACATCCGGTGCGCAATTGGCGGCTGCGATGATTGCTTATTGTATTGACCGAAGGGTGCCTGTTCCCGCACATGCTGCAAAATCAATTACCGTGATTGACGGACATGTTGCATTGAAAATTACCCTGCGCCCGGACTAGGGATCGATTGATAACGGGTCTATCGGCAAGCAAAATATACAAAAGGCGCGGTTTATGTTCCGCGCCTTTGTTATTTTGGAGGGCAGGTCAGTATTTTACCACTGCATCATTTTGCCTTTGAGCGCACCCATACGATCATCTTCATTCTTGAAGTTCTGACCCGATGCAATGCCATCTTGCATCTTGGTCATCAGCAGCCATTGCTTGACCTTCATAAACCGTGGGGCAAGGAACTGATAAGTGTCCTTGACCAGCCGCACGGCAAGCGGGCCGCGTTCAAGTTCAAGTTCTTCCCACTGAATGATCAGCGGTTGCCAAGCACGCAGGCGCTTATACAGGTCATCACGTTTGGCGCGAATATATTGGCGCTGTGATGTGAAGTTACGCAAAACAGACATGATCTCGCCTGTATTGGCGTCAACTTCTTCAAAGGTTGTCTCGAATTTTTTCTTGGCGTCATCAAGCAGTCGGATGGATTGCGTGACGGTTTCAAGAATGCCCTTTTCATGGGCGTAAATCCGGCGCAGTTCCTGCAGTTTACGGTCAACCATCAAGATTTTGCGATACCGCACGCGAAGCGTCTCAATATAGGACAGTTCATCCGCAACCTGATGAACAAGACTGACGACTTCCTCGCGGTTTCCTTTGCCGATACCAAGTTTTTCGGCCACCTCGTCAAAGGCTTGGTTGATCTTTTTCTTGGTGTTCGGGTCTTCGGCGATCTGCATCAGTTCGTCCGGGTCGGTGATGAGTTCTTCACTCCCAGACATCCAGGTCACCAACTGCATGGTTATACGGTTATAGGCAATCGCCTGATGGGCTTCATCGACTTCCCATGATGCTTCACCGGTCAGGATTTCAAGCGGAAGATTATCCCCGGGACGCAGGATATTGATGAAGTTAAGTGACTTGTCGATCAGGCTGATAAGGTCGCCATCCTTGGATTCAGGATCAATGTCGAATTCGCGACAAATGGCGAGAAGTGGCAAAGACACAACAGAACCTTCTGCCATTTTAAGGACAAAAAGAGCTTCGTCTGAAATATCAGACTTCTGAAAATGACATTCTTCGAACGTTTTGAAAATCTTGTGTTCAAGCTCGATCTTGCGTTCGGTTTTGGGTGTCTTCATATGGTTGCTCCGCCCTGCAAAGCCTTTGTACTTATTATGTTGTACATCCCAGGTGTGATTGTAAGAGGTTCAAACCTGTAGATTATGGCCCGTCAGGACACCTGTGTTAGCTCGATGTCTTTTTCTAATTGTAACTATTGTTGTAGCGATCTCTTTTGTCAGAGATTTAGGCGCTTGTTGACTTGATTGTCGCCGTTTTGCGCGTTTGCAGATCAGTGCAAAATACAGGTATTTCTTCCTTCCTGTTTTGCCTGATAGAGCGCATTGTCAGCACGGTCAACAAACTCAAGTATATTCTCCCCTAGCTGGTAGGACGTCAAGCCAATAGAAACGGTTAACTTACCGAAATCCTTGCCAGTTTTTTTATTTATAATGCGTTGGTTTGACACATTATCCCGTAACTTGTTCGCCAGTTTTGCGGCGTTTTCCTTGGATGTGTCTGGCAATATGACTGCGAATTCCTCGCCGCCATATCGGGCAACCGTATCGGCACCTTTGGTCGAGCGTACCAAGACGCGTGCGACCGCCTTGAGAACGCCATCTCCGGCACGGTGTCCGAAATTGTCGTTAAAGTCTTTGAAGTGATCGATATCGATCATCAGCAAGGACAATGGTGCCCCGGATTCCATGGTTGTTGTCACCGCATCACGCAAGGACGTGTCAAAGTTCTTGCGGTTGGCAATTCCCGTGAGCGTATCGGTCATGGCATCACGGCGCACCATCTCAAGCTCGGTGCGAACACGGCGGACTTCATTGTGGTATTCTTCAATATTGCCATTGAAGGAGCCAAAACACCCGCGCGCCTTGCTTGTTGTGTCAGAAAGGCTGCGGCTGACAGTGCGGGCATCCTCGACAGTGATGTCTTCAGCAAGCAGCCGATGGGATGCGGTATCCAACTCGTTACAAAACTGTTCTGTGTCGCGCATGACCGTATGAACGGCTTCTTCTACACGCTCGACGGCGGCCTGGAGGCCTTCTACGCCCTGATTAATGTGCTGCTGCAATGCGTGCGTTCCCAGATACTTGTGGTAAATCCGAAAAACGGTTTCCTCGTCAAGTTCCTGGGTGTTGCGGATGAGCACTTTAATAAGCTGGCTTAGTTCCGGGACTTCATTTGTAAGATAGCTATAAAACACGTGATAAACCTGCGGCGTGGGCTGCAAGTTGAGCTCATCAATAAGCATCATGACGTTATGTGCAATGTCACGTGGGTTTGCGATCTTGGTTGTCGCTGTCACTGCCTAATTTCCGATCCGAAAGTCTTTCCCATTCAGGTAATCAGTGTCCCGTTTCGTGTTTATCGCATCTTATGACTGATGCTGTTGGAAGACGCGCCTGCCATTTATATGTACGCGTTTTATAAACCTTTGCCTATCATCGTTCGAACCATGGGTGATTGTCACGTGAAACCGTCTGTTGAAAAATGACAAAATCAGACATTCCTTTCATGTGGGCAATCAAGTGATTGAGCACAACAGCTTCTTGAAGTGAAACGTGCCCCGCGCCACATGCCCATAATCACCAAGTTTGCCGTCAGGATCATGGATATGGTGTTTTTGCGATCATTATTGATTGGGGCGTTGCTGGTTTTTGGCGTCAAAGGGCTCGCGGGGATTGTTTTAAGTGATGCCAATGCCACAGGTGTATCGGTGTCGTCAGGCGTTTCTGTGCCCATAAAAGTCGGGAATGTTGCTTTGGCGACACCGGAATGGCAAAGCCGCCTTACCGATTCCCAGTTCATATTTTACGACGCATTAATATCGGCGCCGAATATTGAGTGGAATGATGGGGTGCCGTATGACCGCCTGGTTAGTCTGTACGAAAGCGGCGATCTTGATTGTATTGTTGGCCCGACGTATTTCCCAAGAGAGGGAAAGGTCTTTTCCGACCATGAGATCCGCTTCGAGATGGTGATGTTTGGACGGCGTGGCGAAAGTCTTCTAAAGCGGGACACAATCACAGTTGGATATCTTGCCACCTTGCCCCGATTTGATTTGCCAATTGTTCAGCCGGTTGAATGGTATGGTTTAAGGACGATCCAACAGGGAACTGATTTGATCAAGATCGGCCGAATAGATGTGCTGATTGCTCATAACGGTTTTTTTGATGGTGATCCCGTGATCGAAGAAATGCCATTTCCGCCGGTTCATGCAGTTGACCTGACTTTGCAATGTCATGACACCCCGTCTGCCCGTACATTCCTTGCCGCCTTCGATGCGCGTTTGCGCCATGAATATGACAATAGCGACAGCCGTATCTTTGAAGGCAGACTGGGAAAAAGGAACAATGTTTCCTGATGGGACGGTACTGGTCTCGTCCAACCTAGTGCGTTGACGTAACCTCTGGCAGTCGCCGGTGAGCCAAAGCTTGTTATTGCACGTATATTCAAGGCACGGTTCTTACGACGACATCTCTTGAAAAGAGTTCAGAATGCTGTTTTACAGCTACACAGGAAGCGCGAATTGAAACATCAGGGCAAGTGTTCTTCAGGCTTCCTATGCCAGTATCTGGTTGTGTTGTTTGGCCTGCTTTGCTTTCCTGTTTCCGCACATGCAGAAGGCCCCGTTCGGATCGCAAGCAATATCGGGTTTGATGCAAACTGGCTTGCGCATGCGTTACCGGATCAGCGAAAGTTTGTGACCCGACTTCGGGCACAAAATCGTCCTGTGATATTTGAATCACTTCCTTACAATCGATTTCAAGAAATCTTGGAAAGTGGCGAAATCGATTGCGTGATGGGATCAGACCAGGCGGATTTTGAAAATAGCATCGCAACGCAAAGCAAGATCCGTTTTGAATTAAGGTTATTTCGCCGCGAGGGTGTTGATCTTCGATCTTTGCCGGTTGTGAATGTCGGGATCCTTGCCAATTTGCCAAGGCCGCATGTTCCCATAAGCTCTGAAATTCATTGGCATGATCTTAGGAGTCTGGATCAGGCGGTCGAATTGCTGGTCGCGGGCCGTCTTGATGTCATCGTAGGGGATGCCACAAACATTCGAATGTATGGCAGAGCCGAAATTGTTCAGGCCGATCTTCCGCCTGTGATTATCGCCAACTTGTCTCTTATTTGTCGGGATACAGAACCCTTGCGTGAATTCGTCGGTGGCTTCGATTCATCTATGGGGGTGTCGAACTTGCGACAATCGCAACCAGATGAAAGCCGTTACACGGTTATGAATGGTTGGTAGCGAAAAAAGAACTTCATACATGAATCCATTGCACTAAGGCCAAAATTCGGTAATTATTGAAACGGTGCAGTACATCTTGCGGGGGCATGGTTGCTTTCTGGTTGATAGAAATCATGCTCTTTTCGGGTGTATTGTAGGGACGATTATCTAGCAGTTCCTCAAAAGGGAAATGCGCTTACTAAACTAAGGACGACTACGGATATGGCTACCGGAACGGTTAAGTGGTTCAATGCGACCAAGGGTTATGGCTTCATCACCCCTGACGAAGGCGGCAAAGATGCATTCGTGCATATCACCGCTGTTCAGCGTGCTGGTCTGCAGGGACTTGATGAGGGTCAGAAGGTTCAATTCGAGCTGATTGAAGGTCGTAACGGCCGCATGTCGGCAGAAGAACTCTCCATCGGGTAATTAATTTTGGATTGCAGCTTTTGCTGACAACCGTTAACGCGCCGGGTTTCCGGCGCGTTATGCGTTTGTGATGTTTTGTTGTAGGCTGTGCCAACATGAACATCAACGCACTGTATTCCTTTCCATGCGCCTTGACCTGCCGTCTGCACCCATAACCAAAGATGCCAATTGCCAATCAGAATGGCGCCATGCCGTAAGGCGGGCATTGCTTGGGTGGCGTGCGGCCTTGGATGCCGCAACGCACGAACATCTTTCCGATCAAATCCGGATGCATTTTGCGGCTTTCTTGAAAGACCGGGCTGCGGCAACTGTCGGGTTCTATTGGCCGATCCAGAATGAAGTCGATTTGCGTCCGGTGATGGAAAATCATCTGGAAGCAGGGGGCAGGGCCGCTTTACCCGTTGTGCCGGGCAAAGATCAGCCGATGGTTTTCCACAATTGGACGACGGATACGGAAATGGCACCGGGTTTTGCCCGCATTCCCGAACCGCGTGATACAGAAAAAGTCCAGGTCCATGTATTGCTCGCCCCGCTGGTCGGGTTTGACCCGGCCGGGTATCGGCTTGGCTATGGCGGCGGGTTCTTTGATCGCACATTGGCCGCGCTAAAACGCAAACCGCTGGTGGTCGGTATTGGCTTTGAAGCCACACGCCTTGATGACATCCTGCCGCATCAATATGACGTTCCGGTCGATGTCGTGATTACCGAACAGGGGGTGCGCTATATGTCCGAGTGCACAGCATCCGAAGCCGAGAAAGCAGACCAGACATCACCGCCATGTCATCTAGGCGACTGAACTTGAAATCGGTGCAGGGGCTGTGCTGATCAGTCCGTGATTTCAGTCTTCGGTGCGTTCAGTACCTTCGCGATCACGTTCATAAAGTTTGCGGATCGGAAAGGCAGGCAGCCAGTTTTCGCGGCGATCCGTAAATAATTCATAGGTCGGCTTGAACTGACTGGGTTCATCCAGTGTGCCCAGATTGACTTCAATCTCATCGTCGCTTTGCGAATAAACCGACGACCCGCACTTGGTACAGAAATGCCGTCCGTCATAGTTGCCGGTTACGCCGCTGACCGTGACAGAGGTTTGTGGGAAGATGGCCGAGGCATGGAAAAGCGCACCATGATGCTTGCGGCAATTAAGGCAATGACAAATCCCGACCCGATAGGGCGTGCCTTTTGCGATAAGCCTTACTTTGCCACACAGGCAGCCGCCGGTAACTTGATCCATGTCGTGTCTCCTTTGAACTTGTTCGTGTGAACAGACAGTCCATCATAGTGCTGCGCCAAACGTTTGTTCAGATCGCTTGCGATGCCAGCATATAAAGTGTTGTGGAGTGTTCAGCTTTGGAGAATGTGCACGTAATAAATAACACCCGCCTTCGCTACGCTATGGCGAGGCATTCCGTTTCACACGTTTCGTCTCGAGACAGTCTCGTCGAAGCTAAATTTTGCCTTTGGCAAAATTAGTGAAGACGGATGGCTGGGGAACCTGGACTCGAACCAGGACTAGCGGAGTCAGAGTCCGCGGGTCTACCATTAACCTATTCCCCAGTAGGGTGAACAAGAGTGTTCAACACAAGCACTGGACGCTGTGGAGGTGTGTCGTAATGGATTGGAATTTGATTGTCAAGGCGGCTGTTGAGCAGGCTGAAACTGAATGATTGTTCGTCTTAAATGAAGTGTGGAATGTTAAAAATGCTTCTTGGCAAAAGCTCGCCCGGAGGACGATTTCAAGTATTTTTCGAACTCTTCGGCTTTGGATGAATCGTCAAACCTGATGCCTGTTCGGATTTTCCATGGCTTGAACTTGTTCGTGTGAACAGACATTCCATCATTGTGCTGCGCCAACCGTTTGTTCAGATCGCCGGTTATGCCAACATAAAAGTGTTCTGGAGTATTCAGACTTTGGAGAATGTACACATAATACATAGCGCCCGCCTTCGTTGCGCTTCGCTTCACTATGGCGAGGCATTCCGTTTCACACGCTTCGTCTCGACATAGTCTCGTCGAAGCTAAATTTTGCCAATGGCAAAATTAGTGAAGACGGATGGCTGGGGAACCTGGATTCGAACCAGGACTGACGGAGTCAGAGTCCGTAGGTCTACCGTTAACCTATTCCCCAACAAAACTTAGGCCCGCCCGACACGTGATGCGTCGTGGCGTGGGGCGCTATGTATAAAACCCGCCCGGTTTTGGCAACACTTTTTTATTCCAATCACGCCAACCATGCGATTCCTGCATACGGGAATTGCCTTGTTCTCGATTGTCGTTACACTCATATAGCTGATTCGCGAGATCGTCATATAATTGTCGTGATCGTCAGCGACAAGTTTGGTGCAACGACATTTGAAGTCAGGTTTTGATAAGGTGAAACACGTATCTCCCCATAGCAACTCGCACAGGGCAGAACGCCCGGCTAGCGGCGCTGCAATGGGCGAGCACGCCGTGCTTGATGCACCTGACAAACCCGGCATGCCCAAGCCTGGTACCGCCGTTCACATCCCCGAAGGCGGCAATAAAGCATCACGGATTGTCGATTGCATCACAGCCCCGCTGTATGCCGCGATCGATCTTGGCAGTTCAAATTGCCGGCTTTTGGTCGCGCGTCCCTGCAATGACGGGTTCAAGGTCATTGATGCGTTTTCGCGGGTTGTGCGTCTTGGCGAAGGTGTCCGCGAAAAGGGGTATCTGTGCGAAGCTGCGATGGAACGTGCGATTGATGCGCTTCGGGTTTGCTCCAAAAAACTCCGCCGTCATCCCGGTGCACGGCTTCGCGCCGTTGCGACCGAGGCGCTGCGCACGGCCAATAACCGCGATGAGTTCCTAAAACGGGTTCTGGATGAAACCGGCATAGCGCTTGATATCATCAACCCCGACGAAGAAAGCCGTTTGGCCCTTCAGGCCTGTTCGGCGCTTCTTGATGATCGCCCTTATGCGGTGGTGTTTGATATTGGCGGTGGTAGTACGGAAATTTGCTGGATCAAGGTTGATCAGACGGGCAAGACCCAATGCATTGAAACCTTATCCATGCCGTGCGGTGTTTTGTGCCTGACCGAACGGTATGCATCGGTTGAGGAGCGCCGCGAACGGTTTGAGGCCATGCGCACCGAAATCCGTCAGCGTCTTGAAGAATTTGCCAAGCGCAATTGCTGCACAGACATGCTTGATGATGACAAGGTACAGATGGTTGGAACGTCGGGAACAGTAACGACCTTCTGCGGGATCGCCCTTGGGCTTGAGCGGTATGAACGCCATAAGGTTGATGGATCTGATCTTCGCTTTGATGATGCCGAACGTGTGACAGAACTTTTGCTGCGCATGGAATCAGATAAACGCAAAGGGCATCCATGCATCGGTAATCAGCGCGCCGAATTGATGGATGCCGGGGCGGCGATCTTTGCCGCGATTCGCGATATTTGGCCTTTGGCGACGTTAAAAGTCGCCGATCGGGGCCTGCGCGAGGGTATTTTGGTCGATTTGATGCGTGCAGACGGTCATGCTATTGACCCATGCGACGCGCGCCGTCATACAGTGTCGCATATTCCAGCCTCATCCTGACCGGTTAGACGTAAACGTCCCGACAGGGTAGTGGCCAACACAGAATTCAGTTCAGGAACGATCATGAGCGATAAAGGCAGCGGAAAAGGCGGTACACGTCGCCGCAAAGGTTCGGCCATTGCAGCCATTGATACCGGTGCACGGCGTGGCCTGCGTACGCGTGTCAAAAGTGCCAAGGGGCGCAAGATCTCGTCGACGCGCTGGCTTGATCGGCAACTGAACGATCCCTATGTCCAGGAAGCCAAGCGCCTTGGCTACCGGTCACGTGCAGCGTTCAAACTGATTGAAATCAACAACCAGTTTGATCTGCTGCGTCCGGGTATGCGCATTGTTGACCTTGGGGCGGCACCGGGTGGCTGGACGCAGATTGCCGTTGATATGGTTGGCTCCAAGCATGGCAATGGTCAGGTCGTTGGTCTTGATATCCTTGAATGGGAAGGGATTTCAGGGGCGACCTGTTTACAGGCCGATTTCCTTGATCCCGCCGCACCGGAAATGATCAAACATGCCCTGCAGGGCCCGGTTGATGCCGTGATTTCCGATATGTCCCCGGAAACCACCGGTCACCGTCAGACCGATCATATCCGTATTATTGATCTGGTCGAACATGCCCTTCTGTTTGCCGAAGAGGTTCTGGCACCGGGGGGTATTTTCATCGCGAAGGTGTTTAAGGGCGGGACGGAAAACGATCTTCTGAACCGGGTTAAAAAGAATTTCCGCGTTTCCAAGCATGCCAAACCACCGGCATCGCGTCCCGAAAGCCCGGAAGCCTATTTGATCGCGACCGGGTTCCGTGGGCAAAACAATGCCGAAGCTGATATCAGCAATGCCGAACTGCATGAAGACGATAACTGGTCACCGGTCGAATAGATCGGGACTGTAGGAAGTTTTCAAATGTGGAAAGGATGGCGAAAATTCGTCTTCCTTTTGCGCTACATCAAACCCCCGTTCCGACGCGCCAGGCTATAGTTGCAAAATAAATTTGCAACTTTGCATGGTGTGACAGCCTGACCGCGAAATACGGTCGTTGTGGGTGGGGTATCTTTGATGAAGCAGGAACAGCTTTTCCTGACGGGCGTCGAACGTCATTTCGATGAACACGAAATCATCGTTTCGAAAACCGACCTAAAAGGCCGGATCACATATGCCAATGATACGTTCCTGCACATAGCAGGCTACCGGGAACGTGATATTCTTGGCCAACCCCATAGCATTATCCGCCACCCCGATATGCCCAGATGCGTCTTCTCATTGCTGTGGCAGACGATCGAAGCCGGGCGCGAGATTTTCGCATATGTCATTAATCGCTCGGCAAATGGCGATCATTATTGGGTCTTGGCCAATGTCACGCCGACCTTTGGCCCGAATGGCAAGATCATCAGTTACCATTCCAATCGCCGTGTGCCGCGCCGGGATGCTTTGGCAAAGGTTATCCCGCTTTATGCCGCTCTTTGCGAAGAAGAAAACAAAGAACGCAATCGCAAGGACGGTATGGCGCGCGGGGCGGCGATGGTTGGGAAATTGCTGTCCGATGCCGGGATGGATTACGACGAGTTCGTCTTCACCCTTTAATATATCATCGCACCAAACGCTCGCATGTTCTTACGGTTGAACTGCGGCCTATAAGTGTGTTTGTGCATCGGGAACCGGGAAACAAAAAAGGGGCCTGCCTGACAGCAGCCCCATCGACCAGTTTCTAACGGAATGGGGAAAAGATTGCAGCAATAAAATCACAAGGCTGATATGGGTGCAGAAAACTTGGCATTTAGGCCGTAACGTGTATAAGTTCCGCGCCAACTCAGATTAACGAGGTGGCCAGATGACCCGCATAGCCGAAGCCCTGACGTTTGACGACGTACTGATCAAACCCGCAGCATCAGATGTGTTGCCTGCTCAGGTGCAGACCAATACCCGCATTACCAAGAAGATTGACCTCAGAATCCCGCTGCTTTCCTCGGCTATGGATACCGTGACCGAAAGTGCAATGGCGATTGTCATGGCACAACATGGCGGCATGGGGGTCATTCACAAGAACCTCGATATCGCCCAGCAGGCCGAAGCCGTGCGCCGCGTGAAGAAGTTCGAATCGGGCATGGTGGTCAACCCAATCACCATTCATCCCGATCAGACGCTGGCAGATGCGCTCGACCTGATGGATGTTAACCACATTTCCGGTATTCCGGTTGTTGAACGGTCTTCGAACAAGCTGGTCGGCATTCTGACCAACCGTGACGTTCGTTTTGCATCCAACCGCGCACAGCCGGTTTCCGAACTGATGACCCACGAAGGTCTGGTGACGGTGACCGAGAATGTGAACACTGAAGAAGCCAAGAAGCTTCTGCACCAACATCGCATTGAAAAGCTTCTGGTGGTTGATGAAGCCTATCGTTGTACCGGCCTGATCACGGTCAAGGACATCGAAAAAGCCAAGCTTCATCCAAATGCCTGTAAAGACGATAGCGGTCGTCTGCGTGTTGCAGCGGCAACCGGTGTTGGTGAAGCGGGCTTTGAACGGGCTGCTGCCCTTGTTGAAGCCGGGGTTGACGTTCTCGTTATTGATACCGCCCATGGCCATTCAGCAGGCGTGATCAAGGCTGTTGAGCAGATTAAGGCACAAGTCGGCGATACCCAGATCATTGCCGGTAACGTTGCAACCGCTGCGGCGGTCAAGGCCTTGGCCGAAGCCGGTGCCGATGCGGTCAAAGTTGGTATCGGTCCGGGGTCGATCTGTACGACCCGTATCGTTGCCGGGGTTGGTGTGCCACAGCTAACCGCCATTCTTGAATGTGCCGAAATGGCGCAGACACTTGATATTCCAATCATCGCTGATGGCGGGATCAAGTTTTCCGGTGATATCGCCAAGGCAATGGCAGCAGGTGCAAGTACTTGCATGGTGGGGTCGCTTTTGGCCGGTACGGACGAAGCACCGGGCGAAGTTATTCTTTATCAGGGCCGTTCGTATAAATCCTATCGTGGCATGGGATCAGTTGGTGCAATGGCACGTGGTTCGGCGGATCGTTACTTCCAGCAGGACGTTCAGGACAACCTGAAACTGGTCCCCGAAGGTATCGAAGGTCGCGTCCCGTACAAAGGCCCGGCTGGTCAGATTATCCATCAGTTGGTGGGTGGTTTGAAAGCATCCATGGGCTATACCGGTGCCGCAACCTTGGCTGATTTCCGCGAACGTGCAGAGTTTGTTCGCATCACCAATGCGGGCCTTCGTGAAAGCCACACCCATGATGTGACGATCACGCGCGAAGCCCCGAACTACCGTCCGGGCAGCTAGGCTGCGCTGCTTTGCTTCTTGATTGGCTGGTCTGCTCTGCATTTCATGCGGTTGGCGAACCGATAAAGCCATGATATGAGCGGCACAGAATTTATAAGATGACGGCAGGCTTTCCTGCCGTCATCGTCTTTTTTATCGTATTTATCGCAAGGTGTGCTGGCACTTCCCATATCCGAAGCAGCAGCATTACCCACAGACAGGTTGGATTTTCGCTTTGAAACCCGGTGCACGTATCGCCGCCGTTATTGAACTCTATGACGGCTGGACCCATACCCGAGACGACGCAGACCGCGTTGTATCAGCCTATTTCGGATCACGCCGTTATATCGGTGGTGGCGATCGCCGTGAAATCAGCGAACGTTTCTATAACCTGATCCGTCATCAGGCCCGTCTGGGTTGGTGGTTGGCCGAATGCGGGTATGAGTTTCAGGACGGTCGTGCACGCATGATCGCTGATCTGGTGTTGCATGACAGTTTGAAAATGGTCGACCTTGAAGACCGTTTTTGTGGCGAACAATTCTGCCCGGACCCGCTTCACCCCAATGAAAAGCATCTGATCAACAAATTGTCTGGCCAAAAACTGGACCATGATGCGCAGCCAGGTGCGGTTAAAACCGAACTACCAAAATGGCTGTATGCGGAACTGATGAAGCTTCATCACGAAAATCTTGCTGACGAAATGGCGGCTTACAATAAGCCAGCCAAGCTTGATCTGCGTGTGAACCGCCTGCAAGGCACCGTTGATGATGCCATCAAATCGCTCAATGCGGACGGCGTCAAAGTGATCGAAAGAACGCCTTATGCCCCGCATGGTCTTCGGTTGCCGCTGGGTGTCAACATGCTGGTGACGGCCGCCTATAAAGATGGCCTGATCGAAATTCAGGACGAAGCATCCCAGATTTGCGTCAATATCGTCGATGCCAAGCCGGGTATGACCGTTCTTGATATGTGTGCGGGTGGCGGTGGCAAAACGCTTGGTATTGCGGCGGACATGCGCGGCAAGGGTCGTATTCTTGCCTGTGATACCCATGGTGCCCGTCTGGACAATGCGCGCAAACGTGCGCGTCGTGCCGGGGCTGGTGATTGCATTCAACAGCGCATCATTTCCGATGAGCGCGATACATGGTTGCGCAGCAAGTCGGGTTTCTTTGACCGTGTTTTGCTTGATGTTCCATGTTCGGGACTGGGAACGTTGCGCCGTAATCCGGCTTTGCGCTGGCGTATTGGTCAACGCGATGTCCGTGCGATGATGGCAGAACAAAGCAAAATCCTCAAAGCCGGTGCTGCGCGCGTAACGCGCGGCGGGCGTTTGATTTATGCAACCTGTTCGATCATGCCCGAAGAAAACGAACGTCTGATTGAAACCTTTATGCGTGATCGCAAGGATTTCAAACCGGTTCCGATCAGTGATATCTGGCCGGACGCACCGAAATCCGTTCCGGTTCCGGGTGGGAAAGACAAGCCGTGGCTGCGCCTTTCGCCAAACGTTCATGGCACCGACGGTTTCTTTGTTGCGGTGTTCGAACGGACGGCAAAAAAATAATGGCACCTGCGGCAATGGCATATGGAACCCAGATCCAGACCGCTGCCGCCCTTAATCTGCCTGCACAAAAAAAGGCCCTGCGCACATATGTCGCAGGGCCAGTTTTGTTTTACCGTAAACGCAAGATTGCGTTGAAGACATCTTCTACAGGCTGCTCAGGCAACCAAATCAAACCGGGCTTAGAGGACTGGACAGATCAATTATTCTGTCTTCTGGGCCGGTTCGTTAAGAGGATCTTCCTTGGCGGCGCCATCGTTGTTAAACAACTTGTCCATGCCCGGAACTGTGCTGCCATCTTCTTGTGCCTGTGGTTTGGCTTCGTTCTGGCTATTTGTCATCGGGTCAGACGGCACCGGTGCTTCACCGACTTCGGCATCAGGGGCCGGAATTTTCGGGATTTGAACAGCACCGGTCGCATTGCTGCTGTCTTCAGTACCAAACAATGGAAGCGTCGCGCCGTCGTCTTTTTGAGTCATGGCGATCGCGGTCGCGGTACCGGCGATCAGAATAAGGCCAGCAACGGCCATTGCGATTTTACTACCTTTGGAAGTGCTCATAATCTTGTGTCCCTTGCTTTGATCAAGTGTGCTGTGCTCATGAATGGACGCGATGTTTCCCGCGTTCCGTTGATGGGTAATCTGCCCGATCATTGCGATGGAAAAAGGGACCAATTGTGTATTTTTCAGGGGAAGATGCGCGTAAAAACGCCGCAATCCTCCCCAAATGTCCGGTTTCAGGGCAAAAGATTTTCGAATGCATCATTGGGGGACCATCTGCGCCGGGTTGCCCATCATGATGGTTTGGCGTATGTACGGCGCAACCCCATCTTCGACGGAGATACGGCCCGATGACTGATCGCGTGCTGATTATTGATTTCGGATCTCAGGTCACCCAGCTTATTGCACGTCGTGTACGTGAAAGCGGTGTCTATAGCGAGATCCATCCTTTTAATAACATCTCGGATGAATTCCTTGATGAATATGCCCCAAAGGCCGTGATCCTTTCGGGTGGCCCGGCGTCTGTCCATTGGGACAAGGCACCTTCCGCCCCGACCAAGGTGTTTGAGCTTGGCGTTCCGATCTTAGGCATTTGCTATGGTCAGCAGACCATGGTCAACCAGTTGGGCGGCAAAGTCGCAACATCTGACCATCGTGAATTTGGCCGCGCCTTTGTCGACGTGATCGAAGACTGCGCGCTGTTTACCGGTGCGTGGGCCGAAGGTGCCCGCGAACAGGTCTGGATGAGCCACGGTGACCGCGTTGACGCATTGCCGGATGGTTTCCGCGTTGTTGGTAAATCTGAGGGCGCACCGTTTGCCGCCATCGCCAATGACGAGAAGAAATTCTATGCGGTTCAGTTCCACCCGGAAGTGGTCCATACCCCGCATGGCGCACAGCTGCTTAAGAACTTCACCCACGGTGTTGCGGGATGTTCTGGCGATTGGACGATGAATGCCTATAAAGACGATGCGATTGATAAAATCCGCAAACAGGTCGGCGATGGCAAAGTCATCTGTGGCCTGTCAGGCGGTGTTGATAGCTCGGTCACGGCCGTTCTGATCCACGAAGCGATTGGCGATCAGTTGACCTGCGTGTTTGTGGATCATGGTTTCATGCGTTCGGGCGAAGCCGATCAGGTGGTGAACCTGTTCCGCGACCATTACAACATTCCGCTGGTTCATGTTGATGCCTCTGACACCTTCATCGGTGCCATCGAAGGCGAGATCGATCCGGAAACCAAACGCAAAACCATTGGTCGTCTCTTCATCGAAGTATTTGAAGAAGAAGCCAAGAAAATCGGCGGTGCTGATTTCCTGGCGCAGGGCACTCTTTACCCTGACGTGATCGAAAGCGTGTCCTTCACCGGTGGTCCGTCGGTTACGATCAAATCACACCACAATGTCGGTGGCTTGCCTGAACGCATGAACATGAAGCTGGTCGAACCGCTTCGCGAATTGTTCAAGGATGAAGTGCGCGACCTTGGCCGTGAGCTTGGCTTACCTGACAGCTTCGTTGGCCGTCATCCGTTCCCCGGACCTGGTCTTGCTATCCGTATTCCGGGCCAGCCGATCACGCGTGAAAAGCTTGATATCCTGCGGAAAGCCGATGCGATCTATCTTGAAGAAATCCGCAATGCGGGTCTGTATGATGCGATCTGGCAGGCCTTTGCGGTTCTGCTTCCGGTGCGCACCGTTGGCGTGATGGGCGATGGTCGGACATATGATTATGCCTGTGCGCTGCGTGCAGTGACCTCAACCGATGGCATGACCGCGGACTTCTATCCATATCCACCAGAACTTCTGGGCCGCATCGCGAACCGGATCATCAACGAAGTCAACGGCATCAACCGTGTCACCTACGACTTCACATCCAAACCACCCGGAACCATCGAGTGGGAATGAAGCCGGTGATTTCAGCGGCTTTCGCGGACTATCGGTATTCTAGCCTATCTCATTGAAAATAAACAATAATATGTTGATATCTATCGGCCTCTATCGCCGACAAGCGAAACATTCTGACGGTATCCCTGACGGTATGTGTTTTGGCCTCCTGGACGCTCGCGCGGCATACCGTCAGGCTGAATTTCCGGTACTCCCCACGAGAAACGCAATTATCATATTGAAATATAACGATAAATATGAGGTTCTTGACGGTATATTTTCTGACGGTATATTTTGATCTTTGATAGATCGAAATTGCCCGAAAGTCGCCCAAACATGTTAACAGACGCTGCTATTAAGCGATTGAAACCGCAAGATAAATCATACAAGGTCGCCGACCGTGACGGTATGTATGTGACGGTCATTCCTTCAGGGGGTATCACCTTCCGCTATGACTACCGGCTCAATGGCCGACGCGAAACGCTGACCATCGGTCGCTATGGCCCGGATGGCGTTTCGCTATCGGAAGCGCGCGAAAAATGCCTCGCCGCGCGCAAGCTGGTGGCGCAGGGCATCTCGCCCGCCCAGAAGAAACAGCGCGAGAAACGCAAACTCTCCGCAACGCCAAGCTTCGGCGAGACCGGCAAGCAGTGGTTCAAGGACGCCAAAATGGCGGATAGCACCCGCTCGATGCGCAAAGCGATTTTCAACCGCGATATCCTGCCCGTTTGGAAAAATCGTCTTCTATCGGAAATCACACCCGACGATCTGCGCGCACTCTGCCTCAAGGTGAAAGAGCGCGGCGCGCCGGCCACGGCCATTCACGCGCGCGACATCGTGAAACAGATTTACGCCTTCGCCATTCTGCACGGCGAAAAAATCGCCAACCCCGCCGATGAGGTTGGCCCCGCGTCCATCGCCACTTTCGCGCCGAAAGATCGCGCCCTCTCGCCCGCCGAAATCCGCCTTATGCTGGCTGAGTTAGAGCAGGTCGCGACCCTGCCGACCATCCGGCTTGGCCTCAAACTTATCCTGCTCACCATGGTGCGCAAAGGCGAATTGCAGGATGCGGTCTGGGATGAGGTCGACTTCGAGAACGCCGTCTGGAGCATCCCCAAGGAACGGATGAAGAGGAAGAAGGCGCACAATGTCTATCTGTCGCGGCAATCGCTCGACATCATGATCGCGCTCAAGACCTGCGCGGGGAACTCGCGTTATCTATTGCCATCCCGCTACGACGCCGACGCCCCTATGTCGCGCGCCACATTCAACCGCGTCACTATGGCCATCATCGAACGGGCGAAAAAACAGGAATTGCCGCTTGAACCCTTCACCGTCCATGATCTGCGCCGCACCGGCTCGACGCTTCTGAACGAACTCGGCTTCAATCGCGACTGGATCGAAAAATGCCTTGCGCATGAGGACAGTCGCTCATCGCGCGGCGTCTATAACAAGGCCGAATATGAACCGCAGCGGCGCCATATGTTACAGGAATGGGCCGACATGATCGACGCATGGGCTTCGGCCAAGAAACATACGCCAACGCTCCATCCGCCCAGCATGGAAGCGATTGCGCTTGATCCAACTTGATTTGGATTATTTGACAGGCCGCGTCTTGCGCAGCCGAACATCGGGCGCAGGTGCTGTCTCAATTTTTCCAGCGTGGGAGGCGCGCCGCCGTTCTTCGATCCAGGCCTCGACCTCGGCCAAATCCCAGACGACACAACGTGGCGTCAAATAAAACCGCCGTGGAAATTCGCCCCGCTGTTCCATCTCATAGATCGTCGTATCAGCCAGCGGCACGATCTGCCGAAGTTGCGTCCGACGAATGGTGCGTCGAACCGAACGCGATGCCAAATGCGGCATGACAGGCAGGGCGTCCCCGCGCTCGTCAGCACATTGCCGTCTGCCTTCGATTTTCTGTCCGTCGTCCATGCTTTGGTCCGCCTACGGAAAGTGTCCCGTGAAATATCGGACCAAAAATCCCACAAATGGGCGAAATCTCTTATATCCTTTATGTGCGCCGATGTTTCCTCAATTACGGATTCCTCGGCAATAGTACCTTGCACCTACACGGCGCGGTCTCGTAGAGCAGATTGTCACCCATTTCTTCTTCGGAATGCTTCCGGGCTCATGCCGGTATGTCTTTTGAACGCCGTTGAAAAATTGCCGAAATTCTCGAAGCCGAGATCCAGCGCGATTTCGGTGATCGATTTCTGGGTGCCCAACACAAGTTCTACGGCAGCGGCCATCACTGTGTTGTGGGCAAATCGGCAGGGCGTCTCACCAAAGCTTTGTTTGAATGCGCGCTGGAAATGGCGTCTGGACAGGCCCGCCGCTGCCGCCAGTTCGTCGACGTTGAATTCCTGCCGCCCATGCGTGCTGATATAATCGAGCGTAAGGCGCTGCTGAGCACTGGTCAGTCCGCCCGCAATCGAAGGCTGCACCGTTCCGCCTGCGCCGAAACACGCCAACAGGTGAATGACAAGTTGCGTGGCGATGGCCTCGGCGCAGGCCCGGAGGTGATGCCCTTTTGCGCCGATTTTACCGCAAAGTGCCGTGCAGAGGCTTTGCACGAGCGCGTCGTTGAGCGCGGCCTGGGGGCGCAGGCGCGGCGCATGGCCTTTGAACTGCTCGCGAACGACGCGATCCACAAAGGCTGGTGTGAACGTAATGATCGCCGCCCGCTGCTCCCCCTCCCACGCCACTTCCATCGGTGTATGTGCGGGCACGATATGAAACTGACCTGCTTCGACGCGATGGCGGGCGGGTTGCAATTCATACGGCCCGCGCCAATCGATCTCGAAGGGTTCATCCTCATGCATGATCAGGGTGACTTGCGGAGAGACCAGGCGCGCGCCTTGCGGATTGGGATGGAACAGGTAGCGGTTAATCACTGCGGCCGGATTGACAAAGCGCCCGAGAAGCTCTGCGAAGGGCAATGGCGCGTCCGCGGAAAAATCGATCATAAAAACATCTGACATATCACCCCCATGAATGCATGAATCCACTTGGGGCAGGCTGCCCGTAATATGACAGGCAACCTGTCTTCCAAGATCAAAGTCTACTTATGCAATCATGGCGCGAATACGGCCATTGTGAGGAAATGTCTGACAATAACTGTCGGATTTACTTAAAACTCTATGAATATTTCGTGGCGCAATTTCAAAAGCTGCGACCCTTTCGCAAAAGCGCGCCCGCCGTTTCCTATCGATAATCATCGATAGAGCGGACGGAAATCATACCAAGGCCAACAAGCATTCTTCCGTCTGCTGATGATGATCACGGCAAGGAGGAATGCTGCCATGTCTGAGGAGAAACCCGAACCGGGCATAAGTCCAAGCGCCGACTGGCGCGAACCCGAACACTATAATCCGTTACTTAACTGCGACCGGCATTGCTGGGCGGGCGAGTGGCTGCGCAGGAACCCGGCGTTCCTCGCTGACCTGCGGGAAGCCCGATGCAACCCGCCCGATGAATCCGGACACATCCTTTGCGATCAGGACTGCCGATTGGCCCGCTGGGGCGTTCGCTGTTGCCGGATCGACGGAGAGATGGCGTTCTTCTGGCTGCCGGAATGCAATCCGCTGGTCTTGCAGGTAGAAGCCAAACCGCACGTCGACCCAGGCAACACATTCGATTGTCGCCAATGCCCTTTGTTCCGCGCCGTCGTACGCGGCGATGACGGCCAGCATCTTTTATTCAGCGACGGCACGCGGCATCTGCAACTCGCGGTGACAGAGGGCGATGCGCTCATCGGCCCGGCACTGCTGAGTTGCACGCTTTGCGGCCTCAAGGATTTCGAGATCAAGCCGCTGACCCTACAGCGCCTGTGCCGCTTGGCGCGCAGTGGACGCTTGCTCAAATCCCTTTACCCACCCGAACGCCGCGCTCGCCGCTGGATCGAGATGCTCCGCGCCTTTGACGGGGCGGCGTTCGGGGCCAGCCAGCGCGACATCGCGGCGGTGCTGTTCGGGGATCGGGCAGTCCGGGAGGATTGGGAGGCCGGCTTCCTGCGTACCCGCGTTCAGCGCCTGCTCTCCGGCGCGAGGACCATGGTGCGGGGTGGCTACCGACGGCTGCTGGACCCAGAGGAAAAGGGACGTCCCGGGCGGGTGAAGGGCTGACAGCCAGAGAGAGGGTCGGTCGGCCCGGAACCCGAAAAAGGAGACCTCCCATGTTTCAACTTGTCAAAGGCAGCGCCGTCATCGGTATGGTGTTTTTCGCCTTGGTGTCCTTCTGGCCCGCGCTCGATAGTGAGCACAAAGGCCCGGCCCGCGTCATCGATGCGGATACCAGCGAGGTGGGTGGCAAGCGCCACAGGCTTTACGGCGTCGATGCCATGGAGATCGACCAGATCTGCCATCGCCGCGATGGTGCCGCATGGTCCTGCGGCAGAGAGGCCACCGCTGCGCTCGCTAAATTCCTCGAAGGCCGGACGGTCAACTGCGATATCTGGCAAAAGAAGACACGCGATGCCTATGGTCGCTTCATCTCGATCTGCTACGCGGGCAGCGACAATCTTTCAGCCTGGGTCGCCAATGAGGGCTGGGCCATCGCCGACCGCGATGCCAACCGCCTCTACAACTACACCAGCCAGGAAGGCATGGCGAAGTTCCTGCGCAAGGGAATCTGGGGCGGCACATTCGATCCGCCCGCCGAATGGCGGCGCAAGCAGCAGGTTGGAGAGCGGCCATGAACGCGCTGTTCCCACCGCCAGCCGATACATCCACCATCAAGCTGCGTGTGCTTTCGCTCGGCGCCGGAGTGCAGTCGACCACGCTGGCGCTGATGGCCGCCCATGGCGAGATCGGGCCGATGCCCGATTGCGCCATCTTCGCCGATACCGGCTGGGAGCCGCGGGCGGTCTATGAGCATCTCGCCTGGCTGACGTCGCCGAACGTGCTGCCCTTTCCGGTGCATATCGTCTCGGACGGCAATATCCGTGACGGGCTCGTGAAGGGCGCGCAAGGCGAACGCTGGGCTTCGATCCCCGCCTTCACCAGATCCGCATCGGGCAAGGTCGGCATGATCCGCCGGCAATGCACAAAGGAACTGAAAATCGTCCCGATCCGCCGCAAGGTGCGCGAACTTATCGGCATCGCAGGCAAACGTTCACCAAATCATCCGGTCGTCGAACAGTGGATCGGCATATCCTTCGACGAGATCGTGCGCATGAAAATGTCGATGGAACCGTGGCAGGTGAACCGTTTCCCGCTCATTGAGATGGGCATGACGCGCCGCGACTGCCTGCGCTGGCTGGAGCGGCACGGTTATCCCGCGCCGCCGAAAAGTTCCTGCATCGGCTGCCCCTATCACAGTGACACTCTATGGCGGCAGATGCGAGAGGAGGATCGGGAGGCCTGGGACGACGCAGTCGCCATCGACCGGATGATCCGCACCGGGTTCCGCAATCTGCGCGGCGAGGTCTTCCTGCATCGTTCCTGCCTGCCGCTCGACGAGGCCGACCTCGATACATTGGCCGACAAGGGACAGCTCGATCTCTTCGCTGACGAATGCGACGGCATGTGCGGTGTGTAGCCGTGTCCCATTTCTATAACTCGGTTATCCGAGACGCATGAATACCGTGAATCGTCCACAAGGTATTTCGGAGATTGAAATGCGCCAACACAGTCCCCAGATACACTAGATATTGTGATTATATACCAGGCAAGGCTACTAGAATTTGCGATTTTTGCGCTTGGCAATCGACGCTCGAAAGTGCTAAAAGCTCAAGAACAGATACAGAACAACGAGAATGCCATGACGCCAAATACCCGATTTACCGAATTCATCAAGGACATCACGCCGAGCGAGACGACTGTCTCGAACTGTCAGAGTGCCCACTCGACTGTGCGCAAGGCGCTCTTGAACGACGAAGAGTTCAAGGACAAGGTGAAACGGGTCTTTCTCGGCGGTTCCTACAAGCGTTCTACAGCCATCCGGCCGAAGACCAAGAACGGATCGACGGAGCGTCCGGACGTTGATCTCTATGTGATGGTCGACGGCAGTCCCTGGGACTCGGACCCGGCGGCGCTAATGGATGATCTTTACGCAGCGCTAAATCGGGCGCGGGATGATCTCGGCATCATTACCATCAAACGGAACAGGTGCTCGATCGCGTTGTCAATGAACAAGGCGGACCTCGATGTCTCGATCCTGCTGGCGCGACAAGACGACAATCTCTATCGGATAGGCAACCGCAATACCGGAGAATGGTACAAGACCGATCCCGAAGAACACACGGACTGGTCGGCCAAGCAGAATTCCCGCTGTTCGGGGCGCTTCAATCCGATGACTCGAATGGTGAAGTGGGCGCGCCGTCAGAACAAGACGGTGTCTCGCCACCCAAAAAGCTTCGCGCTTGAAACGTTCATCGCGCCGCATATCGACGAAAGGGAAACCCATTATGGCCAACTCTTTCACGACTGGTGTCAGGGTTTTCTCGACGCGTACGCGGTCAATCGGCTTTTGGGCTCCTGTCCGGTCCTGGACGACCCCGCCGTACCCGGCGGCGACATCCTTGCCGGCGTGACGAACGATGAGTTCTGCGCCTATTACGACAAGGTCGAGAAGCATCGGGATGACGCCGCAAATGCGCTCGCAGAAGAGGACCAGAACAAAGCGACCGATTATTGGCGCCGGATATTTGGGGAACGGTTCCCGAAACCAAAACAGGCGGATCTCTCCACGAAAAGCGCCGCAATCGGCATGTCACCTTTGAGCTTTACAGCTACGAAGGCAGCGCCGGCGGCGAGACCCGCGAAATTCGCGTGAGCCGATGTGGTGGCTGACGGATCAGACGCGCTTACGAACTGAACGCCAGGCCATTGAGCCGCTCGGCGCCGAATGGTTTCAGAATCCGAACTGGTCCGTCGACGGAGAATTCCGTTTGACCCTGACCTTCGATCTTGTCCTTGCGCGCGGACGTTTCCCGCTCCGCCTGATCTATCACAATACCTTTCCGGTCTCCCCGCCGAGCATTCGTCCGGTAGACGGCGAGACGCGGCTTTCGGGCCATCAATACGGTGCCGGCGGCGACCTGTGTCTCGACATCCGCAATGACAATTGGACGCTGGATGTGACTGGCGCCGACATGATCGAGAGCACCCGGCGTTTGTTGGACGCTGAAGCGCCTGGCGAAGACGGCGCACCTGTTCACGCGCCTTCAGCACACGATTTTCCGGAAACGCTTTCGCTCAGATCCGATCTGACGCGCTTCTATGTCGATCCGATGGCGCGTCTCGTTCTTGCAGGTGACGACATCGACGGTCTGCCAATAGAAATCGGAATTGACCATCGTAGCGGCAGAGCTTTCATGGCGTATCCCCTGTCAATCGGCGGAGACGGCGAGCACGCAAAACCTGTGTTCACGCCGGAACCGCTGAGGAAATCGTGTGCTGTGGAGACTGGCGCCGCCTTCGTAGCCGATGCTCCAACCACGAAGCTACAAGGGATCAAAACGCTCGGCGAACTGCGCAACCTTCTGGGCGCGCGTCTCACTTTCCAGGATGACGCGCATTGGTCTGTATTGCTCAAAGGTTCGGATGGCGGCTTCACATTGCTCAGCCATTTCAAGGATGACGACGAGTTGATGTGCTTCACCACTGTGCTGGCACCGTTCGAGGCGAACCGGTCCGGCGTCGAACTTGCGGATCTTAAAGAGAAAAAGGTCGGCCTAGTGGGCCTCGGATCGCTCGGATCGAAAATCGCCGTCTCTCTTGCACGATCTGGTGTGCGCCGGTTCGAACTGGTGGATGGCGACATTCTCCACATGGGCAATCTGGAGCGCCATGACGGCGACTGGCGGGATGTCGGCAGGCACAAGGCTGATCTGACGGCGCATCGTCTCCGGCTTATTCATTGCAGCATCGAAACCGGTGTCTGGCGAAGCGCCATCGGCGCACAGGTCTCGTCACAAGAGGCGGCGAATGTGAACCAGGCGCTCGCATCCTGCGATCTCATCATCGACGCAACGGCGAACCCCGACGTGTTCAACCAACTCGCGGGCCTGTGCCTTCGTCACAATCGCACCCTGGTTTGGGGCGCGGTCTATGCAGGCGGGGTCGGCGGCGAAATGGCACGGGCGCGGATCGACAAGGATCCGTCGCCCTATGACATTCGCGCGGTCATCAACCAGTATTACGAGACCAGCGACGAGACGCCACCAATTGCTGCGGGACGCGGCTATGACGGGTCTGTGGGCCAAGCCGCGTTGATGCAGGCTTGCGATGCGGACGTTTCCGTATACTCCGCACATATCGCCGCCTTCGCGCTCGATGCGCTGACCGGCGTCGAACCCTCGAATTATGACGCACACGCCTATCTTGTGGGGCTGAAGCGCGGATGGCTGTTTGACGGACCCTTCGACGCCCGGCCTATAGTCGTCGAAGCGCCAATCCGTCGCGCCTTATCCACAGGGAAGGAAACCGCGATAGAGTCGGAATTTATTCAATCCTTATTTCAGGGTGTGAGCAATGAGACTGCGGATACCGAAAATGATCGTTGAACGGTGGGCCGCGGATCTCAAACGGACGGGCGCCAAGGAGATCGGTGGCGTTCTCTTCGGCGAGCAGATCGATGAAGGCGATTTCCGCATAGTAGAGGCGACGCGGCAGAGATTCTGGGGCGGGACCGCAACAACGTTCAAGCGTCGTGGCGGTGGCGCGCGAAAGGAGATCCTCGCGCTTCATGAAAAAGCCGGCGGCGATCCTGAGCGCTTCAACTATCTCGGCGAATGGCATTCTCATCCAAATGCCCCGGCGTGGCCGAGCCTTCAGGACGAGATCACCATGTACAATCTGCTCGCCGACCAGGGCGAGGCCGTGAATTTCCTGGTTCTGATGATTGTGAAACTCGATGAGCGGGAACAGCTCCATATCGGCGCCAGGACCTATCTTGCTTCTGGTCATAAGCTCCCTTGCAAAATCGAAATTGAAGACTTCGCCGTTAAAGTCGAATGCGGCGGGCTAAGTGGCGATGAGGAAAAAGAATGAGCGATTGGTCACTAACGAAGATTTTGTCCGGACTGCATGACGATATTCAGCGGCGTCTGGAGACAGTTCGGGAAACGATGGCACATCCCGGGACAAAGGGCGATGCGAGCGAAGGCGTCTGGAACGGGTTGTTCAACAAGTATCTGCCGGCTCGCTACAAAGCAGACAAGGCGCATGTCGTCGACAGTAAGGGGACGTTCAGCCAACAGATCGATGTCGTTATTTATGATCGGCAGTACTCCCCCTTCATCTTTCACTTTGAGGGACAGATCATTATCCCTGCGGAAAGTGTCTACGCCGTATTTGAAGCCAAGCAGTCAGCCAATCTTGACCATGTTAAGTACGCTCAAGAGAAAGTCCAAAGTGTGCGCCGATTGCATCGCACCAGCCTGCCCATCCCGCACGCTGGGGGAACATATCCGGCAAAACCGCTGATACCGATTTACGGCGGATTACTGACGTTCGAGAGCGATTGGACGCCAGCGATCGGGGACAGCTTTATCAACGCCGTCAAGAAGGATCAGGGAGACGGAAAGCTCGACTTTGGTTGCGTCGCGGCACATGGATATTTTCATTCGGTTGATCAAGCGGGGGAGTATGCCGTGCACGCCGGTGGCAAGCCCGCCACCGCGTTTCTGTTCAAGCTGATTTCACAACTCCAATTCAGCGGCACCGTTCCAATGATCGACGTTCAAGCCTACAGCGAATGGCTGGCAGAATAGCTCCCCTCTTCGCGTGAGCATTACAGCTACTGCCAGTCTTTGCGCACCTAGAACTACTACGCTTTCAAAGCTGTTGCGGCTGATCCATTAACGGTCTTCTTGATGAGCCCCGTAATCCAACGCGGGGTCGCCGATGCTGTTCAGCAATAGAGCGCCGAATGGCCTCTCATGGCGCAACTATATCGCTCCGATGGATGGCGTAAATGGCAAAATTCTACCTTATGCGGTCGCTTCGATAGATGGGATGGACGGGCTCAATCGAGCCGTTCATCACGTCCGACACCGATGGATGCAACGGGTTGGAACCGGTATTCGCTTGCGCGGACCTACGGTTCCGTCTCGGGTGCCAAGCGCGTGGTTTTTACCGCTTGGTCAGGGGCGGTGGCGGCCTGAAAGTGAGAGGGAAGTTCGGGTTTTCCATGAACGGGTTGGAAGGGGAAAGAAGGCTTTCTCCGCCCGTTCTGGAGAAACCGACATGGCAACCCCCAAGAAAATCACCCTGTCCCAGTCCCGGGACATTCCGTTCAACAAGCTGGTGCTCTCAAACCGCAACGTCCGTCGCGTGCAGGCGGGCGTGTCAATCGAGGAACTGGCCGAGGATATCGCCCGGCGCACGCTGTTGCAGTCCCTGAGCGTGCGGCCCGTGCTCGGCGAGGATGGCCAGCCCACGGACCGATATGAGGTGCAAGCCGGCGGGCGGCGTTACCGGGCGCTTGAACTGCTGGTCAAGCAGAAGCGCCTCAATAAGACCGCGCCGATCCCCTGCGTCATTCGCGAGGACGGTATTCTCGAAGAGGACAGCCTCGCCGAGAACGTCCAGAGGCAAGCGCTCCATCCGCTCGACCAGTTTCGCGCGTTCCAGTCCCTGAAAGATCAGGGCCTCGGAGACGAGGACATCGCGGCGCGGTTTTTTGTCACCCCGCAGATCGTCAGGCAGCGTCTGAAACTGGCGTCAGTGTCGCCGAAGCTACTTGAAATCTATGCGGCCGACGAGATGACGCTGGAACAGCTCATGGCCTTCAGCATCGCGGCCAACCATGAGCGGCAGGAGCAAGTGTGGGAGGCCGTGCAGCGCGGCTACAACCAGGAACCATACTATATCCGCAAGTTGCTGACGGAAGACGCTGTTCGGGCATCGGACAAGCGGGTTCGCCTCATTGGCCTCGATACCTATGAAGCCGAAGGGGGCAGCGTCCTACGCGATCTGTTTTCCCAGAATGACGATGGCTGGTTGCAGGACGTGGCGCTCCTGGAACGCTTGGTCACCGCGAAGCTGACCGGTGAAGCTGAGACGATTAAGGCGGAAGGCTGGCGCTGGGTCCAGATCGCCCAGGACTTCCCCTATGGGCATACTGGCGATTTGCGTCGTGTCATGGGCGAAATGCAGCCTCTGTCGGATGAGGAACAAGCAAAGCGCGAAGCCCTGCGCGACGAAATGGCGGAGATCGAGGAGCGCTACTCTGGCACGGACGAGGATCTGCCCGAGAAGGTCGACCGGCGGCTTAGCGAGATCGAGACCAAACTCGACGGTTTCGAAGATCGGCCCGTCATCTACGATCCCGCCGATATCGCTTGCGCGGGCGTGTTCGTCAGCATCGACGGTGACGGTCGACTCAAGATCGAACGCGGCTATGTCCGGCCCGAGGACGAGGCGCAGAATGAGGCCGATGGCGAAGCAGCCGACGCCGACGCCTTCGTCCGCGATCATGTCGAAATCGTCCATGTCGGTGCAGATGGCGAGACCCGGCAGGTCGATCCCGCCGCGCTATCTGGTAATGCGTCTCCAGACGAGGAGGACGAAGGCATCAAGCCACTTTCGGACCGGCTGGTAATGGAACTCACTGCGCACCGGACGCTGGCCTTGCGCGATGCTCTGGCGGGCGACCCGGACATTGCCTTCATCGCCGTGCTGCATGGGCTGGCGCTCCAGACCTTCTACCGCTACGCCACCGATAGCTGCCTGGAGATCACGTGGAAGAGCAGCGGCTTTCCCGTGCAGGGACCGGACCTGAAGGAATGCCCGTCTGCCAAGGCCATCGACGAGCGACACGCCAATTGGGAAAAGCAGCTTCCCGACGAGTCCGACATGCTCTGGGAGTTTCTCTGCGGCATTGACCATGACAGCCGCATGGCGCTGTTTGCCCATTGTGCCTCGCTCGCTGTCAACGCGGTTCATGAGCCCTGGAACCGCGCGCAGGGCCGCCGGCACCATGCCGATCAGCTCGCCTGCGCCGTGTCGCTCGACATGGCCGCCGCCGGCTGGAAACCTACGCCTGAGAATTACCTGAACCGGGTACCGAAAGCGCGGATTCTGGAGGCGGTGACCGAGGCCAAGGGCGATGCCGCGGCCGAACTGATCGATCATCTCAAGAAATCCGACATGGCCGAACAGGCCGAACGGCTGCTTGATGGCACCGGCTGGCTGCCGGAGCCGCTGAGGACGTCCGGTGTCGAGTCCATGAGCGCGCCGAATACGGACGAACCGGAGGTGGCGTCTGACGCCGAGCTTCCGGAATTCCTCACCGCCGCCGAATAAGCGGTCTCAACCCAATTTATCAACTATGGCCCGGTTCACGCCGGGCCTTTTGATTTTCAGGAGACATCGACATGCAATCCGCACGCATGATTTCCAGACACGCCCTCTGCGTCCACACTCCCTGGGGCATCGCCGATCATTGCCGCGAATATGCCGAGGGTATCACCTTCTACGGCACACCGTCGCATGGCGGCTTTAAGCTCAGCCCCGAGCGCCTGGCGGCGATGCACCCCGCCTTGCGCGTGCCTGCCGGCTGGTTCGAGGAGGATTGCGAATGGGCCAAAGTCGCCTTCGCCTTTCCCGAATGCTTCACACCTGAACAGCGCGAGGCGGCAATCCATACGCTGAAGGATTGGTGCCCCGACGCCTATGAAGCCGCCACCGGCGAAACCCTTGCGCCGGGCGCATCCTACATCAAGGATCAGCGGCTTTTCCATGAGAAGCACGCCGAGGATTGGATCGTGATTTCGGCGATTTCATCCGACCAGCATCCGGGACAAGTCGAATGCATCGCTACGATTGGCGGCAAACGCGGCGAATGGGGCAAGGCTGACCCGGAGGAACGGCGCTATCTGGTGCCCAAGGCGGAATATGACAAACGCGGATCACATGGCTTCGTCATCAATCCTGCCCTTCATGCGCCCTATGACGGCCAGAGCAGTTTCATTGCGCGGAGGGCGTCGTCATGATCCCGGATTACGTCAGCGCCAATTTTCAAACCCTGCTGCGCGCTGCCGAAAACGGTGATCTCGCTTTGATGGAATGCACCGATATTCATTCCGAAGCGCCGCGTTATATCATTGCTGCCGTGCAGCGTGGCGATAAGAAGGATTGCGACTCCACACCCTTCGGACATCTGGCGGAGGGAAACCCGTTCGAGGCTTACAGGCCACCAGAGTGAGAGGAGTTTCCGGGAAGGGTGAACGGAATGGGTGAGAGAAAGCCTGTTCCGGTTCGGTTTTCAAACCTCAACCCGGAGACATCCCATGAATTATGCTCTATCCGCAGCGGCGGTTCGTACCGCCGCGCCATTCCGCACGCCCGATAACACTGCTGCCTGCATCCTCACCGCCGCCAACCGCATTCTTGCCGGTCTGGAGCGCGGCATCACCATTGAAACCCGCTTCCTGCGCCAGGCGATGGAAGAGGCATTCGGTGGCTCGGACGCCGAGGGTTTTTGGTGCTGGAAAGACGCCTATGAAGCCTGCGAGGCGGCGCAGGTGCTGTTTCTGCGCAAATATGGCCGCGCCATGCAGGAGAAGGCGGCATCGCCCGCAGCACTTCTATCGATGATCGGCCGCATCGCCGGATTGCTCCCTACCCATACGCGGCGCTCGGAGGAATCCCAATCTCTGCAACAGTTTTCGACCCCGGCGCCCCTGGCGCTGGTGGCGGCCATCGCTGCCGGAGTCACGCCCGATGACGTGGTGCTGGAGCCGTCTGCCGGGACCGGCCTGATGGCCATTTTCGCCGAGATCATGGGCGTCCGTCTGGCGCTCAACGAGGTCGCCGAAACGCGCGTGGCGTTATTGCGGCGGCTATTTCCCGACGCCGTCACCTCCACTCATGACGCGGCCAGCATTGATGACCGGTTGACGGACGATGTTACGCCGTCGGTTGTCATCATGAATCCGCCTTTCTCGGCGGCGGTGAATGTGAAAGGGCGTTCAGCCGACGCCGATTTCCATCATGTGCGTTCGGCCCTGTCCCGCTTGGCCGTTGGCGGAAGGCTGGTGACGATCACCGGCCATAATTTTCCCTATGAGCGACTGAACGGCGCAATTCGCTTTTCCTGCGTCATCGATGGCAGTGCCTATGCCAAGCATGGCACGACGTTCGAGACGCGCCTCACCGTGATCGACAAGGTTCCGGATATTGGCGTCTCCCCGATCATGCCGAAGGTGCAAAGCGCTGCCGAGTTGCTGGCCAATGTCACCCTTCATGTGCCGCCGCGCATGAAGGTGGAGGGCGAGATCGGTCTTGGCGCGGTGAAGGCGATCACGCCGATCCACCACGCTCCGGCTGCACCCAGGCCGACGACGATCTCTTCCGCTCCCGATGCCACAGAGATTGCCTATGAGCCGACCGAATGGACGGCCGCCCAAGGTGCCGATCTTGCCGACACGCTCTATGAGGGTTACGCGCTGCAATCGATCCGCATCCCTGACGCGCACCCGCACCCGACCAAGCTGGTGCAGTCCGCCGCCATGGCCTCGGTCGCGCCGCCGCAGCCGAGCTACCGGCCGTATCTCCCCACGCATATTATAAAGAGCGGTGTTCTTTCCGACGCTCAGCTTGAAAGCGTCATCTATGCGGGTGAGGCGCACACCAAGCATCTTGCCGGATCGTGGACGCTCGACGATACGTTCGACAATATTCATGCCGCCGCTGACGATGCCGAGAATGCCGTACGCTTCCGGCGCGGCTGGTTTCTTGGTGATGGCACCGGTTGCGGCAAGGGAAGGCAAGTCGCGGGCATCATCCTCGATAACTGGATCAGGGGCCGCCGCAAGGCAGTCTGGCTCAGCCGGTCCGATAAGCTCCTCGAAGACGCGCAGCGTGACTGGTTGGCGCTCGGCATGGAAAAGCTGCTGGTCCAGCCCTTGTCGCGCTTCAAACAGGGCACGCCGATCCGCCTGTCGGAAGGCATCCTGTTCGTCACCTATGCCACCTTGCGCTCCGCCGAGCGCGAAGGGAAAGCCTCACGCCTTCAGCAGATTATCGACTGGCTTGGCCATGACTTTGATGGCGTCATCGTCTTCGATGAAGCCCATGCCATGGCCAATGCCGCCGGCGGCAAGGGCGAGCGTGGCGATGTCGCGCCCTCGCAGCAGGGCCGCGCCGGGCTGCGATTGCAGCGCGCCGTGCCCGATGCCCGCATTGTATATGTGTCGGCGACCGGCGCGACCGACGTGCGCAATCTGGCCTATGCCGAACGGCTCGGCCTGTGGGGTGGCGAGGATTTCCCTTTTACGAACAGGGGCGAGTTTGTTCAGGCCGTTGAAGCGGGCGGTGTTGCGGCGATGGAAGTGATGAGCCGCGACGTGAAGGCGCTCGGGCTCTATACCGCGCGGTCGCTGTCATACGAAGGTGTCGAGGTCGAGATCGTCGAGCACGCCCTGACACCGGAGCAGGTGGCGATCTATGACGCCTATGCCACCGCGTTTCAGGTGATCCATAACAATCTGAATGAGGCGCTGGAAGCCACAAACGTCACCGGCGAAAGCCGGACATTGAACGGTCAGGCGAAGTCGGCGGCCAAATCCGCATTCGAGGGGGCGAAGCAGCGGTTCTTCAATGGCCTGATCACCGGCATGAAGGTGGTGACGCTGATCAAAAGCGTCGAGCGTGACATCGCCGATGGTCATGCACCGGTGATCCAGCTTGTCTCCACCGGCGAAGCGGTGATGGAACGCAAACTCGCTGATATCCCCGCCGAGGAATGGCATGACCTGACCATCGACTTGAGCCCGCGCGAGGTCGTCGGCTCTTACCTCCAGCATTCCTTCCCGACGCAATTGTTTGAATCTTACACGGACGATGAAGGTAATTTGCGCTCGCGCCCCGCGTTCGATGCCGAGGGCAACCCGATCCAGTGCAAAGCGGCATTGGCGGCCCGTGATCGCATGATCGAGCAACTCGCGACGCTCGATCCCGTGCCTGGAGCGCTCGACCAGATCATCCAGCACTTCGGGACGGACAAGGTCGCCGAGGTGACAGGCCGTTCACGCCGGATTGTCAGGAAAGGCGAGCGGCTTTGTGTCGAAAATCGCGCTCCATCGGCGAACCTCTCTGAAACACAAGCCTTCATGGATGATGACAAACGCATTCTCGTCTTCTCCGACGCTGGCGGTACCGGGCGCAGCTATCACGCTGACCGGGATGCCAAGAACCAGCGCTTGCGGGTGCATTATCTCCTGGAAGCTGGTTGGAAAGCCGATGCCGCCATTCAGGGGCTTGGGCGCTCCAACCGCACCAATCAGGCGCAACCGCCGCTGTTCCGGCCGATCGCGACGGATGTGAAGGCGGAAAAGCGGTTCCTGTCCACCATCGCCCGGCGCTTGGATACGTTGGGCGCCATCACGCGCGGCCAGCGCCAGACCGGCGGTCAGGGCCTCTTTCGCGCCGAAGATAATCTCGAAGGCGATCAGGCCCGCGCTGCACTGCGGCAGTTTTACATGTTGCTCGCACAGGGTGGTATCGAAGGGTGTTCGCTCACACGTTTCGAGGAGGCGACCGGCCTGTCGCTGACCTTCGAGGGTGGGACGCTGAAGGAGGATCTGCCGCCGATCACCACTTTCCTCAACCGCCTGTTGGCGCTGCCCATCGCCATGCAGAACGATTTGTTCACGGCGTTCGAGGAGTTGCTCAACGCCCGGATCGAAGCAGCGATCCAGGCGGGCATGCATGATGCGGGGCTGGAAACCATCCGCGCCGAGAGCCTGACCGTCACCGACCGTCGCACAGTATGGAAACATGACAGCGGTGCGGAAACCCGGCTCTTCACGATTGAGCGCAAGGACCGCAACAGGCCGATGTCCGTCGATGACGCATTGGCGATTCGTAACGGCAAATTGCTGGTCAATGAACGCTCGCACCGCGCGGCGGTCAGGACATCGGCGACCAGCCTGATGCTTGATGATGGCAGTATGCAGCGCCGGGTACGCATGATCCGGCCCATGCAGCGCGACATCATGAGCGTCGAGGATTTTGCATCGAGCCATTGGAAGGAAGCCGACGAGGCGCAGTTTGCCGAGGTCTGGAATACCGAGGTCACCGCAATCCCCGCGTTTTCGACCAGCACGTTCCATCTGGTGACGGGATTGTTATTGCCGATCTGGCGGCGCCTGCCGGAAAGCAACGCCCGCGTCTATCGGCTGCAAGCCGATGATGGCGAACGGGTGATCGGGCGCATGTTGTCGCAAATCGAGATGGAGGCCGTCTGCCGCAATCTCGGCATCAACGCGCCGAAAATCTCAAACGAAGACGCCTGGGGGCTCATCACGGACGGCAAGGTTACGGCCCATCTCGCCGATGGCCTGTCACTGCGCCGCGTGCGGGTGATGAATGAGCACCGCGTTGAGCTGAGCGGCTTCACCTCCGGTCTGGTCGAGGCGCTGAAGGCGCGCGGACTGATGTCGGAGATCATCAATTGGAAACTGCGGCTGTTCGTGCCGGTCGGCGATCGGGGGCAGGTGATTTTCGAAAGCCTGCTCGACCGCTGGGCGCTGACGCAAATCGCGGAAAGGGGGTGAGCCATGTCGAGCGCTTCCGATCTGGCGCGCGGTCTCGGCGACAATGCCGAGGCCGTGTGCCAAACCTATCTGACCAAAGGCCGCCGCCAGGGCCGCTATTGGATCTGCGGCGATGTGTATGGCACGCCGGGGCGCTCGCTCTATGTCCAGCTTTTCGGTGAACGTGCCGGAAAGTGGACGGACGGAGCCGAGGGCACGCATGGCGATCTTCTTGACCTCATCATGGCCAACCGCGGTCTTGATTTTCGTGCGGCGTGCGATGAGGCGCGGGCGTTCCTCAGCCTGCCAATCATTCCAATGAAACGACCAGAACCCGCACCGCCCGGCACTTCAGTGGCTGCGCGTAGGCTGTTTGCCGCATCGAGTTCGATCCGGGGCACGTTGGCGGAGGTTTATCTGTGCCAGCGTGGTGTTACTCTGCCTTCGGACGTTTCCGCCCTGCGTTTCCATCCGCGATGTTATTATCGTGCGCCGTTGGGGCGCGAGACATGGCCCGCGCTGATTGCCGCCGTCACAGATGGCAAGGGCGCGGTGACCGGCGTGCATCGCACATGGCTTTCACCGGATGGCGGCAAAGCGCCGGTCGATCAGCCGCGCCGAGCGTTGGGGCATCTCGCCGGAAACGGGGTGCGTTTCGGAACTGTCACCGACACCATGCTGGCGGCGGAAGGGTTAGAGACCGCCCTGGCGCTCAAGATGATCATGCCCGAAATGCCGGTCATGGCCGCCCTTTCGGCCGCGCACCTCGCCGCCCTGACCTGGCCGCCGAAACTCCGCCGGCTCTATGTCGCGCGCGATAATGACGAGGTCGGGCGGCTCGCGCTGGAGAAAATTCGATCCAGGGCAGGCGAGATCGACGTCCGCGAACTTGTCCCACGGGCGGAGGATTTCAACGCTGATCTCCTTACCCTCGGTCCGGATCGTCTGCGAGGCTGGATCGGGGAGCAACTCGCCCCGGACGATAGTCATTTCCTCATTCACGATGGGCGGCAATGCGCATGATGGTTTCGCCATCGGGCCGTGACGGGGTGAGCATTCCGGCAAGCCTCACCGTTCGCAAAGGGGCCGCGCCCCGGCCTTTCCAAAAGGGGTATCTGCCAGCGCCAATCGGCTTTGCAACGGCTGCGCCGTCCTCCACTGCGTTGCGGCCCTGCGGGTGCAAACCCGCTTTGCGGCGCTGGCGGACGATCCCCGGAAAGGCCGCGGGTGGCGCGGCCTCGCAAAACGGGAGACCCCGCCATGACACTTCACAACCCCTTCATCGAACCCTTCGACGACGAGCCCCATCACACATCATCGCCAACCGCCCATCTCTTGGACGAGTTGCAGATGTATGGCTATCGCCCCCATGGCGATGATCCCGATCCGCGCCCGCTGCCCGAAGCCGCCCGTGCCGAACAGGAGATTGAAAACACCTTCGAGTCCCTCACCGCCCTGATGGCCAACACGCGGCTCGAAGGCGATCTCGACGATGTGCTCTGGAACCTTGTCAACATCTTCCACCGCAAGATCGCCAATCTCGACCGTGCGCTCGACGACAATGAGCAGGCGCAGCGCCGGATGCAGCGTGAACAGGACGGCTCGGAGGTCAAATCCGTCGAACTGGAACGAATGACCGCGCAGGGCATCTCGATCATCGAGCGCCGTAACGCGTTCGAAGCCTTCCGTGAAATAGGCGCATCATGGTTCGAGAAATACACCTTCTCCGCCTGGAAACCGCGTTCCGGCTCGATGGCCAATCGCCAGACGATGACGGCGAGCATGATCGACAGCCGCGATTTTATCGCCGCCAAACGCAAGGCCGAGATCGAGCCGCTGCTGCCCACAGGGCCGCGCATTGCCTTCACCGGCGGAATGGACTGCAACGATCACGCCCGCATCTGGGACGCCCTCGACAAAGCCCACGCCAAGCACCCCGATATGGTGCTAATCCATGGCGGATCGCCGAAAGGCGCCGAGAAAATCGCCGCCTGTTGGGCTGATAACCGCAAAGTGCAGCAGATTGTCTTCAAGCCCGACTGGACCCGCTTTAAGAACGCCGCTCCCTTCAAGCGCAACGATCAAATGCTTGATGCAATGCCCATCGGCGTCATCGCCTTTCCTGGCTCAGGGATCTCTCAAAACCTCGCCGACAAAGCCCGCAAAATGGGCATCAAGGTGTGGCAATGCGAGGGCGGCGCTTAATGCGCCGTCGTTTCTTTAGGAAACTATCTCGACGTTCGGGGTCACTACCGTCTTAGTTAATTCAATCTGGATCAGGCAACCTGAACCGTCTGCACTCCCGCTTTCCTAAGTAGACCATAAAGAGTTGCGATCTTCGTTCGCGCGCCACGACGGGCACAATAGGTGAAGACGACGCGCTGCTTGGCACGGGTAAAGGCGACAAAGAACCCCGCCGTCGCCTCAATCTGATCGCCGGCGAAACTCCACCATGCGCCGTCGTCGAGACCCACGAAGATGACTGTGTGATATTCGAGACCTTTGCTCTTGTGAATCGTCATCAACGGGATCGCGTGAACGCCTTCATAAGCGTCTAGGGCGGAAGGCCAATCCACTCCATTCGCGGATGATGCAAGCAGGTGCTCTGCGGCCGCATCGAGCACCTTTTCGAGCCAGCCACCCTGGCCATAGGCGGGATGAACGGCGATCAGCCGTTCTCGACCGATGAACGCCAGAATGTCGTCCACGATGGATCGCGCCATCGCCTTTGATTTTGGTGGATTGGGACGGGCGGCTCTGAGTTTGATCGCGTATGCGTCCAGTTCGCGGGCAAGTTTGGCCTGCGCGGCATCTTCATCAGGCGCGACACCACGGAGTGCAGCCAGCGCCTCCTGACAGTCCGTCCAGTGCCGGCCAGCCCGCTTGGTCATCGCAAGGTGCAGAAGGGTGACGATTAGTTCCGATGCTTCTTCCGCCAGCAGTTCTTGCAGCATGACCGCGCCGACGGCCCCGGCCTCGTTGCGCAGGGGAATGCCTGCGGCCATGAACGCCGGTTCAAGGACAGCCGCGTAGTCGGCAGCCTTCTGGCGGACAAGCAGAACGAAATCACGTGGGCCGAGCTTGTGGGTTTTCATCTCGGCGGCGACGAACGCCGCCAGGCGGTCCGCCTCGACCTCCGGCGTCGAGAAATCCAAGATCGCACAACTGTCCCCGGCGATCGTGCCCACCGTTTTCGATACCGGCGCCACAGCGCGGGCGTCCAAAGCCTGTGCAAGGACATGCTGGATACGCACCAACTCGGGTGAAGAGCGATAGTTGTTATAGAGCGGCGTTCGCTTCGCGCCGAAGTCGGCGTCAAAGGCGGTGAAGGGATCATCCATCGCCATCGCCCAGCGCATGATCTGCTGCTTGTTGTCCCCAACGGCTGTGATCACCGTATCGGTACCGAGGAAGATGGTGCGAACCAGATCGAATTGGATCTGCGTTGTATCCTGAAACTCGTCCATAAACAGGTGCGAATAGGTCAGTCGAAGCGCGTCGCACGCCATCGGATTGACCCGCAACAGCAGTTCGGCGAGCCGCCCGATCATGGGGAACGACAGGACGCTCTTCTTGCCCTCGTGAAGCGACGTTTGCCAGAAGCGATCCGCCGCCCATTGGCCAGGTGTCGGATTTGGCCAGCCGTCCAATGGGAGCGGCGACCCCACCAGATGACAGCGCTCGAAAGCCTTCACCGCTATCGCCTGGATGTCGGCATAGGTGCCGACCGATGCCGGAGGCGTACCGACCTGCTGATACAGGAAGTCACGGTAATCCCGATCATTGGGGAACATAATTTCGTAGTCGGGCCGTGGCCGCCAGCGTTCGGGCAGCGCCTGACCAAAGCGATCGACAAGCCCCTTCGCAAAGGCGTCGAACGTCATCGAGTCGAAGCGCCCGGCATGATTGAGATGGCAGCGCTGACGGACGCGCGCGGCGAGGTTCGTGGCGGCGTCTCGCTTGAAGCTGATCGCGAGAATACGCCTCGGCGCAGGTGCAGTGCCCGTCTGAAGAAGATAGGCTGCGCGTTGCGCAAGCAACTCCGTCTTTCCCGCACCGGGGCCGGCGATGACGGATCGATTGTCTGCCGAGCGGACAACCTTCAACGCATTCGCTTCGAGCGCATCAACGCCCACCGGCTTCCAATCATCCGGTCGAACCCGTCGTGACAGCACTGCCATGGCTAGTCCCGCCGCAACGACTTGGCGATATGCTTGAGAACCTCGGCCAGCACAGCCGGCATCTTTTCCGCCAAGTCCTTTTTCTTGATGTGGGTCAGGGCCGCGAGATGCGTCGCAGGCTTACTGTTGGTGAGGAAGTGATAGCGGTAAGCCGGGAGCAGCGCCGGATAGTCCTTGAATGGACCTGTGTAGAGCGTGAGCCCTGGTCCCGCGGTCCCAAGGACAACCTCGGCTGCCTTGTCGGCCGCCATCCTCGGACCGCCGCCCTTGGGGATGATCAACTTGTAAGCGTCAGGAAACGCTTCGAGCATGGCGAGATCGAGGTCGAGCGGCGCAGAGAAATAGACGCCGTGCGGTTTGAGGCAATTGATCCATCCGTTCAGAATTTTGCGATCTTCCGCGTCCTGCCAAGTGTGCATTATAGCGAAATCATCGTCGGACAACATGCCGTCGTCGATCTTCAGAAGTGTCTCTTTTTTCACGCCGAATTCGATGAGCTTCTCGATCGCTGTCTTGACCCGGCCAAAGCCACCGCCCTCACGTCCCAGATCGAGATCCAGGAGTGTCGCGTGTGGAATGCCCAGATGTTTCAGCAACCTCCAAAAATGCTGCACATGCCGCCCGCCCAAGGGTACGATGGCGACGAAGGCAGGGTCGATCAGCAGGTCGAGCGCTTCGGCCAAGGGCGGCAGGACGATACGTTCCGAATCACCTTCAACGAGCAGGACAAACCGGGCGAAGTAGAGTTCAGGATACGCGAGCATCGCGCCCCGGACGAACTTGGCGGACTCATCAGTGCCTGACGGCATCTTGATCTTCTTCACCGTTGAGACGCGCGTCTTCGGGTCGCAGCGGCAGTAGCGGACCTCACGCGGATTGACGCGGCTCAACACCGCCGGCGAATGACTGGTGACGATGGCCTGCGCACCGCCGGCATCGGTCAGCGAGCGGACCTGACGGATGATCCGCGCGAGGAAGTATGGAGAGAGATGGTTTTCCGGCTCTTCCAGAGCGAACAGCGTGAGCGCAGGAATCCGCAGGGTGTCGTCGCGGAAGCCCTCCACTGTGCCGGCGACAACATCACGTTCGAGATCAAAAACGGCCGCAGCCAGCGCAAAATAGAAGAGCGATTGCTGCCCATCGCTCAGGGCGTCGAGACCGCGTTCCTGGCCGTCCGGTCCCTGCTCGAAGATGACGGCGATCTTGGTAATGACGTCCTCGAACCGGCGACTGACCAGACTGAGCCGGGGTTTCGTATCGACCACATCGTCGTGAAGCCCTGACCAGCGCGCCTGCAAGGCTTTGCCGATGGCGGCAATCGCGGACTCTCCCTCGAAAGCCGTGGCCAGATTCTCGGTGGCTTCCTCAACCGCCTGCTCGGTTTCGGACGACCATTCGATAGCGCGGAGCAGGCGGGCGGCAAGCGCGCCCGTCGTCGCCTTGATCTGGGCCGCCGCGTCCCGGCTGGCAGGTGTGTAGTAGAGTTGGATGAGGCCGCGATCCGCGGCCGAGACCGGGTGGCACTTGTCTTCAGCCGGTTCGTCATCGAGCGTGTCGACCCAGAAAAGCTCCTGCGAAACCTCGCCCTCGACGGTCCCGTCATCTTCCCATCGCGCTTCGAGGCGCAGACGGCAGACCGGCGGTTTGCCCTCCCGCTCGATCTGCATGTGCCGGAACGACGGCGCGATCGTCTCCGGTGTCGCGGTGCCATCGGCCAGTTCGGGCAAACCGATCAGCACGTTGATGAACAGACACTTGGGTTCGCGATCATCCGGATCGTCGTCTGCGCCTAGGTGAAAATCCGAATGCTGAACGGTGCGCTGCGCGCGCGATACGCCAAACAGCTTCGACAGTGCGTTTAGGAGCGCGGTCTTGCCCGCCGCATTCGGGCCGACGACGGCCGTGATCTCCGATGAAATCGGCACCGTGATCGGATCGGGGCCGAAACAGCGGAAGCCGGACAGGGTTACAGATTCGATACGCACAGGCTTCCTTCCGTCAGATCGCAGTGGGGAGCGGATCGGTGCCGTCGCTCCGGATTGCGAGAGACTGCTGGTACCCGTTACAGGTCCAGACCATCAGTAAGATGAGTTCCTTGGCAAGGCCATCGCCCATAGGCATTTCAAGATCGTCGGGGTTATGCGATCCATAGGAGGCGCCGGCTCGGAGCATAAGCATCAGTCGGCCGTTCTGATAAGCGTTATTCATGTCGAATAACATTGGATGCTCCAAGCGGATATTTCTTAAATAATATAATGATTTGATACGGCTTTTTGTTTTGCCGTCAAGTATTGTCACGCACATCAGCCGGTAAAATTGATCTGCTCACTATACACATGGGTGCGCGAGGCAGTTTCTCTTTAAGTATGAGTATTGTTTGGATCCCAAAATTGGCTGGCACCCGCGCGGGAACGAGCCCCGCGCACCGGGCTGTCGTGAACCGAACCCGCTTCGCGGTTTCGGCCCTTCGGGCGTCCATCCCATGGCGCTTTTGCCGGTATTCTCGGGCGGCTGGCGGCTCACTGTTACCGCCATGAAAAGCCCCGCACTTTGAGCAATTAGACATGGCTGGGAGGGGTGATGGGATTGGCGGTGCAGTAGATCCCGTTGGCAGCATGACGATCGTCTTGCGGGCGTGCCCAGCTTGGGCTTGGGCGGCGCATCTGGGGTCGAAATAGCGCGGCGGATGAGGATTGCGGCGGTCTTTGCTGCGTATTTTGGTGTGTCTATCCGGCTTCATTTTCCGTATCGTGCCACCGGCATTTAGGGCGAGGAATGGGCGTTAAGAGGCTCATCCTTGCACGGAAGAATGCCGATCCGACAGGCGGTGGTGGGCATTCGAGTAAACGGTGAAGCCGCCAGATGCATCGGTGAAAGTTGCGGGCGATAAGGCCATTCGTCTCCCTGTCCCGCCATTCATCGAGGACCAATCCCTGCATGTCTCTTGACGCTTAAATCCCGCGCCGGTCCGTTCAACCCTTCGGGCGGAGTAATTTCCCCTGCCGCTACGCGGCATTCCTCGCGAGGCAAATTTCCCCGCCCGGCGGGTGCTCCGCTTTGCTTCGCCCTTACAGGTGAACCGCCCGCCTTTGCGGTCTTTTCGCTGGTGACATCGCAGGGATGGTCCCGCGATTAACAGCATAGGAGACTTATCATGGCTATCACCCTTGGCGCTTTCACCAAATCCGTGGACGGCAGCTTCACCGGCACGCTCAAAACCCTCAACGTCACCGCCAGCCTCGTCATCGTCCCCGTGGACAAGATGAGCGAAAACGCCCCCGATCATCGCGTCTATGCCGGCAATGGCAACCGCTACGAAGTCGGCGCCGGCTGGAGCCAGGTCGCCAAATCGAGCGGCGAGACCTACCTCAACCTCAAGATCGGCGCGCCGGAATTCGGCCCCAACTGGGTGCGCGCCCGCCTCGTCAAGCTGGAACAGCCCGGCGAAGACGGTACCACCCATATCGCCCTCTGGGAGCCGCGCGACCGCTAATCCGGTTTCCCTCAAAGCCCCGCTGCGGATCGACCGTGGCGGGGCTTTTCTCGTGCTTTCGCGCCTGTTGAACCGCTGGAATTGATGCGGAGTTTCCTGCGGAAACGGGCTTTCCGTCTCGATTTCTTCAGTATGCCACCCGGCCAAACGCGAGCCTCAAGGCTGCGCGGTACCCCCAAAATGCTGCGCATTTCGGCTCCCCCACGCCCCGCTTCGCGGCGCTGACGCGGCCTTGACCCTCGCTATCCGGATGACCGCTGGGCGCGTTCTCGACGGGAGAACGGCTCAATCATCAGGAGATTTTCACCATGTCACGCATCGATATCGCTATCTGGATCGAACTCTTGGACATCGAATTGCGCGGGGGACTGCCCGCAGATGAGCGCGCATGGAACCGCGCCAAGATCGCCGAATTACGGGCCCAGCTCGATGCGATGAAGGAAGCGGAAGGGGCATAGCGCCCCTTCTTTCCGCGCGTTTTCTTCGACGGAAGCCGTGTCGCGCGCCGCCACTTTCGCGTGAGCGAAAAGGGCAACGAAAGAGGGGGCTCGATTTCGATACCCCCCGTTTTTCAAGCGTCCCGCAACGCGCCCTTGCTCGCCATCCTTAGCCCATTCACGCCGAAAGGAGCTAACGATGCAAGACGATCAATCACGGGCGAGCGAGGCCAAAAAGGGCAGCCCGTTTCTCACCACGAGAGAGGCCGCACATTACCTCAGCCTCTCCTATCGCACACTTGAGAAGATGCGCCTCACCGGCCATGGCCCGCGCTTTCGCAAGCATGGCCGCTATGTGCGCTATCACATCGCCGACCTTGATGATTGGTCAAAAGGACGGCGGCAAAGCTCCACATCGGATGGGGCGCTGTGATGAAAAAAGCCGTCCTCCTTCCCCTTGCTGCCGTCCTTTCTGGCGTCGCACTGATCGGCTTTTCCGCCATCGCCCACGCGCCGCTTCTGGTCTGGAACGCCTCGGCCAGCGCGCCGATTGGCCTCTATCGCGTCACATCCGGTGCGCCGGAACGTGGCGACCTGGTGCTCGTTCAACCCTCGAAATCCATCGCCAAACTGACCGCCGAGCGCCGCTATCTGCCCGCTGGCGTGCCGCTGATCAAACGCATCGCGGCCATGGGTGGCGATGATGTTTGCGTCTTTGACGGCGCGATCATCATCAACGGCAAAATCGTCGCCCACCAGCTTGAAGTCGACCACAAAGGTCGCCCCATGCCGCGCTGGAACGAGTGCCGCGCACTCACTGCCGACGAGATTTTCCTGCTCCTCACTCCCGCCGATTCCTTCGACAGCCGCTATTTCGGGCCAGTCCCGCGTGCCCAGATCATCGGGAGGCTTGCGCCGCTATGCACCGAATAACGCCCCTCATCATCGCGACTGCGGCCATCATCGCCCCCGCAGAAGCGGCTACGCTTGACCAGTTTCAGGCGCATATCAAAGAAGCGTCACAGCGTTTCGCCATTCCAGCAAAATGGATCGAGGCCGTCATCGTGGCCGAGAGCAATGGCGATCCGCGCGCTGTCTCGCCCAGGGGTGCGATGGGCCTGATGCAGCTCATGCCCGGCACCTGGGACGAGCTGCGCGACCAGCACAGATTGGGCACAGATCCTTTCGATCCGCATACGAATATTCTGGCAGGAACGGCCTATCTCAAGGCCATGTACGAGCGGTTCGACAGTCCCGGTCTCTTCGCCGCTTACAATGCCGGGCCGGGGCGTTATGCGGAGCATTTGCGCACAGGAAAACCGCTTCCTGCCGAGACCCGCGCCTATGTCGCTGGCTTAGAGGCGGCGCTTGCTGGCGCGCCGGAAACCACCGTCACAAATGCAAAACCCAGCCCATCGCCCGCACAAAATTCGCCGCAAATCGTCTTCGATACGCGGCTGTTTTTCCCGATTTCAACGGGTGAAAACAGCGAAAATCCCGTGGGAAATGGCGAACTTTTCGTGCCGCTTTCCACCCAAGACTCGAGCGAGAAATGAGATGAACATGCCGATTTTCATTGCGGTTTTCAGCCGGTTTATTGCCCAGTGGCGCGACCTTGCCGCCGCCGGGGTTGCTGCCCCGGTGGAGGAGTGGTCGCAGGTGATCGTGGATGGCCGCAGGAGGGATGATCAAAGCCGCGTAAGGCAAGATAAAGCTCCGGCACCATCCGCGAGCATCGCGAATGGTAAGCCTTTGTCTGCACATTGTTTTTTCGGGAGGCTGGATAGTGCCAAGCGCTATGCCGTGGTGCCAGACCTCCGGCAACACCCTGATTTTCCTCAATATCTTTAACACTATATTTCATGAGGCGTTCCATGGCTGATGATGACGATTTCAAACCAAAGCTTGGCAAGATCCGCTCGCGCGGCTCCAAAAGCGGACGTAAATTTCTGCATCAGGTTCTGGCCGCGTCGAATCTCACCCGTAGCGGTGGGGGCAAATCAAACTTCAGCGGCAGCCGTATCGGGCGCGGCGTTGGCGCTGGCCGCGTGCTCGCCAGCCGTGACCGTTATGCCGCCTTTCGTCAGCGCCGGGTCATCATCAAATCCCGCATTGTTAAACTGGCGGGCAAGGGCATGAACGGCGCGCGGGCGCATCTGCGCTATATCCAGCGCGACGGCGTGACCCGGGAGGGCGAGCCGGGTCAGCTATACAATGCGCTGGAGACCGAAGCCGATGGCAAAGCATTTCTCGAACGCGCCGATGGTGATCGGCATCAATTCCGTTTCATCGTCGCGCCGGAAGACGGCATCGAATATGAAGACCTGAAGCCGCTCACTCGCCGTTTGATGGCGCGCATGGAAGAAGACCTCGGCACCAAGCTCGATTGGGTGGCCGTGGATCACTTCAACACCGGCCATCCGCACACCCATATCATGCTGCGCGGCAAGGATGATCGGGGTCGTGACCTGATCATTGCCCGCGACTATATCACCACCGGCATGCGCGAGCGTGCCGCGGAACTGGTCAGCCTTGATCTCGGCCCGCGCACAGACCGCGAGATCGAGAACCGGCTGCGCCATGAAGTTGAGCAGGAGCGGCTGACCAGCATCGACCGCCGCCTCATGCGCGAAATGGACGAGAATGGCATCGTTTCCGCTATCGACCGCAACGCTTTTCAGCAGACATTGCGGGCGGGTCGATTGAAGAAGCTGGCACGCCTTGGCCTCGCCGAAGAACTTCGCCCCGGTGGGTGGCGATTGGAAGAGGGGCTGGAAGACACGCTGCGCCGCATGGGCGAGCGTGGTGACATCATCAAGACCCTGCACCGCGAGATGGCGACGAAAGACATCACTCGCAGCCCCGCCGATTACGTCATCCATGATCCGGTCGATCCGCACATCAAACCTGTCACCGGGCGCGTGGTGGCACGTGGGCTGTCCGATGAGATCAACGATCGGCATTATCTGATCGTTGATGGGCTGGACGGACGCGCCCACTATATCGACATCGGCAAGGGCGAGGCGACCGAACCCTTACCGGAAGGCGGTATCGTCAGCGCCACGCCGAAAAGCATCGAGCCGCGCAAGGTGGATCGCACCGTCACTGAGGTCGCCGCCGCGAATGGCGGGCGTTATAATATCGACATCCACTTGCAGCACGATCCCCGCGCCACCGAGAGTTTTGCTGAAACCCATGTCCGGAGGCTGGAAGCGATCCGCCGCGCCACCGGCAAGATCGACCGCGCGCCGAACGGCACCTGGATCATTACGCCTGACCATCTCGACCGCGTGATGGAATATGAACGCGGGCGGGCCAAGGCAGCGCCAGTCATTGTCGAAAAGCTGTCACACCTGAATCTCGATCAGCAGGTGGGCTCTGATGGGGCGACCTGGCTCGACCGCGAACTGATCGCCGACACGTTTGAGCCCACCCGCGATTCCGGTTTCGGGCGCGAGGTGAAGGAGGCCCAGTCCCGCCGCCGTCAATGGCTGATCTCGGAGGGGCTGGCGCGTCAAGAACAGGGCCGCACGATTTTCCGCGCCAACATGCTGGATACCCTGCGCCGCCGCGAACTAACCCGCGTTGCCGGACAACTCTCCGAACAACTCGGCCTCGCCTATGCCGAAACCCGCCACGGCGAACCCGTTGAAGGCACGCTCCGCCACGCGGTCGAACTCGCCAGCGGGAAATACGCCGTCGTTGAGAAATCCCGCGAGTTCACCCTCGTCCCCTGGCGCCCTGTCCTCGACCGCCACATCGGGCAAAATGTTTCCGGCATCATGCGTGGCGACAGCATCTCCTGGACCATCGGGCGGCAGAGAAGTGGGCCGAGCATATCGTGATTAGAAAGTGATGTACTGATTGATACTTAATAACGGAAACCAAGCAAACTTCCGCTTGGATCGGTGTCGGTCAGTCGAAGGCGGACTAAGTTTTCGTAGTCGAACCCCGCTGAGAAGTCACTGACTGGCACCATGTCAGTATTGAGTGTGCAGATATACTGAAAGCCGTGCTTCGCGGACATCGCGGCCGCAAGTTCGAGCGCATGCGCTCGCTGTCGCGGATCGACGCCATCGAAGATCGTGCTATCGTGGATCAGGAAGTCGATGCCCAGTCCGCGTTGCCGTGCGAAAGATATGAGCACGAGGTCATAGCAGAAAATCTTCATCTTGCTGATGCCCTCACTGGGACTACCGGCAATTTCGACATCGAACTTGTAGCCCGTGTCATCAATATCGATGACGAGCCGTCCAGGGGATTTGTAAAGATGCTCCGAGAAATCGGAGAACAGGCTCAACGCCTGGGACCAGAGCGCGCGCCGCTCTTCATAGTCGAGCGTGGTTGCGCGCTTGAGCTCGACGGTCTCAACCTTGATAGTGTCGGCCTTGGACGTCATCTGCCGCAATTGCGTGATGCGGTTGGTCAGTTCATCAACTCTGAGCCGTGTTGCGGCATGCAGTTCCTGCAACTGTGTCAGTTCTTCGAGTGCTCCTTGTCCGGCAAGGGCACCAAGATAACCTGCGCGCCGATCCGTGAGGGCGGCAATCTGATCGTCGCGCTCCGTGATCGCGGTCTCATGAGCGGCGATTTCACTGGCGATGAACTCGCGCCGGTTGACAATGATCTGCTCGTTAAAGGCGCGGGCGTCCGAGAGCGTCTTCCGGACGGCACCTGGTAACGCGATGCCGGCTTCATTGTAGAGCGCCGCGAGGCGGTCTTCGGTGGGTGCGTCTTCGGAGACCAGAGAATCTCGATAACGCTCCAGTCGGCGTTTGTCCGTGATGTTGGCGTTGACTAGGCTATGGATCTCGGTGGTGAGCGCGTTTGCCTGTGCTTCGATCTCGCGGTACTGGGGCAGTACGCGGAAATTGGACAAAGCATCCCGATCGCGCTCGAGTTGGGTTGTCAGACGCAGGCGTTCCGCTTCCAGCTCACCCAGCGACGCGAGTTCTCCGTCAACGGCGCCGGTCTTGATGGCCTGCTTCAGCGCATCCAGCGCATTCTTCTGGTCCTTGAGCTGCTGCCAGGTTGCGGCCTTTTCCCAATCGAGGCCGAGAAGGAAGGCGTTATGGACCTGAATGTCCCAAGTCTTCTGGTTGTCGAAATGTTTGAAGGGCGTGTTATAGGCTGCGAGTTGGCTTCGAACGAAGTAGGAGAGCAGCGAGCGTGCGGAGGGTTTGTATCCGCCCTCGGGGCTCAGTTCGCTGAGCCCAAACAGAGCCCAAGCGAGCACCGACCTCCACTTTTTCGTGTCGAGGCCGGTTATGCCATCCTTGTTGGTCGTAGGCTGAACAGGCCAGCCGGTGGTCGGCCCTTCGATAGCAAAGAAACCTGGCGCATCGGTGGACCGGGTCACCGCGACATCATTGCCACTGACGGTTAACTCAAGAGTGAAAGCCCATTCCTCCAAGGGTTCTACGCGGAGGCCTTTCCTGGGCGACGTGTTGCTGCCCAGGCAGAAGTCGATGATCTCGATGAGCGTGGATTTGCCGAGCGCATTCGTCGTGTCCTTGTCGCCAGCCGTGGTCGAGCGGTCGGCGAGTACGAGATTCACTCCAGGGGTAAACGTGCCCTGGTGGAAGCCTCTCCGATTGGCGCGTATTGCTCGAATCATGATGCGGTCCTGACTATCAGGCCGTCTTTCATGTCGATGGCGCCGATCAGATAGAGAAGGTTGGAGGCGAGGACGAAGCGCTCGAAGGTGCCAACATTCGCCTCTGACCTCAGACGTTCCCAGAGGCCTGAGACTGTCATCGGTCCGTTCAGATGTGCGAGAACCGTCGCGCCGACACCGATCAGCGCTTCATTTTGCGGGATGTGTTTGGTTGGCAGAATCATTTTTCGAACACATCGCAGATTTCGAACAGGTAGATCAGCACGGCGATGCCGGCCGTCCTGTCGGCCTGGCGGCGCATCCCTTGCTGAGCGAAGTCGCACATCAGTTCAAATAGCTCGTCACCCTTATGACCTTTTTTTCGCATGGCATAGTATTGCTCAAGAAAACCGGCCTTGAGGCGCTCAGGAAAATCGGAATCGAGCTGCGCTTCCGCCTCGACATAGGCTGCGACGGTCGCGCGCGAGGTCAGGCCGGCGGCGATGATGTGTCGGGCGCCGTTCGAAAGGTCATTCTTTTTGATCTTCTCGTCCGGAGTGATGAGATCGAACGATCCGTCGCCAGCAGGCGCTTGCTTGGCGACCCAGGACACAGCGTTTTGGAGCTCGGGGAAGGCGACGTCTGCGAACGCCTCTTCCATCGCTTCTCGCACCTGCTTCTCGTGTGACTCCTTCAGTGCCTGAAGTATCGGAACTGGCCAGTCAGCCTCCACCTTGTCGATGATCGTGTGATGATCCGTGCACAAGTAGATAAGGTTGCGCACGCTATCGCGTTCCTCATCGGTCATGGACGCGTCATAGCGCGCTGCTCCAGATTTCTCGCCGCGAATATGCGCGGCCTCTCCGATGTAGGTATCGTCGCCCACCTTGGCCTCATATGTGAGGTGCTTGCAGCACTTTGGGAAGGCGCAGATGCCGCCACTTCGAAAGGCCAAGATGATCCTTGTCGGGTAACTAGCGCCCATTGCAGCTACCAATCGCACAGAAATCGCGCCGCGAATGCACCGATCCGACGCGCCAGATGCCAATAATGACGAAGTATAATAGTTTGTTATAGTTCATTATTTACTTCTTACTTGACCTGTCGATACAAGTCAAAAATTCCATCTCGAAATTGGCTCTCAGGCAATCGATTAGGCTTGGTTGTGGCAGTTCCGCGCCTTCGGGCGCAGTTCAGCATCGCCGGAGAATAGAGCCTGTTTCATCGTACATAAAGGCTATAAGCGTATCCCGCCACCTGCACGATACTTGCTCCGTTTGTCTTATCGAAGAACGGAGCCATCGTCATGACACCCACCAAACTCCTGATCGGCCAGATCGCTATCGTGTTCGCCATCGTCATTCTGGGCGTGTGGGCAGCGACGCAGTGGTGTGCGGACATGCTGGGCTATCAAGCGCAGTGGGGCAACCCGTGGTTCGTGCTGTTCGGCTGGCCTGTTTATGAGCCGTGGAAGCTGTTCGAGTGGTGGTATTTCTACGAAGCCTATGCGCCCGAGGTGTTCGACAAGGCGGGCATGTTGGCCGGGGCGTCTGGCTTCATGGGCTGCGCGGCAGCGGTGGTCGGTTCGCTGTGGCGGGCGCGGCAGAGCCGGTTGGTGACGACCTATGGTTCTTCGCGCTGGGCCCTGAAGGGGGAGATGAGGAAGGCCGGGCTGTTCCGGTCCGCAGGCGTGTTCCTTGGTCAGTTTCAGGAAAAATACCTGCGTCATGACGGGCCGGAGCATGTGATGGCTTTCGCGCCAACGCGCTCGGGCAAGGGCGTCGGGCTGGTCGTGCCGACGTTGCTGTCCTGGACAGGATCGACGGTGATCCACGACATCAAGGGTGAGAACTGGCAGTTGACCGCCGGTTGGCGCACCAAGTTTTCGCATTGCCTGCTGTTCAATCCGACCGACCCACATTCCGCCCGTTACAATCCGCTGCTTGAAGTGCGCAAGGGGGCGGACGAGGTGCGCGATGTCCAGAATATCGCCGATATCTTGGTCGATCCCGAAGGCGCGCTGGAACGCCGGAACCATTGGGAAAAGACCAGCCACGCGCTGCTGGTGGGGACGATCCTGCATGTGCTCTATGCCGAGGAAGAAAAAACGCTGGCGCGCGTCGCGACGTTCCTTTCTGACCCGACACGATCTTTTCCAGCAACGCTGAGGCGGATGATGGCGACCAATCATCTGGGCACGGCGGAAAATCCGCAGGTGCATCCGGTGGTGGCCTCCGCCGCGCGCGAGGTACTGAACAAATCCGAGAATGAACGTTCTGGCGTGCTTTCGACCGCCATGTCCTTCCTCGGCCTGTACCGTGACCCCACTGTCGCTGCGACGACATCGGCCTGCGACTGGCGCATCGCCGATCTGATGGACGCCAAACATCCGGTGTCGCTCTATCTGGTGGTGCCGCCTTCGGATATTTCGCGGACGAAACCACTGGTGCGGTTGATCCTCAATCAGATCGGGCGGCGGTTGACCGAGCGGCTGGAGGGCGACCCGAAGAAGTCGCGCAAGCACCAGCTTTTGATGATGCTGGATGAGTTCCCCGCTTTGGGGCGGCTCGATTTCTTCGAGACGGCCTTGGCCTTCATGGCCGGGTACGGCATCCGCGCCTATCTCATCGCGCAATCGCTGAACCAGATTTCCAAAGCCTATGGCGAGAATAACGCCATCCTCGATAACTGCCATGTGCGGATTGCTTTCAGCAGCAATGACGAACGCACCGCCAAACGGATTTCCGATGCGCTGGGGACAGCAACGGAACTGCGTGCCATGCGCAATTATGCCGGCCACCGGCTGGCACCCTGGCTCAGCCATGTCATGGTCAGCCGCCAGGAAACAGCGCGACCGCTCCTGACCCCCGGCGAGGTGATGCAGCTCCCACCCACGGATGAACTGGTTCTGGTCTCTGGCCTCGCGCCGATCCGGGCGAAGAAGCTTCGCTATTACGAGGATGAGAACTTCACCGAGCGGGTGCTGCCCGCGCCGGCGCTGGCGACAAGCGATTATGCTGACAAGCCTGAAACGCGACCAGATGATTGGGGCAAGCAGGTGCGCAAGGCTGACGCGCGGTTGGCCGCTGAAGATGATGCGAAGTCGACCTCTGTTGATGAGGGCGGGATGCAGCAACAGCGCCATCCGGGGCTGGGCGAGGAAATTGTTAAAACCGCCGAACCCGAGCAGGGCGAATTGCCGAACCTCTTGGATGATGATCCTGACAGCACTGCCGATAAGAACATGATCGATCGCGCCGCCACACCCGCGCGCGCCTATGGTGTCAACGAAGCCATGGGGCCGGACAGAGATCTGCTGGACGGGTTTTGAGTAAGATCCCGCAAGTGATCGTGCGTCGTCGTACATAAAGGATATAAGAGATTTCAGCGGCTTAGACGATCCTTGTTCTGACTTTCTTTTTGTCAGGACAAGAATACATGAAACCGCGCCACAATATTTACATCGACGAGGAAACCAGCGCCGAATTGGAGGCGCTGGCGGCAAAACCTGGCGCATCGAAGTCGGCTATCGTCTCGGATGCTATCCGCCACTACATCCGTCATCGCGGTGCGCATCAGATCGATGAGGCGCTGAAAATCCGCCTCGACCGGGTGACGCGCGACATGGGTCTTATCCGGCGTGATCTCGATGTGCTGACCGAGAGCCTCGCCTTTTTCGTCAAACTCTATCTCACCTTCAACGCGCATACCCCCGTGCCCGACGCGTCGGCGCAGGCGGTGGCGCGCGACCGTTTCCAGAAATTCATCGAGCAGGTGGGTCGCCAGATCGCGAGCGGCAAGCGCTCCCTCAAAAACACCGAGGAGGATTCCGAATGAGCGACACATCCGAAGAGCGCCGCCGCGCCATGCTGAAAACCGCCATGGGGCCGGTGATTGCCCAGGCTTTGGGCGACCCTGCCGTCATTGAGGTGATGGTCAATCCCGATGGCAAACTGTGGGTCGAGAGGCTGGGCGAAGGCCGCGGCAATATCGGCGTGCGCATTCATCCGTCCGAGACCGAACGGATTATTCGCCTGGTGGCAAGTCATGTCCGCGCCGAGGTGCATGCGGACAATCCCATCGTCAGTGCGGAACTGCCGTCCGGCGAGCGCTTCGAAGGTCTGCTGCCGCCGGTAGCATTGGGGCCATGTTTTGCCATCCGCAAACCAGCGACCAAGATTTTGACCATCGCTGATTATGTCCGCGATCAGATCATGGTGCCGATCCAGGCCGAGGCTTTGCGCAAGGCCGTTCGGGAGCGGAAGAACATTCTGGTTGCGGGCGGGACGTCCTCCGGCAAGACGACGCTGACCAACGCGCTCTTGGCCGAAATCGCCGATTGCGATGAACGGGTGATCCTGATCGAGGATACGCGCGAGCTGCAATGTGCGGCGAAGGACTGTGTGGCGCTCAGGACCCGCGCGGGCGCGGTCACCATGGCGGATCTGGTGCGCTCGACGCTCAGGCTTCGCCCCGACCGCATCATCGTCGGAGAAGTGCGCGGCGCGGAAGCACTCGACATGCTCAAGGCCTGGAACACCGGCCATCCCGGCGGCATCGCCACGGTGCACGCCAATTCCGCCCGCTCGGCGCTCTACCGCATCGAGCAGCTCGTGCAGGAAAGCGTCACCATTGTTCCGCGTCGGCTGATCGCCGAGGCCATCGACATGGTGGTGTTTATCGCCGGGCGCGGCAGTGATCGCCGCATCGAGACCATCGCCGAAGTGACCGGCCTCGATGAGCATGGCGATTACGTCGTCAAACCTCTGTCTCTTCCGCAACTGCAATCCCTCTGATCTCTCGAAAGGACACCTCATGCGCAAGAAGCTTCGATTTTTTCTTGTCTCCGCCCTCACGTTTGCGTTTACGGCCCCGGCCTATGCGGCCGGCTCCGGCATGCCGTGGGAAGAGCCGCTGCAACGCATATTGGAATCGGTGCAAGGCCCGGTCGCCAAGATCGTCGCGGTGATCATCATCATCCTCACAGGTCTGACACTGGCCTTTGGCGAAAGTTCGGGCGGGTTCCGGCGGCTGATTCAGATCGTCTTCGGTCTCTCAATCGCCTTTGCGGCCAGTTCGTTCTTCCTCTCTTTCTTCTCCTTTGGCGGCGGGGCGCTTTTGTGATGGCCGGTATTCAAGGATTTGAAGTCCCCGTCCATCGTGCGCTGACCGAGCCGATTCTCTTGGGCGGCGCGCCGCGCGCGGTCGCCATCTTGAATGGCACGCTCTCAGCGGCCATCGGCCTCGGCCTCCAGCAATGGATCGCCGGGCTGGTGATGTTCATGGTCGGGCACACGCTCAGCGTTTTCGCCGCCAAGCGTGACCCGGACTTCCTGCCCGTGCTCGCCCGTCATCTGCGTCAACGGGGGTGGTGGCGATGCTGAACATTGGCGAATATCGCAATAAGGCCGACCGCCTCGCCGATCTGTTGCCTTGGGCGGCCATCATCGCGCCCGGCATTATCCTTAACAAGGATGGCAGTTTTCAGCGCACATTCCGCTTTCGCGGCCCTGATCTCGAAAGCGCGACGGAAGCGGAACTTGTGGGCCTTTGCGCCCGCGCCAACAATGCCCTCAAGCGGCTTGGCTCCGGCTGGGCGCTGTTTTTCGACGCCGAGCGGCTAGAGGCGCAGCATTATCCGTCATCGGAATTTCCGGACGCCGCCTCATGGCTGGCGGATGAAGAACGCCGCGCCGCATTTGAAGAAGGTCGTCAGGGCCAGCATTTCGAAAGCCACTACCACCTCACACTTTTATATATGCCGCCGCCGGATGCCCAAGCGCGCACCGAAAGCGCATTGGTGGAGCGCGACCGGGAGGGGAAAGGGGGCACCAACGCCCGGAACTGGCGGCAGGAGATTTCTCGCTTCCGGGACGAGACCGAACGGGTACTGGATCTGCTCAGCGGTTTCCTGCCCGAAGTCCGAGCGCTCGATGACGCGGAAACCCTGACCTTCCTGCATGGGACGATTTCGACCAAACGTCATCCGGTCAATGTTCCCGAAACGCCGATGTATCTCGATGGCGTTCTGGTGGACACGCCGCTGACCGGCGGGCTGGAGCCGATGCTGGGCGATCAGCATCTCCGAACACTGACCATCCTTGGTTTCCCGAACACCACCCGCCCCGGCATTCTCGACGCGCTCAACCATCGGGACTTCGCCTATCGCTGGGTGACTCGGTTTGTGCCACTCGACAAGACGGCGGCAACCAAGGTCTTGACCCGCCTGCGACGGCAATGGTTCGCCAAGCGCAAGTCGATCACCGCAGTTTTACGTGAGGTGCTGACCAATGAGGCGGCGCCCCTGGTCGACAGCGATGCCGACAACAAGGCACTCGATGCCGATGCCGCGCTCCAAGCCTTGGGTGGTGATCATGTCGGTTTCGGCTATCTCACCACCACCATCACGGTGTTCGATGAGGATGCCCAAGCCGCAGAGGAAAAAGCCCGCGCGGTTGAGCGGATCGTCAATGGGCTTGGCTTCACTTGTATCCGCGAGAGCGTCAATGCGGTGGAAGCCTGGCTGGGCTCTCTGCCTGGCCATGTCTATGCCAATGTCCGCCAGCCGCTGGTCCACACGCTGAACCTCGCGCATCTGATGCCGCTGTCGGCGGTATGGGCCGGGCCAGTGCGCAATGCCCATCTGGATGCCCCGCCCTTGTTCTATGCGGAAACCTCGGGTTCCACCCCGTTCCGGCTCTCCACCCATGTCGGCGATGTCGGTCACATGCTGATCGTCGGTCCGACCGGGGCCGGCAAGTCGGTGCTGCTGTCGCTGATCGCCATGCAATTCCGGCGCTATGCCGGATCGCAGGTTTATATCTTCGACAAAGGCAATTCGGCCCGTGCTGCCGTGCTGGCCATGGGCGGCGAACATCATGCGCTGGGGGCAGATGGCTCTCTGGCCTTTCAGCCTCTGCGCCATATCGACGATCCCGCGACACGAAGTTGGGCGGCGGAATGGATTGTCGCATTGCTCGCCCATGAGAAACTCACTGTCACGCCAGAAGTGAAGGAGGCCGTCTGGTCGGCGCTTACAAACCTTGCCAGCGCGCCAGCGGCGGAACGCACGCTCACCGGGCTCACGGTGCTGCTGCAATCCAACCCGATCAAGGCGGCACTGCAACCCTATACGCTTGACGGTCCCTTCGGTCGGTTACTCGATGCCGCGGATGACCGGCTGGCGCTGTCGGATGTCCAGTGCTTCGAGACCGAGGAACTGATGCACCAGGCAGGCGTGGTCCTGCCGGTGCTGACCTATCTGTTCCATCGCCTCGAAGAACGGTTCGACGGGCGGCCGACGCTGCTGATCCTCGATGAAGCCTGGGTGTTTCTCGATAATCCGCTTTTCGCCGCCCGCATCCGCGAATGGCTCAAAGTGCTGCGCAAGAAGAATGTCTCGGTGATCTTCGCCACGCAGTCGCTGGCGGACATCGCGGATTCCTCGATCGCTCCGGCGATTATCGAATCCTGCCCGCAGCGCATCTTCCTGCCCAATGACCGGGCGGTCGAGCCGCAGGCGCGGGCGGCCTATGAGCGCTTCGGTCTCAATGACCGGCAGATCGAACTGATCGCCCGCGCCACGCCCAAGCGCCATTACTACCTGCAATCGCGGCGCGGCAATCGGTTGTTCGAACTCGGCCTCGGCCCCATCGCCTTGGCGCTGTGCGGCGCATCCGACACGGAAGCGCAAACTCTCATCGACAGCCTATTAGCCGAACACGGGCGGCAAGATTTCGGCGCCCGGTTCCTTTCCGCACGCGGTCTCGATTGGGCCGCTGACCTCATCACCCAATTCCCTCGACACGGAGAACCCTCATGAAACGCGCATCCCTTGCGGCGCTCATCGCCACTTCACTTTCCTTCTCCTTGGCTGTTCCTTTGGCCATCACCATGCCGCAGACGGCTCATGCCGCCTGGCCGGTCTTCGATGCCACGAACTATGGCCAGAATGTTCTTCAGGCCGCCCGCGCCCTTGAGCAGATCAACAACCAGATTCAGCAGCTCCAGAACCAGGCGACCATGTTGCAGAACATGGCGAAGAACCTTCAGCGGCTGGATTTCTCCTCGCTCGGTCAGATGCAGGGCGCACTCAATCGCATTGACGGGCTGATGATGCAGGCCGAGGGCTTGAGCTTCGACCTCGCTAGCCTCGAAGGCCAATGGCGGCAGCAATATCCTGATAGCTACGATGCCTCTATTGGTGTGAACGACATGGCGACGGCGGCGCGCGAGCGTTGGCAGAACAGCATGAACGCCTACCGCCAGACCATGCGCGTGCAATCGCAGATCGTCGAGAATGTGCAGGCCGATCAGGGGCTGCTCACCGATCTCGTCAATCAGAGCCAGGGTGCCGTCGGCGCGTTACAGGCGCAGCAGGCCGCCAACCAGCTCATCGCCTTGTCCACCAAGCAGCAGATGCAGATCCAGACGCTGATGGCCACGCATTACCGCTCGCAAGCGGAGGACGCCGCCCGCAAGGCTCAAGGAGAAGAAACTGCGCGCGAGACGACCAAGCGCTTCCTCGGTTCCGGCAAAGCCTATTGATCCGGGGAAGGCGGCGTCATGAATGATTTAGGCATCATCGATCGTTTCATGGAGACCTTCAGTCAGTATATCGATTCTGGCTTCGGGTTGCTGTCGGGTGATGTCGCCTTCCTGACTTCTATCCTGATCGGCATCGATATCACGCTGGCGGGCCTGTTCTGGGCTTTGGGCGGCGAAGACAATATCATCGGGCGGCTTTTGAAGAAGGTGCTCTATGTCGGCGTCTTCGCCTTCATCCTCAATAACTTCCAGAACCTCGCCGACATTATCTACCGATCCTTCTCCGGCCTTGGCATCCAGGCCGCGCCCGGCGGCATGACCGCCGATGATCTTTTGAAGCCCGGTAAGATCGCGGCGACCGGCTATGAGGCGGCCTATCCGCTGCTCGAACAGGTCAGCCAGCTTGTCGGCTTCCCGGAAATCTTCGGCAACGCGCTCACTGTCTTCGTGCTGCTGGTGGCGTGGTTCCTGGTCCTGATCGCCTTTTTCATTCTGGCGATCCAGCTTTTCATCACCGTGCTGGAATTCAAGCTGACGACGCTCGCCGGCTTCGTGCTGGTGCCTTTCGCGCTCTGGAACAAGACGTCGTTTCTGGCCGAACGGGTGCTCGGCAATGTCATCTCCTCGGGCGTCAAGGTGATGGTGCTCGCCGTCATCGCCGGCATCGGCAGCACACTCTTTTCGACCTTCACGACCGGCCTTCAGGGCCAGGAGCCGGACTTTGCCGCCGCCATGTCGCAGGTGCTGGGGGCGCTGGCGCTCCTGGGCCTCGGTATTTTCGGCCCCGGCATTGCCTCGGGGCTTGTGTCCGGCGCACCGCAACTTGGCGCGGGCGCAGCGCTTGGCACAGCGGGTGCTGCCGCAGGGGCAGCGGTTCTTGCCGGAAGTGCCGCCATTGCCGGTGCAGGAATGGTGGCCGGTGGTGGGCTTGCCGCCATCCGGGCCGGAACGGCATTGGGGTCGGCAGCATCAACCGCATTCCAGCTTGGCCGGGCCACGTCGGGTGCTTCGGGCATGGCTGGTGCCGCCGCCGGAATGTCTGGCGTTGCCCGTGCTGCCGGTGGAGCCGCCGGACAAGGTGCGCGATCCATGGCTGGAAAGGCCGGTTCTACCCTCAAAGACAGCGCCACCAAAGGCTCGCATGGCGCATGGAAAGCGACGGGCGGCGCACCGACTTCCGGCATGCAGGAAACCGCAGTATCCCCCAACACCCCGGTCAGTTCCGCGCCAGATTGGGCGAAGCGCATTCGCTCCGAACAAAACGCCCGCGCCAGTCGGCATGCCGTCGGTCAGGCCATCAAAGACGGCGACCGGCCCGGTCAGGGCGCAAATCCCACCATTAACGACAAGGATGATTGAAGATGTTCCGCAGACCGATCCAACGTTACGGGCAGACGCCCGAGCCCGTCACCCCTTACCAAAAGGCCGAGCAGCTCTGGGATGAGCGTATCGGCGCGTCCCGTGTGCAAGCGCGCAATTGGCGGCTCATGGCCTTCGGCTGCCTGGCGCTTTCTGTCGGTCTTTCCGGCGGCTTGCTCTGGCAGTCACTGCAAAGCCGCGTCACGCCCTATGTGGTCGAGGTGGACAAATTCGGTGAAGCCCGCGCCGTGGCGCCCGCCATCCAGAACTATCAGCCTGCCGACAGCCAGATCGCCTGGCATCTGGCCCGCTTCGTCACCCATGTCCGTGGCGTTTCCACCGATCCGGTGCTGGTGCGCCAGAACTGGCTGGCGGCATATGACTTTGCCACCGACCGCGCGGCGTTGTTTTTGAACGAGTACGCCAAGACGAACGATCCCTTCGGTCAGATCGGCACCCGCAGTGTCAGCGTGCAGGTGACGAGCGTCGTGCGGGCCTCCGACACCTCGTTTCAGGTCAAATGGACCGAGCAAGTCTATGAGCGCGGCAGCCTCGCCAGGACCGAACGCTGGACCGCGATCCTGACCACCATCATCCAGCCGCCGCGCTCCGCCGAACAGCTTCGCAAGAACCCGCTTGGCCTGTTCGTCAGTGCCATCGACTGGTCGCGCGAACTCGACACGGCCAATCCCCAAGAAAAACATAATAAGGAACCCGTAGAATGAAAAATTTTCTGATCCTATCTGTTTCGGCATTGGCCTTATCGGCCTGCGCCACCAAGCCATTGCCGCCGACAATTTCCTATGATGCCGATGACTTCAAACCGGCGGCCATTGAGAAGGAACCGTTGAAGCCCGTCCAGATCGTCGAGGTGCCGAAGGTGTTGCCGCTGCCTGGCCAGCTCATGCCTGAACCCGGCAAGGTCGAGGAGGACAAACGCCCGCCGACCGCGCGCGTTGAGGACGCCAACAAGGCGGCGACGCAGGAGCCGACAAAGCACGGCTATATCAACGCCATCCAGGTTTATCCCTATGCGGAAGGCGCGCTCTATCGCCTCTATGCAGCGCCGGAACGGGTTAGCGATATCGCCTTGCAACCGGGCGAAAAGCTGACCTCGGTGTCTGCCGGCGACACGGTGCGCTGGGTGATCGGCGACACGGTGAGCGGCACGGGTGCAGGTCAACGCACCCATGTGCTGGTGAAACCCTTCGCGCCGGGCCTCACCACCAATCTGGTCATCACCACAGATCGTCGCAGCTATCATCTGCAACTCGACAGCACCGACAAAACGGCAATGGCGGCGATTTCCTGGACCTATGCGTCCGACCAACTGACCACGTTGCGTCGCCAGAATGCGGTGGCCGAGGCGGCGTTGCCCGTTGCGTCCAACCTCACGCTGGAAAACATCCGCTTCCGCTACGCGATCAGCGGCGACAATCCGCCCTGGAAACCGGTGCGCGCCTTCGATGACGGGCATAAGGTCTATATCGAGTTCCCGCGCCGTATCGATCAGGGCGAGGCCCCGCCGCTGTTTGTGGTGGGCACGGACGGCGGCAGCGAACTCGTCAACTACCGCATGCGCGGCAATTACTACATCGTCGATCGCCTCTTCGCCGCTGCAGAACTCCGGCTCGGCACCAAGCCACAACAGGTGGTGCGCATCATGCGGACGGACGGCACGCCCCGGCGAACTAGCCTCCTTGGCGGCACGGGTGATGCGCGGTGGCCGAAGGCCAGCAATCGATCCAGTGAATCGATTGCAGCAACGAACGCCCGGAGCCATGCGGAGGGCAGGAAATGACAGCGAAACAGGATGAAAAGCTCGACCTCCGCGCCGCGCCGGGTCGTAAACTGGTGCGCTTCAAGAAGGGCGTGGTGATCGGCGGCGCAGCCATCGCATCCGCCGGAATTCTGGGTGTCACCATGCTGGCGCTACAAGCACCGACTTTGCGCAACGGTCAGCCTACGGAAGAGCTTTATAACACCGACAAGAAACCGACGCCCGACGGTCTCGCCGCGTTGCCGGGGGATTATTCGGAAGTGAAGCTTGGCCCGCCGCTGCCCGGCGATCTTGGCCGTCCCATCCTTGAACGTCAGCGTCAGTTTGGCATTGCGCCGGGAGGAAAGGAGTTATCCGCCGCCGAACAACGCCTTGCGAGCCAAGCCATTCAGGCCAAGGAAGCCGGTGTCTTCTTTCGCATCGAGAACCGGCCGCAGCAAAATGCGCCGGCGGCGACCGCGCAGCCGATGCAAACCGCGGCGGTTCAGCCCGACGCAGGCCGCCTGACACTCGATCCCGAACGCGACCAGAACAACCAGCAGCGCAAGCTCGATTTCCTGCACCAGCAGGACGAGGGTGGCATCTACAATCCGCATGCCCTGCAAACCCCGGCCTCGCCGCATCAGGTCATGGCGGGCAGCGTGATTGCCGCCAGCCTTATTACCGGGATCAATTCCGACCTGCCGGGCCTTGTCGTGGCGCAGGTGACCGAAAATCTCTACGACACTGTGACGGGCCAGATATTGCTCATCCCGCAGGGCGCGCGGCTGATAGGCACTTACGACAGCGTCGTCGCCTTCGGCCAGTCTCGTGCGCTGCTGGTCTGGCAGCGGATCATCCTGCCGGACGGCTCCTCCATCCAGATCGACAATCTCCCCGCCAGTGATGCCGCTGGTTATGCCGGGCTGGAGGATGACGTCGATTACCACACCTGGCAGCTCTTGAAGGGCATCGCCATGGCGACGCTTTTGGGCGTCGGCACCGAACTCAGTTTCGGCAGCAATGAAAACGATCTCGTCAGCGCCATCCGTGAATCGACGCAAGCGAACGCCGCTCAGGCCGGTCAGCGCATCACTGAGAAGAACCTCAACATTCAACCGACCATCACCATCCGCCCCAGCTGGCCGCTGCGCGTCATTGTCCAAAAGGACATTGTATTGCGGCCCTATAAGGGCTGAAAGGATCGATCATGACCAATCTGAAACTTGCCAAACTCCCTAACCGCACACCGGCGAAAATCACCATTACGGTAAGCGCGGATCTCAATCAGGCGCTTTGCGATTACCAAAAACTCTACGTCGCCACTTACGGCGCGTCGGAAAAAATCGCCGATCTGATCCCCTTCATGCTCGAAGCCTTCCTCGACAGCGATCGCGCTTTCGCCAAGGCCCGGAAGGAGGGGGTGCGGGAAGTCGAGAATGATAAATCCGCTCGCCGCTCCCGCTCATCCCGCGTAGGCGATGCAGAACCCACATCGCCCATAGCTCAATCTGCATCATCGCGGCCACAGGAGGATTGATGCCGAGTTGTGCAGAACAGGGAGAGAGAAGGATTGTTGACAATTACGCTGTGAAAGGTGTATATATTGCCCATTCAATAGCAATTTCACGAACCTAAATGTCAACACGCACGCACAGGACGACATCCTTCCTCTCGGCCCATCCGGTGTTTACCCGGGCGGAGTTTGCCGCTGCGTTCGAGCGCCCGGCAGGCTCTGCGAGCATCACCAGCTTGCTCAAGCATCACCTGAAGGCCGGCAACATCAAACGGCTGAGCCGCGAGGTTTTCGCGGCCGTTCCGGCGCATTTGTCGGCGGAGAATCTGATGGTGGATCGTTTCGCCGCCGCCAGCAAGCTGCGCGCCGATGGCGTGTTGGGCTATCACTCTGCGCTGGAATTGCATGGCGTTGCCTATTCCGAATTCAACGAAGTTCAATTGATAAGCCGGGGGCGCACTGAGCTGGCCGATTTGCCCTTCGGGCTCTGCCGCCTCATAGGGCCGCCGAAGGCGCTGCTGGACACGGACCGGACGGACTATCTCGCCGTCATCATGGATCGTCTGGGCATGCCCATCAAAGTAACAGCCATCGAGCGAACATTGGTTGATGTACTGCATCGGCCGGACATAGCGGGCGGTGTCGAAGAGGTGCTGCAATCGCTCGATATGGTGCGCTACCTCGACCCTGAAAAACTCGTCGATTATGTCGAACTGCTTGGCTTCCGCTCGCTCGCCGCGCTCGCCGGCTGGTGGCTTGAGCGGCGGCAGTCCGCGCTGGGTGTAGCCGACAGCGTCCTTGACCGCCTGCGCGCGCTTCTTCCGCGTTCGAAGCATTATGCGCTTGGTGCAGAACCCGGGAACGCGGTGCTGGTCGAGCCTTGGCGTGTTCTCCTGCCGCCACAGGCGGTTGAAACCGGCTTTGAGGGCGTGTGAATGGAAGTGTCTGCCCAAAGCCTTGCTCGAATAGCTGCCGAACGGCAGTTTCAGCCCGCGACGCTGGAGCGTGTGATCCGCCTGCTCGACATCCTCGACGCCATTGCCGCAGACAGTCTGATTGCCCCGCGCGTCGCGCTCAAGGGTGGCACGGCGCTCAATGTGTTTCACGCCGCGCTTGACCGGTTGTCGGTCGATATCGACCTCAATTATGTTGGCGCCGTCGACAGGGCGAGCATGGACGAGGATCGGCCGGGTCTCGAAGATCGCATTCTGCGTCTGATGGAATCGAAGGGCTATTCGCCCCGGCGCGAACCGGCTGAACATGCCGGCGGCAAATGGATCTTCCGCTACGCCTCGGTGCTGGGCGGCGCCGGTTCCATCGAGATCGACATCAACTATCTTTTCCGCACACCGCTTTTCGGTGTGTGGCCGATGCCCTCAGTGGCGCTTGGCGACACCCAAGCGATGGCAGTGCCGGTGCTCGATATCCATGAGATCGTCGCCGGTAAGCTGGTCGCCCTGATCGCACGGCGCACGGCGCGCGATCTGTTTGACGCCCATCGCATCATCGCCATGCCCGACCTGGACTGGTCGAAAGTCAAGCTCGGCACCCTGATGATCGGTGCATCCGCCCGTAGCTTTGACTGGCGAACCGCATCCGTGGACATGATCGGTTGCGACGGGAAGGACCTTGCCGCCAAGCTGATCACCTGCCTGCCTGGAGCATATTTTGATCCCTATGGCGGGCAGAAGGGTTGGATCGACACGGCAACAGTGGAGTGCCGCCAGGGTCTTGAACCGCTTTTCCAATTCGGCAAAGGCGAAATGGCGTTCCTGACCGGCGTGCTTGAAGAAGGCATCATCGACGCCGCGCGGTTGGACGCGCCGGACGATGTGCGGGCGGCCATTGAGGCCTGCCCGGCGCTTCGCTGGAAGGCGCAGAATGTCAAAGCCTGGAAAACCGGTGGCGCGTCGCCTGCCAAACGCGGCAGGCGTCGGCGTCGCAGGCACGAAGAATAACAACAAAATTCCCGCATAGGGTTTTCTATTCCTTGTCATTTCCGGTTTTTGCCGTATTTTCTCATGATGGAATCATGGGGAATCGCATGAGTTCGGATGTGATGACGCTGCCGGAGGTGGCCGAATATCTCCGCCTGACGGAAAAGACGACCTACCGGCTGGCGGCGGATGGCACGCTGCCTGGCTTCAAGGTCGGAGGATCTTGGCGCTTCAGGCAGGTCGATATCGATGCATGGATCGAGGCGAAGAAGGCGGAGACCAAGCAGAGTGTCAGGCCTGAACAGCCTGAGCGGGCGTTGCCCGCGACCTCATCGAAAGGGGAGAAAACACGTTGAACGCAGTCGAGATAGAGGAGGCAATTTCTGCGCTTGCTGGTCAGCCGTTTGACCGCGAGGCGTTCCCCTTTGCCTTTCTGGAAGCGTTCGGCAACAAGGCGACGACCATCAAGAAGCTCAGAAGCGGGGCGTCGAACAAGTCCGATTTGGGCGGCGTGCTCCAGACCAACAACATCCACATCAAGGTCTGCGCACAAGGCGAGGTCACAAACACGCTCAAAGCGTTGCGGGAAAGCCCGGCCACGAGGAAGGCCAAGGCGAAGTTCGTATTGGCCACGGATGGCGTCGATTTCCAGGCGGAAGATCTGACAAGCGACGAGCCGCCCGTCGTTTGCAACTATCCCGACTTTCCCGATCACTTCGGTTTTTTCTTAGCCCTCGCGGGTATCACCACCGTCAAGCAGATCCGTGAAAGCGCATTCGATATCCGGGCGACCAGCCGGCTCAACCGGCTTTATGTCGAGTTGTTGAAGGATAACCCCGAATGGGGCACGGCCGAACGCCGCCCGGAAATGAACCATTTCATGGCGCGGCTAATCTTCTGCTTCTTTGCTGAGGATACCGACATCTTTCATCCGAACTATGGTTTTACCAGCACGGTTGAACGGATGAGTGCCCGGGATTCCTCCAACACCCATGAGGTGATTGGGGAAATCTTCCGTGCGATGAATACGAAGACCGAGGACAAGCGGACCGCCAACCTGCCTCGGTGGGCAGATGGCTTTCCCTATGTCAATGGCGGGCTATTCTCGGGCAGCACAGAGGTTCCGCGCTTTTCCAGGATTGCCCGGTCCTATCTTCTTCATATCGGCAATCTCGATTGGAAGCAGATCAACCCCGACATCTTCGGCTCGATGATCCAGGCGGTCGCCGATGATGATGAACGCGGCGCGCTCGGCATGCATTACACCAGCGTGCCGAACATCCTGAAGGTTTTGAACCCGCTATTTCTCGACGATCTGCGCGAAAAGCTAGCGGATGCAGGTAGCAGCCCGCAAAAGCTTTTGAACCTGCGAAAGCGCATGGCCAAAATCAGGGTCTTCGATCCGGCCTGCGGCTCGGGCAATTTTCTTGTCATCGCTTACAAGCAGATGCGGGAGATCGAGGCTGAGATTAACAGACGGCGCGGTGAGCCGGACCGGCGCACCGAAATCCCGCTCACCAATTTCCGGGGGATTGAACTCCGCGACTTCCCGGCCGAGATCGCCCGCCTCGCTCTCATCATCGCCGAGTACCAGTGCGACGTGCTCCATCGCGGGCAGAAGGAAGCCCTGGCCGAGTTTCTACCGCTCGATGCGATGAACTGGATTACCTGTGGTAATGCTCTACGGCTGGACTGGTTCAGTATCTGCCCGCCCACAGGGACGGGTGTTAAGCATCACGCGGAAGACCTGTTTCATACGCCGCTCGATCAGGCGCAGATCGACTTCGAGAATGAAGGCGGCGAGACCTACATTTGTGGCAACCCGCCGTATGTTGGCGACAAGAACCAATCAACCGAACAGAAGAGCGACCTCCATTTCGTTTCGAATGGGAAGAAAAATGCTAAGGCCATTGACTATGTTGCAGGGTGGCTTTGGAAGGCTTCTGAGTACATTCAAACAGAAGGGGCCTTCGCCTTTGTGACGACAAATTCAATTTGCCAAGGAGTTCAAGTCCCAGTCATCTGGCCGGAAATATTCGACAGAGATCAGGAAATTTATTTCGCTCATCGTAGTTTTTATTGGAAGAACAACGCCAGCAATAATGCAAATGTGATTTGCGTCATAGTTGGTGTCCGCAATGCCTCAAGCAAGAGAAAGTACCTGTTCAGAGAGGAGCAAAAGAAAGAAGTCAGCAACATCAACGCGTACCTGGTGGAGGGGCCGAGCGTTATTGTGCAAAAGCACCCAGAATCAATTGCCGAACTTCCTCCAATGGTCGCGGGCAACATTCCGCGCGACAAAGCGAACTTCATGCTGAACTCCGATGAGAAAGATGCGCTCTTGGGCGGGCACCCTGAAGCATCCGTTTTGATAAGAAAGATTCTTGGATCAAAAGAGTTTATCAATGGGCTTGAAAGGTATTGCCTCTGGATTCCGGATGAGCTCGCTGAAGTGGCTGCATCCATTCCGGCGATCAAAGAAAGGCTGGATCGAATAGTTCAATACCGTGAAACGGGAAGCGAGAGGGGGAAGCTTGGCGTTGCAACGCCGCATAGGTTTGAACGAACTATAATTGGAAAAAAGAATGCTATCATCGTTCCGCGCGTCTCCTCAGAGCGGCGTGAGTATTTGCCCGTAGGACTTCTCGGTCGGCACGAGATAATTTCGGATGCGGCGCAAGCTATCTACGATGCTCCGTTGTATATAGTTTCAATTATTAGCTCAAAGATGCACATCGCATGGACTGGCCTGACCGCTGGCCGGATGAAATCTGATTTCAGGTATTCCTCGGGTGTTTGCTACAACAGCTTCCCGCTCCCGACCCTTACCGAGAAGAACAAGGCCGATCTGACCCGCTGTGCCGAAGACATCCTTCTGGCGCGCGAGGCGCATTTCCCCGCCACCATCGCCGAACTCTACGATCCCGAGAAGATGCCCGACGACTTGCGCGCCGCACACGACCGAAACGACGAGGTGCTTGAGCGCATCTATATCGGCCGCCGCTTCCGCAACGACACCGAGCGGCTGGAAAAGCTGTTCGAGATGTACACCAAGATGACTGCGGCCAGCCCGTTGAAGCGAAAAGCGGGGGCAACATGAGCAGCCTCACGGATATTGAAAAACGTTACCTTGAAAAGCTGCTTGGCATGCAAAGCGGCTATGTTCTGGATTACTCCGACGCTACCTTTGGTGAGTTTTTCAATCGCCATAAGATCGATATTCATGGCTCGAAATATCAGACCTATGGCACCTCCAAGGCCAAGAAGATGCGGACCTTCTGGGAGCGCGAGCCAGACGCCCTGGTTGGCAACGTCCTGTCGGAGATGCTGGATTCGTATGAGGCCGATTGCGATCTGAACAATCGAGAAGCTGATGCATCCGTTCTTGAAAAGTCGCGAGGTATTGTTGCTCGGCTTTCCGGGAAGCCTGTTCCTGCAAAACCGGCCCAGACCGTTGACGATTTCCTACATCGCGAATTCACCGTTCCCAACATCCAAAAGCTGCCGATTGAAACGCAGGCCGTGGCAATCATTGAAAACCGCCTTGGCGAAGCGCGGACTGCTATGGGTGTTGGCGCGTATCTTTCTGTCATCTTTCTGTGCGGCAGTGTACTTGAAGCCGTCTTGCTTGGGGCGGCCCAGAAAGAACCTTCACGCTTCAATCGGGCTTCGAGCAGCCCGAAGGCTGCTGACGGCGGCGTAAAGCGCTTTCACGAATGGAGCCTCGCTCAGTTCATAGATGTTTCCTGTGAAATCGGCCTGCTTAAACCCGATGTGAAGAAGTTCAGCCACGGGCTCCGGGATTTTCGCAATTACATTCATCCATACGAGCAAATGGTATCCGGTTTCACGCCGGATGAGCACACAGCGAAAGTCTGTTTTCAGGTACTTAAGGCGGCGCTTGCCAGCGTTGCGGGGGAAAGAAAATGAAGCCAGAAACAAAATCCGTCCCCTCCGTCTCGGTCTCCTACGCCCGCAACGGCTCCTCGACCAAGTCCAACGAACTCGGCATGCGGGCCATGCAGGAGCGCGCCTATGAAAAGCGCGGCGAGCAATACCTGCTGATCAAATCCCCCCCTGCTTCGGGCAAGAGCCGCGCGCTGATGTTCGTCGCGCTCGACAAGCTCCACAATCAGGGCCTGAAACAGGCAATCATTGTTGTGCCGGAGAAATCCATCGGCGCGAGTTTCAACGACGAGCCGCTGACCAAATTCGGTTTCTGGGCGGACTGGTACGTCGAGCCGAAATGGAATCTGTGCAACGCGCCCGGCTCGGACAATGGGGGAAAGGTCAAGTCGGTTGGCGCGTTTCTGGCAAGCGACGACAGGGTGCTGGTCTGCACCCACGCCACCTTCCGCTTTGCCGTCGATCAGTTCGGGGTGGAGGCGTTCGACGACCGGCTGATTGCGGTGGACGAGTTCCACCATGTTTCAGCCAACCCCGACAACAAGCTTGGGCTCCATCTCGGGCAATTCATCGCCCGCGACAAGGTGCATGTCGTCGCCATGACGGGATCGTATTTCCGGGGCGATGCCGAAGCGGTGCTCATCCCTGAGGATGAGGCAAAATTCGATAGTGTCACCTACACCTACTACGAGCAGCTCAACGGCTATCAATATCTCAAGACGCTCGATATCGGCTATTATTTCTATTCCGGCTCCTATGCTGACGACATCCTGAACGTGTTGGACCCGGCCGAGAAAACCATCGTCCACATCCCCAGCGTCAATTCCCGCGAGAGCACCAAGGACAAGATCAGGGAAGTCGAACACATCATCGAGGAATTGGGCGAGTGGCAGGGCGCCGACCCGGTGACGGGATTTCAGCTCGTCAAAACACCTGAGGGCCGAGTCCTTCGGATCGCCGATCTGGTCGATGACGACCCGGCCAAGCGCGACCGGGTTTCCGCCGCGCTGAAGGATGCGGGCCAGAAGAACAACCGCGACCACGTGGATATCATCATTGCGCTGGGCATGGCCAAGGAAGGGTTCGACTGGATCTGGTGCGAACACGCGCTGACGGTCGGTTACCGCTCATCCCTGACCGAGATCGTGCAGATCATCGGCCGGGCGACACGGGACGCGCCGGGCAAGACCCGCGCACGCTTCACCAACCTGATCGCCGAACCCGACGCTTCCGAGGAAGCCGTCACCGAAGCCGTGAACGACACGCTGAAAGCCATCGCAGCGAGCTTGCTCATGGAGCAGGTGCTTGCACCGCGCTTCAATTTCAAGCCGAAGAACGAGACGAGCGGTCCGGTCGAAGGGTTCGACTATGGTGAAGGCGGTTACGACCCGGCCAAGTGCAATGTCGGCTTCAACGAGGAAAGTGGACAGTTCCAAATCGAAATCAAGGGGCTGGCCGAGCCGAAGAGCAAAGAGGCCGCGCGCATCTGTCAGGAAGACCTGAACGAGGTCATAACCGCCTTCGTGCAGGATAAGACGGCGATCGAACGCGGATTGTTCGACGAGGAGCTTGTGCCCGAGGAGCTGACACAAGTTCGCCTGGGCAAGATCATCAAGGATAAATACCCCGAACTCGACGAAGAGGATCAGGAGGCCGTCCGTCAGCATGCCGTCGCCGCCTTGAATCTGACCCAGAAGGCAAAGGAAATCGCTCTCGGTGGCGCGGAGGCCGATCAGGGCGGCAACACGGCCCTGATTGACGGCGTTCGTAAATTCGCGATGGACGTGCGCGAGTTGGATATCGACCTGATCGACCGGATCAATCCCTTCGGCGAAGCCTATGCCATCCTCGCCAAGGCCATGAGCGAAGAAAGCCTGAAGCAGGTGGCGGCGATCATCTCGGCCAAAAAGGTGAGCCTGACCCCTGAAGAAGCGCGCGAACTGGCCAAGCGCGCCCTGAAATTCAAGCAGGAGCGCGGGCGCCTGCCTTCGATCACATCTCCGGACGCCTGGGAAAAACGCATGGCCGAAGGTGTTGCCTTCCTCGCGCGCATGAAAGCGGAGGCGGCGAATGGCTAATCAATTCACTGATGAAGATGATGCCCTTCTTGCCGAGCTTGGTGTCGAGGCCGAAACTAAGAAGGCTGCCAGCCGCACGCCGCGTGAAGAGCGCATCATCGCCGGTTTCGAGGAAATCCAACGCTTCGTCGATGAGCACGGGGCCGCACCCCGCCACGGTGAGGACCGGGATATTTTCGAGCAGCTCTACGCCGTGCGGCTCGACCGCTTGCGCTCGCTACAAGAATGCCGGACGCTTCTTGACCCCCTTGATCATCAGCGGATTCTGACCAGCTTTGAGGTCGCCGACCAGGCTGCTCCAGACGACATGGATGACGAAGCCCTTTTGGCAGAGCTTGGCGTGACCGCCGATGCGGCGGACATAACGGAATTGCGGCATGTCCGATCCAGCGCGGAGAAGCGCGCGGCCGAGGAGATCGCCAATCGCGAGAAGTGCGAGGATTTCGATAAGTTCAAGCCGCTCTTTGAGCAGGTTCAGCGCGAGCTTGATACCGGCGTCAGGGTGACACGCCCCTTCGAGATGAAGGCGGAGATTCAGAAAGGCCGGTTCTTCATCGTCGGCGGCCAGAAAGCCTTTGTCGCGGACATGGGAGAGATGACGCTCACCGAGCATGGGCGCACCGATGCCCGCCTGCGCGTGATTTTCGACAATGGCACCGAGAGCAACATGCTTATGCGTTCGCTACAGCGGGCGCTTAACAAGGATGAAGCCGGACGACGCATCACAGACCCGGTTGCGGGACCGTTGTTTGCTGGTGAAACGATCGACGGCGACGAGGCCAGCGGCACGATCTATGTGCTGCGCAGCAAGTCCGACCACCCGATAGTGGCGGAGAACCGTGACCTGGTCCACAAGATCGGCGTGACCAACATGAATGTCGAGAAACGCATCGCCGGTGCCCATCTTCAGCCGACCTTCCTGATGGCCAATGTCGAGATCGTCGCGACCTACGAGCTTTACAACATCAACCGCACCAAGCTGGAAAACCTGATTCACCGGATATTCGACCCGGCGCGCCTCGATATCGAGATCATGGACCGTTTTGGGAAGCCGGTTGTGCCGCGTGAATGGTTTCTCGTGCCGCTCTTCGTGATCGACGAGGCGGTTGAGAAGATCAAGGACGGGACGATTTCGAATTTTGTTTACGACCCCAACTTGGCAGTTTTGAAGCGTGTGAGGTGAGCGATGTGCTGACACATATCAACCTGATCAGGAATGTGGGGCGGTTTGATTCCGTATTTGCCGGCGCCAACGTCCCGTTCCAGAAATTCACCCTGATCTACGGGGAAAATGAACACGGCAAGGCGACGCGCCAATTCTTCAACAGGGCACTGCGTGAAGTGCGACCGTGTTCTTCTGGAACGGGAGCGGGCCAACAATGACGGACACGACACTGCATAACCCAGACCGATTTATGGTCGATTTGCGTCAGATTCTGTCACAAGGAAAGAAGCGCATAGGCCTACTTTTGGGAGCTGGCGTACCTGTCTCCGTTCGGGTGAATAATGATGGCAAATTGGACGATGCCGGTACCCCTCTGATTCCAGATGTTGCACGCCTTACGCAGATCGTGGTTGACGACTTGTCGCCCGAGGATCGCGCAGTCATTGAGATACTTCGGCCGGAACTGGGCGATAATCCCAACATTGAGACGATATTGACGCGAGTCAGGCGGTTGTCACAGGCTATCGGACCAGCCGAGGTTCATGGACTCAACGGAAACGCGTATGGCGAATTTGCTCAGCGCATTTGCGAAAAAATTGGCACGATAGTAGCGAGGTCACTTCCCGAAGAGCCAAATGCGTTCACCGAACTTGTTTCGTGGATTGGGGGGACACACCGTGACCACCCAATAGAAATATTCACGCCAAATTACGATCTCTTGCTAGAGGAAGCGTTCGAACGCGCAAGGTTGCCTTACTTTGATGGTTTTACCGGTTCCCACAAGCCATTCTTCGATCCCACAAGCATATCGGAAGACTCGCTTCCACCTCGGTGGTCGCGAATGTGGAAGATACATGGTTCACTTGGCTGGGAGGTGAAGCCGGACGCAATCATTAGGACAGGTAGCCGCGAAGCGACACAGCTTATCTATCCCGATCACCTCAAATACGAGCAGATTGCGCGTCAACCATATTCAGCACTGTTCGAGCGCTTGCGCGACTTTCTCACAACACCGGATACGATTCTGATCTGCTCGGGTTTTTCCTTCTTCGATGCACATATCTGCGCTGTTTTGGATGAAGCGTTATCAGCAAATACGCACACCGCAATTTTGGCGTTCCAGTTCAGACCCCTTGAGCAAGAGGAATTGGCTGTAAAGCTGGCTCTGCGCAGGCCTAATTTAAGCGTTTACGCGCGCGACGGGGCGGTAATCTTCGGGGTGAAAGGCAAATGGCGGCCCGGAGAACCACCAACAGAAGAATGGAAGAGCATTCGACGCACATTTTGGGAATCAAAGGATGAAGGCGAAAGTCAGTTCGTGTTGGGCGATTTTGCGCGACTTGCACGCTTTTTTGCGTTGGCTCAGGCCACCGACATAGCCCGCAAACCCGAATCGACAATCGACGATAAGGCTGATGAACCTGACGGATTACCAGCGGCTGGTACCGGAAATGCTTAGTCGCGATCCCACATATCTAGGCAGCGTCGCGTCAGTATCCGGTTCAGCCGTGAGTGTGCATCTCGCACAATCCGTAGCTTCGGGTCTCTCTATGATCGAAGGTCGGGCTTATCGGATCGGACAGGTCGGCAGCTTCGTAAGGATTCCGCAAGGATACCAGGAATTATATGGAGTTGTGTCGGCTGTCGGGGCGAACGCAGCCCCTCAAACGGGTGTTATTCCCGAGACAGATACTGGTCGCTGGATGGAGGTACAGCTCGTCGGCGAGGCAATAAGCGGTGTCTTTGAGCGCGGCATCAGCCAATACCCCAACGTCGGCGACGGAGTGCACATTACAACGGAGAGCAGTCTTGCCAAAATTTATGGTGCCAGCGACAGGGGCCAGATTGTCATAGGTTCTCTATCGAGTGCTGAAAGCATTCCCGCCAAACTGTCTTTGAATGAATTGGTCACCCGTCATTCGGCCATTTTGGGTTCGACCGGTTCGGGCAAATCGACGACCATTGCGAGTCTCTTGCGCTCGATTTCAAGCTCCGACGAGGGGGTGGAGCATTATCCCAGTGCCAGAATTTTGATGTTGGACATTCATGGAGAATACTCGACTGCACTCTCGGACATAGCGACCGTTTTTTCGGTCGATCCGCAGGCCGGAGAAGAAGAATTATTGATGCCCTATTGGGCGTTGGACGCATCCGATTTGCTCGACTTCTTGACCGGCGGTGTTGATGGTGCTCGCGAGACAGCATTCTCTGACAAGATTTTTCAGCTCAAGATTGCTTCGCACGCGGCTCGGAATTTTCCAGGCGTTCTTGAAAGTTCAATCACAGTCGATACCCCTTTGCCGTTTAGCCTTAAGCAACTTTGGCACGAACTGATCGATTTCGAGATTGCGACGTTTGAGGGACAAAACCGCGATCAGCCTACATTGCAGGATGCCGGTGATGCGGACCAACTCATTGCTCCGAAATATAAACCGCACGCGATGGGGGCGCAGGGGCCCTTTTTGAACCAGCAAGCCATTGGTATTCGTAGGCAACTCAATCAGCTTCGTTCATTGTTGCTCGATCGACGATACAATTTCCTTCTCCATCCAGGGGATTGGGAGCCCGCGCTCGACGGTACGATCAATAGGGACCTTGATGAATTGCTTGCCGGTTGGATTGGTGGTCCCAAGCCGATCACAATCCTTGATCTATCGGGTGTTCCTAGCCTCGTGCTGGAGCGGTTGGTAGGCTCGATCCTGAAGGTTGTTTATGAATCCATGTTTTGGAGCAGGGAGAAATCTGAAGGGGGCATTGAACGGCCATTGTTGGTCGTAATGGAGGAGGCACACCGCTACCTGTCGAGTAGTGCGAACGGATTAGCTTCCCAGACAGTTCAAAAGATCGCGAAGGAAGGCAGGAAGTACGGGGTAGGTGCCATGGTTATTAGCCAAAGGCCTTCCGAGGTGGATGAGACCATATTGTCTCAGTGCGGTACCTTTTTTGCGTTACGTCTCTCGAACCCTCACGATCGAGCAAGAGTTCAGGGTACATTGCCCGATGGCCTTGTCAGTCTACTTGAGGTGCTACCTGTCCTTCGAACAGGTGAGGCTATCGTCATGGGTGAGGCCGCAAAGCTTCCGATGCGCTGCCGCATCACTTTGCCGCCAGAAGAGCATCAACCCAGAAGCAGTGACCCAAGAGTCAGTGAGCGTTGGTCGATACCCCGTCGTGAAGAAGGATATGATCGTGTGGTGGCTTCATGGCGTGCACAGCGCCCGCGAGCAATAATCAATACCGTCGAGATTCAGCGCCAGCCTGTCGATGACGAATCAGAGGGTGATTAGGAGGAATTCATGGAGAGATACTCTGTTGCGTCATCTAACATTGCATCCATTGGGTATGATGGTCCTTCACAAATTTTGGAGGTCGAATTTCTCAATGGATCGATCTACCAGTATTATGGTGTGCCAGAAAACATGTATGACCAGCTTATGCGGGCGGGATCAAAAGGTGTATTTTTGAATACTTACATTAAAAATGCATACGGGTACTCCAGAGTTGGTTAAACGGTATCCGGCCATTGATTGAGAGAGAATATGCAACTCACCAAGACAGACTTCATCCAGTATCTGAATTGCCCGAAGTCTCTTTGGTTGCTCAAAAGCGCACCCGATGAATACCCCCACGGTGAGTTTTCGGTATTCCTGCAAAAGCTGACGCGCGAAGGCTATGAGGTCGAGCGCTACGTCCGGCGGTTCTTCGAGAGGTCGGTCGGCAGAAATGTAGATTTCCAGCGGGCCTTCGAGGCCGCAGACGGGCTCTATGCCCGTGCCGATGCTCTGGAGGAGTTGGGTGGCGGCGGGACGGCCCTCTACGAAATCAAATCCTCTACAAGCGTGAAGACGGACGATGCGCACAATCACATCAAGGACGCCTGTTTTCAGGTGATCTGTGCCGAGCGGGCGGGGCAGCAGATTAATTCCGTTTCGCTCGTACATCTCAACGGCAAGTACGAGCGAATGGGTGACATCGACCCCGAAGAGTTGCTTGTCTTCGAGGACGTGACGGAGCGTGTCCGCGAGATTGAATCCGATACGGCGATCGAGATGGATCAGGCGCTCGAACTGCTGCGCGAAATCGAGCTCGACCGGAGCGGTTGCTCTTGTCTACACAAGTCCAGGGGCAATCACTGCGACACATTCGCGCTCTTCAATCCGGCGATCCCTAATCCATCGATCTACAGCCTGCCAAGACTGAGCGCGAAAAAGAGGGCGGAGTTGATCGCGAACGGCATATTCGACCTTCTCGCGATTCCCGATGATTACGCGCTCACCGCCAATCAGACAGGGGTTGTGCAGGCCGCAAAGTCAGGTGCGCCCATAATTAATCTCGAAGGGATCAGGGCTTTTTTAGCGGCTTTCAGCTTCCCGCTCTATTTTCTCGACTACGAGACCTATGCGTCAGCCGTGCCGCTGCTCGACAGGACGAGCCCCCACAAGCATTTTCCGGTTCAGTATTCGCTGCACGTCCTTCATGCCGATGGCGCACTTGAACATTACGAATATCTGGAGCGCGAGGCACGGCTTCCTGATCGCCTAGCTGCCCAATTGAATGCCGATATCAGCAGCGAAGGCAGCATCGTTTCGTGGCACGCTTCGTTCGAAAGGACGCAGAACAAGGAGATGGCTCGGCTGTTCCCGGAGTATGCTGCATTCCTCACCGATCTGAATGAGCGCATGGCTGATTTAGAGGAGGTCTTCAAAGCCAATTACGTTGATGCCCGCTTTGACGGCTCGACCTCTATCAAGAAAGTGCTCCCCGTTATTTGTCCCGAGCTCAGCTACAAGGAGTTTGATGTGCAGGATGGTGCCACCGCTATGGACGCGTGGCAGAAGATGATCGCTTCGAACGGTGATGAGGCCAATCGTATGGCCCGCAATTTGCTCAGTTACTGCAAACTCGACACCTTCGCGATGGTAGAAATCTATCGGTTTCTGTCCAAGCTTGCAGCAATGTGACCCCGTTAGCTTGCGCGTCGGTGAGCATCAATGCAGTCTTTGCGGCAGAAAAACGGGGCGAATCGTATCAATTCTCCCGCATATAGGCGACAATTGAGTCGTCAAGATGCATGCCGAGATTGAGACTGCATAAAGCCAATCTTTTCATAAGCGTAGTAAATTGACGGTATATTTGACGGTATACGAAAAATTCATGAAAAATATTCCGCAGAAATATCAATGCGTTAGCATATCAATTGATCATCGAGTGGGAATAAGTTTTCCGATACCGGAAACAACAAACGGCGCGTCCATTGGGCGCGCCGTTTTGTTATGAAATCATAGGAGGCTCAGTGTATATTGCACGAGTGAATTGTATTCTAACCGAAAAGCGCGTTCACTCGGGCTTAGGTTTGTGCCGATATTGATTGTTATCGAGTTCATGAAGTCAAAAGAGAAGAAAATGTTCATTAGGAGTTGTGACGAACACGACAGCGAAGATTTGTTCGCTTGGCGGAATGACCCGTTGACCCGCGAAATGTCTTTGAGTACGGATTTAGTTTCGCAAGCTGTTCACGAACGTTGGTTTGCAAACAAATGCAGCGATCCCAATTGCTCCCTGTATATTGGAGAGAAAGGTGGCGAAAAAACCGGTGTTGTTCGGTTTGACTACGACCCAGCAAAAATATTGGCTGAAGTATCGATTAATCTAAATCCTCAGTTTCGTGGGAAAAGGATCTCCGTTCCATTTTTACTGGTAAGCATAGAGGCTTTCCACAAAGTTAGAGATTGTCCCATTTATGCCTGCGTGAGGGATGAAAACGTTGCCAGTTGCAAGTTGTTTAGTAAAGCAGGTTTCCACGAAGCGAAGGTGGAGAATGGCGTGCGCGAGTTCATTCTGGCCCGATAAGAATCTATTGTAGAAAGAGGATGGGGCAAATGGCAAAAATCACATTTTGTAAAATTGATGGGACAGAATCTCAGATCCAGTGTCTTTACGACATGTTGAACAAGCGTGTTCACAATATCAGCCACAGTAAAAATCCGTCATATGAGGAGCATAGGGATTTTGTGCTCAACCACCCGTATCGATTTTGGTACATCGTTGTGAAAGACGATTTACCAATTGGAACGTGCTATGTTATGGAAAGTAATTCCGTGTCAGCCTTTCTGGTCGATGGCGAGGAGGAACACTTGTATGGTGTTATACAATTCATTTTAAGTAATCACAAACCTCTGGAAGAATTGAAGTCCTTACGTCCTTCTCACTTTTATATCAATGTTCCAACAGGAAATATTGACATGAAAGAACGTCTTTCCAAGATGGGTTGGCTAGAAGTTCAGACGACGTTTTCATTGGCAGAACCATACAATATATCGAGTGAGTAATTTGTTTAGTATTTCTGGTCGAGTTGTTGGCAGTTCAAACGCGCCGTATATTATCGCGGAGCTTTCAGCTAACCATAATGGATCTATCGAAAGGGCTAAAAAAAGCATACTGGTAGCTAAGCAGGCCGGGGCGCACGCAGTAAAGTTGCAAACCTATACGGCTGACAGCATGACAATCGATTGTGACCTGCCAGATTTCATGATTAATGGCGGGTTGTGGGATGGTTATAGTTTATATGATCTTTATGCCGAAGCACACACACCTTACGAATGGCACAAGCATCTTTTCGAGTTTGCCAAAGAAATAGGCATAACAATATTCTCTTCGCCATTTGATGAAACTGCGGTGGATTTGTTGCAGTCTTTGGATGCTCCTGCCTACAAGGTCGCCTCATTTGAGCTAACAGACCACCTCTTGATTGAGAGGATAGCTGCGGCAAAGAAACCATTGTTGATGTCAACAGGTATGGCCTCTGAGATTGAAATCGGTGAAGCGGTTGAAGTGGCTAGAAGTTGTGGTGTTGAAGAAATATTGCTTTTCCATTGTATAAGCAGCTACCCGGCACCAACAGAACAATGCAATCTCAACAATATCTTATATCTTAAGCAGGAGTTTAATGTCGCAGTCGGATTATCTGACCACACGTTAAACAATACAGCTGCAATTGCGGCTGTTGCATTGGGAGCGGTGGCGATTGAGAAGCATTTTACGCTAAGCCGTGCTGAGAAAGGCCCTGATAGTGAATTCTCTTTGGAGCCAGATGAGCTTGCTTCGCTAGTCAACCATACAAAAGAGGCTTGGCTTGCTCTTGGCCAAACGAAGTTTGCTCGGGCAGGGGTGGAAAACGCAAACAAAGCTTTCCGTCGGTCTCTTTACTTTGTTCGAGATGTCGCCGCAGGCACTCAGCTAACGGACAGAGATGTGCGCAGGATTCGTCCAGGTTTCGGGTTGGAGCCAAAACACTACTCAGTGGTAATTGGTAAGAAAGTTAAATGTGACGTTTTTCGTGGTGAACCAGTTCGATGGAATGTTTTGAGCGACTGACTCCAATTTTGAAGTAAGTTGCGCGAATAGTAGCAAAAAATTAGTGGTCTCGTCAGGGCGTTAGTCGTGACGAGGTCCTTCCGACCCACAATCACCCGTCGAGTTACACGCATTCGACAATGCCTGCTGCACGCTGCGCTGCCAGTTGAATGTCAGGCAGGACGACAGGGATAAGACTGCGGCGACTGTGATGATCAGGCGAAGCGGGCGCATGGTTCCAAAGCCTCTATTTTCTCAAAGCAGGTAGTCCAACACCCGTGGTCTCGAACCCGCCATCTGCGGCAATGACCTGACCGGTCACAAAGCTTGCTTTGTCCGAGCACAGGAACGTAATCACCTCGGCGATTTCGTTTTCGCTGCCATAACGATTAAGTGGCATGGCATCTAGATAGGCCGAAATAATGTCGGTTGAATGTACTGCCATCGCAAGTTTGGTTTTGACCGGGCCGGGGCAGACGCAATTGGCGCGGATGCCAAATTCACCCAGTTCTGCGGCCTGTTGTTTGGTCATATGAATGACGGCGGCCTTTGATGTGCCGTACGCAATGCGCAAGGTTGATGCCCGCAGGCCGGAGATCGAGCCGATATTGACAATTGCACCCTTGGTTTCCTTCAAGGCCGGTGTTGCGGCCTGCGATACCAGAAAGACGCCATCAAGATTGGTGTCCATGATCCGGCGCCATGTGGCAAAGCTGGTTTCTTCAATCGGCAGGAAATCGGCAACGCCGGCATTATTCACAACAGCATCAATCCGCCCGAATTCGGAAAGCACCGCATCAATCATTTGATCGACCTGTTCGGGGATCGATACGTCGTAGGCGAACGGTTTTGCCTCGGTTAGGGGAGCTGCCGCGGTTGAGAGTTCATCGCCGTCCCGGTCGACCATTGCAACTTTCCAACCCTGTTCGATGAACAGTTTGGCTGTTGCCAGTCCAATTCCGCGGGCCGATCCGGTCACCAAGGCGATCTTTTGCGTCATTCCAAACGTCCTTTCCTGAAACATTCCCTATAACCGTGAGCTTGGGTCATCAGTTTGGCGCGCGCACATTGCACAGCGACCAATTGTTGGTGCCATTTAGGCAAAACAAACCGGATGCGGCAAGTACCCGATCACATCGGTGTTTTGAAAGTTCGATTTGGAGATGGGTTAAAACAACTGCGTCGCATAAACCAGCATGGCAAACAGACTGACAAAATAGGCAATCGAACGCACGCCGTTAATGCCCGGAACGCGAGATATGCCAGCAAGGTAGAAACCACCATGGGCAATGCGGGCCATCAGGAAGATCGTCGCACAGGCAGTGGTGATGCTGTTTGAAACGCCAATAACATGCGCAATCAAGACAATGATCGCAAAGGGCACCAGATTTTCCAGATGGTTCTGATGGGCGCGCAGGCCTCGCTCAGCAGCTCCTTCGCGTTCAGGAAGATTGTCGCGATTGCCCATAAGGCGCTTGCCACCAACCCCGCGCTGCTTGGCATAGGCATAGTTATAGGCCCACGGGAAAGCGAGGCAGAGCAAGGCGTTGACAACAAGAATGGAAAGTTCATAGGTCACGAGGGAAATCCAGAATTTTGCGAAAGATAAATGGCTTACGCAAAATGCCCGCCATCCGGATCAGTTTTAGATATCCACCTTGTCCGATTTAACTGATCCCGAATGGATTGATGGATGAAGTGAATGCGGTGAAGCGCCATCAAGTTTTCTTTTGGGGCGGTATCATTTTGTCCCATACCTGTTGCATGCGGCGGTTGGCTGCATGAAACCGTGCAACTTCGGCCGGGGACGGGTTGGGGGCGTGATCCTTCATCGCGTTCCACGCAACTTCCATGTCATCCCAAGCTTGAACCACTTCGCTTGGTAGCTGTTCAAGGCCGGTTTTGGCATTCTTGTAATGTGCCGACAAGCCAAATTCCCAGTCCTTGAAGGTCTGTTGGAGCTTGGCATGCTCTGGAATAGGGCGGGGCGTCATGGGAGCGTCCTTATGAAATTGCCGTCACCCGCAACATAAGCGGCAATGATGCCGATCAATGTCAGATCAAAGGCAATTTTGGGGCATTCGTCCCGCCGTCAGTCGAAAAGGCGGGCCAGGATAACGGCATTTCCATCCAGTGCGCGATGTAATGCCCCTAACCATCCTTTTCAAATTCCAGAAGATCACCCGGCTGACAGTCAAGTTCCTTGCAGATGGCAGCAAGTGTTTCAAACCGTACGCCCCGGACTTTGCCGGATTTCAACAGCGACAGGTTCTGTTCACTGATGCCGATGCGCGCAGCAAGGTCTTTTGACTTCATCTTGCGGGTTGCGAGCATCACATCCAGTCGCACGATAATACCCATTAGATGAAGCTCCGGTTTTCATCATCAATCCGCACAGCTTCGCCAAGAACCCAGGCAATAACAATGATCAAGGCGCCAAGGAACAGCGTGCTGGCTTCGGCGTTGCTGAGCCCGATGGACAGAACCCGTTCGCCTGCCGGTCGGTGAAACGTCGCCAATACCGATGTTGCCGCCCCGGCAAGGGGTTTGATCAGTGTTTGCGCCAATAACGCAATGCCAAAGGCCCGCAGATGCATGATCGGTTCACTGTGAAAAATGGTGTCTTTGGCAAAGGCACCAAACATCCGGCGCAACCGGTCCAGCCCATAGGCCATCACAAGCGACGGGATCATCATGACGCCCATGGTGGCGTATTTTTGCCAGCCCGAAAGACTGCGCAGTTCGGCAATGCTCACGGTCATCTGACTGGTGCTTGCTTCGACCCAGCCGGGCACGTACCAGATCAAAGGAACAAGACAAATCTGAAAAATGATCGCCAAGGCACAGGCCCAGTAAAGGACCGTGCTGACATTGCGCACATTTTTAAGTGTATCTGTTTTGGGGATCGTGGACATTTGGGGCTTCCTTCACCATAGGGTGTTCGTGAGTTGGTCAAATTATTATTGTAAAACATGAATAAATTCATGAAATGAGTCAATATATGAATTTGAAGCCTGAGAATTAAAGCCGGATGTGACACGTGCCGGTGTCGGTTGCGCCCTTGTGTGGATGTCATTTTCAAGTGCGGTCTTGTGCATGATTGTGCGTTGATATGTGCTGGTTTGAGGGCTGTGTTGCATGGTTCCCCTTGCCATCGACCGGCAGGCATGGAAAATAGACCCCATGTCAGAAAGCAAAACCAAATCCCCGATGACCGCAACCAAGACGTCCGCAGATGATGCAGATTGTCAGGAATGCGATACTGCTGCCCGTCTTGGTCTGAGCACCGAGCAGGGCGAAGCCGTAACCCGTGATGCATCGCGCGCGGTCGGGGCGGAATTGGCATTGCCTGATATCGAGGCGGCGGCGAAAATCTTTTCGCTTTTGGGGGATGCCGGGCGGTTGCAGCTTGTCCTGCGCTGTATGGAAAAACCGCAAACTGTTGGCGAGCTGGCCGATGCGACCGATATGTCGCAATCGCTGTGCAGTCATCATTTGCGCCATCTTCGCGATCAGCGGATTCTCGCATCCGAACGGCGTGGGCGGCATATTTTCTATCAGATTGATGATGAACATATCTCGCGCGTGGTGCGCGATGTGTTTGCCCATGTCACGCACGACTAGCATCTGCGTGCGACCACAAATCCATTTTCATTTGTAAGTTCAATGTCCTGTGTGACTGCCTGCCGAAAGTGGGGCGGTACGGATGGCTATGCCGGAATCAAACATTCAAACCGTCATTTGAATGTTGTTGACAAAGCAAAACATGAATCATAGTTTGAATATAACATATGAATGAAAATTTGATTTTGTGAGGAACGAATGTCTTTCATCGCGAAATGGAACGACCTTCCGGCGATTGGAAATTGCGCACAGTGTCAGGAATCCCTGCTTTTTGCTGTGAATAACGCCTTGCCAAACCATGGCTTTGTCAATGACAGGACCGGGATATCCACCGCAATCCCGATCAGTGCGGAAGATGAAGCCATTATCGGCAACGTCCTTGCCCGTCACGGCACATCGATTGCCCATTATCAGTGGCAGGTATCGGGCATGGATTGCGGTTCATGCGTTGCCAAAATCGAAACCGCCCTTGGCAAAATTGACGGGGTTTCGTGCGTTGATGTGTCGATGATGCGTGAAAATGTGACACTGGGCTTTGATGACGCCCATGCGCACAACCGCGACGGGATCGCCTCCACATTGACCAAGCTTGGCTACCCGGCACAGGAAAAAGGCTCAAACAGTCCATCTGCAAAAGACCCCGGCGCATCCTGCTGTGGCAATGGCGCAAGTTGTGGCAGTGATGTCAAAGCCAGCACCCATGCAGATGGCAAAGATGCAGCCCCGCAAAGCCTGTTGCGGCGCGTTGCCCCCTGGTCGTCCGATAATGACGAGATTGCCTTTGCCGCGATCTGTCTTTTGCTGGGCGGATTGATCGGCGCGATTGTGCCGGTAACCGCACCGTATGCCATGTCTGTGGCATCGGTTTTGGCCGCAATTCCGGTGATGAAAAAGGCCGTGCGCCTGGCGCAAAGCGGGGCGATCTTTTCAATCGAACTTCTCATGTCGGTTGCCGTGCTTGGTGCGATTGCGATTGGCGAAAGCCTTGAGGCCGGCATGGTCGTGCTGTTGTTTGCCATTGGTGAACGGCTTGAAGGTGTGGCTGCGGGACGTGCACGCAGCGGGGTGAAGGCTTTGATGAAGCTGACCCCGGAACAGGCCCGGCGTGTTAATGACGGTGGCTTTGAAAACATCTCGCCGCGTGATCTTGCGATAGATGACATTGTTGAAGTCCGTCCGGGCGAACGCATTCCATCGGATGGCGTGATCGCATCTGGTGCGGCCGAGATCGATAACAGCCACCTCACAGGTGAATCTGTCCCGGTTTATTGCGAAATGGACGCCGAGGTCTTTGCCGGTGCGATTGTGACCGACAGCCCGGTTCGGGTGCGTGTCACCCGTGCGGCCGGCCAGACCATGCTGGATCGCGTGATCGAGTTGGTTGAACAAAGTGAAAAGCACAAAGCCCCGGTCGAACGGTTTGTCGCAAAATTTGCCCGCATCTATACCCCGATCATTATGGGGTTGGCCGCAGCCACGGTTGTTATTCCGCCCATTCTGTTCGGACAGGCGTGGGATGAGTGGGTCTATCGCGGTTTGGCGTTGCTTTTAATTGGCTGCCCTTGTGCCTTGGTCATCTCAACCCCGGCGGCTGTGACATCGGCCTTGGCCCGTGCGACCAGAATTGGCTTGCTGGTCAAAGGTGGTGCCGGGCTTGAGCTGATTGGGGCGGTGCGCACCATGGCGTTTGATAAAACCGGAACCCTTACCGAAGGCCAGCCAAAGCTGACGGCGATTAAAACCCGGGATGGTTATGGCGAAAATGGGATTCTGACCATTGCAGCGGCACTGGAAACCGTGACCTCACACCCGCTTGCCCGCGCAGTGGTCGAAGCGGCAGAAAACCGCCATCTTGCCTTGCCAGAAGTCGAAAATGCCAAGACCATTGCCGGGGCAGGGGTCGAAGGGCGCATTGATGGTGTGATGTATCAGGTCGGGGCGGTTAAACGCCTGAAGGCATCCGTCGATGCTGCAACGGCCAAATGGCTTGAAGACCAGGAAGATGACGGCTCTACCGCCGTGGTTGTTCTAAAGGACGGTCAGGTGATTGGTGCCTTGGCCTTGCGTGATGTTGCCCGCGAAGATGCCAAATCTGCACTGGCCGAACTTAACAGGCTTAACATTACCCCGGTCATGCTGACCGGTGATGCGGACCGGGTTGCCCGACGCATGGCATCTGAATTGGGGATAGATTACCGGGCGGAATTGCTGCCCGAAGACAAGCTTAATGCGATTGCCGCCTTGCGCAATGATCCCGATCGGTCCGGTCCTGTCGCGATGGTCGGCGACGGCATCAATGATGCCCCTGCGCTGAAAGCAGCCGATGTCGGGATTGCGATTGGTGGTGGCACGGATATCGCCCTTGAGGCCGCGGATGCGGTCGCGATCAAGGACCGTCTGGGCGATGTGGTCAATCTGGTGAAACTGTCGCGTGCGGCGCGTCGGGTGATCCGCGAAAACATCGCGCTGGCAATCGGGCTTAAGGCGGTATTTCTGGTGACATCCATCACCGGCCTGACGGGCCTTTGGTTGGCTGTTCTGGCAGACACAGGCGCGACTGTTCTGGTCACGATCAATAGCTTGCGGCTGCTAATAGCTTTAAAGTCGGCCGACACAATGTCCAAGGATTGATAGGGGCTGCCAATGGATTACCATAGGTTGAAGTAGAATGTTTGAATGTGAGGATTTAGGTGGTATTCTGACCTCCAAATATACAGGAGGGGTAGGATATGCGAAATGCACTAATTCTCACTGCGATGCTACTTGGTGGATGTGCAGGATGGTTGCCTCAGTCAACTCCTGACACCTTAGGCGCGAAAGCTGCTGCTTCGACCTATATCCCGATTGATCCTTTAAAAGTTGTGATTGCGTCGGGGTCCAATTGCGATCCATCGGCCTCAGATTACGTCTTCTTAAATACCCTGCCAGACAATTATCTGCGAATGGCAATCGGATCGTTCGATGCAGATGGCAATATTCAATTCGGTGTTGGTTCGGTTGGCGGGGAGAACGAGCAGTTCAAGGTTGTTCAAGATTATATCAATGCTGATACGGCCAACGTCCGCTTCGCGATTTCTTGGGTACGCGAGGGGAGTGATCCCAGACCCTTCTATGCAATGTCAGCAGATGAAGCGGCAAAGATGGGGTATTCCGGGTCTGTGCGACGTATCGATAGTGATCAGGCTATAACGTCTGATTTTTATGTCGGGGCGGATCAAATTGTTATCCCGGTTTACATTGGCGTAGGGTTGCGCATTACCGCAGATGTAACCGTTATCAAGGCGAATACAAAAATCACAAGCCTTGGCGCAATTGGTTTTGAGGCAAGTGCGAATAACCTTACGGGTACATTGGTTGTTCAGACTCTTGGCATTACCGGCGACAAAGTTCGTGCTTCAATTCCTATGCCGAACGAATTGAACAATACGACTGTGCAGAACTCGATAATGGCTCTCGGTGCTATAAAAGCAACATTGGGGGATAGTGCGGTTATTGCTCAGCCACGTGCAACAGGGTTTTACAATCCAATTGGTTCATCTGACAAAGGATTGATGAATGCAATCGTTTCAGAGTTGTCGCGGGAACCAATTGTTTGGGAACAGGAATGTGGATTGCGTGCAGAGAGCTGAAATGAAGGTGTTGTGTCTTTGTCCTCTTCTGCTGCCATGCTCTTACTAGATCACTGAGGCATAAAGAGGAAGCGGCGGTTATCGTTTCCCGCATCGATAACCACCGCTGATCCACCTTGAGAGGCCTACGGGGAGAGAGGACCCGTAGGTGAGAGACAAGCCATTTGGGGACAAATGCGAATGGGTTGCATTCGCGGGCTGTGTCGAGACCTGTTATAGGGGGCGGAAAAGATGGAAACAAGTGAAAATCGTTATCAATCGCAAAGAATTTTTAGTTGATGATTGTCTTATGTAATTATCCCGACCTGAATGGTCGGTTAATTCGTTGATTTTCTGCGGACTGTAGGGCCACTAAAGCATAAAGCCCGCACCAAATGTGCGGGTTTTAAAGTATCAACTTGATGCCTTGATCAGGCGGTAATGCGTCTAAGATGATTGTCCCAGTGAAGCGATTTATGCGAATCGTCGGGTAACTCAACCCGTTTTCGGCGAATCGCATCCATGCGCCAGCTATTGCCAAGTCCGCTGGTGCCGACAAACTCGCCCGCACGATCCGTCGCCGCAAGGCCACAGCCATCCGGGGCGGCAATATGGGTCAGGAAATCATGCGACTTGGCATCCCAGAACGTCACCAATCCACCCCGCGGGCAAGAAATACCAAATACCTGACCAGATGCATCAAATCGCACTGACCCGCAATATTGGCGCATACGGTATTGCACCGTGTCAGGGGCTTCTATGGCGCGAATTTCTGTGCCGGGCTGCCAGATGCCGACCAAGGGAACCTGATCGGTCAATACGCCTTGATACTGGAAGCCGGCGGCAATGGTTCCGTTGGCCGAAACATCGAGATGCCGGATTGATAATTGATGCCAATCGGCTTTCAAGGCGGCCTGATGGACCAGTTTGCCGCTATGGCGGTCAATGATCGACAGGTTCGGTTCCATTGAAGCGATATTAAGCGGTGTGCGCCCATCCTGATCCGGGTGGGTGTGAAGTCCGCCATTGGCAATGACCAACTGATCACCACCCGGCATCAGGTGCAATTCATGCGGGCCGGTGCCAAAGCTGTCGAACTCTGCCACCCGGCGATAGCCATCCTCTGCATCCCAGACAGACACCACGCCGCGGGCATGATCAAAATCGTTTTCGGTGATGTAAAGATACCGGCCATCATTGGAATAAATGGCGTGGCCATAAAACCGGCGATCTTCCGGGCAATGCAGTTTGGCCCGAACGTCCCCGGTATGGCGATCAAGGATCAAGCCATATAGCCCCGGTCGGCGTTCGACGGCGGCGACATCAACATGATCGGGGCGCAGGCCAATGTCATGACCCCGGCCGGGCAGGGCCTGTTCAAACAGGATTTTACCCGACGCATTAAACGCGCTGACATAATAGTCATCGCTGTCCCCGGCATTGTCCTTGGCACTGGCCGCGATATAAACCGCACGGTCATCAATGGTTGGAATACTGGCGGCACGCGCGATATCAAGCGGCAACAGGGTAAAGGCCCCGCCAATACCCATGAGTTTTAAAAACTCCCGACGTTGATGTCTCATTTCAATCTCCGCTCCGTGCGCCTTGCTTCAGCCCTAATCGCCATCGAGCGAATTAAACCCGCCGCCAAGCTGGGTGTTGCCGCCAACATCATTTTCAACAAGAGTTGTCAGAAAGTCGATCTGACCGGCAAAGTCTAAAAGCTTGGCGTAACCATCGGGCTGTTCAAGCAATTCACCAACCGATGACGGCAGTTCGGAAAGCTGATCCTGAACCGTTTGCCAATTAAGCCGGAAAGACCGATCCAGCAGGCTGCTATCAATCAATGAAGCCAAGCCGGTGCCGTCTTCGCCAACATCGCCCCATTTACCGTCATAGAGGGCAAACAGACCGATCAGGTTATGTTCGATATTGCGAAGGGATCGTTTGGATGTTTCGCTTTCTGCCCGACTGGCTTTGGCGTCTTTTTCATTTTCGCCAAGGGGACGGCCAAGCTTTTGGCTTGATATGATCAAAAGCCCTTCATGCAGCGCACGGTACAAATCGGTCGCGGCAAATTTGGCGGTGGGATAATCCATGCTGTCAGGACCGGCCGTGCTCATGGCCCGGGCAAATTCCGGCCACTCATCGCGAAGCTCGCCTGAAATTGTCTGAAGGTTGGTGGCAATGGCTTGGCCATATTGGCAAAGATATATGCCGTCCTCATCCGCATTGATCAATTGGCCTGCACGTTCATCATCAAACAAAACTTCTCCAAGGGCCGGAAACCCCTGAAGCGCGGCACTGGCTTCGGAAAGCTTGGCCGGGTCGGTATAGGCCGCCGGTTTGTCAAACATCAGTTTTCCGAACTGGCGGGTGGCTGTACCGTGTTTGTCGGGCCAGTATTCAATATGCTGATCACGGCCATTGGCCACCAGCGGTCCCATGCGCCAGGGCTGAATTTCCTGCCAGATGTCCATCGCACTGTGGAATGCGCCTTGCGCATCGATCAGGCCATCTGCGTCCGGTTGGGTGCAAAAATCAGCGATGGTGTCAGACAGCTCCGCACTCGCATCATAAAATGCATCAAGCTTCGGCGGCATCACGTCGATCAGAAGATGCGACAGGATGGGTTGATATGCCTCATCGGGAATGTCTGCCCGTGCGACAGGGGCGCTAAAACCAACAACCATTGCGGCCGTGGTCGATAGCAGCACGGTGCGCCAGCAAATTTGTGGGAACATATATCTTTTCCGACTATTCATAAAATTTGGAAAACTTATACAGGTTCAAAGCGACTTTAGAAACGCCAGCAGTTTACTGCGCTCCGATGGTGGCAGCTTTGCGACCGCATCACGTGCCAATGCCGCTTCGCCGTCATGCCATAACACGGCTTCAAGAATGGTACGTGCCCGTCCATCATGCAAGAACTGCGCACGGGGATCTATGTCATGTGCCCGGCCAATGCCCCAAAGCGGCGGGGTGCGCCATTCACGCCCTGATGCCTGTGCTTCGGGGCGGTGATCGGCCAGTCCTTCTCCCATGTCATGCAGCAACAGATCACTATAGGGCCAAATGTTTTGACCCGATTGCTCTGGCATATCGGCACGTTCTGGCAATTGATAATGCGGTGTATGACAGGACGCACAGCCGATATCGTTAAATATCTTCTGCCCTTCAATAACATCGGCGTCATTGGCGTTTGTCCGAATGGGCGGGGCGATGTTGCGTGTGTAATACAACACCAGATCCGTGATCACGGAATGGGCTTCAAGATTTTTGAATTCCGGGCTGTTGCCGTTCGGGGCGGTCAAACAGTCTTCCTGTGCGGCTGTGCAATCACCGGACGCGTTCGGGTAAAGCGGGGTTGAAAGACCGATATCAAATTGAAAGGCATTCTGGTTTTGCTGATCAAGGCTCGGCATGCCGGCCTTCCAGCCAAACCGGCCGATTGCAAGGTCATTTTTCGCAATGTCCCGGACGTAATTTACCCGGCCAGATATGCCATTCCGATCAGTATCCTGCGGATCAGAGGCGGCAAGCAAGACGTCATCTGGAATGGCTTCAAGCAATCCAAGCCCGATCATCGGCGGGGCCAATCGCGGTGATACCATGATATCGGTATGAAGCGGGCCATAGGCCAGATCGGTCATTTCATAGCGGGGCTTTTGAAGGGTGACGGTTTCACCCCCGGCCAGTGCGACATCAAAATTGTCAAAGGTGACTTTAACGCGGCCTTCGGCATCAATGCCGGGAACTGAAAAGTCCTGAAACTGTCCGCCGTAAACCGGGTCGGGCACAGTTGCGAGTTTGCCATCCAGATGATCACGCAGCTGATCGGCTGTTTGTGGCGGGATCGAAAGGCGCAACAACATCGATGTTGCCCCGGCAGATGGATCATTTTCATCCACCGGATGACCGCGCCCGTTGCGGATATGGCAGCCATTACAGGCCCGCGAATTAAACAGCGGGCCAAGACCATCGGCGGCCTTGGTCCGGGTGGGGGCTGTCACCCAAAGTCTTTGAAAAAGGGCCTCGCCAAGCTTGAAGTCAAGCCGCTTTTCAAAATCCATATTGGCGGAATAGTGGGTAAAGGCATTGCGTCCTGCGGGTTTTGGCCATGTGGTGTCGCCGCCGGGAAAGGCGTGATCATTCGTTCCCTGTGCAAAAACAGTGACCGGGACCATGGCAATGCCAAGACCAAGACAGATAAGCACAAAGGGAATGGCGGCGGGACGTTTCATCGGTGTTGTGTTTCTTGGTAAGGTTTCTTGTGATTTATCAAAAGCAAACGGCGGGAGAAACATCCCCCGCCGTTTAACGCCAATCAGACAGGTGCCTGATAAAAGGCTTAGTTCACAGAAGAAGGATTGTCGAGGCTGTCAGAACCTTCGAATTCGATACCATCAATGCCAACAGCGGCAATGATCTGCTCGATCGATTTGGTCTGATCGACAAGCGCATCGACAAAGGTCTGAACAACCGCATTGCCATCATCGTTGCCCATAGCAATCAGCTGATCAAAGGCTTCGCCGCCTTCTGCACGGGTCACCATGGCTTTGCCTGCCAGAACCGAACTTGCGAGTTTGCCACGCAGTTCGGTATCAAGGGCTGCGTCTTTGGCTGCAACCAGATCGGAAAGCGATGCGCCTTCGACGACCGATCCGTCAACACGGGTGTAACGGCCAAGATAAACGTTCTGGATGCCCAGCGCGTCGAAGTAATGGCTGTTATGGGTGTTGTCCGAGAAGCAGTCATGCTCTTCTTCCGGATCATGCAGCAACAGGCCAAGTTTGGTACGCTCGCCGCCCAGTTCGCCGTATGACAGCGACCCCATGCCGGTAACAATCGCGGTCAAACCCGGAACGCCGTCGCCTTCAAGAACGGTTTGGCGTGCTTCGCCGCCATCGGCCCACTGTGCCGTGATCCATTCGAGATCGGAAATCATAAGCCCGGTGGCTGCTTTCAGATAATCACCACGGCGATCACAATTGCCGTTGGTGCAAGCATCACCAGCCGCATAATCGGTCCATGCACGTGCGCCTGCACCGGCATTGGTGCCGTTCAGGTCCTGACCCCAAAGAAGGAATTCAATCGCGTGATAGCCGGTCGCAACGTTTGACTCAACATCATCAATTTCATGCAGGCTTTCAAGCAGGGCCGCATCAATGGTTGATGCGTCAATGGATTCACCGGAAATGTTCAGTGTCGGATTGGCAATAACATTGGCGGTGTAAGCCGGGTTTTCTTCGCTTTCTTCGCCGTATAGTCCGGTTTCGACATAATCGATCAGACCTTCATCAAGCGGCCAGGCATTCACCTTGCCTTCCCAGTCATCAACAATGGCGTTGCCAAAACGATACACTTCGGTCTGCTGATAGGGCGCACGTGATGCCAACCATGCCGATTTTGCCGCAGCAAAGGTTTCAGCAGACGGTGTCGCGACCAGCGCGTCAACAGCAACCTGCAGTTTCTGAGCGGTGATCAGTGAGTCTTCGTAACCGGCATGCGCGATATCCGCATAAGTCGTCAGTACGTCTTTTGCGCCCGGTGCGGCATATGCCTGCGCGCCAAGGGTCGAGACCAGTGCGGCCGTGCTCAAAATTTTTGCGATTTTCATAGGAGTTCCCATCTATCCCTGAAAGGTGAGCCAAGGGCAAAGCCCCATGGATCAGGGTAAAAACAACAAGTGCAAATGACGGCATTTGCACCTGAAATGTGACCCTGTTCACTCTACTTCTAGGTAAGTGATACTGCTTGTGAGAATGATTTTCAATTAGAGAATCCGAAACTGATGAGTTTTTTACGGTTTTTGAATGTGGTAACGGCAAAATGAACTGGTCTTGGCGCCGATAGAAGGCATTATTGTCGCCAGACGAAATAACCTGTCACGTCGAGGGAGGGCATGATGAGCGATCAGACGTCGGATCAGAAAAAAGTCAAACTTTGGGATTTTCCCGTACGCCTGTTTCACTGGGCATTGGTGATCGCGATTGTGACATCATGGTGGACCAACCGGGAATTAATGATCGATATCCATGCGATTGCCGGATACAGCGTCCTGACACTTGTGCTGTTTCGAATTGTCTGGGGTTTCGTCGGCAGCTCAAACGCCAAGTTCAAAGCCTTCCTTACCGGCCCCAGAAAAGTCATTGGCTATGCGCTTAAAATCCCGAACGGATCGATGGCCGAACTGACATATCCCGGGCATAACCCGGCGGGGGGCTGGATGGTTGCGGTCTTGCTTGTTCTGGTCGGTGTGCAGGCGGTAACAGGCCTGTTTGCCAGCGAGGATACCTTCCTGTTCTTTGACGGGCCCTTGGTGACCTATGTCAGTTCAGACTTTGCCAATACGATGAACTGGATTCATCACACCAATATCAATCTGATCTATGCCGCTGTCGGCCTGCATGTCTTTGCCGCCCTTTTCTATCTGGTGGTTAAACGTGAAAACCTGATCGGTGCAATGGTGACGGGTGCGCGCAAAGTGCCTGCTGACTTGGTCAGCCGGTTTGCCGAAATCCGCTTTGCGTCACCCATCCTGGGGATCGGTATTCTCATTGTTTGCGGGTTGCTGGTTTGGGGTGGGGTTACCTTGGCCCGGGGGTAATGTTTGGCCCACGTCCCATGCGTTAAGATTTCTGCCCGTTCTTACAAAGAAGGCCACCTTACCGACTTCGGAAAGGTGGCCTTCTTTGTTTAAGGAAATCCCCGGTCAGAATTTTCGGGTTTGCTGAGGGTACAGCATTGGGGGGAGAAAATGAGACCGGGGGCGCCCGCCCAAGGGAAAGAGCGGGCAGGGGTTCCTTATTTCGAACGATAGGTGTCATGGCATGATTTGCAGGACTTGCCGAGTTCACCCATGGCAGCACCCATGGCCGATTTATCACCAGCGGCAGCCGCCATCGCAAGGGCACCTTCTTTCAGGACGGCGAACCGACCCGAAAAATCATCCCAGTCGGTCCAGACTTTCTCGGTTGCAGTTGTTTTGACAGATGCATCCATGGTTTTGGGTTCAAACGCAGCCGGGGCTGCGCCCGCAGCAAAGGCAATGCCGTTTGCCAGATTGCGCAAAACCGGGTCTGGAAGATCACATTGCCCTTTCAGATAACAGCCAAGGGTTCCCATCGCACCACCAATGCCATCCATCAGCATTTTGCGGTTTTCAACAGTCGCATTGTCCATCGTCTCGTCAGCATTGGCTGTCAGTGGCGTAATGGCTCCGGCGGCAATGATCACGCCGAGCAGGCCTGCAGTAACAAGGTGCTTCATGGCTTCCCTCTATTGTCGTTTTGTTTGTCTCTCTGATCGCGAATTGGGCATTGGTTTCTTATCTGTTTAAGAAGCATCTTGTTGCTTCGTGCCCGTCGCTCGGCTTAGTGTCCCAGTAACGCCCCCGAAACCGGAATCACAAGCGCGTGAAATCGCATAATTTTTTGCAGTACGCGTCAAAGGAACCGCCGCAATATGTCGTCCGTCGCCCCGAATTCTTCGTCAGATGCCAGTGAAACCGCCATTCGCGAAGGCCGTGCCCGTGCGCGCAATGTCATTCGCGATTGGGATTTGAAACACGCCTATATCAATGGCGTATGGCGCGATGCCGATAGTCGCGAGGTTCTTGACGTCATTGATCCGGCAAAAGGTGACGTCATTGGCGGCGTTCCGTTCATGCGGACATCCGAAGCCCGAAGTGCCATTGATGCCGCCCATGATGCCTTTCCGGGCTGGTCACGGATGCTGGCAAAGGACCGTTCAATCATCCTGCGCCGCTGGCGTGATTTGCTTGAAAGCCATATGGAAGAATTGGCAGCCCTGATCACGCTAGAACAGGGCAAACCATATGATCAGGCCCTGCGCGAAGTGGTCGGTGCCATTGCCTATGCCGAATGGTATGCCGAAGAAACCAAACGTGCCTATGGCCAAACCATGCCCGCCACCCAGCGTGATCGACGTGTGGTGGTGCAGAAACATCCCGTCGGCGTGGTCGCGGCGATAACACCATGGAACTTTCCGTTGACGATGGTTGTGCGGAAATGCGCCCCGGCCCTTGCGGCGGGCTGCACCGTTGTTGTCAAACCAGCTGAAGATACTCCGCTTTCAGCCCTTGCCGCAGCCAAGCTTGCTGATCAGGCAGGCTTTCCGCCCGGTGTGTTTAACGTCGTGACCGGATTGCCTCAACCGATTGCCGAGGCCCTGACAGGCGATGAACGCGTAAGGATGCTGTCCTTTACCGGCTCGACCGAGGTGGGCAAACGTCTGATGGCACAATGTGCGCCGACAATGAAAAAGCTGTCACTGGAACTGGGCGGGAATGCACCGTTTATCGTGATGGATGACGCCGATATGGATGCCGCCGTGGCCGGTGCAATGATTTCAAAGTTCCGCAACAGTGGCCAGACCTGCGTCTGTGCCAATCGCATCTTTATTCAGGACGGCGTCTATGATGCCTTTGTTGAAAAGTTTATTGCCGCCAGCACTGCCCAGACCATTGGCAACGGGTTTGTGCCCGGTACGGACATCGGGCCGCTGATCAACCGTCAGGCGGTGGCAAAGGTCGAACGTCTGGTTGATAATGCCAAGAAGGCCGGGGCGACCCTGTTTTACGGCGCGGATGTTCCGCAACAGGGTCATTTCATCCGGCCTCTTGTCATGACCGATGTTCCCATTGATGCCGATTGTTTTGACGAAGAACTGTTTGCCCCCGTCGCCCCGATCTATCGGTTTAAAACCGAGGATGAGGTCATCAGCCTTGCCAATCGGGTGCGGACAGGTCTGTCGTCATACCTCTATAGCCGCGATATTGGCCGCATTCAGCGCATTGCCGATCGGCTTGAAGCCGGTGTGGTCGGAATTAATGACGGCACCACCAGCCACGAAGGCGCACCGTTTGGCGGGGTCAAGGAAAGCGGGCAGGGGCGTGAAGGCGGGCATTGGGGATTCGAAGAATATCTTGAACCCAAATACCTCAATTATGCCCTTGGCGGGAACTAGCCGGAAAACACCCCGGCAAAGACAGAATTTCAAAGATCGCAAAACGGCAATTTCATCAAATGGTATTGCCGTTTTCTGCTTTTGAACAAGCCATGCAAAATTGTTTGGTAGGACTCCGAAGAAAATTGGATGGTTTTTACCCGCTTTGACCGAAAATCCATGCTGTTCAAAGTATTTTTAAGCGGTGTTTCTTCTACCCCTGTGCGCGAATGGGCCGTTTACCGTGTCGGAAACCGGTGTGAAACATTAGACCTTTCTTGGGTCTTCCAAGGTGCCTGTCCAAAATATCGAGCAAATCGAACGTTTTATTTGTCATGAGACATTCATGCGTCTGGCGCATGATGGATTTGTGGCGAAAATGTTTCACGATATGCGTGAAATGCATGGGTGAGCTGAGGAATCTCTTCTCGTAGGAGTGCCGGAACAGGCGTACATCGGTCTCAACAGAGCGAAACGAGAAACCCAAGCGCGAGTAGCGCTGGATGATTTTAAAAGGAAACGGTTATGGAAATGTATCGTGGTTATGACCTGGTTGCCCTCCAGCGCGAAGCCGAGCGTCTCCGTGCACAGGCTATTCGCAACATGGCAGTCGCGTTTGTTCGCAAAATCGGCGGCGTCTTTGGCGTAAACCGTAAACCGCATGGCGGCGTACCGGCTGGCGCGTAAGTTCGCGACACACAAAATTCCGGTGCCGGTTGATCTGGCACCTTTAAAAGCACCTCCGCATTCCTCCCATGCGGGGGTGTTTTTGTATGTATGCTTCACCTTGGACCGTCTCCCGGTTATGAATGGGACTAGAACCCGTCTAGTTGCCCGGAGAAGTTGGCCCCATGAAGCTCGCCCATTACGCCTTTGGTGAAGAAAACCGCGATAACGGCACCATCGTCATCGTCCATGGTCTGTTTGGTCAGGCCCGGAACTGGACGGCGATTGCCCGGCGGTTGGCGGGAAAATACCATGTGGTGACAGCTGATCTGCGCAATCACGGTCGGTCCGACTGGGACGGGGAAATGACCTATCCTGCCATGGCGGCCGATCTTGCCGACCTGATTGGCGATGTTTCGGATCAACCGGTGCATCTTGTCGGCCATTCCATGGGGGGCAAGGCATCCATGGTTCTGAGCTTGTCACAAGATGCCGGTTTGGTGTCCGATCTCGTGATCGTTGATATCGCACCTGTGGTCTATGACCATGATTATAGCGGCTATATTTCGGCCATGCGCGGGGTGGATTTTAATGCCATCACCCGCCGCGCCGAAGTGGAAGATGCTTTGTCATCGGGTGTTTCGGAAAAAGGTGTACGTCAATTCCTTGCCCAGAATGTCACAACCGACAAAGAAACCGGCAAAATGGCATGGCAGGTCAATATTGATGCCATGGCATCGCACTTATCGGACATTACCGGTTGGCCCCAAAACGGGCTTTCGGATCATTATGATGGCGATGTGCTGTTTATTTCCGGCGCGAATTCGCACTATGTCGATTCCAAGGACCGTGATCATATAAAATCCATGTTCCCCAAGGCGGCCTTTACCAGCATCAAAGGGGCCGGTCACTGGGTGCATGCGGAAAAGCCCGATGCGGTTTTACTGACCCTTTCCGCCTTCTTGAAACGCAAATCGTAACCGTCCCCCGGAGGCGCCGCCAGATGACCGATCTTCCAAAAGGCTGGTCTGTTCGTGATCAGGACCACATGCGTTTAAACGACATCACCTGTCTGTCGGACAACTGGTATCACCTCTATCGGGTGAGCTTTGATCTGAAACGATCAGACGGAACATGGCAAACCCAGGAACGCGAAGCCTATGACCGGGGCAATGGTGCCGGGATATTGCTGTATAACCGCAGGGATCGCACCGTCATCCTGACCCGGCAGTTTCGCTTGCCAAGTTTCGTGAACGGCAATGAAGACGGCATGTTGATCGAAGTGCCCGCCGGCCTTTTAGATGACCGCGATCCGGCATCTGCGGTGATTGCCGAGGTCGAGGAAGAAACCGGCTATAAAATCGGCAAACCAAGTCTGGTCTTTGATCTTTTCATGAGCCCGGGTTCCGTGACTGAAAGGTTGCATTTGTTTGTTGCCGAAGTCACCCGTGATCACCAGAAAGGTGAGGGCGGTGGGCTGGAAGAAGAAGGCGAGGACATCCACGTTCTTGAAATCCCGTTTGCCGACCTGGTGCCCATGATGGCCGATGGACGCATCCGCGATGCCAAGACTGTTATCTTGGTGCAGCATGCCCTTTTGACCGGCTTGTTTGACTAAACACAGTCTTTACCAAGGCAGTTCCTGTCCGTCATAGGCAAAAAATCCACCGGTCTGGCGGGCATCAAGACCATCAATGACATTCAGCATATTGACGGTGGCCTGTTGCGGGCTTTGAACATTCAGCCCTGATTTGGCAAACGGGCCAGACAGGCCGGTATCGACTGTGCCGGGGTGAAGGGCGATGCAAATGGCATCACGTTTGGATCGCCCAATTTCAATCGCGGTGCATTTTACCAGTTGATTGAGGGCTGCCTTGGCCGCGCGGTAGCCATACCATCCCCCCATCCGGTTATCGCCAATGCTTCCGACCTTGGCCGAAAGGGTTGCAAAGACCGATTTTCCGTCGCGCGGTAGTAACGGGCAGAAATGCTTCATCAGCAAGGCCGGGCCAATTGCATTGATCTGAAACTGTTTGGCCATGTAATCGGCATCAATGTGGCGCAGGGATTTTTCCGGTTGAAATGCCTCGTCATGAAGATAGCCGGTGGCATCAATCACAAGGCGGATCTTGCGCCCCGACTGCGTTGCCTGACCTGCCGCATCTTTTGCACAAATTGCGATGCTCTCAGGATCCGTGAAATCAAGCGACGGCACCGTTGCACGGGCATATTCCACCACCTTGGAAAAGCGGTTGGATGCTTTCAGATGATGAACAAATGCGCGGCCGATCCCGCCGGTCGCACCGACGACGATTGCGATATCGCCGTCGGCAAAGCTTTCAAGGGTTGGTATCGGGGCATTGGTCATTCGGGCGGCCTTTTTCTGTTACAGGCCTTGTTACGGTGCAGTTCTACACATGGTTCAAAATGTCGGGTTATTGCGCAGGGTTGGTGTCGGTTGCTTTATGGGCATCGGTGTTTGCCTCGCGCTCATCCATTTCATCGCGTTCTTCACGCATGATCTGAAACAGGGTTTCATTTTGCGATCGCAGGGTGTCGAAATACCCCTTGTCGACCCCGTGCTCATTCCAGCGCGTACGCAGTTCGCCAAGCGTTTCTAAATCGTGTTTACGGAACTTGTTTTGACGTCTGTCGGCCTGATTGGCTGTCAAACCCAATGCCATCAACCCGTCACGCCCAAGTTTCAGCGCACTTTCAAAGGTTTCGCGTTCAACATGGTGTGCCCCGGCATTTTCAAGTTCATAGACATGATGCCGGTCATGTGCGCGGGCAAGAATGCGGACATTGGGATAATGCTTGGCGACATGGGCGACAAGTTCGGTCAGCTTTTCACGGTCATCGATTGCCGCGACAAACAGTTTGGCTTTGTCGATGCCCGTTGTATGCAGCAGGTCTGGCCGGGTGGCATCGCCGTAATATGCGGGGAAACCGACACGGCCAAGGTTTTCAACCACCTGCGGGTCATGATCAAGAATGATCACGCTATACCCGTTTGTCGCAAGCAGGCGGGTAATGATCTGGCCAAAGCGGCCAATACCGGCAACCACAATACAGCCGGTCTTGTCTATCTCATCGGCTTCGCGTGTTCCGGTTTTCACCAGTTTCGGGGCAAGCCAGCGTTCATGAATGATAAAGGCAAGCGGTGTCAGCATCATGGTCAATGCGACAGCCAAGGTCAGTTTCTGCACCAGTTCAATCGGCAAAACACCCACACCAAGCGCCATGCCAAACAGAACGAATGCAAATTCCCCGGCCTGCGCAAGGCCAAGGGTGAATAACATCCGGTCCACACCGTACATCCGGACCGTGGTCGCAATGGCAAACAAAACGACGGCCTTGATCACCATGATGCCCAAGGCGATCGAAATCAGCGTTCCGGGTTGATCAAAAAGCAGATTGAAATCGATCCCGGCACCAACGGTCAGGAAGAAAAGGCCAAGCAACAATCCCTTGAACGGTTCGATATCGTTTTCAAGTTCGTGGCGATATTCACTGTCGGATAAAACAACACCGGCTAAAAATGTGCCAAGGGCAGGGCTCAGACCAATGGCATTCATCAAAAGCGCCGTTCCGATCACCAAAAGAAGTGCGGCGGCGGTAAAGACCTCGCGCAGATGCGCCTTGGCGATAAAGCGGAATACCGGACGAATAAGATAACGGCCACCGACAATGATGGCGGCAATGGCCCCGATAATGACCAGTGGCTGGGCCCATTCGGCGACAAGATCAAGCAACATGCCACCGTGACCAGCATCATGGGTGACGTCACTGCCATGGGCGGCAACGGCGAGAAGCGGCATGATGGCAAGCATCGGGATAACGGCGACATCCTGTGTCAGAAGGACCGAAAAGGAACTTTTGCCGCCAACCGTGCCAAGCCAGCCTTTTTCGCCAAGCGTTTGCAAGACAATCGCAGTGGAAGACAGGGCAAGCACCATGCCGATTGCAACAGATTGCTGCCAGCTTAGTCCAAGGGCATAGCTGGCCGCGGCAATGATCGCGGTCGTGCCCAGAACCTGAAGCCCGCCCAAGCCAATCAATTGTCCGCGCATGGACCATAACATCGCCGGGCGCAGTTCCAGCCCGACCAGAAACAGCATCATGACCACGCCAAACTCGGCGAAATGCTGAAGATCGGCGGCTTCTGCACCGACGATGCCCAGAACCGGTCCAATGATCACCCCTGCAATCAAATAGCCCAGTACCGAACCAAGACCCAGTCGTTGTGCAATCGGAACCGCCACCACAGCCGCGACCAGATAGACAAAAGCAGAAGACAGGAGTTCCATCAGGCGATCTCCGCGCAATGTCGTTGGTTTGCGGGACTGTTTTGCCCGATGCCTGATGCCATGAGTGTCTCCGGTGCGTTTTGATATGTCGTCATTACGTTAAAGCATATTGCATTTAATCTACCGCATTTTGTTTGTTTTTGGCGTGTCGTTTGGCAAGGCACAGCGTGCAGGGCGATGCGGCGCATCGTTCAAACGGTGTAACGTCGTCAAACGCCGCCAAAATCAAACCCTTCGGGCCGGGACAGCCTTCCGCCCCGCAGCGTCAAGAACTTTGAGCGTAGCCTCGCTACGCCCTGCGGCCCTTTCCTTGCGCGACAGAAGGCTGCCTCCGGCAAAATGAGGCAAATTAAATGCAATATGCTTTAGCCTGCTTTGCGGTCAAGCAGAAGCCCACAGCTGTTGCATCCGCACAAAAAAAGCCACCCGTTTTATCGGGCGGCTTTTCAATTTGATTGTGTGTTGGTTATTCAGCAGCGTTGATATGGGTGACATTCGGGGCACTACGTGCGCCTTTGCCCTCATGATCGTGGCGGCGAATGAATTCTTTCAAACGCGGGCTGATCTGTTCGCGCCAACGGCGGCCGTTAAAGACGCCGTAATGACCAACACCTTTTTGCAAGTGATGCATGCGCATGTTGTCAGGCAAATTGGTGCAAAGTTTATGCGCCGCACGGGTCTGTCCCGCGCCGGTAATGTCATCACGCTCACCTTCAATCGTCAGAAGGGCGGTTTTGGTGATGGCCGATGGGTCAACCTGAACACCCTGCCAGCGAAGGGTGCCTTCGGGCAGGTTATGTTCGTGGAACACAACTTTTAACGTCTGAAGATAGAATTCCGCCGTCATATCCATGACCGCAAGATATTCCTGATAGAAATGACGCTTGGCATCGGCACTTTCGCCGTCACCTTCGACCAGATGATTGAACATGTCATGATGGGCCGAAACGTGGCGGTCCCAGTTCATGCTCATGAAGCCGGCAAGCTGCATGAAGCCCGGATAAACCCGGCGCATCACCCCTGAATGGGGCAACGGCACGTGGGAAATCACATGCTGTTCAAACCAGTCAAGGCTGTGCTGCTTGGCGAATTTGTTCACTTCGGTCGGGTTTTCACGCGTATCAACCGGGCCCCCCATAAGGGTCATGGATGCCGGTTGGCATTCTTCGTTGCCTGCCGCCATCAGGGAGGCCGCCGCCATCACCGGAACCGATGGTTGACAAACAGCCATCATATGGGTGTTCGGACCAAGGGTACGCAAAAAGCGCATGATATAATCGACATAGGTATCAAGATCGAAATGCCCCTGATGAACAGGGACGGTGCGCGCATCGATCCAGTCGGTGATGTAAACGTCGTGATCTGGCAGCAATGCCTCGACCGTGCCGCGCAGCAAGGTTGAAAAGTGACCCGACAGCGGGGCGACAATCAACAGGCGCGGATCATCAGGCTGCGTTTTAAGGTGGTCTGTTTCACGTTTGAAATGCAACAGGTCACAAAACGCTTCGCTGTGAACGATTTCTTCGGTGATCGGAACGGTTTCACCATCAATGATGGTGCTGTCCAGGCCGAATTCGGGTTTGCCGTATCGATGAGTGATATGGGTGAACACGTCACACGCTGCCGCCGCTGCCCGACCCTGATGGGTATAGGACATCGGATTTGCCGGATTGCGCAGCCACTTTTTGCTGGCGTCTGCCGCCATACGAAGCGGACTTATTGTGGCGTGCTGCAATTCATATAGGTGATACAGCATTTACTCTCACTCCCGGGTGACGGGCATATCGTTGCCGAGGTCACCGAACTGGTTACGGCTTTTCATCCTGTTTTCTTGTCGCGCATACCATATCAGCATGACGCGGCTTGGCACTTTGGGCCTGATCCGGGCATCGGGATTAAGCCGATGCCATCTGATGTGCAGCGCATTTTGGCTGCTTACCAGTTGGCAGAAACCCGATAATTGCTTTGAAGCCTACGATAGTTAGGCTTTCATGCAATAGCCATAAAGTATGATGAAATTCCAAATTATCGTTTTTCACGTTGATTCAAACCAAATTTCACCACTATGTCGAGTTAAATTTTGCAATGCAGCGTAAGTTGTTGCGATGCAATAAATGTTTTAGCTGCCAAAATGGCGTTCAACTGCAGTGTGATGGCGAATTGTCCGACAATTGAAGACTCGCCTGATTGGGGCTTTAATGCGCCCCCGCCGGGAATATGAGCCGCTTTCACCGGGCCAAAGAAAAGGCGCTGCTATTGGGGAATAGCAGCGCCAAGTCGTGCGGAGATTGTTATTGCGGTCGGAGGCCCTTGGGGAAGACGGGCATAGGGAAGTCTGATCGGCAGGCGGGACAGGGTTTGGGTGCGGGGTAGCCTGCCGATCAGATGCCCGTGATGGACTAAAGCTGGGTGGCTTAAGGTCCGGGCCTCACAGATTTCAAGTCGATTTCAATAGGGAACTATTCAGACAAGACCGCGAAGGGATTGCGCCATGCCAATTGCGATCACGAACAGGAAAAATCCTGTGCTGCCGACAACAGCAACGGTGCTGCAAAGCTCGTTCAAGCGGGTCGGGTTTTCGATCAGTTTCAACATGGTCTGTCCTCCTTAATCTGTCTGAAGAAACCATACTGTTCTGATTTTGTTCTCGCAAGAACAAAATTGGAACAAAACTTCCTGATGATAGTTATCTTTATGATATTAAATGATTTAATGTTGGATTTGAATGTTCTCATTTTGTGCTGAAAATGAGAACATCTGGCCCGGAACATGAGAATCGGGTTGAATGAAAGCCGCAGAAACAGGCGCTTTTGCGCGAGTCTTTATATAATCGGGGCTGTTCTTGTTCTTTCCCGCGTTCTTGTACCCTCGAATGGATGTTCTTGAGGTCCCACCGATGGGCAAGATTGCCCTGAACATTTCAAATCGTCATCAAAGTTTGCATTTCATCGCTGCTAATTGCGTGCCTAGGTGTAATTCCACGGTGACACGGGGCAATTATTGGATCGATTCATTTTAGTTAAGGATGCTGTAAGGTCGCGTTTGCTAAAATCCGATCAATGTGGCTGAAATCAAATTGTTGCAGGATATGCAGACTGCCCTAAAATGGGGTCCAGCCCGGAGGCTGGGTATGCCGTTTTGCTACAATTTGTTACGGTTCAACCGGATTCCGGTAAAGCGGTCGTTTTCGCGCTTGATCGCAGTGGTCTTACCCCCAGAGATCGTGTAACAGTGCGCTTTAGGATTGGAATGTGGCAGCCTTGCTGATCAGGACACAGCATGGATGTTTGTTACGATCAAACCGGTCAAATAAGTGAACAACGCCATTCGCGATGATCGCTGGCAGATGTTCGATGCGGCAGAAATGCGCATTGTTTGACGGTGAAAGACAGCCTGCATCCGGCCAACATGGCGCGTGCCACAGGGGGCTTGCAGGCAAAAGCACATCGACAGTGCCGGGAAAACCCGGTGTTGTTATCACGGTAAATACCGTGCCCGGTCGTTTGCCAGAGTCCTTAGGGCTCGGGGTCCCACCTTGGCGACGGGAAGGAAACGTTGGAAGGCTTAGGGCAAGATGACACAAACGACGACGCAGCGCCAAAGGCTGAAGCACCGTATCGCCGATATCGTAATTTTCGGTGGGACCGGCGATTTGGCGTTACGCAAGCTTTTCCCGGCACTTTACGAAATGGAACGTACCGGGCGTTTCGATGATGCCACCCGTATCTTTGGCGCATCGCGCAGCGAACATAGCGACAAAGAGTTTCGGGCAAAGCTTGAAGAAGCTGGCAAGAAATTCATTCCCGAAGGCGAATTTGATTCCAAAATCTGGAAGAAATTCGAAAGCCGCGTTGTCTATGTTCAGGTTTCTGCAGGCGATGAAGCCGGGTTTAAGGTTCTTCACGAAAAACTGTCCGATCAGCCTGATCGTGACCGGGTTTATTATTTCTCCACCAGTCCGGCATTGTTTGCCGATATGGCCTTTAATCTGAAAAAGGTCGGTCTGGTCACACCGAATTCCCGTGTCGTGCTTGAAAAGCCGCTGGGCCACGATCTTGATAGTTGCCGCGAAATCAACGGTCAGATCGGCGAGGTGTTTGAAGAAAACCAGATTTTCCGTATCGACCATTATCTTGGCAAGGAAACTGTGCAGAACCTTATGATTCTGCGCTTTGCCAATGCGATGTTTGAACCGCTGTGGAACAGTGCACATATCGATCATGTGCAGATCACGGTCGGTGAAGAAGTCGGTGCCGAAGGGCGTTGGTCCTATTACGATGATGCCGGTGCGATGCGCGACATGGTGCAAAACCATATGTTGCAGCTTTTATGCCTTGTCGCGATGGAACCGCCTTATGTTCTTGATCAGGACGCGGTGCGCGATGAAAAGGTCAAAGTGCTTAAGGCACTTCACCCGATCAATGACAGCAATATCGATAGCTCCACTGTCCGCGGCCAATACCGCAAAGGGGCTGTTGGTGGCAAAGAAGTGCCGGGTTACCTTGAAGAAGAAGGTGCCAATGTCGACAGCACGACAGAAACCTTCGTCGCGATCCGGGCCGAGCTTAATAACTGGCGCTGGTCTGGTGTGCCGTTCTATCTGCGCACCGGGAAACGGTTGCCAAAACGTCATTCGGAAATCGTCATACAATTCCGCGATGTGCCGCATCAGATCTTCCCGCTGGCCAAATCCATGACCAATTATCAGGCCAACCGCCTTGTTCTGCGGTTACAGCCCGATGACGGCATCCATCTTGTGTTGAATAACAAAAATCCGGGGCCGGGACTTGTGCGATTGCGTCCAACCGCGCTTAACCTGTCATTTGCCGAGGCGTTTGGCGGGCGTAGCCCGGATGCTTATGAGCGTCTTTTGCTGGATGCGATCGATGGCAATAACACCCTGTTTGTCCGCCGTGATGAACAGGACATTGCATGGCAGTGGGTTGATGCAATTCAGGATGCCTGGCGCAACAATCACGTCACACCCAAGGGCTATACCTCCGGGACGTGGGGGCCATCTGCTGCCATCGCATTGATTGAACGCGATGGACGGACCTGGAACGAAGAAGCCGGGTTTTAGGCAGGTTCTTTAAGATGTTCAGTCCCTTGCCAAGAGCGGCAGGGGACTTGCGAGACGCCTTGTACGACCCCAAATTCGGGAAGAAGACATGACAAACGAACGCGTTTTTAAAAGCGGCGATGAAATGCTTGCGTCAATGGTGAAAGAAACCATCGAGCGGCTTGAATTTGCAGTCGCAACCCGTGGCCATGCCAGCATTGCGGTTGCCGGTGGACGTTTTCCAAAACCATTGTTTGAAACACTTTCACGCGCCCGGCTTGACTGGTCAAAAGTCACCGTGACCCTTGGCGATGACCGCTGGGTCGGGTTGGATGATGATCAGTCCAATGAAAAGCTGGTGCGAGATTACCTGTTCATCAACGAAGCACAGCATGCCCGCTTTGTATCGTTGAAAACATCTGACAGCAGCCCGGAAGATGCGGTCAATACCGTCAGTGCGCGTTTGCGCACCGAACTGCATTGGCCGCTTGATATCGTATTTCTGGGGATGGGCGATGACGGGCATACCGCATCGCTTTTCCCGTCCTCAACGCCCGAAGCCCTGCGTAAAGGGCTTTATCCCGAACATGGCGAGATTGTCGCTGCTGCCCGCCCGACCGTTTCCCCGGTCCCGCGTATCAGCATGACTTTGCCTGCCATCCTCAATGCCCGGTATATTGGTATCCATATTACCGGACAGTCCAAATGGTCGACCTATGAAACCGCGAAAAACGGCACCGAAATCGAAGAGATGCCGGTTCGCGCAATCTTGCAACAGACTGACGTCCCCGTCGATCTGTGGTGGAGCGCCGAGAACCCGAAAGGCTGAACCCCATGAAACGTGAAATAGATCAGATTACCAAACGCATTATCGAGCGTTCCAAACCAACCCGCGAAGCATATCTTGCCAAGATCGAAGCCGCGGCATCCGACCGCCCGCATCGATCATCCTTGTCATGTGGCAACCTTGCCCATGCATCAGCTGGTTGTAGTGCGGCTGACAAAGAACGCATCAATGAGGGCGAGGGTGCCAATCTTGGCATCGTGACCTCCTATAACGATATGCTGTCCGCCCATCAGCCACTGGGTGTTTATCCCGACCGCATTAAAAAGGCAGTCTATGAAGCCGGCGGCACCGCACAGGTTGCCGGTGGCGTTCCGGCCATGTGTGATGGCGTGACACAGGGCCGTCCGGGCATGGAGCTTTCCTTGTTCTCGCGCGACGTGATTGCAATGTCGACCGCCGTTTCGCTGTCCCATGATGTGTTTGATGCCGCCATGTATCTTGGCGTGTGTGACAAAATCGTTCCGGGTCTTGTCATGGGGGCGTTGTCCTATGGCCATATTCCGGCGGTTTTTGTGCCTGCCGGTCCAATGCCATCTGGCCTTCCGAACGATGAAAAGGCCCGCATCCGTCAGCTTTATGCCCAAGGCAAGGTTGGCCGGAAAGAACTGTTGGAAGCCGAAACCGCGTCTTATCACAGCCCGGGTACCTGCACATTCTATGGTACGGCAAATTCAAACCAGATGCTGATGGAAGTCATGGGCCTGCATTTGCCGGGGGCGGCGTTTGTTAATCCAAACACCGATCTGCGCGATGCCCTGACCGAAGAAGCCGCACGCCGTGCGCTTGCGATTACCAAGCTTGGCAATGACTACCGTCCGATCGGCAAGATTTTGGATGAAAAGGCCTTTGTGAACGGGATTGTTGGTCTTCTGGCAACCGGTGGGTCAACCAACCATACGCTGCATTTGCCTGCGATGGCGCGTGCGGCCGGGATTGAACTGCGCTGGGATGACTTTGACGAATTGTCGCGTCTGGTGCCGCTTCTGTGCCGTGTTTATCCGAACGGTCAGGCCGATGTGAACCATTTCCATGCTGCTGGCGGCATGGGCTTTGTCATCGCCGATCTTTTGAAAAACGGCATTCTGCATCCCGACCTTGAGACCATTCATACCGGTGGAATGGCGGCATACGGTACCGAGCCGTATCTGAATAATGGCAAGCTTGCATGGCGCGATGCACCGGAAAACAGCCATGATGAAGAAATCCTGCGCCCGACCGAAAAGGCCTTTAGTGCCGATGGTGGTTTGCGCATGCTTGCCGGTAACCTTGGCCGTTCCGTGATCAAGGTATCCGCCGTTAAACCGGCAAACCGCGTGATCGAAGCCCCGGCTGCGGTCTTTACATCGCAAGAAGAAATGATGGATGCGTTCAAGGAAGGCAAACTCCATCGTGACGTGATTTGTGTTGTCCGCTTCCAGGGCCCGAAAGCCAACGGGATGCCAGAACTTCACAAACTCACCCCGCCACTGGGCGTTCTTCAGGATCTTGGTTACAAGGTTGCGCTGGTCACCGATGGTCGTATGTCGGGGGCATCGGGCAAGGTGCCTGCGGCAATTCACGTTACGCCAGAAGCCATGATGAATGGTCCGATTGCCAAGGTACAAGATGGCGATATCGTTCGTCTGGATGCCGAAACCGGCGAGTTGATTCTGAATGTGACCGAGGCCGAACTGGCCAAGCGCGATTTTGCGACCTTTGACAACAAGGCCGAACATCAGGACGGCTTTGGCCGCGAGATGTTTGGTGTGTTCCGTGAGCATGTTGGTCTGGCAGAATTGGGTGCCAGTGCGGTGTTTCCGGGGAAGGCTGAAGTCGCGTAATGATGCTGGTTGGTGATATTGGCGGGACCAATGCCCGCTTTGCCTGGCTTGACGATGACGGCAATCCGTTTACCCCGATGACATTGCCGGTGCGTGAATACGCCACCATCGGTGATGCCATGCGGGACTTTATGGCAAAAACCGACAGCACGGAATTGCGTGAATTTGCCGTGGCCGTGGCATGTCCTGCCATGGCCGATACGATCAAGTTCACCAATAATCCGTGGGTGTTTTCCAAAGAAGCCCTTAAGGCCGAGTTCAATCTTGACCGTCTTGTGGTGGTCAATGATTTCACCGGCCTTGCGATGTCTGTGCCCTATCTGGGGCAGGAAGACCTGATCACGTTGTTTGATGGTCCGGGGCGTCCCGGCCTGCCATTGGCAGTCATCGGGGCGGGAACGGGGCTTGGTGTTTCCGGGCTTTTACCCCATGAAGGGCATTGGTTGCCCATTCAGGGCGAAGGCGGGCATGTGTCTTTGCCAGCAGTCGATGACCTTGATTATGAAATCGTCAAATTCCTCAGCAACGAATTGGGCCGGGTGTCGGCCGAACGCATCTTGTCGGGTATGGGGATTGAAAACCTGTATCGGGCGCTGGCTGCGATTGACGGGGTTACGGTTGATCCCAAAACGGCGGCCGAAATCGTTGATGGTGCGCTTAAAAATAATGACCCGCTATGTCTTAAGGTTCTGGATCGGTTCTGCCTGTTTATGGGCGGGGTTGCCGGTGACCTTGTGCTGACCCTCGGGGCGTTTGACGGGGTGTTTATTGGCGGCGGCATTGGCCCGCGCATTGCCGATTATATGAAACAAAGCGGCCTGAAAGATCGTATGATCGCCAAGGGCCGTTTCCAAGATTTGATGAATGATGTGCCGGTGCGCCTGATGACGGCGAAATACCCGGCCCTGATCGGTTGTGCCAAGATTTTAACGGCCTGACCGGGAAACTGGAGGAAGAGTTTATGAGCCTTTCATCGCGTGAGATTCTGTCCAAAGCCCCGGTGGTGCCGGTTCTGGTGATCGAAGACGTTAAGGATGCCGTTCCGTTGGCCAAGGCACTGGTTGCCGGTGGTTTGCCGGTTCTGGAAATCACCTTGCGCAGTGCTGCTGCGGAAGAAAGCATCAAACGCATTATCGCCGAAGTGCCCGATGCGATTACCGGTGCCGGGACCGTGATCAATGCCAAACAGATGGAACGCATGGCTGAAATCGGCTGTGCCTTTGCCGTATCACCGGGACATAGTGCCGGACTTTTAAAAGCAGCTGCCGATACCGGTTGTCCGCTTTTGCCCGGTGCGGGAACACCATCGGAAATCATGAACCTGCTTGATCATGGCTATGATGTTTTGAAATTCTTCCCGGCTGAACAGCAGGGTGGGGTGTCGATGCTCAAAGCCCTTTCGGGGCCATTGCCACAGGTCAGCTTCTGTCCGACAGGGGGGGTTTCATTGAATAATCTCGCGGATTATTTAAAATTATCGAATATTATCACAGTCGGTGGTTCGTGGATTGCACCAAAAGATGCGGTCAAGGCCGGTGATTGGGCCCGAATTACGAAACTTGCCCAAGAGGCAACAGACCGGGTCAACGCCCTGCGCGGCTGATCAAACGGTAATAATCATACAAATAAAAAAGGGACCCGGTTAAGCTCGGGTCCCTTTTTCCGTGGTGGCGCGACCGGGGCGTGTGTTTAACGTTTTTTACCAACCGGGAGATCGTTTGAAATCCGGTCGACATACCAGGTCATGCCGTTAAATTTGCGCTGTAAGCCAAGGTCGGCAAGCTGCGCGTGGCTCAGATCGTCCATAACGTTGCGCTGGGCTTTGCGTTTGCGGGCCGCGATCGAATATTTAACGATGCGGTTGAGCAACGCACCAAACGGCATGCGTTTGGTGAAAGGATCGGTTTTGACATCGAAGTGTGTGTGGTCGGTAATTGGCTGTGCCATGGTGGCCTCCTGATATCTCAGGGTTGAATTGCGTGGTTGATGGGCGGACAATGTCATATGCAAAATAAAACGGGAATTAGGTTGTTTTGCATATCTGGTGTGCAAAAATGACCGGACATTCGAAGGGTCGAACGTCTAAGGTGCAGATATGAACTGGAACGATTTACGTTATTTTCTTGTCCTTGCCGAGGAAGGAAGCCTTTCGGGGGCTGCACGACGCCTGCGTAAGGAGCACACAACTGTTGCCCGCCGGATCGAGGCGCTTGAAGCCGATGTCGGCACCAAGCTGTTTGACCGTTTGCCGCGTGGTTGGCAATTGACCACAGCGGGGCATAATCTTGTGCCGGTGGCTGAACGGGTTGAAGAAGAAGCCTTGGCGTTCGAACGTCAGGCCAAGGGGGATGAAGCCGCCCACGGGGTTGTGCGCATTTCCGTGCCCCCGGTCGCGGGGCGCGTTTTGTTTGCCCCACGTTTGGCGCGGTTGCTTAAAGCCCATAAGGGGCTTGAATTTGAAATCATCGGGGCGGCCAATGTGGTCAATCTGGCAAGGCGTGAAGCCGATGTTGCCGTGCGCATGGTCACCCCGCGTGAGCCGGGGCTTATTACCCGAAAACTGGTCGAACTTGGTGTTGGCTTATATGGCGCGGTCGGCTATCGCGACCGGGTGCCAGAAATCGATTGGGAATTTTGCGGTTACGAAGACACCGCCTATGGCGCAGCGAAAAAAGAATGGGTGCGCAATGTGTTGGGGCGTGAATTACCGTGTCGTTTCCGGGCCGATGAAACCGAAACCGTGCGGCAGTTCATCGCAGCCGGTCACGGGGTTGGCGTCTTGCCACGATATCTTGGGGATAAGGATGACGAACTTGAACTGATCCATGCCGATGTCGATGGCCAAAGCCGCGAAACCGGCTGGTTGGTGGTTCATCCCGACATGCGCAGATCACCCGGTGTGCGATTGGTGATGGATGCCTTGATCACAGCAGCAGACAACATCGCCGAAGAATTTCAGGTTTAATCCCCAGACCATGGTGAACAAGAAAGGCTCCTGCAAAACAGGAGCCTTTTTGATGCCTGAGGGAGGCATATCAAAGCATGTCGATTGCCAGAGTGTGAACTTCAGGCTGCTTTGATGGTTGTATGATCTGGACCTAAAAACGGTCGCGATAAACAAAGCCATCACGGCTGCGTTCCAGACCAATATCGCGCAGTTGATCATCGTTTAAACGGGTCAAAGCGACACGGCTTTGATAGCGTTTATAAGACGCGATAACCGCATCAAGGATCACCGGAATGATAGCGCTAACACCCTTGGTTTTGCTGGGGCGCGAGGCGGGGGTGGTCAGGCATTGCGCGATCATGTCCGGCGATGTTTTGGTCGAAAGGCATCCAACAGCGCGATTGCATTCGAACGGGTTTGAAATAGCCATTTTGATGCTCCTGTATCGTGTTGGCTGATGTCATGACACGCAGAATGACATGCGCAGAAATACAGTTGAATTCAGATAAAATGCGCTATAGTTGTGCAAAATTGCGCAAGGTACATTTTGTGCAGTTTCACGGCGGGTTTGAGGATTACGGTTATGAATTGGAACGATCTTCGGTTTTTCGTTGCGGTGGCACAGGAAGGCACCCTGTCGGGGGCGGCACGCCGTCTGGGCAAGGATCACACGACGGTTGCCCGACGGGTGGAGGCACTTGAAACCCATTTGGGTGCGCATTTGTTTGACCGGCTTGCTACGGGGTGGAAATTGACCGATGCGGGTGAAAACCTTGTGCCGGTGGCCGGGCGGATCGAAGAAGATGTTTTGGCGTTTGAACGCCAAGCCCGTGGGGATGAAACCGCCCATGGTGTGGTGCGGATTGCGGTCCCGCCAGCAGCAGGACGGTTGTTGTTCGCCCCGCGTCTGGCCGAGTTGTTACGCGATCAGAAGAACCTTGAATATGAAATTCTGGGATCAAGCGTGATTGCCAATCTGTCACGCCGCGAAGCGGATCTGGCGGTGCGGATGGCGACCCCGGATCAAAGTGGTTTGATCGCACGTAAACTGACCAATCTGCGATTTGCGGTTTATGCGGCAAAGGGATATGCCGAAAGGGTCGCAAAAAAGGATTGGGAATTTTGTGCTGATGGCCGCAATACATTTGGTGATTACCAGCAAGGCTGGCTATGGGAAACGCTGAACCGTAAATTGCGGGTACGGGTCAAGGCCGATGATAGCCAGACCGTTCTGGCCTTTGTTGCCACAGGTCACGGGCTTGGTTTATTGCCCCGCTATATGGCAGATGTTGATGACCGACTTGAGTTGATTGTCGATGATGAACTTGGCGAAGTCAGCAAGCCGGTCTGGATGGTGGTCCATCCCGATATGCGCCGATCACCCGGCGTGCGGATGGTCATGGATGCCTTGGTCAAAGCGACCGAAAACATTCCGGCGGAATATAAATCGTGACGCGCAATAATTGTTATGATGTCTGTCTGATCAAGTATCGGTTTTGCATCGTATGAGAAAGTGGTTCGGGATTTTAATCCCGTATATGTGTATTTTCGTGCCTGAACCCCGGTTTGACGCACGCAGCAGGCGGTGAATATGACATCGACCCGAGATCTGGAAAACCTGCTTAGACAGTCGCGCAATGGCGATACGAACGCGTTCGAGCATCTTTATCATGCAACATCGGCGAAACTTTTCGGCATTGTCCTGCGTATCTTAAGAAACCGCGCCCAAAGCGAGGAAGTGCTTCAGGATATTTATGTCCGCATCTGGCAGAAGGCGGCTGATTTTGAGCCGGGCCGTGCGTCAATCATCACATGGATGGCAACGATTGCACGCAACCGGGCGATTGATATCGTGCGCCGCCAGCGGCCCGAGGTGGATATCGATGATGCCGATATTGAAATGATGGCATCAACCGATAGCGTGTTTGAGGATGTCGCCCTTGCCAGTGACGTGCGCCAACTTGAAAATTGTCTGGCCGGATTGGAAGATGACCGCCAGAACATGGTCAAGTTGGCTTATCTTGAGGGATGGTCGCGGGCCGAGCTGGCCGAGAAATTCGCCCAGCCTGTCGGAACGATCAAGACGTGGCTGCATCGCAGCCTGCGACAATTAAAGGAATGCCTGGGATCATGACAGACCGGGATGATATCGATATGTTGGCGGCGGAGTATGTGTTGGGGACACTTGACCCGACGCAAAGGACGTCTGTTGTGGCCCGTCGTATGAACGAGCCTGACCTTGATGCGGCGATTGCCGATTGGGAACAGCGTCTGGCACCGCTGAATACCTATTATGGTGCCATCGAGCCATCGGAAAACCTTTTTGCCTCTATTCGAAGCAAGATTGATGCGATTGGAAAATCGACCATCGATCAGATCCCGAGCCTTGCCGAATTTGCCAGAATGAAACGCAACCTTGCCGCTTGGCGCGCAGGGGCACTTGGTACCGGGGCAATTGCGGCCAGTTTGATCATTGCGGTTCTGGCAACAGATATCGCATCACCAGTTCAGAGCGGTCAGTTTGTTGCGGTGTTTCACCGCGATGATACGCAACCAGCATTCGTCATGAGTGTTGATATCGATACCCGTGAAGTCACCATTCGCCCGATCGAGGCCTCCATGCCCGAAGGCAAAACCTATCAATTGTGGATCGTGACCGAACAAACCGGGCCCAAGCCAAAATCGCTTGGTCTGTTGGAAAATATCGCACAACCGACCAAAAAGCAGCTTGGTCAGTTTGACCCGGCAATGCTTAGAAATGCGACCTTTGGCATTAGTCTGGAGCCCGAAGGCGGATCGCCGACCGGACAGCCAACCGGACCGGCTATTCATGGGCGTTTGATTTCTGTCGAACACTGAAATTAAAAAAAAACGATAAAAATATCTCCTTTGCTGAAACCCGATCGGATTGCCTGCGTAGCTTCTGTGTGTGCGATGAAACGCATGACACGAGCGGACCGCAAAAAAGGCGTGTTCCAGATCAATAGCAAAGGAGACTTCACATGACGTTCAAAGCCAAATCAACAGCAAAAGCAACCGGTGTTATGACTGCAATGATGCTCAGCGCAGGACTCGTGTTTGGTGGTGCAGGCACCGCAAACGCCATGGGCCCGATGGTTGAATCTATGGATCAGGATGTCTCGAGCGGGACGGTCACTGCGTCGAAAGTTATGGCAGATGAAAATGGCTGGCTGGTTATTCATCGTACCGGCAAAGACATGAAGCCGGGCCCGGTGATTGGCTATGCGCCGCTTAAAAAGGGCGAGAACATGGATGTTGCCGCCATTCTGCAAGAGCCGGTTGAATCTGGTGAAATGTTGATGCTGATGGTGCATTCCGAAGCCGGTGGCATGAAAACCGGTGTGTTTGAATATACCCTTGGCGCCAAAGAAGACGGGCCGATCAAGCCGGATGGCAAGCTTGTCATGAAGGTCGTTCACGCCGAATAAACCGGCCTGAGACTATTATTTCAACAGCCCGCATGGTTAGGGTCCTGACCCTAATGGCCTTGCGGGCTGTTTATGTTTAGAGCCAACCCAACTGGCGGGCAGAGGCCAGTAAAAGCATCACACCAAACAACGTAATCATGCCCGCACCGGCAAAGCCGACCACACGGCGCAGTATGCCTGATGTGCTGTCTGATACGGTAAACAGATGCTGTGTGCCGGTGCGAATGCCAATCGCGGCCAGCCCGATCAGGCTGATGGTCAGGGCAACGCCAAGCGCCATGGCAAAGGCGGCAGCAATCCCGATTAAAAACATCCCGTTTGCCAGTGTGAACAGCAAAACCAGAATTGATCCGGTGCAGGGGCGCAAGCCGACAACAATGCCGCTTGCGATCATTTGCCAGCGGTTCTGAAGCGTTTCGGACTTGTGATCATGGTGATGGTCGTGGTCATGAGCATGGCTATGATGGTCGTGCGCGTGATGATGGTGGTGATCATGATCATGTGCCCCATGATCACAGCAATCATCGCGGCCTTGGGCAATGCGCAGGCACATCACTGCACCAAGAACCACGATCAGCGCGTATGACACGGCCTCCATCACCAGACCATTTTGCGTGATCGCGGCAGGGCCAAGATTAAGGATCAGGGTCAAGGAGCCGACAAGCAGGATGGCCGTTACGGCCTGAACGGCTGCGATCAAACTTCCCATGGCGACCCCCTGTTTCCATCCGGCGTCACGCGACAGGAAATAGGTGGTGGTGACCATCTTGCCATGACCGGGGCCGGCGGCATGGAAAACCCCATAGGCAAATGACAGGGCAATGATCATTAGCCCCGGCCAGAAACTGTCGCCATTTTTGGCGTCACGCAGGGTTGCTGTGATTTCGCGGTTCAGTTTGGTCTGAATGATCACGGTTTGCCCGATGATATCAGACAGCCAGTCCGGCAGAGTTATCAGGCTTTCGTCCGCGGGCGGCGATGTTTGGGATGTTGGCGCACTGCTATCGGTCGCCCCACGGCCCAGAAGGTTCGATGATTGCGCAAAAGCGGGGTTACTCGACGAGAACGAAATCACCAGGAGCAAGGCCGCCAGAACTGCTGTTATCTGCCACCTTATCTGCGCAAACAAGGTCAGCACGGATCGGTGCGACAAGGTCAAAATAGATGCGGTTCTTTTCATCTTCGCTCATTTCGAAATGGCAGGAGAGTTCTTTGGTATTGGCAAACAGAACGGGGTCGACTTGTGTAAATGCAATGTCGATATAATATTCCGCGTCATAGACCGACAGGCTGATATCGTCCTTGGTCGGGTCAATCGGGGTGGCAAGCATCAGTTTGAAATCATAACTCACCCGGCGGTCATCGGTAATATCGGCTTTGAAATCTGTCGCATTGGCAAAGCTTACCAGTTCTTCGTTCCGGCGCAGATGTGTCAGCCATGAAACGTCGGCAAGGGCGTTAAAGGCATTGTCACGCACCGTGGTGTTTTCTTCGCCAAAGAACCTTGTATCAAAGTTTTCATCAAACTCGTCGATCAAGGTCATGCTGAACAGATCATCGAACAACCAGTGCATATGGATTGCGGTGATCTGATTGTTTTCAAAAACGAATTCGGCATTGGCATCAATCCAGACATGTGGATGGGCCAATGCCGACGGGCTGGTTGCCAGCAATGATATGCCCGCAACCAGCGAGGCCAGAACGGTTTTACGTGCCGTCTGAAAGGCATTTAACAAGGGCGTCAACATTCTGTGTAAGGATGTCCTGATAGGCAGTTGGGCCGGCCGCGATATCCGCACCCAGCGGATCAAGCGTTCCGGTGCGAATGCCGGTATCGGCGACAACGGCCTGAACAATTGCCGGGCGGAATTGCGGTTCGGCAAAGATGCAGACTGCCCCTGTATCACGAATTTTGTCTTCGATTTCATGAAGGCGTTTGGCTCCGGGTTTTTGATCAGGCGATACCGTGATCGACCCAACCGCATTTAACCCAAAGCCGGTTTCCAGATACTGATAGGCATCGTGGAAAACAACGTAAGGATTGGTGCGGATCGGTGCGACCTTTGCGCTCAGATCATTGCCAAGAGAATGCAGGCTGGCAAGCAACGTTTTCAGATTTTCACGATAGTCATCTGCATGGTCCGGGTCGAGATGGGAAAGCTCGTCGGTGATTGCCATGGCAATCGTCGCCCCATTGGCCGGATCAAGCCAGATATGCGGATCAATGCCACCATGTTCCTGATGGTGATCTTCGTCATCATGATCGGTGTGCTTTTCGGGGGCATGTTCGTGGTCATGATCTGCTGCATGTTCAGCATCATGATGGTCTTCGTGATCGTCATGCGCGTGTTCTTCATGATCGTGATCATCGTGACTGTCATGATCATCATCATGGTCCGCGTGACCCGAATGGTCGTGACCATGGGATTCCCATGTGCCGCCTTCGCGCATGTCGCGAAGGGCAAGACCGTTTAAGTCGATCAGTTCAAGAATATGGCTGTCTGCTGACAGAGACTGCAAAGGTTTTTCAAGGAAGCTTTCAAGCGTGTGGGAGACATAAACCACAAGGTCCGCATCGCGCAGGGCGCGGGCTTCGCTTGGGCGCAGGGAATAGGCATGCGGCGATGATGCGCCATCGAGCAGAAGGACAGGTTCGCCAACATCTTTCATAATCGCACTGGCGATACCATGTATCGGTTTGATGGTGGTCACGACATTGGGCACGTCATGGCCGTGAGCCGCAGCGGGGGAAGAAGCAGCACTTAGAATGGGCGCAGCAGCGATGAGCGGAGCGGCAAGGAGAAAACGGCGAAGAGTTTTGGGGAGTGGGTGCATGGTTTCGATCCGGTCAGGGGTGAGATGATCAAGATGTGTTTTGTTATGTTATAGCATAACAAAACGTCAAGCGAAAAATGATCTGGAATACGATCGATGCAAAACAGTGTGGGGTAGGGCACCAGACAGATCACCGTTGCGTCCGTTGATGAGGAATGTGGTCGCGTAATTCGATTCGTAGAACAGGGTATTATCGATATTGAGAATACAGATATGCGTTCATGAATGGCAGATCGTTCAAGTCCCTATTGGGTGATTAATTGATCTAATTAAGATCCATTACTTGATCGAAATAGGTAAGTTCCGTTCCCGAAACAAAAAATCCGCACCTGTAGTTGGTGCGGATTTTTTGTTGGGAACCGGGGTGTTTCAGACCCGATATGTGTCAGTGATCAGGCAATGAGCCGCCCGGTTGGACGGCTCATATACCGGGTTATTTCGAGACGTTTTTGAAGTCAAAGAAGAAGCCGGATGGATGGATGTGGTAGTTTTCAACATCCTTGGTGGCGGCAACGACAAAGACCTTATGCACCAGCGGAATGATCGGTGCATCGTCATGCAGGATGTTCATCGCCTTGGTATAGGTTGCTTCCTGCTCATCGCCGAGATCAAGGGTACGGCCCTTGTCGACAGCGGCATCAAAATCGGCATTTTCCCAGAACTGATAGTTCAGGCCTGCTTTGGAATGGAACTGTGATTTCAGATGCAGGTCCGGGTGGCCGGTCATTTCCGGAGTCCAGAAAACGACCGAAACGTCATATTCACCACGTTTGACCAGATCAAGCATTCCGCCCCAGGTATACATGCCAACTTCGGTGGCAATGCCCTGCTGGTTAAGAAGGGCTGCCATTGCTTCGGTGATCATTGGCATTTCTGTACGCGAGGTATAGCTGAGGATACGCAAGGTGAGCGGTTCGCCATCCTTGACCCATTTACCATCAACTTTCTCATACCCGGCATCACTCAGAAGCGATGCGGCAAGGTCGGTATCAAGTTTGTATTTGTGATCCGCACGTGGCGCCCAGTCAAAGCTTGGCGCGAAGAATTCCCACGCCGGTTCACCGATACCATCAAGGGCAGCTTCGACAATCAGGTTACGGTCAACCAGCGCATTGACGGCGCGTCGGATGCGAACATCCGACAAGATGCTGTTTTCACCGGCATTGAATGCGCCGTAATAGATGCCTGAAGTCGGTTCGGCATAAACCTTGAAATCTTCGTCTGCGGACAGGCGTTTCACGTCTGATGGCAGCATGTTGGTGACGAAATCAATTTCGCCTGCCTCAAGGGCCAGCGTGCGAGAATTATGATCGGGGATAAAGCGGTACTCGATTTTCTCAAGTGCCGGTTTTTCACCCCAATAGCCATCAAAGCGCGAGACGATGGTACGGTCCTGTTTGCGGTATTCTTCGAATTTCCACGGGCCGGTGCCGACCGGTTTGACAAATTCGCCAGCATCGTTGAAGGACGACTTGGCATAGACAACCGTGATCGCGTCAGTCAACTGGTTGGGCAAGGCGGCATATGGTTCGGAGTTTTCAATCTCAAGCACAAGCGGCGAAAGCGCATTGATCGATTTGATGTTCAGAAGATCCGCTGCATAGGGCAGAAGGGCGACAACACGTTCGATTGAAAATTTGACCGCTTGCGCGTCCAGTTTGGTACCGTCATGGAAAACAACGTTTTCGCGCAGTTTGAACTGCCAGACGGTGGGCGATACGCGGTGCCATTCGGTGGCAAGACCGGGGATCGGTTTAAGATCATAATCAAGCTTGATCAGGGTATCGAGGATTTCGCTTTCATTGAAAAAGCGCGACCGGCGCGGGGCCATGGCAAGGGGTTGCGATTCCCACATGGTGCCAATGACAAGGGTTTTGTCATCCGATGCCTTGGCATCATGGGATGTGCCGGTAATAGCAGTCATCGCAAGTGCTGCGAAGGCAGCCCCAAGAAGTGTCTTTTTGATCATCTTACTGTCTCTGTCCATTAGTGAAGATAGTTGATCTGGCGAAGTCGGAAACGGTCTCCCAACACGTCTCCGAGCAGATTGACCGCAACCACAAAGGCCGCAATGGTCAGGCCCGGTGCAAGCACCAGACGCGGGTAATCGCGCAAGTAATTACGGGATTCAGCAATCATCAGGCCCCATTCCGGCGTGCCGGGTTCGACCCCCAGTCCAAGGAAGCTCAGCCCGGCAAAGGCCAGGATCGCCCAAGACATGGAATAGGCCCCAAGGGTCAGCAGAGGCCCGATGATGTTGGGAAAGATATGGCGGCGCGCAATGCGGTGGCGGCGCGCACCCAGCGCAACAGCCGCCATGACATAGGGTTTGGTGCGTTCGACAATCACGGCATTGCGGACAACCCGGGCATAATCGGTCCAATGCACCGTGATCAGGGCAATGATCACGGCCTGAAGGCCAAGTCCAAGGGTGCCTGCAATGATCATGCAAATGGCAAGGGCGGGAAACACCGACATGCCTTCGCAAAACCGCATCAAGGCACGATCAAGGATGCCACCCACCATACCGGCTATTGCGCCAATCAGGCTGCCTATCACGGATGCACACAACACAACCGCCAAGGCCGATGCGGTGGTCAGACGCGCGCCATACATCAGGCGCGATAAAACACATCGCCCAAGCGCATCGGTGCCCAGCGGATACTCAAAGCTTGGCGGTTTAAGGCGATAGAGGAACTGAGCAGCGTAGGGATCATTGGGCGCAAAGAATGGCAGGATCAACACCGCAAGAATGATCAGCACCATCACCAACGCATATCCGCGAAAAACAGCGCGCCCGGCATGGAAAAGCTTGCCACCGGTAAAGGACATCTTTTGCATTTGCATCACACGATCTCCCGCGAACGGGGGTCGTAAAGGGCGATGCACAGATCAACAATCAGATTGACCAGAATGTAGGAAGTGGCAATCAACAGGAAACAGGCCTGAATGGCGGGGTAATCGCGGTTCAAAAGTGATTCCACCAAAAACCGGCCAATCCCCGGCCAGGCAAACAGGGTTTCGACTATGATCATGCCGTCAAAAATCCGGGCGAACTGCATGCCTGAAAAGGTCAGAACGCCCGGCGCAATATTGGGTGCAGCGTGACATAGAACCGCCCGCAAGCGGCTGGACCCTTTGGCCTTGGCGGTACGGATATAGGGTTTGGAGAGTTCTTCAAGCAGGCTACCGCGGACATAGCGCGATAAAACTCCGGCGATGGATGTTGAAATGACCATGGTGGGCAAAACCGCATGGGCCCATGTGCCATGCCCGCCGGTTGGCAACCAGCCCAGCACAAGCGAGAACAACAATGCCAGTAACAGCGAATACCAGAAATTCGGGATCGACATGCCAATCACGCTGATCATACCGGCAACCCGGTCGACCCGGCTGCCGGGATAGCGGGCGCATAAAATGCCAAGCGGAACCGCAATCACAAGGGCGACGATCAAGGACCAAACCGCAAGCAGCAAGGACTGCCCAAGGCGCAGGGTGATGTCGTTTATGATCGGCTCGTTGGTGATAAAGGATTTCCCAAGATCGCCCTGGAACAGGGCAAACAACCAGCGCAGATATTGTTGCGGCAATGGATCATTCAGCCCGTTCTGATCGGCAAAAAGCGCAACCTGATTTGCATTGGGCAGGGTGCCATCCATTTGCGCCATCAACAGGATTTCGGCGAAATCGCCGGGCATCAGACGCAAAAGGGCAAAGCCGACAACAGAGACGACGAACAGTAAAATAAGGGCATGCGCAATCCGGGCAGAAAGACGGGATGCCATTAACAAACCTTTGGTGCGAGAAACGCGAACCGGGAACTTCCGGGAAAGTGAAAGTAATAACGGTTCTCAATTTATTATTGCAACTGATATTGCTTATTAATTTCATAAAATATGATTATCTCGCGCCACGCGGGACGCTCAAAACCTTTCCACACTTTATGGTTTATGTTTCGTGCAGGAATGTGGGTGTGTGGGGCACCAAATACTGGATTTGTGCGTTTGGAGAAGTGGCGAGTCTTCTGCTGACGGGGGGTGTTTATCTTGTGGTTGGACTTTAATTCGGTTTCGGCGGCTACAATCTAAGAAGTTGGTAATAGAGAAAAACTTCCCATCAAAGGGCATCATGATGTGCTGAAGAATTACCCGTTTCGAATGTGGTTCCTAAGTGGTGTGCTTGTCCTTTTAGCAGCCAGTTTTCAGCCCGCGCATGCAGAGACATTTCGCGTCCCCCTTATCGGGGATGCAGAAAGCGGCCCGTTTGCGTATCAATACAAACTTCTGCGTCTCGCCCTGGATCATTCGGGCGAGACACATCAGATTGAGTTTATTGATCACGTTGGCACACCTGCAAGCCGGATTATGGAGTTAATGGATGCGGGGGACAGTGATGTCATGTTCACGGGCTACAGCCTTGCGTGGGAACAGAAGTTTGCGCAGGTCGACTTTCCCCTGACGCGCGGTATTCTTGGTCATCGAATATTTGCCACCCGCGGGGAGCTAAGCGGGGCACTTGACCATGTCAGAAATGTTGAGGAGCTTAAACATCACTGCATTGGCTCTGGCACGGACTGGCCGGATACGAAAATTCTTGAAGCCAATGGGTTTTGTGTTGAAAAGGCAGCCTATCAAAATCTCTGGCAGATGCTTTCACATAGCAGGTTCGATTTTTTCAACCGGGGTGCGCACGAAGTGTATTCCGAAGTCAAGCAGGCGCAGGAAGCCGGCGAGAATGTGATCGTCGAAGAACACATTCTTTTGGTCTATCCGATGGACTTCTTTTTCTATGTGCGGGCGGATGATGCCGTACGTCACGAGATTTTAACGACCGGTTTGAAAAATGCCTATGAGAGCGGGGCTTTCATGCGCAATTTCTATTCTGACATCGGAATAGCCAAAGCATTGCGGGCTGCAAACGATGATCAGCGCGTCGTTTTTCGTCTGGAAAACCCGTTCATGTCGGAAAGCACGCTTCACATTGCACCGGATTATTGGGAAATGTACTGAGCCCCAAGCTTCGTCGCGACAATCTATCCAAACAGGTATTTTTCTGATCAAAAAAGACAAACTCTGCGCCCGAAACAAAAAACGTCATGTGAAGTTTTCACGGGCTTTATTTGTTTGTCAGTCGGATGGCCCGATTGAGAGCGTAGGCGTTTTTGCTGCGATCAAATAGGACTGAGACGAACCCTTGATGGAAGGCATATTGATGCCTTCCTGATCCGGGCAGGGGTTTTCGGTTTCAGGGCATGAATATCGGTTCTCATCCGTGTTGAGCTCAAGATTCCCATGCCAGTATTTGGCATCAATATTTTCGGTTGCTGGATCGAGGATCGGGTTTTGAATGGTGAATGTATAAGGAATGCGGCTTAGTTCAGCCAGCGCCCGCTTAAGGCTTGGCTCGCTTTCAAAGTTTTTCATGAAGGCGCCGGACGCGTAAGAGCGTTCCAAACCGGTTGTCAGCAGTTCTTGAAGCTGCGTATTGCCTTTGCGCACATAGATGAAGAAATCGAACTTGTAGACAAGCGAGATATCGGGAATCAGGACCAAATCGGGATATTTGTCTTGGAGTTCGGGAAGTTCTCTGAACGCTTCGTATGCGGCGCGCGTCAAAAGGGGAAAACGTTTATTTTCCAGCATCTCCCAAAGCCGGTTTCGCGGGGCACGATCCACACAAAACCCATTTTGTTCCATGATGTCTGCATCCGGCCAATCTGATCCGGCACCGATACAAAAATGTTTAAGGTCGGCAAGCGTTTTGACCCGGCCAAATGCAGCAAGGTTGTCGCGATGTGTGACGAAAACGCGGTGTCCCAGCATGCCGCGTGTCATGGGAATATTGATCTGAAGAAGACTTTCATTGCGCTGTGGACTGTAACCGCCAAAGATCACATCCGTTTCACCAGCTTTTAGCATTTCGACCAAGCGAGAACCGCTTAGTCCGTCTATTTCTGTCACATTGAGAGACATGTCGGCATCACTGTGCTCAAGGGAAAGTTCTATGACGCTAAACTCGTACTTAAACAGCTCTTTGAGGCCGGATGGAAAGGCGATGTTGAGTGTTTCAGCCTGAGCGACATTGCCCGCAAAGAACAGAAAGCTTGCAAGAATACCGACGATCGTGGGACGAAGTTTCATCTGTATGCAGGCTCCAGCGCGAACACATTCATTACATGAGTAACTAGATTGCCATCTTGCCGCATAAGTTAAAGGCGGGGTGCGTTTTTTACGATCAGTTGCCAGCCAAGTCGTCCGGCTTGTAATTCGTTTCATGCAGGATTTCGCCGGTTTCGTTATCGACCGCCTGAAGGGTCACGCCATAGCCCCAAAGCTGCCCGATATAGCCAAGCGTCATTTCGGCTTCTGACTTTTCAAGACGGATGCCTTCATGTTCGGTGTGCTGGATATAGAGTTGGCGGTTGCCGCGAATATCGACATCAACGACCTGCATGTCAGGTTCGCGCACCGAAATATCATGCATCCGGGCAAGGGAGCGGCGGACATTGCGATAGCCATTGTCATTATGGATGGCGGCAACTTCGAGATGCGGGGTCGTGCTTTGATCATTGATCATAAACATCCGCATATCACGCATCAGTTTGGGCGACAGGAATTGCAAGATGAAGCTTTCATCGCGGTAATTCGCCCATGCTTCTTTCAGTGTTTCAACCGGCTTGCCATTGCCTGCGATATCAGGGAACCATTCACGGTCTTCTTCGGTCGGATCTTCGCAAATCCGGTGGATGTCCTGCATCATGGCAAAGCCAAGCGCATAGGGGTTAAACCCGGAATAACGTTGATCGTCAAATTCGGCCTGAAACACGACGCGCGAATGGTAGTCGATGAATTCCATCATCGCCCCTTCGGAAATCAGCCCCTTGTCATAGAGGCTGTTCATGATGGCGTAGTGCACATAACAGGCACAGCCTTCATTCATCACCTTGGTCTGTTTCTGCGGATAGAAATATTGCCCGATATTGCGCACGATGCGCAAAAGTTCGCGTTCCCACGCCTGCATTGCGGGGGCGTTTTTTTCCAGAAAATATAGAAGGTTTTCTTCAGGCAAACCAAACTGCGCGCGGCGTTCTTCGATGCGCATTTTGCGTTTAAGTTCATCTATATCCTGATCATCGGCGTCCGGCTGGGGCAGGGTCCGCCACAGATCGTTATAGGTTTCGTCTTCGTATTTTGCCCGTTCGCGTTCGCGGGCAAGTTCGGCCGCCAGGTTGGGTTTTTCAGGATGGGAATATCGGTTAACCCCCTGATTCATCAAGGCGTGGGCGGCATCCAGCACACGTTCAACCGCATCAAAGCCATGGCGATCTTCGCACTTGGCGATATATCGTTTGGCAAATTGCAGGTAATCAAGAATACCTTCGGCATCGGTCCATTGTTTGAACAGATAGTTGTTTTTGAAAAAGTGATTATGGCCAAAGGCCGCATGGGCCATGACCAAGGCCTGCATGACAACGGTGTTTTCTTCCATCACATAGGAAATGCAGGGGTTGGAATTGATCACGATTTCATAGGCAAGCCCCTGATAGCCTTTGCGATACATCGCATCATCACGGACAAAGCGTTTGCCGAACGACCAGTGGTGATACATCAAAGGCATGCCGATTGATGAATAGGCATCAAGCATCTGTTCGGATGTAATCACCTCGACCTGATTGGGATAGACGTCGAGTTTAAGTTCGTTCAGGGCGATGTCTTCGATCGCGTCATAGGTTGATTTGAGCGTCTCGAAATCCCAGTCGGCACTGGTGAAAAGCAGTTTGTCGGCGGGGTTTGGTTTGGGGCTCATATCTTGGCCTCCGCACGGTTTTTGGCAAACAGTTCGCGAAATACCGGGAAGATATCAGCCGCCTTGGTCACACGTTTCAAGGCAAAGCGCGGATTGTGCGATGCCAGTGGCGCATAAGCCTTCCAAAGGGCGGTTTCGCCTTCGGCGGCGGCGAATATCTCGGCCTCGCGTTCGTCTGTGATTTCGATATAGGCGTAATACTGACATTTCGGCAGAAGGTCTTCGGCCAGAAGGGTGGTGCATTTTGATCCGTCATTGGAATAGTTATCGCCATCCGATGCCTGTGCGGCGTAGATGTTCCATTGATCGGTCGGGTAACGGTCTTTGAGCACCTTTTTCATTTCTTCAAGGGCGGTGGAAACAATCGTTCCGCCGGTTTCGCGCGAATAGAAAAATGTTTCTTCGTCGACTTCGGATGCGCGCGATGTATGGCGGATAAACACCACCTCGACATGCTTGTAACGACGGTGCAAAAACAGATGCAGCAACATGAAGAACCGTTTTGCCAGTTCTTTCATCTGTTCTGACATCGAGCCTGAGACATCCATCAAACAGAACATTACCGCCTGTGTATTCGGTGTGGGGATTTGCTGAAACTGGTTATAGCGGGTGTCAATCGGATCAATGAACGGGATCGCCTTCATGCGGCGTTTGGCGTTTTCCAGATCGGCCAGCAACAGATGAAGTTTTTCATCATCAAGTTTGGTCAGCTTGCCCGATGGGCGTTTTTCCGCCTTGGCCTGAAGGGCGGTGATTTGTTCTTCGAGTTCGCGGATTTCAGCATTTTTGGGGCGGCGCAACCCGATGCGCCGTGCCAGTGAATTGCGCATGGTACGCACAAGGCTCAGATTGGCGGGGGTGCCTTCGACCGAGAACCCGGCACGCGCATTGCGAAACGCGGTGGTTTGTTTCAGGCTTTTTTTCAAAAGATCGGGAAGTTCAAGATCCTCGAAAAAGATATCAAGGAATTCATCGCGGCTTAGGGTGAACTGGAATTCATCTTCGCCCTCACCATCGGGGCTGGCCTGTGATCCGCCTGCACCGCTATCCCCGCCTTGTGGTCGGGCAATGCGATCACCTTGGACAAATTTTTTGTTACCCGGAAGGACATAATTGCGATTGCCGCCACGTCCTGCGTGGTGAAAGCCTGGTTCTTTTAATGTTTTGCCGGGAATGGTGATTTGGTCGCCGCTGCTGATATCGGTGATGCCGCGCGACCGGATGGTGTCTTCGACGGCCTTTTTGATCTGTGCCTTGGCCCGGCGCATGAAACGCTGTCGGTTGCCAAGGCTTTTACCTGTCGGGTTCTTGCGACGATCAACGATATAGAGCATGGGCAGTCACATCCTTGCACGGGTTCGTAAGGCGGTGTGCAGGTTACTTATGGTCCAGATCATGCGGGATGCGCAGGCACACGGCGCATCCCGTGTTAGAAAGACACCGGGCGGACACAAGGGGAGAAACCGCCCGGTGAGCCGGCAGCCCAGGATTTGGCTTAACCGGCCTTGTTCACGCGCATATACCATTCGACCAGACGGCGGGTTTGACGTTCGGTATAGGTCCGGTCGATCATGCGTTTGACGAATTCGTTGTGTTTCTTTTCGGTTTCGCTATCTTTTTTCGATCCGAAAGAAATCACCGGCAGCAGGTCTTCGACCTGACTGAACATCCGTTTTTCAATAACTTCACGGAGCTTCTCGTAAGACGTCCATGACGGGTTTTTGCCCTTGTTGTTCGCACGTGCGCGCAGGGCGAATTTAACCACTTCGTTGCGGAAGTCTTTCGGGTTGGCAATGCCAGCCGGTTTTTCGATTTTGGACAGTTCCTGATCAATGATCTTGCGATCCAGAAGCTGTCCGGTATCGGGGTCTTTGAAGTCCTGATCTTCGATCCATGCATCGGCATAGGATACATAGCGATCAAACAGGTTCTGCCCGTAATCGGAATAGCTTTCGAGATAGGCTTTCTGGATTTCAGCCCCGATAAATTCGGCATAACGCGGGGCCAGTTCGGACTTGATGAAGTCCATATAATCCTTTTCGCGCTCTTCGGGGTATTGTTCGCGCCGGATCGCCTGTTCAAGGACATACATCAGATGCACAGGATCAGCCGCGACTTCGTTGGTGTCATGGTTGAAGGTTTCCGAGAGAACCTTGAAAGCAAAGCGGGTCGAAATGCCGTCCATCCCTTCGTCAACACCGGCGGTATCGCGGTATTCCTGCATCGATTTTGCTTTGGGATCGACGTCCTTTAAGGTTTCGCCGTCATAAACGCGCATCTTGGAATAGAGGTTGGAATTTTCATGTTCCTGCAAACGCGACAGAACCGAGAATTGCGCAAGCATCTTAAGCGTTCCGGGGGCACAGGCCCCTTGTTCAAGTTCTGATCCTTGCAGAAGCTTGTCATAGATCATGGTTTCTTCGCTGACACGCAGGCAATAGGGCACCTTGATCACGCTGATACGGTCAATGAAGGCTTCGTTGTTTTTATTGGCCTTGAATGTTTGCCATTCGGCTTCGTTTGAATGGGCAAGGATCAGGCCCTGAAACGGAATGGAGCCGAGATTTTCCGTGCCGATATAGTTGCTTTCCTGTGTGGCGGTCAGCAAGGGATGGAGCATCTTGATCGGGGCTTTGAACATTTCGACAAATTCAAGCAAGCCCTGATTGGCGCGGTTCAGGCCACCGGAATAGCTGTAGGCATCCGGGTCATTCTGACTGAAATATTCAAGTTTGCGGATATCGACCTTCCCGACAAGCGATGAGATATCCTGATTGTTTTCATCGCCGGGTTCGGTTTTGGCGATGCCGATTTGACGCAGACGCGACGGGATCAGTTTAACGACCGAGAATTTCGTCAGATCACCGTCAAATTCATCAAGGCGTTTGACCGCCCATGGCGACATAAGGCCGGTCAGGCGGCGTTTGGGAATGCCGTATTTGTCTTCGATTGCATCGCCCATTTTGGCCGGGTTAAACAGGCCAAGCGGGCTTTCGAAAACCGGGCTGATGTCATCACCGGCCTTGAGGACGTAAATCGGTTCATGCTCCATCAGCTCTTTGAGCCGTTCGGCAAGCGAACTTTTACCCCCGCCAACCGGGCCGAGCAGATAAAGAACCTGTTTGCGTTCTTCCAGCCCCTGGGCGGCATATTTAAAGAACCCGACGATGCGTTCGACGGTTTCTTCCATGCCATAGAAGTCTGCAAAGGCAGGGTAACGTTTGATGGTTCGGTTCAGGAATATGCGGCCAAGGCGAGAATCTGTCGATGTGTCGATCAGTTCAGGTTCGCCAATTGCCGAAATCATGCGTTCAGCAGCAGAAGCATAGGCCGTTGGGTCTTCGCGACATAGATTTAGGTAATCGCGGATGGTCAGTTCGGTTTCTTGTTTGCCGTCATAGCCTTCCGCATACAGCTCGAAGATATCCTTGTCTTCAGGCATGGCGCGGTCTCCTTTCAAACGTTATCTCATGCGTGTCAAACTTACGTTTCCTGTCTTGCCTGTTTTGCGTTGCAGCAGGCCTGCGAATGGCCGCCTTGTTCTGTTTACGTCGGCAAAAGTCGTTTAGATGCAATTGCCGGACTGTCAATATTTTAAAGAATTCTGTTTAGCGTCTGATTAATAAGCGGCAGAATTTGCCAAGAGTTTGAGGTTGCTTATATTTTCATGCTTCAGTTCGGTATTCTCTGGTTCTGGTCTTGATATTCATCCGATGTTAAAGCGGCTTTTGGCGTCTACTTGAAACCCGTTTTGGTACCCCCCTGATGCGGGATCGCGGTTTTGGTCACTGTAAAATATCTTGTCTATTTGACTTGGGAATCCCCAATAGGTTCCGCAAGGTAAAGTGTGACGATTATTGATGGAATTTCCATCAATGTGGTCACGTCTTGGTGAGGCGTAAAACCGCGGGGCAGGCAATGATATCCGGGCGTTTCGGGGCGCGTTTTATTGTCCGAAAGATGTCTAAAAATATTTTGCATTTGCACAATAGGCAAAGTGCCCACTATCACTGAGCGATATCTGGATGCGATCAAGCACCATCGAGCGACCATTCCAAACATATGATGGATATCGACCCAAATGACCGACGGTACCGTAAAGTTTGTCGAACCCCATGAACTTGATCTTTTGATCGGGCAGGAAAATGTCACTGTGATTGATGTGCGCGAACCAGAAGAATTCGCTGCCGGTCACATTGAAACCGCGATCAATATCCCGACCTCAAATTTCGATATCCCGGCCTTGGTTGATCTTACGGAAGAAACAGAAACCGATCTGGTGTTTGTCTGTGCCGTTGGTCAGCGATCCTTTGGCGCCGCCAATGCCATCTTGCCCCATGTTGATTGCGCGGTGTCCAATCTTAAGGGCGGCATTCAAAGCTGGACCCGTGCCGGATTTGACCTTGAAGACGGGAAATAGGGCACAGGCCCATCCATGACGTTTGAATAAGACGGATGTGATGAAACGATCGACACAACCGGCCGCTTGGCCGGTTTTTATATCTTGACGAATTCCCGAAAATGGAAAAATATCCCGTTATTGAGATTCGAGGTGAGGATATGGACGAGATCGAAACACGGCTTGCCGCAAGATTATCTGGATTAAGGGCAGAACGCGGATGGTCACTTGATGAATTGGCAAAGCGCAGTTCGGTCAGCCGGGCAAGCCTGTCGCGTATCGAGAATGGCGATGTCAGCCCGACGGCAAGTGTGCTGGGCAAATTATGTGTCGCATTTGGCGTTACCTTGTCGCGTCTGATGCAGATGGTCGAAGATCATTTTGCGCCCTTGGTGGCCCGTGCAGCACAGGAAATCTGGACCGATCCAGAAACTGGCTATCGGCGTCGACTGGTATCGCCAACATCAAAGAACCTGTCTGGTGAAGTGCTTGAAGTTGAAATCGATCCGGGGAAACGGATTGAATATGCCGGAACGCCGCGTGACGGGATGGAACATCATCTGGTGATGTTGGAAGGCGAACTATCTATGGAGGTCGACAACCAGTGCCACAAACTGGGGGCTGGGGATTGCCTGCGCTATCAGTTGCGCGGGGCAAGTGTGTTTCAAACCCCGAAACATGCCGGTGCCCGCTATCATTTGTTTATCGTCGCGTAATGCGAAGGAAATCGAGGCGATTATGACCGTGACCTCCAATGCCCCAAAAATCATCAACCTTGATGCGGATGGTTTGACCCACAGGATCGAGCAGTTTGGCGAGATGCTGCATGCCTGCGTTCATGACGGGGCCAGTATCGGCTTTATCGAACCGTTTGTGATGGAAGAAGCGGTTGCGTTTTGGCGCGACCGGATTGTTCCTGCCCTGCGTGGGGGCAAACGCAGCTTGTTTGTCGCCCTTGACGATGACCGGGTGGTTGGCACGGTCCAGCTTGATTATGACACCATGCCCAATCAGCGCCATCGGGGGGATATCAGCAAATTGATGGTCCGCCCCGATTGCCGTCGGCGCGGGATTGCCCGGATCCTTATGATGGCGGCAGAAAACAAGGCGCGGGAACTGGGGCGCAGTTTGCTGACCCTTGATACCCGTACCGGGGACAGTGCCGAAACGCTTTATGCATCGCTTGGGTTTGTGCGTGCCGGTGTGATCCCGGAATATGCCCGCGATCCGTTTTCCGAAAAGCTCAGTGCAACGACGGTGATGTTTAAACATCTGAGTGTTTAGGTGATTGGTTTTGGGGGCGATTCTCGGCACCGGTATCTAGAATGATTGTTCTGGCATGCCACAATCACGGGAATAAGACACTCGGCAATCAAAAATTGAAATACTGCGCTGCCGTAATAATAGACGTGTGGTGCGCAAAATTCGTTTTTTCCGTAACTGTTCAAAGACTTGTGCGGTGCACTAAGGGTTTGTTGACAGGGGTGTTGAGCCGGTCGAAAGATGTTGAACAGCGTTTAAAATTAGGCGCATCTTTGCGAACTTGCAGAAGCAATTAAAATAAAAGTTCTCGGAGGACGTTCATCATGAAGAAACTTGCCCTTGCCGCAGCCTTGCTGGCGGCAGTCGGATTTTCCGGTGCTGTGAATGCAGCGGACCTTACCCTGCGCATTTCGTTGCAGTTGCCTTTGAAAAGTCACCTTGGCCAGAACTTGTTGATGTTCAAGCAAGAGGTCGAGGAAAAATCGAACGGCGATATCGAAGTTCAGATTTATGATTCAGCCCAGCTTTACAAGGACAAGGAAGTCCCGGCAGCCGTCGGCTCCGGTTCCATCGAAATGGGGGTTGCGTCGCTGACCCGTTATGTTGGTGATGTTCCGGCGGTTGATGTGTTTTATCAGCCATTCTTGCTGGATTCCGAGGAAAAGGTCCGCAAGGCCGTCGCACCGGGATCACCCGTGCGCGGGCCGCTTGATGCCGCAATCGCAGAAACCGGGGCGACCGTTCTGTGGTGGCAGGCTTATGGCGGATCGATCATGCTGTCCAACGACGGTCCGATCAAAGGCCCGGACGGGTTGAAAGGCCAGAAAGTTCGTGTGTTTTCCAAAACGCAGGGTGATTTTATTTCCGCAGCCGGTGGCGCACCGACCCTGATTTCCGGGTCTGAACAGTATATTGCCTATCAGCGTGGCACGGTGGATGTTGGTATGACCGGCATGTCCGGTGTCAAATCCCGCCAGTTGTGGGAGGTGATGGATACTGTCACGACCACCAATGACGCCGATATCGAATTCATCGTGGTTGTGAATACCGATTTCTGGAATGGTTTGACCGATGCCCAGCGTGACATCATTTCAACCGCCGGGATCAATGCCGAAAACGATGTGCGTGATCGTATGTCGACCATCGAGGCCGAAGCCTTTGCCGAGGCCAAAGCCAATGGCATGACCATCTATACCCCGACCGAAGAAGAACTGGCCGCGTGGCGCGAAGCCGCAAAACCGGTTCATGCAGAATTCCTTGAGCATGCCGGTGATCTTGGCAAGCAGGTCTTTGAGGCTGCTCAGAAGTTCTGATGTGACGATTTTACCGTGTCCCGGTTGGATGCCGTATGGTCAAGCCTGCGGATGCCAACCGGGACGCGGAATTGATCCGTCGTCCCGCCTTTTCCCCAGATCAGGAGATCGCCGTTCCGGCATTCCGTCCGATAGCCAACGGCATAGTTCGAGTCATGTTTGATCGTTTGACGCTTTTCCTTGCATGGGTTGCGGCCCTGCTGTTTGTCCTGGCGGGGTGTATGCTTACATACGAGGTCCTTGCCCGGTATTTCTTTATACGCCCGACAATCTGGGCGGCGGAACTATCCCAGCTTTGCCTGATTTGGGGATCGTTGCTGGGCATGCCGTGGGCATTGGCCGCACGCCGTCACATATCGGTTGATGCGGTGACCCGGTTGCTGGCCCCTGCGGTTCAGCGCGGTGTGGAGATTATTGCCATGCTATGCGTTCTGGCCTTTTCCGTGATGGTGACGATCAAGGGATGTGAGATTTTCTTTGAAAGTTTTGAACGCGGACGGACCAGCGGCACGATGCTGGATCTTCCGGCATGGGTTGCCGAATTGCCCATTGCGGTGGGGTTTGCGCTTTTATCCATTCAGGCATTGATTGAAATTATTGGTCTTTTGCGTGGCAAAGACATTCCCAAAGGGGCACACGAATGACGATTATTCTGACCCTTGGGGCGATGTTTGGCCTTTTGTTGATGCGCGTACCCGTTGCCTTTGCGCTGGGCGGTCTTGGCCTTGCCATGTTGGTGTTGGGCGGGTTTTCCCCGCTGATGGCGCCACAGGCGGTTTTATCGACACTGGATGGCTTTATCCTGTTGGCGGTGCCGCTGTTTTTGTTGATGTCCAATATTTTGCTGCGTGCGGGTGTGGGCAATGATCTGTTTGCTGCGGTCAGTGCGTGGGTTGGTCATTGGCCGGGCGGCTTGGCGGTTGCGACGATTTTATCGTGTGGTGTGTTTGCCGCGATTTCAGGATCGTCTGTTGCAACGGCGGCAACCATCGGCACCGTTGCTATCCCGGAAATGATTAACCGGGGCTATAACAAGAAGTTCGTTTATGGACTTCTGGCCGCAGGCGGAACTCTTGGCATTTTGATCCCGCCTTCCATCCCCATGATCATTTATGGCTTTGTCACCGAAGAATCGGTGATTTCGCTGTTTCTTGCCGGGATCGGGCCGGGGATTGCGCTTTTGGTGTTCTTTATCATCTTTTCGATGATTTATGCCCGCCTGGGCGGGCAGGAACGCGAAGCCAAACAAGGGTGGGATCAGCGACGTCGTGCGACATTGCGCGCGCTTCCGGCGGTGGTTTTGGCTGTTTTGATTATTTCGGGGATTTATTCGGGCGCCTTTACCCCGACCGAGGCCGCGGCAATCGGCTTTGCGGCATCCTTGATCATTACCGGACCGATCATGCGCGTTCTGACGTGGGATGCGTTTAAAAAGGCCGTGTTTGATAGTATGGCAACCACGGTTGCAATCCTTCTGATCATTGCCGGGGCAAAGATTTTCGGCAAGGCGATCACGTTATATCGAATCCCGCAGGACATTTCGGTGATGATCACCCAAGGGATTGATACCGAACTTGGCTTTATCCTGATTGTCACAGCGGTTCTGTTGGTGATGGGGCTTGTGTTTGAAGCCTTATCAATGGTGCTGATCATGACGCCGGTTCTGTTGCCGGCTGCCTTGGTGCTTGGTTTTGATCCGATCTGGTTCGGGGTCTATATGGTGATCATGGTGGAATGTGCTTTGATCACGCCACCGGTTGGATTGAACCTGTATGTGATCCAGTCTGTCGCCAAGGCCCGATTGGGCGAGGTGGCAAGTGGTGTCGCACCGTTCCTGATTCTGATGTTTGCCTGTGCAGCACTTTTATATCTCTGGCATGACCTTGCTCTTTATATTCCGTTCAAAATGTGATGATTGATGACACATAACCAAACACCTGCGGATACGCTCCGCGCCCTTCTTGCCACGGGTGATCTGATCACTATGCCGTGCTGTTTTGATGCGCTTTCGGCCAAACTGATTGAACAGGAAGGATTCGGCCTGACCTTTATGTCGGGATTCGCAACATCTGCGGCTCGGATTGGGGCTCCTGATCTTGGATTGATGTCTTATGGCGAAGTCCTTGATCAGGCGCGCAACATTACCGATGCGATTTCCATCCCGCTGATTGGCGACGGCGATACCGGCTATGGCAATGCGATGAATGTCAGGCGGACCGTGACCGGCTTTGCCAAGGCGGGCTGTGCGGCGGTCATGATCGAAGATCAGCTTGCCCCGAAACGCTGCGGCCATACCAAGGGCAAGGAAGTTGTCGGACGCGACGAGGCATTTGACCGTATCAAAGCAGCCGTCGATGCCCGCGAATCCGGTGCCGATATCCTGATCCTGGCGCGCACCGATGCCCGGCATCAGCATGGTCTGGCTGAGGCAATTGACCGTGCGGCAAAGTTCAAGGAGTTGGGTGCGGATATCCTGTTTGTCGAAGCGCCGAAATCGGTGGATGAAATGCGCAGCGTTTGTTCCGAACTATCGGGACCCAAAATGGCCAATATCGTCGAAGGCGGGGAAACCCCCGATCTGTCGCCAGAAGAGCTTAAAGAAATCGGCTATCAGATTGCCGCCTATCCATTGTCACTGATGGCAGCAGCGATGAAGGCGATGGTTGAGACCCTGCAAACGATGAAGCAGGGTGTTCCGCGTGATGACAAGCTGATGACCTGGCCTGATCTGCGCAAACGCATCGGCTTTGATGACTATTACGACGTTTCGGAACGCTATGCATCGTCCAGACGGGACGGGTAGGGGGGCGTTTCATGGCAGACAAACATCACGGCAGTTGTTTGTGCGGGGCTGTGCGCTATGAGGTGACTGGCGATTTTAGCGCATTCTTTCTGTGCCACTGCAGCTATTGCCAGAAGGACAGCGGTTCGGCCCATGCCGCCAATCTGTTCTCAAGCGCAGCGACGCTTATCTGGTTGGAAGGGCAGGCGCAAATACAGTCCTTCAAGCTTCCCGGTACGCGCCATGAAAAGGCTTTTTGCAAGACATGTGGGTCGGCATTGCCCCATACGCAGATGGCGGGAAAGCTTGTGGTCGTGCCGGCAGGCAGTCTCGACAGTCCGGTATCCATACGCCCGAACGCCCATATCATGCTGGGCAGCAAGGCTGATTGGGATTGCGGACTTGATGAAATTGAAAAGCTTGATGGTCTGCCCGAATAACATTTTGGCGTGAGACCAAAAGAAACCCCCGCAGCCAAAAAGGCGTGCGGGGGTTTCTTTTTAATGGTGCCGGCAGAGAGACTCGAACTCCCAACCTTCGAATTACAAATCCGCTGCTCTACCAGTTAAAGCTATGCCGGCTCAGGCGGCGCGAAACTTAGTCCAGACCGTTCCTGAATGCAAGGGGGTGAATCACAGAATTTTGCATCTCTGATTTCCCCCCTAGATTCGCGCCATTCTTACTTGCGGTAAAGCTCGTAAAGCGCAACAGCCGCCGCGTTAGAGACATTAAGGCTTTCGATGCGATCAGACATCGGCAACTTGACCAGAAAATCACAAGATTCGCGGGTCAAACGACGCAGGCCTTCGCCCTCGGATCCCATCACAATCCCGACCCGGCCATGCAGTTTGGCTTCGGCCATGGTCTGTTCGGCATAGCCATCCATACCTGCCAACCAGAAATGGGCATTTTTAAGCTTATCAAGCGTCTGGTTTAAGTTACCGGCATGGATATAAGGCACGGTTTCAAGCGCACCACTGGCCGATTTGGCCAAAACACCGGTTTCAAGCGGGGCGTGACGATCGGGCACAATCACGGCAGATGCGCCAAAGGCCGCCGCACTGCGCAGGATTGCGCCAACATTGTGCGGGTCGGTGACCTGATCAAGAACAAGCACGGTGCATTGTTCCGAATCCTTATGGTCGGCGATCAGTTCTTCGACGGAGAGCTGGGGCAGGGGAGCGCAATGCATCGCCATACCTTGGTGCACAGTGCCCGGTGGCAGCATTTCGTCAAGGTCGGTACGTCCGGCGGCATCAACGGCAATGTCGGTGCGTTCAGCATCCGCTAAGGCGGCATTGATTTCGTCCCGGACGTTTTCTGTCGCCCAGATTTTGTGAATCGTGCGCTGCGGGTTGGCAATTGCCATGATAACCGGGTGACGCCCAAAGAGAATCAGGCGTGAATTTCCACCCGAAGAACCACCATCGCGGCCGCGCTTTCGTCCACGGCGCGAATTGCGTTCTTGGTTTTCATCGTTTTGCGGGAGGTTATCCTGCCCGACGTCACCTTGATGACGATTTCCTGAACGTGAGTTATTGCGACGCGACATAATGGCGGAAACCTCCGGGCCGTAAGGAACTGAATGCGTTTTGCTTGGCAAGATCGGCAAAGCTTGGGGAACATATAGGAAAGGAAATACGATTTCGTGTTTTTTTTGCTGTTGACAACACATGGCCCTCCGCCGTATTCCCTCCCTCGCCGCAACGAGGCCGGGGTCAAACCCGGATGGCGTTACGACCCTGATGGAGGGGTGGCAGAGCGGTCAAATGCAGCGGACTGTAAATCCGCCGACTTAGTCTACGCAGGTTCGAATCCTGCCCCCTCCACCATTCTCTCGCCCCTCGCGAGAGCTCGCACTAGAAATATGCGGGTGTAGCTCAATGGTAGAGCAGAAGCCTTCCAAGCTTACGACGAGGGTTCGATTCCCTTCACCCGCTCCAAGTTTACTATGTAACCCGTCGGCTCGTGCGGTGGGTTTCTACGTGTTTTTTTTGGTTCGGATTAGGATCTGAGTACAATGGCTAAAGAAAAGTTTGCGCGTACAAAACCGCACGTGAACGTAGGCACCATCGGCCACGTTGACCACGGTAAAACCACGCTGACCGCAGCGATCACCAAAGTTCTGGCAGAAGCCGGCGGTGCATCGTTCCAGGATTACAGCATGATCGACAAAGCACCGGAAGAGAAAGCTCGTGGTATCACGATCTCGACCGCGCACGTCGAATAT
>NZ_JAVJRB010000009.1:0-602838 GCF_040218635.1 Thalassospira sp.
CCTGTCCTACGGATCACCCGGATTTGTACGGGCTACTTTGTCGCAAAACCTTGAAAGATGCATATCTTCCTGCGGTCTTGCTTCGCGTATCCGCACAAATCCGGGTGACCATTCAAACCAAATTAATAGGTCCTGACCCTAGGATATGTTAGCGCTAACATCGTGACGAACGATCTTGCAAATCCGTGACATCCCAAGATTTTTTGCCATGAACGGTTTCATCCTGCTTCTCGCAGGATATATTCACCCCATTGTGAAAAGTCGCATTCCGCCCGGATCATAAGGACGGCGGGATGCAAAAGGGGATTGATAGATGGAATACCGTCGATTGGGACGAACTGACATCGATGTCAGTGTTATTTGTCTGGGCACCATGACCTGGGGCCAGCAGAACACCCAGGAAGAAGCTTTCGAACAGCTTGATTACGCCACCGCCAATGAAGTCAATTTCATTGATACCGCCGAAATGTATCCGGTTCCGGCAATGCAGGAAACCTTTACGGCAACCGAAACCATCATCGGCAACTGGCTGGAAAAACGCGGGCGTCGCGATGATCTCGTGATCGCGACCAAAATCGTTGGTCCGGCAGATCGTTTTGATTATGTCCGCGGTGGCCCGCGTTTGACCCGTGGCCAAATTCACGAGGCGATTGATGGATCGCTTACACGTCTGAAAACCGACTATGTCGATCTGTATCAGCTCCATTGGCCGGACCGTAATTCCAACTTCTTTGGCAAGCTTGGCTATGTCCATGATGCCGACGAAGAAACCACCCCGATCGAAGAAAGCCTCGAAGCACTTGATGAACTGGTCAAGGCTGGCAAGGTCCGTCATATCGGTCTGTCGAACGAAAACCCGTGGGGACTGATGAAGTTTCTTGAACTGGCCGAGAAAAAAGGCTGGCCGCGTGTGGTATCGGTCCAAAACCCCTATAGCCTGCTGACCCGTCAGTATGAAGTCGGCATGGCGGAATGTTCCATCCGTGAAGATGCCGGTCTTTTGGCCTATTCCCCGCTGGGTGGTGGCGCACTGTCGGGCAAATATCTTGGCGGTGCCCGCCCGGATGGCACCCGCGTTGCCAAATGGCCGCAATATTTCGCCCGTTACCTGACCGAAAATGGCATCAAATCGACCGAAGCTTATGTCAAGCTGGCAAAGGATAACGGTCTTGATCCATCCCAGATGGCGCTGGCCTATGTCAATTCGCGCCCGTTCCTGACGTCAAACATCATTGGCGCGACCAGCATGGAACAGCTTAAACTGAATGTCGGTTCGGCCAAAATCACCTTGTCTGATGATGTGCTTTCGGAAATCGAAAACATCCATCAGACTTGGCCATATCCTTGCCCATAATCGGGCATAGGATTGCAGAACTTTGAAACAAAGATCGACCTGTCGGAGCAGCCGCACGCGGACTGTTTTCCCCGATAGGTCCGGATCCTGAAGGAGGCGGCGCATGGTAAAGCAGATTTTTGGTAAGGAAACCGATCTTGGTGCCTTTTCCGTGCGCCGCGTTCTGCCCCATCGCGATGTGCGATCGGTCGGGCCGTTTGTCTTTTTCGATCACATGGGGCCTGCCAAGTTCCAACCGGGCGAGGGCATCGATGTTGCCCCGCACCCCCATATCTGTCTTGCGACCGTGACCTATCTGTTTAAGGGCGCGGTCTTGCATCGCGACAGTCTGGGCAGCAATCTTGAAATCACGCCGGGTGATCTCAACTGGATGAATGCCGGGCACGGCATCACCCATTCCGAACGTGAAACCCCAGCAGTTCATAATTCGGTTCATGAATTGGATGGCTTGCAGCTGTGGGTCGCGCTTCCTGAAGAAGAAGAAGAATCCGAACCGGCCTTTTATCATGTCTCGCAAAAAGACCTGCCGGTGATTGACGATGCCGGGCTTCATATGCGCCTGATTGCGGGCGAGGCCTTCGGCAAAACCGCCCCGGTGCCGGTCAAGTCCAAGCTTTATTACCTTGATGTTCACATGGATGCGGGCGCACAGCTTTTGCTTCCCGGTGAAAATCAGGAAGGGGCTGTTTACGTTGTTTCGGGCAGCTTGGCGATTGATGGCGAAACCTACGATCCGCAAAGCTTTGTCTATATCGCCCCCGAAGAAATCCCCGATATCGTTGCCAAAACCGATTGTCGGGTGATGTTGCTGGGTGGCATGCCGCTGGGCCATCGGCATTTATGGTGGAACTTCGTCGCCAGTTCAAAAGACCGCATTGAAAAAGCCAAAGCCGACTGGGCATCGGGCAATTTCCCGCAGATTGACGGCGAAGACGATGTCTTGCCATTGCCGGGCCGCTCGACTTCATAATACGCCACCACCAGAATTGAATTGGATACCTCTACAATGCGTTTGTTTGTCGGCGTGGAAATCCCCGGCGATGTCGCAGCCGAACTTTACCCGCTTGCGCGCGGGATCAAGGGGCTTGATGCACAAACCCCGGACAATATGCACATCACCCTTAAATTCATCGGCAATGTCGATCCGGGACTGGCCGCCGAAATCGATCAGGCCTTGGCGGCAATTGCGTTTGAACCCTTTGATCTTCAGGTCCAGGGCCTGAACGTTTTTGCATCAAGCCGCAAAATCCGCATTTTCTGGGCCGGGGTCAAAGACCAACCTGTCATGCGCCAATTGGCATCACGGGTTGAAAATGCCCTTCTGGCCCTTGAAGAATGCCCGGATATGGATATGCGCAAATTCACCCCGCACATCACACTCGGCCGGAACCGGAATGCCGCACGCGCGACCATCGAACAGGCGGTTGCCGATCATGTCAGTCTGTCATCACGGGTATTCACCATTGACCGGTTCTGTCTGTATCAAAGCCACGCGACAACCGATGGACCGGAATTTCGTGTGATTGCCGCCTATGATGGTAAGGATAGCGAACGTCAGGCACTTGATCTGGCAGACGAACTTGTCACAGGGGACTTTGAATGAAACTTGGCTTTATTGGCACCGGGTCGATCAGCGATGCGGTGATCCGTGGTTTGCTGACATCCGATTACCCCGTTGATCAGGTGATTGTATCGCGCCGGGGCGAACGGTTTTCAACAAAGCTGGCAGCGGATTTTGATAAAGTCCGGATCGAAGATGACAATCAGGCGATCCTTGATCAGGCCGATATGATCTTCCTTGCCGTCTTGCCCCAAATCACCAAGGACGTGTTATCAGGCCTCACCGTGCCCACGGGCAAAAAGATCGTCAGTCTGATCGCGACCATCCCGATTGACGATATGAAGGCATGGCTTAAAACCGATGCGCAATTTGATCGCGCCATTCCATTGCCCCCGGTCGAACATCATAGCTGTGTGACCGCCGTTTACCCCGGATCCCCCGATGTCATGGCCCTGTTTGACAAACTGGGCGGCGCGGTCGCAGCCGACACCATCGATGCCTTTGATGGTTACGGGACCGGAAGTGCCCTGATGGCGACCTATTTCACATTGCTTGAAAGTGCTGCGCAGTGGATGGTGGCACACGGATCGGATTATGGCGATGCACGGCGCTATCTTGCCGCCTTGTTTTCCGGCCTTGCCGAAAACACCAATAAATCGCCCGATCAAAGTTTTTCGGAACTTTATGACGGGCACATCACGGCCGGTGGTCTGAACGAACAGGTCGCGCAGACCTTCCTGCGCGAAAAGGGTGGGGCAGCGATCCATACCGCCCTTGATGAAGTCTTCGCCCGGATCAAAAGGGCAAGTTTGAAGTGATAGCAAGCTTGAGTTAGAGAAAAGTAGTAGGTGAGTCAGTAATTTGCTCGATAACATCTCCGATACATTCGGTGACATTTTGGAATCCTTCACTTACTTTCTCATGAGCTACCTCGGTTCCAGCTCGCTTTACAAGGCTACTCATCCAGTTGAAAAGTCCTCGAAGGCGACTGCGTTCTATATATGGGCCTTCCAGTTCAACAATCGCTGCCTTCAGTACGCAAATAAGCTGCTCTTTTAAAATTGGCGATAACAGTTCTTCATCATGATTGAGGCTGTTACTGTACTGAAGAACCTCAACAAAATCGGACATTCTTTGAATTGTAACTGCGATGCTTTTACGAAGCTTCTCATCTTTAACTAAGACCCAAGACAGTTGGCCTTCTTTAAATTTTTCATCAATTTGTTCAATAGCTTCTTCGCGCAATTCATCTGCATATTCATCCAGTATTGCGTCTTTAATCTCTTCATAGTCAGGTGAAACCCCAGCTTTGATCTCCTCAACCATTTCTTCAATAATCTTCGGCTTGCTGTTTTCAAGAAATTCCGCTCGATAGTCTTTTATTATGCGCTCGCGCTCGTATTCACTCGCAGCCTTCTGGATCCTGTAAGCCAATCCGCGGAAGTCATCTAATGACATTGCAGCACCTTCACCGGTTGAAATTTTAATAAAACAGTAAATCGAAGATTGTTTTATTTGTGAAGCTATAATCGGTGAAATCAACGTGAAGCGGTTCTTAATTTGAGATGGCAAATTCGTCCTTTCAAGAAATCAAAACGGGCGGCCAATATGTGCCGCCCGTTTTGCTGTCTTATATAGATGTGCAGATATGATTGGCTCAGGCCGCTGCCTCTGTCTGATACCCAACCGTCAAACGCCGTTGGTCAATATCAACATCTTCCACCAGATCGACCATCGCAACGCCGAAATCGGCATAGGAAATCCGCGCCATGCCATCATGGTCCGGGATCAGCGTGTCGGTCCCGCGGACATACTGGCGGGTTTTCTCACCGGCAATCAGCATCGCGGGTGGGCGGAGGCAGCTCCATTGCACATCATCATAATGATCCAACAATGCATCTTGCTTGGCACAGGCTTCGGCAATCGGGCGGACCGCATCGGGCAGGAAATCCGGCGCGGTTAAAACACTATGCCCGCTGCCATCGGCAAGCTTTAAGGTCGCTGCCCCGCCGGTAATATAAAGCCGGGTGTTGGTTACCCGTGCCGCATCCAGAAGGTTTTTGCTCATCTCAACAAGCAATTCTTCCGATCCTCTTGCCGGGCGAAGGGCGCTGATCGCGACGTCATGGGCGGCCATCACATGGCCGACCTGATCCAGATTAACCAAAACGTCGACACTTTCGCACGTCACCGCATCGGGCAAATCGGCCAGCCTGTCGGCATCGCGCGCAATTGCTGTGACCTGATGGCCGCGCGCAACCGCCTCGATCACGGTTTCGCGGCCAACATCGCCAGTCGCGCCAAACACAACGATCTTAAGGGGCTGTTTTGGGGGCGTATTCTTGATCATGGAACGATCCTTTCAATTCGGTTTGATGGCGTTATGAGGCGGGGCGGGGGTTTCGCTGTTGATGTCGGTATCGGTGTAGGTGTCGTGTGTTGGTGCTTTTGGCCGCGATGCCCGTTGCCCGACCCAGATGCTGATCAACACAACACCAACCCCGGTGATTTGAAGGGCGGATAAGTGTTGATCCAAGAACACCCAGCCGAGCAAAACCGCACTGGTCGGGCTGAGAAAACCAAAGCCCGTCACCGTTGTCGGGCCCAGCCGCGCAATCCCGCGAAACCACAGATAATAAGTCAGCGCCGCCCCGATCAGGCCCAGCCAGACAAGGCCTGCAAGATTGGTGGCGGTTGGCATCGGAAAGCCCGGCTCAAGGATCAGGGCAACCGGGATCAAAAGGATCCCGCCCGCGGTTAATTGCCAGGCGGTAAAAGTCAGCGGTGATACGGGTGGCTGCCATTTGCGGGTTAAAACCACACCAAATGCCATCGAAAGCGCACCAATCAGGGCGGCAATAATACCAATCGGATCAAGAACCGCACCGGGATCAAGCACAAGCATCCCGACCCCGATCAGACCGGAAATCGCCGCACCTACGCCCAGCATATTCAAGCTGTTGCCCAACGCAAAGCGCGCAAGTAACAAAACAAAAAGCGGCTGTACAGCACTCAAGGTTGCCGCAACTCCGCCCGGCAGGCGATAGGCGGCCAGAAACATCATTGACCAGAAAACCGCAAAATTAAGCGCGCCAAGAATGAAAACCCGGCCGCGCCATCCGGCTTGCGGTAATTGACGAACAATCAGCAACAGGATCAATCCGGCCGGCAGGGCGCGCAACAGCGACACTGTCAACGGATAGCCATGCGGTAAAAGTTCTGTCGCAACGATATAGCTGCTACCCCAGATGATTGGGGCAAGAGCGGTAAGCATTAAATCGGTCGTTCTGTTCATGGGGCTTCTCCATTTATCTTGACGTCAAGATATATTCTGAAATCTTGACGTCAAGATAAATTTTTGGCATCCCTTCATTCATGGACCAGGTAGATCGTATTTTAGCGCAATGGCATCAGGAACGCCCCGACCTTGATGTCGCGCCCATGGGCATGTTCGGCCGCTTTGGCCGATTGCGCTCCATTCTCTCGGCAGAACTCGACAAAGTCTTTGCCGCCCATGGCCTCAATGGGGCCAGCTTTGATGTATTGGCAACCCTGCGCCGCTCCGGCCCGCCCTATGCGCTCAGCCCGTCAAGCCTGATCGAATGGACCATGGTGACTTCGGGCACAATGACCAACCGGCTTGATAAACTTGAACAGGCAGGCCTGATTTCGCGTGAAAAGAACCCGGAAGACGGCCGCGGCTTTGTCATTGCCCTGACGGATAAGGGACACGCCCTGATTGACGCCGCCGTCACCGACCACGTCGCCAACCAACACCGCCTGACCGACGCACTAAACGCAGACGAGCAGGCCCAGCTTGATGCTTTGCTGCGCAAATGGTTGGCGGGAATGGAGGCAGACGGCAGTTAGGCCGGTTTAATCATACACTTTGCCGGGGGATAATAGCTCAAACCCGGAAATTTCAAACTCATACAAGCCAGACCTGTCCGGCTTTTCTGCACGGGCAATCAACTGGCCATCTGAATTGCGAAAAACGGCGTGTGCCGTATGCAACGTGCGATAGCAATGAGAGCCGTCTGGATAGATGTATTTGATCATCACTGCCTCATATTCAAAGGTGCTTTGATGACCTGACGCTACTGACAGCATGGTGTCAGTAAAGTGCCAAAACGCCTGCGGTGTCGGATTGGTAATTTAAATGTACATACAATAAAATTGACAGTCGATTTTATTGTATGTACATTTACTTGTCGGAACGAGGGGCGACAATGTATGAATGGGACAACAACAAGAACAAGTTAAACGCCGAAAAACATGGCGTCTGGTTTGACGAGATGGATGGCTTTGATTGGGATAGTGCTGTTGTAAACTCGGACAATCGCCACGATGAAAAACGGTGGACCGCCATTGGATATATTGGGGATCGGCTTTATGTGGTGGTTTTCGCCCTGCGCGGCGAAAAGGTCCGGGTTATCAGCCTTCGCAAAGCAAACGAACGAGAGCAAATGAGGTACTCAAATGTCTGATCGCGAAACCGAAACTGACCGCGACGAAGCCCCGGAACTTGACGAAGAATGGTTTAAGAATGCCGGCAAGGCGTCTGAAGTTCTGCCTGATTTGGTGGCGCGGGCGAGGGGGCAGCGCGGGCCGCAAAAGGCTGCCACGAAAGAGCGTGTGACGATCCGCCTTGATGTTGACGTTCTTGAAATCTACCGGGCCGGGGGCAGGGGCTGGCAAACCAGGCTGAACGACGATCTGAGGGCGCTAAAGGAAAAGGAAATGGCGCCCTAAACAAAACTTGCCCATGCACCGGAGTTTAGGAGTGCAGTCAGTGGCTAAGAAGAGGGGAGGCTCTGCTAAAAGGGGACAGGTCCCTTTTCAGATCCAGCTTGATACTTTGCAGCGCAAAGACCAAAAAGGGGACAGCCCCTTTTTCCGAAGACATTCGGCTACATCCTTTGCAATGATAACCGCGAATGTTGTGCCGGTTGTTATGGCCTTTGGTTGAGTGGGTTACCTGAAAGAATAAGAAACTAATCTAAAAGGGAGGGTTCACATTAAGAGGAAAGTCGATCAGAAAACATCTGAGGTATAATTCGGGGGAGCTTACGTGTTCAAATATTTGAAATATACTGGGGTTGGAGTTGTGTTAATTGCTCTTGTAGGGTGCATGACGGCATCTGAGTATGAGGGCATCCTTAACTCTTGGGTTGGACAGTCAGAGCAGAGCTTAATTGCTTCTTGGGGGCCACCTAATAGCTTCTATGAGTCAGGTAATTCAAAGTACATTACATATTCAAGCCAGGGCAGCATGACATTGCCGGGGACTCAGCCAACGTACCAATCAACTGTTATCGGAAACCAAATATACACAAGCTCTTACGGGGGCAGTTCACCAACAACAATTGCTTTGTCGTGTCAGCAAACGTTTACCGTTGTGAATGGTCTCATCACCAACTGGCGGTACAACGGTAACAATTGTTACTAGTTTGGTTTGACAAAAACAGTGTGACAGGGGGCTGCGTCTTTAGATGCTCAAATCCTTACGGCCCGCTTCAGGTAATTATTGTTTTCGATGCTGGCTTTTATCGCGTCGCCTTTTGGCCTTCATAGATAACACGTGCTAAAAGTGCTAAAAGAGGACTGCTAAAAGGGGACGGACCCCTTTTTCCAGATCCAGCTTGATACTTTGCTGCGCAAATGGCTGGTAGTGGTTGCGTCTGGCGGGAATGACGAAAATAGATCAGCAGAATAGCCCGCGCAGGAAATACTGCGTGGTGGTTGATCGATTAATTTCGGGATTTTTTGCTCAGTGGCAGAGAGGAGGGGATTCGAACCCCTGAGGGGCTTACACCCCAACACGCTTTCCAGGCGTGCGCCTTAAACCACTCGGCCACCTCTCCACATGCGATCTATCTATATATCGCGAAAGCGGGCGGACATTAGCCGACAGGCCCGCACTTGACAAGGGCCAATCACCCTCTTTTTGCACTTTCGTGAAATTGCCGCAAAATCCGTCGGAAAACGGGTGGAAGGTGCACGGTATCACCCGCTGTAACCGTTGGGAATGCGGGCTTTGGCGTGATCTTTACTTCTTATTGATCTCTGCGCCGTAAGGTTTCACGTAAGAGTTTAGGGGTTATACGGTATTACGCGGCGGTGTTTCACAGCACTTTACGCAAATGAGACAGACCGTTAGGGTGCTTTCAGGATTTGCTAATAAACCACCCTTACAGGTAGTGCGGAGACGATGATGTGGGTTTTAAGGGCGTTGGGATGGATCTTGTTGTTTGCCAGCATTGCGGTGCTGGTGGACGATTCCATTACGGCGCTTCAGGCAGGTAATTTTCGTCTGGCCGCCGCCGGAGAACTTTGGTATCGCCTTGATGCCGGAAGCCTGAACCTGTTGCAATCTGCCGTTCAACGCTACATTTCGGTCTGGGCATGGGACACGTTGTTTGTGCCCATCCTGTTGGCACCAGCCGTCGTGGTTTTGTTTGTGCCCTCTGTTATCTTGTTGTTGCTGACCCGCAAACGCAAACGTCAGCGCATTTTCTGATCCTTCGGTTTTCCCCCATCCATGGCTCCATCTGATTGGGCATTAAATACAACATGCTTTAGCCCAATGTCGGCTTGTCTGGCCCATGATCACGCGGCACACTCGCGCCTATAGATGACGCCTATTGATCAAGATCCCAAGCAGGAAACCGGCATGAAATCATGGATTTGCCCGTCATTTGGCGAAACACCCACCTTGACCGAATGGCCCGATCCTGTGGCAGGTCCGGGCGAGGTCGTGATTGATGTTGCGGCCTGCGGGGTTAATTTCGCCGATACCCTGATCCTTCAGGGGAAATATCAAAAACGGCCCAAAACGGCCTTTGCCCCGGGCTTTGAAGTCAGCGGCACTGTGCAGTCGGTGGGCGACGGGGTTGATAATATTGCGGTTGGTGATCGGGTGATGGCGATGCCCGATTGGGGCGGATATGCCACCCGGGTTGTCGCCAATGCGTCACTTGTCATCCCGCTTCCGGGTGCAGTTGATTTTGACTCTGCGGCGGCGTTTCAGATTGCCTATGGCACAAGCTGGTTTGGCTTGAAATATCGCGCCAATGTAATGCCGGGCGATGTGGTTTTAATCCATGGGGCGGCGGGCGGTGTTGGCTTAACCGCGGTGGAATGTGCCAAACTTTTGGGCGCAACCGTGATCGCCACGGCGGGCGGGGCGGAAAAATGTCAGATCGCCCGTGATCACGGTGCCGATCACGTTATCGATTACAAATCGGAAAACATCCGCGATGGCGTGCGCGAGATTACCGCAACGCTTGGAAAGCCTGCGGGGGTGGATGTGGTGTATGATCCGGTCGGCGGGGATATCTTTGATCAAAGCCTGCGCTGTGTTGCACCAGGGGCACGGATGTTGTTGATCGGATTTGCCAGTGGCACGGTGCCGCAAATCCCGGCCAACATCTTGCTGGTCAAGAATGTCACGGCAATCGGGTTCTATTTCGGGGCCTATCTTGAACAAAACCCGACCATCGCACAGCAAGGCATGGCCGAGGTTCTTGGCCTGCTGCGGGAGGGTAAAATTCGCCCGATGATATCGGCAAAATACCCGTTGGCAGATGCCATGGATGCGCTCGGCGCGATCCGGGATCGGAGTGCGACGGGGAAACTTATAATTGATTGTCGTGATATATCGTGAACTGGCGGATTTTATTAATTAATTGCTTGGTATAGACTGCTGACGTCCCAACCAAAAATCTGCTGGAATCCGCGCGAATGTCCGATGACAAAAATCAGCCTGATACTGTGCAATCGTCAAACAAGACGCGCGATCAGTATGAAACATATCCCTATCCGGCGCGAAATCCCGAGGATGAGGATAAAAGACTGGTCAGCGGATCCCCCGGCAACTGGGAAGAAGTCGTTCATTATGTCTTTGGCGGGCGCGACCCATCGGCCAAAGGCAAAATCAAAATTCTTATCGCTGGCGGCGGGACCGGCGATGCGCTGGTGATGCTGGCCCAGCAGGCCCGGGACCGCAAAGCCAGGGCCGAAATCGTCTATATCGATCTGTCCGAAAACGCCCGCGCTATTGCCGAAGCCCGGATCAAGCGCCGCAATCTTGAAAAGAACGTCACATTTGTCACCGGATCATTTGTCGATCTGGCCAAGGAATATGGCCCGTTTGACTATATTGATTGCTGTGGGGTGCTTCACCATTTGCCCGACCCGAACGAAGGTCTGCGGACACTGGCCGACTCCCTGAAGCCCAGTGGCGGTATGGGGCTTATGGTGTATGGCGAGCTTGGCCGCCAGGGTGTCTATCATATGCAGGAAATGATGGACCGGCTTAATGCCGAGGCCGGTGGCGCAAGGCGCCTGAATTTCGGCAAGGCGCTGTTTAATTCGCTGCCCGGAACCAACTGGCTGAAACGCAACCCGTTTGTTGGCGATCATATCCACGGCGGCGATGCCGGGTTTTATGATTTGTTGCTGCATCAGCAAGACCGCGCATACCGCGTTGATGAAGTCTTTGATTTTGTGCATCAGGCGGGCTTGCGCCTGCAAAGCTTTATCGAACCGATGCGCTATGATCCGACAACCTATTGTTCGCGCCATGATGTTCTGGAAAAGGCCGTCCATGTGCCGTTCCGCGAACGGGCTGCCCTTGCCGAACTGATGGCGGGCAACATCACCAAGCACACATTTTATGTCGTGAAGGCCAAGAACAAGACCAAGCCACCAGTCCCGGCCGAAGACGCAATTCCGTTCTTCACCCGGGTGGATGGCGCGGCCTTGGCCCGATCCGTTGCCAAAACCGGCAATATCAAAATCACCTTTACCGGCCTGTCGGTGACCCGGACCATGCCATCGGCATCACCTGCGATCCTGTCACGGATCGATGGCAAACGATCCATCCGCCAGATTTACGAACTGTTTCAACCAATGCCGGAAAAGTTCGAGTTCAATGCGCAATTTGCCGTGATGTATTCGGTTTTGAATGCCGCGAACCTGATGTATCTGCGGTTCCCCGACAAAAAGTAATCTGGCGCGACTGGCCTGCTTTGCCGATCCGCGCTGTTGTGGAATGGGTTTGGGGAAGTTGGGCAGGTTCGGGCAGATTCATAAGATGCCCGATAAAAGAAATGCCGGTCACCAGGGGAGTGACCAGCATTTATATACGCATCTTCCAACGGGGGGATGTTGGATCTGCGTTCAGGGAGGATTGAACGTTCCCGAGCCTTACTTAAGGCGGAGGCCTTTCCAGGCGTCCATCAGGGCTTCAATCAAAACCTGTAGCGGGAAGGTGATTGCGCCCTGCAGCGGGGAGACATTGTTCTGCATGAATTTTACTCGGTTATGCGCAAATGCGCGGTTTTAGGCGTTGTTTCGTTTCGGTCTCAGGCTTTCCAGAATGGCTTGGCCGCTTCGCGTTTGGCGTCGTAAACGTTCCAGCCAATATCGCGCAGCATGCGGCTGTCCATCTGGGCCAGTTTCTGGCGCAGGCCGTGGCGTTTGAGCCATGCACGTGGCAAATCCATCAGATTGATGGTGTTGTCATTGCGTGCAGGGGTAACAAATACGCCGGCTTCTTTGGTGATCGCGACCATGATTTTATTCCTTTAATCGTAGGCCTGCTCTCAAAAGTCAGCGGCCCGGCATCCTTGATGCATGTGTGTCTAATTTTGCTAAACCCTGAGTTACGCTTAAAAACACTTGCACTCAAACCATCTTTTGTCATCATTACATGAGTTTTTATCATGCAAAGCAAATCCGATGAAACGCCGTCCATTGCCCTTAAACGCGCTTCGTGCCTTTGAAGTTGCCGGTCGACTTGAAAGTTTCACCAAAGCGTCACATGAGCTTAACGTGACCCAAGGCGCGGTAAGTCGACAGGTGCAGCACCTTGAAGACGTTCTGGGGCGAAAGCTTTTTGAACGGCGGCACAGAAGCCTTGTTCTGACCCGTGCCGGGCGCAACCTTCTGGTGTCGCTGACCCCGGCTTTTGATGCGATTGAAAATGCGGTGGCCAAGGTCGAAGACCGCGCAGATGACACGCAATTGTCCGTATCGGCACCATTGACCTTTTCCATGCGCTGGATCGTGCCGCGTCTGGGCCGGTTTCAGATGGAATATCCCGATCTTCAGGTGCAGCTTGGCACATATAATGATGATTCGGCTGCGGTTGATTTCAACGAAATCGACATTGCCATTCGCTTTGCTGACACCCAGGAAGAACAACTGGTCCATGAATTCCTGACCGGCGAACGGCTTTTGCCGGTCTGTCATCCGGATCTGGCGAAAAAGCTTAAAACCCCCGAAGATTTGGCCGGTGTGACGCTTTTGCATTGTTCGGCCCAACGTGAAGACTGGCGCATCTGGCTTGACGGTACCGGGATCAAGGGCGTCGATGGGAAGCGCGGACCGGTCTTTGCCACCCTTGATATGGCGATGGAGGCTGCGGCAAGCGGATTTGGCGTGGTGATTTCCGATCCGGCGATGATTGGCGAATATGTCGTCAGCAACCGTTTGACCGTGCCGTTCGATTTGCCCGTCGACAGCCCCTATGCCTATTCGCTGTGCTATCCAAAAGGCCGGTTGGAACGCCGCAAAGTGCGCGCTTTTCGCAACTGGCTGATGGGGGAAATCAAAATTGAAACCGAACGTCGTAAACTAACCGGGCCTGCACCTACGTAAAAAGATCAAATCACAAGATGATGCCTTGAAATTGAACCATTTAACTCGCCATTATGGTCGCGTTGCTTAACGTGCTGCTTAACGTTACGTCTGGAATGACGCACGATGATGGTGATGATGCAAACAATGTCCGGGTTGGATATGGCATATCCGCGACCAAACGGACATGCCGACGCATATCAGGGGAAAGACAATTAGTCAGATGATCGCGAACGCAGTTTCGAAACTGCCGTCCGGGCAGGGTTCAATGATCGCAAAGCCTTTTGGTAAGCGAGACGTGAAACGGTTTTGGGCAACCAGATGTTTGGCCTCGGCCATGCTGATCATGGCAGGGGTCGGGATGATTGCCCCGATGCCAACGGCCCATGCGCAAGGGGCCGATAAACCAACCATCACCCCGGCCCCGACCGTGTCGGTGGACGAGCTGGAACTGGACCCGATCACGACCAAATCGCACGGCATTTCGCTGTATGGCGACCTGAAATATGGCCCGAATTTCCATCATTTTGACTATGTGAATCCCGATGCGCCCAAGGGTGGGACATTGGTGCAATCGTCTATCGTTGCGTTTGATACGCTTAATCCCTTCACCCTTAAGGGAACAGCAGCGGCAGGCCTTGGCCTGATCTATGACAGCCTGATGGTGCCCAGTGCCGATGAACCCTATGCGATGTATGGTTTGATCGCGCACAGCATCGAAGTTCCCAATGACCGGTCCTTTGCCATCTTCCATCTGGATCCACGCGCACGTTTTCAGGACGGATCAGAAATCACTGCCGATGATGTGGTGTTTTCCTATGAAGTGCTTGTCGAAAAAGGAAGCCCGGTCTACCGGCAATATTTCTCCCAGATCGAAGGGGCCGAGGCGCTTGATGATCTCACCGTGAAATTCACCTTCAAGCCCGGCAATAACCGCGAAACCCCCATGACCGCCGCAGGCATTTCGGTCATGCCGCGCAAGTTCTGGGAAGGAAAAGACTTCTCGAAAACCACCTTTGAAATTCCGGTCGGCAGCGGCGCCTATAAAGTCGCCAGCATCGAAGCAGGCCGCCGGATTTCCTATGAACGGGTCAAGGATTACTGGGCGGCCGATTTTCCGGTTAATCGTGGTCAGAACAATTTCAATATGATCCGCTATGACACCTATCTTGATCCCGAAGTACAACGTCAGGCATTTCTGGGTGGCGAATATATGATCCGCTCGGAACATTCATCGCGGGACTGGAATACTGCCTACAATACGCCTGCGGTTGAACGCGGTGACATTCAAAAGGAATTCATGCCCGATAATCTGCCAACCGGCATGCAGGCCTATGTCTTGAATGCGCGTAATCCACTGTTTGCGGATCGTCGGGTGCGCCGTGCGCTGCAATATGGTCTGGATTTCCAATGGCTGAACCGTGCGATGTTCTATGGCGCCTATAAACGCACCGACAGTTTCTTTGCCAATTCGGAATTGGCTTCATCTGGCATCCCGACGGGCGATGAATTGGCGTTGCTTGAACCATACCGTGATCAATTGCCGCCGGAACTGTTTACCCAACCTTATAAATTGCCGAACTTTGACGCGCCCAACGGGCGGCGCGAAGCCTTGCGTGAATCCATGACGCTTCTGAACGAAGCAGGATGGGAAGTGCGCGACAAGGTTCTGGTCAATAAGGAAACCGGCCAACCCTTCCGGTTTGAACTGATCATTCGCCAGCCCGGTCTGGAAAAAATCGCCCTTGTGGTCAAATCGCGGCTCAAACAGTTGGGTGTCGAAATGGATATCCGCCTGATTGATACCGGCCAATGGGTTAACCGTATTCAGGCCTTTGATTTCGAAGTCACCACCCATTGGTGGACCCAGGCCCTGACACCGGGGAATGAACAACGCATTTTCTGGAGTTCAGAAGCCGCCGATCAGCCAGGCAGCCGTAACTTTGCCGGGATCAAGGATCCGGTGGTTGATGCCATGATCGAAAATGTCGCGAGTGCGGATAGCTGGGGCGAACTGGTAAGTGCCACCCGTGCGATGGACCGTGTGTTGTTGTGGGGCGATTATGTCATCCCGCAATGGTATCTGGGCGGGGATCGCATGGTGTGGTGGAATATTTTTGGCCGACCGGACACTGTTCCGCTTAAGGGGATGTCGATCATGCGTTGGTGGATTGATCCGGACAAATCGGCAAAACTGAAGATGGGGGGGAACTAGGCCATGCTGAATTATATTCTTCGGCGCTTGCTTCTGATCCCGGTCACCCTGTTTGGCATCATGGTGTTGAATTTCGTGATCATCCAGTTTGCCCCGGGTGGTCCGGTTGAACAGGTCATTGCGCAATTGCAGGGAACGGATGTTTCATCAACTGCCCGAATCACCAATCAGGGCCCTGACAGTGGCGGCGGTGGCGGTTCTGGTGGGGCATCGGGCAATAACTTCTCATCGACTTCAACCTATCGCGGCGCACAGGGCCTTGATCCTGAAATCATCAGCCAGCTCGAAAAGCAGTTCGGGTTTGATAAACCTGCCCATGAACGGTTCTGGATGATGATGAAAAACTATCTGACCTTTGATTTCGGGCAGAGTTATTTTCAAGACCGCGATGTCGTCGAAATTGTCCTTGATAAGATGCCGGTTTCGATCTCGCTCGGGCTTTGGTCAACTTTGATCATTTATATCATCTCGGTCCCGCTTGGGGTCGCCAAGGCGGTGCGCGACGGATCGAACTTCGATATCTGGACCTCGGCGGCCATCATTGTCGGCTATGCCATTCCGGGCTTTTTGTTTGCTGTGATGCTGATTGTCGTCTTTGCCGGGGGGACCTATTTTGACTTGTTCCCGCTACGCGGTTTAACCTCGTCAAACTATGATGAATTATCGCTTCTGGGTAAAATCGGCGATTACTTCTGGCACCTGACCTTGCCGATTATTGCCCTGACCATCGGTGGTTTTACCACCCTGACGATGTTGACGAAAAACTCGTTCCTGGATGAAATCAACAAACAGTATGTTGTCACCGCACGGGCCAAGGGTCTGACCGAAAAGCGCGTTTTATACGGACATGTGTTTCGCAATGCCATGTTGCTGGTGATTGCCGGTTTCCCGAGTGCCTTGGTCGGTTTGCTGTTTACCGGATCGGTTCTGATCGAAGTGATTTTCTCACTCGACGGGCTTGGCCTGCTTGGCTTTAACGCGGTGATGACGCGCGATTATCCGGTGATGTTTGCCACCCTTTATTTCTTTACGCTGTTCGGACTGGTCTTAAATCTGATCAGTGACCTGAGTTATCATTTCGTTGATCCCCGAATCAACTTTGACGCGCGGGAGAGTTGATCATGGCAATAATGACCCTTTCCCCGCTCAACAAACGGCGGTTTGCCAACTTTAAGGCCAACAAACGCGGTTCATGGTCACTTGTGATCTTTACCGTTCTGTTTGTCATTTGCCTGTTTGCCGAACTGGTCGCCAATGACAAACCGATTTTTGTTAAATATGCCGACAATTGGTACATGCCGATCTTCTCTGATCATCCGGAAACCACCTATGGCGGGGATTTCGACGTCGAGACGGATTTCTATGATCCCTATATTCAGGGCAAGATCGACGAAAACGGATTTGCCATCTGGCCGATCATTCCGTTCTCCTATGAAACGATTGATTTCGAAATGCGCGCGCCCCAGCCATCGCCCCCCTCGATGGGCCATTTGCTGGGCACGGATGAATTGGGCCGCGATGTGATGGCGCGCCTGATCTATGGTTTCCGCATATCGATCCTGTTTGGCTTGGCTCTAACCGCGCTGAGTTCCGTGATCGGGATTGCTGCCGGTGCGGTGCAGGGCTATTTCGGGGGCTGGGTCGATCTAAGCTTCCAGCGCGTGATTGAAATCTGGGGCGGGTTGCCACAGCTTTTCATTCTGATCATTCTCGCCAGCCTGTTTGCGCCGGGCTTCTGGACGCTTTTATTCATTCTGGTGCTGTTTAGCTGGATGAGTTTGACCGGGCTGGTGCGTGCCGAATTCCTGCGCGCACGTAATTTCGAATATGTCCGGGCGGCCCGCGCCCTTGGCATGACCGATTACCGCATCATGTATCGCCATGTTTTGCCCAATGCGATGGTTGCGACCATCACCTTCCTGCCATTCGTTCTGAACGGATCAATCGTTGCTTTGACCTCGCTTGATTTTCTCTCCTTGGGCATGCCACCGGGATCACCATCCTTGGGTGAATTGCTTTCTCAGGGGAAAAACAACCTGCAGGCACCCTGGCTTGGCCTGACCGCGTTCTTTGCGATTGCCGTCATGCTCAGCCTTCTGATCTTTATTGGCGAGGCGGTGCGCGATGCGTTTGATCCGCGTAAGACATTTTAGGAAACGGTCATGACACAACACACTGAAAAACAGCCGCTTCTGAATGTCAGCAACCTTGCTGTGTCCTTTGCCGGTGTGCCCGCGGTCAAGGGGGTATCCTTTGCCATGGCGCGCGGGGAAACCATGGCGCTGGTCGGTGAAAGTGGATCGGGTAAATCGGTAACCGCTCTTTCGCTTTTGCAATTGCTACCCTATCCGCGGGCAACCCATCCGACCGGCTCCATCATTTTTGATGGTCAGGAAATGGTCGGGGCGGATGAACGCACATTGCGCAAAATTCGCGGCAACCGCATTTCCATGATTTTTCAGGAACCGATGACATCGCTTAATCCGCTGCATAATATTGAAAAGCAGATTGGCGAAGTATTGTTGCTGCACAAAGGGTTGCGGGCGGGTAAGGCCCGCGAACGCATTCTGGAATTGCTTGATCTGGTCGGCATTCCCGATCCGGCATCGCGGCTTAAAGCCTTGCCGCATGAACTATCCGGTGGGCAGCGTCAGCGCGTGATGATTGCCATGGCGCTTGCCAACGAACCGGAATTGCTGATTGCCGATGAACCGACCACGGCCCTTGATGTCACCATTCAGGCGCAGATTCTTGAATTGCTGCAAGATTTGCAAAACAAGCTTGGCATGGCGCTTTTGCTGATTACCCATGATCTGCAGATTGTGCAGAAAATGGCCAAAAGTGTGTGCGTGATGAAGGATGGTGAGATTGTCGAACGCGGGGTCGGGCATGGCCTGTTTGAAAATCCCAAACACGCCTATACCAAAAAACTGCTTTCGGCTGTGCCAACCGGCAATGCGCCGGACTTGCCCGAAAACGCTGCCGAGCTTCTTGAAACCAGCAACATTCAGGTGCGTTTCCCGATTGGCCGCAAAGGTCTTCTTGGTCGCCCGGAACGCTACATTGATGCGGTTGATCGTATTTCGCTATCCTTGAAACAGGGCGAAACCCTTGGCATTGTCGGGGAAAGCGGATCGGGCAAGACAACCCTTGCCATGGCGATCCTGCGCCTGTTGAAATCAGACGGCGACATCACATTTGATGGGCAGGATATCCGTAAATATGCCGGGGCCGATTTGCGCAAATTGCGCCGGGACATGCAGGTGGTGTTTCAGGACCCGTTTGGATCGCTCAGCCCGCGCATGTCGATTGCCCAGATCGTCGGCGAAGGACTTGAAATTCACGAACCGGATTTAACGGTGGAACAACGCGAAGCCCGCATTGCCGAGGCGCTTCACGAAGTCGATTTGCCGCAAAATGCCATGGACCGCTATCCCCATGAATTTTCCGGTGGCCAGCGTCAGCGTATTTCAATTGCCCGCGCATTGGTCCTAAAGCCACGTTTCATCGTACTGGATGAACCAACATCAGCACTTGATATGTCGGTTCAGGCCCAGATTGTCGAATTGCTCCGGGATTTACAGGCCCGTCATAAGATGGCCTATCTGTTTATCAGTCACGATTTGCGTGTTGTTCGTGCGGTATCGCACCGGGTGATGGTGATGCAGGGCGGGAAACTGGTCGAAAGCGGTGCGGCTGCGGATATCTTTGATAACCCGCAGCAACCCTATACCAAGGCCCTTTTGGCTGCGGCCCTTGATCTGAAGGCGGCAGGGACAGATTTTGTCAGCAACTAATGGGGGAACTTGGCTGGAACTTCTGCTACAACAAGATAAGAAGTATTGGAATAACAAGGTAGTAAGGTGAGTATGCTGTCGCGCGTCGCCAAAATATCAACCGATAACCGATCAGTGTCCATGCGGATGTTCGTTGCCATGGCACTTGCATTCTTTATGGTCGCGACACTGCCTGTTTCTGCTAATGCCAATACCAAATCCGAAGAAACGGAAAAGCCTAAAAAGGCCGATGCAACCGCTGTCCCGGAAATTCCCGACACGGTGATTGTGCCTGATTCGGTATCCTTGACGGTCGTTCTGCCCAAATCGGGAACCATCCGCCAAATCGTGGTCAATATCTGGCTGGAAGCCGAAAACAAGCAGTCGGTTGCTACGATCGAGCAAGTCTTGCCAAAAATTATCAATGCCTTTCTGGTTGATCTGCAACGGCTGATGTATCGCGATACCCAGCAGCGGTTTGAAAACCGCGAACCGGGCAAACGGTCCTTCCGCTATGATGGCCCGCCCTTATTGCCGCCGCCCCCTGCCAAAACCGAAGAAGAACTGGCCGCCGAGGCCGAGGCAGCAGAAAAAGCCGAAGAAAGCGGCGAGGTGCTTGTCAAGGAACCGCCCTTCACACCATTTGCCCCGGTTTCCAATCGCTATTTCGCAGCCCTTCAGAACAAGCTTTTAAACACGGCCGAAACCTTCTTGCCACCCGATACCATCCGCTCGGTACAGGTGCGTAAATTCTATGATCGCTGGCCGGGCGACGCCGAAAACCGCTGATCTGAAAAATCCCTTTCCCGTGAACTGAGATGCATGCATAGCGCCTTGCACAAGACGCACTTGTGCAATTGCGGGCGTGTGATATCCCGGTCAGATCAACGTACCGGAGAAGCCCCATGTCGTTCGAAATCTGGCTGAGTTTTAGTTTCCTCGTCTTCCTGTTGGTGCTTACCCCGGGCCCCAGCGTTTTGATCGGCATGTCGCATGCGCTGCGCTATGGTGCGCGTCCGACATTGATGACCGCCTTGGGCGATGTCACCGCAAACATGATCCAGATGGTGATCGCCGCGGTCGGTCTGGGCGCTCTTTTGGCAACCTCGGCCGAAGCCTTTGCAGTGGTCAAATGGTGCGGCGTTGCCTTTCTGCTGGTCATCGGTTTGATGTCGTTTTTCCGAAAATCAAAGGCGATCAAGGATAAAACCGGAATCGAAACGAAAAAATCGACCGGCTATGAAATCGCCAGCCGCCGCAAACTGTTCCGCGAAGGTTTCCTGGTTGCGGCCGGTAACCCGAAAGCAATCGCCTTCTTTGGGGCGCTGTTCCCGCAATTCGTCGATCCGACTGCACCGCTGGCACCCCAGTTGCTGATACTTGGTGCGACCTTTGTGGTGCTTGATTACACATTCGTAATGATTTACGCGATGGGGGCCGCCCGGATCATGCCCTGGCTGGTCAGGCGCGGCGGCGATAACATGATTGCACGGGTATCTGGCGGGGTTTTGATCGTCGCTGCGGGGCTTTTATCGCTGATTGAGATGCCCGAAAGCGTTGCGGGCACCCGCTACTAGCCCAAAGCCTGTTTTTCGCGCAGAGCACCGATTTAGACGGTCAAAGGAGATATCCCTTTGGCCGTTTTCGTTTAATCACTTGAAAATAAACAAAAATACCCGGGTTGGTAGGGCGGTTAATTGGGGTCGCTTACATACCAACTGGTCTGTATATAGCGATATTTTGCCATATAAGATCTTTGAAATTTAAGAAAGGAAAGCTTTGCTGCCCTAAATCGCTCCTTTTCACAGCTTTTCTGAAAAAAGGGCGTTTCATTCGGGCGGATGAGTAGAAAACCCCGGGCTGCATCCGGCGCATTTCAGCTCGAACTACGCGGTCTTCAGACCGGCGGCAACGATAATATCGCCAAATTCACGCAAGAACACCGACCCTTTGACGGTCCTTTGAATCAGGACCGAACGACGGTCGTCTTCATCCACCTTGCGTTTGACCATGCCAAGCGAACTCAGGCGATCCAGCGCACGGGTAATTGCCGGTTTGGAGATGTTAAGCGCCTCTGACAGGCCGCGCACCGTATGCGGGGCCGGGGTCAGGTAAACGTTTAGCAACAAGGCCATTTGCCGGGCCGAAAGATCGGGAGAATCCCGACGCACACTTTCAACAATCGCGATACGCCAAAGGTCGAGCGCCTGAGACGGTTTGATCTCGATCGACATGCTTGTGCCCAACAATTAATTTGTTACGAATACGTAATCTGTCTACCTGACCCCTGCGCATATGTCAAAGGTCTTATTGGATAATATTCACGTTACGGTTTCGTTCACTTACCGAAACGATCCTCGATCAGCTTGAAGGCCGCCCGGATTCCCTGTGCTTCCCCGCCGGTCGGACGACCGGGGCGATCGGTCGGGTTCCAGGCCATCAAATCAATATGGGCCCAGCTTTTTGCACCTTCTGCGAAACGATCCAGGAACAAGGCGGCAATAATCGCACCGCCATACGGGCTACCGGAAATGTTGTTCATGTCCGCAGCCTTGCTCTCAAGCATCGGGCGATACTCATCCCAAAGCGGCAAACGCCACATCGGGTCATTGAGCGCCAATCCATTTTCCATCAGGCCATTGGCAAGATCATCATCATTGGAAAACAGGGCTGGCAATCCAAGGCCAAGCGCAACGCGTGCCGCCCCGGTCAGGGTGGCAAAATCCAGAATCATTTCCGGGTCTTCCGATGCGGCCTCGGTCAGGGCATCAGACAGAACAAGCCGTCCTTCGGCATCGGTATTGCCAACTTCAACCGTGATCCCCTTGCGGGTCTGAAGAATATCGCTCGGGCGATAGGCCCGACCCGATACCATGTTTTCCACAGCCGGGATCAGAACGCGCAACCGCACCGGAAGGTTGGCGGCCATAATCATCCGCGCAAGGCCAAGAACCTGAGCTGATCCACCCATATCCTTTTTCATCAAAAGCATGTTGCTTGACGGTTTAAGGTCATAGCCGCCGGTATCAAAACAAACACCCTTGCCGACCAGCGTGATTTTCGGGGCGTCGTCCTTGCCCCAAACCATATCAATCAGGCGCGGCTCACGATCGCTTCCGTGACCCACCGTGTAAATCGCCGGGAAGTTCTGTTTCAAAAGATCATCGCCAATGATCGAGGATACTTTGGCGCCAAATTCGGTGCCAAGCTTGCGCGCGGCGTCTTCAAGTTCGGCCGGCCCCATATCATTGGCCGGAATATTGACCAGATCACGGGCAAGCCCGATTCCCTTCGCAACATTCTCTGCCCGCCGGACCGCATCAATATCCTGCAGGGCAAACTTGGCCCGCGTGGCTTTTTTGCCATCATCCTTGCGATAGCGATCAAACCGATAGCCGCCAAGATACAAACCAAGGGCGACCTTTTCATAAAGGACTGCATCATCGGCAATGTCCCCGACAAAACCATATGTCCCTTCCGGAAGGCTCGCCGGTAAACCGGCAAAATCCCAAAGTGCTTTGGCGTCATCGACATAACCGATCAAAACCGATCCAAGCGCACCATCCGTTCCCGGAAGGATAAGCTGCGTTCCGCGCTTTGCCTCATACCCGTTTGCCGCAATCCATGCCTTGGTCGGGCCGGACTGATCGGCAAGCCAGCTTTCAAACCCGCTTTCGGCAATCGGGGTGATGGTGATCGGGTTGGTGGCATGATCGCGTTTGATAATGTGGTCGAACAATTTCGCATTCCCTGCTGGTGACGTGGGGATTTTAACGGTGGGCGGCTGCCTGTCAGGCCAGAATGCGCTGGTGCGATCATGGCCGGGCAGATGATCTTGTCGCTGATCTTACGGCGGCCCATTGCCAAGAGCAATTGCCGAAAAGAAAACCCCGATCAAGACAAGATTTCAAAGCCCGAACGATAAAGCAATTTTGATGTTGCCGCCCTTGAACCTATAGTGGGCATGAACGCAACTGCTTATCAAAGGTCCCCCCATGGAAACGCGCCCCGTTCTTTATATCGGCAATAAAAACTATTCGTCCTGGTCGCTCCGCGCCTGGCTGGGGTTGAAAGTCACCGGTGTTGATTTCGATGAAAAGCTCATTGCGTTGCGCAGTGACGCGTTTGCGGCCAAGGCCCCGGTCTTTTCCCCGACGGCCAAGGTCCCGGCCTTTTTCGATGGCAAGAAAACCATCTGGGAAGCCTTGGCAATCCTTGAATATATCGCCGATAGCCAACCCGATACCCTGCTGTGGCCGCTTGATATCGATGTGCGCGCAATTGCGCGCGCCGTCTCGCTTGAAATGCATGGCGGCTTTGGACCCTTGCGCAATCATATGCCGATGAATTGCCGCAAATCTTTGCCCGGACTTGGCCGTGGCCCGGGGGTCGATAAAGACATCGCCCGCATTGGCGAGATTTTTAAAACCTGCCGCACTCAATACGGGCAGGGGGGTGACTTCCTGTTTGGGCATTTTTCGATTGCCGATGCGATGTATGCCCCCGTCGTCACCCGGTTCAAAACATATGGCGTCACCCTTGATCCGGTCGGCAATGCCTATATGGAAACCATCCTTGATCTTCCCGATATGAAGGCATGGTATGCTGACGCCGCAGCTGAAGAATGGGTGATTGAAGATTCCGAGGTGAAATAACCCATGCCCGGCCTTACCCCCGGCCCGGCCGGAAATCTTCCTGAAATTGACCCGCCCGGTGGCGATCCGGACCTTGATGCCCTTTTAACCAAGGTCCGGTCCTGCACGATTTGTGAAAAGAGCCTGCCGCTGGGTCCGCGCCCTGTTGTCCGCATGGCGAAATCTGCCCGTATTCTGGTCATCGGACAAGCACCGGGAACGCGGGTCCATGAAACCGGCCTTCCGTGGAATGACGCATCGGGGGATCGGCTGCGCGACTGGCTTGATCTGTCGGTGGATGATTTTTACGATCCGGCCAAACTGGCAATCATGCCGATGGGCTTTTGTTATCCCGGCCGGATGGAAGGTGGCGGTGATTTACCACCCCGCCCGGAATGCGCTGACGCATGGCATGATGCCTTGCTTGGTCATTTGCCCGATATCGGGCTGACCCTTTTGATCGGGCAATACGCGCAACACCGCTATCTTGGTGCGCGCCGGGCCAAAACCATGACCCAAACCGTCCATCAATTTGCCGATTTCCTGCCCGATAACCTGTTGCCCATGCCCCATCCAAGCTGGCGCAGCACCGGCTGGCTGAAAAAGAACCCGTGGTTTGAAACCGACCTTTTGCCGGTCCTGCGCGACCGGGTGCATCGCCTGTTGGGTTAGGGGGCGTTTTGTGGTCCAATATGGACGACCCCTAAGCTAAAAAAACAGGAGGCAAACATGAGCAAACTTGAAAAAACCGCAATCCTAAACGCGCTTAAAAACCTTCCCAATTGGGAACTTGCCGAAGATGGTAAATCGATCGGGCAGGTCTATATGTTTGGCGATTTCAATTCCGCATTCGGGTTTATGACCCGCATCGCCATGAAGGCGGAAAAAATGGATCACCATCCCGAATGGTTCAATGTTTACAACAAGGTCGGCGTGACGCTTACCACCCATGATGCCGGTGGCGTGACGCAAAAGGATATCGACCTTGCAACCTATTGCGAAACGGTCGTTGCCAATTAAGCGGTCCTGAGCCTCATAAAAACGCCCTGCCAATGTGGGATTGGCAGGGCGTCATTCGTGGCAGCGGTTATTATGCTGGTCGAAAGGTGGGACTATTTCGGTTCCAGCCGAACCGCGCCATCGATCCGGATGGTCTCGCCATTGATCATTTCATTTTCACAGATATGCATCGCCAACCGGCCATATTCCGCCGGATCACCCAGACGTTTGGGGAACGGGATGTTTGCTGCCAAGGCTTCCTGCATGTCATCGGGAAGGGCGGTGACCATCGGGGTGCCAAACATGCCCGGCGCAATGGATGCAACCCGAATGCCGTGGCGGGCCAGTTCGCGTGCAGCCGGAAGCGTCATCGACGCCACCCCGCCCTTGGATGCGGCATAGGCCGCCTGTCCGATCTGCCCTTCAAAGGCAGCAATCGATGCGGTGTTGATAATTACCCCGCGTTCGCCACTGGCATTCGGGTCATTCTTGCTCATGGCGGTGGCGGCGACCCGCATCATGTTGAATGTGCCGATCAGATTGACATTGATCACGCGGGCAAAGGCCTCAAGATCGGCCGGGCCTTCGCGCCCGACAATGCGTTCGCCCTGCAAGATACCGGCACAATTGACCAGGATTGTCGGACTGCCGACGGTTTTAACAACCTCGGCAATCGCGCCTTCAACACTGGCAGCATTTGAAACATCAACACCAAACCCGACACCGCCGAGTTTTTCCGCCGTTGCTTTCGCCCCGTCTTCATTCAGATCAAAGGCCGCAATTTTCGCACCCGCATGGGCCAAAACTTCTGCCGTGGCGGCTCCAAGACCGGATGCGGCCCCGGTAACAATGGCAATCGAACCCTTGATCTGCATGGCGTGAAGCCTCCCTTTTCGGCGAAAACGTGATTAATTGGTATTTATATACCAAATTATATCTTTATCGGGCAACCCCAATCCTTCCCGCATCGAACCACGACATTTTCAGGGGACCGCAGGGGAGCTATCGCGCAAAATCAGGAAGACTTTTTATCATCCGCAACCATGGCGGCTTGCGGGTCTTGTGCCGGGATATCGGCAATGGCGGATGCAAGCTTCCGCTCGCGCAGCGCGACATAGATCGCAGCGCCAATGATCATCGCCCCGCCCGGCAATATCCAGATGTCGGGCACTTCGCCAAATGCGATCAGGGCCAAAATGGCAATGATCGGCAGGCGCAAATAGGAAAACCCGACAAAGAAACTGTAATCGGCCAGTTGCAGAGCTTTGATGTTACAGATCTGCATGACATTCATCATAAGTGCGGCAACCGCCATCAGACCAAGCGCGCCCAAGCTTGGCGTTTGCCAGACAAACAGGGCCGGGATCAACGATACCGGGGTGGTAATGATCATCAGGTAAAACAAAAGCGACGTGGTGTTTTCAGAACGGACAAGTTGCTTCGTGATCATACCGGCACAGGCCATGCACATGGCGGCGGCAATCGGCAACAGGCTGGCGGGCTGCATCGCCGCTGTTCCGGGCTGAATGATCAGACCAACACCAATAAACCCGATCAGAACTGCAAGCCATCGGTGAATACGCACTGTTTCGCGCAAAATAACGGCGGCCAGAATGGTGCCAAATAACGGCACGGTGAAGTTAAGCGTCGTTGCCTCGGCCAGCGGCAAATACAGCACTGCCATAAACCACAAACACATCTCTGCCGCCGATAAAACACCGCGCAGGCCAAGCAATGGCAGGCGGGTGGTTCTAAGCGTCCCGATCCCGCGCCCTACCACAAACGGTGCGATAAGGATCAAGCCAAAGGCAAACCGTAAAAACACCGCCTGATAGGGATGAATTTCGGCTGTGGCATATCGAATGGTGAGCGTAAAACACGCGGCCAGAATGGCTGCGGACAGGGCATAAAAGCTGGCTTTTACCGTATTGGGTTGGCGATCAAACCATGCCTTCATGGTTTTGACGGCGGTTCAATATCGGTGGTCGCCGCCGACGGACCGCGTTTGATGCGGTTGGCTTCCTTGGCAAGTTTGGCTTCTCGCCGCGCAATGAAAAGGGCGGATCCAATAATCAATCCCGCCCCGGGCAGAAGCCAGATTTCGGGCACTTCGCCAAACATCACCAAGGCAATGATCAAAACGAATGGCAGGCGTAAATAGTTGAACCCGATGACAAAACCATAATCGTAAACCCGGAATGCATTGGTGTTACAAAGCTGGGTGATATTGGCCATGAACGCCCCCGCCGCCATTAAAAGCAACGCATCGACACTCGGCGTTTCCCAGACAAAAAGGGCCGGGATCAGCGTCAGCGGCGTGGTCAACGCCATCATATACAAAATGATGGTTGTCGGATTTTCGGTGCGCGACAGTGACTTGATGGTAAGCCCCGCACTGGCCATGCACACGGCTGCTGCAATCGGAAGCAAGCTTGCCATTTGCATGGTTTCCGCCCCCGGACGGATAATGATTAACACCCCGCCAAACCCGACAAGCAATGCGGCAACCCGATATTGGCGCACCTTTTCACCGAGAAAAATGGCCGCCAGAACGGTCCCGAACAACGGGACGGTAAAGTTCAGCGTGGTGGCTTCGGCAAGCGGCAAATAGGCAAGGGCTGAAAACCAGAAACTCATCGCCCCCATCGACAGAACCGCGCGCAATAAAAACATCGGCAGGCGTTTGGTTTTAAGCGGTGCAATCCCGCTGCGAAACGCCAGTGGCGCAATCAGGATAAGCCCGAATAAATTACGGAAAAACACCGCCTGCAACGGATCAATATGCTCGGTCGCCAAGCGCACGAACACCGAAAAGATCGCCGCACTGATCGACGCCATCAGGCCGAAAACAGTTGCCTGCAAATAAGGCGGCAGCGCATTGAACTTCTCACGCATCGGGTTTCCTTTCCGGTGCGTGGGTCGCAGTTGTGTCGGTTGTATCGGTTCTATCGGCGGTGTCGGGCGTATCGGGGGTTTTGGTTAAAACCGGGCGGTCAATCTTTGTGACCGGGATGGCCTGTGCATCGGCGGGGGCAGATGTCGGCAGGCGGGGCTCAATCCGGGCCTGCTTGGCCAGAACCGCCTCGCGCCGTGCGATGTAAAGTGCCGATCCAATGATCAATGCCGCCCCGGCCCATGTCCAGATATCGACCACTTCGCCAAACATCACAAAGGCCATTGCCGCCACAAACGGCAGGCGCAGAAAATCGAAAATCATCACATAGGACTGATCCGCCGCACGGTATGCCCGCACCAAAAGTTGCTGTCCGGCGGTGGCGAAGGCACCAAGCAAAAGCAAGACGGCAAATTGCCACAGGGTCGGCATTTGCCAATACATAAGGGCCGGGATCAAGGAAAGTGGTGCCATGATAAGCCCCATCCATGTGACAATGGCATTGGCACTTTCGGTCCGCGACAGCATTTTAACCGTCGTCATGGCCGCCGCCATAAACAGGGTCGCCACCAGCGCAAGAACCATCCCGGTTTCAAGCGACTGCCCAAACGGGCGGATAATGATCATCGCCCCGACAAAACCGATGGCAATCGCACTCCAGCGACGCGCCCGTACGGTTTCGCGCACAATAAGGGCGGCCAGTACCGTGGTCAGGATCGGCAGGGTAAAGTTGATCGCAATCACCTGTGCCGCCGGGCTGATGGAAAGGGCGGTAAACAGGCACAGCATCGCGCCAAGACCAAGGGCTGCACGCATGAAATGAAGCTTGAACCGATCAGTTTTTAATCCGGTACGCCCATGGGTCAATATCCATGGCAGCATCGGGATCAAACCGAACAGGTTTCTAAAAAAGGCGACTTCAAACGGATGAACGTCATGGGTGATATAGCGGATCAGCACCGCCATGGCGGCCATGCAAAAGGCCGACCCAATCATCAGAAGCGTACCACGCAGGGCATTATGTTCAGTCGGGGGCGAAGGCTGCATCAGGGGCAGAACCCTAAAAGGGGTAAAACGCGAGAATAATCGGCTGGCAATCAGCTGGCAGGGATAATCTTGATATTGAAACTATATATCTTTCAATACCGTATGACAAATTGACGCGACTGTCTTGTCGCAATCAGTGACCCCCGGGTCTCCGAATCGGCAAGGCTTCCCGGGCGATGGAGTGGTCTGGGGCATGCGATTTTGTGGTTTTACAGCGGCGGAAAGCCAAAAAACACACAGCAACCGGGATAACCGTCAGATGAATTTCGCCGTCTGAAAGAACGCTTTCGGGTGAAATGTTCTCTGACGGCGGTTTTTCGTGTAAGATCAAGGCTATCGACGGGAATCCATCAGGGGGAAATTAAATGGATGCTATTGATCGTAAATTGATCGACATCCTGCAGGAAGACGCATCGCTATCCTACTCGGTTTTGGGAACCAAAGTCGGATTGTCGGTTTCTGCGGTAAATGATCGTGTCCGAAAATTACGGGATCAGGGAATTATCCAGTCTTATCGCATCGCGGTTGATCCAAAGGCGATTGGACGGGCACTAACCGCCATGGTGTGGTTGCGCACCGATCCGGCCAAGGGCAACAAAAAGATGGTCAAATCACTGATCAAGGCGGACGAGGTTCTTGAATGCCATCACATGACCGGCCGGTTTGATTTTCTGATCAAATTGCGTTTGCGTGATACCGCCCATCTCGAAAGCTTCGTTTCCGACACGATCAAGGAAATGCCCGGCGTTGTCGAAGTTTTACCGGAAATTGCCTTGTCAACAGCAAAGGAAACCTCCTTTGTTCCGGCGCAACTGGAAACGGACTAGGTCTTTCTCAGAACGCCGGGGAAAAATTTCCGGCTTTTTTTACCCAAAGGGATTTCGCAGTCATCATTTCATAATTATCTGCTGACATAGTTACGGGGTGGTGTGTGTTTCCCGCACCATCTGCACCCAACCACCATCCAGAAGGAAGAGCCGAACTATGATTGAATCGATGAATCTGGTCATCCTGATTGCATCGATTCTGGTTGTGGTCGCGGTTTTCACAAGCCTCGTCAGTTTCCGTGTCGGGGCGCCTTTGCTGTTGGTGTTTCTGTTTGTCGGCCTGGCTGCCGGTGAAGATGGCATTGGCGGCATCATGTTTGATAACGCACCGCTGGCCTATTTTATCGGCTCCATCGCGCTTGCCCTAATCCTGTTTGACAGTGGTTTTGAAACCCAGCTTCGAACGTTAAAAATTGCCGCCGGACCATCGCTTGTCCTTGCGACCTTCGGGGTTCTGATCACCACGGGGGTGATCGGGGCTGTGACCTGGCTTGTGTTGGATGTGCCCTGGCTGATCGCGCTTTTGTTTGGCGCGATTGTCAGTTCGACCGATGCGGCGGCGGTATTTTTCCTGTTGCGGGTCGGCGGGATCAATCTGCGTGATCGCACGCGCAGCACGCTGGAAGTCGAATCGGGTTCGAACGACCCGATGGCGGTGTTCCTGACCATTTCACTGGTTGAATTGATCGTGCTGGGTGGCGGGGAAAATATCGCGTTCGAGTTGCTCCAACGCTTTGTCCTGCAAATCGGTCTGGGGGCGATTTTCGGTCTGGCCGGGGGCTATGCGCTGGTCTGGATGATCAATCGGGTCAAACTGGAACCGGGTTTGGTGCCGATCATTACCATGGCGCTGGCACTTTCTCTGTTTGGTGCGACCAGTATTCTGGGTGGCAGCGGATTTTTGGCGGTCTATGTCGCAGGCCTTTATGCCGGCAACAGCAAAATGCAGATGAGCGTCGGTGTCCGACGTTTTCAGCATGTCACAACATGGCTGGCGCAGATCGCGATGTTTGTCACCCTTGGCCTGTTGGCAACCCCGTCCGAATTTGGCGCGGTGCTGATCCCCGGTGTGATTCTGGCACTGGTTCTGGTGTTTATCGCCCGTCCGGTTGCGGTCTGGCTGTGCCTGATGTTCTTTAATTTCTCGCGTAATGATACCGCCTTTATTTCATGGGTCGGCTTGCGCGGGGCGGTCTCGATCCTGCTGGCCATCGTGCCAATGGTCGAAGGCGTGCCCGAAGGCCAGTTACTGTTTAACACTGCCTTTATCGTCGTGATCACGTCTCTTTTGCTACAGGGCTGGACCATCAGGCGCGTGGCAAACTGGCTCGGTATCATCGTGCCGCCGCGTCATGGGCCGGTGGACCGTATTGATCTTGAATTGCCCGGCAATGCCAATCAGGAAATCGTTGTTTACCGCGTGCACGAAGCCAGTGCCGTTGCCACCGGTCATCGCATTCCGCGTTGGGCGCGGCCCAGCCTGATCCTGCGTGAAGGCAAATCGCTCCGCCCGCACAGTGCCGGTCCTATTCAGGGGGCTGATCAGGTCTATATCATCACCCCGCCGCGCCATGTCGAACTGCTTGATCAGTTATTTGCCGGACCGGCCGAAGGCGCCAATGACGTCGATCTGTTCGGGGATTTCAGCTTCCCGCCAGATACGCGGGTTGTGGATATCGCGCGGCTGTACGGCTTTTCGGTTCATGACGGGGACGAAGATTTAACCGTTGCCGATATCCTTGAACGTGACCTTCCCGGCGATGTCGAACTTGGCGATCGCATGGCCTATGGCACGGTAGAACTGATTGTCCGGCGCACCGATGATGAACATGGCGTGATCGAAGTCGGGCTTGCGGTTGAACAACAAAAAGCCAAACCCAAACGCCGTCTTCCGATCTTCCAGTCCCGCTCCGAATTGCTCGAAATCTGGCGTGACTGGCAAAAGCGCAAACGTGACGAGAAAAATGCCGCCTTGCGCATCGAACGTTCCGCACCGGCTGAACAGCTGACCGATGAAACGGCCAATGATTCGGGTTCCGATATCGAAGCAGAACCGTCTGACGAAAGCCTGCCGGATGTGGAAAACGCCCCGGAAAAAACAAGGTAATCCGCAGTCCGTGCACAAGGACGCGACCAAGGACGGGTTTCATACATTAAATTGACGTCCCTTGGATTAGCCCAGCTAATGCCGGGATCAAAAATGCTGGTTTGGTAACGCTCCCGATTTGCCTTAGATTGCCGCTTCGGTTTTCGGTGGAGTGCCATGGGCATGTTGGGTTTATATGCAGCAGTTGTCGTAATCTGGGGATCGACCTGGATTGCCATTCAGTATCAGCTTTCGGTCGCCCCCGAAGTCGCTGTTGCCTACCGTTTCGCCCTTGCCACGGTCATTTTGCTGGCATGGTGCTTGGCGCGGCGGTTGCCGATGCGGTTCTCCCTGCGCGATCATTTGTTTATGGCAGTCCTTGGGATCTGCCTGTTCTCGCTGAACTATGTTCTGATTTATGTCGCCAGCACCCATCTGACATCCGGCCTGTTGGCGGTGGTGTTTTCAACCATCGTCATCATGAACATGATTAATGGCGCGATCTTTTTCCATCGTCGGCCCGAAACACGGACTTTGATCGGTGCGACAATCGGTTTGTCGGGCATTGCCATGGTCTTTGCCAATGATCTTGCCGCCTTTGATCTGACCACCGGGGGCAGCATCGGGCTTCTGGTATCCCTGGCGGGCAGTTACATCGCATCCCTTGGCAATATGGCATCGGCCCGCAATCAGGGGCGGGGCATTCCGGTCATGCAGGCCAATGCTTATGGCATGCTTTATGGATCGGTTTTGCTGTTTGCCTATATCGGTCTGGCCGGTATTCCCCTGACCTTTGATACAAGCCCGTCTTTCCTGATGGCGTTGGTCTATCTGTCGCTGTTTGGCTCGGTACTGGCGTTTGGCTTTTACCTGACCTTGCTTGGTAAAATCGGTCCGGACCGTGCGGCCTATAGTTCGGTGATGTTTCCGGTTGTCGCCTTGTTGCTCTCGACATGGTTTGAAGATTTCCATTGGACCAGCAACATCATCTGGGGTGTGGGCCTGACATTGATCGGCAATGTGGTTATTCTGACCAAGCGCGTGCCAAAACCTGCTGCCAAGGTATTGGAACAGGTTGCCACGACACCGCCAGCTATCAAACCCTAGCTCCAGTTAACGTCATAAGGGAGATCGCAGATGAACAGCGTTGCCTATTTCGAACGCTTGGCCCGCTATAACCGTTGGGCGAACGGGCATGTCTATGATGCCTGTGCGACACTTTCCCAACGCGATCTTGATGCGCCGCGCACGGCCTTTTTCCCGTCCATCAGTGCAACCTTGAACCATCTTCTGGTCGCAGACAGCATTTGGATGTCGCGTTTGCTCGGCGCACCGATCTCGATGCCGCTTGATACGGTTCTGTTTGCGAAATTTGATGACTTGCGCGCCGCCCGGATGACGCAGGATCAGGCCATCATTGATTTCACATCTACCTTAACCCCGGATGTCATCGCATCGGATTTGACCTATCAGTCGGTCACGGCGGGGGCCTATACCATGCCGCGTGATCTGGTGCTGGGGCATATGTTCAACCATCAAACCCATCATCGCGGGCAACTGTCCAACATGATCCTCGAAGCCGGGGCCAAACCGCTTGAAATCGATCTGATCTATTACGGGCGCGATCATCTGTGATGGTTGATCTTCTGGTGCATTATACGCCGTTTTTGATTGCGGCCTTTTTGCTCAATATCTCGCCGGGACCCGATATGGCCTATATTGTCGGGCAAACCGCCGTTCATGGCCGCAAAATCGGGTTGTTTTCAACCATTGGTGTGGTGTCGGGCGCGTTTGTCCATGTGGTGGCGGCCGCCCTTGGTCTGTCGGCAATTTTGGCAACTTCGGCACTGGCCTTTGCCATTGTCAAATGGGTCGGGGTTGGCTATCTGGTCTGGCTGGGCATTGGTGCAATCCGCGCCAGCTTTGCCAAAAAGCACACAGGTTCCGACACCAGAGATCTACCGCATAACGCCGCACTTTCACCCAGAAACGCCACGGCCTTTCAGGCATGGCGACAAGGGGTGATGATTGATGTCCTTAATCCCAAGGTCGCGATCTTTTTCATGGCCTTTCTGCCGCAATTCGTTGATCCCGCACAAGGGCACGGGGCGGTGCAATTCCTGATTTTGGGATCAATGGTCAATCTGATCGGGTTGGTGGTGGAAAGCACCATTGTCCTTCTGGTCGCCGCCGCCGCCGTGCGGATCAAAGGCCACAACAAGCTTGGCGTATGGCTGCAACGTGCCTTGGGGGCGATGTTTGTTGCCCTTGGTGCCCGTCTGGCGATAAGCCAGCAATAGGCACCCTATTTCGCGGCTTTTGATTTCCGTGCCAGATGTGCAACAAGTGCTTGGGATAGCGGTGCGGCACTTAATCCGTGCGCGACAACACTGATACAGACAATCATGACAACCGCGGCATAGATCGCTTCATGCCCGGTCGGATCGATCATGGTGGCCATGATCAGAAGATAAATGATCGATGCGATCCCGCGCGGCCCGAACCAGCCGATATAAAGCTTTTCGGCCAGGGAATAAGGACTACCAATCATGCAGATCCAGACGCAAACCGGGCGCAAAACCACAAGGCTGGCAATCGAGAAAACAAGCATCTCGGTTGTCCAAAGGCCGTAGGCTGCGGGCACGACAAGCAAGCCAAACATAAAGAAGGTCAGCATGGTTAAAAGCTCGGCCTCGGCTTCGCCAAAACTTTCAATCGCATCCCGGACCTTCGTACTTGAAATGTTAAGGGCCATGCCCCCGGCAAAGGCCGCGACAAAACCATTACCGCCCAGCTTTTCAGACAGGAAGAAAATCAAAAGGGCGGCAAAAATGCCCAAAAGCCGTTCGAACCGGTCCAGAATGGTCTTGCGCGTCACCGCATGATTGACCAGCAAGCCAATGCCCAACCCGGCGGCAATACCCACCCCGGCCCCGACGGAAATTTCAAGAAGGGCTTCGGTGACCCAGTTATTGGGCCCTTCACCGACCAGTTCGGCTTCAAGCAAGATGGCGGTGGTAAAGACCGGCAGGACCAACCCGTCATTCAGGCCGCTTTCAATATTAATGCCCTGACGTACCGGGGCAGGGACCTGTTTGTTTTCAAGAACCGGTCGGCCAAGGGCGGCATCGGTCGGGCTGACAATCAGGGCCAATATAAGCGCGGGCAGCATCCCGATTGTTGCATCAAGCCCCATGATAAAGGCCCATGTCACCCCGATGGTCAGCGGCAAACCAACCAAAAGAAGCCGATTGGCAAGGCGCCGCGCCGGGCCTTCTTTGCGATAATCCAGAACCGCCGCATCTAAAAACAGAATGATCGCCAGGGTCATTTCGGCAAAGCCGGCGGCGAATTCAAGCCGCCCTGAAAGGGGCGCCATCGGCGCTTCATGCCAGATGCCAAGTGGCACGGCAATTACCGCACCTGCCATAACCATGATCATGGGGGATGAAATGCTGCGCCGTTGCAACCGCTGGGACTGCAACCCGTAAACAAGCCCGGACCCCAGAAACAGAATGATCACCCACTCGAACATGGCACTGCCTGACTTAGCTGTCTAACGTATTGGTCCATCTGGTAATCTTGCCTGACTTTGCGCAAAACACCAAAACCTGTTTGTTAGGCTGGCATGATCCGGTGGCATGTTCAGGCGGTCGCACGTTGAAGGACATCAAGCCCTTCCTGATGGCACCGCTGATCACCACTGGCAATCACCAGATCGCCGCTGTTGATCGTAAGGTCCTGGCCATCCCAATCGGTAATCACACCCCCGGCCCCTTCAATCACCGGCACGGCGGCACAGAAATCATAGGGCTGTAAGTTCGATTCGATCAAAACATCGCCAAACCCCAGCGCGATCAGGCCATAGCCATAAGAATCAATGCCGTAAACCGGCTGACGTGCGGCCTGAAACGCTGCCTCATATCCGGCGATTGCCTTTTGTCTGACGAAAAGATCCGGCCCGGTTGTAAAAATGGTGGCATCTTTCAGGTGCGGGCACTCACGTGCTGAAATCGGTTTGTCGTTTAACGTCGTTGCCTGCCCGCTGACCCCGATCCAGCGTTCATCCAAAATTGCCTGATCAATCACGCCCAAAACCGGCTTGCCGTTCTGACACAGCGCAATCAGGGTGTTAAAGCTGGGCTTGCCGGTAATGAACGATTTGGTGCCATCAATCGGGTCCAGCACCCAGACATATTCCGCCTCAAGGTTTTCCGGCCCGTATTCTTCACCCAGAATGCCATGACCGGGCAGTTCGGCATGGATCAGATCGCGCATGGTGCGTTCAATCGCCCGGTCGGCATCGGTCACAAGGCTTGAATCCCCCTTAACGTCAATTTCCACCGGCTTGCGGTAATAGCTTTGCAAAACAGGGCGGGCCGCATCGGCAAGCTTGTGGGCCATGGCAAGAAACGGGTGGCTGTTGCGCATTGGGTAAGGGCTCCGGTTTAGGGCAGGGGGAATGTCAGCTCGCCGATATCAGGCCATCGCGGCTTTGATGGTGACCAGAACATCCTGATGGCACCGTGCATCCCCGCTGGCGATCACGTCCCCGGCACTTTCAATGCTTAAGGCTGTGCCCGACCAGTCGGTCATCACACCTCCGGCCCCTTCAACCACCGGGACAAGTGCGCAGAAATCATAGGCCTGAAGCCCGATTTCAACCACCGTATCAGCAAGTCCAAGCGCGGTCAGGCCGTATGCATAGGCATCCACCCCATACATCGGCACCCGGCAGTTTTTCGAAATCGCCTGATAGGCCTTGGCCGAATCGCCGCGGAACAGTTCCGGCGCGGTGGTAAAGAAGGTCGCACTTTTAAGGTCTTCGCACTCACGTGCGCTGATCTCATTGCCGTTCATCGTGCTGGCCTGCCCCATCATGCCGACCCAGCGTTCATCGGTAATCGCCTGATCGATAATGCCAATGATCGGTTTGCCGTTATGGCAAAGCGCAATCAGGGTGGCAAAGCTTGGCTTGCCGGAAATGAACGATTTGGTGCCATCAATCGGATCAAGCACCCAGACAAATTCGGCATCGGTATTTTCGCGGCCGTATTCTTCGCCCAGAATCCCGTGATCGGGCAATTCGGTATTCAGGATTTCGCGCATGGTGCGTTCAACTTCCCGGTCCGCAATCGTCACCGGGCTGTCATCTGCTTTCACGTCAACCGCGACCGGGGTGCGGTAATATTTACGGACCACCGGGCGGGCGGCATCGGCCAGTTTGTGGGCGATTTCCAAAAAGTGGTCGAGATTTTCCATGAAAGCGCATCCCTGCAAGAATCTGATGGTGGGGCGCGGTGCATACCGCTTTGACAATTACTTTTGGCCGCAAAAACGACCATCAAAAGCAAACAGGGGACAGTTACCTGTCCCCTGTTAAAAATCAATGTCTGATCAGAAAAATCTGCTCAGTTATCTTTGGCTTACTGTGCGACAGCTTCGCCTTCAGCCGGTGCGGCTTCTGCGCCTTCAGCCGGAGCAGCTACGTCGCCTTCAACCGGTGCAGCCGCATCTTCAGCAGGTGCTGCTGCTTCAATTGCTGCCGGATCCGGCAATGGAACCGGGTTATCGGATTTGCTGTTAAGCCATGCAATGACAGCTGCACGATCCGAGGCCTTTTTCAGGCCGCCGAAGCTCATTTTCGTGCCATCGATATAGTCACGCGGTTTGTAAAGGAACTCGTTGAGTTCCTCAAAGCCCCACGCACTGCCATGGTTGGCCATGCCATCAGAATAGGCGAAGTCGCTCTTATGGGCGAAATTCGCCCCGACGATGCCATACAGGTTCGGGCCGGTTTTATTCGGACCACCTTTTTCCACATCGTGGCAGGATGCGCATTTTTTAAAGACTTTCTCGCCATCGCCAAGGTCGGCAGATGCCAACATGGCCAGAATCGGTTCTGGACCGGCCGGCTCGCTTGGTGCCGCAGCATCAGCATTTGCACCCGCCATCAGTTCCTCGGAGAAAGGATAAACCGGTGCTTCAAGTTCATCAGGATGAACCAGTGCGCTGCCGATCTTGCCGACAACCACTACCAGAAGCACGGCGCAAATCACTCCGGCTACGATCTTGTTGATTTCCATCGTGTTCATGACGGGACCCCGTTACAGCCTAATCACTCTCAGGTTTCTCATTTTTAGGGCCTGAACCCTAAATTTTCACTCAGTTTACCCATAGGCCCCCCTGGCAATCCTCGTAAATGAGAAACACACTTGTAACCGCAGGCAAAACTGTTCGGTCGGAAACTATACGTTTCAGCGATTTGCATCAACCTTTCTTAAACACCAAGGCGAAAGCGGATGCTCTTGAACTTTAGTCTAGGTATATAAATCCTGCCCTTTGTCGTGTTCTAGGGTTCAAACTCATTCACATAATCGCCCCGGTCTCCCGGATTTGTGCGGATACGCGAAGCAAAACCGCAGGAAGATATACATCTTTCAAGGTTTTGCGCCAAAGTAGCCCGTGCAAATCCGGGTGATCCGAAGGACAACTGATATAAGAGAAAACTCTGCGTCAAATTCCTTGACCGGGGATCACCCCGCTCTGCGGACTTTTCCTAGTGTTTTCTCTTATATCAGTTGCCGGGGCGGTCATGTGAATGAGTTTGGACCCTAAAACCGATTCCGCCTTTCGCCATTCGCCAAAAACCGGCTAATGTCGCGCAAAATCATGCCTGTTGTTTTGCCATTGGCCGTTTGGGTCATGCTTTGCGCAAGATCAAATACAGGTAATTTGAGCCTGACCGGAGTTTTAAAATGTCGACGCCGCGCAATCCTGTTGTTGTAATTCCCGCTCGTATGGCCTCAACCCGCCTGCCGAACAAGCCATTGGCCGATATTTGCGGCGTGCCAATGATCGTTCAGGTCTGGCGTCGTGCGCTTGAAGCAAAAATCGGCCCGGTTCTGGTGGCCTGCGCCGAACAGGAAATCGCCGATGTCGTGACCGCGGCGGGGGGCATTGCGGTTCTGACCGATCCTGATTTGCCCAGCGGATCGGATCGGGTGCATCAGGCCCTGCAAACCTTTGACCCCGAAGGCAAATACGATGCGGTGGTCAATGTGCAGGGGGATTTGCCGACCATTGATGCCGCCGACATCCGTGCGGTGTTTGAACCGCTCAGCGACCCGTTGGTCGATATCGCAACACTGGCGGCCGAAATCACGCGCGCCGAAGAACGCGACAATCCCAATGTGGTCAAGGCCGTTGCCGCCTTTGGCAATGGCCGTGTGGCACGCGCGCTTTATTTCACCCGCGCAACAGCCCCGCATGGCGACGGGCCGCTATATCATCACATCGGTCTTTATACCTACCGGCGCGCTGCCCTTGATCGCTTTGTGGCCCTGCCACCGGCCGAACTGGAACAACGTGAAAAGCTTGAACAGTTGCGCGCCCTTGAAAACGGCATGGTGATTGCGGTGGCATTGGTCGATGGTGTGCCACTGGGTGTTGATACCGCCGAAGACCTTGAACGCGCCCGGCTTGTCTTGGGCGCGTAATTAGGGTTTTCTATGCCAAATCCTAAAAAACTGTCGCTAAAACACTTTTGACTTATCAGGAAACAGCCATATGACTGCCCAACAAAGGATCGCTTTTCAGGGAATGCACGGTGCCTATTCGGATCAGGCCGCCCGTCGTGCGTTTCCCGGTGCCATAACAGTACCGTGTCGGACCTTTGAAGGCGCCTTTAGTGCATTGGAAGAAGGCGATGTTGATCTGGCCGTGATCCCGATTGACAACACCCTTGCCGGACGTGTGGCCGATGTTCACCATATTCTGCCCGAATCGGGTGTGCATATCATTGGTGAAACCTTCCTTCGGATTAACCACGCACTGGTCGCTGTGCCCGGTACCAAGATCGAAGACATCAAGGAAATCCACAGCCACGTTCACGCCCTTGGCCAATGCCGCAAACTGCGCAAGGAACTGGGTGTCCATACGGTTGTCGGTCCCGATACGGCTGGCTGCGCCAAAGAAGTCGCTGATCGCGGTGATAAATCAATTGCCGCCATCGCACCGGTCCTGGCCGCCGAGATTTATGGTCTTGATATCTTGCGCACCGAAGTCGAAGACGCCGCGCACAACACCACCCGCTTTATCATTCTGGCCCGCGATCCGCTGAATATTGCCAATGACGGAACGCCGGTCGTGACAAGCTTTGTCTTCCGTGTGCGCAACGTCGCAGCCGCCCTGTATAAGGCGCTGGGCGGTTTTGCCACCAATGGCATCAACATGACCAAGCTTGAAAGCTATATGGTCGAAGGCCATTTCACCGCGACCCAGTTCTTTGCCGAGGTCGAAGCACACCCCGAACAGCTCGGCCTGCGCCACGCGCTCGAAGAATTGCAATTCTTCTCCCACGAAGTCCGCATTCTCGGGGTTTACCCGGCACATTCCTTCCGCCGCGAAAATGATCTTCCGGCGGAATAACCTTTGGCCGATATCCAAACGCAACAAGGGTCGGACATTTTGATGTCCGGCCCTTGTTTGTTACAAAGCGGTTCCATCCCTTTCGACCCTGATCGTCATTCCCGCGAAGGCCGGAATACATCTTTATTTCAATGAGTTATCGGTTCCAGACCTACGCTTGTCTCTGACCAAAAGGGTGATTTGTCCAACCGGTGCTGAAGCCGGACAACACCATTATGCAGGTAAATACCTGCTCTTGACATGCAGTATTTTACCTGCATAATGTGCTCTTATACAGACTGAGCGAGAACGATGGATACTGACAAGGTTTTCAAAGCACTGAGCGACCCGACACGCAGGAAGCTGCTTGATCGTCTTTATGAGAAGAACGGGCAAACGCTCGGCCAGCTTTGCGAAAATCTCGATATGGCCCGGCAATCCGCCACCCAACATCTCGGGATACTGGAAGAGGCCAGTCTGGTGAGCACAGTCAGGCGGGGGCGGGAAAAGCTGCATTTCATTAACCCTGTGCCGCTGCACGAGGTCTACGAGCGGTGGGTGCGGAAGTATGAAGTGCAGCGGCTCAGCCTGCTGCACGATTTGAAAAAGGAACTCGAGGGAGAATGACCATGACCAAAGAGGCGACCAGCTTTGTTTACGTGACCTATATTGCCTCGACACCCGAGAAAGTGTTCGAAGCCATCAGCAATCCGGAGATCACACGGCGCTACTGGGGCCATGAGAATGTATCCGACTGGAAACCCGGATCGACATGGGAGCATATCCGCGCCAATGACGAGCGGACCGTTAATATTGTCGGCAAGGTTATCGAGTTCTCGCCGCCGAACCGTCTGGTCATATCCTGGGCGAGTCCCGCACGGGCCGATAATCCGGAAAGCCACAGTCGGGTGACCTTCGAAATCGAGGAATACGAAGATATGGTTCGGCTGACCGTTGCGCATGACGAACTCGAGGCGGACGGCGATATGGCGAAGGGCATCAGCAAAGGCTGGCCGGTCGTCCTCTCCAGCTTGAAATCCTATCTGGAAACCGGCTCTGGGCTCGACGTCTTCGCCAAGCCGAAAGCCGCGTGACCCGCCGGGCGTCGTCCTGAACGGCGCAATCGGAGGCTGCACTCACATCCACAGTCAACGGAGCGAATGTAATGAGCAAGGCGAAAGATTACACCGGCGGATGCGCGTGTGGCGCCATCCGTTTTGAAACGAGCAGCGAACCCGTCTTCGAGAACCACTGCCAGTGCGTGCATTGCCAGAAACGAAGCGGTACAGGGCACGGGTCCTATCTGACCTTCCCGCAGCGCGCCGATGTGACAGTTATCGGCGAAGCGAAAACCTGGCGGGTAACGGCCGATAGTGGGAACGAAAAGATTCACGCCTTCTGTCCGACCTGCGGAACGCCGGTCTACCTGACATTCGCGGCAATGCCGGATTTGATCGTGATCCACGCGGCAAGCCTTGACGACCCTGGTCAGTTTAATCCGCAGGTGGTCACCTACGGCATCTGCGGTCATGTCTGGGATACGATTGATTCCTCGTTGCAGAAATTCGAGCGAATGCCCGGATAAACCGGCCAGTGAAACAACATCGCTGCAACTTCCGGCTTCGTCTGAGAGCCGTTGGTATAAGGGCCGGTCCTGATGGGGGCCGGCCCTTATTTATTGATATGCTGTCGAAATGATCAGCTTTCCGACTGTTTGATCAGATCACCGGAGAATCGCGCAATGATCTGGGTAAGTTCGCTCGAACGGCTTGAAAGCTCTTCGGATGCCGATTTCAGTTCGGCGGCATCTTTGGTCGTGCCTTGCGCGTTCTTCATGGTTTCATCGATGCTATAGGAAATCTGTTTCACGCCATCCGCACTGCGGTTTGCGTTGCCTGAAATTTCCTGTGTCGCGGCACCCTGTTCCTCAATCGCGGCGGCAATCGCGGTCGAAGCCCCCCTAACCTGTTCGATGGTTTCCGAAACCCGCGAAATCCCGGTAACAGCCCGTTCAGTACCATCAACGATGTCGTTGATCTGGGCTGCGATCTCGTCCGTTGCCTTTGCGGTCTGGGTCGCAAGGTTTTTGACCTCGTTTGCGACCACGGCAAAACCTTTACCGGCTTCACCGGCCCGCGCCGCCTCGATGGTCGCGTTCAGGGCCAAAAGGTTGGTCTGACCGGCAATGTCATTGATCAGGCCAATGATTTCTTTGATCTTTTCGACCGTGTTGGACAAACCGGCAACGTCGTTTGACGCACTCTGGCTTTCATCGGTTGCGCGTTCAACCGTGTTCGACATCTGGGAAATCTGCATGTTGATTTCCGTGATCGAAGATGAAAGTTCCTCGGTCGCGGCTGCAACCGCATCGACATTCTGCGACACTTCACCTGCGGCTGATGCGACCTGTTGGCTTTGTCCCAAAATGCCGTCGGCGTTGTGCGCCATGCTGTTGGCAAGGTCGCCACTGCGTTGAACCGAACGATCAACCGCACCGGCAATGCCGCCAACCTCGCTTTTGAGTTTTTCGGCAATGGACCGGATATTCGCGCGGCGTTCCTGTTCGCTTTTCTGTTTCTGGCTGGCCGCATCGGATTCAAGCTGCTGGGCTTGTGCCGACTTGTCGCGCAGGGCAAGAACGCCCGCCCCCATATCGCCGATTTCAATGAAACGCGACTCGGTTTCGACCGGGGCCTTGTAATCGCCATCGGCAATGGTGCGAATGCTGCTGTTCAGGCCAACGATGCTTTGCGTGATCCGGGTGCCGACGATCCATGACAAAATACCGGCAATCGCGATGGCAATGATCGAAATGATCGCGATGTTTTGCATGACACTGACAAATTCGGACTCGACGTCATCCATATAAACGCCCGCACCAAGCGCCCAGTTCCATTCCTTGATCGGGCGCACATAGGCGGCCTTTTCAATCAGCCGGTCGCCTTCACCGGGTTTCTTGGTTTCATAGGTAATGATCCCGCCACCGGCCTTGGCCGTATCGACGATCATGTTTCGAACCTTGCTGTCCGGATTACATTTGCCGACATCTTCCGGGCTTAACGGGTCCAGCACCATGCAATGGCTGTAATCGGACGCATAGATATAGTTTTCGCCATCAAAGCGATATGCATTCAGAATGCCAAGGGCGGCGGCCTTGGCATCAGACTCGCTCATCTCGCCGGATTTCGCTTTGGCAACATAGGTGTCAACGATGGTGACAGCACCCTCGGTCAGATGCGAAATCTGCTCGAACTTTCCGTTTCGCAGGCTGGTTTGATAATTGAGTGCGACGGTGAAAATAATCGCAAGCAGCGTAAGTAGGCAAATCGCCGGGATCGAAAAAATCCCCGTCACAACACGAAATCGCATGTCCATTCCCTTGCTAAACAACTGTCGTACATGGATTATTAGCCATCAAATGTGTACGGAATAGTTAAAGATTAAACATATATTGGGCTTCAAATGCGTTTTTGCATGGCTGACCGGCGCGGGCTTTGATTGACATTGTTTCGAAGGCCCTGTATCACCCGGCTCATTCCTTCGCTTGCAAAGACAGAATCAGCTGTCAGGAACTGTATCAAAGGCGAGGAGGGTGGTTGCAGCGTGATGACGTTGTGACCTCACATCATTTGCCTCTCTTGCAGGGTCCGACGCAGTGGCTTCTTTGCCGCGTTACCGGTCATGACTGCGTATGAGCAGGCACAACAGGCGTTAACATGTCGCCGACCGGATAACGAAGGACTTTCCTTTATGACGAATTTTGAAGGGCTCAACCTCATCGAGCCCCTGCTGCGCAATGTTGAAGCTTCTGGTTTCTCGGCGCCGACTGAAATCCAGGCCGCCACGATTCCAGCACTTCTCGAAGGGCGTGACCTTATGGGTATCTCCCATACGGGTGGCGGTAAAACCGCTGCATTCTGCCTGCCATTGCTGCAGCGTCTTGCTGAAAATCCGCAGCGTCCAAAACCGGGTCAGCCGCGCGCAGTCATTCTTGCGCCGACCCGCGAACTGGCAACCCAGATTGGCCAGTGCCTGCGTGATTTCAAAAAAGGCATCCGCCTTTTCTCATCTGTTGTTTTTGGTGGCTCCCCGATGGGCCCGCAGATTCAGGAACTTCGCCGTGGCGTTGATATCCTGGTTGCGACCCCGGGTCGTCTGCTTGACCATATGTCGCGTAATACGATTCGTTTCGACGATGTCGAAGTCTTCATCCTTGATGAAGCCGACCGTATGCTTGACATGGGCTTCTCCGAAGACGTTCTGACCGTTGCAGAACAGCTGCCGCACAAACATCAGACCGTGATGTTCTCGGCAACCATGCCTGCAGAAGTCAAACATCTGACCGACCGCCTTCTGCGCGATCCGGTTAAAGTTGAAACCGCACCGCAGTCCAGCGTGACCGAGCGTGTGACCCAGATCGGTATGTTCGTGAAACGTCACGACAAAACCAAACTTCTGGTTCAGATCCTCAAACGTGATGACACCGAACGCGTTCTGGTCTTCACCAAAACCAAAGCAGATGCTGATGAACTTTCGTTCCAGCTCCGCGATGAAGGCATTGATAGCGATGCGATCCATGGTGACAAGCAGCAGCGCATTCGTCAGAAAATCCTGCGGAACTTCCGTAATGGCCAGTTCCCGGTTCTGATTGCAACCGATGTTGCCGCCCGTGGTATCGACGTTCCGGGTATTACCCACGTTGTGAACTACGATCTTCCGCAAGATTCCGAAAGCTATGTTCACCGTATCGGTCGTACCGGTCGTGGTTCTGCCGAAGGTACAGCGATTTCGTTCTGTGAGCCGCGCGACATTCGCCTGCTTCGCAACATTGAACGCCTGATCAAACAGGACGTTGCAATCGACGAAAACCATGAATTCCATGCAACTCCTCCGGCACGTTCAAGTGGCGGCGGCGGCGGTGGTCGTGATGGCGGTCGTGGCCGTGGTGGCTTCGGCGGTGGTCGTGGCTTCGGCGGCGGTGGCGGTCGTGACGGTGGTCGCGGTGGCTTTGGCGGCGGTCGCGATGGCGGTCGTGGTCGTGGCGGCTTCGGCGGCGGTCGTGATGGTGGCCGCGATGGTGCCCGTGACGGCGCTCGTGGTGGCTTTGCCGGCGGTCGTGATGCCGGTCGTGGCGAAGGCGAACGCGCAGCTCGTGGTTTCGGCGGCCGTGATGGCGGTCGTGACGGTGCGCCTCGCGAAGGTGCCCGTGATGGTGCACGTCGTGATTTTGGTGATCGTCCGCGTCGTGATGGCGGTGATTTCCGCGCTGATCGCAAACCGCGTTTCGACAATGATGACCGCGCTCCGCGTGGGGATCGTGAAGATCGCAATGGCGGTCGCGGTGGTAACTTCCGCCCGCGTGGCGAAGGTGGCCAGCGTGATGGCGCACAGCGTGATGCCGGTGCCGGTCGTGATGGTGGTGCAGGTCGCTTTGCTGACAAGCCACGTGGCGAACGTGCTGGTGCAGGTGGTCGTGGCGGTAACTTCCGCGGCCGTGATGGCGCGGGTGCCGGTGCACGTGAAGGCGGCGCACGTCGTGACTTTGGCGACCGTCCAAACCGTTCTTCCGAAGGACGTGGCGGTGCCCAGGGCATGAAACGTCGCTCTGCATAATCGCTTTCGCGATCAAAGATTTTCAAAGGATCGGCTGGAAACAGCCGGTCTTTTTTTTGTTTAGGGTTTGAAACGGTTATACACAGACTCAAAAAGTAGGTTGTTCCTATTCTTTGGGGTGAATTTCTCGTAGGATGACCCCACATATAGCTAGCAACATTTAGTGTGCGATATCGACCATAGGCTATAGACGGAAAGCGAGTATTCCGAATGAAGTCAGGGATCGTGCCCCTTGGGATGACCTTGGGGATCATGGCCAGTTTTGCGTTTGGCGCGAATATGGCATCCGCCACAGACGGCGTGGAAGACTTTGTCATGGCTGCTGATGGCAGCCGCGACTGCACCCATCTTGTTGCCTCGGGCAATCCCGATTATCCGCCGTATTTATGGATATCAAAAGACGGCCAAACCCTTGAAGGGGCGGCGACGCAATTCATCAAACGTGTTGGCGAACTTTCAGGTGTCGATATCAGGGTGGTTCATTCGGGCAGTTGGGGCCGTGTGCAACAGCATATGCGCGACGGCACGATTGATCTGATTGCCGGTGCGTTTCTGACCGTGCCGCGTCTCGACTATATGGATTATTTCTATCCGGCGTTTCAGGGCACGCGCACCGTGATCTGGACGCGCGACAATCTTGATCTTAACTATCGGCAATGGTCGGATCTGGTCGGGGTTGAAGGCCTGACCGTGATCAATAACAGTTTCGGGCAAAACTTTGATACCTATGCCCGTGAAAACCTGACCATCCGCGAAGTGCCCAGCCTTGAACAGGGGCTGAGAATGCTGGCCCTTAATCGTGGTGAATACCTGATTTACGAAGAATTCCCCGGCAAGGCCTTTGCTGCCCGCGAAAACATCCAGAACATCCGAAGCTACCCCATCCCGGTCAGCACGGAAAATCTGTATCTGACCATGTCGCACCAATCAGCCTGTAATACGGGTGCGCTGCGCGGGCGCATTGCAAAAGCCGTGTTTAAGCTGGTTTCTGAGGGTGTCATGAGCGAATTGCTTGAAGCAGGCATCCGCGACTGGGGCGAAACCACCAATTAGGGGGCTGAGTCAGCAACGCGTGGGAGGAAGCCACCAACGGGCAGACTGATCCCTTAAATCAGGTGCCGACCGATCAACCAGCGGACCGCGGCGGGCACTCTCAGGCAGCCAACCGGCCTGCGGACTAAGACGGGCAACGCATGGACCGATCCAAGCAGCCCGCGGACTGAGGCGCGCGACTCTCAGACGGTCCAGTCAATCGGCGGGCTGAAACCCTGAAAACAGTCACTTGGTCGTGTATCTTTCCGATGGCCAAGGCCGCTGATACGCCGCCAATTTCATCCTGTTTTGGAAATCTGCGCGCATGTTCTGGCCGGGGTGTTTCGGTGGCGTATATAAAGTGGTAGAGCTCTGCTGATTTAATTTGACGTTAACGTTAACGTCAACTACAAGGGAGTCGCGTCATATCCCGGTATGTCCCGCAACGGGCATGCCGCTTTAATGTCAGGACCGCGACATGGCTCAATTTGAACCCGAAAACCCCGATTTTGATGCCGAAGTGCGACGTCGCTTCACGCAGCAGCCCTATAATCTGTCAATCGGGGCCAGCATTGCCGATGTCAAACCGGGCCGGGTCGAAGTTGTTGTGCCAACCCGTTCTGATCTGGTTCAGCATAATGGTTACTTCCATGGCGGCCTGATCGCGGGTCTTGCCGATATCGCCGGTGGATTTGCCGGCTGGAGTCTGGTCGCACCTGATCAGGGGATGCTGACGATTGAATATAAACTCAACATCGTCGCCCCCGGACAAGGGGATCAATTGCGCGGTGTTGGCGAGGTCATTTCACGCGGGCGTTCAATCATTGTCACCCGCATCGATGTTATTAGTATGAGGAATGAAAATCCGGTTTTATGCGCAACCGCTCTTCAGACGCTTAAAGTGATGAAGCTGCCACCGGAATTATTAAACAAAACCGCATAATCCGACTTATTTGTCACTTTTCTTGAATAATAAAATTCGCCCGAAACACGCAACGCAGGCAGGAAAAACACCATGGCATTTTTCGAATTTCCCGGATTGAAATTTGATCTCGGCGAGACCGCAAACGCGATCCGCGAAACCGTTTCTTCCTTTGCCGAGGCGGAAATTGCCCCGCGTGCTGCCGAGATCGATGAAAAGAACGAATTCCCCAACGATCTATGGCGCAAATTCGGCGATCTTGGCCTTCTGGGCATGACCGTTTCCGAAGAAGATGGCGGGACCGGACTTGGCTATCTTGAACATGTCATTGCCATGGAAGAAATCAGCCGTGCATCAGCATCTGTTGCCCTGTCTTATGGTGCGCATTCCAACCTGTGTGTCAATCAGCTCAAACGCAACGCCACAGCCGAACAGAAGGCAAAATACCTGCCCAAACTGATCAGCGGCGAACATATCGGCGCCCTTGCCATGAGCGAACCGGGGGCAGGATCGGACGTGGTTTCGATGAAGCTTCGTGCCGAGAAAAAAGGTGATCGTTACATCCTCAATGGCAATAAAATGTGGATCACCAACGGCCCGGATGCCGACACATTGGTGGTCTATGCCAAAACCGATCTGAATGCCGGGGCCAAGGGGATTACGGCCTTTATCATTGAAAAGACGTTCAAGGGATTCTCGACCGCGCAGAAGCTGGATAAGCTTGGCATGCGCGGCTCAAACACCTGTGAGCTGGTGTTTGTCGATTGCGAAGTTCCCGAAGAAAACATTCTGGGTCAGTTGCATGGCGGGGTCCGCGTTCTCATGAGCGGCCTTGACTATGAGCGTGCCGTTCTCGCCGCTGGTCCAACCGGCATCATGCGGGCCTGCATGGATGTGGTTGTGCCCTATATTCATGAACGAAAACAGTTCGGTAAGGCAATTGGCGAGTTCCAGCTGATGCAGGGCAAAATCGCTGATATGTACACCACGATGAATGCGTGTCGCGCCTATGTCTATGAAGTTGCCAAGGCCTGTGATCGCGGCGAAACATCGCGCAAAGATGCGGCCGGTGTGATCCTCTATGCCGCGGAAAAGGCCACATGGATGGCGCTTGAAGCCATTCAGACGCTGGGTGGAAACGGCTATATCAACGAATACCCGACCGGGCGTTTGCTGCGCGATGCCAAGCTTTATGAAATTGGTGCGGGCACCAGCGAAATCCGCCGCATGCTGATTGGCCGCGAGCTGTTTGGCGAAACCGCCTGATCGCGAAACCGCCCTTAAAGAATGCCCTTAAAGACTGACAGGACAAATACCATGAACACGTCTGATCCCATCGTTATCGTTTCCTGTGCCCGGACCGCCATGGGCGGCCTGCAGGGTGATTTCGCCACCGTTACCGCCGCTGAACTTGGCGGTGTCGCGATCAAGGCAGCGCTCGCGCGCGGCGGTGTTTCACCCGATGACATTGATGAAGTCATCATGGGCAATGTCTTGCCGGCCGGTCAGGGTCAGGCACCTGCGCGTCAGGCGGCATGGAATGCCGGTATCCCGCGGTCTGCCGGGGCAACCACGATCAATAAAATGTGTGGTTCCGGTATGAAGGCCGTCATGTTTGCCCATGATATTCTCGCCGCCGGATCGGCTGATGTCATGGTGGTTGGCGGTATGGAAAGCATGACCAATGCGCCGTTTTTGCTGCCGAAAATGCGCAGCGGCCACAAATATGGTCATGACGTGATTTATGATCATATGGCGCTTGATGGTCTCGAAGATGCCTATGAAAAAGGCCGCTCCATGGGCACCTTTGCCGAGGCAACAGCAGAAAAATACGGCTTTACCCGCCAGGCACAGGATGACTATGCGATTACTTCGCTGACCCGCGCACAGGATGCCGCGAATGCTGGTCATTTTGCCGATGAAATTACCCCGGTGACTTATGCGACGCGTAACGGCGATGTCACCATCAATGCCGATGAACAGCCACCAAAAGCCAAACCTGAAAAAATCCCAACCCTGCGTCCGGCCTTTGCCAAGGACGGCACGGTCACGGCCGCCCATTCTGCATCCATTTCCGACGGGGCTGCGGCATTGGTGATGATGCGTGCATCCGAGGCAAAAAAACGTGGTCTTAAGCCATTGGCTAAAATCGTTGGTCAGGCAACCCATGCGCAGGAACCGTGCTGGTTTACCACAGCGCCGATTGATGCCAGCAAAAAGGTTCTCGCCAAGGCCGGATGGTCGGTTGGCGATGTTGATCTTTGGGAAATTAACGAGGCCTTTGCCGTTGTTGCCATGGCCGCCATCCGTGATCTTGAACTGGATCACGGCAAGGTCAATGTCCATGGCGGTGCCTGTGCGCTGGGCCATCCGATTGGCGCAACCGGCGCGCGTTTGCTGGTGACCCTGATCCATGCGCTTAAAACCCGTGGCGGGACCAAAGGTGTCGCATCACTTTGCATTGGCGGGGGCGAAGCAACCGCTGTTGCGATTGAACTTGTGTGAACCAGTTTAAATCAGTTCCAAAAAAGCCTGTAATCAGGGCTACCAACTTATGTGAATTCGCCCTATTTTGTCGCCAGAGATAACGACCGAATAGGGGATTTCGCGCAATGTCAAAGCCAACCGTCGACCGGATGCTTGCCGGGTTCAAAAGTTTCAAGGCGATGTATTATGAACAGCGCCCTGAACGCGTCGAGGATCTGGTCAATACGGGCCAGAAGCCGGAAGTTCTTCTGATTGCCTGTTCCGATTCACGCGTTGATCCGGCCATCCTGACCAATGCCGAACCGGGCGAGATGTTTGTTGTGCGTAACGTCGCAAACCTTGTCCCGCCTTATGAGCCGGACGAAAATTATCACGGTACATCGGCGGCGATTGAATTTGCGGTGCGTGATCTTAAGGTCAAGGATATCGTGATTTTGGGGCACTCGGCCTGTGGCGGCATTTCCGCACTGGTAGAGCACGGAGAAGCGGGCAAGGTGCCGGAACGTGACTTTATTGGTGAATGGGTCAGCATGGCGAAATGCTGCTTGCACCATGGTCCGGATGTAGACAAGGTTTCGCGCCATTCGATCCGTAACTCACTTGATAATCTTATGACCTTTCCTTTCATCAAGGAACGGGTCGATGCCGGCAACCTTCACCTGCATGGGTGGTGGTACGGCATGAAAGAAGGCATTCTTTGGCAATATGACAGTGCCAAAGATGAGTTTGTTCAGGGCCTGTAAGCCCGGCTTGATGCTTGTTCTCTGATCGCATGGCCGGTGCTTCGCCCAAATTGGGAGAGGTGCCGCCATGCGGTTGGAAGAACATCAGATTATGGTGCGCGATACCGCGCGTGAGTTCGCCGAAAATGAACTCAAACCCAATGCCGCCAAATGGGACATTCACCATACCTTCCCGGCCGAAGCCATTGCCGGACTGGGCGAGCTTGGCTTTCTGGGCATGCTGGTCCCCGATAGTTATGGCGGGGCGGGCATGGATCATGTGGCTTATGCGCTGGCCCTCGAAGAAATTGCGGCCGGTGACGGGGCAACATCGACCATCATGTCGGTGCATAATTCGGTCGGTTGCATGCCGATCCTTAAATTTGGCACAGAAGACCAGAAACAAAAATTCCTTGTCCCCATGGCGCAGGGCGAAAAGATCGGTGCGTTCTGCCTGACTGAACCACAGGCCGGATCAGATGCCAGTGCGCTACGCACCCGTGCGGTGCGCGATGGTGATCACTGGATCCTGAACGGGTCCAAGCAATTCATCACATCGGGCAGTGAGGGCGATATTGCCATCGTCTTTGCCGTCACCGACCCGGATGCGGGCAAGCGCGGCATATCGGCCTTTATCGTACCAACCGACACGCCGGGCTATGTCGTGTCACGGGTTGAGGAAAAGCTTGGTCAAAACGCATCCGATACCTGCCAGATCACCTTTGTTGAATGCCGGGTGCCAGATGAAAATATGCTGGGTGAAGAAGGCCAGGGCTATAAAATCGCGCTGGCCAATCTTGAAGGTGGCCGGATCGGCATTGCCGCGCAATCGGTCGGCATGGCCCGCGCGGCGTTCGAAGCCGCCAAGGATTACGCCAATGAGCGCGAAACGTTTGGGAAAAAGATCATAGAACATCAGGCGGTGGCATTCCGCCTTGCCGATATGGCAACCAAGATCGATGCTGCGCGGCTTTTGGTGCATCGCGCGGCAGAACTGCGCGATGATCAGAAGCCGTGTCTGACCGAGGCCTGCATGGCCAAGATGTTCGCATCTGAAATCGCCGAAGAAGTCTGTTCTGCTGCCATTCAAATCCATGGCGGATACGGCTACCTCAAAGACTTCCCGGTCGAGCGCATTTACCGCGATGTGCGCGTGTGCCAGATTTACGAAGGCACATCGGACATTCAGCGGATGGTGATTGCACGGGCGCTTACCGATTGACGGCAAACGAAGAATAAAGGGGGCACGCAAAACGTGCCCCTTGTCAGAATCAAGCCGTGTCGCAATCAAAACTGATATTGCAGGCCGACCATGAACTCATGTGCCCTTAGGTCAAATCGGGCAGCCTCCAGGCTGGTCACAGTCCCCACCGAATTAATAAATTTGTCACCACCACGAGCTTCGCCCATGTCAAGGAAGCGGTAGGACATGTCGAGCGTCCAATTGTCGGAAATCGCGTACCCGAGACCAGCACCAATCTGCCAGGCCAAATCGTTATGCGTGTCGCCGGTAGTGTAGCTACCATTGTCGTTTACAAAGAACATTTTTTCCGTCTTGTTCCGCGCCAAGCCAACGCCACCTTGGACGTAGGGCGAAAAGGCACCGAGATCGACGCCAGCAAAGCTAAGTGGATCGACGTAAACGTTCATCATCGTCGTCCAGTTGCTCGTCTCTAAGGCGCCACTATTGAGTTTATTGCCTGTTTTGTTCGGGATGCCATCCGCGTCACGATAGTCATCTGCCGCGGACAGTCGGCTACCATAAGATACCGTGATGTCGGTTCGCAGATAGTCCGTGAGCTTGAGCCCGGCACCGATCTGGTAGCGCGACCCTTTATGGCTTGTCATTTCGATCGAATCGCGTTCAGTCGGGTCCAAAAATTCGGCTTTATCGTTAACCGCACTGGAATAGCCCAGATCGGCCCGCAAATAAGGCGCGAACAGCCAGTCATCTTCCGCATGTGCCGTGCTCGGCAACAAGGGGGAGAACAGAAAAGCCGGGACAAGTAAAACGCAGATCGTGCAGCAGAGACGGACCGTCGGAGATTTCATCATCGCGGGGCTCATTGATTTTGACCTGCATTATTGTGAGGTAATATTAGAAATTTAATCCACATTTTCATGGTGTTGTGGGAATAGCAACTGAAATCAATCATGGGTTGCTGTGCGGCGCAGGGCAGGACATCTGATCGGGCACGTGGTCCGGTAAGTATTCTGTTCGGGAAACAACGCTTGGCAATGCTCGCGACATGAAAACGGCGGGCAGTCGGCTTGGGCGGAGGTCACTAAGAAGGGCTCTGGCTGGGGCGTCTTGGGGGCGACGGAAACCGATCCAGAAAACGTCGTGCACGCGGCAGCGCATCGTGCAGGAATTGCTGCGGTTCACGGAGCTATAGTCCGTCAAATTCGCGGGATTTGGGTTCCGATATCAGAACATCGCGTGGGAGCGGTATTATGTCGGCATCCCACCCCGGCCAGCGTTGTCGGGCGCGTCGGAAACAATTATCCATGAAGCGTTTGTGATTGCTGTATCCGTGATAATCAAAGATCCAATCTCCGCCTGAGACAACAATGTGATTACCGGGAAGGCCATTTTTGGGATGGAACCAGATCGGGGTGAGGCTTCCAATGGCATCAAAGCGTTCGATGAACGCGTGGGCAAGGATATGACAGGCGCCACTGGCAAAGAATACGCGGTCAGGCAGGTTCCAGCGCATTACCGGGTCGCTCTTGCGATAGTTAGGGGTGCGGGGCTGATACATGCTTATGGTCCCTATCGCCCCGGTAGCAGGTCGTGTTTTTCCAAAAGTCGTCTGAATTGATGGTAGTTCAGATCAAGCGTCTTGGCGGCTTCGGTCTGGTTGTTGGCGTTTTGATGCAGGGCGTTTTCAAGCAGTTTGATTTCAAATTCCGCAACCTGTGATTTGAAATCTGTTGTGCCGGTGGGGGCAGGTTCCTCGGGTGTGCCCGATGTGATCGGCACGATGTTACGGTCGGTTTCGGTCCAGATGCCTTCGAACGGGTCGAGTACGATATGGGCAAGCGGGGCTTCGTCGTCTTCAGACAGATAAAGGCTGCGTTCAACTGCATTGCGCAACTCGCGGACATTGCCGGGCCAGGAATGGCTGAGAAGCTGGCGGGCCGCTGTTGGCGTGAATCCGGCAAAGACCTGCCGCGACAGGCGTTTGGTCATTTCGAGCGCGAACTGTTCGGCAAGCGGTAAGATATCATCAGATCTTTGGCGCAGTGGCGGCACGGCGATTACGTCAAAGGCAAGCCGGTCGAGAAGATCGGCGCGGAACTTCCCGGTTTTGGCCAGTTCGCGCAGGTTTTCATTTGTCACACCAATGACGCGGGCATCAACTTCGATCACTTCGGACCCGCCAACACGTTCAATTTCGCCATATTCGACAACGCGCAGCAGTTTTTCCTGCACCACCGGGCTGGCGGTGGCGATTTCATCGAGAATGATGGTGCCGCCATGGGCCCGTTCGAACCGGCCGATATGGCGTTTGGACGCCCCGGTAAAGGCGCCGGCTTCATGGCCGAACAGTTCGGTATCGAGCAAGGTTTCCGATAAGGCCGCGCAATTGACCTTGACCAGCGGCCCGCCCCAGCGGCGTGAGAGGTAATGCAGGCGCGATGAGATCAGCTCCTTACCCGATCCGCGTTCCCCGATCACCAGACACGGGCGTTCAATCGGTGCCAGGCGTGAAACATGCTCAAGAGCGGCCAGAAAAACGGGGTCTTCGCCCAAAATGGGTTGCAAGCTGTCCATATCGCGAAAAACGATATCGAAAATCGCGAATATTGTCGCGATAAAAGTTAATCCGTGAGGGTGTAAATTCTCAAGACATTGATTTTATTGGTTTTCAAAACTGGCACGGTCTTTGAAATAGAGAGATCAGAATTTGTGCGTCCCCCGATTAATTAAGGAGATCAGACAATGGGCGTGTTTTCGCGTTTGTCAGATATCGTAAATGCCAACATCAACGTGCTTTTGGATCGTGCCGAAGATCCGGAAAAAATGGTGCGTTTGATGATCCAGGAAATGGAAGACACTCTGGTTGAAGTGCGTTCCGCCGCCGTCAAGGCGATTGCCGATAAAAAGGAAGTCGAACGGAAGCTTAAAAAGCTGCATGACGGTCAGGTCGAATGGGACACCAAGGCAGAGTTTGCTGTGTCCAAGGGCCGTGATGATCTTGCCAAGGGTGCGTTGATGGCGCGTCGTCGTCTGGCCGATCAAAGTGTTGTGCTTGAGCGCGAGCTTGAAGTCATAGAAGAAACACTTGGCAAGTTTGACGAGGACCTTAATAAGCTTCAGAACAAGCTGAATGAAGCCAAGGGCAAGCAACGTGCGGTCGAAATCCGCATGCAGACGGCTGAAAAGCGTGTCAAAATGCGTGAGAAGATTCATTCCGGTCAGATTGACGATGCGTTGCTGCGCTATGAAACCATGGAACGTCGCGTTGACGAACTTGAAGCCAGTGCGGATTCCTGGGACCTTGGCCGCGGGCAGAGCCTTGAAGATCAGTTTGAAGACCTTGAGGCGGAACTTGGGATCGAAGATGATCTTAAGGAGCTTAAAGCCCGCGTGAAGAAAGACGTGAAGAAAGATAAGTAATCAACCGGTTTGTGTGTTTTAGCGCGTGAGCCTGCAGAGGGAAGAAGTTGTCAGCCATGTGGGCGATTGCCATACCGCTTATTGTGTTTGTTGCCGTTGTCGGTCCGGTCTGGGTGGTGTTTTATTACATCACCGTCTGGAAACGGATGAAGGCAGAAGAACGCGCACAAAACCCCGCGCAGGCTGCCCGCGAACAAGAAGCGGTGGCCGGTTTGAAAAAACGGGCCGCGCGACTTGAATCCCGTGTTGAAACACTTGAACGCCTGTTAGATGCCGAGGTTGCCGAATGGAGGAACAGGATATGACTGCTCAGCAAGCAGCTGCCGGAGACGGTTTTGGCCGCAGTCACAAGAAACGCGCCCGTGGCGGATGCGGATTTTCAAAACGCGACCGTGACGGACAGAAATGTGATGGCGTGATCAGGCGCACCACGCAGGGAATCTCAGATGCATTTGGTATCCCGCGCAAAGGTGTTCTGGTTGCCTTCATTCTGATCCTGATCTTCAGCTTCCCGGTCGGGGTTATGCTGTTCGGGTTGGCATGGGCCTATGTCCATCATCCGCACTGGTTTGATGGGCTGCGCGGTAAAATCCGTGGTGGTTCGGCCCGACGGTCAGCACCAAACAGCGCATCTGGCAGCAAAACCAAATCCGATGCGAATGATGAACGCCCGACAGTGGGTGTTGATTACGAAGAATCCTGGATGGAAGACCTGCGCGATCAGTTCGACGATCTTGAACGCCGGACCGGTTCGATGGAGGGGTTTGTTGCCTCTGGCGATTACGGCGTCGCATCTGAATTGGCCAAGATGAAACAGGATGATGTTTCTGATGCCAAGAACGCAAAAGACGCCAAAAACGATCCCGATCAGACCGGCAACAACCCGGATGGTCCAAAGGCGTAACAGCCCGGTTTTAAAGATGTTTCAAAGATTGACGGTGGTTTTTGCTTTCCCCAATCCCCCCTCGCGTTAGCAACGTAAAGCCGCCGTCATGTTCATAGCCGACGAAAAGCCGGATCGCATTTGTGGTCCGGTTTTTCTTTTGTTTGCAGTTCACTGCAGAAAAATTCCCAAATAGCGTTTATCAGTATACCTAATTTAAAGGTTTTCTCGGCAAAGTCGGGAGAAATGCCCATCTATATGGGCGGGGCGTTTGGGGAAGACATCTATGGCTGCCATGATCGAACATCCGGGTGAAAGGGATTTTCTGCATCGATTGATGCTTGATAATCCATGGTGGGACGGGATCACGGATGATGTGGTGCAAGGATTGCCGCAGCGCGCGTTTTTCAAGCGTTTCTGGAGTGCCCTTGAAAAGCATGACGGGCAGAAGGCGGTTGTTCTGACCGGGCCGCGCGGGGTTGGTAAAACCGTGATGATGCGCCAAGCCGTGGCGGAACTGTTGAACGCCGACACGCCGCGCCGCCATGTTTGCTATATCTCGCTTGAACATCCGCTGTTTCTGGAAATTGATCTGCCGCGATTGCCAAAATTGCTGCGCTCCATGCGCGGTATTTCGGCGGACCATCCGTTATGGCTGTTTATTGACGAAGTTTCCTATCAGCGCGACTGGGAAGATCATTTGGCAAGATTGCTGGTGGCCGATCCGATGTTGCGTGTGGTGGCGGTCAGTGCGTTGGCACCAAGTGCGGATAGTGCGGGCCATATCCAAAGCCTGTTTTTACCGCCGTTTAGCTTTGCCGAATATCTTGAGCAAAAAGGCATTGCACCCACGGATGTCTTGCCGGAAACCCCCAATGTCGGGCGCTATACCGCCGAGGTGCCAGATGGCTTGATCGAGTTGAATGATCTGTTTGAAGATTACATCAATGAAGGTGGTTTTCACGACCGTAACGGCGAAGCCGGGGCCATTCACCGATCGCTTCATTCGGACCTGCCGGGATTACATGGCATATCGAGCCCGTCTGACCTGCATCGTTTGTTCGCGCTTCTTGCCTATAATACCGGGTCGGAATTTTCGATCGAGACATTAGCGCGTGAGCTTGATATCGCCAAAAACACCCTGCGTCGGTATCTGGAATATCTTGAAAGTGCTTGGCTGGTCCGTCGGCTTGAACGGGTCGATCAGGATGCCAAACCGTTTCAGCGCGCGGTTGCCTTCAAGGTCCATTTGATCCATCCCGGTCTTCGCACCGGGCTGATTGGCGGGCGGGCATCGGACAGTGCCACCATCACACGATTGGCCGAAACCGCCATCCAGACACAGTTTCTGACATCAAGTGTCGGGATGGAAAGCCTGTATTATGCGCGGTGGGGGCATTATGAGGTGCCATTTGTCTTCCTCGATCGCCGGTCGGGAACGCCTTTGTTTGCCTATCACTGTCTGTGGCGCGATGAAGCCATTCGCAAGCCCAAGGAAATTCGCGCATTGGTCAATTTCCGTGGCAGTCATGCGCTGCCATTGGGGGCGTTCGTTCTGACCAAGGCGCAATGGCATGGCGGGAAAGTTGGCGGGGTGCCGACACGGTTTGAACCGGCAAGTGTGCTTGCCCTGCGCATTGGGCTTGAATTTTCGCAGCTTTGACTGCCGTTGAATTCAGGGCGGATTGCCTTCACATGAATTGCAACGCTGCGTCTGATCTTGGCAGTATGATCGCACCGCCCGGTGCGGTCAGGAACTGTATCGGACAAAGCATAGGAGGTCGTTTATGACGACACTTTCAAAGCTTTCTCAAATGTTTGCCGCTGCGGCGCTGATGATGGGGGCAGTATTTTTGCTGTCGCTTAATCCGGCATCTGCACAGGTGGCATGTCCTGTTGGCGCCATCGTGAATGCTGGTTTGCCGACCATCAATGGTGACCACATTTTCTGTGGTGAAATTGATGGTAACGTCAAAGGGTTCCATTCCCGGCCAGGTGGGGTGAATCCTGCCAATGCGGGCATTGCGAATGTTGTAATCACTGCGGCCGCGAATGCCATGGGGGTTTACAACATCTCTTTTGACAAGAACGGCCAGCACAAGACGATTTCGACGATGTTCCCCGATAGCTGCTCGCGGCAAGAAGTGGTGAATTCCATCCTATATGCAGAAACGAATCACGACGCTTGTCCTGCGGGAGCGCAACATTGGGCGACATGTGGTTGGAATCGACCCGATCCGGTCTTGGCGACACAAGGCCCATACTGCGAAGGGGACGATCCGGACAATCGTTTCCACGTTCAGTTCGGTCTTTTGGGTAACGGTACGATCAACACCGCGTTCCCAGTTCGCTAACGACCAGACATGAGACTTTAAGAAAGGCAGGCGGTACTATGTTGAAACCTGATTGGCCAAGCAGGATAGCAGGCGACGAAGGTCATGAGCGTATCGCCGCCTGCCTTGTTTCCGACATTCAAAGCGTTCCTGAGGCGGCGAAGATGGTCTTGGGACATATTGATGAGGTGAGCGCGGGGCTTGCCAGTCATCAGAAACTGGTAATGAATGCATATGTTCTTACGATTCAGTCATCGGTTTGCGAGATTGCACCGCTTTATAAAGAGCAAGGCGAGAAGGTTGTGAATGTGCCAACAGCCGAATTTCGGGCTGCGCTTGTGGCGTGGATCAGTCAGATTAACCGTGCATCTGATTAACCAGACGGCAAACTCTTTGCCGGACTATCGTGTGCGTAAGGTGTGAAAACGGGGATAGCCTTGGTTTTGGGTATAAAGCGTCTTTCGGTACTGGCAGTGATAGTGGTTGCGATGAGCGTCGCATTCATTGCTGTACCTGTGTCTGCGCAGCAAAGCACGGCACAGAAAAAAGCGCCGTCTGATCCGCTTGAAACCTTTTTGCATCAATATGTCCAGCATGCGGGGTTGCCCGGTGGGGTGGTCGGGATTGGCTATGGTTCGGGGGATGTCCGGTTCGCGGCCAGTGGCTATGCCAGTGTAAGACCCGATACCGGCATGAGTGTTGATCGGCAGTTTTATATCGGGTCGCTTAGCAAGATGATGACGGCGGTTGTGACCTTGCAGCTGGCATCGGAAAAGCGGATTGATCTTTCCGATCCGATTGGAAAATGGCTGCCCAAGGAATTTCAGGGCCGCATTGCCAATGCCGATAAGGCAACCATTCGCGATCTTTTGCGCAACAGTTCCGGCATCCCCGATTACCTTGATGGCGAGTTCTTTTTCCAGCTGGTCGGGCGTGATCCGCAACATGGGTGGCGCAATGTTGAATTGCTGCCGCTGATTGCCGATCGGGATGCCTATTTCGAACCAGGGACAAGTTACGCCGCCTCGAACAGTAATTTCATTTTGCTTGGCATCATGATCGAGGCGGTGGAAGGCGACCATATCGAAGCGGTATTTAACCGCCGGATTTTTGAACCTGCGGAAATGGCCGATACATCCTTTGGCCGCTATCCCCGTCCGGATCTTTTGGCGCGGGGATTTGATGATGCCAATGGCGATGGGCAGCTTGAAGATGTCACCGATTATGACGTTGGCGATCAGCTTGCCGATGGTGGCATCATTTCAACCGCGCAGGACATGGTGAAATTCGCCCGCGCCCTGTTTGTGAATGGTGTGTTACTCGGGCCAAACGCCCTAAAACGCGCAACGACCGATACCGCCTTTACTGGCGAAGGATCGTATGGCTACGGGCTTATGATCGGCACAAGCGATTGGGGCCCGGTCTGGGGCCATGACGGGATTTACTTTGGCTATTCCGCCGAATTTTCGTGGTTCCCCGATCAGGATGCCGTGGTGGTGTTTTTGTCAAACGGGCGGGCATTGAATGAGGTGCCCAGTGTGACCAGCATGCTGATGACCGGATTGTTTGGCACGCCGGAATAAGCTTCATCGGTCCAACCTGCCAAAAACAAACATCAAATCGGATCAGAAGATAGAATGCCGGGGCGCATTTTTGATGCCGCAGTGCAAAAAGTGGCTTGCAGTGCATGGCAAGTTTGGGTAATTTTCGTAAAAATTAAAGATAAATATTGTACGAATATTATCAAACGGGAGAATCCTGATGGCTGCTGCCCCGCGTCCGCGCCGTTCTGTTTTGTATATGCCGGGATCGAACGCCCGTGCGCTGGAAAAGGGCAGGAGCCTTCCGGCGGATGGACTTATTCTTGATCTGGAAGATGCTGTTGCACCCGATGCCAAGGATAGTGCGCGGGGGCAGATTGTCAGTGCCCTTGCCGAAGGTGGGTATGGCAAACGCGAAATTCAGATCAGAACCAATGGGCTGAATACGCCGTGGGGATATGCCGACATTGTGGCTGCGGCCAAAACGTCTGCCGATGCCATCTTGCTGCCCAAGGTCGAAAGTGCCGATACCGTCCGCCAAGTGGCCGCGATCATGGAGGCCGAAGGGGCCCATGATGGCATGACCATCTGGTGCATGATGGAAACCCCTCTTGCGATGTTGAATGCCAAGGAAATTGCCGGTGCCCATCCGCGATTGGGCGGGTTCGTCATGGGGACGTCTGATCTGGCCAAGGATTTGAATTGCGCCCATACGCCGGACCGTTTGCCCATGATCACCAGTCTTGGTTTGTGCCTGTTGGCGGCACGGGCGTATGGCTTGGCGATCCTTGACGGGGTTCATCTTGATCTGTCGGACGATGCCGGGTTTGACGCATCCTGCAAACAGGGGCGTGAATTGGGATTTGATGGCAAGACGCTTATTCATCCCAAAACCATTGCCGCAGCCAATGCGGCCTTTGCCCCGGCCCAAGCCGAGATCGACTGGGCGCGTAAAATCACTGCCGCCCACGCTGACGCTTCTGCAGAGGGCAAAGGCGTTGTCGTGGTCGATGGCAAATTGATTGAAAATCTGCATGTGGTTTCGGCCAAAAAGCTGGTCGCGATGGCCGATCTGATTACGGAAATGGACGCTGCCTGACAGGCCTGCCTGCACTCAGATAAAACGGTTCGCGCCGGGTCATAAATGGCTGCATTCAAGACAGCCAGAACGGCGCGCATCGGCATTACATAGAAATTCCGGCCTTTCAGGGGAGGCAATCGAATGTCAAAGACCAATCCGGGCAATTATTTTGAAGATTTCCAGATCGGACAGGAAATCCGCCACGCCACACCGCGGACAATCACAAGCGGCGATGTAGCGCTTTACACCGGGCTTTATGGTCCGCGCTTTGCCGTGCAGTCATCTGACGAGTTTGCCCAGTCAATCGGTTTTCGGTCTGCGCCGGTAGATGATCTTTTGGCGTTCCACATGGTGTTTGGCAAAACCGTTCCCGATGTGTCGCTAAACGCGGTGGCCAATCTTGGCTATGCTGGTGGCGTGTTTGGTGTTCCGGTCTATCCCGGTGATACGGTCAGTTCGGTTTCAACCGTGACCGGGATCAAGGAAAATTCCAACGGCAAGACCGGGGTTGTTTACGTTAATTCCGTCGGGCGCAATCAGCGCGGCGAGATGGTGCTCGATTACAATCGCTGGGTCATGGTGCGCAAACGCGATGAAAGTGCCCCGGCCCCGGAACCCGTTTTGCCCGAATTGCCCGGTGTTGTCGCACCCGAAGCATTTCAAATTCCCGTCGGGCTGGATGTGTCGGCCTATGATACCGAATTGTCCGGATCGCCACATCGCTGGGATGACTATTTTGTTGGCGAGAAAATCGATCATATCGATGGCATGACGCTGGAAGAATCCGAACATCAGATTGCCACGCGACTCTATCAAAACACCGCCAAGGTCCACTTCGATCAGATCGCGGCCAATGGTGGGCGGTTTGGCAAACGCCTGATTTATGGCGGCCATATCATTTCACTGGTCCGGGCATTGTCGTTTAACGGGCTTGGCAATGCATTCCGGATTGCCGCAATCAATGCCGGAACCCACGTCAATCCGGCCTTTGCCGGGGATACGATTTTTGCCTGGTCGGAAATTCTCGGGAAGTTTGACGTGCCGGGGCGGCGTGATCTTGGCGCGCTGCGTCTGCGGCTTGTTGCAGTGCGTGATCGTCAGGCCAGCGATTTTCCGCTGCGGACCGAGGATGGAAAATACCATTCTGATGTATTGCTTGATTTTGATTATACGGTTTTGATTCCACGCTAATTGAAGGGGAAACCGCGAAATACCGGGATATTAAGTGCCTTGCGTTTAACGGTTCCTTTGGATGCTTGGCGCTAATTTCACGCAGCATGGCCTGATGATCTTGATCAGTTGGTCGTGCATCCATATGTGTTTGCAATAAAATAGACCTGATCAATGGGCAGTTTTCTTGCGTATGAAGGTCTAATTGTGCAATTGCTAAATCCACGTTACGTCGTATGCGCATTCAAAGAACGCTCGCATGTGTCTTTGAATAAGCCCTTCCCGCAGGGTGTTTACGGTGTCTGAGAGGTCAACCTACGTAGTTAAACGGAGGCAAAAACGGAGTTTTGTCACTGATTTCTTTGGTTTTCAAAGGGGTTCAGATTGACTCAAACCCGCTGCATGGGTAAATAAACCCTGCTTTCCCGCCAGCTACTTTGAGAAGAGGCAATTCCGCTATGAGCAAAGCCAATCGGCCGCTGTCTCCGCACTTGCAGGTGTACCGGCTTCCGATGACGGCAATGATGTCCATCACTTTCCGCGCGATGGGTGTCGGCCTTGCCATTGGTTTCGTATTTCTGGCGTCCTGGCTTATTGGAGCCGGCGCTGGTCGTGAAGCCTTTAATGGTTATCACGCATTTTTCACCTCGTGGTTTGGTCTGTTGTTGCTGTTCGGTTGGACAGCGGCATTTTATTACCACGCTTGCAACGGTATCCGGCACCTTGTCTGGGATACTGGTCGCGGCCTGTCGAATGAGGGTGCTGCCAAAGGCAACCCAATCGTCCTTGGCGCGGCAGTTGTGCTGACCATCATCACCTGGATCATCGGTCTGGCTTAAGGCCGGGCAAGAGGGGACAAACTTGTCATGAAGATGCAATCCGATCTGGGCCGTGTCCGTGGCCTCGGTTCTGCCAAAAGTGGCTCGTCGCACTGGTGGACCCAGCGCGTTACCGCGATGGCCAACCTTCCGCTCGGCATCTGGTTCATAATTTCGATTCTTGCTGGGCATACGGCTGATTATGACGCCGTGCAGGCCTGGTTGAGCTCGTACTTCCATTCGACCATGATGATCCTGATGATCGTCAGCGTTGCCGTGCATGTCACGCATGGTCTGCAAGTCGTGATCGAAGATTATGTGCATAACCGTAAAGCAGAAGTGATCTCGCTGATGCTGATCAAGGCCGTTGCGGCATTCCTGTCCGTAGCAGCCATCGTATCAGTCCTGCGTATCGTTTTTGCCGGAGCCTGAGCCAATGAGTGAATCATATAAAATTATCGACCATAACTACGACGTTGTTGTTATGGGTGCAGGTGGTGCCGGTCTTCGCGCGACACTTGGGACGGTTGAAGCCGGCCTGAAAACAGCCTGTATCACCAAGGTCTTCCCGACCCGTTCGCACACCGTTGCTGCCCAGGGCGGTATCGGTGCATCGCTTGGCAATATGTCCGAGGATCACTGGCAGTGGCATATGTATGACACCGTCAAAGGGTCTGACTGGCTTGGCGATCAGGACGCGATTGAATATATGTGCCGTAACGCCGTTCCGGCGGTTCATGAACTTGAACATTACGGCATGCCGTTCTCGCGCACCGAAGATGGCAAAATCTATCAGCGTCCGTTCGGTGGTCACACCCGTGATCACGGTAAAGCACCGGTAGAACGTGCCTGTGCCGCGGCTGACCGTACCGGTCACGCAATGCTGCACACCCTGTATCAGCAGTGCCTGAAGCACAAAGCGGAATTCTTTGTCGAATATATCGCCCTTGATCTGATCATGGACGAAGACGGTTCGTGCAAAGGTCTGGTTGCCTGGGATCTTGATACCGGCGAGCTGCACCGTTTCAATGCGAAGATGGTCATTCTGGCATCTGGCGGTTATGGCCGTGCATTCTTTAGCTGCACCTCGGCTCATACCTGTACCGGTGACGGTCATGGCATGGTTGCCCGTGCGGGTCTTGGTCTGCAGGATATGGAATTTGTGCAGTTCCACCCGACCGGCATTTACGGTTCAGGTTGCCTGATCACCGAGGGAGCACGCGGTGAAGGTGGCTATCTGACCAACTCCGAAGGCGAACGTTTCATGGAACGTTACGCACCGACTGTTAAGGACCTTGCATCGCGTGACGTTGTGTCGCGTGGTATGGCACAGGAAATCCGTGACGGTCGTGGTGTTGGCGAACACGGCGAATATATCCATTTGCATCTTGAACATCTTGGTTCGGAAGTGTTGTGGGAACGTCTGCCGGGTATTACCGAAACCGCAAAAATCTTTGCCGGTGTTGATGCGACCAAAGAACCGATCCCGGTTCTGCCAACGGTCCATTACAACATGGGCGGCATTCCGACCAACTATAAGGGCGAAGTTCTGCGCCCGACCGCCAAAGACCCGAACGCAATTGTTAAGGGCCTGATGGCGGCTGGTGAAGCAGCCTGTGTGTCGGTCCATGGTGCAAACCGCCTTGGCACCAACTCGTTGCTTGATCTGGTTGTGTTTGGTCGTGCATGTGGCATGCATGCAGCCGAAGTGGTTGATCCGAAATCATCCTTTAAGGAACTCAAAGGCACGGATGGCGAAGAAGCGATTGCACGCTTTGATCGTCTGCGCTGGGCCAAGGGTTCGCGTCCGACGGCCGATATCCGTCTGGAAATGCAGCGCGTTATGCAGGGTAACTGCGGCGTGTTCCGTACCGCGGAGATCCTTAAAGAAGGCAAAGACAAGCTTTCCGAAACCGCCAAGACCCTTCCGGACGTCGGTGTTTCGGATCGCTCGCTGATCTGGAACTCGGATCTGGTCGAGACTCTCGAACTTGAGAACCTTATGACCTGTGCCGCAGCGACGATGAATTCGGCAGAAGCGCGTCAGGAATCCCGTGGTGCACATGCCCACGAAGATTACCCGAAACGTGATGACGAAGTCTGGATGAAGCACACCATTGCCAAAGTGGATGACACCAAGGGTTATGCTGTTGATCTGACATACCGTCCGGTTAACAACTTCACCCTTACCGATGAAGTGTCATACATCGAGCCGAAAGAGCGCGTCTATTAAGGCGCGGCAAGAGAGGATTTGAGAGATGGTAGAATTCAATCTTCCCGCCAATTCGGTCGTAAAAGAGGGCAAGTCGTTCTCTGCTCCGGCTGACGCGAAGAACACACGTAGCTTCAAGATCTATCGTTTTGATCCTGATAGCGGTGATAACCCGCGTACCGACACTTATGATATCGATCTAGATAAGTGTGGTCCGATGGTGCTTGACGCGCTGATCAAGATTAAAAACGAGATCGATGCGACTTTGACGTTCCGCCGTTCATGCCGTGAAGGCATTTGCGGGTCGTGCGCGATGAATATTGATGGCCGTAACACGCTTGCGTGTCTTAAGCCGATTGATGACATCAAGGGCGAGGTCAAAATCTATCCGCTGCCGCATATGCCGGTGGTCAAGGATCTGGTGCCGGACCTGTCGCAACCTTATGCCCAGCTTGCTTCGATCGAGCCATGGCTTAAAGCCGATAGCCCGGCTCCGCCCGATAGCGAACGTCTGCAGTCGCGTGAAGAACGTGCGCAGCTTGACGGTTTGTGGGAATGCATTTTGTGCTTCTCCTGCTCGACCGCGTGCCCGTCTTATTGGTGGAACTCGGACCGTTATCTTGGCCCGGCTGTTTTGCTGCAGGCTTATCGTTGGTTGGCGGATTCGCGTGACGAATATACCGGTGAACGTCTTGACGCACTTGAAGATCCGTTCCGTCTGTATCGTTGCCACACGATCATGAACTGCACCAACACCTGCCCGAAAGGCCTGAACCCGGCCTTGGCGATTACTGAAATCAAAAAGATGATTGCAGAACGCCGCGCGTAAAGTGCGGGCTGTGTTGCCCTGATATTGGCGTTTTGCGCCAGCATGTTAAAGCCGTCGGTGATCATTTGATCCCGGCGGCTTTTTCGTTCTTGGGTCGGGAGTTTTTGGAGATTAGGACAAAAGCCGTGTCAGCATGTGCCGGAAATGGTCCTGCCCACCGAAGAAGACAGCAAGTATTCTGACATTTTTCGGCTCCTCGATCACGTCGAACCAAATGATCGCCTGACCCAGGGTGACATGGCGCAAGTTTGGCAAAATGTCGTTATGCAGCGTCCCGCAATACGGGGTATTGCCAAGCTTTTCGATGTCTTTCTGGATGGAGAAAAGGCGTTCTTGGGCGTGGGATATGGCGCTGTCAATATCTTCGCCAAACCCGATATAGCTTTCAACGAGAAAATCGAAAATCAGGTTAAAGTCACGCTCTGCATCTGCTGCATAGGTAATCTCATAGGCCATGGGTGCGGCGCTTTTTTTCTGCGATGGCAGAAATGCGGTCTTTCATTGCCGACCCTGTAATGAATTGACCATTGCGGCGGGCTGTTATGATGTCGCGCAAAGCTTCGGTTTCAAGATTTTCGAGTTCGGACTTGTGGCGAAGCAATTCCAAACCCTGCTGCAGGACGGCACTGACGCTGGGGTACTTTCCCTGTTCCACCAGTTCGCGGGCAAAGGCGTTCTGGTTGTCAGTTAAAGAGATGGATGACTTGACGGTCATGATCGTTCTCCTTTCCTGTCTAAAGTGCTACTCAGTAGCACTGCTGTCAAGGCATGGGTGTGCGATTGTGGTTGTTTGTTAATGTCTGTCTTACCGTAAGCGGTTAAGATGGTTGTCGGTTCTCTTCACCAAAATCGGGAATGATCGCCTTGTCGTCACCTCGCTCTTTTTCGACCTCTTCCTTACGCTTATTGCTGGGCTTGGGCCTGATCCTTGGTCTTAACGCCTGTGGCGACACCAGTTCGAACTGGGAACCACAAGATATGTTTGCCGCCCCGACCGAGGCGAAACTTGATGATCGCTATCGGGCGATGATTGATTTCAAGGCACTTGCCCGTGATGATGCCGGCAAGGAATATGCCGCCGGGCCATCGGCAACCGTTCTTGGCGCGGTGGAAGAAGCCGTTACCATGTGCCAGCAAAGCAATGCCCAAGGCTGTAAAGCCGTTCGGGTTGGTCTGACATGGGTGGACGGGTTGGATCAGGCGGCGATTGAAGCGGTCATTTCATCGTACCGCGATACCCTAACGGCAGAGGCCTATCAGGCGGCCGGGCAGGGGAATATGGGGGCGGCCAATTGGCTGGCCTATCATTATGCGGTGCGCGGTGAAAATCTGGGAGAAGCCGAACGTTTGTCCAAGCAAGCCCTTCAAGTGGCCCCGGATGACGGTGGTGCGCTTGATACCTATGGCTTGATACTGTACCGACAAGGCCGATATCAGGAAGCAGAAGACGTGTTTGTCCGCGCCAACAAGGTGATGCCAACGGCCGAGCATATCGCGCATTTTGCCGATAATGCCTTGGCAATGGGCAAAACCGATATGGCGCGCGCGGCCTATCAACGTGCCCTTCAGGCGGGGGCCGGTCCGGTGCTTTCCCAGACCATTCAGAAACGGCTTCTGGCCCTTGATCTGAATGCCGGGGCGGGGACGGGACAACAAGCCCCTGCGCAATGATCTCAAACATCATATTTGACTGCGACGGCGTTCTGATCGACAGCGAAATTCTGTCCTTTGCAGTTGATGAGAAGATGTTGCCAGAGAATGGCGTGACGATAACGGCAGGTGATCTTGCGCGGGAATTTGGTGGTGTCACCTATGGCGAGATGGTGGCGGCCCTGAATGAACGGTTTGGGACAGAGATTGATCCAAAACGCTATCAGGAACGGTGCGAAGCGGAACTGAGCAGAACCTTTGAAACCGAACTGCGCGCCATTCCGGGAATGCGTGATCTTCTAACGCGGCTGACCGTTCCGATTGCTTTGGCATCGGGAAGTGATCTTGCCCGGCTTGATCAATGTCTTGCCCTGACGGGGTTGGCGGATTTCTTTGACGGGCGGATCTTTTCGGCGGAACAGGTTGCACGTGGCAAACCGGCACCGGATGTTTTCCTGTTTGCGGCGGCGCAATCAGGTTGGCAAGCAGCGCAATGCCTTGTGATCGAAGATAGCCCATCGGGGATCATTGCAGCCCGGGCCGCGGGCATGCGATCCGTCGGGTTTTTGGGTGGGGCGCATCGAAGTTTAGAGGATTATGGTATCCTGCGGGATGCTGGTGCAGAATATGTCGCGGGTAACAGCGATGATTTGCATAATTGCCTACGTGATTTCGGGTTGGTTGGTCCATCAAGACACTAGGCCGCTCAAGCCAGACTGAAGACCTTGCCTGTTTCCGTTATTTTCTGGAGAAAGAAGATGCTTAAGACGTTCTTGTGGGCAAGCGTTACGGTTGCGCTTGTTTCTTCTGCTGCTTTTGCCGCATCTGAGACCCATGCGGTTTCCGACGAGATCATTGCCCAGCAGCGCGCGGCCTTAGCGGTTGCCACGGATGGCATGGGGTATGGTCCGCAGTCGCCGCGTGACATCAATGCGCTTGGTGGTGCCAACCATCGTTCGTTTAGTATGGCGCCAGCCGCAAGCAACATGGCGCTTTGTGACATTCATTTTCATGAGAATGCCGAACATAAAGGCGGTCAGTTCACAACCTTTGCCGGGAACGGTGATGGTCACGGATATGGCACCGGTTTTAAGTATGATGGTGAACTGACGGACGCTGAACGTGCGCCGGTTGGCATGGCGATTGGCGCGGGCGAACATGGCGATCTTGAGCCGGGCGATACCATCGAAATTCATTTCGTGCATTCAAGCGCGCAAGCGACCCTTGGCAATGGTCTTGGGACGTGCCTTAGCGATGCGACCGGCAATCCGCAGCTTCGCGTTGAAGCGGTTGTCGCGGTGCTTGTATCTGAGGGCGGGGCTGATTTCACCGACATGGCAGAAATCAAACAGATCAATGGCCTTAATCAGGTTCCCAACCTGCCAGCCAATCTGGGCGATCCGGTGATGTATGCCGGCTCGACCACGGGACCGGGATATAACGAAAAAGGATCGCCGTTTCAGGTGACCTGGAGCGTGCGGCCGGAGGTCGTTAAGCTCAACATCCTGTCGGTCGATGCATGGCTAAAAGACAATCCGTTCGACGAAGATCATGCCCACGGGGTGCGAAACCTTGTGACGAACCCCGATCTGCTGTCGCAAATCAACTGATCGCCTGTACGAAAAAAGAGCGGGCATTTTGCCCGCTCCTTTTGCTTTTCAAGGACGTGTCGCCGTCGAAAGACGGTGATCCGGCTCAGGCCCAATCAAGGGTGATGACTTCACCATCGACCAGTGGCAGGTCGATTTCATTGAGATTCTCACCGGGGCCGGATCGATCCACGATCAGAAAATCGCTGTCTTCTTCCAAAACCAGAAGCGGATGGTGCCAGACGTTTTTGGCATAGGTCACACCTTGGGTGCCATCAGACAGAAAGGCGCGGAGGTCTTCGGGTTTGGGCGTATCGGTGCCCGCAGCGACCACGATCAGGAACCTTTGGGCCGAGAGCGGCATAAACGCCTGTGATCCCAAGGGATGGCGTTCCATCATTTTGATTTCAATCGGCTTTGGCCGGGGTGTGCCGCGAAAGATGCTGATGATCGGCGCACCATCACCATCGGCAACATCGACACGTGAAATGTCGTGGAACCGGGTGGTGGTGCCCAGATTGATCGGATAGCTGTCACGCGCCGTGGCAATCGAAATCACTTCGCCAAACGGGGCGAAGGCATCCGGGGTCAGGTGTTCGACCGAAAGCTTCATACCAGTCCGTTCCTTTATTTGGTGGCTGGTTTGCCAAGAATGCGCAGACGGCTGATGCCGCCATCCGGGATCGAATTCAGACGCAGATGCGTGACCGGACCATTAATGGAAAGGGAAGCGGCATCAAATTCATGGATGTGATCTGCCTGCATTTTGCTTTCGGGCAAGATGGTTGACCAGAACATCGACCGTGCGGTCAGGGACTTGTCCTTTTCGCCGTCAACATAGGCCCCCTGAATGGAAACGCGGTCGGGATAGTTGCCCTTGAAATGGCAGGTATCAACGATGATTTTTTCGATCTCGCCCGGATTGCCAAGTTCAATGATCAGCCATTCATTACCCGGTTCACGACGGCGCCGCGTTTCCCAGCCATCGCCCATATTAACCCCGCGACCCGGTGCCAGAATGGCATTCGGGTTGCCGTAATGGGAATCAGACCAGCCGACAACAACCCCGCCATTCATCATCGATGCCAGATCAACCTGTTCGCCGCGGGTGGCCATGTCGGTCCAGTCGCGGTTCGGACGACCATAGACACGCAACCGTGCAACGCCGCCATCGGGATAGATGTGCAGGCGGACATGGGTATAAATGGCATCCGAGGTGACATCGGCATAATGATGTGCGCTTGCGCCCAGACCCATCGGGGCGACGATTTCATCCCATTTGGCATTATCAAGCGGATCACCATCCGGGCAATAGCAGCCTTCGAGCGACCCTGCAGGCGGGAAATTGCCGGTAAAGTGGCTGGTGTCGATATCAACGCCAAAAATGCGGCACGATGTCGCAAGGCGGACAACACAGTAGTCATGGCCTTCAACACGTTTGCGTCGGCTTTCCCAGCCATCCATCCATTTGCCGTTATCGTCATAGCGATCAGGATAAAACACCGCATCTGCTGTCTGGAGCATGCGTTGTTTATCGGCAAAGAAATCATCGGTCGCAAAAATGGCTACTGCGCCCAGACGTTCGTCGGCCAGATTGACAAAACGCCGTGTAAATTCCGGCGCGTCGTGATTTTCCTGATGGCTCATGGTCATGTAATCCTGAAATGATCGTTTTTTATTCGGTTATAAGGCGTGGTTTGCGCAATCGCGTGTTAAAGGGCCTCAAGCCGCAATTTGGCGATGCGGTGAACCTGATGGATGGCTTCGTTAAATTCGGCTTCGGGATCGTTTTTTACCCGACGCTCGAACGCTTCGAGAATATCAGCCCGATTAAACCCTTTGACGGCAAAGATAAACGGAAAGCCGAATTTCTGTTTATAGAGGTCATTAAGCTCGGTAAAGCGGGCGAGTTCTTCCGGGCTGCATTGGTCAAGACCTGCACCCTTTTGTTCGTCCTGCGAAGATGCCGTCAGATCGGCAAGGGCAAGCTTGCCCGCCAGATCCGGGTGCGCGCGGAGCAGAGAGAGTTTGTCATCATCCACTGCGCCATTGACCACGGCGGCCATGGCATCGGCAAGGGCAGCCGGGCTGTGCAGTGATTTGGTGATGCCGCGCGCGTAAAGCTTATGGGCGACCCACGGCGAATGCTCATACACCCAGCCATAAAGCGAGACAAAGGCGCTTTCGGCCAAGGTGTTTGGCGGGCGGGTGATAAAAAGGGATTCTGTGGTTTCTGTCATGGTTACCTTGGTTTCTGGTGTCGGTTCTCAACCGCCAAAGGGATGATGTTCGCGCCAGTGGCGTGCGATATCGATCCGGCGGGCGAACCAGACATTGTCGTGGCTTTGTACATAATCGACAAAGCGTTTAAGGGCGGCGAAACGGCCCGGACGGCCAACCAGTCGGCAATGAAGCCCCAAAGACATCATGCGCGGAGTTTGGGCACCTTCTTCGTACAATGTGTCGAAGCTGTCTTTGAGATACTGGAAATACTGTTCGCCGGAATTGAAGCCCTGAATGGCGGCAAAGCGCATGTCATTGGCATCAAGGGTATAAGGCACGATCAGGTGCGGTTTTTCGGTCTGGGTGCTCCAGAACGGTAATTCGTCGCTGTAATCATCGGCATCATACAAGAACCCGCCTTCTTCGGCGACAAGGCGCCTTGTGTTGGGGCTTGTCCGGCCGGTGTACCAGCCCAGCGGGCGTTCACCGGTGACATTTTTGATGATGTCGATGGCCTTGTGAAGATGTTCGCGTTCCTGATCTTCGGGCATGTATTGATAGTCGATCCAGCGATATCCGTGCGAACAAATTTCGTGACCGTCCTTCATCGCGACTTCGCCAACTTTGGGATGGCGGGCCAGCGCCATGGCAACGGCAAAAATCGTGATCGGGATCTGGCGTTCGCGGAACAGGTTCAGGATACGCCACACGCCAACGCGCGAGCCATATTCGTAAATCGACTCCATGCTCATATGGCGGACACCTTCGCGCATATCCGCACCGACGATTTCCGAGAGAAATGCTTCGGATGCCTTATCCCCGTGCAGAACGCAGTTTTCACCGCCTTCCTCGTAATTCAGGACGAACTGAACCGCCACGCGGGCCTTGTTGGGCCAGTTGGCCTGTGGCGGCGTATCGCCATAGCCGATCAAATCACGCGCATAAGTCTGGTCGTTCATCAGTGCCTTCTCCTGAATTCTTTAGGGTCAGAACCCGTTCCATTTAAAATAATGAGTTCTGATCGTCATGCCCGGCTTTGTCGTCCGGAACGTTTGGTGTAGCATCCTATCAGGTTACAATTAACCATAGGTCACAGCGCAGCAAGGACGAAACCAAGCATGCTGGACCCGATAAGTGCCGCACTATCAAGACTGTTTTGATAATGTTCCTGGACGGAAATTGATTTGGGCCACGTTTTACGCGGTCTTTCAAGGCTTTTTGCCACTGTTCGCGATTATAGTGCCTGAAACGAAGCTGTTCGTTTTTCAAAGAATTATTGATATAGTTTCACTTTATCCCCTCTTTCCCGAGGGTGGGTCCTAATGCGACCCTTCGAGACGCTATAAGTTCGACACAAAACCAACGGGTCCGCCCAAATAAGAATGTCGAACACGGGAGAAGCGACCGACCACCGAATTATAAGGGTTCAAACCCTGTATCGAGAGAGGAGACCCGGCATGGGCCGACTAACTACCCATGTATTGGATACGGCAAAAGGCTGTCCGGCTGCTGGCATCCGTATCGAACTGCATCGGTTTGGCAATGGTCATGATGATCTGGTCGCCGAAGCCGTAACCAATGCCGATGGTCGAACCGAAACGCCGATGCTTGACGGGGCATCCTTCAAGCCAGGCGAATACCAGCTTGTGTTTCATGCAGGGGCCTATTTCGATGCGATCGGGGAAAAACTTCCCGAGCCAAAATTCCTTGATCAGGTGGTGATCCGCTTCGGGATTTCCGATGGTCAGGCGCATTATCATGTGCCGCTTTTGCTGTCGCCATTTGGCTATTCCACCTATCGCGGAAGCTGAGGGCATCATGGCGAACGCAACAGGTTCTTTCCGCAATGACATCCGTTTCCTTCTGGGTGACGAAGAACGCAGCCTGCGGGATGTTGATCCGCAGATGACGGTGCTTGATTACCTGCGTCTTGAAGAACGCAAATCGGGCACCAAGGAAGGCTGCGCCGAAGGCGATTGCGGGGCCTGTACGGTTGTGTTGGGCGAACCTAACGACACTGGCGGGATGGGTTATCGCACGGTCAATGCCTGCATTCAGTTTGTCCCGACCCTTGATGGCAAACAGCTTTTGACCGTCGAACATCTTAAATCCAGAGACGGCAGCTTGCACCCGGTGCAGCAGGCGATGGTTGAAACCCATGGGTCGCAATGCGGGTTCTGTACACCGGGGTTCGTCATGAGCCTGTATCAGCTTTGGCTTGATGGTGGGGAAGATGACCGGGGTGCGATCAATGATGCGCTGGCGGGGAATCTTTGCCGCTGTACCGGCTATGGCCCGATCATTGAAGCAGCGCGCAAAGCAGGCGGGGTTGCGGCCAATGACGCGATTGAACAAAAACGCCGTTCTGATGTTGCCGCCCGTTTGACCGCGATGGTTGACGGGGCCAAGCCATTGGCGATTGAACATGCTGCTGGCCGCTATTATGCGCCGCGCACTTCTGATGAATTGGCCGCCCTTTTTGTTGCCCATCCGGATGCGACGGTGCTGGCCGGTGGCACCGATGTCGGGCTTTGGGTGACCAAGATGCTCAAACGTCTGGATCCGATCATTTATATTGGTGATGTAGCGGATTTGAAATCGGTTACGGAAACCGATGATGCCCTGATTATCGGGGCCGGTGTGACCTATAGCCGCGCGCATGATGCACTGGGCCGCGTTGCAGCGGATGTTGGTGAACTGGTTCGCCGCATCGGATCGCGCCAAATCCGCAATGCCGGAACCGTGGGCGGTAATATTGCCAATGGATCGCCGATTGGTGACACACCACCGGCCTTGATTGCGCTGGGGGCAAAGATTGTCCTGCGCATGGGCGATATCCGGCGCGAAGTGCCGCTGGAAGATTTCTTTATCACTTATGGCAAACAGGACCGCCATAAGGGCGAGTTTGTTGAAAGTGTCATTGTGCCCAAACCGGCCAAGGGATTGGCGTTTAAGGCATACAAGATTTCCAAACGGTTTGATCAGGATATCACCGCCGTTCTTGGTGCCTTTGCCCTTCAGGTTGAAAATGGCAAGGTCACGGAATTCCGGGCGGCGTTTGGCGGCATGGCCGGAACGCCGATGCGGGCGAAAAAATGCGAGACGGCCGTGATCGGACAGGACTGGAATGAAACCACATTGGGGGCAGCCCAGCGCGCCCTTGCGCAGGATTTCGCCCCGATGAGTGACATGCGGGCATCGAAAGAATACCGCATGCTGGTTGCCCAGAACCTTTTGACCAAACTGTTTATCGAAACAACCGCGCCGGAAGTTGCCACCCGTCTGGTGGGCAAGGAGGCGGCTTATGTCTGATCAGACTGTAAAAGCAGCGTTTGATGATGAAATTGCTCCGACAAAGGGTTTGTCGGGCGGTGTCCGGTCGTCCTCGAAACATGACAGTGGTCCGAAACATGTTTCGGGCGAAGCGATCTATATCGATGACATTATGGAGCCGTTTGGCACATTGCATCTGGCACCGGGTGCGGCCACCATCGCGCATGGCAAGATCAAGAAAATGGACCTGTCGAAGGTCCGTTCCGCACCGGGTGTTGTCTGCGTTCTGACAGCCGATGATATTCCCGGTGTGAATGATGTATCCCCGGCCCATACCCATGACGAGCCGGTTTTGCCCGATGGGCTGGTGCAGTTTTATGGTCAGCCGGTCTTTTGTGTCGCGGCGGAAACCCGCGCACAGGCAAGGGCCGCTGCCAAGCTGGCCGACATTGAATATGAAGAATTGCCAGCGATCCTGTCGACCCAGGAAGCACTTGAAAAACAGCAATTTGTCGCCCCGCCACATGTGATGAAGCAGGGCGATGCCAAGTCTGCCTTGGCCCGCGCCAAGCACCGCCATTCGGGACGGATGGATATTGGCGGGCAGGATCACTTTTACCTTGAAGGGCAGATCAGCTTTGCCATTCCGGGCGAGGACGGTGATGTTTTCCTGCATTGTTCGACCCAGCATCCATCCGAAGTTCAGCACAATATCGCCAATGTCCTTGGCCGCCCGGCCAATGCGGTGACGGTCGAAGTACGGCGCATGGGTGGGGGGTTTGGTGGCAAGGAAACGCAGGCGATGCAGTGGGCGGCCCTGGCGGCCATCGTTGCGGTCAATACCGGACGTCCGGCGAAATTCCGTCTGGACCGTGATGACGATATGGTCATGACCGGCAAACGCCATGATTTCATTGTCGATTATGATGTTGGCTTTGACGATGACGGGAGGATTTGCGGGCTTGATATCCAATATGCCGCCAATTGCGGATTTTCAGCCGATTTGTCAGCCGCGATCTGTGATCGGGCGATGTTTCATACCGACAATGCCTATTACCTTGGCGATGTCGAAATCAGATCGTATCGCTGTAAAACCAACCTTGTGTCCAACACCGCGTTTCGCGGCTTTGGCGGGCCACAGGGCATGGTGGCGATTGAACGGATCATTGATGAAATCGCAATAACTGTCGGGCGCGATCCGATGGATGTGCGCATTGCCAATTATTACGGTACGACGGATCGTAATTCGACGCCGTACCATATGGTTGTCGAAGATAACGTTTTGGGTGAGCTGACCGACGATATCCTGAAATCAAGCGATTATCGCGCACGGCGTTCCGCGATTGAGGCCTTTAATGCCCAAAGCCCGGTTTTGAAAAAGGGCATGTCGCTAACCCCGGTCAAGTTCGGCATTTCTTTTACCACCACCTTCCTTAATCAGGCCGGTGCGTTGATCCATGTCTATCAGGATGGGTCGGTGCATCTGAACCATGGCGGGACGGAAATGGGGCAGGGCCTGTTCATCAAGGTTGCCCAGGTTGTGGCCGAAGAATTCCAGATCGATCTTGATCAGATCAAAATCACCGCGACCAATACCGGCAAGGTGCCAAATACATCGGCCACGGCCGCATCCAGTGGTGCGGATATGAACGGCATGGCCGCCCGCGATGCGGCGATGACGATCAAGAACCGTTTGATCGAATTTGCCGCTGAAAAATACGGTGTGGCCGAGGCGTCCGTTTGCTTTACGCCGGGAAAGATCATTGTCGGGGATAAGGCAGAGGTCGGCTTTGCCGATCTGATCAAGCAGGCCTATCTTGCACGGGTGTCCTTGTCGGCAACCGGCTATTACGCCACGCCAAAAATTCATTATGACCGCGAAGCGGCATCTGGCCGGCCATTTTATTACTTTGCCTATGGCATGGCCTGTTCGGAAGTTCTGATTGATACCCTGACCGGCGAATATAAGGTGACCCGTGTCGACATCATTCATGATGTTGGCAGGTCGTTGAACCCGGCGATTGACCTTGGGCAGATCGAAGGTGGCTTTATTCAGGGCATGGGCTGGCTGACATCCGAAGAATTGTGGTGGGATGATAAGGGCAACCTGCGCACCCATGCACCGTCGACCTATAAAATCCCGGCTTGTTCGGATCGACCGGAAGATTTCCGGCTTGATCTTTGGTCTTCGGGACGAAACGTTGAAAAAACCATTCATCGGTCCAAGGCCGTTGGTGAACCCCCCTTGATGCTGGCAATTTCCGTGCATCGGGCGATTGCCGATGCGGTGGCCTCGGTCGCCGATCACGAAATTATCCCGACCCTTGAAACCCCGGCAACGCCAGAGGCCGTGCTTTATGCGGTTGCCGATATCGCCAAACGCATGATCGCACAGCCCGATCAGCCGGTTTCTGTGGCAGGGGAATAGCGTCATGACCTTGTCGCTGCGCCATCATATTGATCTTCTGACTTCGCCGGATCCGGTGATGATGGTCAGTGTTGCGGCGGTCAAAGGATCAACCCCGCGCGAAGTCGGCGCTTTCATGCTTATTACCCATGATGCGACGGCAGGCACCATTGGCGGCGGCAATCTTGAACATCAAGTCACACGTCGGGTGGTCGACGCTTTTGCCAAACAGATGGATGGTAAGAGCGACGCGGCGATGCTGCCCAATGCGGAAATTGTGCGCTTTCCGTTGGGGCCGGGGCTTGGTCAATGTTGCGGCGGGTCGGTCGAGGTCGGGTTTCATCTGTTAGATGCGACCCAGAAAACTGATCTGCGTGATGTTTTGTCCGAGATCGCATGCCAACCGGTTTCGCAATCAGGACGCTGGGTGATGTTGCCTGTCGCAGGCGATGCCGGGGGATTGCATATCGCTGCATCTGATAGCCTGCAGGCAGGCATGTTGGCATCGGGATTTGGCACGGAACGCGGTGGTATTGTTACGATCAATGGTGCGGAAACGCTGTGTCTGCGCCTTGAAGAGGCATTAACACCGATGTGGATTTTCGGGGCCGGGCATGTTGGTCAGGCGCTGGTCGCAGCATTGGAACCATTGCCGTTTGATGTGCATCTGATCGATTCGCGTGATGACTATTTGGATGGGGTTAAGGGTGAAAACCTTCATATTCATCAAAGTGATAAGCCACAAGACGAGGTTGCCGATATCCCGGCAGGGGCGCATGTTTTGATCCTGACGCATAACCATGCGCTTGATTTTGATATCTGCCGGGCAGCATTGATGCGCGGTGATCTTGGTTTTGTTGGCATGATTGGCAGCCAAACCAAACGCGCACGGTTCGTCAGAAGGCTTTCTGATCGGGGGTTGGGGGCGGCCGAGATCGGTCGTTTGACATGCCCGATTGGAATTCAAGGCATTACCGGAAAACAGCCGGTGGTGATTGCAGCGTCGGTTGCTGCACAAGTGTTGTCGGTGCGTGAAGCACAGATGGCACAAAATCAAACGACCAAAGCCGCATCAGACGGCGTCGGATGAGCTTAATGCCTTCTTTAAAGGCAAAATTAATGATAAATGGCCGCGAAATGACGGCCAATCAGGTGATCTGGCAATCAGATCAGGGGTTTCGTAAAGGAGAATTTGGCAGTGTGTGACGCCAAAGGCCATATGCGCCGTGCCGTGGATTTATCGCGGCAAAAAATGGATGAAGGATGCGGTGGACCGTTCGGGGCAATCATTGTTCGCAATGGCGAGGTGATTGCCGAAGGATGGAACAATGTGACATCCAACAACGATCCGACGGCCCATGCCGAAGTCAGCGCCATTCGGGCTGCCTGCGAAAAGCTGGGCACGTTCGAGCTGTCAGGGTGTGAAATCTATACCAGTTGCGAACCCTGCCCGATGTGCCTTTCGGCCATCTATTGGGCCCGTCTTGACAAGATCTATTACGCCAATGGCCGCGAGGATGCTGCTGCCATCGGTTTCGATGATCAGTTCCTGTATGATGAAGTGGCAAAGCCGATGAATGATCGTTCATTGCCAATTGTTCATGTCGATTTGCCCGAAGCCCGCGACGTATTTGCGGCATGGGATGCCAAAACCGACAAGATCGCATATTGAGACCGTTTGATTGCAAACCGTTCTGCGGTAGAACCGCAAAAGGGGTTGCAAATTATAATGCTAAATAGGGGTGGCAACAGTGACGTCAATGACCGGTGATGCCGGGGCAGACGCGATGAAGGGGGCGGCACCTGCGCAATTGGAAGTGCGCGGTGTGACCAAGGCCTTTCCGGGCTGTCTGGCCAATGACGATATCAGTTTCCGGATCGAGCCGGGTGAAATCCATGCGTTGCTCGGGGAAAATGGTGCGGGCAAAAGTACGCTTGTGAAAATCATTTATGGTGTGTTGCAGGCCGATCAGGGTGACCTGATCTGGCAGGGCGCGCCGGTAACGATCCACAGTCCGCATGATGCGCGTGAAATGGGTATCGGTCTGGTGTTCCAGCATTTCTCGCTGTTTGAAACCATGACCGTTCTTGAAAACATCGCGCTTGCGATGAACGACGTGCGCGATATGGATGTGCTGCGGCAAAAGGTGCTTGAGGTCGAAAAGACCTATGGGCTGCCGCTTGATCCGGATCGCCATGTTTACACCCTGTCGGTCGGCGAACGTCAGCGCATCGAGATTGTCCGCTGTTTGTTGCAGAACCCGAAATTGCTTATTTTAGATGAGCCGACATCCGTTCTGACGCCGCAGGAAGTTGAAAAGCTGTTTGAAACCCTGCGTCGTCTGGCCGATGAAGGCTGTGCGATCTTGTATATCAGCCACAAGCTGCATGAAGTGAAGGCGCTGTGCCAAAAGGCAACCGTGCTGCGCGGTGGCAAGGTGGTTGGGGGCTGTGACCCGCGTGAAGAAACGGCAAAATCGATGGCCGAAATGATGATCGGTCAGAAATTGACCGCCCCTGATCGTGGTGCGGATCGCGATTTTGGCGATGTGAGACTGACGGTTTCCAACCTTTCATTGTTGAGTGACGAGCAGTTCGGAACCCACCTTAAGGACATCAATCTTGATGTGCGTGGAGGGGAAATCATGGGGGTTGCCGGTGTTGCCGGGAACGGTCAGAACGAACTGTTCCGCGCCCTTGCCGGTGAAACCGAACAGGAAGCCGCCCCGGATACCATCAAGATTGATGGCACATCGGTGGCCCATTTCGGCCCGCGCCGGCGCCGCCGTCTTGGTGCTGCGTTCGTGCCAGAAGAACGCAATGGCCATGGTGCTGTGCCCGATATGAGCCTGTCGGAAAACGGGTTCCTGACCGCGTTCCGCCGCATGGCCCTTGCCGCGCGGGGATTGATCCGCGAAGTGCCGACCAGAAGTTTTGCCGATAACATCATCAAGACATTTGATGTGCGCACGACCGGTTCGGGTGCCGAGGCCGGGTCGCTTTCGGGTGGCAACCTTCAGAAATTCATCGTCGGTCGTGAAATCCTGCAAGATCCCGGTGTTTTGGTGATTTCCCAGCCGACCTGGGGGGTGGATGCCGGTGCAGCCAGCGCCATTCATCAGGCCTTGCTTGATCTGGCGGCCAAGGGTACGGCGGTTTTGGTGATTTCCCAGGACCTTGACGAGATTTTTGCCATCTGTGATTCGGTTGTCGTGATGTCGGAAGGCAAAATGTCCAGACCGCGCCCGATGGCCGAGGTCAGTATCGAAGAAATTGGTCTGTTGATGGGGGGCCTTCATGATCTTGAAGGCGACGCGACCCCGGCGCACGAAACCCAAATCCAAGGAGGTCGCGTTGGTCAGGCTTGAACCCCGTCGCCAGCATTCCCAAGCGATGGTTTATCTGTCGCCGGTTCTGGCAATCTTCATGACGCTTTTCGTTGGCGGGATCATTTTTGCCTTTATGGGCAAGAACCCGTTTGATGCGCTTTATACCTTCTTTATCCTGCCGATCAGCAACAGCTATGGCATTTCCGAGCTGTTTGTGAAGGCAACGCCGCTTGTGATTATTGCCGTGGGTCTTGCCATGGGATTCCGCGCCAATGTGTGGAATATCGGGGCCGAAGGCCAGTTGACCATGGGCGCGATTTTTGGCGGTGGTCTTGCGCTGTATTTCTATGACAGCGAAAGCATGTTTTTAATGCCGGCCATGTTCGTCATGGGCGCACTGGGTGGTGCGTTTTGGGGGGCAATCCCGGCATTGCTGCGCACGCGCTTTAACGCCAATGAAATTCTGACCAGCCTGATGCTGACCTATGTCGCGACCCTGTTCCTAAGCTTCCTGGTGCATGGTCCATGGCGGAACCCTGAAGGGTTCAACTTCCCGGAATCGCGCCCGTTCCCGGATGCCGGATTGCTGCCGATCATTTATGACGGTACGCGTGTGCATCTTGGCACTGCCGTTGCCGTGTTCGTCGTGATTGCCGGGTGGTTGTTGTTATCGAAATCCGTGATCGGGTTCCAGTTGCGCGTTGTCGGCAAAGCTCCGCAGGCCGCCCGCCATGTCGGGTTCCGTCAGAAACGCATGGTGTGGTTCACGCTGTTACTTGGTGGTGGTCTTGCCGGTTTGGCAGGCTTGTTTGAGGTGGCCGGGCCAATTGGCCAGTTGCAGCCATCGATTTCACCGGGTTATGGCTTTACCGCGATCATTGTTGCCTTTTTGGGGCGCTTGCATCCGGTGGGAATTTTGTTTGGTGGTTTGATCATGGCGCTGACCTATCTGGGGGGTGAATTGGCCCAGATTACCTTGGGGTTGCCCAATGCGGTGACCGGGCTTTTCCAGGGGATTTTGCTCTTCTTCCTGCTGGCCTGTGACGTTCTGACCAAATATCGCATTCGTTTCGGTTCAACCGCGGCCAAAGGGAGAACCGCATAATGGAATGGATTGTTCCTTTCTTTCTGACGGTGATTACCGCATCGACCCCGCTTTTGCTTGCGGCGTCGGGTGAATTGATTACCGAGAAATCCGGTGTTTTGAACCTTGGCGTTGAAGGCATGATGCTGGTTGGGGCGATTGCCGGTTTTGCTGTAACAGCCTCAAGCGGTTCGGCCATTCTGGGTGTTGCAGCCGCGGTGGTTGCCGGCACGTTGATGTCGCTGATCTTTGCGTTTTTGACCCTGACCCTGATGGCAAATCAGGTGGCAACCGGGTTGGCCCTGACGATCTTTGGTGTCGGGTTCTCCGCCCTTGTCGGGTCCGGCTTTGTCGGGTTTGCGATTGATCCGCTGCCATCGCTTTCGATCCCGGGCATCAGTGCCATTCCCGTCATCGGGCCGATCCTGTTTGGGCAGGATTTCCTGGTGTATCTGTCGATTGCGGTTGTGGTCGGCATTGGCTGGTTCCTGACCAGGTCGCGGGCCGGGCTTGTGCTTAAGGCGGTTGGGGATTCCCATCATTCGGCGCATGCGATTGGCTATTCCGTGATTAAAATCCGCTATCTTGCCACCATGTTCGGCGGGGCAATGGCGGGTCTTGGCGGGGCGTATCTTTCGCTGTCCTATACGCCGATGTGGGCGGAAAACATGACCGCGGGGCGTGGCTGGATCGCGCTTGCACTTGTGGTGTTTGCAACATGGCGTCCGGGCCGTTTACTGGCCGGGGCATATATGTTTGGCTTGATTTCGGTGATGCAGCTTCATGCACAGAGTGCGGGCATTCATGTGCCAAGCCAGTTCATGTCGATGTTGCCGTATCTGGCCACCGTGATTGTGCTGGTGATTATTTCCAGTGACCGTGCGAAGATCAGACTGAATGCGCCTGCCTGTATTGGACAGGCGTTCAGACCGGCCCAATAAGGGACGGTCCATTGCGGGATCGGAACACGTCAAATGATGTTCCGACCCAACGGGAGGAAGGCTCATGCCGAACCAAAACTCACACAAGCCGATTGATCGCAACTGTGATCGGTTTGACTGAGTCTTGGTTCAGGTGTGAACACGTCATTGATTGCGTAGTGGATTGAGTTTAAATCCAGATCTGCTGATTAACAGGGAGACCTAACGAATGAATACAAGTTTCATGAAGCGTACGATTGCTGCTGTCGCAGCCGTTGGTGCGCTTGCAACCGGAATGGGTGCTGCCCAGGCCGAAGACGCAAAAGTCGGTTTTGTCTATGTTGGCCCGATTGGCGATCATGGCTGGTCTTATCGCCATGACATTGGCCGTCAGGCAATCGAAGCAGAACTCGGCGATGCCGCTTCGACCAGCTTTGTCGAAAGTGTGCCTGAAGGTGCCGATGCTGAACGTGTGATCCGTCAGCTGGCCCAGACCGGCCACAACCTGATCTTCACCACGTCGTTCGGTTATATGAACCCGACCGAAAAAGTGGCCAAGCAGTTCCCGAACGTCAAGTTCGAACATGCAACCGGCTACAAGCGTGCCGACAACCTGTCGACCTATGCGGCACGTTTCTATGAAGGCCGTTATGTTGCTGGCGTGATTGCCGGTAAAATGACCAAGTCGAACATTGTCGGTTATGTTGGTTCCTTCCCGATCCCGGAAGTGGTGCGTGGCATCAACTCCTTTATGATGGGTGCATGGTCGGTTAACCCGGACGTTAAAGTTAAAATCGTCTGGGCGAACACCTGGTATGATCCGGGCAAAGAAGGCGATGCTGCCAAGGCCCTGATCGATCAGGGTGCTGACATCATGGTTCAGCATACCGATAGCCCGGCTCCGCTTCAGGTTGCTGAAAACCGTGGCGTTCTTGGTTTCGGTCAGGCTTCTGACATGATCAAATTCGCACCGAAAGCACAGCTGACGGCGATTGTTGATAACTGGGACAAATACTATGTCGAGCGTGCCAAAGCTGTCGTTGATGGCACCTGGGAGTCGCAAGACGTCTGGGGTGGTATTGATAGCGGCATGGTTGAAATGGCACCTTACACCAACATGCCTGACGACGTAAAAGCATTGGCAGAAGAAACTGCTGCCAAAATTTCTTCTGGTGCATTCCACCCGTTCACCGGCCCGATCTATGATCAGGCAGGCGAATTGCGCATCAAAGAAGGCGAAATTGCTGATGACGGTATGCTTCTGGGCATGGACTGGTACATCCAGGGCATCGACGCAGAACTGCCGAAATAAGTCAGATTTTCGATCCATCCGGATCGGCTAAATGACGAAGCCCCGTGCATTAGGTTGCGCGGGGCTTTTCTTTGATCAGGGTTTTGATTTTGTTGTTTTGGGCGACACATCCGGCGACTTTTCATAGGCCACCATTTCAACTTTTGGATGCCTGATCGCATAAAGGGCTGCCCGCCAGCCATGAAGCTTGACCTTATGTTCGCGGGCTTTTCCGGCCCAGCGTTCGCGAAACAGGTCCATGTCATCGCGTTTGGCGAAATAGATCACCATGTCGACAAACGGGGCGGACTGCCCTGATCGGGGCAGTTCGATATTGCGAATGCCCATGGTCCACATATCACTTCGGACATTCTGATCGAGCCAATCCAGCACGACCTGAGCGGAATGCTTTTCGTGAATGACCACGCGAAATGGAAAATTCTGAAGATCTTTTTGCATGCGTCCCCCAAGGCAAACCTTGCCGATACTTGAAATGATACATCAGCAAATCTCAAAAGATGCATAAATCCTTTGCCATTGAATTTTATGGGTTTATCAGTTTGTGGGTCAACTGAAGGTAGGGGAAGTCGGGCGTGACGATCAGCGAGAAAGAATTTGGCGCTCTGAACCAAATGATCCCTTCCTTATATGAAGCGGCGATTTCACCAGAATTGTGGGGCGAACGACTTGATTGGCTGACCGGGGTATTGCGAAGTACGAATGTTGTTCTGGTGCGGATCGAGAATATCCGACCTGAAATTTCTAATTATTCGTTTCACGCCAACACGTGGATTACACCAGAAATGGTTGGCGATTATCTTCGCCTTGGTCTGAACGACAATGATGGTTCGGCCTATTTCCATCAGCTTGATTTGTATGAATTTTCAATTGGCGATGAAATGCGACACTGTAATGGGGATATGTCGCCGTCGCGGTTTTATCCGTGGCTTAAACAAACGCTTAATTGTGATCAGGCGGCGGGATTGTGTCTGTCCAAGGATCCTTCTGGATATGACATTTTGACCACCCATTACCGGGAAGATGGGCGATTTGTGCCACATGAAGCTGCCGATATGCTTCGCCTCGTTGGACCGCATCTGACAAAGGTTCTGGAAATGAACCGGCCGGTCAATCTTTTGCGCCATCGATATGGTGCGTTTCTTGATGTGCTTGATCGGTTGCGGATCGGGGTGGGGATTTTGACGGCGGGCTCTGAACTTATTCTTGGTAATGATGAATTCAATCGCATCGTTTCAACTGGCGACTGCCTGACCTTGGGGGCCGGGGCGAGCCTTTCGGCGCATGATGATCATGATGCACGCGTGTTGCGTGATGCTGTTTTAAAGATGAGCCGCCGCGAAGGTTTGAGCAAGACGTCAGAAAGTCTGCGCCTTGATAGCCGTATTAATGAAAACAGTGCTTATTTGCTTGATCTGTCACCGTTACACGAAAGTCGTGGGGCCTTTGGCGGGCAGTTTTCCGGTGTACTGGTCACGGTTGTTGATCCGTTCTGGTATACGGATTTGAATGTTGGCTTGATGCGCCAACATTATAATTTGACCGCAACCGAGGCGGATGTTTTCGATGCGGTCCTGCGCGGATTAAGCAATAACGACATTGCCGATCATTTGGGCAAGGGCCGCGAAACGGTTAAATCTCAACTTGCCAGCATTTTCCGCAAAACAGGTGCGCCGGATAGACTTGGGCTTGTGCGCCTTGCCGTACAGCTTTTAATCCCGCTTAAGGATGATGTGGGCGATAAGAAACCGTCTGTGGATAAAGCTCTGTAATGTCTGATCAAGGTCCGGTTGAGGGTTCACAACCGGACCTTTGAAGCATCCCCTGTAAACAGGTTGGCCATCAGACGATCATTGACGGGTGATATCGGGTATTGGGTTTAACTGGCACCCTGACCAAGATCGATCTCGAAGTTTTCCGTCAGGCCGCGCTTTTTATGGACCTTGGTGAATTTGATCGGCCATTTGTTGTCGGGTGAATAGAACCATGTGCGTGTGTTCGAGGCATCCTTGCAAACCACCTCGTAGGTCGGAACGGTTTTGGTGCCAAGTGTCACCATCGCGATGCCATCAACCACGCAATTACGTGTCGCAGACCAGGTTCCTTTGTCATCCGCGCCAGTAATGTCATAGGTCATTGTGTTGCCGACCTTAAGCGGCCAGATATCGCCTGTTTTGGTGATGGTCTGTGTGCCATTTGACCCGCCGCAATTGGTCCATTTTGTTTCCGGGTTTATATCGCCGGCACCTTCTGTGACACATCCAATGTCATCACCCTCGGTAACCGTAAACACAAAGCCATCCGCATTTTCTGCGGTGATGGTCTGCGTTTCCTTGTCTCCGTTACGGTAATAGGTATAGCTGTCCCCGACAGAAAGCGAAGGTTTGGCAAGCGACAGCAAATTAACATTGGTATCGCGGACGACATTGTTTGTGGTCTGGCATGCAGCCAATCCAAGGACGGCTGCAAAAGGAATGATCAGTTTTTTCATGGAATTCTCCGAGGCGTGAAAACCCGGCCTGTGGTTCCCCGTCAGACCAGACCAAGTTGGTGTCCGTCATTGAACGTGAATTCAGTCATGTACACATCCCCCGCGCGGGGGATCTGGAATGCATTTACGTGCTGTGGGAGGGGAAAGGTGGTTAAATCGTCTTTGTCATTGAAGACAGGAGCCGATTTGGCGCGTTTTTTTGAAGTATTCTGGACTATGCCGGGCGGAAAATGGTGTGAAGCATATGGAAAATTTACATTTTTTCTTCGTAGGTTCCTTGCTACATGATAAACGAAAGAGCAAACTTACCAACACGTCAGGACAACCAAGCACGTCCAGAATAAACGGGGTATCAAGGTGAGCGAGAAGCCTTTAAGCGTTCAGCCATCGGGCAAGGAACGTCATTTCAAGCCAGAAGAACTGATTGTCAGCAAGACCGACCTTAAGGGCCGGATTACCTATGCCAATGACGTGTTCTTGCGTCTGTCTGATTTTACGGAAAAAGAAGTGCTGGGTCAGCCGCACTCCATGATCCGCCATCCCGATATGCCGCGTTGCATTTTCAAGCTTCTGTGGGATGAGATTTCCGCTGGAAAAGAGATTTTTGCCTATGTCCTGAACATGGGTAAAAAAGGCGATCATTATTGGGTCTATGCCCATGTAACCCCGACCTTTGATGCCCGGCATCAGGTCATGGGATATCATTCCAACCGCCGCGTGGCCGATCCCAAAATCCTGCGCGAGAAGATCCTTCCTCTCTATGCGGAGTTGCGCAAGATCGAGGAAGGCACGAATAACCGCAAGGACGGGATGAATGCGGCATCCAAAGCTCTTGCCCAAAAGCTTGCCGATGCCGGGATGGCATACGACAAATTCATTCAAAGTCTTTAGGGGGCTTAGCTCCTAATTCGAAGGTTCGAGGTTCTAGATGTCACTATTTGGTGGTTCCAAGTCAGGGATCAAAAAGGCACTCGATGTGGTTGAGGCCGCAGCCGACGGTAACTACGAAGCGCGTATTACCAATGTCGACAGTCATCCCGCCATGCGTGATCTGTTTGTCGCGATCAACCGCCTGATTGACCGCAATGATGCGTTTTTGCGCGAAAGTGCCGCATCAATGGGCGCTGTTTCGGAAAACCGGTACTATCGCCGGATCGTTGAAACCGGACTGGTTGGTGAATATCTGTCATCGGCCAAGCGTATCAATGCCGCGACCGCATCGATTGAACAGAAACTTTCAGGGTTTTCTGACATTCTTGATGAATTCAAAAGTGGCTCGTTCGCAGCCGTGGACGATATCGCCAGTGCCGCAGCGGCCTTGGCCGAAGCATCGGGTGAAGCCAACACGATTGCCCATGAAACCAGTTCACGGTCAACCAATGTTGCCGCCGCCGCACGTCAGACCGCAAGCAACGTGACCGAGGTATCGACGGCCTCCGAAGAACTCAGCCAGTCGATCCGAGAAGTTGCGGATCAGGCACATGAGTCGGTTGAAATTGCCAATCGCGCCAATGGTCTGGCACAGGAAACCGATGGCCGCATTGGTGAACTTGAAGCGGCTGCCGGTGAAATCGTCGAAGTCGTCAGCTTTATTCGTGATATCGCCGCCCAGACCAACCTTCTGGCCCTGAACGCAACGATCGAGGCCGCACGTGCGGGCGAAGCAGGCAAAGGGTTTGCGGTTGTCGCCAATGAAGTCAAAGGCCTTGCCAATCAGACCAGTAAGGCAACTGAAAGCATCGAAGAAAAAGTTCAGGATATCCAGACTGCGATTGAACAATCGGTTGCGGCAATCCGCGAAATTGCCGGTGTGATTGATGATCTGGCTGCGCGGTCCAATACCATTTCGGGCAATGTTGAAACGCAAGCCAACCTGTCATCGAACATCACGCGCAATGTCGAACAGGCCTCAAACGGCGCACAGAACGTAACCGACAACATTACCGTGGTTTCCGATATGGCCAGCCGTACCGGGGATGCCGCCGATACCACGCGCGATATGGCCGGGCGTCTGGCAGATCAGTCGGAAAATCTGCGCAAACATCTTGGCGGGTTCCTCGATACCATCGAAAAACTGCTTTATACCGCCAAGAAATAGCCGTTTTCTTCGGACAATCAAGAGACAGGGCGTTATTGTAATGCCCTGTCCTTTATCCAAAACAGGGGAACGATGCTATGCGCGTCTTCTTTAATGCCCGTCACGATGCCCATGATGGCGCTGGCGAAATGCATCACGGGCGCATGGTGCCCTGTTTTGAAAATGCCCGACGCATTCCGATCATCCGCGATGCGGTGGCCCATGCGGTTCAGGCCCAACTGGTTGATCCGGCCGATCACGGCATGGATCCGATCCGCGCCATTCATGATCCCGACTATCTCGACTTTATCGAAAACGCGTGGGATGAGTGGACCAAGATTGGCAATACCGGCGATGCGTTTCCCTATGTTTGGCCCACGGCCGGATTTTCCGGCGGCAATCCCAAACATATCAGCGCACGCCTCGGCCAGTTCGCCATTTCATCGGACACACCGATCACGCAAGGCACGTGGAAAGCAGCCTATTGGGGTGCGCAGACGGTGAGTTCCGCAGCCGATGCGACATGGAATGACGGTGAAGCATCCTTTGCCCTGACCCGCCCGCCGGGACATCATGCCCATGCCAACCGTTATGGCGGTTATTGCTTCTTGAATAATTCTGCCATTGCCGCCCAGCAGATGATTGCCAAGGGGGCGAAGAAGGTCGCAATTCTGGATATCGATTATCATCACGGCAACGGCACGCAGGATATTTTCTATGAGCGCGGCGATGTTTTGACCATTTCAATTCATGCTGACCCGACCCAGCAATTCCCGTTCTTCATGGGCTATGCCAACGAAACCGGCCGCAATGACGGGCAGGGTGCCAACCTTAACCTTCCGCTTCCGGGCGGCAGTGATTTTGGCGCATGGGGTTTGGCCTATGCCAAGGCGATGCAAAAACTTGTGACCTGGCAGCCTGATGCATTGGTGATTGCGCTGGGCGTTGATGCGCACGAGGCTGAACCGATCTGTGATTTCAAACTTCAGACCGATGATTTTAAACGCATTGGTCAAATGATCGGTCGTTTGGCGCTTAAGACCGTTTTTGTCATGGAAGGCGGCTATGCCCATGACGTGATCGGTCATAACGTGGCGGCAGTTCTGAGCGGCTATCTGGCTGAATCCAAACGCTGATTACAGTTTATGCGGTTGCGGACAAAACAAACGCCCGTGCTGTATGCAGGGGCGTTTTTGATTGATTGGGCAAGTGCTCTAGCGTTCTAGCGTTCCCAAGGCGGGGTGCCGCCAAATTCGCCAACCAGAAAATCAACAAAGGCCCGAACACGGGTCGGCAGATAGCGGTTTTCCGGGTACAGCGTATAAACCGCATGCGATGGTGGCTGATAATCGGGCAGAACGATTTTAAGCTTGCCGTCGCGGATATGTTCGCCAACTTCCCAGTTTGATTTAAGCGCAATGCCATGACCATCAAGGCACCAGCGTGTGAGAACTTCGCCGTTATCAGAATCCATTGATCCGGAAACGGCAAGGGTTGCAGCCCCTTCATCACCGGGGCCGGTCAGCGTCCATTGATATTGCCGTGATCCGGGAAAGCGCAGAAGCAGGCAATTATGGTGCAAAAGGTCGCCGGGTACCGTCGGGGTGCCATGCTTTGCCAGATAGTCCGGGCTTGCGACCAGCATGCGTTTGTTTGATGCCAGTTTGCGGACAATCAGCGAGCTTTCTTTAAGCTCGGCAATACGGATGGCAAGATCGACCTTGTCTTGTAAAAGATCAAGCAAGCGGTCGGAAAGATGCAGGCGGATTTGCACATCGGGGTTTTTTTCAACGAATTTCGGAATGATCGGCGCGACATATTTGTTGCCAAACGCAATCGGGCAGGTCAGCGTTACGGGACCGCGGGTGGTGTTTTTCTGATTGGCGATGGCGTTTTCGGCTTCTTGCATTTCCGATAAAATGCGCAGGCAATGGCGATAATAAACGTCGCCTTCTGTCGTCAGATTAACCCGACGTGTCGTGCGGTTGAGCAAGCGCACACCAAGGCGTTCTTCAAGCCGCGCAATCCGGTTTGAGACGACGGCGGCCGAATGGCGCAACTCGCGCCCGGCAGCAGAAAGGTTGCCAAGTTCGGCAACGCGGACAAAAATCTGGATGTCCTCAAAGTCGGACATGGTGCGGGATGCTCCTGATATCGCTTGGTTTTTTGGCGTTTATGATTGTTATATATTCAATTTAACGGCGCACACTGTGCCATTTTAAAGAATAACTTGAAAGTCATTTCGATTATGTCCGGCTCCTTAATAATAGAGGCGGCCGGATGGCTATGTTAGGACAGGGTAAGAGATTGATCGGAAGGGGGCTGAGCGCGAACCGCACCGCTTGGACCCTGATCAAGAGAGGGGAAGCCCGACGGCAGTGATCTGTTCCGGGGCGAGACGGAGGTTTCTAACACCGTGGATATTCTGTTTCAGGACTGGATCAACCTGATCCTGCGCTGGGCGCATGTGATTACAGGCATCGCCTGGATCGGGTCGTCATTCTATTTTGTCTGGCTTGATCTTTCTTTGCGCAAGCGTCCGGGCATGGACGACGGTGTGTATGGCGAAGCATGGATGGTCCATGGCGGCGGGTTCTATCACGTCAATAAATGGATGGTTGCGCCGACCTCGATGCCATCAGAACTCCATTGGTTCAAATACGAGGCCTATTTCACATGGATTACCGGCTTCGCGCTTATGGTGACGATGTATTACTGGAGTGCGGAAAGCTATCTGATTGATCCAAGTGTTCTTGCCCTGACCAAGATGGATGCGATCCTGATTGGTCTTGGCAGCCTGTTTGCCGGTTGGGTCATTTATGACGTGATTTGCAAAAGCCCGATTGGTGAAAGTACGGCGAAACTTGCCATTGCCTTGTTCATCCTGATCATGGCCGGTGCGTATCTGTTTACCCATGTCTTTAGCGGGCGGGGGGCATTCATCCATGTCGGGGCGATGATCGGCACGATCATGGCGGCCAATGTGTTTCGCATCATTATCCCCAATCAGAAAAAGGTCGTCGCCAGTCTGATGGCCGGTGAGAAACCAGATCCTGCTTTGGGGCTTCAGGCCAAGCAGCGTTCAACCCACAACAATTACCTGACACTGCCCGTGCTGCTGATGATGATCAGCAACCATTATTCGATGCTGTTTTCCCATGATCAGTCATGGCTGATTGTCGGGCTTATACTGATCATTGGCGGTTTGGTGCGGCATTTCTTCAATACGCACAATGCCGGTGGATCCGGCAAGGCCATTGCCTGGCAGCTTCCGGCCGCCGGTGTTGGTATGGCGGTTCTGGCGATGTTTGCGTCCTATGATCCCAATAGGATTAAACTGGCAGATGAAGACATCATCACCGCCGATCATGCCTTGGCGATTGTCCAGACCCGCTGTGCGAGTTGTCATTCTGCCAATCCGCGCGACGAAGGGTTTGATGAAGCCCCGTCAGGGGTGATGTTTGACGACATTGCCCAGATCGAAGCCAATGCGCAGCGTGTTTTGGCGCAGGCCGTGATCGGCCGTGCCATGCCGCTTGGTAATATGACAGAGATGACCGACGAAGAACGCGCCCAGCTTGGCCTGTGGATCCGGGCAGGCATGCCCGAATAACTTTGCGGTCAACCGGTTCAACAGAATGAAGGGCGGTCGCGTGATGCGGCCGCCCTTTTGCGTTGACCTGTTGGTTTAAACCAAAGGGGAGGGGGAAGTGGTTTAACCCTATAGGCCAGCGTTATAGTTCATCGGCACCCAGTCATACATGGTGGCGTCTTCGCGGACATGACCGATGCCGGGGAATGCGATGTGGCAGCCGGCAACCAGATATTTTTCCGATACGGCCTCGGCAAAGGCGGCTTCGCGGGATGCGATGGCCTGTTTGCTGTCATTGTCAAAGGCAATGGCAACACCGGGTTCGTCAAATTGCACGACGTCGCCATGGGTGATGTCGCCCCAATAGACAAATTTCTCGCCCTTGCTTTCAATCCACAGCGCGCTGTGGCCCGGTGTATGGCCGGGACGGAAGGTGGTGTTGACCTTGCCCGGAATGGCAGCGGCATCGGGGGCGTATTTTTCCAAAGTGTCGCTATCGATGTAAGGGGTCAGTGCTTCGACCGCCTGATCAAAGAATGCCTTTGCATCTTCGGGCGCTGCGGCCTTGTTTTCGGAACTTAACCAGAATTGCGCATCCGCCTCGGGCACATGGACCTTGGCATTGGCAAAGACCTTTTTACCGCCCAGTGTCAGGCCGCCGGTGTGATCGGGATGAATATGGGTAATGACCACATCATCGATCTGATCGGGGTGATAGCCCGATGCGATGATATTGGCGGGCAGTTTCCCAAGTGATGGTCCCATCAGATCGCTGGTCCCGGCATCAAGTAGAACCAGACGATCCCCGAAATTCAGCAAATAGGCGTTAACTGATAAATGCGTCGGGGTGCCCTGAAACGCATTGGCAAGCGCAAGGCGGGCCTGTTCAGGTGTTGTATTGATGTAAAGATCGGCAATCGGGAACAGACCCGTGCCATCGGAAAGGGCGGTGACTTCAACATCCCCGACCATCAGGCGGTAATAGCCCGGGGCTTGTGTGCCAGCGAGTGGCGCCTTGGCCTTGGCAGCAAGGGGAACAAACACCGTGCTGCCAATTGCGCCGATCGCACCGGCGGCAAGGGTGCCTTTCAACATATCGCGACGTGATAACATTTTCTTTTCCCTCAAAATCGTCCGGGTGAACCGGCGGGTTGTAAGCTGATGGAGAAAATGTATAGTGCGACCAGTCAGTAATCAAATCGATGCGAATCATGGATAACATTGATCATTTCAATTTACGGTCTTTCGATCTCAACCTCATGGTTGCGTTTGACGCAATGATGCAAGAGATGAGTGTTACCAAATCTGCGGAAAAACTGCGTATTGGTCAGTCCGCGATGAGCCACAATTTATCAACGCTGCGCATGCTTCTGGATGATGAATTGTTCGTGCGGGTCGGACAAAAAATGCAACCAACCGCCAAGGCGCGCGCCTTGGCCGGGCCGGTGCGCACGGCATTATCGCAAGCACAAAGTGCTATTCAGGCAACGGACAGTTTCGATCCGGCAACGGCGGAACGTGTTTTTCGTCTTGGTGTGACCGGTGAAATGGAAATGATCCTGCTTCCGGCATTGCTGCGTCATTTGCAGATACATTCGCCCGAAACCAAACTTTTAAGCCGCACAATCACCGCCGACAGCGTTGATCTAATGATCAATAATGGCGAAATTGATTTGGCAATCGGATGTAAAAGCCCGGTGCAAGCAGGTTATCTCGGAGAAGTTCTTTTTAACTCCGAAGTCGCGTGTTGCTTTAACCCCGATCTTCTTGATCTGAGAACTCCCTTGTCGCGGGAGGATTATCTGGCATCCCGTCATGCCGTGTTGTCGCAAACAGGCAATGTCGCGGGATGTGTCGGCGATGCGTTGCAAGGGTTGGGGATTGATTTGAATGTTGTCATGGCAGCGCCCGATTTCATGCCGCTTTTGGCCGCAGCACGTAATACGCCGGTGATTGCAACGGTTCCTTGCCGTATCGCCACCCAGTATGCCCCGTTATTTGGTCTGGCCATTCGTCCGATGCCGATTGATGTTGCCTTTCCACCGGTGACGATGAACTGGGCGGTCTGGACCGATAAGGATGTGGGCCTGGTATGGTTGCGCGATCAGATCCGGTCCGTGATTGCATCCATCGCACCAGCGGAGCACGTGCAGGCAGCGGAATAACGTTCGCTGAAAATGAAAACGCCCCGCCGGGCGAACCGACGGGGCGGGAAGCTGCCATCAGGGAGGCAGATTGTGGTGCAATAACCGCAATGAAGGCGAAACTTCCACCCTTGAAATAAGAGCTGAAAACTATGGCGTCAATGTGATTAAAAAATGGTCATTATTTAATCTATGATTGAAAAATGCTCATGAAAAACGCAGGTCGCGCAAATATTCTCCTAAAAAGGCATGTGAAATAGTCGCATATTGCGTGGGAATCCCTCGATTCTTGATTTTATTCTACGGCGTTCGGAATCTGGCACGGTTTTAGCAAGTATCACTGCGGTGCAATAAACTCGCAGTGGAGGCTATAAATGAATAAGAAGCTTCAAGCGCTCGTAGGCGCTGGGGCCTTGGCATTGTCTGTAATGACCATGTCAGCCGCACAGGCAGCAGATACCATTAAAGTTGGTGTGCTGCATTCTCTCTCAGGGACGATGGCGATTTCGGAAACCACGCTCAAGGACACCGTCCTGATGCTGGTCGACGATCTGAATAAAAACGGTGGTCTGCTTGGGAAGCAGGTCGAGGCTGTGGTCGTTGACCCGGCATCCGATTGGCCGCTTTTCGCCGAGAAGGCCCGTGAGCTGATCGAAAAAGATCAGGTTGATGTTGTCTTTGGGTGCTGGACCTCGGTTTCGCGTAAATCGGTTCTGCCGGTTTTCGAAGAACTTAACAGCATGCTGTTCTATCCGGTTCAGTACGAAGGCGAAGAAAGCTCGCGCAACGTATTCTATACCGGTGCTGCTCCGAATCAGCAGGCCATTCCGGCTGTTGATTACCTGATGAGCGAAGATGGTGGTTCTGCTGAACGTATCGTTCTGCTTGGTACCGATTATGTTTATCCGCGTACCACCAACAAAATCCTGCGTTCTTATCTGAACGGCAAAGGTATCTCCGATGAAGACATCATGGAGAACTACACCCCGTTTGGTCATTCTGACTGGCAGTCGATCGTTGCTGACGTAAAAGCATTCGCATCGGCCGGTAAGAAAACCGCAGTGGTTTCGACCATTAACGGTGACGCGAACGTTCCGTTCTACAAAGAACTCGCCAACCAGGGCATCAAAGCCGAAGACATTCCGGTTGTTGCATTCTCTGTTGGTGAAGAAGAGCTGGCTGGTATCGATACCGCCCCGCTTGTTGGTCACCTTGCTGCCTGGAACTATTTCCAGTCGGTCGAAGCTGACGCCAACGCAGCCTTCATTGAAAAATGGCATGGCTTTATTGGTGATGAAGCACGCGTAACCAACGATCCGATGGAAGCAACCTATATCGGCTTTAACATGTGGAAACAGGCTGTTGAGCAGGCTGGCACCACCGATGTTGATGCGGTTCGCCAGGCCATGTATGGCCAGGAAGTTGCAAACCTGACCGGTGGCATGGCTGTCATGAACACCAACCACCACCTGTCCAAGCCGGTTCTGATCGGCGAAGTACAGGACGATGGTCAGTTTGACATCGTTTGGGAAACCGAAGGTACGGTTGTTGGCGATGCCTGGTCTGACTTCCTTCCGGAAAGCGCAAAGCTGACCGCCGACTGGACCTATCCTTGGGTTTGCGGCAACTGTGAAAAACCGATGTACTAATTGGTTTCGGGCGGGCCGGTCGTGGAAACGCGACCGGCCCGTTCACTTTAAGGATCCTGGCTCCCGCCCGGATATCCGATCTTTCTTTATTCCATTTTCCATATCGAATTCAAAGGTTTGGTGATCATGCGCAATGATATTTTTTCAGTGCTGCGCCGTTCTCCGTTTTCCATGAAAGTGGCAGCCCGCTACGTCGCGCGTTTTGGTTCGGTGGTGGCCTGCCTTATGGTGTTTGCGGTGGTTTCACCCAATGTCGCACAGGCCTTTAGCGACGAAGAACTGCGCAATATTGCCGAACAGCTGAATGACGGCAGCGCGACCAAGAAGGTCGCCGTCATTGAAAAAATGGCCGCCGATGGTGACCCGCGTGTCGCGCCGATCTTAAAGGCGATGCTCGATGGCGATCTTTATGTTCGCGACAGTGACGAGCATGTCGTCATTGCCACGAAAAAGGGCAAAGTTTTCACCCATATCGACATCGTAAGCGGCGAAGAAGCCGGTGAAAGTTCGTCCAAGGAACTTTCCAAGCTTAAGGTGAATAACCGTTTGCGCGGTGCGCTGCGCGATGCCTTGGCGACGCTGAACCTGTTTAGCCCGGACTTAACAATCCGCACAGCCGCGGTCGAACAGATCATGGATGCCCGTGATCCGGCGATGTTGCCATTATTGTTGCGCGCGATTGAACGCGAAGAAGACGAGACGCTTTTGGCGCGGATGGAACTGGCACAGGCGACCATGGCGTTGGCGGCGGGTGAAACCACCGAAGAACGCCTGAAGGCGATTGAAATTCTTGCCAGTGAAACCACCCCGCAAATTCGCGCAGTCCTGTCGCAATTCGTTGCCAGTGCCGAGGCAGAAGGGTTTGAACCCGAAGTGGTTTCTGCCGCCAAGGATGCGCTGGATTCTGTCGAAGGACGTCTTTCGACATGGCAGACCATTGGTGATGTTTATCGTGGCATCAGTTTGGGATCTGTCTTGCTGTTGGCTGCTGTTGGACTTGCCATCACGTTTGGTGTGATGGGGGTTATCAATATGGCCCACGGCGAAATGATCATGATCGGGGCCTATACCACCTTTATGGTGCAGCAGGCTTTGGCGCCATTTTTGCCATCGGGTTCGGCATGGTCGCTGATCATTTCAGTTCCGGTGGCTTTCCTTGTTGCCGGGATGGTCGGGGTTGTGATCGAACGGTGCGTGATCCGGTTCCTGTATGGTCGCCCGCTTGAAACGCTTTTGGCGACGTGGGGGGTGAGCCTTGTTTTACAACAAGCCATTCGGTCCATCTTTGGCGCGACCAACCAACAGGTTACCGCACCTGATTTCATGAGTGGCGCTGTTGAATTTTCAACCGGTCTTGTCCTGACCTATAACCGGCTCTGGATCATCTTGTTTAGTGTGATCGTGGTGGCGGGGATTGCCGCAGTTTTGCGCTATACGGCCTTCGGGTTGCAGATGCGCGCCGTCACACAAAACCGCCGCATGGCCGGGTCGGTCGGCATTCGAACCGGGTATGTTGATGCCCTGACCTTTGGTTTGGGATCGGGCATTGCAGGGATTGCCGGTGTTGCCCTTAGTCAGATTTCAAATGTCAGCCCGAACCTTGGTCAGACCTACATCATTGATAGTTTCATGGTGGTTGTGTTTGGCGGGGTGGGGAACCTTTGGGGCACGGTGCTTGGCGCGTTCAGCCTTGGCATTGTGAACAAATTCCTTGAACCGGTTGCCGGGGCTGTGCTTGCAAAGATCTTTGTTCTGATTGCGCTGATCCTGTTTATCCAGAAACGACCAAAGGGCCTGTTTGCCCTTAAGGGTCGCGCGGTGGAGGCGTAACCCATGACTGATTATCGTCAAAAATATCAAATGACACCGGTTGTTGGTTGGCTTCTTCAGGACCGTGGCGGGATGATCTTGCTTGCCATTTTGATGGCAGCCGCCGTTCTGATCCCGATTGGAAACCTTCTGGTTCCGGAAACCTCGGCGTTTCATGTGCCGACCTGGATGCTCAGCCTTTTGGGCAAATATCTGTGCTATGCGCTTCTTGCGCTTAGTGTTGATTTGATCTGGGGGTTCTGCGGCATTCTATCGCTTGGCCATGGGGCGTTTTTTGCGCTGGGTGGCTATTCGATGGGCATGTATCTGATGCGTCAGATCGGCGATCGTGGCGTTTATGGCAATCCTGAACTTCCGGATTTCATGGTGTTCCTGAACTGGACTGAATTGCCATGGTACTGGTATGGCTTTGATATGTTCTGGTTTGCCATTGTCATGGCGATGTTTGTGCCCGGACTTCTGGCCTTTGTCTTTGGGTTCCTGGCCTTTAGGTCCCGTGTCACGGGGGTTTATCTTTCGATCATTACACAGGCCATGACCTATGCGTTGCTGTTGGCGTTCTTCCGCAACGATATGGGATTTGGCGGCAATAACGGTCTGACCGATTTCAAGGATATTCTGGGATATTCGCTGCAATCGGATGGCACGCGTTCCGGGCTGTTTGTTGCATCCTGTGTGTTTCTTGGCATTTGTTACATCGTGGCACGCGGCATCACCCAGTCCCGGTTGGGCAAGGTTTTGATCGCCATCCGTGATGCCGAAAGCCGGGTGCGTTTTACCGGATACCGGGTTGAATATTACAAGCTGTTTGTCTTTACCGTATCGGCCGTCATGGCGGGTATTGCCGGTGCGCTTTATGTGCCGCAAGTCGGGATTATTAATCCGGGCGAATTTGCCCCGGCCCTTTCGATTGAAATCGTGATCTGGGTTGCGGTTGGCGGGCGCGGCACGCTGTATGGTGCGGTATTGGGGGCCTTTATTGTCAACTATGCCAAAACCTTCTTTACCGGTGTGATGCCGGATTTCTGGTTGTTCTTCCTGGGCGGGCTGTTCATCGCGGTTACCCTGTTCCTGCCAAAAGGCGTGATCGGGGCGGTTCCGGCATTTGGATCGCCTGATCGGCAATCGATCCTGACCACCATACGCAAACGGATCGCGGATCGACGCGCGAATGAGGGAGGCAAGCTATGAGTGACGCAGTTGCCGTTGAAATAAACGCCTCGGACACGCCACAGGTTAAATCGGCACGGGCCGAGACCATTTTGTATGTCGACGGGGTTTCGGTCACCTTTGACGGGTTCCGTGCCCTTAACAATCTGTCCTTTTATATCGAGCCGGGCGAACTTCGCGCGATTATCGGCCCGAACGGGGCCGGTAAAACCACGATGATGGATATCATCACCGGGAAAACCCGACCCGATACCGGCGATGTGCTGTTTAAAAGCGAGATTGACCTGACCAAAATGGACGAGGCCGAAATTGCCAATCTTGGCATCGGGCGCAAGTTCCAGAAACCGACCGTTTTTGAAAGTCACACGGTTTTTGACAATCTGCTTCTTGCCTGTTCGGGCGGGCGCGGTGTGTTTAGCGCGCTGTTCCATCGACTGTCTGAGCGTGAAAAGACCAAGATCGAAAAGACCCTGATCACGATCATGCTGGAAGCCAAGCGCGACGAGTTGGCGGCCAATCTTTCGCATGGGCAAAAGCAGTGGCTGGAAATCGGCATGCTGTTGATGCAGGAACCCGAACTTCTTCTGGTTGATGAACCGGTTGCCGGAATGACGGATTCCGAAACCGAAGAAACCGCCAAGCTTTTGCGCACCATCGCCAAGGAATACTCGGTTGTGGTGGTCGAGCATGACATGGAGTTCGTGCGTGACCTTGATTGCAAGGTGACCGTGCTGCACGAAGGATCGGTTCTGGCCGAAGGGCGGCTTGATCATGTGCAGAAAGACCCGCGGGTCATTGAAGTTTATCTGGGCCGATAGGGAGGTATTGTAACATGCTCGATGTCAGCAAAATTGATCTGTTTTACGGTGCGTCTCATGCCCTGCGCAAAGTGTCGCTGAATGCCGAAACGGGTAAGGTGACCGCGGTTCTGGGCCGCAACGGGGTGGGGAAAACATCGCTTATGCGTGCGGTTGTCGGGCAACACCCGATTGCCGATGGCAACATCAAATGGGAAGGCAAAGACATCTCGCGCGATCCGGCATGGCGCCGGTCGGCCAATGGCATTGCGATTGTGCCACAAGGCCGTGAGATTTTCCCGCTTTTGACCGTCAAAGAAAACCTTGAAACCGGCTTTGCCGCCTTGCCACGACCCTTGCGCCATATCCCCGACGAGATTTTTGATCTGTTCCCGGTTCTGCGCGACATGCTGAGCCGTCGCGGTGGTGACCTGTCGGGCGGGCAGCAACAGCAGCTTGCGATTGGTCGTGCACTTGTGACCCGCCCGCGTTTGCTGGTGCTTGACGAGCCGACCGAAGGCATTCAGCCATCGATCATTAAAGACATTCAGCGCGTGATCAAACAGCTTGCCGGTCGTGGTGATATGGCGATTTTGCTGGTCGAGCAATATTTTGAATTTGCCCATGAACTGGCCGATGAAATTGTTGTTCTGGAACGTGGTGAAGTTGTTTTGTCGGGCACAAAGGACTCTCTGGATCGGGAAAAAGTGCGGGCATATCTGACTGTTTGATCAGCATTTGCCGAAATTTTGCGCAAACTTGATCTAAATGATCAGACTATTGGCGACAGGAATCCGTGCATTGGGATGGATTTCGTTGTTGGCCCGCATCTTGCTGTTAAGCCCCTTGGAATTGAACCGCATCAATCAGGTGGCTTAGTGCAACTTCGCAAACTCGAAACCCCGGTATCTGCGCTGAGCACTGCAGATACAGCAACGACCGGAACACCGGCGCGCATCGTTACCGATGGCCGTGCTGAGGTGACCTATCGCACCGGCACGGGGCCGACCCATCAGGGCGGGCATGCGGCACTTGATCATCTTTATTACCGCGATCCGATGAAAATCCTGTTCCCGCGCCCGATGGCGGGGGATCTGACGACGGCTGTTCTGGTGACAACATCGGGTGGCATGGTCGGTGGGGACAAGCTTGCCTTTGCCGGTAAGGTCGAAGCAGGGGCATCGGCCCTTTTTACAGCCCAGGCGGCGGAAAAGATTTACCGGTCCGTTGGTCCCGATTGTGAAATGTCGGTTGATCTGGGCGTTGAAGACGGCGGGTGGCTTGAATGGTTGCCCCATGAAACCATCCTGTTTGATCAGGCCCGTTTGCGCCGCAAGACAACCGTGGCTGCAACCGGTTCGGGCATGGTTCTTGCCGGGGAAATGATGGTGTTTGGCCGTCTGGCGCGCGGGGAAGTTTTTAAAACCGGATTGGCCCGCGATGCATGGGATGTGTCGATTGACGGTCGCCCGATCTGGCGCGATGCCTTGCATCTCGAAGGCGATGTTTTACGCATGCTTGATCATGGTGCGGCCTTTGATGGCGCGCGTGCCAATGCAACGGCGATCTTGGTCGGGCAGGGGGCGGAAGATCGTCTTTCGGATGCACGTGAGTGTCTTGAAGCGGCCTGTGACGGGTTGGCATCAGGTGACGTTTTGTGCGCAGCGACTGCAATGAAGGGAATTGTGATTGCGCGCTTTATGGCGCGTGATCCGATGAATTTACGCCGGGTGTACGGCGCATGGTGGAAGAAGTTCCGTCATAGAACAAGGGAGCTTCCCGAACGCTTGCCGCGTTTGTGGGAGATTTAAAACGGTGGATCCAAGGAGTAGGCAGGCATGAATCTGACGCCACGCGAAAAGGACAAGCTGCTGGTTTCGGTTGCTGCAATGGTCGCACGCAATCGCCTTGCACGCGGTGTAAAGCTGAACCATCCCGAAGCAATCGCAATCATCACAGATTACGTTGTTGAAGGTGCACGGGATGGCAAATCGGTTGCCGATCTGATGCGCGACGGGGCAACCGTTATTTCGCGCGCACAGGTGATGGATGGCATCGCCGAAATGATCCACGATATTCAGGTCGAAGCAACGTTCCCCGATGGGACCAAGCTTGTGACCGTTCACGAACCAATTCGTTGAGGGGGCGCGTTTCATGATTCCAGGTGAAATCATTACCAAAGAAGGCAGCCTCATCCTCAATGAGGGGCGTGAAACCAAGGTGATTAAAGTTGCCAATACCGGTGACCGTCCGGTGCAGGTTGGTTCGCACTATCATTTCTATGAAACCAATCCGGGGCTTGATTTTGATCGCGAAGCCGCAAAGGGCTTTCGCCTTGATATTCCGGCAGGAACGGCCGTCCGGTTTGAGCCGGGCCAGTCACGCGAAGTCAATCTGGTCAAATATGCCGGAACCGGCACGGTTTACGGATTTAACGCCAAAATCAACGGCAAGCTTTAAGCGGGGGATACGATAAATGGCATATGAAATTGATCGTCCATCCTACGCTGCCATGTTTGGCCCGACTGTGGGTGACAAGGTCCGTCTGGCCGATACCGACCTGATCATTGAAGTTGAAAAAGACTTCACGACACTGGGCGAAGAAGTCAAATTTGGCGGTGGCAAAGTCATCCGTGATGGCATGGGTCAGTCACAGGCAACCCGGGCCGAAGGTTCGGTTGATACCGTCATCACCAATGCGCTGATCTTGGATTATACCGGCATCGTCAAAGCCGATATCGGTATCCGCGATGGCCGAATTGCTGCCGTTGGTAAGGCCGGGAACCCGGATATTCAGCCCGGTGTTGATATCATCATTGGTCCGGGGACCGAAGTCATTGCCGGTGAAGGCAACATCATCACCGCAGGCGGTATTGATGCCCATATTCACTGGATTTGCCCGCAACAGGTTGAAGACGCGCTTTATTCCGGTGTGACCAGCATGTTGGGCGGCGGAACCGGCCCGGCGGCCGGAACCAATGCGACCACCTGTACGCCCGGTCCGTGGCATATCGCCCGGATGCTTCAGGCGGCTGATGGCATTCCGATGAATATCGGTTTCTTTGGCAAGGGCAATGCGACCCTGCCGGGATCATTGATTGAACAGGTCAAAGCCGGTGCCTGTGGCCTGAAACTGCATGAAGACTGGGGCACGACGCCTGCGGCAATTGATACATGCTTATCCGTTGCCGATGATCTTGATGTGCAAGTCATGATCCATACTGATACATTGAATGAAAGCGGATTTGTCGAACATACCCGCGCAGCGTTCAAGGGCCGCACCATTCATACCTTCCACACCGAAGGGGCCGGTGGTGGCCACGCGCCAGACATTATCAAGCTGTGTGGTGAAGCCAACGTTATTCCAAGTTCGACCAATCCGACCCGGCCTTTCACGGTCAATACGATTGACGAACATCTTGATATGTTGATGGTCTGCCATCACCTTGATCCGAAAATCCCCGAAGACGTCGCCTTTGCCGAAAGCCGTATTCGCCGTGAAACGATTGCGGCTGAAGACATCCTGCATGACCTTGGTGCGTTTTCGATCATTTCATCAGACAGTCAGGCGATGGGCCGCGTTGGCGAAGTCATCACCCGGACCTGGCAGACAGCAGACAAGATGAAAAAGCAGCGCGGTGCGTTGCCCGAAGATGCCGGTGCGGGCAATGATAACTTCCGTGCCAAACGTTATATCGCGAAATACACCATCAACCCGGCGATTGCCCAAGGGATCGGGTCGCATGTTGGATCGATCGAGGTTGGCAAAATCGCCGATCTTGTGGTGTGGAAACCGATGTTCTTTGGCACCAAACCCGACATGGTGATCAAGGCAGGCATGATTGTGGCGGCTGCCATGGGGGATCCGAATGCATCGATCCCGACCCCGCAGCCGGTGCATTATCGCCCGATGTTTGGTTCTTACGGTGGGGCGCTTGCCAAAACCAGTTTCTCGTTCGTGTCCCAGGCGGGCATTGATGCCGGGATTGCCGCAGAATTTGGTCTGGCCAAGGAACTCCTTGCCGTTTCCAACACGCGCAACATCGGCAAAAAGGATATGAAGCTTAATGATGCTTTACCGAAAATGGAAGTCGACCCGGAAACCTATCAGGTGACGGCAGACGGCGAACTTCTGACCTGTCAGCCGGTTGATACTGTGCCGATGGCACAGCGTTATTTCCTGTTCTGATCGGATTTGGACACCATTATGCGTCATGCCATTGAACATATCCCGGTTGATCGTACCGATACGTCTGAAGTCCGCGGCACGGTGACCTTGGTGTTTTCTGATCGCCATCGTCGGCGCATTCGTCTGCATGATGATGCGGGCGATGCCTTTTTGCTCGACCTGCCGCATGCGGTGCGACTGGCCGATGGGGATCGTTTGCGATTGATTGATGGCGGGGTGATTGTGGTGCGGGCCGCGGAAGAACCGGTATTGACCATCACGGCCGCCGGGCCGATTGCGACGGCCAAACTGGCATGGCATATCGGCAACCGTCATACCCCGGTTCAGGTTCTTGATGACGGGCGTTTGCGGATCATTGATGATCACGTGATGCGCGACATGATTTTGGGCCTTGGTGGTGTGGTGGAAAGCGAAATCGCGCCGTTTGATCCGCTAAACGGGGCTTATCACGGTCTTGGCGGGGCCCATGGTCACAGCCATGGCAATGATCATTTCGACCATGATGATCATGATCACGGGCATGATCATTCCCATGACATTTCGCATGATCCTGCGCACGCACATGCTCATGCGGTGGGAAAACCTCATGACCATTAATGCCGACGATCTGATCCTTAATCCGGCCGGCCTGATGCGGTTGATGACCTGGCTTAGCCCGTCCTTCCCGGTCGGGGCGTATTCGTACTCCCATGGTGTGGAATATGCGGTTGAAGATGGTCGGGTTGGGTCGGCCGAAACCCTGATCAACTGGGTTGAAGGCGTTTTGGAATTTGGTGCGGGCCGGATTGATGCGGTGCTGTTTTGTGCGGCTTGGCGGGCGGCACTTTCTGGTGATGAAGATGCGCTGTTTAACATCGGGATTGAAGCCGATTGTTGGCGCGGCACGTCTGAAATGGCGCTTGAAGCAACCGCACAGGGGCGCGCATTTGTCTCGACGACGCAAAAGGTCTGGGGTCATGGCATTATCACGCGCTGGGCAGACAGAATGCGCCTTGATGATCGTCTGCCATCCTATCCGGTGGCGGTTGGCATTGCCGCGGCCGAGGCCAAAGTACCGTTGCGCGATGCGTTGACCGCTTATTTGCATGCCATGGCGGCAAATCTTGTGTCCAGTGCTGTGCGTTTGGTGCCACTTGGTCAGACCGATGGTGTGCGATCACTGTCGTCACTTGATAAGGCCGTTTCAATTGCGGTTGATCATGCGATGGCGACCGATCTTTGCGATCTTGGGGCGGCGGCCCCGATGGTCGATTGGACATCTATGAAACACGAAACCCAATATACGAGGTTATTTAGATCATGAGTTCACCCCTTCGTATCGGTATTGGTGGCCCGGTCGGGTCCGGTAAAACCGCCCTTTTGGAACGTCTGTGCAAGGCCATGCGTGACGAGTTCAATATCGCTGCCATCACCAACGATATTTACACCCGCGAAGACGCCGAATTCATGACCCGTTCGGGCGCATTGGATGCTGATCGCATTGCAGGTGTTGAAACCGGCGGTTGTCCGCATACCGCCATTCGCGAAGATGCGTCGATCAATCTTGCCGCGGTCGAAGATATGGCGTCCAAGCACGCCGGGCTTGAGGCGATCTTTATTGAATCGGGTGGCGATAATCTGTCGGCCACCTTCTCGCCGGAACTTGCCGACATCACCATTTACGTCATTGACGTTTCCGCCGGCGATAAAATCCCGCGCAAGGGTGGTCCGGGCATTACCCGGTCTGATTTGCTGGTGATTAATAAAACCGATCTTGCACCGCTGGTTGGTGCCGATCTGGGGGTGATGGACCGCGATGCCAAGAAAATGCGCGGCACCCGTCCGTTCCTGTTTACCAATCTTAAGGCCATGGATGGCCTTGAAGACGTTAAGAATTTCATCATCGAGACAGGGGGGCTCCGCCAATCCGCAGCGTCCTGATATGGGGATAGATGGACGCATCAATTTAGCGGATGACGGGAGCACACAACGCCCGGCCAGTAATGGTCGGGCGTTCGTGTTTTGCGCGAAAAACAATTTATGCAACTTTTTGGTTGCGTAATAAAAGGTCTTCTGGCACGTTAAAGGCAACCAGGAGGTTGCGTTATGTCAAATACCATTGAGACGTCGATTGAAATCAAAGCATCGCGGGCACGTGTCTGGCAGGCCCTGACAGATCATCGTCAGTTTGGCGCATGGTTCGGGGTTGATATTGAAGCCCCGTTCACGGTTGGTGAAGTTTCCAACGGCAAGATTACCATTGAAGGCTTTACCCATGTACCGTGGAATTCCACGATCAAGGCGATGGAGGAACCGGCCTATTTCGCCTATACATGGCATCCCTATGCGGTTGACCCAAAAGTCGATTACACCGATGAGCCCGAAACACTTGTCGAGTTCTGGCTCGAAGAAACTGCGGGTCAAACATCTGTTCGGGTGCGGGAAACCGGATTTGATAATCTACCGCCACATCGGGTTGCTGAAGCTTTGCGGGCCAATACGAATGGCTGGGGATTCCAGTTGGAAAACATCAAAAAACATGCCGAAAACTGAAAATAATCTGGGTAATGGCAAGCATGACAGGGATTTTTCCGTCATGTTTGCCGCATTGGGCGATCCTACACGGTTGGCGATCTTTGATCGGTTGGCCGATGGCAGGCCGCGTTCGATCTCGACCTTGTCTGATGATGCCGACATGACCCGGCAGGCCGTGACCAAACATCTTCGGGTGCTCGAAGGGGCCGGGCTGGTGCAGAACCACAAGGTCGGGCGCGAAAGCCACTATGCCTTTTGCCCCGAACAACTCGCACAGGCCCGTGAATATCTTGATCAGGTTGCGGGGCGTTGGGAATCTGCACTGATGCGGCTTAAAACCTTTGTCGAAGAAGATAATACTCTCGGTTCACCGTAACCAGCTTGGGGTGAACGCAGAGACAAAGTTTGAGTGTTTGCCTCTTTCATCTACGATCAGGTCGAGGCCTTTAAGGCGAATTTGCACAGCTGTGCTCGAAACGTCAAAAAAGTCTGAAAGGGCATAAATCAGTTTAAAGTAGTCAACTTGATTGTGCGGTTGGTCATCGACAAAAATATAGCCGTGTCCTTTATCGCGAATTCCGAATTCTGTTTTTAGTTCTTTGATTTTTAGTAGTAGTACGACCTTGGGCAGCAGCAGATGTGACGCAAAAAGGTTTGCTTGGTACTCCATCCGATCAATTGGGTTTCCCTTGCTACCAGGGTTTGAAATCATCAGGTCTTGTTTGATAGTCGTTTCTGAGCTCAAGAATTTGGCGTGCTGCAATTGGAAATGCCCAATTTCGTGGGCTAGTGTAAACCTCTCTCGTTGCAGGTTGCCGCTATCGTAAATCGAAATGGCGTTGTTAGCGAAGTCAGCCTTCCCCAGAATTTCGTAGCCATCCACATTGGGGGCGCTGTCGCCTTTATCGGTTAGAGCCAGTCCTAAGTATTGGCAGACCTCATATAGATCTACCGGGCCGTCGAAGTAGCCTATGGATTGAAGTAGTGTGTTCGCAAACGCTTCGATTTGGTCGTTGCTTATGTAGGTGATTCGGGAGCTTGGAGGCTTTTCTGTTTCTGGATCTTCGGTGGAAATACCAACTAGTTCCCTTAGAAAGGCTCTTGGGTTATCGTAGTATCTTCCCATAAAAGTAGCGGCGAACTTGAGTTTCTTCGTTTGGTAATTTTTTTCGAACAAAGAAGTTCTTGTGAACTTGGTGTTGAAATTCTCTCTCAAGCGCCTTTCAGCGATGAATTCTAAGCCGTGTTCATCGAATTTGACGATGCCAATTTTTCTGCTTTTTGCTAGTTTTTCAGCTCCACGTTGCAAGGCAGAGGAAACGACTATAAAGCCTTTTGTGTTGTGCCTTCCTATACGACTCAATTTGTCGGAGAAGTCAGTTATTTCGGTCTCTGGAACGCTCCCACTATAGTTCTTGCACTCCAATACTATAATTTCTTGAGGCTCAAGTTCTGGTTTGCGCCGAATTTCAATAGAGACATCAAATTCGACGTAGTCTTGGCGTTCTTTGCAGTAGTATTTGGGCTTCCAGTGAACCGAGCATACCTGTGGAGCTTGAGTGTCCAACAGAAGTTGCCCTCGTTCTTGCTGTTCAATCAAAAATTCATAGATTGCTTGTTCCAGCTCATTCCCAATACGAACAGTATCCAAATCTGTTCACTCCAATATCGCGATATGTCTACGTGGATTAGGGTTGTTTACACGCTATCATGAATTGCTGCGCCTTCTCTACCATTCGCTATCTGGTTGATTTTTGTGGGGCTAAGCATGTTGCGATGGAGTTTCTCTAAGTAATTAGAAATTTTGGAAGTTTTGGGAATACACGAATTTTCGGACGGATGGTCGGCGTCATTTTGCTTGGCGTCGGTCGGATTTGCGGTTATCCCATATCGCGTTGAGCCGGTCGGGCGGACCGGCTAAACCAAGATCGTCTTGCGCAAGGGGTTGATGCAAGAGGATCTTATAACGGGAATGGGAACCGTTACATGAAGACCAAAGATATTGTCTATATCGCCCTGTTTGCAGCACTTACCGCTGTTCTTGGGCTGTTTCCGCCAATCACACTTCCGGTTACCGGCGTTCCGGTAACAGCACAATCACTTGGCCCGATGTTGGCTGGTGCCATTCTTGGTGCCCGTCGCGGTGGTTTGTCGATTGTGCTGTTCCTTGTGCTGGTGGCGGTTGGCTTGCCGCTGCTTTCCGGTGGGCGTGCCGGTTTTGGCGTGATGATTGGTGTGACCGGCGGGTTCATTTTTGGCTGGGCTGTTGCGGCCTTTGTCATCGGCCTTCTGATCGAAAAATTCTGGGACAAGCTGAACGTTGTTAATGCGGCACTGTCTATCGCCTTTGGCGGGATTGTTGTGCTGTATGCCATTGGCAATGCATGGGTCGCGGTTGTGGCCGATATCAGCTATTGGCAGGCAACTGTCGGGGCGGCACCGTTCCTGATCGGTGATGCGATCAAGGTTGCGATTGCGGTTGCCGCATGCCTTGCGGTGAAGCGCTCCTACCCCTTGATTTCCAAGGCAGCCTAACGTCTTATGGCCGCAGGCATCGATCTTGTTTGAAGCCTGCGGACGTCCTTTGCCGGGTGAATGCCCGTGCAATGCCCAGTTCATGCTCCCCGAACATAATTTCGGACACACACCCCCATGATCCGTTTTGAAAATGTCTCTGTGCAATTTGATCAGCGATGTGCGCTGAAGGACATCGACCTTACCCTGACCGAAAAGCGGATCGGGATTGTTGGTGCCAACGGATCAGGGAAAAGCACGTTTGTCCGGCTTTTAAACGGGCTGCAAGCCGCCACAAGCGGCCGGGTTCTGGTCGATGATTTCGATGCCGCAAAGGATGGCCGGAAAGTCCGCCGTCATGTTGGCTTTGTCTTTCAAAACCCTGACAATCAGATTGTCTATCCGGTGGTCGAAGAAGACCTTGCCTTTGGTTTGAAAGCATTGAAGCTGCCCAAGGATGAGGTCAATCGCCGGATTGATGACATCCTTGCGCGATATGATCTTTCGGATTTCAAAACCCATCCAAGCCACCTGTTATCTGGTGGCCAGAAACAGCTTTTGGCGATATCGGGCGTTTTGGTGATGGCACCGCGCTATGTCGTTTTTGATGAACCGACCACGCTTTTGGATCTGCGCAACCGCAACCGGGTTGAACGCGCCATTCGCGATCTTGATCAGACGGTGATTACGGTGTCGCATGATCTGGATCTGATTGCCGATTATGACCGGGTTCTGGTGTTTGATCAGGGCACGATCGCCATTGACGACACGCCCGCCAAGGCATTGCCAAAATACCGCGAGATGATGGCATGATCGCCGGGCTTTACATTGACGGAACATCGCCCCTGCATCGGGCCACGGCCGGGATCAAGATTCTGGCGATGATCGCGCTTGGCACAGGTGTGTTTTTGATCCCTGATTGGCCGGTGGTGACGATCATTCTTGCCACGGTCATTTTGCTTTACCCGCTAAGCGGCTTTGGTTTGGCTCTGGTGTGGCATCAAATCAAACCGATCCTCTGGCTTTTGGCGATTTTCTTTGCCGTGCAGCTTTGGCTTCATGACTGGCAGGCGGGATTGTTGGTCATTACGCGGATTGCCGCGATTGTGATGTTTGCATCACTCGTGACACTGACCACCAAAACATCGGATATGCTGGCGTCCCTTGAACGGGCAATGATCCCGTTAAAGCCGATTGGCGTGAATCCGGAAAAGGTCAGTCTGGCGATTTCGATGGTGCTGCGCTTTATCCCCGTGATCGCAACCGTCGCATCTGAAATCCGCGATGCCCAACGTGCGCGCGGGCTTGATAAATCCATCCTTGCGATGATTGTGCCGCTGATCATCCGGACCCTTAAAATGGCCGATGACGTCGCCGATGCGATTGACGCGCGAAGCTTTGACTAACCGATAAAAGAAACCCCGACACGTCTTGGGGGGATTGGGTACGTGTGACGTGCCGGGGTAAATCGAAGATCGGGTGCAATCAACTACAGGCCAAGATGCTTGGCATGGAAGCGGATGTGATCTTCGATAAAGCTTGAGATGAAGTAATAGCTATGGTCATAGCCATCCTGCATCCGAACGGTCAGCGGATAGCTTGATGCCTTGGCTGCTGCTTCCAAGGTTTCCGGTTTAAGCTGTTCAGCCAAAAATCCATCTGCATCGCCCTGATCAACAAGGGCCGGGGTTTGAACATCAGATGATGTTGCGGCCTTCATCAGGATGGAGCTGTCCCAGTCTTTCCAGGCTGATTTGTCATCACCCAGATAATTGCCCAATGCCTTTTGGCCCCAGGGGCAATTGACCGGGTTGCAGATGGGCGAAAAGGCGGTCGCGGATTTGAACATGCCCGGATTACGAAGGGCAATCATAAGTGCGCCATGCCCGCCCATCGAATGACCGGAAATCACCGCATCGTCAGAAACCGGGAAGTGATCCTTGATCAGGCTTGGCAGTTCCTTGGTGACATAGTCGTACATGCGGTAATTGCGCGCCCATGGTTCCTGCGTCGCATTGACGTAGAAACCCGCACCTTTGCCAAAATCATAGGCCTCTTCTTCATCATCGGGCACATGATCGCCACGTGGGCTTGTGTCTGGTGCGACAATCGCAATGCCAAGTTCGCTCGCAATGCGAAACGCACCGGCCTTTTGCATGAAGTTTTCATCCGTACAGGTCAGGCCCGATAGCCAATACATCACCGGCACCTTGGCGCCGTTGCTGGCCTGTGGTGGCAGAAAGATGGCAAAGCGCATGTCGCAACCCAGAACGGTTGATGGGTGCGTGTATTGCTTTTGCCAGCCGCCAAACACCTTGTTGCTTGAAGCGTTTTCAATACCCATTGGGGGTTCCTCTGATCTGCCAATGCCGGAAAGGGCGGGGAACTAGCTACCGGAACATTTCCGGCATTGGCGTTATTATTCAAACTATTTTTGTTTGATCAGTAATGAATGACGGAACGAATGCTTTCACCTTCATGCATCAGATGAAATGCCTCGTTGATGTCTTCAAGCTTCATGGTATGGGTAATGAAATCAGATAGTTTGAACTCACCGGCAAGGTAGCGTTCAACATAGTCCGGCAATTGCGAGCGGCCTTTAACACCGCCAAATGCCGTACCACGCCAGACGCGACCGGTGACCAGTTGGAACGGACGGGTCGAGATTTCCTGACCCGCACCGGCAACACCGATAATAACCGATTCACCCCAACCTTTGTGGCAGCATTCAAGAGCAGACCGCATGACATTGACATTGCCAATGCACTCAAAACTCCAATCAACGCCGCCATCGGTCATTTCAACAATGACTTCCTGAATCGGCTTATCGAAATTCTTTGGGTTGATGCAGTCGGTCGCGCCAAGCTGTTTGGCAAGATCGAATTTTGTCTCGTTGATATCAATCGCAACAATGCGACCGGCACCGGCCATCTGCGCGCCAATCACGGCGGACAAACCAATACCGCCAAGGCCAAAGACGGCGACCGAGTCACCCTTTTGCACTTTGGCTGCGTTCACGGTCGCGCCCATGCCGGTGGTGACACCGCAACCAAGAAGGCAGACTTCTTCAAGCGGGGCGGTTTTGTTGATCTTCGCCAGCGAGATTTCCGGAAGTACCGTATATTCCGAGAAGGTCGAGCAGCCCATATAATGGAAGATCGGCTTGCCATTCTGGGAGAAACGCGTGGTGCCATCGGGCATCAGGCCCTTGCCCTGTGTGACGCGGATTTTCTGGCACAGGTTGGTTTTGCCCGATTTGCAGAATTTGCACTCGCCACATTCCGGGGTGTAAAGCGGGATCACGTGATCGCCAACGGCAACACTGGTGACACCTTCGCCAATCGATTCAACAATTCCGCCGCCTTCATGGCCCAGGATCGCCGGGAAGATGCCTTCGGGATCGTCGCCCGACAGGGTAAAGGCATCGGTATGGCAAACGCCGGTCGCAACGATCTTGACGCGCACTTCACCGGCCTTTGGCGGGGCAACCTGAACTTCTTCAATCGACAAGGGTTTACCAGCTTCCCAGGCAATGGCGGCTTTACAAGTAATGGTCTCAAGGCTCATGGCGCTTCTCCGGCAAATGAATTTGGAATGGGACCAGTCTATTTATTTCCCTGAAGATGATAATCCGCTATTTTGGTAAATCACTTTTACCAATGTGAAATAATAAGGCGGGATCGAGCGATGAATGCGTGGGACGGGATCAGTGAATTTATCGCGGTGTCCGAACGCCAAAGCTTTACCCATGCTGCCAAGCAGCTTGGCATTTCCGTCGCACAGGTCAGCCGACAGGTCACCGCACTTGAAGAAAAGCTTGGTGTGCAGTTGTTTTACCGAACGACGCGTAAAGTAAGCGCGACCGAAGCCGGGCAGATTTATTATCAGCATTGCCGACAGTTGCTCGACGGGTTGGGCGATGCGGAGCGCGCGATTGGTAACTTAACAGAAATGCCGCGCGGCAAGCTTAAACTGACCGCACCAACGACCTACGGCGAAACCGTGATAGCACCCTTGGTCAACGATTTCGTCACCCGCTATCCCGATCTGGAAGTGCAGTGTCGCTTTACCAATCAGAAGCTTGATCTTGTGCTTGAAGGATATGACATGGCGATCCGTCTGGGCCGGCTTGATAGCACGACCGGAAGCCTGATGACCCAGCAGCTTTCAACCCGCCGCCTTTATGCCTGTGCCGCGCCAAAATACATCGCCAAACGCGGGGAGCCACATTCATTGTCCGAACTTCACCGCCATAATTGCCTTGTCGGGACGCTTGATTATTGGCGGTTTGAAGAAGATGGCCGCGAACGCACGGTACGCATTCATGGATCGATTCATGCCAATAGCGGGCAGGCGTTGCTTGATGCCGCCCTTAAGGGCATCGGCCTTGTGCAGTTGCCCGACTATTACGTCGATCCGTGGATCGCCAGCGGCGATTTGATCCCGGTCCTGACCAAATACCAGCCATCTGATGAAGGCATCTGGGCGATTTACCCGACCAACCGGCATCTTTCCCCGAAAATCCGTATGCTGGTGGAGCATTTGGGGCGGTATTTGGGGTGATGGGCGCTGATTGCTTTCACAAATCCTGGGGGGCTCCGTCAGATACCCGGTAACAGTTGCGGGTATTTCAGGAGATGACAGATGGCGAATTGCAAAGATTCCCTTGGCGACCTTTGGGAAGTTTACGAGGCCAAGGATGGCTGGCGGTGGCGGCGGACGGCCAAGAATGGCGAGATTGTCGGGGCTTCGACGCAAGGCTACTCGAAGAAGTCCGATTGTATCGCCAATGCCAAACGCCCGGCATGTGATTGCGATCTGAGCTAGGTTCAGATCATTCGACGCATAGAAAAAGCCCCGCGGCGCTTGCCAGCGGGGCTTTGTTATTTTGCAGCGGGTTTGCCTTACTGCGCCGTCCAGCCACCATCGACCGACATATGGGTTCCGGTCATTTGTGATGCCGCGTCCGAGCACAGGAACAGGGTGGTCTGGCCGATTTGTTCAGGGGTGACGAACTGTTTGGACGGGTGTTTGTCCGAGACAAGGTTGGTTGCCGCTTCTTCAATCGAAATACCGCCTTCCTTCGCACGGGCTTCGATCTGGCGTTCGACCAGCTCGGTGCGCACCCAGCCCGGACAGATGGCATTCGCGGTGATGCCGGTTTCGGCGGTTTCAAGTGCAGTCACCTTGGTCAGGCCGATTACGCCATGTTTGGCGGCAACATAAGCGGCCTTTTGCACCGATGCGACAAGGCCGTGGGCGGAGGCGGTATTGATAATCCGGCCCCAGTTTTGTTTGCGCATATAGGGCACGGCAAGGCGGGTGGTGTGGAAAACCGATGACAGGTTGATCGCAAGCACCGCATCCCATTTTTCAACCGGGAAGTCTTCGACATTGGCGGTGTATTGGATGCCGGCATTGTTGATCAGGATATCGACGCCGCCAAATTTGCCTTCGGCGTCTTCCATCATGGCTTCGATCTGATCAGGTTTGGACAGGTCGGCGCCATTGTAATGCGCGGTGATACCGTAATCGGTTTCAAGGGCGCTTCGGGTGGCCTCGATCGCATCAGCATCGCCAAAACCATTGAGCATCACATCAGCCCCGGCCCCGGCAAGCGCACGGGCCATGGCAAGGCCGATCCCGCTGGTTGAGCCGGTTACAAGTGCGCGTTTTCCTGTCAGCATCTATCTTCTCCCTGTTGGAGGCGGTTTACGCCTTATGATTTAGGCTGATCTTGCCGCAGTGCAATGTAAAGCGCAACCAAACTGGCAAACGGGGTGCGGACAATTACCGGAATGGGGCGGTTTCCCTATTGCCCGATGCCGTGTTTGCGCAGCTTGTTGGCAATCGATGTGTGCGAAACGCCGAGCCGGTCGGCCAGTTTGCGCGAGCTTGGATAATCGGGATAGAGGCGCATCAGCATTTCGCGTTCCAGCAAGTCCAGCCCGGCATTGAAATCCGGTTGTGACAGGGCATCGGCAATCAAATCGCTGCTGTGGGGGGCTTGGTGTTCTGCGTCGGAATGGGCAGGTGCATTGTCGATTTTTTCAATTCTGGCGGCAGTTCCGGTCGCAGCGTCATTAAGGTCATGGGCGCTTAAAACATCCCCGTCCAGCAGGGCGACGGCGCGAAACAGGGTGTTTTCAAGCTCACGCACATTGCCGGGCCAGTCATGGTTTTGCAGCCAGGCCAATCCGTCACGGGCAAGGATGGGCGAAGCGCGTTCGGTTTGCTGGGCCGTGCGGGCAATGAAAAATTGCGCAAGATCGTTGATGTCTTCGATCCGGTCGCGAAGCGCAGGCAAAGTGATGCCAAGCACGTTGATGCGGAAATAAAGATCTTCGCGGAAAGTACCGTCATGGGACATCGCTTCCAGATCGCGGTTGGTTGCGCTGATGATGCGGACATCAACCGCAATCTCGTCCGTGCCACCCACCCGACGGAACCGGCCATCTTGCAAAACGCGCAGAAGTTTGGCCTGAAGATACGGGGTCAGTTCGCCAATCTCGTCTAAAAACAGCGTCCCGCCATCGGCCAGCTCAAGCAGGCCCGGTTTGCCACCACGGCGCGCACTGGTAAAAGCACCCGCGGCATAGCCAAACAGCTCGCTTTCGGCCAAGCCTTCGGGCATGGCGGCACAGTTCAGGGCCAGAAACGGTTGATCAACCCGGGTACTTGCGCGGTGGCAGGCGCGGGCAAACAGTTCTTTGCCCGTACCGGTTTCACCCAGAATCAAAAGTGGCGCGTCAATGCCGGCAAGGCGTTTGGCCTGTGACTTGACCCGGGTCATCGCCCGGCTGTCGCCGATAATGTCATCAAACCCGGTATGGCTTCTGTCCTGAAGGGCGGTGATAACCCGGCCCAGCCGTGCGGCACGGTGAAACACCATTACCCCGCCCCAGGGTGCGTCATCGACGATGTCCGACCCATCATCGACATGGCCAATCGGTTCGACCTGAAGCATATAGGTTTGCCCGCCGAGTGTGACTTCATGTTCGGGCATGTGAAATCCGCTTTGGCGTAAATCTTCAATAGATGGTTCGTTTAATATGCTGATGAGGGTCCTATCACGCAGTGGCTTGTCAGGGGTGCCCGCGATGGTCTGTGCGGCGGGGTTGGCTTGAGCAATTTGACCATTGGCATCAACCGCAATCACCGGATCGCCAAGGGCGGCCAATGTGGCATGAAGTTGCGCGCGGCGCCGTTCGGTCGGTAGGCGGTCAATTTCGCGGATATCGGAAATGCCGGGAATTTGTTTAAGCGCGTGGGCCAAAAGCGGAAATTTCTCCGGGCGCACGGCCGGGATATCGGCATAGATGTGATGGGGGGTGACCTCAAAACTTCGGATATCAAGCTTATGATCACTCAGCACATTGACCACGTCACGGGTAATGCCAAGCCTGTTCTCGCCGCGGATTTCAAATCGCATGACTGTACCGAAAAGTTTACACTGTAAATAATAGTGTACGGTGGTTTCTGCCCGGAATCCATATAATTTGCGGAATTCTGTGGCTGTTCAGGAATAACGTGTAAAGAAAAGTTTACAGTCGCTGAGGGCGGATTTGGGTTTAAATGGCGGGAAACCGCAGCTTCGGGGATTTGGCACGGGTCTTGCGACGATGTGGGCAAATAACCGCCTTATCAGGAGCCCCACCATGTCTGCACATAACACCAACAACACCCGCACCAACAGCAGCAAAACCGGATTTGCCACCCGTGCCATTCATCATGGTTATGATCCGCAAAGCCATAATGGCGCGCTGAACCAGCCGGTCTATATGTCTTCGACCTTTGCCTTTGAAACGGCCGAGCAGGGTGGGCAGTTCTTTGCCGGTGATGAGCAGGGCTTTATCTATTCCCGGATTGCCAACCCGACCCTTGATCTGTTGGAAAAACGCCTTGCGGTTCTTGAGGGTGGCGAGGCTGCTGTTGCGACCGCATCGGGCATGGGGGCGATTACATCCGTTTTCTGGACCTTCATTGCGCCGGGTGACGAGATCATTGTTGATCGAACCCTTTATGGCTGCACATTTGCCTATTTCCGGCATGGTCTGGAAAAGTTCGGCATCAAACACACCCATGTTGATCTGACCGATCCTGCGGAACTTGAAAAGGCGATTTCGGATAAAACCAAGATTGTCTATTTCGAAACCCCTGCCAACCCGAATATGCGTCTGGTCGATATCGAAGCCATTTCCGACATTGCCCATAAGCATGGCGCAAAGGTCGTGGTTGATAACACCTATTGCACGCCGTATCTGCAGCGCCCGATTGAGTTGGGGGCCGATATCGTAGTGCATTCGGCGACCAAATATCTTGGCGGGCACGGCGATCTGATGGCGGGGGCCGTGATTGGATCGGCCGAGGACATGACGCAGGTACGTCTAGTTGGTCTAAAGGATATGACCGGTGCGGTTTTATCGGCACAGGATGCCAATCTTGTCATGCGCGGGCTTAAAACGCTTGAACTGAGGATGGAGCGTCATTGCGACAATGCCGAGAAAATTGCCGATTTCCTTGCCAACCATCCAAAAGTCGACAAGGTGTTCTATCCGGGGCTGAAAGACTTTGCCCAGCATGATCTGGCCAAAAAGCAGATGGATCGTTTTGGCGGCATGATCGCGTTCGAGCTTAAAGGCGGGATCGAAGAAGGTCGTAAATTGATGAACGGTCTTAACATGATCACGCGGGCGGTCAGCCTTGGCGATGCCGAAACCCTGATCCAGCATCCGGCATCCATGACCCATTCGACCTATACGCCCGAAGAACGCGCAGAATACCAGATCACCGATGGTCTGATCCGCCTGTCGGCCGGTCTTGAAAGCATCGATGATATTCTTGCCGATCTTTCAAATGCACTGGATGGCGATCAAATGGCGATTGCTGCGGAATAGAACCCGGGCCAGCAATCGCTGTTCTCATGGTTTGGTGGTGGGGATTTCAGATATGAAGTCCCCGCCACTCTCTTTGTCGGGCTTTGCCGTTTTCATCGCAATTGAAAAGTCAGTTGGCTAACTCAATTAAAATGGAATGACGTGTGACTACGGTTGGGACTTTCTGGGTGGCATACCCGCAGAAAACCATCCTGATGCGCAAAAGAGCCGAATCGTTGTGGTTTTGCTGTCATCTTGAGGCCGCGAAATAATGTTTCAGACGGGAAATTCGAACGTTTGGGCCGGTTCGGTGCAGCAGATTCCAAGGCTTGGCTGAAATCGACGAATCTTGTGTGAAACTTGCCTGCCCAGCCTTGCTTTTTCAGGGGCCTGTTTGAAAATCGGTAAATCAATACCGAAATGTTACGGGCGCGCGGTCACCGCCCGAAAAAGACCCGCATGATCGGGCTTACACAAAGGCGATAAAAAATGTCAGCACAGGATGCCGCCCCGGAAATCGGCGAAATTATCGAAGCAAGCTCGACCGGTCAGGTAAAGGCCGAAGATCTTGAGATGCTCGGTCAGATCGAAAAGAAAGTCCGCTGGCTATCAAGCTGGACGATCCACAATGCCAATCATTTGCGCCCGAAACGCGATGGCATCAAGGTCGGTGGCCATCAGGCCAGCTGTGCATCCATGACCACCCTTATGACCGCGCTTTATTTCAATGTATTGCGTCCGCAGGACCGGGTCGCGGTCAAGCCGCATGCAAGCCCGGTTTTCCACGCGATCAACTATATGATGGGCCGCCAGACCAGAGAAAAGCTGGAAAATTTCCGATCTTTTGGCGGTGCGCAATCCTATCCGTCGCGGACCAAGGATGGCGATCAGGTTGATTTTTCAACCGGGTCGGTCGGGCTGGGTGCTGCGGTGACGAACTTTGCCGCCTTAACCCAGGATTACCTTCGCTATAAGGACATGCTGCCCAAGGATGAGGTGCCCGGTCGCATGGTTGCCCTTGTCGGGGATGCCGAGCTTGATGAAGGCAATATCTATGAGGCGCTTCTTGATACGTGGAAGCATGACATTCGCAATGTCTGGTGGGTGATCGATTACAATCGTCAAAGCCTTGATGGCATGATTGATGCCCATCTGTTCCGCGTTATTGGCCGGTTCTTCCGGGCTGTTGGCTGGAACGTGATTACCATCAAATATGGCCGCAAACTTCATGATGCCTTTGCCAAGCCGGGTGGCAAGTCATTGAAGAAATGGCTTAATGACGTGCCAAACGACATTTATTCCGCGCTGACGTTTCAGGGCGGTGCGGCATGGCGGGCGCAAATTATATCCGACATGGCCGGGGATAATGCACTCGCGAACTTGTTGGGGGATTATGACGACGATGCCTTGCATGAGTTAATGACCAATCTTGGCGGTCATTGCATGGAAGCAGTCTTAAGCGCGTTTGACGCGGTCCCGAATGATAAGCCGACCATCTTTATTGCCTATACGGTTAAGGGGTATGGCACCCCGCTTCAGGGGCACAAAGATAACCATGCGGGCCTTATGAATGTTCCGCAGATGGATGCATTTAAAAAGCAGAACCGTATTGAAGATGGTGATGAGTGGGAACTGGCGGCGGGGCTTGATGTTAGCGCTAACAAGGTTCGTAATTACATCAAAAATGCACCGTTTAATGACAGCGCCCCGCGCCATAAAATGTCTGAAGTCATCGCCATCCCGGATATGCCATATGCGCGGGTGGACACATCAAGCACGCAGGAAGTGTTTGGTAAAATCCTTAATGAACTGGCGAAGCTGAAAGACAGCGATCTTGCGGATCGTATTGTCACCACATCGCCCGATGTGACGGTGTCAACCAATCTTGGCGGGTTTGTTAATCAGCGCGGATTGTTTGGCCGCGAAGACCTTGTCGATGAATTCCGCGAACGCAAAGTGCCATCTGCACAGAAATGGATCAGATCGCCAAGTGGTCAGCATGTTGAGCTTGGCATAGCTGAAAACAACCTGTTCCTTAATCTGGCTGCTCTTGGCCTGTCGCACAGCCTGTTCGGGCAGCGCCTGTTCCCGATTGGAACACTTTATGATCCGTTCATTGCGCGTGGTCTGGATGCGTTGAATTATGCCTGCTATCAGGATGCGCGTTTCATGGTGGTGGCAACCCCAAGCGGCATTACGCTTGCACCTGAAGGGGGCGCGCATCAGTCGATCTCAACCCCGATGATCGGTATGGGTCAGCCCGGCCTGACCAGCTTTGAGCCAAGCTTTGGCGATGAATTGGCAACCATCATGGGATGGTCGTTTGATCATATGCAGGCTACTGATGGCGGGTCGATTTATCTGCGTTTGTCGACTAAGCCGGTTGCCCAGCCCGAACGGGATCTTTCCGATGTGAGCAAGGCCGAAATCGTTTCAGGCGGCTATTGGCTGCGCGAGCCGGGCGAAGATTGCAAAATGGCGATTGCCTATTGCGGGGCGATGGCGCCCGAAGCAATTGCGGCTTGGGAAAAGCTTTCTGAAACCCATCCGGGCCTGGGTCTGCTTGCGGTGACATCGACCGACCGGCTCTATAATGAATGGCAGGATCTGGAACGGCTGCGACTTGCCGGCAAGGCCGAAGGTCAGATGTCGCATGTTGAAAATCTGATGGCGCCATTGGCAGCGGATGCGCGCCTTGTCACCGTGATTGATGGTCATCCGGCAGCGTTAGCGTGGCTGGGGTCGGTGCGTGGTCATGCGGTCGCACCGCTTGGCGTGAATGGTTTTGGTCAGTGCGGCGACAGCATCGCCCTTTATGATCACTATCAGATCGGAACCGATGCGATCCTGCGCGCGGCCAAGCGCTGGGATTGATCGGGCCTTCTGATTGGGCTTTGGATATTCGAGATCGAAAAGGGAGGGCGATTTGCCTTCCCTTTTCGTTTGCGCGGGGGCGACAGATATTGACGGGATGCCTGTTTCAAAGTACGAAAATTGCTCGCAATTTATAAAAATAAACAACTGGTCCATGTTCAATTTTGAACGGGATCGTGAAACGTTCCTATGAAATTCAATCATCTTCGCGGTTTTTTGCCTGCGATGCCGTTTGGCACGCCGCGCGAGTCTTTACGTGCCGGGATTGGCGCCTTAATCGGGTTGGGCGTGGCGGGTTTTCTGCTGTCGTTTTTTGATCTGCAGGATGCCGGTTTGTACCTGATCGCGCCATTTGGTGCGTCATCTGTTCTGTTGTTTGCCATTCCAAACAGCCCGCTAGCGCAGCCATGGTCGGCGATTATTGGCAACAGTGTTGCGGCCCTTGCGGGTGTTGCCATTTGCTATGTCATTGATGATCCGGTTTTGCGTGTGGCACTTGCGGTTGGTCTTGCCATTTCGGCAATGATCTTGGTGCGGGCGGTTCATCCGCCTGGTGGTGCTGTGGCAATGGTGGTGGCAATGAACCCCGATATTGTGACCGATATCGGATTTCGGTTTGCGTTGACGCCGGTTGCGGTGGTGACTGCCGTCCTTGTTCTGGTTGCCATTGCGTATGCACGTGTGACAGGGCGGACCTATCCATTTCGCCATTTTGACGATAAAGGATCGCATCAGACGGCGGACCGTCCGACACTTGAGCGACTTGGTCTTGACGAAGGCGAGCTTAATGCGATCCTTGCACAATATAGCCAGTCGCTAAACCTTGGTGTTGAAGACCTTGCCCGCCTGATCGGTGCGGCAGAATTACAGGTTGCATCGCATTTCACCGGACCAATTACGGCAGGACATATCATGTCCCGTGATCTGGTGGTGGTGGATGCCGATACACCATTGGGCGAGGTCGCCGATCTTTTTCGCCGTCATGGTTTTACGTCACTGCCTGTTGTGCAGAAAGGCGAATGGTATATTGGTGTGATTTTCCAGATACATCTGATCCGGCGCGCACGGGAAGATGCGTTGCGTCTTGACCGCGGGTTGCTTTCTGCCATGTCGCGCCTGATTGACCGTGATCGAAATGCGCCGGTTCGGGCGATTGAAATCATGTCGGTTACCGAACCACGTGCAACGACAAACACGCCCATCGCCGCATTGCTTCCGCTTATGGCGGATGGGGCATGTGATGCGGTGCCTGTGGTTGAGGACGGCAAGATCATGGGCATCGTAACGCGAACGGATTTGATTGCGGCACTGGCCCATGCCGGTTTGGGGCGGGCTTCACAAAATGGCGCGGGTTGATCGGTCTTTGGCTGATCGCCAGTTTAAAATAATCGTTTAGTTAAAATTGCTTACATGAAATGGGATTAACCATGAGTGATACCGTCACCCTGTCGATCGAACAGGCCGAAAAACTAAGCCTTGCCGTGCTTGAGGGCAACGGGTTTAGCCACGATCATGCTGCTGCGATTACGCGCAGTGTTGTGGCAGCGCAATCTGATGAATGCCATTCCCATGGGCTTTATCGATTGATTGGCTGTGTTCAGACAGCACGTAATGGCGGGCTTGATACCCATGCGGAGCCAGAAATCATTGATCAGGCACCGGCAATTACCCGGGTCAATGCGCTTAAAGGCTGTTCGCTTCTGTCCTTTGAAAAGGGTTTGCCCTTTTTGATCGAAAAATCCCGCGCTTGTGGCATTTCGGTGCTGGCGATTAATAACAGTTTTCATTTTTCAGCACTTTGGCCCGAAGTCGAGGCCATTTCATCACAAGGTCTGGTCGGTCTTGCTATGACCCCGACCCATGCCTTTGTCGCCCCGACAGGCGGTACGAAGCCGCTTTTGGGCACCAATCCGATTGCCTTTTCATGGCCGCGTCCGGGTAGAACACCTTATACGTTTGATTTTGCCACCAGCATGATTGCCCGCGGCGAGATCGAACTGCATCGCCGGGCGGGTAAATCGATCCCGGATGATTGGGCAATTGATGAAAATGGTGCGCCAACAACGGATGCGGCCAAGGCGCTTGAAGGGGCCATGCTGACCTTTGGCGGGCATAAGGGATCGGCCCTTTCGACAATGATCGGTTTGCTGGCGGGACCTTTGATCGGGGATGTTTTGGGCCATGAAACTCATGCGGCATCCGAAGATGCGCCGGGCAAACCGCATCACGGTGAAATCATCATCGCCTTTTGCCCGGAAACCTTCCTTGGGTCGGATGCGCAAAAGCATCTTGAACATGCCGAAGACCTGTTTGAAGGCATTATTGAACAAGGCGCACGCCTGCCGTCCCAGCGTCGGTTCGAGGCACGCGAACGCAGCCGTGAGAACGGGGTGACAATCCCCAAGGCATTGCATGATGAATTAGTTTCGCTTGTCGTGAAACGTTAAGTTGAAGAAGTTCAGGGACGGATGACAAACGTTCGTTCCTGAGTTGCTCTAGAAAAACGCCTGTTTGATGCCGTCAATGATGAACTGAACTGCAAGGGCGGCAAGGATCATGCCGAGCAGTCGGGAAAACACAGTCGCGACCGTGGGGCTCAGGCGTTTTGCAACCACGTTTGACAGCAGGAAGAAGACAAAGGCGATGCTCATCACCACGGCGACCACGCCAATGACGCTGGCCTGCATGGCAATATTGTCTTCGAATTTGCCCATCAAAAGCATTACCGATGCAATCGCGCCCGGACCTGACAGGAACGGGATCGACATTGGAAAGATTGAAATGTCGTCGGCCTGATCATCGGGGATGGTGTGATCGGTGTTTGGTTTTGCTTTGGCGGCTTTGGATTTGGGTTTGTCGGTCTTGTTTTCGTCTTCCATTTCCTGATGAAGCTGTTCGGCGCGCTCGTTGCGTTTTTGGCTGCGTTTTTCAAACAGCATTTCAAGTGCGATCAGGAAGAGCAACGTCCCTCCGGCAATGCGGAAGGCGGGCATGTGAATGCCAAAGATGCCCAGCAATCCTTCGCCGATCAGGGCAAAGGCCGCGAGAATAAAGAAGCTGGTCAAACAGGCCCGGATTGCCATGCGGCGACGGTGTGCGGCACTTGTGCCCTGCGTCAGAACAATGAAAACCGGGACCAGACCCAACGGATCAATGATCACGAACAGTGTGACAAAGACCGGGATCAGTTCATTGAGCATGTCAAAGCTTGGCATCGGTTTTCCCTGATTACGACTGTGTCTGGGTTGGTTAGGGCGCTGCCCGAATGCGAGAGGCATATATGTTCGTCATTCTGGCAGGTAAATGATTATATTGGCAGTTCTTTTGCCAAATAGGGTTCCAGAGGATTGTTGCGCGCCAAGTTGGTGAATTTGATCATGTCGGTATAGGGGGCGGGGTCGGAATTTTGCCCGGATTGCGTGTTTCAATGTGATGATAAGGCAATGAAATAAAGGGCTTTGCGGCGAAATTTTAACACATCCTTATATATTCCACTAGAATAGTGACAGTATGCCATTGGCTAGGTTGCCCGTCGTAGCACTGTTGCGCGGGGCGATTGCCATGCGTGATAGGAAGCCCGATATAAGGTGTTGGGCCATGCTTGAACGGTTGTTGTGCTTGAAGCGGAAGGATTGAATGGGCCTGTTGGATAAAATCCGGCCAACCCGCAGATCGGATGCGGGACGTGAGGGGGATCGTACCCCGCTGGAACGGTTGTTCTGGCGGTCGATTGCGCTCGTGGGCGGATTCTCGATGGTGATCAACCTGCTGAATATGGTGATCCCGATTTATTCCATGCAGGTTTTCGACCGTGTCCTTTCAAGCCGAAGCGTTGATACGCTTGCGCTTTTAACCCTTGGTATCGGCCTTGTTCTTGTTTTCATTGCCTCGATGGAACAGCTGAGATCGCGGGTCTTGATCCGGGTTGGAACCGCACTTGATCTGCGACTTGGCGGGGATTTGTTTGCCCATGTCGTGCAGCAATCCGCCCGCGGTACCCAGATGCGCCAGCGGCCTTTGCGCGATCTTTATGGACTGCGTGGCTTTTTGACCGGAAGCGGCCCCTTTGCCCTGATCGATTTCATGTGGGCGCCGGTCTATATCGGGGTTGTGTTTATCTTTGATACCCGCCTTGGTCTTGTCGCCTGTGGCGGGGCGGTGTTGCTGATCATTATTGCGATTGTCAATGAGGCCGCATCCAAGATTTCAGTCGACCGGTCGGAAGAAAGCCAGAATCGCGGCATCGCGCAGGAAGAAACCTATGTCCGCAATGCCGAGGCGATGGAGGCCATGGGCATGACCCAGTCGGCCCGCCAGCGCTGGCAGGCCGATCAATCCGATTCGCTCTATTGGGAAGGACAAGCCAGTCGCCGGGTCGGCACATCGACCACGCTTTCGCATTTCATCCGGCTTGCCATGCAGGTTTGCTTTATCGGTGTTGGGGCCTATCTGGTTTTGTCCGAAAGCATCACAATCGGCATCATGGTCGCATCCATGATCCTTGGTATGCGCGGCTTGGCACCCTTTGACGGGGCGGTTAATGCATGGCGCAGCTGGAATTCAGCACGCAGTTCATTTGAACGTTTGAACAAGATTTTGCTCGATAAACGCCAATCGGTTCCCGCTCCCTTGCCGCGTGGGCGTGGCATGGCGGTGACGGTGGATCGGTTGGTGTTTGCACCACCGAACAGCCGCAATGTTTTGTTCAAGGGTTTCTCGTTTAAGGCCGGGCCGGGGCAGATTATCTCGATTGCCGGGTTTAACGGGGTGGGGAAGACTGCCCTTTTGAAACTGATCATGGGGATCTGGGTGCCCGGTTCCGGGTCGGTCAAACTTGATGATGTCGAAGCATCAAAGGTCGACCGCGCTGATATCGGGACACAAATCGGCTATCTGGCACAGAATCCGTTTCTGTTCCCCGGCACGATTGCGGAAAATATTGCGCGTCTGGGTGCTGCCGATATGCGCGATATTATTCAGGCTGCCGAACTTGCCGGTGCGCATCAATTCATTCTTGATTTGGCGGATGGCTACGATACGCGGGTGGATCGCGGTGGCCGTAACCTTTCGGGTGGGCAGCGCCAACTGATTGCCTTGGCAGCGGCGCTGTTTTCACGGCCAAGATTGTTGCTGCTAGATGAGCCGACAACCGCCCTTGATGACACGGGTGTTGGTCATATTGGTGAATTGATTGAAATTCTGCGGCGGAACGGCATTACGACCTTTATCGTTAGTCATGAACGCTCCATCCTTGCGCGGGCAGATGCGGTTCTTGCCCTTGCCGATGGCCAAATTCAGGTGGTTCCCGTTAAGGGCGGCAACCGGGCGCCGGGGAAACCGGTTATCCAGACCGAAGACATTTCGCGTGGACTTCCACCACAAGCCCGTCCGGCTGAACCATCAAGCCATGCCGCGGTGAAACCGGTAGAACCAGAAGATGGTCAGATGCGGATCACGCCCAAACGGATTGCCGTGCCCAATCCCGATGCGCCGCGCCCGATTGTTGAAAAGAACAGTGCAACCTCCCGGCATCCAGCGGCAGCCAAACCGGCAGCAGACGCGCCTGCGCCGAAAATGCCGGAAATTGCCGATTTCGGTATTGAAGATAACGCAGGATCAGGACGTGCACAGGCGGCCAAGCAGGCGGCGGGTATTGCAAAATCCGAAATGAAACCGCAGCTGACCCCGGGGGGCACAATGATGACCATGCGCCCGGTCACGCCAAAAACCGCACCAAATCGTGATGCGGTAAAAGACGAACGTCCGGCGACACAGCCGAAAGCCAAGGTCGCAGCCAAGCCCGCAGCGGCGACGAAACCAGCATCAGCGACAGCTGTGCCGCGTCGTCCGGCAGAAACCAAACTCGCCGAACAACGCCAGCCGTTAAGTGATCGCAAGACGGTGCGGGAACAGGTGCGCGCAGCGCCGCCTGAATCGCGCAAAATCAGTGACGGCGAAGCCATCATACGGGCCCGCGAAGAAGCCGCGATGAGGATGCGCAAAGTCCGTGAAGATGCCGAACGGGCAGCCGCCGAACGCGCAGCACAGCGTCGCGCGCGGGGCGAGACGGATCGTCCGGCAGCGGCGCGCCCGGACGATGAACCGCGCCGTGGGCGCCCGCAATTACGCGTTGTTGAAGGATCGGCCAAACGTCGACAGGGTGGGGCTTGATGGCAGGCGTTGAGCTTCCAACGGCACGTGAACTCAGCACGGATGTCAAGCCGCTGGTGCGGATCGGACTTGTGATCCTGATCCTTGGTTTTGGCTCGGTTCTCTTGTGGGCCGGTACGGCAGAAGTGAATTCAGCGGCAACCGCAAGCGGTGTTGTCGCACCGTTTTCCGGGCGACAAAGTGTCCAGCATCTTGAAGGCGGTATCATCCGCGATATTCTGGTGCGCAACGGTGCGCGGGTGAAGGCGGGCGATGTGTTGGTGCGCCTTGATGATACGCGGTCCCGGGCAAGCTTTGATCTGTTAAACAACCGGTATCTTAATGCCTTGGCGACACAGACGCGGTTGATTGCCGAACGGGCACAGCAAGACCATTTAAGATTCCCGTCCGTCCTTGAAGACCCGCGGTATTTTTCGATCACGGATTCACAGCGCACCTTGTTTGAAAGCCGACGCAACGCCTTTGTTGGCGAAGTTCAGCTTTATGACGAACGGATCAAGGAACAACGCCGCGAGATCATTGGAACCCGCGAACAGAAAACCGCCGCCGAACAACAGGTCGGGATCGTCAAAGAAGAACTCGCCATGGTCAAGCCGATGGTCGATCTTGGCTATGCAAGGCGGACCCGGTTGTTACAGCTTGAAAGCCGGTTGGTCGAAGCTCTTGGCAATATTGGTCGATTTTCGGCGGATATCGCACGGATTGAACAGCAAATTCAGCAGGTTAAGGCAAGCCAGTCGCAATTGATGCGCGATCATTTGCAATCGATCAATACCGAACTACGCGATGTCCAAAGCGAGATTTCAGACCTGAATGAACGGATGCGGTCGGCAGAAGATATTCTGGTGCGATCCGACATCAAGGCACCGCGCAACGGGACCGTGACCAATATGCAGTTCACCACGGTCGGCGGCGTTATACCGCCCGGCGCACAGGTGCTTGAGATCGTGCCGATTGATGACCGTCTGGTGATCGAAGCGCGTGTATCGCCAAACGATATTGATGTGGTTGCCACCGGACTTCCGGTGAATATCCGCGTGACGGCGTTCAGTCAGCGTTGGTTCGCCCCGGTCAAGGGGACGGTGACCGATGTGTCGCCGGACCGGTTGACCGATTCGGAAGGGCGGTCGTATTTTCAGGCGATGGTCGAGATTGATAGCGAAAGTCTGGCCGAGCATGAAGGCATGATCCTGTCGCCGGGCATGCCAGCCCAGATGGAGATCGTGACGGGCTCACGAACCGTTCTTGCCTATCTGTTTTCCCCGATTACCACCAGTTTTGATCGCGCATTCCGCGAACAATAACCTGCAACTGGTTGCTTCCAGAGTATGTCAGATAACCTATACAACCTGACAGAATCTGACAGTTTTCAGTTTTGCCTTCCAAAGCGCGAAAAAACATGAAAAAAAACTAAACTAACGCTGTAATCGGCCTATCTGTGGTTGATGGCAGGGATAGAGTAATCTATACTACTGTATAAATCGACTCTGTGCCGGTTGTAGCGACACAGTTCAGGTAATCATAATTCCCAAGTAGGGAGTACGTGCCGTGGCTTCGCCCGCCAATCAAGACGATGGTGTTGGTATTACCGACACCGATATAGATCAGGTTTTAGATAGCCGCGCAGAAGGTGATTCTGCTGCGGCTAATTCTGATTCTGGAGCTGGTTCACAGAATGATGGCAATTCCCCATCGTCGGCAAACCAGATTTTCACCAATGTTCAGAACGTCATCGGCTCTGCCTATGACGATATTCTGGTTGGTGATGGCTCCAACAATACTCTGATCGGTGGCGAAGGCGACGATATCCTCGAGTCGGGCGAAGGCGAGGATGTTGTTACCGGTGGCGAAGGGCGCGATACCTTTGTGCTTGAAAGTGGTTTTGGAAAAACCACGATTACTGATTTCAACGTTGAAGAAGACAAACTGGCACTCAGCGATCTTGGTGTTGAGAGCGCCGAAGACCTGATGACGCTGGCATCTGATGATGGTGCGGGCAATGTCATTGTGACATTTGCCACGGGCGATGTTCTGGTTTTCCAGGGTGTGAGCAAGGCCGATCTGGCCAATGTGACAATCGTTGATGCCCCGCAGCTTACCGAAGTTGCCGTCTCCACAGATGGCGGCAGCAATGCCGGCGGTGACGCAGCAGCCTCGGGCGAAGAGGCCAATGTCATTGACGGTACGGAAGGTGATGACACGATTGCCGGCTCGAACGGCGATGATGTTATTTCCTCTGGCGGCGGCGTTGACAGTGTTGATGGTGGCGACGGCGAAGATACTCTGTCGCTTGACGGTGCAGCCAATGGCATGCGTGCCGATATTGGTCAGGGTTCGGCGAGTGATGCGCTTGGCGCCAACCGTGTTTCGTTTAGCGGCATTGAAAACATTCAGGGCACATCAGGTAATGATGTGCTGCGCGGCGATGCGGGCAACAACACCCTTTCGGGTGGTGCCGGCGATGACACGTTTGAATCAAGTACAGGTTCGGACGTCATTGATGGCGGTTCGGGCGAAAATACCCTTGATTACAATGATGCAGAACAGGGTGTTCATGTCGATCTTGATAGCGGTGCTGGTAAAGCAATCGCTGACGACGATGATAGCGCATCCCAAAGTGATGCTGGCGATGGCGAAACGGGTTCTACCGGTGGCGATTCCGGTGACGATGCGACCAATGGCTCCAGCGGCGATGATGTAACGGATTCCGGTGAAACAGACTCCGGTGAGACGGATTCTGGTGAAACCGACAGCGGCGAGTCCGGTGGTGACGATACCGCCACGGATGGCGAAACCGGCGAGACTGCGCCAGGCGATTCTGAATCAGGTGAAACCGATAGCGGTGAAACGGATTCCGGTGAAACCGGAACCGAAGATACCGGTTCAGGCGAAGGCGATACATCTGACGGCTCCGACGAGACAGATACGACCGATAGTTCAGGTGACAGTTCAGAAGGTGATGACGCCGAAACCGGTTCATCAGACGGTTCCGAGACACAGGATGAGACTTCCTCGGACGAGGGCGAGTCCGATAGCGAAACCGGATCTGGTTCGGATACCGAAACAGAGACCGAAGGCAGCACGGATTCCGGCGCCGAAACAGATAATGATTCCGAAACCCCAGCCGAAACCGGTGATGGATCGGGCAGCGATGCCGGCGATTCTTCCGATACGGATGGCGCGGACGGAACGGATAGTGGCTCAGAAGAAACGTCTTCAGGGGATGAAGAAGCCACGGGTGATAGCGGTTCTGACGATGCTTCGGGTTCTGGCGGTGACGACACGCTTGGCACGGACGAAACATCTGAAAGCGGTGATGAAGCTGAGGCCGGCGGCGGATCGGATGGCGAAACGGATAGCGGTGAGTCTGATGGCGGTGATACCGCAACAGACGGCGAAACCGGCGAGACTGAGTCAGGCGATTCCGAAACGGGTGAAGCCGAGACTGAAGAAACCGGTTCGAACGAAGAAACCGGTGGTGATGCCGGTTCCGACGCCACCGATGGATCGGACGGCGAAGATACCCTTGGTTCAGATGAAACCGATACGGAAACCGACGGCGAAGCCGACCCGGTAGACGAAGCAGGCGACGATGAAACCACCGGTGAAGGCGCAACGGATGACGAAACGTCCGGTGCTGAATCTGGTGATGAAACCAGCGATGGTGACGCCGGAACAGCCGAAGGTGACGACGAGGAAGAAACGTCTTCAGGCGAAGAATCAGAAAGCTCGGAAGATACTGGCACAGACAACACCACGGCCGGTGCTCAGGCCGGAGCCGAAACCGAAACCGGTTCTGATGAAACAGATGGATCGGATGGCGACGATACGCTTGGTTCAGATGAAACCGACACGGAAACCGAAGGTGAGGCCGATGGCGACGAGACCACCGGTGAAGAAGGTTCTGAAAGCGACGGCGAAACCGAAACATCAGAACTTGGCGCAGGTGAAACTGGCGACGAGGAAACTGCTGGTGATGAAGCTGGTGACGACGAAACCGGCGGCGAAGATGCCACTGGTGAAGACGCGAGCGGTGATGAAGCTTCTGGTGATGAAACCACAGGCGAAACCGAAACGGATGTAACCGACCCCGAAGACGGCACCACTGCGGACTATGACAACACCCCGACCGGCGGAGCTGATTTGGTTCAGGGGACCGAAGACGCTGATTTCCTTGGTGGCGGTTCTGGTAACGACACGCTGCAGGGCAATGGTGGCGACGATACGCTTGAAGGCAATGCTGGTAATGACCTTCTGCAAGGTGCTGCGGGCGATGATGTTCTGCGCGGCGAAGCAGGCAATGACATTCTGCAAGGTGGCGACGGCAATGACAGCCTAGATGGCGGTGATGGCGACGACATGATCCAGGGTGGTCAGGGCGATGACGTTCTGGTTGGTGGTGCAGGCAATGACGTCATGGCCGGTGGTTCGGGCAATGATTTCATGCGCGGCGGTGCCGGCGACGATCACATGCAGGGCGGCAGCGGCGTTGATACCGTCAGCTATAGCGATGCGACCAGTGCTGTTACGGTGGATCTTGGTAATGAAACGGCGACCGGTGGTGCGGGCAATGATGTGCTCCAGATGGTCGAAAACGTTGTTGGTACCGACTACGACGATCATATCACGGGCGATGACGGCAATAACGTTCTTGAAGGTGGCGCTGGTGTTGACACCCTGACCGGTGGTGCGGGTGATGACACGCTTACCGGTGGCGCAGGAAAAGATGACTTTGAACTGACCGAGAATTTCGGCAGCGACACCATTACCGATTTCAGCGGATCGGACGATATTATCGATCTGGCGAAAGTCGGTATTGCCGATTTCGCAACACTTCAATCGATGATGTCAGACGATGGGAACGGCAATACCGTTATCGATTTTGGCGAGCAGGGTGTTCTTACCCTTGAAGGGGTCAGCAGCGACAGCTTGGTCGCGGATGACTTCCGTGGTTTTGGTCGTATCTTTGAAACCGAAGATGACGACGTTCAGGGCGGCACGGGCGGAGACGATGCCATCTATGGCTATGGCGGGAACGATTCCCTTGGCGGCGGCGACGGCGATGACGTTGTTTCGGGTGGCTATGGCGACGATACGGTTTCTGGCGGTGCGGGCAATGATACCCTTCGCGGTCAGGAGGGTGTTGATACCGTTGATTATTCGGCGGCTCCGGGCAGTGTTCAGGTTGACCTTGAAGCAGGGACTGCGATCGGTGCAGACGGCAATGATGTTCTTGATCGCTTCGAGAACGTTATTGGTTCGAACTATGACGATGAGATTTCTGGCGATGGTGGCGTAAACGTCCTTAAGGGCGGTGCCGGGAATGACACCATTGTTGGACGGGGTGGAGACGATACGCTTGACGGCGGTGCTGGCGACGACCTGTTCATTGGTGAAGACGGCAACGACGTCATCATCGGTGGCGAAGGCAATGATACGCTTGATCTGAGTGCGCGTGAAGGTGCGCAGGATGTACGGCTTTCGGGAGGTTCGGCGCGCGACACCGTTACAGGTGAGAATGACAGCATTTCGGGTATCGAAAATGTCATCACCGGCTCTGGAAATGACACGGTTTATGGCAGCTCAGGCGATAACATCATCTCGACCGGTGAGGGTGACGATATTGTCCTTGGTGGCGGCGGAAACGACACGATTGACGGTGGCGAAGGCAGCGACACGATTGGTTTTGGCAACGAAACTGGGCTGAACGTTAATCTTGCAACTGGAACAGCGACGACCGATTCTGGAACCACTCAGATTTCGAACTTTGAGAACGTCGCGGGCACTGGCAATGACGATGTCATCACAGGCGATGATGGCAATAACGTCCTTTCCGGTTTGGCGGGTGACGATACGCTTTCCGGTGGTGGTGGCGATGACATCCTTATTGGTGGCGATGGTAGTGATACGGTCGATTATTCAGGCGTAGATAGTGGAGTTAGCGTTGACCTTGTCGGGGGGAGTGCTTCTGGCGAAGGCAATGACACGCTTTCCGGCATTGAGAACGTTGTCTCCGGCAGTGGCGATGATGTTGTTTATGGCAGCAGTGCGGATAACATCATTGATACCGGTGCGGGCGATGACACTGTTTATGGTAGCAGTGGCAGTGACACTCTGATTGGCGGTGATGGGAATGACACGCTTAGCTACAGTGCTGGATCGAATAGCACACTTGCATCTGGTGTGTCTGTCGACCTTGAGGCAGGTACGGTTACGGGAAGCGGCTTTGTAGACCAGATTTCCGGATTTGAAGAGATCGAAGGATCGGCTGCTGCGGATACTCTGTTGGGCAGCAGCGGAGATGACGTCTTTGACGGTGGTGCCGGCAATGACACGATCGACGGTCGTGGCGGTGACGACACCCTGACCGGTGGTGCGGGTTCAGATACCTTTGTTGTCGCAGCCGATAGCGGCAATGACATCATTACCGATTTCGATCCGACAAAAGATATTCTTGATATTCAAGGCATTGACGGGCTTGAGCTGTTTTCTGACGTTGTTGATTTCATTGGTGAAGATGCTGCTGGCAATGCGACGATTGTTGTCGGCGATGCCGTGATCACCCTTGAAGGGGTCGATCCCAACAGCCTGACTTATGCAAACTTTGCGGGCATCCGGTCCCTTGATGGTACCGAACAAAAAGACACTTTGGTTGGAACCAACCGCAGTGATGTTATTAACGCCAAAGGCGGAGATGACACTGTTACCGGTGGCGACGGCAATGACACAATTGATGGTGGATCTGGAAATGATGTTCTTTCCGGTGATGCTGGTGCGGACACAATTACCGGCGGCACTGGTAATGACACGATCAATGGTGGTGCTGGCAACGACAATCTTGATGGTGGCGATGGCAATGATACGCTGAGCTATCAAGGCAATGCGACTGGCATTGATGTTGACCTTACAACAGGGCAAGCAACATCAGGCGAAGACACCGACACAATTTCAAACTTTGAGAATGTAACCGGATCTGCCCATGCCGATGGCATCACCGGTGACGATGCCGCGAACACCATTCGTGGTGGTGGTGGCAATGATGTTCTTGACGGTGGTGCGGGCGATGACCTTCTTGACGGTGGTGCCGGGAATGACACCCTTGTTGGCGGAATAGGCGACGACACCATCCAGGGCGGTGCTGGCACGGATACCGTAAGCTACGCCGATGCATCAGGCGGCGTGTCTGTCAATTTGGGCAGCGGAACGGCTTCTGGTGCAGATGGTAATGATAGCATCACTGGTATCGAGAATCTCGTTGGTTCGGACCATGATGATGAGCTTGTCGGGTCCAGCGAAGACAACACGATTGACGGCGGTGCGGGCGACGACACGATTTATTCTGGCGCCGGTAATGATGTTATAACTGGTGGTGAAGGTGCCGACACCTTTGTCATGACCAATGTCTCGGACAACGTCCAGGTTACGGACTTTGACGTCGCCGAAGATAAGGTTGATGTCAGCAGCTTTGGGGTTCCGAATTGGGAAGCACTGAAGAAGTTGATTGCAACTGATGATGATGGCAATGCGGTCATCACGACAAATACCGGTTCAATGACTCTGGTCGGGGTGTCACCTGACGAATTGAGTGCATCGAACTTCGTCGATATTGACAGTTTGGGCGCAACCGAAGGCGATGATGTTCTTCAGGGAACTTCGTTTGAAGAAATCATTGATGGTCTTGGCGGGAACGATACCATTAATGGTGGTGCGGGCGCTGATACAATTTATGGCAATAGCGGCGACGACACCATTAATGGTGGAACAGGCCAAGACTTGATTGACGGTGGTGAGGGCCAAGACACTGTTGATTACAGCACAGGCAGCAGCGTTGAGGTCAACCTTGAAGCGGGCTTTGGCGGTGCAAATCGTGAAGACACCCTTGTTGATATCGAAAACGTAAACGGTTCCAGCCAGAAAGACATCATTGCGGGCGATGATGGCGCCAATACTCTGCGCGGGAATGGCGGAAACGATACGATTTCTGGTGGCGCTGGCGATGATGCCATTCTTGGCGGTACTGGCGACGATACCCTTTCTGGTGGTGAAGGTGATGATGCGCTGGTTGGTGGCGATGGTGCTGATACGGCTGATTATAGTGACGCCGATGGCGGGGTTGCAGTTGATCTTGGTGCAGGTAGCGCAACAGGCGGAGCAGGCAACGATACGCTTGAAACCATTGAAAATGTTACTGGTTCGGATTTCGACGATAGCTTGATTGGCGACAGTTCAAATAACACGCTGACCGGTGGTTTGGGGGACGACATTCTTGATGGTGGCGCTGGCGATGACTTGCTGGTCGGCGGTGCTGGCAATGACACCATTGAAGGTGGCGAAGGTAGCGATACCGTTAGCTATGAGAATTCCGGCGCGACGACGATTGATCTGTCTGAAGGTACGGCCACAAATGAAGGCGGAACCGACAGTATCAGTGGTGTTGAAAATGTTATTGGTTCGAATCAGGCTGATACCATTACCGGTGATGATGGCGATAACATCATTAAGGCAGGCGGCGGTGACGATATCATTGTCGGCGGGGCTGGTGACGACACTCTGAGCGGTGGTACCGGTGCGGATGTTTACATTATCGGTCCTGATGATGGAACCGACACGGTAACCGACTTTGATACAGAATTTGATCAAATCGACATTACCGGTTTGTCCGTTGATACCTATGGCGCACTCTATGAACTGATGTCTGAAAACGAAAGCGGTGATCTGGTCATCGATTTTGGCGAAGGCACGTCAATGGTGCTTGAGGGTGTCAGTATTGAGGACATCACGGCAGATAACTTTATCGGCATTCGCGACATTGTTGGCACCGCCGGCGATGATACGATTTACGGCACCGATGGTCAGGATGTGATTTCTGGTCTGGACGGCAATGACACGATCTATGGTCTGGACGACGATGACAGCATCTTGGGCGGCGACGGTGATGATACGCTTATCGGTGGGGAAGGCGATGACGACCTTGACGGTGGGGACGGCGTTGATACCGCAGATTACAGCGACGAGACCGATGATGTTGACGTCAACCTGAATGAAGGTACGTCTACGTCTAATAACGGCAATGACATCCTACGCAATATTGAAAATATCGTTGCCGGCGCAGGAAATGATCGACTGACCGGATCGGATGAGAACAACCTGCTTGATGGCGGCGATGGCGATGACGTGCTTGAAGGTCTGGATGGCGATGACACCCTTGCAGGCGGTGCAGGCAGCGATACCGCGAGCTATGCCAACGCTACGGGTGGCGTGACGGTTAATCTTGAAGATCAGACTGCAAGTGGTGCTGCGGGCGATGATACGCTTTCAAGCGTTGAAAACATTTTTGGGTCGACCCATGCTGACACCCTTGAAGGTGATAGCGGTGATAACACCATAAATGGCGGAGCAGGCAATGACCGCCTGATCGCAACTGATGGCGACGACGTGTTGTTGGGCGGAAGTGGCTCTGACACTGTCGATTATAGTAATGCTACAGGCAGCATCACCGCAGACCTTCAAGCAGGAACCGTAACTGGCCTTGGCACGGACCAACTTGAAAATATTGAAAACCTGACCGGTTCCGATCATGACGACGTTATCGATGGTAATACGACCAATAATGTTCTTTCCGGCGAAGATGGCGACGATACTCTTTCGGGGAATGGTGGTGACGATACCCTTCTTGGTGGTGCAGGAAATGATACGCTTGATGGTGGTACTGGCAGAGATCTAATTGACGGTGGCGACGGTATTGACACCGTGAGCTATACGAATGCACAACGCGGCGTTGAAATTGATCTGGCTACCGGACAAACCGATTCGACAACCGGTGATACGGTTCTGAATGTCGAGAATGTCGTTGGCTCTGCCCATGATGACGTGATTACTGGTTCGGATGCTGATAATACCATTCTCAGTGGGGATGGCGATGACACTATAAATGTCAGTGCAGGCGACGATGTCATTGATGGTGGTGCTGGCAAAGACGTTTTGGATTACAGCGACAGTGACACTGGTGTTGATATCGATCTTGAAGCCGGTAGTGCCGAAAAAGCCGATGGGACGGATCTGATCAGTAACATCGAAGATGTTGTCGGATCTGACGCCAATGACAGTATTTCAGGTTCAGCAGATTCAAACACCCTAAGTGGTGGCGCGGGCGACGACATCATCGATGGTCGTGCAGGCGATGACCTGATCTTCGGTGGTGTTGGCAATGACACACTTTCGGGCGGCGATGGTACAGACACCCTTGATTATTCCAATGCCGCCGGTGGCCAGACCGTTGATCTTGAAGCCGGAACCGCAACCGGTGCTGATGGCAATGATACTATCTCGGGCTTTGAAAATGTAACTGGTACCGATTTTGCCGATACGATCATTGGCAACGATGCTGACAACAGCATTGAAGGTGGTGCCGGGAATGACATTCTGTCCGGTGGTGCTGGTGATGACATTCTCAATGCTGGCGAGGGCGATGATATCGTCAGCGGTGGCACTGGTAATGACACAATTCGGGCCGGTGCCGGGGATGACAGCATCAACTCTGGAGACGGTGACGATTTTGTCGATGCCGGTGAAGGTGATGACACTATTGATACCGGTGAAGGTGCTGACACGATATTCGCTGGCAATGGCATAGATGTTATTTCGTCAGGCAGTGGAGATGATCTGATTGATGGTGGTGCAGGCGATGACACCATCCTGTCGGGAATCGGGAATGACACGGTCAATGGTGGTGTTGGCAATGACACCATTGTTTCGGGCGAGGGCGACGATGTTGTTGATGGCGGTGCTGGCAACGACACCATCAATACAGGTGATGGTAATGATGTCGTAGACGGTGGTTCGGGCAACGATACCATTGATACTGGTGAAGGTGATGACACCGTACTTGGCGGTGGCGGTAATGACGTGATTTCGTCCGGCAATGGCAATGATCTGATTGACGGCGGTTCAGGTAACGACGTCATTTTCTCAGGTGCTGGCGACGATACGGTTGACGGTGGTGCGGGTAACGACACGATCCTGTCAAGTCAGGGCGATGACCTTATAAGCGGTGGCGATGGGAACGATACCGTCAGCTATGCTGACGAGGAATCTGGCATTACGGTTGATACCAGCAATGGCACGGTCATTGGTGCAGGAAGTGGCACTGACACCCTTGACGAGGTAGAGGTAATCGAAGGGACAAACTTCGACGATACCTTCACCGGTGGCGTTCAGAACGATACATTCGTCGGTGGCGCAGGCGACGATACGTTTAATGCAGGTGCAGGCGACGATACGCTTACACTTGGCAGCGGTGCCGACTTGGTTACCTTTAAACCGGGTGATGGCAATGACACGATTACCGACTTTGATGTTGCGACGGATGTCCTTGACCTGACAGCATTCCCTATTGCGGGCTACGGTGCGCTTGAAGACATGTTCGGAACCGATGCCAACGGTGATATGACCATCACGTTTGAAAGCGGCGAGACGATCACGCTTCAGGGTGTATCCCCATCCGACGTAAGCACAGAAAACTTTGCAGGATTTGATTATAGGGCAGGTACCGAAGGCAATGATGAAATCGTTGGTGGCAGCAATGATGAAATCATCGATGGCCTTGGTGGCGATGATACGATTTCGGGTGGCGACGGCGATGATCATCTGATCGGTGGTGCTGGCGATGATACGCTTTCGGGCGATGCTGGCGACGACACACTGGTCGGGGGTGCCGGGTCGGACATTCTGTCTGGCGGGGATGGCATCGATACTGCGGATTATTCATCCGAAAGTGCCGGTATTACCGCAGATCTTGAGAACGGTACTGTCACCGGTGGCGACGGCGATGACATTATCGATGGCGTTGAAAACCTTATCGGTACGATTCATGACGATACGCTGATTGGCAATGATCAAGACAACACGCTGTTTGGCCTTGACGGGGATGACACCCTTGTCGGCGGAACAGGTAATGATGTTCTGGATGGTGGTGAAGGTTCGGATACTGTTGATTACAGTACCGCGACCGAGCGCGTTGACGTTGATCTTGCGGCAGGAACAGCAACCGGTCAGGGTTCCGATACGTTCACCAGCATCGAAAATGTGGTCGGTTCTGATTACAACGACGAAATCCAAGGTGACGCCAATGCGAACACCATTTCATCGGGTGCCGGTGGAGATGCGATTGATGGTGGTGCAGGCAATGACGTAATTGATGCCGGTGCCGGTGTTGATGAAATCAGTGGTGGCGCTGGTGATGACATCATTGATGGTGGTGGTGATAGCGATATCATTCTGGGTGAAGCTGGCAATGACACTATAACCGGTGGCGATGGCGATGATATCGTCGATGCAGGCACGGGTAATGACTGGGTTTACGGCGATGCTGGCGATGACATTCTTGATGGCGGCGAAGACGACGACGATCAGGATGTCGATACCGTCGACTATTCCAATGCCGATGGCGGTGTAACGGTTGATCTTGTTAAAGAGTATGCCACTGGTGCAGCAGGCGATGACATTGTTCGTAACTTTGAACGTGTGATCGGTTCGGACTATGCCGATACCTTGGTTGGCAGTGACGGGGTCAACACCCTTGATGGCGGATCGGGCAACGACACCTTGTTTGGCGGTGCCGGTGATGACGTAATCATCACGGGTGACGGCGAAGACATGATTGTCCTTAAGCCGGGCGGCGGTCATGACACTGCGACCGATTTTGATGTCACAGAAGACACGATTGACCTGTCGGCCTATGGCATAGAAGATTATGCCACCTTGCGCGATCAGATGGCCGATGACGAAAACGGCAATGCGGTCATTACGCTTGCCGACGGCGAAAGCATCACGCTTGAAGGTGTTTCGGTTGATGATCTTGGTCCGGAAAACTTCTATGGCTATGAAGTGATCCTTGGCACCGAATTCGAAGACAACATCACCGGCAGCCAGATCAGCGATGAAATTCACGCCCTTGAAAGCGATGATATCATCGATGGCCAGGCCGGAAATGACGACATTTACGGCGATGAAGGCAATGACACGCTGATCGGTGGCGCAGGCGACGATACGTTGCGCGGCGGCGACGGCAGCGATACAGCTGATTACGATGATACGACCGAAGGCGTCACTGTTGATCTTGGTGCTGGTACGGCAACCGGTGAAGCCGGAAATGACACCCTTGAAAGCATTGAAAACGTTACCGGTGGTTCCGGTGACGATGTTCTGATCGGGGATGAAAACGCCAACATTCTTGATGGTGGTGTTGGCAATGATACGGTCTTTGGTAATGGCGGCGACGACACCCTGATCGGTGGCGAAGGCGACGACGTTCTGTCTTATGAGGACGCCGAAGAAGGCGTGAATGTCGATCTTGGTGCCGGTACGGCAACCGGTGGTGCGGGTAACGATACGATTGACGGTTTTGAAACTGTTATCGGCTCAGACCATGACGACACGATTGCCGGTGACGATGCAAACAACGTCATTGATGGCGGTGCCGGCGATGACACGCTTTCGGGCGGTGCCGGTGACGACACCCTGACCGGTGGTGCCGGGAACGACATTGTTGATTATTCCGAGCAAACCGACGGTGTGGTCGTTGATCTTCAAAACGGCACAGGCGTTGCAACCGATGGCACCGATACCCTGAACGGGATCGAAGGTGCGACCGGTGGTTCTGGTAATGACACCCTGATCGGTTCGACCGGGGATAACGTTCTTGCCGGCGGTGCTGGTGACGATACGCTTGTCGGCGGTGAAGGTAACGACACCCTGGCGGGTGGCGAAGGTGCCGACCTTGTTGATGGCGGTGCCGGTGATGACGTTCTCTCCTTTGAAAGTGATCGCGTTGGCGCCGACGGCGAAACAACGGATCACGTAGGCAGCCCGACCACCAATGGTACGGGCGACGTTGCCGATATTTCCGGCAAGAACCTGTCTGATGACAGCTTTGTTGGCGGTGACGGCAATGACACATTGGTTGCCGGTGACGGCGATGACGCCATCATTCTTGACCGTGATCACGAAAACGGTTCGGCCAACCCGGCCATCGTGGATATCGAAAACATCGATGCCGGTGACGGCAATGACGTCGTCGATCTGACCAGCAACGTTCATTCCTATGGCGATGTCACCATTGATGGCGGTGCCGGTGATGACACGATCTGGTCGAATGACGGCAATGACGTTATTTCGGGTGGCGAAGGTTCTGACAACATCAATGGCGGGGCGGGTGCCGATGTCATTGATGGTGGTGCGGATGACGACATCATTGATGGCGGCGAAGGTTCCGATACCATTGATGGCGGCTCTGGCAATGACACGATCATGGCCGGTGCTGGCGACGATATCCTGATCGGTGGTGACGGCGACGATACCCTTGATCTGTCGGGTGCTGATGGCGCGACCATTGATCTTGCCGCAGGCACGGCCAGCAGCGATGCAACCGGTTCTGACAGCATCAACGGGTTCGAGAATGTAATTGCAACCGATGGTGATGATGACATCACCGGATCGGATGGCGATAACACCATTGATGCCGGTGCAGGCAATGACACCGTTACCCTTGATGGCGGCAATGACGATCTTGATGGCGGCGAGGGTGTTGATACCCTTGATCTGTCTGACACCACTGGCGGTGTAACTGTCGATCTGGCAGCAGGTACGGCAAGTGGTACCAATACCGGCACAGACACGATCGCCAGTTTTGAAAATGTGACCGGCTCGGATGATGCCGATGTCATCACCGGTTCGGATGACGCCAACATTATTGATGGCGGTGCCGGCGACGATACCCTTGATGGCGGTGCGGGTGATGACATTCTGTCAGGTGGCGAAGGTGATGACACCATCGCGGCCGGTGATGGCAATGACACGCTTTCGGGTGGCGCAGGTTCCGATACCTTTGTCTTTGAGGACGGTACGGATGCCGATCTGGTCAGCGACTTTGATCTGAATTCGGATGTTATTTCCTTGCCGGATCTGGGCATTTCGGCCTGGACCGATTTGCAGCCGCTTCTGTCTGATGGACCGGACGGTGCGGTTATTACACTGCCGTCTGGCGGGACAGTCACCCTTGCCGGTGTGGCCGTTGATGATCTGACGCCAAGCAATTTCGACGGCATCGAAAATGTTGGAACCCCGGGCGAAGATACGCTTGATGGTGGTGACGGCGATGACTCGGTCGATGGCGGTGATGGCGATGATACCGTTGACGGTGGTGGCGGTGACGACAGCCTTGATGGTGGCAGCGGCAACGATACGGTCGATGGCGGCGAAGGCAATGATTCGATCGATGGTGGCGACGGTGACGATAGTGTTGGCGGCGGTGATGGTGATGATACGGTCGATGGTGGTGACGGCAACGACACGCTAAGCGGCGGTTCGGGTACTGATACCCTGTCGGGTGGTGCCGGTGATGACGTGCTTCAGTTCGAAGCCGATCGTACCGGTCAGGCTGGCGATGAAACCGACCATGCCGGTAGCCCGGGTGTTGATGGCACGGGCGATGTTGCCGATCTTGAAGGTCTTGGTCTGAGCGACGATCAGTTCGATGGCGGCGAAGGAATTGATACCCTTCTGGGCACGTCGGGCAGTGACGCGATCATTCTTGATAACGACCATGAAGATGGCACAAACGCACCGTCGATCAGCGATATTGAAGTAATCGATACCGGTGATGGCGACGACGTTGTCGATCTGACCAGTGCAACCGACAGCTATGGCGATGTGACGGTTGATGCCGGTACCGGTAACGATACAGTCTGGACCAGTGCAGGTAATGACGAAATCAATGCCGGTGACGGCAATGATGTCATCCATGATGGCGCGGGCAATGACGTTGTAAATGCCGGTTCTGGCAATGACACCATTGAAGGCAGCCTTGGCAACGACACTCTTGATGGTGGCGATGGCACGGATCTGCTTGATCTGTCCGATGCGGATGGCGTCAATGTTGATCTTGGCGCAGGCACAGCACAGTCCGATGCCTTTGGTTCTGACATCATTTCCAACATCGAAAACGTTACCGGTTCGTCGGGGGATGACATCATCACCGGTTCGGACGCAGTCAACGAGATCGACGGTGGTGCGGGCAATGACACCCTTGACGGTGGTGCGGGCAATGACACGGTAACAGCCGGTTCCGGCGATGATACGGTTCTGGCCGGTGCAGGTGATGATACGCTTGCCGGTGGTGATGGAACCGATACCCTTGATATGGCCCGTGCTGACGGCTCGGTTGTTGATCTTGATGCCGGAACGGCAAGCTCGACTGAAACCGGAAATGACAGCATCTCCGGGTTTGAAAATGTCACGGGCAGCGATGGTGATGACACCATTTCCGGTTCTGACGGCGCGAACGAAATTTCGTCGGGTGCCGGGGATGACGTGGTCGATGGCGGTGCCGGTGACGACGTGATTGACGGCGGTGCGGGCAATGACAGTCTGCTTGGCGGTGAAGGCAACGATACGGTTGCCGGTGGTGCCGGTGATGACCAGATCAATGCCGGTCTGGGCGATGATACCCTGACGGGTGGCACGGGTGCCGATACCTTTACCTTCGATGATGGCACGGATGACGATCTGGTCACCGACTTCTCCGTTGGTGAAGATCAGATTTCCCTGCCAGATAGCGGTGTCAGCAGCTGGACCGAATTGCAGGGCATGCTGTCGGATGGTCCGGACGGTGCGGTTATTACGCTGCCATCTGGTGGCACGGTCACGCTTGCCGGTGTGTCGGTCGAAGACCTTGGCCCGGGTGATTTTACCGGTATTGAAAATGTCCCGACCGAAGGCGATGACAGCCTTGGCGGTACGGATGGCGATGACACCATTGACGGTGGTGACGGTGACGACACCATGTCAGGCGGCGACGGCAACGACACGCTGGGCGGCGGTGATGGTGATGACACGGTTCAGGGCGGCAGTGGCAACGATACCCTAAGCGGTGGCAGCGGTGCTGACACGCTTGAGGGTGGCGAGGGTGACGACGTTCTTGAATTTGGTGCCGATGGTACCGGTCAGGCCGGCGATAGCACCGATCATGCGGGAAGCCCGGGCGTTGATGGCACGGGCGACGTTGCCGATCTTGAAGGTCTTGGCACCAGCGATGACGTTTATGACGGTGGCGCAGGCATCGATACGCTGGTGGGTACCAGTGGCGGTGATGCGATCATTCTTGATGGCGATCATGAAAATGGCGCGGCCAACCCGTCGATTGTTGATGTTGAAGTCATCAATACCGGTGACGGTGATGACGTTGTCGATCTGACCAGTCAGGTTCATTCCTATGGCGATGTATCGGTTGATGCCGGTGCGGGCGATGACACGGTCTGGACCAATGAAGGCAATGACAGCATCAGCGGTGGCGATGGCAATGATCATATCAATGCAGGTGCCGGTGACGATATCGTCGATGCCGGTGCAGGAAATGATACGGTCGTCGGCGATGCCGGCAATGACACCCTAAGGGGTGGTGCCGGTACCGATACCCTTGATATGTCTGGTGCGCAGGCCGATATCGCGGTCAATCTGCAAGATGGCACAGCCAACAGCAGCGAAACCGGTTCTGACGTGGTGTCAGGCTTTGAAAACCTGATCACGGGGTCGGGCGACGATACCGTAACGGGCAGCAATGCCAATGACACGATTTCGACCGGCGACGGTGCCGACACCATCGATGGTGGCGATGGCATTGATGTTATTGACGGCGGTGCCGGCAATGACGTGATTTCCGATGGTGCCGGTAGTGACCTCGTTATGGCCGGTGCGGGCGATGATACGGTTATGGCCGCTGCCGGCAATGACAGCATGGATGGCGGTGACGGGACGGATACGCTTGATATATCAGGCGTATCGGGCGATGCAGTTGTCGATCTTGATGCCGGGACGGCAACGTCATCTGAAACCGGAAACGATCAGATTTCGAACTTTGAAAATGTCAAAACCGGTGCCGGTGATGACCAGATCAGCGGTTCGAGTGCCGATAACGTTATTAACGCCGGTGCAGGCAATGACACCATCGACGGTGGTGCCGGTGACGATACCGTTGCCGGTGGATCGGGTGCGGATACCTTTATCTTTGCCGATGGCACCGATGACGATGTTGTCAGCGACTTCACAATTGGCGAAGACAAGCTTTCGATTGATGACCTTGGTCTTGAAAGCTGGAGCGATCTTCTGCCGCTGCTGAGTGAAAACAGCAATGGCGATGCGGTCCTGAATCTGCCAGCAGGCGGCACGGTGACATTGATCGGTGTTGGCCTTGATGCGCTCAGTGCAGATGACTTCACCAACATCACCGATGGCGCAACGCCGTTCGATGATAATCTTGAAGGCACGGACGGCGATGACACCATTGATGCCCTTGCCGGTGATGACATTGTTTCCGGTGGTGCCGGTGACGATACGCTGTTGGGCAATTCGGGCAACGACACAGTCGATGGTGGTTCGGGCAATGATGATATCGACGGCGGTGCTGGTAACGATACCCTGACCGGTGGCGAAGGCGACGACGCCATCAGCGGCGGCGACGGTAGTGACAAACTGACCGGCGGTGCCGGTGCGGATACCCTTGATGGCGGCGCGGGCAACGACGTTCTGAACTTCGAAGCTGACGGCACGGCAGGAACCGGTGAAACCACCGAACATACCGGAAGCCCGGATGTTGACGGTACGGGTGATCTTGCTGATATCGGCGGGAAAAACATTTCCGACGATACGTTTGTTGGCGGCGAGGGGAATGACACCCTCAATATGACCGGCGGCAGCGACGCGCTTATTCTTGATGGGTCGAAACTTGGCGATGGCGAAGCCACCACGCCAACGATTGAAACCCGGACCCTTGGTCTGACGAATTCGGCAAGTGCCGCGGACGTTCAAGCGTCTTGGGCGGATGCCGATCTGTATGCCTATGACTTCGGAACATCGTTCGTTGATGAAAACGGCAAGCTGAACCTTGCTGCTGCCGACGATAGTGTCAGCTATGACGGCAATGGTATTGGCAATAACGGTGGTAATCCTGCCGGAAGCCAGATTAACCATGACGGCCAGACCGGTCAGAGCGAAGCCATCGTTGTCGACCTTGGTGCAGATGCCACGACCGCCACGGTTCAGGTTTCCAACCTGATGGCCGGTGAAGGCGGTGGTGAAGTCGGCTCATGGCAGGCGTTTGATGCCGAGGGCAACCTTGTTGCATCCGGCATCCTTGATGACAGCACGGTTGATTACACCAGTGGTGGTGTCGGGACCTCGACCATTGCCGTGACCGACACGGCAGGCAACCCGATTGAATTCCGCTATATCGCGTTTGAAGGCGAACCTTATGCGAACGGCACGTCGGGTTCAGACAGCAGCGACTTCTTTGTCCGTTCGATCAGCTTCGAGACGATTGTTAACGAGCCAAGTGACAATGCCCGCCTTGAGGGTGTTGAAGTTATCAATGCCGGTGATGGCGATGACGTTGTCGATCTGACCAGCGATACCATTGCTTATGGCGATGTTACCATCAATGGTGGGTCGGGTGCCGATACCCTGTGGGGCAATGAAGGCGACGACACCATCAATGGCGAACTTGGCGATGACAATATCCATGGCGGTGCCGGGGATGACTTCCTGGATGGCGGTTATGGCGACGACGTCATTGATGGCGGCGTTGGCAATGACACCCTGCTTGGCGGTACGGGCAAAGATGAACTTCGTGGCGGTGCCGGGGACGACACCATCGTTGGTGGTTCTGACACGGATACCGTTATTTATGACGATGCAACCGATGGCGTGAATGTCGATCTTGCCAATTACACCGCCACCGGTGGTGCGGGCAATGATGCGATTTATCAGGTCGAAAACGTTACCGGTTCGGATCATGACGATACGATCACGGGCGATCACAAAGCCAACATTCTTGATGGCGGTGCCGGTGATGACACGCTGGTCGGTGGTACGGGCAACGACACCCTGCGCGGTGGCGATGGTACCGATACGGCCGATTACAGCAACGCGGCTTCTGCGGTAAATGCCGATCTGGCAGCCGGTACAGCACAGTTGGCCAATGGCGAAACCGACAAACTTTCAAGCATCGAAAACCTGATCGGGTCGAGTGCAAACGATACCCTGACCGGTTCGGATGGCGATAACACCCTGACCGGTGGTCTGGGCAATGACACGCTTGTCGGCAATGACGGCAATGACGTTCTTGAAGGCGGTGCCGGGAATGACACCCTTGATGGGGGTGCCGGCGACGATACGTTAAATGCCGGTGACGGCAGCGACGTTATCGATGCAGGCGAAGGTTCCGATATCGTTGATGCGGGTGCAGGCGACGATACGGTTCTGGCCGGTGCAGGGGATGATACCCTTGCCGGTGGTGACGGAACCGATACGCTTGATCTTGGCGAAGCCACTAGTGGTGCGACGGTTGATCTGGATGCCGGTACGGCAAGCAGCACGGAAACCGGGAATGACACAATTTCCGGGTTCGAAAATGTTGCCGGTGGTGCCGGTGCAGACACGATTACCGGTTCGGATGGTGCAAACATCATTTCGGGCAATGCCGGGGATGACGTTCTTGATGGCGGTGCCGGGAATGACACGGTTGCCGGTGGTGAAGGCGACGATACGGTCATGGCGGGTGCCGGTGATGACGTCCTTTCGGGGGATGCAGGCACCGATACACTTGATCTGACGGATGCCACAAGCGGTGCAACTGTTGATCTGTCGGCTGGAACGGCAAGCAGTGCGGAAACCGGCAATGATACGATTTCGGGCTTTGAAAACCTGACCACTGGCGAAGGTGATGACACCGTTACCGGATCGGACGGTGACAACGTTATCAATACCGGTGCAGGCGATGACACCATTGCTGCTGGTGACGGTAATGACACCATCACGGGTGGTTCTGGTGCAGATACGCTGATCTTTGAAGATGGCACCGATGATGACGTCGTTTCCGACTTCAATGTTGATGAAGATGTGATTTCGCTTCCGGATCTGGGCATTGATGCCTGGACCGATCTTAAGGAGCTGATGTCAGAAGATGGCAACGGCAACACCGTGATCAACCTGCCAGCAGGCGGGACGATCATGCTGGTTGGCGTGACCCTTGATCAGCTTGGCCCGGATCAGTTCGAAGGTGTGACCAATGTTGGCACGCCGGAAGACGACACCCTAAGCGGCACAGGCGGTGATGACAGCATCGACGGTCTTGCTGGTGACGATACCATTGCCGGTGACGGCGGTGACGACACATTGATGGGCGGTTCCGGCGACGATACGGTTTCCGGTGGCGACGGCAACGATACCCTTTCAGGTGGTGACGGCGACGACACCCTTGATGGCGGTGACGGTGACGATACATTCCAGTTCGATGCCGACGATGTTGCCGACAATGACGCGCAAGCCGTTCACGAAGGCAGCCCGGGTGTTGCAGGCACAGGTGATGTTGCCGATATCAGCGATAAAAATATCAGCGACGATACCTTCGTCGGTGGCGAGGGTAGCGATACCCTTAACCTGACCGGTGGCGATGACGCACTTGTTCTTGACGGTTCGAAACTTGGCGAAACAGATGCAACGCTTGAGACCAGAACGCTTGGTCTGAATGGCAATGGTTCTGCTGCGGATGTTGAAGCTTCGTGGTCGGACGCAAATCTTTATGCCTATGATTTCGGAACGTCGCTTGTTGATGAAAACGGCAAGCTTGATCTGTCTGCTGCTGATGACACGGTTGGCTTCTTTGGCACCGGTGTTGGCAATAGCGGTGGTCAGGTTGCCGGTAACGAGATCAATCACGATGCACCGTCTGGCAACAGCGAAGCGATTGTTGTCGATCTTGGCAATGATGCCCGCAGCGCAAGTGTTCAGTTGTCGGCCTTCTATGGCAATGAACATGGCGGCGAAACCGCGTCCTGGCAGGCCTTTGACGACGAAGGCAATCTGGTTGGAAGCGGTGTGCTTGATGCAGACACGGTCACATATGATGCGAACGGTGTCGGCAGTGCCACGATTTCAATAACCGATGAAGCCGGTGCGCCGATTGATTTCCGCTATCTCTCGTTTAAGGCAGAGCCGTATGAAGATGGTTCAGTCGGAAGCGACAGTAGCGACTTCTATATTCAGTCGATTTCCTATGAAGCGGTGATCGAAAGCCCGGCTGTTGATGATGTCCGACTTGAAGATGTCGAAGTCATCAATGCCGGTGACGGTAATGACGTCGTCGATCTGACCAGCGAGACACATGCTTATGGCGACGTGACCGTTGATGGCGGTGACGGCAACGACACGCTGTGGACCAATGAAGGCGACGACACGGTTCTTGGTGGCGCGGGCAATGACGTTATCCATGACGGTGCAGGCAACGACGTTGTTGACGGCGGCACAGGTGATGACACCATCACCGCAAGTGCCGGTGACGATGCGATTGATGGCGGCGAAGGTGCAGATACCTTTGATGCCTCGACCAGCAATGGCGCGACGATTGATCTTGCTGCCGGCAGCGCATCTTCGGCCGAAACCGGAAATGACAGCCTGACCAACATCGAAAACGTAATTGGTTCTGCCGGGGGTGACACCATCACGGGCAGTGACGCGACCAACACGATTGCCGCAGGCGATGGTGCCGATACCATCAATGACGGTGCAGGCAACGATGTTGTGGATGCCGGTGCCGGAAATGACAGCCTGATTGCTGCTGCTGGCGACGATACGCTGGTTGGTGGCGAGGGTGAAGATACCCTTGATATGAGTGCCGCAGACGGTGCGACGGTTGATCTGGCGGCTGGTACAGCAAGCTCGACTGAAACCGGATCTGACACAATTAGCAGCATTGAAAATGTTATTGGATCTTCTGGTGATGACATCATCACGGGCAGTGACGCGACCAACACGATCGCCGCAGGCGATGGTGCCGATACCATAAATGATGGTGCAGGCGACGATGTTTTGGATGCCGGTGCCGGAAATGACAGCCTGATTGCTGCTGCTGGCGATGATACGCTGGCCGGTGGCGAGGGTGAAGATACCCTTGATATGAGTGCCGCAGACGGTGCAACGGTTGATCTGGCTGCTGGTACGGCAAGCTCGGCTGAAACCGGATCTGACACGATCAGTGGCATTGAAAATGTCATTGGTTCGGACGGAAATGACGTTCTGACCGGATCGGAGGGTGACAACACCATTCTGGGCGGTGCCGGTGATGACACCATTCAAGGTGGTTCCGGTGGCGACTATCTTGATGGCGGTGATGGCATTGATACGCTGAGCTATGAAGGATCGGCAGAAGGTGTCGAGATTTATCTTGGCGAAACCGACGCCCATGCCCAGACACCGGGCGAAGCAGGTCGGGCCTTTGGTGGTGATGCTGTTGGCGACATTCTTGCCAACTTCGAAAAAGTAATTGCCTCGGCGCATGACGATTACGTCTATGGCAACAGCCAGAACAACGAAGTCGATCTGGGCGATGGCAACGATACGTTCGACAATGTCGAAGCCGATGTCAGCACCGATACGGTTGATGGCGGTGAAGGCAATGACACCATCTGGACCGGTGACGGCGAAGATACGCTGCTTGGCGGCAATGGTGACGACTATCTGAATGGTGAAAAAGGCGACGACGTTCTTGATGGTGGTGCCGGTACCGATCGTCTGGTTGGCGGTGCAGGCAACGATACCCTTGATGGCGGTTCGGGTAATGACACCCTGTCGGGTGGTTCGGGTGCCGACCTTATTCAGGTCCGCAGCCTGATCGGTGACAAGGTCGTCACCGATTTCAACACCAGCGAAGATCAGATTTCGCTTGATGCACTTGATGTCAGCACATGGTCGGAACTGGCCCCGCTTCTGTCAGAAGTGAATGGCAACACGGTTATTGATCTGGGCGAAAACGGTTCGGTCACGCTGCTTGGTGTGCGTCTGAACGATGTTTCGTCTGACATGTTTGTCGGGATTGAAAATGATGGCGGTGCAACGCCGTTCGATGATGTCCTGATCGGCACCAGCGAAGACGATTACATCGACGCACTGGCCGGTAATGACGTTGTCGATGGCGGTGCCGGTAACGACACCATCAATGGCATGGAAGGTGATGATAACCTTTCGGGCGGCGACGGCGATGACACCGTAACCGGTGGCACCGGCAATGACGTTATATCGGGTGGTGACGGCGACGATAGCCTTGATGGTAACGAAGGCCACGACGTGATTTCTGGCGGTGCCGGTAATGACACCCTGATCGGTGGCAGCGGCAATGACGTCATGGATGGCGGCGGCGGTGACGATTACATCGACGCAATGGACGGCGACGATACCGTTAAGGGCGGCGATGAAACCGACACGATTTACGGTTCTGCGGGCAACGATTCACTTGATGGTGAAGGCGGCGACGACGTCATTTATGGTGGTGATGACAATGACAGCATCGCAGGCGGTGCTGGCAATGATCTGCTGTCGGGTGATGCCGGTAATGACACGCTTGATGGTGGTACGGGCAATGACACCCTTCTGGGCGGTGCCGGTGACGACACGCTGAGCGGTGGTGATGGCAATGACGTCCTGTCGGGCGGTGCTGGCAATGACCTGATGGATGGTGGTGCCGGGAACGACACCCTGACCGGAACCGATGGTGCCGATACCCTTCTGGGTGGCATGGGCAATGATACGCTTGACGGTGGTGCAGGTGATGACACCTATACCGGCGGTGCAGGCGAAGATCAGATCCTTGTTTCGAACAATTCCGGTGACAAGGTCGTCACCGACTTTAACCCGAATGAAGATCAGATCAACCTGGCGTCGCTTGACGTTGACGACTGGGCCGAACTTCAGGATCTGATGACTGAAGTAAACGGAAATACTGTCATTGACCTGAATGGTCAGGGCACACTGACGCTGGTTGGCATTTCAATGAGCCAGCTCAGCTCCGACACGTTTGTCGGTGTGCAACAGTCAACCGGTCCGACGCCGTATGACGATCTGCTTTATGGCACCAGCAACAATGACACGATTGCTGCCCTTGCCGGTGATGACACGGTTTATGGCTTGAATGGTCAAGACACCCTGTCAGGCATGGAAGGCAATGACAGTCTTTATGGCGGTGACGGCGATGACACGCTGTCTGGCGATGACGGCAATGACCTTGTTGAAGGCGGCAGCGGTCAGGACAGCATCACAGGTGGTGCCGGTGATGACACCCTTGACGGTGGTTCAGGTGATGACCGCGTTTGGGCCGGTGACGGCAATGACACGCTGATGGGCGGTCAGGGTCAGGACAAGCTGTATGGCGAAGCCGGCAATGATCGCATCGAAGGCGGTACGGGCGATGACACCCTTGAAGGTGGTGCCGGTAACGACGTCCTTGATGGCGGCGAAAATAACGACAAGCTGTATGGCGGCGATGGCAATGACACCCTTCTTGGTGGCAATGGCGACGACAAACTGTATGGCGATGCCGGAAACGACACCCTTGAAGGCGGGCTTGGCCATGACAGTCTGGTCGGTGGTGCAGGTCGCGATGCGGCAAGCTATGCCAATTCGTCTTCTGCGGTCGCAGCCAGCCTTGAAACGGGTACCGCCGTTGGTGGTGATGGCAATGATAAATTGTCCTCGATCGAAGATTTGATTGGCTCGAACTTCAATGATTACCTGTTTGGGGATGATGGTTCGAACCTGCTCTCGGGTCTTGGTGGGAATGACGTTCTTGGTGGTGACGCCGGGGATGACACCATCTGGGGTGGCGATGGCAACGACACGATTAATGGCGGTACAGGTTCTGATCTGATTGATGCGGGTGCCGGTGACGACACCATCGAATATCAGAAAGATGCGACCTGGAGCGGAAGCTACGCTGCGAAAAACGTTGGCGATCCGAATATGGATGGCACCAACGAGCAGATTAATCTTTCCGGGTATAACCGATCCGAAGACATCATTGATGGCGGGGATGGCACCGATACGCTTGCCATGACCAGCGGCAATGATGCGCTGTTCCTTGATGATACGATGACCGATCCGGGCACCAGCCCACGCATTGCAAATGTCGAAGTCATTGATGCCGGTAACGGCGATGACATTGTCGATCTGACCAGTGATACGCTGACCTATGGTGATGTCACGGTCTATGGCGGTACGGGTGATGACATCATCTGGAGCAATGCCGGTGATGACGTCCTTGACGGCGGTGAAGGCAATGACACGCTTTGGGGTGGTTCGGGTGCCGATACGCTTTCGGGCGGTAATGGTGTGGATATTCTCAATGGCGGTGCCGGTGATGACGTTCTGCAATTCAATGCCGATGATACCTGGGGCAATAGCTGGTACGCGCTGAATGACGGATCACCCAGTGAAGATGGCCATAACCACGACAATGGCTGGGGTCATCACAACCATAATGGCAATGGTTGGGGCCATGACGACGGTGGCGATGATGGCACCGGCGAGTATGTCAATCTTGGCGGCATGAACCAGTCGAACGATGTCTTTATCGGTGGTGAAGGTGTTGACACCCTGCAGATGACCAGTGGCGATGATGCCCTGTTCCTGTATGACACGGTCAGCGACGGCGACAGCAACGTCCGCATCAGCGGCATTGAAGTCATCGAGGCAGGTGCTGGCGATGACATCATCGACCTGACCAGCGACGTTGAAAGCTATGGCAATGTCACGCTTGATGGTGGTGACGGCGACGATACGCTGTGGAGCAACGCCGGTGACGACGTGCTGCTTGGTGGTGCCGGGGATGATCATCTGTATGGCAGTGCCGGTGATGACACCCTGACCGGTGGTACGGGCTGGGATGAATTCCAGATCGGCAAGGCTGATGGTCATGACATCATCACCGACTTCACGCCGGGCGAAGACATCATTGATCTGTCGGAATGGAGCTATAACAACTTCAATCAGATCCAGAACGACATGCATCTTGATACCGACGGCAATGTCGTGATCGAACTTGGCAATGATGCATCTGTCACCCTGATGGGTGTTCATGATCCTGATGATCTTGATGCCGATGATTTCGGGTTCGGCAACTGATAGCCGATTAAAAATCAGATGAAACAAAAACGGGGTGGTTCACATGACCACCCCGTTTTCTATGCAAACCCATGCTGACTTTGATGCCGCCTATTGGGCGGCAATCGGAACGTCTTGTTTCTGATTTTCCGGCAAGGTCATGTCATGGCGCAATTTCGCACGCAATTCGTCTATGGCGCGAATGCGTTTGATCTCGTCAAAACAGGTCGAACCTTGCGCGTGGCTTTTGCGGATCAATGCCATCCATTGTTTGATGCGTCCGGCCTGATGGTTTTCCGATGCGCCATCTTCTGCCATCAGATCGCAATAGGACAGCAACATGGACAGAACGTCCGCCCAGCATTCCTTGGGCAGGTGTGATCCGCTTTCAAAGGCCTTGATGCGGCTGGCAAGATCAGGGGCGGCAACCGCCCCACGGCCCAGCATGAAGCTGTCGCAGCCTGATATATCGCGGCATTTCTGATAGTCCGCCAGATCCCAGATTTCACCATTGCCGGTCATGGAAATTGAAATGGCTTCGCGAATGCGGGCCAAATATTCCCAATGTGCCGGTGGTTTGTATCCTTCGACCTTGGTGCGGGCATGAACGGTCAGATGTTGCGCGCCTGCGGCCTCAACCGCGCGGGCATTATCAAGAAACAGGTCCTTATCGGCAAAGCCAAGGCGGATTTTTGCACTGACCGGAATATCATCGGGCACCGCACGGCGAACGGCGGAGACAATCCGATACAGATTATCCGGGCATTTCAAAAGCGACGCACCGGCTTCATGTTTGTTTACGGTCTTGGACGGACAGCCGAAATTGATATCAATGCCAGGCGCGCCAAGGGTTGCGGCAAAGGCAGCATTTTCACCCATCAGATCCGGGTCATGACCCATCAACTGAACCAGAACAGGCACACCCGAAAGCGTCTTGCCACCATTGAGAAGTTCGGGGCAATAGCGATGGAACACATGGGCCGGAAACAGGTTTTGCGAGACGCGGATAAATTCGGTGACGCACAGGTCAAACCCGCCGGTCGCACTCAGCAATTGCCGAACGCGCCAGTCAACAAGTCCTTCCATCGGTGCAAGCACCAAACGTGTCATCGCAAGTTTGTCCTGATTTTATGAAATCCGTCGGCGGCTTTTAGCACAAAAGCACCAAACGTGCCGGTGAAAAATCACAAGGCAGCTTTGCCCCAATACACCGACAACCGCTGAATTAAGGCGGAAAAAGCGTATTGCTGACACGATTCCAGCGAATTTGGGGGGTAACTTCAGAACATCAAAAACAACAATGAAGCCCCCGATGATTGGCATCGGGCAGGAGTGAAAAGCATGCTGTATATTTTCGAAAGTGCCTTTGATGAAGTCGAAGCCGTTTCGCGCGAAGCCCGCCAGAAATTGACCGGCCTTGAAGCGATCCTGAAATCGACTGCCGAAAGTCTTCAGGTTCTGAAAGACCGTCTTGAGCAGACTGCTTCCTGATCAAATTTCCTGATACCGGTTTCTTCGTACCATAAACGTTTGCCGGGGTGCCATAGACGTCTTTGACCGAGCGGCCATTGGCTTTTGATATGGAACCCTCCACCCTGTGCTTGCGTTCATGGGATGAAACTTCTCAGGAAATTGACCCATATCCGGTCAAGGAAGGAGATCGCCAAAATGTTGTATATCGTTGAAAAAGCCTTGAACGAGATCGAAGCCATGCCGCGTGAAAAACGCGAAGACTTTGCCCATCTTGATCGCGAAATCAATGAAGCGGTCGAGAAGCTTAAGGTTCTCAAGGACAAGCTTAAGCTTGATACCAAGAGTAAATAGTTTAGTTGGAATACCCAACTGCCAAGGCCGCGCAAAATGATGTGCGGCCTTTTATTTTGCCGAATTTGGGGTGGTTTTGATCAGTCCCAGCAATTCTTCAACCGCTGCGGTCGGGTTGGTGGAACCCGAAAGGACATCGGTTTCAAGAGTTTGCAGACGTTCTGCAACGTCGTTTCGATGTGTAAAGGTTTCAAGCAAACGATCACGCAGCATCGTCCACATCCAGTCACGTTGCTGACGGGCACGTTTGGAAACGAACTCGCCTTCTTTTTCCATCACGGCACGGTGCTGATTGATCAAATCCCAGATGTTATCAAGCCCGTCATTGATCAGGGATGACACCATCACCGATTGCGGACGCCAATGTTTGCTGGTTGGCTGCAAGATGCGAAGGGCCGATGAATATTCGCGTTTGGCTTCGCGGGCCTTGGCCGGATCGGCATCCGATTTGTTGACCGCAATCAGATCGGCGATTTCCAGAACGCCTTTCTTGATGCCTTGAAGCTCATCCCCTGCACCGGGCAGCATCAGGACAAGGAAGAAGTCGGTCATTTGCGCGACCATGGTTTCGCTTTGACCAGCCCCGACTGTTTCGACCAGAACCACATCAAAGCCGGCCGCTTCGCACAGTAGAATGGTTTCGCGGGTCATGCGGTTGACCCCGCCCAGATAGCCGCTGCTCGGCGATGGGCGGATATAGGCGTTCGGGTCAATCGAGAGTTCATTCATCCGGGTTTTATCGCCCAGAATGGACCCGCCAGACCGCGCACTGGTCGGATCGACCGCAAGGACGGCGACTTTCTTACCAGCCTTGGTCAGGTTCTTGCCAAATGCTTCGATAAAGGTTGATTTGCCAACACCGGGCACGCCGGTAATGCCGATGCGTTGTGATCCGCCGGTTTTGGGCATCAGTTGTGCCAGAACGGCCTGCGCCTGTTCGAAATGTTTGGGGTTGCGGCTTTCGACCAGTGTGATCGCACGTGACAAAATGGTGCGGTCACCTGCCAGAACACCTTCGACCAGTTCATCAGTTGAAAGCACGCGCCGACGCACGGCCTTGCGCGGGCTAACAGTACCGCCCGAGCCTGCTGGTATGGTGCGCAGCGTTTTTTTGGTCAATGGAGCCTCATTTACGCAAAAGACTGTTGGTTATTGGTTCGATGACAATTCTTTGAATGCTGTGATGTGCTTCTTCAGGCAACGAAAGTAACTACTATAACTCCCGTCCATTACATACATGTCAAATCGGTGCAGTTTGCCGTTATGGTCCGCCATTCCAAATGAAAAACACTCACTGTTCGCGATAAATTTTTCATGGAGATCAGTTTTGCCCAAAGACGACATCTCTGCGAAGTTATCGGAGAATATCTCGAACACTGGTTGAACGGAAGAAAGGGCCAACACAAAGTCGGTTTGCTCTTCCGACACCACAATGTCTTCACCGCTGAGGACGAAACCGTTTATGAACCCAAATATAAGGCCGTCAAAGAAACTCTTTACGGAAGACGATTCCTCTACTGCGTGGAATTTATAAAATCCGGGAAACTCTGCCTTTTCGATGTAGACACTTTCCTTGTCAATATAGTGCAAGTTTGCGTCAATGTAGTATTCAAGGGCGTCAACCGGATCGGCTGCCGTAAGAAAGAGCAAGACCAGAAAAGCTGACAAGCAGTTCGAACGATAAGACATCCATCTTTCCCAGTTTTCTGCCTTGGTTCTCACACTGCGTCTGGTCAGGCCGCTTCCTCACCAGACTGATTAAGCTTTTCTAGCAGGTCACCGGCGGCTTCGGCAATGACGGTCCCGGGTGGGAAGATGGCCTCGGCACCTGCTGCGAACAGTTTATCAAAGTCCTGCGGCGGGATGACACCCCCGGCAACGATCATGATGTCTTCACGGCCAAGTTTGTCCAGTTCGGCGCGAAGTTGCGGGACAAGGGTTAAATGCCCTGCGGCAAGCGAACTTGCACCCACGATATGAACATCGTTCTCAACTGCCTGCTTGGCGGCTTCTTCCGGGGTCTGGAACAGCGGGCCGATATCGACGTCAAAGCCAAGATCGGCAAAGGCGGTGGCGATGACTTTTTGCCCGCGGTCATGACCATCCTGCCCCATTTTGGCAATAAGGATACGCGGACGACGGCCTTCGTTTTCTTCAAAGATTTTGATCAGGCGATCAACCTTGGCCAAGGCTTCGTTATCGGGGCCGACTTCGGTTTTATAAACGCCCGATATGGACCGGATAACCGCCTGATGACGGCCATAGACCTTTTCAAGTGCGCTGGAAATCTCACCAACAGTGCATTTCGCACGTGCCGCCTGAACGGCAAGTTCAAGCAAGTTGCCCGTGCCGGTATCGGCGGCATTGGTCAGGGCATTAAGCGCAGTTTCGACCACGGCGTTGTCGCGTTCAGCCCGCAGACGTTCAAGTTTGGCGATCTGCTGGCGGCGGACTTCGGCATTATCGACCTGAAGCACATCAACCGGGCGATCATCGGTCACACGGTATTTGTTCACACCCACCAATGTTTGGCGGCCGCTATCAATGCGGGCCTGCGTACGGGCGGCGGCTTCTTCGATGCGCATTTTCGGAATGCCGGCTTCGATTGCCTTTGCCATGCCGCCTTGTTCTTCGACTTCGGCAATATGGGCCCATGCCTTCTCCGCCAAATCGCGCGTCAGGCGTTCGACATAGTATGAACCACCCCACGGATCGATGACGTTGGTCGTGCCGCTTTCTTGCTGCAAGAACAGTTGGGTATTACGGGCAATCCGGGCCGAGAAATCAGTCGGCAAGGCCAAGGCTTCGTCAAGCGCATTGGTATGAAGCGACTGGGTGTGGCCCTGGGTGGATGCCATGGCCTCGACACAGGTGCGGATGACGTTGTTAAACACATCCTGGGCCGTAAGCGACCAGCCAGATGTCTGGCTGTGGGTGCGCAGAGACAATGATTTGGGGTTTTGCGGATCAAACTGTTTGATCATCTTGGCCCAGATCATGCGGGCCGCACGCATTTTGGCAATTTCCATAAAGAAATTCATGCCTGTCGCCCAGAAGAATGACAAACGCGGCGCAAATTTATCAATCGGAAGACCGGCTTCCTGGCCTGCACGGGCATATTCGATGCCATCGGCAAGGGTATAGGCCAGTTCAAGGTCTGCTGTCGCCCCGGCTTCTTGCATGTGATAGCCGGAAATCGAGATCGAGTTGAATTTCGGCATGTTTTGCGAGGTAAAGGCAAAGATATCCGAGATGATCCGCATCGATGGTTTGGGCGGATAGATATAGGTGTTGCGCACCATGAATTCTTTGAGGATGTCGTTCTGAATGGTGCCCGAAAGCTGTTCGTGCTTCACACCCTGTTCTTCAGCCGCGGCGATATAAAGCGCCATGACGGGCAAAACAGCACCATTCATCGTCATGGATACCGACATCTGATCCAGCGGGATGCCATCAAAGAGGGTTCGCATGTCATAGATGCTGTCAATCGCCACACCGGCCATACCAACATCACCGGGAACGCGTGGATGGTCGCTGTCATAGCCGCGGTGGGTGGCAAGGTCGAAGGCAATCGACAGGCCTTTTTGCCCGGCGGCAAGGTTGCGGCGATAAAACGCGTTGGATTCTTCGGCCGTTGAAAAACCGGCATATTGGCGGATTGTCCAGGGACGCTGAACATACATGGTCGGGTACGGGCCGCGCAAAAATGGCGGCATGCCCGGCATGGTGTTGAGATGATCAATGTTCTCAAGATCAGACGGGCCATAAACCGGTTTGACGTCAATGCCTTCGGGGGTTGTCCATGCGGTCGGATCAACCGGGTCTTTCGCACCGGCAGATGCACCATCAAACAGCGGAAGACCGGAGAAATCAGGAATGCGGGTCATGGTTATTTCTCCCCCTGTTTGGCAAGAACATGGTCAAGTGCGGTTGCGCAAATGCCAAGAACATCTGCCCCGACAAAGATAAATTCATCAATCCCGGCGGCTTCATAGTCTGATCGAGCATCGCCGGGGTGACCGGCAAGATAGACCAGCGTCGCACCGGCAGATTTCAGGGCCTTGGCGGTATTTACGGCGAGTTCGGCATATTGCGGGTCTGAACCGCAAATCACGGCGATTTTGGCACCGGATTCACCAAATGCCTTGGCCGCAGTATCGGCATTTTCAAAGCCGTTATTTGTGATGGCTTCGATCCCGCCGGCCTCAAAGAAGTTCCGGGCAAACATCGCACGCGCAGTGTGCTGGGATACCTTGCCAAGATTGGCAAGAAACACCTGTGGGAAGGTGCCGGTTTTGGATTTGTGCGTATCGGATCGTTTGCGAAGGGCTTCGTAGCTTTCTGATAAACGGTGCGGGGTCAGGGCGGGAATGACGGTCGCGGCACTGGTGCCATAAAGATCGGTAAAGATGTGACCGATGGTCGCACCCGACCGTGCGGCCTGCATCATTGCGGCAAGGTCCTTGCCGACGGTCTCGTCATATTTGGTCTGACGTGCTTTGGCCTCTGCCTGAATGGTGTCAAGGTCGGGGGCCTCGCAGGTGACTTTTGCTTCGGTGATGTTCGGGAATTCCGAAACACCGGTCAAAGGATCACGCCGGGTTGCCAGACGTTTTTCACGCGCTTGCCAAACCGTTTCGATCTCAGATTTTAGCGACCCGTTGGAAAGTGATTTAACAATGCCGCCAGATGCCTCGATCGACTGGAATTTCGCCCATGCGGCGGTGGCAAGTTCCTTGGTCAGGTTTTCAATAAACCATGACCCACCGGCAGGATCAATCACGCGGTGAATGTTGCTTTCTTCCTGCAAGATCAATTGGGTGTTGCGCGCAATGCGCCGGGCAAACCCATCGGGCAGGCCGATCAAATGATCATAGGGCAGGCAAACAACACTATCCGCGCCACCAAGACCCGCAGCAAAGCTTGTGACCGTGGTGCGCAGCATATTGACCCATGGATCAACCTTGGTCAGGGCCATTTCGGCAGACACAGCATTGATCGTAATCGTTGCATCCTGTGCGGAGGATGCCGAAAGAATGCGGCTCCACATCATGCGCAAGGCGCGAAGTTTGGCGATACCCGCAAAGAAGTCCGTGCCAATCGCGACATTAAACACCATCGCACCCGCAGCCTGATCAACCGCCATGCCTGCATCGGTGAGGGCACGAAGATAGGTCACACCACTTGCCAGCAAACAGGCAAGTTCCTGCCCATCGGTTGCACCGGCATTGTAATAAGGCGCACCATTGACCGAAATCGCGGTTGCCAGCGGGAAAAGATCAATCAGTTCACAGGCGATGTTGGCTGAATGGCTGATCGCATCATTTGGGCTGCACGGAAGTTTTCCCGTCGCGGCAAGGGTTCCAATCGGATCGATGTTAAAGGCAGGAGCTGCTTCGTCGGCACCCTCGGAATTGGCAATATGGGCAGCAAGAAGGGCGGCGGCGGGAACGCCTGCTGCACCGGCATCAAGGCCAACAGTTGCAAGATTGGTGTAAACATCATCAAGGGTAAGCTTAAGATCCGCCAGACAATGAATGGCAAGACCACCGACCCCGACTTCACCGGATGTAACTTCGCGCCCCTGACGGGCAGCGGCATCAAGTTTCAGGGTGATGGATGTTGCGCCATTTTCCAGATCTTCAAGAATCGCCGCATTGGTGATTTTCGGATCAGGGTGGGTATGGAGCTGGCGGATATCCCAGCCGGTAACCGTGTCACGCGGTTCGACCGATGCGGTCAGAACGTCATGGATCAACCGGGTCGCATCATCCTGATCATCGATTGTATAGATCGGCTGAACGGCAAACCCATCAAGCGCGTTTGTGACAAGCTTTTTGTCGAAGGGCGCACCCTTAAGGGCCTCTTCGGCCAATTTGCGCCAGCTTGCGTAATCGGCAGATGGAAATTCGGATGCGAGTTTAAGCGGGTCGGTCATGGTTTCTCCCGGCTTGGTTTGATCTGGCGGCGGGACCTTTTGGGGGGTTAGCACACCGGAACGTTTCCAAATTTTATTCTACGATGAATTCCCAACGCCCGGTACACCCCGCCCGACGCCGTTCAAACCTTGTTCAAACCATGAAAACATTTTCGGTATCCTGACTCGTGCAACGGGAGTCGCACTTACAGTTGCGGGGGCAGTTCCGGGTTTGACCAGCAAGGTTTCCCTGCCAACCGCACCGGATTTCCAATCATGTTTTCCGGTCACAATCGCGACATGGCGGTTTATAGCACCTGCCATTAATTCCGTAAATAGGCATGGAAATACCTATTTAGATGTATGCGAAACGCCGGGATCGATGTTTCCGTAACGGAAAGGCCAAAGAAACACCGGGTTTTCAACCGGAACGCCTTCGGCGCTGCAATAGGTATTTCGCATATGCAACTATTATACTTTGGCTGGGTAATAGGCAGAGCGGGGCCTTCTGCCTGCAGGGTGGTCATAAAAACTTCGCAGGTTTAACCAATTTGACATTTTCATCTGTCAATTTGGCCTTGTCCCAATACTCGGAGTATCGCCATCCATGAACGCGCTTAGCGCCATGCCGTCGCAGATTGGTCCTGATGGACTGGTCGCGTTTGCTGACGACAGTCCCAGTGCCAAGGCCGCACTTGAAACAGTGTTGCGCCGGGCCGGATATGACGTGGCCGGCTTTGATTGTGCAGATGATCTGATTGATCAGCTTGACGGGCTTTACCCGCGTGCAATCATTCTTGATATTGAAATGCCCGGCATGAGCGGATTTGAAGCATTCTGCGAAATTCGCCGCCGCTATCCCAACAGTGTGAATGTGCCGGTATTCTTTTTCTCGGCCCATTATGATGCAGACACCCGTGCGCAGGCAGATGCCTTGGGGGCGGCCGATTTCATCAGCAAGGATGCCAGCCCGACCGTGGTGCTTGAACAGCTTAACCGGGTTTTGGGCAAATCAATGTGTACGTGCTAAACGCTGATTTTATCCAAGAAACTCTGACTGCCACGCCCTGCATCATGCGGGGCGTTGTTGTTTCAGGCTTTGCTGTGACGGGCGTTCTTGGCCCAATGAAATGATGCGGCTGGTATCGCCATGCAGATGGTAAAGCCGATCTGTCGGCAGGGTTGTTTGCGGGTCAATCGATGGTTTCGCAATCAATCGATCATAGATCGGGGCTAATGACATGTTCATCGCGGCAAACAATTGATCGTAACTTTCCAAAACAAAATAGGTCTTCTGGAAATCATCAATTGCGTAATCGGTTGCCATCACCCGTTCGAGATCAAATGCCACCCGATTGGGCGTCGGATCAGTGACGGAATAAATGGTTTCTGTTTGCGATGACAACATGCCTGCGCCATAGGCCCGCAAGCCATGTTCGGTCATGATCAGGCCAAACTCGACCATATACCAATACATCCGTGCCAGTTGTTTAAGCCCGCCCATGGCGATGGCCTCAGGACCCTTGGCGCCATAGGCCGCCAGATAGTCGGCAAAAACCGGGTCATACAGCATCGGCACATGACCAAAGAAATCATGGAAGATGTCGGGTTCAACCAGATAATCCATTTCTTCGGGCGTGCGCAGCCAGACGGTGACCGGGAACCGCCGATTGGCCAGATGATCAAAAAACACGTCATCGGGCACAAGGCCCGGAACGGCGACCAGATGCCAGCCGGTCGCGGCATGAAGCTGCTCACTCACCCGACCGAAATGCGGGATCTGATCCGCAGCATCGAGTTTCGTCAAATTGGCAATATAATCACTGGCAGCATAGCCCGGCAGAATGCGCGATTGGCGGGCATAAAGCCTGCGCCAAAGGTCGTGCTCGGCCTCGGAATAGGATTCCCAGTCCTGATTGATCGTGTAGTCGTTATTGATGTGGCTGTAATCGCCACGCAGATTGTTTCCCTGATCCATGGGCGTCCTCGTTCGGGTTCTTGTGCCGTTTTACGAGAATTATTTTACATCAAATTCCATGTCATTTTCTGGCCAATGAGGGGCTTTATTGCGCTATGATGTGAATATTGTGACCTGATTGTTTGTCTATGAGGTGAAAAATGACCGAAGTGATGTTAAGCGCGACGGACATTCGGATTTTGCAAGCCCTGCAAAAAGATGCGTCGTTCAGCAATGTGCAACTGGCCGAAAGGGTTGGCATGTCCCCATCGCCTTGTTTGCGCCGGGTCAAACAACTGGAAGCATCCGGGGTGATCCAAAGACAGGTGGCGTTGCTGGATCGCAAAAAGCTTGGGCTTGGGGTTTTGGCAACCATTCAGGTCCGCTTGCAACGCCATACAGAAGCCGGGGCAGAAGATTTTGCGCGGGCGATGAATGATTTACCCGAAATCCTGTCCTGCTGGGCCATGACCGGACGGCAAGATTTCCTGCTGGTTGCGGTCGCACAGGATATTGAAAGCTTTGGCGATTTTGTAACTCATCAGTTGCTTTCAATGGCCAATGTGCGCGATGTGCAATCCAGTCTGGTTTTGAAAGAATATAAAAACCAGACGACCCTTCCGATGCCCAAGGCAATGTAATGACCCGTTTAGATGCCGTTTCTGATGATCGCGGTTCTTTGTCGATATGCTCAATTAAGCAATCTTGAGATCCCTTTGCTTGCCTTTGCCCCCTGGTTTCGGGCATAGCAATATCAGTCCCATCAATGCCGGAGCCTAACGATGTCCCAATCAATTGCTGCCAACCCTATCCTTGTTGAAGCCACCCGTGGCGACATGGTCGAAAGTTTCCATCGCGGACGGTATGTCGTGATGAAAGCCGATGGCACAGTGGTGGAACAGGGCGGGGATATTGATGCGCTGATGTATCCGCGATCCGCAATCAAGCCGTTGCTTGCGATCCCGTTTGTTGAAAGCGGTGCGGTCGAGGCGTTCGGGCTTGAGGACAAGCATATTGCTTTGGCCTGTTCATCGCATAACGGCGAAGAAGAACATGCCAACACCGTTAAGGCGTGGCTTGAGAAAATCGGGCTTTCGGTTGATGCGTTGGAATGCGCACCGCATTATTCGATCCATCAGCCTGCCGGGATCAAGCAGGCAGCTGATCAGATTGCGCTGACCAAGGCGCATAATAACTGTTCGGGGAAACATTCCGGGTTCCTCAGCACCGCCCAGCATCTGGGCGAAGACCCAAGTGGCTATATCAATGAACCGCACACCGTTCAGCAACGCCTGATCAAGGTGCTTGAAGACATGGGCGATTGTGATTTAACGGCGACACCACGCGGCATTGATGGCTGTGGCATTCCGGTGATTGGCATGCGCCTTCGTGATCTTGGCCTTGCCATGGCGCGGATGGCCGATCCGGCAGGACTGGATGCCAAACGTATTGATGCGATCAAACGCATCCGCAAAGGCTGTGCCACGGCACCCTTTATGGTCGCCGGGACCGGGCGTTTTTGCACCGGGATTATGGAAGAATGCGGTGAAGACGCGCTGGTCAAGGTTGGCGCCGAGGGCGTTTATTGTGCAGCCTTCCCCAAACAGGGGCTTGGCGTCGCGCTTAAGATCGATGACGGCACCCAGCGCGGGGCAGAGGTTGCGATGGGCGCAATCTTGCGCAAACATGGCGTGATTGATGATACCAAGGCAGAAGTTTTGAAAAAATACCTCACCCCGGTTCTGACCAACTGGGCGGGCAAATATGCCGGTGATATGCGCCCGGCATTCTAGGGGGCGACCCTAAATATCCAAGGGAAACTGATGCAAAGTATCGCGGCCTATGTCGTTGCAGCCATTGCTGAAATCGCCGGATGCTTTGCCTTTTGGGCGTGGCTGCGGTCGGGGAAATCCGTTTTGTGGATTATCCCGGGCATTGCGTCGCTGATCTTGTTTGCATGGATACTTACGCGCGTTGATGCGAGTTTTGCCGGGCGCGCCTATGCGGCCTATGGCGGTATTTATATTGCCGCCTCGGTCTTTTGGCTTTGGGCAGTGGAACGCGTTACGCCAGATCGCTGGGACTTAACCGGCATGGCGATTTGCCTGATCGGGGCAGCGGTTATCCTTTTCGCTCCGCGCTAATTGTAATCAATGTTGATGTTAGTTAGCTTTCTGCTTTTCTACTGTGGTGTTGCCTGTGCGGTCTTCACCCGGAAGGAGCACGTGGAAAGTCGTTCCCTTGTTGACCTGGGTTTCAAACCAGATGCGTCCACCATGGCGCACCGTCACAATATCATGGGTAATCGATAATCCTTGTCCGGTGCCCTTGCCAACTTCCTTGGTGGTGAAGAATGGATTGAACACCTTTGACCGATTTTCTTTTTCGATGCCCGTGCCATTATCGGAAATGCTGATCAGGATGCTGTCATCAAGGGAAGTGGTTTTAACGGTGATATCGCCTTCATCGGGTTTGCGGCCGGCGGTTTGAATGGATTGGGCAGCATTGACGATCAGATTAAGGAAAACCTGATTGATTTCGTTGATGTGACACGGGATGTGCGGGATTTCCGGGTCAAACTTTTCGGTAATCTGGGCGTGATGTTTCCATTCATTGCGCGAAATCACGATCACGTTTGACAGCACGCGGTTGATGTCGGTGGTTGTTTTCTCTGCGCCGCCCGGATGGGAAAACTCTTTCATCGACAAAACAATGCGGGCGACTTGATTGATGCCATCAAGCGATTGCTGGGTCGCGTGCGGGATCTCTTCAAGCATAAACTCCAGATCGGAATCGCGCATCTGTTTGGCGAAAACCTCAAATGTGTTCTGGGGTAAATGATTGCGGTTTTTCCACAGGGTTTGCAGAGCAAGACCAAGCACGCGTGACAGTGCTCCGTAGCTGTCATTCAGGAATTTCAGATTGTCGCGGATGTATTGGCTGGGCGTATTGATTTCATGGGCTATTCCGCCAGCGAGGTGACCAATTGCTTCGAGTTTGAGAGCTTCGCGCAAATCCTCTTCGAGCTTTTTCTGGGAAGTCTCGGCATTTTTGCGGCGGGTGATGTCACGGAAAATATAGAGGTAGCTCATTTCCGAGCTGAAATTGGCTGGGCTTACGATGATTTCCATTGGAAAACTGTCACCGTCAAGGCGCTGCGCCATCGTTTCGGTATAATCGTATTTCAGGACGCCGGTGCTGATATTAATACAGCGGTTCAAAAGCCTGTGGCGTAGCGTTGTCTTGCGGTCGATAAACATGACATCCACCGATGATCCGAGCAACTCATCACCCGTCGCGCGTAATATTTCGACAGCGGATTTATTGAAATCCTGAATCATGCCGGTGGCATCAACAATCATGATGCCTTCGAGGACGCTATCAAGAATGGTCTTCAGGCGTTGAGTGGTTTCCTGTTCTCGACGGCGTTGTTCACCAATAAGCGCCATAAAGCGCACCCGGATTTCTTCGGGGGCTTCTATTTCCATAGCGGCCTCTAGCAAATCTTCGCCGGATGTGGCTTCCACGCCGCCGCTCAGGATTTTTGGAGTTTCGTTGATAACCTGATCGTCGGTCATGGTTTCTCCCTTACAGTGGGGCGTAATGTACTATTAATCATGCCGGTTTAGCCCCGCCGCGTCTTACCCGAATAGGTTCATGGAATTGATGGAGTTCCTGAAAAACGCGCAAGCGTTGGAGCTGTATTTCAGAGACGTAGTTGCCGTGCGTAAGCAAAACATTTCCACCCAGCGTTTCAATATCTGTAAGCAGAAAGTCATTCATTCGCAGGTGTTTGAGATAGATGTCGAGTTCTGTGCCCTGAGGGTAAGCCACCTTGTCATAGGATGGATCATCCTCTGCGAGCTCAGCTTCGATCTTGTCGAGAAGAGCCATGTCATAGCGCTGTGGTTTCTGACGCAGTTCGTCGAAGTGGTGTTTCACCACCAGAGTGTTGTCGACGATTTTCTCAAGATCATTGAATATCCGAAGAATACGCGCGCCAAGTGGGATGTCCTCGCCCAACGGACCTTCTGCCGGGAAGCCCGATCCGTCAAAATTGCGGTTTTGCAGATAAACAATTCCGGCCACCTGTTCCAGACGTGGAATATTTGAGATCAGGCTGCGCGCGACCTCGGGTGTGCGGCGGACAACATCGCGTTCAAGTGGCTGAAGCGGTTTGTCTTGACCAAGTCGGGTGAGGATTTCCGGTGGGAGCGATACATAGCCAATCGGGGCGAGAAGGGCAGCAAGGCCGAGTTCCCATGGGTGCTTATATCCGACGGGTTTGGCAATCTTATCACACCAGGTTTTGGCCCGCATTGCTTTGCCAAAAATTGTCGGGTTTAGCTGCGCCAATATTTCGGTCAGGACTTTCACGCTGCCAGCCAGAGTTTGTTCAATCAGGGCCTTTTCCGCAGTGACCAATTGATATTGCCGTAGCCCGGCTTTCAGGCCAGCGATTAAGTCATCATCTTCGCAGGGCTTGTTGAAGAAGCGGAAGATATGTCCTTGATTGATGGCCTCAACCGCTGTGTGCTGGTCTGCATTTCCCGTCAGCATCATATTGACGGTGTCAGGGCTGATTTTGGAGATCTCGCTGAGCAGTTGGACACCATCCATTTCAGGCATTCGCATGTCGGCAACGCAGACGGCGTATTGAGTTCCGGATCGAATTTTTTCAAGTGCCTCGTTGGGGCCAAGGGCGGTATCAAAATTGAATTTACCGCGCAGTTTGCGTTTCATGCCCATTAACAGATTTTCATCGTCATCGACGAAGAGCACAAAGGGATTATCCATGATGTCGTATCTCCCTTATTGGTCCATCTCACGATATTTTTCTTCAACCAGGCGCGCCGTTTCAAGCCAAACCGGCAATCGTTCAGTTTTGCCCAGCTGTTCGAGATATTCGAGATCTATCTGGCTTTCTGGCGCTGTGCCGGTGCGGTGTTCTATGGCAACTTCGCGCGCAAGATGTTGCGCAACATAAATCGCGGTCAGCGCATTCATTTGAGAATGCGGGGTGTCCTGCGGATGATGGTGATAGGCAACCGTTTGTACTATCGCACTCGGGAATCCCCACAGACCAAGTAAATAGGCGCCAATTTCAGGATGTGCCGCGCCGAACTGATCGCGTTCGGCAATGTAGATCGGGATATGCTCCCGCTCTACGCGCTTGATAACTTCAGCCATTTCTTTGGCGCGATAGGCATAAAGGATCAGACTGCCAGTGTGGCTGAGCATCCCGATGGCAGGCATGACATTAATGACCTCTTTGGGTAACTTTTCCTGTTCGGCGATCAGGGTTGCAACCACGCCAAGTTGCTGGCTGCGCTGGCAAAGCTGCATCATGCGGGTAGCATCGGCCTTGGTGCCATCGAAACTGTGAAACAGACCGACAAACAATGCCAGTGCCTTGAGCGTATCAATCCCGACCATCCGGATGGCTTGTGACACGGAGGTGATTTTTTGACGGATGGCGAAATAGGCTGAATTGGTCAATTTAAGGATTTCTGCCGTGAGCGCGATGTCCGATGTGATGATGGACGTGAGCTCTTCGGTGTTGACCAATGGATTTTCGAGTGCCTTGACCAAGTTCGCATAGGTTGTTGGCGGTGAGGCAAGGGCGCCAATTCCGCCAACCAACGCGCGCAAATCCGGGTTGGTTAGCAAATCACGCAGATCAAGCGCATTCTCGATGGTTTCAATCAGAAGCACATCATCACAAGGTTTTGCCAGATACTGGTGAGCTGGCCCAATGGTTCGCAAAATGGCCTCTTCCTCGGCGAAGCCAGATAGGATGATACGTGCTGTATGTGGGTGTTTTTGCTGAATGGTTGTCAAAAGCGCCGCGCCATCCATGCCGGGCATGCACATGTCCGAGATAACAACGTCAGGCTCTGTCTCTTCGGCTTGCGCAAGTGCGCTTTCCGCATCATTGGCGAAACGGACTTCCCAGTGTGGCCGTGCCGAACGAAGTCTCCGTCGCAATCCATCGAGAATGTTTTTGTCATCATCTACAAAGAGGATGAAGCTCATCTTGTGCCTCTTACGCATGTTCCTTGTCTACTACATGGTGCCGAAAGAGGCTGGTTGACAGTCCACATATGGGGAGTACGTTGTGCGCCCTGCAATTTTTTCGCTAAAACCTGATGGTTTTATCAACTAAGAAGCCTGAAATTACAGGATGCACCCATGCGATGTAGGTTAATGGTTAGCTGTTGGTCAGATCGCTGTATTTTTCTGACATAAGACCGGCGATGTTGCGCCATTCTTCAAGATGCGTTTCTTTGCCGATCTTGGTCAGGTAATCCATATCAATGGCACTTTGAACGTCAAGTCCGGCGTCGCGGTCGGCAAGTTCGCGTGTCAGATGTTGTGCTACATAGATCGCGGTCAGCGCATTCATTTCCTGATGGGGTAAATCCATCGGGCGGTGATGATAGGCAACGGCCTGAATGATCGGCGCTGCAAACCCCCAAAGACCAAGCAAATAGGCTCCGATTTCAGCATGTCCTGCGCCGAACTGTTCGGTTTCGGCCTGATGAATGGAGATGTCTTCATCTTCGACCCGCTTGGTTACGGCATCCATTTCATCGGGACGGTTGGCGTACAGGATCAGGGTGCCGATATGGCTGAGCATTCCGATGGAGGGCACGGCATGGCAAATTTCACGCGGCAGCTTTTCATATTCAGCAATGAGGGCCGCGGTAACCCCGATCTGCTGGCTGCGATGGCATAGCCGTTTAAGGTTTTCTGCCTGACTGGGCGGGCCGTCAAACCCGCGATACAGGCCAATAAACAGGGCAAGTGCCTTAAGCGTTTCCATACCCAGCATGCGCACAGCATGCGACACGGACGAAACATTCTGGGTCACAGCGAAATAGGATGAATTGGTAAGTTTGAGAATTTCGGTCGTAAGCGCAATGTCGGATTCAACAATTTCCGTGATGCTTTGGAGCGAATAGTTTGGATCGGCAAATGCCGTTTCAAGACGCATATAGGTGTCTGGCGGAGAGGTAAGGCTTTTGGCGTTGGCAACAAGTGTTCGAAGTTCCGGACTTTTAAGCAACTGTCGAAGACCAAGAGCATTTTCAATGCTGCCAATCAGAGTTGCATTATCGCAGGGTTTGCTGAGAAACTGGTGGGCAGGGCCAATGGTCCGAAGATAGGACGCGCTGTCGGTATGCCCGGTTAGAATGATACGCACAGCATCCGAATGGGTTTTCTGCAGGTTTTCAAGCAGGGTGATCCCGTCCATTTCAGGCATTTGAATGTCGGAAACAATGACGTCAAAATCCTGATTTTCTGCAAGTGTAAGCGCATCCTTCCCGCTGGCCGCGAAATAAAGGTTCCATTCTGGTCGCGCACTCCGCAGGCGTCGGCGCAGTCCGCTAAGAATATTGGCGTCATCGTCGACAAACAGGATGTGGTGCATCGGTCCGATTCTAAAACAGATTTGTTTTATGCAGATGGGACTTTCATGACTTGATCACAAGATCATCCAGCCACATGTATTAATCTCTGATTGCGACTCGTAAGATATCGGTCAGCACGAGATCACATATTTTTCATCAGAATCAGTATCTAACGATATCAAGTAGCGAAGGGGGACCAAGAAAAGACGCCGATCATGTACAGATGTATATGTTGCTTTGATCTAGGTATCTATATCTACAATAGTTTTCAGACAAATGTCATATTTTGTCAGACTGTTAAATGCCGTGCGTAGGTACAATCATAAATAACTAAAAATGCGCATGCAGTCTTTTGATCGACCGGGGGTACGATCCACTAAATGACAACGCGTTCAGAACTTATTGACGCAATTAAACAACACCAGCTGTATGTGATGAAGCAGCCGGGCGGTAAGCGCATGCAATTGCGCAATGGCAACCTGTCGCGCATCAAAATGAGCAAAGTCAGCCTTGAAGATGCGGTTCTGCCGGGGGCCAACTTTATTCAAGCGACCATTCAGGATGTAAAATTCGATTTCTGTGACCTGTTTGGCACCAACTTTGTCGAAGCCAATCTTGAAGGGTCCAGCTTTGTGCGTGCGGATTTGCGCGGTGCGAATATGGCGCGGGCGAAATTACGCAATGCGAACCTTAAGGGGGCCGACCTTCGTTCTGGTGTGATGGTCATTGTCGATGCCGGGCGCGAACGTAAAGTCAAACGCGCGACCGATCTTGCCAATGCTGATCTGCAAGGATCGATGATGTCTGGGGCCAATCTGGCCGAAAGTAATATGTCGGGTGCACGATTGGCGGATGCTGATCTGAGCGATGCGAACATGTTTGCGGTGAACCTTGCCGGGGCGGATTTGACCGGCTGTAACCTGTCAGGGGCGAAGCTTAAAAACGCCAACCTTAAAGGTGCCCGGATGAAGAACGCCTTGCTGATGGGCACGGACCTGACCGGTGCGAACCTTCGCAACGTTGATCTGACCGATGTGGACATGTCGCAGGCAAATATCGCCAACTCGATTGGTGCCAAGGCGGTGACACCACTTCCCGAAGACATTCGTGAATTGATCAATGCCCACAGTGAATGGTTGACCAGTGGCGGGGCAGCGGGAACGCCGTTGAACGTAACGGGACGTGATCTGACGGAGCTTGATTTTTCCGGTCTTGATCTATCGGCGGCCTGTTTTGATGACTGCATTCTGCGCGGAGCATTATTTGTCGACACCATTCTTGCCATGACATCCTTGCGCAATGCCGATTTGACCCGTGCCCGTCTCAGCGGTGCGATCATGAATGGTGTGCGGATGTCTTATGCCAATTGCACCAAGGTGATTTGTCAGGGTGTCAAGTTTGGCGGGGTTGAACAGCGCGACGGAAACGGGGATAAAACCGGACAAGTCTGGCGGGCTGATCTAACCGAAACCAATTTTTCATTCGCCGATTTACGCAATTCGGTTTTTGAAGAACCGCAGATGAAGGGTGCCAGTCTTGCCAAGGCGAATATTGCCGGTGTTTCTTTTGGCAAAACCGATCTGCAGGAAGTTGATCTGAATGGGACCAATGCCAGTTCTATTCTGAACGGGAACATTCCCGAGCGGGCATCATAGTCGCCCGGATCATCCGGGCATTGCCTTGGCCATCCGGATAGGCCAAAAAGATAAATCTTCAATCATAAGTATATTAAGTTCTCGCATGCCGTTAAATGCATTGCGTTACGGCGAAACTATTGCATTCTGTTTGCTGAATTCAAAAAACGTAATTTAGCGACTGAGGAATACCTGCCACATGGCATCGCGTTCTGACCTGATAGATGCAATTAAAATGCATCAACTCTATCTCAATCAAAAACCAGGTGGACGACGCATGCAATTGCGCAGCGGAAATCTGTCACGCATAAAAATGAGCAAAATCAGTCTGCAAGACGCCATTTTGCCCGGTGCGAACTTTATCCAGGCAAGTGCGCGCCACGTCTGTTTTGATTTCTGCGATCTGTTTGGGGCCAACTTTGTCGAAGCCGATCTTGAAGGATCAAGCTTCCTGCGGGCTGACCTTCGCGGTGCTAATATGGCACGTGCCAAGCTGCGCAATGCCAATCTAAGCGGCATCGATTTGCGGGCGGGTGTGATGGTTATTATGGACGGGTTACAGGAACGCCCCGTCAAAAAAGAAACCGATATGACCAACACCGATCTTGAAGGTGCGGTGATGTGGGGCGCTGATTTATCTGGTGCCAAAATGTCAGGTTCGAGTCTTGCCAATACTGATCTTAGCGACGCAAACATGTTTGCCGTGAACCTGGAAGGCGCTGATTTAACCGGGTGCAATCTTAATGGGGCAAAGCTTCGCAATGCCAACCTTAAGGGGGCCAAGCTTACTGACTGTAATCTGGTTGGTGCGGACCTAAGCGGTGCGAATCTTCGGAATGTCGATATGACGGGCGTTGATCTGTCGCAGTCCAATACGTCCAATTCCATCGGTGGGGGGACGACGTCTGCCCCGTTGGTTGAAGGTATCCGCGAATTGGTGAATGGACATAGCGAGTGGCTCTTATCAGGCGGTAAAACCGGTCTCCCCATGATTGCCAACGGGCGGGATTTAAGCGGCATGGATTTTTCCGGTCTGGATTTGTCTGGTGCCAGTTTTGAAAAATGTAATCTGCGCGGTGCCCTGTTTGTCGATACGATCCTTGCAATGTGTTCGATGCGTGATGCGGACATGAAAAAAGTCCGCATGAACGGTGCTGTATTGGATGGCGTTCGGATGGCCAATGCCGATTGCAGCGAAGCCGTCTTTCAGGGGGTCAAGTTTGGCGGGATTGACCAGCGTGACAAGAAAGGTGCCAAAACCGGTGTTGTGTGGCGCGCTGATCTAACTGATACAAATTTTGAGAATGCGGATTTGCGGAACTCGATTTTCGAAGAAACACAAATGAAGGGCACCATCCTGAAACAGGCCAATGTCGCAGGCGTTGCGTTTGGCGACACGGATTTAAGTCAGGCCGATCTCGAAGGGGCCAATGTCGGTTTGGTCTTGAACGGCAACATTCCCCGCAAGAAATGATCGCGTTGAACGTATGATGCAAAAACGCCGCCCATCACAGGCGGCGTTTTGTTTATAGGGTCTATCGCAGCATATAGTTAGCTACGGTAATCGGCGTTGATCGAGATATAGCCATGAGTCAGATCACAGGTCCAAACCGTGGCAGCACCATCACCAAACCCAAGATCGACTTCGATGTCGATATACTGACCCTTGATGTGGGCTTCGACCGGGCCTTCGTCATAATCGGCAACCCGTTCGCCATTTTTTGCCAGCGCAATGCCGCCGATTGAAACGGTCAGTTTGTTCGGATCTGCGGTAACACCACATTTCCCGACAGCCATAACAATCCGGCCCCAGTTGGCGTCTTCTCCGGCAATCGCGGTTTTAACCAGCGGTGAGTTGGCAATCGCCTTGGCCGCAATCTTGGCTTCTTTTTCGCTAACCGCACCGGTGACATTGATGGTGATGAATTTGGTCGCGCCTTCGCCGTCGCGGACGATCTGATGGGCAAGGTCGCGCAAGACGGCTTCCAGCGCATCCTTGAATTCGACAAGTGCCGGATCGTTCACATCAGCAATTGGGTTGTTGCCCGCTTTGCCGGTTGCCGCCAGCAGAACCGTATCGGACGTCGAGGTGTCGCTATCAACGGTGATGGCGTTAAAGCTGCGGTTGTTAATATCAGACAACAATGCCTGCAAAACACTGTGGGGCAGGGCGGCATCGGTAAAGACAAAGCCAAGCATGGTGGCCATATTTGGCTCGATCATGCCGGATCCTTTGGTGAATCCGGCGATGCTGACCTTGGTGCCGTTGATGGTCGCGGTTGCAGAGGCACCTTTCGGGAAGGTGTCTGTGGTCATGATGGCCTTGGCGGCATCCAACCAGCTTGCATCATTGGCCAGAATTTCATCCATCGCATCTGTAATGCGGTTGGCGGTGGTCGGTTCGCCAATCACGCCGGTGGATGCGGTAAAGATTTCGCTTTTGGCACAACCAAGCGCCTTGGCGGCTGCTTCGACCTTGTCAGCAACAAAGGTTTCACCGGCCTTGCCGGTAAAGGCGACAGAGTTTCCGGCATTGACAAAGAATGCACGTGCGGTCCCGCCCTTAAGTGCTTCGCGGCCCCATCGGACTGCTGCGGATGCTGTGGTCGAGGTGGTGAAAACACCGGCAACCTGCGTGCCCGGTTCCAATTCTGCCAGCAACACATCCGGGCGGCCTTTATAGCGAATACCAAGTGTTGCGGTATGAAGTTTGACACCGGCAATGGTCGGAAGGTCCGGGAATGAAGCGGGGGCAAGCGGAGAAAGCGACGTCGCAGCCATCTGTGCAAGTTCCTTTAATAGGGATGTTTTACCCATCCTGCCGCAATGGTGGCGAAAAGCAAGCAGCAGTGGGCATTTTGTCTGATTATGGATGGGGGGACGCAAAACGGGGCGACGCCAATGGCGACACCCCGTTTGCAATCAAGTGGATTGAACATCCGTCCGGGCAAACCCGACGTGATGATCCCTTGGTTTATTCAGCCGGAGCTTCTTTCTCAGCTTTGTCTGCTGCTTCGGCAGCAGCTTTTTCAGCTTCGATTTCAACATTGTTGACGATGTCCGCTTCTTCGCGCAGGCCATCAACAATGTCAGTGATCGCATCACGGGTTGCTTCTGCAAGCAACTGCTGACGCACTTCATCAAGGGTCGGCTGGGTGCCTTCTTTGACTTCTTCAACCAAGATCACGTGCCAGCCAAACTGGGTCTGAACCGGTTCTTTGCTGTAGCTGCCTGCATCCATTGCAAAGGCTGCTTCGGCGAACGGTGCGACCATGTCTGCACGGTTAAAGAAACCAAGATCACCGCCATTCGGACCCGATGGACCGGTGGATTTTTCTTTGGCGAGTTCGGCAAAGTCGGCACCATCGTCAAGTTCTGCGATGATGGCTTTGGCGTCTTCTTCGCTTTCAAGCAGAATATGGCGGGCGTGAACCTGTGCTTCTGGCACGTTGGTTTCGACGAATTCGTCATATTTTGCTTTGATGACGTCATCCGTGATCGCATCGTCAAGCGCACGATCAAGGAAGGTCTCGGCCACAACGCGGCGCTCAAGCGCTTCGACGCGTGCTTTGACTTCTGCGTCGTCGGCAAGACCGGCATCAGAACCGGCAATCATCAGCAGGCGCTGATTGATTTCACGTGTCAGCAGCTCACCTTTGAGCATTTCAAACGGAAGCTGGCGATACTGTTGCGGCAAACCCTGTTGGGTTGCACGCACTTCAGATTCCAGGATTTCTTCGCCATTAACCGTCGCCAGAACCGGATCTTCGGTTGGTGCAGCGTCCTGTGCCATGACAGGGGAAGCAAAAATGACGGATGCCAGCGACGCGGCAAGAAGGGTTTTGCGCAGCATAGTTTCTCCAGACTTTGATTTCAGAGGGGTTTTCACCCCAGCGCCTCTCCCCACGGGTAAACCACATAAGCGTTTTCTGCACAAGGCTTCGCCGTAGAGGACGGGTTTTTTCGCAAAGCAATCTGTCCAAATTGTGAAACGCTTAATTTCGGGCTTCGAGATATGCGTAAATCAATTACCCGTTAAACCAGAACGGAACCCATCGCCCCGGTTTTAACAGGGGCAATCGAGGCCGGTGGAATGATGATTTTATGAAATTGACGGGTGACTTAGGCTTTGACGTCAAAGAAGACTTCGCCAACCTGTCCGATGGAGCCGTCATCGCGTTCAAATTTCGACTCTGCAACCAGATCACCACCGATCAGTCGTTGATCAAGCGGGGTAATCATGGAAAGCGAGATCGATTTTATGCCGGCTTCAGACAGGTTTTGTTGACGTCCATCCGCACGCAGCAAGACAAGCGAGGTAAATACGCCGTCTTGCTTGTCGATCAGGCCGTCCAGATTGTCGTCAAATTTGGCAAGTTCAGCAAAGCCGTCTTTGGCGCCATGCTGATCGCCAAACAGTTCGCGACCATCATTGATTTTGCCATCCCCATTGCGATCAAGGGCCAAAAGCGCATCGTGACCGCTTATCCATGCGGTTTGATCAATTGATCCATTGCCATCAATGTCAAACTGCTTGCCGCCTTCAAGGCTGGTGACGTCGATCCCGTTGCCGTCCAGATCAAGGATCAAGGGATCAACCTGAAAGGCTTGGGCGATTTCGACACGGATTATTTCGATCTGGGCGGTGAATTCTGATATGGAAATGTTGGCATTACCGGCAATTTTTGAAAACCGGGCTTCGATGTCTGTGACATTAATTTCGATCTGACGCGAGCTGATGGAAAGTTCCTGAGCGGACGCCGCACCGCTGGTTTTACTGGAACCTGCGGAAGTCATTTCCTGGGCGCTGTCGGTCATGGCATTGGCCATTGCGCGGGCTTTGGCCGGGGGGATGCCCATCATCGACAGCACGATGAAGGCTTCGCTGTTCATCCGGGTCTGGGCATCGTCATAGGCGGGTTTTAACGCGTCAAAGGCCGCAAGCGGGTTTGCTGGAACATCCAGCACCGGGCGCGAGATTGCAGATATGGATTGTTCGATGCGTTTGTTGGCTTCTATGCTGAGATCAATCTGATCAATGATCGCGCGCTGCTGGTTCAGCTGCGCGTTGGTTTGTGCATCCCTATCTGACTTGTTGGTCGTGACAGCACTGTGCAATGGGGCGTTTGATGCGGCCATATTTGCAGCATTTTGGGATGCAGTAGGGTTGTGGAGAGTCGTGTGATCAAACATCCAGCGCCTCCTTCCTGAAGGGCTGCGGGATGCCAAAACTCGGCATCCCGTTTTTGGTTAAATCAGAACATCCTGTTCTTGTGTCGGGTCAATCACTGGGACAGTTTCACCTGTTGGGAAGGTGAATGTCGCGTCATTGCCGTCCTGACCAAATCGGCCCATCGGCATCAACATATCGACGGTGAGTTTCAGCTGATTTCCGCCGTCACCATCTTGTGGTGCAGCCTGACTGATGCCACGAACAATCAAGGTTGCCTGTTCCATGAACTGTTCGGTGATCTGCGCATTCAGGGCCGACATGCGTTCTGCGGCAACCGATTGGCCGGAAGAGGTTGCATTGCCATCTTCGCCTTCGTTGCCATCATCGGTGCCAACAGTTGCGTTCATAAGTTCACGGATGAACTCGGCAACGCCATTGTCATTGATGTCAAACAGAAGACCGCCGTCTTCGGCACTTGCCGGATTACCCAGCACATTGACCAGTGATCCGCCCCCAAGCCCGCTCATGACATTGCCAAGTGCGCCCAAGGCGGCACCCATGCTGTTGCCTATGGCGATTGCTTCGGTGCGAACAACTTCGACCTTGGCGGCCTGATAGTTGAACGAAAATTCGCCGGTTTCGTTATTGATGCTGATATCAAGCGACTGAACCGCCATCATCGCAGACTCGGAAACACCGACCGCCGACCCATTGGCACCCGCATAGGAAATTGCCGTTTTGCTATGGCTGGCGATGGCCTGATCAAAGGAGAATTCGAACTGGTCCTGTCCCGATGCAGCGTCACGGATTCCATTGAACATGGCATCTGTTGCGGCAATCGCGTCTTCTTCGGTCATGCCCGAAAGCGCAAACATTTCTTCGACACTGCCGCGAATCATTTCAAGCGATGCATCAAGTGCACGTTCAAACAGCTCGTCCGTTGTCGGCGGCTTTGACGACAGTGCTTTGCCGTTTGCCGGTGCAAGCGGCTGATTGTTGGTTTGTGCCGCAAGCGCATCGTCTGACAATGAAACAGGATCAATACGTTGACGCGCATTGGCATTTGCCTGCGCGGAACCCTGTCCAACGTCGGTGCTGATTTTGCTGAGTGGCTGACGCGCATCCTGAAGGCCGGATTGACCTTGGCGGAACGGATTTAGCGCGGAGAAATCGACCATTTCCTCCTCCTGAGGATATCTTTGGCATAAATGTTCAGGACATTCCTGATTGCCAAAACTGAGCTACATGCTCTTTGAAGTTTAAACTGTAGCGAGAATACTACGTTTTTTTTTCGGAGTTCTCAAGCCAGAAGGTGATGTATGAGCAGGTTTTTTGCACAACGTGATGCCTGTTTTGCTCGGATTTGTGTCGTTCTCGTCTAAATTCAGGCTCAACATTAGCGATATTGGTTCGTTCCGTTGACAGATGGCAGACAGGGTTCTATCTGTGATCGTGCTCGGCTTTCCGCCGGTGCTTAATTCTGTCTTTATTCATTTGTTCAGGAACGTATTAATGCTCGGCGCCATTGCCCGGAAAATTTTCGGTTCAGCTAACGATCGTGAAGTCAAAGCCCTTTGGGCCACGGTCGAGCAAATCAATGCCCTGGAACCCGAAGTCGAGAAGCTGTCTGATGACGAACTGCGCGCCCGCACCGATTGGCTGCGCGAACGTCTCAAGAATGGCGAGACTCTGACCGACATTCTTCCCGATACCTTTGCCACCATTCGCGAAGCATCCAAACGTGTGCGCGGTGAACGTCACTATGATGTTCAGATGCTGGGCGGGATGGTTCTGACGTCTGGCAAAATTGCTGAAATGAAAACCGGTGAAGGGAAAACGCTTGTTTCGACCTTGCCGGTTTATCTGAATGCGCTTGAAGGCAAGGGCGTTCATGTGGTCACGGTCAACGACTATCTGGCCAGCCGTGATGCGGAATGGATGGGCGAAGTTTATGGCTTCCTTGGTCTGACCGTGGGCGTGATCATGCATGGCATGACCGACGATCAGCGCCGCGCTGCTTATGCCTGCGACATTACCTATGCGACCAATAACGAGCTGGGCTTTGATTATCTGCGCGATAACATGAAGTTCCGCCTTGAAGACATGGTGCAGCGTCCGTTCAACTTTGCTATCGTCGATGAAGTCGACTCGATCCTGATTGACGAAGCCCGTACCCCGCTGATCATTTCCGGTCCGGCTGAAGATAGTTCAGAGCTGTATCGCGCTATTGATGCGCTGATCCCGAAACTGATCGCAGAAGACTTCGAAAAGGACGAAAAAGCCCGTGCCGTGACCCTGACTGAAGACGGGACCGAGCACGCCGAACAGCTTTTGATGGAAATGGAAATCCTGACAGAAGGCACGCTTTACGACGTTGCCAATGTTCATCTTGTCCATCACGTCAATCAGGCACTTCGGGCGCATAAGCTGTTCCAGAAAGACACCGACTACATCGTCAAGGATGACAAGGTCGTCATCATTGATGAATTTACCGGACGTATGATGGAAGGCCGCCGTTATTCCGATGGTCTGCATCAGGCACTTGAAGCCAAGGAACAGGTCAAGATTCAGAACGAAAACCAGACCTTGGCCTCGATCACGTTCCAGAACTATTTCCGTTTGTATCCGACCCTTGCCGGTATGACCGGTACGGCAATGACCGAAGCCGAAGAATTCGAAGAAATCTACAAGCTTCACGTCATTGAAATCCCGACCCATCGCCCGATTGCCCGTAAAGATTCAGACGATGAAATTTATCGTACGGCCAATGAAAAATGGGTGGCGATTTCCGAACAGCTGGCAGAGTGCCATAAAAGCGGCCAGCCGGCCCTTGTCGGGACGGTGTCGATCGAGAAATCGGAAATTCTGTCGGACCTTTTGAAAAAGAAGAAAATCCCGCACGAAGTTCTTAATGCCAAGCAGCATGAACGCGAAGCATTGATCGTGGCCCAAGCCGGTGCGCCGGGCGCAATTACGATTGCAACCAACATGGCCGGTCGTGGTACCGACATTAAGCTTGGCGGCAACGTTGAAATGCGTGTCGAGCATGAACTTGGCAATGTAACGGACGAAACCAAACGTGCGGCAGCGATTGAAAAAATCAAAGCCGAAGTCAAAGCCGATCAGGAAAAAGTTCTGGCTGCTGGTGGCTTGTTTGTTATCGGGACGGAACGTCACGAATCACGCCGTGTTGATAACCAGCTGCGTGGCCGTTCCGGTCGTCAGGGTGATCCGGGCGGATCGAAGTTTTATCTGTCGCTTGAAGATGACCTGATGCGCATTTTCGGGTCCGAGCGGATGGATGGAATGCTCCAGAAGCTGGGTCTGCAGGAAGGTGAAGCGATTTACCATCCGTGGATCAACAAGGCGCTGGAAAAAGCACAGCAGAAAGTCGAAGCACGTAACTTTGACATTCGTAAAAACGTTCTGAAATTTGATGACGTCATGAATGACCAGCGTAAGGTCGTTTATGAACAGCGCCGTGATCTGATGCAGGCAAAGCATGTTGCCGAAGATGTTGCGGACATGCGTGCCGAAGTCATCGAAGACATGGTTGAAAAATATTGCCCGGCCAAGGTCTATCCCGAGCAATGGGAAGTCGCCAGCCTGCACGAAGAAACCACCCGTATTCTGGGCGTTGATCTGCCGATTGCAGATTGGGTTAAGGAAGAAGGCATCGATCAGGAAGTCATGCGGGAGCGGATTGAAAAAGTCGCTGACGAAAAAATGGCTGCCAAGGTTGCCAATTACGGTTCCGACATCATGCGTCAGGTCGAAAAAAGCCTTGTGCTGCAGTTGCTTGATCAGTCGTGGAAAGAACATCTTCTGGCACTTGACCACTTGCGTCAGGGCATTGGCCTGCGGGCATATGGTCAGCGTGATCCGCTCAATGAGTTTAAGCGCGAAGCGTTTAATATGTTCGAAGCGATGCTGGTATCCTTGCGTGAACGTGTGACCCAGATGTTGTCCCATGTTGAATTGCAGACCACACCGCGACAGGAAGACCTTGAGCCACGCGGTTCGCAGCAGGAAATGCATGAAAACCGCGGTGCGGGTGAAGCTGCTGAACAGGGCGGCGAAGGTGCCACCGTTCAATCGCGTCAGGCATCGGGAACGGTGAACCCGAATGATCCGGCAAGTTGGGGTCGGGTTGCACGCAATCAGGCCTGCCCGTGTGGATCAGGCAAGAAATACAAACATTGCCACGGTCAGATCGCCTGATCCAACTTTGCAATATTGATAAAAACGCGCCTCCATGTGGGGCGCGTTTTTCGTTTGGGGGGAGGCTTTAGTTTTCTGTTGGAAGATTGGTGCGTAGAAACACCGTGACGGGATCAAGAACGGCTTGATCGGTGGTCAGATAAAACCCCAATGCGGTCAAGGTTCCGGCATGTCCGGTCTCCTTGATTTCAATCAGTTCGGTTTTTGGGGCAAGGGTTGCCAACCGGCGTGAATTGCGTGGCAGGACAGTCGTGTCGCGCGTGCCCGTGATCAGCAAAAGCGGCGGCATGTGCGTCAGATCCATCTCAACCGGCTGGCTTAGGCGTGCCGGGGTGTCGCCAAAGGCAATCTCGGTCGCGCTGACATCATAGGGATGAAAGTCATAGGGACCCGACAGACCGATAATCCCGACGATATGTTGGGAATTTAATCCAACAGCTTTCAGATATGTCGGGTCTGCGACAACCTGAACCGCATTATATGCGCCCGCTGAATGCCCCGCCAACATGACCGGTTCGTCGGTAAGTTGATCGGGGTGTGAGGCCGCATAATCCTTCATAAAGGCAATGGCCGATGCGGCATCTTCGATAAAGGCCGGGAAATGGATTTTTGGCACCAGTCGATAGTCTGGAATGGCGACCGCATAGCCAAGTTCGTTAAAGCGTTTGGCGACAAATGCGTATTTGGCCTTATCCCCGGAATCCCAGGACCCGCCGTAAAACCAGATAATCAACGGGGCAGGCTGCGCGGATGATGATGGCAGATAGACATCAAGAACCTGTCGGTCATCCTGGCCATAAGATAAATCAGCGATGTCGGGCTTATACTGACCGGCCTGAAATTGATTAAACGCGGAAAGTTTATCGCAACCGGCAAGGAACACGGCCGCAATCAGGGCATTCGCTGTAAATTTGAGTATGCGCATCGTCACCAAAAACAAAGACAATTGATTTGAAGTTCTACACTGTACGTAAATATATCCAATCGGGATCGTTTTTGGTTTAGAGAACAGCATGTTCAGGATGAGGCAGGGGCAATGAAAACATTCAAGACCATCTTGGCGGTGGTTCCCGCGGTTATGTTGATTGTATCTGCATCAGATGCGATTGCAGATGATCGTGACTATGAAGCTGCAATCGCAAACATGGCCGTGGATCCGGGCATGGCCGAGAAGATGGTTTTTGATCGGCATGATGCTGTCGGGCTTCTGGACCGAATGTTGTTCTTGTTTGCCTTTAAGCCAGATGACCCGGACCGCAACAATGATATCCGGGATTTGCAGGCGCAAATTGATGGCGAAACATTGCCTCTTACCGATGACTTTGAACGCGATGTGGTGGGGCGAACTCTGCCCTTTGACGGAACGGCAAACAGTTTGGGGCCAACAATAATTCTGGCTTCAAGTTCTGGCTATGCCACGACGGATTCAGCATTCTATGCCATCCCCTGTGCCGTTCTGCAGAAGAAGCCGGAACTTACCGAAGCAACCGAACCCATGTTTGGCGGGAATCGGGACAATTTCTTGCCACGGTCCGGCTGTGTCTGGGGGCGGGGTGAGGTCGCTGGATATCCGATCAATGCATTAAACGATTATATGGCCGCGGCAGAGCGGGCGACGGGTGGAATGTTTGACCCGGGGCAGGGAACAATCCGTTTCGCACAGGCCGCAGCCCAACAGGCTGATGTTCAGACCGCCATGCTTAACCCTGATGCATTGCAGTCTGCACCAACCGGCACCCGTCAGCCGTTCCAGATGTGGTCGTATCTGTCATGGGCAAACCGACATACTTACACGGCGATCTCTGCGGCGGCTGTGCCGGTAAGCACCGCCCTAAGGTCATATTGGCAGGAAAATGGTAAGTCCCCTGTGGCAGTTGACCGGATTGTCCGTGAAACGCTGTTTGGGGTTGTTTATGGCGCAGATTGTCAGACCGTAGTGCCATCCTCCTCTGTGCGCGTGATGTTGATTGAAGGGCATCCGATTGCCGAGATTGAAAAAATCGCGCAACAGGGCAAAGGCCATGATGCAAATTTATTCGAAAAATGTGCAGCCTTCGGTGGCATTGACGGATTATTGCATGTCGCTGTGGCACGCCCCGATAGCCTTGATGTCTTGTGGGGGAATGGCTATTTCCCGGATGTCGAAGCCCGCAATGAATTTGGCAAAACAGCACTTATGACAGCGTCACAGCTTGGCAATGTTGATGCTGTTAAATGGCTTCTGGCCCATGGGGCCAATGTTGAAGCGCGGACCATAGCGGGGGATGAATGGGTTTATCCCCGTCATGGTCGCCGGACTGCAATTCATTATGGCGCGGCATCTGGAGACATTGATGTTGTTAAGGTGTTAATCGCCGCTGGTGCAAAGGTTGATGTGCTCGATGATGTCGGATTTTCTACACAAGATTACCTTGTGGGGCGTGATGATTTGCCGGGGAACGCATCGATTTCGGACAAGGATCGTGCAGCTCTTCTGAACTTGATTACGTCGCAATGAAATAAGTTGATGGGCCACTTGGCGAAAGCCGAGTTGCACGATAAAACAGTGCCATGACAATAGTACAACCAGATAAAGGCTGCATGTCGGTTGACCTGCGGCAGGGTAAAATTCCGGAAAAGACGGTGTTTGTCAGTGCGGTGGCACTGGTCGATGCCGATCATCGCGTTTTGATCGCTCAGCGCCCGGAAGGTAAATCCATGGCGGGCCTTTGGGAATTTCCCGGTGGTAAGGTCGAAGCCGGGGAAACCCCGGAAATGGCTTTGGTGCGCGAGCTTAAAGAAGAGCTTGGCATTGATATCACCGAAAGCTGTCTGGCACCCTTTACCTTTGCGTCTTTCACCTATGATGATTTTCATCTGATGATGCCGCTTTATCTGTGCCGCGTCTGGAAGGGGGAAATCACCCCGATGGAAGGCCAGCAGGTTAAATGGGTGCGTCCGGTGCGGTTGGGGGATTACCCGATGCCGCCGGCTGATGTGCCGCTTGTTGCCATGTTGCGCGATTTTCTGTGAGCCATGCGCATCTTTGCGACGTATGGTTTATGAAATGCGAAAACTCGTTTGAAGTTATGGGGATGTGATGTCTGATCCGGTACGGGCCTGTCTGATTATTATTGGCAATGAAATCCTGTCTGGTCGCACCCATGACAAGAACCTGCCGTATCTGGCAGAAGAATTGAACAAGATCGGCGTGCGCTTGGCCGAAACCCGCGTCATACCCGATATCGAAGACACCATCGTTGAAACCGTCAATGAATGCCGGGCGAAGTTTGATTATGTCTTTACCACGGGCGGGATCGGCCCGACCCATGATGACATCACATCAAACTGCATTGCCAAGGCGTTCGGGGTTGAGAATGCCCTGAATGCAGAGGCGCACGCATTGTTGAAAAGCCATTATGAAAACCCTGAAGACCTGAATGAAGCACGTCTGCGCATGGCGCATGTGCCGGTCGGGGCGGAGCTGGTACAAAACCCGATTTCCAAGGCCCCGGGTTTCCGCATGGAAAACGTTTATGTTCTGGCCGGTGTGCCCATGATCATGCAGGTGATGTTCCAGGGGATTAAACATCAGTTGATCGGGGGGAAACCGATGGTGTCACGTTCTGTAGGCGGCTATATCGCCGAAGGATCAATTGCCAAAGTGCTGGCCGAAATTCAGGATGATTTCCCGCAAGCCGATATCGGGTCTTATCCGTTCCTGCGTGAAGGTAAGCTTGGCACGACCTTGGTGGTTCGCAGTGAGAGTGCCGATGATGTTAATCAGGCATCAGAACGCATTCGTCTGGCAATCATTGAAGGTGGTCGCGATGTGATTGAAGATACCGGTGCGGTCGAAACGGCAGGGGCCTGATCAAGGTTACGCGGATGACGAGGTTTGAGCAGCACTAGATTCAGCAACGACTTTAAAACAAAAAAGGCGCCATCACGGCGCCTTTGGTCTGTTTGGTGACGGGCTCAAGGACGGTCGGCGCCGGTTTTTTTGGCAATGATTCGCGCGATAATCATGCCGATGATCCAACCGGCCAATGGCACCACAAAGATATAATCAAACAGCGGGTGGTTGGTATCACCGCCAGATGCGGCCAAAATGAAGCCAACCCAGGCTGCGGTCAGCAAGTAACCCATGATCTTGAAATAGACCTTGTTGGGCAGGCCCTTTTTTTCGGGCTGTTCGGGGTTGGTCTGTTGGCTGTTTTCCGCAGACATCCTGATATCCTTGTGTTCTGAAATATTAAGTGTGGATCGGATCAACGTTCAAGGGTGAGCGCATCTGGATCAATACGGTCCTGCCAGCCTTCGCGCACCAGTTCGGGCACCACATGGTCTTCTTCGGGATAGCCGATGCAAAGATAGGCGATCAGGCGCCAGTGATCCGGGACGTCCAACGTCTTGCCGACGACTTCCGGTTCCAAAATCGATACCCAGCCGACCCCGATGCCCTTTACCCGTGCAGCCAGCCACAGCAATTGCACTGCTGCGACCGCAGAATAATCAAGCATTTCCGGCATGGTTTTACGGCCCAAGCCCATGCCAGCTTCGGTTTCTTCATCGGCAAAGACTGCCAATTGTACCGGGGCTTGATCCATGCCCTGTAGTTTTAGCGAAGCATAAAGCTTGGCCCGTTCACCGTGATATTCGTTCAGAGCTTCGGCATTGGCCCGTTCAAAACTGTCGCGAATGGCCTTGCGGCGCGCCCGGTCATTGACCTTTACAAAGCGCCATGGCTGACAATTGCCAACCGACGGTGCAAGGCAGGCTTCCTTGATCAGATCATTGATGTCCGCTTGCGGGATGGTATCGGTGCGAAACCGACGGACATCGCGCCGCCATAGCAAAAGATCAATAAATTGCTTTTGGAAAACCTGGTCAAAGACGGGTGGGGTAACGCCCGCATTTTTGGTGCCGTTGGTGCCGCTGGCGTCTTGTCGATCAGTTTCGGTCATGCGCAGGCCTGCTGGAATTGGCGTATATGTTCATTATGTTTTGCACCCTACTCGCCACAGGGGTGAACGCCAATAGCAAGATACGCATCCTGGCAAAAGCTTCATAGAATCGCGTTGATTTTCTCGGCTGTGGTTACGAAACAAGGCCGGGTTTAGAAAGGGAAATCGATGCTGACCAAACCGGTATAATCGCGATGGTGGATTTCATAGGTAAATTTGCGGCGGACTTCAAAGTTGACTTGGCCGGGAATGCGTCCCCAGTCATAGGTCATCCCACCCCCGGTATCGATATAGAGATTGGTACTTTCGACATTGATAAAAGGCTGAAGTGTTGCATATCCGCGCGGCAAGTCGTGGGTTAGGGCGAACTCGGAACGGATGCCTTCAACAAGGTCGGCGTTGGTTGCCATTTCGCGAAAACCCTGAATGCTCATGTCGAAATTCAAGGGTTCATAAGCATATTCGGAACCGGCGTAATAGCGTGTCGATCCACTGCGCCCGTAATTCTGGTTCATCATTGATATGGTTTGTTCCTGTCCGGCAAACGGGACGATCACGTGATCGCCCATAAGCAGGCGATAACGTCCTTCAGCCCCGGCATCAAACAGGCGTGTTGTCGCAGTATTGCCAATTATCATGGTGCCATCATCTGCGCGTGCGTTCTGCACATATTCGCGGGCCGTGATCATGTCGCCATAAAGCTCCACGCTGACAGGCAGGATGCCAAATTCATATTTTGAGCCAAAACCGATTGTGTTGGAGATGGTGCTGCTGCCAAGGGTTTCCGCATAGCGCAAGTCGTCGGGGACTGTGCCGATGGCTGATTGCGTGATCGTGCTTTTGCCCATGCTGAGACTGCCGCGCAGGTTTAGCCAGTCGGTCATGCGAGCAACGAAATAGGGTGATACGGACAAGTTGCTTTCGCGATAGCGCAATTGTCGTGCAGCGGATTCGCCAAGCGTGCTGCCCCAGCCAACACCAAGCCCGACAACAAGCCCGTCATCAATCAAATAGTCAACGCCACTGTCGATAGATACCGTATCACCACTTAACCCCGGATCGTAACCGGACCCGGTGATGCGGTTTTCAAGGTCGGTAATGTTGCCAGACACCCAGATGCTGATGGGTGTGCGGAAGGTGCGGGACTGGGTTGGGAAGGTGCCCGCGGCACTGTCAAAATCAATCTTGCCCGCAAGCGATGTCAGGGCGGCGCGGCCGCTGAAAGCTTGTTGCAGGATGTCGTCGGTCGAACCGAATTGTAGTCTGCTTGCTGATGGGTCGTCGGAAGGAAGCGCATTTTCCAGAAAAAGCGGCGCAAATGTCGTGTCATAAAGATCATCGTCCATCTTGTCGTAAAGACGGTCCATATGACGGCGGCGGTTATGGGCACGGTTAAGGGTTTCGCTGCGCAGGATCGGCGCATCAGGACGTGCGCCATCTTCGCGGGCCAAGGCCAGCGGCAAGAAGCGCGGAATAATGCCATAGTGCTGAAACAGGCCAACACTTGCCAGATACACTGTCGCTGTCAGTGCAGTTTTCAGATCCTTGTGCATGAATAACAGCGCTTTGATTGTTGAGGCTGTTCACTATGGTCGGGAAAAGTGCAAGGAATGTGGAGAAAGGCAGGCAATCGTGCTGCAATTGGCGTTGGGAAAGTGATCGGGCCCGATCAAAAGGCGGGGTAATCAGGAAACCGGCAATAGGATGTTGCACCGATCTTAAAGTCGCGCTAGAACCCTGATCTGCCGGTTGGAAAGCTGGCTTTCACGCGCTTTGCGGGCGTGGCGAAATTGGTAAACGCAGCGGACTTAAAATCCGCCGGCCCTAAAGGCTTTGCCGGTTCAAGTCCGGCCGCCCGCACCATATCCCCCGACTAAATTCCCACGATACATCTGAGATGACGGGCATCTATCGGTTTGAACGGTGCCATTAAAAAACCTGTTTTCCGGTGCAAACAGGTTCTTCGCCGTCCTGTAACAGGTGCTTTTTGCTGCTGTTGGGACGACATTTGCGCTACGCAAATTCAGGAGAATGAAGATGATCCATCTGATCGCATTCGGCATTATCGCCGTCACAGCACTGGTCGTTGCCTAAACGCTGTGAGGATCCATCATCGCGACGAAAGTTGCGATGATCCCAGCCTTAAAATGTATCCGGATTAATTTGCTGCATGATTGGCAGTGGTTTTGCCACAGCCAAATGGCGGCGTAGGCTGCGTATGTTTATTTTCGTTTCCGGAGATGTCGCGAAATAGAATGTCTGGGTTGCCACCGGCTGACGACTGATATGGAGCATATCACCAAGTTCCGGATAGGTCAGGATGAGGTTGTCTGCAACGGCCTTTTCCATCAAACCGGCATCCGCACGTTTGCTTGCGACCATGCGCAAGATGGTCAGGTCATCGACGACTTCGATGGTTTCAACATCCTTGCGCCGACTTTCAAACACATCTCCGTACCAATATCCGGCCCCGACAGCGATGCGGTGATCCCACAATTGGCCGGCATCAAGTGGAAATTCACGGTGAGACAGCAATATGGTGTCGCTGATCAAAATGGGGAATTCATAGTTTAACCCATAGGCGTTTGCCTGACCGGACTCGGCGCAAAAGATCACATCAATGGCGCCGTCTTGCGCGGCATCAATGGCACGTTTCCAAGGGTAAACTTCGATTTTGGGTTTGTAGCCGAACGATGTCAGCAATTCTTCGACATATTCAACCAGAATGCCGCCCGGCTTTGCCCCGTCGACAACATACGGTGGCCAGGGGCTGCAAGATGCGATGATTTCTATGCTGTTATCATCGGACGCGTGTCCGGTTGATGGCGTAAGAAAGGGAATAACAAGCAGAAATCCAAGACTTCCAAGCGTGCGCAGCATCTGCCGATCCAAATTATTGTCATCTAGTATGTATGTATGACTGATCCTGGACTGTTTTTAGGCGTGGCGTTGGCAAAAGTAATAGCGTGATGGTTGGCCATTGGCGAAGTCATTGTTCTATCGCCGTTTCATCCAGATCGTGTCGCGAAATTAAATTCTGCAGCCACATAACGTGTACTATTCGTCTTTGCTGTGACGGAATGCACATATGGTTTTGGTTTACCGGATTTAAATTCGTTGGGGCTAAAACCAGAAGGTGATGCAGTGTTGCACGCCAAGGCGGAAGTGATCCAGTGAATATGATCGAGAAAGAAGAAGACGAAGGCCCGCGCAAGAAAGAACGGTTTGGCAAATATGTTGTGCCGGAAGAACGCGCGGCGAATATCGTCAAGCAGCTTGATGAGTTCTTGCGCAAAGGTCCGCGCAAGGGACTTAAATATTCCCGTTGGCAGCAAATTGCCTGGTACGAGATCGTCGATGAGCTTAAGCGTGCCGAAGCTGCCCAGAAAAATCAGGACACCCTGACAAAGTCAGCTTTCCTTAGTCTTGCGATTGGTTTCGGGACGGTTGGGTTCTGGGGCTTGGTGCTGGTTGCGGGTAACGGACTTGGTGGTATTGCCGCCGGGGTCATTGTGGTTGCCGGACTCGTGATCTGGCGGGCGATGGCCAAGGCAAATTGGTTTAAATAATCTCTCGGACGTAACGTAATATGAACAAAGAAGCTGCGGAAACGCTTGCCATTCGCGCCATTGCCCACATTGCGGGTGATGATGAACTGCTGGAAGGCCTTGTTGCACAGACGGGCATGGGGCTTGATGATCTGCGGGCCGGGATTGCATCAAACGAAGTGCAACGTGGCGCGCTTGATTTTCTGCTGTCGCACGAACCGTTTTTAATGCGCTTTGTCGAAGACGCTGGCTATGCCCCCGAAGACCCGGCACGCGCGCAGATTGTCTTATCGGGCGGGCCGATCTGGCAGGATTAACGCACGCGCCCAATCATAGTTGGTTCCGGGGCTATGTCGGGCTCTAGGTCTGTGCGGAGCAGGCCATAAATCACCGAATCACGAATGCCGATATGGGTTTCCCATTCGCCACGCAAAACGCCTTCTTGGGTGAATCCCAATTTCTCGAACGTTTTCATTGAAGCATGGTTGTCCGGGTCAATATCGGCATAGATGCGCCGTGCTGTTGTGGTCGAAAACAGATGTTTGATCGCAACAGATAAAGCGCGTGCGGCATAGTTCTGCCCACGGGCTTGTGGCGATACCATGCAGGCGGCTTCCCAAACGTCCTTATCGCGACCGATATTGTAAAACGAAATCCTGCCAAGAGCGGGGCCGTCAGGTGATTGCGCGATCACCCACGATGTTTCTTCAACCCCGTCAGTCCATAATTTCAGTTTGGCGATGGTTGTATCGACATCGGGAAAAGCTGGATCAGGAAGCCAAAGGCAGCATTGCGGATCGCCAAAAATGACATGCAATGCCGGGCCATCGGCAACCGGATCAAGAGGGCGCAAATACATAGGCGAGGACTCGGTTGGTCGGTAGGGTGTGACTAGCTTAGGAACGGTAACGGTGCACTGTCGTAAACGTAAATCCAGACTAGAATCGCGATGCCAAGCAGAACACGATAGATGGCAAAGGGCGTGAAGGTGGATCGTTTAAGCCAGTTCATCAGAACGCTGATCGCGATCAGGGCAGTGACAAATGACAGGCCAACAGCAAGAAGAACGTCTTTGTTCAGTTGAATATTGCCCCCCTGATGCAGATCAATGCCAGCCAGAAGGCCAGCACCCAGAATAACCGGAATAGACATCAGCATGGAGAACTGGGCGGCATCTGATCGCTCATACCCCATGAAACGTGCAGCTGTCATGGTGATGCCTGAACGGCTGGTACCGGGAATAAGGGCCAGCACCTGTGCCAGTCCGATGAACAAGGCACCGCCCCAGCGCATATGTTCCAGACGGTTGATCGTCATCCCGATCTTATCGGCAATCCACAGCAGAATGCCAAAGCCAAGCGTGGTCCAGGCAATGATCTCGATCGAGCGCAGCTGTTCTTCAATGCCCGAGACTTTGAAATAGAAGCCAATCGCAACGACCGGAATGGTTGCCAGAACAATATGAAGGGCAAGACGGGCCCCCGTGTTGATTCGCCCGGTAAGCAACAGAACGAATCCGCCAAGCATGGCAAACACATCACGCCAGAAATAGATCAATACTGCTGCCAGAGTCCCGATATGGACGGCGACATCTACCAATAAACCCTGATCCGGGCTTCCTGTTAGTGCAGGAGCAAGAACCAAATGGCCAGATGAGCTGATCGGAAGGAATTCGGTGATCCCCTGAACGACCGCCAGAAGAATTATGTGCTGTAGGGTCACTCTGGCCTCTATGGCTGTTCGCGGAAAAACTCATCGCTTATAGCAGTTTAGCGCATTTGCGCGAAATGCATTAATAGTACCATTTTGGTACTATTGAAACTTTATTGCCGAGGGATTTGGCAGGGGAATCCCGAAGACCTGAAAAATAGTATGGATATTTAGGTCAGTATTTCTGTCGTATCAGCTATTTTGTGCTAGATTCTTGCGTGTTTGCCACGTATACAAGGCGAAACCCGCAACATAAAACCCTTCCAGAGGGCCGTCATGACAGAAAAGATGCTGAAATTTGTTCATCTCGAACAAAAATATCCGCACAAAAGAGAGGCGTCCGCACGCCGCACGGATTTTAACGAGATTTATGAGCCTTTCGAGGATAGCTCCGCTGCTGATCAATCGTCGCGTTGTTCACAGTGCGGTGTGCCGTTCTGCCAGGCACATTGCCCGCTTTATAACAATATCCCCGACTGGCTTAGCCTGACGACCGCAGGGCGCCTTGAAGAGGCTTATGCCATCTCGGCTGCCACCAACAATATGCCGGAAGTCACGGGTCGTATTTGCCCGCAGGATCGCCTGTGTGAAGGCAATTGCGTCATTGAACAGTCAACCCATGGTGCTGTCACCATTGGGTCGGTCGAAAAATACATTACGGACACTGCCTTTGCGAACGGTTGGGTCAAGGCTCCCAAACCGACCAAAGAAAACGGCATGTCTGTTGGCATCATCGGTGGTGGCCCCGGCGGGATGGCTGCAGCCGAACAACTGCGTCTTAAAGGATATGAAGTTCATATCTATGACCGTTATGACCGCATCGGTGGTTTGCTGGTTTATGGTATTCCGGGTTTCAAACTTGAAAAAGACGTTGTTGAACGCCGTGTGAAACTGCTCGAAGAGGGCGGTGTTGTCATGCATACCGAATTTGAAGTCGGTCGTGACGCCACCCTTGATGATCTTCGCAAAAAACATGACAGCGTTCTGATCGCGACCGGCGTTTACAAAGCCCGCGACTTGAAACTGCCCGGTGCTGGCCTGAACAACGTTTATCCGGCCCTTGAATATCTGACGACGTCGAACCGTCAGGGTCTTGGCGATAATGTTCCGGCCTATGACGACGGAACCCTGAATGCCAAGGACAAGAATGTTGTCGTGATCGGTGGTGGTGATACCGCGATGGACTGTGTCCGTACGGCGATCCGTCAGGGTGCGAAATCGGTCAAATGTCTTTATCGTCGTGACCGTGCAAACATGCCCGGTTCACAGCGCGAAGTGGCCAATGCAGAAGAAGAAGGCGTTGAATTTGTCTGGCTGACCAACCCGGAAGCCTTTGTTGGCGACGACAAGGTAACAGGTGTGCGTGCGATCAAGATGCGCCTTGGCGCACCGGATGCCGGCGGCCGTCAGAGCCCGGAAATCATCGAAGGTTCGAGCTATACCATGGATGCCGACATGGTGATTACGGCCCTTGGTTTTGAGCCGGAAGATTTGCCGACCCTGTTTGATGCGCCGGAACTTGGTGTGTCACGTTGGGGAACTGTCAAAATCGACTTCCGTTCCATGATGACGAATCTTGATGGCGTGTTTGCTGCTGGTGATATTGCCCGTGGTGCATCGCTTGTGGTTTGGGCAATTCGCGATGGCCGTGATGCGGCAGACCGGATTGATGAATATTTGCTGGCGCGCAAAGAAGCTGCTGCTTAAGCCCGCTGCCGCATTAGGAGAGAGAGTTATGAACAAGATCGTTCAGGACAAAATGGATCAAAGCCGGGCCGCTGCCGACATCGCCCGTTTTGAGAAAAACGCAGCCCATCTGCAAGCCAGTGGCATGTATGACCCGGCAGAAGAACACGCCAACTGTGGTGTGGGTCTTGTCGGCGCCATTGACGGCAAACCACGGCGCGAAGTTGTTGAAGCCGGTATCGAAGCACTGAAAGCCATCTGGCACCGTGGTGCTGTTGACGCCGACGGTAAAACCGGTGATGGCGCTGGTATCCATCTTCAGATCCCGCAGGATTTCTTTAAGGCATATCTTAAAGTCATCAATCAGGAAGCACCCGATACCCTGATCGCAGTCGGTCAGGTGTTCTTGCCGCGTATCGACATGGCAGCCCAGGAACGTTGCCGTGCAATTGTTGAAACCGAGATACTCAAACAGGGTTACGGCATTCTTGGTTGGCGTCAGGTTCCGGTTGATGTGTCGGTCATCGGTGAAAAAGCAAACCAGACGCGCCCGGAAATCGAACAGGTTCTGATCGGTGTGCGCGATGACGTGAATGAAGAAAAGTTCGAGATCGATCTTTACGCCATTCGTCGCCGCATTGAAAAAGCCGTTCTGTCCGAAGCGATCAAGGATTTCTACATCTGTTCGATGTCGTGCCGTTCGGTGATCTATAAGGGCATGTTCCTTGCAGAAGACGTTGATACCTTCTATCCGGATCTGCGCGACGAACGTTTCATTTCGAACTTCTGCGTTTATCATCAGCGCTATTCGACCAACACCTTCCCAAGCTGGCCGTTAGCACAGCCGTTCCGTGTTTTGGCCCATAACGGCGAAATCAACACGCTGCGAGGCAACGTCAACTGGATGAAAAGCCACGAAGCGCGCATGGCGCACGAAGCTTTTGCCGACAGCATTGATGACCTTAAACCGGTTATTCAGCCCGGTTCGTCAGACTCGGCTGCCCTTGATGCCGTGTTTGAGCTGATGGTGCGTGCGGGCCGTGACCTGCCGATGGTGAAAACCATGATGGTACCGGAAGCCTGGTCGAAAAAGGCATCGACACCAGATAACTACAAAAACCTTTACGCCTATTGTAACGCTGTGATGGAACCGTGGGACGGCCCGGCAGCCCTTGCTGCTTATGGCGGTGAATGGCTGATGGGTGGTACGGACCGTAACGGTCTGCGTCCGCTGCGGTATGCGGTGACGGGCAATGGTCTTTTGATTGCCGGTTCCGAAGCCGGCATGGTCCATATCGACGAAGAAAGCTGCATTGAAAAAGGCCGGCTTGGACCGGGCCAGATGATTGCGGTCAACCTTGCCGAAGGCAAGCTGTTCCATGACGGCGAATTGAAAGACAAACTGGCAAATCGCCGTGACTGGTCGAAATGGGTTGGTCGCACCAAGGTGCTTGATGACCTGATTTCACCGGAACATACCGAACCGTCCCATATTGAAAAAGAACGCCTGCTGCGTCTTCAGAAATCCATGGGGCTGACCCACGAAGATCTGGAACTGATCCTGCACCCGATGGGTGAAGACGGCAAAGAAGCCATCGGTTCGATGGGCGATGATACCCCGCTTGCGATTCTGTCGGATCGGTATCGTGGTCTGCATCACTTCTTCCGCCAGAACTTTGCACAGGTGACCAACCCGCCGATCGATTCACTTCGTGAAGCCCGTGTCATGAGCCTGAAAACCCGTCTGGGCAATCTTGGTAACGTCCTTGACGAGGACGAAAGCCAGTGTGATTTGCTGCAGCTGGAAAGCCCGGTTCTGACCAACGCCGAATATGACGCCATGCGCGGCTATATGGGTGAAACTGCGGTTGAAATTGACACCACATTTGACATCGGTGGCGGCGCAACGGCCTTGCGCGATGCGATTTCACGCATTCAGCGCGAAGCCGAAGAAGCTGTGCGCGGCGGTGCCTTGCACATCATTCTGACCGATGAAAACATTTCCGAAGAACGGGCTGCAATGCCGATGGTTCTTGCGACCGGTGGCGTTCACAGCCATCTCGTGAAAACGTCGCTTCGGACGTATATTTCGCTCAATGTGCGTTCAGCAGAATGCATGGATGTGCATTACTTTGCGGTTCTGATCGGTGTCGGTGCGACCACGGTGAACGCGTATCTCGCGCAGGAAGGTCTTTTGGACCGTTACGCACGGGGTCTGTTCCCGAATGTGAACAGCACTGCCGAAGTCATGCAGCGTTTCAAGGCGGCCATTGATGCCGGTCTTTTGAAGATCATGTCCAAAATGGGCATTTCGATCATCAGTTCGTATCGCGGTGGCTATAACTTCGAAAGTATTGGTCTTTCGCGGTCGCTGGTGGCTGAATTCTTCCCGGGCATGCCGTCGCGTATTTCAGGGATTGGTCTTCAGGGTATTCAGCGTCGCTGCATTGCGCAGCACAAAGAAGCCTTTAACGGCAATGTCATCACCCTGCCGGTTGGTGGTCTTTATAAATACCGTCGTTCGGGCGAACGTCACGTTTGGACCGGTCCGCTGATCCATACACTGCAGTCGTCTGTTTCGACGGGCAGCTACAACACGTTCCGCAAGTTTTCTGAAGGCCTGCGGTCGCGTGAACCGCTACATCTTCGTGATTTGCTTGATTTCCGCAGTGACCGGACAGCACTTCATCAGGATAAAGTTGAAAGCATCACCGAAATTCGCAAGCGTTTCGTGACACCGGGCATGTCCCATGGTGCGCTTTCGACCGAAACCCACGAAGCGCTGGCGATTGCCATGAACCGCATTGGTGCGAAATCGAACTCCGGTGAAGGTGGTGAATCGCGTGAACGTTTCCGTCCGCGTGCGAACGGTGACAATGCGCGTTCCTCGATCAAACAGGTTGCCTCAGGTCGCTTTGGTGTGACGGCGGAATACCTTAATAACTGCGAAGAAATTCAGATCAAGGTCGCTCAGGGTGCAAAACCGGGTGAAGGTGGTCAGCTGCCGGGCTTTAAGGTCACGGTTGAAATCGCCCAGTTGCGTAATGCGACCCCGGGTGTGACTCTGATTTCGCCGCCGCCGCATCACGATATCTATTCGATCGAGGATCTGGCACAGCTGATTTACGATCTGAAACAGATCAATCCGCGGTGTAAAGTTTGCGTCAAACTGGTGTCGCGTTCCGGTGTTGGCACGATTGCCGCCGGTGTCGCCAAGGCGAAAGCCGATGTGATCCTGATTTCCGGTTATGATGGTGGTACGGGTGCAAGCCCGCAGACCTCGATCAAATATGCCGGTATTCCTTGGGAAATGGGCCTGTCGGAAGTAAATCAGGTTCTCACCCTGAACAACCTGCGTGACAAAGTTAAGTTGCGTGTTGATGGCGGTTTCAAAACCGGCCGTGACGTTGTGATTGGGGCGATGCTTGGTGCTGAAGAATTTGGTATCGGTACCGCGTCCCTGATCGCACTTGGTTGTATCATGGTGCGTCAGTGCCATTCGAACACTTGCCCGGTTGGCGTTTGTACCCAGGACCCGGCACTGCGTGCCAAGTTCACGGGAACGGCCGATAAACTGGTCAATCTGTTCACCTTCATGGCCGAGGAAGTCAAAGACGTTCTGGCTGAGCTTGGCTATGACAAGCTTGAAGACGTGATTGGCCGCTCGGACCTGCTTCAGCAGGTGCACCGTGGTGCGAAAGACCTTGTCGACCTCGACCTGAACCCGTTGCTGGCTCAGGCCGACGCAGGTGGCCGTGCACGTTTCTGCACGATTGTCGGTCGCAACGAAGTGCCTGACACGCTTGACGCCCAAATGATCAAAGATGCCCGTCCGCTTTTGGAAGACGGCGAGAAGATGCAGCTTCAGTACAACATCCAGAACACCCAGCGTGCGATTGGGACCCGGATGTCGTCACTGATCACGCAGAAATACGGCATGACGGGCCTGAAACCGGGTCACCTTCATGTGCGTCTGCGCGGTTCGGCTGGTCAGTCGCTTGGTGCCTTTGCGGTTCAGGGGCTTAAGATCGAAGTTCAGGGCGATGCCAACGATTATGTTGGTAAGGGTCTTTCGGGTGGGACGATTGTTCTGCGCCCGCGGCCTTCCAGCCCGCTTAAAACCAACGAAAACACCATCATCGGCAACACCATTCTGTATGGTGCGACTGCAGGTAAGCTGTTTGCGGCCGGTCAGGCGGGTGAACGCTTCTGTGTTCGTAACTCGGGTGCGATTGTTGTTGTCGAAGGCTGTGGTTCGAACGGTTGTGAATATATGACCGGCGGAACGGCGGTTATCCTTGGTGCGGTTGGTGAAAACTTTGGCGCAGGCATGACCGGCGGCATGGCGTTCATTTATGACGTCAACAATACCTTTGGCAATGTCGTCAATGACGGCTCCATCCTTTACCAGCGCATTGAAACCCAGCATTGGGACGAACAGTGCCGTGCCCTTATCGAGGAGCATGTTGCCGAAACCGAAAGTGGTTTCGCACGGACCATCCTTGATAACTGGGATCGCGAACGCGGCCACTTCTGGCAGATCGTGCCAAAAGAAATCGTCGACAAGCTGGAACACCCTATTCGCTCGATGAGCGAAGACCAGGCAACTGCGTGATCTGATCACGCTTTTGCGCAAGCTCCCTTGTCCAACACACCTGGACAAATTAACTGGCCCCGTACTTCGGTACGGGGCACTTTTCTTTGCGTCAGATGTGTTTCGGATAACGGGAACGCAGAAGGCGGGTCCATTTGGCCCGCCTTTTTCTTTGGGCAATTGGCCAAGTCATTAGACACAGCTGTCCAATCTGTTCGTGCGGAGCAGATGTCAGACACAAAGGCGTTGATGGCCGGGCTGATGCTTAGAGAAGAATGTTGAGATAGGTTCCACGGCGCGCATTATGGTCAATCTGATCAGTAGCAATCAGATTGCGCAGGCGGGCAAGCTGGGCCGCAATGAAGCTTTCAGAGGATGGCAGTTCGATTACGGCCGCACCGCGCCCGCGCCCAACAGGTAATTGTGGACGTGAACGTGCATCCTGAAGCCCGGTATGGGAGGAGCCTGTGCCAATTCTGTTGGTGGTCATTGTGCCATCCAAGTGTGAAACCGTTGGCAACCCTAGCACGCAATGGCGAACTTGTCATCGGGGGCGATTATGCCCGGCTTACAATCCAGACAGAAAAAAAGGGTGGTCGATGACCACCCCGGAGGAAGCTAACGAGAGGGAAAAATCACGTTAGGATATTAACCTTGGTACCGCGCGAACCACTGGTTTCAAGCGGTTGATGTTCTGTAACGATTGAGCCGATCACTTTTGCCAGACCCGTTGCTTTGTTGATCGCGCCTTCTGCGGCTGCGAATGGCAATGTCGGGCCCGCGCCACCATTTGGCGTGATTGCATCATTTACGGCCTGTGCCGCTGAACTAAGTCCTGAACCTTGAACTGAGCCGATCATCCTGACCTCGTAAACATATCGGGAGGGTTCGATACCCATCGCAGAGAACATCAAAAAATCTCTATGACGTCATGGTATGGGGTAATTGTGCTGGAAAAAGTGACGGCTGTCACACCCGCCCATAGGGTGGGTTAACCAGGTCACCGTAACGAGTTGGATCAGAAGCATTTAAAGCATAAGGAAAGGGTAATATTTTTTTAACCATTGCGCGACAACGCACCACAGAACGGATGGTTATGGTTGGGGACTCGACAGATCGGGATCGGGTTTTGCGACGGGTACTAAAGCATGTTGCATTTAATTTGCTTTAGGAGTTTTGGCGTTCCGCGCGCAAAGCAATGGCGTCATGAATGGCTTTTTGCAGTTGGGCCGGGCGGAACGGCTTTTTGACAAACACGTAATTGCCCAGAAGCTTGTCGAGTTCCTTGCGCGATCTTGCGGGATAGCCCGACATGAAGACAACGCCGTATCGTTGGTTCTGGCGCAATGCTTCGATAATCAATTGCGGGCCGCTGCGCCCCGACATGACAACGTCGGTCAAGATCACATCAAACGGATCGTTGAGTTCTGTTTGTTTCAGAAGGTCCAAGGCTTCTTCGGTGCTTTTAGCGGTTTCAATTCTGAAACCGGCATCTTGCAGAATAATGCCGGCAGTGGTGCGGAGTGCCTGTTCATCATCGACAATCAGAATGCGTTCCCCATTGCCGGGGAGGTTATCAATCTTGTCGATATGGCGCGTTGTTTCGATCGCTGCTTCGGACCTTGGCAAATAGACCGAGAAGGTTGTGCCTTCGCCCTCGATGCTTTCGACTTTAATAAAGCCGTGTGCTTCTTCGACCCAGCTGTGAACAATCGAAAGGCCAAGGCCTGTACCTTTTCCCGGCTCCTTGGTCGAGAAGAAGGGTTCAAAGATGTTGTCGACAATGTCGTCGGGAATGCCGGTCCCGGTATCCTGTACCGTGATGACAACAAACTCGCCGGCAATGTTATCGGGGAATGTTTCATCGTCTTCATCGGGTACGCGCTGGGCGAGTGGGGCGATGTCGATGCTGCTACATGAAATCTGCAAGGTGCCGCCGTCGGGCATGGCATCACGTGCATTGATCGCAAGATTAAGAATGCAGGCCGATAACTGGGTTGGATCAACACGGGTATAAAGTTCGGGCTCATTCGACCAGATTTGCAACTCGATCCGGTGTTCTAGAAGGGTCAGCAGCAGCTTTTCCATTTCCGAGAAAATGCTTTCCACCCGAACATTGGTTGGTTGATCGATCCGGCGCCGGGAAAACATCAAAAGCTGATCGGCAACGCTTGTCGCCCGCTCGCCAAGCGAGATCACATGATCAAGATATTCTTTGACCCGTTCCGGATCATCGACTTTGGCGCGGGCAACTTCGGCGAAGCTCAGAATACCGGCAAGGCAGTTGTTGAATTCGTGCGCGACCCCACCGGCCATCTGGCCAACGGCCTCAAGCTTTTGCGATGTGGCAAGTTGACGTTGCAGGGCCTGTTGTTCTTCTGCGGCACGGTGTTGTGCCGTAATGTTACTGCCGGTTCCGCGATAGCCATTAAAACGACCATCAAGGGTAAAGACCGGAACACCGTTAATCCGCCCGTAATGCTTTTCGCCCGTGCGTGATGTCCATGAAAATTCAACGTTCTGGAATGCCATATGGGCATCAAGACGGCGTTGCAGGTAATGCCAGCTTTCAGAATGTTCAGAATGAAGGCCCAGCTTGTCAAAGGATTGACCTTGCGGAGAGCCGTTAATTTCTTCGATCAGCTGATAGAACTTATAAGACGCGAACGCGATTTTAAGGTCCGCCCCCATTTCCCAATACCAGTCTGCCGATGACAGGGTGAAGTCACGGAACCGTTCTTCGCTGTCGCGCAGGGCATCTTGTGCGATCTGATGTTGCTGCGTTCTGCGTTCCAGACTTTCCGCCATGGCATTCAGGCCACGTTCCAGTGTGCCAATTTCATCGCGCCCCATTGGCGTCAGGCGAGAACCCAATTTACCAATCTGGATTTTATTGACGAACTGGGCGGCTGTAATCAGGCGTTTTAGAACAGTGTGCTGGGTAAACAGGAAAATCAGCACCGACGTCAGCAAAATACACATTGCCGATCCGACCAACAGGACCGATTGCATTTCACGTTGGCTTTCTTCAAGGCCTTTGGTTGAGACCTTGAGATAGACATACATGAAAGGCTGGCTGGCATTCAGGCTGAAAAGCGGGGTGATGGAGACCATGCTTTGGCCGCCATTGTCATGCGTTGTGAACAGCACCTGATCTGTCAGATTCGAACGCAATTCATCTTGCGGAAAGTCGGGCATGACATTGATTGAACTTCCGACCAAAAGCGGATCAATCGCATGGTAAATCGTGCCGTCAAAGCCAACAGCCATGGCTTGCTGTAAGTGTTTGCCTAGCAACCGCTCCATTTGTGCGGCATCACTCAGGATGGAGACTTTAAGCTGTTCATCCTGAATCAGACGTCCGGGGGCGCTGATTTGTTCCGCGATACGGCGGTCAATCTCTGCGCCAAAATACTGCACGTAATAGCCGCCAAACAGGCCAAGCAGGATGGTTTCCACGATCACAATCGCCAATGCGATCTTGAAAACCAGACTGCCAATCATCCGGTCTAACAGCTTCTTCACGCGTATCTGTCTCCCCTGACAGGACCTTATTCAGTGCACCGGGTTACTTTTGCTCAATATAGTATTGGCTCGGGTTTGTCGGTGCCGGTGTCGCATAGCTCCATGCTGCCGGAATAACTTTGGGAACGTTGTGGAAGTTTTTGGCGACCACGCCTTTCCTGTTTGGCGGCAAAGCAATTCCCATAACGTAGAACTGATCGGCACTGATGTCGAGAATATCGCGCATCAGTTGAGTTTGTTTTTCAGCATTCGCTGTCGCTTTAAGGTTGTCATAGAGCGAAAGCTGCTTTTGAACGGCTGCAGGGGGCGTAATTGCATCGGAGCTGTCAGGGTTGACGTACCAGTTGGCCCATCCGGTCGCGAACCACGATGATTCAACCGACATTGGCAAATAGTTGATTGGGATCACCATCGCGTCCAATCCACCGTCGCCGCCCCACGCGCTGGCATGGTGATTATTGTTATCGCGCAGGGAAACAAATTCGTCGCGTGGCAGATTGCGGGCCATCACATCAATGCCAAGGTCGCGCCAATATGCGATGACGGCGTCAAGGATTACGAACCTGTCGGCACCTTCGGTGTCAATTGTAAAGGACAGGCGTTTTCCATCCGGACGCAGCAGGAAACCTTCGTCGTCTTTTTTGTTCAGACCGGCCTTGGACAAATAATCTGACGCCAATTCCGGATCGAAATGAATGAACTGGCGGGCAAGAACCGTGTGATAAAGCGGGCTTTCCGGCCTTGGAGCGGCTTGATTTGGCAAGGCGCCGGGGATAAAGCGCGCAATAATCATGTCGCGATCGATGGCATGCGAAAGTGCGATACGGAAATTCTTGTTCTGGAAAATATCGCGCAGCACCAAGTCCTTGTCATTAAGGTTCAGGGACAAGGTCAGTGTGTTCATGTCGCTTTCGACCAGCGTAAAGGGCTGCAGGTTATCATTGGCCGCAAGGACCTCATCCGCACGTGTACTGACATGGCGTTCCTGCATATTGACCATACCGGCAATGGCCGCATCCCCGGCGGCACTTCGTGACGGGACAAGGGCAAAGGATACCTCGTCAATATAAGGAAGCTGGCGCCCGGTTGGGTCAATTTTCCAGTAATACGGATTGCGCTTGGCAATCAGTGGATCATCTTCGCCGTAGGTTCCGGTCAGAACCCATGCATTAAGTGTCGGAACGTCCGGATTGTGCCAACGCGAAGGATCGTCAATCGTGCCCGGATTGCCAAACACCTCGACAAAGCGTTCTTTCCACCCGGCAAAGCCAAGTTCGCGGGCTTCTTTGTCGGCGTTTGGATTAAACTTTGGCAAAAGGGGCTTAAGGAAGTGTGCCGGGTAGCTCACCGGCTCCACACCTTCGGGACGTGCCAAGGCGGTCGGGAACAGCCCATAAGGTGTGCTGAAACGAAAGGCGACGGTGGTTGCATCAACCTGATCAATCTGTACGGCATTGCCCCCCGCCGTTAGCCATTCGGGCACAGCGTCGGCGAATGCCGGATTGCTCAGGATGTTTTCGTACCAGAAGACAATGTCATCAACACTGAATGGCGCACCATCTGACCACCGCATGCCCGGTCGCAGGCGGAAGAAAAATTCCGTCGCATCGCTGCTTGGTTGAAAGGACAGCGCGACATTGGGAATTGTGGACGTCCATTGTGGTGTCCAGCGCAGCAGCGGTTCGTAGCCAATGTTACGGATCAGCAATGCATGGTCGCGTTGGTTGCGCTGGGCCATTTTCCATGTGCCGCCATAAACGCCGATTTTATCATTGGGGGTAACGATCATTGGCGTGGTTGGTAGGCGGTCTTTGACGGGCGGTAAAGTGCCCGCGGCAACTTCTTTGGCAAGAATAGGGGCTTCGCCAAATTCAACAGCATGCAGTTTTGGGCTGTTCACCAGCATGGTGCCCATTACGGCAATCAATATGTATTTAAACTGTTTCAAAGATTCCTGTGCCCCCGTCGCGGTAGTCGCCTCTGACCTAAGGTATCGGTGAAGCTATTCAAAGGTGGTGAATACCTTGAGTGGCTATGAAGGTAAATAGACCAGTTCCCATGATAAACCCCAAAATGTGTTGCTGTGGCGTCTGGGCTTTCAATTTATGTACATAAATTGAGTGTTCTATATGTATTTTCACAAGAACATGAGTAGGAAGTTTCGCCGTAAAATGGGCTCTGATGCCGCAGAATTGAAAGGTTTTTGTGCGAATCCGAAAGCATTTTTGATCTGTCTCATAAACGGTATATCGGTCTGCAGTAGTCGTTGTTCAATGCCTTTCGAATACGAGCATAATACTAAAGTTTAATACTGTCTAATATATAGACAGTGACGCGAAAATGCAGAATTTTGGGCGCAACAGCGTTAATTTTCTGACGAGTCGTCCTATATGATAGGTACGACATTCAAGCTTAATGAAAGACGGACGTGTGGCGCAATCTGATGATGACACAAAGCAAGCTTTGGAAGCGTCTTTCATGGACGGCCCGAAGCCAACTGCACCGATCCCACGATATGAACCGGGATCGGATGCGGGGTTGCGTGATCGTTTGCGCGGATCTTCGTCCGCAACATCGATGATTCCTCTCAATGATGAGCCAGACGGGTTTAGTGTTGCGGGGATCGAAGGGATGATTGATCGCAGGAAGGCAAATGTTGCTGCCAAGGTGGTCGAAACGGATCCCGATCAGGCGTTGCGCGTCATACGTAATTGGTTGCTGCAAGACTGATCCGTCGAACCTGTGGAACAGCTTATTCTTGCGTATCGATCAATCTCATTATTTCACTGCAAAGCATCAATACACATTTTGGGATAATTCCTTGGCATTACGAGATTTTTTGTCATGCTGATCGCTTGATGAGGTATTTGGGAAGGCTTATGCGGTTATGATTGATTTTACCAAGCTGATTGCAGACCAGTTCTGCGTGTTTGATCCTGATTATGTTGCGCAACAAGAAGCCTTCGCCAACAAACTTGCCCCCCTTCAGGAAAAGCTGATCGAGGCCCAAAAAACCGGGAACAGCATGGCGGCATCCGATCAGCAAATGATCGAATGCAAATGGCTTTTGCTTTACACGGCTGACTGGAAAACGCTGACAGCGAAACTTGATGCGTTTGCCAAGTCGCTGGAAAATACCGATCAGGACTGGGCCGAAAAACAGGTGCCAAGCGATGGGTCATGGGGGCCTTGTTATGACCAATGGTTCCTGAAAGTCGATGCCATGATTGATGCGGTCAATACCCTGGCCGATGCAGGGCAGGCGCCTGACTATCCGTTCTTGTTCATGGCGCCGATCGCAACGCCTGAAAAAATGATTGCCTGGTTGGAAAGTCAGAAAACGTCTTCGATCTTTAGCGATGGTCTGGATCGCCGTGATGCCTTGGGGGCGGTGACCGCAACGCTTTCGCAGATGTGCTTTAAAAGCGAAATTCGCGATTATTTTCAAGACCATGTAAAGGGCTTTGATCTGACCGAAGACTATATCAACGCCTATAAGAAGTGGCTTGATGATTGGCAGGATCCGCAAAGCGGGTATTGGGGTGGATGGTTTGATACGCAAGATCAGGGGATTTTAAAAAGCAGTGATCTTAGTCTGACCTTCCACAATATTTCCTATCAGCATGGCAAGGTTGATTTGTGGACGGCGATCTTTGACACCACGCTTGCCATTCGTGACGAGGCCTACCCGTTTGGCTGGAAACACAATGATGATTTCAACAATCACAATAATTATGATGTGACCAAGATATTCGATCTTGGTTGGTCAAGTGTCGATACGGATACGCAAAACGAAGCTGCATCAGATATCGGGTTGGTTCTGAACTGGTGTCTGACCAAATCAATGACGCCGGATGGCGGGTTTATTGATGACCCGACATTTTATAATTCCGTTGGGGCAGCTTATTATTACGGGGTCTCGTTCCTTGATCAGGCCGGGTATTTCGGAACCGACGTGCCGTTCTGGACCGACAAGCCCTTTGCCGATGGTCCGGCTCTTTGCTGTAAAATCCAGAAAAACATCAAATCCGAAGGCCTTGATGACGACGAAGCCAAGGCTGCGCTTGAAAAACTTGTCGATGCCTGTGGAAATTGCGCGTGAAAACGCAATTTAGGGAACTGAATTAGCTTTGGGGGTTGGCGAAATACCCCCGGCACTCCCCATATGAAGGAAAGAAGAATAAAAACAGGTCATGAGGGTCCAGATGACAGATCGAAAAGATATTGATCTTGCTGGTTTGCGGGTGCGTCTTGAAGAACGACGTGCCGATATTTTGGCGCATTCAGAACATTCCGAAAATCACCGAAAGCCGGTTGAACTAGATCAACAGGCGGTCGGGCGGTTATCGCGCATGGATGCGCTTCAGAATCAGCAGATGCATCTGGAACAGGAACGCCGTCGGGCCGCCGAACTTTCCCGTATTGAGAAGACGCTTGCGCGTATGGAAAATGATGCATACGGGCATTGTCATAATTGCGGTGACCCCATTGAAACGAAACGGTTGGAATTTGATCCGACAACACCGCTTTGTGTCGAATGTGCCAATCATGTAAGCCACGGCTGATATCTTTGCGTAGAATGAAAACACGCAGTGCCAACGATGGCCTGATGGATAAGCTTTGGACAAAGTCGGGAGAGACCGTTTGCCGGTTAATAGGCAATATGATCGGATCAGTTTAAGTGGCCTTGCCACCAGTCTGCTTTTGATCTGTACAGCCGTTCTGTTTTCCGGCCCGGCGAGCGCGCAAGGATCGTGTGGACCGATATCGGCACCGCAAGCGATTTTGGAATTTAATCACAAAGACCCGCAGTTGGACCGGCACCGGTCTGTCCGATGGCTGAATGCCCGGGCGGGCGGCAGTCCGAGTTATCTTGTTGCGGGCCTGACCGAATATGAAATGCGGGCATCGTTTGATATGCGGTTTGAACCACGGCAAGTTGGGTTTGGCCGTTATTGTCTCGACCCGGTTCGGGTCAATCCAAAGGTCGATGTGGTCAAGCATCTGGTCTATATCGCATCGGAGCTTAACCGTGGGTCATGCGAATATAACGTGGTCTATGCCCACGAAGGCGAACACGTGAAAATCAATCAGGGAATGGAGGCCGATATTCGGGCTGCCCTTGATGATTTGATCGCCGATGTTGTGCGCAAGGTCGATGCCATGTTTCCGCTTGCGGCGGATAATGTACCTGGCGCAATGAAAAGACTTCTCTCAGAATATGGCCGGGATTTTAAACGACGAATACGCGATATTGATCGCAATCGGCGTGAACACCACAGACAGATCGATACGCCAGCAGAATATGAAAAGCTGTCATTGGCTTGTGGTCCGAACTCAGCATTCCAGACAGTTTTACAGGCCGCCGCGCGTTAGGTCCTGACCTGACCCCCTAGGCGGTTGAATCAAGGGTAACCAAACCCTTTTCAATCGCATAACGGACAAGCCCGGCCGAACTATCAATATCAAGTTTGCGTTTGATGTTGCGGCGGTGTGTTTCAACTGTCCGCACACTAATATCAAGTTCACGGGCAACATGCTTGTTGCTGGCACCTTTGGCCAGAAGGCGCAAGACCGTGCGTTCGCGTGTGGTTAAGGGCACGCCGTCACTGTTGCTGCCTGCACCCGCGCTGATGCGATCAAAGGTGGAGCTATAGGCTTCGCCGCCATTGGCGATGGTTTCAATTGCCCGGACCATGTCGTTTGATGACACGTCTTTCAGGATAAAGCCCTTTGCCCCGGCCTGCTGTGCCGTGCGCAGATATTCCGGGTTTTCATGCATTGAAAGAATGACGACCTTGGTGCCCGGAAGGGTTTCACGGAACTTTTCGGCCGCTTCCAACCCGTTCATGACAGGCATGGAGATATCCATCAGAACAATATCAGGGTGCAATTCCCCGGCAAGAGACAGGGCTTCGACGCCATTGCTGGCTTCGCCAATGATGTTGATATGATCAAAGCATTCCAGTCGCGAACGGATGCCATCCATCACAAGGGCATGGTCATCACACAGCAAAATGCGCAAAGGACGGTCGGTGGAATAGATTTGATTGGCACTGTTCATTGGCTGAAACTTGTTCCTGTCGCGTGATTATGGATGCAAGGCCAGATTAACCGCTGATTGTCCGGCCGGGTAGCGCATTCTGGTTGGTTGCGGGAATAAATGCAGTGATTTTGGTGCCGTCATCGGGTTCGGAGCGCACAGCAAGCCCCCCGCCATGGAATTCCATACGTTCGCGCATGTTGCGCAAACCGATGCCCGCACGGGGGTCGCGGTTTCGGATATAGCGGTTGGTTTCAAACCCGACCCCGTTATCGGTGATGCGCATGACAACACTTTGGCCTTCGCGTTTGATGCTGATTTTGATCACGGTTGCATCGGCGTGGCGTTCAATATTGGTAAGCGTCTCCTGCAAGACACGGTAAAGCGTGGTCTTTTTGGCGATATCAAGCTGGTTGTCGATCGCATCGCATTTGACGTCGATCCGGATGCTTGAACGGTCTTGCAGTTCGGCACACATGCTTTCAATCGCGGGTTTCAGGCCAAGGTCATCAAGGACCGCCGGGCGCAGGTCACGCGAAATACGCCGGACTTCATGAATGGCGTCCTGTAACCGTTTGGCCGCCTTGTCCATCGGTTCAATTGCGTTTTCGCGTTTTTGCCCGATCCGCGCGATGGCTGTTTCAACCGAATATTTGACCGACACCAATATTTGGCTGATGCCATCATGCAATTCCCGTGAGACCCGCAAACGTTCCTGTTCCTGCACATCGACCACGCGGTGGGTCAGTTCTTTTAGCTTGGAATCGGCAAGTTTACGTTCAGACAGGGTAACGACTGTGCCCGATATCCCGACCAGCAGCACGGCAAGGATGGTGACCCCGATGATCGAAATCGTCGTTTCGCGGATATGAGTGGAAACCTCGGCCTCGATTTCTGCGACCTGTTCGGAAATATCGTCGATATAAATCCCCGTGCCGATCATCCAGCCCCATTTATCAAGCATCAGCGAATAAGTGATCTTTTCCGTGGGTTCGCCTGTGGATGGTTTTTCCCAGACATGGCGCATGAAGTCGCCACCCTTTTCGGCGTTAAAGATCAGTCCCTGAATGACCGAGTTGCCATTAAGGTCGCGCAAATTCCAATAGGTGCGCCCCAAACGCCATGGTTGGGGCGGATCAACAAGGGCGGTGCCATCACGGTCATAAATGAAGAAATACCCATCTTCACCATAAGACAGGTCTTCGATGATGGATTTGACCCGTTCCTTGGAAACCGCATCAAGCGGGCTTGCGACCGAATAGATGTGATCAATCGATGCCATCGCCAGTTCGAGATAGCTTTTGAGCTCTTCTTTCCGCGCTTCAAGGATATTGCGCTCGAACGTTCTGATCTCGGCCTCGGCCAATCGTTCGGCCTGCGCAAAGACCAGCCAGGAGATCGCTGAGGCAGCAAGAACCAGCGGCAGGATTGAAAGCAGTAGGAACTTTAGTCGAAGATTAAGCTGCGGCATGGGCGTGACCGTTTTGGATTTGGGGGTTTCCTTGGGCGGACAATAGCATGTCTGTCGTAAAAGTCCCCGAAAGAACGCGGATGTGCCAGCACACGGATCGATCATTTATCTGGTCGATTTTCCGTATGGTGAAAAGCAACTGGCCCTGTATTTTTTAAATTGGTATTACCAATTAACGAGATCATGCTTTGACAGGGAGAGGGCAATGCGCATATACCAGAACCGACGCCTGCCCACCGGGCGCCAAAAGCTCTGGATGCATTGCACAAGATCTCAACGTGCAGGCATCCTGTTCCGCCACACAAGGTATGGCGTTGCAGGCATCCCGCACCGCAACGCAATTCAGGACCTTATCGTGGCGTTTCACTTGGTTTTGGCAGGCGCGCACAGGCACGTTCCTGCCAGGAAAATGTGGTAGGAGCCCGGTGTCAATGACGCGTTCTGCACCTAAGCGTATCCGTAAACTTTTGGTCGCCAACCGTGGCGAAATCGCGATTCGTGTAATGCGAGCTGCCAACGAGCTTGGCATTCGTACAGTTGCGATTTTCTCGGACGAAGACCGTTTCGCCCTTCACCGTTTTAAAGCAGATGAAAGCTATACGGTGGGCAAGGGCAACAAACCCATTCGCGCCTATCTCGATATCGAAGACATCTTGCGCGTGGCACGCGATGCCGGTGCGGATGCGATCCATCCCGGATACGGTTTTCTGTCGGAAAATCCGGAATTTGCCGATGCCTGTGCCGAAGCCGGCATTCAGTTTGTCGGCCCTGATTCCGAAGTGATGCGAACCTTGGGCAACAAGGTTTCTGCACGTAATCTGGCTGAAACAGCAGACGTGCCGGTGATGCCGGCATCCGCAGCCCTTCCCGAAGATATGACCGAAGTCGCCCGCATTGCCGAAGAAGTCGGTTATCCGCTGATGCTCAAAGCCAGCTGGGGTGGCGGTGGTCGCGGGATGCGCGTCATTGAAAACGGCAAAGACCTTGCCAATCAGGTCTTGGGTGCGCGCCGCGAAGCCGAGGCCGCATTTGGCAATGGCGAGGTTTACTTTGAAAAGCTGATCCGCCGTGCACGCCACGTTGAAGTGCAGCTTTTGGGCGATACCCACGGAACGCTTGTGCATCTTTATGAACGTGACTGTTCTGTGCAGCGCCGCAATCAAAAGGTCGTTGAACGCGCACCCGCACCTTATCTGAATGACGAACAGCGCAAAGAAATCTGTGACGCGGCGATCCGACTTGGCAAGGCTGCCAATTATGTGAATGCCGGTACCGTCGAATTCCTGATGGATGTCGATACATCCAAATTCTATTTCATTGAAGTAAACCCGCGTATTCAGGTTGAACACACGGTAACCGAATGTGTGACCGGCTTTGATCTGGTCAAGGCGCAAATCCTGATCGCCCAAGGTGGTCGGATTGGCTTCCCGTCCGAAACCGGCATTCCGTGGCAGGACAAGATCAAGCTGCGCGACCATGCGCTTCAGTGTCGTATCACCACCGAAAACCCGGAAAACAGCTTTGTCCCCGATTACGGGATCATCAAGGTCTATCGTGGGGCCAACGGGTTTGGCATTCGCCTTGATGGTGGAACGGCCTATTCCGGGGCGGTGATTACCCCGTTCTATGACAGCATGCTCGAAAAGGTTACCGCATGGGGCAGTACCCCGCGCGAAGCCGTGGATCGTATGGACCGGGCTTTACGCGAATTCCGTATTCGCGGTGTTGCGACCAATCTGGCCTTCCTTGAAAACCTGATCAATCATCCGAAATTCCGGGCTGGCGAATACACCACGCGGTTCATTGATGAAACGCCTGATCTGTTCAAGTTTGTCCGTCGTCGGGACCGTGCAACACGTTTGCTGCGCTTCATCGGGGAAGTTGCGGTCAATGGCAACCCGGAAGTCGAAGGCCGGGTTGTACCAACCAATCTGCATGATCCGGTTATGCCAAAATCCATCGATCTTGGCGAAATCCGTCCGGGGACCAAGCAAAAGCTTGATCAGTTGGGGCCGGAAGGTTTTTCACGCTGGATGAAGGATCAGGAACGTGTCCTGATGACCGATACCACCATGCGGGATGCCCATCAGTCCTTGCTGGCGACGCGCATGCGGACCTATGACATGCTCGAAATTGCGCCGTATTATGCGCATGGCTTGCCGGAACTGTTTTCGCTGGAATGCTGGGGCGGGGCGACGTTTGACGTTGCCATGCGGTTCTTGAAGGAAGATCCGTGGGACCGTCTGGTCAAGCTGCGTGAACGGGTGCCCAATATCCTCACACAAATGCTTTTGCGGGCTTCGAACGCGGTTGGCTATACGAACTATCCCGACAATGCTGTGGATTATTTCGTCAAACAGGCAGCCGACCACGGCATGGATGTGTTCCGGGTGTTTGATAGTCTCAACTGGGTTGAGAACATGAAGGTTGCCATGGAATCGGTTTTGAAAACCGACAAACTGTGCGAAGCGACCATTTGTTATACCGGCGACATCTACGACACCAAACGCCCGAAATATAACCTTGATTACTATGTGAATATGGCGCGTGAGCTGGAAAAATCCGGTGCGCATATTCTCGGTCTTAAGGATATGGCGGGTGTGCTGCGTCCGGCGGCGGCGACCGAATTGGTTAAGGCGCTTAAGGATACGGTCAATATCCCGATCCATTTCCATACCCATGACACCAGCGGTATTTCAGCCGCGACCGTGATTGCCGCGATTGATGCCGGTGTTGATGCGGTGGATGCGGCCATGGATTCAATGTCGGGTCTGACATCGCAACCAAACCTTGGATCGATTGCCAATAACTATATCGGTCAGCCACGTGATCCGGGCCTGAATACCGAGGCGCTTAAGGAAGTCTCGACCTATTGGGAACAAATCCGTCGGTATTATGCCGGGTTTGAAAGCGATATTCGCAGCGGAACGTCGGACGTTTACGTCCATGAAATGCCCGGTGGCCAATATACCAATCTGCGCCAACAGGCGCGCGCATTGGGGATCGAAGATCGCTGGCCGGAAGTGTCCAAGGCCTATGCCGCGGTAAACAAGATGTTTGGCGATGTCGTCAAGGTAACGCCAAGTTCAAAAGTTGTGGGCGATATGGCCTTGATGATGGTGACGTCCGGTTTGTCTGAGGAAGACGTTCTTGATCCTAAAAAGGACATTGCCTTCCCCGACAGTGTCATTTCGTTCTTCCGTGGCGAAATCGGTCAGCCGGTGGGTGGTTTCCCGCCAGCCTTGCAGCGCAAGGTTCTTAAAGGTGCCGAAGCCCTGACAGACCGTCCGGGCAAGTCATTGCCGCCGATTGATTTTGAAGCCACCCGCAAGGAAATCGAGAAGAAAACCCATCGCAATACCAGCGATGCCGAGGTTGCATCTTATGTCATGTATCCCAAGGTGTTTCTCGACTATGCCGAACATCGCAGCCACAACGCCGATGTCTCGGTCTTGCCGACCCCGGTCTTCTTCTATGGGATGAGCCAGAATGAGGAAATCTCGGTTGATCTGGAAAAAGGCAAGACGTTGGTGATCCGGTATCTGGCAACGTCGGAATTCGGTGATGAAGAAGGCCATCGAACGGTGTTCTTCGAGCTGAATGGCCAACCCCGCACGGTCAAGGTCGCTGATAAGACCCTTGCCGGGACGGGTAAGGTCAAACCGAAAGCCGAACACGGCAACAAGCTTCATATTGCCGCCCCGATGCCCGGTCTTGTGGTCGAGGTGCATGTCGCCGAAGGCCAGAAGATCAAATCCGGTGATGTGATGTGTTCGCTTGAAGCGATGAAAATGGAAACCGCAGTTCATGCGGAGAAGGACGGGACCGTGGCCAAAATCCACGCGCCCGCCGGTACACAGGTCGACAGCAAGGACTTGCTGGTCGAATTAACGGAGTAACCACTGATGCTTAGGATGCCTGAGCCTGATCAAAATACGCTTGCACGTCGCAAGGATATCATCACGGCCATGAAGGAAATCCTTCCGGCTGCTGGTGGTGTGATTGTCGATGATGATCAGCTCAGGCCCTATGAATGCGATGGTTTGATGGCATATCGGCAACTGCCGATGATTGTGGTCCTGCCCGAAAATACCGGGCAGGTCGCAGCCATCCTGAAATATTGTCATACAAATAAAATCCGTGTTGTTCCGCGCGGTGCAGGGACCGGGCTTTCGGGCGGGGCTTTGCCGATGGCCGATGCGATTACTATTAGTATGATGAAATTCAATCGCGTGATTGAGATCGATTGGGACAACCGGGCAGCCGTCGTGCAGCCCGGTGTCACCAATCTTGGCATCACGCGTGCGGTCGAACATGAAGGGTTCTATTACGCACCCGATCCGTCCAGCCAGATTGCCTGTTCCATTGGCGGCAACATTGCCGAAAATTCCGGTGGGGTGCATTCGCTTAAATACGGGCTTACGACCAACAACGTGCTTGGCGTTGAAATGGTCACGATCGAAGGCGAAATCCTTCGCATCGGCGGCAAGGGTCTTGATCAAACAGGGTACGACTTGTTGGGGATTATTACCGGCTCCGAAGGGTTGCTGGGCATCGTCACTGAAGTGACGGTCCGTATCTTGCGCAAGCCTGAAACAGCGCGTGCCCTTCTTCTCGGGTTTAATTCATCTGAAGAAGGCGGCAAATGTGTTGCTGCGATTATTGCAGCCGGGATCATTCCTGGTGGTCTGGAAATGATGGACGCCCCGGCGATCAAGGCGACCGAGGACTTTGTCCATGCCGGATATCCGCTAGATGTTGAAGCGTTGCTTCTGGTCGAACTGGATGGCCCACAGGTCGAAGTTGATTACCTAATCGAGCGGGTTGGCAAGATTGCCAAGGATTTCAGCGCGGTTTATTCGCGCATTTCCGAGACAGAGGAAGAACGCCTTCTGTTCTGGTCCGGGCGTAAAAATGCCTTCCCGGCCATTGGCCGTATTTCCCCTGATTATATGTGTATGGACGGGACCATCCCGCGTGTTCGTCTGGCCGAAGTTTTGGCCGGGATGCAGGAGCTGTCCAAGCGTCACGGGCTTGGGGTGGCCAATGTCTTCCATGCAGGTGATGGTAATTTACATCCGCTGATCATGTTTGATGCCAATAAAGCCGGTGATCTGGAAAAGGCCGAAGAATTTGGCGCCGATATCTTAAAGCTGTGTGTTGGCGTTGGCGGCGTTTTGTCAGGCGAACATGGCATCGGCGTTGAAAAGCGCGACCTGATGGGTGAGATGTTCACATCTGATGACATGAAGCATCAGGAACGCATCAAAATCGCCTTTGACGAGGACCAGTTGCTTAATCCCGGCAAGGTTTTCCCGACATTGCATGGCTGTGGCGAACTGAAAACCCTGCATGCCAGGGCGGTTGCCGACAAGTTCCCCGATATCCCGCGTTTCTAAAACGAATTTATTCGGGCGAATGCCCCGATTACAAAGAATTGACGATAAAAACAAAGCCTGCTGAACGGTTCCCGCAAGACCGGTCAAGCACGGTTCAGGAGAGGAAAGAACCCACCATGGCGGACATTTTAAGTCCATCGACGCCCGAACAGCTGCGCGAAGCAGTTGGCTGGGCCCTTGGGGCCAAGACCCCGTTGGAAGTCATCGGATCAGGCACCAAGCGTGCCTTTGGACATGCCGTGAAAACCAATGCTGTTCTTGATTGTTCAAAACTGTCGGGCATCCTGTTTTATGAACCCGAAGAATTGGTGATATCTGCCCGTGCGGGCACGCCACTTGCCGATATCAAGGCTGCTTTGGCAGAAAAAAATCAGCAATTTCACTTTGAGCCGGGAAATTTTCCGGGCCTTCTGAGCGAGAAGGCTGTTTCTGATGCCGGAACGATTGGCGGGTTGGTGGCCTGTAATCTTGCCGGGCCACGCCGGATCAAGGTCGGGGCGGCACGGGATCACTTGCTGGGGTTTGAAGCCGTTTCAGGCCGGGCAGAAGATTTTAAGTCCGGTGGCCGGGTGATGAAGAATGTCACCGGGTTTGATTTATCAAAATTGATGTCGGGATCCTTTGGCACATTGGGCGTGATGCATACCGTGACCCTTAAAGTCATGCCCTGTGATGAAACATCAGCAACCGTCATAGCCACCTGTAATGATCCGCAATCAGCGTGCAAGGCAATGACCCTTGCCATGCGCAGTGAAAACGAAGTGTCGGCTGCTGCATGGATTTCATCCAGTGATGTCAATGCACTGGATATCCCGATGGCATCGGAACTTGGCAGCGGTTTGGTGGTTTTGCGTGTCGAAGGCCCGAAACCATCGGTCGCATGGCGGGCAGAGGCGCTGTGCAAAGCGCTCGCACCATTTGGGGAAACCCATGAACTTTCCCATGCCTACAGCCAACGTCTTTGGCAGTTTGTTGCCGATGTTAAACCGTTTGCCGGATCGGCCGAGAAGGCCGGGTTGCTATGGCGGGTGTCGGTTCCACCGGCCATTGGCGGCGATGTTTGTGTCAGTCTTTTGGATGCAACCGGTGGCCGGGTGATGATGGACTGGGCCGGGGGATTGATCTGGTTACAGGTTTCAGGGACGGATGCGATGGACGGCGTAATCCGGCAAATTGCGCGCAATGCAGGTGGTCAGGCTGATCTGGTGCGCGCGCCGGAAATCGTGCGCGAAACAGTGTCTGCGTTTCAGGCCGAAAGTCCGGCACTGGCCAAGATCAATGCCAAGATAAGACGTAATTTCGATCCCGAGGGGATCCTTAATCCCGGACGATTGATGCCAAGTAACCTGATCGGGGAGGGCGCATAATGCAGACGAACTTTAGTCCGGCCCAACTTGAAAACCCGGTCATTGCCGAAAGTGAACAGATCCTGCGCAAATGCGTGCATTGCGGGTTTTGTACCGCGACCTGCCCGACATTTGTGACGCTGGGCGATGAACTTGATAGTCCGCGCGGGCGCATTTATCTGATCAAGGATATGCTTGAAAATGACAAACCGGCAACGGATCGGGTGGTCAAACATCTTGATCGCTGCCTGTCATGCCTGTCCTGCACAACCACCTGTCCGTCCGGTGTTGATTACATGCATCTGATCGACAATGCGCGCGCCCATATCGAAGAAAATTATGAACGTCCCTTGGGTGATCGGCTGTTGCGGAAGTTGTTGGCATTGGTCGTTCCCAATCCGACGCTGTTTCGTCTATCCCTGATCGGGGCGAAGTTTGCCGCACCATTTGCCCGCTTTATGCCCGGACGTCTCAAAGGCATGGTTAAAATGGGGGCGCGTTCGATGCCACCACCCAGTTGGGTCGATAAGCCACAGGTCATTCCGGCGATTGGCACGCGCAAAGGTCGGGTCGCCATCCTGACCGGCTGCGCGCAGCAGGTTTTGGAAACAGAGATCAACGAATCGACGGTTCGTCTATTAACCCGGCTTGGTATCGAGATCGTTGTTGCCAAGGGGGGCGGATGTTGCGGGTCCCTTGTCCACCACATGGGCAAGGAAGAACAATCTCATCATCAGGCCAAGGGCAATATTGATGCATGGTCGGCGGAACTGGTCGGTGACGGGCTTGATGCCATCGTGATTACCGCATCTGGATGTGGCACCACGGTCAAGGATTATGGCCATATGTTGCGCAATGATCCGGCCTATGCCGACAAGGCCGCCACGGTTTCCGCATTGGCCAAGGATATTACGGAATATCTGGCCGGTCTTGATGTGAGCGCGGATGTGTTTGCCGGTGCGCAACACGGGAATCCCCGGGTTGCCTATCATTCGGCATGTTCGATGCAGCATGGTCAGAAAATCACCCGTCCGCCGCGTGATTTGTTGAAACAGGCTGGTTATGAGGTTGTCGAGATTGCCGAAGGGCATCTGTGTTGTGGATCGGCCGGGGTTTATAACCTGTTGCAGCCGGAAATCGCAGGGCAGCTTCAGGAACGCAAACGCGGCAATATCCGTGCAACCCGGCCTGATCTGGTCGCGACCGGCAATATTGGCTGCATGATACAGATTGAAACCGATGACCTTAAGGTTATCCATACCGTTCAGTTGCTTGATTGGGCCGCAGGTGGGCCGATCCCGTCCAAGCTAGAGGGCAAAATGGGTGAAGCGGCGTTGGCGGGTTAGCCAGCAGCGACAAAGCTTATAAAGATCAAAACAAAAGATGGCAGGGATGAACCTCTGCCGTCTTTCGTTTTATGCGGATTGTGATCAGCCGGTCTGCACCGGGTGTTTTCGGTGCGTCCATGCCAGATTGTTCCGTTAATTAGCTTTGTTCTTTGCCAAGCAGGCTTTGCGCGATGCCTTCGGCGGCCGACCCTTCGCTGCTGTCTTCGGCATAGGCTGCGGTTTTGTCGCGAATCCATTTGATGGCTTCGGCGTCGTCAATTTCGACTTTTTGCGCGACAAGAGACAGGATCGCTTCAATCGCAAGAACGTGCGAAGCCACATTGTTTACAGCGACATGCAGATCATCAATATGCCGCGATGCTGCTTCGGACATTTCACCGAGTTCACCAGACAGTTTCTGGATCAGTTCCTGAATCTCGTCGATTGAGGCATTGCTCATGTCGTTCTCCTTATATGGTTAGCAACACTTAGCACGTGCAGCCCGATTGTTTTTCCTTGGGGTAACAGTTGCTTGGAATCGCGGGCATGTAAAGAAATTGCTCGGATTTGTCCCGCGCGGCGGCGTTTGGTTTCGATCAGGTTCAGGCCGTTAGCTAATTGTGACAGTTATTGTTACAGCCAAAGATGACCTTAGGCGGATTTTCAAAAAATGCCGCTGCAATGGGTATATAGCGGGAATATCGAATTCATCATAAGTAGTTGAAATATTTATTGAATTGTCGTTATTTTTACTGCCCTGATACGTTGTCACATAACGTTAACAAAACTGACGCAATACCGTAAGCACCCAGCGGTAGAGTCCGGCTCGCAGATCGTTGCACCGTTCCAAACCGGAACTACCATTGGGGAATATACCATGAAGAAGACTCTTGCTGTTGCGGCGCTTATGAGCGTTGCCTTTGCTGGCGCTGCCGAAGCGCGCGACCAGATTCGTATCGTTGGTTCGTCCACCGTGTTTCCGTTCGCAACTGCTGTTGCTGAAGAATTCGGTAAAACCACTTCGTTCAAGACACCGGTTATCGAATCAACCGGTTCTGGCGGTGGCTTGAAGCTGTTCTGTTCCGGTGTTGGCGAACAGCACCCGGACATCACCAACTCTTCGCGTCGCATCAAGAAGTCCGAAGTTGAAACCTGCGCAAAAAATGGCGTAGCAGAAGTTACCGAAGTTAAAGTTGGTTATGACGGCATCGTTCTGTCGAATTCCAACGAAGCACCGGAACTTGACCTGACCAAAGAACAGATCTTCCTTGCTCTGGCCAAAATCGTTCCTTCGAAAGATGGCAAGTCGCTGGTCGACAACTTCTACACCACCTGGTCAGACATTGACCCGAGCCTGCCGGACGTTAAAATCGAAGTTCTCGGCCCACCGCCGACCTCCGGTACGCGCGATGCCTTCACCGAGCTGGTACTTGAAGAAGCTTGTGATGAATTCCCGGCAATCGCTGCTCTGAAAGACACCAACAAAGATCAGCATAAAGCTGTTTGCGCTGGCGTTCGTGAAGACGGTGGTTATGTTGAAGCTGGCGAGAACGACAACCTGATCGTTCAGAAACTTGAAGCAAACCATGATGCCCTTGGCATCTTTGGCTTCTCTTTCCTCGACCAGAATGGCGACAAACTTCAGGGTTCGAAAATTGCAGGCGTTTCGCCGACTTTCGAAGCAATCTCTGACGGTTCGTACCCGGTATCGCGTTCGCTTTACTTCTACGTAAAGAACGCACACGTTGGTACGATCCCGGGCATTCAGGAATACCTGACCGAGTTCACCGCGGACAAAGCTTGGGGTGACGAAGGTTACCTTGCTGACCGTGGCCTGATCCCGATGGATGCTGCCGAGCGTGAAGCAGTTCGTAATGCTGCTGCAAATCTTGCTCCGCTGAGCATGTAACGCGATATTTCAACCGATGGCAGCATGTGCTGCCATCGGTTTCTTTGTTTCCAGGCTTGATTAATTTATTGTTTTTGTCCTATTGGCCTACCATCTGATTCCTTCAGGCCCACCTGGCAAACGGATTTAATGTAATGTCCCTGTCTTTCCTGTTGCTCGCGGTTGCCGCACTTTGTGCGCTGTCCTTCTATTTTGGACGCCAGCGGGCCGTGGCCCTTTCGGGTGGACGGCACAGTAACCTTCATTCACTTCCTGCCCATTACGGGACATATGTTGCCCTGTGGTGTGGTATTCCTGCGTTGCTGCTGCTTTTTGTCTGGTACATCTTCCAGGGATCGGTCATTGAAGCAATGATCATTGCTGATCTGCCAGTCGAGATCACCAGTGACCCTGGGCAGCTTTCGCTTGCCTTGAACAGCATTTCGCTGATTGCAGCCGATAACGGGCAGCATTTAAGCGTTTCACCAGAAGTGATCGATGCGGGACGGCGGTTGGCCAATTTGCAATCCATCGCAAATGGCGCACTTGTTGTTCTGATCTTGTGTGCTGCGATGGTCGGAATTTCGGTTTCCTATCGCAAAATTGAACCCGAGATGCGCGCACGCAACAATGTCGAACGTATTTCACGTTGGGTGATGATTGCCTGTTCGGCCATTGCCATCCTGTCGACGGTTGGCATTGTGTTTTCGCTTTTGTTCGAAGCGCTGCATTTCTTTAGCAAAATCAGCCCGCTTGAATTCCTGTTCGGTCTGGAATGGAGCCCGCAAACGGCAATCCGTGCCGATCAGGTTGCCTCTGACGGTGCTTTTGGGGCCATTCCGCTGTTTGTCGGCACACTTTTGATCACCATCATTGCGATGTGTGTGGCGGTGCCGATCGGTTTATTCTCTGCCATTTATATGGGGGAATATGCATCACCAAAATTCCGCGCCGTTGCAAAACCGGCTCTTGAAATTCTTGCCGGTGTTCCGACGGTTGTTTACGGGTTCTTCGCCGCACTGACCGTCGCACCGTTCTTGCGCGACAATGGTGCGATCCTTGGCCTTGATGTCAGCTCGGAAAGTGCGCTGGCAGCGGGCCTTGTGATGGGTGTCATGATCATTCCGTTCGTATCGTCGCTTTCCGATGATGTGATGTCGCAGGTGCCGCAATCGTTGCGCGATGGATCTTATGGTTTGGGTGCTACCAAATCAGAAACCATTCGAAACGTGATTTTCCCGGCAGCGTTGCCCGGGATCGTTGGTGCGGTTCTGTTGGCAGTATCGCGTGCGATTGGTGAAACCATGATTGTTGTGATGGCCGCAGGTCTTGCTGCGAACATGACTGTTAACCCGCTTCAAGCCGTGACGACTGTGACAGTTCAGATCGTGACCCTTCTGGTCGGCGATCAGGAATTTGACAGTGCTAAAACCCTCTCGGCCTTTGCGTTGGGGCTGGTTCTTTTCCTTGTCACCTTGGGCCTGAACGTATTTGCCCTTAAGGTAGTTCAGAAGTATCGCGAGAAATATGACTGATATGGCATCTCTCATGGAAGACAGAGCCGCGGCAAAGGTGATCTCGGACAAAATGCATAAGCCGGTTGACTGGGATAATCCGAAAATCGCGCGTAACATCAAAAAACGTTACGCAGCGGAGCGTCGGTTCAAGATGTATGGCCTGAGCGCAATCTACTTGGCGCTTTTGGTTTTGTGTGTGCTTGCAGGGTCGATTGGATCAAAGGGCTATACCGCCTTTTTCCAGACCTATGTTCAGCTTGAAATTCATTTCGATCCGGCGGTGATTGACCCGGATGGAACCGGCGATCCAGAGGTGATTGGCCGCGCGAATTTTGATGGCTTGATCAAAGGTGCCTTGCAGGACAAATTCCCCGAAGTCACAGCACGCCGTGACAAGCGTAACCTGTATGGCATTGTTTCGGGTGGGGCATCTTATGATCTTCGCGCCCGGATTATGGAAAACCCGAGCCTGATTGGTCAAACCCGTAAGGTCTGGCTGATTTCCGGTGATGATTTCGACATGCTCAACAAAGGCTATATTGATGCCGACATTGACGAGGGCAGTCGTCGCCTGAACGATCAGGAAATTGGATGGTATGACACGCTGGTCGCCGAAGGTGCGGTGGAAAAACAGTTCCATTCGCGCTTCTTTACCAGTGGTGATTCCCGCGAGCCGGAACTTGCCGGTATCTGGGGGGCTGCGGTCGGGTCGTTTTATACACTTCTTGTGACCCTGAGCTTGTCTTTCCCGATCGGGGTTCTGGCTGCAATTTATCTCGAAGAATTCGCACCAAGAAACCGTTTCACTTCGATTGTCGAAGTCAATATCAACAACCTTGCCGCGGTTCCGTCGATTGTGTTTGGTTTGCTGGGGCTTGAGGTTTACCTCAATGTCATGCATCTGCCGCGATCCGCACCGGTTGTTGGTGGTTTGACCTTGGCACTGATGACCTTGCCGACAATCATTATCGCATCGCGTGCCGCGATCAAGGCGGTTCCGCCGTCGATCCGCCAGGCCGCCCTTGGTCTTGGGGCATCACCGGTTCAGACCGTAACCCATCATGTGTTGCCCCTGGCAATGCCGGGCATTCTGACCGGAACAATCATTGGCATGGCGCAGGCTCTTGGCGAAACAGCACCGCTTTTGATGATCGGCATGGTGGCCTTTATCGTCGATATTCCCGGTGGGGCCCTTGACCCGGCAACGGTTCTGCCGGTTCAGATCTATCTGTGGGCAGACAGCCCGGAGCGTGCCTTTGTCGAGAAAACTTCGGCCGCCATTATGGTGTTGCTGGGCTTCTTGATCCTGATGAACGGATTTGCCGTGTATCTGCGCAAAAAATTTGAACGGAAGTGGTAAAATGGCTGTTGTAACCCAAAGCGCTATGACGGCAGAGCCGTCGGTCACAAGCCCGAAAATGACGGCACGCGACCTTAATCTTTCCTATGGCGACAATCAGGCGCTTTTTGATGTCAATCTTGACATTGTCGAGCGTCAGGTCACGGCATTGATCGGCCCGTCGGGTTGTGGCAAATCGACTTTCCTGCGGTGCATGAACCGTATGAACGACACCATTGACGGGGTAAGCATCCAAGGCGAAGTGACCCTTGATGGCCGCGACATTTATGACAAGCGGATTGACGTTGTTCAGTTGCGTGCACGGATTGGCATGGTGTTCCAAAAACCAAACCCGTTCCCGAAATCGATCTATGACAATGTGGCCTATGGTCCGCGCATCCATGGTCTGGTGAATTCTCGCGATGAACTTGACGAAATCGTCATGACATCGCTTGAACGTGCCGGTCTTCTTAAAGAAGTCAAAGATCGCCTGCAGTCACCGGCAACCGGTCTTTCCGGTGGTCAGCAGCAGCGTCTTTGCATTGCACGCGCGGTTGCGGTCAGCCCGGAAGTCATTCTGATGGATGAGCCTTGCTCGGCACTGGATCCGATTGCAACGGCGAAGGTCGAAGAGCTGATTGATGAATTGCGTTCGAACTACACGATTGTGATCGTGACGCACTCCATGCAGCAGGCTGCACGTGTGTCGCAGCGGACCGCATTCTTCCACCTTGGCAAGCTTGTCGAAGTTGGTGAAACAGATCAGATTTTCACCAACCCAAAAGACGAACGTACCAAGGGTTATATCACTGGCCGCTTCGGTTAAGCGCCCGCAGGAGAGCGAATAAATGGCTGACGACAAAACACATATCGTGAGTTCGTTCGACGAGGAATTGACCCGTCTGAACAACATTATCTCGCAGATGGGCGGGCTTGCAGAAAGTCAGCTGATTTCTGCGATCCGATCGATTGTAAAACGTGATTCCGAGCTGGCTGAAAAAGTCATTCTGTCGGACCACCGGATTGATATTCTTGAACAGGAAGTGCAGGACTTTGTCGTGCGTTTTCTGGCCTTGCGTCAGCCGATGGCAGATGACCTGCGCCATGTTGTGACCGCCCTCAAGCTGTCGAACGATCTTGAACGTATTGGTGATCTGGCGAAAAACATTGCCAAACGGGCACAGGTTCTTAACCAGATCCCACCGATCCGTCCGGTTCAGGTTATCCCGAATATGGGTAAACTGGCCCAGGAAATCATCAAGGATGTTCTGGACGCCTATATCGAAGGCGATGCGGAAAAAGCTGAACGCGTCTGGGCACGCGATCAGGAAGTCGATGATATGTACAATTCGCTGTTCCGCGAATTGTTGACCTACATGATGGAAGATCCGCGCAATATCACCGCGTCGACCCACATGCTGTTTATCGCCAAGAATATCGAACGTATTGGCGATCACGCGACCAATATCGCCGAGACGATTTATTATCGGATCAAAGGCGAAGACCTGCCGGCAATTGATCGGCCAAAAAACGATGCAGCGAACTTTGCTGTTGTCGAACCAAATGAGTGACACTGGAGCATAGGAAGATGGACCCAACGGTTCTTATCGTCGAGGACGAAGCTGCAATCGTGACCATGTTGCGCTATAACCTCGAACGCGAGGGGATGCAGGTTGTTGAAGCCGGAGACGGTGACGAAGCGTTGAAGATTCTTGCTGAAACGCATGTCGACCTTGTCCTTTTGGACTGGATGTTGCCAGTCATGTCAGGGATCGAGGTCTGTCGCCAGATCCGCCGCAAACCAGAAAGCCGTGATCTTCCGGTGATTATGGTAACCGCACGCGGCGAAGAAGGTGATCGCATCCGTGGCCTTGATACCGGGGCGGACGATTATGTGACCAAGCCGTTTGCAATTGGCGAATTGCTTGCCCGTATCCGGGCGCTTTTGCGCCGATCCGGCCCTGCGCAACCACAGGGGCAGTTAGTCTATTGCGATATCGAAATGGATCTAGCAGCCCACCGGGTCAGCCGAAATGGCAAGGCCATCCATCTTGGCCCGACGGAATTCCGTCTTTTGCGCTATTTCCTTGAGCATCCGGGACGCGTTTTCTCGCGCGAGCAGCTTTTGAATGCTGTGTGGGGACCGAATATTTATGTCGAGACCCGTACGGTTGACGTTCATATCCGTCGCCTGCGTAAGGCACTGAATGATGTCAAAGGCACACGCGATATCATTCGTACCGTGCGTGCTGCGGGCTATGCGCTGGATTCAGAAACCGCTGCCTGATTTGAGTTTTGTGGTGGTGAGGTGAACTTACCCCAGACGATTGACTTACTTACCAAAACCCCCGCTGCATCAGGCTGCGGGGGTTTTGTAGTTCTGGCGCTATGTTCTAGGTTCTACTTGCTTTTGGGGTTGGTCGGCTTTGCGGCACGGGGTTTTCGTGCAACAGGTTTCTTTGCCCCTGGCTTTTTGACAGTCGGTTTTTTTGCCGCGGCCTTGCGCACAGCCGTCGTCCGCGTTGCGGTTTTTCGAACGGCGGTCTTCTTGGCAGGTGCTGCTGCGGGCTTGGGGGCCTCTGCAACCAGCGGTACGGTCGGCTGCGTAACGGTTTCCTGTACTTTTCTGCGTTGGCTGCGCGGGGCCAGTTCATTCATCAACAGCATGTCGGCACGACGGAACTTGGCGATTTCGGCATCGATTTCTTCTTGCGGAACGTCGCAGGCCGACAGCACATGGTCAGACAGCCGCAATCCGGTTTCAAGCACTTCGGGGATTGCAGCATCGGCACCGCTGCGCGACAGCGGACCAATGTGGGTGATGTCCTGTGCACGGGCAAAGATTTTCAGATGTGGGTAATGCTGGCGTAACAGCGCTACAGTTTTTTCGGTTGCATGCGGGTTGCCCATGGCTACAACCGCAATTTTTGCTTCTTCGGTGCGGGCCGCCCGGAACGTTTCCGGACGTGATCCATCGGCAAAGAACACCGGAAGACCTTCTGCCCGCCCGCGCGAGACTTGCTGTGCATCACTATCAAGAACGATAAACGGAATTTTGCGGGTCTTAAGCAACCGGGCCAGAACGCGGCCAACACGCCCGCTGCCAATCACAAGAACATGCTGGGTGATGCCTTCGGCCTCATCAGATATCGGACCAAGTTGATCGTCATCTTTAGGGTTCAGCTTTTCTTCGATCTTATGGCCAAGTGTGATCAGGCTTGGGGTTAATGCCATGGACAGGGCAACCACCGGGATTAACATCGCAGCCAACTCAAACGGGATCGCCCCGTTTTGCGCGGCCAAGGCAAACATGACAAAGGCAAACTCACCCCCCGCCGCAAGGCTCAGCGCAACGCGTATGGCCGTGCCCTTTTCGAACTTCATCACCATCGCCAGAACAAACAAGACGCCCGTTTTGATCGCGATCAGCGCAATCAGCGACATCATGACAGTGCCAAATTGCGTATAAACCACGTTGGCATTGACCGACATGCCAACTGACATAAAGAACAGCGACAGGAAAACCCCGCGGAAGGGGGCAATGTCGGCTTCGATCTGATGGCGGAATTCGGTTTCGGCAAGCATCACACCGGCGATAAAGGCGCCAAGCGCCATCGAAAGCCCGGATATTTCGGTCAGCGTGCTGGCGGCCAAAACGACAAACAATGTGCCGATGGCAAACAGATCGGGGTTCTTAAGCGATGCGATATAGCCAAACAGGCGGGGCAGCAAATAGCGCCCGATAAGCAACAGGACCGCGACCGAGCCAAATCCAAGCAGGATACTGATCCAGGGGCTGGTTTCCGTACCGGCATTGCCCGCCGCCTGCACCATGATTAGAAACGGGCCAACAGCCACGTCCTGAAGAAGCAAGATCGCAAGGGCCGCGCGGCCAAAACGGGTATTGAGTTGGCGATCGTCTGAAAGCTGTTTGAGGATGATGGCTGTTGATGACAAAGCCAGCGCACCGGCAATGACCAATGCGGTCGGAAGGGGAAGGTCACTTATGGCCAAGACCCCAAGCAGGGCAGCCATGGAAACCAGGATTTGCAACAGACCAAGGGCAGCAAAGCGTCCGCCAATCACGCGCAGCCGTTCGCGCGATAATTCCAGACCGATCATGAAAAGCAGAAAGACAACGCCCAGTTCGGCCACCGTGGCGATGTCTTCGCGTTCATTGATCAGACCCAGTCCAAACGGCCCAATGCAAAAACCGCCGATCAAAAAGCCGATAATCGAATTGGCGCGCAAACGATGCGCGATAGGCACTGCTATGATCGCGGCAGTCAGGATCAGGAAGAGTTCGAACAAGACGCCTTGGTGCATGGCCAATAATATTCCGGCAGGCGGTTAAATTACTGAAAACAACGAGATTAACACGATAGCGAAAATAACCATGCCAGTCGTGCGGAATTTTAAATCAGACGGCACAATTACCGGGCAAGGAATTGATTTGATGCAAAGTTTGGGGCCGCTGAATTTTATAAAGCGGCGAATAGCAGATTGGGACTGCAATGTGATAATTGTCATCGCGTGATGACTTGCCATTCCGGATGCCAAATGCCATGTTCCGCGGGCCTGATCGGGCGTACCTTTAAACGATAGCCAATACGAGCAAACGCATCTTGGAACAGTTCATTCCTTATATTCAGATTGTCGCAGGTCTCATTCTTTTGACAGCCGGTGGCGAGTTCATCGTACGGGGTGCGGTTGGTCTTGCCCTGTTACTTGGGGTGTCCAAGGTCATTGTCGGTCTGACGATTGTTGCGGCGGGCACATCTGCCCCTGAATTCGTTGTTTCGTTAAATGCGTCGTTGAAGGGTACTGCCGATATTGCGATGGGCAATGTGGTGGGCTCCAACATTGCCAACATCCTTTTGATCCTTGGCGCGGTTGCGGTGCTTAAACCGATTGCGGCAGGGCGTGTGACGGTGGTGCGCGATGGCGGGACCATGTTGCTGGGTACCGTATTGTTCATCGGGCTGTGCATGTTTGGCGTGATTGAACGTTGGGCAGGGGGCTTGATGCTGTGTGTTTTGGCGGCAATTTGGTATTTCACCTATCAGCATGACAAAAATACACCAAGCCCCGCCAGCAATCTGCACGAAGAAGAAGTCGATGAAGTTGGCGAGATGCCAACAGGTTGGACAAAACCGATTATCGCAACCGTGATTGGCATTGTTGCCTTGATGTTTGGGGCCGAGTGGCTGGTTGATGGTGGTGTGGCGGTTGCCCGTGAATTTGGCGTGTCCGAAGCGGTCATTGGTCTGACTTTGGTGGCGTTTGGCACATCCTTGCCAGAACTTGCCGCATCGATGGTGGCAGCATTCCGCGGCCATGCCGATGTTGCATTGGGCAACGTATTTGGGTCCAATCTTTTGAACCTTCTGGTGATTATTGGCGGTGTTTCATTGATTGCGCCGATCCCGGTTCCGGATCAGATTTTGACATCTGATATCTGGATCATGTTGGCCGTGACGGTTGGCCTGCTGGGGGTTGCCTATGCATTTCGCAATATCTCACGCGTCACCGGTGGTGCATTCGTGATTGCGTATCTGGTGTATGTCTTCCAACTTGTTGCGGCATAGAACGTCAGATCAATAGCAGTGGCGGGTTGATAAAAGGATCAGGACAGCAATGACAGGTCAGGTGCCAAAAACGGTTTTGATTACAGGTGCGGCAAAGCGCATTGGTCGGGTTTTGGCCCTTGATCTGGCCAGACGCGGCTATGACGTGGCATTGCATTGTCATCATTCGCGAAAAGATGCCGATCATCTTGCCGATGAAATCCGCGGTCTTGGGCAGCGCGCCTGCGTGATATCAGCCGATCTTGCCAATGAAGAAGATACCCATCGCATCATCGGCGAAGCCCAAGCGGCCCTTGGCCCGATCGGGGTTCTGATCAATAACGCATCGACCTTTGAATATGATGATGTCGAAAGTGCCACTCGCGAAAGCTGGGATCTTCATATGGCGGCCAATTTGCGCGCGCCTTTTGTCCTGTCACAGGAGTTTTCCAAACACCTTCCAAACGACTGTCAGGGTGCGATCATTAACCTGATTGATCAGCGGGTCTGGAATCTGAATCCGCACTTTATGACTTATACTTTGTCCAAGGCGGGGCTTTGGACCCTGACCCAGACGCTGGCATTGGCATTGGCGCCGAGAATTCGCGTGAATGCCATCGGGCCGGGACCTGCATTGCCTAGTACCCGACAAACACAGGACGTTTTTGATCAGCAATGTGCGAAAACACCCCTGAAAGTTGGGACAAACCCGCAAGAGATTTGCGACGCAGTTCGATTTTTCCTTGCCGCGCCGGCCATCACCGGGCAAATGTTAGCCCTTGACGGCGGGCAGCACCTTGATTGGGCGCCCAGTGGCGACAATGACAAGCCAGAAGAATGATGCCAGAGATGAGTGCTCAGCATTAATCTCAGATATCAGGCCGGACGGGCATGGCGTGACACCGAAGACCCATGCCAACAAGCAGCACAAGGAATACCGGAATATGACCGCAGGCCTAAAACAGGACGCCAAAATTACGACATTGCCGTTTGCCGATTTGGCAGGCAGCCTGCGCCGCGTCTTTGTGCGCGATATGGTGATGCATACCTCTATCGGTGTGTATGACCACGAAAAAGAAACCCCCCAGCGTGTCCGGATCAATCTTGACCTGGCCGTATTGGAAGGGGATGGCGTTCAAAATGACGATATCATGACGGTTCTGAGTTACGAGGACCTTGTGGTTGGCACCCGCCGTATTTGTCAGGACGGTCATGTGAACCTTGTGGAAACACTTGGGGAAAAACTGGCCGATATGTGTCTTGCCGATACCCGTGTGCGCAAAGTGATCGTCCGGGTTGAAAAGCTCGACGTTTTTGAAGACGTCTCGGCGGTCGGGGTCGAAATAGAGCGGCACAATATCGCCCGTTAATTCACCGCACATTTCGGTGAAAAATTTACTTTTTCAGTTCGCCACGTCAAGGGACTCTGTGATTCCTCTAGGGCGAATCGTAAATATCCTTATGCACAAGCATTTGACGGGTTGGAATCAAAGGGAAATATTCATTTTTTACGGCTGTATTACCGATTGATTTCAGGTTGACAGTAATTTTAGTTAATTAAATCAAACACTTAACTGTTTTGCTCAATATTTGGGCACTTCATAGAACGTTAAGACTCTCAAGGGGTGCAGGAAGTCACCCCCCTATTACCCACATAGTTATCCACAGTCTTGGTGGACATCTTTTTTCCGGGGCGATTCCCTCTGGTGCTGTTGAGATGTTAATCTTTTCAGCTATGTTTCAAAGTCCTGCCCGGCTGTGACGACCGTCACAACTTTGGATGTATTTATGCGATTATGGAGTGCCTTCGATGAAGCCGCCTGTTTCCTCCGAAAGCCCGACCGGGGACGAGCCCCCAAAACGGGAAATCGGTTTGTCACTTGATGGTGATAAATCCGAAGGAGGTGCCGCACGGGGTGTCGAGGCGGTCAAGGATGCACTGAAAACCATGCCGGGATCACCGGGCGTCTATAGGATGCTTGATGACAAGGAACGGGTTTTGTATGTCGGCAAGGCCAAAAACCTTAAAAAGCGGGTGGTGTCCTATACACGGATCATGCAACTGCCGCTGCGTATCGCGCGGATGGTTGCCCAGACGGTCCGGATGGAAATCATCACCACCCATACCGAGGCCGAAGCCCTTCTTCTTGAATCCAATCTGATCAAGAAGCTTAAGCCGCGCTATAATATCTTGCTGCGCGATGACAAAAGCTTTCCCTATATCCTGATCACCGAAGATCACGATTACCCGCGGATCGTCAAACATCGCGGTGCAAGGGCAAAAGACGGCAGTTGCTTTGGTCCGTTTGCATCCGCCTGGGCGGTGAATAATACGATCAACCATTTGCAACGGGCGTTCTTATTGCGGTCCTGCACAGATGCAGTGTTCTCCAACCGGTCGCGTCCTTGTTTGCTGTATCAAATCAAACGTTGTGCGGCGCCTTGTGTGGATCGGATTTCCAAGCCGGAATATGACGGGCTTGTTGATATCTGCCGGGATTTTCTGACCGGGCGCAGCCAGAAAATTCTTAAGCAGCTTGAAACTGACATGATGGATGCATCTGAAAAGATGGCGTTCGAGCAAGCTGCGATGTATCGCGACCGTATTCGTGCGCTTAGCCAGATACGATCGCATCAGGACATTAATCTTGAAGGTGTTGAAGAGGCCGATGTGATTGCCCTGCATCACGAAGGCGGCCAAAGCTGTGTTCAGGTGTTCTTTTTCCGGTCCGGGTCAAATTACGGCAATCGGTCCTATTTCCCGCGCCATGAACAGTCGGCTGAAATCCCGGAAATCCTGTCGGCCTTTGTGGGGCAGTTTTATGCAGACAAGCCAGCACCCAAGCAGATTTTCCTATCCCACGAGATCGAAGGGCAGGAACTGGTCGAAAGCGCGCTTGCCATCAATAATGACCGCAAGATCGAACTGGTTGTGCCCAAGCGCGGTGGCAAACGCAAACTGGTTGAACATGCCCTGACGAATGCCAAGGACGCGCTTGGCCGTCGCATGGCCGAAAGTGCGACCCAGCGTAAACTGCTTGAAGATTTGGCAGATAAGCTTGATCTGGAAAATACGCCCGAACGGATCGAGGTTTACGATAACAGTCATACCCAAGGGACCAACATGGTCGGCGGGATGATTGTCGCGGGACCAGAAGGGTTTATTAAAAACGCCTATCGCAAATTCAACATCAAGACCGACATTGCGCCGGGCGATGACTTTGCCATGATGCGCGAAGTTCTCACAAGGCGGTTTGCCCGTGCCCAGAAAGAGGACCCGGACCGCGAAAACGGGTCCTGGCCGGATCTGTGTTTGATCGATGGGGGCTTGGGCCAACTCGGTGTTGCCAAGGCCGTTCTTGAAGACCTTGGCATCGAAGATGTTATGCTGGTCGGGGTGGCCAAGGGCGTTGACCGGAATGCCGGTAAGGAAGTTCTGCATATTCCGGGCAAGGCACCCGTGCGATTGGATATGAAAGACCCGGTCTTGTATTTCATTCAGCGTATGCGCGATGAAGCACACCGTTGGGCGATTGGCACACACCGGGCAAAACGCGCCAAACAGATCGGTAAAAGCGTTCTGGATTCGGTGCCGGGTGTTGGTGGGGCACGTAAAAAGGCGCTTTTGCATCATTTCGGATCGGCACGCGGGGTTGCGGATGCCGGGTTATCCGATCTTGAGGCCGTGGGCGGGATCAGTGCGGCTTTGGCGCGCAAGATTTATGACCATTTTCACAGCGAAAACTAAATCGAAAATCGATTAATCGGCATTTATTAAGGGACTTGCGTGTATTTGGGCACGCAAACCTTGTGGTTCGTACGCCAAGGCTTTAATAATTGCCCGACCTTGGGGCCGCACGCGTGCTCCAAACCGTAAAGTCATCGCCGTAAATATCCGAAAACAGGCCTGTTTATGAAAAACCAGATTCCTAATCTGCTGACTTTGTCACGCATTGTCGTGATCCCGGCACTGGTCGCATCGTTTTACATTGACGGCCCGGTAGGTAACTGGATTGGCTTTGTGCTGTTTGCCCTTGCCGGTATAACGGATTTCTTTGACGGCTATCTTGCACGCAGCATGAATGTGGTGTCCCCACTTGGCCGGTTCCTTGATCCAATTGCTGATAAGTTGCTGGTCGCGGCGGCCTTGATGATGATGGTGTCGTTTGAACGCATTGCCGGACTTTCGGTATTGCCCGCAGTGATCATTATGTGTCGCGAGATCATGGTTTCTGGCCTGCGCGAACATCTGGCGGAACTTAAGGTTCCTTTGCCAGTAACCGTGTTGGCGAAATGGAAAACCACGGCCCAGATTTTGGCGATCGGGTTCCTTTTGGTCGGCGATGCGTCGCCGGACTTGATCCCGTCGATCCTGATTGGTGATATCCTGCTGTGGATTGCCGGTATCGTGACGGTTCAGACCGGGTATATTTACCTGCGTACGGGGCTTAAATACCTCGATTAAGGTTGGCCTCCGATCACGGTTTGAAGGTGGCGACTTAAAGGTGGCTTTGATGGCACGCGTATCCGTTCAAGAACATGATTTTGATCCGGGGGCAGAACTTTCTGCCCTGACCGATGGGCGTACCGATATTGGTGCGGCTGTCAGTTTTGTCGGGTTGGTGCGTGATATCCATGGCGGGGATCAGGTATCCGCACTTACCCTTGATCATTATCCCGGCATGACCGAACGCGAACTTGAAAAGATCGCCGATGCGGCATCAGATCGCTGGCCGCTGGATGGCATACGCATTGTCCATCGGTATGGCCGGATGTTGCCCGGTGAACGGATTGTTCTGGTGATTGCTCTCGCGGCCCATCGCCGTGCGGCGTTTGAGGCCTGTGACTTTGTTATGGATTTCCTGAAAACCCGCGCACCGTTCTGGAAACGTGAAGAAACGTCAGAAGGGGATAAATGGGTTACGGCAAAGGCATCAGATGATGCCGATGCCGATCGGTGGAATGACGCGTAAATCTGCGCTGAACCCGTTTAGACAAAGGTTACAAGGATCGAGATCAGCTTGGTCAATCCTTGTTGCAGGGTTGCCGCATCATTGATCTGTTCACGAAGCTCTTTCATCTTTGCAACGTCGGCTGCGGTAATCACAATCCCATCTTTTAATTGCCGGGCTTCAAGTTTTTCGACCAATTCTTGTGCTGTTTCGACCTTGGGCTGAAGCGTTTCTACGTCATTAATGTTGGCAGATTGAAACGCGACCTCTGCATTGATGTAGGCAAGCCTCGCCTCTGCGATCAGTTTGTTGAGATTGTTCGACATATCGGCCTCCTCCTTTTTTACCGGGTTGCGGTTTCAATCAGGTTTGTACTTTGCGTTAGCAGTTCCTGCGGGCTGAGATTGTTGATGTTATCGACAAGCGTGATCCCCTGTTCGACAGCCTGGATCAGGGATGCCACATCAAGTTTGGCGTAATTATCAATCTGGCCCTGCAGCTTCTCGCCAAGTTTGGATGCCGTGACAAAGTGGCGCAGGGTATCTGTTTGCAATCTTTGTTCAGAGCCCATCAGGGCCTGCCAATCTTGTAGCCACAATTCATACCGAAGATTCTTTGCATCTGCGTCATCGGCTGCGTCGTTGCGAATGCCATTCAGATCGGCAATCAGTGAAGCACGGCGTTTCAAAAGCTGTGGCGGGTTTTGGGTCAGGTTCTTGGTGATGGTGGCAAGCTGTGTGCGCAGTTTTTCAAGGATCGGTCCGGACTCTGTCACGGCAGACGCGCCAAAGGCAGATCCGCCTTCGATATTGTCGAAGATCGCGACAAATTCCTGATATTGCGCCCGCAAATCAGCCAATGTTGATTTCCAGGCCGCATTGGCGTCGCTGCTGTTGGCCACCGCATCCCGATCAATCAGAATAGCAACGTTTGATGCTGTAACCGGACTGTCAAACGCATCCATATTGCTTAAGAATTCGGTGCGCTGTGCGTCGGCGGATTTGGGGAAGGGGGCGAACTGTAAATTCTTCGCCGTATCAAAGGCATCAAAAGCAGATTCTGTCGCCGTGCCAAACTGTGTTGCTGACAGTTTCAGCATCTCGGCCTTTTGCGAACAGGCGCTCAGAAGCCCGACGATACAAATGATCAGTGTTCTGGATGCAAAATCACGGAATGCCATGTGTGCCCCCTTTATGTGAATGACAGCCTGTTGACGGGGAAACAGCGCATTTGTGACATTCAGGCTTACGGGACGGCAGAACCGTTATTTCAGGCAAGGTTGGGTGATTGTAGGCACGGCAAACGGTCACTCAGCTCCACGCAAGTGTTGCTGACTGATTTTATGAATAACCAAGGATGGATTATTTGCTCAGCATGAACAGTGCCTGATTGCCAATGAAATTGGCAAAGCGCGAATGACTGCCCAAGCTTACTTTCGAGCCACTTTCGTTTAGCACCATCGAGCGTTCGATCTTCACACCCATTTCATCGCACATCGCGACAAAATCGCGCACGGTGCAGAAATGAATATTGGGTGTTTCATACCACATGATCGGCAAGTTCGGATTTTGCGGCATCCGGCCATGGAACATCAAATCAAACCGGGCCCGCCAATGACCGAAATTCGGGAAGGAAACAATGGCCTTGTTGCCGATGCGCAGCAATTCTGACAGCACTTCTTTGGGGCGATGGGTTGCCTGCAAAGTCTGGCTGAGAATGGCGTAATCAAACGCGCCATCCGGGTAATCCCCCAGATCACGGTCAGCGTCGCCCTGCATCACAGGAAGGCCCTGTGCGACGCAATTGCGGACCCCTTCGTTGGACAGTTCCAACCCGCGACCATCGACATTTTTGGTGCGGGTCAGATAGCCCAGAAGTTCGCCATCGCTACACCCGATATCCAGAACACGTGTGCCCGGTTCAACCATGTCCGCAATCAACTGAAGGTCAACGCGGATGCGATCATTATGGGTCTGGGAAGATGCCCCGTTTGAGTTCGAATGGTTCATGATCAGCTCAGCCCCCGGCTTTGCGCAGCGCCTTCGATAAAGCCGCTTAGAACCATGTGAAAATCCGGTTCATCCAGCAAGAACGCATCATGGCCCTTGTCACTTTCAATCTCGACACAACTGACATTGCACGACGCGGCATTCAGCGCATGGGCAAGCAGGCGGCTTTCGGCCGTGGTAAAGCACCAGTCGCTTGAAAACGAAACGACACAAAACCGGGTTTTGCAGCCGGTAAAGGCATCGGCCAGCCGCCCGTCATATTCAAGCGACAGGTCGAAATAATCCATCGCACGGGTGATATAGAGATAGCTGTTGGCATCAAACCGGTCGACAAAGCTTTTACCCTGATGGCGCAAATAGCTTTCGACCTGAAAATCCTGATCAAAACTATACGTAATCGCGCCACGGTTCTGGAGCTTGCGCCCGAATTTACGATGCAAGGCAGGCTGCGACAGATAGGTGATGTGCGCAGTCATCCGCGCAACGGCAAGGCCCCGCGCGGGTTTTTTGCCTTCAAGCAAATAATTGCCACCACACCAGTCCGGGTCGGCCATAACCGCCTGACGCCCGACTTCGTGAAAGGCGATGTTTTGTGCTGAATGGCGGAAGGATGTTGCAATCGGGGCTGCTGCAAAGACGCGCTCGGGATAGCTTTTGCACCATTCAAGAACCTGCATGCCGCCCATCGATCCGCCAATCACGGCAAACAGGCTATCGATGCCAAGGGCATCAATCAGCATGGTTTGCGCGCGCACCATATCGGCGATGGTAATTACCGGGAAATCAAGGCCCCATGGTTTGCCGGTTTCAGGATTGGTGTCCTTCGGGCCGCTGCTGCCAAGGCATCCGCCGATGACATTGCTGCAAATGACGAAATATTTGTCGGTATCGATGATCTTGCCCGGCCCGACAATTTCACGCCACCAGCCTTCTTTGCCGGTGATCGGGTGAACATCATCGGCAACATATTGATCGCCCGTCAGGGCATGGCAGACCAGAATGGCGTTGGTTTTATCGGCATTTAACGCGCCATAGGTCTGATAGGCCAAGGTGAAGGGTCCGAATTCAATACCACTATCGAGGCGCAACTTGTCCGTTTCCCCAAGGACCATATGGTGGCCGGGAAGCGGCGGGCGCTTGTCTTTGTTGGCAGCGGTGGACATGAATATCGGATTCCCTGTTATCGATGATTTGCCTGCCAAACGCGAAGGTCTTTAGCCTTCTGACATTGGTTTGCAGGAAATTCGCTTGTTCTAGCTATGAACAGGACGGGGTTTAGTCAATCTTTTCTTTGCATTTCTGCGGCCCTGTCCTAATACTGTGCGCCGTTTTACAAAAGAGTTGATCATGGCGCTAGACGACAAAAATTTGGCAAATCTTGACCTTGACGGGTTGCGGGGCGAGATCGATGAAATCGATCAGGCGCTGCAATCGCTGATCATTCGCCGGACCAATGTTGTACAGGCTGTGGGTGCCTATAAGGACCGTGTGATTGCGGCTGGCGGGAAGGTAAAAGTCCCTTATCGTCCGGCACGCGAAGCCCGTATCATGCGGACATTGGTGGACCGTCATGACGGTGCTTTTCCCAAAACGGCGTTGATTCAAATTTGGCGCGAGATGATCGCAGCCGGAACCCGCCTTGAAGCGTCTTATACGATTGCCCTTTGCCGCAATGCCGACGGACTTGATTGCTGGGAACTTGCACGGCTGAATTTTGGCTGTCTGAACGAAATCATTGAATATGATACGCCGCGTGAAGCGTTTGGTGCGCTTGAAGAAGGCCGGGCCGCTGTTGGCGTGTTTCCCAAGCCTGAACTGGGCGAGCCCATGCCGTGGTGGACGCTTTTGACAGAACAAAGTGCGGTCAAAGTTGTCTCGAAATTGCCGTTTGGTGGACGTCCGGTTGGCCGTGGCGAGCAAACCGAAGGTTTTGTCCTTGCAGCAATCGATCTTGAAGACAGTGGCGATGACCGGACCTTGTTTGTGGTAAGCCTGTCCAAAGAGATTTCGATGGATACGGCGCGCAAAAAAATTGCGGGCGGCATAGCCGGATCAGCAATCCTTGGCTTTTCGGATGATACGGCAGAAGATCGGCGTTTTGTTCTTGTTGATGTGCCGGGATTCTTTTGTAATCGCGCGGATGTGTTTCAGGCAACACTGGCAGAGCAGGGACTTGATCCCGAAAGCCTGCGTGTGGTTGGTGCTTATGCAGTGCCGATCAGCGAAGATGCACTAAGTTGAAAAATCAATGGCAGGCTTGTTGTGCCTGCCGCTTCCTCTGGGAGAATATACGTTATGTCTGCGCCCACCCCACGCCCCGGAATTCTTGATATTGCGCCTTACAAAGGCGGTAAATCCAGTTCTGATAGCGCCCAGCGCGTGATCAAGCTGTCATCGAACGAAGGCGCCCTTGGCCCGAGCCCCAAAGCCATGGAAGCACTGCGCAACACGTCTGATCGTCTGCATCGTTATCCGGATGGCGGTTGTGATCTTTTGCGTCACAAGCTTTCGGAAAAATATGATCTTGAGTTCGATCAGCTGGTGTGTGGTGCCGGCTCGGATGAGCTGTTGACGCTTTTGATCCGCGCATATGCCGGTCCGGGCGATGAAGTGCTGTATTCGCAGCATGGTTTCCTGATGTATCCGATTACGGCCAAAGGCGTTGGCGCAACGCCGGTCACAGCACCGGAAGTCAATATGACGACCGATGTTGATGCCCTGTTGGCCGGTGTGACGGACAACACCAAAATCGTGTTTGTAGCCAATCCGAACAATCCGACCGGAACCTACATCACCGATAGCGAAATGAAGCGTCTGCGCGATGGTCTTCGCGACGATATCGTTTTGGTGGTTGATGCGGCCTATGCCGAATTCATGACCGGGCAGGAAGATTATTCTGCCGGTGAAGAGCTTGTCAAAGCGGGCAATAACACCGTGATGACCCGGACATTCTCCAAGATTTACGGTCTTGGCGGCATTCGTCTTGGCTGGTGCTATGCACCGCCTGCCATTGCCGATGTTTTGCAGCGTCTGCGCAATCCGTTTAACGTGCCACTGCCAACACAGGAAGCCGGTGTTGCCGCCCTTGATGATGATGATTTCGTCAATGAATGCGTGCGTCACAATGCGGAAACGCTGGCATGGTTCCGTGATGAGATCAATGCGATCAGCGGCCTGAAAGCCCATCCAAGCTATGGCAACTTCGTGATGATCGAATTCCCGAGCGAAAGCGGCAAAGATGCGGATGCTGCCAATGACTTCATGATGGCCCGTGGCGTGATCCCGCGCAAAATCGGTGCCTATGGCCTGCCGCAGATGCTTCGTGTTTCAATCGGTACGAAGGAAGAAATGGATATCTGCCTTCAGGCGATCAAGGACTTTGTGAACACATAATGACCAATACCGCATCCCAACCGTTGTTTGAAACAATCGCCTTTATTGGCATGGGCCTGATTGGTTCATCCATGGCCCGTCGCATCAAGCGTGACGGACTTGCCAGCAAAATCACCTGTGCGGTGCGATCAGAAGCGACCCGTGACCGGGTGCTGGAACTTGGCATTGCCGATGAGGCCTATTGTGACATCAAACAAGCGGTTGGCGATGCGGATCTGGTGATGATCTGTGCGCCTGTCGGGGCGAATGCAGCGATTGGCGCACAGCTTTCGGGTGTTCTGAAAAAGGGCGCGATTGTTTCCGATGTCGGGTCGGTCAAACAGTCTGTCATTCGTGATATTGCCCCGCACCTTGATGAGGGTGTTCATTTCGTTCCGGGCCACCCGTTGGCCGGGACCGAACATTCAGGGCCCGATTCCGGTTTCCCGGAGCTGTTTGAAGAACGTTGGTGTATTCTCACACCGGTTCCCGGTGAAAGCGACGTTGCCATCGCAAAGGTTCGGACACTTTGGGAAGCATGCGGTATGCATGTTGAATGCATGGATGCCGATCATCATGATCGCATTCTTGGCATCACATCACATCTGCCGCATCTGATTGCCTATACTATTGTGGGCACGGCGACCGATCTTGAAGATGCGCTGCGTCAGGAAGTGATCAAGTTTTCCGCAACCGGTTTCCGTGACTTTACGCGTATTGCCGCATCCGATCCGACCATGTGGCGCGATGTGTTTTTGAACAACCGCGAAGCTGTTTTGGAAGTTCTTGGACGTTTTCAGGAAGATCTGATGGCGCTTCAGCGTGCCATTCGCTGGGGTGAAGGCGACAAGCTTTTCGAGCTGTTTTCACGGACGCGCGAAATTCGCCGCGGTATTGTTGATGCCGGTCAGTATTTTACCAACTTCTCGGCCGAAGGCGAAGACCGCAAAAGCGATGAAGCGGGCAAGAAAAAGCCGATAGACTAAAAGACCGACAGCCCGCAACCTGCGGGCTGTTTTTCGGTTGGTGATGCGCCCCAAATTGCACCGCCTGCCGGTTCAAGGGGAATATTATGTCTGCCACCAATCATCCGGCCTTTGGGCGGATCATGCCATTTGTGTTCGTGTTCCTTTGGAGCACGGGCTTTGTCGGTGCCAAGTTCGGCCTGCCCTATGCCGATCCGTTTGTTTTCCTGTTTGTCCGATTTGTCATTGTCCTGATCATTATGGTGCCAATTGTCGCCCTGATGGGAGGCAAATGGCCAAGGACCTGGCGCGAGGCCATTCATATCGGCACGACCGGCGTTCTGGTGCATGGGGTCTATCTTGGCGGGGTTTTCTGGGCGATTGATACCGGTCTTCCCGCAGGGCTTGCGGCGTTGATTGTGGGGCTGCAGCCGGTTGTGACCGCATCTGTTGTCGGATCGCTTCTGGGTGAGCGGGTTTCAATGCGCCAATGGGGCGGGTTGATGCTTGGCCTGATTGGTGTCGCACTTGTGTTGGTGCCCAAGATTGGCGACGGGGTGGGGATCACTGCATTTGGCATTGGCTTGGCGATCGCGGCCCTTTTGGCCATGACGGCGGGAACGATTTATCAAAAGCGGTTCTGCACGGGCATGGATTTGATGGGCGGGACGGTTGTTCAATACGTTGCGGCCAGTATCTTTGTCGGCGTTATTGCCCTGTTTAAGGAGCCGCTGACAGTTGAATGGAGCATGGACTTCATTCTGGCGATGGCGTGGCTGGTCCTGGTTCTGTCAATCGGGGCGATCATGCTGTTGATGGTTCTGATCAAACAGGGCGAAGCCACCCGTGTTGCCAGCATGTTTTACCTTGTGCCGCCAACTGCAGCCTTCTTTGCCTGGATGCTGTTTGACGAGCAACTTGGCATGCTTGGCTTTGCCGGTTTTGCCATTGCGGCACTTGGGGTGGCATTGGTCATCATGAAACGCTAGGTTCAGGTGAACTGAAGACGACAAAGCCGGAGGAAAGCGTGACGGACGCCCGCGAAAAATGGGTTTTTGGATATGGTTCACTGTTGTGGCGACCAGGGTTTGAATACGTCGAACGGTCGCGTGCGACGCTGCGCGGCTATCACAGGTCTTTCTGTATCTATTCCCACCATTACCGCGGCACGCCGGAAAATCCGGGGCTTGTTCTTGGCCTGAACAAGGGCGGGGAATGCGTTGGCAATGCCTTTTGCATCGATCCGGACAACTGGAATGCGGTGAAAGCCTATCTCGATGAGCGCGAGTTGGTGACCAACACCTATATCCCGGCCGATGTCGAAGTCGAACTTGAAGACGGGCGCAAAGTGATTGCGCATACCTATGTTGCCGATCCAACCCATCAACAATATGCCGGAAACCTGCCGGTGCGGACTGCGGTCGAGATCATTGTTGCTGCCTACGGCAATGTTGGGCCAAATCTTGAATATCTGGAAAATACTGTGCTGCATCTTGATGAAATGGGCATTACCGATCCGCCCTTACACGATTTGATGGATCTGGTCCGTCGTGAATATGGCGAGATGAATATGGGGGCGGGTATCTGATGTCCCAGCCAAATGTATCGACTGCGGCGGGGGGAACTTCGACATCAGGCGATCAAACGCCAGTGGCGGTGGCCTATCTGATGTTGATTGCCTGCGCGATGATGTGGGGGTCAAACCACGTGGTTGCGCGTGGTGTGAATGCCACAGTGCCGTTTGAAGCATTGTCTTTCTGGCGCTGGATCGTGGCGATTTTGCTGTTGCTGCCGGTCTGTGCAAAGCATCTGCGCCGTGATCTGAAGGTCATGGCGCATCACAAAATGTCGATGTTTCTCATCGGTTTTACCGGCGTGTTTCTGTTTTCGGTGGTGATTTACCTTGCCGCCTTTAACACAACGGCCGTCAATACCGGCCTGCTGAATGCGACAACCCCGGTCTGGGTGTTGATCTTTGCAGCCATCCTGACGGCGGAAAAGCCAAGTGGTCGTCAGTGGCTTGGCGTTTTGATTGCCGGTGCTGGAACGGCGACAATCATTACCAAGGCCGACTTTTCCGTGTTTGCGCGTATGGACTTTGTTTTGGGTGATGTGCTGGCGATGATTTCGGCGATGGTGTGGGCGACCTATTCCATGCTGCTTAAACGTGCGCCAAAAGGCATTCATCCGTTAAGCCAGATATTTGTTAGTGCGCTGGTCGGGCTTTGTTTCCTGACCCCGCTTTATGTCTGGTCACTGGTGGTGGACGGGGAACCGTTCTTTACCCGGATGGACCCGGCATGGCCCGATATGCTCAAGATTTTCTATATCGGCGCAGGTCCGGCCTTTTTGGGATATCTGTTCTGGGGCAAGGGTGTTTCTGTGGTTGGTCCCGCCAATGCAGGTGTCTTCATGTATCTGATGCCGGTCTTTGCCAGTGTGCTGGCCATCATCTTTTTGGGCGAAGAACTGCATTTGTATCATTTGGGCGGGATCGCGCTGATCGCCTTTGGCATTTGGCAGGCAACCCGAAAGAAACGCGAACGGGCCTGAAACCAAACCCGGACGACGACAAAGCAAAAGGCCGGGATGCAACGCATCACCGGCCTTTTAATATGATGGGCAAACCTGCGGGCTATCAGGATGCGGTGTCTTTTTCAACCTGCCCGGTATTCGGATTTTGCGAAGATTCCTGAGCCGCGATATCGGCCGAGGTCAGCATTGGCAAAGAGAATTCACGCTGCGCTTCGGTTTCAAGTTCGCGGGTTCGGGTATCAATTCTGGTTTTGATTTCACTCATGAAGGTCTTGCGATCAAGGCCCGGTTCAATCGGTTTCATCAGTTCCATCGTAACCCGACCGCCATATTTCATGAAGCTGTCCTTGCCCCAGAACATGCCGGAATTCACCGCGACCGGAATTACCTTGGTGTCGGGAAAGGCTTTGTAAAGCGCATAGACGCCCGGATGATACGGGCGGCTTGACCCGGGTGGGGTGCGCGTACCTTCGGGGAAAATGATGACCTGACGGTTTTCCTTAAGTGCTTGTGACGCACCCTTGATCATGTCTTTGAGTGCAGAACCCCCGGCAGACCGATCAACGGCAATCTGGCCAGACAGGAGCAGGAACTGTCCGACAAGCGGAATTCTGGTCAGTTCTTTTTTAAGAATATAGGCCGGATCGGGCACCACGGTGTGAAAGGTCAGGGTTTCCCACGCCGATTGATGCTTTGCCACCAGAATGCAGGGGCCATCGGGCAGATTTTCAAGCCCGGTGATGCGTTTGTGCATGCCAACCGAAAGGTTGAGGGCCGCCTGGGTCAATCGACACCACGCATGACCGACAAACTGGCTGGCCTTGCGGCCGCAGACCATCAGGGGGATCATGCTGATGCACAGCAGGGCTGTTCCGCCAAAAAACAACACGTTAAAAAGTAACGCGCGGAGGGCTCTCATTCAGAAAAATCCTTCATACGCCTAGGGTCCATCTGGTGCTTTGTAACAGCTATGTGGCAATCGTTCAGCCCTTTTTGCCTGTCGCATTGGATGCCGAGAAATCCTGAGGCGACGGTGTGGTGCCACCGGGCCCTCGCAATGCGGATCGACCCCCATCGGGAAGCCAGTGCAGCAGTGTGTTGCGCAGGCTGGCAAACATATATTTGTTAAACTCGCTGGCGATCAGGGCCGTGCTGCCGGGGAAACGCCACCAATTTTCAATTTTCACGTTATCGGGGAAAACCGGGTGCGGGATGATTTCCACATCGGGCATCAGACTGCGGAATTCCAAAAGCGAGCGCGGCATATGGTAGTTGGCCGTGACAATCCGCAGGCTTTTAAATTCTTCTCCATAGGCCCAGACAGCTGTCTCAATTGCATTGCCGCGGGTGTTTTCCGCGATATGCCCCAGAACGACACAGCAAGACAGCAGGCGTGGGTCGGCTTTTCCGGCCGATAGAAGTTCATCAACCTCTACCCCGCGATAGACACCGGATATGAAAAGCTTATCCGCCATGCCACGCGCCAAAAGGCGACGACCTTCGGACAGCCGTTCACTGCCCCCGGTCAGGACGACAATCGCATCGGTACGTTCATTGGTGTTATCGACCGTGGTCGGGATCGAATTGACATACCAGACAAAACCAACGGCCCAGATCAACCCGCACAGAATCAAAACCGAAAGCAAAAAGCGAAACCGGCGAAACCGGCGGCGTTGTTGCACACTACGTGGTGGCTTGTTCATGAATGCGTGCCAAAAAATCGGTGTGGAGGCATGTATGCGGATCTCCTGAGGTGGCCAAAGCCATGATCCCAAAAGGGAAGCTTGTCTTGATCGAACTATACGGAGCGATGTCGTTTGTTACAACATCCTGTGTAAAACACGCAGGACGGTGCGGGTTGCTGTGATCCCGGCAACAAAGGCGACAATAAAAGGAATGGCAACAGTAAGGGCAATAAAGGTCGGGCTGAGAACCAGTGACGGAATTGGCCATCCGGCGCGCATGCCGAGCCACCCGATCAGGGCAGACACAGGAAGCGCAATCAGCAACCCGATCAAGGCCCCGAAAAATGCAAGACGCTGATTGTGTCGGCCAAATTGTTTGGCGATATAGCCATCCTGTGCACCAATCAAATGCAGCAATTCAATGATGCGATGATGTATCGATAACCCCGAACGGGTGGCAAACACGACCGAAAGTATCGTCGCGCCAAACAACACCACAATCAAAAGAGACAGCGCCAGTTCGACGGAAAAGGCGACATCTGCAATCCGTTCAATCCAGATGCGATGGTCATCCAATATCGCCTCGGGGGCGATTGTTCCCAATCTGACCTCAAGCGCATCAAAGTTAAATCCGGTTTCCGGGGTTATTTCGATGATGCGCGGTATGGGCAGTTCGCTCAGCACTTCGTCCGGGCCAAGCCACGGTTCAAGAAGGGCTGCCATGGTATCAGGGCTCAGTTCTTCGATCCGGGCAATGCCGGGCATTGTTGAAACTTCGTCGATGATGGTATCGACGGTTTTCTGAAGAGCTTTTTCGCGTTCATCTGGTGTGCGATTGGCAAGCTCGGTTGGGGGAACCTGTATCGACAGGCTTCCTTCGATCTGGCCAGACCATTGACCAACACTGTCATGCAGGGCGGCAAGCCCGACGATTGAAAACGTCAGCAAGGCAACCATCAGGGCGACAATGCTCGGCAAAAAGCGCGAGGAAGAGTCGCTTTCAAGCGGTAGATGCGATGGTGGTGCGCGAAATGCCATGATCGTGTGTTAGTCCTGTTGATCTTGTTAGCGCGATGTTAAAGCCGTTTTGTCTGTGTCAGCCGCTGTTGGTCACATCGTGTAATGTGCCACCTTCAAGCAACCATTGCGTATGGCCAAACCGCCTGACCAATTGCCGGTTATGGGTGGCAATCAATACAGTAGTCCCGAGTTTGTTGAGTTCTTCAAACAAATACAGCAATCGCATGGCGATTCGGTCGTCCACATTGCCGGTCGGTTCGTCGGCCAACAGTAATGCCGGTCGACCGATGACCGCACGGGCAATGGCGACACGCTGTTGCTGCCCGCCCGAAAGGCGCGATGGCGGTGCATTGATTTGATCGCCCAATCCAACCCATTCGAGAAGTTCGGTCACGTTTTTGCGGATTTGCAGGTCTTCAACCCCGGCAACACGCAATGGCAAAGCAACGTTTTCAAAGGTCGTCAGATGATTGATCAGACGGAAATCCTGGAACACCACACCAATTTTGCGGCGAATCGCCGGCAGCTCATCCCGTGGAATACGGATATTGTCACGCCCGAAAATATTAATTTCACCGCGAGTCTGACGTAGGGCCAAATATAAAAGTCGCATCAAGGTCGACTTGCCCGCACCCGATGCACCGGTCAGAAAATGGAAACTGCCGCGGCCCAAAGAAAAGTTCAGATCGCGCAAAATATCAGGCCCGGATTCGTATCGGACCCCGACATTCCTGAAACTGACAACATCGGTCAAAATCGGCGCTCCATCTGGCAGAATGACGGTTTGCATTGGCGGTTGCCGCTGCAATTAACATAGGTTTCTTTATGGTCTTGCGGACTTGGAAAAAGCACCTGTCATGACAATATCGAAAATGATTAAACCGGTTTACCCGATTTTTCTCCTGCTTTCGGATGCCACGAACAGAGCCATTACGCAATGGTTAGACACCTAAATCCGGGCAGCTTCTGTTATCTGTGCTTAACAGTCTGTTAAATCGCGGCTATTTACATATAGTGTAATTCACGGTTGGCGCGATTGGGGGATCGTCGGCTGTGAGCTTTTTATACCTCCCCCGATGTTTGATGCCGCTGTCATCGAAATGCCAGGTTTGCAATGATCATTACTTGCCCAGAGTGTTCTAAAAAATACTCAGTTAAGACAGAAGCAATCGGCTCGAAAGGCCGTACCGTGCGCTGTAAAAGCTGCGGCAATAGCTGGCATCAGGAGCCGCCCGGCGCGAAGAAGCCTGCACCCCAGCCTGCGGCTGCGCCAGATAACGACCTTCCGCCGCCTTTCAACGAAGAAGGGGCGTTGGGGGCTGATTTCAATGCCAACCAGATGGGTGGGGGGCGTGTTGACCCCGGCTTTGAAGAAGCAGACAAGATTCCAGATCCGCCGCCCATTCCGCAGCAGCTGATCCGCAATAACCCCAGACCACAACCCAAAAAGAAAAAGGGTATTGTTGGCTGGATCATCTTCTTGCTGTTGCTTGGCGGGATTGGTGCAGGTGGTTATTTTGCCAAGGATCAGGTCATCGAACTGTGGCCGCCGATCGCCAAGGTTTACGACATGGTCGGGCTCGATGTGCCCCATGTTGGTGAAGGCCTTGATATTCGGGAACTGCCGCCGACCCGCGAAGATGAAGACGGCGTCGATGTTCTGGTGGTACGTGCTGAGATCGTCAATATCAGCGAAGAACCGCGTGCCTTGCCGTATCTTCTGATCGAGTTGCTTGATCCGCTGGATCGTGTGGTTCAGCGCAAAAAGATGCCGCTGGTCTATGACGAGTCGATGGTAACGTCCGGTGCAGATATGCCGATGGAACAGCAAATGCTGCCTGTGGGAGAAACCTTGACGGTGGAAACGAAAATCCGTCGTCCAAATCCGACAGCAACCCGTTTGCAGGTGACGTTCCTTGATCCGCGTGAAGCGGTCGAACCGTAAACGGCAAGACGACAAGATTTAAGCGAAAAGGCAGCGTTTTATCGCTGCCTTTTTTATTGGGATTTGGGTGAGTTGTGGGACCGGATGGTTGTTCCGCTAGAACCGTTTCAGCAAGCGGTCGATATATTCCTGTTCGACTTGTGGGCGATCAGGGTCGCCAGACCGGCGCCGGAGTTCCTGTAAAATCCGCCATGCCCGTTCAAGCGTGTTCACATCAGGAATGATGGTGGTGCCATTTCCACCCACCGGCCGGCCCAGCGGATCGCGGCGACCCGCCCCGTCAAGGTCTTCAAGCATCGGGGCCAACTGACTAAGTCCTTCAAGGGCGCGGCTGATCTCGCCGATGCCCTGTTGCAGGGCCTCCATGGCCTGTCGTTGATGTTGCAGGGCCTCATGAGACCGGTTGTGTCCAAGGGCCTCTGCGGCACCTCGCATGGCGTCTATGACGGCATTCATCCCGCTTACATCCCCAAACTGACCGAGGCCGGGGCTGTTCATGATGTCATTGGCGTCATCGGCCAAACCTTGTTGCTGATCAGCACGTGGTCCCGGACCGTTCTGGGTTGCCGGGTTGTCGCCTTCTCTCATCAGGTCTTGCTGACGGCGCGACAGATCGCGCATGCCATCAAGCATTTCGCGTAAGGTCGATGTGATATCCATGCCGCCTTCGCCGGTGGTGACTTGCATGTTTTCGACCAATTCGCGCAAACGGTCGATGAGTTCGCGGGCTTCATCGCGGGCGCCAGCACGCATCAGGGCATCGATCTGATCAATGATCCGCGACAGATCCTGTTGTTCAAGGGTTGCCGTTGCCGCGGGCTGTTCTTCGGGTGACTGGGTGCTTTCGCGGGTTAAAGCCGCAAGATACTGGTTCAATGCCTGACGGTATTCTTCGATCAGGCGCGCGATTTCACTTTCGGTGACATCCGGGTTCGACAGGGCTTCAAGCAGACGTTCTTCGGCCTCCATCAAATTACGTTCAGCAATGCCATAGCTTCCGCGTTCGATTTCCTCGGCGATATGCCACAAAAGCCCTGCGACGTCCTGATGGACTTCACGGTTGTTCAGGTTCGCGGCAAGGCGGCTTTCTGCAACTGACAGGGCCAAGAAGACACCAATATGACCGTTAAATGCCTGCGGCGCATAAAGAACGGGCAAGATTGCCTGATGCATTTCAAGCGCGCGATCAGGATAACGAAGAAGACCCCGGCGAATGGCGATCAGTTTTTGCGCGACAGGGTGGGAAAATTCGCGTTCGGGCAGGACAAGTGATCGAACGTCGCTTTGTCCGGACTGATCGGAATTGTCACGTGAATGCATCTGGATATTGACAGGCAATCCAGCCCAAGGATGGGCAACAAGATCGACAAACCGGGGCCCTTCTATGCGGGTCGGCATAGAGGTTTCACTGGCACCTTCACCTTTTAGATCAATGACGATTTGATCAATCGGACCATATTGATCAATCATCGCGTCATCGGGGGCGGGGGTTATCACCAGATCAAGCTTGGCCAGTCCGTAATCATCATTGGCGATATAATCCAACCGGATATGATCGCGCCGCGTGATGGCCGGTGGACTGACAAAGGAAAGGTTCGGGGCCAGATCTGCGACCAGATTGATGTTCAGTGTCAGGCGGTCATTCCCCCAAACCGAAATGCGCCATTCACCCGACTGTTCGATGGCGGTCGACAGCACATAGCTGTTCTCGCTGCTTTCGGTGAAATCGCGTTCGCCATCTGGCGCGGTCAAGGTCGGGGACCAGATACTTGAAATACTGCCATCAAGGGTCGATCCGGCGGGAACGTCGACCGACATGACATTTTGGGCCGTGCCTTCATTTGCAGGGTCTTCGGACGCCAAAGCGTTGAAGCGTAAAACGCGCGGGACCTGCCCGGTATAGGCGGGGGGCGTGACCCAAAGTGTTGCACTGAAATCCGCCGCACCCAAACGTTGCAGGGGGCTAAAGGCCTTGGAAAAACGTTCTGCGATGTGATTGCTGCCAACCATCAGTCCGACAAACATCAACAGAATGGGAATGGCAGTAAGGCCAAACCGGTCAATCTTGCTGATCGCGGGGATCGGACGGGGAAGGCGTAAATTCGCCAATGCCGTTTCATGCAGGCCAAGTTGGCGCTGCCACAGGAAACTGGTCAGCGGATCTTCGGTATCGTCGATATGATCTTCAAGACTTTGCAGTGGGTTGTTTTCAAGCCGGTTTTCAACTTCAAGTCGACGCAAAATATCCCGGCGGGTCGGCCAGCGGAAATGACGCCACGGTGCGACCACGGCGACCATCATTGCCACAGACAAAACCGACAGCAACATGATGTGGGCGGTGGCAGGCAGGAATTCAAACGTGCCGGTTAGCGTCAACCCAACCGTCAGCAGACCGACAGATAGCGAGGGGATGAGACAGGGCCAAACCGATTCCCAAATCATGACCATGCGCGCCCTGCGCACATGATGCTCCATTCCGGGATACGGTGGTATCAGCGACATTTGTCTGGTGGCCCTTTGCCCATGCGTTGCGAGAAGGATCGCAAAGCTATCTACCTAAAACTTGGGGTTTGGCAAGGGCGGGTCAAGTTATTCCGGTGGTCTTAGGCCAAATAAAAAGGCGACCTGCAGATCACAGGTCGCCTTAAAGATCAGAATGTTTGTTGCCGTTGGGCTTTGGAACCTAATCCAGCCATCCGGGAATTTGATCCATATTGATCAGATCATCAATTTCCTGACGCGGGCGGACGATGGCGAATTCATCACCCTTGACCAGTACTTCCGGCGTCAATGCGCGGGTGTTATAGGTCGAAGACATCACCGCACCATAAGCCCCGGCAGACATCACCGCGACCAGATCACCTGCCTTAAGGTTATCAGGCAATGTGCGATCCTTGCCAAAGGTATCACCGGTTTCACATACCGGGCCGACGACATCGACAGTTGCCTGCTTGTCTGCTGTCGTTTGTTCATCGACCGGAATGATTTCGTGATAGGCGTTATAAAGTGTCGGGCGGATCAGATCGTTCATCGCGGCATCAAGAATGACAAAACGTTTTGCTTCGCCGTCTTTGATATACATAACGCGCGATACCATGATCCCGGCATTGCCCGCAATCAAACGACCCGGCTCTAGCGTGATGTGGCAGCCGAGATGGCCAACAGTTTCACGCACCATCTGACCATAGGCATCAGGAAGCGGTGGGGTTTCGCCCTGATAGGCGATACCAAGGCCGCCGCCAAGGTCAAGATTGCGGATATCGATATTTTCGGCGCGCAGTTTTTCGACCAGATCGGAAAGGCGTGTGAAAGCCTCGCGGAACGGGGCGAGATCGGTCAATTGTGACCCGATATGCATGGCAATACCGGTGACCTCGATGCCATCCATCGCCGCTGCATCGCGATAGACTTCAATCGCGCGGGTCCAGTCGATGCCAAACTTGTTTTCGGCCTTGCCGGTTGCGATCTTTTCGTGGGTTTTGGCATCAACATGCGGATTGATCCGCAATGCGATGCGGGCCTTTTTCCCCATGTCGATGGCAACACGGTTAAGTTCGATCAGTTCCGGGATGCTTTCGACATTGATCTGGGCAATGTCGGCATCAAGGGCTTCGCGCATTTCGGCTTCGGCTTTGCCAACGCCAGAAAAGATGACTTTGGCGGGTGCAATGCCTGCACGCAATGCACGGCGCATTTCACCAACGGATACAACATCTGCACCCGCACCAAGTTTGCCCAGCGTTTTTAGGACAGCCTGATTGGAGTTGGCCTTGATCGCATAGCAAACCGTTGCATCCAGACCGTCAAACGCACTGGCATAAACCTTGTAATGGCGTTCCAACGTTGCGGTGGAATAGCAGAAAAACGGGGTTCCGACTTTGTCAGCCAGTTCCGGAAGCGAGACACCTTCAGCGTGAAGGACGCCATCAATATATTCAAAATGGTTCATTTGGCTGGGTAGTCCCTTGGATATTCATAACCTTTGTCGGTCGGCGGATCGAGCGGGCCTTTTTTCCCACACGCCGCAACCGAAAGACCCATCATGACGGCAAGCGTGATCACGGTGCCGCGTTTAAGCAAACTGACATTCATTTCAGAAACCTTTCCTTTGCCGCAGCAACGGATTCCTTGACCCGAACAGGTGCCGTGCCGCCAAAACTTTGGCGGGCCGCAACCGACGCATCGACGGTCAGGACGTCATAAACGGCATTGGTGATTTTCGGCTCGATCCCCTGAAGGTCATCAAGCGATAACTGATCAAGATCACATCCCTTGGTTTCAGCCAGCTTCACCGTGGCACCAACCACATGGTGCGCATCGCGGAACGGCATGCCAAGTTCTGAAACCAGCCAATCGGCAAGATCGGTCGCGGTGGTGTAACCAGCCCCGGCTGCCGCACGCATGTTATCGGCAAAGACTTTCATATCGGCAACCATACCGGTCATGGCCGCAACACACAGACCAAGATGGTCGTGGGCTTCAAAAACCGGTTCTTTGTCTTCCTGCATGTCCTTGGAATAGGCCAGCGGCAATCCCTTCATCGATAGCATCAGGGAATTATAACAGCCAACGATACGGCCGATTTTCGATCGGATCAGTTCAGCCGCATCGGGATTGCGTTTTTGCGGCATGATCGACGATCCGGTCGAAAATTTGTCGGACATGCCGATAAATTTGAACTGCGCCGAACACCAGATGACCATTTCTTCGGCCAAACGCGAAAGATGCATCGCCGTGATCGACGTGGCATTCAGATATTCCAAGGCAAAGTCACGATCCGATACGGCATCAAGCGAATTTGCCGTCGGGCGGTCAAAGCCAAGGGCACTTGCCGTCATATGGCGGTCAATCGGATAAGGTGTCCCGGCAAGGGCGGCTGAGCCCAACGGGTTTTCATTGAGCCGCGTTTTACAATCGGCAACGCGACCGCGATCACGGCCAAACATTTCAACATAGGCCAAAAGATGGTGGCCAAAGGTCACCGGCTGGGCGGCCTGAAGATGGGTGAAGCCCGGCATGATCGTGTCGATATTCTTTTCAGCCTGCGTTATCAGCGCTTCCTGAAGGCCTTTCAGGCCGGCTTCAAGATCGCTGAGCGCGACGTCGCGGACCCATAATTTGAAGTCGGTTGCGACCTGATCATTGCGCGAGCGCGCAGTATGAAGGCGGCCTGCTGCGGGACCTATCAATTCGCGCAGGCGGCTTTCGACATTCATGTGGATATCTTCAAGGGCGCTTGAGAATTTGAAATTCCCGCTCTCGATTTCTTGAAGAATCTGGTCTAGACCATTGGTGATTTTCTCGCCATCTTCTGCAGGGATGATGTTCTGCTTGACCAGCATGGCGCAGTGGGCTTTGGAACCCTGAATATCCTGAGCGTAGAGGCGTTTGTCAAAACCGATGGAAGCATTGATTTCTTCCATGATGGCAGACGGGCCTGCTTCAAAGCGGCCGCCCCAAAGGGAGTTGGCATTTTTCTGGTCGGTGGCGTTTTGATCGGTCATTGTGATCCGCAGTATTGGAAAGGTGGGTGTTGTGAAGGCATTGCTTCATTACGTAAAACTTGGCGTGATTGTCGCCATATCGGGCATTTATGCAACCCCTGCCTTTGCAGATACGCAATTCCCGCAAGAACTTTCAAAGATGGTGGCACCATCTGATGACGGTTCTTTGCCCGAAGGTGCGGTGTTTGTCGATGAAAATGATGCACAGATATCCCTTAATAACCTGAAAGGTCAGGTTATTTTGGTCAATCTTTGGGCGACATGGTGTGTGCCCTGCGTCAAGGAAATGCCCGAACTTGATCAGTTGGCGGCTGAAATGGCGGGAAAGCCGTTTCGGGTTTTAGCACTTAGTCAGGATCGTGGCGGGGCCGCAGCGGTCACGGAATTCTTTGAAAAGAACGGAATCGAGCATTTAGATGTCGTGCTTGACCCGCGGGGCTCGACCGCACGCCAGATGGGCGCACGGGGACTGCCCACCAGTTTTATCATTGATGGTAACGGGGTTATCCGCGGCAAGCTTGAAGGCATTGCCCGTTGGGATGCGCCAGCGGTGATTACGTATTTTGATGGCCTGATCGCGGAAATGTCTTAGGCAACTTTTTCGGTTAGCTGGCTGAGGCCGGGTCTTCAAGCAGTGCCAATACTTGTTCAAGGGTTGGTGCCGCATCGCCAGCCCCGTTGCGCGTGGTCGACAACGCCCCGGTGGCACAGGCAAAGCGCACAGCATCCGCAAGGTCCTGTCCGCCATGAAGCGCAACGGCAAGCCCGGCATTAAAGCAATCCCCGGCACCGACCGTATCAATGGCGCTGACCGCAAAGGACGGCACCAGTCCGATTTGACCATCAGATGAATAAAACGCACCTTTGCCGCCCATTTTTATAATGACGGTTTCTGGTCCCATTTCATGGAGCTTGTTGGCCGCAATGGTTGCGGTTGCCATATCGACGGGATCAATTCCCGTCATGGCCAGACATTCGCTGCTGTTTGGCGTGACAATATTGGTCAGGGCCAAAAGATCACGCATCACCATGTGATCCGGGACGGGGGCAGGGTCCAGAATGACCTTCGCATGGCCTTCGCGGGCATATTTTATCGCGCAATCGACGGCAACGACCGGGCATTCAAGCTGCAATAGTAAAAAGTCACAATCGCGCAGGTGGCTTTGTTTTTCATGCAGATCGCCACGCGTCATCGTCATATTCGCGCCGCCGACCACCGTGATCATGTTTTCACCGGCGGTATCAATGGAAATCAGGGCGGTACCGGTTTGAGCACCATCTGCGATGATCAGATGGCTGGTATCAAGCCCCTCGTTTGACAGGGTAGCAAGCAGTTGACGGCCAAGAACGTCATCCCCGATTTTGGAAATGAAAATTGGCGAAACGCCAAGGCGGTTAACCGCCAGTGCCTGATTGCAACCTTTGCCGCCGGGACCGGATTTGTATTCCTTGGCCAGAACGGTTTGCCCCGGCTGCGGAAGCTTTGTCACGCGCGCGGCAAAATCAATGTTAGAGCTTCCGACAACTGCAATACCCATGACCTATCCAAATAGAATAAAAACTATACCATTAAACTAATATTGGTATTAGATCAGTGGTTTAAAGTCGTAGAAAGGCAAATTGCCCCACAATCACGAAAAATCTTTACCGGGATTTGAATTTGGCGATTTCAGGTCGGGGTGAATTCGTCTGAAAGGGCGGCATAAAGGCGTTTAAACTTGGCAAAACGTGGCTGATAGGATGCGTGTCGGGCTTGATTGGGCTCAATGACCTCTTCAATGACCGGTTTCAGACACACATCTTCGGGGAGTTCTTTGGTCAGTGCCAATCGTCCCAAACGTGCCGCCCCAAATGCCGGGCCCTTTGCGGCCCCTTCATAACGGGCAAGGGGCGTTCCCATAATATCGGAAATCAACTGTATCCAGTATCGGCTGCGCGCACCGCCGCCAATAACGCCTGGCAATTCACAATGTGCCCCTGCGGCATGCAGGCGTGATTGGGCATCGGACAATGCAAAGGCGACACCTTCAAGGGTTGATTGCACCATCATTTCCCGGTTGCTGTCACTGCCAAGGCCAAAGAAAACCCCACGCGCATAAGGATTGTTATGCGGGGTGCGTTCCCCGTTCAGATAAGGCAGGAACAAAATGTCAGAGGGGGCGGTATGTTGTGCCTCAACCCGGCGCAGCAACGCGCCAATGTCGGATTCTCCCAAAAGATTTGCCGCCCATTGCAGGCAACTAGCGCCATTCAGCAACACGGCCATCTGGAACCAGTGTTGCGGGATCGCGTGGGTGAAGCTGTGCAGCAGTTCTTTGGGTTTTGGCCGGTATTTGTCCGATGCGACGAATATCTGTGACGATGTGCCAAGCGAGATAAAGCCATCCCCATGACTGACCGCACCTACACCGATGCCACCGGTCGCCGCATCACCGCCGCCGCCGGCAATAATCACGTTGCGGCCCATGCCCCATCGATTGGCAAGGTCAGGGAAAAGGGTTCCGGTGACGTCCGATCCTTCGACCAGTTTTGGTAACTGATCCATGCTTAGGCAGCAGGCATCAATCGCCGCGTGATTCCAGCTTCGACTTTCTTCATCAAGCCAAAGGGTGCCTGCGGCATCCGACATCTCGGTCACTTTGTCGCCCGACAGGCAAAAACGGATGTAATCCTTGGGCAGCAGGATGGTTTTGATTTTGGCAAACAGATCAGGTTCGTGTTTTTTCAACCAGATCAGTTTCGGGGCGGTCATGCCCGGCATGGTGGCGACACCGGCCTGAATGCCGAGATCGGGCAAGGCTTGATCCAGTTCTTCACATTCACGCATGGCCCGACCATCATTCCAAAGAATGGCCGGTCGCAGCGGCATGTCATCGGCACCAAGCAAGGTTGCACCATGCATCTGTCCAGACAGGCCAATGGCGCGTGTGGCGGCAATTGCGGTGGGGTTTTGGGCCGTGAGCGCATCAATCGCGCCCAAGGTCGCCTGCCACCAGTCACCCGGGTTCTGTTCGCTCCAGAACGGATGAGGGGTCGAAACAGATAATGGGATATCGGCCTCGGCAACTGTGGCCGAGTTTTCGTCAATAAGCAGTGCCTTGACCGCTGATGTGCCGACATCAATTCCGAGGAACATTTTCGGACCGCCTCCAGACGTTTTTTATCATTCTATCCCGACATTGCGATTGTGCGGGTTGATGTGATCTTTATTCCAGATGCTTGGTGGCTTGATTGCAACAAAAAAAGCCGCTGCAATCCGCAGCGGCTTTGATTTGATATGCGAACAAGCCGCGCTCAACCCCTTAGCGGGTCGGGACCGGCTCATCACCGCTATAGTCATAGAAGCCGCGGCCAACCTTACGGCCAAGCCATCCAGCTTCGACATATTTAACCAGCAACGGGCACGGGCGGTACTTGGTGTCTGCCAAACCGTCATGCAGGACATGCATGATCGAAAGACAGGTATCCAGACCGATAAAGTCTGCCAGCTGTAGCGGCCCCATCGGGTGATTGGCACCCAGTCGCAATGCGGTATCGATGGATTCGACATTCCCCACACCTTCATAAAGGGTGTAGATCGCTTCGTTGATCATCGGCAGCAAGATGCGGTTGACGATGAAAGCCGGGAAATCTTCGGCACTTGCCGTGTCTTTGCCGAGTTTCTTGGTCAGTTCATGAATTGTGCGATAGGTCGTTTCATCGGTGGCAATGCCGCGGATCAGCTCTACCAGCTTCATCAGCGGCACCGGGTTCATGAAATGCATGCCCATGAACTTCGACGGGCGGTCCGTATAGGACGCCAGGCGGGTTACCGAGATCGAAGATGTGTTGGTCGCGATGATGGCTTCGGGGCCAAGAACCGGACAAAGAGCTTTGAAAATCTGTTTTTTGACTTCTTCATTCTCTGTCGCGGCCTCGATCACAAGATCGCAGCCTGTCAGGAATGAATAGTCCGTCCCGGTTGAGATAAGCGCAATCGCAGCATCTTTTTGCGCTGCGGTAATTTGCTCTTTCTTGACCTGACGGTCCATGTTCTTTTCCATCAAGCCAATCGCCTTATCAAGGGCGTCCTGCGAGATGTCGAGAATTCGGACGTCGTAACCGGCCAATGCGACCACATGAGCAATGCCATTGCCCATTTGACCGGCGCCGATTACGCCAATGGTTTTGATATCTTCCAACGAAGCCATTTGTTCCCCACTCGTCCCCTTAGGGTCAAAACAATAGAATTCACTGTTTTGACCCTAAATGGGATCAGATTATTTGTCGAGTTCACTCGCCAGTGCGGGAAGGGCTTCGAACAGGTCACTGACAAGGCCGTAATCGGCTACCGAGAAGATCGGTGCTTCTTCGTCCTTGTTAATTGCGACAATGACCTTGCTGTCCTTCATACCGGCAAGGTGCTGAATAGCACCGGAAATGCCTACAGCAATGTATAGCTGCGGTGCAACAACTTTGCCGGTTTGGCCAACTTGCCAGTCATTCGGAGCGTATCCGGCATCAACCGCAGCGCGTGATGCGCCGATTGCAGCGCCAAGTTTGTCAGCAATCGGTTCGATCAGGTGGAAGTTTTCACCCGATCCCATGCCGCGACCACCAGAAATGACAACTTTGGCAGCGGTCAGTTCAGGGCGTTCCGACTCGGTCAGTTCAGCGCCGACAAAGCTTGATTTGCCAGCATCGGTAACCGTTGAAACATCTTCGATCGATGCAGAACCACCTTCGGCGGCAACCGGATCAAAGCCCGTGGTACGGACAGTGATCAGTTTGATCGGGTCAGATGACTGCACGGTCGCCAATGCGTTACCGGCATAAATCGGACGGACAAATGTATCGGCACTTACAACATCGGTGATGTCGGAAATCTGTGCGACGTCTTTCAGTGCCGCAACGCGCGGCATGAAGTTTTTGCCAGAAGTCGATGCCGGAACCAGAACGTGGCTGTAATCACCGGCCAGTTCGGAAACAAGGCCTGCGATGTTTTCTGCCAGGAAATGGCCATAGGCGGCATTGTCTGCGACCAGAACCTTGGAAACGCCATCAACTTTGGCAGCCGTTTCAGCAACGCCGCGGCAGTTTTCACCGGCAACGAGGATGGTGATGTCGCCACCGATTTTCTGTGCAGCAGCAACGGTGTTAAGCGTGCCACCCTTCAGTTCGGTATTGTCGTGTTCGGCAATAACAAGAATGCTCATTTGAATGATCCCCGCTTAGATAACTTTTGCTTCGTTGCGCAGCTTGTCGACAAGCTCGGCAACATCAGCAACTTTGACGCCTGCCTGACGTGATGGCGGTTCCGTCACTTTCAGGGTTTTAAGGCGCGGCGCGGTATCAACACCAAGGTCAGCCGGGGTCATTGTATCAAGCGGCTTCTTCTTGGCTTTCATGATGTTCGGCAGGGACGCATAACGCGGCTCGTTGAGGCGCAAGTCAGTGGTCACAATTGCCGGAAGATCAAGTTTAACGGTCTCAAGACCGCCATCGACTTCGCGGGTGACATCCATTTTGCCATCAGCAATGGCAACCTTGGAAGCAAACGTGCCCTGCGGCCAATCCAGAAGTGCAGCCAGCATCTGACCGGTCTGGTTGGCATCATCGTCAATTGCCTGTTTACCCAGGATCACAAGATCCGGGCTTTCCTTGGCAACGACTTCTTTCAGGAGCTTTGCAACAGCAAGCGGTTGCAGTTCGTCGTCGGTTTCGACCAGAATGCCGCGATCGGCACCCATAGCCAGAGCAGTGCGGAGTGTTTCCTGACACTGCTTAACGCCGAGAGACACAGCAACCACTTCGGTCGCAGTACCTGCTTCTTTGAGGCGGATGGCCTCTTCAACGGCGATTTCGTCAAACGGGTTCATGGACATTTTGACGTTGTTCAATTCAACGCCAGACTGGTCCTGTTTGACTCGGATCTTGACGTTGTAATCCACAACGCGCTTAACGGCGACAAGAACCTTCATGACAGACCTGTTCGTTTTTGTTGTCGAAACTATAGGCTTTCTGCTCCCTGCACGGGCAGTTTGCGGTGGGCCCGGATGTTACTGGTTTCCCCGCGATGCACAATAGGGAGTGCGATACGGGTTGTCAATTTACGTAAAGAGGTTAACGTTAACGATAACTTCTTCACTAAAATTTTGATGCCCTTCTATAATCTTGATACGGGACAAATCCGCCAATTAACAGGGATTTGTCCAATATTTTTCCTTATCTCGTCAGTCCCGGTTTCCACAAGATATCGTCTTTTCCGCCATTGTTTGCGTGACGGGCCAGGACAAACATATGGTCGGAAAGCCGGTTGATATAGCGCACGGCTTCGGGGTTGATGGCCTCGATTCCCGCCAATGCGACCATCAGGCGTTCGGCACGGCGCGATACAGTGCGTGCGATGTGAAGCTGGGCCGAAAGCGCACTGCCACCGGGCAAGACAAAGGATTTCAACGGATCAAGATGTTCGTTGATCTGATCAATCTCTTGTTCCAGCCGTTCGGTTTGTTTGGCGATGATGCGCAATGCCGGCTGTTCCGGATTGTCATTCGTGCCATCGCCGGGCGTGCATAAATCCGCACCGAGATCAAAAAGATCGTTCTGGATTCGCGCCAGCATGTCATCGAGATCGCCGGTGGCATGAAGACGGGCAACGCCAATGACAGCATTGGTTTCATCCACGGTGCCATAGGCCTCGACGCGAATGTCGTTCTTGAGAACGCGTGTGCCATTGCCAAGGGCGGTTTTGCCCTTGTCACCGGATTTTGTATAAATACGTGTCAGTTGAACCATGTGCCGTCCGTTATGTCGCGAATGTGGATAAATATCCGGGCCGGGTTATTTCCTGGGTTATTTCCCAAGTGCCATCAAAGACAGAATAAACAAAAGCAAAAGCGCGCCTGCCTGAAGCAGGACACGGAGCTGCATCAGCTTGTTGGATTTTCGGGCATCGTTTCCGCGTGCCATGGATATGATGCCGAGAACCAGAACAACGGCGACAGCGGCCATCGCCAGCAAAGCACCGATCTGAAGAAATGCAGCCATTCTTGGTCTTCCTTGTTCCTGCCTGAGGACTTATGCCGTCATCGGGGTTTTGCAATAACGGGAAATCGCAAAGATTAATCTATATGTCGTTGGGTCGGTTTGTATCAGGCGACGACATGCTGCGCCAAGCAGCCTTTATAGGCAACCGGCGTTGGGAAATTTTTGGATTATTCGGACGTTTTATCCAAAAGAAATGCCCGACGATCAATGTTGAACGTCTTGATACGCGATGCCAGCGTGGTCGGTTTAATATCAAGAAGGGCGGCAGCACCCCCTTGGCCAAAAATCTTTCCGCGTGTTTCGGTCAGGGCATGAATGATGTTGTTGCATTCGTTCTGGCGCAATTCATCGCGGGTTAGAATGGCTTTTTCGGGGATGTCGGTTTGATCGACCGCAGTGTCGATCAGTTTTCGACTGTCGCGCCCGCCGGTTTCAGGCAGGTCGAAATGGAGTTTGCCGTCATGGGCAAGGATTGCGGCCCGCTCAATAACGTTTTCAAGCTCGCGGGCATTTCCCGGCCAACCGTAATTTTGCAGAACTCGGACCTGTCCCTTGGTCAGGGTGGGTTGGCTGATGTTTAGCCGCTGAGAGATGTTGCGCAGGAAATGGGTCGCCAGTGGCGGGATATCGTCGGTGCGTTCACGCAATGGGCGGCATTCGATCGGAAAAACGTTCAGGCGGAAATAAAGGTCTTCGCGGAAACGCCCTTGGCGGACTTCTTCTTTAAGGTCGCGGTTGGTTGCGGCGACCAGACGCACATTGACCTCACGGGTGCGCTCTTCGCCGATGCGTTCAAATTTTTGATCCTGCAAAACACGCAGCAGCTTGCCCTGAAGCTCCAGCGGGATTTCCCCGACTTCATCCAAAAACAATGTCCCGCCATCTGCCAGTTCAAACCGCCCCACGCGATCACGTATGGCGCCTGTAAAGGCACCGCGAACATGGCCGAAAAATTCGCTTTCAAAAAGTTCATGGGGAATGGCAGCACAGTTTACGCGCACCAAGACGCGATCTGATCGGGTGCTGGCCTGATGGATGGCGCGTGCGATCAGTTCTTTCCCTGTTCCGGATTCACCCGTGATCAGAACGTTGGCATCGGTTGGGGCAACAAGATCAATCTGTTTTAAGGCCCCCTGAATGGCATCGGACTGACCGATGATTTCGTGATGATTGTTGGTCGACAGAATTTCTTCCTGCAGATAGGCGTTTTCAAGTTCAAGCCGTTCACGCAGGCGATCAACCTCGGCCAGTGCGGCATGCAGTTTTTCTTCCGCAATTTTACGTTCTGTAATATCGCGAAAAACAATCACCGCCCCAATAACAAGCCCATGGTCGCGAATAGGGGTGGAGGTATATTCGACCCGGATCGGCTTTCCGTCACTGCGCCAGAAAACTTCGTCATCGACGCGCCGGACAATTCCTTCGCGGAATGCATTGTAAATCGGGCATTGTTCGGCGTGATAGGGTTCGCCGTCGACATGGGAATGGTGAATGATCGAATGGATTTCCCGGCCAACAAGTTCGTCCGCTGTCCAGCCCAACATACGTTCGGCCGCCGGATTAACAAACGTTGTGATGCCGTCGCTATTGACCCCGTAAATGCCTTCGCCAGCCGCACCTAGAATTAGCTGGTTCTCACGTTCAATTTCGCGGAAAAAACGTTCTGCGCGGCGCCATTCTGAAATGCCTTCGCGCAGGTAATCATCTGCCTCTGAATCGACATCGCGACGATGGCGTGCATCAAGGTCGGAAATGGTGATGGTCAGGTATTCTTCTTCATTGAGCGTGATCGCGCGGGCTTCGTGTTCAAGCTTTAACTCCGACCCGTCCGGGCGGGTCAAATCCAGCCCGCGTGTCCAGGCAAAGCCATGGTAAAGGGCTGCCTGACTGAAAACGACAAGGCTGGGGACCTGTCCTTTGTGCAGGGCACTCATCTTTGATGATTTCAGGGTGTCTATACTGCGGCCCAGCAGATTGGCAGCAGCATCATTGGCAAAAATGATGCTGTCGGTTTTTGGATGAACCAATAATGTTGGATGCGTGTGGGCCAAAAGTGCCTGAAGGTGAAGTGTCTCCAAAGGCATTGAAATAGGCTGAATTACATCGCTATCCATCTAAATTCCTACGAAAAATCGTATTAATAATTACGAAAATTCGTAAATTACGATTTTTCGTATCACCTGAGGATGCCAGCCTTAATAGGTAGAGTCCAGCGTTTCCAACGAAACTGCTGCGCTGCAACAAGTTGGCACGCTGGTTGCTCTTACCCCTTGTGAATATCTGATGCTGCCTGATCCGGGTGGCGTAACAACAGGGGGTGATCATATGTCAGTCAAAAGTCTGGGCGATCCATTCAGTGGGGATGCTGACCTTCGGCACAGCAAATCATGTGGCTGTGAGGTTTGTGCATCGAATGGGGAGCACAAACACGCATCACATGCGGCGCAAGGTCATGGCGCAGAACTCGATCTTGCTAAAATGCCAGCACATAGTGATATGGGCGATTTGGCGGATACGACACCGGGCAGCAGTGAAGAGATGCTTGATCGCGCAATCGACAGTGCGATTGTCCGGTCCGTCTTTGGGCATGACGAAATTTCGCGGCGTTCTTTTGCCAAGATGGTTGGCGGTACCACCATGATGGCCGCTTTGGGATCTGTTCTGCCGATTGATAAGGTCAAGGCAGCGATCCTTGATGATCTGGGCAAGCCTGAAAAATCCAAACTGAATATTGGCTTTGTTCCGATTACCTGCGCCACACCGATCATTATGGCCCAGCCGATGGGCTTTTATGAAAAATACGGCCTTGATGTTGATGTGATCAAGACAGCCGGTTGGGCGGTTGCGCGCGACAAGTCATTGAACAATGAATATGACGCCTCGCATATGTTGACCCCGATGCCATTGGCGATCTCGATGGGGGCCGGGTCCACGGCAACACCGTTCCTGATGCCAGCGGTTGAAAACATCAATGGTCAGGCCATCGTGCTGCATAACGATCACCTTGATAAACGTGATCCAAAACAGTGGAAAGGCTTCAAGTTTGGTGTGCCGTTCGAATATTCGATGCACAACTTCTTGCTGCGCTATTACGTTGCCGAACATGGGCTGGACCCGGACAAGGACATTCAGATCCGTGTCGTTCCGCCGCCCGAGATGGTTGCAAACCTGCGTGCCGGGAACCTTGATGGCTATCTGTCACCGGATCCGTTTAATCAGCGCGCTGTTTGGGAAAAAATCGGCTTCCTGCACACCCTGACCAAGGATATCTGGGAAGGTCATCCATGCTGTGCATTTGCCTGTTCCAAGGCGTTTTCGGAAGAACTTCCAAACACCTATGGCGCGCTTTTGAAATCGATCATTGATGCGACTCAATACGCATCCAAAGCGGAAAATCGCAAAGAAATCTCGGCCGCAATTGCACCGGCAAACTATCTGAACCAACCGGTTCCCGTGATCGAACAGGTTCTGACCGGGCGCTATGCTGATGGCCTGGGGGCAGTTCTGAATGTCCCGGACCGCATCGATTTCGATCCGTTCCCATGGCATTCGATGGGGGTCTGGATTTTGACCCAGATGAAACGCTGGGGCTATATCGAAGGCGACATTGATTACAAGAAAATCGCCGAAGAAGTCTATGTCGCAGCCGATTGCGCCAAGGTCATGAAAGAACTTGGCTATGAAGCACCGACCGAGACTTACAAAACCTATAGCATCATGGGCAAGACTTTCGACCCTGATGAGCCTGAAGCCTATGTGAACAGCTTTGCCATTGGTAAAGGGGTAAGCTGACATGCTGGCATCTTTAAATGCCAGGGCTTTGCTTTTGTCTCTCGTGTTGCTGGCGGTTCTCCTTGGGTTATGGGAGGCCGCCAGCCCGAAGCAGCAACTTGCCGGCGAACTTACCGAATATGAATTGCTGATGGGCGGGGGCGAGCCAAAAGCGGCTGTGCCACCCCCCTCGGCCGTCTTCGCCAAAGCGTGGGAAGAACTGAGCGATCCTTTCTATGATGCCGGTCCCAATGACAAGGGAATTGGCATTCAGATCGGCTATTCGCTGTATCGGGTTCTGAGCGGTTATTTCCTTGCCGCAGCGATTGCCATTCCGGTCGGTTTTTTAATCGGGATGTCGCCATTGATGTACAAGGCGCTTGATCCCTTCATTCAGGTGCTTCGGCCGATATCGCCTTTGGCCTGGATGCCGCTTGCGCTGTTTGTCATTCAGGACAGTCAGGCATCGGCGATCTTTGTCATTTTCATCTGTTCGATCTGGCCCATGCTGATCAATACAGCCTTTGGTGTGGCCGGGGTTCGCAAGGACTGGGTCAATGTTGCGCGAACGCACGAACTTGGCGCGCTTAAAACAGCATGGATCGTGATTTTGCCCGCGGCTGCCCCGACGATCTTGACCGGTATGCGAATTTCAATCGGCATTGCATGGCTGGTTATTGTTGCCGCCGAGATGCTCGTGGGCGGTACCGGGATTGGCTACTACGTCTGGAACGAATGGAACAATCTTGATCTGACCAGTGTGGTGTTCTCGATCCTCGTGATTGGTGTTGTCGGCATGCTGCTTGATACCGCCTTTGCCTATTGCGCACGCCTTGTGCAGTACCAGGAATAAGGAGACCTGAAATGTCGACACCATTCCTGAGCGTACAGAATCTAAGCAAACGGTTTAAGGCACCCAAGGGTGAAGAAGCCCTCACCGTGTTTGAAAACGTCAATCTTGGCATTGAGAAGGGCGAGTTCGTTTGCATTATCGGCCATTCCGGCTGTGGAAAATCGACGATCCTTAACATTCTCGCCGGGCTTGATGAACCAAGCGACGGCGGGGTGATCATGAACGGCAAGGAGGTATCGGGGCCAAGTCTTGATCGCGGCATCGTGTTTCAGAACTATTCCCTGCTGCCTTGGCTGTCGGCCTTGAAAAACGTGACCTTTGCCGTCCAGGCACGTCACAAGTCCTGGAGTAAAAAGCAGGTCCACGAACACTCGATGAAATATCTTGAGATGGTTGGCTTGGCCGGTGGTGCCGAACTTCGCAAACCGTCTCAATTGTCGGGTGGGATGCGTCAGCGGGTATCGATTGCCCGCGCCTTCGCGATCCAGCCGGAACTGTTGCTGCTGGATGAGCCATTTGGGGCACTTGATGCGCTTACCCGTGGCAGCATTCAGGACGAACTGATCCGGATCTGGTCGGGTTCAGATCAGACCGTGTTCATGATTACCCATGACGTGGATGAGGCAATCTTGCTGGCGGACCGTATTTTGCTGATGACCAACGGGCCTTATGCCCGTGTTGCTGAATCGGTCCAGGTCGAAATTCCGCGTCCGCGCGAACGGGCCAACATCATTCACCATTCCGACTATTACGACATCCGAAATCACCTTGTCGAATTCCTTGCCACCCGCTCCAAGGCGCTTGCGGGTAAGCAGGAAGATGGCGGTAGCTCTGAGCCGTCCATCGTTCGGTTCGGCGCGCACGGGGTGCTTTCGGACCCGAAGGATAACCGCAAACCTGCTGTCAGTCGGGCTAAATAAACCAGATCCAAACGTTGATTACCGAGAAGGAGAAAAGCTGTGAAAAAAGCAGATGTCAAAGAAATGATCATCGAAGCCAAAAAGGCCAAAGGTCTTGGCTGGGAAGAAGTTGCAAGCAAGATCGGTATGTCGCCGGTCTGGACGACCTCGGTTTGTTTCGGCATGAATTCCGCGCCAAAGGACAAAGCCGATATGTTGGTTGCCCTGTTTGATCTTCCGCCAGAAGCATCGGCCGTCATCCAGGAATGCCCGATGAAAATCTGGGATCAGGCGGTTCCGACCGATCCGGCGATATATCGCCTGTATGAAATCGTCGGTGTTTACGGCGAAACCATCAAGGAAATCATCCACGAGAAATTCGGCGATGGCATCATGAGTGCCATTGATTACGAGATGTATATCGAGCGCAAGGAAGACCCGAAAGGTGACCGGGTTGTGATCACGCTTGATGGTAAGTTCCTGAAATATCGGGCTTGGTAACCAAAGCGGACCGGTGAGCCTATCACCGGGTACGAGCAAACTTAAAAGACGAAGCCGGTCTGCCATAAGCAGGCCGGTTTCGGTATGTCAGACGATCGGGTGGGGCGTGCGGAATGCCAGTCCAACGAGGTTGGGAAACAATCAGTTGCCATATTGCCGGTGGCACAATCGATGTGGTGCGCTACATGTTATGGTCAATGACATCAATAAGCGCATTGACTTAGAAAGGGCGATACCATGGGTGATCTTTCCAATTTCGGCATTACCAAACGCTGGCCTGCCAAAAATCCCGATATTATTCAGCTTTATTCCCTGCCGACCCCAAACGGGGTGAAGGTTTCCATCATGCTTGAGGAAACCGGTCTGGATTATGAGCCGCATCTGATCAATATCGGCGAGGACGAGACCTGGACTCCGGAATTCCTGTCCTTGAACCCCAATGGCAAAATCCCGGCGATCATTGATCCGAATGGCCCGAATGGTGAGCCGTTTGCCCTGTTTGAATCCGGGGCAATCATTCAATATCTGGCCGAAAAAACTGGTAAGTTTTTGCCAACCAATCCGGCCAAGCGTATGGAAACCATTCAGTGGGTTTATTTCCAGATGGCCGGTCTTGGCCCGATCTTTGGACAGCTTGGATTCTTCCATAAATTTGCCGGTAAAGACATCGAAGACAAACGTCCGCGTGACCGCTATGTCAATGAATCCAAACGCCTGCTTGGCGTGCTTGAAACCCGTCTGGAAGGGCGTGACTGGATTATGGGCGATGACTACACCATTGCCGATATCGCAAGTCTTGGCTGGGTGCGTAACCTGGTCGGGTTCTATGACGCGGGTGATCTGGTTGAATTTGATAAACTGGTCAATGTCCCGGCATGGCTTGCCCGGGGGCTTGAACGTCCTGCGGTTCAACGCGGGCTGAACATTCCGTCACGCGATTAACGGTTTGAAAAATTGACCGGATGGTCAGAAATGCTTTCCATCCGGTCACGCTCCCATTAACTAGTGGGGAATTCATTCGCCCACGAAGTTAAGAGAATTATCCATGACCAGCCGAATCAAGGACGCCACCCTTGCCAACCAGATCAATGACGAAACGCTTGCATGGCGTGAAGTGATTTGTCCGGTCACGGCAAAATACGGAAATTATGTTGCCAAGCGTGACCTGCGCGACAAAACGATTGTCAGTTTCCAACATGTCTTGGAAGACACCATTCCGACCTTGCTGCCATTTGTGAAGGCCGGTGCTAAGGTCAAGGTTGGTGCATGTAATCCTGATAGTACCGACGACGTCGCAGCAGCCTATCTGGCGGCCAACGGTGTCGAAGTGCATGCCTTTTCCGGGATGAGCCCGGACGAATATGCCAAAAGCATCGATATCCTGTCGTCCGAGCCTGCTGACATTGTCGCGGATATGGGCGGGGAATTGATCGAGGCATTTGTTCAAAAGGGCCAGAAGGTTGATGGCGCACTTGAAGCCACCACAACCGGTGTGCATCGGGTTGAGAAACTTGATTATTCCTTCCCGGTCTTTAACTGGAACGATATCGCGATCAAGGACCGCCTGCATAACCGTCATCATGTCGCACAGGAAATGTGGCCGGTCTTTTCCAATGTAACCGGTCTGGCACTTTATGGTCGTTCCGTTCTTGTGGTTGGCTTTGGTCCGGTGGGGCGCGGTGTTGCCGAACGTGCGCGTAATCTTGGTGCGGTGGTATCGGTTGCCGAACGTGATCCTGTGCGCGCACTTGAAGCCCAGCACCATGGCTGCCGCGTGGTTGGCCTTGAAGACGGGCTCAAGGAAAATGCGATCATTGTCACTGCCACGGGTCTTTCGGGCATTCTGGGCGAACAACAGATCAAACAGGCCCGTCGGGGTGCCGTATTGGTCAATGTCGGCCATTCAAACACCGAGATTGATGTTGCATGGCTTGATGGACAAAACCGCACGAAAATGCGCCGCTACATTGAACGGTTCGATCTCGATAACGGCCGTGAAGTCTATCTTCTGAACCGGGGCAGTCTTTTGAATCTTGCACCGGGTATGGGTGGGTCGGGCAAGGATCTGTTTGATCCGTTTTCCGCCATCCTTATTCGCGGGATTGACTGGCTGGCATCTGGTGGTGCGGCATCGTTCAAGCCGGGATTTTATGACTATCCGGCCGAGATCGAACGCGAAATCGCAGAAGCCATTTTGCATTCTCACAGCTAATCCGTTCAACCCGATCTGATCAGTTAAACGTAAATGTAAAACACCCCGGCCAGATGACCGGGGTGTTTTGTTTTTATTGTTCGCTCGTTTCCAAATTGTCAGGCGCGATAGCCAATCCGTAAATTGCCCCATTGTTCGCCATTGACCATGATCGGAACGTCGCATTCTTTCATGAAGACAACAGAATTCCCCATGTCGCGGAAATAGGTTTGCAGAAGATGCGGTTTGGTATTGCGGGCCGCCATCAGACCGGCGCGGTCGTCAAAGATGCGCCGGTTGCGGCAATTGCCCATGTTCCATGCCGGTTCACCGGGTTTTTGTGGCTGGCTGTAAATCTTGTTATGGGTTGGCAGATACCCGTTTGAATCCACCCCAGCGGCAAAGACAATGTGTTTGTCTTTGGCAAGAATGGCTTCTTGAAGCGGGGTGAAGTTGCGATCCGTGAACGGGATATAGGGGGTCATGAACTGTTTCGGATCACTGTCTGCTATCGCTTCATAGCGCGGGCTAAACAGATCGTCGCGGGTGATTTCCTTGTTCCGCAGTCCGGTTTCAAGAACCTTGGCCAAATCAGTCGCCAGTTCTTTGCCGAGATCGGCAATCTTGGCGTCATGTTCATGGGTTTTCTTCATATGCCCAAGAATGACCTGATTGGCGTGATCATTCAGTTCGGTCAGTTGAACATGGGTGCCAAGCCCCGAAACCGCCTTGATGATGCCGTTCAGGATCGTGCCATCATCCATGGTAATCAAGACCGGTTTGTCGTGGTCTTTTTCACTGGCATCAATACGGGCAAGCAAACCTGCCAAGGACATATCTGCGGTAACACCGGTTCTGACATCACCGTTGCCAAAATCGACTTTGATATCAACGGCAATCGGGACGCGTTCTTCGTGACGTCGGTTTGACCCTTCGGCACTGCGCAGAACCATCCGGAACCGGTTTTCCATTTCATTGATGTCATTGCGGATGTTTGAGGCAAGAATCCGAAGGTTTTCTGCAGTTTCACTGGCGTTTTGCGATTTCGCACTGGCCAGTTCAATATCGCCGGAAATGCCCCGCATATGGGTGGAAACTTCTTGCGCACTGGTCGAGATTTCTGCAATCGCGGCGGTTTGTTGTTCTACCGATGCCGAAATATCAGACGACAGCTGGCTCACTTCGTCAATTGCTCCGCCGATGCCTTCAATGGCGGTGACGGCTTCAGACGTCGCACCTTGAATGGCGGTGATTTGCGAATTGATGTCGAGAATGGCTTTTTCGGTCTGGGTCGCAAGATTTTTGACCTCGTTTGCAACCACGGCAAATCCCTTGCCAGCATCACCGGCACGGGCGGCTTCAATGGTCGCATTCAGGGCAAGCATCTTGGTCTGATCAGAAATGCGTTTAACGATATCAACGACTTTGCCGATCTCGCTTGCCGTTTCCGACAGGCTGTTCATCGTATGGGATGTTTCCTGCGCACGGATAACGGCCTGACCTGCGATGTCGTTGGTTTTGTGAATCCGGTCGGCAATTTCGTGGCTGGAAGCTTGCAGTTCCTCGGTGGCAGAGGCCACTGTCGAGACATTGTTGCTGGCAATTTCCGTTGTTGTCGTGATGCGTTCGACCAATTGTGACAGGTCGCTGGCATCATTTTCCATGGCTTGGGCAACGTCATTGGTGCGGCCAGCCTGAAACCCGACTTCCGAGATGATGTTATCTGTTTCACGTTCGATGATTTCGGACATCGACTGGATTTCCGATACCGCACGTTGTTGCGAAATCAACGTTTGTTTGGCGGCCAGAAGGCACGCCATATCGGCCATCAAAACACAGCGGGCGGCTTCGATTAAGGTCGGGGTCGACCGCACACCTTTGGTGCGCGACGCCAGCACCGCACAGCTTGCTGCGGTTTTGTGATAGGCAAGCACCAAGCGATCCGGGGATAAGTCGGACGCGTGGTCAGCTAAAATATGGTCGTCAAAGCAATGGTTAAACTCGCTTGCGGAGGTCGCATTTGCCATTGTGCGAAATCGTTGGGCAAGGCCTTCTACATGGCTTCGCGGATCGTCGGGATCGGCGCTGCTTTGACCTGTTCCAAACAACTCTGCGACAAGACTTTCAGCAAGTTGGTCGGCATGGATGTCAAAAATGGCTTTTGCTTCAGATATACGCGCAAAGATTGTATTTTCTTGCGTTGCAGAGGCGTGGTTCATTGTAAACGTCTCTCCCTTTTCCCTGTCGGCATTTTAGCCGGTATCCCACAGATTTTTCAGGTTTCTGTTTGGACTTCTATCTAGTCTAGCACCACAGGTAAGGGCGAAATATATCATACTTTAGGTTGATATAAAAAAGTGGCCCGCCAATCCTGACGGGCCAAGTTTGGCCTCGTTGTTCACAGGGGCCACGGTTCGCAATGAATATTGTATATTTTCAATAGATTAGATGTTCATCGACCAAGGATTCCACGGGTGACAACCTGCGCCTGAATTTCGGCGGCACCTTCAAAAATGTTTAGAATGCGGGCATCACAGAGCACCCGGCTGATCTGATATTCAAGCGCATAGCCGTTTCCGCCGTGAATCTGAAGCGCGTTGTCGGCATTCGACCATGCCACGCGCGCACCGAGAAGTTTGGCCATCCCGGCTTCGATATCACAGCGGATATCCTGATCTTTTTCAAAAGCCGAGAAATAGGTTAACTGACGCGCGATCATGGTTTCGACCACCATCCAGGCGACTTTGCCGTAAACACGCGGGAAGGCATAAAGCGGTTTGGAGAACTGGACGCGATCCTTGGCATAGCGCATGCCGATCTCAAGCGCGTTTTGCGCGACCCCGACTGCACGTGCCGCCGTTTGAATGCGGGCGGATTCAAAAGTTGCCATCAACTGTTTGAAACCTTGCCCCTCTTCGCCGCCCAAAAGGTTGGCGGTCGGGACTTCAAACCCGTCAAAGGACAGCTCGTATTCCTTCATGCCGCGATAGCCAAGCACTTCGATCTCGCCACCCGACATGCCATCGGCCGGGAACGGATTGTCGTTGGTTCCGCGCGGCTTTTCAGCAAGCAACATCGACAATCCGCGATAACCGGCTTCATCCGGATTGGTGCGGGTCAAAAGGGTCATCAGATCGGACCGGGCAGCATGGGTGATCCATGTCTTGTTACCGGTCACCTTATAGTGATCGCCGTCCCTGACCGCACGGGTGCGCAAATGGGCAAGGTCCGATCCGTTATTCGGTTCTGTAAATACCGCCGTTGGCAGGATTTCACCCGATGCCAGTTTGGGCAGGTAATGCTGTTTTTGTGCGTCGGTCCCGCCAAGCCGGATCAGTTCCGCGGCAATTTCCGAACGGGTGCCAAGCGACCCGACCCCAATATAACCACGCGAAAGTTCTTCGGTCACAACGCACATGGCGGTTTTTCCCATGCCAAGCCCGCCGAATTCTTCGGGGATGGTCAGGCCAAACACGCCAAGTTCGGACATCTCATTGACGATTTCAATCGGGATCAATTCATCGCGTTCATGCCAGCCATGGGCATGCGGGGATACTTTCTCATCAACAAAACGCCGGAACTGGTCGCGGACCATATCAAGTGTTTCATCTTCAAGCCCGGTTTCACCAAACTGACCCGTATCAAGACTGTCTTCAATTTCCTTGGCAATTGCCCGGCGGACCACATCTGAATTACCAGACGTGGCAAGGGTAATGATCGATGCATTCGCGCCAAGCGTTTTGATAAGGCTGTCGGGTAGGCCAAGGGTCGAAAGTCGAATGATTTCGCCCTGCGACATTGGAATGCCGCCCTGAATTTGGGCAAGATATTCGCCAAAGGCCGCTTGCAGGATCAACTGTTCAAGCTGGCCAAATTTGCCCTGATCTTTCAGGCGGGTTGACCATGCCTTCATCTGCTGTAACGCGGTGACATAGGTGGTGAACCAGGCAAAGCCATGGGCAGCAAACTGGTTGTCATCAAATGCTGCCGCATCAATCCGGCCATCAACAGTTACCGACGCGCGCAAAGCATTTTCAGCGGCGTCGTAAACAGGGGCCAGTGCCGCCAGCGCATCATCACACAAACGTTCGAGGTCAGGCAAAATTACGGTATCGGTCATTATGGGGTCCTCGGGTCGGCAACCGTGTGGGGCGATTGCGCTGGTCGGTATGCAAATCGAAATTCTTAAAAAGGGTGGTGGCACCCCGCACGCCGATCGGGCGAGAACGCGCTTGGGGTGCCAACAAGCAGTCTAGGGCAGGGGCGGCTTGAGGGCACAACCCCAATGTGGGATTAACCTTCGACTGCTTCTTCAAGTGTGCGCATGCCGGGGCGTTTTGCCTGAACCAGCACCGCCATGTTTCCGGGTTTGTGTTCGTTGCGCATCATCTTCATATGGGCGCGCGGGATATCATCCCAGCTAAAGACTTCGGACATGCTTGGATCGATGCGGCGTTCGATCATCAGTTTGTTGGCCTGTGCCGCCTGTTTCAGGTTGGCAAAGTGGCTGCCCTGAATACGTTTCTGGCGCATCCAGACAAACCGTGCATCAAAGGTCAGGTTAAAGCCGGTCGTTCCGGCACAGAACACAACCATGCCGCCGCGTTTCACGACATTGCACGACACCGGGAAGGTCTGTTCGCCCGGATGTTCAAAGACGATATCAACATCATTGCCCTTGCCGGTGATTTCCCAGATGGCCTTACCGAATTTGCGGACTTCTTTCATATAGTCGCCAAATTCCGGGCCATTGACCGTCGGCAATTGACCCCAGCAATTGAAATCCTTGCGGTTGATCACGGCCTTGGCACCAAGGCCCAGCACGAAGTCGCGTTTGCTTTCATCGGATATCACCCCGATGGCATTGGCCCCGGCGGTGGTGATCAACTGGATCGCCATGGATCCAAGTCCACCAGACGCCCCCCATACCAGAACATTATGGCCCGGACGCAGAATGTGCGGACGGTGACCAAATAGCATGCGATATGCTGTGGCAAGGGTCAGCGTGTAGCACGCACTTTCTTCCCAGGACAGGTGCTTGGGCCGCGGCATCAATTGTTGTGCCTGCACACAGGTAAACTGCGCGAACGACCCATCGGGTGTTTCATAGCCCCAGATACGCTGGGTCGGGGACAGCATCGGATCGCCGCCATTACATTCTTCGTCGTCGCCGTCATCCTGATTGCAGTGAATGACCACTTCGTCGCCGACTTTCCAGCGCGTGACCTTCGAGCCAACCGCCCAGACAATGCCTGATGCGTCCGACCCGGCAATATGGAACGGACAATCATGGGAATTAAAGACCGAAATCGGTTTGCCGAGTGACGCCCAGATACCGTTATAGTTAACGCCAGCCGCCATCACGAGAACAAGCACCTCGTGGCTATCAGGCTGGGTTACCGGCAAGACTTCGCACTGCATGGCGGTATCGGGTTCGCCGTGGCGTTCTTCGCGAATCGCCCAGGCATACATATTCTTGGGCACATGGCCGAGAGGCGGGATTTCGCCGATTTCATAAAGATCTTTTTCTTCCTGGCCGCCACGGAACGGCAACACTTCAGCACTGGTATTCATGGCCTTCACTCCTTGTTCGGGGTCGATCGGGCTGCAGGGTAATTAAATTACTATGCTGCATTGCGGTCGACGGATCCTCCAAGCCACGGAATTTATTTTATTTTCCCCGGGCATCCCCGGTGTCCTGCGGTTTTTGTGCAAGGATAACCAGGGCGATATTTGTTTTCGCTTTTATCGCGTCGCACAAATTGTTATATAATTACTAAAGTGATGTCTAGAAGATAATTTAATAACGTTTATGCGAAATTATCGGAAAGACATAAGGTAATAAAAATACAAGAGGTCGCGATGTCGATGGAAAATAAGCGCAGCGCAGCAAAACCGGAACGCGATCGTCCTTGGCTGATCCGGACATATGCCGGGCACAGTTCGGCAGCGGCTTCCAATGCCCTGTATCGTCAGAATCTGACAAAGGGGCAAACGGGGCTTTCGGTGGCCTTCGATCTCCCTACCCAGACCGGATACGATTCGGATCATGTTCTGGCCCGCGGGGAAGTGGGTAAGGTCGGGGTGCCGGTATCGCATCTGGGCGATATGATGGCCTTGTTTGACGGCATTCCGCTGGACCAGATGAATACGTCCATGACGATCAATGCCCCGGCGGCGTGGCTTTTATCGCTTTATATTACTGTTGCGGAAAAGCAGGGAACCGCGCGCGCAAGTCTGCAGGGCACGACCCAGAATGACATCATCAAAGAATATCTGTCGCGCGGCACGTATATCTTTCCACCGGCACCAAGCTTAAAGCTGATTACCGATGTTGCCGCCTTTACCTATCGCGAAGTGCCAAAATGGAACCCGATGAATGTCTGCTCCTACCATTTGCAGGAAGCCGGTGCGACAGCAGAACAGGAACTGGCATATGCCTTGGCGACTGCGATTGCCGTTTTGGATTCGGTGCGTGATTCGGGACAGGTTCCAGAAGAAGACTTTGCCGAAGTGGTCGGGCGGATTTCGTTCTTTGTGAATGCCGGGATTCGCTTTGTCACCGAGATTTGCAAGATGCGGGCCTTCTGCGAACTATGGGATGAAATCACCCGTGATCGATATGGCATCGAAAATGCCAAATATCGTCGGTTCCGCTATGGGGTGCAGGTCAACTCATTGGGACTGACCGAACAGCAGCCGGAAAACAACGTGTATCGCATTCTGATCGAGATGCTGTCGGTGGTCCTGTCGAAAAATGCCCGTGCCCGCGCGGTGCAGCTTCCGGCATGGAACGAAGCACTTGGCCTGCCGCGGTCCTGGGATCAGCAATGGTCGCTGCGTTTGCAACAGATCATGGCCTATGAAACCGACCTTCTGGAATATGAAGACCTGTTTGACTGCAACCCGGCGATTGAACGCAAAGTCGGTGCGCTTAAAGAAGGCGCGCGCGAAGAACTTGCCAAAATCGATGCCATGGGCGGTGCAATCACAGCCGTTGATAGCGGCTATATGAAGCAGGAACTGGTGCGATCCAACGCGCGGCGACTGGCCGATATCGAATCGGGCCTTACCAAAGTGATCGGTGTGAATGCCTTTACCGAAACCGAACCATCGCCATTAACCTCGGGTGAAAAGTCGATTTTAACGGTGGATGACATGGCCGAACAGGAACAAATCGAAAAGCTGAAAGCTTGGCGGTTTGATCGGGATCAGGCCACGGTTAGACAATCCCTTGATGATCTGAAATCGGCGGCCAGCGAAGGCCGTAACATCATGGAAAGTTCAATCGCCTGTGCCCATGCCGGTGTGACAACCGGCGAATGGTCGGAAACGCTTCGCGATGTGTTTGGTGAATATCGCGCGCCAACCGGCATCACATCCCTGATCGTGACCGGGGATGACGAAAACATTCAAAAGCTCCGCCAGCGGGTCGATGAAGTTTCCGACAAGCTGGGTGAACGGATGAAGATGCTGGTTGGAAAGCCGGGACTGGATGGCCATTCAAACGGGGCAGAACAGATCGCCGTCAAAGCAGGCGATGCCGGGATCGAGGTGCTGTATGAAGGGATCCGCTGGACGCCAGAGGAACTTGTCCGCAACGCCATCGACGAAGGGGCGCACGTGATCGGTCTTTCGATCCTGTCAGGATCCCACGTGCCGCTGGTGCGTGAAGTGGTCAATAACCTGCGTGCGCAAGGGGCCGGGCATATCCCGGTTGTCGTCGGCGGGATCATCCCGGATGCCGATATGCTGATTTTGCGCCAAATGGGGGTTGCGGCGGTTTACACACCCAAGGATTACCAACTGGTGCGTGTCATTTCCGAAATCGTCGAACTGGTGGATCGCACATCAACCGATCACAGCGATACCGGGTCCGCCAAAGGCAAACCGGACGCGACGCGGGCGACCATTTATTGATTGCGGGCGACGCGGGTTAGGGGCCTAACCTTTGACAAGCGATGTGCTGATCAGGCTTGGCCATGTCATCATTGCAGCTTCGGCGACACTGATCAGCTCGTTACGGGTTGCGCCATCGCGTGCCTGTATCGACATGCCGGTCTGCACGGTGGCGTAATAGGTCGCCATCGTGTCGATATTTGCCGTACTCGGGATATGGCCGCGCCGTTGGCCTTCGGCATAAAGATTGCGCAAGTTTTTCGTCACTGAGCGGCGATAGCCGCGCAAGGTCTGATTGACGGTGGCATGGGTTGAATTTTCCTGTGGTGCGGCCAGCACCACCAGACAGCCATGCGGCAAATCTTCACGGGTATAGGCATTGGCAGATGCGACCAGCACATGCTTGGTCGCGTCTTTTGGATGCTTAAAGCGGTCCAGGTCGGCCCAGATCATGGTGCCGTGAAGTTTGTTGTAATGGGCGATCACGTCATCAAACAGCGCTTCTTTACTGCCAAAGGCGGCATAAATACTGGGCGGGCTTAGCTTCATGGCCGTGCTGAGGTCGGCCATCGACGTATTGTCATATCCCCGTTCCCAGAACAGGCCCAGGGCCTTATCCAGTGCATCGTCCCGGTCATATGCGCGTGGTCTTCCGCGTGTCGCCATGATCTGTTTTTCCATTTATGTAATGTTCACTAAATAAATTAATTGACGGGAAAAATCAAGGCTGCCATTAATTGTGTAGTGATCATTACATAAATGGAGTTCATCATGCAGAACCTTGCAGGAAAAGTTGCCTTCGTCACCGGCGGCAGCCGTGGCATTGGGGCGGCCATCGCAAAACGTCTGGCGCACGACGGCGCCCAAGTTGTTCTGACCTATGTCAGCGCACCGGACCGGGCACGTGATGTGGTCGGGGAAATTGAAGCGGCGGGCGGCACCGCCGTGGCGTTAAAGGCCGACAACCGCAATGCCGACGAGATTGAAGCCGCAATCAATCAGGCCGCAAGCCAATTTGGCCAGATCGATATTCTGGTCAATAATGCCGGAATTATTGAATTCGCGCCGATTGACGAATTTAGCATCGAGCAGTTCGACCGTACGGTTGATGTCAATGTGCGGGCGGTTTTCGTCGCGACCAAGGCCGTTTTGGCCCACATGCCTGATGGCGGTCGGATTATTACGACCGGAAGTAACCTTGCACATCGGGTACCATGGCCGGGGCTTAGCCTTTATGCCCTGTCAAAATCAGCCCTTATCGGCTTTACCCGTGGCGTGGCCCGTGATTTGGGACCGCGCAAGATTACGGTTAATGTTGTTCATCCCGGACCAACTGAAACCGACATGAACCCGTCAGACAGTGACATCGCCGATGCCGCGCGCAGCGTCATGGCCATCCCCGATTATAGCGATGCCAATGATACAGCCGGTCTTGTCGCATGGCTTGCCGGGCCTGAGGCCAAGGTGGTCACCGGTTCGGAATTCACGATTGATAGCGGCATGAATGCCTGATCAAGCCGGTCGGGATATATCAAAAATGACGGGTCGCCCTTTGTGGGGGACCCGTTTTCTGTTTTCAATCAGGCGAGGAATAAGGACGATCAGGATTTGGCTGCGATCCGTGCCGGTTCATTGTTCTGGCGTTCGCTTACCCAGCTTTCAAAGGTGCTGGCCGGAAGCGGTTTTGAGAACAGGAACCCCTGAATGAAGTCGCAGCCTTTTTCTTGCAGATAGACAAGCTGTTCGACTTCTTCCACGCCCTCGGCAACGACTTCAAGGTTAAGGCTATGCCCAAGCCCGATTACCGCATCGACAATCGCCTTGTCATCCAGATCCACATGGATATCGTTGACAAACGATCTGTCGATCTTGATCGAACCAACCGGGAACCGTTTCAAATAGTTCAGCGATGAATAGCCGGTGCCAAAGTCATCAATGGCAATCGTGACGCCAAGTGCCTTGAGTTCTTTGAGAGTCGAGACGGCTTTTTCCGGATTGTTCATCAGGATGGATTCAGTGATTTCAAGTTCAAGCGTGCCTTCCGGAAGGGCCGTGTCCTTGACGATTTTGGTCACACTTGCCACCAGTTCCGCATCCTGGAACTGGGCCGGGGACAGGTTCACAGCAATCCGCAATCCCGGCAGAGTTGTATCGCGCCAGATCTGCGTCTGTTTGCAGGCCTTTTCAAGAACCCATGCGCCAAGACGGTTGATCAAGCCGCATTCTTCGGCGACAGAGATGAATTCGCCCGGAAGGATCAGGCCGCGTTCCGGATGATGCCAGCGCACAAGCGCCTCGGCACCAACAACCCGTTCGGTGCGGCAGTCAATTTTGGGCTGATAGTAAAGTTCAAGCTGATCCTGTTCGAGCGCATTGCGCAGATCTTCTTCGATGGTTTTGCGTTCCTTGACCCGCTCGTGCATCGACGGCAGGAAGAAGCGGTAATTGTTCCGGCCTTCGGCCTTGGCGGCATACATCGCCATATCGGCGTTTTTGACCAGTTGTTCCGGGTTTTCGCCGTCTTCGGGGAACAGGGTGATGCCGACACTGGCCGTTGAATGCAGGCGAATGCCACGGCAGTCAAAGGGCTGGCACAGTTCGTCAATGATGCGCTGGGCAAGGACGATGGTGTCTTCGATATTTTGAACGTCGGTCTGGATAATGGCGAATTCATCGCCGCCAAGGCGTGCGGCAGTATCGGAATCCCGGATGATACGTGACAGACGCTGGCCCATTTCCTGAATCATCAGATCGCCGACATCGTGACCAAAGTGATCATTGATGTCCTTGAACCGGTCAAGATCGACAAACAGAACCGTCACGCCACGCTGGAAGCGACGTGCGGAAAGCAATGCCTGACGCAGACGGTCAAGGAACAGGGTCCGGTTCGGCAGACTGGTCAGCACGTCATGCACGGCAAGATGGCGCATGCGGGCTTCGGTCTGTTTACGTTCGGTAATGTCGGTATATGTAGCAACGTAGCCACCACCAGGCATCGGATTGTGATCAACCTGAATAACCCGGCCATTTGGACGTGTGCGTTCCATGCGATAGGGTTCGCGACGGCGGGCAATGGCAACGCGATCGGAAATCAGGGCCTGAATGCTGACATCGCCATATTCACCGCGTTCGCCGTTGTAACTCAGGATATCAGAAAGCGGCGTGCCTTCTTTGACCAGATCACGGGGCAGATTCAAAAGTTCGATATAGCGTTCGTTCCAGACCATCAGATTAAGGTCTTGGTCAAACAGGCAGATGCCCTGGCCGATATTGTGAAGGGTCGCTTCAAGAAGGGCCTGTTTCCGCTGGGCTTCTTCCTGTGCCTGACCTTGCAGGGCGACCATTTCGTTATATTCACGGATCAAAAGGCCAAGCTCGTCCGAGCTGTTCCATTCAACAGGGCGGCGCAAGCGTCCATGTTTGGTCATTCGAATGGAATGGAGCAATCGGTTCAGTGGTTCTTTGATCGAGCGTTTGTTGGCAATCAGAAGGCTGGCAGCCACAACCGAAATCAGCAATCCAAACAGGATCATGTCAATCGCGATACGGCGGAACAGCAAATCCTGAACGCGGGCATCCGTGAAGTAGATCACAAGTTCGCCAACATCATGGCGGACATTGTTGCGTTCAAAATAGACCCGGCGCGATAGACGCAGCGTGTCGTTCAATTCGGATTGGGAAACGCCGGTATGGGCAAATTCAGTACCATCGGCACCAAGGGCCTGAACGGCAACAATGTCGCGATCACGCGCCATGGCGTTCAATGCAGACTCGATATTATCAACGTCGAGATACCAGAAAGGCGTGGCAAGAACGCGTGCATTAATGTCCGCCGTTTGTTCGACTTTGCCATTCAAATCATCCCGAAGGACCTTGTAACTGACATAGCCAAAAACAATAAACAGCGCGAGCGAGAACAGAGAAACCAGCGGCAATGCTATGAATAGCAGCCGACTACTTAGGGACTTCCGTTGTAAAAAGCCGTACGATCCGCGCGACAAGCGTTCTCTCCTGGGCACTCAACCTTAGTCTAGTCAGATATACTGTACTCGACCTTTGTATGGGAGCCAACACTCCTATGTCAGACTCAAATCAACCCGGAAGTTGGTCGAAACGCAAGTTTGATTTTGTTTTACTGATAAATAAAAAGTTCATGCTTCCTGACCCATCTATTTTGGAATGAAGTGTTTAAGCTTCAAGCAGTTGAGGCAATTTGCATGTAAATAACTTTATTTCGGGATCGCCTGACGGGCCAATTCATCACACCGTTCGTTCTCGGGGTGTCCCGCATGTCCTTTGACCCAGTGCCAGTCAACCTGATGGGGTTTCAGGGCTTCAAGCATACGCTGCCACAGTTCAACATTTTTGACAGGCTTCTTGTCCGCGGTTTTCCAGCCACGTTTCTGCCAGCCGAAAATCCACTTGGTAATGCCGTCGCGGACATAGCTGCTGTCGGTATAGATGTTGATCACACAGGGACGTTTCAGGGCTTCTAACGCACTGATTGCCGCCATCATTTCCATTCGGTTGTTGGTGGTTTCAGGCGCACCGCCCGACAGTTCTTTTTCAACGCCCTTAAACCGAAGGATCGCGCCCCAGCCGCCGGGGCCGGGATTTCCGCTGCAGGCGCCGTCGGTGTAGATCTCGACGTGATTATCATCACCGGTATTCGAAGTCATTCAGGCGTGTCCTTAATCAAGACCATAGGCCGATGCGTTTTCCACCTTCTGATGGAAGCGCAACTTGCCGATATATTCACGGGGGTTCTTGGGCGTCACCAGCGCGTCTTTTGGTGTGTTGACCCAGTCATAAAGACGGGTCAGCAAAAAGCGCAGGCTGGCACCGCGTGCCAAGATGGGAAGGGCGGCCAGTTCGGCATCCGAAAGTGCGCGGACCTTGCCATATTGTGACAAAAGGTTCTTGGCCTTGGTGACGTTAAAGCTGTTGTCAGGTTCAAAACACCAGGCATTCATGCAAATCGCGATGTCGTAACAAAGCAAATCATTGCAGGCGAAATAGAAATCAATCAGGCCAGATACATCTTCCTTGCCCGGGAAGAAGAAAACATTGTCCGGGAAAAGGTCGGCATGAATGACGCCTTTGGGAAGGGCATGCGGCCAGTTGGCTTCAAGGTAATCAAGCTCGTTGCTGATCATTTTGCCAAGGCCCGGTTCGACATCGTCAGCGTGATCCTGACAACTTTCAAACAGCGGACGCCATCCTTTGACGCTGAGCGCATTGGGAAGGTGGATTTCAAAATCCTGCCCGGCGGTATGGAGCTGCGCCAAAGATGTGCCAAGCCCGGCACAATGATGGGGCAAGATACGGCGCGGCGACATGCCCTGAAGGAAGGATGTGATGGCCGCCGGGCGACCACACAGGCGGCGCAATGCAACGCCGTCCGTTCCATGGATCGGGGTCGGGCAATTTAATCCCTTGGCCGAAAGATGATCCATCAGTCCCAGATAAAATGGCAGGTCGTCAGGGTTCACGCGCTTTTCATACAGGGTCAGGATAAAAGGCGCCTGGGTCGTGTGCAGCAGAAAGTTGGTGTTTTCGACACCTTCTGCGATGCCCTTGAACGACACGACATCGCCGATATCATATTCGGCAACAAAACGAGCGATGTCTTCGTCTGAAACGTCGGTATAGACGGCCATAGGATTTATCGTGGTCCTGATTTGGAAACAAGCAGATGCGTGGCTTTAACTTGCAAGCTGACGCGGCAATTTAAACGTTACGTTTTCATTGGTAAGCGTGATGGTTTCCACCGTCACATCATAGCGTTCACGGCAAGCATCAATCACTTCTTCGACCAGAATTTCCGGTGCGGACGCGCCTGCTGTAATGCCAAGGGTTTTGATCCCTTCAAGCTTTTCCCAATCAATATCTTTGGCCCGTTCGACCAGAACCGACCGGTTGCAGCCTTCGCGTTTGGCGACTTCAACAAGACGGTTGGAATTTGATGAATTGGGCGCGCCCAGAACCAGAATGGCTTCTGCCTTTTCGGCAATCAGTTTGACCGCATGCTGACGATTGGTCGTCGCATAGCAAATGTCTTCTTTTTTGGGCACCGAAATGCAGGGGAAACGACGCTGCAGGATTTCGATGATCTTTGCCGTGTCATCGAGCGACAAGGTCGTCTGGGTCACAAAAGCAAGGTTTTCCGGATTGGCGAACTGAAGATTTTCGGCGTCTTCTTCGGTTTCAATCAGCGTCATGCTGCCCAAGGGCAACTGCCCCATCGTACCAACGACCTCGGGATGACCGGCATGGCCGATCAAAAGGATGTGTTTTCCTTCGGCGTAGTGGCGTTCGGCCCCGCGATGGACCTTGGACACCAGTGGGCAGGTCGCATCAAGATACTCAAGATTGCGACTCTCAGCTGCTTCGGGCACGGATTTTGGAACGCCATGTGCTGAAAAGATCACGGGAACGCCATCTGGAACCGCATCAAGTTCATCGACGAAAACCGCACCCATGTCGCGCAGGCGATCAACGACAAATTTATTATGGACGATTTCATGCCGGACATAGACCGGCGCACCGTATTTTTCGAGCGCCTTTTCAACGATCTCAATCGCGCGGTCGACCCCGGCGCAAAAACCACGCGGGTTGGCAAGTACGATCCGAAGGTTGGCTTTGTCAGGCATGATACAGGTCCGGCTTTCCAAATTGTGCAAGGCTGTCCTTACACAGTAATTCAAACGTTCTCGTTACATAACCCGCCTGAACGCATGGCGCAATGACTCTGCAATGTTTGAAAGTTGCCATTGTTTTCATTTTGTGGCGACGTGCGAAGCGGGTTGTGCCAAGAACAGTGAAAGAATAGACTGCGCCCCGACCATGCAAAACAGGCATAGGTCAGAAAAAAGTTGGTTTGATAGAGGCTTGGATGACGATCGGTAACGGATTTCGACGCATATGCGTATTAGGTGTGGTCTCGCTTGGTGGCTTGCTGGCGGCATGCAGCAGCAACCCGTTTGAAGAGCAGCCTGTTCCTGTTTGTCCATCGGCCTATTTGCCAAAAGATACCGCAAAGATGGTTCAGTTTAATGGTGCGGGCAAGGATTTGACCGACGTTGTCGTCGAGGCCGAATTTACCGGTTACCTTGGTGATTGTGGCTATGATCTTGATGAAAAGACACTTGATGTCATCATCAGCCCGATCATCACAGCCGAACTTGGACCGGCAGCACAAAGCCGCGTTGCGGCGTTGAAGTATTTTGTGGCTCTTCGTGATCCGAACGGGAATTTCGTTCAGAAATCCGTGTTTGATGTGACGATGCCATTTGCCGAGAACCTGAATATGGCCCGGTTCCGCGATGAGCAGGTGACCCTTTCCGTGCCACTTGACGATGTCTGGACCGGACCAAATTACGAGATTTATCTCGGGTTCCAGCTCAGTGCGGATCAACTCGAATATAACCGTCGTTTCGGACTGGAATAACCAATTACGGTTGAATTCATCTTGTGACGATTGCCTGAAATTAGGGGCTGGTCGGGCTGAGATGAAATCCGTATAAGGACGCATACCCAAATGATCCCCGTGGGAGAGTGCCACGGTCCATAACGGATTGCGCGGACGCCGAAGGAGCAACCACCCCGGAAACTCTCAGGCAAACGGACCGCGGGGAGATGGGACTCTGGAAAGTAGGCGGCATCTTATCGATGCTCGTCTCGCCGAAGATGTAAGCAGACCGTCTCGACAAGTCGGCTGTGATTCTTTCAGGCTCCAAGACAGAGGGGGAACGTGGTCGGCCATCGGTCGGCTATGTTTCGCAACGCCTGTCCAGGAGTCCTTGATGACCAATCATCAAACCGAACTGCTTAAAACGGCCCTTTTTGACCTTCACGTAGAACTGGGCGCCAAAATGGTGCCGTTTGCTGGCTATGATATGCCGGTTCAATATCCGCTGGGTGTCAAAGGCGAACATCTTCATACCCGTGCCAAAGCAGGTTTGTTTGATGTCTCACATATGGGGCAGGTCCGCCTGACCGGTGAAAACCGCGTGGCCGAGCTTGAAAAGCTTGTGCCCGGTGACATCGCAATTCTTAAACCCGGCCGGACACGTTATTCCACCTTTACCAATGATGACGGCACGATCCTTGACGATCTCATGATTACCAATGCCGGCGAGAGCCTGTTTTTGGTGATCAATGCGGCGTGCAAAGATGATGACATTGTTCATATGCGGGCCAATCTTGGCGATGGTGTTGCTCTTGAAGAAATTTACGACCGTGCGCTGATGGCGTTACAGGGCCCCGAAGCGGCAAAAGTTCTGGCGCGCTTCGCCCCCGAAGTCGCCGATCTGAAATTCATGAGTTTTGCCGAGCTCGATATTGCGGGCATTCCGTGCTTTGTCACCCGGTCGGGCTATACCGGTGAAGACGGCTATGAGATTTCGGTTCCCGATAGCGCGGCAGAAGAACTTGCACGCAAACTTCTGGCTGAAGACGAAGTCGAGGCGATTGGCCTTGGCGCACGTGATTCGCTGCGTCTTGAAGCGGGTCTTTGCCTGTATGGCAACGATATCGACACCACCACGACCCCGGTTGAAGGCGATCTGAACTGGATTATTAACAAACGCCGTCGTGTGGAAGGTGGGTTCAAGGGCGCTGATGTCATCCTTGATCAACTGGAAAACGGTGCTGATCGCAAACGCGTTGGGATCAAGCCCGAAGGCAAGGCGCCGGCACGCGAACACACCGCTATTTTGAACAGCGACGGCGAAGAAATTGGTGAAATCACCAGTGGCGGCTTTGGGCCGACCGTCGATGGCCCAATTGCAATGGGCTATGTGGCAATTGAATTTTCCGATCCGGGTACCAAGGTCGAATTAATGGTGCGCGGCAAGGCACGTCCGGCAGAGGTTGTTGAACTTCCGTTCGCACCACATCGTTATTTCCGCGGCTAAGGCCGAAATACTTCAAAATCAGCGGCTGATCGCCGCGTTGGCAGACAATCGATCAACAGGGACAAAGACAATGACTAAAAAATTCTCGCAGGAACATGAATGGATCGAGTTCGAAGACGGTATCGCAACCGTTGGCATCACCGATTACGCGCAGCAGTCGCTGGGCGATATCGTGTATGTCGAACTCCCGGAAATCGGCAAAAAACTGACCAAAGACGGCGATGCGGCTGTTGTTGAGTCGGTCAAAGCTGCAAGTGATGTTTATGCACCGCTTGATGGTGAGATTGTTGAAATCAATGAAGATCTCGACGTTAACCCGGCACTGGTCAATGAAGCCCCGGAAACGGATGGCTGGTTCTTTAGAATGTCTCTGACTGACGAATCCCAGCTTGATGAGCTGATGGATGAAGCAGCCTATAAAGACTTCGTCGAAGGTCTGTAAGCATGCGTTATCTCCCACTGACACGCGCTGATCGCGCCGCGATGCTTGAAGCCATCGGGGCGTCATCGGTCGATGAGCTTTATAGTGACGTTCCCGAAGGTGCGTTACTTGATGCGCCGGTTGATCTGCCAAGCCACCTTGGCGAGATGCAGGTCGAACGCGACATGATGGCCCTTGCATCCAAGAATATTGGTGCGTCCAGCGTACCAAGCTTCCTTGGTGCAGGTGCCTATCGTCATCATGTTCCAGCCACGGTTGATTACATCATTCAACGCGGCGAATTTCTGACGGCTTATACCCCGTATCAGCCGGAAATTGCCCAAGGCACGTTGCAATATCTGTTTGAATTCCAGACCCAGGTTGCATCGATCACGGGCATGGATGTTGCCAATGCGTCGATGTGGGATGGGGCAACATCCTGTGCCGAAGCCGTCCTGATGGCCTGCCGTGCGACCCGTCGCAAAAAGGCAGTTCTTTCAGGTGGTGTGCACCCGCATTACCGCGAGGTAACGGAAACCTATTGCCAGTACAGCGATACCGAAGTTGCCGGTCGCGACGGCAATCCGGAACAGCAGGCCTCTGTCGAAGAATTGAATGATCTTATCGATGATCAGACGGCATGTGTGGTTGTGCAGTACCCTGATGTGTTCGGGCGTGTTCAGGACCATACCCAACTGGCAGAAGTATGCCACGCCAAAGGAGCGCTTCTGGTTGTGGTCTTTACCGAGGCTGTTGCCTTTGGTGCGATCAAATCGCCGGGCAGTTTTGGCGCCGATATTGTCTGCGGCGAAGGCCAGTCGATCGGGAATGCGCTGAACTATGGCGGGCCATATGTCGGTCTGTTTGCCACCACGCAAAAGCTTGTCCGTCAGATGCCGGGCCGCCTGTGCGGTGAAACGGTTGATCAGGATGGCAAGCGCGGCTTTGTTCTGACACTTTCGACCCGTGAGCAGCATATTCGCCGTGAAAAGGCGACATCGAACATTTGCACCAACTCTGGTCTGTGTTCCTTGGCCTTTACGGTTCATATGAGCTTGCTTGGTGAAGATGGCTATCGTCGTTTGGCGACGTTGAACCATGAAAACGCGTGTAAGACGGCCGATGCGCTTGATGCGGTGTCGGGTGTTACGGTTGTCAATGACAGCTTCTTTAACGAGTTCACTGTCAAGCTGAGCAAACCGGCTGCAGAAGTGGTTGAAACTTTGGTTTCCAAGGGTGTTCTCGGCGGTGTTCCGCTGTCGCGTCTGTATCCGAACCGGTCTGATCTGGATCATTATCTGTTGATCGCGGTGACCGAAACCAACACCGATGAAGATATCGCGGCCCTTGTGGGCGCATTGAAGGAGGCGCTGGCATGACCTTCACAACCCATACCGGTAACCGTGGACTTGTTCTGGAAGAAAAACTGATCTTTGAACAGGGTCAACCCGGCCGAACCGGTGTTGATTTGCCAGAACCCAAAGGGACCAAGACCCGTCTTGGCGGACTTGACCGCGAAAGCGATGTTGGTCTTCCGGGCCTGTCTGAACCGCAAGTGGTGCGTCACTTTACCCGCATGTCGCAGAAGAATTTCGGGATTGATTCCGGCTTCTTCCCGCTGGGGTCTTGCACCATGAAGCATAACCCGCGCCTGAATGAAAAAGTCGCCCGTTTGCCTGGTATTTCCGATCTGCACCCGATGCAGCCCGAAAGCACGGTACAGGGGGCGCTGGAACTGATTGACCAATGTGCACATTGGTTGCTGGTTCTGACCGGCATGCCGGCTGTTTCCATGTCACCGGCTGCCGGTGCGCAGGGTGAACTGTGCGGCATGATGGCCATTCGTGCGGCCCTTGATGCACGCGGTGAAAACCGTCGTCGTGTTCTGGTGCCTGAATCCGCCCACGGGACCAATCCGGCAACGGCTGCGGCCTGTGGCTTTACGGTGGATTCGATCCCTGCGACCGAAGATGGGCGTGTTGATCTTGCGGCGTTTGAGGCCAAGCTTGGCGACGATGTGGCTGGCATCATGCTGACCAACCCGAATACGTGCGGTCTGTTTGAACGCGATGTGCGCAAGATTGCCGATCTGGTGCATGCAGCCGGTGGGTATTTCTATTGCGATGGTGCGAATTTCAACGCCATTGTCGGACGCGTGCGCCCGGCTGATCTTGGCATTGATGCGATGCATATCAATCTGCATAAAACCTTTTCGACCCCGCATGGCGGTGGTGGACCGGGTTCTGGTCCGGTTGTGTTTTCAGATGCATTGGCACCCTATGCGCCGATCCCTTATGTTGTTCGCACCGAAAACGGTTTCCACTTGGTTGAAACCGCAGATGAAGAAGATGGCAAAAAGCCATTTGGTCGTCTGAAAGGGTTCCATGGTCAAATGGGCATGTTCGTTCGTGCGCTGACCTATATGAAAAGCCACGGTGCGGACGGTTTGCGTCAGGCATCCGGGGATGCGGTTCTGAATGCCAACTATCTGCTGGCACGTCTGAAAGACAAACTGAGCGTCGCCTTCCCGGGATATTGCATGCATGAAGCCCTGTTTGACGACAGCTTCCTGAAAGATACCGACGTCTCGACCCTGGACTTTGCAAAGGCAATCATCGACGAAGGGTTCCACCCGATGACGATGTATTTCCCGCTGGTTGTTCATGGGGCACTTTTGATCGAGCCGACCGAGACCGAAACCAAGGAATCGATCGATCAGTTTTGCGATGCGATCCTGTCGCTTGTCGCCAAGGCCGAGTCGGGTGATGCGGAGTTCTTTAAGAATGCACCTTATCTGACACCGCGTCGTCGACTGGATGAGACAGCGGCTGCACGGAAGCCTGTGTTGCGCTGGAAACCGGAAACGGCTTGATAAGCAACGCACCTTGCGATTTCAGAACACCCCGGCCCTGTGCCGGGGTGTTCTTTTTCAATGACTTGCACTTGAAACCCATTGGACTTGTTGCAATCTGAACCCTTATACTTGTCTGAAGTACTAATGAACGGCATCAGTAAATGGTGTGTTTGGGGATTATGTGTTCGGGCATTGCCCGTTCCGGAGGTTTGAAGTCAGTCATGTCTCGTCGCGTGCAAAAAGTATTCACTGCCGAACGTCGATTAAAAGAACGGACAGGTGGGGTTGTTGAAGATTGGTCGGACTCCTTTTTTGATCCGACGCTTGAGGCCGGACTTGGTGCCGGTGAGGCGATGAAGCCTTCACAGCCATCATCACATGCATCTGAAGGCGGCTCTGAGCTGACACAAGCTGTTTTGGATGAAATCCGTGCGCTGCGTGGCGAAGTTTCGCAATTGCGTTCTGCTGTGGCATCTGGCGGTACCGTAAGTGCAGATGTTGCGGCACCTGTTGCGTCAAATGACACGCCGCTTGATGTGTTGCCTGAACCTGTTTCGAGCAATTTCACACATAGCAATCGCCCCGGGGCAGCTGAACCGGATCGGGATGATCTGGAATTGATTCGCACCCAGATTGCCGAAATGAACGAGCATATCCACAAGGCCAAAGTCCAGATTGCATCGCTTCGCCATCCCAAGGCGTCCGATGATCGGATCGTCAGTGCGACGTCGGAGTTGGATGCGATTGTCAAAGATACCGAGATGGCAACACACACCATTCTGGAATCGGCTGAACAGATTGATGATCTGGCGATGACGTTGAAAAACTCTGCACCGAGCGAGTTTGTTGCAGATCACGTCGAACAGATTGCCTTTATCGTCACAAAGATTTTTGAATCCTGCAATTTTCAGGACATCACAGGTCAGCGTATCAACAAGGTGGTTCGGACACTGGAATTCGTTGAAGAACGTGTCCACAATATGATCTCGATCTGGGGCGAAGAGGCCTTTGCCGATCTTCCGGTTCCGGAAAGCGATGCCAAAGAAAGCGAGCCTGACGATTCCGATCTTTTGAACGGTCCTCAGCTTCAGGGCGAGGGGATTAGTCAGGACGATATCGATAAATTGTTCGATTAACGGTGAAAAATCTTGGGTTTCTGCCTATATTTAGGGAGTGACCGTACCCAACCCTTTCAAAGAAAAAGGGTGAAGGTGTCCAAGCAGGGCCTTTCGTCAACTAAACGTTTACAAATGTTGGGGTAGGTTCATACCTATAAGAATAAGAAGCGATGTTGGGATGCGTGTGATATTCGGTTGCACGCGTTTTAGCGTGCTTGGAGGATACTATGGGATTTTGGTCTCTTGGTGCTATTCGCCAGCCTAAGGCGCAGGATATTAAGTGGCGGAAGAGCCCGCGTGGTGACTACTATCGCCTCTTCATGATCGATGACATTTCAGAGCTTAAACTGAATGGCGTTGGTGGTGTGTATTTGCTGTGGCATGGCGGGATAAAGCCATCTTGGCTCGTCGCAGGCGCGACAGAGGATCTTGGGCACAGTTTTTCGGAACTGATGCGCGATCCCGATATTCGCGAATATGACGGCCGCGGCGGTGTTTACATGAGCTGGTCGCCGATCAAAGGCAGCTTCCGGGAAGGGGTTGTGCATTTCATCGCAAAGCACACCAACCCGACCTTTGAGTGTGACTATGACAGCAAATCAGACCCGATACCGGTTCTTTTGCCGCGTTAACCACGCAACGTCGTCTTGGCTTCAGATATAATAAAGCTCCGCAGTTACCTGCGGAGCTTTATGTGCTTTTACCTGCAAAAATTCAGCTTAGAGCTTTGCAAGTACGGCTTCGGCACTTGATACATCAAATGCGCCCGGCTCTTCGACAGCAAGGTGGGTGACTTTGCCGTTATCGACAATCATGGCAAAGCGGTTGGCACGCTTGCCAAGCCCACGGCCGGTCAGATCAAGTTCCAGACCGGTTGCATCGACAAATGCCAGATCACCGTCAGACAACATGGTGATGTCGGTGGCTTTTTCGCTGGTGGCCCATGCCTGCATGACGAATGCATCGTTCGATGCAAGGCATGCGATTTCATCGACACCCTTTGCTTTGATCTCGTCGGATTTGGCGACGAATCCCGGAAGATGCTTGGCCGAACAGGTCGGGGTGAAAGCACCAGGAACAGCAAACAGAACGACTTTGCGGCCTGCGAAGAATTCTTTGGAGTTTACGGCTTCCGGGCCATCGCTCGTGGCGCGGAAAAGAGTGACGTCCGGGAGTTCATTGCCGACTGAAATGGTCATGGGTATCTCCGTATGGGTTGCGCAATCCCGTTGATTGCGCGATGGATCGTATGGTTGGGAATCAAACTACAAATTTGTTGGATATTCAATGCCATCCAGCGGTGTTTTTCGTAAGTTTCATCAGGAAGACTTTTCAGCGATCTTTGAGTGATGCCTGAAACGCCTGCTGCACTTTCTCTACGGGCGATCTTTGAAGTGTGATCATTGTGCGTTTTTTGCAAGGTCACTGCTGGTATTGGCATCGCGCAGAGCCGTCAAAACAGCATCGGTGCTGAGCAATTCTGATAGTAAAATTCCGTCAGGCGCATTGGGACCAAAGACCGCATTAAACGGAATGCCAAAACGCCCATAAGATGCCAGATAATCAGAAATCTGTTGGTTCGGGCGGGTCCAGTCGGCCTGCATCAGAACGATGTTATCGCTTTGAAGCACCTCGGAAACCTCGGCTGTTTCAAGCACCAGCTTTTTATTGACCTGACAGGTCACACACCATTCGGCGGTGACGTCGACCAGAACCGTTTTTCCATTCGCAACAAGGCTGCCAATGGTTTCAGGTGCGAAGCTTTGCCATTGAAGCGGACCTGTTTTGGTGTTGCCAGCCATCGGTGCAATAGGTTGGGAAAAGCCCGGTGCAAACAGGGCGACAAGGAAGCCCAAAACAGCAAATGCGGTAAAAGCAAATCGCGGGCGTAAGGATGATGCACGTTTACGTGCCCAGACAAATACTCCACCGATCAGCAGGCCAATACCAACGAAAATGGCGCCGGTCATGCCGATTTGAACCGATAGAATGCCCAACAGCCAAGCCGCTGTCCCGATCAGGGCCAATCCAAGAACCGCTTTTACGACATTCATCCAGCGTCCCGGTTTGGGCAATATATGCGCAACACGGGGCTGAATGGCAATTGCCAGATAGGGCAAGGCAAGGCCAACGCCAAGCAGGGTGAAAATCCAGAAGATATCAAGGGTATCACCGGCAAGGGCAAAGCCGACTGCCGTGCCAAGGAAGGGGGCCGAACAGGGGGTGGCCAGCAATGTTGCAAACATGCCGGTCAGGAAATGACTGCTCAGGTAACGGCCACTTGTTTCCTGTTTGGTAATGGCATCATTGGCCGCATTGCCCAACTGATCCGGACCACCAATTTCAAACTGGCCCCACATATTGAGTGCGAACAGCGCAAGAATAATGGTCATGACCGTCAGGAACAGCGGTTGTTGGAACTGAATGCCCCAGCCGATCGATCCGCCAGTAAGCTTAATGGCGATCAAGACCGCGGCAATAAGCCAGAAGGATGTGACAATGCCCGCCGCACTTGCAAGGAAGCCAAGCCGCACCTTGCCGATATCCTGTTCGCGCACATTGATCACGGACATGACCTTGATCGAGAGAACCGGCAAGACGCAGGGCATGACGTTCAGGATCAGCCCGCCAAGCAAGGCAAACAGCCCGATCAGCCAAATATTGATATCTGCCCGCGCGCTCGGGGACCCGGTGCTATTCGATGCGATTTGATCGTTATTGCTGCCAACCAAAAGGTCTTGTTCAACGGATAACGGCCCGGCAATCACGGTGATGGTGAGCGGCAGGTCATTCAGGTTCTGCCCGTCTTCCAAGCCAAAGACCGCAAGGTCGAAATATTGTAGATCATGGTCGTCATTTGCTGGTGCCTGTGCCGCGACAGGGGCGGAAAAGCCAATGCGACGGTCGCTTTCGGCCAGGATGTCATCAATATTGACCCCGGCCGATGAAAGGCCACGGATCCCAAGGTGCAATATTGTCTGATCAGCTGTCTGGCTGCTGGAAATGTGACTGACCGAAATCGGAAGACCGGTACCCGTTAGGGGCACGCGGGAGACAAATTTCTCGATCTGATGGGCGTGGTTGCTGGCAATTGATGTGGAAGAGGTGCCAGTTGACGCATCGTTGGCCGGAATATCAAGATTGAAGCTGGCGACTGCCGGAATGCAAATATCGCTGCAAACGAGGTAGTCAACATCAAGGGCGATTGAAACGGGCTGATCCGGATATGGGACCGCAACATCAATCGGCAAGATGATGTGGTTTTTATAGCCAAATGTTTCCAGCCCAAAAATCGAAAAACGGTGCGGGGCAGGCCACAGAATTTCGGCATCACCGACGTTTTCTGAGCCAGTCCAATCGAGTTGCGGTGGGAAACCGGCATCCCCGGCACTGCGCCAGTAGATTTTCCAATCAGGCTGCAGTTCAAATTCAAGACCAAGACGAAGCGTGTCAGACGTGCTGGTGCGGGTCTGCACACTGATCAGGCGCAGGGACGCAAAATCTTCGTCAACCCAGTCCGATGCCATGTCCGATGCCGCCATGGCAGGAGCCATCGCGCCAATCATTGTCAGGGCAAAGGTAAACAGGATTGTAAGGCGGGCGATCAGGTGGCGGAGCACGTCTTGGTCCTTAGCAGGTGATATTGATCTTTATCATTCAGGTCGTAGTTGTCGCACAAAACAAATGCCTGTGACCTTTTGAAGGCGTAATCGTAAGGATCAATCAAATCAAGCCACGACTGCGTGACCTCGTTATCAGTAAGCCGCGCGGATTGGATAACTTCGCGCGTCATATGCAATAAAATTAACATGAACCTTGGCGTATGCGAGGCAGAAACACTACATCTAAGATAGTCGGCAAGACCGGGCGTGAAGGATGTTGCATTACGTTTTTCAGGGTTCTTGATGGTAAAAGAAGGGCAATCGCGCTAGGCTTGATGAAACAGTACGGAAAGAGTTGAGAGATGGGCGAAAAAGCGGACACAGGCGAATATCTGGGTGGCAAGCTGCTGGTGGCAATGCCTGGCATGCGTGATCCACGCTTTTCGCAAAGTGTTGTCTATATCTGTGCCCATAACGAAGACGGAGCGATGGGGTTGGTGATCAACCGCGTCATTGACAGCATCACCTTCCCTGAACTGCTTGAACAGCTTGGCATTGCACGTCCTGCGCCGACCATTGAAGACATTCAGGTTCATTTCGGTGGCCCGGTCGAAAGCAGCCGCGGGTTTGTTTTGCATTCGACGGATTTTTCAAACGAAGCAACCTTGCATGTTGATCGGGGTGTCTCGGTAACGGCGACAGTTGATATTCTGGAGCAGATTGCACTGGGCGAAGGCCCGCAAAGCCGCATTCTTGCACTTGGATATGCCGGATGGCGCAGCGGGCAACTGGAAAATGAAATCCTTGCCAATGGCTGGCTGCATGTTGATGCGGATGCGGATCTTTTGTTTGATATCGATTGCGAAGATAAGTGGGAGCAGGCCTTTACCAAACTTGGCTTTGCGCCGGAATTGCTGTCAGGCGAAGCTGGTCATGCCTAAGCTTTGTGGCACTCTTGCCTGCGTTTTCCCAAAGAAAAAGCCTGCCGGTTGGCAGGCTTTTGTGCATTTTCGCTGATGTTGATTTCGGTCAGTCAAACAGGGCGTCAATTTCTTCCTGCGAGAAGATTTGATCAACCTCGTCCTGTGAAACGCGCTGGGCGTTCTGCGGTGCTTTGGTAACCGTTTTATCAAGGTTATCAAGCCCTTTGGGATCGGCAGGCAGGTCAAAGTCGCCAAAGTCATCATCACCCCAAATTTCGATCACGCGGTTCACGCGTTCCTCGATGTATTTCATGGTGTTGACGACTTTTGTAATCCGCTGCCCCGTCAGATCCTGGAAGTTACAGGATTCAAAGACTTTGACAACCAGCTCAACAATGTCATCGGCAAGGCCCTGCGTGTAATCATCGGGCGCAGCAGATCGAATATTGTGTGCAACAGCGTCAATCTTTTCGACAGTGTCCAGGATGTTTGCGGTGGCATCCTCGGTTGCGGCGACAACGGAATCAAGCTCGCCCTTGACGATGTTAATACGCGTTCCCGACGAATCTTCGGGCGCAGTATAGAGGGCCGCGATTTCTTTTTTGGTTTCCTGAATGGAATTGGCAAGCGCGCGAATTTCAGTTTTCATCATACGCAACTCGTTGCGCGCGTCTTCCTGTTCGTTTTCGACGGGCTGTGCCGTCATCTTTTTCTGTTCTTCGATCATGATGCGGATATCAGACAGCAGCTCAAGCTTGAGGTCTTCGATCGCAGTATGAAGGGTCGAAAGATCAGCGCCACCACCCGATGAAGCCATGTCGGTTGGCATTGGAGTGGGCAGGTTGACCATGTCGCTCATGGTTTCGAGCTTGTTAAGCAACCGCATCTCGGCGGTAAAAAGTCTTTTGCTTCCTGGGTGTGCCATCGACGAACCTCTGTCTTTATCTGTCGGCATCCTGCAAGTGGCTATGAAAGTCACTCACAGCGATTGGTTAGTCAGATGCATACGTTTGGGTAGAGTAGTCCGCAAACCTGATCCCGCCAACCGAATTCATATCCGTGATATTGGGGAAAAACACACATAATTAAAGGCTTCAGCCGCGGAATTTAATTTAGGTATGCACTATTTGTCATATTCGTTTGCGCGAATCGCACATTTGAACAAGTGGTTATCTTCGATCATGCGTTGATGTGCGGTATGGCATTACCAAGATCAACATGCCGTAACGGCACTTCTCTGTATCGATGAATTACGGTGTCAGACAAAGCACGCAGCAGGCTTTAGCCATTGGTTGAAGGGATTTAACCGGCTTTTCTGTGTATGTTGCACAGCAGCAATCGAAGGGGTGCTCTGGATATCGTGAGCGGAATGGCGGTTTTTCTATCTAAGGGTGGGAATTTATAGCTGTTTTGATCAAAACCAGAACGATAATTCAATTTGATTGCAAGTACATTTTTTGTGCATCGCAGCGAGGTTTTTTCTGGAACAGGTGCATAAGATACGCTATTTGCTTGCCTTACTGATGTACTTTCGGGTGCAGGCTTATTAAGAATAAGATATGTCAGAGGAAATGCTCCGGTCTGATGGTGTGCGTAATCTTTGGTTGAGAAGATGATATTGTCCTTGAGAGGGGCCATTATCCTCAGACAAGATGTCACCGTTAGGGGTGGAGACGATTGAGGCATATCGCCTTGAGATGTAATGCGAGGGGGCAGATTCGCATGTCGGTCAAGAAGCTATTTCCCATCTTTCTGTTGGGATTGGCGGTAATTACCGGGTTTGATGGCGTGGCACTTGCCGCTGTCGGTCAGCCTGAACCCTGGCAGCTTGGGCTGCAGGATCCGGTTTCGCCTGTGGCTGTTGAAGGCCAGAAATTTTTTAATCTCGTGACGTGGATGATGGCGATCATTACTGTGATCGTTCTGTTTTTGCTGCTTTATGTGCTTTATCGCTTCAGCGCGAAGCGCAATCCGGTACCGTCAAAGACAACCCACCATACCCTTCTTGAAGTGGTCTGGACGGTTGTTCCGGTCCTTATTCTTCTTGTTATTGCGATCCCGTCGTTCCGTCTGCTGTATTTTGCAGACCGTGTCGAAGATGCCGATATGACGCTCAAGATTATCGGCAAGCAATGGTACTGGACTTACGAATATCCTGATCATGGCAATTTCACGTTCGATTCTTTGATGATCGACCAGGAAACGGCCGTTGCCGAAGGCAAAATGCGTTTGCTGGATGTGGACAATCCCGTTGTCCTGCCGGTTGACCAGAACATTCGTCTGATCATGACGTCCGATGACGTGATCCATAACTGGGCCATGCCATCGCTGTTCATCAAACTTGATGCAGTGCCGGGCCGACTGAACGAAACCTGGACCCGCATTCCGGGTGAATATGCCGGTACAACCTTCTATGGTCAGTGTTCGGAGCTGTGTGGTGTGAACCACGCCTATATGCCGATCGCAGTCAAAGCTGTTACCATGGAAGAATACGAAGCCTGGGTCGCCAAGGCACAAGAACAGTTCGCATCAGCTGACTTGCCGTCTTCGGTTTCCGTGGCATCGGCAGAGTGAGGGAGAGATTAATGGCTCACGCTGATACACACGATCACGATCATACCCCCGGCTTCTTTACCCGTTGGTTCCTGTCAACCAACCATAAAGACATCGGGACGCTTTATCTTATTTTCTCTGTGGTTGCCGGTCTGATTGGCGGCGCGTTTTCGGTCTGGTTCCGTATGGAACTGGCACATCCGGGAACACAGGTCATTGAGGATCCCCAATTCTTCAACGTGCTTGTGACCGCGCACGGCATGATCATGGTGTTCTTTGTTGTCATGCCAGCCATGATTGGCGGTTTTGGCAACTGGTTCGTACCGATCATGATCGGTGCGCCGGACATGGCGTTCCCGCGTCTGAACAATATTTCGTTCTGGCTGATCGTTCCGGCCTTCATCCTGTTGCTGCTGTCTGCTGTTGTTGGCAGCGGTGCCGGGACCGGATGGACGGTTTATCCGCCGCTTTCAGGCGTCCTTGGCCATCCTGATGCATCGGTTGACCTTGCGATCTTTGCGCTGCACCTTGCCGGTGCAAGCTCGATCCTTGGCGCGGTGAACTTCATCACGACCATCTTTAACATGCGCGCGCCGGGTATGACCCTGCATAAAATGCCGCTGTTTGCATGGGCAATGCTGGTAACGGCATTCCTGCTTTTGCTGGCTGTGCCGGTTCTGGGTGGCGCGATCACCATGCTTCTGACCGACCGTAACTTTGGCACGGACTTCTTTAATCCGGCCGGTGGCGGTGACCCGATCCTGTATCAGCACCTGTTCTGGTTCTTTGGTCATCCTGAAGTTTACATCATGATCCTGCCGGGCTTTGGCATCGTCAGTCACATCATCTCTACCTTCTCGCGCAAGCCGGTCTTTGGCTATCTCGGGATGGCATATGCGATGGTGGCAATTGGTGTTGTCGGCTTCATCGTTTGGGCGCACCACATGTATACGGTGGGCTTGGACGTTGATACCCGCGCATACTTCACCGCGGCGACGATGGTGATTGCGGTTCCGACCGGGGTTAAAATCTTCTCGTGGATTGCGACCATGTGGGGTGGTTCGATCACCTTGCGTGCTCCGATGCTTTGGGCAATCGGCTTTATCTTCCTGTTTACTGTGGGCGGTGTGACAGGTGTGATTTTGGCGAACTCGGGCATGGATTTGCCGTTGCATGACACCTATTTCGTTGTGGCTCACTTCCACTACGTTCTGTCACTTGGCGCCATCTTCTCGATCTTTGCTGGCTTCTATTACTGGTTCAGCAAAATGTCGGGTTACGAGATTTCCGATCTTGGTGCGAAGATCCACTTCTGGCTCTTCTTCATCGGCGTTAACCTGACCTTCTTCCCGCAGCACTTCCTGGGTCTTGCCGGCATGCCACGTCGTTATGCTGACTACCCGGATGCGTTTGCTGGTTGGAACCTTGTTTCGTCTTACGGTGCGTATCTTTCATTCGCATCGACCATCTTCTTCCTTGGTGTGGTGGCACATGCCTTCATCCGTGGCAAGAAGGCCGAAGCAAATCCATATGGCGAAGGTGCAGATACGTTGGAATGGACCGTCAGCTCGCCGCCGCCGTTCCATACCTTTGACGAACTGCCGCGTATCAAGTAAGTGATCCTGGTTTAAGTCCCCCGCAGGACTGTCTTGCGGGGGGCGCCTTACCGCCCCAAAAAGAGAAGACCAGATTTCTATGACCAAGCAGGTTGCCAACCAGACCCTTGCGCTTGAAGACATCGCAAAACTCCCGATTTCGGAGGTGCGTGACTATATTGCGCTGCTTAAACCCGGTGTGATGACCTTGGTCGTCTTTACCGGTGCTGTGGGTCTGTTGATTGCACCAGGATCAATTCATCCGTTCCTGGGACTCGTCGCAATCGCCTGTATTGCAGTTGCCAGTGGCGCGGCGGCGTCGATTAACATGTGGTATGACCGAGATATCGACATCCACATGAAACGAACTCAAAACCGGCCGATTCCGGCAGGGCGCGTGCAGGCCGAAGAGGCACTGTCACTTGGCATTGCCCTGTCGATTGTTTCGGTCACTGTGATGGCGGTTGCCATCAATATTGCGGCTGCGGTTTTGCTGGCTGTTTCGATTGCGTTTTACGTTTTCGTTTACACCATGTGGCTTAAGCGCAGCACACCACAGAATATCGTCATTGGCGGTGCCGCCGGGGCTTTTCCCCCGATGATCGGCTGGGCGTCGGTGACGGGCGGGATTGATATCAATTCAATCGCGCTGTTTATGATTATCTTTATGTGGACACCGCCGCATTTCTGGGCGCTGGCCCTGTTCCGTTGCGGGGATTACGCCAAGGTCGGGGTTCCGATGATGCCGGTTGTTGCCGGTGAAGCGGCAACCAAAAAGCAGATGCTCATTTATACCATTCTGCTTTTGCCAGTTACTTTGGTGCCGGTTGCGACCGGATTGCTTGGTGTCTTTTATGGTGTGACAGCGGTTCTTACCGGACTGTGGTTCTTGCGCCATGCGGTTCGTGTTTTGCGCAATGCTGAAGAACGCGCACCGCACAAGATGTTTGGATATTCCATTCTGTATCTGTTTGTCCTGTTCGGGGCGATGGTTGCGGATGTTTGGTTGGTTGGATTTATGGCATGAGCGAACAGGCAGAGCAGAACAAGGCCGAGCTCGCGGCATTTCTGGCCCAACGTAAAAAGAAGAACAGGGTGTTTCTGGTTATCCTTGGTGGATTGGCCGTTCTGTTCTTTGCGATCACAATTTTGAAGATGAGCTAGGACGCCATGGCTGATCAATCGCGCATAGACAAAATGAAAGCACAGAACAAGCGTGTCTTGTTGAGCTGTGTTGTCGTTGTCGGCGGTATGGTTGGAATGGCCTATGCGTCTGTGCCGCTTTATAAACTGTTCTGTCAGGTTACCGGATTTGGCGGCACGACCCAGGTTGCAGCGCAAGCGCCGACCGCGGTGTCTGAAAAAACCATCAAGATCCGGTTCAATGCGGATGTTAATTCCGGCCTGAACTGGCAGTTTAAGCCAGAACAGCGCGAGATTACGGTTCGCCTTGGTGAAGATAATCTGGCGCATTACATGGCGGAAAATATGTCTGTCCATCCGATTACGGGACAGGCGGTTTATAACGTTACACCCCTTAAGGCCGGTCAGTATTTCAGCAAGATCGCGTGTTTCTGTTTTGACGAGCAAACCCTTCAACCGGGACAGCGCGTTGACATGCCGGTCAGCTTCTATGTTGATCCTGCCATTGCCGAAGACATGAATACCCGCGACGTAAAGACAATTACCCTGTCCTACACCTTCTTCAAGTCCGAGGCATCGGTTGAAGTTGTGGACGGGAACGAAGATCAGGGAGGCTGACAGTTCACCATCTGGTGGTCTGTTAACTCCGTTTAATAAAACGTACTTGAGTTTCTTTTTTTAAGATTGAGGGGGACAAGGAATGAGTGATCATGCTCAGAAACATCCGTTCCACCTGGTAGATCCAAGCCCGTGGCCGTTGGTGGCTGCAACTGCGGCAGGTCTGTTTACCGGTGGCATGGTCATGTTCATGCATTCGGACCGTGCGCCGGCTGATTTTTGGCTGGCAGGGATCGGCATTGCGGGCATCCTGTTTGTGATGTTCCGTTGGTGGGGCAATGTTATTGCCGAGTCAAAGATTTACCATAACAAGGTCGTTCAGATCGGTCTGCGTTATGGGATGTCGTTGTTCATCGCATCCGAGGTAATGTTCTTTGTTGCCTTCTTCTGGGCGTTCTTCCACAACGCGTTCGTGATCTTTAGCCCGGGTGTGACCGAATGGCCGCCTGCAGGGGTAGAAGTTCTTGATCCGTGGGATTTGCCGTTCCTCAACACCCTGATCTTGCTGCTGTCGGGTTGTACCCTGACATGGGCGCATCACGGGTGCCTTGAAGGCAAGAAAAAGGATCTGGTACAGGGGCTGGCGCTGACCGTTGGCCTTGGCATCATCTTCCTGTTCCTGCAGATGTACGAATACAGCCATGCTGCGTTTGGCTTTGCCGACAACATTTATTCTTCGACCTTCTACATGGCGACCGGTTTCCACGGTTTCCATGTGTTTGTCGGAACGGTGTTCCTGGCTGTTTGTTTGGTCCGTGCGATGAAGGATGGCTTTGATGCCAAACAGCATTTCGGTCTTGAAGCAGCAGCTTGGTACTGGCACTTCGTTGACGTTGTCTGGTTGTTCCTGTTCTTCGCAGTGTATATCTGGGGCGGCGAATAAGCCGGTCTGACCCGATTTTTCGGGACCAAGATCATGGATGATTTTTATCCAAACCTTTCCCCCATTCGTACCGGGTTGGCATGCAAATGTCCCCGCTGCGGTGGGGGAAAGCTGTTTTCGGGCTATTTGACCGTTCGGGAAAACTGTGATGTCTGCGGATTGGATTTACGCGGGCATGATACCGGCGACGGTCCGGCTGTTTTTATTATCTTTATTCTCGGATTTCTTGTGGTGCCCATGGCACTTTGGGTCGAAATGGCCTATATGCCGCCACTGTGGCTACACGCGTTGGTGTGGGGGCCGGTGATTGTCGGCGTCACACTGATCTTGCTTAGACCGTTAAAAGGTCTCATGGTGGCGCTGCAATTTCGTCATCGATCGACATCCGAACAGGACTGATTTCAATTTATGTCACTTCTCATCACGCGCCCTAGTCTGGCGATGAAAATCTGCGCCGGGTTGTCTTTGATTATCCTGTTGGGGCTCGGCTCTTGGCAGGTGGACAGGTTATTCTGGAAGCAGGATCTGATTGAGCAACGTCAGGCACAGGCGGAGCTGCCGCCAATTGCGGTGCCAACAGACACCGTCCTTGATCCGGAAATCGACTTTCGCGCAGCTTATGCGGACGGGCATTATTTGAACGATCAGGAAAAATACCTGATGGCGCGCACACAGCGTGGCAATGTCGGTTTTCAATTGATCACCCCGCTTGAACAGGAAGATGGGCGTATCATTCTGGTCAATCGTGGTTGGGTGCCAGCCGATTACCGTGATCCTGCGACCCGCCCTGATAGCCTGATTGAAGGTCCGGTTCACGTTACCGGTGTTTTGCGCCTGCCCCGAGAAAAGCATTGGGCGCAGCCGGAAAATGATCCCCTGAAAAATCAGTGGTTCTATGTCGATGTAGACCATATGGCGGAAGATAGCGGCGCTGAACTTGCAAGCGCTTATTATCTGGAACTTGATGACACGGCCGTCCCCGGTGGATTGCCAATTGGCGGACAGGCCAAGGTCAAACTTCCCAACAGTCATCTCGAATATGCCATCACATGGTACAGCCTCGCCTTGACGCTGATTGTGATGTTTGTGCTCTACCATCGTCGTCCGAATGACGATAAATCAGATGATGGGCACTCAAAGAAGTCTGCATAAGACGCAAACACCATTGTTACAAAGCCGTCAGGATGGCTGGCAGAAGAAGCTATCCTGATGATTTGGTCCGAATGATTAAATGCGATGGGGCATCCCGGTCGCGCAGGAGTCCCGATGACACAAGCTTATGAAAAGCTCGAAGCCCGTTTCCGCCGTATGAGTGTTCTGTCAAACATCGGCGAGATGTTGCATTGGGACATGGCGGCCATCATGCCAGATGGCGGGGCAGATGCGCGCTCGGAACAGCTTGCGACGCTCAGCGTCCTGCATAACGAACTGGTCAATGCCCCCGAGATGGGCGACCTTCTTGATGCTGCTGAAAGCGAAAGTCTTGATGATTGGCAGAAAGCCAACCTGTCTGAGATGAAACGTGGCTGGGTGCATGGCACCGCCGTTCCGGCAGATCTGGTTGAAAAAATGTCACGCGCGGAAACCAGTTGCGAAGTTGCATGGCGGACCGCACGGGCAGAAAATGACTTCAAAGGTCTGCTGCCAAAATTGCAGGAAGTCCTTGATCTGTCGATTGAAGCAGGTCAAGCCAAGGCCGAAGCCCTTGGCTCATCGGTTTATGATGCGCTTCTGGATCAATATGATCCGATGATGCGATCTGAACGCATCGATACTCTGTTTGCTGAACTGGAAGGCTTTTTGCCTGATTTCACAGCCGAGGTGATCGAGCGCCAGAAGTCGGAAGATAAGCCGATATCACCGGTTGGTCCGTTTCCGATTGAAACGCAGAACAAGGTCGGGCTTGATTTGATGAAGGCGGTCGGGTTCGATTTCGACCATGGCCGTCTGGATATTTCGCACCATCCGTTCTGTGGCGGCATTCCCGATGATGTCCGCATCACGACCCGCTATGACGAAAATGATTTCACATCCGCCATCATGGGCGTTCTGCACGAAACAGGGCATGCCATGTATGAACGTGGATTGCCAAAAGCCTGGCGGAACCAGCTGGTAGGCAAGGCGCGTGGCATGACCATGCATGAAAGCCAGTCTCTGCTGGTTGAAATGCAGGCCTGTCGGTCTGAAGAATTCCTGACGTATGCAGGCCCTGTCTTCAAACAGGCATTCGGTGGCGATGATCGTGCGTGGAATGCGACGAACCTTCACCGTCTTTATACCCGCGTTGAACCCGGTCTGATCCGGGTTGATGCGGATGAAGTAACCTATCCGGCGCATGTGATTTTGCGTTACCGGCTGGAGCGCGCCCTGATCGAAGGCGATATGAAGCTTTCTGATCTTCCAGGTGCCTGGAACGAGATGATGGAAAAGCTTCTCGGTATTACGCCATCGGATGACCGGAATGGCTGTATGCAGGATATCCATTGGCCGTCTGGTGCTTGGGGCTATTTCCCGACCTACACATTGGGGGCAATGGCAGCGGCACAGATCTTTGCCGCCGCCAAGGATGCCAAACCTGAAATTCCGGCTGCTTTGTCACGTGGTGATTTTAGCCCATTGATGGGCTGGCTCGGCACAAACATTCATAGTCAGGCTTCGAGCAAGTCGACCGACGAGATATTGCAGGCCGCAACCGGTAAAGTTCTTGGCGTCGATGCGTTCAAGGCACATATGTTGAGCAGGTATGGACAGTAAAACCAATTGAATGACGGCGGTAATCTGCTAGCATCAGTTGGTTCGGGATCCATGTTTTTCGTGCGATGATAAGTGGTTATACAGGATAGCATCCCGTTTCAGTCTTCATAGGCGCTACAGTCATATGGGAATAACCGACGGTAACAAGAAGGTCATGGACCGGCAGGTCTATGCCATAGATCAGGTTATTTTCCGGGAAGGAAAACCGGGGAATGCTGCGTATGTTGTGCAAGAAGGCAAGGTTGAAGTCTTTAAAACCCTGAACGGGGAAGAAGAGGTCATTCTTGGCACGATTGAAGCCGGCGGCCTGTTTGGCGAGCTTGCCCTTGTTGATAACCAACCGCGTATGGCATCTGCACGTGCAACAGAACGCACGGTCCTGATCGCGGTTAGCCGACAGACATTTGAAAAGAAAATGTCGGGTTCTGATCGCTTCATCAAAGCAATTTTGCGAATCCTGCTTGGGAACTATCGCACTGTGGTGCGCCGCGCGGCGATTGCCGAGGCAAAGCTTAAGGAGCATGGCATTTCTGTCGATGATTAGGCCGGTATCATCGCCGACTTGATCATGTGCTTGCGCGATAATGCGTATCGCACGGCAGGCTTGTTTGATTGCCCCTTGACTATATCCCCACTTCCCCTCACTAACTCAGGCGTTGGAGTGTGTTTTGCTGCCTTTTGGGCGCGAATGCACGGAACTGGTAATCGCCTAATTCAGGAGCAGGTCTAGTGCGCTATGTCAGCACGCGGGGAAGCGCCCCCGTTTTGCAGTTCGATGAAGTTCTTCTTGCCGGTCTGGCCCGTGACGGGGGGCTTTATGTTCCCGAAACATGGCCAACCTTTTCCAAGGACGATATCCGTGCGCTGCGAACTCTGACCTACGCAGAAGTCGCTTTCAAAGTGATCCAGCCGTTTGTTGCCGGGACCGTTGACGACGATGCCCTGAAAGCCATTCTTGATGAGACCTATAACGGTTTCGATCATAAGGCCGTCGCACCGCTAAAACAGCTTGGCGCGAATGACTGGGTGATGGAACTGTTCCATGGTCCGACGCTTGCGTTCAAGGATTATGCGCTTCAGGTGGTTGGTCGTTTGTTCGACCATGTTCTGGCCAAACGCGGTGAACGCATCACGATTGTTGGTGCGACATCCGGTGATACCGGATCGGCTGCAATTGAGGCCTGCCGTGACCGGGCAAATATCGACATCTTCATCCTGCATCCCAAAGGTCGGGTTTCCGAAGTTCAGCGTCGCCAGATGACGACCATTCTGTCGGACAATGTGCATAACCTTGCTGTTGAGGGATCGTTTGACGATTGTCAGGATCTGGTCAAGGCGCTGTTCAATGATCATGGCTTCCGCGATGAAGTTGGCCTGTCGGCGGTAAACTCGATCAACTGGGCGCGTATCATGTGCCAGATCGCGTATTACTTCTGGGCCGGCGCGCAGCTTGGTTCGCCAGAACGCGAAATTTCGTTTTCGGTTCCGTCGGGTAACTTTGGCAATGTCTATGCCGGGTATGCCGCGATGCAGATGGGCCTTCCGATCAAGCAGTTTGTGGTTGGGGCCAACCGCAATGACATCCTTGCCCGTTTTTTCGAGACCGGTGTGATGAAGATGGAAGGCGTTGAGCCGTCGCTTAGCCCGTCGATGGACATTCAGGTCAGCTCGAACTTTGAACGTTTGATGTTTGATCTGTATGACCGTGATGGTCTGGCAATTGCCGACATGCTGACCAAGTTCCGCGAAACCGGGGTTATGGAAATGTCGCAAGGGCAGTTCGCCCGCGCACGGGAACATTTCGATGGCTATCGTCTTGATGATGACCAGACCCGGGCCGCGATCAAGGATATCCTGGAAACCAGTGGCGAGCTGGTTGATCCGCATTCCGTGATCGGGATTGTTTCGGGACGTGAATGCAACCGTGATACATCTGTTCCGATGGTCGCACTGGCAACAGCACATCCAGCAAAATTCCCCGATGCGGTAAAACAGGCCTCGGGTATTTACCCGGACTTGCCGCCGCGTCTTTCTGATCTATATGACCGACCAGAAAAGGTCGAACCCATGTCCAATGATGTGGCGAAATTGATGGCGCATGTCCGGAAAAATCGGCGTGCGGCCTGAACGCCAATCAGATAAAAGGCATGATGTGAAAAACAGGAGTACTGCTATATGACAGTCGAGCTTACCAAGCTTGACAATGGGATGACGGTCGCAACGGATCGTCTTGACCATGTCGAATCTGTGGCCTTGGGAAGTTGGGTTGAAGTCGGCGCGCGTAACGAGACGCCTGATATCAACGGCATTTCTCATATGCTTGAACATATGGCCTTTAAGGGCACGCGTCGTCGTTCGGCATTGCAGATTTCCGAGGAAATCGAGTCTGTCGGCGGACAGATGAATGCCTATACCTCGCGCGAAAATACCGCATATTACTGCAAGGTCCTGCATGAAGATCAGGAACTGGCAATTGATGTGATCGCCGACATCCTTCAGCATTCGACCCTGGATGCGAAGGAACTTGAACGCGAACGTCAGGTGATTCTGCAAGAAATCGGTCAGGCCAACGACACGCCAGACGATATCATTTTCGATTATTTCCAGGAAACGGCCCTGCCAGATCAGGCATTGGGCCGTTCGATTCTGGGAAGCCCGGAAAATGTATCTTCGCTGTCACGCGATCATTTGTTTGATTTCATGTCACGCCGATATAGCCCGAACAACATGGTGTTTTCTGCATCGGGGAAAGTCGAACATCAACGCATCGTCGATATGGTTGCGGAAAAGTTCGACAGTCTTCCGGCGCATGAAGACCATGAGATCGAGCCTTTGAAATACGAAGGCGGCAGCCGGATCGAGAACCGTAAACTTGAGCAGGTTCACGTGATCATGGGCTTGCCGACGGTTTCCTATACGCATGACAGCTTCTTTGACCTGCAAGTGTTCAACACTTTGCTGGGTGGTGGCATGTCATCGCGTCTGTTCCAGGAAATCCGCGAAAAGCGTGGTCTGGTTTATTCGGTTTATAGTTTCTCCTCGCACTATGTCGATGGCGGGCTGTTTTCGATCTATGCCGGTACGGGGGCCAATGACATTGGCGAACTGATGCCGGTCATGTGTGACGAACTTGTTCGTGCGACAGATGATCTGACAGAAGAAGAAGTCACCCGTGCGCGTGCGCAGCTCAAGGCATCGGTTGTCATGGCAATGGAAAGCAATTCCGGTCGCTGTGAAACGCTTGCCCGTCAGATCCAGATTTTCGGACGCCCGCAAAGCATGGAAGAAATCGTCGCCAAGGTCGATGCTGTCGACATTGAAAGCGTGCGCCGTGCAGGCAAGGCGCTGTTGGATGGCAAGCCAACCATTACCGCCCTTGGCCCGGTTGATAAAATGCCGGAATATGATGACTTGGCAGCACGTTTGCGCAAATAAGTTCCAAGCCTAAAAGATATCTGAAAACGGCACCTGTCCAAATGGGCAGGTGCCGTTTCCTTTTGCCGCAGCGGTCAGGCTGGTGTATCCCCATATCAATCAGGATGATGGGGTAAGCAACATGCAATATGCCTTTGATATCGGCGGATCAAAGATCGAGTTCGGCGTTTTTAGTGATGATGGGGAAATCCTGCTTCACAGTAAAACACCGACGCCAAAAGACAATCGTGATGCGTTTGTTGCTGTTATTTCTGATGTGCTGGGCGAAGCTGATCGCGAATTTGATGTGCGCCCGGATATTGGTATCAGTTTTGCCGGGGCTGTTGATCCGCAAAATGGCGCGGTCATTTCCGCCAATATTCCCGCCATCATGGGATGGCCGTTGGCATCAGAACTTTCCAAAATCCTGAACCGTAAGGTTCTTGTGGAGAATGACGCCGATTGTTTCGCCCTTGCCGAAGCCTTAAGCGGGGCGGCCAAAGATGCCCAGACGGTTTTTGCGATCATCCTGGGGACGGGCGTTGGTGGCGGGATCGTTGTTGATAAGCAGTTTATTGGCGGCAAAAGCGGTGTGCGCGGCGAATGGGGCCACGGGAATGACGTGACAGGAACGCTCATTCGGTCCGGTCTTGCACCGGTTGCCTGCGGTTGCGGGCAGACCGGGTGTCTTGATGCATGGGGGGGCGCGCGCGGTCTTGAAAACATTCATGCCCAGATCAGCGGCAACCGACTTACCAGCTTTGACATCACGGATGCCTGGCGGGCCGGGGATACCTTTGCTGCCCGTGCAGTCGAAATATATTGTGAACTGGTGGCGCGTGAACTTGCCTTAATGATCAATGTGCTTGATCCCGATTGTGTGCCGGTTGGTGGCGGGATGGCATCCGAGCATGTCATCATTGCGCAGATTGATGCATTGGTGTGTAAGCGCGTTTTGGGGCGCTATGACGCGCCGTTGGTTGTTCCGGGCGTCCATGCTGGTGATGGCGGCCTTCGGGGCGCTGCCATGCTTCATTCGGCGATCAATCAACCCTTGCACGGGGCTGCAAAATAGAATGGCCACGCAAAACAAAGCAGAACTGCAATCCCAACCTTTGCTTGAAGTCTGTGTTGAAAGTTTCAAAGACGCCCAAATCGCGACCAAAGCCGGGGCTGGGCGGATTGAATATTGTTCTGCATTGGCACTTGGCGGCTTAACGCCGTCACCCGGTGCGATGGAACGTATCGGCGATATTGCCGCACCTTGTATGGTCATGATCCGACCGCGGCCGGGAAACTTCTACTATCACGCTGATGAGCTGTCGATCATGAAACGCGAAATTGCGTGTGCGCGCGATCACGGTGCGGCAGGCGTTGTGTTTGGGGCATGTGATGGTGCCGGTGGGCTTGATGTCGATGCCTTGCAAAGTCTGTTGGAAGAGTGTTCTGGTTTGCAGACAACCTTGCACCGTGCCTTTGATCAGGTCGCAGATCAGGCACAGGCACTTTCACAGGCAATTGACTTGGGGTTTGATCGTATCCTGACCAGCGGTGGTGCGCCGGATGCCCAAAGCGGGCACACTCAGCTTGCGCAACTGGTCGCGATTGCACAGGGACGTATCGCTATTTTACCGGGGGCCGGGATCAATGCCGCCAATGCGCAAGATATCTTGTGCGCAACCGGTGGCCACGAACTGCACGCTTCATGCAAAGTCACCAACCAAATTTCGCCGGAAGACGAAGGCCGAACGCGGGTTGATCCAGACCGGGTTCGGGCACTTTGCGCAGCGATGATCGGGTGAGTGCATTGGGGTTAAGGGCAGGGGCTTTAAATTAATTGCGCGAACGTGGAATTGCCCTATGCGATGGTATGAGATGTGTTTAATCTTAAAAGACCGATTGCAGTAATCGTTAATTAAGAAGCTGATAATAAAGGTGTGATTATGGCGCGTACAATCGCGATCAGATCACCTTTCAGGGATTGGGTGCAGAAATGTCTAGCGAATTAGAAACCAAGCAACATTTTGATTTTGCAAATCTGGGACTGGAAATGGCCCAGCTGTTTGAGCATATCGATGCTGCTGTGCTGGTGGTGGATCAGGATCGCAAGGTGGTTGCGACCAACGGCCTCGCATCGGACTTTTTCGGCTATGACGAGGGTGAGCTGTTAGGTCAGGAAACCCGCATCCTTTTTGATGATCCGGCTGATTTCGAAGAACTTGGAAAATCCCGCTACAATAACGAGGTGGCAGAGGGCTTTGGCGAACGGTATGTCGTGCGCTATCGCCGCAAGGACGGATCGGTGTTTGACGGAGCAACAGTTTCGGGGGTTATTCGAAAGACCGAAGACGGCACGGTCTATTTCTTTGGCATGATCACGGATGTTTCGCGCCAGACGGCGGCGGAAAGTGCGCTGAACCAACTCCATGAAATAACCTCGTCTCGGGCCCTGAACTTTGAACAGCGTGTTGATGCAATTTTGAAACTCGGAACCAGGCATTTTGGGTTGCCGATTGGCATTTTTAGCAAAATCACAGATGACCAATATGAAGTTCAGCAGGCCATACATCCTGAAAATGCCCTGACACCGGGCATGAGCTTTGATCTTGGTGACACCTATTGCAGTCATGTGGTCAAAGCCGATGATGTGCGGGGCTTCCACCATGTTGCACAAAGCGAAATTCAAACCCACCCGTGTTACAAGAATTTCGGGCTAGAAGCCTATCTTGGTGCCCCGATTGTGACCGATGGTGAACGATACGGAACGTTAAACTTCTCAAGCCCGACACCGACACGCAAATTTACCGGGCAGGATATCGAGCTTGTCCGATTGTTCGCCGCATGGCTGGGCCACGAAATTGCCCGCACACGTGATTGGCGTGAGTTGGAAACAACCCGTGCAGAATTGGAACGTCTTGCGACACTTGATCCTTTGACCGGGCTGTTTAACCGCCGTCACATGGAAAACTGCCTGCGGGCTGAATTGGAACGGGTAAAACGCTATAACAAGTCACTTGTTGTTGCCTTGCTTGATTTCGATAATTTCAAGGACCTTAACGACAGTTATGGTCATGACACCGGTGATGATGCGCTGAAGCTTTTTGCCAAAGTGTCGGCTGAAATGATGCGCGATACCGACGTGATTGCACGTTGGGGCGGGGAAGAATTCCTGATTTTGATGCCTGAAACGAAGGCCGCAGGCGCGCTTAAATATCTCAAACGGTTGACCGACCGTATGCGTCAATCCGATTTCCACGCACAGGATGTCGAGGTGAAGCTTACCCTTAGTGTCGGGCTTGGAATTGCCGGGCCTGAAGACACAATTGATAAGTTGGTGTCACGCGCGGATATTGCGATGTATGAAGCCAAACAGGCGGGCCGTGATACCATCCGGATGTATTCAGAAGACGAAAGTTAACGCCCAATTGTGCGTAGGGCCCGCGTATTTTGATAAGCGGGCCGCGATAGAAATAACATCGTGAGACGGAAAAAAGAAAACCGCTTTGAGGAAAAAACCTCAAAGCGGTTTGTTTTGGCTGGGGCGGTAGGATTCGAACCTACGGTACACGATACCAAAAACCGATGCCTTACCACTTGGCCACGCCCCATCAGCGTGCGTGGCGCGGAAAATAGCGTTACCTTCGCCAGAGCGCAACCCTCTATTTGAAGGTTTTTTTGTTCAGTGTTCAGTCTGGGAATGAAGCACCGATATTTGACAGTGTGCGGGCCTCCTGACACAGGATTTGTGTCGGCGAAATCCACCAGTCCGGACTGGCCTGCGCAATAGCATTTGCCGCACGTTCAGCCTGCTCTGTGGTGTCATAAATGCCAAAGCAGGTCGCACCGCTGCCAGACATTCTTGCCAAAAGACACCCTTCCTCGCGGGCCAGTGCATTGAGCACGTCACAAATTTCTGGAAGGATCCCGGTGGCAGGTAATGTCAGATCATTTCCGCAGTCCGAAAGCGCATCGGCAAGGGCCGCACCACTGTTAAATTCCTGATCAATGTTCCAAAGTCCCGTTTGGCTGAAATCTTCGTCTTCGCGGGCTTTGAAAATTTCAGGTGTCGAAACCGCCTTGCCCGGATTGATCAAAAGGATCGGGATTGGTGGCAAATCGGCAAGGTCGGTTAACTCATCGCCGATTCCCGACATCAAGCATGTCTGACCATGAAGGCAAACCGGAACATCAGCCCCCAAGGATAGCGCAATGCGCGACAACGTTGCGGGGGCAAGATCAAGCTTCCACATATCGCATAAAAGCCGGATTGCTGCCGCCGCATCGGCCGAACCGCCCCCGATGCCCGATGCAATCGGCAGGCGCTTATCAAGGATAAGATCAGCGCCAAGGGTGGTTTGGGTTTCTTGCTGAAGAAGATGTGCAGCGCGGACCACCAGATTGTCATTGGTGTCATCAAGCGACAGGCCAGCCGCCATAGGCCCCGTGATGGTCAAGGTTACGATGCCGTCTTCGCGAAGCTCACCGGTAAGTACATCGCCAACAGCGGTAAAGCAGACAAGGCTTTCCAAAAGATGGTAGCCATCGCCGCGTTTGCCGGTGACATGAAGGAACAGATTGATCTTGGCCGGTGCCTGTTCGCTATAGGTCGCAGACATGGTGTTTCTTCCCGAAGTGGTCAGTTCACGACAGTTGGTGCGACACTTGGCACCTGACCATTGATTTTGGCTTCTACGGTGGTCCGCAGTTCGGTCGTCGGATTGAACGAAAGGGCACGGTGCCACTGGAAACGGGCTTCGTGATAGCGCCCGATCTGCCAATAGGCGTCGCCCAAATGATCATTGATCGTCGGATCGTCGGGTTTCAGTTCAACTGCCTTTTCAAGCTGTTCAACCGCATCATCAAACCGGCCGAGTTTGTAATAAACCCAACCAAGGCTGTCGACGATATAGCCGTCATCAGGTTGCAATTCGACTGCGCGCTTAAGCATGTCTTCGGCCTGATCGAAATTCATGCCCATATCAACCCAGCTATATCCAAGATAATTCAGGACATAAGGCTGTTCCGGTTCAATTTCGAGGGCAAGCAGGAAGTCGGATTCGGCTTTTTTCCAATCGCCGGCCCGTTCATGGGAAATGCCACGGCGATATAGCAATCGCCAGCCAACCAGCGTATCGCCACCCAACCGTTCAATCGCCTTGTTATAGGCACTGGCCGCTTCACTGTATTGGCCCTGAATGCGCAAGATATCGCCAAGCTGGATCAAGGCATCCGGGCGGTCTTTACGTTCATCGACCATGTCTTGCAGGATCTTGATCGCTTTATCGGATTCCCCGATTTGCTCAAGACTGGATGCAATGCGCAGGCGGGCATTCCAACTGTGCGGCGATGCATGGGGAATCGCACCATAGACGTCAATTGCGGTGTTAAACCGGCCCTGAATTTCCATGATTTCACCAACCAGAAGGCGGGTGATATCGTCATAGGGGCGCAGGGAAAGAGAATAGCGCGCCATCAACAAGGATGGTTCAACTGCATTTTCCTGACTAAGCAGGGTCGCGATATCAAGATAGGCTTCGGCAAGACCCGCCGCCGGGGTCAGCATGGTTGCCAAAGGCGGCTCACCCCGTTCAAGACGGGCAAGATGGAATGGCATGGCAAGTGATTGTGGATGACGGTCCATATAGCTTGCATAAAGCAGGGCGGCTTTTTGAACCTGCCCTTTACGCTCATACACCGCGCCAAGGGCTTCGGCTGCACGTAATGGTGCATCCGCCGGATCGCCATAGGCGCTGGCAAGCGCCCGTTCAGCGCCATCCAGATCATCGAAATAGGCAAGAATTAACCCACGGTGATATTCCGAAAGCGGGGTAAGCGAACCATTTCCCTGCATTTCATCAAGGGAAATCAATGCCTGTTCCGGGGCGTTTAATCCGGCATAAAGCCACGCCTTCGCCAAAGGCGAGATCAGGGCGTTAATGCCCCGTTGTGGAAGGGCTGCGACGACATCTATGGCATCCTGATAGCGATTTTCGCTGATGGCGGCATCCATCACGGTCAGGGCGGCGAACAGGTCTTCGGAGTTTTCCGCCTGAAGCTGTGTCGCGATATCCGTGGCATCGGTGATGCGGCCATCGCTGATCAGGGCAAGAAACGCGCGGCGGCGCAATTCGGCGTTGTCCGGATCAAGTTCGTGGGCGCGCAACAAGTATTGCGCGGCATAGTTCGACTGGCTTTCGATCTGGGCTGCTTTACCGGCAAGGAAGTTGCCCGAGAACCCATCAGATTGCGGATACTGGAATTCAACTTGTTCAGGCTGCTGTGGCATAGAGCTACAGGCCGAAAGAGCAAGTGCCGTCATCGGAATGATGAATTGTAACAGTTGACGTTTCAAAGGCTTGTCCTGCGTCCGCAATTCGGGTTCGGTGTCATCAACGATTGATCAACACCACATTGAATTTCGGGTTTAGCCTACTCAGTCGGCAATTATAAGGCAAAGCATTTGCAACAAGCAGCGCGGCGCAAGTTAGATGGAATGCGATATACATTTGCCAAAGCGCAGAAATTGGCGGTTGAGGCAGGAGGGCTGCTTAGCAGTAAAGCGGGCGCTTTGCCGGAATATCGAGTTGTTTGCTAATGATTTCACGGGCCTGTTTGCCAAATTGGGACCTTTGTCCAACCGGTGCGACGGTTTCAAGGATCGACATTGCCTTGTCCAATCCGACGGCCTTGGCCAAGAACCATCCGGCAAGATAGCTTGATGACAGGCAGCCACCACTGGTGACGATGTTGCCCTGTGCAACCAATGGCCGGTCTTCGATGATGGCATCGGTTCGGGCCAATATCGGGCGGGTTTTCGTGTCGGTGGTGATGGTCGCTGGCAGAAGCCCCAAACGATACAGGAACAGTACGCCAGAACATTGCGCACCAATCAGTTGGCGTTCCGGATCAAGCAACAGTTCACGTGTGATGGCCGTATCATTGATATGCTCGCGGGTATAAATGCCACTGCCGAGTATCACCGCATCTGCATCTTTCACAAATGACAGGGGCTTTTGCGCGGTGACAGTCACGCCATTCATCGATGTCACGGTCTCGCCCGGTGCAGTGATTTCAGCGCAGATACCATCAGCCTTGGCCCAGTTTAAAATCGACAGGGCAACAAAGCTGTCAAGTTCGTTAAAACCATCGAGTGTCACGATTGCAATCTTCATAGCATCTTCACCGCTGCTTAAAAGGGGAAGGCATTGAACGCGGAGATTGCAGCATGCACAAGGAAAAACTGATTTAGGGGAATAGGACTTTCAGACGGCTTTTGTTTGGAAACATGATTTGTGAATGGGTTGATCCCAATCATCATACCAAAAGAAAAAGACCCGCACATAGCGGGTCTTTTTGTATGAGGAAAGCCAGGTGGCTTACATGTTCGGGTAATTTGGTCCGCCACCACCTTCGGGCACAACCCAGACGATGTTCTGGGTCGGGTCCTTGATGTCGCAGGTTTTACAATGCACGCAGTTCTGTGCATTGATCTGCAGGCGTTGACCACCCTTGTCTTCGTCTTCGACAAACTCATAGACCCCGGCCGGGCAGAAACGGGCTTCTGGCCCGTCATAGACCACAAGGTTGGTGGATACCGGAACGCTGTCATCTTTAAGGGTAAGATGCACAGGCTGGTCTTCACCATGGTTTGTGTTTGACAGGAAGACAGACGACAGTTTGTCAAAGCTGACCACGCCATCAGGTTTCGGATAGTCAATCTTTGGCATCTCGGACGCAGGCTTCAGGCAGGAATGATCTGCATGGTTTTTAAATGTCCACGGTGCCTTGCCGCCCAACAGATAGGTATCAACCGCACTGTAGGCCATACCACCCCAGAAGCCCCATTTGGCAAAGCTTGGGCGGATGTTGCGCACTTTGTGCAGTTCCGGATAAACCCAGCTGTCTTTTAGACGTTGCGGGTAGCTGTCCATCTGTGCCGGGACTTCGTCCGCTGTCAGGGCTTCGAACGCGGCCTCGGCAGCCAGCATGCCGGTCTTCATCGCGGTGTGCGATCCTTTGATTTTTGGCACGTTCATAAAGCCTGCCGAACAACCGATCAGGCATCCGCCGGGGAAAACCAGATCCGGGATCGACTGGAAGCCACCTTCGTTCAGCGCACGTGCGCCGTATGAAATGCGACGGCCTTTTTCGAAAATCTTGCGGATTTTCGGGTGCGTTTTGAAACGCTGGAATTCATCAAACGGGCTGAGATGCGGGTTTTCGTAATCCAGACCGATGACAAAACCGACAACCACCTGATTGTTATCAAGATGATACAGGAACGACCCGCCATAGGTGTCCTTATCAAGCGGCCAACCGGTTGTATGCTGGATCAGGCCTTCTTTGTGGACTTCGGGATCAACTTCCCAAAGTTCCTTAATACCGATGCCATAAGTTTGCGGGTCTGAATTCTTGCGCAGATCAAATTTCTTGATCAGCTGTTCGGAAAGCGATCCACGGCAGCCCTCGGCAAAGAAGGTATATTTTGCATGAAGTTCCATGCCCGGTTCATGGTTCGGACCCGGCGTGCCATCACGCGTCAGGCCCATATCCCCCGTGGCAATCCCTTTGACCGAACCGTCGTCGTTAAACAGAACTTCGGCAGCAGCAAAACCCGGATACACTTCGACGCCAAGTGCTTCGGCCTGTTCACCAAGCCAACGGCAGACATTGCCAAGACTGACAATGTAGTTGCCTTTGTTATGCATCTGCGGCGGGGTCGGGAGTTTCTGCGAGCCGGTTTCGCTCAACATTATGAACTCGTCCTTGCCGGCAGGAACGTTCAGCGGCGCACCGCGTTCTTTCCAGTCCGGGAAAAGTTCATTCATGGAGCGGGGCTCCATCACGGCACCAGACAGGGTATGGGCGCCGACTTCGGAGCCCTTTTCAACCACACAAACGGTGATCTCTTTTTCCTGTTCCTGGGCGAGTTGCATCAGTTTAATGGCAGCCGACAGACCGGACACACCGGCACCTACGACGACCACGTCAAATTCCATGGATTCGCGTTCCATTTGGCCTCTCTCCTTGGGCCGTTAACCGTGTCGAACTGTTTCCGTTCGTTGGTCAAAGGCCTTTATTCACCGATCAGAGTCTCGCCCAAGCCCTGATTTCTCAAATATATCGCAATGGATCAAGCTATACCGATCATGGGATCGATTGACAATCCATTGTCATGACCAGCGTCGCGTTTGTACTCTGGCGTAAAGGACCCATAATCGTATATGGTCCTGTGAAAGACACGCCAGTGATGCGAATTGCGGTGCAAGTTACATCGCCTTTGTGTAGATGAGCAAACCAATTACAGATTTTGATATAAATACGCTCGACCCGTTCGAGGCCCTTGTTTGGCAATATGAAATGGGTGTGGACGAGGCAATTGCCGACGAGCCACTTGACCGTTTCAAAGCGTCAGAAAGCCTCAGCCGGAATGCCGCCAACCGTCCCGGCTTTGCCGCGCCTAACCCGCGTGCCAGCCGCAATGGTCCTGCGCCTTCGCCTGCTGCGCGACCTGCTGCTGCGCCAGCAAGTGGGGCTGTGCCGATGCCGCCCGGTGCGGATGGTGGCTTTTTACTCTCAGATACCCCACACGAAGCCCGTCAGTCGGCCCGTGATGCGGCTGCTGCCGCAACCAGTCTTGCGGAGTTAAAAGACGCAATCGAGAAGTTTGAAGGCTGCGCGCTTAAGAAGTCTGCAAGCAACACCGTCTTTGGCAATGGCAATGTCGAAGCCAGGCTGGTGCTGGTTGGCGAAGCCCCCGGGGCAGAAGAAGACCGCCAAGGGCAGCCTTTTGTCGGGCCAAGTGGAAAGCTTCTGGATGCGATGCTGCGATCCATCGGGCTTTCGCGTGAAGAAGTCTATATCACCAATATATTGCCATGGCGTCCGCCGGGAAATCGGCAGCCAACAACGGCAGAAATCGCCGTATGTGAGCCGTTCGTGCGCCGTCATCTTGAACTGATCAGCCCCAAGGTTGTTATTTGTCTGGGCGGAAGTTCTGCCAAGGCCCTGATGGAAGAAGACCGCGGTATCACGCGTCTTCGCGGGACATGGAAGGAAATGGTCTTTGGCGACGGTGCCAAGGCCGATCTGACCGCGATGTTCCATCCGGCTTATTTGCTGCGAACCCCGGAACAAAAACGCCTTGCTTGGCGTGATTTGCGTGCGGTTGCGCAAAAGCTTTAACAAATTAGCGATAAAGTTAGCGTACGCATGGGTGATATGCAGTCGTCTGGCAGGGTCAAAGTCAATCATGACAAGTGGTTGATTCCAGATAAATCATTTCGCGGTTTCGGTGCTTGCTGTTATAACCAATGTCGTTGCACCGGGGGGAACACCGCAGGCAACGGGTTGCGAGACCAAACTGCTTCGGGATAAACACGCGGCTTAAAACCAAAGCCTCGTTGGGGATACTGATTTTGATCGAAGCAATAAGACCAAGCCTGCCGGGTGTGAGAAACACACTAAGGCAGGGTTTCTTTGTCGTGTTATTTGGCGTCATGGCATTCATGGCTGCGCCGTCACTTGCTGTCGCAGACACGCAAGAACAGGCGGCCTTGGGCAATCCTGAGCTGGATGACGCATTATCGATCCTTATTCCCAAACCACTTTCTGATCGCGATGCCGAACTGTATGAGCAGATTTTTGCCGTACAGGAGCAGGGCCGCTGGGATGACGCCGACCGGCTGATTTCGCGCCTGTCTGATGAAGTGCTTATGGGCCATGTTCTGGCGCAGCGTTATCTGCACCCGACGGCTTATCGGTCACGCTACAAAGAATTAAAAGACTGGTTGGCAAGCTATGCCGATCATCCGCAGGCGTCGCGCATTTACAAGCTTGCGCTGACCCGCCGCGGTTCGGCCAACTACCCGAAAAAGCCGGTTGGCAATTACGTTTCGGGTGCGGGCTATGACTATGAAAACATCACGCCTTATTACCATAAATCGACCAAAAGCCTGACATCGAAGCAACGTTCACGTCTGTCGGTGCTAAAGCGTCGTATTCGTCAACGCATTGGCGATGGCTGGCCGACCGGTGCGTTGCAGGTTCTTGAAAGCCAGGAAGCCAAACGCCTGTTTGATGCCTATGAACAGGATCAGGCACGCACATCGATTGCCTCAGGCTATTATTATTTCGGCAAGCCGGATCTGGCTTTGAAATATGCTGGCGAAGCTGCCAAGCGGTCGGGTAAATACTTGCCGCAAGCCCATTGGACGGCCGGATTGACCGCATGGCGTCTGGGCAAAATGGATGTCTCGCATCAGCATTTCGCTGCACTTAGCACCAATAAATATGCCTCAAGCTGGACACGAACCGCAGGGGCGTTCTGGGCCGGGCGTATTGATTTGGCTGCGGGGCGATTTGAAGATGCCGATGCCATGTTGAACCGGGCTGCGGAATATCCGCGCTCGTTCTATGGTCAGCTTGCGATGCGGGCACTTGGTCGCGATGATGTCTTTGACTGGGATAACCTTGAGCTTGATGGAAATCGCGCGAACAAGTTAAAGCTTGATCCGCATGGTCGCCGGTCGCTTGCGTTGCTTCAAATTGGTCAGCGTGACGAAGCCGAACGTGAATTACGTAAAGCTGCGGCCAAGGATGATGATTCGCTGCGCCGTGCCGTTTTGGCCCTGACCGATACCGCAAACTTTGCCTCCCTTACCATGCGTTTGGGCAGCTACATCGCGCAGAAGACCGGTGATGTGTTTGTGAATGCGCTTTATCCGGTTCCGCCATGGGCACCAGAAGGTGGCTATGAAGTTGACCGCGCCCTGATCTATGCATTCATGCGTCAGGAATCAGGATTTAACACCGATGCCCGCAGCCATGCCGGTGCGCGTGGTCTGATGCAATTGATGCCGGCAACCGCAAGCTATATCGGCAATACCCGCTATCGTGGGGCCAAACGGGCTGAACTGTATGAGCCGGAAATCAACCTGTCACTTGGACAGAAATATGTTGATCACTTGCTTGAACAAAACGGTGTTGATAACGGGGTTCTACAATTGATGGCGGCCTATAATGGCGGCATCGGCAACCTTGGTCGTTGGCAGAAGGCGCTGAAAGATAACGTCGATCCGCTTTACTTCATTGAAAGCATCCCGTCGCGTGAAACCCGTTTGTTCATCGAACGTGTGATGGCCAATCTTTGGATGTATCGGTCCCGTTTCGGGCAGGAAGCACCATCGCTTGATCTTTTGGCGGCAGGACAATGGCCAACATATCAGCCACAGGATCAGAATAGTGATCGTGGCCTGACCGCGCAGCGTTAAGTCCAAGCATCTGATACATGACAGGCAAAGACGCCGAAAAATCCCGATCCAAACCCCATCAGGTGCAGGACCGAAATCCGGATCAGGGAACGGTTCTTGACCGGATCAAAATGCCGCTAATGAGCGGCGAAGAAGCTTTGCGCCGGTTTGAAGAAGATCGATCAGGGGACAACGCCACACAACAGAAAAGTGATCTGGCCCAGCTTCATCCAATCATGAAGCTGATTGCACTGGGCGGGACATTGTTGATGGTTGTCACCGGGCTTCTGGGTATTTTGTATCTGTTCGCCGCCTGATGTGACGCACGACCTTATTGCGCGTCTGTAAGCGCGTCTGTTTTAGCTTGCAAGGACTGGATTTCAGTTGCAGTGGCATTGCCCAGTGGATCATCCTTGGGCAGGTCACGATAAAGATCCCGTAACACCCGAAGCGCTTGCTGCGGTTTGTCATTTTGCTTTAGCATCATGCCATAATAGTAACGCGCAAGAAGATGGTTGGGCATTTGGCCCAGGGCATGCAAAACCAGATCGCGCGATGTGCTGTCAATCTGACCGTTCTGTGCGGTGATACGGGTATCGGCATATTCAATCGCCAGAAGCGGATTATGCCCCGAAAGTGCATAGCCCTGCGCAAAGGCCGCAACCGCGCGCTCGATATTTCCCAGACGCAAAGACCCACGTGCAAGGGCAATCCACCCTTGTAGGTTACGGGGATTAACTTCAAGCGAGAGAACAATTTGATCCAGCAGGCGTCGGATCTGTTGGTCTGTTTTGTAGTTTGGATCAGTTACATTGCCTGCCACGGCAGCAGCGGCGGCAAGATTGCGTTCACCGGCGCGATCAGCATATGGCTGGGCGGGAAGGGTCGGATTGCCAATCAATATATAAATGCCAAGGGCCGCGACAACAGGCGCTGTCGCAAACGCCAGTCTGCGGACTGAAAACGTTTGATCGTTGCTTTTCGGCAAGCTCGCATACAGGACAGATGAGGCCAGCACAGCCAGAACAGACAAACCAATCCAAATCACCGGAAACCTCCGATGGATTGTTTATATGTCGGGGCCAGGTAATTCATCAGGACTTGCCGTCTTCTTTGGACGTGCCAAGGATTTCGTCAAGACGGTCCTGTTCGTCACGCGACAGGGATGCTGTCGTCCCACTCGCTTCGCGGTGTTTGCGACGATAGAATGCAAAGACCGCCAGCAAAGCCAGAATAGTCAGAACGGCCGGGCTGGCCCACAGGATATAGGTTTCTGGTTTCAGCGGCGGGTTTAGCAATACATAGTCGCCATAGCGTGCGACGATATAGTCAATGACCTCTTCATTTTCATCCCCTGCGATCAGGCGTTCGCGGACAAGGATGCGAAGATCGCGGGCAAGTTCGGCATCCGAATCATCAATGGACTGGTTTTGACAGACCAGACAGCGCAGCTCCTGACTGATGTCACGGGCACGCTGTTCAAGAACGGGGTTGGTCAGCATTTCATCGGGATTAACTGCCCAAGCGGGTGTCGTTGCCAAAAACGGCAGCAATAACCCAAGTCCGGCAATCAATATCAACAGACGTTTGGTCATCCTTTTAACTCCGCGATTTTGGGCAGGAGAACCTTTTCAAGCACATCAGGTGTCACCGGACCTACATGCTTGTATCTGATCTGTCCTGTGCCATCGATGATGAAGGTTTCCGGCACACCGTAAACCCCAAAATCAATCCCGGTACGCCCTGACAGATCCATACCGACCGCCTGATAAGGGTCGCCTAACTCATCAAGCCACTTGGCCCCGTCCTGCGGGTCTTTTTCCTTATAGTTCAGGCCAAAGACAGAAACACCGGCTTCTTGCGACAGGCGTTTGATCAATGGGTGTTCTGCCCGGCATGGAATGCACCAACTGGCAAAAACATTCAGAACAGATACCTCACCCTTGATCAGATCAGCGCGCGACAAACCATTTTCGCGACCGGGTAGGGGCGGCAATGAGAAATCCGGGGCCGGTTTGTCGATCAGAACCGATGGGACGACAGATGCATCTTTGTCGATATTAAGCAAAAACACCCCGGCAAGGGCCGCAAACAGAACCAGTGGGATCACAGCAAGCGAAAATCTCATGAAGTGGAAACTCCAGTCTTCTGAAGGCGCAGGAATATGCGTGTAAGGATGCTAATGCTGCCACCGATCAACATCAAAATCATCCCGGTCCAAACCCATGGCATCATCGGCAGGAAACGGACCGAAACAATCCGCCCGCCATCATCGGCACGATCCCCGACCGAGACGTGTAAATCCCCATCGCGCCCATGCCAGATGCCCGCTTCGCGTGTTTCAACACCGCGGATCGGGTAATAGCGGATTTCTGGGAAAAGTTCCGTAACCGGAAGAGAATTGCGATACAGGATAAAAGTAGCCTGACGTGTGGCGTAGTTTTCACCGGCAAGAAGGGAAACGCCTTCATATTGCAGGTTATAGGGACCAGCCTGAATGCTTTGCCCGGCACGGGCGGAAACGACAACTTGTTCTTCCCAGAGACTACTGGCCGCACCCCCGGCAATCACAACTGCCAAACCGATATGGGCCAAGGTCATGCTGATATAGCGTGGACCAAGCAGTTGAAGGTTGCGGTACTTGCTTTCACCATGGTCGGGTTGGTGCCAAAGCCGGGCCCAAAGATCACTTAGCGATGCGGTCAAAATCCAGCCCGCCAGTCCGATACCAATCAGCGGTGCAGGGGGCAATTCGATAAAGCGGATCGAGACAAACAGAACAATAATCAGGGACAGGATGGCGGCCAGCTTCATCCGACCGCCAATCAGCCACAATTCATCCTGACGCCAGCGCACGGTTGGTGCAAATCCCATCAGGAACAGCATGGGTACAACGATGGGTACAAGGACCTCGACGTAAAACGGGGCGCCGACCGTAATGTTTTCACCGCTGACCCAGCGCAGAACCAGCGGATAGATGGTCCCGATCAAAACAACAGCAGCAATAAGCGACAATATGACACTGTTTAAGAACATGCCGCTTTCACGCGAGACAAGCCCGAATGTCCGGGTTTCTGTCATTTGCTCTGTACTTCGCCAGAACAGATAATAGGCCCCGGCAAACAAGACACAAAAGCCAAGCAAAAGGGCGATGCTGTTGCTGCTTTGTACAAGCGTTTCAGCCGGGGGCCCGAAAAGATCAGAACGCGTCAGATACACACCAAACCAACCAAGTGCCAGTGCGGATATACCAAGAAACGCGGTCCAGAATTTAAGGGTTTCGGTTTTCTCAAGAACGGCCCGGCAATGGATGAGTGCGGTTGCGATCAACCACGGCAACAGCAGGCTGTTTTCTGCTGTGTCCCAATACCACCAATTGCCCCATGCCTGTTGGCTATAGGACCGATAGGCGTTGATTGCGATGGCGGCACTGAGCGCAAGCCAGGATGAAATTGTCCAAAAGCGCATGGTCTCTGCGGTGCGCCGATCAAGCTTGCCACCGATCAAGCCAGACAGTGTAAGGGCATAAATAACCCCAAGCCCGGCGAGGCCGAGATACAGGAACGGTTCGCGCAGTACGCGTAAAACGTCCTGACTTTGCGGGTTCATGCCACGGCCATCAAGTGGCGCTACAGCCATGCGCGCAAATGGATCGGCATCGATTAATGTCGCAATGCCAAGAACCGCGATGACAAGGCCAAGGATGGATAGCGCGGTATGGGCAAGCTGTTCATCGGCCTGAGCGGCCGGGATCTGTTTTGATTGGCGCAAAAGTTGAACGGCCAGTGCCCCATTGGCCAAGGAAATCGCCAACAACCACAAAAGCATCGCCCCGCCATTCGGGGTAAAGGCGGCACCAATCCGGAACAAAAGCGGGGTGGATGAATGGCTGACATCGGCAACAATCGGCAGACTGAAGTCACTGACGATAAAGGCATGTAAAAGGGCGGCCTCGGCAGTAATAGCCAAAACAAGGATGCCGATTGGCAGGATCAGGAAATGAGCCGGTTGTGGGGTAAAGTCGATTGCAGAAGATGTTAGAGAAGCGGTGCCATCACTGTTCAGGTTGGGTGCATTCGCCAAAGATACAGACGTGCTTTGCATAGACGTGCGTAAAGCTGAACGCAGCCAAAGCGGGCTAAACAGTACGGCTTGACCAAGGCCTGTCACCACAATCAGGAGCAGGGCAAAATGTCCGAACTCTGCAAGCATCTCCGTCTAAGGCTTCCCCAATTTGTTCCCCGGCGACCTCATCGACCTGTTGGATTTTACCATCACAGGAATAAGGTCGCAGCCGTGTTTTCTTGCGCGTATGGCCGGACTTTATCGCGGCAGAATGTGGCTTAATTGCGCATTTGTTCGGCGTTTTTTGCTTCGATTTCTTCCCAGTAGCCACTTTTCTTCAAGGATTCGGCGACTTCTGGCGGCATGTAGTTTTCATCGTGTTTGGCAAGAACTTCTGACGCAACAAAGGTGCCATCGTTACTCATATGGCCTTCTGCGACAACCCCCTGACCTTCGCGAAACAGATCAGGCAAGATACCCCGGAACGACACAGGAACCGATTGCGCCATGTCGGTCACGACAAAGGCAATGGTTTGACCATCCGCCATCTTAGCAACCGATCCTTCAACGACAAGCCCGCCAATCCGCAAACGTTGATCCGGGTCTATCGGGGATTTTTCGACGATCTCGGTCGGACTGAAAAAGAAGACAACGGAATCTTCAAACGCCGTCAGAAGCAGGGCCGCAGCACCGGCAACGGCCAAAAGAACAGCCCCGATCATATACATGCGTTGACGTTTACGGGCTTTTGCGCGGGAAAGTGACACAATGCGTCTCCGGTCAGGGTGCCTTATCGGCTTTTTTGTTTTTGCGTGGGCGATGTGATTGCAAAACGGCTTCAAGCTGTTCACGTTCAAGCCGACTGGCGCGCAATCCGCGCAGCGTTGCAATCAGGAGTGCGATCATCGCAATCGCGGTGACCCCATAACTTCCCCAGATATAACTGCCATAGCCCCCCATTGAGAAGAACTCACTCATTGGTTGGTCTCCGCGTTGTGACCCGTGTCATAGTTTGGATCATTCTTGCCGGTCTGATCACGGCCTTGATCAAACATGCCTGAAAGCTGCAAGGCACGGATACGCCGTTCATTTAGCTCCAACCGTACCCGCAAGATCAAAACAACAAAATAATAGCCGGTAAATCCAAGGATCATCAGCGCAAGCGGCAATTGCATGCTGGGATCAATCGTTGGTCCGTCCATGCGGACAATTGATGCTGGCTGATGCAGTGTATTCCACCAATCGACCGAGAATTTGACAATCGGCACATTGACCGCCCCGATCAGGGCCAGTGCCGATCCGGCCTTTGATCCGCGTTCTGGATCATCAAAAGCATTCACAAGCGCAATATAGCCAAGATACAGGAACAACAAAATCAGCATCGATGTCAGGCGGGCATCCCATACCCACCAGGTCCCCCACATCGGTTCGCCCCACAGCGATCCGGTAATCAGGCAAAGTGCGGTAAAGGTCGCGCCAATCGGTGCAGTGGCACGCGCACAGATATCGGCAAGCGGATGCTTCCAGATCAAACTCATCGCGCCGCAAATTGCCATGCCGACATAGCAAAACAATCCCATCCAGGCGGCTGGAACATGCAAATACATGATCCGCACTGTATCGCCCTGTTGATAGTCAATCGGGGATGCAAACAATGCGAAGTAAAGACCCGTCACGATCAGAATGGCGGTTACCCCCGCCAGCCACGGCAGGATCGGGTCGGTAAACTTCAAAAACACACTTGGTTTGGCAAAGCGATGCATATTCTCTCGTCCGTAGTGCGGTGAACCGCAGTGGGGCGTCCTGTTTAGTGTTCTGTTATTCGATTGCCAGTCGCACCGCATGGGCGGTTGCAAACGGCGTGGCAGCCAATGTCAGTAAAAGGATCGCCCCCATGATTTGCAGATGTGGCGTTGCCGACATTCCAAGAAGGGCCGCTTCAACGGCACCTGCCCCGAATATCAGAATGGGAATATAAAGCGGCAAGACCAGAAGCGATACCAATACACCGCCACGACGTGCGCCTAAAATCAAGGCAGCCCCGATCGCCCCAATCAAACTAAGGGCCGGGGTGCCCAGCAACATGGCGATCATTAAGGTCACAAAGCCGCTTTGATCCATATTCAGCATCACCGCCATCAAGGGGGCGGCAATGATTAACGGCAGGCCGGTGGTCAACCAGTGTGCAAGAACCTTGCCCAGCACCAGTATTTCCATGGATACCGGCGACAGGGCCAGAAGTTCAAGCGTACCGTCTTCATAATCGGTTTGAAAAATACGCTCAAGCGAGAGCATGGCGGCAAGCAATGCAGAAACCCAAATCACGCCCGAGGCAATCCGGGCAAGGATGTTGGCTTCGGGTCCGACACCAAAAGGAAACAGGGTGGTCGTGACAATAAAGAACGCCACCACCATCACGGAATCCGCCCCCTGACGCAGGGCAAGGCGCAAGTCACGTTGCAAGATCGCCATAAAGCCGTTCATTGCGCGGCCTCCTTTGCGGAGGTGGCGTGGTGGCTGCGTTCGTCTTCCCCCTGATCCGAATGTTCCGCCAGCCATTCGACCATCGGGATGGCAAAGTCATCAAGATCAAGAATGGCGGGGGCATTGATATCAAGATCAATATGGGTCGAATAAACCACGATGCCGCCGGTCGCACGGAAATCTGCAATCAGGCGGGAAAGTTCGGCACAGCTTTCGCGATCAAGGCCAACAGTTGGTTCATCAAGCAACCAAAGATCGCTTTTGCCGATCAGAATGCGGGCAAGGGCGGTGCGGCGTTTTTGGCCGCTTGAAAGATATCGACCAGTGATCCGTGCAAGATGATGGATATCAAGGGCATGAAGGGCGGCATCTATTTCAGCATCAAGGTCGGAAACACCCCGCAATTGACCCCAAAGCCGCAAATTGTCACGGACTGATAAAACCGGCTTGGTCGCATCTTGATGGCCAAGATATTGCAAGCGGGCATGATGGGCGATTTTGTCATCGGCAATGTTTTCGCCGTCCCAGTCGATGGCACCCGAACGGGGGGGCAATAACCCTGCCATGACGCGCAGCAGGCTTGATTTACCCGCACCATTGCGTCCGCGCAGCATAATGGCATCCCCGGACATGGCAGCAAAGGAAAGGCCGCCAAATACCAGTCGCTCGCCGCGCAGGCAGGTCAAATCAGAACCCTTAAAGTCTGCCATGTAACCCGTTCAATTGCCTTAAACCCAGTCTCGATCTCAGTCGCGTTCAGGTCATTCTATAACGTGTTATGGTTTATTATTCATGCTTTAACCGACATTGATGACGTTGACTTTGTTTCAAATCAATCCATGCAATGCCGATGACGGCGCAATGGGCTCATTCTTATCGGTCGGGTCACCAAACAGTGACCGGTCTGGTGGGCGCGTGACAGACCACTCAGATGTCATAAGAATGCAGTTTGGATGGGATGATGGGTTAGAACCGGATCATGGATGCCGCAATGATCGGACCACCACGGCCATCTTGAACAAGAATGGCGACCCCACCATCACAGGCGGCGGTCATGGCAAAGGGGATTTGCTTTGTCGTGCCATCCCAAGCGCCGAGACTGACCATTTCACGGACGACATTGGCATGGACCAGACGTTTGCCGGCATTTTCGCCCGATAAAACATCGCGCTGATGTTCGCGGTCAAACCCGACCAACCAGATTTGAGTATTCTGATGGCGTGAGGCCACGTTTCCATTGTGAAGGGACACAGTCCCTGTTGCCGGTTGGGTGGTGTCGATAACATTTACCTGAATATCGGCCAGAGCCAAAAGCGGATCAACCGACGCACTTGTCGATGCGATCTGGCTTTTTGCCGTCGCCCTGACCACGTTATCGCCATTGATAATGATCTGCGGAGTATAGACATAGCGTTCCCGCATGCGGTTGGCATAGTCGCGTTGACGGTCGCTGTAACGGGCATCTGAAAACGGATCTGTCCAGCCCAGATAATTCCAGTAATCGACATGATATGACAGGACCAGAAGATCATGATCTTCCTGATTTAGCTCATAAAGAACACGATCAGCCGGCGGACAGGAATTGCACCCTTGCGAGGTATAAAGCTCGACAACGGCACGGGGCACAGTGCCTTCGGCGGCCTGTGACGGGCCGGCAAAGGTCAGTGCAGCCAATATAAGTGCGGATAGGATGGGGCGCGTATGTTTCATGCCGGTCATGATGCCTCAAAAACACCATCACCCGCTAATCACAAGGCGTTGAAAACGGCGGGAGCGGAAAAGACGGACGCGATCAACTTCCCGTACTTTTAAGATCGTTCCGGGAGACAAAAAAGCACCCCGCCGGAAACCGGCGGGGTGTCATATCAGTCAGCTGATGATTTCAGTTTGAAATCAGGCAGCTTTCATCATGTTACGCAGAACGAACTGCAGAATGCCGCCATTCTGGTAGTAAAGAACTTCGTTCTCGGTATCGATACGGCAGGTGGCAATGCACTCTTCAGTGCTGCCATCTGTGCGCGTGATGCGAACGGTAACGTCCTGCATCGGCGTGATGCCGTTGGCGATGCCAATAACGTCGAAGACTTCGGTACCGTCAAGCTTGTAGGTCGCACGGCCTTCACCATTTTTGAACTGCAACGGCAAGACGCCCATGCAGACAAGGTTGGTGCGGTGGATACGCTCAAAGCTTTCGGACAGAACAGCTTTGACGCCAAGAAGATTGGTGCCTTTTGCTGCCCAGTCACGCGACGAACCGGTGCCGTATTCTTTACCGGCGACGACAACCAACGGGGTGCCTTCTGCCTGATAACGCATGGCAACATCATAAACCCAGCCCTGTTCACCAGACGGGTAATGAACCGAAACACCACCTTCGGTGCCCGGTGCCATTTCGTTACGGATACGAATGTTGGCAAATGTGCCGCGCATCATGACTTCGTGGTTACCACGGCGTGCGCCGTAGGAGTTGAAGTCAGAAACAGCAACACCGTTATCCTTCAGGTATTCACCTGCCGGGCTTTCTGCTTTGATCGAACCGGCCGGAGAAATGTGGTCGGTGGTGACAGAATCACCAAGGATCAGAAGCGGACGCGCACCATGGAAATCGGTGAAGTCACCCGGTTCTTTCGCCATGTTGACGAAGTAAGGCGGGTTCTGCACATAGGTCGACTTGTCTTCCCATGCGAAGGTTTCGCCTTCGGTGACTTCGATGGCCTGCCAAGGCTTCGGACCTGCAAAGATGTTGTCATAACGATCTTTGTACATCGCTGCAGAGATCGAAGACGCAATGGTGTCTGCGATCTCTTTGTTGGTCGGCCAGATGTCTTTCATGAAGACGTCTTTGCCGTTTTTGTCAGTACCCAGAGGATCGTTGTTAAGATCGATCTTCAGGTTGCCGGCAAGGGCATAGGCAACAACCAGCGGCGGCGAAGCAAGATAGTTTGCTTTGACGTGCGGGCTGATACGACCTTCGAAGTTGCGGTTACCCGACAGAACAGCCGTTACCAGCATGTCTTTGTCTTCAATTGCACCGGCAATCGGTGCCGAAAGCGGACCGGAGTTACCAATACAGGTGGTGCAACCGAAACCGGCAACGTTAAAGCCAAGCTTATCGAGATATTCCTGAAGGCCGGCTTTTTGCAGATAATCAGCAACAACCAAGGAGCCCGGTGCGAGCGAGGTTTTCACCCACGGCTTGCTGGTCAGGCCAAGTTCAACAGCTTTTTTCGCCAGAAGACCTGCTGCAATCAAAACACTCGGGTTCGAGGTGTTGGTGCAAGAGGTGATCGCAGCGATCACAACGTTACCGTCTTTCATTTCGAAGTTTTCATTCGAAACCGGGACAGAACGGTTGGTATCAACACCCGGTGCCATGTCGGCAAAGGTGTTGTTGAAGCTGGAAACAGCATCTTTCAGCAGAACACGGTCCTGCGGACGCTTCGGACCTGAAAGGGCCGGCTCGACGGTTGAAATGTCGAGTTCAAGCGTTGCAGTGTATTCAGCTTCATGTGCCGGGTCGCCCCACATGCCCTGTTCTTTGGCATATGCTTCAACCAGAGCAATCTGGTCTTCGTCACGGCCAGTCGAACGCATGTAGTTAAGCGTCTCGTCATCAATCGGGAAGAAGCCACAAGTCGCGCCATATTCCGGGGCCATGTTACCAATGGTCGCACGGTCCGGCAGGCTCATGTTTGCCAGCGCATCGCCATAGAATTCGACGAATTTGCCAACAACGCCTTTTTCACGCAGCATCTGAACGACGCGCAGAACAAGGTCAGTTGCGGTGATGCCTTCTTTCATCGAGCCGGTCAGCTTGAAGCCGACGACTTCAGGAATCAGCATCGAGATCGGCTGACCAAGCATTGCGGCTTCGGCTTCAAGACCACCAACACCCCAACCCAGAACGGCAAGACCGTTCACCATGGTGGTGTGTGAGTCGGTCCCGACAAGGGTATCAGGATATGCAACGGTTTTCCCGTCTTCATCGGTGCCGGTCCAAACGACTTTGGCAAGATGTTCGACGTTTACCTGATGGCAGATGCCTGCTCCCGGTGGGACGATGCGGAAATTGTTGAACGCATTCTGGCCCCAACGCAGGAAACCATAACGTTCGCCGTTACGTTCGAACTCGACTTCCATGTTTTTGTCGAGTGCGTCGTCGGTACCAAAGAAGTCGATCATGACCGAGTGGTCAATGACGAGATCAACCGGTGAAAGCGGGTTCACCTTCTGGGCGTCACCACCCATTTTAACGACGGCATCGCGCATCGCAGCAAGGTCAACAACAGCTGGAACGCCGGTGAAGTCCTGCATTAGAACGCGGGCCGGACGATAGTTGATTTCGTGGCTGCTTTTGCGCTCTTTGAGCCAGTCAACAACAGCTTTGACATCGTCGGTTTTTACGGTGAAATCATCTTCATAACGCAGAAGGTTCTCAAGAACGACTTTCAGCGTGAAGGGAAGTTTTGAAACGTCGCCGAATTTCTCGGAAGCTACTTTCAGGCTGTAATAATCGACGGACTTGTCCCCGACATTCAGCGTGCGGCGCGTTTTCAGGTTGTCTTTGCCACAAATGGACATCAGACCCTCCTCAAGGTGGTTAAAAGGGCTTGTCGTGACAAGACACCCCGACCGTCGGAGCGCCGAGCGGTGGGCTATCTATGTTACGTGACGCGGGTCACGGCTACATATACATGAGCAACGGGGTTACACCACAAATCACTATGAAAGTCCAGACCCAGTGAAGGGGTATTGGGGAAAACCCGCTGATCTCAGCACATTGGCAAATTACAACAAGCATAGAAAAACCTTTAGTCGATATGTGCGGTAGCTATTCACCTTTCAATAGGTGGATATCAAGGCCCGAGTCTGTTTGCTGCATTTGGAAACGAGCCAATAGTGGGCAGGCAACGCGATTGCCAGACTGAAAAGATATCCGACGCGGCAGTTTGCGGGGCGAATCGATGCAGATCTGTGCGTTTCAATGCGCGGTTTCGGGGTTAATCTATCCCATATTCAAGCAAAGATTGTGCGCTGCAGGATCGAATATAAATTTTGCACTGCGGCGTTTTCAGGCTGCAATTTCCCTAGGTGGTGGTCCGATAACGTTACGTAATCAAGGGTAGAAAGATGTCTCTTGGTCATTTCGACAATAATTGTGCGTTGCGAATATGTACAAAGGTCCCAACCCCTTGCATATCATTGCATTGACGCAATATGCTGAAATTGGTACTTAAATGCTTATTAAATGTGTCAGGCCCGGTTTCCGTAAGGTCAGGGTCGCATAAAAATCCGACACATGATCAGGGAAACTGAAAAGCGGCTTACATAATTCGCCAATAAAGAACCGGAATTGCGGTTCTGCGGCATTTGCGGCCCAAGTCAGGGAGGATAAGCGACAATATGACGTCACAGAGTCCTATTTTACAGATTAGCGACGTCTCGCTTGTTTTTGGCGGTGTGCGTGCGCTGAGTGATGTCAGCTTCTCCGTTCAGCCGGGCGAGCTTTTTTCCATCATCGGGCCAAACGGTGCCGGTAAGACATCCATGCTGAACTGTGTGTCCGGGCGTTATGCGCCGACCACGGGATCAGTATCCTTCAAAGGACAGGATGTTACGGGGCTTAAGCCGAATGACCGGGCCGAACTTGGTATCGGGCGAACGTTCCAGAACCTTGCATTGTTCGGGCACATGAATGTCCTTGATAACATCATGGTCGGGCGCCACCACCTGTTGAAGAACAACTTTATGAACGGGCCGCTATACTGGTTCGGTGGGGCGCAGAAAGAAGAACTTGAACACCGTCGTTTCTGCGAAGACGTGATCGATTTTCTTGAGATTTCCCACATCCGCAAGGCGACTGCAGGAACCCTGTCATATGGTTTGCGCAAACGTGTTGAGCTTGCACGCGCTGTTGCCTTGCGTCCTGATCTGATCCTGCTTGATGAACCGATGGCGGGCATGAACCTCGAAGAAAAAGAGGACATGGCGCGCTTCATCATCGACCTCAATGAAGAATGGGGCATGACGGTTGTCATGATCGAACATGACATGGGTGTGGTGATGGATATCTCCAGCCGGGTGATGGTTCTTGATTTTGGCCGTAAGATTGCCGAAGGCCTTCCCGACGAGGTGATGGCCAACAAACACGTCAAAAAAGCATATCTCGGCGAAGAAGACGACGAGACAGATGAAGACGAGCAGGTGGCCTGAGCATGAGCAAAAATATCCCGGAATATGCCGACGTTCAGTCGCTTGATACTTTTCCAAAGGTCCTTGCCTATAACGCGCGCAACTGGGGCGGTGAAACCGCCATGCGCGAAAAGGAATTCGGCATTTGGCAGGAATTCACCTGGAAAGACTATAACGACCGCGTCAAATGGATGACGCTGGGCATGCGTTCGCTTGGCGTTGGTCAGGGCGATGTTGTCGGCATCATCGGTGAAAACCGCCCTGAATGGGTTTGGGCCGAAGTTGCTGCACACGCGTTGCGCGGCATGTCGGTTGGTCTTTATCAGGACAGCTTGCACGAAGAAGTCGCCTATCTGATCACGTATTCAGGCGCACGTATCCTGATCGCCGAAGATGAAGAGCAGTGTGACAAGCTGATCGAACTTGGCGACGATATCCCGACTGTCGAACATATCGTTTATTGCGACCCGCGCGGTTTGCGCAAATATGACGATCCGCGTCTTCTGGATGTGGAAAAGCTCTATGAAATGGGCCGCGAACTCGAAGAAAAGAACCCCGGTATTTATGACCAGATGGTCGCAGATACCCGCGGAGATGAATGCGCAATCCTGTGCACCACGTCGGGTACTACGTCCAAGCCAAAAATGGCGATGCTTAATTCCGGTGATTTTCTTGATCATTGTGCCGCATATCTGCGTGCCGATCCGAAATATCCGGGCGACGATTATGTGTCGGTTCTGCCGCTGCCATGGATTATGGAGCAGGTCTATGTGGTCGGCCAGTCCCTGATCAGCCGTCAGATCGTCAATTTCGTCGAAGAGCAGGAAACCATGATGGCCGATCTGCGCGAAATTGGCCCGAATTTCGTTCTGTTGGCCCCGCGCGTTTGGGAAACCATTGCGGCTGATGTGCGCGCACGGATGATGGATTCAACGCCGTTCAAACAAAAGATGTTTGATTTTGGCATGTCACTGGCCCGGACCGCCTTGGACAGAGGCAGTCATTCCAAGGCCGCCGACATCATTTTGATGAACGCGCTTAAGGACAGACTTGGTTTTTCCAATTTGCGGTCCGCTGCAACCGGTGGTGCAGCCATTGGGCCGGAAACGTTCAAATTCTTCCATGCGATGGGGGTTCCGCTGCGTCAGCTTTATGGCCAGACCGAACTTTGTGGTGCCTATACCATCCATCAACCCGAAGACATTGATTTCGATACGGTCGGCATTGCCTTTGATAATTCCGAAATCAAAGTCATCAATACCGATGAAAACGGTGTTGGCGAAATCGTTGCCCGGACATCGGGCATGTTCACCAGTTACTATAAAAACCAGTTGGCCTATGACGAAGACGTCAAGGATGGCTGGATGCATACGGGCGATGCAGGCTACTTCAAGCAGGACAACAAACACCTTGTGGTGATTGACCGTATGAAGGATCTGGCGGAAACCTCGACCGGGGTGCGCTATTCGCCGCAGTTTATTGAAAACAAACTGAAATTCTCGCCATTCATTGCCGAGGCCGTGATCCTTGGCAAGGATCTGCCGTTCCTGTCCACCATGATCTGTATCCGCTATTCGATCATGGCCAAATGGGCCGAGCAGCGCGGGATCGCCTTTACCAATTATACCAACCTTTCTGCCCAGCCGCAGGTCTATGACATGATTGTCGAGGAAATCCGCGAGGTGAACAAAACCTTGCCGGAAGCCCAGCGCATCAAACGGTTCCTTCTGCTTTACAAGGAACTTGATGCCGATGACGGCGAACTGACCCGGACGCGCAAAGTGCGCCGTGGGGTGGTTGCCGAAAAATATGCCGACATCATCGATGCTGTTTATGCCGGGAATGAAAAGGTGGATATCGACACAATGATCACGTTCCAGGACGGGTCGAAAACCCGCATCCAGACAAGTGTCAAAGTTGTCGATCTTGATGACAGCAAGGTCGCACAGACGACCCCGAAAGCAGCCGAATAAGGTCGCAGGAAAACTGTGGTCCCGGCCTAAGGCCGCGGACCGCCATTACAGGGATGGCAACATGAATTTCGAACTTCTGTTCCAGCTTCTGCTGAACGGGTTGATTGTCGGGACACTCTATGGCGTCGTCGCCATGTGTTTCGTTCTGATTTATAAATCGACCCAGATCGTTAACTTTGCCCAAGGCGAGTTCCTTCTGATCGGGGCGTGGGTTTGTTATGCGTTTCTTGTCGAAATGCATATGCCCTTCTGGATGGGCTTCCTGTTCACACTGATCTTTATGATGGTGTTTGGCATCGTTCTGCAAATGGTGGTGCTGCGCCCCATGATTGGTGAACCGATCATTTCCGTGATCATGGTGACCATCGGGCTTTCGATCTTTTTCCAGGCTGCGACCAAATGGATTTTCGGGGCGACAACTGCAACCTATCCGCAGGTGTTTGAGACCCGATCGGTCAACATTTTAGGGATGCAGATCGAGACGGCCTATATCATGAGCTTTGTCATCTCATTGTTCATCATGGCCGGGTTCTACTGGTTCTTTAAATATTCCAAGCTTGGCCTTGCGATGCGCGCAACTGCCTTTGATCAGCAGGTCGCACAAAGCCTGGGTATTTCGGTCAAAACCGTGTTTGCCATGTCTTGGGCCATTTCGGCCTTGGTATCGGCAATTGCCGGGATCGTGATCGGCATGGTCAACGGGGTGTCATCCGCACTTTCAGTTATCGGGATCAAGGTTTTCCCGGCCGTGATTTTGGGCGGGCTTGATTCGATTGTCGGGGCCATCGTTGGCGGCGTGATCATTGGGCTGCTTGAAAACACAGCCGAGTTTGTCGATGGCCAGTACCTGCATTGGGGCAACCTGTTCTCGATCGCACCGTTCTATGTGCTGATCATTATTCTGTGCATCAAGCCATATGGCCTGTTTGGCACCAAAGACATCGAACGTATCTAAGGGACGGGGAAATATACTATGGCTGGATTTTCGATACGTCCCTGCGGTGATTTTCGAACGACTTATCGTCAGGATACCCGCATTTTCGATACGACCTATATTCGCAATGCGGCGATCCTTGGCATTTTTGCCGTTGCGATGATCCCGTTTGTTCTCGATGGCTATTACGTCAATCTGTTCATCCAGATTTCCTATTTTGCGATTGCGGCCCTGGGGTTGAACATTCTGGTTGGTTTTACCGGCCAGATTTCACTCGGGCATGCGGCCTTTTTCGGGTTTGGTGCGTTTGCGTCTGCGTGGATTAACAATACCACCGGTATCCCGGTCTTGTTGTCGATCCCGCTTGCAGGCTTGATGACAGCCGCGGTTGGCATGCTGTTCGGTTTGCCTGCCGCCCGGATCAAGGGGTTGTATCTGGCGATTGCCACATTGGCCGCACAGTTCATTCTGGAAGATTTCTTTGCCCGGGCCGACTGGTTTACCGGTGGGTCATCAGGCGCAGCAGCCAACCCGATCAACGTGTTTGGCTATGAGGTCTACGACGATATCAGCTTCTTCTATGTCTGCCTGTTTTTCCTGGTGGTGATGTATCTTTTGGGCACCAATCTGATGCGGACCCGTGATGGTCGTGCGTTTGTGGCGGTACGTGATCATTACCTGTCGGCTGAAATCATGGGCATCAATCTGACGAAATATCGTCTGATGAGCTTTGCCATATCGTCCTTCTATGCCGGTATCGGCGGGGCGATCTATGGTCACTATCTTGGCTTTGTCTCGGCCGAAGGGTTCACCATCCTTTTGTCTATCCAGTTCCTCGGCATGATCATTATCGGTGGTCTTGGTTCGGTCAAAGGAACGTTGATGGGCACAGTGTTTATGGTGTTGCTCCCGGAAGTCATGGAAAGCGGTGTTAGCGCATTAAGCGTTTTTGAATGGGCAAGTTCGACGGCAGTGACCGACGGGCTGGCTTATATCAAGGAGATGGCAATTGGTCTGGCCATCATCCTGTTCCTGATCTTTGAACCCGATGGGCTGGCCCATCGTTGGCAACAGATCAGGGCGTACTGGAAGCTTTATCCCTTCTCGTACTGATACAGATCCCCGAACCCGGCCCGCTTTAAAAATCAAAGGGCCGGGACCAAAAAACGGGGAGACCGGGAGGCTATCTTTGATGAAAACGTTCAAGGGAGACGTCGTTATGAAAAGACTGATTGCTGCAACCGCGATGGTTGCGACCGGCTTGTCGTTCTCGGCAGCCAAAGCAGATGACGATATGGTATTTGTCGGTCACTTGATGGATATCACGGGTGCAACCGGCTTCATCGGCAAGTTCTATGCCGATGGTGTGCGCGATGCGCTATCCTATATCAACACGCATGGCGGGATTGATGGCACGGTTCTGGATTCAGAATCGGTTGATTATGCCTATAAAGTTCCGCAGGCGATTGCCAACTACAAGAAATGGCGTTCGCGCAACGACATGGTTGCGATGCAAGGTTGGGGCACGGGCGATACCGAAGCTTTGATCAGCTTTGTCGCCAAAGACAAAGTGCCGGTCTATTCCGCATCCTATTCCGGTCACCTGACCGATCCGACGGCCAAAAATCCGAAAACCGCCAAACCGGCACCTTATAACTTCTTCTATGGTGCTTCCTATTCTGATGCGTGCCGTGCAATGGCACAGTGGGCAGCAGAAGACTGGAAACAGTCGGGCGGTACAGGCAAGCCGATCTTCTCGCATATCGGGGATAACCATCCATATCCGAATGCCCCGAAAGAAGCGTGTGCCGAATACGCAACCGAACTTGGTTTTGAAGTAACAGCACCTGTTGTGGTTTCGATGAAGCCGGGCGATTTCAAAGCACAGTGCCTGACCATGAAAGAAGCCGGGACAAATTATGGTTACCTTGGCAATCTTGGTCCGTCGGTAGTGTCGCTGGTGAAATCCTGTGACACGGTTGGCGCAACCCCGAAATGGTTGGCGAACATCTGGGCGGGTGACTATGAGACGCTCAAAACCATCGGCGATGTTGATAACTACATCTTCCCGGCGATGACCAGCTTCTGGACTGACGAAGGCGTTCCGGGCATGGATCTGGTACGCGAAATTTCGAAAATGTCTGACAGCTCGGGCGAAGAGTTCCGCACCCATCACTATATCCGTGGCATTTGCTCGGCCTATTACATGAAAGAAGCCATGGAATGGGCAAAGGCAAATGGCGGGATCACGGGTGAAAACATCAAGGCTGGCATGTATGCCCGTCAGATGTGGGTGCCAAAAGGTCTTGAAGGTGTTTGCATGGAAGCAACCTGGACTGCCGAAGACCATCGCGGCATCAACACCGTCAATATCTATAAAGGTACGGCAAAAGGCGGCGAAGCAACGGTCGAAAAAGTTACGACTGTTACCCTGCCGCGTCGTGACGACTGGCTTGGTTATTAAGACCTAAGTCAAGACAGACGAATGTCTCCCTGACTGTTCGGAGGCAAGGCATAAAGTGCAAGATGCCTTGTCTCCGGCAGCGGGAGATCACCAAGCGATAAATCGAAGGGGACACCATGTCAGAACCCGCCGGCAAAATAGAGACTGCTGAACCGATGCTGTCGGTCAATAACATCGAAGTCGTTTATGACGAGGTGATCCTTGTCCTGCGCGGGGTATCGTTGGAGGTCCCACAAGGCAAAATCGTAACCCTTCTTGGTCCGAACGGTGCTGGTAAATCAACAACACTCAAAGCCATTTCCGGGTTGCTGAAAACCGAAGACGGCGAAGTGACCCGTGGCGATATCAGTTTCATGGGCAAGCAAATTGCCAATGGAAATCCAGAAGATATCGTGCGGTCCGGCCTGTTTCAGGTGATGGAAGGCCGCCGCATCATCGAAGATATGACCTGTATCGAAAACCTGCGCCTCGGCGCCTATACCCGCAAGGACAAGGGCGTCAAAGACGATATCGAGATGGTGTTTGACTATTTTCCGCGTTTGAAAGAACGGACCGGTCTTGCCGGGTATCTTTCGGGTGGGGAACAGCAGATGCTGGCGATTGGCCGTTCCTTGATGGCGCGTCCGAAAATGATCTTGCTTGATGAACCGTCAATGGGGTTGTCGCCGCTTCTGGTCAAGGAAGTGTTCGGGATTATCGAAAAGATCAATCGCGAACAGGGCATCACCATGTTGATCGTCGAACAGAACGCCAACTTTGCGCTTAAGGTTGCGGACTATGGCTACATCATGGAAAGCGGTAAGGTTGTTCTTGATGGCACGGCGGACGAGCTTCTGAACAATGAAGACGTCAAGGAGTTCTATCTTGGCGGTGGGTCGGAAGACCGCAAAAGCTTTAAGAACATTAAATCATATAAACGCCGCAAACGTTGGCTGTAACAACCATGTTAAGGTCTGTGCTTGAACGTAGAGACCTTAGTGTGTTTGGCGAGTTTGGATGAAAGACGGGCAAGATGCTTAAGACGTATTATGACGGCCGTGAAACGCGAAAACCCGCAGACCGTGAAGCAGGGTTGATGGCAGCATTGCCTCGCATTCTGCATCATGCAAAATCCAAATCAGCCGGTTATGGGCGTATTCTTGCCGACATTGATCCACAAACCGTCAACTCACGCGACGCACTAGCAAAATTGCCGGTCACGCGCAAATCCGATCTGATTGATGTGCAGGCCAACGAACCACCATTGGCTGGCCTGAACGCGACGCCGGTTCCGGCAATGGCCCGCCTGTTCCAAAGCCCCGGCCCGATTTACGACCCACAGGGTAAGGGCGATGATTGGTGGCGCATGGGCCGCGCGTTCTTTGCCGCGGGTTTCCGTCCGGGCGATATTGTTCATAACTGCCTGTCTTATCATCTGACGCCGGGTGGATTTATTTTTGACAGTGGCGCACGTGCCTGTGGCTGCGTTGTCATTCCGGCAGGTGTCGGACAAAGCGAAGCACAGGTCAAAGCGATTAGTGACCTGAAACCAGCCGGTTACAGCGGAACACCGTCATTCCTGAAAATCCTGATCGAAAAGGCCGAAGAACTTGGTTCGGATATCTCGTCGATCAAGCGCGCTTTGGTATCTGGCGAAGCATTGCCGCCAGCCTTGCGCGATTGGTTTGCCGAGCGCGATATTGAAATGCTGCAATGTTATGCCAGTGCGGACCTTGGCCTGATTGCCTATGAAAGCGATGCCAAGGGCGGCATGATTGTTGCCGAAGATATCATTTTGGAAATCGTTCGTCCCGGCACCGGGGAACCCGTTGCCGATGGTGAAGTTGGCGAAGTCGTGGTGACCACGCTGAACATGGATTATCCGCTGATCCGGTTTGCGACCGGGGATCTATCCGCGATTGCCGATGGGCCAAGCCCCTGTGGCCGAACCAATGACCGGATCAAAGGTTGGATGGGGCGTGCGGATCAGACCACCAAGGTCAAAGGCATGTTTGTTCATCCGCAACAGGTTGCCGAAATTATCAAACGCCATCCGGCAATTGACAAGGCCCGCCTTGTTGTTACACGTGAAAGCGATAATGACGTGATGACGTTGCTGTGCGAAGGCGATCAAGCGTCTGCTGATATCAATGCGATTGAAGAAACCATGGCCAGTGTTTGCAAACTGCGCGGGGTGGTGGCGTTTAACCCCGCTGGTACTCTGCCAAATGACGGTAAGGTTATCGATGATCGCCGCGACCATTCCTGATTAGGCTATTTGGCCTAACGTTTTATTCCCGCTCGGGAAACTTGATGCCGCTTGGTCTCGACCAGCGGCATTTCTTTTAGATCGTTGAAGATCATTCAGTCGTGGGATTTCGCAATCTGTTCTGTATGATGGCGCCCGCATAGACATGACGATATCGAATTGGTTTCTGGGGAAAAAGATGGTCCGCACGGGCAAAGCATTTGCCGTTTCCATGATTACGGTGTGCCAGCTAATGACGCTTGCCCTGTGGTTTTCGGCAACGGCGGTGTTACCCCAGTTACGTGCCGAATTTGATATCGGTGCCCTGCAATCATCGCTCTTTACCAGTTCGGTCCTGCTTGGATTTGTTTTGGGAACGGTGGTCAGCGCGTTTTTGGGTTTGGCCGACCGGATTGAACCACGCCGGTTTTGGGCGGTATCAGCCGTCATTGCCGCAACCGCCAACATCCTGATCCTGACGGTTCCCGTCGATGGTGCCTTGGTGATTGTTCTGCGCCTGATTACCGGCGTTTGTATGGCTGGAATTTACCCCATTGGCATGAAAATAGTCGCCACTTGGTCCCGCGGGGATACCGGGTTTTTAGTCGGGCTTTTGGTCGGAGCTTTGACCATGGGATCGGCCTTGCCACATCTGTTTTCGGTTGCTGTGCCGCTTGATTGGCGGTGGGTGATTGTTGCGGCCAGTGTATCGGCCTATGTCGCCGGTTTTGCCATTCTGTTTGTGCAATTGGGTGGGGTGATTGGAAAATCGCCGCGTTTTGATCCACGCATGGTTGGTAAAATCTGGGCCAACAAACCTCTGCGCCATGCCTGTTACGGGTATTTCGGGCATATGTGGGAGCTTTATGCCATGTGGGGCTGGATCGGCTTGTTCCTGTATGGAAGCTTTTCGGGGCGTTTGATTGAAAATCCCGGCATCTGGTCGGCTTTGACGACCTTTGCCATTGTCGGGGTTGGTGCGTTTGGATCGCTTGCGGGCGGGTACTATGCAGATCGGATTGGCCGAACCACGGTTACGATTGCTGCCATGGTGGTTAGCGGCGCTTGTGCCTTGATCGCCGGTGCCTTTGGCGATGCGCCGATCATGTTGCTGATTGTGATTTGTGTTGTCTGGGGCATTTCGGTTGTTGCCGATTCCGCACAGTTTTCATCCTGTGTGATCGAGTTGGCCGATCCCCATCAGGTCGGGACAGCACTTACCCTGCAAAATGCGATTGGCTTTTTGATTGCCTTGGTATCCATCCATCTTGTGCCCGTGATTGCGGATTACGCCGGGTGGTGGGGCGCATTCGCCATGTTGGCGGTTGGACCATTGTTCGGGACCATCGCAATGGTTCGTTTGCGCCTGATGCCAGAATCGATACAGCTTTCAGGTGGCAAACGTTAGCGCTACGGTATATTAGGGTTTTCTACACCGGTGGTCGCCATATTAGGGTTGAAAATGCAGGTGATCGTCTTCACTTGACAACGGCAAGTCGAAAAGCAGCGCCGTTTGGGTTTTCTTGACCATTTTCTGTACAAATACTACCTTCTGCCGGAATTTTCTTGCTGTCTCGCGCGGGGGCGATGCGGCGACTATCCAAAAATAAGGGTCCTTCATGAGTCTCACCCTCATTGTTTTGCTTCCCTTCATTGGGGCGGTGTTGCCCGCCATAATGATCCGGGCCGGGCGTAATGCATGCGCCACGGCGACGGGTTCAGTCACGCTGCTTGCTCTGATCTTGCTGATGGCAAAGGCCCCTGCGGTCCTTGCAGGCGAGGTATTTCAGGTCAGTTACAACTGGCTGCCGGAATTGGGTTTGAATGTAACCTTCTTCCTGGACGGGCTTGGGTTGCTGTTCGCCATGCTGATCCTTGGCATTGGTTTGCTGATTATCATCTATGCGCGGTTCTATCTTTCCAAGGACGATCCGATGGGGCGCTTCTATGTGTTCCTGCTTCTGTTCCAGGGGGCCATGGTCGGGATCGTTCTGTCTGATAACATCCTGCTGCTTCTGGTTTTCTGGGAACTGACATCGCTGTCATCGTTCTTGTTGATCGGGTATTGGAAGCATCTGCCAGAAGGCCGTCAGGGCGCGCGTATGGCGCTGGCCGTGACCGGGGCTGGTGGACTTGCAATGATTGCCGGGATGTTGATCCTGGGTGATATCGTCGGGTCTTATGATTTGTCTGTGATCTTGCAGAATGCGGATCTTATTCAGGCATCCCCGATGTATCTGCCGGCATTGATTTTGATCTTGATGGGTTGCTTTACCAAATCGGCACAATTCCCGTTCCATTTCTGGCTACCGCACGCAATGGCCGCACCGACCCCGGTTTCGGCCTATTTGCATTCCGCAACCATGGTCAAAGCCGGTATCTTTTTGATGGCGCGGATGTGGCCGGTTTTGTCGGGCACGCCGGAATGGTTCTATATCGTTGCGACGACCGGTCTTGTGACCATGGTTCTGGGCGCATGGATTGCGATATTCAAACACGATCTTAAAGGTCTTCTGGCCTATTCCACGGTCAGCCATCTTGGTCTTGTGACCATGTTGTTTGGTTTTGGGACACCGATGGCGGCTGTTGCCGGTGTGTTTCACATCATCAATCATGCGACCTTTAAGGCCGCATTGTTCATGACCGCAGGCATCATCGACCATGAAACCGGAACACGCGATATTCGCCGTTTCGGCGGGTTGCTGAACCTGATGCCGATTGCCGGGACCATCGGGGTTATCTCGGCGGCGTCTATGGCCGGTATCATTCCGCTGAATGGTTTCCTGTCCAAGGAAATGATGCTGGAAGAAGCATGGCACACTGTCTGGATGGATCAGAACTGGATTGTTCCGCTTTTGGCGACCATTGGTGCGGTTTTCTCGGTTGCCTATTCCCTGCGCTTTATCTTCCATGTCTGGTTCGGCAAACCGCGCGATGCCGATTTGCCGCATCATCCGCATGATCCGCCATTCGGTATGTGGGGTCCGCCTGCATTCCTGACCGTTCTGGTTGTTCTGATTGGTCTGTTCCCGTCCGTTATCGCCGGTCCGCTGGTTGCTGCGACGTCGGGTGCGGTTGTTGGTGGCGCATTGCCGGAATATCATCTGGCACTTTGGCATGGTTTGACACCGGCCCTTGGCATGAGTGTCATTGCCCTGATCGCTGGCGCGCTTCTTCTGATGCGCCATGGTGGGCTTATGTCAGCCACGGCAAACCTGTCGCGGCCAGATGCCAAGGCAATGTTTGATTGCGGGATTGCCAAGCTGGTCACACTCAGCCGGTTTGTTTCAGACAACCTGCATAACGGATCGTTGCAGCGTTATCTGTGCATCATGATCGTTGCGGCCTTGGCCATCGGGCTGTCGGGCTTTTATGCCAAGCCGGATCATACCGCAGGCACACGTGAACTTCTTGACGTGTCACCGACCGCGGCCATTGCATGGTTGTTGTTGATGGTGACCTGTATTGCGTCGGTCTTCATGCATCACAACCGGTTGCTGACCCTTCTTCTGGTCGGTGTGGTTGGTTTGATTGTCTCGCTTGGCTTTATCTATCTCTCGGCACCGGATCTTGCATTGACGCAAATCTCGGTCGAGGTGGTTACCGTCATCCTGATGTTGCTGGCCTTGAACATCCTGCCAAAAGAAACGCCAAAAGAAAGCATGCCGGGACGCAAGTTGCGTGACGGGATCGTTTCCATTGCCGCGGGTCTTGGGGTTGGCGGGGCAATCTGGGCGATCATGACACGTGATCTGCCAAATTCGATTTCAGCTTATCATCTCGCCAACTCGAAAACCGAAGGTGGTGGGACCAACGTTGTTAACGTCATCCTCGTTGACTTCCGTGGCTTTGATACCTTTGGCGAGATCATTGTTCTTGGCATTGCAGCGCTTTCGATCTTTGCATTGATTGAAACAGTCACGCAGGGGGCTGCGGCCAAACGTCTTGCCAATTGGGTGGTTGATAACCGTCGATCTGCGGACCGTCATCCGATGATGATGGTGGTGGCGACACGGGTGATGTTGCCGCTGTCATTGATGGTTGGTGTTTACATCTTCCTGCGCGGGCATAACGAACCGGGTGGCGGCTTTATCGCCGGTCTGGTCGTGTCTGTCGCCTTGGTCATGCAATATATGGCATCTGGCTTTGGCTGGACCCAAAACCGCATGACGGTGAATTACCACGGCATGATTGGTCTGGGTGTGATTGCTGCGGCGATTACCGGGGTTTCTGCATGGGTTGCAGGGCTTCCGTTCCTGACCAGTGGCTTTGTCCATGTTCACCTGCCAATCGTTGGCGAGTTTGAATTGGCATCGGCCATGGGCTTTGACCTTGGTGTGTTCCTGACGGTGGTCGGGGCGGTGATGTTAGCCCTTGCCAAACTTTCGCAAGTTGAACGCATGGCAGCACATGTCGATGTCAACGTTGATCCGATGGATCACGATCCATCTGTTGCGGTTGCCACGCCAGAGAAGGAGGCCTGATATGGAATTTCTTGTAGCAAGCAGTATTGGGCTTCTGACCTCATGCGGGACCTATTTGTTGCTGCGTGGGCGGACTTTTCCGGTGGTGATCGGGTTGGCCTTACTGTCCTATGCGGTGAACGTGTTCTTGTTCGCCATGGGCCGTTTGACCATTAATATGCCGCCGATCCTGCGCGAAGGCGTTACCGAATATACTGATCCATTGCCACAGGCACTTGTCCTGACGGCGATTGTGATTTCATTTGGTATGACCGCTTTGATTGTCGTGTTGTCGCTCCGGACATTCCTTGAAATAGGCAATGACCATGTAGACGGTCGCCCGGTTGGCGAGCCATCCGAAGCAGGAGATAAAAACTGATGGGTGACTGGATCGTTGTTCCCATAGTGCTGCCCGCCGTGATGGCCGCCCTGATCGTTCTGGCAGTGCGTCACGACATTATCTTGCAGCGCGTATTTTCAATCACGGCGACAGTGGCCCTTGTTGCGGTGACCTTGTCACTTGTGATCTTTGCCAATGGCAATGGCCCGGAAATGTACGCATTGTCCGATTGGCCAGCACCGTTTGGTATTGTTCTGGTTCTTGACCGTTTGTCGGCAATGATGGTGTTTCTGACCTCGTTGCTGGGTCTTGGTGTTGTTCTGTTTGCATCAAGCGAATGGGATCAGCGCGGCAAGCATTTCCACGCCCTGTTCCAGTTCCAGCTAATGGGGGTGAATGGTGCATTCCTGACCGGTGACATTTTCAACCTGTTTGTCTTCTTCGAAGTCCTGTTGATCGCATCTTACGGATTAATGCTGCATGGCGCGGGTGCCGATCGTCTTAAGGCCGGGATGCAATATGTCGTCATTAACCTGACGGGTTCTGCATTGTTCCTGATCGGTGTCGGCATGATCTATTCCGTGACCGGCACGTTGAACATGGCCGATCTTGCCATTCAGGTTGCCAATGTCGCCTCGGGCGATGCGGCTTTGCTGCGCGCGGGTGCCTTGATCCTGCTGTTGGTGTTCTGTGTCAAAGCAGCCCTTGTACCGATCCATTTCTGGCTTCCCGGTACCTATGCCAACGCACCGGCACCAGTTGCGGCATTGTTTGCCATCATGACCAAGGTTGGGGCCTATTCCGTCCTGCGGCTTTACTCACTGGCCTTTGGTGATATGGCGGGCGACATGGCCTGGCTGGCACAGCCGTATTTGCTGCCTGCTGCGTTGATTACGCTTGCGCTTGGCATGGTCGGGGTGTTGGCGGCGAAACGTCTTAATACGTTGATTGCCTTTGCGGTGGTTGGTTCCATGGGGACTTTGTTAACGTCCATTGCGCTGTTCACACCCGAAAGCATTACCGCCGGTCTTTATTACCTGTTGCATTCAACCTTCTCGGCAGCGGCGTTGTTCCTGATTGCGGATCTGGTGGTGTCACGTCGCGGGCAATTTGGCGACAGTCTGAATACCGCACCAACCTTCCATCAATCGGGATTCCTTGCGGTTCTGTTCTTTGTCGGCGCAATCGGTATGGCCGGGATGCCACCACTCAGTGGCTTTATCGGCAAATTGCTGATCCTTGATGCCGCACGTGACAGCGATGCGATGGTCTGGATTTGGGCGATCATTCTCGTGACGTCCTTGATGTGTATTATCGGCTTTGGCCGGGCGGGCAGTGTTCTGTTCTGGAAAAGCGCATCCGTTGAGGGCGAGATCACGGTTGATGGTGCCAAATGGCCGGTTCTGCCAATCATTGCCGCTTGTGGCATGTTGGGCGCACTGGTTGTGTTAACCGCATTTGGTGGTCCGGTGACGGATTACCTTAACGGTGTCGCGGCACAGATATTTGACACATCAGGCTACATCGAAGCCGTGCTGGGCGATAACGCCTTGGCACAGATTGGCCAGTAAGGGGAGAGGACAAGGATCATGATGATGAAACGTTATCTACCCCATCCGCTTCTGACACTGGCGTTGTTGATTGTCTGGGTGTTTCTGGTCAATGAAATCTCGGCTGGTGCGGTTGTCTTTGGACTTATTCTAGCCGTGGTCATTCCGTTGATTACGGCCAGTTTCTGGCCAGCACGCCCAAAGGTTCGCAATGCTTATGCGATCTGTGAATACGGGCTTGTCGTACTTTGGGATATTCTGGTCGCCAATGTGATTGTTGCGGGTTTGATCCTGTTTCGGAAAACCGAAAGTCTGGAGTCAAAATGTGTTGTTGTGCCGCTTGATCTGACCTCGCCCGAGGCGATCACGACCCTTGCCGGTACAATCACGATGACACCGGGAACCGTGACGATTGATCTGAGTGCCGATGCCAAAAGCCTGCTGGTTCATTGCCTGCACGCGCCAGATCCACAGGGCGTGATCGATGATATCAAGGATCGCTACGAACGCCGTCTGAAGGAGATTTTCGAATGATCGAATATGCACTGAATTTCGGCTTCGTCTGTGTCGGGCTGGCATTGCTTATGAACCTGTGGCGTCTTACCAGTGGGCCAACCACGGCAGATCGTGTTTTGGCGGTCGATACCATGGCGATTAACGCAATCGCACTTTTGGTGCTTTACGGTATCGGGCAAAGTACGGCCATGTATTTCGAAGGCGCGCTTTTGTTTGCCATGTTTGGTTTTGTTTCCACAGTTGCCTATTGCAAGTTCATCTTGCGCGGCGACATCATCGAATAGGGGAGCGATAAGATGCCGTTTATTGTTGAACTCATCATTTCGCTTCTGATCGTGATCGGCGGGGCGTTCTTGCTGATCGGGTCATTCGGGATGATCAAACTCAAAGATCTGTTGCCACGCCTGCACGCGCCGACCAAGGCAAGTACCGTCGGGCTTGGCGGTATTCTGATTGCATCGATGCTGTATTTCTGGATCGAACGCGGGCATTTCACCATTCATGAATTGCTGATCACGCTGTTTATCTTCCTGACGGCGCCGATCACGGCAAACCTGATTGCCAAGGCATATATGCTGCTGAATGTTGATCCGAATACGGAACTGCCACCCAGCAAGCAGAATGAAGGTTGGGCAACATTTGATCCAATCGGGCCTGAGGGTTATGACCCCAGCGAAGAATACAAGGAAAAGGAATCCTGATCCTTTGGATGGGTTTCCGATATCAAAACGGCACCGGTTTTCCGGTGCCGTTTTTGTTAGGATAGAAATCAGCCAGTTTACTCAGCCATTCTATGTCGGGTCTTGGTCATGAATTTTGAAACAGAACGCCTGATCTTACGTCCACGCACGATGGATGATTTGGACGCCTGTCTGGCAATGGACAAGGCACCGGGCGTGGTCGATTTCATCGTCGGACCATGGCAAGACCCAAACGCACATGAAGCCTTTGTAAAAGAGCGGATCAATCAGGATTACGGTGTCGGATTAGGCTATTGGTCGATCTTTCCCAAACAGGCCCCTGATCATTTCATCGGCTGGATCCTTTTGATCCCGGAAGATGGTGTTGGGCCGGATATTGAAATTGGCTGGCGGTTGCATCCTGATCACTGGGGCCAAGGGTTCGCATTTGAAGCCGCCCGTGCTGTGCTTGAACATGCTTTTGCCCAAATGGAACTTCCTTGCATTATTGCAGCAATTGACCCGTGCAATGAACCGTCACAGAAACTTGCCGAACGTCTTGGGATGGTGCGTCACGAAAGCCGGGATGGTTACGCCTTTTATCAAATGACCGGCGATGATTATGATCGGGTTTGGAGTGTCGGCGCAAAGTGATATTGATTGCGCCATTGTCTGACACAGGCGCGCTTGCTATGACGATGGGAAGAGGGAGAAAGGCTTAAGTCCATGCCAGATTTCACCATCGAAGATCAGTATCGCGGACGCATTGCCGGGATCGACGAGGTTGGCCGTGGACCGCTTGCCGGGCCCGTGGTTGCCGCCGCCGTTATTTTGCCGCGCGATGACCGATTGCCGTCGATGTTACTGGCTGAGCTCAATGATTCCAAAAAGCTGTCAGCGAAAAAACGCGACCGCCTTTTTGACGTGATCATGAGCTGTGCCGAGGTTGGAATTGGTGCGGCATCTGTGCGTGAAATTGATCAGATCAACATTTTACAGGCAACATATGTTGCCATGCGCCGGGCGGTTGATCGATTGGCACGCGTTCCTGATCAGGCCTTGGTCGATGGCAATCGTGATCCGGGATTGCCATGTGCAGTTCAAACGGTGGTGAAGGGCGATAGCAAATCGCTTTCAATTGCGGCGGCTTCCATCGTTGCCAAGGTTGTCCGGGACCGTGCCATGGCACGGTTGGCTGTGCGCTATCCCTTCTTTGATTGGGAAGGCAATGCGGGCTATGGGGTTAAAAAGCACATGGCGGGTCTTGGTGAAGTTGGACCAACCCCGCATCACCGCAAAAGTTTCAAACCAATCGCAGAATTGTTTGCCGCGATGATGGATGGGCGTCAGACCTAGTTCGCTTAAGCAAGTGCAATCGGGTTGCGTGGTTCGATATGGGCACGCACCAAATCTGTTCCGTCATCTTCGCGCTTTATCGCGGCAAAGCCGTTTACATGGCGAATTTCAAACCGTTCATGAACCCGGCATTCGGTACGGAACTGGATATCGAGACTGTCGGGGTGGAAATCGGGTCGGTTGTTGGGGCCGGCAACCCCAAGAACCCACTGCATCAGCCGGACATTATTGACATGCCCATATAGATCAAGATCGGATGGCCGCGCCTTGATCGTGTCGCAGGCAGGCAAGGGATCGTTGGTAAAAGCAGGACGCAACGGTGGTTCAATCAATTTTGGTCCCGGTGGGTTGGGCAGGCGTTCTGAAATCCAGTCAGGCCATTGGGCCGCACGGCGTTCACGCAGATCAAACATCACCCAATAGCTTTGCGCGACACCAATGATATCCCCCTTGCTGTTGGTCAGGCGGAAATCACGGGTGGCAACCCGGCGGGATACGCCCGATGGCCATGTTTCAACCAGAATGTTTTCACCGTTTCCGGGGTAATCCCGAATATGAATGACCATCCGCGCCAATACCCACGCAATCCCCTGATCAACCGTGTCGTCATAGGCCAGTTTCAGGATACGTGCGCCCCAACCCGCCGCATCCTGCATATAATCAGCAAGGGCGGGCAGCATGACCTTCCCATTGTCGCCAATCTCGGAATAGCGCACGCGATAAGTTCCCTTCCAACCGCAATTGGTCGGAAGTTCTGCTGTGGCGATATGGTTCCAGTCAATGGTCATGAAGGTGCCTTGTGGGTTGATCGGTCTTTACGGTTCGGCGTTTGTGTTTGGGTGTTTCTTGGGGCGTTAGATATTCATAGATCGATTATGTTCGTTCAATATGATTGACGTGCTAATCTAATCGTCATGCCGCCTTTGGGGTGAATAAAAGCCGGAGTGATGGGGGATCATGACAACGCGAACATACACCAAAACCAAACGTGCAACCAAGGAACAGGAGACGCATCAAAAGATCATTGATGCGGCCATTGGATTATATGGTTCAGTTGGACCGGCAGGGACCACGATCAGTGCCGTTGCCACAAATGCATCTGTACAGCGGTTGACGGTGTATCGTCATTTTCCCAAAGAAGCTGATCTTATAGCCGGGGCGTTGGCCGAATGGTTTGAGGCCAACCCGATGCCGGGGCCGGGTGACTGGCGCGATGAAGTCAGTATGGAAAACTGGCCGATTGCGATACTCAGCATGCTGTATGGTTATTACAGTGAAACAAGCGTGCTCTGGCGGGGATTGTTGGCGGATCGCGGTAAATTTGATGAGTTGGATAAGTTTCTGGATTTGGCGGATGCGCATTTGACGGCGATGCAAGACGATATGACGCGGTCCTTGCCAACGGCGCGGCGTAACAATGCGCTGTGCCAAGCTGTGGTGCGCCATTCGGTACAATTTTCCACCTGGCAGAGTTTTTCAGACAGTCAACTTGATACCGTTGAAATTGCCGCCTTGATGGAAGACTGGGTGCAAAAATGCCCGCTTGGCTAGGTCGTTAGCGGGTTGATCACAATGGACTGCCCACTAGATAGGTTTTTGACGCATCTTTTTTGTGTCGCCGCGCTTTTTCTTGGAATCAACGCGTTTGCGTTTGGCCGACAGGCTGGGGCGGGTTTTAACCCGGTATTTCTTACGTTCTGCCGCCTTGCGTAGCAGAGCCATAAGACGTTCGATGGCGTCCTGTTTGTTGCGTTCCTGAGTGCGGTGGCGCTGGGCGTCAAAAATGATCTCGCCATCATTGGTCAATTTACTGCCCGACAGTTCCCGCAACCGGTTGCGCACACGTAAAGGCAGCTCCGTCAGATCGTCAATCCGGACACGCATCTGGACGGCACTGGACACCTTGTTTACATTTTGACCACCCGGACCGGATGCGCGGACGAACTGAAAGTTCAGGTGGCGTTCATCCAGATAAAGGCCATTTTCGATCTCAAGCATGGGCAACCGCGAAGAGTTTCAGGATGTTATGGGCTGGGTAAGATAGCTGAGCATAATGGTCGGCTATTGATTGAATTTCGAAATGTCTGCGCCTACATTACAGGCGTCTAACCTGTCAGGGGCGGGACGAGCTGTAAACAGGAAATCAACGGTGCGCTTTTCGCATATTTATCTTGTCTTTGGATGGCTTTCTGTCGGGCTTGGTGTTGTCGGTATTTTCTTACCACTTCTGCCAACCACGCCCTTTATGTTGCTGGCAGCCTGGCTGTTTGCCAAAGGATCGCCAAGACTGCATGATTGGATTTGCAATCACCCGCAGTTTGGCGCGTCCATCCGCCAATGGAATGACCATGGTGTGATCAACCGCCGCGCCAAAATTTTGGCAATGCTGGCGTTTTTGGTTGTGATTGCTGCATCACTGGTCTTTGTCGAAAACCGTTGGGTCGTCATGATCCAGCTGTTGGTCGCGATCCCGGTAAGCTGTTTTATCCTGTCGCGCCCATCCGTTGCCCGCTTGCCCAAAGTTACGGCTTCTGTAAGTTCCAAGCAGTAACCGGTTCGGGATTGGGTGCGTTACCCGGTCTTTTTGCGACCCAGTTCGCTTTGACAGGTTTCTTCCAGCTTATCGAGTTCATCAAGTGTCGCGTCAATGTCTTCGCGCTGTTTGCGCAGAGTATCGCGGCGTTCATTGATTTTATCGACAAGGGTGGTCAACTGGGTGATTTCGCTGCGATCGCCATCATAAAGATCAAGCAGATCGTGAATTTCCTTTAATGAAAAGCCCAGACGTTTGCCGCGCATGATCAGGCGCAAACGCACCCGGTCGCGTTGACTGTAGATGCGGGTCTGGCCCTGCCGATCAGGGGAAATTAATTCCTGATCTTCGTAAAACCGGATGGTTCGGGTTGTGACTTCGAACTCGCGGGCAAGGTCGGTGATAGAGTAGCTGTCATTCATGGTGGCACAATCATCTTTACGCTTACGTAAACTGAAAGCTACATGCTTTCAGACGCCACCACAATCGGCAATTCCTTGGGAAGTTCAACGCAGAAAGTGCTGCCTTCGTCGGGAACGCTGGTGACATTTAATGTCCCGCCGTGGCGGTCCGTGATCTTTTTACAGATCGCAAGGCCAATGCCTGTCCCGGCATAATCGCCATAGCCATGCAGACGTTTGAAAATTTCAAAGATTGTCTCGTGATACTGGGGATCAATACCAATACCATTATCACTGACAAAAATCTGATGGCTGTCGGGGGTTTCCGTTGCGGATATGTGGACCCGTCCTGTTTCCGGGTCGCTATATTTCAAACCGTTTGAAACCAGGTTCTGGAACAAAAGCAGCAACTGACTGGCATCGCCCATGACCGATGGCAAGGATGCTTCGCGGATAATATTACCCTCGGGTGCTGATCCGGCACGTTTGAAATTCGTCACAATCGCATCAAACAGATCATCAAGTGGGACAAGATGGAACGGTTTGCCGTGGCGTCCGACCCGTGACAAGGTCAGCAGATCATCAATCATGCGCTGCATGCGCTGTGTGCCATCAACGGCATAGTGAATGAATTCATCTGCTGTGTCGTCAAGCTTGCCCTGATAGCGCCGTGCAATAAGCTGGGTATAGCTTGAAACCATGCGCAGCGGTTCTTGCAAGTCATGGGATGCGGCATAGGCAAACTGTTCAAGTTCGCTGTTGGAGCGTTCCAGTTCGGCCATGGTGCGCTGAATTTCCATCTCATGACGTTTGCGTTGGGAAATATCGCGCAACGTGATGATGTAATGATAACGCTGATCAGCAGAAAAATGACTGATCGCAACTTCAAGCGGCACGTTGCGGCCACTTGATGTACAGGCCAAAACTTCGATCACGCCGGTGCCAAGATCGGTTAACAGGCGATTGGGCGGGGGCGGTGATATCGGGCTGTGGGCGCTGTCTGGCAATAGAAACCGGATGATATTGCGCAATTCCGGGTCACCATCAGGACCGCAAAGTTCCTGTGCGCGGGAATTAAGCGGTTCGATATAGCCATCATCGGATGCAACCAGAATGGCATCGATCGTGTTTTGTAAAATCGCCCTTTTTCGGTCTTCGCTGCGTTTCGACTGGGTGACAAGTTCGGCAAGTTCGGCGGCCTGTTGGCGCAGCAATCGGTCACGTTGAACCGCAAGTGTCACATCGCGAATGATCAAGGAACAAAGTGTTCCGTTGCTTTTGGTTTTGATCGGATTGATGCGAATGGACTGTTCCATCCGATCAAAGCTTGTCGCAAATTGCGGGAGTGGTCGTAAGGGCAGAGCACCTTGGTTCAGGGACGGCGAAATCACCGCAGGCATGCCAAATTTCAGGCAATCTTCAATTGCAAGATTAAGACGGCCAAGGCGGGTTTCAGGAAATACTTCATGCAGCGGTTTGCCCAATACCTGATCGGAAGGAAGCCCGGAACGGCTTTGTATCCACTGGTTCCAGTGACAAATCGTCCTGTCCGGGGCCAGGGCAACCAATCCGGTATCGGCAGTATCAAGCAATGCTGCAAACAGTTCGGCAGCATTCCCATCACGATCAAGATCGAATGATGGTTTGGTTTTCTTGGAGTTTGTCGGCGACGACTTGTTCATTCACCTCACCAATTAGCCAAACGAATTGGCCAGAAAACGACGCACCAGTTCACGCAGCAACTGAATGGAATCAAGGTCCATGACAAACAGGACATAGCCATCAATGTCATTATGACGCAGCATGAATTGGACATGCAGGATCATAAGAAGCGGTTTCTTGGCATCAGAGGCGGCACTGTCATCGACATCAAGAAGTGATCGGCTTTCGCGTTTACGGAAAGACGGCATGGAACAGTTGATCGGTTCGCCCAGCACGTTGGAGATGCTGCCAAGGCAGGCATTCAAAATGATATTGCCGACCTCCATCAGGGCTTCCTGTTCAAGGTCGGTCAGTGTGTTAAGCGGGACATCAACCTTAAGCAGGCTGCGGACAAGTTCAAGGCTGCGTTCTTCGGGAAAAACCAGCATGGCTTCGCCTTTGAACGGCCCGTCAAAACTCTGGCTAACGGCCGAGACGACTTCGGTCGGGGCCTTGGCAAGGTCGGTGTCGGAAAAATGTTCGACAAAGGTAATGCGTGGAACCGTTAATTCGACCGGTTGTTCAACCATTTCAGAAAGCGACGCCGCGGCCCGCCCGACACCGATATTGATCAGTTCACTAATTGTGTCGTGCTCAAGTTCGGTCAGGTCGATCATCGCGCGGCTTCCTGTGCGGTAATGAAGTCACGAATTTTGTCTTCGGTCGGGGGTTTGGCAAGAAATTCAAGACCAAGGCTTTCGGCCTTCTTTTGAATTTCTAACTGAATGTTGGCGGTTAAAAGCGCGATCACGGCATCGGGAAAACGCGCACGCAGCTTTTTACCCAGTTCAAGGCCATTCATGCCTGGCATGTTGAAGTCCAAAATCAGGTAGTCATAGGTTTTGGCATCGACCATTTCCAATGCTTTGGTAGCATCTTCAGCTTCATCAATTTGCCAATCGGCAAAATTTCCGGAGATGAATGCGCGTACCAAAAGCCGGGCAAACTTGCTGTCATCGACGAGCAGAACGGAACGTTGTTTGGACATAATGTCTTCTCAGATAATCTGTTCTAGGGTGTCGCGGAGCTGCGTCGAAAGAATAGTTTAGATAATTATAGCCTAGTATCGGTCGTTGCGGAAAGCCGCAGGATATGATGAACGATTTCGGCAGGCGGCAGGGGTGTTGCAATCAGGAAACCTTGGGCTTCGTCACAGTCGCTTTCGCGCAGGAAATCCATCTGTTCTGTGGTTTCGACACCTTCGGCGACGACCCGAAGTCCAAGATTGTGACCCATTGCAATGATGGTCCGGGTGATTGCAGCATCGTCGCTGTCAATTGTAACGTCACGGACAAAAGAACGGTCAATTTTGATCGAATTGATCGGTAAGCGCTTCAAATAGGCGAGTGACGAATAGCCGGTACCAAAGTCATCAACCGCAATCTGTAAACCCAAGTGGCGCAATTCATCGAGAATGGCTGCAGATTTCTTGATGTCCTGCATCATCACTGTTTCTGTGATTTCAAGCACAATACGTGCCGCTGGCGTTCCCGTGTCGCTCAGGATGCGTGAAATGGTTTCCGTGATCCGGCCTTCGATAAGCTGGCGGGGGGACAGATTGATGGCAATTGGCAGCGGTGGAATGGACTGTTCATCCCATTGGGCAATCTGACGGCAGACTTCCATGATCACCCATTCGCCGATCTTGCCGATCAGGCCGGTTTCTTCGGCGACGGGAATGAATTGCATCGGGGATATGTAACCACGTCCGGGCTGGTTCCACCGAATAAGGGCCTCAAGCCCGCAAATCCGATTGGTGCGCAGGTCGACTTTGGGTTGGTAATGCAATTCAAATTGATTGTGGATCAGGGCTTCGCGAAGATCGTTTTCGATCACAAGCCGTGCCATCGCACTTTCGTTCATGGTCTTGGTAAAATAGTGATAGGTCCCGCCGCCACTTGATTTTGCACTATACATCGCCGTATCGGCATTGCGCATCAAAGCCGGGAAATCTTTCCCGTCTGACGGATAAAGTGCGATCCCGATCGATGGGGTGACAAACAGTACCCGACCTTTGATGTCAAAGGCAGGTGCCAACGCATCCAGAACAGCCTGTGAAAGAATTGCCGCATCCTGCGTTTCTTTCAGGTCAGGGATAATGATCAGAAATTCGTCTCCGCCCAGACGGCCAACAACTTCCTGACGACCGATTACTTTTTGCAGACGCCCGCCGACAGCTTTCAGCAACAGGTCGCCAACATCGTGGCCGAGACTGTCGTTAATCACCTTGAACCGATCAAGATCAATAAACAGAACCGCCGTCGCGCCGCTGCGCTTGGTTGCATTGTCTTGATGTGACTGAAGCGCTTTTGAGAGGCTTAATTCCAGCATGCTGCGGTTGGGCAGGTTGGTCAGGGCATCATGGTTGGCCATATAGACCAATTGCTCTTCGTAGCGTTTTTGCACCGTGATGTCGTTAAGCACCGCCGTCATTAACGGGGTTGCTGCATCCGGGATCACGCGCAATGCAATCGACACATCAATTTCGGTTTGATCCGCACGGACAAGCGGTAAAGTGATGCGTTTTTCTACGACATCGTTTTGTGATGCGTGGGCGAAAAGTTCTTCAAGGCTGTGCTCGAAAAGGGGGATCGCACGCGGCATGATGAATTCGTGCAAAGTGCGGCCTTGCGGTGTTTCATCGCGCATCAACCCCAAAAGCTGTTTGCTTGCCGCATTATATTCAATAACCCGCCCAGTCGGGGTGATGGTCAAAATGCCATCAGCGACGTTTTGAACAATCGCATTCAGTTGGCTTTCGCGGTCCCGGACCTGTTGTTCGGTCGAACGCAATTTGACCAGTGTCGTTGAAATACGGTCAATCAACCCGCGGGTGGTATGAAGGATCATGCCCAACTCATCCCGGGCATGGTCGTCTGGAATGTCGATGGCTTTGGGGTCGGGGTTTTGTGGGTCGACTTTACGCAGAAGTGCGGAAACACGTAAAAGGGGCTTGGTCAGGGTCGTATAGAAAAACGCGACCAGAACAAATCCAAGCAGAAGGTTGCGTAAAATACCCGATGTCAGAATGCGGGTTGCGCGGTTTAAAAAACCAACAGCGATCAGATCGGTATCGATCTTCACACTGAGATGCCCGACCAGGTCATTTGAACTTCCAGTTTGCAGCGGAACTTCATATTCCTGATTTTCACCAAACATGATTTTGGTCAGAAAAGTACGGTTGGAGCTGCTGGGCTGTTGTGATGTTCGGGCAAGGATATTGTTGAAATTGTCCCGCAAGACAGCTTCATAGACCGGTTCATATTCAAAAAGACCGGAAATCACACGGGCGGCCAACGTTTCATCAAGGCCATAAGCAGCCTGCGTCGCGGATTCGCGCAAAGTTGCCAAAACCTGTTTTACCGTGCGGTCAATCTGGGTTTGTTCTTCGCGTAAATCCCAAGCGATCTGAATGGCACTAAACAGAAGGCCAATCAACAAGGTGATCGCAACCGCAATCCTTGCCTGTTTTACAGACAGGCGGTCACGCCACTTAAGCCGTTGCTGATCAAGGCTTTTATCAGGCACTCGGAACCCCAAAAATCCAATATCCCCAACTTGGTTAAAGCAGACTATGGCTTTGTTTCGCTAAAAGCAATTATCCGAGGCGTCTCAGAACTGGAAAAAGACAAAGAAATCTGTATGGTCTGCGCTGCTTTGGCGCGTTATCGATTGCAATGTCAATGCTGTGACGCTGCATCGCATCAAAAAAGATATACTACGTAAAAAAGTGGGGTTTTATTGGAGTTGCACACAACAGCTGTGCGTGATAACCCAATCCCCAGAGAGAGAACAAGGCCGAAAGCGGGTGCAGCCGCAATCTGGCCCAGCAACCTGTGGAGTTACACCATGACCTATGTGGTGACGGAAAACTGCATCAAGTGTAAGTATCAGGACTGCGTCGAGGTTTGCCCCGTCGATTGCTTCTATGAAGGTGAAAACTTCCTGGTCATTCACCCTGATGAATGCATCGATTGCGGTGTGTGCGAACCGGAATGCCCTGCTGAGGCTATTATTCCCGATACAGAGCCGAATCTGGACAATTGGTTGGAAATCAATCGTAAGTTCGCTGAAACTTGGCCGAATATCACCCGTAAAGGCGATGCGCCAGCCGATGCGGACGAGTGGAATGGTAAAACCGGCAAGACCGAAATGCTGAGTGAAGCACCGGGTGCAGGCGATTAATTGTCGGACTAACCCCCGAGATTTATATGATTTTTAACCCGCTGGGGCTCACCAGCGGGTTAAACGCATGGCTGCATTGAACCGTGATTATTGAAAAAATCTGTGAACCAGTGGCGTGTTGTGTTATTGTAGACAACTCGCGTTAAGGGCTCGACAGGCTCGCTCCGAATTGCCGGATCTCCGTTATATTTAATTCCTGTCTGAAACCGCGACTACGCCAAAAGCTTGGTCGTGTGCAGCTCTTCGCGTCACTGGGTCTATATTGTTACAGTTGAATGACCAGGTCTGAATAGGCCGGAAGGATGCTTGATGTCGGATAAGTTGCCCTTTACTGTTGGCGATTACGTTGTTTACCCCGCGCACGGTGTTGGCTGTGTCGACGGCCTGGAAACCCAGGAAATCGCGGGTCAGGAATTGCGCCTTTATGTAATTACCTTTGAATCCAGCCGCATGACTTTGCGTGTGCCGGTCAACAAGGTGGGCAACTCCGGTCTGCGGAAACTCTCCTCGAAAAAGCAGATGGATTCTGCGCTGATCACCCTTAAAGGTCGCGCACGTGTCAAACGCACCATGTGGTCGCGTCGTGCTCAGGAATATGAAGCAAAAATCAATTCCGGCGATCCTGTTTCGATTGCAGAAGTTGTGCGCGATCTTCATCGCAGCGCCACGCAGCCGGAACAGTCTTTCTCCGAACGTCAGATTTACGAAGCTGCCTTTGAACGTCTTGTTGACGAATTGGCCGCGATCGAAAAAATCGACAAGGACAAAGCATCTGGCAAATTGGAAAAGCTTTTGTACAAAGCTGCCTGATTGACTACGTCAGCTATACAACTATTTATAAAAACCGGCCCACAAGGTATCCTTGGGCCGGTTTTATTTTTGTTTTAGGCAGGTTACAGCGATGAGTGCAGTTCTGGCGCCGATAAAGCCGGCCGAGAGAATCTGGGTTGTCGGCGCGATCAATGGCGATCATGGCGCGTTATGCGCCGTCCATCGAAAGCTTGCCGAACGGATCAAGCCGGGCGACAGGCTTGTCTATCTCGGGAACTATTGGGGGGATGGCACAGGCGAAGATGTCATTGCGACAATCAATGAGCTTCTGCTGTTCCGTCGCTATTTCATCGCGCAAGACGGTATTGATATCTCTGATATCACTTTCCTGCGTGGGGCTGCCGAAGAGATGCTGTCGAAATTACAGCAACTTCAATTCGCACCGAATCCGGGTGAAGTTTTCGACTGGATGCTGACACGCGGGATCGCGGGTACGGCCCGTGCTTATGGTTTTGATCCCGTACATGTGCAATCGACTATGCGTCAGGGTGCACATGCGATTTCACAATGGACGTCGCTTTTTGCCGATGCCTTGCGTCGGCATAGCGGTCATTCGGCCCTTCTCTCTGATCTTAAACATGCCGCCTATTCCACGGATGGTCAGTTGATCTTTGTCCATGCAGGAATGGATGGATCCCGTCCTCTTACTGGCCAGACGGATACGTTTTGGTGGGGTGGTTCGATGTTTGAGGCAATCACAGAGCGATATTACGATTGTGCGCGCATTATTCGCGGGGCTTCGCCGGGGCAAGCCGGGCTGCAGGAGCGCGAATTTACCCTTTCCATCGATGGTGGTGCAGGGCGCGGCGGGAGCCTGATGGCGCTTGGCATTGATGGCAATGGAAAAATCACCGACCAGATCTCCAGCTAACGGATAGCTCCGAGATTTGTGATTGGAATAGAAAGAGGCAGCATGGAAATGCTGCCTCGATGCGTTGTAAAACCGGGTTCAGATATGTGTGCCGATCCTAAATGCAACATGCTTTAGTGGCGAACCACTTTAACCAATGATCCGGTCGCAGGCGCTTCGCCGTCTTTAAGACCATTAATCGTCGCAAAAACCTCTGCCGGCGCGCGGTCGACCTGCATGTCATCAATAAAAGTTTGCAAGCCATATTCCGGGTTCGCGGCCCGGACTTTGATGCGGAGCGGGGTATGGATTTTCTTTTCCTGATTGCTTAGCGGTCGGAAGCTATAGGTCGTGCGACGCAGTGGCAGGTTATAGCTATCAGCTAAGTCCAAGGGGGTTACAAACAAGAACTGATAGGCTGAACTGCCATGTCGAATGACAACAACACGTAAGCGTGCCGGCCCTGAGCTTAAGGAAACGTCAGCACTGCCGGTGGCGGCTTCCTGACCATCAATGTCGATCATTTCGATGTTGCGAAGGGCAATTTTTTTGGAAAACCCGTTTTCGAGATAGCGATCAAGGCGCATGTCTTTTGCAGCAGGGGCACCTTCAAAAATGATCTGGGCACCTTTGTCATCTGATGCGCTAACAGCTGTCGGGTGGTTGGTCATTGTGAAGCCTTCCGGCACTTCAAAGCGGAAATCAAGTGGAACATGGATGAATTCCTGTCCGCGGACATAGCCTTGATCCGGGCCGTCGCCATAAAGAATGCCGTCAATCGCAGTCATATAGCGAACGGTGCCAAGTTCAGGATTTGTCGCCACGGTGACATTGGCACTTTGATGGGCCTGCTCGATACGATCTAGGGTGCGCGGGTGGGTTGCCATGAAGTCAAACTGATCAACATCATCGGCTGAACGACCGGCAAGTATGGCTTGCAGGCGCGAATGCGCGCGCAGTTTTTCAAGGAAGGTTGCCATTGCATCGGGATCATAACCCGCCCGTGTGATGTAACGAACGCCGAGCATATCGGCTTCAAATTCATGTTCGCGGGAAAATGATTTCAAATAGGCACTGGCACCCGTGCCGATCAACTCCCCGGCACCGTTGCCAATTGCGACCGACAGGCCGCCAGCCAGAATTTGGGTCAGAACGCCACGGCTGTAACGCTGGGCGGAATGGCGGGCAACGACATGCCCGATTTCATGGGCAAGCACCCCGGCAAGTTCGGCTTCATTGGTGGCAAGGGCGGCAAGCCCGCGTGTAATATAAACATACCCCCCCGGCAGGGCGAAGGCATTGACGACGGGTGAATCAAGAATGGTGAAGGTGAATTTCTGATCCGGAGTTTCAGAAACCGCGACCAATTTTTCCCCGATTTCCGTGACATAAGCTTGCAGGTCTTTTTCGGTGTAATTCCCGCCAAATTCCTTGACCATTTTCGGGTGTTCCTGTGACCCGATCTGCTTTTCCTCATCCGGCGACATAAAAGCGGTGAAGCTGTCTTCACCGGTCGCGCGGTTGGTCGAGCAACCTGCAAGTGATGCGCTCAGCACGATGGCGGATAAAATAACACTAAGATGCTTTTTGGATCGGAACTTAAGCCAGCTCATAGATGCCTTCCCTCATGTCGCTCTGCCGCGTAAGCTGAAATCATTCACCCGGCGAAACCAAGTGGGAATTGGTAACCCGTGTTCCAAGATCATTCAACATATTCGCACACTCCAATCTGGCCATCGAAATGGGGATATTTTGCGGCCAAGGTTTCTCTATGCTCAATCAAGGGCGTGATTGCATTGGTGTGTTTGCTTGTTTGGGTAATGCCCTTGTCCAAGGCGCAAGCTGGTCTCTGGCAATGTGGACTGGACACAACGGGGATTGCAAAAAACCAGCAAGTAGAAGGGGACGAAGCCCTGATTTTATCAGGCGTGCACGTTCGTGCTCTTGCGGTTGACGAAATCGTTGTGGATGGTTCCATAGATCAAAAACTGCGGCTGGCGGATATCGATTTTCCACCTGAATATGAAGCAGATGTCTTGCGCGAGTTGCAGGCTTTAAGTGAGATGCCTGTCGATATCATCAGGCTCTCAAGCGCGGCGGATTATCTAGGCCGGATACCGGTTGAAATCACAAACCTCAAAACCGGTGATGAAGCTGCTACCCGATCCGGATGGGCGGAACACCTTCTTTCAAAGGGGCTTGCGATCCTGCTGCCTGAAAGTGGGCAGGATATAAGTTCTTTGTTGCGTGCTGAGAATGACGCAATTGAAAATGGTTTGGGGATTTGGGCTGAGCGCACCGCCAAGGGTGCCTATTTCGTTTCAGCTAACGATACGCCACAGGACAAAAATAGATCAAGCAGCCCGCCAAGTGTGAACAATGCAATTGGCAGGTTTGTTGTGGTCGAAGGAACACTTCAAAGCATCGAGCATCAGGAGTGGCGCAGTTATCTTAATTTCGGCTCCGACTGGCGTCGTGATTTCACGATTGCACTTGATAATTCAACACGTCAGGTCTTTGCAGGGGCCGAGATATCGCAAGATCACTTCGTTGAATGGATCGGCCGGAAAATAAAGGTGCGCGGTGTTGTCGAAAACCGTGGTGGACCCTACATCGCATTGCGAAATGCCGATTGGCTTTGTATTGAAATGGATTAGGGGCTTGTCCTTTGTTCCGCAATCGTGAGATTGCTTAGCTTGGCGCTGCCACCAAAACAGCCGCCGCCTGTCATAAGTGCGATAACAAACAAAGAGGTCTCCGCGTGCTGTATCCGGAAATTATGCCCCGTATTACGGGCTGGCTTTCCCGCGAAGATGGTCATGAAATTTACTGGGAAGAAGTCGGAAACCCCGAAGGTATCCCTGTGGTGTTCCTGCATGGTGGGCCCGGCGCCGGGATTTCACCAAACAGCCGCCGGTTCTTTGATCCAGAAAAGTATCGCGTCATTCTGTTGGATCAACGGGGGGCGGGTAAGTCACGGCCATTTGGCAGTTTGGAAAACAATACGACGGATCATTTGATTGGCGATATCGAAGCCTTGCGCGAAGATCGCGGAATTGATCGTTGGGTGGTTTTTGGCGGTTCGTGGGGATCAACATTGGCGTTGGCCTATGGTCAGTCGTGTCCGGATCGTGTTTTGGCCTTTGTCCTAAGGGGCATCTTCTTGGGCAGCGAAGCCGAAATCGCCTGGTTCATGGATGGAATGGGACGTTTCTTCCCGGAAGCCGAACGCAAGTTTCTTGGTGCAGCAGGGTTTGACAAGAACCCCGGCTGGCAAACATTGCTTGATCGCTATTCGGTGATTTTTTCTGGCGCGCAAGGCGAAGACGCGGCGATTGAAGCGGCGCGGGTTTGGTCCGCATATGAAGCAACCTGCTGCACGCTTTTACCAGACGACGGATTGGTTGAAGATTTTGAAAGCGATGAAATCGCGCTGGCCTTGGCGAAGCTCGAACATCACTATTTTGTGCATCGCTGCTTTTTTGAGCCGGGTCAGTTGCTTCAAAATGTCAAAAGAATCGCGCATTTGCCATTGGTCATTGTGCAGGGACGATATGATGTGGTTTGCCCGCCGATCTCGGCATTGGCATTGCATGATGCATGGTCCGGATCAAAGCTGGTGATTGTCGATGATGCCGGCCATGCCGCCAGCGAACCCGGGGTTGTACGTGAACTGGTTCGGGCCGTGGATCAGTTGGAATTAAATTAGATTTAGCAAAATTATACTGCATCGGGCAATGTGTGGTTGAGTTTGCGATCTGCTTGGTTAGTATATCGAACCGATTGATCTATTGGGGACAAGATTGATGAAATTGGCTATGGGGAAACTGCTGTGCGTTTGTGTTTTCTTTGGATTTGTAAACACGGCGGCAGCGCAGGAAATTTTGGGCAATAATAGCGATTCTGGCCTTTTGGAATTCTCGACCGGTATGGTCGATATTACACAAGACGAAGAAGCTGCTGAATTCCGCATTGATTACCGCGCACAACACGCAATGTTCGATGTGACCCGCCCGATTGGTGGCGTCATGGTGACATCTGAAGGTGCTGTTCATGGATATGGCGGCTTGGCCGTTGACGTGCTTTGGGGGGATCATTTCGTCTCAAGTGTTTATACCTCTGTCGGCGCATACCATCAGGGCAATGGCGAAGACCTTGGTCACTGGATCGAATTTCGTTCAGGTCTTGAACTGGGCTTCCGGTTTGATAGCCACGAACGTATCAGCCTTGGTATCGCGCATATTTCCAATGCAAGCATTGGTGATGAAAACCCGGGAACCGAAATTCTATCTTTGACCTATTCATTCCCGATTGATCGCATTTTTGATTAACGGCACTGAAAACTGTCACTACATAAGTTCGATCCAGCAAGCTTTACGGATGGACCTATCATCAGCCCAATGAGAGTTTTGCTCTCATTGGGCTGACGTTTTGAAGGCTGTCTTTCCAGTTTGAAATTGGAAGTGCAGCCGGTTGTTTCGGTGAAGAGAGTGCGGCAGATATCCGCTATATGGTTAAGCTCCCGGATTGATCACTGTCCGATTAGCTGCTAATTGAGGGCTGCTTTCAAAGCAGTGCGCCCGTAGCTCAGCAGGATAGAGCACCAGATTCCTAATCTGGGGGCCACAGGTTCGAATCCTGTCGGGCGCACCATCCTTCCTTTCGATTTCATCCTTTATACAATCTGGTTGTCTTTGGACCATCGGGCGCGAAGCCTGTGGTAATTTGTGTGTCTAAGCACGGCCCGTAACCGGCGTCAGGCAATCTATACTGCTTGAAAACCGGGACGTTTCTTCTCATATCCATAGTAGGTGCGACTGGCGCAAATATGCCGGTTAACGTCGCCATCAAACAGGGCTGGGAGGATACAATGACAAACTGGATCAGACTTCCCAATAGTGAAGGCAATTGTACGGGGCCATCAAAGGCGGAGGACGGTCAAAAAACCTATCAGCGCGAAGTTGGGCGTGCAGGTTTTAAAGGACCTTCTGCGCAAATTTACCATCGCCATCCGCCAGCAGGGTGGGCGGCGTTTGAAGGGCCGCTTCGGCCACGCGCCTTTGATCTGGCAAAGCTTGCCCCCGGGCCGGCATGCCCGCTGCAAGCACGGCGCGTTCTCTATAGCGACTCACTTGAAGTACGTTATTGGAAAACCGAAGATAAAATGCATGCGTTATCGCGCAATGCCGATGGCGATACCTTGCTTTTCGTTCATCACGGAGACGGGGCACTGTTTTGCGACTATGGGCATTTGTCCTATCGTGACGGTGATTACATTCTGTTGCCGCGTGGAACCGCTTGGCGTGTCGAGCCTTCCAGTTACAGCGAATTCATGATGATAGAGGCGACTGCGGATGCCTTTGGTCTTCCGGATCCCGGTTCGGTTCCGGGGGGTACGGCGGTTGATCCGATGTTGTTCACACTGCCTCAGATTGATGATGCCTTTCGGGCACAGCAAGATGATGCATTTTGGGAAATACACATTAAACGCAGAGGTCAGGTCTCGACATTAACCTATCCCTACAACCCGTTGGACGCGGTGGGTTGGGAAGGGGATCTATGCGTGGTGAAACTAAACTGGCGGGATTTGGCACATCGCCGTTCGGCAGGTCAAAAGGTGCCGCCAGCAGCGCACTGTACCTTTGTTGCCAATACGTTTTCAGTCAGCACCTTCATCCCGAAAGTCGGTGAAGGTGAATCCGGGATTTTGCGCGTACCGTTCTATCATTCCAACGAAGATCTCGACGAATTCATCTTCTATCATCGCGGTGAATTCTTTAGCCGCGGCGATATCAAGGCCGGTATGGCGACATTCCATCCAAGCGGTTTTCCACATGGACCCCATCCAAGTTCGTATCAGGAAAAAATGATCAAGGCGCCGGTCGAGACCGATGAGGTCGCGGTTATGATCGACAGTCGGGCATTTTTAAGTATCGATGAGACAATTCCAGATGGCGCAGAATGGAAGGGATATGTCAAAACATGGGAAAAAGCGCAGGAAACCTTATAAATGCTTGATTGGGTCGGTCAGGGAATGGCATCTTGCCCGAAAGGTCGTTAATTGCGATTCAGGGCAAGATCGTTAATGTTATTGTCAACTTGTCGGGTTAACTTATGTTGTGCCAATGAGTCTGGCCTTAAAGAACTCAAGGTAATTTAGTATATCTTTCAAGAGAACGCTGTTGTGGTGCCGCGATCGGGATCAGATGGCATAAGAACAATATAGCCGGTACAGGTTGACCAAAGCCCATAATGACCAAGCAGAAGATCGTAAAAGCCGTCAGTCACAAAACTCCTGAGCCGAACCAGGCACCAGAAGACCCTTTGGCATGTTTGCCGCAAACATTTCTGTCACGTGGGGTCAGAACGCCGTTCACGACGAAGAGTTTGCGTTTTGCAAGGGTTGCTGTCGGTAAGAGTGGCCGTTCAATTGTGACCCTCCCCGGTCTTTCCGGGGGGCTTGGGACCTATGAATTACCACTTGATACATTGCGCGACGTGTTTGATCTTTCGGTCCATGACCGGATGTTGTTTGACCGTCTGTTGGAGCTCGAAGTTCTTCGTCCTAACACCGTTCTTGAACAAGCGCGCGCTGTTGCGATCACCGGGGTTGGCGGGATCGAAATTGCCCGAACCGGTATTCAACGCAGCAAGGATGAAAAGGCCGCAGGTGAACTTGGTCAGTTGGCTATTTTGCATCAGGCCTTGCGTCAACTTGGTGGCGCTGCAGTTCAGGATATGAAGCGCGAAGAATTGTTGACGATGGAAGGCCAGATACGCGCAAGAAAAGCGCTGAACCGCTTTGCATCGGAACACAAAGTTGCCAATGACACGATTATCGATAGTCTGGGCGAATGGAGCAAAATGTCTGCTCCGGTTGGCCTAAAGCTTGATGGCTGTCAGGGTGCACTACGCGTATTGGCCGACGGACTTCGCAAATTTGCCGGTGATGTCGAAGAATGGTCAAATTCCGAGCAACCTGATTTCCGGTTTATGGCCGGGCGTATCGTTAGTGCAACCAGAGCAACTTACGATCACGCGATGAAACGGATTGCAGAGGTCGATGGTTGGAATGATGGGTTGGGCAAGGTTCTGACCGATTGGGAACTGGCCAAACAGGATATTGCCAAAAAGATTGATTACCTGTGGTGGTTGCTTGATGGCTGGCAGGAATTGATAGATCTGTGGCATAAACGACCGATCACAGACCGGGCCAAGCAGCGCGAGATTGTAGAGGAAATCGCAAGTTTTGCGCCAGTTCTTCCGGTCGAAGAAATCTTGACCACAGAACAGCAATTCTGGGTCGATATCCGCGTAAACCAGATGCTTTGGGCAGGTGAATTGCGTAAGTTGGGCAGTGGGGAAATTGATGCGGATATGGTGGATCGTCTCGAACGCTTCAGGAGACAGTCTGCATGAAGATTGAAGACGCCGGCAACCTTGGGGCCTCGCAACTTGGACAGTTGTTTGAGTCGCTAAGCGGAACTGAAATTGCACGTTTCACACGCGCAATCGAAAGTGACCGTGCCGATCCTAAACTTCCGCTTCCGCATGAGGCTATCCTTCAGATTCTGCGTCCGCGATTGGCATCCCTTAAGCCGGAACGCTATCCGACACCAATGCGTCAGTTTTGCGATCCGTTTGAAGATCTTCTGACGTCCGCCGAACCGAACGATAAAAGCATGCGGATCAGCCGCGCGTCCTTGGTTCCGATATGGAAGGTCGTGACGGGGGCTGGTGGAGCTGAATTTCAAAGCGCGATGAAGGGCATCGAAAAGGCCGCTGCATCGCGGGATGTTTCAAAGCTTGCTGCCGCGGAAAACGTGCTGTGGAAACTTGGTGCGCGGATCATTGAATCTGAAATTGAAAAATCCAAAACCGGGATTAAGGACGAGCGCGGACTTGCAACCCGATTGGGATCGCGTGTCCATCTCAAGGCATTTGCCGATATTGGCAAAATCCTGAATGTCGGTGCCGAGATTTCAGAAGTCCGCAATCGTTTCCCATCGGCCCCGATCCGGGCGCTGGATCCGAATGACGTGTCTTGGCTGCGCGATCGGTTTGTCTCGATTTCCGAGGCAAAGCCTGGGTTGGAGCCAATGTTCCTTCTGGCGGTTTTAGCGCGTCTTCTTCGACCGAGTGAGCTGTTTAAACTCATTCGTGTCCTGTCCAACAAGGCCGATGATCGGACGATCGAAAAGACCAATCTTGCGGAAACAGGCGACTTGATCATTGACCTGTTGGCTGAAACCGTCACCGAGATCGAACAGGGTGTCGGAACCGGCAAGGATGAAGCTCATATCCTGTCACTTGCCCGTTGGTATGCGTCTGAATTCACGCGGATTACCCGTGAATTTAAAATCCGCAAGGACGGTCGTTGGGGCGAAAAGCTTCTCGAAACCCGTCGTCGTGTATCCCGGGCCTTGGCCGATACCATGTTTGGGGCAACGCCAGAACGTGTGATTGATGCCTTGCCGAAACTTGCCGTGACCCAAGGCCCTGGATCAGGTGCCAAAGGAATGGCGCGACCGATATTCGCGCAGGATTTTGATGACGAAAAAGTTCTCGCAGCCGAGAAATCCGCCGAAGCAATTGCTGAAACAGCCCGCATTTCAGATGTGCTTGCCGCACAAAGTTCCGCTGCCAAGGCCGTTGTCGAGCTGAAGAAAAAGCTTAATCAGATTGGCCGTACGGGCGTTGATGGCATGGGGCGTTTAACGCCCGAAGAAGTGCCAAATGCCCAGCGTAATCTGATGGCAACAGTGCGCTTGCTTGAGATCGTCGATGGCCCGGAAGATGCCGATGTTTTGCGCCGCCGCGGAATGTCCGCCTTGCGTGCGCTTGAAGGTCAAAAGGCGCGCTGATTTCGGTCGGCGTGTCGTGATTTGCAAATTTCTGTGTTTACCAAACGGCTCAGGTTTTGTCGGTCGGTGCTTTTGAAGCCAACTGTGCCGCTGTGTCGAGTTGATCAAGCCAGTTCATAAAGGCACGAATTTTGGGCAACCGCGCCCGGCCCGTTGGGCAGCATGCATAATAGTGAAACGGGCTTGCCTTTGGCGGGCCAAACGGGGCGCTAATCCGGCCTGATTTCAATTCGTCTTCAATGGCAAAAGTGGGTAGAAGCGCAACGCCAAGACCGGCAGCTGCGGCCTGCATCGCCATGGTGAAATGTTCAAATTTCGGCCCGTTTTCCCCATCAATGTCCTTTAACCCGCTGGCATTCAGCCAATCTGCCCAGCCGCGTGGACGGGTAGTAATATGCAAAAGCGGGAAATGTCGTAGATCATCTGCGGTTGGCGCACGGTCCATATGGGCGATGAGTTGCGGGCCGCATATCGGAACCATTTCTTCGCCATGCAGGATATGAGCTTCCAGACCCGACCAGTGGCCTTCACCAAACAGAACCGCAATATCAATCTGTTCGCGGTCGAAATCGGGCATGCCGATCCGCGAGATGAAATTGATCGCAATTTCGGGGTGCTTGTTGCGGAAATTCGGCAATAACGGAATAAGGCACCGTGAACCAAAGGTTGGCGGTGCCGCAACGGTTAAAACGCCACTTTCTGACCCGCCAGATAGCAATGTAAGCGTCGCACTTTCAAGCTGATCCAATGCCGGGCGAATGGATTGCAGATAACTTTCGCCTTCAAGGGTCAGAACAAGACGCTGCTTTTCACGGTTAAACAGTTTGCAGCCGAGCCATGTTTCAAGCCCCTGAATTTGCCGGCTGACCGCACTTTGCGTAAGATAAAGTTCTTCAGCCGCACGTGATGCGCTGCCAAATCGGGCGGTCTGTTCGAAACAACTTAAGGCCTTCAGGCTGGGAATGCGGCGGCTCAATGGGCGGTCCTGATGTTGATGCGGGACATAGTTTATGAGTTTTTCGCATAAACTATGTCGCTTTTATCATTTGCAACTTTGTCTGCCAATTCCTAGCTTAACAGCATAAGCAAATAAGCTTTCAGGGGCAGTGCCGTCTCGCCCTTCTATGGCGCTGTCCCTGTTTTCTGTACAAAAATTCATAAAAGGATCAGGCATATGGCCAGCCGCGCACCGTTTCACTGGGAAGATCCGCTCCTGCTTGAAGATCAGTTGAGCGAAGAGGAACGCATGATCCGCGATGCGGCCCGTGCATATTGTCAGGAAAACCTGCAGACCCGTGTTCTAGAAGCCAACCGTCATGAGATTTTCCATCGCGAAATCATGACCGAGATGGGCGAACTTGGTCTGCTTGGCCCGACGATTCCCGAAGAATACGGCGGACCGGGTGTTAACCATGTTGCATACGGTCTGGTTGCCCGTGAAGTTGAACGCGTTGATTCCGGTTATCGTTCGGCGATGTCGGTGCAAAGCTCGCTTGTGATGCATCCGATCTTTGCCTATGGCAGCGAAGAACAGCGCAAAAAGTATCTTCCGAAACTCGCGACTGGTGAATGGGTTGGCTGTTTTGGCCTGACCGAACCTGATCACGGGTCCGATCCCGGGAGCATGATCACACGTGCACGCAAAACCGATGGCGGTTTTACCGTTTCGGGTGCAAAAATGTGGATCACCAACAGCCCGATTGCAGACGTATTCGTCGTCTGGGCCAAAGATGACGAAGGCGTCATTCGCGGCTTCATCCTTGAAAAAGGCATGAAGGGTTTGTCGGCACCAAAGATCGAAGGCAAGTTTTCACTGCGTGCCTCCATCACCGGCGAAATCGTGATGGAGAATGTCTTTGTCCCGGCTGAAAACATGCTGCCGAATGCCAAGGGTCTTGGCGGTCCGTTTGGTTGTTTGAACAAGGCACGTTACGGTATTGCTTGGGGTGCTATTGGTGCGGCTGAATTCTGCTGGCATGCGGCACGTCAATATACCCTTGATCGCAAACAGTTTGGTCGTCCGTTGGCCGCCAATCAGCTGGTTCAGTTGAAACTGGCAAACATGCAGACCGAAATCACCCTGGGCCTGCAAGGTGCTCTGCAGCTTGGTCGGATGCTTGATGCCGGGACGGCTGCGCCTGAAGCGATTTCACTGATGAAGCGTAACAATTGTGGCAAGGCACTTGATATTGCCCGTGTTGCCCGTGACATGCATGGCGGAAACGGTATTTCCGATGAATTCCATGTCATCCGTCATGCCATGAACCTTGAAGCGGTCAATACCTACGAAGGTACGCATGACGTTCATGCCCTGATCCTTGGTCGGGCACAGACCGGTCTGCAGGCCTTCACCACAGAAGGCTGATCATGTTTTCACCGGGCGGCAGCAGCAATGCTGCCGCCCGGTTTGATTCGAGGGTCAGGACCCTAGAGTGTTTCCATAGTCGATTTTTCAAGGTGATCAGATGGCTGGCGCGTTATCGGGGCTTCGTGTTCTTGACCTTTCACGTGTGTTGGCAGGGCCGTGGGCCAGTCAGACCCTTGCCGACATGGGGGCCGAAGTTATCAAGATCGAACGTCCCGGGGCCGGTGACGATACCCGTGGATGGGGCCCTCCTTATGCCCGTGATGCTGCCGGAAATGACACCAGCGAAGCGGCATATTATCTGGCAGCCAATCGCGGTAAAAAATCGCTGACCATTGATGTCACCAAGCCCGAAGGGCAGGACGTCGTGCGCCAACTGGTTGCACATTGCGATATCGTGCTTGAAAACTTCAAGGTTGGCGGTCTTGCCAAATATGGTCTGGATTACGCATCGCTTTCATCGATCAATCCAAAGATCGTTTATTGTTCGATCACGGGATTTGGCCAGGACGGCCCGTATAAGGATCGGCCGGGTTATGATTTCATGATCCAGGCGATGGGCGGATTGATGAGTATCACCGGTGCACCCGATCAGGAACCCGGCGGTCAACCGATGAAGGTGGGTGTTGCGGTGGCCGACATCTTTACCGGGCTTTACGCGACGGTCGGCATTCTAGCAGCCCTTCGCCATCGCGATGCAACCGGCGAAGGTCAGTATATTGATCTGGCCTTGCTTGATGTGCAGACCGCAATCCTTGCCAATCAGGCGATGAATTTTTTGACCACGGGCAAGGCACCTGGGCGGCTGGGCAATGCGCATCCCAATATCGTACCGTATGAAGCCTTCCCGACGGCGGATGGCTACATCATCCTTGCGGTTGGCAATGACAGCCAGTTCAAAAGTTTCTGTGCGACTGCGGGCATCGGTCATTTGTCAGATGATGAACGCTATGCCACCAATCGGTCACGGGTTGCCCATCGTGAAACACTGGTGCCCCTGATCCGTCAGGCCATGGTGATGAAATCGACCGATGACTGGATTGCGGTTCTTGAAACGGCCAATGTGCCCTGTGGGCCGATCAATACCCTTGATCGGGTGTTTGATAACCCGCAGGTCAAACATCGTGACACGGTGCGCTTTCTTGATCACCCGACCGCGGGCAAAGTGCCAACGGTTGCCAATCCGATCAAGTTTTCCAAAACGCCAATCATGGGTGAAACAGCCCCGCCAATGTTGGGACAGCACAGCGACGAAATCCTGCGCAAGGTTGCTGATCTAAATGATGAACAGATTGAAAAACTTCGAATTGCAGGCATTATTTGATAGCCTGTCGGGATCAAAAGGACTCCGTATAAACAGGCTTATCTAGATCGCATAAGGAATAACAGGGTCTTTTTGCGGCGCACAATATTTTAACAAGGCCCGGTTCAGCGCAAACAAAAGCATTTTGAATCAGGTTCGTGCGTGGATGCTGCGGAACTTCTGTGAATTCACGTTATTTTGCGCAAGGTGAATTGCAACTATCTGAATATTTTATATCCTTTTAGAAAATACAAATCGGGGATGTGCATGTCAGACGTTGTAATTTCTGCTCAGTCGGTTGGTAAAACCTTTGGCGCGGGGGCCGATAAGGTCACGGCCCTTGATGGCGTATCGGTTGATATCTTCCAGAACGAGTTTTTCACGATGCTTGGCCCGTCAGGCTGCGGCAAGACAACGTTGCTCCGCCTGATCGGTGGGTTCGAGCAGGCAAGTTTCGGCAAAATCTTGCTCGAAGGGCAGGCGCTAAATGACCTTCCGCCGTTCAAGCGCCCGATCAACACGGTGTTTCAGTCTTATGCACTTTTCCCGCATCTGACCGTGCGACAGAACATTACCTTCGGGCTTGAAATGAAGTCTGTATCGCGCAGTGATGCCAATGCGCGGGCCGATGAGATGTTGGAACTTGTGCAACTGGCCGACTATGGTGATCGCGTGCCAAGCCAGCTTTCCGGCGGGCAACAACAGCGTATTGCCCTTGCGCGTGCCCTTGCGCCGGCCCCCAAGGTCTTGCTGCTTGATGAACCTTTATCGGCACTTGACCTTAAACTGCGCAAGGAAATGCAGGTCGAACTTAAACGCCTGCAGACCGAAACCGGCATTACCTTTGTGTTTGTCACCCATGATCAGGAAGAAGCCCTTGCGATGTCTGACCGGATTGCAGTGATGCAATCAGGTAAAATATTGCAGGTTGGCGCCCCGCGCGAGATTTACGAACACCCTACCCACCGGTTTGTCGCCGACTTCATTGGCGACAGTAACTTTTTGATCGGCGATCTGGTTGATGGCCCCAATGGGGGGCGTGCGATCAGCTTTGGCGAAGGACGCATGATCGATTTTACGCAGGAAGTCGCATCCACCAAATCAACGGATGTAACCGTTTCGATCCGCCCGGAACGGCTTGATATTGTTGGTGCTGATGCGCAAGAGGCAAACCAGCTTGCCGGGACGGTAACGTCTGTAACCTATTTTGGAACCGACACCACCTATCGTGTTGATCTGGATGGGCAGGCGCCGGTAACCGTGCGCATGCAAAATGGTGACGGTGCAATTGCGCAGTTTGGCCAGGGGGACCGGGTCGGGGTTGTTGTGCCATCTGACGCAATTCGGGTTCTGGTGGATTGATCATGGGCAACATATTGCGCAGCAAACGATTTTGGCTGATTGCGCCAGCTGTTGTTTATATCGCGTTCTTCATGGCCATTCCGCTTGTGCAGATGGCTTATGTCTCGATTTTGGAACGCGGCGATTATGGCGGCGTGAATTGGGGGGCGTTTTCTACCAACGCCTATGTCAATTTCATCTTCGAACGCGATCTGATGGATAATCTGGTCGTCAATACCGACTATATCCAGATTTTTGTTCGATCATTTGGTCTGTCGGCAATGACCATGACGTTTGCGTTGCTATTGGGTTTTCCGACAGCGTTCTATATTTCCATGCAGCCGCAGGGACGTCGCAATCTTCTGATATTTTTGGTGACGATTCCGTTCTGGACCAACATTCTGGTGCGAAACTATGCGTGGATGTTGTTGCTGCGCAATGGTGGATTGCTTGACAGCTTGCTGAATTGGGCAGGCATGGAAACCGGCGGGCTGGATATTCTTTACACGCCCTATGCCGTTTCAATCGGCCTGACCTATACATATTTGCCATTCATGGTTTTGCCGATTTACGCCAGCCTTGAGAAACTTGATCATCGGTTGGTTGAGGCCGCCTTTGACCTTGGCGCGGACAAACGCCGAGCTATGACCCGTGTGATTCTGCCACTTGCGACACCTGGAATTGCGGCGGGCTGTATCCTTGTTTTCATTCCGTGTCTTGGTGCTTATGTCACGCCCGAACTTCTGGGCGGGGGCAAGTTCATGATGATTGCCAACCTGATTGGCAGTCAGTTCGGTGCTGCGCGTAACTGGCCATTTGGGGCCGGGCTTGGCTTTGTCTTGTTGGCGATCGTTCTGATTTCAATGATGGCTTATTCGCTGAAATTCAAATCATTGCCGGAGGAAAAGATATGAAGGTCGATGCCTCCAACCCGCTATGGCGTTTTCGCGGGATCACCTCGACGGCAATGTTTTTCTTTGCCTATCTGTATTTGCCCATCGTGGTTCTGATTGCGCTGTCCTTTAATGAAAACAGGCTGGCGACGATCTGGACCGGCTTTACCACCGATTGGTATGTCGTGGCCTTGTCCAATGATGACATGTTGCGGGCGGCAAAAAATTCGTTGGTGGTTGCGGTGTCTGCAACTGTCATTGCGACCATTGCTGCAACGCTGGCGGCGATGGGGATGTCACGCGGGCGGTTTCGTGGTGAAAATGGTGTCTCGGCAATGTTGGTTTTGCCCTTGCTGGTGCCTGAAATCGTCACCGCGATTGCAACCTTGCTGTTCTTTGTCGCAATCGGGATCAAGCTTGGGCTTCTGACAATCATTGTTGCCCATACGGTGTTTTGTATTCCGTTTGCCTATTTACCGATCCGGGCGCGGTTAGAAGGCATGGACCCGTCCCTGGCAGAAGCAGCAAACGATCTTTATGCCAATGAATGGCAGGCTTTCAAACGGGTGACTTTACCGTTGCTTTGGCCAGGTATTTTGTCGGGTGCGATGTTGTCCTTTATCATCTCGCTTGATGATTTCGTGATTTCCTACTTTGTTGGTGGGGCCGGGGCGACCACGCTTCCGATTTACATCTTTGGGATGATCCGGATTGGCATTACGCCCGAAGTAAATGCGATTTCGGCAATGATGCTTTTGGTGTCGATTATCTTTGTCAGCGTGTCGTTCCTGATTGATCGCATTCGCTACTGATTCTGTGTCTTCAGGTGTTCGGTTTCTGGGCGGGCCGAATGCATCAAAATAACAAATGTACCGTCCATAACAGGGAGACTTACGATGAAATTACGTTCCGTACTTCTGGGGGCATCTGCCCTGGCCTTGTTGTCGGTTGGGTCGGCAAAAGCAGACGGTGAACTGTTCTTCTATAACTGGTCGAATTATTTCCCGCCTGAGCTGATGGAAAAGTTTGAAAAGGAAACCGGGATCAAGGTGACGTTGGATGTGTATGATTCCAATGAAACCATGCTGGCGAAATTGCAGGCTGGCGCATCGGGTTATGACATTGCTGTCGCATCCGATTACATGGTCGATGTCATGATCAAGGAAGGTCTCGCAACCGAGTTCGATGCCAAAGACCTTGAGAATTTCGGCAACGTTGCCAAACCGCATGACACGATGAAATACGATCCGGACCGCAAATATTCGGTCACCTATCTTTGGGGCACGACCGGCTTTACCTATGACGGGGCTGCAACCGATGCCGACATGGAACAAAGCTGGAAAGAGTTCTTTGAACCGCGTGAGGAATTCCGCGGCAAAATCGGTGCACTGAATGATGAAGTCGAAATGTACAATGCGGCTTCTTATTATGCAGGTATTGAAAAATGCACCGAAGACCCGGCAGAAGCGCAAAAGGTCCTCGATATCCTGCTGAAACAAAAGCCGTTCATCGCTGTTTACAGCTCAGAAGGGACGATTGACCGTATGTCGGCCCGCGAAGTTACCATGCATATGCAGTGGAACGGTGCGGCACATCGGACCAAGGAAACCGTTCCAGAAGCCGTCTTTGTCTATCCGAAAGAAGGCCTGACCTATTGGTCGGATCACTTCGTTGTCCCGACCGGTGCGCCGAACCTTGATAATGCCAAGACCTTTATCAACTGGATGATGAAACCGGAAAATGCCGCCGAGGCATCGAACTATGCCGGTTACATGAATTCGATCAAAGGTACCGGCGAATTCATGGACGCATCGCTGAATGCGGATCCTGCGGTCAACATGCCCGATGAATATGCAGACTTGCTGATCCCGGGGCAGAATTGCTCGGTCAAGGCGCGTGATCTGCGAAACCGCGTTTGGACCAAGCTGAAAAGCTGATCCGGATTGCGCATCATTTTCCTGTTCCGGCGAGCTCCCCTGTTTGTGCTGCGCCGGAACAGGAAGCCCTTCGTCAGAGTTTTGGCATCGCACTGTATCTATCTGTACGATGCCAAAACCTTGATGCCACCAATGCCACACGCTCATTCGACAGGAAGACAATATCATGACGTCCCCGCCTTCGTTCCCTGATCACGTAACCATCGCCCTGTGGGCAACCAATTTAGGCAAGGCTGTTGGCAGCATGGCCGATTGGGCAGATCACGTTGATGCGCAAATGGCAAAGGTGGCAAAACAGGGGGCGAAGGTTTTTGTCATGCCTGAATATGCCAGCGAACAATGGATGGCCTTCAAACCCGATGGTTTGAAACCCAATCAGGAAATGGCATGGATGGCCGATCAGGCAGGCGAAGCCCGAACCCATGCGGCCAAATTGGCAAAACGCCATGATATGTTGCTGGTCGCGGGCAGCATGCCTTGGCATCTTGATGCCAAGAACCCGGATATGGGCCAGACAAACAGCGCAATGATTTTCACCCCCGAAGGCAATGCTGTCATTCAGGACAAATTATCGCTGACCCCGGGCGAACAGGAACCCGATAACTGGAACCTTACACCGGGCAAGCAGTTTACCGTGATCGAATGGCGTGGCTTGAAAGTTGCGGTTTTGATCTGTCTTGATATTGAAATGCCGGCCTTGTCGTGCCGTTTGGCCCCGCTTGATATTGATCTTTTGTTGGTGCCATCCATGACCGTAACCCCATCGGGATATCATCGTGTGTTTGGCTGCGCCAAAGCGCGCGCCGTCGAACTTATGACGGTTATTGGGGTATGTGGCACAACGGGAACGGCGATCAATACAACGCAGAACCCGACCAACTATTCGGGCTGTTCTGTTTACACCCCGTGCGAACCGCAGCTTGGCCATACCGGACTTTTTGCCCAAGCGGAGCCGACATTTGATGACGGCGCTGATGGCGCGATGCTTGTTGCCAAAGACGTTCCGATCGGGCTTGTGCGGGCTTTACGCAATGGCGATGCCGAAGTCTGGCCCGGCGGGTGGTCCGCCGATCATATCGAGATCACCAAACCTTTGTCATAACGACTTGAATCTTTGTGTAAAATGACGAGGATGAAACTGGCGGCGGAACGCCCGACCAGATGATGGATCACGTCCGTTTCATAGACTAAAACGCAAAAAGATCGGAACCAATTCACATGAAAATCGCGGTAATGGGTGCGGGGGCTGTTGGCTGTTATTACGGTGCCATGTTGGCCCGTGCCGGGCATGATGTGACGCTTATTGGTCGTCCAACCCATGTTGAGGCCATGAACCGGGATGGCTTGTTGCTTGATTTCGGGGCGTCGCAGGAATATGTCGCGGTAACGGGGAGCACCGATGCAGCATCTGTTGCCGGGGCCGAGCTGATTTTGTTTTGTGTGAAATCCACCGATACCGTCGATGCCGGCACGCAGATCAAGCCGTTTATTGGAAAAGATACCATTATCCTGAGCCTTCAGAACGGTGTTGATAATGCCGAACGTCTGGCTGGGGTTCTTGATCAGCCGGTGATTCCGGTGGTGGTGTATGTCGCAACCAGTATGGGCGGGGCGGGCCATGTAAAACATCATGGGCGTGGTGAGCTTGTGATCGGCATGTCGCCACAAAGTCAGGTGGTCGCAGATACATTACGCCCGGCCCTTATTCCGGTTGAAATTTCTGAAAATGCCGATGGCGCGCTTTGGGCCAAAATGATCCTGAATTGCGCCTATAACGCACTCTCTGCCATTACGCAGCGTCCCTATGGGGAACTGGTTCAGGGTGAAGGTGTTTGGGATGTGATGCGCACGGCAGTCGATGAATGTCTTGCCGTGGCAAAGGCATGCGGTGTGACGGTGCAAGGCGATGTCTGGGCAGCAGTTGAAAAAATCGCTGATACCATGCCAGCCCAGTTTTCATCCACCGCGCAGGACCTGGCACGGGGAAAAACCAGCGAGATCGATTTCCTGAACGGCTATATCGTTCGTAAAGGCAAGGAATTTGGTATCCCGACGCCAACCAACCTGACATTGCATGCCTTAACCAAGCTGGTCGAAACCAAACAGTCCTAAGGTTATTGCAAGATCGTTTGATCGATCATTCCGCAGGTGAGTTGGTCTTCGCGCATCTGGAAGTACGAAGGTACTTTTGTGCCAATGCAATCAGTTGATCATTAAACATGACAACAGCAGCTGCCAGCACGATCACGACCCCGCCGATCAGACTTACCGGGGCGGGGAGTATGCCAAACACCAAAACATCAAGAAGAATGGCCCAGATCATTGCGGTATATTCAAATGCCGACAATGTCGATGCCGGTGCGCGGGCAAGGGCTTCGGTCATTGCAATATGGGCAAGGCCACCGGTCAGGCCCGCACCAATAAGCCAGATAAGATTTCCCGTCGATACCGGGGCCCAGCCAAGCGGAAGGCTGAGCAACCCGCCAATCGAACAGATAACGGCAAAGTAAAACGCGATCGTCCCCGATGGTTCGGTGGTGGTAAGCGCCTTGATCTGGACTTTGGCAAATGCGGTGGTGATGGCAAACGCAATACCCGCAGCAATCCCGACGATGGTGCCGTGATCAAGACCAGGTGTCGATATCATCGGCCACAAGATCAGAAAAATGCCCGCAAACCCGCCAAAAGTTGCACTGATGACAAGCCATCCCGGATTTTCCCGAAGGGCAAGTATGGCAACCGGAATGACGATCAAGGGGGCAAGGAAACCAAGGGCCGTGGCAAGTGCGAGGGGCAGATAAGCCAGCGAAATGAAAGACAGAAACATCGAGACACAGCCATAAGTACTGCGTTTTAGATGCCCCCAAGGGCGTTTTGTCCGCAATGCGCGGGGGAATTCTTTGCGCCACATCAGGTATAAAATGATCGGCAGCAGGGCCACGGAGCTTCGCCAGAATACAATCTGGCCAACCGGTGCTTCAAACGATGCCATGCGGACAAAAAGGCTCATGATTGCAAACAGCCCGGTCGCTGCCAGCCGCAATCCAATGCCCGACCAAATTGTATTCATCGCTGCAGCCTTTTTGCCAGTCTGTCCTTGCTATCAATAGCCGACATTCAGGCGATTGAATGAATGACAAATTTTCATGTCTGGGCTGATAAAAATTGCAAACTGTTCTGGCCTAAAGATGTTTGGTCGAAAATCTGGACGCTTTGCACAAAAAAATGGACTCACGGGATAGTGGCGTTTTTTTTATGGGGCACACTCAATGTTCTCAGCAGAGATGCCATAGCCAAGAGTGGCGTGATCATAGGGCATCGCAACGGGTCGCAAACCAGGTAGGGACGGGCCGCTATGATACAGGATGCAATGCAAATTTTTGCAGATGAGCTAATCCCCTATACGCGATTTGCCAATCAGCGACCCGTCGTCATCATTGAACAAAACCAATCCAATTTAAGCCAGCTGATCGAGCTTTATCTTGGCTTGGCGGATATCATCCTTGTGCCCAATCCCTATGTCGGTCTGCGCATGATCAATCTGTTCAAGTCAGAGCATGTTGAAATTCTGGCAATCGAAGGGTTGCTGGGGCATGGAACATATTTGCAAGACGAAGCGGCACCCCAAAATCTTGCTGTCTCGCAACTTGGGTGATCTTTGCTCGGCTGATTGACAAGGCAATAGATTGCCTGTGGAAAGGGCTGCAATGCCCGCCGCCTCTTGACCGTGATCGGGGTGTTTTCTTGATAAGAACAGGTGACAAAGATCCCGATTAACCAATACCCGTTACGGGGCATTGGTTAACCAGATCAGGTTGGATGGTCTTAAGCCTATGTTAGGCCATGTATCCAGTTTTCGAACAGCTTGTCGGCAGGGCCGCCATTGCCAAAATACTTGCGGCCATGGACCGCGGCACCATTTCGAACCTCGCCCGGTGTCACGTCATATTTCTCGCGAAACGCGCGGATGAAGCTGGCATCGCTGGAAAATCCGCATTCCAAAGCAATGTCATAGATGGATGAACGGGCACGAAGTGGGTCGTTCAATAACGTAATTGCCCGACGCAACCGTAAGTCACGAACGTAATTATAGACCCCGCCATATGGCGCAAAGCATGTGTAAAGTTTGGATCGTGAGACACCCAGATCCTGAGCCGCCTGACGCGGGTTGAGTTCCGGGGAACCAAGGTTCTCGCGGAAATACCGTCTCATGCGGACCATGCTCAGAATGTTTTGGCGTTCGTGGCTGGTTTCGCGGGTTTGACCGGATACCGAATTCAGGCAATTGGCCAGCAACATCGGAATTGTTTTTTCCAACACCAATGATTGCTGATAATTCAGGGAAACCACATTGCGATGCAGCGAAATGATCATATCGCGAATGATCTGAACCATCGGATCGGACGGTTCAAGAAAGCGCATGCAATGTTCATCTGGTTGGTGAAGCAAGTCTTCAACAAGCGAGCGTGGAATCACGAGGTTAAGGTTCTTAAGGTCGCTTGTCTCGGCTGTAAAAGGTTGGGTAAGATCATAAATCATCAACCCGCCGGGTTTTAAAACCTTGCCGCCCTTTGCGCCCTCGCAATAGACGGTACCTTCTTGGTAAAGACCAATGCCGTAATGGTCCATGCCGTTCCCGGCAATCTGCTCATAGCCCCGTCCCCATTGCTGAGCACGCGTATGAACTTCCATAAGCATTAATGAGCCGAATAAATGGGATTCTATCGTTGTTCGAAAGTCGTCTTCTCGAATCTGCTTGTCTGCATCGACGCTAAAAATACTCTGAATAGCATCTTTCCAAATGCCATAGCGTTCATTTACAGGAAGGCCATCAACAGTAAAATAAGTGCTGGCGGTACCAGCAAAATCCTGTTCCGATTGCATTTCATCTACCCCAAGTTGCCTACGTGGCAAGCACTTAAATTGCGCTTATACGTGTGGATTGGGTCAGGCTACTTGCCTATCCACGTAAATAAGATAAATCAAATTTACGAATGACGCAAAGCAAACAAATGCTCAAACAAGATTTGATCATTTGTGGCAGCATTGTTCTGAATGATTTCAGGTATTAAGAAGCCTAAAAAAATTATTATGCGTTGAAATATGCCATGGTTTCTTACCGTTTTTGTGTCTGAAGTCGCGTAAGGAAGCAGGGTCCGGACCTTATACTATCAGTCCATGCCGCCAGCACTCATGGCATGTATCAACCTGATCATTCTGGCCAAGGGGTTTGGCTGAAAACACGGAGACGTCGCTTTACCTCTTAAGCATAGGTGACCGTCGACAGTGAAATACCAAATGCCGGACTGTTGATCCGGTGTCCTCTGGCTCCCAATTCAGCGTTTCCGATCGACTGTTCCAAACGTTCATGCCGCATGAATGCGAATCTTGATGGCGTTTAATTTAGGATTCTCAATTCGCGACAGCGGCAAAAATCCCATTGGTATAGTTATTCTTCAGATTACCTACACCAAAGAGCGCGTTTGGTTAATGAAAGACTAAGTGTACTGCGGGTTAGAGCGATTTTATGGACTGATTGCAAATTGATTTGGACGGAATGGGCATTGAAAAAATTGCGTCTGTGGTACATATGACGCACAAAAATTCTAAGAAATGGCTCTGCACGCAATAATCGGAAGGGCAGAGTTTTCGGGGCAATGCTTATTTATCTCTTTGGGGGAGAAAATGCATTCATGCGACACACACCCAGCACGCCGCTACGGGGAGATGAATTTCTCCGATCCGGGTCGCGATTGGGGCAAGGCCAGTCACATCGTTCCTGGCCGTAGAGTAAATGAACCAAACCACAAAGCTTGGCATAGTCCTGTCTCGCTTATTGTGAATTCGGCCAAGGGTTTCAGTCTGGTCGATGACGCGCACGCGACACCGCGTGACACCGATCATGCAGATTCATACGAAGAAATGGCCCGCGCGATGGTCAAGACGATCGGCGACAGCGTCGAGGTCTTGAGATCCATCGCAGAAGCCATGCCGACGATCGAGCGCATTTTGTTTGATCGCGACCGTGAAATACACCATGGCAGTGGCAAGAACCAAAAGGGTGCTTCAAGCCATGCCTCAAAAGAAGCATCCATGCCGTCTGATTCTGCCTTGTGCTGGTCGCCGGACATGATGGTCGAAATTCACAATCTTTGTGCGCAAAATCGCCGGTCGGCTCCGGCCCACTCCAATGCGATTAACCGGTATGGCAAAGACGCGGAGCCAGAGAACGATATTCTTCCGCCGCTTCGGCACTTTACGGACTAAGGACCTGTTCCCATACACCGACTGCTGAAACGTCATCTTGGTCCAAGATGACGTTTATATGTGTTAACGGAAATATCCACCCGGTGTCCGCCCGGTTGCCTTTCTGAACATGGCGATGAAGGCCGATGGTGTTTCATAGCCCAGATCAAGGGCAATCTCTGTGACAGGGCGGTCATTGGCCAGCTTTTCCAAGGCATATAAAAGACGAAGCTTCTGCCGCCAGTCGCGAAATGGCATGCCGGTATCGCGCTGAAACAGCCGTGCCAAGGTCCGGCTGGAGGCCCCACTGACCTTTGCCCAGTCATCAAGGGTTCGATTATCTGCCGGATCGCTTTGCAAATGCTCGCAGATTTTCGAAAGCCGCAAGTCCTTTGGGGCAGGTAGGTGCAGGTTGTCCTGTTCGGGTGCTTTGATCTGATCCAGAAGAACACGGATCAAGCGCCCCTCTTCTCCGTCTTCATCATATTCAATCGGGATTTCGGTCGCAGCCCGGATCAGTTCACGTAAAAGCGGGCTGACTTCCAGAACAATGCAGCGATCGGGCAAATTCACTTTTACATCGCGGCCGATATACAGGTGACGGGCGCGGGTGAAACCGGTACAGGTCACCGCATGTTCGGTATGGGGTGGCACCCAGACCGCGCGTTGCGGCGGGACAATCCACATGCCTGCTTCGGTAACGACGGTCATTGTTCCGTCCAGCGCGTAAAGAAGCTGGTTCCAGTCATGGCTATGGCTGGCAACGTGATAGCCCGCGGGCATGTCGCTGACCCGGACATAAACCGCGCGGGGCAATTCTTTGGGCCGAGGGCGGTTATTGTGATGGATCGGACGGGCATCAAAAGTATTCATGATATGGGGCATAAGACAGGCAACCCTGAAACTGTCTGAATTGCGATATATGTTGGCAGATTAACGTAAGACAGACGGTCTCAACAGGTTTAATTTGGTCGCATTCCAAACCATACACAGTTGTGACAATGGAACCGCCACCAATGCGGCCCTGTCTGGGGAGACAAAATGTCCAAGAACCTGATACCAGAAGCCAGTAATCACGCCGCCCCACTCGGCGATGTGGCTGATGGCAATAATACCACGCCTGTCTATAAGGGCTGGCGCAACCCCGAAGTTCTTTTGATCCTTATGGCTGCTGCCATGCCGCTATCCTTTTCGACCTGGATGGCGCTTTTGAACAACTTTTCGGTCGAGATGGCCGATTTTACCGGACGTGAAATCGGGATATTGCAGTCCCTGCGCGAAATTCCGGGCTTTCTTGCTTTCACCGCAATTTTCGTCCTGCTGATCCTGCGTGAACAGACATTTGCTTTGTTATCGCTTTTGGTGCTGGGGATTGGCGTTGCCATTTCGGGATATTTCCCGACTGTGGTCGGGCTGTATTGCACCACGGTTCTGATGTCGATCGGGTTCCATTATTTTGAAACCATGCAACAGGCGCTTTCCTTGCAATGGGTGAAGAAAGAACGCACCGCCATCGTGATGGGCAAGCAGCTTTCCGCCAAATCTATTTCATCGCTTGTGATGTTTGGCGTGGTCTGGGTGATGCTGGAAGTTTTTGCTGTCGAATATCGCTATGTCTATCTGTTTGGCGGGGCGCTGACGGTCATTGCGGCCCTGTTCATCTGGGGCGCGTTTCCAAAATTCTCCGATACCCATCCGCAAACCAAAAAGCTGATTTTGCGCAAACGTTATTGGCTGTATTACGCACTGACATTCATGAGCGGTGCGCGCCGTCAGATTTTCACGGTTTTTGCCGGTTTCCTGATGGTCGAAAAGTTCGGCTATGATGCGGCAACGATTACGCTGCTGTATCTGTTGAACCACGCGATCAATATGTTTTTGGCACCAAAAATCGGCAAGCTGATTGCGAAATGGGGCGAGCGCCGGGCGCTCAGCTTTGAATATATCGGGTTGTTCTGTGTCTTTGTGTCTTATGCCTTTGTCGAAAACCATGTCATTGCCGGTGGTCTTTACGTGATTGATCATCTGTTCTTTGCCATGGCGATTGCGATCAAGACATATTTCCAAAAGATCGCCGATCCTGCCGATATTTCGTCGACAGCCGGGGTCAGCTTTACGATCAATCACATCGCAGCGGTGTTTATCCCTGTTGCTTTTGGCCTGCTTTGGCTGATTTCGCCCAGTGCGGTGTTCCTGGCCGGGGCGGCAATGGCGGCGGTGTCGCTGATCCTGGCATTTAATGTGCCCAATGATCCGGAACCTGGGAACGAAGTGGTTCGGGGCTACAAATCCCCGGCAGCTGTTCCTGCCTGATGAGTTGCGCCAGATTGGCGGATTGCTTCAAGTTTGGAAACGCCTGCGCAGACGCGCAGGCGTTTCTATTTGTATTTGCCTTGTCTTTTTCGCAAAATCTTCAAAACTTGACCATCTGAACAAGAATACAGTTGTCCGACCGAGCACACGAACAGGGAAAAGACACATGGCATTTATCAACAAGACAGGCGCAGCTGTTATGGGGCTGTCGCTGGCACTGGCCAGCGGGACGGCACTTGCCGACAGCACGGTTTCGCTTTGGATCCTCGAAACGACCGATATTCACACGCATCTGGTCAATTACGATTATTATCGCGACGGTGCATCTGACACGGTTGGTTTGGCAAAGGTTGCCACACTCCTTAAAACCGCACGCGGCGAAGCAGAAAACGTTGTCTTTGTCGATAATGGTGATCTTATTCAAGGTAACCCGCTTGGCGATTATATGGCCAAGGAACGCGGACTGGAAAAAGGCGAAACCCATCCCGTCTATAAGGCGATGAACCTTTTGGGCTATGACGCGGCCAATATCGGCAACCATGAATTCAACTATGGTCTGGAATTTCTCGACAATTCGATTGCCGGGGCGAATTTCCCCTATGTCAGTGCCAATGTCTTTGTCGATGACGGTGATGGCAATGCCGAAAACGATCAGCCGTATTTCCAGCCTTATGTGATCCTGGATCGTGAATTTGTTGATGATGCCGGCAAATCCCACAAGGCAAAGGTCGGCGTGATCGGCTTTGTCCCACCGCAAATCATGCAATGGGACAAGGCCAATCTTGAAGGCAAAGTGATTTCCAAGGACATGGTCGAGATGGCCGAAAAATACGTCCCGGAAATGCGCGAAAAAGGTGCGGATATCGTCATCGCCGTCCCGCATTCCGGGCTTTCGACCATGGAACGTCATGGTATGGAAGAAAACGCCACCTATTACCTGTCCAAGGTGGATGGCATTGATGCGATCCTGTTTGGTCATGCCCATACGGTATTTCCGTCTGACGCGTTTTCCGACCTTGAAGGTGTCGACCTTGCCAAAGGCACGATTAACGGCGTTGCTGCGGTCATGCCGGGATTCTGGGGCAGTCATCTTGGCGTGATTGACCTGACGTTGAATGTATCGGATGCCGGTGAATGGAAAGTGGTCGACAGTCTGTCGGATGCCCGCCCGATCTATCAGCGCGAAGGCCGCACGGTCACCCCGTTGGTCGAAGCGGACCCGGATATCATCGCGGCAGTCAAAGACGAGCACGAAGCAACCATTGCCTATATGCGTGAAGGTGTCGGCACCACGTCTGCACCGATCAACAGTTTCTTCGCGCTGGTGGCCGATGATCCATCAATCCAGATCGTGACCAATGCCCAGAAATGGTATCTGGAAAAAATCCTGAACGGTTCGGAATATGACGGTATCCCGATCCTGTCGGCGGGTGCGCCGTTCAAGGCGGGTGGTCGCGGTGGCCCGGATTACTTCACCGATATCCCCGAAGGCAAGATTGCGCTGAAAAACGTTGCCGATCTGTACATCTATCCCAACACGGTACGTGCGGTATTGCTTGATGGTGATCAGGTACGTGAATGGCTTGAAATGTCCGCCGGGCAGTTCAATCAGATTGACCCGAACAGTCGGGAAGAGCAGGCCCTGATCAATCCGGATTTCCCGACCTACAATTATGATGTGATTGATGGCGTGACCTATCAGATCGATGTCACCAAGGCCGCACGTTATAACAAGGCGGGCGAAGTGGTGAACGGCGACAGTCACCGTATCATCAATCTGGCATTTGATGGCAAGCCGGTAACCGCGGACCAGCAATTCATTGTCGCGACCAATAACTATCGTGCTGCTGGTGGGGGTAACTTCCCGGGTCTGGATGGATCAACCATCATTGTCGAGGCCCCCGATGAAAACCGGACGGTTCTTGGAAACTATATCCTGAGCGAAAAGGAAATTGATCCAAAGGCCGATGGCAACTGGACCTTTGCCTCGATCGGGGATGCGTCGAATGTCAGCTTCGTGACCAGCCCCAAGGCATCCGGTGCGGCCAATGCGCCAAACAATATCAGCTTCGTTGGCGAAGATCAGGATGGCTTTGCCAAATATGTCCTGCAAAGCGAATAAGCAGGGTTGAGCAGCCCGGATAGGAAAAAAGCCGCCCCTTATAAAAAGGGCGGCTTTTTTTGATCTGTATCTGCAAGGTTCAATGAGCCATCGCAGAGAAAGCTTATTTCTTGGTTGGCGCTTGCGGACCTTTGTGGCCGGGGCCACCCTGCTGTCCGGGAGGATTATCCTCACGCGGGCTTTTGCCGTTCAGGTAAGCCTGTGTGCAATGTTCAAGACAGTAAGGTTTGCTCGGAACGATTTTCTTGCCACAGAAGTGGAAGTCATCGTGGTCCGGATCACCAAACGGCCAACGGCACATACCAACGCCAAGGTCATAGATCGTGATGCCCTTGGCCGGCTGTTTAGGTGCCGGTGCTTTCTTCTGTTCAGCTTCCTCAGCACGACGCTGAATCGGGGAAGGGCGCTTAGGCAGGCCAAGGCGGTGTGCCTTGCCAACGACGGCATTTTTGCCAACGCCCAGTTCTTCACCGATACGTGCCGTAGTCCAGCCCTGATTCCAGAGCGAGGTCAGCAATTCAATCTTTTCCGGCGTCCAGCTCATTTCGAGTATATTCCGTGTTCCGTTGCCCGCCGATGGCATTTCACCAAAGGCAGTTGCTTATTGTCCGATGTCAAACAGGGATACAGAGGTATCCGCTAATATCACGTAACGCAAGGGTCTTGGAGATTCGCATCCTGACCAGCCTGCGCGAACAGCGCAATTTGCATGTTGAAGCAGCAATGTAAAGAGAGGATCGCAAATTGGTCTGGTTTTTCATCTCGGTGGCGGTTTTTCTGGGCGCACATATTGTTCCGGGCCTTCTGCGCGAGAAAATTGTCAAACGGATCGGATACCAGGGATATGTCATTGGTTTTTCTATCCTTTCCACGATCTTGTTTGGGTGGGTTATTTACGAAGTACTGAACGCGGAGTCGTTTGTGCTGTGGGACTATCAACCATGGCAGGCAAAGCTTCTCGTTATTATCATGTTGCCCACCTGTATTTTGTGGGCCTGCGCCATTCTTCAACCTTGTCCCTTGTCGATTGGGCGTAAAACCGGCTTTGACCCGGAACGTCCGGGGGTTAACCGTTTCTGCCGTCATCCGCTGTTATTGGGGGTTTTCCTGTGGGGGATGGGGCATGTGATTGCCAATGGGGACCTTGTAGCTCTGCTGTTTTTTGGCGGCAGTGCAATTTTTGCCCTGATTGGCTTTTCCCGGATGGAAAAATTGCGCCTGCGCGACATTCCCCAAAGCCAACATCAAGCCATTTTATCAGGGACTCGGCGGTTTTCCCCGTCTGGGCTGCTTAAAGGGGCGATTGGACTTCGCGATATTGTTGTCGGGGTGCTTGCCTATGGTGTCATTCTGATCGGACATGGGCATGTCATTGGGGTTAATCCGCTTGAGATGGCCGGTTGGTAAAACATCGTATGAGCGCGATACTTGCCAGTCCGGGTTTTGAAAGGGATACTGGTGGTCTTGGTGTATCGCCAAGACATACATCGCTGACTTGCTCCACCCGACCCGGTTTGCCATGCGTTGTGGCGAACGGACATTCAAAGCGAGGCGTTATGACATCACCCCAACTCGCGACCAATCTTGCCAAGTTTGCCGAAATGGAAGGACGTCACCCGCGTTTGCTTTTGGCAACCGCATCCTCGGACGAGGAGCGGTATCATAAGCAGGTTGCAACCCTGTTTGCCGATGGCGGATTTGATGTCGATGTCGCACCCCAACATTCCGATGCCCAATCCATTGCCCGACAGGTGATTGATTGTGATGCAGACATGCTGGTTCTGGTCCGGACATCATTAACGTCAACAGATCGCGTGCATGTGGCGGATCTGATTTCCGCACTGGATGCACTGGACGCGGAATATGTGAAGTTCGGCATTGTCGGTCATGCTGATGATCCGGCCAGCAGCAATGTTGATTTTGTCTGTGATCTTGAACATCTGCAAACAAGCGATTGCGAGGCCCTGATAGATTACATTCTGGCGGTTGAAGAAGGCCGTGTCGCACAACATATTTGAATCATTGCAAAATCCCGTGGCGATACGGGGCAATGATTTAGAAACCCTTTATGTGCATAATGGTTGCACCCGATGTGGGACGTTTAATCAAAGGACGGGTTGATGGGATTGCTCAAGGAAACGCTGATGCGCGTCTTTGTCGGCAAGAAGGGCAGGGATGCCATTCGCGCCTATAATGATGCACAATCCCTTCAGGTGCGTGACGGGATGACGGCGGAGCAAACCGCAACACAGGCCCGTCAGGCCCGCCGGATCGAAGACCGTGCCCTTGCCCATCAAGATGAGGGCATGTCGGTTGAAGAGGCCCGTGCACTGGCCTTGGCCGAAACCCTGACGGAACAGAACGAAGCCCCGCATACGGAAATTCTAAAGGCGCTGAATGCGGCGGATGCCAAGCTTGGCAAAAAGAAAAGTGCCGTTCCGACAGCCGCAGACGAACGCCGTCAGGAATTGATTGCCGAGGCGGTCAAGGCACTGCGCAACAAACAAAGCGATCTGGATAAACTTGATCCGGACCTGCGCGCCAAGCTGACCGTGATGGCAGTCGGCGCACTTATGGGTGGACCCAATACTCCCCGCCAGTGATTGGCTCAATCTTCTTCTTGGACGTACCCAAAATGACAAAGCACCTTACCCGCGGGTTTGGTGCTTTTGTTTTATTTGCGGGAAATGGTCGGATTAACAATTGCTTGGGCGATGAAGTCCGGCAACGAGTTCGCAATAACTTGGTTCGTTATCGGCTGTGAGATGCCCGTGGCGGATCAAGAAATCGATGACGACCAGCGCACAGTTGAACTTGAATGCAAAGCCGGACTGAACGATTTGTGCAACCTCTGCCAGGGGCAATAACTCAAACCGATCCACTTCACCATCCGCGCAATGGGGAATGAAGTCTTCTGGCAATTCCAGATCAAAATTAATCATCACATCGGGTTTAAGGCCTTCATCCGTCTCATAAAGATATGACACAGCACCAATCGGCAGAACGTTTTGCGAAAGGTGTTCGGGAATGCCGGCTTCTTCGGCGCATTCTTTAATCATATTCTGGCGAAAACCAAGTCCGGTTGGTTGACCGCCCGCGACCATATTATCAAGCATGCCGGGATAGGTCGGCTTGTCCTTGGCGCGATGGGCAACCCACATATGAATACCATCGGGTTTGCGCACAAAACCGTTCATATGCACCCCCCATGACCGGCAGCCGAAATAGGGCATGGCAAATCGGTCAAGCTGGCATAACGGCGCATCCGCAAGACAATTGCGAATGTCGAACTTCTCGCCGTGCAGGCGCTTGATCAGGCCTTGATCGCGTAATGACGCAACCGCAGTGGCAAGGGCCTGATTACGGTGCTCCAGGGTCGTGATATGCGCAGCAAAGCCATATTCACCGTTCTTGTCGCGGACAAAGTCCGGCCCAAGCGCAATCAGGGCTGTGGCGAACTCCGGTCGCACGGCGCTGACCGCGTGGTCATCGATCCGAAAACGAGCATAGCGAGACAGATTGGCATTGTTGCAAGCTTTGATGTGGTCAAGATAGGCCAATTCGTCACTCCTGTCGGGACGCGGTCTAAGTGAACGCCACGCCCCAATCAGATTACGCGCTAAGTGCAGAATTTGAATAGCCTTTTTCAGATGTCAGGACCGTATTCACATGAACAACCTGACGCAGGCAACGCGCGATATGTTCGGCGACTTTGGTTTCAAGTTGTTGCACTTGAATGTCGATTTGCAATTCTGCAAAGCCACGATTGCCTTCCGCAACCGTTGAATGCCAGCTTGCCGGAACAAGATTACGTTTGGCAAACAGCTCAAGAACGCGGGGCATAACGTCCGGTTCTGCAGCGGCATGTACAGAAAAACAATATACGGATTTGGTTGATTGTGCGTCAGCTTGGGACGCAGCAAAAGCATGATTGGTCATGACTGTGCTCACAGATTTTCAGGGCATCAAATAGGCGAACTGGTACGTCCCGGTGTCCTTAGACAACCGGGCTTATAATTCGCGTAATGATGGCAACGAAAATACGGTGATGTGTCATGGAGCTATTTTATACGAAAACTTTTCAGAACCGTCTGGTTCGAAATTTCAGACAAGAGAAGAAAGCGGTAACTGGATCAAAGGACCAGTAGCGATGCGATCAGGGCCAAAATGGTACCGGCAAACAGGATTTCCATCGAACGGGCAATCTGCTGCTCACGGGCAACGGCGATAGCAACGGCTTTGCGCTTATTCATCATATTCTCTCCGTCTTATGACAGGTAGCTCTCTGGTGCCCGAAAAGGCACATCCCAAATATAGGCAGGCAAAAGGGTGGGATACAAGGCTTCAGATCCAAAAAACGTCAAAAAACTTTCAACTACGTGGAAAAAGTATCTTTTTTAATGCCGAATTTGTCACAAATGCCGATCTGCCTCTTGGCGCGGATCACCGAAGCGATAAATTCGCTCGGGCTAGGACTAGACCTTTTCAAAGCCGGAGCCCCGATTCGTTGCATTTGGCCCGGTTTGCGGTTCTGCTGCCGGTGGGTGAACCACATGTTGATATTCGCTGATGGGCAGGGGATAGCCGTATTTGTACCCTTGGACCGAGTTACAGGCATGATTGGTCAGGAAGGCGGCCTGTTCATCTGTTTCAACCCCTTCTGCAATGACATCAAGCGACAGGTCGCGACTAAGATTAATCACCGCACGGATGATGGCGCAGGCCTGTTCATTGGCGACCACCTTATTGACAAAGGACTGGTCAATTTTGATGCGGTCTACCGGGAAGTTTTGCAAGGTTGCCAGCGATGAATATCCGGTGCCGAAATCATCCATGGCGATGCGCACGCCCAATTTCTTGATGTCAGAAAGTATCTTCATCGACCGGGCGGGGTTATGAATAAGTGCGGTTTCGGTGACTTCCAGCTCAAGGCGCTTTGGATCAAGGCCGGTTTCAACAAGAATGCTTGCAACCACTTCGGGCAGTTCATGTTTTTGCAATTGAACGGCTGAAAGATTGACCCCGATGCCAAGTGGTTTGTCCCAGCTTGCCGCTTCATAGCAGGCCGTGCGCAAGACCCATTCCCCGATGGGAACAATCAGATCGGTTTCCTCGGCAATGGGAATAAACCGGCCGGGCGGGATCGATCCCATCTCTGGATCGGTCCAGCGTAGCAGGGCTTCGAACGCATAAATTTCCTGGTTATCGGCATGGCATTGCGGCTGATAATAAAGTTCGAGTTGGCCGTTATCCATTGCCTTGCGCAGGTTGGACGCCAATTGCCGCTTGAACCGGTATTCTTCATCCATTTCGGATGAATAAAACACCATGTCATTGCCACCCGATTGCTTGACCCGATACATCGCAAGGTCGGCATGGAACAGAACGCTTTCTGCATCCTCGCCATCATTCGGATAATGGGCAACACCAATACTTGCCGATAGTTTGGCGCGGTTTTCTTCATTGATGAAAATCGGAATGGCCACACTATCAAGGATTTTCTGGGCAATATCCTGCGCGTGGACATTGGCCTGCTTCAAATCAGTTCTGTTTTGATGATGCAAAAGAACAACAAACTCATCGCCGCCGACACGGGCAATGGTAACGTCGTCACTTAACAGTTTGCCAAGTCGTTTGCCCAATTCACGCAAGGCATGGTCACCTGCGATATGGCCAAAGCTGTCATTCAGTTCCTTGAAATGATCAAAATCGAGGCACATGACCGTGACCGGAATACCGGTTTCATCGGATTCTGCCAATGCTTCGCCAAGACGATCATTGAATGTCGTGCGGTTCAACAACTGGGTCAAAGAATCATGTTCGGCCAAGAACCGAATGTGCTTTTCCGCCGCATAGCGTTCGCGCAAATCGCGCAGGCCGTAAATCACCGTATCATCTGAAATCTCGTCAGCGGGAATTTCGCGACGAATGACCTCTACAGGAAGGCCGTCTTCCTCATCATCCAGACACAGCAGGGTTTCAACATAGTGGATATCGCCGTTCCGAAAGGCTTGCGGCGTATCGGGAAGCCAGGTCGCCAAAAAGTCCTGATCCATCACTTCGTGTTGCTTGGCCCCTGAAAGTTTCAGGAAGCTGTCATTGGTATCAATAATCTTGCCGTGTTGAGTCAGGACAAGGGCCTCAATCGCAGAATCGCCAAGAATACGCATACGGTTGCTGACATGATCGCGCAATTGGCGATCAACCATGGCGGTGACAAAACCAATGGCAATCATCAGGACCGCAACAACCGCAACACCAACGGCAAGATAGGTTTGAGAAATAAGTTGGGGCGGAACAGGGACGGTCGGATCGGGTGTTATGATCAGTGCGCCCATCGCACTGAAATGCATTGTTGCAACGGCAATTGTCAGATTGGCCTTGCCCCAAAGCTTTTGGCGCATGGTGCGCGCCGAACCAGCCAGCCAAAGCGAAACAATTCCGAAAACGGCACCCAGCAAGATTGACGCGATGACAATATCCATATGCCAGCTAATGACGCCCGGAACGCTCATTGCCGACATGCCGGTGAAATGCATCGCCGAAATGCCAAGTCCAACCACAAGCCCGCCGACAAGACGCGACAGCAACAAATGCGGACCGGCGAGCGAGGCGATGGCAAAACCAACGGTGGTTGCCGCGATGGCAATCAGAAGGGAAATGGCGGTCAGAACTGGCTCATAGCCAACCGGCAAAACAGGGTCATAAGACAGCATCGCAATGAAATGCGTTGCCCAAATTGCGCTGCCCGTGACAACACCGGTTAGAAACAGCCACGCGAACCTTTGTTGCAGGCGCCCCATGCAGGCCCGTGCGTACAGATTAAAGGCGGTGTGAATACCGCCCAAGCAGATCATTACAGCAACTAAAACCAGTACGATATCGTGCTGATTGGTCAAACAATCATATATTCTGTACATTTTTGCGTCGATATTTCGTGCTGTTTTCAACAAAATCAAGGGATAGCGCGGGTTTCTGACGTGATTCTAGTTCGTATGGAATATAGAAGGCAAACTTATTTGAGGTGACGTGCAAAAGCACATCCGACCGACACAATCACCAGTAGATAGGCTTGCCTGTCTATGCGGTTTCTCGGAGCGAACTTCAAAGCCCGAACTGGTCAAAATAATATGGGTATGAAAAGCTCGATTGTCATCCGTCACCGGATTGTCAGATCGCTTTTGCCAATTTGACGGGGGGCTTTTCCGCCACGGGTAAAAGTAACTTCACCATGATACATGCCTGCGGGCCAAACATCACCCGGGCGATCCATATTGATAAAGAACCATTTTGCCCGTGGTCCCTGATCGTTGGGCAGATCAATGACAAAGTCACGATGCCCGCCTTTGCCGGTCGGGGTTTGCAGGCTCATGCGGATGACATCACCATCATTTGCGCCAATCAGATAGGCCCAGAAATAAAGTCCCGGTGCCGTATTTGGCAATTCGGGCTCTTTGCCATATCCGCGCTTAAGATCCGATGCGTTCGGACGTGCCATCGAAAAGCCGTGCCCGTAAAGCGTAATGTCATTATAGGTCAGTTGCGCGCGCGCACTTGATGACCACAAAACCGCATTATCCACACTGCAATCGCCTTGGTTGCTTGCCCCCATGGCCGAACCGCTGAAGGGATCAACAAGTTGATCATCCTTGCGCAGATTGAAATGCAGATGCGGGAAGGTTGCCTGACCGGACATGCCAATCTCGGCAATCAATTGACCACGGCTGACACGGTCACCTTTTTTAAGTGCGATGGATCCGCGACGCAGATGGCAATACTGGCTCTGCCAGCCGTCATCATGGTCAATCAGAATACCGTTGCCGCATTCAATGCCTTCAAGGTTGCCTTTGTCCAGGCGGCCAGAATCAATATCTTCAACGCCTTCGCGCAGGGCCGCGACCGTGCCACCGGCAATCGCACGCACCGATATGCCTTCAAGCATCGTGGCTTCATCGGGAACGGAAAAATCCGTGCCGCGATGCCCGTCATAGGTGGTGGTGCCACAGGCGAAATCACGAATTTCAGGACCGGCATCATGATCGACATAATGCACAATGTCGCAAACACCGTTCAGGCAATCGACCGGAAGATCAAACGGGGGACCATCGGCCTGCGCCATGCCGCCAAAGGACAGGGTTGCGAACACGCTGAGGGCAAATGTCCGTAAACGTCCTGATGGATGTGGCATGCGGCCTCCTTGGTCGAAATCAAATGACAGGAAAGGTGTGTTTCACCCTGAATTCCTAACTATCTAACATAATGGTGATGTATCCGCGACGAGCAAGATATTGTTTGAACGTATGATTATCCGCTATCAGTTCAATCGGGCAGGGTGATCAAACACCAAAAGTATCGCGCGTTTTTGATATTCCGATCAGCACAGGACCGGTTCAATGGATCAAAGTGGTTTACTTCGACTAAGCATCTTTGCCGCCATTTTGGCGGTTATGGCGCTTTGGGAAGCCATCGCCCCTTACCGGCCCAAGGAAGTTGTCCGCCGTCCCATGCGGTGGTTGACCAATTTCGGGATTCTGTTGATCAGTGCGGCCGTGGCGCGCTTTACCGTCGGGGCAGCGATGATCGCAACCGCCATCTGGGCAAAGCAAAACGGGTTTGGGGCGATTAATCTGGTCGGACTGCCTGCCATTCTTGGCGGACTGATCACGATCATTGTTCTGGATTGCGTGATTTATTGGCAGCATCGCCTGACCCATATGGTGCCGCTGCTTTGGCGCTTTCACCGGGTGCACCATTGCGATACCGAATTTGATGTGTCGACCGCGGTTCGGTTTCACCCCTTCGAAATCGTTGCATCCGCGCTTTATAAGTCATTCTTCGTTTTGCTGATTGGCGCTGATCCGTGGGCGGTGGTGATTTATGAAAGCATGCTCAGCGGCTTTGCCCTGTTTAACCATGGCAATGTGCATCTGCCCAAGGCGCTTGACCGTACTTTGCGGTTCCTCATCGTCACCCCGGATATGCACCGGGTCCATCATTCAAGTGTGATGGGCGAAACCAACAGCAATTATGGAAATATCCTCTCAGTTTGGGATCGCCTGTTCGTCAGCTATGTCGACCATACACAGAACAATGATCACGATATGCAAATCGGGCTGGAAGAATTCCGCGATAAAAACAGCCAAAGCCTGCTTGGCATTTTATGGCTGCCATTTCGCCAGCCGTAATCAGAAGCCGTAATCAAGGTGATACCACCCCGCGCACGGCAAGAGCCGATGCCACGAGCGACCGGCGACCATCGGGCTTTCCACCCAGATAGGCACGTCTGGTCGCCTGTTGAATTTCATGGGCAAGGTCGGCCGGTTGATTGGCGTAAAACACCCGGATCAAACTATGTGCCCCCATCAATGCTTGCCAGTAATCATCGAAATCAATGAAGTCCATTCGAACAGCGATGGTTGTGGTATCGACCGCTTCCAGTCCGGCTTCCGACCATAAATCAAACAATGCATCTTCGTTCTGATAGGGCACATCAAAAACCTGTGCGCGCAAGTCTTCGCCGTCCGCTCCGGCGACAATGGCGGCAACATCCAGAAACAGCCGGATAAAGGTCAACCCGCCAACACGATCCCACACCGTTGCGGCAATCGTACCATTGGCACGGGTTACACGGACCATTTCCCCCACCGCACCAGCAGGCCCGTCCAGATCATTGAGCAACAATTGGGAAAAGGCCGTATCAAAGCTGTCATCGGCAAAGGGCAATGCCGATGCATCGCCCGTTTCGAACCGCACATTGGGGGCGGAACTGCGCAGCGCATCTGTCAGGTAATCGGGTATCAAATCAATGCCGACAATATCTGCCTTGGGATAGCGGGTGGCCGCGGCAAGTGTCAGGCTGCCTGTGCCGCAACCAACATCAACCAAAGAACCGCAAGACGGGGCAGCAACATAATCAAGGAAGCTGCGTGACAAACGGCGGCTCCATCGGCCCATCGCAATTTCATAGGTGTCAGCGATTGTCGCATTCATCTGGCAGGGTTTCCTTGATCCTGTGGCCGTCAAACTGGCCTTTTTCATATTTTTCAGGTCTTTTGACCTGTTTGCCAAGTCATTGATATGTCGTTGATTTCATCAATTTCAAGCCTGTGTATTGCGCCTATTCGACGAAATAGGGATTGCTCAATTTGAAATTTGCGCAATAAAATTACAATTGCTGCGATGCAAAATTAACCATAAGCGCGAAAATGCGTTGGTCGACCCTGACCATGACAGGCAAGGAAATTCTAAGAAATGAGTGAGATGAATGGACTGAAAGGACTGTATTTCGAAGATCTTGAAATCGGTCTATCGGCAAGCTACGGCAAGACAGTAACCGAAACAGACATTGTGATGTTTGCCGGGTTGTCCGGGGATACCAACCCGGTACACCTTAATCAGGACTATGCCGAAACCACGATGTTCGAAGGCCGGATTGCCCATGGCATGCTGTCGGCCGGTTTCATTTCCACCGTTTTGGGCACCCGTTTACCCGGTCCGGGGACGATCTATCTTTCGCAGAACCTGCAATTCAAGGCACCTGTACGTATTGGCGATACCGTAACGGCCAAGGTGGTTGTTCGCGAACTGACCCCGGTCAAAAAACGCGCCATCCTTGAAACCAATTGCTATGTCGGGGATCGCTGCGTGATTTCGGGCGAAGCAATGGTGATGGTGCCATCACGCGGCTGATCGATTGCTGATCGCACATATCGGTGGGGCAGCCATGCATGGCGTTGCGTGCTTTTTTAATGGAAAAGTCTTTACGCTTTGGGCCTGCGCCCTTTATAGCTGCGTGCTGGATTTGCCGACGAGCTGTCGGCTGACATGGACCCAAGCAGCAAAGAGAGACCGGCGCGAATGCGCGTTTTCCGTTCTTTTGAAAACCTGACCGATGATGCGCGTGGCGCCGTTGTGGCGATCGGCAATTTTGACGGTTTGCATCTGGGGCATCAAACGCTTCTGGATCAGGCACGTAAAATTGCCCGCGATCTTGGGGTGCCGCTTGCGATCCTGACGTTTGAACCGCATCCACGCATGCTGTTTCGTGCCGACGATCCGCCCTTTCGCCTGACCTCTGCCCAAGACCGTGAAACGGCAGCACTCAGCATTGATATCGACCTTTTCTATCAGGCCGATTTCAACCGCGATTTTGCCGCCATGACCGCCGAAGAATTTATCGAGCGTGTTTTGGTCAAAGGCCTTGGCGCCAAACATGTTGTTGTTGGCTGGGATTTTTGTTTTGGCAAAGGCCGGGCAGGGAATGTCGATCTTTTGCGTGCCCTTGGTGAGAAATCCGGTTTTGGCGTAACGGCGGTCGAGGCCGTTACCCATGATAACGGGATCATTTATTCATCAACCGCCATTCGTCAGGCCTTGCGTGATGGTCGCCCACAGGATGCCGCCCACCTTCTCGGGCGCCCGTGGGAAATTGCCGGAACGATTGCCCATGGTGATGCACGTGGGCGGACAATCGGTTTTCCAACCGCCAATGTTGCCCTGGGGGATCATTTACGTCCGAAATTTGGTGTTTATGCCATCGAGCTGGGCCTGATTTCCGAAGCGGATGGTGAAACTGTTGAATGCTGGGTGCGCGGAGTCGCCAATATTGGTGTCCGGCCAAGCTTCGGCGGCGATGATGAAGCCGGGCTTGAAGCCCATCTGTTTGACTTTGATCAGGACATCTATGATCGCCGGGTTCGCGTGCGTTTGCACGGCTTTATCCGCGGCGAACAGAAGTTCGACGGGCTTGATGCATTAAAGGCGCAGATCGCCTCCGATGTCATTGCTGCCAAAGAGATTCTCGGCAAGATTTGAATTTATCGACGAACCCGCTATGATCCGCGCGCCTTTTTGGGGTTACGCCAAGATCAGGTGGTATCACCGGGGCTCGCCCTTAATTAATTTGTTCAAGACCACAGGACCGTCACGATGAGTGTCGAATACAAGAAAACCGTTATCCTGCCCCAAACCGATTTCCCGATGCGGGCGGGTTTGCCAAAGATGGAGCCAACCCTGCTTGAGCAGTGGAAAACCGAGGATCTCTACGGCAAAATTCGCGGTATTTCGGCAGATCGTGAAATGTTTGTTCTCCATGATGGCCCGCCCTATGCCAACGGCCATCTGCATATTGGTCATGCGCTGAACAAAATCCTCAAGGACGTCATCACCCGTTCCCAGCAGATGCTGGGTAAGAACGCTGTTTACGTTCCGGGTTGGGATTGCCACGGCCTTCCGATTGAATGGAAGATCGAAGAGCAATACCGTGCCAAAGGCAAAAACAAGGACGATGTTCCAATCGCTGAATTCCGTAAGGAATGCCGCGAGTTCGCCCAGAAATGGCTTGATATCCAGCGTGAAGAATTCAAACGTCTTGGCGTGATGGGCGACTGGGACAATCCCTATGTCACCATGGATTTCAAGGCGGAAGCCTCTATTGCCCGTGAACTTGGCAAGTTCCTGATGAACGGTTCGCTCTATATGGGCTCCAAACCGGTCATGTGGTCCGTGGTTGAAAAGACCGCCCTTGCAGAAGCCGAAGTCGAATATCACGACCATACGTCCAAAACGATCTTTGTGCGTTTCCCGGTGACTGAAACCAAGGTTGATGTCCTGAAAGACGCAACCATCGTCATCTGGACCACGACCCCTTGGACCATTCCGGGCAACCGTGCAATTTCCTATGGCGACGATATCGAATATGCGGTGATCGAAGTCACCGAAACCGCCGAAGAAGCATGGGCCACCGTCGGCGAGAAGATGGCGGTCTGTACCGACCTTCTCGAAGATATGTGTAAAAACGGCCGGGTCACCGGACATAAAGTTGTTGGCACTTTTAAAGGGTCTGACCTTGAAGGCACGCTTTCTGCCCACCCGCTGCGTGGTCAGGGGTATGATTTTGATGTACCGCTTCTGGCGGCTGACTATGTCACGACCGAAACCGGTACCGGCTTTGTCCATACCGCACCAACCCACGGCCCGGACGATTACCAGACCGGTTTGAAATATGGTCTGGAAATTCCCGAAATGGTCGATGGCGATGGTGCCTATTACCCGACCGTGCCGCTGTTTGCCGGCAAACGTATTTATGATGAGAACGGCAAAGAAGCCGATGCCAACGAAGCAGTCATCGCCAAACTGATCGAAGTTGGCGCCTTGCTGTCGCGTGGCCGGTTGAAGCACTCCTATCCGTGCTCGTGGCGATCAAAGGCACCGGTTATTTATCGCACTACCCCGCAGTGGTTCATTTCCATGCAGGATAATGACCTGCGTGAAAAGGCGCTTAAGGCCATTGATGAAACCCGTTTCGTCCCGGAAGCAGGCCGTAACCGTCTGCATTCCATGATCGCTAACCGTCCTGACTGGTGCGTATCGCGCCAGCGCGCATGGGGTGTGCCGATCACGGTGTTTATCGATAAAAATACCCGTCAGCCGCTCCGCGATCAGGAAGTTCTGGACCGCGTCTATGAAGCCTTCTGCGAAGAAGGCGCAGACGCATGGTTCGTACGCGATGCGCAGTATTTCCTTGGTGACAAATATGACGCCAATGATTTCGAACAGGTAACAGACGTTCTTGACGTCTGGTTTGATTCCGGATCCACCCATGCCTTCGTTCTTGAAGAACGTCAGGACCTGAAATGGCCGGCTGATCTCTATCTTGAAGGATCCGATCAGCATCGCGGCTGGTTCCACAGCTCCCTTCTTGAATCCTGTGGCACACGCGGCCGTGCTCCGTATGAAGCCGTCCTGACCCATGGCTTTGTCCTTGATGGCAATGGCCGTAAAATGTCCAAGTCGCTTGGCAATGTGATTGCGCCAAATGACATCGTCGACAAACTGGGTGCCGATATCCTGCGTTTGTGGGTGGTCAGCTCGGACTATCATGATGATCTGCGCATCAGCCATGAAATCATTCAGCGCCATTCCGATATCTATCGCCGTTTGCGCAACACGCTGCGTTTCCTGCTTGGCAACCTTGCCGATTTCAGTGACGAAGAAAAACTTGCCGATGACGCGCTTCCTGAACTGGAACGCTGGGTTTTGCATCGTCTCAGCAATCTTGACGATGTTGTGCGCAAGACAACGGCCGATTTCGACTTCCACAGCATGTTTATCGAACTGCACAACTTCTGTGCGCTTGATATGTCGGCCTTCTATCTTGATATCCGCAAGGATGCGCTCTATTGCGACGCGCCAAGCAGCCTGCGCCGCCGTGCCGCACGTACTGTGATGGACCGGGTATTTGATAGCCTTGTGCGCTGGTTGGCACCGGTTCTGTGCTTTACTGCCGATGAAGCTTGGCGTGCCCGCTATGGTGCAGACAGCTCGGTTCATTCGGAAACCTTCAATACGGTTTCCGATGGCTGGAAAGATGATGTTCTTGCTGCCAAATGGGCGAAAATCCGCAAGCTGCGCCGTGTTGTGACGGGGGCACTTGAACTTGAACGTGCGGAAAAACGCATCGGCGCAAGTCTGGATGCCGCCCCAAAGGTCTATGCAGCAGCAGAATATGTCGAAGCGCTTAACGGCCTTAATCTTGCCGAAATCGCCATTACATCTGACATCGAACTGATCACGGGCGATGCACCGGAAGGTGCCTATACCCTTGATGATGTTGCAGGTGTTGGCGTTGTGCCGGGATTGGCAGATGGCGAGAAATGCGAACGTTGCTGGCAGACATTGCCGGAAGTCGGCAGTCACGCAGCACACAAGACCATCTGTAACCGTTGCGCAGATGCTGTTGATGAAATGGGAATTACTGCAACCGAATAAACCGGATGTGGTTTCGGGATCGGCCTGCCCTCGGGCGGGCCGGATGCCGGCAAGTCAGAAAGAGTATTGATGAAACATCGTGCCTTTGTCTTTGGTCTGGTCATCATTGCGATTGTGTTTGGTGCCGACCAGTGGACCAAAACGCTTGCCATTGATGGCCTGTCCAATCCATTTCGTGTGATTGAAGTCACGTCGTTCATGAATTTTGTGCTGGCGTGGAATCCGGGTGTTTCGTTCGGTTTGTTCCAGGGCCAGGCACCTTGGATCATGATTGCGGTTACCGCCGTGATCACGATTGGCTTTGGGGTCTGGATGTGGCGAACCCGTGACGGGTTGCTCAGGATCGCACTGGCATTGATTGTTGGCGGGGCGATTGGTAACCTTGTTGACCGGTTGCGCCACGGGGCTGTGACCGACTTCATTGATCTGCATATTGCCGGATATCACTGGCCGGTATTCAATATTGCCGATAGTGCGATTACGGTTGGGGCGGCGCTGCTCTTGATCGATTCTCTTTTTGGCGGTAAAAAATCTACCAGATGAATTTGGGCCGGGGTACTCTCTCCCGGTTCTGGAGTGGTAAAGAGGCATAAAATGGCCCGGAAACAAACGACCAATCTTTTGAAAATTGTGGTGCTTGGCGGACTTGCGCTGGGCGTTTCCGGTTGTGAATCAACACGTGAAACCTTTGGCCTGAACAAACAGGCCCCGGATGAATTCCAGGTCGTGTCACGCGCACCGCTCAGCTTGCCGCCTGATTTCACCATGCGTGTTCCAGAACCCGGTGCGCCGCGTCCTCAGACCGGATCGACCACCGATCAGGCCCGCCGCATTCTGGTTGGCGATGACCCGAACGCGGTCAAACGCGATATTACCGAAGGAACGCGCAGCAAAGGTCAGGTTGCCTTGCTGTCGCAATCGGGCGCGCAATATGCCGATCCGCAAATTCGCAATACCGTTGATCGTGAAACCTCGATCTTCATCAATGAAAGCAAAAGCGTCGTTGATGATCTGCTGTTCTGGCAGGAAAAGCAGGACGTGAATTCGGTTGTTGATCCAACGGCTGAAGCAAAGCGTATCCGTGATCAGCAGGCCCTTGGTGACAGCGTTTCGGGCGGTGGGGAAACCCCCGTGATCGAACGCAAACAGAAAGGTTGGCTGGAAGATATCTTCTAGGCGAACCGTCTGGCGTTATGGAACGCACACCAGTTTAAAGACATCAGACAAGGGCGCGGAAATTCCGCGCCCTTGTTCTGTCATATTCGGTTCTTAAGAAATTCCTGTGCGATGTCAAAAGACGCCGGTGTGGCAAGGACATCAAAGCAAGCAACCATGCCTGATTTGGAATGGGATGACGTAATGAGAATTCCTGGACTTTCCGTTTTGTCGATGCGCGACCGTGCCGTTGCCGCCTTGTTGGCGACCGTCATGCTGTCATTGATCCCCAACCTGTCCCATGCGGCTGTTTTCAGCCCGCAGACAGCAACCCTGGATAACGGCATGCAGGTCGTGCTGGTGGAAAACCACCGGGCACCGGTCGTGTCACATATGGTCTGGTACAAGGTGGGCTCGGCCGATGAAGCACAGGGTGTTTCGGGCATTGCCCATTTTCTTGAACATCTGATGTTCAAGGGGACGAACGATGTTGCACCGGGCGAGTTTTCCAAGATCGTTGCGCGCAATGGCGGCAATGATAACGCGTTTACCAGCTGGGACTATACCGGTTACTTCCAGAACATCGCAGCTGATCGGCTTGATCTTGTGATGAAGATGGAAGCCGACAGGATGACCAATCTTGAACTGTCCGACGAAGTTGTTCTGCCCGAACGTGACGTGATCATTGAAGAACGTCGATCCCGGATCGACAATAATCCGGGTGCGCTTTTGGGCGAACAGATGCGGGCATCGCTTTATATGGCCCATCCTTATGGTCGTTCGATCATTGGCTGGCTGAACGAAATGGAACAGCTTTCGACCGAAGACGCGCTCGATTTCTATCGCAAATGGTATGCGCCCAATAACGCCATTCTGGTTGTTGCCGGTGATATCACGATGGATGAATTGATGCCCTTGGCCGAAAAATATTACGGCGTCATTCCGCGCGGTGATGTTCTTACCCGCAATCGGGTCAAAGAACCGGTTCAGCACGCCCCGCGTAAGGTCACCATGCATGATCCGCGTGTTGGACAGGCATCGATGTCGCGCTATTATCTTGCCCCGTCCTATCACAGCGAAAATGCCGCGGACGCCGTCCCGCTTGACGTGCTGAGCGAGATCATTGGATCAGGCACCACCAGCCGGTTGTTTAAATCCTTGGTCGTTGATCAGTCGATCGCATCAAGTGTCGGAACGTTCTACGATCCCGTCACGGTCGATCTGGCAAGCTTCGGCGTCTATGCGGTGCCGCGCGATGATGTCGAACTGGCCGATCTTGAAAAGGCGGTCGATGCCCAGATTGACGATATCATTGCCAATGGCGTGACCGAGGATGAATTGGCCCGCGCCAAGCAAAAGCTGCTTGATAGTGCGGTCTTTGCCCGTGATTCCCTATCGGCTGGCGCACGCGTTTTGGGTAAATCCCTTGCGGTTGGCTTAACGGTCGAACAGGTCGAAAGCTGGCCAGACCGGGTAACTGCTGTCACGGTCGATCAGGTCAACGAAGCCGCCAAGCGCGTCTTTAATGACAAGCAATCGGTCACCGGTTGGCTGATGCCGCCCAAAGACGGGCCTGTCTCGGGAAGCGGTCCGGCTTTGCCAATTGATACCGGCGCAGGAGTACATTGATATGAACCATCTTGTAAAACATATCGCCGGGATTGCCGTTGCTTCCTTTGCCACCGTGGGTTTGATCAATTCAGCCCAAGCCGTCGAAGTACAGGAAGTCATCTCGGATGGTGGTATTCGGGCATGGTTGATCGAAGATCATATGAACCCGCTTATGACCATGGACATTGCCTTTACCGGTGCCGGTGCGGCAACCGATCCTGATGGCAAGCTTGGTCTTGCCAATATGGTATCGGGCCTGATCGACGAAGGTGCTGGCGAAATGGACAGCCAGGCCTTCCGTAGTGAAATGGAAAACAGATCAATCAGCCTGTCCTTTGATGCCGGACGCGATGACTTTTCCGGATCGCTGACGACCCTTACCCGTGAACGCGATACCGCGATTGATCTTTTGCGCTTGGCATTGTCAGAACCGCGTTTTGATGACGAGGCAATTGAACGCATCAGATCACAGATCGTCTCGGGCCTTAAACGGGCGGAAAACGATCCGGGCGATATCGCCAGCCGGACCTTCTTTAAGTCGATCTTTGGTGATCATCCTTATGCCCGACCGGTTTCAGGCACCTTTGAAACGGTCGCTGGCTTAAATGCCAATGATTTTCGAAGCTTCACCCGCAACGCCTTTGCCAAAGACAATCTGATTGTCGGTGTTGCAGGCGATATTTCGGCCAAAGAACTCGGTCCCTTGTTGGATGAAGCATTTGGAAGCCTGCCAGACAAAAGCGAGCTTCCAGCGATTGCCGACATCACACCGACATTCGGTGCCATTGATGTGGTCGAACAAGACATTCCACAAAGTCAGGCGATCTGGGGCCAGAAAGGTATTAAACGCACGGATCCTGATTTCTATGCCGCCTATGTGATGAATTACATCTTGGGCGGCGGCGGATTCTCATCACGCCTGACCGAAGAAGTCCGTGAAAAGCGTGGTCTTGCTTATGGCGTCTATAGCTACCTTGCCGATCTTGATCATGCCGAAATGATGATGGGTGGCGTTGCGACCCGCAATGACGCGATTGGTCAAAGCCTGTCACTGATCAGTACTGAATGGACAAAGATGAAGGAGACGGGCGTATCAAAGGATGAACTCGATAACGCCAAATCCTATCTGACCGGGGCGTTTCCGTTGCGCTTTACCAGTCTAGGCAATTTGTCTGGCATGCTGGTCGGGATGCAAAAAGAAGACCTTGGTATGGACTTCCTTGATCGTCGCAACAGTCTGGTTGACGCGGTCACGCTTGAGGATGTCAATCGGGTGGCGTCTGATCTGATGGACCCGGCCAATGTCACGGTGACAGTGGTTGGCAAGCCTGAAGGTGATCTGGCCTTTTAAGCGGGCTTTTGATCCAATCGGATTTAAATCTTCCAAAGCGCGGTGAAAGACATTTCGCCGCGCTTTGTGCTTTGATAGGTTCATGCCAATCAAGATCAACATCTAGAATATCGCGAGCATTGCCTTCATGACCCTGCGCGTCCTGCCCCAGAACCTGATCAATCAGATTGCCGCCGGTGAGGTGGTTGAACGGCCTGCGGCTGCGCTTAAGGAACTGGTGGAAAACGCCCTTGATGCCAGGGCCACCAGGGTCGATGTCAATCTGCGAGACGGTGGGCGGACATTGCTATCGATTACCGATGACGGTAAGGGCATGACACCCGAAGAACTCTCGCTGGCGGTTGAACGTCATGCGACCTCCAAACTGCCTGATGGCGATCTGTTTAACATCGGTTTCATGGGCTTTCGCGGGGAAGCATTGCCATCCATCGGGTCGGTTTCACGCATGCGCCTGACCAGTCGGGTACGCGGTGCGGAAAATGCCTGGACCCTGCTGATCGAAGGCGGGACCAAGGGTGAGCCCGAACCGGCAGCACACCCCCATGGCACCCGGGTTGAAGTGCGCGATCTTTTCTATGCGACACCGGCCCGGTTGAAGTTTTTAAAAACCGCACGGACCGAGCAGATGTATGCCCGTGAAATCATGGACCGTCTGGCGATGGCGCGGCCTGATGTCGGTTTTACCCTGACGGGCGATAACAACAAATCAATCCTGAACTATCCGGCCTGCGAAGGGGATTTCTTTGACGCGCGGCTGAAACGCCTTGGTGCTGTTATGGGCCGGGAATTTCAGGAAAACGCCCTGCAGATCGAAGCCGAACGCGAAGGCATTCGCCTGACCGGCTATGCCGGGGTTCCGACACTTAACCGTGGCAATGCGCAGATGCAGTTCCTGTTCGTCAATGGCCGTCCGGTCAAAGACCGGTTGTTGCAAGGGGCGGTGCGTGGGGCCTATCAGGATTTCCTTGCCCGGGACCGTCATCCGTTACTCGCCCTGTTCTTTGAACTCTCCCCGCGCGATGTCGATGTCAACGTCCATCCCGGCAAAACCGAAGTCCGCTTCCGCGATCCGGGCATGGTCCGGGGCCTGATTGTCGGCGCGCTAAAGCATGCCTTGGCTGGTGCGGGGCACCGGGCATCAACCACGGTTGCCGATATGGCGCTGGGTGCTGTGCGCCGCGAAGGCGAAGGACCGTCTTTGCCTTATGGCGGAGGGTCGCGGTCGGGCGGCGGCAGCGGTTTTAACATCGGCCAGTATCAGCCAAATACGCCAAGCCACGCGGCAATCGAACGCAATTACGCAGCACAGGCCCCCGGTGGGTCGCAGGCGGGATATGGCGGGTTGTTTGATCGCGGGCGTGAGTTTGGCGGAACTCCATCTGGCACTGCTGGCGATGGCGGGTTTGCTGCCGCCGCGGCTGCGGCCCTGTCGGGCGGCTATGATGCCGCTGCCCCGTCGGCGCGCATTGACATGACCGATGATGCCAAATTTGTTGATCATCCGCTCGGTGCTGCGCGTGGTCAGGTGCATGCCAATTACATCATTGCCCAGACCCGTGATGGTCTGGTGATTGTTGATCAGCATGCCGCCCATGAACGCATTGTCTATGAACGCATGAAGGCCGATCTTGCGCAAAGTGGTGTCAAACGCCAAGGTTTGCTGTTGCCCGAAGTGGTCGAACTTGACGAAGCATCGGCGGATCGCATTGGCGATCGCGCCGATGAATTCGCTGAATTGGGCTTGGTGATTGAACCGTTTGGTCCGGGGGCGATTGTTGTCCGCGAAGTGCCGGCCATGCTGGGGAAGGTCGATGTCGCATCGCTTATTCGTGACATGGCCGATGAAATTGCCGAATTGGGGCAGGGCATGGCGCTAAAAGATCGGCTGATGTATGTCTGCGCAACCATGGCCTGCCATGGATCGGTTCGATCCGGGCGGAAACTGAATGCCGATGAGATGAATGCATTGCTGCGCCAGATGGAAGCAACCCCGCATTCCGGCCAGTGCAATCATGGCCGCCCGACCTATGTCGAGCTTAAACTCCATGACATCGAAAAGATGTTTGGCCGCCGATAGGAACAGCGATGGACGACATCACCCTGCATATTGCGACACTTGATGATGCAGATGCGGTCAGCGCATTGTTTGAACGTTCTTATTCAAGGCTGCTGGTTGATGACTATGCCCCCGAAATCCTGAACCGCGCCATGCCGTTTCTATCCCACGCCAACCCGGATCTTTTGGCATCGGGCACATATTATCTGGCAAAGAACATTACGGGGGATGTCATTGGTGCAGGCGGCTGGACGGCCACGCGGCCGGGCAGCGTTGATAAGGATGTCCAAACAGGCCTGGCCCATGTAAGGCATTTTGCCGTTGATCCCGATCATGCCCGCAAGGGGATCGGGGCCATGCTGTTTAACCGCTGTCTTGTGGATGCCAGAAAGCGTGAAAATGTCAGGCGCTTTGAATGCTACTCAACGCTTTCGGCCCGACGGTTTTACGAAACATGTGGATTTCGCGTGATCGGGAATTTCGACGCCCCATTTGCCCCGGACTTCACCTTTCCCAGCTTGCATATGCTGCGCGATCAGATTGCTGATTAATCGCGGAGTTTCAGACCGTGCGGCAGGCGGGTATTGGCGTTCACACGGGCACGCTGGATTTGTTCGGCAAACAGGCCGCGTGTTCCTGAAAGATCGGCATCGCGAAAATCCGTCCCGGCAAGATTGGTCCCGCTGAGATCACAATTCACCAGCTGCTGTCCCCGAAAACTTGCGTTGGACAGGTCAGAACCAAGAAAAACAGTATTGCGCAGCATCGCATCGTTGAACCGCGCCCCGGCAAGGCGACTGGCGGCAAGATTGGTATTTGCCAGATTGCTTTCGACAAAATCAGCTGCAATCAGATTACATCGGCGGAGCACCGCATCCTTGCAATTGGCTCGTTTGAAACTGGCAAACGGTAATCCACAGCGGCTAAGGTCAATACCTTCAAGTTCGGCTTCGCGAAGATCGGCATGTTCAATCGACATGACCGCACCTTCCTTGCCACCGGTATCCACCCAAAGCTTGTGACTGATCAGGGCTTCTTGCAGATCAATCTCGACCAGCGCGTCGGTATCAACATCTGCGTCGGTATCAAGTTCTTCTTGTGGTTTGGCGGCGGGCTCTTCGGGGGCAGGGACCGGCGTTGGTGCAATAATCTCGCGCGCGGACTTGACGGCTTCGATATTTTGCGCCCGGCTGTCTTTTGCGCGCGCTGTCGGAACACCGACCAATTCACCATCGTCAAATGTTTGGCCCGCACCGTTCAAACGCGGCTTGATGGCAGCCAGATCAAGATTCTCAGCAACACCCTTGATCGGTGATTTCTGAGCGACTTTTGGCGCAGCAGACGCCGCCGGGGTTGGCTTTCGCGTACTTGCAGCAGTGGGGGCAGGGCGTGCCGGTGACGCTGCCCGCGCGGTTGGGGCAGAGGGTGCCGCCGATGCAGACGATGCAGACGGTGCCGCGGTCATATGATCACGTCGGCGGCGGCCCGGGTTTTCCGTCGCGGCCTCGTGATCCTTAGAAGACGTATTTTCCGATGCGTCGGTGGCGTCAGTTTGATCCAACTCAGGCGAAGACATCCCCATTTTGGCAAGGTCTTCCGGGCGGGCCGGACCGAAATAGTTTTCTTCAAGGACAAAGCGCCGTGGTTTCGCCAGAACGGTTTCAATGATCTTGCGCAGCCTTTTGGGATCAATTGGCTGACGAAAAACGCCCTCGATCCCGGCATCAACTGCATCGCGCATGGCGCGGCGGTCAAGTTTTGGCGCACCCAGCAGGACCGGTACATCACGGGCATGGCTGTCATGGTTTGATGCACTATCTCGAATGGCGCGAATGGTCGATATGCCGCGCATGCCATCAAGATACAATCCGACCAAAATCAGGTCGGGCTTAATCTCGTGAACAAGTTCAACTGTTCGCTCACGGTCATCGGAATGGACGAGTTGCGCAAAGCCCATCGGTTCAATTGCGGAATTGGCGGCAAGCATGTTTCGCTCGCTGTAATCGGCATACAGGATCGTCTTTTTATTGTTTTCGTTCATCGCCATGATGCGCGACTTTCCTCGGTTCGCAGTCAATTTGGGTCGATATACCGCGTGGACAGTCTGTTATTGCGCGCTCGGGATGCTGAATGTCCGCCGTCTGTCCGGTACAGCGCCCTCATTTTGGCTGTTTACATCGGTTTCGTCAGCACCTTTCGCATCACCGGCGTCATTTGGGGCATCGTCGCTGGTTGCGCCAGCTTCATCTCTTGTGGTGGCACCATCATCAGCACTGCCGGAACCGGTTGATCCTGCGCCATCCAGGCTGTTGCTTTCAACCATTTCGATGGTGATCTCAACCCGGCGGTTTTGGGAACGGCCTTCCGGGGTGTCATTGGTTGTGATTGGTCGGCTGTCGCCAAAGCCCTGAATGACCATGCGGGTCGGGTCGATTCCGTTTTGATCAATCATGAAATGCAGAACCGATGTCGCACGTGCGGCAGACAAATCCCAGTTCGATATATAGGGAGAAGACGACGATACCGGAATGTTATCGGTATGGCCGGCAACCTGAACTTCGCCCTCGGTCTGGTTGATCACGGGGGTGACACGGTTCAGTACGGCGGCAAATTCTTCGGTCATGCCAGATGAACCGGATGGAAAGGCCAGCTCGTTGGGAAAGCTGATGACAACTTCGCCGTCAATACGTTCCAGCCCGACCTGATCTTCAATCCCCATATTTTCCAGAACAGCGGAGAGCGTTTCTTCCAACGCCTCGGCTTTTTGTTCCTTGGTGTCTGATTGCTGACTTTCGACCTTGGGCGTTTCCGCCTGCGGGATCTCTGACACCACACGCGGGCTATCAGGTGTCGGCGCCTTAAGGGATTTTCCGACGATTGAACCATCAAGTTCAATGACACCGGAAAGCTGATCTTCCTTGGAGAAACCAAATGCCGCTTTGACCGATCCCGCGATCTGTTTGTATCGGATGACATCCATCTCGGCGAATGTCAGCAAAAGCACAAACAGAACAAGCAGCAAAGACATAAGATCAGCGAATGTCGCCATCCATGCCGGTGCGCCTGCTGCGGGTTTCTTTGCCATGGGCTTAGCTCACGACCGAAATGACAGATACGATCATGGTTACTCTCCGCCGCCTTCTTCATCTTTGGGCACGCCGCCCGGAAGATACGGCCCAAGGATTTCTTTCATGACCATCGGGCTCTGGCTGCCCTGAATTTGAACAACCGATTCAATAATCAACTGTTTGGTGTTCTTTAAACGATCAACCTTAAGCGCAAGCTTGTCAGCAATCGGAAGGGCAATCAGGTTGGCCAGAACAGCACCATAGAATGTCGTCAGCATCGCAATTGCCATGGCCGGACCAATTGCATCAGGATCAGACAGGTTGGCAAGCATCTGAACCAGACCCACCAACGTCCCGATCATACCAAAGGCCGGGGCCGTATCGCCAATGCCGCGAAACATCAATTCACCCAGCTCGTCATTCTGGATGGATTTTTCCACCTCGCTGGAGATCGAGCTTCGAATAACTTCGCCGCTGTGACCATCCACACACATGCGAATGCCGCGCGCCATGATTTCGTTGTCGATTTCGACACTTTCAAGACCCAGAAGACCGTTCTTGCGGACAAGTCCACCAAGCTCGATGGCTTTTTCATAAATCGAAAGCGGATCTTCTTTCGGGTTTTTAAAAGCGATGCCGACCCCGATCTTGAGCGACTTGATAACGTCGCGCATGGGGAACTTGATCAAAGTTGCCGCCGCCGTACCGCCAAACACAACCATGATAGAAGGAACATCGACAAAGGCGCCAAGGTTGCCACCGATAAGAATGGCACCCACGATAACGCCCGATCCGGCGAGAATCCCGATTAGTGTCGCTATATCCATGTTGGTTCTTGGTATCCGGCGTTAAAACGTGGTCAGCTTTGCGTGGTTTGACCGAAGATCAAAAACGGCACGCGGCGGGAGATCGGGCTACAGGTTGTCACAAGGCGAAACGCAAAACGTGCGACAGTCTTAAAATCTGCATTTGGAACTATGTATTTCACTACACTTCACAAAATTGGGTTTCCGCAGCCTGTTTTCCAGCACCTGATGACAACTTCCTGCATTAAGGTTTCGAATAGTTCGACCAAAAAGATGCATCAGGTTGTAAAACTAAGGCATTGGTGTAGGCGACGCTATACCTTTGACGTTAGGCCAGAACCCATTTCAAGCATTCAATTGGGTTCAAACCCTATGTGTTTGTTGCCAGAATTATCAACGTTTCTCAACCCCGTCGTAAGGATAAGGTCCTGTTATCCGGGCAAATGGTCTTAGCCCAGCTCGAAGGACGAGATGCCAAAAGTCATATCAAGGTTAAGCGACGGAATAGGTCCCTTATACATGCGCGCAGTTTCAAACTCCGCCGTCATTTTGTGGTTCTTGACCAACTCAAGGGCCGCCTGATTGGGTTCAGGAACATCAAGATACACCTTGCCGCTCTGATCTTTGCGGCTTTGCAAAAGGGCAGAAAACAGGGTCTGTGCATCTTCGCTATTCGCCGCAAACAGCGGGCCGACTTTGTGGCCGTCTTCACACGGGCGAATAACACCATATCCGCGAAGACCCATCGGGCCTTTAAGTGCGAGGGCCGTATGGTTCTCATTGCCAATCCAGCCGCGCAGGAACTCTATCCGGCTTTCGGCAAACAGATTGCAGGTCTGCTCAAACGCATCGACCACGGCAATATCATCAATCAGCAGGGTGAAAAGATCATCAGGGGCCGGACTGTTGGCCTCAACAACGCCGCCGAAACGGATATTGCGATGGACAAACTCAAAGCCGGATTTGCGGTAATTATCCTGTTGATCGATAACGCCGTCCAGACCGATGGTTTTACCAACACTGTTTTCCAATGCTGTTTGCCAAAGTTTGTAGCCAAGACCCGTGCCGCGACGATCTTTGCGGCAAATGTAAAAACCGACAAACCCGAAATCCGAGCTGTACTGCACTGACGAAATCACCGCAGCCATACCTTGCTTGTCAAAAGTGCCCCAGAAACCGTCGGTGTCCGTATTGAAAAACACATCGGCATCATCCTTGCCGGGATTCCAGCCTTCAAGGGCGGCCCATTCAACGGCAAGTGGGAACTCATCGGATTTCAAACGTCGGATTTTGTCAGCCATGGCAGTGTCTCTTTTAACGTCAAAAGGGTCGATCAAAGTGGGGAGGCCAAAGACGGGAAGCCCGCCTCGGTCACATGTGTCTGATATTCAGCCCAACATCTAGCACGCAGAGGGCAAATTCCTGATAAATATTATTGAGAATGCCTATCATTTTTATTATCAATGCGGGCACAAGGTTTAAAACCATCCGCATCCTTCCGAGGGCCCCAATGCCAACACCGATCCTGACAGCCAGAACCCGCATCGCACTTCCCGAAAGTGCCGCACTGATCAAACAGGCAGTGGACTATTATAAAAGTCATGACTGCGACGTGCAGGACGATAACGGGGCAACACGAATTTCGGTCTCAATCGGCCATATCCATCTGACCAGCGCGACCGACGGGCTGGATGTCGAAGTCGGTGCTACGACAGAAGTCGGCGTGGTGCAGATGAAGGCCGCAATCATATCCCTGCTCCAGGGTGCCGCCCCGGACGCCGACTTTGATTGCCGATGGAAGGGGGCTGGCAAAAGCAATGGCAAGCTGCCGAATTTCCGCGAACTTTCGGTAGGTACGGTGACCGATCTTTCACCGCATTTGCGCCGCGTGCGGTTGCACGGCGCTGATCTGGATGCTTATGACAATGACAGTATCCATATAAGGCTTTTGATCCCGCCACGCGATCAGGAAAATCCGAAATGGCCCACGTTGGCCGAAAATGGCATGCCGGTCTGGCCAGGTGGCGATGACACCGTTGAGCAGCGTGTCTACACAATCCGCGATATTGATGCCAACGCCGGTTGGATCGATATTGATTTCGTCATCCATGGCGATAACGGTCCAGGCTCATCCTTTGCCCTGCATGCCAAGCAAGGCGATCTTGTCGCCATGACAGGTCCGCTGGGTAATCCATTGCCAGATGATGCGAACTGGGTCCTGTTTGCCGGGGATGAAACGGCCTTGCCGGCCATCGGGCGCTATTTGAATGCGCTTGCGGATCACGTTATCGGCCATGCCGTGATTGAAGTCGGCAGTGAAGCTGACGTCATTGATATTGCCACCAACAGTCAGGTCAAGGTCACCTGGCTATTCCGCGATGGGCAAAACAATGGGAATACAGTTAAAGACAGCCTGCTTCAGGATGCCATCCGCGCAATTGACGTGCCCAAGGATACCCACAAAGTCTTTTGCTGGGCCGGGGTGGAGCAAGGCGACTATAAACCTATCCACACTTACTGGCGCAAGGAACTTGGACTTGCCCGTGATGACTGCACGGCCATGACATTTTGGCGCAACTCCGAACGCGGCTGATGGGGACTGCGCCCTAATTTCCCTGTCGCGTGGCAACGGCGCCATGCAGTTTCGGGGCAAATTGCACAACCGCGTTATCAAGTGACATCATGATTTCAATGATCAGCGGGTCATTGGTGCCAAGCTTGCCGTTTTCAGCATCTTCGCGCAGTTCCGTAATCGCACGGATCAGTTCAAGATTGGTCGGGTTGATGCCAACCGCGATGTCCTTGGCCTGTTTGGTTACCAACTGCCGGGCGCTTAAAAATGCTGCGACTTCTTGTTTGGCCGAGAGTGCCGGGCGCGATTGCGGTGTTTCCAATGCGTATTTCACCGACAACCCTGTCATATGGCTACGGTCGGCAAACAGGGTGGCTGTGATTATGCGAAAAGCAATGATGTCAGATGCCAGTTGGCTTTTGTTTTCCGGTGTCGCCAGTTCGTTAAACGCAAATAGATCCGCTTCAATCTCGTCGTGATGGTTTTGCGTATCATCGCCGCCATAATGATCCGGCTTGCAATGGCGGACCTCATGATAGATCAGCCAGCGATAGGTCAGATCCGCAGTGCTTTGATAACGAAGCTTCTGCCCAAACCAGCCATGCATCAATTGGGCGAATATTTCTTGGCCCTGTTCCGGGGTGATATTGGCGGGCACAAAAATCTGACAGGTCGGGATTTGCGCACCGTTTTGCTGGCCGGTGACAGTAAAAGGCGATCGCGGCAGTTTGGCAAAGGTCGTTTCAGGGCTTTGAATGTTTTCAAGCCCCAGCGTCTGATCCATCCGGCTTAGAAACGCAGCCCGATCGGCAAAAACAAACAAATCAACTTCGCCCAACTGACTGATTTCTGATGCCAGCTGGTCTGTAACCTGCACATTTTCCGATTGTTGGGCATGCAAATATTGGCCGCCCGTAATGCACAGCATCACAGAAAGTAAAAGCGAGAAAAAAGGTACGCGAAGATTGATCATGACCGGAGTATGGCCTGTCTGACCGGCACGCGCGATATAAAACAAATGGGTATTTAGACCACGTGTTAAGCTTCGGCGCGTTGGCCCGTGCGTTTGCGCTCCGGCCCAAAGACGCAAGTCAGGATCAGGATAATGCCCGAAATGGTCGCGATCATGCCCGCCGCACTCACCGCATAAGGTGACCCAAACCAGCCCGGACCATATCCGGCAAAGACATATCCCAGAATGGCCGAAATGGTGGCAAAGGCGACTGACCAGCCAACCTGACGCCCAAGCTGATTGGTCATCAATCGCGCACTTGCCGGTGGGCAGACAAACATCGCGATCACAATGATCGACCCGACCGCATCAAAGGCGGCAACGGCGGCAATCGCCGTGGTGACAACCAATGCAAAGCTTAAGATTTTGGTGCGAATGCCAATCGCCTCGGCAAAGGACATATCAAAGGTCGAGATTTTAAGTTCTTTCCAGAACAGCACGATAAACAACCCGATCCCGACAAGGACAATCGCCAGACGCGGCAATTGCGGCGGCAAGGTCGACAGCGCGACCGGATCAATCAGCGATCCCCAACCTTGCGCATCAAACCAGATCAGGCTTTCAAGATTGCCCAGCAACGCATGCTGAACATCAATATGCACCGAACTGGTATCGGTGATCTCAAGGAACAAAACCCCGGCGGCAAAAAGGGTTGTGAAAACCAGTCCCATGGCCGCACCGGGTTCAACCTTGCCAAGCCGTTTGACGATTTCAATCATGACCACGGCAACGATTGCTGCCGCCCCGGCACCCAGCATCATTGGAACTGCGCTGATGGTGCCAGTGACAAGAAAGGCCGCAACAATGCCGGGCAAAACCACATGGCTGATGGCATCGCCAATCAGGGCCTGACGGCGCAGCAATAAGAAGTTCCCCGGCAGGGCACAGGCAACGGCGGCCAGAATACCAATGATAATCGGGGTCAGGCTCAGCTGAACAAACTCGGGCCCCATTGCCGTGATCAGATCGTCGATCATGCTTTGGCTCCTTGCTTGTCCATGATCATGCGATCAATCTCGGCGATCTGATCAGATGTCATCATGCGTTCAATCGGGGTCAGGCCATCGTAATGTTCAATCGCCGAATCTTCGGGCAGCATCCGCCGCGCAATCGCCCAGCGGGCCTCATCACGGGCCGCCTTGGCGGCGGCAAGCTGACCCCGTGCGGTGGCAACCCCGTCGCGCCGGATCATGCCTGACCGGCGGAGGATACGAAGGGTCAAGCCATCATAGATCGGTTCGCGCCGCGACAGGGACAGCAACCCTTGCCGACGATGGACACGGCGCTGGAACCGCTGATGACGCAGGGCCGATGCCAATCCGCCACGTAACGGTGAAAACAGGGCCGAAATCAGGAAAAAGCCAAAGGCGACCAGAACAATGATCGGTCCGGTCGGAATGGATGCCTCGGCGGCAGATAGAACCGCACCGATATATCCCGAAAGCCCGCCAACGACGGCTGAAATGCCGATCATTTTACCGACCTGATTGGTCCAGAACCGTGCGGTGACCGGCGGAATGATTAAAAGCGCAACAATCAGGATCAATCCGACAATCTTAAGCCCGATCACGGTGACAATCAGGGCCAGTCCCATCATCGCCAGATCAATGTTGCGGACATTGACGCCGGTCGTGGCGGCATATTCCGGATCGAATGCCACCAAGGTCATTGGGCGGCGCAAGATAAAGACAAACAAGGCGGCCAATGCCCCGGCAACCGCGATTGTCGTTGCTTCGGAAATCAACATGCCCGCTGTCGATCCCAGCAGGAAGTTCTCAAGCCCGGCCTGACGCCCTGATGACATGGTCTGGATGATCGTCAACAGAACAATGCCAAAGCCAAAGAAGACAGAGAGAACCGCACCAATCGCGGCATCTTCGGTCAGGCGGGTTTTGCGCGTGATCCATTCAACCATCAACAGACCGATGGCCGATGACACAGCCGATCCAATGATCAGGCCCGGCAACCAACGCCCGTCACTGCCAAAGGCCACCATGATCATAAAGGCAAGCCCAACACCGGGCAGGGTGGCGTGACTGATGGCATCCGATACAAGCGCGCGTTTGCGCAGGAAAATAAACGCACCGGCACTGCCGGCCGACAGGCCAAGCAGCCCGGCACCAACCGCGACAAGGGCGCTGTTATATCCGGCCTGCAAAAACAGGGCGCTTATGAAGTAATCCAGAAAACTCATCTCAGATTCTCTGCTTTGCCGCGGTGGAAGTCTGCCGTGCTGCGATCAGGCCAGTTGCAATTCGTCGATATGGGTTGCCGCAAGCCGCCCGCCATAGGTTTCCTGAAGGTTCTCGGCGGTAAAGGTCGTCTCGACCGGACCTTCGGCGATGCGGCGCACATTGATCAGCAAGACGCGATCAAAATATTCCGGAACCGTCGACAGGTCATGATGAACGCACACAACCGTGCGGCCTTCGGATTTAAGGTCTTTGAGGACCGCGACAATGGCGCGTTCGGTGGCGGCATCAACACCGGCAAAGGGCTCATCAAGCAAATAAAACTCGGCATTCTGAGCCAGTGCACGGGCAAGGAATACGCGCTGCTGCTGCCCACCTGAAAGCTGCCCGATCTGCCGGTCTGCGAAATCGGCCATGCCTACACGCTCCAGACATTCCATGGCCTGATCGCGGTGGCGCGAACGCCAAAAGCGAAACAGTCCAACCGATCCATAAAGACCCATCAGAACCACATCAATCACCCGTGCCGGGAAATCCCAGTCAACACTGGCACGTTGTGGAACGTAAGCCACCCGGTCGCGGGCCTCGGAAAACAGTTTTCCGAAAATCCGAACTTCCCCCGACAGGCGCGGCACGACACCAAGTGCGCCTTTAAGGAAGGTCGATTTACCCGCCCCGTTGGGGCCAATGATCGCGGTCATTGATCCGGCCGGGATTGAGGCATCAACGGAAAAAACAGCCGGCTTGTTGCCATAGGAAACGGTTAACCCCCGCACGGTCAGCGGCGCATCCTTGGCTGCGACATCCAATATCTTGCCAGCTTCAGCAATCAGTTTGGCGTTGCTCATGGGGGTTTCCTTGTTTCCTTGATCGTAGCGTGTGTCGGCTGTCTTTATGTATTGTCTATCAATCAGGAGCCAGCAGTAAGTTTACCCTGAAAACCACCTTCGGGGGCAACCCCGCCCAAGGCACGGGTGATCAGGGTGACGTTATGATCGATCATGCCGATATAAGTACCTTCATAGGTGCCCGGTTCACCCATGGCATCGGAAAACAGCGTCCCGCCAATAACGACGTCCTGCCCCCGTGCACCGGCACCTTCGATTAACGCACGGACATTACGTTCAGGGACGGAGCTTTCAACAAACACGGCTGAAATGTTGCGATCGACAATGGTGTTGACCAGTTCTTCGACCCGACGAAGACCGGCTTCGGATTCTGTTGAAATGCCTTGAATGCCCAGCACATCGAAATCATAGCCACGGCCAAAATAACTAAAGGCATCATGGGCGGTTAACAAGACGCGGCTTTTTTCCGGCACGGTCACGGCAACCGTCTTCATGTACTCGATCAGCTTATCGATCTCGGCCACATGCTTATCGGCATTGGTGCGATAGGATGCTTCGCCGTCCGGATCGGTTTTGATCAGCGCATCACGCACCGCATAGACAACAGATTCCCAAAGTTGCGGGTCCATCCAGACATGCGGGTCATAGCGACCGTTATATTCCGCATGGCTGAGCAATTTGTCCTTATCAATGGCTTCACCAACTGCAACCACGTTGCGGCGTTTTGCCAGATCAAGGAAGAATTCTTCAAGCTGTGCCTCAAGATACAGCCCGTGCCACAAAACAAGATCAGCACGCGCCATGGCGGCAATGTCGCTTCGGGTTTGGCGATAGGAATGTGGATCAACCCCCGGGCCCATCAGGGCGGTGACATCTGCCCGGTCGCCGGCGACCTGACGGGCGGCATCGGCGATCATGGATGTTGTGGCAACGACATTTAGCGGTTTGGCCTGCGCCACGCTGGCATTGTAAAACAACGCCGAAACCATCAAGGTCGCAGACAGGGCAAAGGCACGTGCATTGTTGGAAAAGCGCATCAGGGCATCCCGAAAGCAAGTTGAAATCATTCTAGCGAATACCCACTATTTATGTGCGGACTTTTAAAGTTAGTCAAGGCTAAATTGCTATTTGCAAGCTTAGTTGTTATGAAGGCTGTGGGGATACAAATTGGAGAGTTCGATGGGCGAAGATGCCGCACTTAACCCGCGCCATAACAAGGCAGAAGTTTTTGCACGTTTGCGTGACGCACACGCCCGCGAAGTCACCGAAGATTACGTTGAAATGATTGGCGATTTAATCAATGAGGAAGGCGAAGCCCGATCTGTCGCCCTGGCGGAGCGCTTTGGCGTAACGGCGGCGACGGTCAACAATACGATCAAGCGCCTTGAACGCGACGGTTTTGTCACATCCCGCCCATACCGCTCGATCTTCCTGACAGAAAAAGGCGAAACCCTCGCCAAAAAATGTCGCGAACGCCACCAGATCGTCTATAACTTCCTCGTCTCCATCGGTGTCGATCCCGAAACCGCAGAATTCGACGCGGAAGGGATAGAGCATCATGTGAGTGAGGAGACTTTGAGGGTGTTTGCGGCAGCGGCGGGTTCATAATCAGCCGCTTGAATGCATTGCGGGCTGATGTAATTTGAGGCTGCTGTCCAAAGCGGAGCGCTAAACACGCGTGGCTTGGAAGATATGCTGTAAAGTCCGAAACGGAAAATGGCGGAGAGGGTGGGATTCGAACCCACGGTACTATTGCTAGTACAACGGTTTTCGAGACCGCCCCGTTCGACCACTCCGGCACCTCTCCGCATGTGTGGTCTTGGCGTTCGACGCGGTGTTTAACGGTCCTTGTGGGTTTTTGCAAGAGGGAAATCGTAAAAGCCGTGACTCTTTTGCGCTTTGGGCACTGTTATTAGGTATTGCCGGTTGTCACGGGTTGAAGCCGCCTTGCGCAGATTGTCCTCATGCGTTGATACGCGCGCGTCAAAGCCATGCAGTTCACGCACGGCATGCATCTGCCGGTGCGGGCGGTGAATATGGGGCTTTGCATCGCTTTGCAGTTGACTCACGGAGCCAAAAACGGTAATTGACCCGTTCTTCGCAGCGGTTCGGTATCTGTTAGCAGCGGCACCGAGCTGCGCGTTTGTGTTTCCAGAATGTTTTTCAGGAACTTTTAGATGTACGCAATCATCAAAACTGGCGGCAAACAGTATAAAGTTGCTGCCAACGACGTTATCAAAGTCGAAAAGATCGCTGCCCAGGCCGGTGACACTGTGAAACTTGAAGAAGTTCTCATGGTTGCTGGCGATGGCGCACCAAAAGTCGGTGCTCCGTTGCTCAAAGGTGCTTCTGTTACCGCAGAAGTTCTCGAACAGGCCAAGGGCGACAAGGTGATCGTTTTCAAGAAAAAGCGTCGGCATAACTACCGTCGTAAAAATGGTCATCGCCAGAACCTGACTGTTCTGCGCATCAAGGACATCAAAGCCTAATTCATTAGGTTGAGATGCAGTTTTAGGAGAGTTTCATGGCTCATAAGAAAGCTGGTGGTAGTTCGCGCAACGGTCGTGACTCCGAAGGTCGCCGTCTCGGCGTTAAAAAATTCGGTGGTCAGGTAGTTGTTGCAGGCAACATCCTCGTTCGTCAGCGTGGCACCAAGTTCCACCCGGGCGACAATGTTGGCCTCGCCAAAGACCACACCCTGTTTGCGACTGTGGACGGTGCTGTCCTGTTCAAGTCGGGCTACAAGGGTCGTACTTACGTAAACATCGTTCCGGCAGAGGCGTAAGCCTCCCGTCGGCTGCGCGTTACGTAGCAAGATTTTCAAGGGAGGAATGAGCAATCATTCCTCCCTTATTTTATATGTTATATGAACTTTATCCCGTTGATGCGCGGTGCTCGCGCGCCGGGATTAAACGCCAAAAGAACGGGCATCGCCCAAAGGACCGGTTATGAAGTTTCTCGACGAAGCCAAAATTCATGCGCGCAGTGGCCGCGGCGGTGCCGGTTCGGTCAGTTTCCGGCGCGAAAAATATATCGAATATGGCGGGCCGGACGGGGGCGACGGTGGCCGTGGTGGCGACGTTATTCTTGAGGCCGTCGAAAACCTCAACACCCTGATCGATTTCCGCTATCAGCAGCATTTCAAGGCCGAAGTCGGCATGCATGGCATGGGCCGCAACCGTACCGGTCGCTCGGGCAATTCCATCACGATCAAGGTCCCGGTCGGAACCCAGGTTCTCGAAGAAGACCGCGAAACCCTGATTGTCGATATGGTCCGTCCCGGGCAAATCCATATGCTGTGCTTTGGCGGTGATGGTGGCCGTGGCAACACGCATTTCAAATCCTCCACCAATCAGGCCCCGCGCCGTGCCGAAGAAGGCTGGCCGGCAGAAGAAAAATCTGTCTGGCTGCGTCTGAAACTGATTGCCGATGCGGGTCTGGTGGGCCTGCCCAATGCCGGGAAATCAACCTTCCTTGCCGCATCCTCGCATGCGCGCCCGAAAATCGCCGATTACCCGTTCACAACCTTGCACCCGCAACTCGGTGTCGTCAGCATCGATGACAAGGAATTTGTCCTTGCCGATATTCCCGGCCTGATCGAAGGCGCATCAGAAGGCAAAGGCATCGGTACGCGGTTCCTGGGTCATATAGAGCGCTGTGAGGTGCTTTTGCATCTGATTGACTGTGCCGAGGAAGATCCGGTCAAAACCTATCACACGGTCCGCGAAGAGCTTGAGAACTATGCAGAGATCCTGATCGACAAGCCTGAGATCGTTATTCTGTCGAAATCCGATCAGCTCCTGCCCGAAATGGTCGAAGAGCAACGCGAGATCCTTGAAAAAGGGATCGGCAAAAAAGTCTATATCGTCTCTGGCGTAACCCAGAGCGGCATCAAGGACATTCACCGTGAAGTCCGCGCCCATATCGATGGCGAACGCGAACGCCGCGCCATGGAAGGTCGCGAGGATGAGGGCTACCAACCGTGAGCCACAAGGCGCCTGCTTTAACCGATGCAAAACGTCTGATCATCAAGGTCGGCTCGGCCCTGTTGGTCGATGAAAATACCGGCAAGCTGCGCCGTGCCTGGCTCGAAGCCCTGGCCGACGATATCGCGTTCATGCGTGAACGCGGCGTAGAGGTCATCGTCGTCTCTAGCGGCGCGATTGCCATGGGTCGTCGTTTGCTTGGCCTTGATCACCGCACCATCAGTCTGGCCGACAAACAGGCCGCCGCCGCCACCGGCCAAATCAGCCTGTCACAAGTCTGGCAGGAGGCATTGGGCCGCAATGGCCTGACAATGGCACAGGTTCTGGTCACGTTAGAGGACATGGAAGGCCGCCGTCGTTACCTCAACGCCCGCGGGACGCTCAATGCCCTTCTGGCCCATGGCGCGGTGCCCCTGATCAATGAAAACGATACGGTCGCGACCGAAGAAATCCGCTTTGGCGATAATGATCGTCTGGGGGCCAAAGTCGCCCATATGATTTCGGCCGATACCCTTGTGTTGCTTTCTGACATTGATGGTCTGTATACCGCCGATCCGCGTAAAAATCCTGATGCTGTGCTGATCCCGGAAGTCCGCGAACTGACGCAGGAAATCTTTGAAATGGCCGGTGTCGCACCGACAATGTATAGCTCCGGCGGGATGGTGACCAAACTTCAGGCAGCTGAAATCGCGATGAAGGCCGGCTGTCGCATGATCATTGCACGCGGCACCATTTATCATCCGCTCAAAGCCCAGCTTGAGGGTGCACCCAATACCGTCTTCCTGCCAAGTGAAAGCCCTCTGGCCGCACGTCGCCACTGGATTGCGACCTCGCTAAAGGCACATGGTGCGATCATCGTTGATGCCGGTGCGGCAAAGGCGATGCGTACGGGCAAGAACCTGCTTGCGGCCGGTATTACGGCGGTCGATGGCCGGTTCAAGCACGGCGATGCTGTGCGTGTTCTGGATGGCGACGGGGGCGAGATTGCCCGTGGCATTACATCCTATGGCGCGGATGAAACCCGTCTTCTGATCGGGCACGCATCGGCCGACATCGAAGCCACCCTTGGATTCTCACGCGGCAATGCCGTCATCCATTCCGACGATCTGGTTATGATCGACGATTAACCGGTTACACATAGAGAGCGTACTTCCTCTAGTATAGCTTGAGAGGTGTTTTTGAGCTTCTCAGCTGCTCGCTGTAACTCGGCTAGATCTGATTCTTCTTTATTCGTCGCATGTACAGACAGGGAAAGTCGTATGCTCAAATTTTGCTTCTGGTTTTCTATGTTTAAAAGCTTTGTGTAGATCGGAAGAGGGATTGTGTTGTCCATTAGTGCTGTCATGCTTAGAAGCGGTGAATTGTTTGGAAAGCTATCTAGGTTTTGAGGGCCGTTGGCGATTTCAGCAGCTACTGCGCTGATTGCATTTAGCTCAGGAATTATCGCACACGAAAACTCTTCCAAGAAGTTCTGTGTGTCTTGATGGCGGACGAAATATGTGGACAGAGTGCTCCCGATTGCTGCGGTTATTACAGACAGAGCTGCCCCAATTAGAAGAATGCTGGTGTCAGACTTCTTCATATCTACTCTAATCCTTTCTGAAGTTTAATTTCTCTTTCGTCTCTTGTTCCATCTTATGATAGGAAACGCACAAAAAAAAAGACTGCCCGAAGACAGTCTTTTCTTAAGCGGCGCGGAAGTCCGGTATGTCGGACTTAGGCAGCCTGATCAGCAAGAGCACGTGCCATTTGGCTCAGTGCTTCTTGGTGTTTTTCATGCTTGATGCTGGCAAAGTTACGGGCCAGTTCAAGGCACATGCGCTGACGTGCGTTAAGCTCGGAAGCCTGGTTGCCGTCAAGGCCTTCATAGAAGTAGCTTACCGGAACACCCAGCACCTGGGAGATTTCATACAGGCGACCGGCAGAGATACGGTTGATACCGCGCTCATACTTGTGTGCCTGCTGGTAGGTAACGCCAATCAAATCCGCCATCTGCTGCTGGGAAAAGCCCAGCATGATGCGGCGTTCGCGAATACGCTGACCAACATAACGGTCAGTGTCAGTAGCGCGGTTTGCGCGCTTCGGTTCTTCGATAGCTGCAATCTCAGTCATGTTATTTTCCGTTATCAACCGCCAGTTATAGATCCCCACTTTGGAAGCTGTTGGGCTTATTTGATTTTGCCCCATAAACACCTAATCGCAGCACCGTATCCGGGCTGCGATTTGATGATATGTACCTGAACATTGGTCAGGTAATGTTTACAGCAATCCGCCAGAAGCTAGCTATATAGGTCAATTGAGCTGTCTTTGTCTAGTGCATAAGGTGAAAAAAAGACGTTGGTTTCTACGCTGTAGGGTGTGGAATGCCGTGCATAGCTGGCATGCGCTTCTTGAATGACCGGCGGTTGCAAAAGGTTTTCCTGAGGTAATATCTGCCCCAAAAGCTGTGTCCAGAATGCTGCGCTGCCCACAAGATCATGGGGTTGCAGCCACGCGCCACCATTCTGCGCAATTTCCCGTACAGGCGAAATCGGCGCGGTTGTATCTATCCCGATCCCGGCAGGACCATCCATTCCGGTACGCGCAGAGTCAGGCCTGCGGGCCGGGGGCATGGGAATCGATGTAATCGCGGTCATGTTTTTCGGCGTCGTTGGTTAAAATTACCTGTCTGGTTCGAGACTCCGTCCGTTTTTGGCATTAGCCCGGCAAAAAGTGCCGCCTTTCGGCGTCGCCGGGCGGGGGTAAATGGTTAACAAAAAGTTTATGCACGATTGGTGCCGGTGATGGCCCGCGCCTGAGGTGTGCCGAGTCACATATTGGTGATGGGCGGTTTTGACGCGTTGGAATGGGGGGCTGTCTGCTTGGCAAACGCCAGATCACGGTGCGATGCAGGCATAAAAAAAGGTGGAGCCCCGTACCGGGAAACTCCACCTTTCGAAATTCTGTCATTTGGGATCAGATCAGACCCCGATTAGACCCCGATCAGCGCCAAGGCCCTATTTTGTGGTCTTGCCACCTGCCAGACTGTTGAGCTGTGCCTGCATGGCTTCAAGCTGACTTTTAAGCTCGTTGAGCGACGCATCGGGCTTTGCGGCCCCGGGGGCGGTTGGCTGTGCCGGATTGCTGCCATCCTGCTGGCCGGCTTCCGTGCCATGCGGGAACGGCGAGAACATCTTCATCGTCTGTTCGAACAGCGCGATGTTCTGTTTGTTCATTTCTTCAAACTGACCAAACGGGAAAATGCCGTGCATGCTGCCTTGCATATATTCGCGCATCTGTTCCTGATTATGGCCAAAGGCGCTCATGGCCTGTTCAAGGTAGCTTGGGACCAGACCCTGAAGGCTGTCGCCGTAAAAGCCGATCAACTGGCGCAGGAAGTTAATCGGCAAAAGGTTTTGTCCCTTGTTTTCTTCTTCGACAATGATCTGGGTCAGAACCGGGCGGGTGATGTCTTCGCCCGATTTCGCATCATAGACGACAAAGTCGGTATTCTCTTTGACCATCTGTGAAAGGTGATCAAGCGTCACATACGAACTGGTCGCCGTATTATACAGGCGTCGGTTCGCATATTTCTTGATAACGATGCGGTCTTGATCATCTGATTTCTTGGAGGTCATGACGTTTTTCCTGCTTCCCTGTTTCCCGGACGTTTCTCTGACGAATGCGTTTGACGGTATTGATCCGACTGCTTTGCGCATGCACAAATAACGATGTTGCGCAGCATTTTCGATTTTGCATTCGCTCAGAAGATTATGACAGTGCCGCGAATTTGCCAATGTGTCCAGTATTCAACGCGAAGTGCGGTGCGAAAAACAACTGCAGATACGACTTGTTGCTGCGCAGCACGGGAATTCGTTTTCCCCTGTGTCACAACAATCTATAGTGTTGTGCAACAAACGTGCTTCTCATCAGGGAAGGATACAAGGGAAGGATAAAGGTGTCGCCTATGACCAACGACACGAACGGCCCGAACCCATCAGTCCACGATACGTCGTCACTTGATGATGATGAAAAACTCGAACAGCTTGCCACCCGCTTTCTCGCCTTATGGCGTGAACAGGTTGCCGCTACGGCTGACGGCGCACAGGCCGCCAGTGCGATTGGTCGTCTTTATGCATCCCTCGGTGCCGACACCACCCGCATGGGCGAAGGCTTCGAAGCATGGGGCAATCTGATCGGTCAGATGGCAATGGGGCAGCAACTTGGTGCCGGGGGGGCGAATATTGGCAATCCCTTGGCGGGCGCGATCCCTGCTGCCAACCCTGTTCTGGCGATGATGGAACAAATGACCAAGGCTGCACAGAATTTGCCAACCGCACCTTTTGCTGGTCCCGTTCCCGGTGCCATGCCATTCCCGCCGAACATGGCCGCGATGGCCGGTATGATGGGCATGGGCATGGGCGATGCTGCGGCGAAGGCGGCGACCTCGACCGCCAAATCTGACAGCGAACAGAATGCGCCTGCGGATGCAACGGCAAAACCGGCGGGTGCGACAGCAAAGCCTGCGAAAACGACAGCCAGGAAAAAGACTGCTGCAAAACAAGCTGCACAAGAAGCTGCAAAAGGGCAGGGGAAAAATGATCAGTCCAGAGAGACAAAAGACGCTCCCACCCAAAAGGGAAAGCCAAAAGCGGGCCGGGCCACGGCCGCTGCCGATGCACATGGCAGTCGAGATGACGAGCTGGCTCAGCTCGCGCGCCGCATTGCCGATCTTTCTGAAACAATTGCTGCCCTGGAAGGCGGAACTGAAGGATCAGGCGGCAAGCCTCCTGAAGGAAGCTGAAGCTTACCACCCCGATGACCTGGCACAGGCGCTTGATCGGGTGGCCTTTGATCGGCATGCCGGTTTTCATGACGGGGTGCGCGCCTATCAACGCCATCCCTATCGCCGCCCCAAGGATGATGAACGCAAAGACATCCCCGTCATCTGGGAAGATGGCTCGACACGGGTCTATGATTATGGACCAACCGCCCCCAAAAAAGGCACGCATCCCGGCGGGATCGTTCTGCTGGTGCCCTCCCTTGTTAATCGGGGCTATATCCTTGATCTGAATGAAAAACGCAGTTTTGCACGTTATCTGGCGAAATGCGGCTATCGGCCCTTGCTGGTGGAATGGGGCTATCCCGGGCTTGATGAAGCCAGTTTCGGCTTGGATGATTATATTGCCGGTCGCTTGGTTACGGTGCTGCAAGACGTTGCCGATTTGAATGGCGGGCCGGTGCCGGTGGTCGGCTATTGCATGGGCGGCGTACTGGCCCTTGCCGCAACCCTTTTGGACCCGGCGCAGGTTTCCAGACTGGTCTTGCTGGCAACCCCGTGGGACTTCATGGTTGCCGGTCCGACGCAATCACGCATTGCTGCGGCCTTTGCACCCTCCTTGCCCCATATGCTGGCAATTCATGACACTTTGCCGGTCGATGTCTTGCAAAGCCTGTTTGCCAGCTTGGACCCGTTCATGATTGGCGAAAAATTCCGGCGCTTTGAAAAAATGGCAACCGATTCGGCCAAGGCCCATGATTTTGTCGGGCTGGAAGATTGGCTCAATGACGGGGTGCCGCTACCGCGCCGTGTTGCGGTCGATTGCCTGATCGGGTGGTATGTTGAAAACAGACCGGCAAAAGGCCAATGGCAGATCGACGGCATCGATATCAATCCGGCTGATCTGTCCTGCCCGGTCTTGGCCGTGATCCCGGAAAATGACCGGATCGTGCCGCCCGAAAGTGCCAAGGCACTGTTTGATGCCTGCCCCGAAGATGTCCGGTCTGACCTTCATCCCTCAAGCGGGCATATCGGCATGATGGTCGGATCGCGCGCGGAAAAATCCACATGGGTTCCGGTTGTCGAGTGGCTTGGAAAAGCCTAACCACCTAATCCTTAGCTGGCTGTATCACTTGCCAACTGATCGGGTTTCCGGTCCCAACCCCGTGTGGCCCGCGCCAACAGGGCGATAATGATCAGGGTCAGGATCACCCGCCCGACCAGCACCACCCAGATATCCGCACCTAGGGCCAGCATGATCGCGGTATCCTCGATCAATGAATGCGAAAGCGATAACCAGCTCAGCGACAGGAAAAGCGTGCGCGGCGGGTAATTGTTTTTGCGTGCCTCATCAATGATCAGTGCGCCGCCAAAGGTCAGGCCCAGCAACACGCCAATCGTTGTAACCGGTGCAACGTCACGCGACAGTCCCGATACCCGCAGGATCGGCAAAATGGCAAGGGTAAAGCGATCCGTCAGGCCGGTGACTTTCATGCCATCAAGGATCATTAAAAGCCCGGTAATCACGCAAAAACTGACAATCAGCGACTTGATGGTCTGAATGCTCCAGTCCCACCATCCGGCAAGACCGGTTGCGGCCTGGGTAACATCCCCGCCTGCCATCCATGAAAAATCAACCGGCTCGGACAACCAGCCGGTCTGGTTGCTGATCCATGTCACCAGCGCGCCATAGCCAATCGCCGCCCCGATGCGCAGCGCAGTGGTGGCAATCAGGCTGGCCCCGGCCCGTTTGACAATCGCCTGCTCCACCGGAAGCCCATGGGCAAACAACATCATTGCGCACAGCGCACTTAGTTGTGCAGCCGTCATATCAAGATGTGCCGAAAGACCGATAAACGCCCCGACCGCGCCATACATGCTGACCAACGCACAGGTCGCCCAGATCAATCCCGCTTCGGGCGGAAGGCCGATCAACGCCATCACCGGGGTCAAAAGGTCGGATGCAACTTCGATGGCACCGAATTCTTCGGCAATGCGGACAATGATCATGACCGGCAGCATCACCTTCATCAAGGTGACGAACAGTTTCTGACTGCGATTGATCAGATCAAAGACATAACGGTGCAGGGCGCGGGGCAGGATGCTGGACATCGGGGCGTTCTATCCATTTGGTGGTTGGGCGTTCGGGGCTTGGCTTCGGGCGGGCATCTGTGGGCAGATGCGACGCCAATATCTATCAGACTCTATGTGATGCGGTTACCTGATTTTCGCCGGTGGGCGAGGGTGGTTTAACGCCGCAGATAATGCCATGGCTCAAACTTCGTTGGGCGGAGAATTTGCGCAAATTGTCGGGGTTCAACGATGTTGAGAACACTACTAATTGAGCCCCTTTTCGCACAAACTTTGAGCCGTTTTCGCACTATCTCTGACACATTGTCACTTATCGCTTAGTTAGTTCATTTTTTCCGTAATGTCACAAGTTGTTTCAGGGCAGTTACCCATGTTGATGCACGCAGTCTCATTAAACTCCATGAGAAAACGTTCGATTTCTCGTAGATCTTTTTCTGAAAATGTTTTGGTTTCGTAATGAGTAGAAGGATCGGTTACGCCAGAGTTTCAACAGCAGAGCAATCAACAGAGGCTCAAATAGAGGCATTGTACAATGCGGGCTGTGAACTTGTCTTCTCTGAGAATGTATCTGGAGCAAAAAAGGATAGGGTTCGCCTGAGAGAGGCAATCGCTCATGTTGGCCAAGGAGACCAGCTTGTTGTTGTTAAGATAGATCGTCTCGCTCGATCTCTCACAGATCTATTGCAGATCGTGTCTAAGCTGCTTAGCAATGGGGGGCACTTCGCCAGTTTATCAGATCCGATAGATACATCTTCGGCACAAGGTACACTAATGCTGCAGATTTTGGGTTCATTTGCTGAGTTTGAAAGATCCTTGGTAAGTGAGCGAACTAAGTTGGGGCTGCAAAAAGCGCGTAAGGCAGGAAGAGTAGGCGGCAATCCAAAGCTAAAGTCCCGGAACCCTAAAGCTATTGCTCTCGTATCTGCGCAAAGAAAGCAGAGTTACTTTGACGAGCTTAATTCTTCAGCTCATGTTTGGGTTCCAATTGTTAGAAAATATCGTCCCCGGTACCCTTGGGACGTTGTGGCTGGCATCGTTAATGGGGGTGATGGAAACCGCACGTGGACAGGTGAGAGGTTGAGACGCGCCGCTAAGTGTTTTGTGAAGGATGGGCTCCTTAATGCAAATGTGCTGGCTAGATCTGCAAGGGCTAGACTGGAACCAACTAAGGCTACGATGCAAATCGCCGGCATGCTCAGTATCCAGCCATCCCTTACTCTCAAAGAAATTGTAGAAAAGTTGGACCGTGGTAAATTGACGCCTCCACGTAGCTTAGGAGGTTGGTCTCAGTCCTCTGTACGTTCTGAGATACTTAAGGCGATCGAAATTGGATTGATCGAAGGATGGAAGCAATAACATCCTTTGGTTATGCTCAATTCAAAGAGGCATTCTGCGTTACGGTGGTCGACAGTTTGTCTCGCACTCGATTTAGCAATCTGAAAGCTATCTTCAATTGGCGTTTGGTATCTTGGCTAAGGTCTGACGGGAAATTGCCTGATGACAGCTGTTTCTCTATCTCTTCGATGGCTTGACACTGTATTACGGTGTTTGTCTTTGGCGAAAACGTTGTTTTAGATTGCTGCCTTTTAGGGCTTTTGTACCAAAATCCTTTTGGCCATCTGATATAAATTATCAGTGCCAATGTGCTCTCATTTATTCCGTTTTTCGTAAGGTATTGGAATAGATCATCAGTTTCTGGGTCGCCGAGGTGCTGCATTGGATTGTTTTGCATTTCTGGGAATGCAAAGTGTCGAGTAACCAGCTCCATGATCTTGCTTCTGATCATAATGTTGCAGTCACCAAAAGTCAGGTCATTCACTGATCCAAGATATTGGAAGAGTTTAGATTTTTTCTTTTCTTTAATGAATTCTTTGTCTTCGGGAAGAGAAAGCGACAAGCCCCAAAGATTGATAAAATCTTGGAGTGTGTACTGAATTTGATAAGAGTTGCCTGGCCCACCTAGTTTTTCAGGAAGTCTATTTTTCTGTATGGCTTCGATCAGTGCCTCTTCGACGCCATGAGTAGTCAAAATTTCGTCCTTGTATTGCTCTGTCGGGTGTTCACAGCAAAGCTTCTTGCAGAGACTGCAGCCAAATTTCGTTGCGTAATCCCCCTTCCTTTGCGTGAGTGCTTCAACTTTCTGGAACGGCGATGCTGGGTAGCATTCTGGTAGAGCCGGACAAGTGTCATACAGGTACACTTTGTGGTGACGGCATTTCGTTATTAGTGAGAGCGCCCAGTCGATCTTTAGATAGTTTTCGCCGGATTGTTGAATCTGCTCACTCAAGCAGATTGGGCAGTAAGTGGGGCATGATTCAATTATGTAATCGTTTCGGTGGGGTGACTTATTTATGTATTTGATTCCGAGAAACATGAAGTCCCGTAATCGGGGGTACTTCGCCCTGAGGGTTTGTTCACGCAAATACGTTGAGGAATATCCTGTTAATCGACTGATGCATTCAAGCATTTGATCATTTGGATTAACATCCATTAAATTGATAGGTCTGCTAGATCTCTCGCAGTACCTTGCTATGTATTCATCCGTAATTGGTCGAAGCTGATTCGATATAAAATCCGGAGCATAGTAGTATCTTTCTATTCTTTTGAGCCAAGATGACAATAATTCACCATCATATTTCTCAGGAAGATACGGGACGGGGCTCATAACTAATTTACACCCCCATAGAAGCGAGGGGCGTAATTTTAGAGTTTCTTATATCTTTAAGTAAAATTTGCTCGGTTCCGTTCAGAATGGCCTGGCAAGCTAAATCTTCTATAAAACGAAATATGCGAACTGTTATACCACCCGTACGCTCAAGTATCAGCTGTCTTGCTTGTGCCAGCCCGAGGTCCGATGGTTTTCGCAACGGTAAGGTCGAACTGATTGTATCGATCAAGTCCATAAAATCCTCACCGTCATACCAAGTCGGAAGTTCTAAAGCCTCAAATCTGTCCGCAAGTTGTTGGTCGCGGCATAAGGCGGAGAGAGCCTCACGGGTTCCAGCGCAAACAATCGGAACTCGGAGGTCGTTTGTCAGATACCTAATGGTGTTAAAGATCAACATCTGTTGGCGAGGTGTCCCTGCCAAAACAGCATGAATTTCATCAATGAGGATGATCTTAGTGCCTCTATCGACCAGAATCTTGCGAGCCAAGGATACCAATGTGTTGGTTGTACCATAAATAGGGTGTGGAGCTTCTAGTGCTGAGAGGAGCTGCCTGTAGAACCGTTTTTCTTCTGGCACTACCGGCATCTGAAAGCTCACCACAGGGTTCGGCGGCGGGGGTTCGTTTGGGATAGTTTTGGCGTGGCTCTTGAGGAATTTCGTTAAGATCTGTGTTTTACCCATCCCCGGCTTACCGTAGAGAAGTAAGCACGGCATCCGACTTCTGACTGGGTAATTTATTAGGTTTTCCAGTTTGCTGAGTGCAAATTCTGCGTGTGGATAAGATATAAATTTCTCTGTTTGTATTCGATGAATTCTTACTGAGTTGGGTTCGTCCACCAGACATTGATAAAGTGGGTGTACGTGGGTGTATGCTGTGTGAGCATTAGTCATCTCACCATTCCTCCACGTCGAGTAGATTTATAGGTCTTGGCTGTTCCGAGCATAGATCTGGTTGCTCGTTGTTCGACGTTGATTGTTCGGCTTTGGGTTGATATCGACCCAGTTGGTCTTGTCGGACTCCTAACTTAGCGGCCTTGACGCGCATAGACTTTGTTAGTTTTGATGCTTTGCTCAGAAGTTCGGTTTGTTCTTCAATCGCCCGATAAATTGTTACTTCGTCAATCTGTTTCAATCCTTTTTTCTTTAGTGCTTCGAGCGTCGCCTTATGTTCGAAAAGTGAGATTTTTGGGCGACCTGAATGTACGCGCGGTATGTCATGAATTTCACCATCAGGAGATACATAATACAGTTTAGATATGTCTCGGGGGTCATATCTAACCATTATCTCTGAACCAATAGGTGTTCGTGGAGAGTAGAGGGCATCAGACCTGTAAAAAGTTTTGAATATCTCAATGCCTTCCCTTCGGAGGGTTCTGCTTTCATAAGGAAGAAATGAGACAAAGAATTTAAAATGGTCTTTTGGTACATTTCGAAGTGTTTCCTTTGAACTATCGTGTTCGAGAAACTTTGATATTGGGGGCTGCGAAATTGATCTATGAATTTTGTTGTTGTAGATAATTATTTGCAAGACGAGCCATTTCTCAAACTCATCGAAGCTTAGGGTTGCCCTAGCTTCAGAAGGGTATTCACCCCTATCTTGTACGTTAGAAAAAGTTGTTCCGGGTAGTAGGTGAACTTCACCCATCATTGTACCTATTAGGCGTTCAATGTGACCACCGAAATGGGGTTTCCCGCGTGGTCGGAATATCAAATTTATTCCATTCTGAACGCAGCCTAGCTTGAGTGCCTTGCCTCTGAATTCCTTGGCATTGTCGTGGTGGCCGTCCATGTAACGTCCATGACAGGGCCAAGTGAGCTCTTGATCGATACCCAATCTGGAAAGGGTATCCTGCTTTGGTAGTACAGTATTGGCAACTGCCATTGCTACAGTAGTGGAAGACGGTGAGTCTAGACCTGCGTAGTAACCAACAATACAACGACTATAGATATCAATAGCGAGTGTTATCCAAGGTCTTATCAAGGCAGATCGGTCAAAGTTATCTACTATGAATACATCACAAAGCGTGTGATCAAACTGGACGATTTGCATTGGATAATCGGCGCTGTACGGCTTCTTAACCGGTGTGCTGAGGTGTTTCCCCTTTTTAGGGCCGTGCTTCAGTTTGTTTTTAAGCTCTAGGCTGATCGCTTTAGCTCTTCTCGTGATTGTAGCTTTTGATGGAACTGGAGATATTCCCCTCCTTCTGCATTTGTCGCAGATTTTTCCATACAGTTTGCTGAATTTTATGTTTGGGTGCTCAGTGTAGTAGGTCCTTATTACCTCGCTGACGATGTCTTCAGCTTCTGGTTCTAGGCGAGGACTTCCTAGAGCGGGCCCCCTCCGTTTCGGCAGAAGTGTCTTGACTTCTGGTTGCTTTGTGTATGCCGCTATCCAGCGATAAATCATCGCTGTAGATACATCTTGTTCGCTTGCTGCTTGCTCTACATGAGGTCGCATAGGGCGCGGGCGACGAATGACGCTCTCAACGATTTTCGCCCGACGAGAGGCAATTTCCCAATCTCGGATTTCCTGATCAATCTTATCAACAGGGTCCTGTGTCATAGTAGTGAACTCCGCAATCCTCACCCAAGTAATTTTTATTTATAGGTTGATTTGGGTTGGTAAAAATTAACTTAACGGATCGTTGCGACTGAGTGTTGGAGCATGAGTTGGAATGTCACAGCTACTAACGAGCAATACTCTATGATTTTACATTTGGTTTTGCTCACTGCTCTCGCTCGTGGGCTAAATGAACAAGTTCCTAGTGTCAGCGAAAATTCTCTGTCTTCGGAAAGACGCGGTTCTTTTTTTGGGGGGAGTCTTCTCTGCACCTGTCTTCTCTGTACTACAAAGAGAGAGATGGATTTCTAGGCTGGTAGTGCGTATTCGCGCTTAGCGTCCTAGAAAATCGTCAAGCGTGATCGGTGGATCGGTATCTTTGGTGACAAGAGTTTGAGACCATAAGATAGAAGTTTGCTTTGTGCTCAGGCACTCGATACCGTTTTCTCCCACAAACCAGTGAGTGACCTCGGGCATTAGCGCAAAGGGCATAGGATGTTTAGCGAAAGGATTATGGAATACCTCCATTTCTGCGCACCAAGGCTCATAGCCATGTTCCCACAGTGATCGGTATTCTTCAGAAGTAATATCCATGCAGAAGGGAATGCCTTCCAAGGCGCTAGGCGTGCGGTCAAAAAAGTTTCCCATGCGCGTGTAGCGAAATCCGATTGGTGACCCCATGCCTGAAATAGGGACGCGATAGAGTTTTGAGATTGTACATGCATTGGTAAAGATGACAGCGGATAACTCGGCTGCTTCGTCATTTGCGAAAAGACCGGCCGGGAAACCCGAAGGGCCTAAAAGCGTGTTAGCGGAAATGGACCGGCCAACGGTTTGTCCGTCTTGTTTGGTTACCTCAGCTCCTGTGCCATAAAGATATCCAATCAAGCTTTCGCGGCTCCAAAGCATCGATCCGGGTTCTTGGAAATCTGCGATCGCCAGTGCAAATGGTTTGCCGCTGACATGTGGTAATTTTTCGTATTTCTTGGCTCGTTTGTTTCCAATCGTTTTTGCAAAGCGAAGAGCGCCCCTTCCGAAAAAAACTTCAGGTCGGTTATCTGGCGGGGCTGACGGCTTGGCAAATAGGTGGTTGTATTGGGCGCTCGGATTAGCGGTGACAGCCTCAATCCATACTTCTTGTCCAAGTCGGTTTTGAACTCGGAAATCCGGAGATTCATGAGGCTGTGTGACCAAAAGGCCTTGCTCACGAAGAGAAGCCAGTAGTTGTGCTTCCCAGAGGCGCGTATGAAAATTGGTCGTTTGGAAATCGCTCGCCCAGTTCCGATCTGGTTTGGGAAGTGCGAGATACAGTTCTTTAATTGCCCATAATGCGGGCTGGTGAGAAGGTTCGACAAGCAAACGAAAGACATCGTTCGGTTTTCGGTCGCCAAAGTCAAAAAGAGCCGGTCGAACAATGTCCCCGGATGGGACAGGTGCAACTGGCAAAACACTCTCAAGAAAAGGTGCGAGTTTTTCTTCAGCGCTGGAGCGAGTAGGGAGGCCGTGCGTTTCTTTAACTATTGTCCAGACAGCGTCTTCGCGCCGACACATAGCGATGTAACCGAATTTGCTGGTCGCCTCGTCATGGATGATGATGCCCAAGGCAAGTCCATCATCACTAATCAAGGCGCCGATTGGCGGAGTGCTGCTGAACCCATGCCCCCATGGAAAAGACAAAGCATACACATCAAATTCACATTGAGGCAGTGTGCGCATGTAAAAGCGATAACCTCATCTCTGCATATCCGAAGCGCTGGTGGTAGTTGAGCTAAGCTAAAAAGGCAGTAGTTGGCAGGTTATGTGGAAACAACTCGTCGGGAAGCAGATGTGGTTGAGGGCCATCATCTTCCCATATGCTTGGAATATTATCGCAAGGCATTGGGGTTTAAAAAAAAGCTTCCGATCGCGGGATCTCAACCAATAGTGACATCATGGTCATAGGCTTCCAAGATGCATCCCTAACACGTAATCATCTTAGGCTCGCTGGGCCTTGCTGTCATACCGCTTGGTCCGCCGTGTTTTTGACGGGGAAAGTCTCTTTGCTCTCGACCGGTCTTTCCTGGAATACTCTTCCTTGATCTAAACAACCTTACGAAATGCGAGCGAGAGTGATGACCTCCAGCCAATCCAGCGTCATTGATCGCAATTTGACTATCGATGCTGCCTATTTGAAGTAACCAACATAGCTGGTTGCAGTCTAGTCAGCGGCAAAGGGTATAGTCGAAACTGGATCAGGCCCCTTTTGGGACCAACTTTTAAGCGGCTGCGCTGACGGCAGTTCACCGAACGTCGTACTTGAATACGGACTATATCCTGCGACGGCAGCCATAACTAGCAACCGAATATGATTCAAGTTTCAAACCAATAGCAGCTAAGGATCGCCTTGCCTTACGGGTGATAAAGTGGAATGAAGTAAGAACCACAGGTTTGTTCTGTAAGCTTTTTGATTAAGCGATCTCTTTGAGCGCATTGCTCGGAATTGTCATCACGCAAATTCCACATTCAACGTACTAATCTATGTATGAGAACAATTCCGACTAATCATACTGAAGGCGGTTAATAGGACAGAAATTAAAGGAACTGCTTAATTGTCCTGCCAAAGCATTATTAGATACCTGTATTGACCGCAGAAATTTGTGGATTCTTGCCGGCACTTGAGTGCTGCGACCACTCGACCCCTTCGCGACCAACGCCTAATAAATTCAAAGTAGTGCAAGGGACTTTGCGGGAGCGGAATTTTCTCCTGAGGAATTCAGCTTGACCGATATCATGAGTAGATAGAATAATTTGGTACCCTTCTTCTTTTGCCAAATTACCCATCATATCCGCAAAAGCGGCTGAATGTATGGAGTCGTTGTGCTGAAGAGGGTCGTCAAGGATGAGAGCTTTCCATTTTGACCACTGGAAAGTAAGACTTGCTGCACAAAGCATACTCACGGCCAACGCGGCCAACTGTCCTTCGCTATGAATTAGCTTTGGATCAACGCTTTCGGAAATGAGTTTTCCTTTCACAGCTCGTTGATTGATTCGTCTTCCTTTCACTTCCAAATCAATACCAACATCACGATCACACAATATCGTTTGATTTATTTTGGTCATTAATTCGCTTAATGGAAGAATATAATCTTTGCTAAACTTTGACAGTTCTTTGGTGATCTGTTGACTGGCCGACTTGGCAATTTCTTTCACAGAGTTCGTTGAATCTATATATTCATTTAGTTCTTGAAGGTGATTTTTTGCGAAAATCACCGTCTCTTCTCTCTTAGCTTCTGCCGAGAGGCCGACAGTCTTACGGATGCCTTGCAAAATTGTTTCGTGGGTAATTCGCCAGTCCAGAACATTTTCATTTTCACGTAAACGTTCAAGACGCAGTTTTACTTCGTCAATGACTTGAATAATCTCGGCAACTTGATTGCTCCTCTCGCGCAACGAGTTACTATCGGCTTTCAAACCGTAAACATGAAGCCCGTGCCAAACAGTTTCAATCTCTTGTAGTGCTATCTCATACTCTTTCTGACTGTTTTGGATCGTTTTCAGCCTGGTTTCAAAAGCAGCTTGTTCTTCCAAGTATCTACTCAATTGAATACGTGCATTGGAGAGCACCTGATTCGCTGCTTTCAGTTCCTCTTGAGCCAAAGAAAATTCGAAATCTGCGTTCTGCCACAAAGTATCAAGATCTAAATGAGAAGACTTTTTCTCATCATATTCAAGAACTTGGCAAGCACGTTCATAGCGGCTGTATGCTTGATTGCATTCTTCTGTAGCTTGTTCCAGATCACGATTTGATCTATCGAGATCGCCTTCAGTTTGTTGAAGCTGATCTCTCAATATGTTGATGCTGATTTCACCAGAAAAGCCGGTTCTTAGCACTGTTAGCCAGTGCTTTTTCCTTTTCAATTTTTCCGCTAGACGGGCTGAGTTTTCAGCAAGACCACTTTTTATTTCTAAGAGCATCTCGATAGACGCTTTCTCTGTCAAATCGGTTTGAATCAGTAATTCATCAAGCCTGCTTTGCTGAGTTTTCAATTGCTCATGTGCCGACGCGAGTTCACTCGAAACCCTTTCCAAATGTGCAACCTCAGAGCAACAATTATCATACTCCTCGATCATTGTTGCTAACAGCTCCTCTTCATTTACAAGGGTAGGAGCCAATCGTTCGACGGCGTTGTCAATACGCTCTCGCAATCCGGAGGCGTTCTTAAAATGCGTTGCGCAAAGCGGACATTCGCATGCGTCAGCGGGCAACTCGATTGCTAATGTGGCAATTGCCTGTGACATTGCGTCAACCGTTCCACGCATGTTCTCCACGACTTCTGTTTTTTGGTCAACTTCGCCAGCTATGTTCTTAAGTGCGTTTCTCGTCTCAAGAAGTCGTTGCTCTGTAGCGGGATTGGACTGAAGCAAACTTGTATAGTTTTCAGAACACGCTTCGACACCCTCCATGCAAGCGGTAGCCTCGGAGAGAAGAGATATACGTGTCTGAGCTTTCGTGATCTCGAGACTGTATTCTTCTATATTCATCGATAGACGACGAATAATCTCCATCCGACGAGTGGCGCGAAGATAATTCGCCTTAACTTTATCACGGCTTTCTCCAGCAGTAGAAACTCGAACCTGCATGAAGTTCACAGCTGCTAAAAGACGTGAATATTCGTTTGAGCTTCTCCGTACGGTATCTATTCGTTCGGATTTTGTTTGCGCAATTTGCATCTTTTTAGCGAGTTGCTTCACTTGCAACTCGCTTGAGCTTACGTCGCTCTGACTGGCGTTGAGAATCCCGTTGAAAGAAGCGAGTGTTTTCTCGACTTGATTACCGGAAGCAACAAGCTCTTCAATCTTTGCAACTGCGTGCTGCTGCTGGTCAATCATAGCTTCGCCAATTTGTATTTGATGCCGGACGTCGACGCACCGGAATTCCAATTGGTTTAATGCATTCTCTAAAACCTCTCTTGATAAATTGCCATTTCTGAGTTCAGCGTGTTCGTATGAAAATAGTTTTCCAAAACACTGCTTTAATGTATCGGCAATCTCCCCAAGTTCTTTGTCAACGAAACTCTCGTCTAACCCCCCGAAGCGGCCGATGTCATTCCAATAACGTTGTTCTTGTTTGATGAGAGACTCCAGCGGGCCTTTCTTAGCCTGAATCCGATCGATCTCGGCTCTATAGGCGCGTATAACGCTATCGTTACCTCTCCCATAAAGATTATCAGCTATGGCTTGAATAGATGCACTTTGGGCTGCTTCGTGTAGAATTTTAAAACCACGCTTAGGATCCTGATTTGTTGATCTTGACATGGTGGTCTGGCCAAGGAAATGGGTCAGAAGTAAATAAGATCCAATATCGGAAATTTTGCTCTGCCATTCTGGGGCACGCAAGAACTCAACGATGTCAGTCACTTCTCCAGAGAGCACCGATTTGTTATTGCCGCGAGCTATCAATTCTCTCTCAATAATTTTACGCTCGTGTCCATCTGAGAAGGTCAAGGCGACACTAGTTGCTTCAGTACTGTCGTTCTCCCGTCGACAAAGATATCTCTCCGGCTTATCTGCGCCAGCGACGCTTTCGAATTGATCAATACTTCCCGCCAAATTCCACTCTAAAGCGTTAAAGAGCGATGATTTCCCTATTCCGTTGCTGCCATGAACGATTAAAACTCCCGGTTCAGGCGGCAGGTCTATATTGAGATGTGAAAAGCTCCTAAACTGTTGGAGGCGGATGTTTTGAAGGTATAATGATGTCACTTCCCTTTCCTCCATGCTTCAACAAGTTTAGGGATCATAATGAGCGGCTCGTCATTAAACTTTCGGGCGTACTCAATCCATTGTTTCGCTGTTTTTGCAGGTAAGCCCTTCCCGATTAGGACCCGTTCAACCAAGTTTTGATTGTGGTCTAGAGGCGCGTTATTGACCATGTCATTCTTCCGCCAAGGGCGGGCTAAAAACGTGCGTGAAATCAGTTCTGCGCAAGAAAATTCCTCTTTGTCGCCAGCCTTCCAGACCAATTTTCGGCAAACTGCCTCATCTCGCTCGATCAGATTAATTAAGACATGCCAATCCGTGGCTTCGTCAACGACCGTGCTACGCAGTATGAGGTGGGTGTTAATGACTTGACTCGCTTCCATATAAGAACGAGCGATAACGACTTGATTGTGAAATTGTTTGATTGCTTGCCTTACTTGGTCTGTGTCATGCAAATCTATTTCACCAGCAAGCACAGGGTAGTCTCCGAGCTGAAGGCCTACTACCTTCTCGGGAAGCGCGACATCTGCGGTACCCTCTCGACCTTTAAATTGTTTACTGGCGTAACCTGGCATCAGCTTAGCTTCCCACTCGAGATCTCGAGATGTACAGATCAGCTCATTACAGAACTTTTCAAGACTCATCTACTCACCTCCTTAAGGGCATTATCCTGGCGCTCGTGATACTTCTTGAACTCGCGCTCTATTGCCAAAGTCCATTCCTTCACATCCTGCTGTAATTTTTTACGCCACATCAGGTTGTTGAGAATGGTGACCGGATGCACGCGCTGCGGGCTTTCAAGCGTGTCAAATGCCATTCCACCATCTTGGATCTTTCCGTGCTCATCTGGTCTTGCCAATTCTGAAGTACCTGACAGTATCAAAGCATCAGCAGTCCAATCATCGGGCAAATAGCTATCTGCCAGCTGCAATTTCCCAATCGTCCGACAGCCAGATCCAAGAGCTCTCGAGCTTTGATTAAACGCCAAATTGCCGTACTCCTTATCGTCAATCGGAGTGAGATTCTGTCCAAGGCTCGTACCAAGCATCAGGAGAAGAGCATCAACAAAATCTCCTATTCTCTCACGGTCACCTTCCCATGGTGACTGGTGGAGGTCGACACTGTTGAGCCACCGCAGAAAGCTTGACCGCAACTGAAGGTCAGTTTGCAGCGCATTATTCCAGCTTGTCCAAATTGGCGAAATCTGAGCGATGATCGACGGATCGATTTTGCCGAGCGCAGTCCAGTTACTATTTTGTAAAACGTCTGTTATCCGCCCATTAAGTAGTCGCAGAAGACATTGATCAATGGCGCCCGAGAGACCAGAGGTGTCGAGCGGTTGAGCAGGAAAATAACAAAAAACGTCATTGTGCAATGTGGTCGCGTTGTGTTGCTCCCTCCATTGCTCATATACCGCCTCAACGGCGTACAATTTGATCCGTTCATGACTGGCCTTAATCATGCGGATAATGTTTAATCTATCAGACACTTGGTCCGGGGGGATAGTCACAACTAGATGCACGTCCTCGGTGAGCTGATCACATCTTTGCGCAAGCCCTAGAACACGCTCTCTTCCTTGTTCAAACAACTGATGCGTTGCTAAGTCTTGACCTATGACAATCGTCGAGTGGGCACGTGCTAAACGTTCTTTCTCTGAAATTTTTGATGCCGGATCTTTCAAGTTATCAATTTCAAGTGTCTTGAAAAATTCAAAGGTTTCTTCGCCCAGTGCCGGAATCTCGTCACAACGTCCGTGATCAGTAACATGCGCTTCATAGCGTTCAAAATATTGTTCAACAGGCTTATAGCAGCCTGCTCGATCAGGTCCGTGACGCAGATAAACTCTGTCATAACTTTGCGTCAGCGCTTGCTCATCCACCTGAGGCCCTAACACTTTAAATTTGTCGTTTTCACTGCAAACGTCATCGACCTTGCCCGAACTTCTTATGATCTTAAGCTTCTTCTCCTTTGCTGCCGCAAGAACGGAAAAAGCTATGACTTGATTGAGCTGGGCAGCTTTGCCGGCGACGAACAAGGGACCGTTGCTATTGATTGTGATTTCGCGATCAGTTCTCAATCGAGGCTGAAGTTTAGTTAGAACATTGTGATTGGATAGTAACGGTGTGAGGTATGTTTCGAATGCTTGTTCTAGATCATACTCAGCTTGGCTTTGTGCGTATGCTTTCGCCGTCTCTTGCTGCAAGGTTTCATCATCAAAGTATGAGAGGAACGTTTTGGTAAAAGATAGGTGCTCGTAATTAGAAACCACCAGATTGATGAAGTCTGTAAGGCCACCATCACCGTTGCCGCTCACAAAATAGTGAGCGGGGCTGTGTTTTTCTGCTGCCGTTGCGCCGGTAGAGTTATGTTTCCAATAGTTATGGTTTTTGGAGACGCCGCAAGAAATCTCATCACCAAATCCAATTGCCAAAATCACATGCTTGAATAAGCGTTGGTCTTCTTTTCCCTGTGAGTCGAGGAACTCCAACTCCCACTTTGAAGTGCCTGATCTTGTGACGCATTTTAATCGATTCTGGGGAGTAAATATAAGATTATCCAACTTAGAATTAGCAGCGTCAAAGTACTTCTGGAGATCTTCCTGTACCTTCTTCCCCGTCGTCGCTTCCCATGTAAGGATAGGGAGGTTGGCATGGGACTCCAGTGACCCAATTTTAGGCCACTCATAGATATGAGGGTGAAGCATTCGAGGTGAGCTGCTTTGTAACTGAAGAACAGTCTGTGCAGTATCAAACAAGAATGCATTTGCCCCCACAAGCGCAGTTGCGACTGCTGCGGTAACACCAGCTGCGCCTGCTCCGACAATGGCTACGTCATGGCTTTCCGAGAGCCTTCCGGTCATCTTTAATGCGTGTATTAACTGCAACGCACGAACTTGCTGAGAATAGAAGGTAATTCGCCGATCAAAGGTGCCCACAAAATACAGGCCTTCGTCTTCTGGGATGCCGGCTGATTGCAGCCAATCTTCAAACGGACAGGCAGAGTTCACTTTTTATCCTGAGGCTTTGAAATGCTGATTAAAGTACCAAATGCAAAACAGGGATGAAGTTCCCATTTTAGCCATTACTTTAAATAGTATCATGCCCATTCGATGAAAATCGATCAATGGATAATAACAAGCCTTGCTAAACTTATAGGTGATTGAGATTCGAACCGCGGAAATTTCAAAACCGATATCCGATAATGGGTCTGTCCATGAAGTTAAAGAGTGCTCTCACAAGTCACTTTATTATATTCGGTGCTTTGATCTGCCAGATACACACGATGATGGTACTTCAACCAGTAAATGCGAAGGAGGACCTGTGGGTTGCAGACACGTTTCAACGTCTGGAAACCCTTGCTAATGAAAGAAAATCCTTACTGGTGATTAATGAAAACCCGTTGGATACGGAAACCTCCGGCGGATTTGTTCACCTGATTATGTCTCTTCCTGTCAAGGTAATGGGGAGGACTGTGATTGCGGGCGGTTCCAAAATAGAGTGTCAGTACGACCCTGTTCGAAATGTCCGTTACATTCCCACAACCTGTCTTCGAATTCTCACACCGGAGGGATATGACTATCGCATTATAGGCCATATTTATGATCTGAATGGCACACGCGGAATTCCCGCAGACCGTCAAAAAAAGAATGGAGCGCTGCAAGCCGATCTTGCGAAAGAGCTGCAGCTTGTGATCGAACAAGTCACCGCAGTCGGATTTCCCTCGCGATTATGGCCGCGTCCAACCCCGAACAAGGAATGATCGCACCGCTGATAAACTCACTTTGTCCGGAAACCTCAATTAACGGACAAATTCACAGCCGAAACGATCGCCATCCACAGCGCTCGCTGAGCTCTCGCGGGATCAGAAACAAAATGCAGTAGGCAGCACTACTATTCCCGTCTCATCATCACATTCAGTACTTGACTTGAAGCTGCAGCTTCTCGAAGAAGGAAGCTATCTCAGAGGACAGTTTTCCAATGCTGCGAGTAAACGCAACATTGGTGTACCAGAGCTCGACTTCGTCTCTGTTTGCGTAATACATGATATTGCTTCTACTGCAGAATAGCTTGGGCGAACCAAACGGAACAATTGAAATCCTCCAGCGCAATACGGTGTCGCTGAAGATGTCCCACTTAATCTGCCGTAAGCATGCTCGGATCGAACTCTATTTTCATCAAATGCAACCGTGCTTACGATGTCGACGCCAGGACAAGATATGTGTCCACCAATGTTAGAAAAGCCTCCTCGGCGTCCCATTTTATCATGAGCTTCCACAACAACACCGTTAGCAATACCGTCATTTTTCCGCATATCATATGCTGCACTGTTGAACGGGCTGCCAAATTCCGCGCTGATAGGCTTCGCTAGACCGTTGCTATCATTTCCTGCCGCTGAGAAAATCACTTTATCTTCGTTGGCCGCCTTCTCTAGGATTGGTTTTACCATTGCACCTAGCATCGCGATGTCATCCCTTATGTCGGAGTTTTCGAATGCTTCCGGATTGATGCCAAAGTTTCGCTGCAGATTGAAGCCCAAACTCACGTTAAACGTCTGAACATCGTCGTTTTTGGTTACAAATTTGCTTAGTTGATCAATCACCTCCGTAAAGGACGTCATGTAACGCTTAAGCGGTGTGCTTCCCCGATTTTCGACTTCTTTCTCAGCAACTAAAGCTCGAACGAAACACTTCGGTAAAACTCCGCGCACCCCAACTTTATTTCGATGCGAAGCGCAAGCGATTCCAGCAACATGCGTACCATGGTCAGCTACACCGATTTCTTTTGGGTATCCAAAGAAAGTAAGGTCCTCATGGCGGCTGAATCCAGTGTCCACAACACCAAACAGAACACCATCTCTAGCGCCGGGAAGCTCCCAAACACGATCTGCTTGTATATCTCGAACTCCCCAATCCAATATTTCCGTTGCCTTATCTTTGGTTGAGACAAAGACTGAGTTTGGAATAACGATGTCTGGTCCTTGATCATAAAGAAGGATATCTGGTGCAGCACTTCTGATGCGCGTATCATTCATAAGTTCACGCGCGATCGAACTAATCCACTTCCATCTCTCAAGCTTTGTTGGATTTTCGGAATTCGGTTTGGGAAAATTCTCAAAACTCGAATGAATTTGAACAATCCCAATTTCAGGGAATGATCGAATTACATCGAAATCTTTCTCCTCGATTACTCCCCTGATTTCTTCCGCAGTTGCCTCCGGTCGAAACAAAATAAGCATACTGTACTTAGTCTGCTCCTCTTGCGGCACGACTGAAACAAAGCCGTTGGCAATCGAGAGATCATTCTCGAAGAAAATTTCTTCGGGCACTGAAGCCGGTTGCAATTGCTCTATTGCCTTCTGCGTTTGATAGGACGGCAACGAGGCTCGCAACGAAGGGGGCGGGGGATTAATGACCTGTTCACGTCGGCGTTGTGATGCTCTGGGACTGTAGCCTAGTTGGTAACGATCTTCTAATCCCGGCAATAAATCATTGTTTGGGCGATTATTTAGCCCTGTGTTTTGGCTGGGTAGCTTCGGTAGAACAGGTACTCCCGTTGCGTAGTCCGGTATTGTTGGCAAGTGAGGTTTAATGTCAGGTGTTTTCGGAAAGTTATGCTGAATGTCGGGAATCGTTGGGAAAGTGTGCTCAATGTCCGGCATTGTCGGCTGCATGTCGCCAATATCAGGCGTCACTACACTATTAGGAACATAACTTCGGAACGACGGGCTCAAGACCGGTGAGGAGTTTGGCCCCCCAATTGGACCAGTGTCAGGCAAAGTAGGACGATTCAAGTTGTAATCGTGAAGCCTTTGACCAAATCCATCTAGGTTATAGCTAGGGCCAACCTGGCTACGGTCAGGACTGAACACGCTATCTATCGGCGAAAAACTATTTGGAATAGGGCTTCTTGTAAAATTCGATACCGAGTTAGAATCAAATGAGCCCTGCGCCATCGCGGTTTCTAAACAAGAAAACACAAGGCCAATCGAAAATAGGGTACTGATATTTCTCAAGGACGCCTCACACCTCGCACATCAACTTACACAAAATAAACTTAAAGTTGCATACATGCCAACCCTCAACATTAGGAAAGAACGATTAAATCATCGTTCGAGAGCACGGCGTAGGTGAGTGGCGCACACGATTCCAAAATTTTAATATTAGATCGGTTCTTAAAGAACTTACTATGTCCCAGTGGAAACAATTCTATGAGTCGAATCAAAAAGATAAGATAGTAAAGTTTTACCTCATTTGTAATATTCGGCAGTGACACAAATATTACTACCTGCATCTCTCTTCACTGCTACCTTCTGCAATCCGGACCCGGCTTGGGTTCTCCATTTCATCCTCACTGTGAATCCAGTAATTCAACTCAGATCTAGGTATCCCATCTTCATAAGTGATTTCGATAAACGTGTAACATGGCGCCAATTGATCAAGCTTCATCCGGCGCAACGCCTCTCCAGGTGTGACTTCGTAGTTTTCGTCGCGCGTCATTACAGAGACACGATCAAGGAAAGCCTGATCATCAATTACCCGCTGAAATGCTCCGGTATTTGCGACACTCACAACTCTGTCGTCAAACAAATACACATCCCTTGGAACTTTGTACTTGTGAGTATGCCCGTAAACAAAGATCACCATGTCTCGATAGCTGCTCCAGCGATCAATCAAATGCTCTTTGAGCACGTGATCATCTGAAAATAGAACCCCCTGAAAAATCATTCCTAGAGTTGCATCCCAACACACCTCGCTGCTGTTTCGGATCACTAAAAGATCACATAGCGCCGACACTTCTGCATCGGAAAGGCGTTGCTCATCGCCAGCCAAGGCGTCCAATTCCTTACGTATTTCAGCGGCTTTGGCGTTGTTCGACATCAGTTGTTTTCGGAATGGGTCATTTTCGTCTAATGCCTCAACAAACAGCCGATGTCCCAGTTGGCGGCCTACTTTTATGTCAGCAATCGGCTTACCGTGTTCATCAAACTTTTGCGGGCCGAGAAAAGACACTTTCTGCGAAAGAGAAGTTTCAAAGAGGTTGAATGCCAGAAACTGGGCTATTTCCCGAGCAGTTTGTTGGAAGCCAACGTCTGAAATACGATAACGAATGGCAGAGGATTCCGGTGCAAGGTTATCGATAACGGCATAGGAAGGAGCATTATCAGATCCCGCCTCAATTTCGTTGAATATGGATTGAACGAAGTTTTCTCCCCATGGACGGATCATCCGATACACTCCAGAAGAGTCCTCGGAAACAACAATTTCTGGCCAATTTTCATAACGATTCACGTCACTGCCGATCTGGTGACCGTGCTCAATGACAATTTTTCCATCCGGCGAAACCCAGAGACCTTCCGTAACCAAGTTTACACGACCACTTGCGTCGTTCAGTGCCTGCCCTATCGGCTCCCATACATCCTGAATTAGAAATGCCGCGTCGTGGTTGCCTGGTAAGATATGTAGGCGGTTCTCTCCAGCTTGAGAAAATTCGGTTAGGTCGGCAAGTTCTTGAGAATGCGCGGCAGCGATATTACGAGCAATTTCTGTCATCTCAGCAATCGTACATCCCAGATCGTGTCCACCGTCCGTACACGTGAAAGAATGCGGCACCTGCCACATCTCAAAGAAGTCACCAACGATGATCAAATCAGCTTTATCATTCGAGTGAGAACGCACCATCTCAAGAAATGACGACAGCGCTTTTGGCCAACGAAAATCTTCAATTGGCAACCACTGCGAGTTTGCGTCTTTACCAAACCCCATATGGGTATCGCTTATTAAGAAGAGCATGCGTTCTTCTTGGTCCTGAGGCGGCACATAGCTGGACTGGGACCGCTGTGGCATTGCGTGCAAACTATATGTCCAGCAGAATCCAAGCGCTAGCACCAGAAATACCTTCAAATTTCTAATCATTGTGTCACTCCACAAAGCCTCAGTGCCGGATCTCCAAGAAGTATGTATTCGAGTGCTGTTTCTGCCTGCGCCTTTCGGGTTTGCTCCGACCCGGTCAATTTTGCAGCAGCACGATTACTGGCTTTCTCAAAAAGCTGTCTAATCGTAGGAGTTTCATGATTTTTCGTCGCCTCTTCTACAAGCTGAGTAAACGCGACCGCCATCTGAGCTCCAAACTCAGTGCCGACAGCAAATGGTGACGCGATCGCTACATCAATTTGCTTACGATTCAACTCCTCTACAAGAGAAGCACTTTGCTGTAGCCCATCTGCAGCCGAGCAAGCTGCAATCAACGCTGCACTGCCGGGGGGAAACTTACGGTGACGGTGTACCCGTCGAATACGTTCATTTTCTTCTTTTTCTTCAAACCAAAGGCCATCTTGGTCATGATGTGCCAATATCACCAGACCTTCAGTCGATTTCTGAACACTAGCGACGCCAAAATTATCCATATATCGCCTGAAGTCCGAGAGGTTCGGGTACCATTTACCCGCCCCGCTGCTGACCGTGGGCAATTCAGACAACTGAGCCTTCAGTGCTGGGTCCCTCACTCCATGAAGCGTGCGTGGCACAGCAAAATTCCAGTTCCCTATACAAGTCTCTGCAGAATCAAAATATCGTCCCCCAGGCAATGGCTGGATAACTGTAACGCGCTTCGAAAGAATAGGTTGGGAGTCCTCATCAGCGGATCTGGCGGCGAACAGCCCAAACGGAATGAAGATTGGTTTTCGATCTACATCGCTTACACTGATCGTAATGGTAGCTGGATCAGTCTCTTGGCTCGTTTCTGAAATAAGTCTCAACCTGCGTAGCGCTTCTTTCGCGGTCAATTCTAACGGGCAAGAATCGGTGCGTAAGTCGCAATCAACAAAATCGGCACCTGTAAAGATTGTCTCCATCAGGTTGATTGCTGTTCTAGCGTAGGGAGCAGGGTGCATTGAAGTTTGTGAGCGAGAAAATTTTATGTCTCTCTTTAGACCGTCAGATACGTAATCGCTCAACCTCTCTGCAGCCCGCCAAACAAGAACTATCGGCTCTTCCTCTGTTCCATCAACAAACGTTACGATTGTCGATACAGTGCCGCTCGACTGATCTGTTTCGAATATTTGGAGCACAGCATCCGGTTTGCGACTAAGGTCCCTTCCATGGTCGACTGCCGATGCAAGGATTGCCTCAGCCCCGGTTGCCAACATGTTCGACTGAATGTTCTGTAGACAATCAGCCGTGGCAACAGTTTCCATAGAACCAACCGGAACTGTCATAACCAAATGATCTATTGGAAGGAGAGTTTCTTTCTCAAGAACTGAAAATCCAATTCGGGCGCACCCAGATCTCGTGGCAGGTCTAGCACGCACATTTAATGTGAACCCAATTGCCGCAACTTCGTTAGACAGCTGCTCAATCGACCCCGAACTGTCCAGCACATCGCTATAAGCAGCATTTAAACGGTCACGTTTCGTAGTGTCAAAATCCCCGAACGCACTGAGATTAACAGTCTCGGAGAATTGTGTTTGCCCTGATAGTATGAGCTTATCGTCAATGGCGATCGCGCGTATAACGAGCGGAATCTCCTCCCCTTCATATTGAGCCAGTAACTCTTTAAGTTCATTGCTGGCAAAGTTGCTTCCAATTCCGCGATCTTCGCCAAATAGAGCTAAATAGGAGTATGGCGAGAGATCCACGTGAATTTGATGTTGCTGCTGCAGCGAAACATCCACAAAGCTCGTATCTTGCCCTCCATATGTCAGCCAACTGTTCCAAAAAACACCTTTTGGTTGAGAATTTAAGAGTATGATTTCTGGCGGCGGGGGTTCATAATTTGCAGCTTGCTGGGGAATGGATTGTGCGGAAGCATCGAGGGATAGTAACCTTAGTCCCTCATCATAATATCCTGCAATTATTTTTTGATAGTAATGATTAGCGCGACTTTTAATATATGTGACAGTATCTAAACTAATATCATAATCTTCTATCATTTTTTCAGTATATGAAAGCAACCTATAGTCATACTTTTCACTGTATGAAACAAGTTCTGAATTATTCTTTTCCTGAAATTTTTTAATTATTTCTTGGTATTCTAATATTTCCTCCGTATCTATACTTGAAATAATATATTTATTTGCAACTAGAACGCTTCCAGAATAACGGTGTGGTGGCAAGATATAAGCTTGCCGTGTCACGTTTAGTGGGGTGTTACTTTCCAAAACTTGCGCCGGATTGATCTCAAACGCGTTTACCAACCCTTGGTTAAATGCCTGACTTATCGCTGCAAGGTCAGAGTATTCTTCAAAGCCCGTATTTGAGCTTCCTAGCACCGTATGGGTAAGAAGTGCGTTAGACATGAGCACAGGGTCCAAATCTTCGAAATCCTTCAAAGACTCAATCGGCCGATCAGTGATCAATGAAACCAACCCGCGATGCAGCTGCCCGAGAACTACTAATTCTCCTAAGTACCCTTGAATTTCCGATCCAAACTTGAATTCACTTTTCAGAAGCCGATCTGCGTCTAGCAAGCGCCGAAATGGAAACAACTTCACAAAATCAATGTACGAGCTATCCCACGCCGCCACATTTTCCACCGGAACGAAGCCCATTGCCGCCGATCCGTCATAAATCGAGTCGAGAATGGCTTGACCGTCGTCTTGCGAAGTTGGGATTTCTGATATCTCGAAAACCTCGGTACCACTCGACTGCGTGTTCAATTCACGAACGAGTTCATTAATAGAGGTCAATTCTCGGTCATGACTTTGCGGTGATACAAGAATCTTAAGATGGGTCTGTGCTGCAGAAACAGTAGCAGAAAACACTACAGCTACTAAAATCCCGAGAATTAAAAGCCAACGATATGAGAAGTGCAGTCGCATACGAGAACTTTCCATTTAGGCAAGCTGTAAATTACAAATTCCTGTTTAAGTTATATTAAATATTTCTTAATAAATTACAACCTCTAGATGATTAGTACGGTAACAAATCTCCTTTATTTCAGTTTTCTTCAAATTTTCAATCTCGGCTGTTAGCAGTGTTTCTCAACAGGCATCTCCCGATAGACCTCACGTAAAGCCGTCTGATCCATCAGTTTTGATTTTCTTGATCTCCCTTTACTGCGTTACACAACCTTGTTTTGTACAGCCGTCGATGTTTCAATTAAGCTCATGTAGATGTTCCCTTAAAAAGAGGCTCAGGATGTCAATTGTTCCAGAAACGCATGGGCGCGGTTTGCGAGACGTCAAACGCATCGATCAGACACGTCACAGCGCACTTGGCCTGAAAGCGTTTCACCACATTACAAACACTTGAGAACTCACCGTGCGTGATCGCTGCATCCTGCTTGGTGATCCGTCGGATCAAACTTATCGGCATTAGATGCGTAATGCGTCCACTCGAATTCCGGTCACATTGTCAAAGGACACATTGATCAGAATTTCAACTGTGCTTGGAATTCATAATGTCGGGTGACAAAGAAGTTGTCGTTTTTGCCAAAGAAGTTGTCGAGATTGACGCAAAAGTTGTCGTGGATAGCCGACAAATCACATCGCTAAATTTTCTGCCGATGTTTTCTCGCAGGTTGTAATCTTCGCAAATGCATCCAATCCGATACTGCGGTTCGCATCGCACTTGCAGTTTCTGGTAGTGGTTATCCGATCACATTACTTTTGCAGATATGCGTCTTCGTAGAGTTCAATTGTTCAGCTCATTGTTCTAAAGGATGCTGCAGTTACTTTTCAAAGCATAGTGGCTTGCTGAACTTCGACTCGATTTTGCAGAATACACCATTTCCAACTCTTTCAATCGCCAGTTTTGACTGTAGAACTGCGAATATTTTTTGGAGTATTTGATGCTACTTATGGTGGTGTTTATGTGAATTGATTGACGAGCTTTTCAGACGTTTCCCAATTCATCTGCTTCGTGTGTAAATGTGTCCGAGGCATTTAAATCCACAGATTCACCAAGTTTGCACATAACATACAGCAAAGATTCACCAATTATGTGAATCATTTGTGCATGAAATGTGATTCTATTTTTGGTTGTTCTTCTCGTTTCCGGCCATTGACCTGTCAATGTCTCTCAAGAAAGATGTTTCCGTCATATAACAACCAAAGAGGTCCAAAACGTAAAAACCGCCCCAGAGTGTCTGAAGCGGTTGGATACGTCGCATAAGCGAGGGTATGTTGCAATTCTCTCCTTAGCACGTTTCCCCGAGGCAGGCAAGTATTGCGTGGAAAGCACGCCACAGGCGAGCTATGCCCAATTTCAGCTTTTGGAGAGAAAGATGAACAGTCTTGCTCGGCGGGTAGTAACCCGCAGCAAAGGCCGCGTCGTCGGCCATTTTTTCAGTTATCGTAACCAGCAGCACCTGCAATGGGAGCCTCAACTTGAACGCGATTGTATGCGTGTGTTGGATGTCCTGCCAGACGTTGGGAGCTTTTCAGAGCAACCTTTTCCCCTGCGCTATATGTGTTCAGGAAAAGAAATGACCTATTACCCGGATCTGCTTGTTACGCGAGCAGGTCGGCAAACCGTAATAGAGGTAAAGCCCTACGAAAAGGCGATTACCCCTGAGGCTATTGAGAAGTTCAACAACATTGAAAGTGCCCTGGCAGAGCTTGGTATCTCGTTTGAAGTCTGGACGGAGAAAGAAATCAGAAGTGAGCCGAGATGGTCGAACGTAATCCTTTTGATGTCTACCCAGCGACAACGTATCGAGCTGCCCGCAGACGACGTCTTGGTGGAGTTGTTTTCTGAATGTTCCTCACTCTCACTGCGACAGCTTTCGAAAAGGCTGCGAAAAGTGAATGCCCGAGGCCAGGCGCTGTCACTTGTTTCAGCTGGCAAGCTTGTGACGGATCTGGATCAGCCGATCACGCGTGACAGTCTTATTTGGCTTCCTGAAAGGGAGTGTGTGCAATGACCAGTCTGCATCTCCCCCTGAACACCAAAGTGCAGGTGTATGGCTCAGAGTTCAAAGTCGTATGTCATACGGTATCAAACGAATTCAACTTGGCAAACATTGAAACAGGAAAACCCCTGTTAATTGAGGAGCCTACGCTAACTTCGCTCATTATGAAGGGCGAAGCCGAGATCGAGAGTTTCCGACAATACGGTGCTGGTAAAAACAAATCCCACATCAAGCGTAGCTTTGAAAGCTTTAGCTCCGACAATCAGGAAGAGGCCAGGCGTCGCCTTAAGTTTGTGAAGGCGGTTCATCAGAGGATCTCCGATGGTTCGTTAAGTTCCGCTGTTTGTGACGTGTTGAAATTCTTCGCTCAAGTTCCCGAAGAGTGTCTGCCGAGCCAAAGAACAGTTGAGAGGTGGTATCGTGCTTGGTGTGACGGAGGGCATGATCTCCGAGCCTTGTTGCCTGCAGATTTTCTGAAAGGCAGGCGCACAAAAATCATATCAGGCGCAGTGGCCGAAATTCTTGATGAGGTGATTGAGGACTTCTACCTCATTGCAACGCCTTACAAAGTGAACCAACTGTTCCAAATTCTGCGAGGTCGTATTGAGAAGCAGAACTTGGGATTGCCGGGTAAGGCACAGTTAAAAGTTCCAAACATTCGTAGTGTCTATCGATATGTCAGAAGGTTAGAACCTTTCGATGTTGCCGCTGCTCAGCATGGTGTACGTGCAGCGAAGGCGAAGTACGATGCGGTCGGAGCTGGGATAACAGCAAGACGCCCCTTGGAGATAGTGCAGGTAGATCATCACTTGGTTGACCTGCAGCTGATCCTGCGCGGCGGAACGATTTTGGGACGTCCTTGGTTAACGCTTGCTATTGACCTCTATTCAAGGATGGTTGTCGGCTTTTATCTGAGTTTTGATGCGCCAAGTTACATCTCGGTGATGCGTTGTCTGAGGCATGCAATTGCACCAAAGGAGATGTATCTCCAGCAGGTCGCTGAGCAACTGGAGCAGCATTCCGATACATCGTATAAGCCAGAATTCGCGTCAAATTGGCCCTGTTTCGGTCTAATAGATACGTTGGTTCTCGACAACGGCCCAGAGTTTCACTCACAGCATTTACTAGACGGTATGGCTCAGTTGGGCACATCGGTCGAGTATAATCCGTCTTACTCGCCTCACTACAAAGGGGTCGTTGAGAGATGGTTTGGGACATTAAATACCAAACTTGTTCACACCTTGCCGGGGACTACTTTTTCCAATCCAGATAAACGGGGAAACTATCCTTCAGAGAAGGAAGCTTGTCTGACAATTGAAGAGTTTGAGTTCCTGCTGACAAAATTCATCGTCGATGATTACGCCAACTATCAGCATAGCCGTCTAAAATATACTCCGGCTCAGAAATGGCGCGAAGGTACGCGCAAGCATCCAGTCCACTTCATTTCTTCTCAGCAAGATCTGAACGTCCTTCTGTTTAAGATTGAAACACGGACTCTTGGACGGGGCGGGATCGCTATCGCAGGCCTCTCATATCAATCGGAGGCAATTCAACTCCTTCGGAGGAGGTTGATAGGCAATAGTTCATTGGGGCCAAAAAACCCTAGAGTTAGGGTGAAAGTTGACCCCGAGGACCTCTCAACAATCTATGTTGAGGATCAGGAAAACCGCGTCTTTCTTCCTGCAAGCTGCATTTACGAGACCTATGCGCTCCGACTGTCTATGTGGCGACACAAAGTCATCAGAAACCTGATCCAAGACGCTGGCTCAAACCCCGATAAGTCGTCGGAACGTGAGTTGTTGGATCGTCGCCTCTCTGTGTTTGAAGCCTCACGTCAGATCATCACTGATGCTCAAAAAACCAAACGAAAACAAGCCTACCGCTATCAGAACGAAGAGTTGCGATCTCAGTCGGGAATAGAAGCTAGTGCTCAAGTTGGCAGAGCCATAAGTGCTCCTTCAGAGATTGAGCCTGAAGATTATGAAGCACCGTTCTGTTCGAATGAAGAAATAGAGGCCGAGTTGGTTGAGAGAGGCTGGCATGCTTCCCGGGCTGGGGATGGTTCCAGCCTTACGGGAGAGGATGGTGATCATGACCTCTCGTAAAAGACCGTTTCTCGTCGACCATCAAGCAAAGGCACTCGCAGCTTTCCGAGATGTACGGATCGTACATGACAAGTTCCAAGACGCAATGGCACGGATATCCAACTTTCATCAGACGGGGCGGTATTCAGACTCGCCTGGGGTTATGAGTCTGATTGGGCACACGGGCTCTGGAAAGACTTCAATAATTCGGGAGTACTGCCGCACACGTAATGTGCCGGGAGAATTCAAGAAGGTCTTGTCCATTGTCGTTCCAGAAAACTGCACCGTTAAAAACCTAGCTTCTCGAATTCTAAGTGCGATCGGCGATCCGAAACCGACATTCGGCACGCGAGAGGATATGGAAAACCGGATCAAATACTACGCGGATCGTACAAATGTCGAGCTCATCGTTCTTGATGAATTTCAACACATTTCTGTTCGAGGAAGTTCAACCAGACAGTATGACGCTGCGGACTGGATCAAGACGCAGGTAGAAGTCCTGAGAAAACCGATACTTTTCTCAGGACTGCCAGAGGTGGACAATATTTTCGTTGTGAACCCACAACTTGAAACCCGTCGGAAAGCGAAGATTGAGCTCTATCCACTGCGGCTGAATTCTCGAGAGGCGAAGCAGGCAGCTCACTTGTTCTTCTACTCCGTCAATCAGTGTCTTCCACTGCCTCGACCAGAGCTCTCTGCCTTACACGATCCGCTATCGATCAATCTACTGGTAACAACATCGCATGGGTTACTTGGCTACATGATGCGTGTCGTGCATCTGGCAACTGAATTGGCGATGTTGGAGCAAGCAGAGACATTGCGCCATGCTCACATTACTGAGGCATTGCTCGAATTAGGACCGGTTGATTTCTCACTTGATAAGGGGGCCATGAGGCCCGCTGCATTCAAGTCGGCACTGCCGCCGGTACCACAAAAGCCGGCGAAGCGTAAGAAAAGGGGGCGACCAAATGGCTGAGCTCCGAAAGCTGTTGTTTAGCGTCGCCCCTCATCCTGCCGAAAGTCTCCTGAGCTATCTTTACCGGCTCGCGGAAGAAAACCGATATACACGAGCTTCTTGGATTTCAAGCCTCGCACGGTTTTCAATTTCGGAGGATTCACTCAATCGAGTTCACTCAAACTTTCGCAAGTTGGCAATAGTAGCAAATGTTGGTGTCGATGAGTTGACCCCGTTGCTTAACTATTCTGATCGTAACGGCAATCACACTCATGTTTCTTTGCCGACCCGAGAGATACTTTCTCGAAAGTTCTTGGATTGGCCGTCACCTCGGATGTGCTTTTATTGTACATTCGAGAATGGCTTCATATCTCGCCTGTGGGATTTCAGGTGTGTATCCCACTGCCCTGTGCATGGTACCGAAGTCACAAATGTATGCCCCAGTTGCGGGGAGATCGCCACCATTGATCGGGGGGCTTTAATGCCCTGTATTCCCGGATGCAAGCCTCGATCGACTGGTAGGACATGTTCTCCGGAAACGCTTGGGTTGATGCGACTACTGTCAAACAAGATCGTTGGCACGAACTACCCCACGCTACGATACAAGTTTCCAAACGATTTCCTAACGGGTGGTGTTTCGGAAATATTGCAGACAATTTCTCTTCTAGGACAGCTTATTGTGTATGCGCGCTCATCCGGACAGGAAGCATCGAGCAACATTGATTGGAGGGCATTTTCGCAGATAGTTGACCAGATTTCATACTCTTTGGCGTATTGGCCGCGAAGACTTAATCAGACCCTTCAGACTGTGATGCCTGATAATGGACGTGGTTCTGATTCGGTCAGTGTGGCCAGAGACTTTGGTTATCTGTACCGCGGAGTGATAGCGAATAGAGAAAGCTTGCAATTCGTGTTTGATGCGCTTCTCCAGCACATAAACGATCCAGTCCAAGAGCGCGTTCTGACAGGCCGTGGAAGTCCAGTCATTCTCGCTGGTGAAGATCGTCGAGATTACATCCCAGGGCAGCAGGCTAGGCGCAAGCTAAGTGTTGGTCGGGCAAAGCTCAAGCATTTGTATGATTGGGGTTACATTCAGGGAAAGTACTTTCGAACTGAGTATGGTGAAACGCTATGGATCAACCGTGAGAGCCTTGAGCTCTATGCTGATCAAAAGCAGCATCTCGTTGGCGCTATGCAGCTGGTCGCTATACTCGGTGTTTGCCAAAACACGATCCGATCACTTCGAAATACTGGCGTTATCCCGAGTGTTCACGGCCCAGGAAAGGATGGCTGGATTGGTTGGCGATACGATAGGCGTGTTGTTGAGGGCTTAATTTCAACCTTGCAAGAGAAGGCCTGTAAATTGACGTCCAACAATGGGTTTCTTAGCTTTAAGGAGGCTGTCGCCAAATTTAACAAGCAAGGCTTGAGCTACGGCAAATTACTGGCGGCAATAATGGACGATGTGTTGAGCGTGTACGTTAAAGCAAAGCCGAGTGAGCAAGGGTTGGCGAAGTTCAGAGTGCGCGAAAAACAATTAGTTCGATGGTATGGAAAGCCAGATCCTGTCGAGGATGCTGAAACTGAAGATAACTTCGAGCAAGGTGAGGAGCCATTTTCAGTGTTTGTGGAGGTGCCAGATGTCCGGTGAATTGATACTTGAAAGTCATCAAATCCATAGTGACGAGGAACGGCGCCGATTGAGTGGACCTGGCCTGAGAACCTTCCTGGTTATTTCAGGAAGGTTGGGTTTGAACGCGTCTCAGCGAATTACTGTGTTAGGAGCGCCGTCTGCTTCAACGTATTATCGATGGATAAGGAAGGCTCAGCGAAAAGAGGAGCTTACTTTGTCCGTTGATAGGCTAATGAGAGTTTCTGCTTTCCTTGGAATTTACAAGGCTATGGTGACATTGTTCCCGATTGAGAGTGAAGCTCTCGATTGGTTGCATGGACCTCATAAGAACCTACCGTTCAATGGGAGGTCGCCGCTTAATCTTATGCAAGATAGCGGCTTTGAAGGCATTAAGTCCGTTCGGACATATTTGGATGCATGGAGCAGTGGATCATTTTAAGTCAATGAGGAGCTCATTGGTCTTGACCTGGCTCGAAAAATATCTAATTTGTGCAGCCGCATCGGGTTTCTAGGACTTAAAAGTTTACTCATGCAGGGCCTGTAGCTCAATTTGGTTAGAGCCGACCGCTCATAACGGTCTGGTTGCGAGTTCAAGTCTCGCCGGGCCCACCACTTTCCCAACTCCTTCAGTCTTCCGGTATCAGTCGTGTCGAGATTCTGCTGGGGTCGAAGTACTTGTTCTTTGGCGGGATGTCGAATGGCTAAACTACAATGGCTTGGCTCAGCTCAGCGCAAGAGAGCATGATCCGCAATATGGCGACTAAAATCGAACTCTCACTGGACGCGAATTGCCTCTGGAAAATATGGAGATATGCGGTCGGCCTCAGCCTGATCATTCATCAATCTTACGCAAACCAAGTTCTTTTTTGTCCGCGAGGCGGCCACGTATAAAAGCTTCCTCGACGCGATATCTCTTTTCGTGGATGGTTTCTCAGCCGTAAAACAATTCAGAAAATCGTATTCTGTAGTCCAGCCATACTCGTCTATCACAAGAAGCACGTTTTCTATTCCGGTTCCCTTCGTCTTATGCATTGTGGCGAAGCCGACATCATTTTCCTCATAGTCATAGAAATACAATATTTCGGCAAAGCGGAGTTTGTCTGAAAACAATGCGTCAAAGAATATTTTTTGCTTGAGTTCATTGGCTCTGTCTTCGTATTCCGATTCAATTAGGTTCGCATCGAGATCCTCTCTCGGCGCGACCCCAATTTCCTTGAGCATCTGCACTTTGGTTCGATAGCCATTTGCGTGAAGAGCTTCAAAAGCTGCGAAGACGGGATCATCCTTCAGTCTTGCCAAGAGCTCTTCTCGTCGAGCTAGAAAAGCCTTGTGACTCTCTGAAACTTTAATCAACCCAGCTTCCGCGGCGAATTCGATTGCTTTGTACGCGGAAAGAGGTTCGGCAGTGAATGTGCGCAGCATCCCGTCAAGCTTGGTTTTGTCAGAAACCGAGGAAATCGAGAACCCCCGCTTCCGAAGGCTAGTGATCAAGCGATTGTATGCACGCCTATCCCCAGGCAAGCTGCGATACAGTGTAATCAAATCGAATATTTCATCAAACTGCAAGGGATCGAGCGTTTTTCGCATTCGGTCTCGGGGTTCAGAGTACCGATCAGCAAATATCTGATAGAGCTGTCCAAAACCCGCATCATTGGCAATCGATTTGTTCGTTAGCTTCAGTTGGACATAGCCCGGAAAATCTTGACTAACCCTTCCAACGAGCTCATCGAGCGCTTCGCGAAACGACGCGGCATTAGTTTTCCGATCTTGTGTTTTGTTACCCGTGTCTACTTTATCTGGAGCAAAATCGTAAAGCAGCTTTACGCTACCTTTTCGGCTCTCAAGGGTTTCAATCGTGCCGTCATCGAGCCTTCTTAGCGCTACATCTTGCTCTAATCCGTCTGTGCGAAATTTATTGGCGAAGGTTATGACCTCTGGGGAGCAACGGTAATTGTCATCTTTTTCAACAAGAACGACTTCCGCTGCATCAATGTGCTCTTGAGCACTCCCAATACCGTCTGAGTAAATTGCCTGCTCAGAATCTCCAAACAAACCTATGACTGTTCTTGATGCTTCAGGTAGGCAGCGGAGCAAAACGCGAATAACATCCGGGTTGGTATCCTGATACTCATCAATGAAGATGCAATCATGCCGGTTCGAAACAATTTTCCCCAGTATTGGGAACTCATCGAACATTTTGCAGGCGATAGCTATCAAGCCGTCATGCCCGAATGATGATTCATTGAAACTATCGAATTTTGTTTCATTGTATAAAAAGTCATCAGAATTTCGATCTGCCAGTTTTGTACGGACTTCTTCGTTCAGTGCATCGATCAGTTTGTTCATCTGCGCGATGTACGCCTCAGGGTCCTTATCGTAATCGCGCTTGCCGATCACCTTCGGAGTTACATCGCCTAAGACAGTTTGGCGGCGTTTCTCCAATTTTTCATAGGCCTTTTTGTAACGTTTATGTTCTTCAGACTTCCTGAGTATTTCGTTTCCACCGTAGTGCTCATCACCCCAGCCTTCAAAAGGGGGAAGTTCGAACAGCATCGGGAAAACCTGTTGAATGTTCCGCTTGAATGGTGAGATTATCCCGGCCAGAAACGAGTGGATGGTTGAGACCTTTATGTCAGCCGAAATACGGTCGGCAATCTCATCAGCGGCTTTGTTTGTATGGGTTATGCACGCTATTTTGAGGCTCTGATCGGCAGAGAGCACTTTCTCCACAACTATTTTCAGGCTTTCGGTTTTACCGCTCCCTGCACCGCCCTGAAGGAGGAAGTTCTCACCTTTGAAAACGAGCTCCGCAATCCGATCTACCGGATTCAATTTCTGTGAATCCATTTCAGACCATCCATTATATATTTGGGCGTTTCCCAAGTTTCGCCATCAACCAGCGCCGCATAAAGAATTGACCCAGCAAAATCAGATTTTTTGCTTAGAACATTCTCCGTTAGGCCGTAGTAGTCATTCCCGTCAAAATTATCGAATTCCTGAGTATTTTTTTTGAGCCCGTCCAAATCATCTATCTTAATCTTTAGTTTTTCAAAGTTCTTTGCAATGAAAGCGTCTTCGAAGCTTCTTGCGTGATAGCCATTTTCCTCAGTTTGATAGCTAAGCTTGATTTGCCCTTCATCGGATGCAGCTTCGCCACTCAGCAGCCTCTTATGCCAATCTTTATACGCGTCGACGTCGTCAATTGCTGGGGCCCCAAGGAAGTGCTTGAGGGTTTCATTTGATGTGTGCGACGAGCCTTCTACGGGCCATTTTTTGTAGCTCGTCTTGCCGGTCTTTTCATTGAGCTCGGGCTTGGTCGTATCGATATCTGTAAGGATAAGAGTACGGACGCCGATGAACTCAAGGAATGGCGCGAACGCCCGCGCGTTCGCGCCTACCTCCAACACCGAGATATTCTGAGAGGACAGACCACCTGTTGGATCGGCCTCTTTATTCTCTTTATCGTGTATCTCAATAAACAAAGGGAGGAGGATGCGTTCGGTTGTGCCTTCGATAAAAATTGCCTTATTGGCAAAAAATAGCTCTGCCGAGTTGATGGTGAGATAGTGCTTCAGGAATTTGAATAGCGCTTTGCCGTCTTCGCCAAGCTTATCGTATTCCTTGCTGAGATCGGTGTGGAAATTCTTGATAGAAACCGGCCCTGAGGCGGTTGGTCTGGATAGATAACGAATATCCTCGAAGTCAGATTTCGATACGATATGAGAAGAGTGCGTGGTTACGAGAGCCTGTAGGCTGGGAATGGCTGATACGAGGCCATGAATTTTGTCTGCAAACACATATTGCATCTGTGGGTGAGTATGCGCCTCGGGTTCCTCGATTATTAGAAGGTTTAACGGCGCATTCCGACTTGAAAAATCGTCGCGGCAAAGTTCGATTTGCAGGAGCAGATAAAGGATATTCAGATACCCAAGGCCGCTGTGGTTCTCTGGAAGGAAGTTATCGGTGTCACCGTAGATGACTTGCGACGAGTTCTCGATAAGAGACTGAGACTGGATATTGGAAACCACTTTCAAGTCGCCGAGGTCGAGAAAATCGCGTGAATTTTTTAAGAAATTCCCAAAGACCTCAACATATTGGTCACCCAGTTGCGTGTCGATCTCACCCAAGAGCGTTCTCAGCTTTTCTATATTCCCAGCACCGGGCTCATCTGCGCTGGCGTCCTCTTCGTCCTCAACCTCAGCATCTGCCTCAATATCTCGTTTTCGAAAGAACTTGGTTGATAGGGCAGAGAGCGGCTTTGAGCCGCGCCCGGCATCCTCTGAGCTTGCAACGTTTCTGCGGGCATGGATGACTTGAAAGTTTAAAAGGGCACGAAGGCTGTTGCGTTCCTTCTCCTCAAGCTGATTGCGATGAGCCATATAGTACGGCTGATCGCCGGTGTGGCCGAAATCATCAAAGGCATAAACTCTTACTTCGAGGAATTTTCCTGAAAGGTTGTTTTCGATAAACTTCTTTCGTTCTTTTTCGTTCACGGGGAGAAAACGGAGAAGTTTAATCTTATCAATAGTGCATTCGAGGAGGATATTCGTGTGTCGCCTCGCTGGATCGAGGTCCAGCATAAATTCGGAGAGAATTCCTAAATCATCTGCCTCGGTATAAGCGATGCGAAGAGCAATTCTTATGGCAAGTTCCTCGACGTTCGTTTCCTCGTCTATTGTAAAAATGTCTTCGCGCAAGCTAAGCGGGAAATCAGTGAATGAAAACGTGTCCGGTCGTTCGAGGAATTTTTCCAACAACACTGCGAATGATGTCTTGCCTGTATTGTTCTTCCCTACGAGCAAAGTCGTTTTTTCTCGCATATCAATGCAGCAATCCTGCAATAGCCGAAAATTCTCAACTTTAATCTGCTCAATATGCATTTCTTTATCGCAATGTTTTTAGTTGCTGAGGTGCTTGATTATATGTAATTCAACTAATGTTATCATCCTGGTGTCATCGGAACAAAGAGATTTGCATCTTTGAGTTGTGCGAGTGCGAATAGTTAAGTCCATATCTGAGTGACTTCTCAGATAAGTTCATTTTTTAGTCACAGCGTAGACACCGAATTAAGGGGCATTCTCCAAGTCGTGGTCTTGTTTCCAGTCGCTGCGAAACACCTTTGATTTAAGCTGATATCAGACGGAAAATCACCTCAACTCAATTTGAGGGAGCCCTTGTTGTTATCCATGCCGAATTGTCATAATTCGGGGTATGGACCACACCCCCCCGAATTCTTTGATAAGCCACTCCTCCTGCGCAGCAGGACATTCATGCTTTGCTCGACATGTCATTAACTGGACAAGTCTTTAGCTTCCGTCTGTCATGTTCTTTTTTTGACCAATAGCGGTCCATACAGAAGGGCGAAACCAGCGAAACTCGCTGTCCACAAAACAGCAGAAATTTCATAAAAAGACATCGAAAATGTGGGCAGAAAACCAGCAGCAACCCTCGTTAGCGTCGCTAAAATGATGCATGCATATAAAGCAGTTGTTCCTGCGCCGCCGACCAAATCGTTACCGGTGTGCCCCAAGGTTGCACGTGTCATTACTGCAAGCGTCATAACACCGATCGTTCCCCCCATCCAAAGATGCTGCGCCGAAGCGCTGTCAATCAGTGATGGAATGAGTATTGCCACCCCGAGCGCAATAGCACCCAAGGGGACAAACGCGTATCCAGCGTGCAGAATCCATACAAGTGGCTCTTTCCCGGTTTGATGTCCTTTCCAGCGTGATAGGCGCACAAAATGAAGACTGCCTGCGAGAACAAGAGCAAGGGCAGTAAAGTCCTCGAAAGGGAAAGCGACCCAAAGCAGTACCGCAACAAACAGCATGACCAGACAGGCCATATCAAACTTTCCAACCTGTGCAGGAAGTGTAGTTACTTTTTGTTTGGCGAGCCAGTTTCGGGTGAAAGATGGAACGATGCGTCCACCAATCAATGCTACAAGCATGATGCTCGCAGCCAGACCCAGACGCAAACCTACGCCTTGTGCTGCGTATTCTCCCTGCAAGATTTCCCAATGAAAAACTGCATTGCCGAGGACCACAATCCCGAGCAGCCCGAGGACGATAAAATTGCGTTTGCTTTTTCCTGCGATGACTTCTCGGGCAATCATCAAGGCGAAGACGATCAAAAATGACAAATCGACGGAAATAACAACGCCAGGAGGAAAATGTGCGGCGAGCAAAATTACAATACGCCCTGCCATCCAAAGCAACACAAGCATTCCCAAACGTCGATTGCGAATAGGAAGCCGTCCTGTCCAGTTGGGAACAGCGGTTAGCATGAAGCCTGCAATGACGGCGCCAAGATATCCGAACAGGAACTCATGTGCGTGCCAGGAGACGATATCAAACGTCAGAGGTAATGCGATCACATTCATGAGCAAAAGTACCCAGATGACCATCGCAGCAGCAGCCCAAATCGAACTGAGCAAAAAGAACGGTCGAAAGCCGTGGCTGAGGAAGCCTGTATTCCGTTGCTGCGGTTCCTGTATCCTGATTTTGGTTGCCATTTCTGCACCTTAATGTTTCTAGGCAAATTGGCGATTCCAGACAAAAGCCGCCTGACGCCGAGACGCAACTCAAACAGTTGGTTGTGTGGGCCTGTTCAATTCCTAAGGTGCTCAAAGAACCTGCTAGATGTCTTCGATCCAGGTTTTGGCAGCAACTGCACGCGGCAAGCCCGCCGGGCCAATCGACAGCATTGCGACCTGCAGCAAGTCATCAAGCCCAATGCCTTCTGCCTTCGCACGCCGGGTATGGGAATGCACAGCGCCCTCTGAACCAAGACCAATTGCCAACGCAAGTTTTACAAGACGACGTTCACGGTCTGTCAGTGGGCCTGCTTCTGCTGTCACCTTACCAAGATCAGCATAAGCCTTCCAAATATCTGGATACTGTTCTGCCAATGTTCCTGCAGCACCAGGCATAGATTTAACCATAACTTCGCTCCTTACGTTTGATTGTCGTCAATAAGAGTTGTCGGTTTGGCGAACTTTTCGAGCTCGGTAGGATCACTTAACTCAACGTTCTCCCCGCTCACGGCTACCCCGTATGCTTGCAAGGCTTTGAAAGCGCGGCTCAGGTTTTCAGGTGTCATCCCCAAAACAGAGGCAAGCTGACGCTTTTCAATGTCTAAGGCAAAGCTTCGAGCGTCACTTTGGTCTTTGGAACGACTGAGCAGGTAGTTTGCAAGCCGTTCAAGTGCTGTGCGCAGTTTCAGATTTTTTGTGGTCTTGATTACGGAACGATAGCAAGCAGCCAGTTCAACGACAACTGCACGTGCAAAGCCTGCGTCAAGATCGAAAACTGCGCGGACATCTTGACTTGGTATCATAACGATGCGGCTTTTTTCCATTGTTCTGGCTGACATTAGGTAGCGAGCATCACGGATTGTTGCCGCTAAAATAAAAGTGGAAACAGGTTTTACAATTGAAACACTGGTTTCGCGGTTGTTCCAGCTCGCGAAAAGATCTACCGCACCTAAAATCAATACATGGAGGAAGTCTGCCTCTTCACCTTCTGTGATCAAATCAACATGTGGCGGAAACGTTTGCAAATAGGCTCCACGCATCAGCTTTGCGTAACTCTCGTCGCTCATTTCAGCGAAAAGATCCAGACTACGTACCTCCGGGAAGGTCGAATCGGACATTTGTTCCTCACTTCTAACCCAACGCAGAAACATCTCAGCTGTTCACTTGATATTTATCAAGTGAACAGCTGTTTTTTTTCTCGCCATAGCCTTGATGTTCGGCAAGTGCTCAAACCAAATAGTTGACGTCACGGCTTATTTCACTGAAGCGTTCCACGTTTTCTGATCTAGATCAAGCCTGACGAGCGCCCCTCAAACAATGATCAAGCCATTCACACACGCTCCAATGTAACGGCAGATGCTCGAGGGGGAATGGCCATGCATACGTTAAAAGGGGTTTCTCAAACCGATCAATATCGTGCTTTAGGGCTAAGCACATTCGCCTTCACGGTTTGCTTTGCTGTCTGGACGATATTTTCCATTATCGGGGTGAAGATCAAACAGGAACTCGGACTGAGTGATACGCAATTCGGGCTGCTGGTTGCAACGCCGGTTCTGACCGGGTCGGTCAGCCGCATCTTCCTTGGCGTATGGACGGAGCAATTTGGCGGTCGGGTCATGTTCCCGCTGCAGATGCTGATCACAGCCGTCTGTGTCTGGCTTCTGACGTCCGTCCACAGCTATGAAATCTTTCTTGTTGCCGCCCTTGGCCTAGGCCTTGCCGGTGGTTCCTTTATCATTGGTGTCTCTTATACGTCACGCTGGTTCGAAAAGGAACGTCAGGGCACTGCACTGGGCATTTTTGGTGCTGGTAACGTTGGTGCGGCGGTTACGAACTTTGCCGCCCCATTTCTGGTGGTCGCCCTCGGTTGGGAGGAAACAGCCCGTATTTACGCGGTTGTGCTTGTCATCACAGCGGTACTGTTCTTCCTGCTGGCAAAAACCGACCCGGTCCAGCAAGCGCGCAAGGAAACGGGCGAAGGCCCGGTATCGGCCAGTTCGCAGCTTGAGCCGCTTAAAAACATTCAGGTATGGCGGTTTGCGACCTATTACTTTTTTGTCTTTGGTGCCTTTGTTGCGCTGGCAAGCTTTTTGCCACGCTACTATGTCGGCGCCTATGGGCTGGAACTGACGACGGCAGGTGTGTTTGCGGGACTTTATTCCCTGCCAGGCTCGGTCTTTCGGGCGCTTGGTGGCTGGATGTCGGACAAATGGGGTGCACGTGCGGTCATGTATCTGACCTTCATTGTATCGCTCATCGTTCTGTTCATCATGAGCTATCCACAGACGACCTATCTGGTTTCGGGCATCAATGGGCCGATCGAGTTTGATTTCGGTGTCTCGGTTGGCATGTTTGTCGCCCTGACGGTCATCCTTGGGTTCGTCATGAGCCTCGGCAAAGCAGCAGTCTACAAACACATCCCGGTTTATTACCCGCATCACGTGGGATCGGTGGGTGGTCTGGTTGGCATGATTGGTGGCCTTGGGGGTTTCTTCCTTCCAATCGCCTTCGGAATGCTTCTTGACCTGACCAATGTCTGGACCGCGCCTTTCATGCTGCTGTTTGTTCTGGTCGCTGTTTCCACGATCTGGATGCATGTCGTGATCCGACGCATGGAACGTGCACGTCATCCGGCACTTGCCGACGAAAAATACCTTTCGGATGTGCCCGAGAAACCACTGGAGAAGCCAGCGCCAGAAGTCGGAAAAACGTCCGGCGTTACCAAACCTGCTCAGTAAGACAAATTGACAGAGCGCAGATTGCGCTCTGTCTCTCCAACAGTTTCATCGGGAGGATCCCTTGGAAATCACGCATGCAGACAACGGTCAAAAAGGCCATGTATTGACCGATTGGCGACCAGAAGACACAGAATTCTGGTCCAGAAAAGGCAGCACAATCGCAACCCGCAATCTCTGGATATCCATTCCTTGCCTCTTGTTGGCATTTTCGGTCTGGATGGTTTGGTCGGTTGTTGTCGCAAAGCTGCCAGGCATCGGCTTCACATATTCCACCGGCCAACTTTTCTGGCTTGCCGCACTTCCCGGCTTGTCGGGCGCAACTTTACGCATTTTCTATAGCTTTATGGTGCCAATCTTTGGCGGGCGCGTCTGGACAACGCTCAGCACGGCATCCCTGTTGCTGCCAGCGCTTGGTATCGGTTTTGCAGTACAGGACCCGACTACGTCCTATAGCTGGTTCCTTGTTCTCGCGCTGCTGTGCGGGTTCGGAGGCGGCAACTTTGCGTCCTCAATGGCAAATATCGCCTACTTCTATCCGAAAAGAAAAAAAGGCAATGCGCTGGCCCTTAATGCCGGACTTGGCAACCTTGGCGTTTCGGTCATGCAGTTCGCGGTCCCGCTTGTGATTACGGCCGGTGTATTCGGCGCCTTTGGTGGCGAAGCACAAAGCAACTCAAGTGGTGGCGAGATCTTCTTGCAAAACGCCGGTTTCATCTGGGTGCCGTTCATCGTGGTTTCCACCATTGCGGCCTGGTTTGGTATGAACAGCATCGCAGATGCCAAAGCCAGCTTCAAAAAGCAGTCGATCATCTTTAGCCGCAAACACAACTGGATCATGTGCATTCTCTATACCGGTACCTTTGGCAGCTTTATTGGCTATTCCGCTGGCTTCCCGTTGCTGATGAAAACCCAGTTCCCGGAAGTCGATGCGCTGCAATACGCGTTTCTTGGCCCGCTGGTCGGTGCCCTGAGCCGTGCTGGTACGGGATGGATTTCAGACAGGCTTGGTGGCGGGCGAGTTACGTTCTGGACCTTCATTGGCATGATTGCTGCGGTTATCGGTGTACTGCAATTCCTTCCGCTTGGCGGAACCAGCGGTCACTTCTGGGGCTTTTTCGCTTGCTTCATGGCGCTGTTTTTCCTGACCGGTGTCGGCAACGCGTCGACCTTCCAGATGATCCCGTCGATCATGCGTCAAGAAATCCCGCGCCTGATGCCCGATGCTGATCAAGCGGCCCTGCTAAAACAGTCGGAACTCGAAAGTTCAGCCATCATCGCCTTTACCAGCGCGATTGCTGCCTATGGCGCCTTCTTCATTCCAAAAGCCTATGGCACATCCATTGCGCTGACCGGTGGTCCGGCAGGGGCGCTTTGGTGCTTTGCAATCTTCTACGCCGTCTGTGTTGCCATCACCTGGTTCTACTACAGCCGCAAGAACGCATCGGTCCCTTGCTGATTACCCGAAATTCTCCCTGCCCGAACCCGCCGGGTTGGGCAGGGCCCCCGCAGCCTTCAGGAGAAACGCCATGAGTCACTTGTTAGACAGACTGAACTTTTTTCAGAATAAAGAACTGGAAAAGTTTTCAAACAATCACGGTCACGTCACCCGCGAAAACCGCGACTGGGAAGACACCTATCGTAATCGCTGGCGCCATGACAAAATCGTTCGTTCGACACACGGTGTGAACTGTACTGGTTCATGCAGTTGGAAAATCTATGTCAAATCCGGGATCGTCACCTGGGAAACTCAGCAAACCGATTACCCACGCACCCGTGCCGGATTGCCAAACCATGAACCGCGTGGTTGCGCCCGCGGTGCGAGCTATAGCTGGTATCTTTATTCCGCAAACCGGGTGAAAAACCCATTGATCCGCGGCAAGTTGTTGAAGCTGTGGCGCCGGATGCGTTCAACAATGAACCCGATCCAGGCGTGGACAGCCATTCAAAATGACCCTGTCCTGCGTGCAAGCTATGTTGCAAGCCGCGGCAAAGGCGGGTTTGTGCGTGCCAACTGGGACGAAGCCACCGAACTGGTCGCAGCAGCAAACGCCTTTACAGCAAAAACCTACGGCCCTGATCGGGTGTTTGGTTTCTCGCCAATTCCGGCAATGTCGATGATCAGTTATGCGGCAGGTTCACGGTATCTTAGCCTTCTGGGTGGCGTATGCATGTCATTCTATGACTGGTATTGCGATTTACCACCAGCATCACCAATGACCTGGGGGGAACAAACCGACGTTCCGGAGTCCGCAGACTGGTACAATGCCGGGTATCTGATCTTGTGGGGATCAAACGTTCCGCAAACCCGTACGCCGGATGCGCATTTTTATACCGAAGCTCGCTATCGCGGGACCAAATCGGCGGTTATTTGCCCGGATTATTCCGAAGCGGCAAAATTCGGCGATGTCTGGCTGAATGTCAAACAGGGTACGGATGCGGCATTGGCCATGGCGTTTGGCCACGTGATCCTGCGTGAATTCCATCTCGACCGTCAGACAGACTATTTCGAAGAGTATTGTCGGAAATATTCGGATTTCCCGATGTTGGTGAAACTCGATGAAAAGAACGGTTCTCTTCTTCCGGGACGGTTCCTGCGTGCTGCAGACCTAAGCGACAAACTCGGTGAAGAAAACAATCCGGAATGGAAAACCATCGCGATCGACGAAAAGTCAGGCAGCATGGTCGCACCAAATGGCTCCATTGGGTATCGCTGGGGCGAAGCTGGTGAATGGAACCTTGAAGAACGCGCTGCTGGTGCAGACACCAATCTGAAAATGTCGCTGGTCCTTGAAGAGGATCATGATGAGGTTGCCGGGGTCGATTTTCCTTATTTCGGCGGTGATGCCTCGGAACATTTTGCGACGGACGCGCAACATCCAGATGTTCTAACCCGTAACATTCCGGTTAAACGCATCCAGACTGCCGATGGCGAGATCAGGGTAGCGACTGTATTTGATCTATTTTGCGCCAACTACGGTCTTGATCGTGGACTGGGTGGTGACTGGGTCACCAGTGACTACGCCGACGGTATGCCCGGCACCCCTGCATGGGCTGAAAAGATTACCGGAGTTCCCGCTGACAAGATTATTCATGTCGCCCGTGAATTTGCCGGAAATGCCGAAAAGACCAAAGGCAAATCGATGGTCATCATCGGTGCGGCGATGAACCACTGGTACCACATGGATATGAACTATCGTGGTGTTATCAACATGCTGGTGATGTGCGGCTGTGTCGGACAATCGGGTGGAGGTTGGGCTCACTATGTTGGACAGGAAAAACTCCGTCCGCAAACAGGCTGGCAACCACTGGCGTTTGCCCTTGATTGGGGACGCCCACCCCGACACATGAATTCCACCAGTGCCTGGTACGCTCATACTGATCAGTGGCGCTATGAGACCCTTACGGCCGATGAGATACTGTCTCCGACCGCACCGGATGGGGACTGGGACGTTTCAATGATCGACTACAACATCCGTGCTGAACGGATGGGGTGGCTGCCATCGGCCCCGCAACTAAAGACCAATCCGTTCGAGGTTGCAAAGGCTGCGAAGGCCGCAGGCAAGGAAATTCCGGCCTATGTTGCCGAGAAATTGAAATCCGGCGATCTGGAAATGTCCTGTGAAGATCCGGATAATCCACAAAACTGGCCGCGTAACCTATTTGTCTGGCGCTCCAACCTGCTTGGATCCTCGGGCAAGGGGCACGAATACTTCCTAAAACACCTGCTTGGCACCGATCACGGTGTTATGGGCAAGGATCTTGGCGAAGAAGGTCGGCAACTGCCCAAGGAAGCCAAATGGCACGAAGAAGGTCCGCGCGGAAAGCTTGATCTTTTGGTCTGCATTGATTTCCGTATGAGCACCACGGCGGTCTATTCCGATGTCGTTCTGCCAACCGCGAGTTGGTATGAAAAGAACGACCTCAATACATCGGACATGCATCCGTTCATCCATCCGCTTCAGGCGGCTGTTAACCCGGCCTATGAAAGCAAGTCGGATTGGGAAATTTTCAAGGCGATTGCCAAGAAATTTCAGGAAATCGTACCGGGTTATCTGGGCAAGGAAACAGATATCGTTTCCTTGCCGATCCTGCACGACACGCCAGGTGAAGTTGCTCAGGATCAGGTTAAGGACTGGAAGAAAGGTGAATGTGACCTTATTCCTGGAAAAACCGCGCCAAATTATATCCCGGTAGAACGCGATTACACCGCAATCTATGACCGCTTTACGGCACTTGGTCCGTTGCTCGACAAGTTGGGTAATGGCGGCAAGGGCATCAATTGGAAAACCGAGGTAGAGGTTCAGCATCTTCGAGACCTGAACGGTGTATGGCAGGAAGGTTCTGCCAAGGGGTGTGCGAAGATCGATACTGATATCGATGCCACGGAAGTGGTTCTGATGCTGGCGCCGGAAACCAACGGTGAGGTTGCGGTGAAGGCATGGGATGCGCTTGGCAAGATTACTGGACGAGATCACACCCATCTTGCCTTACCCAAGGAAGATGAGAAAATTCGCTTCCGCGACATTGCTGCACAACCACGCAAGATCATCTCTTCACCGACTTGGTCGGGACTTGAGTCCGAGCATGTCTGCTATAACGCGGGCTATACCAACGTTCACGAGCTGATCCCCTGGCGAACTCTGACAGGTCGCCAGCAGCTTTATCAGGACCACCTGTGGATGCGGGCCTTTGGCGAAGGGTTTGTTTCTTATCGTCCGCCGGTCGATCTCAAAACCGTGACCGAGGAAATCAACGACGAGGCCCGCGAAGGTGTGCCGCATGTGGTGCTGAATTTTATCACCCCCCACCAGAAATGGGGCATCCATTCGACCTATACTGACAACCTGTTGATGCTGACACTCAACCGTGGTGGTCCGGTTATCTGGATCAGCGAAAACGACGCAAAACGCGCCGGGATCGTCGATAATGACTGGGTGGAACTTTACAACATCAACGGTGCCTTGACTGCCCGCGCGGTTGTGTCGCAGCGCATAAAGGATGGTTCGACCTTTATGTACCATGCTCAGGAGAAAATCGTGAATACCCCCGGTTCCGAAAAAACCGGTAACCGTGGTGGTATCCATAATTCTGTCACCCGCACGACACTTAAACCCACGCACATGATTGGTGGATATGCCCAGCAGTCTTACGGTTTCAACTATTACGGAACCGTTGGGGCCAACCGCGATGAGTTCGTCATTGTCCGCAAAATGCAGAAAGTCGACTGGCTCGACGAAGAAGCAAACGACAAGGAGATCGGGAAATGAGAGTCCGCGCACAAATCGGCATGGTGCTGAACCTCGACAAATGCATAGGATGTCATACCTGCTCGGTAACCTGCAAGAACGTTTGGACCAGCCGTGATGGTGTCGAATACGCCTGGTTTAACAACGTCGAAACCAAACCGGGTACTGGCTATCCGACCGACTGGGAAAACCAGAACCGCTGGAATGGTGGTTGGGAACGCACGAAGTCGGGCAAACTTCAGCCCAAACAGGGGTCAAAATGGCGCATCCTGGCAAACATTTTTGCCAACCCGGATTTGCCGGAAATCGATGACTATTACGAGCCATTTGATTTCGATTACGATCACCTGAAATCCGCGCCGGAAATGAAGGCCTTTCCGACCGCCCGCCCGCGTTCACGCATTTCCGGCGAACGGATGGAAAAAATCGAGAAAGGTCCGAACTGGGAAGAAATCCTGGGCGGGGAGTTCTCGAAGCGTTCGGAAGACTACAATTTTGAAGGCATCCAGAAGGAAATCTACGGCGAATACGAAAATACATTTATGATGTATTTGCCGCGCCTGTGTGAACACTGTCTGAACCCAGCATGTGCTGCCAGTTGCCCGTCAGGTGCGATCTACAAGCGTGAAGAAGACGGCATTGTCCTGATTGATCAGGAAAAATGCCGTGGTTGGCGCATGTGCGTTTCGGGCTGCCCTTACAAGAAGGTCTATTACAACTGGTCTACGGGCAAGTCGGAAAAATGCACGATGTGCTATCCGCGTATTGAATCAGGCAACCCGACCGTTTGTTCGGAAACCTGCGTTGGGCGCATCCGCTATATCGGTGTGATGCTGTACGATGCAGACAAGATCGAAGCAGCTGCCAACGCCGAAGAAACCACCGATCTTTATGATGCGCAGCTTGGTGTGTTCCTTGATCCGAAAGATCCGGAAGTCATCGCCGCTGCACGCGCCGATGGTGTTCCTGAAGACTGGATCAAGGCCGCACAGGAAAGTCCGATCTGGAAAATGGCCATGGAGTGGAAAGTTGCCTTCCCGCTGCATCCGGAATACCGCACCCTTCCGATGGTATGGTACATCCCGCCGCTTTCCCCGATTCAGAATGCAGCAGAAGCAGGTGCGATCGGTATGGACGGGGCAATGCCTGACGTCCGCAACCTTCGTATTCCGTTGAAGTATCTCGCCAACATGCTGACGGCTGGTGACGAAGAACCGATTGCCAATGCGCTGGAGCGGATGCTGGCAATGCGTGCCTATATGCGTTCGAAAACTGTAGAAGGGGTCATTGATGAGGCGGTCGCCAAGCGTGTCGGCCTTGATGGCGCAACTATCGAGGACATGTACAAAATCATGGCTCTTGCCGATTACGAAGACCGGTTCGTCATTCCGACCACCCACCGAGAACAGGTTGAGGAAGCCTATGACCTCCGGGGGGGCGAAGGGTTTACGAATTGTAATGGTTGCTCTTCGGGTATCAGTCAGGGGTCCCTGTTTGGTGGCAGCAAGAAACCTCTGAAAATGCCGCAGGAGGTAAGCTGATGGACCGCACACTCAAATCTCTCTCGCTTCTGCTGAGCTATCCGACAGAAGAACTGCAAGATGCCATGCCCGAAATCGGCGGTGTTCTGGCATCCGACACTCGTCTGACGGCGGCAGCGCGTCGCGGTCTGCGACCGCTGGTCGAAGCTTTGTCAAACGATGACATTTACGATCTGCAGGAACGTTTCGTCATGTTGTTTGATCGTTCGCGCAGCCTGTCACTTAATCTGTTCGAGCATGTTCACGGTGAAAGCCGGGACCGTGGTGGTGCAATGGTCAGTCTGCTTGAAACATATCGGGCGGGTGGTTTTGAACCGGCTACAACGGAACTGCCGGACCATCTTCCTGTGTTGCTGGAGTTTCTGGCGACCCAGCCACTTAAAGAGGCACAGGACACACTTGCTGATGCCGCTCACATCTTTGAGGCTATTCGCGCTCGTCTGGAACGTCGCGAAAGCCCCTATCAGGCGGCATTCGAAGCCTTGCAACAACTGGCGAATGTCGCGGCAGATGCGAATGCGGTTGCCGAACTCCTCGAACAGCCGGAAGACGATCCCAATGATCTCGAAGCACTTGATGAGGTATGGGAAGAAAGCGAGGTCACGTTTGGACCGGACCCGAATGCCGGTTGCCCGCAGGTGCGGGACATTCTGTCGCGTATTGATCAACCCGCTGGACCGGTGCCGCCGGAAGCAGCAGAGTAAAGGAGGCTCACATGCATAACTTCCTTTTCGGGATCTATCCCTATATCGCGCTATCGGTCCTGATTATTGGCTCGATCACCCGATATGAACGGGATCCGTTCACCTGGAAAACATCATCAAGCCAGCTTCTGCGTCGCAAGCAACTGATGGTGGGATCGATTCTGTTCCATGTTGGTGTTCTGGTGATCTTCTTTGGTCATCTGGTTGGGCTACTGACACCGATCTGGATTTTTGATGCCTTGGGGATCAGTCACGGGGCCAAGCAGACGCTGGCCGTTGTTGCTGGCGGTATCGCCGGTGTCATGGCGCTTATTGGCGGTCTGATGCTGTTTCATCGCCGGATGACTGATCCGCGTATCCGCAAAACGTCAAGCTTTGCCGATATCGGCATTCTTGCGCTGTTGCTGGCACAGCTTGTTCTTGGGATCGGCACCATCTTTGTGTCGCTCGAGCATCTCGACGGGCATGAAATGACTAAATTCATGTCTTGGGCACAGGGAATTTTCACTTTTCAGTCTGATGCAGCCAGCCACATTGCCGATGTGGCATGGATCTTCAAACTGCATCTTGTTCTGGGATTGACGATATTCCTCCTGTTCCCGTTCACGCGCCTTGTGCACATGCTCTCGGTTCCTCTGCGATACTTCATGCGTCCGGGCTATCAAATTGTCCGGTCACGTCGCACGAGACCTTTGTCAGATCGATAATGGACGGTCGGCGCATTGATGCGCCGACTACCCTCTGTACACAAAGGACAAAGCACTATGAATACACAAATGTTTCCCGATCTCGTCATTAATGGCGAAACGGTTCCGCAAACAGCAGTGGCAGCGGAATTGCAGAACCATACTGCGTCAAAGGACAATTTTGCCGATGCATTGTGTAACGCGGCAAATGCATTGGTGATCCGTACCCTGTTGCTTCAGGAAGCACGCAGAAAAGGCATTGAATCCGTCTCGCAGGAAGTCTCGCCAAACCGGTTCGAAACCGATGATGAGGCAAAGATCCGTGCCCTGCTGGAAGCAGAAATCGAGATCACCCGCCCCAGCGAAGAAGATATTCGCACAGAGTGGCAGAAGGACCCCGAACGGTTTCGCACCATGCCCCTGTGGGAAGTTTCCCATATTCTTTGCAAATGCGATCCGAATGACGCCGTGGAGAGAGAACTGGCCCTTAGACGGGCAAACGATATCCTCAGTGACCTTTGTAAAGACGGCAATACATTCGAAAAGATCGCACGCACGCAAAGCGACTGTGGGTCTCGGTCTGCGGGCGGGTCGCTTGGTCAGTTGCGCCCCGGCGATACGGTGCCAGAATTTGAAACCGCTCTTCGCCAGCTTTCTGAGGGTGAAGTTGCGCCAGAGCCTGTGTTGAGCAGATATGGCTATCACGTCCTCCGGCTAGATGCATTGGCTGAGGGGCAGCCACTGCCGTTCGAGGCCGTGAAACCAAAAATCTCCGAAGCGATGGAAAAAGCCCAGTGGGCGCGTAAAGCAAAGCTGTTTGTCGATGGACTCATTGCATCAGCCTCAATTAGCGGGGCCGATCTTGGGCGCAGGACCAGCAACGCGAAGCGGAACTAAGGGCACTTTTGACTGCGCAGTACCTCCAACCGGTTTGAGGTTCCCATGCTTGAAAACCTACTGGAACGCAACAAGGTCTGGTCGCGTTCTCGCCAAAAAGAAGAACCTGGATACTTCTCCAGATTGGCAAGTCATCAGGCACCTGAGTTTTTCTGGATAGGCTGTTCGGATAGTCGGGTTCCTGCGAACGTAGTCGCCGGACTTGATCCCGGGGAAGTCTTTGTTCACCGCAATGTTGCTAATGTGGTGCATTCATCGGATTTGAATCTGCTGTCCGCTCTTGAGTTTGCGGTCGAGAGCCTGAAGGTCCGTGAGATTATTGTCTGTGGTCACTACGGCTGTGGTGGGGTGAAAGCCGCAACCGAAGACTTTCCCCATGGTCTTGCCGATCACTGGCTTGAACCCATCCGACGCCAAACCCGTTTCCATGCCCGAGAACTAGCGCAGCACGGTGATATCGAGATGCGGCGCGACAGGTTGGCAGAGTTCAATGTTATCGAAGGTGTTGGTCGGGTCGCAGAAACTCCGATTATGCGTCGCGCTTGGCGCGCCGGCGCAGACATCAAGATTCACGGTCTGATCTATAGCCTGAAAGACGGTCTTTTACGTGATCTCGATTGCACGATCCGAGCATCTGACGTTCAGACATCTGATGAAGTCACGTTCTGACGGAGAACGAAGCAGTACTATCAGCGGAATATAAAGGAACACTAAGATGAAAATCGCTTACACAATGGCTCCTGGCAGGGGAGATACCGATTTGCTTCTTTCGCGCGTGACGCAGCGTATTACAGAAATGGGGTGGCGCGTTTGTGGAACCGTGCAAATCAATTCCGAGCGCGAGACTGATGGGCCATGCGATATGGATGTTAAGGTGCTGCCGGATGGTCCGGTCATTCGCATTTCCCAGACATTGGGTGAACATTCCCGCGGTTGCAGACTGGATACCAATGCGCTTGAAGATGCTGTTGGTCACGTGACCCAAGAAATTCATAAAGGTGCGGATGTTCTGGTCATTAACAAATTTGGTAAACACGAGGCTGAAGGACATGGCTTTCGTGATGTCATCGCTTATGCGCTAGTGAATAACATCCCGGTTCTGGTGGGGCTTAACCAGTTAAACCTTGACGCCTTTAAGGAGTTTGCCGGTGGGCTTGAGATTGTTTTGAAACCAGAAGAGAATGTGTTGTTCGAATGGTTGGAAGACAACTGTTCTTGCAGCGCTTTGGTATAGCGATAGTCGATTTATAGATCTCCAAACCAATGTGCCAAATGCGTTCGGGAAGCTGCGGTTTTCTCTGTCTACTCTGCTCGTTGACCAAGTGTCTGACGGAACTCTGCGCCGGGAACACCGTGCAAGAAACCATCGGCGAAGGTCATCGGGAAGTGCATCTCGTTTAGGTGATGTCTGAGTTCTTCCGGACTGGTTTCGTGTGCCAGTACCTGACGATAGAGGTCTGAAACCTTGGTCATATTCAGGCTGTGTGGGGACAGGCGGAATGCAGAAACACCAGTATCCTGCATCTGTGCGATATTGTCGGAGAGTTCTGTATAGTGGCTGGACAGGGTCTGTAACCCGTTCACCGCCAGAAATGGCGTTTCATCCAGGGTTTCAACATCCATACCGTCCTGATGTTCACCGCAAACGTAACGGCATCCGTCCTTGTGTAGGCCGTGTGCCCTTGCTGAATAGCAGCGGGCCGAAATGGCCAACGGGATGCGACCAAACACTTGAACCTCTATCTCGACCGCCTTGCGCAGGGTACATAATTTGGCAATCGAAGACATCGGCAATTCCCAAGGAAGGGCAATCCGTTTTGCACCTTTATCGGCAAAATAGGAAAACGTCCCTTCATTGTAGGTATTGATATAAGGGCCAATCATGTGCGTTTGGCCTGCAAGCAAGCGCACAACGGAAATATCATTGGCCTCGATCAGGATGCCGGGCATGTGTGCGATGTCACGTAGCTGGTTAACTTCGCGCTCATTCATCACCAGTGCCAGGGTTGAAAGAACCACTTCCTTTCCGGCGCGCTGAAGTCGTTCGATAACGTCAGGCAGGTGCTTGTCAAAGAATGGCATCCGCTTTGCACAGACGACCTCGCCGACATGGACGGTATCGACGTCGCTTTCATCTGCGATACGGTTGTAAAAGTCTATTTTACGGCTCTCATCCCAATGAAAAAGAATAGGGCCCATCACCAATCGCGATCTTGTCATTGCCAATTTCTCCGGTATGCGCCTGTCGTATCGTTTTGACCTTCACTTAGAGCGCTGAGGTTTGATCGCGCTTCGAACTGTCCCTTGGCGATCCTGTCAAGTGATGCACGAAATGTGCTGACGACCTTCGATATGTATGCCTTTCCGCGTTGCCGTCCTTCGATTTTCAGGGCCGAGACGCCTGCACCAGCCAATTCCGGTAACATCGCGGTGACATCAAGGCTGGTGGGTTCTTCAAACAGGTAGCCTGATTTGTTCATCGCGCGAAACCGGCCCTTGCACAGGGTCGGGTATCCGACCTTCTCGTCAATGTCATAGATGTTGATTGTGTAATCGCCCAACCGGGAGACAGTTGTGTCCCCGCGTTCTTCATAATGAACGTGTGCCGCCGGCGAGCAAACGCCGTTCATGTTCGGGCTTTCGCCCGTCGCATATGAAGACAATGAGCAACGACCTTCGGCCATGACACACATGCCGCCAAATGCGAAGACCTCTGTTTCAACTTGAACACGTTGGTTAAGCATACGTATTTCATCAAGTGAAAGAACACGAGGCAGGACAACGCGACGCACACCGAATTCCTGATGATAAAACCGAATTGCTTCTTCGTTCGATGCAGATGCCTGCACAGACAAATGCAAACGTGCTTCGGGGTGACGATCACGCGCATATCGCAGCAATCCGATATCTGCAAGAATGATGGCATCAACACCGATTGCCACAGCATCATCAACCGCCTTGTGCCAGATATCCTCCGCGCCGGCTTGTGGATAGGTATTGCAGGCAAGATAGACATGGACACCATATTTGTGCGCATGTCGGACCGCATCACGTAATTCCGAGCGCGAAAAATTCAAGCCCGGGAAGTTTCGCGCATTGGTCGCATCCCGAAAGCCGCAATATACAACATCAGCGCCCGCATCGATGGCGGCATAAAGACTGGCAGGCGTTCCTGCAGGACAAACGAGTTCCATATCGAACCTGTGATTATGTGTGGATCAGGAAACAGCGGGCATTGCGAAGTCATCCTTGGCCGCGCTGGAGGGTGCGCGGGACGTATGGCGGCTTCGTTTTTGTATTGTTTTTGCAATTCCGGACAGTGTCGTAGCCTGTTCAGCCGAGCGTTTTTCGAGGCCGAGCAAACGTTTTGTAACCGGTGACGTCAACGCATCTGCGGAACGGTTCATATCGTGTTGAAGTTGCTGATAAATCTTTTCGGTTATTCCAAGGGCAACTTTGACCACAGGCCCCATCACGCCAAAGCTTTCTGCGAGTGCCAAACGTAGATCTACTGCCTCTCCGTCCAGGGCATTGCGTAAGGCAACAACAAGTTCTGTGCGCCCCTCGATCTGCAATGTGCGTGAAAAGAACAGTGCGTCCCCGTCCGAGGTTCCCTGAAGAAGGGCAAGCAATGCCGGTAGTGGCCCGGATATCCGGGCTTCAACAGGTTCTTCTGCCATGTGGGTTGCGGGACGCAGTTCAGGATGATCTGCATCTACTTTCAGATAGAATTGCAAATCCAGATCGGTTGGAGAAACCAACAGGGCGAATGGTCCGTGCTCAGCAACCCGTTCAAAAATTGGCCTGTAGCGACGATGCATTGTTACCATAGCATGACGGCATATCCGCTCGACAATAAGGGTCGGCGTATTGCGCACCAACGGGCTTGCCAGCAAAAATGGCGTGAATGAAGGGTAGATTCCTGCCACTTGATTCTCCGACGTTTTGATATGTCGAAGTATCTCAGGGGTAGGCGTGCTCGTGTTTGATGTTTGTCAAGTCACCGCAAGATTTGAATTACGCTAAATTGGAGTAACCTGACATGTTGTTGCATTGACGCAATAAGCAACAAAGACAGGGAACACGTTTTTTTACAATAAACCAACTTGACCATCGTCAATCTGCCAAATCATGGGTGGTCTTAAACTCCTTTCGGTTCGCTGGATGCGGATTTTTGGAAGGAAACCTTTATGCAAAATGCGTTGAACGAGGCGAAAAAAGGCGTTGTGCCTACCGCACTTCTTGACCAGCCGCTGGGGAGCTTGATTGCTTGTTTCCCGGGCGCAACTCTGGTTTTCCGCCAGCATCGTGTCGGGTTCTGTTGCCACGCTGACCAAACACTTTCAGATGTTGCAAAAAGAAAGCAGCTAGATCCGCATGTGATTGCTGCGGAGCTCTGCCAACTTCCCAAAGGGCCGTTGAACTTGCCCGATGTGTCCGACGTCGCCGGATTCATCAACTTCATTCTTTCGCGCTATCATGATGTTCACCGCGATGAACTGGTGGAATTGATCGCCCTCGCGCGTGAGATTGAAATTGTACATGGTGATCATCCAGATGCGCCGGTGGGGCTCGCGGATGCATTTATAGAAATGGCCGATCAACTTGATATGCATATGATGAAGGAAGAAAATGTTCTGTTCCCAGCCATGCGTGAAATGAGCATGAACATGCCGATCTCAAATGCGTTGGCCATGCCCATTCATTGTATGCGCGAAGAGCATGACGATCACAGTCAAGCGATTCACCGACTGCAGAAATTGACAAACAATTGTACTGTCCCCGACGGAGCCTGTAGTTCTTGGCATAGGTTGTACAGTAGCACCAGTAAGCTGATCGAAGATCTGGTTGCGCATATGTATTTGGAAAATTCGGTTCTGTTTCCCAGATTTGAATAACCCCGATCAAGATTTGATTGAAGAAGTTATTTTCCCTGCCAATTAGCAGATCCAATTTGTGGATGAACCCCGTCTTTTAAATGGGACGGGGTTTTACTTTTTGGCGTGGACGTTTTTGCAAGTCTTGCTGGAAAGATGCTGGTTTTTCTGTCCCGGGTTGCATCTGGGCCACAAAAACGCGTTGTTTTGTGTGCCTGACGGATCAGATTGATATGGAACAATCCCAGCCACCCGGTTGAATGTTAGATTTGTTCCAATGCTTAACAACAAGTCCATTTGCAATCGAGAGTTTACGATGAGAGATATTGATCGAATCTCGGGTGTTCTCCAGTCTGTGCGCTACTTTAAAAACTGGCAGCAAGATGAAATCCGTGAGCTGGCATCGTTATGTACGTGGGTTCGGTTTGAGCCGGATACTGTAATGATTCGTGCCCAAGATCCGGCTTCGGCCCTGTTTCTGATTGTGAATGGACATGTTGAACTGTCCTATACAGATGAGGACGGCAAGGTTGGCGTTATTGATTTGCTGGGGGACGGGCAGCTTGTGGGGGAGTGTGCGCTGGCGCCGCAGGCCTGTTACGCTGTTTCGGTCAAAACGCTTGACGCGACGACGGCCATTCGAATTGACGGAGCCGCCTTTTCTACTTTTCTCTCGGCGCATTTTGATCGTGCATTGACGATGATGTCGGTCGTCGCAGAAAGGCTGTGTCAGATGTTGCGTCAGACCGAAGAGCTTAAGTGCCGATCTGCGGCTCAACGCTTGGGCATCTACTTGCTTGCCGATGCGGTTCCTGTGGGTGATGCCCATGAAACGCCTCTTACCATCGAAAAGTCCGCGTTGGCCCGCAAGATTGGCATGACCAGCGAGACATTCTCGAGGGCACTGAAAAAACTTTCCGAGCACGGTGTCTCCCAGCATTCCAATGGGTGCATTATTCGAATATCCGATACCGAGATGTTGGCTGAGTGGTGCGGTTTATCGAACAATGAAAACAGGGAGGAACAGTCGGATGGTTTCAAGACCGCTGTCTAATGCCGATCATGAAGTGATATCTCAGGTTCCCCTATTGGCAGCTCTTGGCGAAGAACGGTTAAAAGAGCTGATGAGGACATGCAGGGTCGATCGCCATTCCCGGGGCGATCATCTTTTCCGTGCCGGTGACGTTGCGGAATATTTCTACATTTTGTTGTCTGGTCATTTGCGGCTTGTGAAAACGTCGTCACAAGGTGATCAAACAGTGATGCATTTCCTGACCCAGGCCGGGTCCTTTGCCGAAGCTGTTTCATTTGCTGGTCGCACCTACCCGGTAGAATGTCAGGTCGCTGAGGATTGCGAAATCATTGCAGTTCCGCGTAAGGCCTATTTGGGGATTCTGAAAAGTGCACCTGATGTCGTCGGGGATGTTCTGGCAAGCTTGTTGCGCTGGGAACGGTTCTTTCTGGAGGAAATCTACAAGTTGCGCCACACGCGTCCGATCCAGCGGATTGCCGCCTTTCTTGTTGATTTTGAAGACCGCAATGGCGCACTGATTGATGGTACAAGTGGCAAGAGTTTTCCCGAAAAACGTCAGATTGCCAGCCGGATTGGTATTACTCCGGAAACGTTTTCGCGATCTTTGCGCAAACTCGAAGCAGCAGGCGCTATTTCTGCGGGGCCAAAACTGCAAATCCTAGATCGAGCCGCACTTATGGAACTGGCACGTTAGGTCAGAACTGACCCGAGGAGAGATGCATCTGGATTAGGTGACCACCTTTGCGTAGCTACCATGTTTCAAGGGGATGCTGAAACCGCCAAACAATGAAGATCAGCGCGCCAACGAAACACAAGAAAGCGATTTCCCACAGAACGGCTGAGACCATGAGCATTTCTGACATCGCTCCGTCATGCATTGCGCCCATACGGGTAAAGGAAGATGCCAAAAGACATATTGTGGAGATACGCATTGCAACCGGAAGAGAAAGGTTGAAACGTAGGCGCTGTAATACCGTTCGGCACATTACCGATGTTGAAAGAATGGCAAACCCGCCAATCAGTACTTCATGAAAGCCAATCAGGCCGGAGTATTCCTGGGTAATTAAAAATACTGCGTTGAGAATCAGGCCAATTGCCAACATCGCATACCCAAGGTGAAGCGATGTAAGATTAAGGGCGTCCGCAACGATCCAGATGCGCCACTTCCATAGCCGAAAGAAAATCACAGACCCGGCCAGGATGCTTGAGAGGGCGGATAGAACTGAAGATAATCCGCTCAGATCACAAATCGCTGCTGCCATCAGCAAGGTAAGACCATAGCTTTCTAGCCGACCTTGCGCCATGTAAGGCTGATACATTCCCCGTTTTTGCAGTGCGCCTGATGTCGCTGCGGCAATAATGCGCCCGCCCATCAAAAACAGCAAAACAATCAGAAGCCATATGATTGCGCGCAGTGCTGTTTCCTGAAGCGCGGGCAAATGAACAATCTCGCCAATTTGAAACGCAATTTCTGCAAGCATAAGCAAAAGTATGATTATTCCCGGAATTGCTGATTTCAGACGCTTTGCCGCCTAGAAAAATGCGAGGCCGCCATAAAAGAACAGCATTGCGAACACGGCAATGTTGGTTGCAAAGCCAAGGTAGGTACCGGTTTGACCCGGAATAAAGATCGTGCCGCGTGCGACAATCCATAGCAGAATAAAAAGTCTGATGATTTCATTCCGCGGCCGCGTCAGCAAATATCCCCCCAGAACGACCTGACTGTATCCGACCAGCATCTCATGCCCGTGCCAGAACGGCCGTTGGGGGAGCGGTATTAACGCAAGGATTTGTTGGTCATGAGGAACCGACGAAAGAACTTGAAGTGGCACGGCCAACAGTGATACGCAGCCGGCGAGTAGAAACAAAGCAACAAATTCTGTTCGGATGGGGCGCATGTCACACCTTCGCACTTACAGAGGACGCATAATCCTGTCAGTAATCGCTATAAAAACGTATCGGGTTCGCTTGCCAAAGTCAGACCATTTTTGCGCCTTGGAACTGTTCAAGCAGTTTTTCAGCTTTGGTCTTGTTCATCAGGCATATGGCGGTGCTTAACCCGTCTGCAACTGCAGCCTTTGGTGCGGTAACACTAACGGTCTCACGGCGTGCGGGTGCAGGGCGTCCTGTGCGCGGGTCCAGAATGTGTCCGACAAGGCCCGCCTGATCAAAGAATGTGCCGTTTGGCGATGATGTGGCCAAAGCATCGTCACGCAAAAAGACCTTTTCTTTTCGGATACCTAAACCGGTATCAATCGAAATATGCCAGTCCTGGCCATCGGGATGACCGCCGATTGCTGCGAATTCCCCGGTATTGATCAGGACGTTGTTCAATCCGTTATGTCGAAGCATCATGGCTATGCGGTCAGCAACGTAGCCTTGGGCTATCCCATTAAGGGTCATTGCCATGTTCGGTTTTTTATAGCTTACCCTGCTCTGGTTGATGACAACTTTGTCCCAGCCTGTCCGTGAGAGTGTTTCGCGGATCAATGCATCCTTGGGGGGCCGCCCTTGTGAATAATTTTGCGCATATAGGTCCCAAAGCGATTGAACCGTTGGATCAAAAAGTCCTCCACTTGCCCGATTTATGGTGCCGCACACTCCCAGACATTCCAGAAATTCGAAAGGTGGCGCGTCAATCACACCATTTCGGTTCAACTGTGCGAGAGTGGAATCTTTCCGATAGAGACTAAAGATATTTTCCAGTCGTTCCAGTTCACGGGTTGCACGTGAAAGTACTTCGTCCGCATTGGGGTGCGACAGGCTGATCGAGGCGGCTGAGCCCATTGCAATGCCTTTCCATGTGCGGACCGGATGCTGAGCTTGTGATGCAAAGGGTACAGTTGAAAATGTACCTGCCGCAGCAAAGATCGTCAGAAAGCGGCGGCGTGAAAATTCGGGCATGGTGGACCTCAATCTTTGCGAAGTTTTTCCAGACGCGCACGATAATCGTCACTATCTGGGGCCGCAGCGGTTTCGCGCGTTTTGGCAGATGGCGCAATAGGGGCGCTGTTTAAAACCAGTGCGTCAGAAATGTCATCAAGGCGCATTACCTGACCGCCATGGCGGGTGGCAAATTTCTTGGCATCGTCCTGATCGGAGAAGGGGACAAGTTCCGATGCCCCCATGCCCCCGGTCTTGTCGGAGGCGACGACATAATATGCGGTGGCTGCCGGTATCCAGTTTTCATAACCGACATCATCCCAGCTAATGGCCGTAGACATGTCGCTGACGTAGATTGCGCTGATATTATAGTTTTGTTCGGGCAGGCGTTCATAGGCGATGCCGTCGCGAACCTGACTGAAAAACAGGGGATATGGCAAACCTTCCAGATGAATTTGTGCCTTGGGACCAGGGTGCTCCAGTATGTTCATTTGGCAGAAATGCCCGACAGCTTCCTCGGTCATGGCGACCGGTGACGGCATGTTCTTCTCTACCTGTTTCTGACAACCAGCAAGGACCATCAGACAGCCCGCAGCGAATAGGATTGATAACGGGTTCAAACCAGCTTTCATGGCGTCACCCTCCTGAAAGTCAGCCAGGCAATTGTCGAGGCAACAACCGGCCAAACCAGAATGGATATCAGGGCATGTACGGCCGGAATGCTGTTGGCAGCGCCTGTCAAACCGGCTGCCGCGGCGGTGGCATCCGATACCGCAAGGTTATAAATACGAAAGGCATCAGCCGGATTACCCAGCAACAGCCAGGGGAAATATTGCGTTGTAAAGTTTCCGCCATCATCCGCAACAATGGCCGCCAGCAAACCAAGGTCATACAGAACGATCAGAACAAGCCATAGCCCAATCACCAATCCCGCTGCTGCACCGGGCCTTCGTGCCATAGCCGATATGCCATAACCAATCCCAAGGAAAGTCGCCCCGAGAAGCAGAGACGACCAGAACAAACGGATCAGTGCCGGAAAGCCCACCGATGCATTCGGGTCGGTTACAATGGCAGCGATGGCGGCAACACCGTAACCGGCGGCAACGGCAATGGCCAATATCGTAAGATGAGCGACAAATTTGCCAAGAACCAGTTCACCACGGGCCACGGGATAGGTCAGAACAAGCGACAAGGTGCCCCGTTCGACCTCGCCCGCGATGGCATCAAAAGACATCAAAAGCGCGACCAATGGGACAAGATACACCGCAAGCGACGTCAGACTGGCGACTGTAACCGACAACCTATCAGCACCAAGGACGCCGGTCGGGGCGCTACCCGCCGCAGATAACACAAGCGAGAACAGCACCATCATAACAACCGAAATCGTGACCCACCGGTTTCGAAGGGCAATGATGAATTCGGTTCGTGCCGACGCCAAAATCCGATTCATACGTTCCCCCTTTTACTGAAATGGCTGTAAATGTCTTCCAGACTTGGCTGAATGACATCAACATCATCAACCAATGGCCCAAGAGCTGAAATATCACCAAGACGCGCGAGTTTTTCTTCGGAATTACAAACCAGATCGACCATCACGCCGTTGCTGCGTTCCCCTGAAAGTTTCCGGGCGACCTCGTCGGCCTTGCCGTCTTGTGTGGAAACCTGAAGCCGGATGGGCAGTGAAGCCCGTCGACGCAGATTTGCCAAAGTATCGTTTGCCACCATTACGCCGGATGACAAAATGACAATCCGATCGGTTCTGGCTTCAACTTCTGTAAGAGCATGAGAAGACAGAAGAATTGCTGTTCCCTTTGCAGCAAGTTCATCAAGAATGATATAGAATTCCCGTCGGGAAACCGGATCGAGCCCGCTGGTGGGTTCATCAAGGATCAGGAGCTTCGGCTTGCCAATCAATGCCTGCGCCAATCCGACACGTTGGCGCATCCCTTTGGAATATGTTCCAATCCGACGGTTTGCCGCCGGGCCCAGCCCGACCCGATCAAGAAGCACTGCTGCCTGTTTGGCATCCTCCCCCCGCAGTCGAAGATAGTAGCCAAGCTGTTCACTCCCGGTCAGTGAAGGATGGAAGGATGCATTCTCTGGCAGATAGGCTGTTTGGGTGCGTGCCGCATGACTGCCGGGTTCGGCACCAAGCACCGAGATATTTCCCGCATCCGCCGGAATGAGACCAAGGATGATTTTCATTAATGTTGACTTGCCTGCACCGTTGTGGCCCAGCAATGCAACACGTTCACCTGCAGCAACATTAAAGCTGACCGCATCAAGAACAGTATGATCATCATAGTGTTTAGTGACTTGCGAGAGGGTCAGACACATTTTCAGTCCTTTCACGCAGCCAGACAGGATTGGCGCGAGCAGCCTTTTCAAGAGGGATGATTTTTTCAGGAATCGGAATGTCGATTGGTTTCATCAACGGAAAGCTGTCGATAACCCCGCCCGGTAACGTGGCGGGAAAATGGGCCTGGCTCCAACGGATCAGTTGAACCGCAGGGGACCCTAAAAGCATTCCAGCCGCAGGTTGTGACCATAAAATATGATCCACAAGATCATTTGGCCGGAAACGGCTGTCGGCAATGCCATTGCCATCAAGATCGAATACCGGATGATCTGACCAGAAATTCCCGCGGCCATCGAAACTCCATTCCACATCACGGGTTCCGACATATTTGACCTGAGTCTGATTGGCGATGAAGGCATTGCCAACCATGGCATTTCTTTCGGAACCGGCGGTAAAATGAATGCCGATCCCGCATCCCTCAAAACGGTTGTCACCAATCAGATTGCGATGGGCGTTATAAATGAACAGGCATTTCCCGCCGGTTCCGCTTACCAGATTTCCGACCAGATCGGATTTGTTGGTATAGTTCAACATCAACCCCTGATCGCGATCGGCAAGTGACATGTTGTCGCGCACCGTGATGCGGTTTGAATACATCAACGCAAAACCAAGATGATTGCCGATGGATACATTTTCCGAGATTTCGGAATCATGTGCGTACATGTAATGCACGGCAAATCTCAGATCGCGGATCAGATTGCCGCGAAACACCCCGCGATTGGATGTATTGACGAAAATACCATCGCGGCCAAACCGGATATTGTTGTTTTCAACCAGTGTTCCCGGAGCGTTCCAGACATATATGCCATTGCCACGCGAATTTATGCGATGGTCAAGTCGGCCAATGATTGTATTGGCCCGAACAGTGACATTTCTGGCACCGTGAATATCGACCCCGTAAAGATTGCCGAGGATATGATTGTCCTCGATCAGAATACGGGCCGCCGTGCGATGCAGTTGAATGCCAGAATCGATTGTTTCATGTGACGAACCTGACCTGGCAATTTCAAGGCCGCGAATGGTGATATCCTTGCCGGTTACCGAAATAACACTTCCGGTTTTGTCTCCGTGAAGTTTTGCCTTGCCCTGACCATCAATCGTGATGGATTTGTCGAGGGTTACCGGTCCCTGATGGGGGCCGGGGTCAAGCAACAACACATCCCCCGGGCGTGCATCGACGATGGCCGATGTTAGCGCTCCTTCGGTTGACGGCACAGATCGAACCGCCGCAAAAACCTGTAGCGGCAGGACAATAAGCACCAAACACATCACGAAGGAGCGCAACATCACAGGTTAGCTCCTTGGTTCAACAAACATGCGTCCGCGCATTTCCATGTGCAGCGCATGACAGAACCACTGGCAGTAGTACCAGTAAACACCCGGCTTGGACGCGACAAAGGTTGCCGACGCAGTTGCCTGTGGGCCGACTTCGAATGCCACACCATGATCGCCCATGGTAAAGCCGTGGGTCAGATCATCAATATCGTCCATGTTGGTGATGATGACGGTTACTTCGTCACCTTCCTGGACCGTGAAGGATTCAAGGGTGAATGTCGGGGCCGACGAACTCATATAGACACGGACTTTGTTGCCATCACGGATGACAGTTTCAGTCCAGTCATCAATATCGACACCATCGGCTTCGGCCTGTTCACGGGTTTTGGCCCACATCGGGTCCTGACGGTCCCAGACGCTTAGCGGATTGACCACGGAACGGTGAACAATGATCGAGTCATGAGGCTCGGCAAATGTCGGGCCATCATGCATCAGGACAAGGTCGTCGCCCTGCATCGAAAACAGCTGTTCGTTCTCGGGCTTGAGCGGCCCGACATTCAGGAAGCGGTCCTTGGAGAACTTGTTCATCGAAATGAACCATTTTCCATCTGCTTCGAGTGTCTCGCCCATGGAGGTGGAGTTGTGACCCGGTTGATAGTGGACATCGACCTTTTTGATGATCGGATCAACCTGTTCACCGGCATAGGCGCGCACAGCTTTCTCAATGTTCCATTTGACCACCTGGCTGTCGAGGAACAAGGTCGTCAAAGCATTGCCCTTGCCATCAAAGGCGGTATGTAGCGGACCAAGACCCAGTTCCGGCTCCGCGACAACGACAGAACGCGGTTCTGCCCCATCATAGAACACGGCATCAAGCTTGGTAACATCAATCACCGAAACGGTCGGGGATAGTTTGCCCGCAATGCAAAGATGTTTCTTGTCCGGTGCCATGTTACAGCCATGTGGACTGTTGGGAACTGGAATATAACGGGTATAGTTTTTGTTCTTGCCTTTGCGGCCGTCGATGACTTTGACGCCGTTCAGTTCGATAAAATCACCAGCAGCGATGCCTTTCTCGATCTCCTTGATGTTGAACACCACCACATGATCAAGTTCGGATGCGGTCATTTCCGCAAGGTTCATACCCATTTCCGAGTTGTAGCTGGTCGAAAAGGCATATTTTCCTTCGTAATCGGCATCGGTGTTATCAAGATTTCCCGATACCATAACCTGCCAGGCAACCTGCATTTCATCAGCGTCGATTGCCGTATAGAAGTTCACATATTGTGACGGATCATCAAGCACCTTGCCGTCATTGACCATCGGCGTTTCGTCTTCGCCATTGGCAAAGACATAATTGGTGCGTGGCCATTTTTGCGGGCGCAGGCCGTGAATGGCCTTGGCGTTCGGGATTTCCAGAATTTTGTCGGTTTTCATGACATCACAACGCACACGCGCAACACGTGTATTTGCCTTGTCATTCATGAACAGGAAGCGCCCGTCATATTTGCCCTCGGTGAAGGACATATGGACATGGTGCAAGTCGCCGTTATCATGAATTTTCTTGCCGTTTGCGGCGAGAAAATCCTTGGTTTTGGGCAGCATGTTCTCGGTTAGAATGTTCAGGCTTTCATTCGTTTGCCCCCAACCGGTTGCAGAGCAGCGATTGAAAACAGGTACCCGCATCAGCTCACGCATGGAGGGGATGCCCAGAATGCGCATTTCACCGGTTTGTCCTGAAGACCAGAAGCCGTAATATTCATCAAGCTGCCCTGGTGCGAGGCTTGCTTCGGATCCGGCTGAAGCATGGGCACTTCCTACCGAGAGGGCTGTTGCCGCACCAGTGGCTCCGCCGACCATTGCCAGTCGTGCAGCACCTGCCGCACCGGCAAAAGCAGCACCACCTGCGGCAACGCCGAAAAGATCACGCCGGGAAATTCCGGATTTGGGTGTGTTGTCAGACATCATGATTTCTCCTTGGGATTTTGCTTTGTCGTCTGGGCCCGGTTCAGCGCTTTTTGTGCGCCTTCCATGCTCGCCAAGAGGCTTTCCTGCCGCTTGAGTTTCTTGATCACGACCGGACATATTTTTTCGCTTTGATACAGCACCTGACAGTGAAGGCAGTTGTGACACTCGTTCGGGTTGATTTCTCCTGTTGGGTGAATGGCCTGAACCATGCATTCATGTGCGCAGTTCTGGCAGGGACTGCCGCATTCCTTGTAGCGTTTGAGCCAGTCAAACATTCGGATGCGTGCCGGGATTGCCAGTGCCGCACCCAGCGGGCACAGATAGCGGCAATAGAAACGCTCGACGAAAAGTCCGGCACCAAGAAGCACAAGGACATAAAGAACAAACGGCCATGCCCTATCAAATTTAAGGATGATGGCGGTCTTGAAAGGTTCGACCTCGGCAAGTTTTTCTGCCTGATCAAGGGACGCCAGCATGGTGCCGAAAAGGCCAAGGAAAATGATGTATTTCAACGCCCATAGCCGTTCATGCAGGCCCCAAGGCACGGTCCATTGCGGAACATGGAAGAACTTGGCAATCCGGTTGGTCAGTTCCTGAAGCGCACCGAATGGGCACAACCAGCCGCAATACGCCCCGCGTCCCCAGAAAATCAGGGATGCCGCAACCGAGAACCACAAAATAAAGGTCAGCGGATCCAGCAGGAAGGCTTCCCATGTGAAGTCGGTGACCAGCGAATTTGTGAGCGCCATCAGGTTGACGACCGAAAGCTGCGCGTTGGCATACCAACCCAGAAACACAAGTGTTACTGTCAGGAAGCAGATCCGGAACCAGAAAGTAAACTTGGCCGAGCGTGTCAGCAGCCCCTGGAAGAAGAACGCAGCGGTCAGGACAACCAGCATGATGCTGAGCACAATAATCTCGACAGCTTTGTCGCCCCAGATCCTGCGCCAAAGGGCGGTTTTGGCAGCCTGTTCGTCATTTGCGAATTCAGCACCCGTTGATGCATCTGCCACAGGCGCAGGCGGAGCTATCTTGCTAAGGTAGTTGGCGGGCGGCTGCCAGCCGATATCAAAAGTGGTGTAGAGACGTTCAATCGCACCGATATCACGATGAACAAGGAGCTCGATACGCCACGGCAGGGTCGGATCAAAGCTGCTTTCTGCGGGGATCTTGAACAGATCCATCTCGGTGAGTGCAGGCGCGCCCTCAGCCATGATGTCACCGACACGGCGATGATTACGGTCACGGAAACGGACCGACATATCGTTTTGGATAAGCTGGATGCGATCAAACAATCCTCCACGGACATATCCCGATCCCTTGAATGAATATTGTCCTCGGGCGGTTACAAGAATCGCTTCTTCACCATCCTTGAGCCAAGCTTTCAGATTGTTGTAACCTCGCTCGCCGAGTGTTGCCTTGCCAATTGCTGGAATGCTGACAAGTGTTACATACATGTCGATGAAGGTTTCTTTGGTCAGATCTTCAATCGGTCGCTCAAGTGCTCTTGGGTCGTCCATCGCAGCAAAGGCGTCGTTAATCTGACCAACATCAAGCGACATACGACGCAGCGTGCCGTTACCAACCAGGGTGAACCAGTCTTTTGGGGCCGTTGCGTCTGTTTTGATTTCAAACTGTGGTACGTTTGAAGTTTCCGGGACGCTCAACCCACCCAGTCCGAGCGAGCGTGCAACCTTGATGCCCGAGCGCAGGATCGAGTCATCTATGACCATAATGGTAACGGTTGCACCGGAAATAATATTCAGGTCATGGTCAGCATCTTTTGTTGCTGCAACCAGATCAAAACCGACATATCCCTCGGTCAATGCAGCGATACGCGCTTCTGGGATGCCGATCAGAACAATTGGTTCGGAATGCTTGACCAGTTTGACACCGATGATCCTTGCATCTTGGTCGACAGCGACCATCACATGGATCGGTTTCCCGGAATACCCGGTGGTGCCGACAAAATCAGAAGTGATAAAAGCCCAACCGATCTGGCCACCGTTCTTAAGAACTGGGGCGACGGGGGCGTCTTTTTGAATGGGGCCATATCCATCCGCACCCTCAACCAATGATGCGGCGGGGACCTTGTCAATGAACTGTGCCAGTACAGGTTTGGTTTGTGCATTTGCGGGGGAAACGCACAGCATCGCAGAAAGAATAAAAACAACTACCAGAACCAGAAGCCACAACAGGTTGGAGATCGGTCGGCGCAGGTGGGGGGCCGTCTGAGGATGAAGTGGGAGAGGTGGCGTATTCATGATTCAAACCTTGTGCGGAGGCGCGCGCGCCGTCGCAGGTGCAACGCGGGATGCACCTGTGCGGTCGAATGACAGGGGAATGATCTTCAGGATGACTGTGCGGTCGAGTTCGGTTGCGCAAAGAGTGTCGGGAAGTTTGAATACAGACCCGGTCAGGCAATGCGCGCAATTCGGGCAATCGCATTCGACAGGTTCGGGAACTTTGTTTCCGTTCTGGTCGATCAAAATTGTTTTGGAGGTCTGATCACCGCTACAGATTGTAATAGCAATAAGGTCAGAGCCTACAAAGTGCTTCGCCGCCTGAGCAAAAGACTGACCAGCGGCTGTTCCCGTCAGAGACAGTGCTATAAGAAGAGACAGAAATGTGCGAAGCATTTTTTCCATAATGCTTCTCATATTCCCTTGTGGGTTCTTGATTCTTGATAGTGGTCAAGTGTGAAGGAGCCGGCCCGTAAATCGATTGCAGAGAACCTGTGGATATTGAGATTGGTTCAAGTCGTTGCTGAACCAAGCGTGACAAGTAATGAACTCGTTTCATTGAGGGACGATCAACCAGCAAGCGAAATGTGAATGAGAGCAGGTTCAAGGCCCAGCCTGCAAACGTATCTGCTGTACTAAATCCACAAATCTCTTCTGTGGAAAAGCACTTTGAGAAAAATGACATCTTCTCTGTCAATCCTGCAGATTTTTGTCAGCTTATGTGGCAATCCATGCCAACTTATCTGGCAACCGGTAATTCTAAGTCATTGATTTCGAACGAAGTCGAATGTCACCTTTTGTGGCACCTGACACATAAACTGCTCACCACCTTGTTCCCAGAACCAGGCGCGGCGGTGACTTGGTTGACAGGGCCGCATGAGGGCTTCGTGTTCACAGGACAATCTCCACTGATGCTCATGCTGAACGGAACTCAGGGCGACCTTTTTACTGTGAAGCGCTTTCTGGAGGTGTGGCCACATAGCGGCCAAAGCCATGTATCAAGCTCGTCAGCGTTGATCCCCGTGACACCACTAGACATTAACTTTCTCTGAAAACACGCCTGTTTAATCGGCCTGTTAGTCAAAAAATGATGGTCTCGAAACTCCACAAGCACATTGTCAGCCAAAATGTTCGAGGTAATGAAACGACCCGAAACTTTCCGCTATTACTTCACGGGTAGGCTTGGCATGAACCGGTAGCGGATCGCGAGAAAGTACCATCCTACCGGCACGTGAAACGTCCCTTGATAGTACACCGGACCGCACCACTATCAACACTCTGGGCTGTCGGTAACATTTGGCTATAAGCCTCCCCGCAAACATCGACCGAAGTCCGCCAATTATCGGCGAACTTCGGCTCTTTCATAGGGTCAGATTTATCTTTGAAGACTGTGCCAAACCCAGGCCATGTTAAGCCTAATAACCCTATCAGGCATGCTTCGACTTTTGGAAATAGCAGGCGCTACCAATACACACTTATCTGAACAGGGATTGCAGTCAGAAGCATTGATTATACCATCAACATGGTCGGCTCTTCTTCGGTTTATCCCTTATTCGGTCTCAAGCTGTTTCTGATCGCGATGATCAAGATAGAGAAGCCCTGCAACAGCCCAGTCTCTGGGGCTAGGGTCGTACGTATCAACCCACGGCCATGATATCTCTTCGCGCTTTTCCCATAACTGACCATAAAGGTCTCTCTTTTGTTTAAGAGCCGCATTATTCCCCAAAGCCTTCGTGACCTCTTCGATCGCTTCACGGTCAGTTGGCATCTTATACCATGCACATTGAATGCCGTCGGATGTGTGACGCGCAATTGGAATGCAACCTTCTTGCTGATAGCTCAAACGAATCCGATCAGGGCAAAACTTCGCTCGAATTCTTTCCAACTCGGCATTAACAATCCTACCTGTTTCTGCAGCCAAGTTTGAAATATTACAGGGGGGTTAGTCCATCCAAAAAGCGGTTCAAGCCAATGCTGTTCCCGTTTGCTCTCTGGTCGAGCTCTCGACCACTCAGCACATAAAAATCCAGGTTACCAAAGTCAACTGAGGTTAAATTTTTCTTCACCCCATCGCCATCGAGTTTTGCAAGAACATAATATTGAGCCTGAAATCCTTTGCTCACGTCCTTGAGGTTTTCATCGATCCAGATATCCCAGCTGGAAGTTTTCGCGATGGACCAGTCCGTACTCGAAGTAGTTTTAATTTCGACCGTGATGCCCCAATGCAACTGAACATCAAACACATCACCATGGGGTTGTGTTGCGTAATATTTGCGTAAGCTTTTCTCAAGAGACTTTTGAGATTGTACTGGAAATCCTGTGTGAAAAGACATTCGATCCCCAGCTATCAAGGCCGCATTTTTGATCAGATAGTCGACCAAAAGGAATTCAAGAACGGTGCCACGTAAAACGGGTGTATCAATGCAGTCATAGAACCAATTTACGAAGTCTGCAAATCTGCGTCCAGTTGGCTCCCCGTTGATTTCCAGTTCTGCGGTTGAAATTTCTAGAGTCACACTTTCGTTCCTTATTATTTAGATGGTTCCAGACAAAATATTTACCTCTTGTCCTGTTCACTGGACTTCGAATTCTTCAGTTTCGTATTCCATGTTGCTGACTTGCCAAATGAACTTCTCGCTGACGACCTAAATCAACCATCCACGGACCAAGCTCCGGATATTTTTCCAGTTGCAAATGATAATGCCGCCTAAGAGCCGTGTTTAGTGTCCCTTGGCGCTCAAGAAGTTCATCGGCATAAGCAATAATCAATGAGTTCGGCCAAGCTCGTGGGCGCATGGTACGCAACTCAGCAAAAAGCTCATCCGCCGACCATTCAGGATGAGATTGCGCCATAAGAGTGATCATTGCAGCAGTTGATCTTGATACCCCCATGAAGCAATGCACCAAGACATGGTTTCCCAAATCATCATTCGCACTGTCCAAAGGAGTCTGACCGAATGTCAAAATCTCAGAGATGTGCTCTGGTTGCGGTAAAACGTAATCCGGGCAAGCTTCAATGATGTCATGAAAGTGGATCACCTTGTGCTCAGTTAAGGCAAATTTAGACAGTGAATTTCCGACGTCACGTCCGGGATCCAAAAGCGAAAGAACATGGGTTACTGAGCTCTCCCTATAGGATTCAAGCTCTTCCAATCCGCACACAGATCGTCTGACAGGTTTCAAAGGCATGTGCAAAACTCCTAACTCATCCAATACACTTACGACGCCACTCGATTGGCCAATGTCTTCTCTGACAGTGACTGAGATACAGCGTCATATCCGGCCAAACTTGCATGCGCATTATGGACAGCCCAGCGGGCCGCCTGTCGCGGTTCGACGCCATTGGTAATGAAATGAGCAAAGGTAGCGCCGAATGTATCGCCAGCTCCAACAGCACTTGCGACACGGCCTGAGAACGCGGATTGATGAAAGATCTCACCATTCTTTCCAATCCAGACTCCATTGGCACCATCTGTAATGCAAACATGCGCCTTTGATCCTCGCATGAGCTCTAAACATGATTCTTTCGCCGACGAGGTTACCATTTGACCTCTTTGCAGATTCAGCACTGTTGCTGCTTCTTCAGCATTCATCAGCAAGATATCGGTGCATTCGAGAAGTTTGGTAAACACTGAGCCACCACTACGAATTTGACCAGAGCCCGGGTTCCAGGCCACAGACATATCTTCGGGCGCTATATGACAAATAAAGTCGAAGATACTCTCCAACGCTAAATCGGGTACTGAGCTGATATAGAGAAGGTCTGTATGAACTTGTTTTGTCAGAGCTTTTCCATCAAGCGACAGGTTTGCTCCTCGATCAGCAAAAATTGCCACATCGCCATCTTTCTGGACAGAAATCACTGCGCGTCCTGTCTTTGCGTTCTCGATAATTTCGACCTTATCGAGCGAGATGCCTACTTGCGTAAGTCTCGCACAGAGCAGTTCACCCTCTGGGTCATCTCCAATTGCGCAGTACGCAGAAACATTTCGACCAAGCTTGTTGAGAACCGTTGCAGCATTGACCGCGCCGCCGCCAGCGGCAAAGTTTATGAACGGCACATCATGCTTTCCTGCAAGGGCGATGTTGCTGTCGACAACGGGCAAAATAACATCAATCGTCGCGCCACCGATCGTTAGAGCTGACGCTGGTTTACATAACGAGTTCAACCTCATTTCGTGTCCGCTCCCAGCATAGCAGCCCCGATCACGCCGGCCTCCGCGCCCAGCACATTGGAAACAATTTTCGTTCGAACGGATGCATTCATGATGCAACTTGCAACCCTCGGAATTGCCTGCTCGTAAACGGTGGAGATTTTCGATAATCCCCCGCCCAAGACAATCACATCAGGGTCCAGGACGGAGATCAGGTTTGCCGTGGCACGCGCGAAAACATCTACGAACCGGGACATGACCCCACGTGCTATCTCGTCACCACTGCCAGAAGCCGTGACGATATCAGCAAGAGATAGGTGGTGACCTTTTATCTCCTGATACTGCCCTTCCAGGGCATTTCCACTCAGGTAACGCTCAACACACCCTTGACGTCCGCAATAGCAAGTCGGTCCCGCAGGATCAAAAACGGAATGTCCCCATTCGCCGGCAATCCCATTGGCTCCTTGAATCAACTGATTGTTGATCACGAGACCGCCACCACATCCGGTGCCCAGAACCATTCCGAAAACTGACTTGTGCGCTTCTCCGGCACCTAGACGAGCCTCGGCCAGTGTGAAGCAGTTTGCATCGTTTTCTATGACTACTGGGCGGTTGAGCAAGGTGCTGATATCGCGATCCAAACGTTCGCCATTCACACATTGAATGTTGGAGTAGCGCACCACACCACTATCTCTGGCGATTGATCCTGGTGTTCCAATTCCAATTGAGTACTGCCCCAGTGTCCTGCCAGATGTCAGCTGCTCGCATACCCCAGCAATTCTCTGCAATATAGCGCGGTACCCGTCCTGTTGGCGCGTTTCAAAACGCACGCGATCTAGTTCGCGGAAGCTTTGGTCGAACAGAACCGCTTCAATTTTTGTTCCGCCTAGATCAATTCCAATCATATACATCGCTGGGTTCTCAGGTTTATAAGACCAAAATGTCACAAAAATTTAATAGAATTCCGCCAATACAATTCTTGGTCGCATTCGAAGCGGTTGCGCGGCACCAGCGCTTTGGCGCTGCTGCCGAAGAATTGTGTGTGTCGCAGAGTGCCATCAGTCATCGCATCCGCGAGCTTGAGAAATTTCTGGGCGTTGTGCTCTTTGAGCGACACACGCGATCGGTGGAATTGACTCTGGAGGGAGTTCGCTTCCTCGATCAGATCACTGACGGGCTGTCCTGTATTGACAGTGCGGTCCGCGCTATCCGGACACACAGGGAGAAGGTCAAGTTGAGTATCCTCCCATCCTTTGCGCGCTTTTGGTTGCTGCCACGGCTTGTCAAATTTCAGAAAGCGCGGCCGGACATTTTGCTGGAAATCAACTCTACAACCCGACTTGCCAATATCGAGAAGGGAGAGGCGGACATCTCGGTGCGGTTCGGGAGGATGCCCAATGACGACTTCGTTTACGAAAAACTGATGGACGACGAATGGTTTCCGGTCGCGAACCGCACCTATCTTGACTCGCTCAATGTCAGCAACCTCGCAGACGTCATCAGGACGGCCACGCTGATTGAGCACAAGCGTCAACCTTGGACGCCCTGGCTGGATCTTCACGGCTTTGCCATACCTGACAAGTCGCACAGACTGACATTTACCGACACCGCTTTGATGATTGACGCCGCTATGTGTTGCGAAGGCATCGCTTTGGTACGTGGATCGCTTGTCCGCGACCTGATTTCGAATGGAAGTTTGGTGAGACTTTCTCTCACCAGCCTTCCTTCTGAATCCGCCTATTGGATCATCAGCTCGAAGTCGAACTTGCAAAGAACTCATTTGAGAGCTGTGTTTGATTGGCTGCATGGATTAACGCAAAATCACGAGAATGATGCCGACCAGCACACCAGCGATGGCAAGAATCTTACGTTCGATGAAATTCTCTCGCAGAAATACGGCACTCAATCCAAAAACCATGATCAGGTTGGTACGCCGCAGAATTGAGATCACGGAGATCATCGCGCCCTCTGAGTTGACCGACCACAAGTAAATGAACTCAGCCAAAACATATGTGACAGCAATTGCCGGAATGGCCCAATTACGTGCAATGAGGCTACGGACTTCCAGCCCGCGGAAAATCCAAGGAAGTAATGCAAGCGCGATCAATGCACGCTGTACCGCCGAGTAAGCTTGGACCGATGCCAGATCCAGTCCCATATTGACAATTATGTGTTTATCGTAGAGGGCATTTGCCGACGACATAACTGTCGCAGCCAACATGCATAGCACCCAAACGTTGCCGTGAAAGGAGATGCCCTCCTTCTTGCCGATCAAAGAAAAGTAGTAGTAAGCACAAGTCGCAACGAAGATACCCAGCCACTGGGTTGCAGTGAGCACCTCTCCAAGAAGTAAGACCGCACCGAAAGCTGTCCAAATCGGCCCAGAAGCACGCACACCCGCCGAAATAGACAACGGCAATGACTTCACGGAGTAGTAGGACAGTATCCAGGTTCCTACCATTAGAAGTGATTTCGGAAGAACGGCCAGCTGTTCAAGCCAGCTGAAATGCTTCGGGTACAGACCTATCGGGTCCAATACCGCTACGAGCCCATCCGGAACAAAAAAGAAGGGTATCCAGAGGATCGACCCAATTATCGATGACAGAAAAACCACTTCCAGAACGCTTTTTTCACGTAATGCGAACTTCGTGAAGAAGTCATAGGTGCCCAGCAGCAACCCGGCGAATAGCCCAAGGCCAATCCAAATCATAACTCGTTTTTTCCTTACGCAGCGAGGAAGCCGCCATCGACATTCAAAATTGCGCCATTGACGAAAGAAGCCGCGTCACTGGCCAGCCACTGCACTGCAGCAGCGATTTCTTCGGGTTGACCTACACGTCCTTGCGGAATGCGGCTGGCCCATCCTTCAACACCGCCGACCGTGTCAGCTGATTGCACAAGCATCTCAGTCATAATGGGTCCAGGAGCGACCCCGTTTACGCGAACGCCGTAAGCTGCAGATTCAAGGGCGGCAGACTTTGTGAGCGCAAGAGCTGCATGCTTTGACGCAGTGTATGCTGCAGTTCCCTCGAAAATTGTCCGCATTGAATGCACAGAGAGGTTATTGACAATGACGCCAGAACCCTGTTGTTCCATTCGTTTGAGACAGTGCTTCATGCAGAGCCATAACCCGATGCAATTCACTTTGAAGACTGTTTGAAAGTCCCCAAGCTCCTGCTCAGAGATTCGTCCAGCAGCACCAATCCCAGCATTAAAAAATGCGATGTCCAAAGCGCCAAACTGGGCATCTAGTCGTGAAAAAAGATGACTGACGTCTTCTTCCCGACTGACGTCACATGCAACGACGAGAGGGTGTTTACCGGTTGCTTCCCTGATCAGATCGGCAGTTTCCTCACAGGTCGCCTCTCGACGACCTGTGAGGATCGTATCCGCCCCTGCTTGGGCAAATGAGAGTGCAACAGCCCGGCCAATGCCTGATCCTGCACCCGTTATCAGAACAGATTTATTCGTGAACATTCCTGCCTACCAAGCTCAATTGGAAACCACTGTGGAGAGGGCGGTTATCGCTATTTCCTGATCAACTGCAGATGGGGCTCCGCAGATTCCCAATCCGCCGATGCATCGGGAGTTGACCACGATAGGCATGCCACCTGCCAACGGCACTGCAGATGGCAAACTCAAATATGAAAACTTGCCTTCTTCGAGAGTTTGTTGCATCTCAGCAGTTGATCGCTGAAACGCATGAGCCGTCTTTGCTTTCGCGATTGAGACGTCCGTTGCTGCGAGAAACGCATTTTCGTGACGCTGAAAGGCCATGAGATTGCCACCGTCATCAACGATCGCCACAGCAACTGAATGGTCCTGATTCCGAGCTATTCTCAGGCATTCAGTAAGCAGTCTATGCGCAAACACTGCCTTCATTCCCTCAGACATTCTGCGCTCCTGCCTGCTTCATTGCAGTGAGTGCTCGCTTCAGTTCTGCCTGCGTAACATCATTGACGAAGCAATAGTCACCAAGACCCGAGGGCAACGGTAACCTTTGTTTTCCGTCTCTGTGACGTGTCGCATCTTGAAGTGACTCCCAAACGGTTTCGAAGTCATCAAAACCTGTATGCCACAGTGCTAAACCGAGATTCTGGGCTGTATTCCGGACCCGGTTGAGTTCATCAACAGAAATCAAACCCCGATGAGCTGCTAGGTAGCAGCTAAGAACGACGTCCAGTGCGACGGCTTCACCGTGCAAAAGCTCAGGTAGGGCGCGCATTTCAACCAAAGGACTGAAGCTGTGCCCAAAATCGACACACCGCTCTAGCTCGGTTTCCCATAGGTTCGGAGCCAGTTCCTCAAGCATCCCATGCACTGAGCGGTAGATGACCTCTTGTGCGCAGACGTCATCTTGAAGCTTGGTTTCACACAACGTTTGACCGTGGTTCTCAAGAAGATTGAACAGGTGTGCATCTTTGATCACAGCCAATTTCAAGACTTCCCCGAGGCCATTGGAGATATCTCGGTCATCAACCGTGGTGAGGAAGCTCCTATCAAGAATCGCTTCGGCCGGTGGATGATAGGTCCCCAGTCGATTGCGACGTCCTGCGTAATTGACGGCCGTCTTTACGCCCAAGCTTGCGTCAATTAACGCCATCAGATTGGTTGGAATTCGAATATAAGGAACACCACGGCGATAGAGGCTTGCTGCGAAACCTGCAATGTCGAGCAGTACACCTCCGCCAATTGCGATGAAAGGATTACTGCGACGCAAGACGCCGTTACTTTCCAGTTGATCGACGATTTGTAGAGCACCATCCAGAAGCTTCAAATCCTCTGAGACCTTCATGCAGAAAACCTTGAACGGGATGTTGGCTTTTTCAAAAGCCAATCGGATGCGTTCTCCGTGTAATTGATCAACGTTTTCGTCAATTACTATAAACTGAGTAACTTCAGAGGATTTTTCTTTATTTAGAAGAAACTCGAGGTCACTTGATTCAAAAAAATTGTCATGAATCTTTACGTTGTATGTCACGTCAAGAGTTGATGAAATACGCCAACTATCTTCGGTCTCAGTTAATTGCGGTATAACGACCTTATTTTCTGTTGCGATTCCAATGAACTTTTCCACTTTAGCTCCTCCCTGAAATGAATGTTTCACATGGAATAGAGAGGAATAGCGAAAGTGTCGCGCGAATAGATTTCACGAATTATGCAGTTTTGTTTCTAAATCTGAAATTTCTTTATCGACCACTGCCTTGGAATAAAAAGCTGAAAAATATAGGCATTCAGAACTTTTTATAATTGGAAAGAAACCGATCATCTCTCTCAAACAGCGCAGGTTCGAGCGACATCGACAAAGAATTGTCAAAGCGCAAACCCGAGTTTTCCCGCAACTCATGCTTTCCTAAATTGGGCAACCAGCCCAATCACTCCAAGGAGGAAAGTCGATGAAACACAAATCCGAACTTGAATTGCTCTTGGAAGCCGCACTCCAAAAAGCACTCTCAGAGCGGTGCTTCTATGTTTCCTGCTATCTCAAACCGGCTCTTGAAACACTGCAAGAGCAGAAAGAAGCGAAAAAGGCGTCCTGATACAAGGTTGTGACATCGAGCAAACAAAGACTGCCTGGCGCTTTGCCGGGCAGTCGTTTTTTAGTCAATCCTCTCCAAACATTAACGGATCAATTTTGATCCTTTAAGTGGATTTTCGAAGTTTAACGAATCAATTTCGCTATGTTAAATTACCTACTCAATCGCAGAGGGGGCGCCACAGGTCAGGGTCATTGTTCGACACTTTCCCAACCCGTTTTTCAATCGGAAAATAATGCCGCAATTGAGATGGCAACGGTTGCAGGATTTGCGGCAAAATTTGATCCAAAGGCACTTTCAACCATGCCTCAATCTCTTCCTTGAGTAAAATCGCCGGTTCACGCGGATGTATCAACGCCATCTCGTCACCAGCAGCCCTTGTTAGTATTGAAAAGCTATAGGCCTCAAAGGGGGCCGCGTTCAAATGACCGGCCCAATGGGTCCATATGCCCGCCATGAAGAAAGGTGAAAACCCAGACGCGCCCTCTCCCCTGATGCCAATTGCGAAAGGCTGCTTGTCACTTTTACGCCATTCATAAAAACAGTTGGCCGGAACCAGTGCACGATGCCGACGCACCGGAACTTTGTAAGTCGACTTTTGGGTGATTTCCTCGGCTTTGGCATTGAAGGTGGTGAACTTCTTTTCACTCAGGTCCTTGGACCACCAGAAAGGTATAAGCCCCCAAGTTGCCCGTTCACCCCAAATATGGCTCCCGTCACTGACAACAATTGGACAAAACTGGGTTGGGGCAACGTTGTAATTTCGCGTCGGCTCTTCCTCGGGCGTTGGAAAGAGCAGGCCGGAGAGGGTATGAATTTCTGACCAAGTCAGGATATGGCTATAGCGTCCGCACATGATCAATCATCATCGAATACTGGGCCCGTATCATCAAAGCCCTTCCAAACCGGCACTTTGCTTTTAGCCCGGACACGCTGACGGTCCGCAATCGGCTTGGCCCGTCGTGGCGCCAAGGGACTGTTGCGGGGTTCCGGGATGTAAGCAGCCATGGCCTCCGTCAACCTCATGGCCCGGAGGACACGCAGAAATGTGTCAAGCGTTGCACCTTTGCCATTGAGGAGGCGACTGAGCGTCGGCACTGAAATACCGGCCTCATCAGCAAGCTTCTGCTGGGTGAACTCCAGATGAATTCGATATTGATTCAAGCGTTCAGCAATATCTTGATGAATCTGATGGGTAGAAGCGATCTGGTAGTCCAGTTCAGACATGGTCTGACTTCCTGCGTTAACGTGTGCCAACATAAGCCTTCTGCATTATGTTTTACACGCACCTTGATCTCATTCAAATGACTAAGACCAATCAACATTTAGAGCCAGAGAATAGCGTAAGCGAGATAAACAAAGAATCTTCAATACGTAAGCGACAGGGCAGACATTTTCCCACTCCACGACACAACGTTTGGGCAGACATGGTCTTGAAGAGCGATCAATTGCGGACGTTTCTTGTCAGTGGCCTAGGCTGTACTGACTAGATTGGGCGAGAAGCATTTGTGAAATTGCATCAGGATTGACTAGGGTAAAGAAATAAAAATAACGTATACAATATCCAATAAGCTGATTCTCAATAACTTTGAAACATTCTCACTCATTTTGAGCTCTTCGCATGAATTGTGAAATTTTATCTAATTGAAATTAAACAAAACTCTTTCGCATCAATTATGGTTCCCGACAGAATTGCAGGGAAATGCCGATATCGCCAATGCGGATCTGGCTGCGAAAATTGGCCTGTCCCCCTCGGCCTGTTTGCGCCGGGTGGCAAAGCTTCGCGATACCGGCGTCATTCGCAAAACCGTCGCCGTGATCGACCCGGCCCAGATCGGGCGACCGTTGGGGGCTGTGATCAATCTTGAATTCCATCGTCACGGCAATCAGTACCGTCAGGATTTTATCCGCAAGGCACGCGAACTTGATGCCGTGCGCCAGTGTTATGTCGTGACCGGCGAAGTCACCGGCGTCATGGTCCTGCAAATGCGCGATATGGCAGAATACACCGCATTGTGCGAGGCACTTTTTGATACCGATGACAACATCATCTGGTATCGAACCTATATTGTGACAGAAGTCCTAAAAAGCGAACCAGGGGTTGCGATCTGATCTGGGGGAGGCTCAGACCTAATCGGTCGCCTCAATAGCCAAGCCGCGTGGGCAGCCAGGTTACGACTTCCGGAAACAGAATGCACAGGATCAACACGGCATACATTGCGGCGATGAAAGGCCAGCTTTCGCGTACCAACTCGCCCATTTTGACGCCCGTAATGCCCGTGACAACGAATAACACGACACCAACCGGTGGCGTTAGCATCCCGATCACAAGATTAAGAACGAAAACAAAACCGAAATGCAGGGGGTCAATGCCATACTGCAAGGCGATTGGATGGAAAAGAGGTACGAGCATGATATAGGCCGCGTTGGATTCAAGAAACATCCCAACAACAAGCAACATCAAAGAAATCAGGCACAGAAAGATAAAGGGACTTTCTGTAAGTCCTTGCATCATGGATGCGATATGCATCGGCAGCAAATCAATGGTGAACAAGAATGTCACGGTTGAGGCAAACGCGATCATTGCACCGACAAGTGCCGATGTTTTGGCCGCCGTGAGCAAGACTTCAGGAAGGTCGGCAAGGCGCAGTTTCCGGGTGACAAAAAAGCCAAGAAACAAGGCATAGCAAACCCCAACCGCCGCCCCTTCTGTCGGCGTAAAGGCGCCGATGACAATGCCGCCAATGACCACAACAGGCATCATGAAGACAATCAGTGAACGTCGAAGTTGCCTTAGGATATTGCCAAGTGAAATCGGATTTCCGGTCAGCGGGTAATCCCGGTACCAGGCAATAAACCAGCACAGGATCATGAGTGCAAAAAACAGGATCAGTCCGGGCACGACACCGGCCATAAACATCCCGCCCACAGATACACTTGATCCGGCCATAAACGCATAGACGATCATGGCACCTGATGGCGGAATGATCGGGCCAAGGTTTGCTGCGGCAGCGACAATGCCGGTTGAAAACCCAAGGCCGTATTGCTTCTTCAACGATGGAACCAACGTCGAAGACAAGGCCGAAGCATCTGCGACGGCAGCACCCGACACGGATGCCAATCCGGCACCTGATATGATCGCGACTTGTGCCAACCCACCTCTGATCCGTCCGATAAACGCATTCGCGAAATCGACGATGCGATCCATAATGCCGCCCTTGAGCATCAATTCGCCTGCAACCATGAAAAGCGGGATCGACATCAGTGGAAATGAATTCACCGAATTCATTACGCGCGGGGCAATCACCAGAATGTCAAAGCCTGAAAACCAAAGCCCGACAAGTGCGGAGACGCCCAGAGCAAAAGCAAGAGGCATCCCCAGAAGCGCAAAGGCAAGGAAACTTCCGATGACAAAAAGGCTCATTTCGCTGGCTCCGGTGCCCAGATCGACATTTTCAGAAGGTGAAGAGCCGAATGAGCGGCCCCTATGGCGACAGGAAGGAAGAAGACGCTCGATGTAAGGTCTAATGACCCAAGACGTTCTGACCATGTGACCGATGCAACGACGATTGATGTGTAGCAGACCACCATCATCATGCCCGCAGCAAGAAGGCTCATAATGCGAAGGGTAAAAGCGTGAATTCTTTCGGGAAAACGCGATACCAGCATTTCAATGCCGACATGTGTTCCATCGGGAATGCCCAAAGGTATCGCAAGAAAAATCGTCGTAACAAACGCAAGACGTGAAACTTCATCCGCCCAATCGAGTGATTCATTAAAAACATACCGCATGACCACCTGGACCGAGACAATCACGATCATTAACGCCGCACCGGCGATCACGGCAATGCGCGCGCCCTGATCGGCGCGCGCAAGAGTTATGGTAATGAAATGCTTCATTGGGTGTTGAACATCATCAATGTTATTTGGCAGTTTCAGCGTCGAGAAGAGTGACCAGTTCGGCATCCAGTCGGGATTTGGTTTCCACTGCAACCGAAGACGTCAATTCGCGAAGCTTGGCAGCCAGTTCAGGAGATACCGCTGTGTAAGTCATACCAGCAGCCGTCAGCTTGTCGAGCGCTTCTGCGTCCTGCTTGGCAGCAAGTTCACGCTGGAAAGAAACCGCGGTGTGCATCGCGTCTGTGATCATATTCTGTTTTGCAGCATCAAGGCCCGAGAACCATTTCTCGTTTGCAACAACAGAGATGAAGTCAAAGAAATGCCCGGTGTTTGAGACATATTTCTGCACTTCCGGGTATCCGGCAACATTGATGATCGCGAACGGGTTTTCCTGACCGTCGATCACACCCTGTTCCATGGCGGAATAAAGTTCCTTCACATCCATGGCGACAGGATTGGCGCCCAGTTTGCGGAAAGTCGCCAAATGGGTCTCGTTTGGCTGAAGACGAATTTTCAGACCCGCGATATCTTCGATCTCTTTGATCGGCTTAACATTGTTTGTAAGCTGTCGGAAGCCAAGCTCCATATAGCCCATTGATGTCATGCCTTCGGCTGCCATTTTGCCATCAAGTGCCGCACCGACCGGGCCATCAACAATCGAAAAAGCTTCTTCGCGTGTTTCAAACTGGAAGGGCAATCCGATCACTTCAAGTTCCGGAACTGTACGGGTGAGGTAAGCCGTTCCGACCCACATGAGCTCGATCGCACCCAGCTTCACGGCCTGAACGTTTTCTGCTGCACCACCCAATTGTTGCGCAGGGAATATATTGACCTCGATTTCACCGTTTGAAAGCTTTTCAAGTTCGGTCTTGAAAACGCCCATCGCAAGTGAGGATGAATGCTCAATTGCGAAATTTCCTGCCACGCGTATCAGATCTTTGGCATCTGCGGTCGCGGCCGAAAAGGCCAATATCGTGGAGGTTAGAATAGGAAGAAAAGCTTTCATGATCTTACTCCGGATTTTTCAATGTGTTCGGGACTTGGGATGGCAACGGGTCTCCAAATGCGTGTCTGCAGCGGGCGCTGATGACCGAGGCGATCTCGGACAGCGTTGCCGTATGTTCCTCGATTTCACTCATTTTGAGACGGCGTTCGAAAATTTCGAACAGAGCTTCACGGTCTGGCACCCTGTGCAATGCAAGAATGAAGGGATGACCAAACTTTGACTTGTAGGCGGCATTCAGATGGGCAAGTTGCTGTGCTTCTTGGCTGGAAAGGTGCATGAGACCCAGCCGATCTTGTTCGCTTGTGGATTCTTTGGTCATGACGCCTGCCTTGGCTTCCGCGCCGGCAAGTTCGGGATGTGCGTTAAACAGGGCAACCTGACTGGGCATGTCTTCGCTCAAAATCACTTTCACCAACGCTTTGGCAACGTGCTTGTCTGATGAAAATGGCCTCTCGGTGAGTGCTGCTGCAGCGACCCAGGGCGATTTCTCCACAAGTGGCTCAATCATCGCGAGGGCATCTTTTTTCGAGACCGTGTTCAAAGTCGAAAGGCTAAATGTCATCAGTAGGTATTCCTTGGTGGGCGATGAATTGAACCCTAGGGTATTTGCCAAGTTTCAATCCATAGTATAATTAGCAACGTATCATTCGAAAAATTAGAATGGATTACAGATGGCGCTTCACCTGATTCCCCGCTCCTTGATTTATGTCGAGGCCGTCTCCGAACATGGTTCGATTCAGGCGGCATCACGTGCAATCGGTGTTTCCGCATCCGCAATTGACCGTCAGATTGTCCTGCTTGAAGAACGCGCAGGCGTACAGCTGTTCGAACGCCGAACGACGGGTATGGCTTTGTCTGCCGCGGGGGAGGTGTTTGTTGTGCTTGCACGTCGGTGGCGAAGTGATGAAAGCCGGGTGTGGTCAGATGTGAAACATCTCCAGGGCGTCGATACCGGTCATATTCGCATTGTGACCATGGACAGTCTGGTCAATGGCCCGATCCCGCGTTTTCTTGCCCGGATTGGCGAACGCTATCCAAGGGTGCGCATTGATGTTGAAATTGCGTCGCCAGATCAGGCATTTACCGACCTCGATACCGGGGTCGCTGACATTGCCTTGGCGTTCAACCTTCGACCACATCGCGATATTCATGTTATCTGGAGCGAAGAATTGCCGCTATTCTGTGTCGTTTCACCAAGTCATGACCTTGCCGGGGCGAAGAATACCAAGCTACAGGAAGCAATCGCCTATCCTTTGGTGCTGCAAAGTCGGTCCCTGGCAATCCGCAGAATTCTCGAAGCACGCTATGCATGGCTGTTTTCAGACAATCGTCCACCTGTCGTGACCAACTCACTGCAACTGCTTAAGCACCTGGTCGCATCTGGGGGGCATGTCGCACTGACGTCTGAATTTGACGCCGCACAGGAATTACTCGACGGGAAGCTCAAGGCAATTCCGCTGGTTGATCTTGGGCTTTCTGTCCAAAACATTTGTGTTGCCATAAGTTCGCGTAGAACCCTTCCACGTATCTGCCGCATCGTGATGGAAGAATTGGCCGCAGAAATGAGTACGGTCCTTACTGAAGTTCGCGCTACCTCATAGCGATATTTTGCACTAATCAGCCACACTTTTTGATGCCGATGACAACATCGTCTGGTATCGAACTTATATTGTGACAGAAGTCCTAAAAAACGAACCAGGGGTTGCGATCTGATCGTGTTAGGCACACACTCTAGAGATGGCCTTTAAATGGCCCTGTTATGGTTGTAACGTTGCGGTTGTGATTGTCGATATGCGCCGCGCAGTCTGTCCGAAAGTGGTATGTATCTATGCTTGGATTATTGCTGCGGTGCGATAAGATCGTCTATGGACCATCTCAAGGCACAGTGAAAAACATCGTTGCCCGGTCCGGGGAAAACGTAATCAAGATTAATCGGAGGGTTTCATGACCGACGTCGTAATTGTAGGTGCAGCACGTACACCAATCGGCGCATTCAGCGGCACATTGGCGGGTACGGTCGCAAGTGATCTGGGTGCAACTGCCATCAAGGCGGCATTGGAGCGCGCAGGCGTAGAAGGGGACGCGGTTGATGAAGTGATCCTCGGTCAGGTTCTGACAGGTGGTCAGGGGCAAAACCCCGCCCGTCAGGCCGCCATTGGTGCGGGCATTTCGGATCGCGCAACCGCGTTTCTGATCAATCAGGTTTGTGGTTCAGGCTTGCGCACCGTCGCCCTGGCGGCTCAGCAGATCATGACCGGCGATGCCAACATCGTGGTTGCCGGTGGTCAGGAAAACATGTCGCTTTCGACCCATGTCGCACACCTGCGCAACGGTCATAAAATGGGCGATGTCAAATTCATCGACAGCATGATCAAGGATGGTTTGTGGTGTGCCTTTAACGGTTATCACATGGGCAATACGGCTGAAAATATCGCCAATAAATGGGGTATTTCGCGCGAAGAGCAGGATGCATTCGCTGTTGCCTCCCAAAACAAAGCCGAAGCCGCACAGAAATCCGGCCGGTTCAATGATGAAATTGCCGCGGTGACCATTCCAAATCGCAAAGGCGATATCGTCTTTGATGCCGATGAATATCCACGCCACGGCGCATCTGTCGAAGGTATGGCCAAACTCCGCCCGGCTTTCGACAAAGAAGGCACGGTTACCGCCGGGAACGCATCGGGCATCAATGATGGCGCAGCTGCCCTTGTTGTCATGTCCGCGGCCGAAGCCGCCAAACGCGGTCTGACCCCGCTTGCAACGATCAAAAGCTGGGCAACGGTTGGTGTTGATCCGGCCATCATGGGATCGGGTCCGATCCCGGCCTCGAAAAAGGCGCTTGAAAAAGCCGGTTGGTCGGCATCCGACCTTGACCTGATCGAAGCCAATGAAGCCTTTGCCGCACAGGCGATTGCGGTGAACCGCGATATGGGCTGGGATACCGACAAGGTCAATGTCAATGGTGGTGCAATTGCACTGGGCCATCCGATTGGCGCATCGGGCGCACGTGTCTTCACGACCTTGCTTTATGAAATGCAGAAACGCGACGCGAAAAAAGGCCTCGCGACGCTTTGCATTGGTGGTGGAATGGGTGTCGCGCTGTGCGTTGAGCGCTGATCAGCGACATTTAGCTGAATTTCTAGTCATGCGGGGCGTCCTCAATCGGGGATGCCCCGTTTGCTTTGGTGCGATTTATTTTGCACTGCGACGAAAGACTAAACCGCTTGGCTGACATAGATCATGGAGAAGTAATAAAATTACGTTTATAACTCAGTTTATGGATTAAAGTTACGTATGTCGTAGAAGGGCAAACGGCGTAGATCACTAAGACAACATGCTTGATGAACGAAGTTTAGGGAGGCGACCATGAAAAAAACAGCACTGGTAACCGGTGGAACACGCGGAATCGGCAAGGCCATCAGCCTGTCGCTCAAAGATGCGGGTTACACCGTTGTTGCGAACTATGCTGGCAATGATGAGGCCGCAAAGGCCTTCACCGCAGAAACCGGCATTGCCGCTTATAAATGGAGCGTCGCGGACCCCGATGCATGTGCCTCTGGCATTGCCAAGGTCGAAACCGAAGTCGGCCCGATTGACATCCTGATCAACAATGCCGGCATCACCCGCGATGGTTTCATGCATAAAATGGAAACCGACGCATGGGCCGCAGTCATTGAAACCAATCTCAGCTCGCTCTTTTACATGACCAAGCCGGTTCTGGAAGGCATGCGGGCACGAGGCTTTGGCCGGGTGGTCAATATTTCCTCGATCAACGGGCAGGCCGGTCAGCTCGGCCAGACCAACTATTCCGCAGCCAAGGCCGGCGTGCATGGCTTTACCAAGGCACTGGCACAGGAAGTGGCCCGCAAGGGGGTTACGGTCAACACCATTGCACCGGGCTATATCAACACCGACATGGTGGCCGCCGTACCGGAAAAAGTCCTTGAAGGCATCATTTCCAAAATCCCGGTCGGACGATTGGGCGAGGCCGATGAAATCGCACAGGCGATCCTTTATCTGTGCGGGCCAAACTCCGGCTTCATCACCGGTTCCTGCCTGTCCATCAATGGCGGTCAGCATATGTTCTGATCCCGCATTTTCTGCGGCCGGAAGATACCAAAACACCCCGCATTTTCACGGGGTGTTTTGCATTTGGGCTGCCTGCTTACGATGCGCTTAGCACATCTTTCGTCGTAACAATCTTGGCGAATGTATCGCCCAGCATGGTCAGCTCGGAACGGTGCAGATCCGATGCCAAAACAACGCTGCCATCAAGGGCATCTGGCAGGTCGCGGGTTGCGGTGGCATCTGACACCACACTCACCGCATATCCCTTTTCATCGGCAACACGTGCGGTGGTCGACACACAGACATGGGTCATGAACCCGGTCAGAACGACGTGTTTAAGCTTGGCGGTTTCAAGAAATTCTTCAAGCTTCGTGCCGCCAAATGCACTGGGAACGGATTTGGTAATCACCGCCTCGCTCGCCGTCGGGGCAACTTCGGGCATGATGGCAGCGTACGGACCGCTTGGGTCAAACAGCCCTTCTGCGTGATGCTGAACATGAATGATTGTGCCGCCATTCTTGCGCCAATGGGCCAATAACGGCTCGATATTGCCAAGAGCACCCTCAAGGCCCGAAAGTTTAAGGCTGCCTGTGCGGTATTCTTCCTGCGCATCAATGATAATCAGGGCGGCATCCTTTGGGCTGCCGGTCGGAAGGATCGCACCGGCAATGTCAAAAATGGTTTTGGCGGTCATCTGGAACTTCCTTTTGCATGAATAAGTGATGAGGCATCATGGCCCTGCAAAATTGCATTATCCAGCGGCAATAATTCGGCTAGTATCTGCATTAACGCAGATACTGGATGAAATGCCATGCAGCTTGATTGGGAAGGTCTAAGGACATTTGCGCATGTGTGCCAGACCGGCAACATGAGTGCCGCCGCCCGTGAACTTGGTGTCAATCAAACCACAGTCGCAAGGCGCATCGCCCGGCTTGAAGAATGGGTTGGCTATAGCGTGCTTTATCGTGACGGGCGTTCGGTTGGACCAACCCCGCGGGCGCAAAACCTTCTTGAAACCGCGCAATCCATGCAAAGAACGGTTACGGGGTTGTTGGAAAATGAACCTGCGAGTGACCGGAATAACAAGGAAATTTCAGGGATCGTACGCGTCACAAGCGTTGATGCCATTCTTGAAAACTGTGTCGCCCCGCATCTGGCACGGCTCCAACAAGACTATCCCAAACTGTCGCTTGAACTGATCGGGGCCAACCGGAATTTAAGCCTTCCAAACCGTGAAACAGACATCGCCATTCGTCTTGCCCGGCCGGAAAGTGGCGCGTTTCATATCAAATTGCTCGGGAAACTGGAATCGGCGGTTTATTGCAATCTTATGGGGGATGACGAAAACCGGCTTGATCCCGCTTCAATGTCATGGATCGATCTTGATGATTTCTTTGCCGATAAACCGGAACAAAGATGGCTGGCACAGACGTTTCCGGGGCGTAAGACAATCGGTTATGCCAATCGTATGTCGATTATCGTGTCGATGATGGAAGGTCGGGCATGTTGTGCCTTGCTGCCGGTTTGTGTCGGCGATGCCTGTTCTGGCTTAAAGCGGATCGATGGCTATGAACCGGATGGCCGCGAGGTCTGGCTTCTAACCCATCAGGATAAAAGACATCTGCCACAGGTCCGCGCGGTTGCCGACTGGTTAACTGACATCCTGCCCGACGGCAAAGCCATTACCCGCCTGTAACCCGGATATCGGTCGGGCCGGTTAATGCGACAACGGTTCGGGCATTGGGAATGTCGTTGTGCATTGCCTTTTGCAGTGCTGTTTTGCCATCAAGCCCGAACCCTTCCCACCGTTCGATCAAACGGGTGCGCAGCGTGTCTTCAGGCACATCCAGATAGATCGATAAATCAAACAGATCATTCAACTGATCCCACGGCGATTGGGTCAGAAGAAGGTAATTGCCCTCAATCAGAATGATGCGGTGGTCCGTCGATATGGCGCGCGCCGACCCGCGCGATATTTCAAGATCGCGATCAAAAACCGGCACATAAACCGTATCGCCGTTATCCGCACGAAGGGCCCGCAATATGCGGTGTAATCCCCCGACATCAAATGTCTCGGGTGCGCCTTTGCGGGGTAAAAGACCGCGGTCTTTCAGGATCGCGTCATCAAAGTGAAACCCGTCCATCGGCACGACAGCAGCACCAGCTTTATCACCCCCCAGATGGTGATAAAGCTGGTCGGACAAGGTTGACTTGCCCGATGCTGGTGCCCCGACAATCGCGACAAGAATGCGCTGATTGCCTGATTGCGTGTCATGTATCCGGTGTGCCAATGCGTTCAGGTCGGGTGTCATCGTGCTTTGGCGACCTGTCGTTTGCGCAGGTGTCCGGGGCAATGGCGTGTCATGCGGCGTCACTCACTTCGGTTGGTTCTTTGGCGCCGGTCATGAAGGCGACGGCATCGGACATGCTGTAATCATCGGGTTTGATCGTGCAAAGCCGTTTGCCAAGGCGGTGAATGTGAATGCGGTCGGCGACTTCAAACACATGCGGCATATTGTGTGAAATCAGGACAATCGGCATGCCGCGTGCTTTGACATCGGCAATCAGATCAAGCACACGTCGGCTTTCTTTGACGCCAAGGGCAGCAGTCGGTTCGTCCATAATGACAACGCGCGATCCAAAAGCAGCGGCACGGGCAACTGCAACGCCCTGGCGTTGACCGCCCGACAGGGTTTCAACCGCCTGATTGATGTTCTGAATGGTCATCAGGCCAAGTTCGGTAAGCTTTTCACGGGCAAGACGCTGCATTTCCTTGTGATCAAGGGCGCCGAAATATTTACCCATAAAGTTCTTTTTGCGAATCTCGCGGCCCATGAACATATTGTCGGCAATCGACAGGGCAGGCGACAGGGCAAGGTTCTGATAAACCGTCTCGATCCCGGCTTCGCGTGCTGCCATCGGGGATGAAAATCCGATGGGTTTGCCATCAAGCTCGATGGTGCCTTCATCGACCGAAATCGCCCCGGACAAGGCTTTGATCAGCGATGATTTTCCAGCGCCATTGTCGCCGATGACGGCCAGAACCTCGCCGGGATAAAGGTCAAAATCTGCATGATCAAGGGCCGTCACCCGACCGTATCGTTTGACGATGCCGCGCGCTTTGAGAACAGGTGTCTGATCGTTGCTCATGCTGAAACCTTTCTGATCCACTGATCGATTGCAACCGCAATGATGGTCAGCCAGCCAATGGCAAAGACCTGCCACAGCACATCAACCCCCGCCAGTCGCAAGCCCGAATTAAACACCCCGACAATCAACGCCCCGATCAACGGACCAATGATCGACCCACGCCCGCCAAACAGCGATATGCCGCCTATCACCACGGCTGTAATCGATTGCAGGTTGGCTTCCTGGAAACTTTGCGGCGATACCGATCCAACCCGCCCGATCGATGCCCAGGCCCCGATGGCACAGACAAGTCCGGCAAGGCCATAAACCATGATCAGGGTGCGGTTGGTGCGGATACCCGAAAGCTCGGCGGCTTCCTTGTCATCGCCAATGGCATACACATGGCGGCCCCAACTGGTGTGATTAAGGATGTACCAAAGCACCGCAAAAACCACGAGCATCAGGATCGACCCATAGGTAATCCGCGCGCCGCCAATCGCGATGCTTTCGCCAAAGAATTTCAAAAGCGGTGCGATTTCATCCAAAGTCTGGCTGCGGATCGATTGTGCGCCCGAAAGCCAAAGGTTCAGCGCAAAGAAAATGTTCCACGTCCCGAGTGTTACGATAAACGGCGGCAACTTGATCCGGGTCACCAGAAATCCGTTCAGCGCCCCAGCGGCAATGCCGCCAATAAACCCGATGAAAATCGCAAGCGGGGCGGGCACGCCAAGCGTGATCGCAAGTTGGCCCATGATCACCGACATCAAAACCATGATGGCCCCGACCGAAAGATCAATGCCCGCCGTCAGGATCACAAGGCTTTGGGCGGCGGCCAGAATGCCTATGACCGAAACCTGTTGAATGATCAGAGACAGGTTGAACGGCGAAAAGAATTTCGATCCGGCGACAAAGCCGAAAATGATGATTGAAAAGACCAGAACAATCACCGGTACCATCGTCGGGTTGCCATGCAGGAAATGCTGCACGGAATCAAACAGGCTACGGTGTTTGTGGTCAAACTGCGCGACAGAGCTGTCGCTGGAATCAAGCGTTTGCTCGTATTCCTGTTTCTTGCGTGACGTTTGAGCGGTATCGCTCATCGCTTCCTCCCGACTTGGTCGTGTACCGGGTCTGATATCTCATCTGACCCGGACCCAAACCCGGACATCCATCCGGTTCTAAGGGCCGGTTTGGATGCGGATGTTAAACCAAGTGTAACCTGATGTGGGACAAGAGGGCGGAGTTAAATCCGCCCTCTCTCGAAATGAACGGGGGAATTAACCCCAGCAGCGATCCATGCCTTCGGCAACGTCAATCGACGGGACACCGTCAACCGGCTGATCAGTGACAAGGTTAACCCCGGTGTCAAAGAAGTTCAGCCCTTCGGTGTTCTGCGGTTTTTCGCCGTTATCGGCCCATGCCTTGATGGCCTCAATCCCTTTGGCCGCCATCAAAAGCGGATATTGCTGTGATGTTGCACCAATCACACCGTCCTTGACGTTGGCAACACCCGGGCAGCCACCATCAACCGACACGATCAAAACACCTTCTTCCATGCCAAACGCCTTAAGGGCTTCATAGGCACCCGCGGCAGCCGGTTCATTGATGGTGTAAACAACATTGATCTCGGGATCACGCTGCATCAGGTTTTCCATGGCTTCGCGACCGCCTTCCTCATTGCCGTTGGTCACGTCATGGCCGACGATCCGGGCGTCATCCTCGTCCCCGATCTTGTTGGGATCCTTGATGTCGATTCCGAACCCTTTCATAAAGCCCTGATCACGCAAAACGTCGACCGATGGCGCGCTTGGTGTCAGATCCAGCAAGGCGATCTTGGCATCTGCTGCCTTGTCGCCAAGCTGTGCTGCCGCCCATTGACCAATCAGTTCACCGGCCTTGAAGTTGTCGGTGGCAAAGGTCGCATCGGCGGCATCAATCGGCTCAAGCGGCGTATCAAGGGCGATGACCAGAAGCCCGGCATCGCGGGCCTTTTTAACCACCGATACAATTGCCTTGGTGTCCGATGCCGTGATCAGAATGCCTTTGGCACCCGATGCGATGCATGACTCGATCGCCTGAACCTGTGTCTCATGATCACCATCGACCTTGCCGGCAAATGTCGACAGATCAATGCCAAGTTCCTTGGCCTTGGCCGATGCCCCTTCTTTCATTTTGACAAAGAACGGGTTGATATCTGTTTTGGTCACCAGACAGGCGCCGATATCGGCCGCTTTTGCCTGATTTGGCAAGATGCTAAGGCTAAGGGCAAGCGCACCAAGGGTTGCGCCAAGAAGTGCTTTTTTCATCATTTTCCTCCCAGGATTTGACCTGAATTACCGCCTTTAAAGGGCGGCGATGTTTGTTTTCCAGACAGATCATGGCGCGCATTATGTGGTGGGCCTTCAACCTGTCGAGCTCATAAAACACACCAAATGCATATCGCTGTCAATTAATAAATCCGATTGATTTATTAATTATTCCTGTCACTCTTGTGATCAATCGGGCATTAAAGATCCCGAGTGGGAGGACGAAATGACGGACACTTTAACGACCAACCCCGATCAAGCAGGGGACGACCAACAGGGTGTGCGTCCGCTTCATCAGGGGGGCGGGGCAAATCAACTGCGCGTGCGTGCCTATAACGAACGCCTTGTTCTGTCATTGGTGCGCCGAAATGCCGGTCTTTCAAAAGCCGATATCGCAAGGATTTCAGGACTTTCTGCGCAAACTGTGTCCGTCATCATGCGGGCATTGGAAAAGGATGGTCTGTTAAAACGCGGCATCCCGGTGCGTGGAAAAGTCGGCAAGCCAAAGGTGCCTATGGCGCTTGATCCCGACGGCGTTTATTCATTCGGTTTGAAAATCGGGCGGCGCAGTGCGGAACTGATCCTGATGGATTTTGTCGGCACAGTGCGCGCATCGCTTAAAGAAGCTTACAAATACCCGACACCGAACAGTATTCGGGCGTTTGTTCGGGACTCGGTGGGCAAAATCACCTCGGAACTTACGTCAAACCAGCAATCGCGCATCGCCGGGATCGGGATTGCTGCGCCGTATGAATTGTGGAACTGGGTCGAAGAAGTCGGTGCCCCGGTTCAGGACATGAATGCATGGCGGGAAGTTGATCTGATTGACACGATTGGTTCAATCGTGCCCTTCCCGGTGTTTCAACAAAATGACGCAACCGCTGCTTGCGGGGCGGAACTTGTGTTTGGGGGCGGGCCGAACTATTCCGATTTTGCTTATTTCTTTATCGGATCGTTTATCGGCGGTGGTGTGGTGCTTAATCAGGCACTTTATGCCGGTCGCACGGGGAATGCCGGGGCATTTGGTTCGATGCCGGTGTCATCGCGCTCCGGGCATCCAAGCCAGTTGATCGATCAGGCATCCATATTCGTTCTCGAAGAAATGCTTGCCCGTGAAGGCCGAGACCCCGGGATGCTGTGGCGGGATCCGAACTATTGGAACGATCTGGGGAAAACGCTTGATATCTGGATCAGCCATACCGCACGAAGCCTTGCAATTGCGATTACATCTGTTTGCTCGGTCATTGATTTCGAAGCAGTCATTGTCGATGGCGGTTTCCCGTCAGACGTTTGTGCGCGCATCGTAAGCGCGACACGTGCGGCAATGACGGAACTGGATTTACAGGGCATTGCCCGCCCCCATGTCGAACAGGGGCAGGTCGGCAGTGCCGCCCGCGCCATCGGGGCGGCCAGCCTCCCGCTGTTCTCGCGCTATCTGCTCGATCAGTCCGTCCTGTTCAAACAGATGCAGTAGACGATCGCGCCCCGGAACGTTCTAGAAATTATCTTTGCGCTTGCGGATTTCGGTGAAAATCTCGGTCGGGGTGGCCCCGATCATGCCGATTGCCTTGGCAACGGCCGGGTCATCGGCGCGCAGGAACGGATTGGTCGCCAATTCAACATCGATGCGTGACGGAATGGTCGGGATGTTGCGCGCCCGCATGCCATCAATATCCTGACAACGCGCAATCAGGGTCGCGTTATCCGGCTCAATCGTTTTGGCAAAACGGGCATTCGATTGGGTATATTCATGGCCGCAATAAACCAGCGTGCTATTGGGCAGGTTGCGGAATTTCTGCAACGATTCCCACATCTGAGCAGGGGTTCCTTCAAACAATCGACCACAGCCCAGCGCAAACAGACTATCGCCGGAAAAAAGTGCGGTGATTGCCGGAAAATAAAACGCAATATGCCCGCTGGTATGGCCCGGAACGTCAAAGACGCGACCTTCAAGCTCCCCGATCAGAACCTGATCCCCTTCGGCACAGGTTTCATCCATATCGGCAATGCGGGCCGCTTCGGCCGTGGGGCCCAAAAGTTTCGCGCGGTATTTTTCAATCAGCTCACCATTGCCGCCAATATGGTCGTGATGGTGGTGGGTGTTGATCACGAGATCAAGCGTCCAGTCCCGTTCTTCAAGCGCACTGATCACCGGTCCGGCTTCGCCCGGATCGACGATGGCGGTGGTTTCGCTGCGGTGGCAACGGACAAGATAGGTGTAATTATCTGAAAGACACGGAATGACGATCACTTCACCGGCGGCCATGGGATACCTCAAGATGGAATTTGGACTGTTGGCACAAGACTATCAGCAACGACTGTCTTGAAACAATCACGCAAAATACTCTACTGAAAGACTGCAAAAATATTCCCGTGTCCGGATCGGGATGATAGGTTGTTTTGATGCCTCAGGATGTCGTCGATCTTCACCGCTTCTATGCCAGCAGTATCGGGCAAGCCGCCCGTCGGCTGATCCGCAGGCGTTTACGCGTGATGTGGTCGGATGTGCGGGGCATGCGCGTGCTTGGTTTTGGCTATGCGACACCTTATTTGCGGCCCTTTATCGGCGAAGCGGAACGGGTCATGGCCTTTATGCCTGCACGGCAAGGCTGTGTGCATTGGCCGGTCGGGGAAGATAACCGTGTTGCCCTGACCGAAGAAACCATGCTGCCGCTTCCTGATAGCTCGGTTGATCGCATTCTTCTGGTGCATATGGTCGAACATTCCGATTCGATGCGCCGTCTGATGCGCGAATGCTGGCGGGTGCTGACCCCGAATGGCCGCATTGTGGTGGTGACACCAAACCGAAGCTCGCTTTGGAGCTGGTCGGAAAAAACACCGTTTGGCTATGGCCATCCCTATAGCGTCTCACAGCTGCAAAACCTGATGCGCGAAAACATGTTCCTGCCCGTACAGCACAGCCGCGCCCTGTTCCTGCCGCCAACCCGGCGTCGTCTGTTCCTGCGCTGGTCGCAGATATTTGAAAATATCGGATCGCGCCTGTTCAAGGCCTTTGCCGGTGTCTCGATCGTCGAAGCCGGTAAACAGCTTTATGCCAGCACCGGCACACCATCGCGCAAACGCCGTCTTGTGCATATTCCGGTATCGGTCCCGCCGCTGCGCCCGGCCGAGGGCAATCACCAACACCGCACCGATGATGCCCGGTCTTTGACCTGCAGCCAAACCGGTATGACGGATTCTGAGGATAAGGCACAAGCCAAGGACCCGGCCCGAAGGGTTTGATTTAAGGCAATATGCTCTATCTTGGGATGCCCTATCACAATCAGAAAAGCCCACCTTTTCAGGTGGGCTTGATCGGGCAGATTACGGGTCGGTGACCGTAATGGTAACCTCTGGTGGTCTTGGGAATGCTCCGCACTGACCTGCACCCGGATCGATATAACCAAATGCTTCGCTGGTATTAAACTTGACTTCGATCCTTGGCATTACCCCTTTGCAGGTATAAGGAGCATTAAGAGGATAAGTGATGGTGGCGCTACCCGCACCATTGCTCTTGCTCAGGTTAAAACCGCTATAGTCAGCAGCCGTAATACCGTTGAAGCCGATATCAGGAATGACAAAAGCTGCCGGGGTTGCCGTTCCGTTCGCGGGTGCGCCATAGGTTTGTGTATGACCGCTGGCCTGCACCGGATTACTGGTGCCGCAATTGTCTGTACCATCATTCCAGGTTGCACCGACATTGATGGTGGTGGACATGGTTACTCTGACATGGCTCCATGTCTGGAAAAGCGGAATACCTGAAAGATCGGTATAGCTGCCGACATCCGAACCAGCGGTAGCAGATGAAATATCAAAGGACTGGCTGCCTGATCCGGCAATATAACTGGTGGTGCAGGCCGCATCTGAACACAGTTCAACCTGGGTAACTGTAACTTCATATATAGATGGCTGGCCTGCCGTTCCGGGGATCGCAGCCTGGGCAATGTTCGGCAACAGGATCAATCCGGCAATGCCCAGGGAAGTAAAGATGTTTTTCATGAATTAATCCCCTCGCGAAATGACCACACCCGAACTGACACGTTCGACAACGATGCGGTTGTTGCGTCTGACCTTGTCAAGAGTATGGGCTGACATATCACGCATTTCCCATGCTTGATCTGTAACAAAGGCAGAGCTAAGTGCAACGGGCTTTTTGCCCTGTTCTTCGACCCCGAAACCGAACCGGAATGAAACAAGGGCAAAGACTTCATCATCGGAAAAATTATCGTCCTGCCAGCCAGCTTCAACCGAGAAATTCTGATGAAGATCGGCATAAAGCGATGTTTTCCACCCTTTTATGTCATCATCATTACGTTCAGAATCCCAGACATAGCGACTGCCATAAACTTTCAGCCACGGCAGATAGGGAACCTGTGCGCCAAGTTCCAGATCATATCCATCAAGAACCTCTTCGCGTGTATCACCGCTCAATCCCTTGGCCGATGCGCCGCCCAGTCCGTAATAGGTGTTGCCGGTGAAATCCAAACCATACCATTTGGCTTCGACCCCGAAACCGGCACGTTTATGCTGGCGCTCCCATTCCCAGTCAAAAAAGGTATTGGCTCCAAGAAGCACGGTGTTATCGGCAAACAGCTTCCGGTATCCCAGGCCGATATTTGTGACATCCCGGTTCAGATCAAGATAATCATATCTCTGCTGGCTGAGTTGGGTAAAGAAAGTATGCTCAAGATTATCGGATTGATAAAGCGGCTGAACAGTTAGCACGGACCAGTTGAAATCCCCGTCGGAATTGACACCGCTTTCGATTTCAAACCTTTTCATCCATTCTGGAAGGGATGCACCAACATCCCCCATCCAATATTCAATGCCCCCTTCTACAAGTGAAAGGGCGGCTGCTTCTGTCTGATTCTGGGCCAGATATTGTGCCGACTGCCCGACGGCGTTGCGAAGTGTGTTCTGGGTTTCATCTGCATTGACAGAATGGGGCAAAACATAACCCAGCCCCCCCGCTATCAAGATAGCTGACAGCCTTTTATAAGACATCCACCTGGTTCCCCCAAAGACCTGATTCTATACATCAATTTTGATGAATATTAGACGTATCGGTAAGTGCGGTCAATCTCAAGTAGTGCAAATGGGCTATAAAAAAAATATTTGGTTTTGGGATAACTGAAAATGGTTCTGTTATGGCTTGAAACAAAAGAAAAACAGGCCACCGCGTAACGGTGACCTGTTTTGTAATATGATGCAGATAATCGAGCTTAATGTTCGATATCGCGCCAGATTTTGCGTTTCACAGCATAAAGCATCGCAGTCAGAACAATCAGGAACAGGATGACCTTAAGACCAAGCTCTTTCCGGGCTTCAAGTTCCGGTTGTGCTGTCCAGTTCAGGAAGGCAACAACGTCGCGTGAATGCTGTTCCAGGGTTGCCGGGGTTCCATCGCTATATTCAACCGCTTCATCATAAAGCGGCGGTGCCATGGAAATCTGGTGGCCCGGGAAATAGTGGTTATACGATTTGCCATCCGACAGGTCGAAGCCCTCAGGTGCTTCTTCCTCATAGCCGGTCAACAGACCAAACACATAATCCGGGCCGCCAACGCGGGCCTTGTTCATCAAGGACAGATCGGGCGGAATAGCCCCGCCGTTCGAAGCAGCCGCAGCTTTTTCGTTCGGGAACGGCGATGGCAGATAATCAGACGGCTTGCCCGGACGGGTGAACATGTCACCATCGTCGTTCGGGCCGTCTTCTACGTCATATTCCGCTGCAATCGCTTTGATCTGGTCTTCGTTGAACCCGATGCCTTCAAGGTTACGGAAGGCAATGAAGCGCATGCTGTGACAGCTTGCACAAACGTTCTTATAGACCTGGAAGCCACGCTGAAGCTGAGCACGATCGTAGGTTCCGAAAATGCTGTCCCAGCTCCATTCCTGTGCCGGCGGCACCGGGGCATCCCCGGCTGCCTTGGCTGCACCACCAGTGAATGCGGTGACCGCGAAGGCGGTGGCAATTGCGGTCAGTGCTAACTTACGCATTTGCACCCTCCTTCTTCAAAACAGACTCACTGATACTTACAGGAAGCGGCTTGGTGCGTTCCATCTTTCCAACCAACGGCATGACCACAAGGAAATGCGCAAAGTAGTAAAGTGTGGAAAGCTGACCCATCACAATCACCCGGAGTCCCGGAATGCCCATGAAGTTGTCATCCGGTGCCTTCGCCCCGCAATAGCCGAGGATGAAGGTATCGATGACGAACAGCCAGAAGAACCATTTGTAAACCGGACGGAATTTCGAGCTGCGCACCTTGGAGGTATCAAGCCACGGAATAACGAACAGGATCACAATCGATGCAAACATCGCAAGCACGCCCAGCAATTTCGCCGGAATGCCAAAGATGGTGAAATCGATCGACCGCAAAATCGCATAGAACGGCAAGAAGTACCATTCCGGCACGATGTGCGGCGGGGTCACAAGCGGGTTCGCAGGGATATAGTTATCCGGGTGTCCAAGATAATCCGGTGCGAAGAAAACAAACGCACAGAAGAAGATCAGGAACACGCCCAAACCGAACAGATCCTTGATCGTGTAATACGGATGGAACGGAATGCTGTCCTGCGGGGTTTTGATTTCAACACCGGTCGGGTTGTTCGAGCGCACAGAATGCAGTGCCCAGACATGCAGGACAACAAGGCCCAAAATCACGAACGGCATCAGATAATGCAGCGAGAAGAACCGGTTCAGTGTCGGGTTATCAACCGAGAAACCACCCCAAAGCCAGGTCACCAGCGGATCGCCAATGATCGGGAAGGCAGAGAACAGGTTGGTAATAACCGTCGCACCCCAGAAGGACATCTGGCCCCATGGAAGGACATAGCCCATGAATGCGGTTGCCATCATGGCAAGAAGGATCAGGATACCGATCCACCACAGCATTTCACGCGGCGCTTTGTATGACCCGTAATACAGACCACGGAACATATGAAGGAAGACAACGATGAAGAACATCGATGCGCCATTCATATGAATATAGCGGATCAGCCAGCCGTAATTGACATCACGCATGATGCGTTCGACCGACTCAAAAGCCATACTGGTATGCGGGGTATAATTCATCACCAGGAAAATCCCGGAGAGGATCATCGTCACCAGAACAAAGCCTGCAAGGGAACCGAAGTTCCACATATAAGACAGGTTTTTCGGGGTCGGATATTCATATGCTGAGTGGTGCAGCATGGAGATAACCGGAAGACGGTCATCAACCCATTTAACCACTTTATTATTCCAGACAGGTGCGCTCATCATACAGCTCCTTAGCCGATCCGGACGGATGTGTCGGTGAGGAAGGTGTAGGTCGGCACCTCGAGATTCTTCGGCGCAGGACCACGGCGGATACGGCCCGACGTATCATAGTGCGAGCCATGGCACGGACAGTACCAACCATCATAGTCACCACGGGCTTCACCCGTGGCGGTGCCCATCGGAATGCAACCCAGATGGGTACACACGCCGACAACGATCAGCCACTCTTTCTTTTCGACACGCGCATCGTCAGCTTGTGGATCGACGAGCTCGTTCAACGCGACCTCGTTGGCCTCATTGATTTCACGATCGGTACGGTGGCGGATAAAGACAGGCTTACCTCGCCACATGACCTTAACTGCCTGACCAACCGGGATGTTGGACAGGTTAACCTCAACTGAGGCAAGTGCGAGAACGTCCTTGGACGGGTTCATGCTGTCCACGAACGGCAACAACGCACAACCGACGCCAACTGCGCCGACTGCTGTGGTCGCCAAGGTCAGGAAATCCCTGCGGTTCTCGTCCGGCTTCTCTGTGCCGGATGGATGCACCGTTTGCGACATAATTTATCCCTCTTTCTGCCCCCAAAACAGGCATGCGGAATGCCCAAACCAAGACTAAGGGCATCGGTGGTTAATTTCCCTTGAGGAAAATCAAACATTTCTGCGGCCAAAAGCCTTTAGGCCTGTTTGTGGGTCCGTATACTAACAAAAATCGGGTTTGTTAAGGAGAACTTGGAGTTGCAATTTGTTTGCATTCAATAAGATCATTCGGTTTTGCACTGCACAAACAGGTAAAACCGGGCGTATTTGCCGGTATCCTGCCCTTTATCAACCAACGGGTTGCGCCTTTGGCTTTTCATATTCCAAAAAAGTCTAATAGGGTTGTTAACGTGTAATTATATGTCTGTGATGATCTGAATCGACAGGGCGCCTGGACGAATCTAAAAGGGTCCCATGAGAATTTGTTTATTTGAACCTGACATCCCGCAAAACACCGGCACCATCCTGCGCATGGCGGCGTGTTTCGGGTTGCCCGTCGATATCATCGAACCGTGCGGATTTTTGCTAACATCAGCCGCCCTTAAACGTGCGGGGATGGATTATCTTGGCAAGGCCGATTATACACGCCATGCCGATTGGCGGGGCTTTGTTGCTGCGCGCAAAAACGGCACACTGCCCGGCCGTCTTGTTCTGTTGACGACCAAGGGGGCGGAACCTTATTGCGACTTTGAATTTCGCAGCGATGATATCCTGATGCTCGGCTCCGAAAGCAAAGGCGTACCCGAAAGCGTGCATGACTATGTCGATGCCCGTGTCGTGATCCCGATGCAGCCGGAAATGCGATCTTTGAATGTGGCCATGGCAACCGCGATGACACTGGGCGAAGCACTCAGACAAACAAACGGGTTCCCGGCCCAACCCGATGACGGACGGAAAGACTGACGCAATGACAGACGCAAAAACGGCTGCAAAACAGGCGATGAAAACCGCCACCGATCACAAGGTCGATGACGCCCTGATTGCCACGCGCAAACAAACCGCGCAAAACTGGTTTGCGCAGTTGCGCGATGACATCTGTTCTGCGTTCGAGTCCCTTGAAGACAGCTATACCGGACCGCTTTCCGACCGCCCGGCGGGTCGGTTTGAACGCACCGTTTGGGAACGCGGCACCAATGAAGGCGGCGGTGAAATGTCGGTCATGAAGGGGCGCGTTTTCGAAAAGGTCGGGGTCAATATCTCGACCGTGCACGGCGAATTTTCCGAAAAATTCCGCAAGGAAATCCCCGGTGCCGACGAAAACCCCAATTTCTGGGCCGCCGGCATTTCGCTGGTCGCACACCCCTGTTCGCCGCATGTGCCCGCCGTTCATATGAATACCCGCCATATCGTCACGACCAAGGCATGGTTTGGCGGCGGGGCGGACTTAACCCCGGTTTTCCCTGATGACACGGATACCCATGATTTTCACGGCGCGTTCAAGGCCGCCTGTGATGCCCATGGGGACGATTATTACGACCGCTTTAAAAAATGGTGCGATGAATATTTCTGGCTGCCGCACCGCGATGAACCACGCGGGGTCGGCGGGATTTTCTATGATTATCTCGATGCCGATTGGGATGCCGATTTTGCCTTTACCAAGGATGTCGGCATGGCCTTTCGCGACATCTATCCCAAGCTGGTTGCGCGCCATTACAACAAACCCTGGACCGATCAGGAACGCGAAGCCCAGCTGGTCAAACGCGGCCGCTATGTCGAATTTAACCTGCTCCATGACCGTGGCACACGCTTTGGTCTCATGACCGGCGGCAATACCGAAGCCATCCTGATGTCGATGCCCCCCGAAGCAAAATGGCCGTAAACCAGCCATAAACCGCTTCGACCCAAGCATCACCCCGGCAATTACGCCACCATCATCCCCGCGCAGGCGGGGATCTCGCCCCGCATGTGCCCGAATGTCGGGACACCCGCCGTCGCGGGTGTGACGGTTCCCCCTCTAGACTTCTTAAAAGGGGACAGTCCCCTTTTAAGAAGCAAAATGGCCGTAATTAAAAGTCTTCGTCATTCCCGCGACGGCGGGAATCTCACCCCGCAAGCACCATGCTATCGAATTCTGTCAGCCAATCGCACCATGAGGTCCATACGCTCATGGAAAATTGCCACAACCAATGCAGGTGTATTTTCGCGTGGCAGACAGAAGATATAGTGACGCGCGCAACGCACCATCCGAAGATTCGGAAAAAGATCGCTCATGTCATGGAATGAACCACGTCCGGCGACAAGATCATCAATTCCTTTTTCCAGTCTGACGACATAGCGGCGCACTTGCGCTGGTCCCCATTCTTTGCCCGTATATCGAATAATACCGCGCAGATCGGCTTCTGCCTCTGCCGTAAGGATATAGCCCGTCACGCGGGCTTCTCGCTCAGTTCTTCCTCAAGGATTTCAGAGATATTTTTTGCAGAAACTTTCCCCGCAACCCCGTCGTGGATGCGGTTTTCCAGTAAGGTTTTCAGCTCTATCCATGCCTTGTCTGCATTGGCATCGTCCGGGAATAAACGTTCGAGCGCGTATTGCTTGATGGTCTTGCCCTGCAAGGCGGCCAGCGCCTTCAGGCTCTGGTGCTGCTGGTCGGTTATGTCGATCGTCAGGCGACTCATAGGGGATCTCCATGAAATTGCACAAACCCACATTAGCACATATGTTGCAACGGCGCTATTGCGCGACCTTGCTCATCAAACGGACGTTTCCCCGGTGGTGCGCCATGCGGATCGGGGCACCAAGGATCGCAACATCGGCATCAATCGGTTTCTTAAAAGGGGACGGTTTCTTAAAAGGGGACAGTCCCCTTTTTCCAAATCCACCGTCATCCCCGCGCAGGCGGGGATCTCAGCCCGCACATGCCAAAACTTTGACCTGATGACCGACGGCACCATCGATGACCGCCGGTGCGCGACACCTGTTAATGGGTGTTTTCCCAGGTTTTCTTAATCAACCAGTCAAGCAGGGTGCTTGTCGTGCTGTTGACCGAGGGGCTGTGCACCAGCCAATAGCCCCGATCCGGGCGCGAGACTTCCGGCCCGGCGGCGACAAGTGTGCCTTGGGCAAGGTGAGGGTCCACCAACCCCCGCCATCCCAGCGCCACCCCCTGTTCGGCAAGGGCGGCCTGAATGACAAAGCCATAAGTGTTCAGGCCAAGATCCCCTTGGGCCGGTTTAAGCGCAACGCCATGCGCGCGCAGCCAGGATGACCATGTCAGCCAGCGATCCTTGCCCGATGCCTCCAGATGTAACAGCGGCACATCGGCAAAGCTGGCCGGACTGTCAAACGGGCCATGCCGTTCAAGAAATCCCGGCGTGCAGACCGGAACCACCCGTTCCGGAATCAAAAGCTGTGCGGCTTCGGGGAAATCTTCCTTTGCCCCGAACAGCATTGCCGCATCCGCATCACGTTCAAGCCCGTCATCAAGGCTTTGGGACGCCACGATATGCACTTCGGCGTCGGGATGCAAAAGGCGGAATTCTGTCACACGCGGCATCAGCCAAAAGGCGGCAAAGCCGAAATCGGTGAAAATCCGCACAGCTGGCACCTGTATGCTGCGCCGTGTATCGCGGGCCGCCTTGTCAATATTCGCGACACTGGCCTGCACCGCTTCAAACAGGATCTCTCCGGCGTCAGTTAGTCGGCTGCCCCCTTGGGATCGATGAAGCAACGTGACACCCAGTTGTTCCTCGACCCGCTTGATCTGATAGGTCACCGCAGGCTGGGTCAGACCCAGCTCATGGGCGGCACGGGTCAGGCTGCCAAGCCGACCGACAGCTTCAAAAATACGCAGCCAGCCAATGTCGAGTGGTCGTTCCGGAGCATGTCGCATCATAAAAAATCTTTATAATAATGATTAAAAAACACCGGGTTTCGTGTTGCGAAGATTTGTGGATTTAATGGTACGCACGTGGTCAACGTCAAGTGCAATAGGGTCCACCCCGAAAAACAGGGCGCATAAAAGCGTCAGAAAAGGGGTGTTGGTGCTTGCGGTGTCTACGGCGCCAGACACACGACTTCAGAAAACAGACGTCTTGGCTCTGCTTAGGGCAGGGGTTGGTCGTTCGCATTCTGTGGCATGCCAGGAGAAAACCTTCTTATGACGTCCCCGAATATTCTCATCCTGATGGCAGATCAGCTCAATGGTACGCTGTTCCCGGATGGTCCTTCTGATTTCCTGCATACCCCGCATCTTAAGGCGTTGGCGGCGCGTTCGGCGCGATATCGTAATTGCTATACCGCATCCCCGCTGTGTGCGCCGGGGCGCGCATCCTTTATGGCCGGACAATTGCCCAGCCGCACCCGCGTCTATGACAACGCCGCCGAATTCAGTTCAGACATCCCGACCTATGCCCATCATTTGCGCCGCGCGGGGTATTACACCTGCCTGTCGGGCAAGATGCATTTTGTCGGCCCCGATCAGCTGCACGGCTTTGAAGAACGCCTGACCACGGATATCTATCCGGCCGATTTCGGCTGGACCCCGGATTATCGCAAACCCGGCGAACGCATTGACTGGTGGTATCATAATCTGGGGTCTGTCACCGGTGCCGGGATTGGCGAAATTTCCAACCAGATGGAATATGACGACGAGGTCGCCTTTCATGCGACCCAAAAGATTTATGATCTTGCGCGCGGGCATGATGAACGCCCCTGGTGCCTGACGGTCAGCTTCACCCACCCCCATGATCCCTATGTCGCGCGCAAGAAATTCTGGGATCTTTATGAAGACTGCCCGGAACTTGACCCTGAAATTGAGGCCATTGCGTTCAACGATCAGGACCCGCATTCCCAGCGCCTTTTGAAGGCATCCGATCATACCGCCTTTGACATCACGCGCGAAAATGTCCGCCGTTCGCGTCAGGCCTATTTCGCCAACATCTCCTATATCGATGACAAAATCGGTCAGATCATGGATGTGCTCGAACGTACAGAGCAGGCTGACAATACCATCATTGTCTTTGTCTCTGACCATGGTGACATGCTTGGTGAACGCGGCCTTTGGTTCAAAATGAGCTTCTTTGAAGGCTCGGCCCGTGTGCCCCTGATGATTGCAGGGCCGGGGATCGTGCCGGGACTTCACACCGATCCGGTCTCAAGCCTTGATGTCACCCCGACGGTTGCCGATCTGGCCGGTATTTCAATGGCCGAAGTCCAACCCTGGACCGACGGAATGTCGCTGTGTCCAACCCTTGACGGCACGGCACGGACCGAGCCGGTTCTGATGGAATATGCCGCCGAAGGATCCTATGCGCCGCTGGTCTGCATTCGCGAAGGCAAATGGAAATACACATGGTGTTCGCTTGATCCCGAACAGCTGTTTGATCTTGAAGCCGACCCGCATGAACTGACCAATCTTGCAACCGATCCGACCTGTGCCAACCGGCTCGAAGCCTTCCGGGCAGAACGTGCGGCCCGCTGGGATATGGATGCCTTTGATGCGGCTGTGCGCGAAAGTCAGGCCCGGCGCTGGATTGTCTATCAGTCCCTTCGCAACGGGTCGTATTTCCCGTGGGATTATCAGCCGCTGCAAAAGGCGTCTGAACGCTATATGCGCAATCACATGGATTTAAATGAAGTCGAAGAAAAACAGCGCTTCCCGCGAGGGGAGTAAGAAGCTGCGTCGGTTGGCCATGTGGGACAGGTTGACCGGCGCAGTTTCATACCAAATGCCTGAAATTATAAGCCGCCTCGCGGCCCGGCTCGGGTAAGGACCGCATTGTTGATCTTGGCGTCGGGGGAACTCGGTGCGGATCACGGGGCTAGGCCCTGAGGCTAAACAACGAAAAGTTGGAAACCCGAAACAGTGAGGTAAGCATGGACGATAAAATGAAGGTGGGCCGTCTGGGGCCCTTCCCGCGTGTCAGCAAGCCGGTCTTTTCGATCTCGGCCTTGCTGATTGTCGGGTTTATCATATTCGGGGCAATCTTTACCGAAACCGCGGCAACGGTCTTCACCGCCGCGCAATCGGGCATTGCCGATTACTTTGGCTGGTTTCTGATCATTGTTGCCAATCTGGCCGTTCTGGTCAGTCTCTATCTTGCCATCGGGCCTTATGGCCGGGTGCGGCTTGGCCGGCAAACAGATACGCCGGAATACGGGCTGTTTTCCTGGACAGCGATGCTGTTCAGTGCCGGTATTGGCATCGGCCTTCTATACTGGAGTGTCGCCGAACCGCTCTATCATTACTTCGCCCCGCCGATTGCCGATCCTGAATCGGTTGCCGCCGCCGAACAGGCGATGACGATTTCGTTTTTGCATTGGGGCATCCATGGTTGGGCGCTGTATTGCATCGTCGGTCTGTCACTGGCCTATTTCCATTACCGCAAGGGGCTCCCGCTTTCGATCCGTTCCGCCCTCTATCCCATGCTTGGCGAACGCATCTATGGCCCTTGGGGGCATGCCGTTGATATCCTTGCCGTCTTTGGCACCATGTTTGGCATTGTCACCACACTTGGCCTTGGCGTCATGCAAATCAGTTCCGGCCTCAACAGCCTGTTTGGTGTGCCTGATACCCTGCCTGTACAGCTTATCCTGATTGCCATCATTACGCTCTTTGCGACGATTTCGGTCATGGTGGGGCTTGATGGCGGGATCAAGCGGATCAGTAACCTGAATATCCAGCTCAGCTTTGTTTTGCTGGCCTTTATTGTCCTGGCCGGACCGACGCTTTTCATCCTCGACAGCTTTGTTGAAAATGTCGGCAACTATGTCAGCAATCTGGTCCAGATCAGCTTATGGAGCGAAGCCTACACCGACACCAACTGGCAGGTCGGCTGGACGATCTTCTACTGGGCCTGGTGGGTTTCTTGGTCGCCGTTTGTCGGCATCTTTATTGCCCGTATTTCACGCGGTCGTACCGTGCGTGAATTTACGCTGGGCGTGCTGTTCATTCCGGTCATCATCCTGTTCTTCTGGTTCACCGCCTTTGGCGGGGTTGCCATCCATATGGAAATGCTCGGCGATCCGGGCCTGATCGAGGCAACCAAGGCAAGCTATGGCAGTGCGATCTTCAAACTGCTGGAATTCCTGCCAATGACCAAGTTTGTCTCGTCTGTCGTGATCGTCATGATCGTGATCTGGTTTGTGACATCTTCAGACAGCGGGTCGTTTGTAATCGACATGCTGACCGCTGGCGGCGATGCCAACCCGCCGCGCATTCAGCGTCTGTTCTGGGCCACGACCGAAGGCGTGATTGCTGCGGTCCTTCTGGTGGCAGGCGGGCTCTCCGCCCTTCAGGCTGCCGCCGTGGTGGCGGGCTTCCCGTTTGCCTTTGTCATCCTTGTGATGATGTACGGACTGCTGCGCGCACTGGGTCGTGATTCGCTTGTGCTTTATCGCTACAAGCAGTGGTACGAAACCGAACTGGAAGCCGAACACAATCTGCCCAATGCCTATGTCGACGAAACCGAACTCCCGGACGTTCACCCCGGGCCATCGACAACGGCACCAAAGCCCGCTGAATAACAGCCAAGGCTTCAAAACATCTGTCAAACGGACCGTCCAACCAGGACGGTCCGTTTTTCGTGTCATGGCGGTAATATCCACGTAGGCTGGAATCTCGCGCCGCACATGCCGAATGTCGGGCACCCGCCGTCGCGGGTGTGACGGTTCTTCCTCTCAAAAGGGGACAGTCCCCTTTTAGTCGCTTTTAGTCGCAGGCGGGGATCTCAAACGGCAAGTGTCTCATGCTGTGGGGTAACGCGATGCGGGCGCAGGTTTTGCCGATCAACCCACCGAACATGGTGGTCTAGTTCGACGGAACCGTCAGGCTTGCTTTGTCAACGGGCGGCATCGTCTGATTAAGGGTACGCCATCCTTCAACGCGTTGGTTGATCATACCGCTATTGACCAGACAGCGGCGAATGAAGCCTTCCTCACGCAGGATTTTGATGCCGCGACTGACCGCATCAACGATCTCGTCTGCATGCGGTAATTTTCGCGACACCATGAAATGCTGGCTTTCCGGCAGCGATACTTTTACCCCGGTGAACGGGACCAACCGGATGCCGTCGATCTCGCGGCCCATATCGGGTTCTGATGAAAACTCCAGAAGCGTGAAATCAGCACGGCGCAGATCGATCAGGGCAAACATCTGTTTGACGGTTGGCGCACTTATCAGACTTTTGGGCGTCAGGTCTTCCATGACTTGCCAATCCAGACGCCAGTTTCGAATGCTGACGCCGCGAAGGTCTTTTGCATCCTCGATGGCACTGCCAGCACTAAGGTCATTGATGCCGCGATGTCCATACAGGCCTTTTTCAAGTTCACCGGCCAGAATGATCGGGGCGGTTTTCAACACAGCATCGTTGTTCTCGATGTTGAACGCCCAATCTGATTTTATGTCGGCCGATCCATCGGCGACCATCACGCGGCTGCGTTCGGAATTTGGCGATGGCACAGGGCGCAGGGGCATGGTTACGCCGCCCTTTTGAAGGGCATGATGCAGTATCGAATAGTTCATCAGGGAAATATTGCTGGATCCGTGATTGGCGCATTGTCGGCACGCCGGGTTCTCGTCAAGCGCACAAGACTGGACTGCAGCAAAATCAGCATCGCGGACAGGGAGTGTGATGACCTGATTTTCACTCGCCAGAACACTTCTTGGCCCAACAGCAAAAGACATGATCGAAGTGGCAAGTATAAAAACTGCCAAGGTCTGCCGCATGACACGCTTCCAATGACGTCATTTACCCGGGTCCTGTCTATATTTATGGTTTGTGCCGGGTAAAAGCTATCCCCATCGCGCGGAGTGAGTTCGAAAACAAATTTTCGAAGGCTGATATATGGCGGGATCCGTGCCAAAGGGGGAAGGGCCGGAATGCAGTGCCCTGATCAATTGTATGATGAATGAAAAGGCCCGCCTTGATTGCGGCAGGCCTTATCCATCAATGGATGATTTTGGATCGCGTACTAATCGTGAGTCTGGCCGCTATAGCGGGTTTGCGCCATTGATGGGCGCGCGCCGAATTCCTCATACCATTTGGCAAGGGTCGGCCGTCCGGCCTTGAAATCAACCAATTCGCGAAAAGCAATCCATTCCAGTCCGGTGGCCAGTGCAATATGCCCGATGGTGACCGGGTGTTCCGGATCAAGATTGGCTTCAAGATAATCGAACGTCTCGATCAGTTTGGTCTTCTGTCCGTCGGCCAGCGGCGGGTAGCGCAAATTTTCCGGGCGACGGGCGGTTTCCCAACGATACAGCACACCGGCCTCGCACATACCTTGCGCAAGTGCATGCAAACGCAAGGCATGCAGCCGTTTCGGGGCCTTGTGCGGGATCAGCTTGCGGCCTTTATGCAGGCGATCAAGATAGTCGCAAATCACAAGCGAATCATAAAGCGTCATACCATCAGGCAGGACCAGAACCGGCACTTTGCCCAGCGGATTGGCGCTAAAGATCGCCTCATTGCGGTTGGTCGGGCTGGTTTCATGATGGACGACATCAATCCGGTGACGCAGACCGGCTTCGATGGCAAAAACAAGCACTTTGCGGGCAAAGGGCGAATGGGTTTGATACAGCAGTTTATGATCGGGTTTTAAATCATCAGACTTTTGGGGCATCGGGGGTGGCCTGAAATGTTAAAATGGCGCCAGATTGCGACTAAGCCATCTTGATCTGATGCAGGCAATAAAAAACCCGATCCAGATGGACCGGGTTGATTATTTGATGAAATTGAATAATCAGGCGGATTATTCAAAATAACTATTCAGCAGCGACCGCCGTTTTCTCGCCCCGGACCAGCGCCATATAGTCTTCCATCATGGCTTTGCAGACGGTCGCAGGGGTGAATTTATACGGCCCGATTTCCGCAACCGGCGTGACTTCAGCCGCCGTTCCGGTCAGGAAACATTCATCAAAATCAGCCATTTCTTCCGGCATGATGGCCCGTTCGATGACGTCATATCCGCGCGCCTTGGCAAGGCCGATAACCGTGCGGCGCGTGATGCCATCAAGGAAGCAATCAGGGATCGGTGTATGGATCTGATTATCTTTAATAAAGAACACGTTAGCACCGGTCGCCTCGGCAACCTGACCACGGTAATCAAGCATCAAAGCATCGGCATAGCCTTTGCGCTCGGCTTCGTGTTTGGACAGGGTGCAGATCATGTAAAGACCGGCTGCCTTGGCATTGGTCGGTGCGGTATTTGGTGCCGGACGCGCCCATTTCGACAGGTCAAGACGAATACCTTTCAGGCGTTCTTCCGGTGCGAAATAGCTTGGCCATTCCCAACACGCAATCGCGACATTGATCCGCGTAGTCTGGGCGGACACACCCATCATTTCACTACCGCGCCATGCGATGCGGCGGATATAGCCTTCGGTGATGTTGTTGGCGGCAAGGGTTTCGATCACCGCGTCATCAAGCTCGGCCGCGCTATAAGGGATCTTCATGTCCAGAATTTCACCGGACTTGATCAGGCGTTCGCCATGCTCGGAAAGCTTGAAAACCTTGCCATTATAAGACCGCTCACCCTCAAATACCGCACTACCATAATGGACAGCATGGCTCAGCACGTGCAAAGTGCTTTCACGCCACGGTTTCATTTCACCATTATACCAGATAAAACCATCACGGTTATCAAAGGTCAGAGCCGTCATTTGCCAGATTCCAATTCAATTGCACCCTTGGACGTAACTTTATGTCCTTAATTGTCTGGTCGAAGTAACATTCATAGATTATTATGTCAACAAAACTGACATAACGGATAAGCATGGCAGATATCTCAACACGTAAGGTAAACCCGCTTTTCCTGCGGGAAGAAGAGCTTAGGCAAGGCATCGAATTGCTGTTTTATGCCTATCGCGATTTCACTGCGGTCGCAGACCAGATGCTTGAGCAATATAATTTCGGTCGCGCCCACCATCGGGTCATTTATTTTGTAAGCCGCAATGCCGGTATTACGGTCAGTGAGCTGTTGTCGATTCTCAAAATTACCAAGCAGTCCTTGTCCCGCGTGCTCAGCCAATTGGTCCGTGAAGGGTTTATCGAACAAAAAACCGGCCTGCAGGACCGCCGCCAGCGTTTGCTGACCTTGACCGAAAAGGGCGAGGCGCTTGAACGTGAACTGACCGAAAAACAGCGCGCCCTTATCGCAGCTGCCTACCGTGAAGCCGGTGCAGAATCGGTTGAAGGTTTCCGCAAGGTGATGCTGGGCATGCTTGATCTTGAAGACCGCAAACGGTTTGAAGATGACGGCCCCACCGGTTTGCGCAGTCGGGCAAGTTAAGCCCGTTTGCGGGGCGGGTTTTGTCCTTAACACGGCGACAGCCCTAAGCAGATTGCATTCCCCGGTTCTGAAAATTCTTGTGCCTGAACGCGGTGACCGCAAAATTGCCATGGATATGCTTACGCTTTTGAAAGATTTTGGCCCCAGATTATTGGGCATAAGGCCAAATTAAGTTAGGCGTTCGGGGGAATTCGATGACTGGAGCGGATCAGCCACATATTCTTGTGGTCGACGATGATGATCGTCTGCGGGATTTGCTGACCCGTTACCTTGGTGAGAACGGGTTTAGTGTCTCTGCCGCGCGTCATGCCGCCGAGGCCCGGGCAAGCCTAGAGGGGCTTCAGTTTGATCTGATTGTTCTGGATGTTCTGATGCCCGGTGAAAAGGGTGTCGATCTTGCGCGCAGCCTACGCGACTCCGGGGCGAAAGTTCCCATTCTTTTGCTAACAGCCCTTTCAGAAACCGAAGACCGCATTGCCGGGCTTGAGGCGGGGGTCGATGATTATCTGGCCAAGCCGTTTGAGCCGCGCGAACTTGTCTTGAGGATCGAAGCCATTCTGCGCCGCTATGCCCAATTGCCAGAAGAAGACGCCGAACAAGAGGCCGTTCCGGTGTCCGACATGGTTCGGTTTGGACAGTTTAGCTTTGATGTTTCGAAAATGATTTTGCAGCGCGGCGATGATCATATTTACCTGACATCTGCCGAACAGGCTTTGTTGGCGGCACTGGTCAAGCAGCGCGGACAAACTATGTCACGTGAACAGCTTCACGCCATGATGAGCGGAAATGCCGTTGATCCTGCGGGGTCGCGCAGCATTGATGTACAGGTAACCCGCTTACGTCGGAAATTTGAAGATGACCCAAAGCAGCCAAGATACTTGCAGACCGTACGCGGTCGGGGCTATGTGCTGTATGCCGATTGAACTGGAACAGTGATTATGATCAGGTGTGACGAAATGAACAGGGAAGTGCACCGTGGGTAACGAACAGAACGGGCCGATCAAGTCATTCATGCCGACGGGGCTTTTGGGCCGGTCGCTTTTGATCTTGATGACACCGATGCTGCTTTTGCAGATCGTCACTGTCCTGATCTTCTTTGAACGTCACTGGGATACGGTCGCACGCCAGCTCAGCCGTGGGCTTGCCGGTGATGTGGCGTATGTTATTGATTATATTGGTCAGTTCCCCGACGAAGAGCACCTTAAATGGCTCCAGCATTCCGCACGGGCGCGGTTGCAGCTTGATCTTGTGTTCGAACCAGATGAAATCTTGCAAGAACAGACCGATACACCGCCATTCGGCCTGGTGTCGGAAGAATTGTTTGTCGCCCTTGATGAACGCTTGGCGCGTCCGTTTTATTTCAACCTTGATCTGGATGACAACCGGCTTGAAATCCGCGTTCAGTTGAAAGAAGGCGTTCTGTCAATCGTTGCGCCGCGCAAACGGCTTTATAATTCGACCACCTATATCTTCTTTATGTGGATCGCGGGTTCTGCGCTGATCCTCTATGGGGTTGCCGTCATCTTTATGCGCAATCAGGTGCGTCCGATCCGCCGTCTGGCAAAGGCGGCCGATCAGTTTGGTCGCGGTGTCGATGTCGAAGATTTCAAACCCGAAGGGGCGGCAGAAGTCCGCATGGCCGCGTCATCCTTTATGGCGATGCGTGATCGTATCGGGCGGCATTTATCCCAGAGAACAGCGCTTTTGGCTGGCGTGTCGCATGATTTGCGCACGCCTTTGACGCGGATGAAGCTTGAACTGGCGATGCAACAATCATCGCCAGGCGTCGATGCGCTTAAACAAGATGTCGTCGATATGGAACGCATGGTTGATGCCTATCTGGCATTTGCCCGCGGCGAAGAAGGCGAGAAGGCGGTTCTTGCCGATATCGGCAAACTCCTGACCGATCAGGTTGGTGAGGCGCTTCGTGACGGGCAGCAGATTGACCTTCACATCGAAGATAATCTTGAGATGGAACTCCGCACTCAGTCCGTGCGCCGCTGCATTTCAAACATCATGTCCAATGCCGGTCGTTACGCCAATAACCTTTCGGTTCGGGCCGGACGTCGGGGACAGGATTACGAGATCGTCTTTGACGATGATGGTCCGGGGATCCCGGCGGACAAACGCGAAGACGTCTTCAAGCCATTCTTCCGGCTTGAGGAATCGCGCAATCAGGCGACGGGTGGTGTTGGCCTTGGCATGACGATTGCCCGTGATTCCGCCCGTGGTCATGGCGGCGAGGTTTTCCTTGAAGATGCACCGGGCGGTGGATTGCGCGTTCGCCTGGTTCTGCCGATTGGACATTGATCCGGATATTATCTGACATGCAAAAGCCCCGTTTGATGCGGGGCTTTTTGTTGGGCGGGGTTTTGCTGCGCAATCAGAAGAAAGTCGCGATTTCCGAAAGGTCTTTCTTCTCGGTCGCGTGGGTCGGGATGGTGGCATCCGGGGCAGGGTAGCCGGTCACAAGCAGGATATAGGGTTTGTTGTGATCCGGGCGTCCGCAAATGTCGGTCAGGAAGCTCATCGGGTTTGGCGTGTGGGTCAGGGTCGCAAGGCCTGCACGGTGCAGGGCGGCGATCAGAAATCCGGTTGCGATCGAAACGGATTCCGGCACGTAATAGTTCTTGCGCATCTTGCCATCGGCAGAGGTGCTTTTGCGTTCGCCAAAAATACAAATCAGCCAGGGGGCGGTTTCCAGAAACGGTTTGCTGTCATCAGTGCCCAGCGGCTTGAGCGCCTCAATCCATTCTTCACCACCCCGACCTTCGTAAAAGGCGCGTTCTTCTTCCTCTGCCGCGTCGCGGATTTTCTTTTTCATTGCCGGATCGCCAATGACCGAGAAATGCCATGGCTGATGGTTGGCACCATTCGGCGCGGTTCCGGCCGCACGAATACAGGTTTCAATAATATCACGCGGAACCGGGCGATCCGAAAAGTCGCGCACGGTGTGACGTGTTTTGATCTCGTCATAGAAACCTTGGGCACGGGCCCGCATTTCGGCCAGGTCATATTCCTGATAATCGGGAAGGGGAATGGGCAGGAAATCGGTGGTGAGGGTTTTGAGGGATGACATGACACTTCCTGAAAGTTTGTATTGTTATATTGTCAGACAATCTTATGGGTGCAGCGAAATTGCGGCAAGTGTAAAATTGCGGCGGCATCTGCGGGGTTGGATGCACATCGTCGATGAAATAGGCCCAGACCTTGGCGAACACGGGTCTGGTTTCTGCCTGTGCCAGCGAGCATCGGGGATGTTTGCCGCTTGTGCTTGGCTGGTGTCTTAACGGGCGACCGGGGCAGCAAAATGATCATCGGACAGGGCCTGCACCAATTGGCGGGACTGATCAACATGATCAACCATGATGGTTTCGGCCAGCATGGCATCGCCTGTGCGCACCGCATCGACAAGGGCGCGATGCGCAGCATTGGTGCCCAGAACCTTGTCATCGGCGACCAGAACGCGAAATTGCAGCCAATAGACATTGTTTGAAATGCGGCGGAGTTGTTCGCGCAGAAGCCCGTTTTCGCTGACATCGGCAAACAGCATATGGAAGGCAAGGTTGTGGCGTGACATGGCGTTCAGATCGCGGGTTTCTTCGGCCTTATCAAGGGCGGCCTGAATGTCCTCCAGTGGTTTGATGTTGGCCGTGATCATGGGGGTTGAAAGCCGGACAGCCAATCCTTCAAGGGCTGCGCGCACTGTAAACAAGTCATCGACTTCGCGGCGGGTCATGTGTCGGACACTGACCCCGCGATAGGGTTGTGATTGCAACAATCCGTCCGAGCTTAACTGACGAAAGGCTTCACGCACCGACGGGCGGCTGACATTAAGCTTTTGCGCGAAATCAATTTCGGTCAACCGTTGCCCTGGGACCAATCGTCCTTCGCGGATGGCGTTGGTGATGGCATCGGCAATCTGGGAGACTGCAAGCGTATCGGCGGAGTGTTCAGTGTTCTGCGACATATATCACTCGATTGAGATGTGTCATTGCGCGACTGTAAAGCATGAGTCTATCACAGCATGAGATTGTCTTGCCAAACGGGGCTGGTGTCCCTAGTTTGCTTGATTGTCAGACAATATTCTACATTTATTTTGTATGAATTCATGTAATTTACACAAAATGATAAGAAATATGGATTGTTTTCTTGCGATATACGCGTAAGTGATGTTAAATCGCGCCAACTTGGCATGGACGATGTGCCGGGATATATATCCGTGTTTCCCGCCACGGTCCCACACACAGACAGACAAAACGGATTGATGTAGCGTTATGGTCAGCAATTTTAACGAAGAAACCGTCACTTATGTCCATCACTGGACTGACACTCTCTTCACGTTCAAAACCACCCGTGATCCGGGCTTCCGATTTATCAATGGTCAGTTCGCGATGATCGGCCTTGAGGTCGAAGGCAAGCCGCTTTTGCGCGCCTATTCGATGGTCAGTGCCAATTATGATGAAGAACTTGAATTCTTCTCGATCAAAGTGCCGAACGGTCCGCTGACTTCGCGTTTGCAGCATGTCAAAGTGGGCGACAAGATCCTTGTCGGGCGCAAGCCGACCGGAACGCTGATCCATGACAACCTGTTGCCGGGCAAAAACCTGTGGCTTCTGTCGACCGGTACGGGCCTTGCCCCGTTCATGAGCGTTATCCGTGATTACGAAACCTATGAGCGCTATGAAAAGGTTATTCTGGTGCATGGCTGCCGCGAAGTCCGCGAGCTGGCCTATCAGGAATTCATTCACAGCGAACTGCCAAACAATGAATTCTTCGGCGAAGATGTTCAGAGCAAGCTTTTGTATTACCCGACCGTCACCCGTGAAGAGTTCAAAAATCAGGGCCGCATCACCGAACTGATGAAGTCGGGCAAGATTTATGATGACCTTGGTCTGACCAAGCCATCCTTGGAAAATGACCGCTTCATGCTGTGTGGCAATCCGGAAATGATTGCGGAAACCCGCGAGATGCTGGTCGAATGGGGTGGCAAAGAAGGCAATATGAACGAGCCGGGCCACTTCGTCATCGAGAAGGCCTTCGTCGAAAAATAAGCCAGTCGGCACTTTGATGAACAGGGCAGCACCTTCGTCGGGAGGTGCTGCTTTTTTTTTGTTTTGGGAAGACATCAGGCCAGATGGAGCGGGATTTCTCGCCTGAGGATTTTCCCCGAGCCGTTTGATCGTTTTCTGATGAAAACGTAAGGCCGGGATTAAGTTTGGGCTAAGCGGAAACGTCCTTGGGTCGAACGGTAATCTCCTGCCGGGCGCGATTGCGCCGAAAGACTGCTCTTTTGAATATTCACCAATGGTATATGTAAAATAATATACAAATGGATAGATACCTCCCCAAATGGGGATGTCTCGGCAGATCGGCGATTGGTAAGTTCGGTTTGTCAAATATGTCGATGGTCGCATAAAGACACAGGCCCGGAGTTGGTCATGAATTCAATGAGTTCGATTGTGCGGGAAACCAATGATACTTTTAGCGATATGATTTCCGCACTAGATGCATCATTTGCGGTTGTTGAATTCGATCTGCAGGGCAATGTCCTAAGTGCGAATGAAAGTTTCCTGTCCCTGACGGGATATCGTGAGGATGAGCTTGTCGGACAGCCTCAGTCTATCTTGCTTCCTGATGACGAAGAAAGCAGTCTGGAACATTCAATGTGCTGGGCAGACCTGAAGGCGGGTAGCTTCAAACGGGCAGTTCTGCCACGCATAACCAAATCGGGAAAACGTATCTGGATCGAAGCGACCTATACGCCGGTGCGCAATGGCCATGGCGACGTCGTAAAGATCGTCAAAATTGCGACAGACGTGACCGCAGCTCAGAAGAAAATGTTCGATCTTCAGGGCAAGGTCGACGCGATTGAGCATAGCCATGTTGTGATCGAATTTGATCTGCGAGGCAACGTCCTTCGTGCAAATCATCATTTCCTGTCGACCATGGGATATGAGGAAAATGAAATTATAGGCCGTCATCACAGCATGTTTGTCGACCCGGACTATGCCAAGAGCACCGATTATCGGGCATTCTGGCGGGCTCTTGCCAAGGGGCATCATAGTTCCCGTCAACTCAAAAGAATTGCAAAGGACGGTCGGGATATCTGGTTTGAAGCGACCTGTAACCCGGTATTCGATCCCGATGGTGGTGTTTGTAAAGTTGTCAAATTCGCTGTTGATGTTACCGATCAGGTCACGGCACTTATCGATTTGAAATCGATCCTTGAAGCAAGCTTTGACGACATTGATCAGAATATTACGACGTTTGATCGGAACAAGGGCGATGTTGTCGCCTCCTGCGGTAAAGCAATGGCGCATCTTGAAACCAGCACCATGATTGGCAGTCATCTTACGAGCAGCGTTGACGAAACAATGATCAGGATGGTCGAATTTCGTTCTGTTGCCGACCATGTTTTTGAAACAGCGATTGAAGGTGACGTTGCTGCCGTGGCGTTGGAACAGGCAATTGACGCGCTGCGTGATGCGATGAAGGACTTTCCTGATGTTACGCAGCAAATTGATTTTCTGGAAGAGCGGGTCGATGCAAGTACAAGGATTTCATCGACACTTCGTTCTGAGCTGACGGAGATGTTAAGCCGCGTTGCGATAGTGTCTCTGGCAGTAAAAAAGCAAAGTGAAATCACCGCGATGGTGACGGGCGAGATGCATGGCGTACAAACTTCTCTTGAGTCGGCTCAGGGGGGCTTGGCAAGCATGCAGCAAACATCGGAACAACTGGCTGTTGTCGCCGGAACAATCCGCGAAGCGGCGACTGTTTTGGCACGCTAGCCGGACTTGGCAGCGTGGCACGAGCGGGGGGAGGACAGGTATCAGTCGGTACCTGTCCTTTTCTTTTTCAGTCGGAAATCTCAGGCGCTAGGGGCTTAACCTTAGAACAGGCGCACGCCATTGGGGACATCGTGATCCGGGCGGATCAAAACGATGCCTTTGTCGTCTTCTCCGTCGGGGAAGCCCAGACACAGGAATTCGGACATAAACGGGCCGACCTGTTTTTTGGGGAAATTGATCACGCCTGCGACCTGACGCCCGATCAGTTTTTCCGGCGTGTAGTATTTGGTGATCTGGGCGGATGTTTTGCGGGTGCCGATGTCAGGACCGAAATCGACCCAGAGTTTAAGTGCGGGGCGGCGTGCTTCGGGGAATTCCTGTGCGTCTATGACGGTGCCAACCCGGATGTCGACTTTTAAAAAATCATCAAAACTGATTTCGCTCATGATCTGTTCTCCTTGTGATGACGGAAAACCTAGTGCGATCTTTTGGTCTTGAGAAGTTCAAAGCGAAGGGGCGGGCAAATACTGGATTTTCAGCACAAGAAAAATGGCAGGACCATAAGATCCTGCCATCAAGTAGATTACGGGAAGATGTCAGCCTATGCTGTTACTTCGCAACTGCACTCTTTTCGATTGCAGTTTTGAATTCGTCGAGAGATTCGGTAAAGCGGCTCTGGAGAAGCGAAAGTGCTTCTTCCTGAGATTTGGTTACCAGACCTGAAAGTTCCTTGGCATTCGAAAGTGCTTCTTCATAAGCAGCTTTCGCGACTTCGGTCTGCTTTGCAGCAGACGCCATCGGGTCGTCAGCGGAAGTAGCAGCAAAATCTTTGCCCTGTGTCTGGACTTTGTCCAACAGCGACTTGAAGATTTCGCTCTGACGCTGAGCAACAGCCTGGAAACCATCGAAGGCAACCTTGTTGGCTTTGGTCAGGGCTTCAACGTTTTTACGCTGAAAAGCCATCATCTCGTTCACGTCTACGCCCGGAATTTTGAAGTCCGCAGCATATTTGGTGAAGTCGACATCAAAGAACGGATTGGTAGCCTTTTTAGCGGCGGTCATAGTGTGCACTCCATCAGCGATTTGCAACAGGTGTGAAATGAGGCGCATTGTGCGCCGCACAAATTCAACTGCAATATGCCGGAATAGACGGCTTTCGTCAAGGATTATTTTGCACTGCACAAAAACCGTAAGGTTATTGTTTTATGTCCGTAACATAACCCTGGGTGTTTAGCTGTTTTTCAGGTTCCAGATCAATAACTTAGTTGGCAGATGCCGACGCATTCCCGCTGGAACCCTGCGTTTTTTCGTGATTGGTTTGTTCGCCTTGTGCCGGTTTTTTTGCTGCAAAGCGGTGGCATCTTTTTGAAATTTTGCCGCACAGTCGGTTTGCCTTGCCAAGACCCTTTTCAACCCGGGCATCCCATAGGGCGGCCTTTGACAATTCGCGATCAAGCATGGCCATGGTCGGACCAGAATCGGTGCTGGTGTCGTCCAGCCAGAGTTTAAAGCACCGTGCATAGATCCCGGTCATCGCGGCGATGCGTAAACTTCCCTGAATGCCTCCGGTTCGGAAGCCTGCTGCTTCGAGCATCCAGCGCATGGACCCGAAATGGGTTTTGATTGCACGAAGTGAATCAGCCGGACCCAGATCGCCGCGTGCGGAAATGATGGATCGCAGGGCAGGGCGATAATCGGCGAGTGTATCAAAGCGCGCCATAATGATTGCAATAAGACGGTCATGTCCGGGTTCGTCGAAATCTTCGTCATCAAGATCGGCCAGAACGTCGCGGTCGATCTTTTTTGAAAACTGGCGAAGGATATCGCCCTTGCTTTTGCAATGGTCATAACAGTCGGCAACGGTCAGTCCGGATGCCCGGGCGATATCGATCATGGTGACGTCATGCCAGCTTTTTTCTGCTGCGAGTTTCATGGCAGCAGTGATCAGGGTATTTGGAATATCCTTTTTCGCAGGCATGACTGTCTCCATTAAATGTGGGTAAAAGGCGCGGTATCAACCCGCCAGTTCAACTGATCTTTTGCGGGCGGCTTCAACTGCGCGGGTCATCAATTCAGGCAGGCCTGATTTCTGATCCATCAAAACATCAAGCGCGGCTGCAGTGGTGCCGCCGGGGCTAGTGACATTCTGGCGCAAGGTTGCAGCGGTGTCTTCGCTGGCATCAAGAAGGAAGCCTGCACCAACCACCGTCTGGCGTGCAAGCAGCATCGCCTGATCGGCAGGAAGGCCTGCGGTTTCGCCAGCCTGTGCCATGGCTTCGACCAGATGGAAGATATAAGCAGGTCCGCTGCCCGACAGGGCGGTTACCGCATCCATCAGATTTTCATCTTCGACCCATGATACCAGACCAACGGTTTTAAGCAGAGTTTCGCACATATCGCGCTGGGCGATGCTGACATTATCGGTCGGGCACATCACGGTCATGCCGCGCGATACGGCAGCAGGCGTGTTGGGCATGGCGCGGACAATCCGGGCCATTTCGCCAAGGTTGCTGGCAAAGAAGTTGATGGTCTTGCCCGCAGCCACGGACAGGAACACGGTTTCGGCCCGGACAAGCGATTTATAGTTGGCAATGACATCTGGCAGAACTTGGGGTTTGACGGCGAACAGAACCACTTGGGGGATGAAGTCCTGCGGCACGTCTTTGATGTCGGCCACACCATTGATGCCATAGCTTGTTTGAAGTTTTTCAGCCGTTTCGGCCTGCTCGACAATATAGACATTGCCAGCTTCAAGACCTTGGGCAAGCCAACCTTCAAGCATGGCACTTCCCATTTTGCCACAGCCGACCAGCAAAAGACGCGTATTCATAAAATCTGCTCCGCTTTATCCATCGGGTTCTTCATCGGATCCTGTCGATCATGATGCCATCAACAGTCCTGATGCAATGCCGTAGCGATCTTCTCAAGGTGGGTCAAGTCAGGGCAGAGAGCAAGAGGCAGGAATAGATCGCGGCGGAATTTACCTGTGGCGGGGGTTCAAGGTTTGTTTGGCCAAGATGGATCAGGATCACGGGATTTTATGTTGCAGGGGGCCGGTCAAAAGCCCCGGCCCTGCCAATTATCTTGTTTTGAGAAAATCGGGTGATCGGTGAAAAAAATTCAACCAGAGACGAAAAAGGACGGCGATGATGCCGCCCTGATCACTTTATCGGAAAGGGTACGGGAGTTCGGCCTTATGCCTGACCAACCGGTTCAAGCATCGAATGGGTCAGGGCATCATCGGGTGATTTGCCCTGTTCGAGAACAAAGTTAAAGGCCGGGAAAAAGCGTTCGCATTCCGAAATGGCGATATCGATCATTTCTTCGAACTGTTCGACCATTGGCGGGACGTCACCACCAAACAAAAGGGTATGACGGAACAGCGGCATGTTTTCTTCAAGCCACAGTCCGAAATGCCCGATCCAAAGCTGCTCATTGCATTTGGCAACCAGTTCGTAAACGCGTGAGCGCAACGGTTCGGGGACGAACATATCAAAGCAGCAGGCGATATGAAGCGCCTCTGCGTCTTCGCGCCAGGTGAAATAGACCAGATACGTGCACCAATGTGCCGGAATCTCGACCACCACCTCGTCGGTGCTGCGTCGTTCCAGTTGCCATTGGTTGGTGCGGGCGATATCTTCGACAAGAAGCAACGGATTTTCGTCGCCAAGGTCGTCGATATCCTCCAGTTGGTCGTTCATATAAATTCAGCCTGTATATGCATATGCGAAAGGGCGCGCACTATATGCCGGTGTGCCGCGCGTTTCAACTGCCGCGCAACGCAGGACAGCAATGAATTTCGGACAACCACCATCTTCCCCGTCCTGATCGACTTTTCAGCCAATAAATCGTGACGGTTAATTTGGGGTTAGACCCGGTAAACCATATGTGGGGATTAAGTCGGGGTTAGGCGTCTTTTTTTGCTGCCGGTTTTGCACGGCTTTGTTTTGCCGCAGGTTTTGCCGGTGCGCTGGCAGCTTCAAGACGCTTTTCCAGATCGGTGATTTTGGCTTCAAGCGCGTCAATGCGTTCAGCTGCGCGAACGGCAACGTCGTGAACCACATCGAATTCTTCGCGGGTGACCAGATCCATCCCGATCAGGATTTTTTCAAATTGCTGGCGGACCATGGCATCAACTTCGCCTTTGACGCCAGTCATGGTGCCCAGTGCAGAATTGGTAACACGGGTGATGTCGTCGAGAATGCGGTTGTTGATCTGCATAATGGTCTCCGGCTTTCTGGATCAAAGTGTTTTGGGGTAAGGACCCTGAGCATAATATGGGTGTTCAAGGTCATAGAGCAAGCTGATCGTTTGGGGATGGGGTTCGCATGGTGATATCGTTATTTTAGATCGCTTTTCTTGCTCCTGATCAGGGGCGGTCTTATAAAGTGGTCAGAATTTCAGATAAACGGGTCTTGCCCGCCAGGAGAATGCAATGCTTATCGTCACCGGGGGTGCCGGATTTATCGGTTCCAATATTGTTGCCGCCCTTGAAGATCGCGGCGAAACCGACATTGTTGTGGTGGACCGCCTGCGCGATGGCATCAAATGGAAAAACATCGCCAAGCGCAATCTGCGTGACATCATTCATCCTGATGAACTTCCGGCGTTCCTTGATAAACATGCCGACGATATTGATGCCATTTTCCATATGGGCGCAATTTCGGCGACCACGGAAACCGATGCGGACAAGATCGTTGCCAATAACCTGAAACTGACAACCTGGCTTTGGGATTGGTGTTCGCACCATTCAGCGCGTCTGATCTATGCATCATCAGCCGCCACCTATGGCGATGGCAAGCAGGGGTTTGACGACAGCTTTGTCGAGGCCGATCTGGTCAAGCTTGCGCCGCTTAATGCCTATGGCTGGTCAAAGCATGCAACCGACCGTCGGTTCCGCCGTCTTCTTGATCAGAATGATTTCCGCCCGAAACAGTGGGCCGGATTGAAGTTCTTTAACGTCTATGGTCCGAACGAATACCATAAGGGCGGTATGCGATCTGTGGTTTCCCAGATGTTTGACAAGCTGTCAGCTGGTGAAACCGCGACCCTGTTTAAATCCCATCACCCCGATTACGAAGATGGCGGGCAATTGCGCGATTTTGTCTGGGTTGGGGATGTGGTCAAGATCATTATGTGGCTTTATGACAACCCGGATGTCAGCGATCTCTTCAATGTCGGAACCGGCAATGCGCGCAGCTTCAAGGATCTTGCCTTGGCCGTTTTTGCCGCCATGGGGAAAGACGCGAAAATCAATTACATCCCGACCCCGGAATCCATTCGCGATAAATACCAGTATTTCACCGAGGCCAATATGGCCAAGCTGCGTTCTGCCGGATATGGCGATGAGATGACATCACTTGAGGAAGGGGTGCGGCTTTATATTCAGGATTACCTCGCGACCGAGGATCCTTTCCGCTAAGCAGGCAATGCAAATAACGGGCGGCCAAATGGTAAAATGGTCACTTTCGGCCAAACTGCCATGATGCTGCCCATATCCTTTGCGACTTGATCCTTTGCGAATTCGACACAGCCCATTCACCTTAATCGCTGCTGCGAACCGGAGTTCCCCTGATGCTGAGCCTTGCCTTTCCGGCGATAGACCCGATTGCGATTTCCATCGGCCCGATTGCCATTCGCTGGTATGCGTTGGCCTATATCGCGGGCTTGCTGCTGGGGTGGAAATATGTGGTGTATTATTGCACCAAAACCCCGAACATCATGAGCAAACGCGACGTGGATGATTTGCTGTTTTGGGCAACCCTTGGTGTGATCCTGGGCGGGCGTCTTGGCTATATCGCGTTTTATAATCTGGACTATTACCTTGATAACCCGGCCAATATCCTCAAGGTCTGGCAGGGCGGCATGGCGTTCCATGGCGGGTTCATGGGGGTGATTGTTGCGATCATTTTGTTTGCGCGCAAACGCGGGATTTCAATCCTTGCCGTTCTGGATGCCGCCGCGGTGGCAACGCCAATCGGGCTGTTCTTTGGCCGGATTGCCAATTTCATCAATGGGGAGCTGTTTGGTCGGGTCACCGATGCGCCGTGGGGGATGGTGTTTCCGCATGGCGGACCCTTGCCGCGCCATCCAAGCCAGCTTTATGAAGCAGCCCTTGAAGGTTTGATCCTGTTTGTCATTTTGTATGTCCTGTCGCGCAATGCGTTTGTGCGCCATCGTCCGGGGATTCTGGGCGGCACGTTCGTTGCGGGCTATGGCATCTCAAGGATTATTGTTGAATTCTTCCGCGAGCCGGATGCCCAGTTGGGCTACCTTGCCGGTGGGGTGACGATGGGGCAGATTTTGTCGATCCCGATGGTTCTGGTCGGGGCGGCGTGCATTGTTTATGCCCTGAAAGCCAAACCGATTGAGACCCGCATACATCCCAAAGAGGCCGAAGCCGCGTGAGTAAGACGCCTGATACCGATAGCCCGCTTCTGAGCCATATTAAACGCCGGATCGCCGTTTCCGGGCCGATCAGCATTGCCGATTTCATGAATGAGGCATTGGCCCATCCGGAATATGGCTATTACCGCAAACAGGACCCGTTTGGCCGGGCGGGCGATTTTATCACCGCCCCTGAAGTCAGTCAGATGTTTGGCGAGCTGATCGGTCTTTGGGCAGCCGTCAGTTGGCAGCAAATGGGCTGCCCGCCGAAAATCGATCTGATCGAAATGGGGCCGGGGCGCGGGACATTGATGTCTGATGCCTTGCGGGCGGTGCGCAATGTTCCGGGATTTGGGGATGCCTTAACCGTGCGGTTTGTCGAAACCAGCCCGGTTTTGCGCAGCCATCAGCAAACGGCGATCATGGCCTATGGCATTCCGGCAACCTGGCACGAAGCGTTCGACGATATTCCGACCCGCAAAAACATCCCGGCGATTGTGATTGGCAACGAGTTTTTCGATGCCTTGCCGATCCGCCAGTTTGAACGTGGGGATAACGGGTGGGCTGAACGTCTTGTCGGTTTGGATGCCAATAGCAATGAACTTGGATTTGTCCGGGGGCGCGAAACGCCGGTGACCGATGCGCTGATTCCGGCAACCTTGCGCGGGTCGGCCAAGAAGGGCGATATTTTCGAATCCTGTGCGCCCGCCATTGCCATTGCCGATCAGATTGCCCGGCGGATGAATGAAACCGGTGGGGCGGCATTATTTATCGATTACGGTCATCCCAGCAGTGCGTACGGCGATACTTTACAGGCGCTGAAGGGGCACGAATATCATCCGGTTTTGTCTGAACCGGGCGATGCAGATTTAACCGCCCATGTCGATTTTGCAGCGATTGCGCGCACCATGACTGAGGCCGGCGCGCGCGCCGGGGCGGTTTTGACCCAGGGCACGTTCTTAAGAATGCTGGGCATTGAACAGCGGGCCGAGCTGTTAAAACTCGATGCCGAAGAACAACAGGCGACCGCGATTGATCAGGCCCTTGCGCGGTTGATTGATGCCGATCAGATGGGAACACTTTTTAAAGTTCTGATCGGCTATGGTCGCACAACAACACCGCCGCCTTGCGTAAGCGGCGTGTCGGGATAAATTGTCAGATTATCTGATCACCTTGCCTGATCGCCAATAGGACGGAGCAGCCCACCCATGACACATCCGATCACTGACGGTATTGCCCGTTCGTCCAACGGACTGACATGGTTCGAGGCAGAAAAACTGTCCGGTCAAACCGGATTGCGCCACGGCTTTTTAAGCCGCAAGGGCGGGGTCAGCGATGGCATCCATGGCGGGTTGAATGTCGGGTTCGGATCAGACGATGACAAAACCCGTGTTGCAGAAAACCGTGCGCGTGCGGCCGCGGCCTTTACCACCACACCCGATAATCTGACCACGGTTTATCAGGTCCACGGGACGGATGTTGCCGTTCTGGACCGACCATTATCACGCGATGAAGCGCCCAAGGCCGATGCCATGGTGACGGATCGTCCGGGGATCATGTTGGGTATTCTCACCGCTGATTGTACGCCGGTTCTGTTTCATGATCCGGTGGCCGGGGTGATCGGGGCGTGCCATTCCGGGTGGCGCGGATCCTATGGCGGTGTTTCCGCCAGCACAGTGGATGCGATGGAAAAGCTTGGCGCCAAACGCGAAAACATTACCGCAGCCGTCGGGCCGTGCATCGCACGGAAATCCTATGAAGTGGACGGCGCGTTTCGCGACACCATTCTGGACGGGCCGGAAGGATCGGACGATTTGTTTGATGCATCAATCCGTTCCGGGCATTTCATGTTTGATCTGCCGGAATATGTCCGCCGTCGGACGATTGCGACCGGGGTTGCATCGGTTGAGCTTGTCGCGCGTGATACGTTGGCCGAAGAAGATATGTTTTACAGTTACCGCCGCACCACGCTTCGCAAGGAGCCCGATTATGGTCGGCAGCTTTCCGCGATTATGCTGACAGGAATGTAAGGGATTGATGGGATCGAATGACCATCTGTTCGTATCGGGGGATACATCATGCCGCATATGATTATGCTGTTTTTCTTTATGATCATCGTAACCATGGTTGGTTGCGTCTTGATGTGAGCAAGTAAGTAGTCAAATGCCACCATTCCTCCGTTCTTTTGCTTTGTTGGTTCTGATGGCCGTGCCGCTGGGTGCGTGTGGTGATTTGCCGCGCCCGTTTGAGGGGGCCGGACGCGAAGGCGATCCGTCATTGTTGGAATTGCGCGATACCGGAACGGTCCGGGTTGAGGGCGGCGATGATTTGCCGCAAGGCGCATCGGCCCATCTTGCCCGTGCGATGGCGCGTGCTTTGCGCAAACGCGATATCGCAGCCTATAGCGACAGTCAGAATGGTGGCGATTACATTTTGCGGCCCAATGTGCAGACCAGTCTGGTCGAAACGGGGGCCAAACTTGATGTTACATGGGTTTTGATGCGCCCGGATGGATTGGCAATTGATACCACCCGGTCGGTCGGGGAGCTTTCATCAAATCAGTGGTTTGCCGATGAACCGACCGGCCCGGAAGAAAGCGATCTTGCCGTGCCGCCGGACCTTGTCGATAAGGTCCGCGAACTGGACGGTGTTAAAGCCGACCCGTTGGCACTGACCTATGATGGTCTGGTTGCCCTGCCGGCAGATCAGATTGCCTTTATGATTACCGGTGATAGGTCGGCATTTAAGGCCGCACCGTTTATGAAGATTGCCCTGATTGATTTTGCCGGTGCGCCGGGCGATGGCAATACTGCCCTTTCACGGTCGGCCGGGGCATTGCTGCAATCCAAAGGCATCCTTGTTGATAAGGAGATCGGGGAGCACAGCATCATTCTATCGGCCAGTGTTGATGTCAGGCCGGTTGAAGAAGCCACGCGCGAGCCCCTTGATAAAGTGTCAATTGACTGGGTCATCATGGAAGTCGATGGCACCGAGCTTGGCCAGATGCAGCAAAACAACGTTGTGCCGCGCGGAAGTCTTGATAAACATTGGGGTGCGATTGCATCGATTGCAGCGCAAGCTGCTGTTGAAACACTTGAAGGTGTTTTGGGACAAATCGCGACACGCAAACAGCTGCAATTGCGGGCGGATAAAAAGACAGCGTCTGCGCGATAATGGGCGGTCATTTCCGGGTCTGATCGCGTGATGCATGACAGCCTTGTCGATATTCGCCATTGGCACCATTTACAGACTGTTAACGGCTGGTTATAAAGCCGCCGCGATCTGCCAAGATGCGGATTCGCCGATGAGGGGTCTTTGAGTGTCGTGAAAAAGTCGCCGAACCGGGCGGGGAATCCCCGAAAACCGGGCTTTTGGACGACAAGGCAAGCAGGGATCAAGCTTGGCAATTCGTGTGGGTCGGATTCGCAACAGGATTTAGTTTTTCGCTTTCCCGGCACCCATTAACCGAGGCCCACGCCATGAAGATCCTTGCTTGTAACAGCAACCGTCCTTTGGCCGATGCTATTGCTGATCATCTTAACCTGCAGCTTACCCGCGCGGATGTGAAGCGATTCTCCGATGAGGAAATCTGGTGTGAAATTCAGGAAAACGTCCGCGGTGAGGACGTTTTTGTGATTCAGAGCACTTCTTTCCCAGCCAACGACCATCTGATGGAACTTCTGGTGGTGCTTGATGCGCTGCGCCGTGGTTCAGCACGCCGTATCACGGCCGTTTTGCCGTATTTCGGTTATGCCCGTCAGGATCGTAAATCCGGTCCCCGTACCCCGATTTCAGCCAAACTGGTTGCCAACCTGATTACGGTTGCCGGTGCAGACCGCGTTCTGACCATGGATCTTCATGCCGGTCAGATTCAGGGTTTCTTCGACATTCCGCTTGATAACCTGTTTGCATCTCCGGTTCTGACCAGCGACATTCGCAACAAGTTCGAAGGCCAGAAACTGGTCATCGTCAGCCCGGATGTTGGCGGTGTTGCCCGTGCGCGTTCGGTTGCCAAACGTCTTGATGCCGAACTGGCCATCATCGACAAACGTCGTCCGCAGGCCGGTGTTTCCGAAGTGATGCATGTTATCGGTGACGTTAAGGATGCAGCTTGCATTCTGGTCGATGACATCGTTGATTCGGCAGGAACCCTGTGTAATGCAGCAGGTGCGCTGAAAGAACGTGGTGCGGCATCGGTTGCGGCATATGTATCCCACGGTGTCCTGTCGGGCCCGGCGGTTGAACGTATTGCCAATTCGCCGATGACCGAAGTGGTTACCACCGATTCGATCAAGGCATCGGAAGCGGTACGGGGCTGCTCTAAAATTCGACAGCTTCCGATTGCGCCGCTGATGGCTGAAGCCATCCGCCGTATTTCGGAAGAAAAATCTGTTTCCGTTCTTTTCGATTGAGGGTATAAGGCCCTCGTCGCGGTGGCACCCCTGGAGGCCACCGCGCTTGTTTTCGTGGGCTTTCAGCGGTGGTTTTCACCAACCTGCGAGAATGATTTTTTTTAGTTCAAGGAAAATTTCCGATGGCAAACACTGTTATCTCTGCGGAAATCCGTGAACGGGCCGGAAAGGGGGCCGCCCGTGCCGTGCGTCGTGCCGGTATGGTCCCTGGTGTCATTTATGGTGCAAAACAAGAACCTGTTTTGTTCCAGATTGACCCGCGTCCGCTCGTGAAACTTCTGCACAAGCAAGGCTTCTTTTCTCACATTCTGACTGTTGAAGTCGGTAAAGAGAAATACGAAGTTCTGCCGCGCGATGTTCAGTTCGACAAAGTCACTGATGTTCCGATCCATGTCGACTTCCTGCGCTTTGCAAAAGGCCAGACCATGAATGTTGACGTGCCGGTAAGCTTCATCAACGAAGAGAAATCGCCGGGCCTTAAAAAAGGTGGCGTTCTTAACGTTGTCCGTCACGATGTTGAAGTTATCTGTGCTCCTTCCGCAATTCCGGAAGAGCTGGTCTTCGACCTTACGGGTGTTGAAGTTGGTGACTCGATCCACATCTCGGCAATCAAATTGCCGAAAGGTGTCGAACTTGCGATTACCGACCGTGACTTTACCGTTGCGACCGTTGCTGCTCCGTCCGCTCTGAAATCGGAAGAAAATTCCGCTGACGGCGAAGACGAAGAAGAAGCAACCGAAGAATAAGATCGAGGTCTTAAGATGTTTTTGGTGGTTGGATTGGGAAACCCGGGTTCGGGATATGCCGCCAATCGCCACAACATTGGCTTCATGGCGGCGGACGAATTCGTCCGCCGCTATTCTTTTGGGCCCTGGCGTAAAAAGTTTCAGGGCCAGATTTCCGAAGGCGAATTGAACGGGCAGAAAATTCTGGTTCTTAAACCGGAAACCTTCATGAACCTGTCGGGGCAAAGCGTTGGCGAAGTCCTGCGTTTCTATAAAATTCCGATCGAAGACGTTATTGTTCTGCATGATGAGCTGGACCTGCCGCCCGGAAAAGTACGGGTGAAGCGTGGCGGCGGACATGGTGGGCATAACGGGTTGCGATCCATTGATGCCCATTGTGGTAAAGAATACCGCCGTGTCCGTTTGGGGATTGGCCATCCGGGGGATAAATCCCGTGTGCATGGTCATGTGCTTGGTGATTTTTCCAAGGCCGAACAGACAGGCTGGTTAATGACCCTGCTGGATGCGGTTGCAGCAGAATTTGCGCGACTGACCAAAGGGGATGACGGCGGCTTTATGAGCAAAGTTTCCGCCATCGTTTCCCCGCCCAAGCCAAAAGTGCCGAAAAAAGACAAACCGGCAACTGATAAGGCCAAGGGCGATAAAAACGGTGATGCGAACGCGCCTGATGCCGTTGGCGAAACGATGGAAGATTTATCCGGTGCGGCAAAGGTTCGCCTCGAACGTGCCGATACACCGGTTAGCAATGCGGCTTCGGCGATGGCCCAGGCACTTGCCAAGGCATTTGGCAAAAAGAAATAGTCTTCGGTTTGTGATGTCACAAGCCGATCCTGAAGAAAACAAATTCAAGTTACGGAGCCCGGAAAGATGGGATTCAAATGCGGTATCGTCGGCATGCCAAATGTTGGCAAATCGACCCTTTTCAACGCCCTGACCCAGACGGCTGCTGCGGAAGCAGCAAACTTCCCGTTCTGCACGATCGAGCCGAATACAGGTCGTGTCAGCGTTCCTGATGATCGTCTTGACAAGATTGCCGCGATTGGCAAATCGGCGACCATCATCCCGACCCAGCTTGAATTCGTCGACATTGCCGGTCTGGTCCGTGGTGCATCGAAGGGCGAAGGCCTTGGCAACCAGTTCCTTGCCAACATCCGTGAAACCGATGCCATTGTGCATGTTTTGCGTTGCTTTGAAGATGGCGACATCACCCATGTCGACGGGTCGGTTGATCCGGTCCGTGATGCCGAAACCATCGAGACCGAGCTGATGCTGGCCGATATGGAAAGCCTGGAAAAACGTATTCCGGGTTTGCAGAAAAAAGCCCGTCAGAACGATAAAGACGCCGTTCTGACGATGGAACTGATTGAACGCTCGCTTGAAGCCCTGCGTGAAGGCAAACCGGCCCGAACCGTTAAAATTGACGGCGAAGACGAGGAAAAAGCGTTCCGTATGCTGCAACTTCTGACCAGCAAGCCGATCCTTTATGCCTGCAACGTTGATGAAGACAGTGCGGCTGAAGGCAATGAACTCTCGGCCAAGGTTGCCGAAATGGCAGCGGCACAGGGTGCGCGTTCGGTCGTGATTTCAGCCGCCATCGAATCCGAAGTGGCGCTTTTGGACAATGCCGAAGACAAACAGGAATTCCTTGAAGGCCTTGGTCTTACCGAAACCGGTCTGACGCGCTGTATCCGCGAAGGGTACAAGTTGCTTGATCTTCTGACCTTCTTTACCGTTGGTCCGAAAGAAGCGCGTGCCTGGACGGTGTTTAAGGGGGCAACCGCACCGAATGCCGCGGGTGTCATCCATACCGATTTCGAACGCGGCTTCATCAAGGCTGAAACCATTGCCTATGATGATTTCATCACCTTCAATGGTGAAACCGGTGCGCGCGATAACGGTAAGCTGCGTCAGGAAGGCAAGACCTATATCGTTAAAGACGGCGATATCTTCCACTTCAAATTCAACGTTTAAGCCAACTGAGTCTTGTAAGTTTAGAGCTGCCAACTTTATGTTGGCAGCTCTTTTTTATTTGGGAAACAAAGTCTATGGCTGCATTCAAAAATCAACACTACGTTCCGAAGTGTTACTTGAGACGGTTTTCTTCTAACGGAAAGTCGATTTCTCTATGCAATATTTCGTCCAATCGGTTCATTGATAATGCGGCTATCTCTAAGCAATGCAGCAAGGGGTATTTCTACGGAGAAGATCTAGTTATCGAAAAAAGTTTAGGAATTCTGGAAGAAGGTTACTCCAAATGTATTGGAGCATTAGAAAGAGGCCAAGATGATGAGTTTGAGAACAACATCCACATCATTCGGATGTTTTGCCTCGTCCAGTATTATAGAACGAAGGTCGCATTAACTAGATCAATCGAGTATCTAAAAAAAATGGGCGATTTGTTTGGAAAGGAAGACATAATCTCAAATGTAAGTGGGATGTCAGAGAAAGATATTATCGGAAGCTCGATTGTAAATGCGTTTAAAGTGAGAAGCTTTATCTCTGATCTGGATTTTGTTGTTGTCCGAAATAATTGTAGTGAAGATTTCATCTCATCAGATGATCCATGCCTTTTGATAAATAAGTTTTACTCTCAGAAATTTCCCAAAGTTTCTTTTGGCTTGTCGTCCTCTGGATTGATATTTGTTTTGCCAGTGACACCCAGATTTTGCATCATTTTCTATGATTCTGGTGTTCATTGGATTGAAGGAAAGCGTGGAAACTTCGTTGATATTAATCGATACCAAGATTTGGTGGCTTTGAACTTGCTTCAATGTCTAAAGGCTGAGTCAAACATATATTTTCGAGACAAGGCTAACATTGGAGACGTGGCGGCTTGGTTTTCAAAAGTTTCGAAGCATCGGGTAGAAAGTTGGTGCAATGTCAATATTGGCGTTGAAGACCCTGAGAAACCCGGAGTTTTCAAGGTTTTGAGAGAAGGTGAAATCGCAAATGGAACTAAATTCCTGTATCATGTTGAAGATGTTAGGGCTCAGCCTGTGGAATGGATGTCATTTCTAAAATATCGTCTCAAACCCGATACATACTCTGATGGTAGCGCAATGGGACATGTGAGGCCTGCGACCAGAGATCGACTTTATTAATTGGATGCACATTTTCTGCGGACTTGTCAGGCTAATGGCAGGCAGGTTAACCTTCGCCCTTGCAGCAATGAGGTCCCGATGAACGAGTTAAGCTCTGCCAATCGTATTTTACTGGTTTTCAATTCTGCCACCGGTCAGCCCGGTCGGGTGGGAACCGTGATGCGCCGGTATGGCTATGAGTTCGATATTCGCCGTCCCGGCGAAGGGGATGCCTTGCCCGATGATCTTGGCGGTTATCACCTTGTTGTCGTGTTTGGTGGCCCGATGAGTGCCAATGACGACCATCTGGACAATATTCAGGCGATCATGGACTGGTTGCCCAAGGTGGTTGCCAGTGATGCGATGTATCTTGGCATTTGCCTTGGCGCGCAAATGATGGCGCGGCATTTGGGGGCATCTGTGACCCCCCATCCCGATGGCATGACCGAGATCGGTTATTACCCGGTTCAGGCGACCGAGGCGGGGTGTGATTTATTTCCCGGCGAAATGATGGTTTATCATTGGCATAGCGAAGGGTTCGATTTGCCAGACGGGGCGGAACTGGTTGCCACCGGCCCGACATTCCCCCATCAGGCCTATCACATTGATCACCGCATCTGGGGCATTCAGTTCCACCCGGAAGTCGATGATGAGGCGCATGAACGCTGGTTATCTAATTCTGCGGATAAAACCGACCGACCGAACGGGCAGGGCCCGGACCTTCAGCGGGCAGGCCGGGCAAAATATGATGCAGCATTTGGCGCATGGTTTGAACGGTTTGCCGAAAAGGTTCTGGTTGGCGATCGGATTTGTTCGGAAATCGGGCGTTAACGCAGGCGACAGTTTTTAGTTTCCGACCATCGCCTGACCAATTGTTCCGGCATCGCTGCCAAACCACACTGACTTCGTATCACGGTTATAATCCATATGCCGGACGGTGACCCCGCCCGACGGGATTGGTGTGTTTGAAATGAATTTTTCCGTGGTTGGGTCAAAGCCGACAAACATGGCCGGTCGTCCACCTTCAACCGCCCAGACACGGTTTGCACCGTCAATTGCCATGCCATAGGGACGGGCATTGGATCCGCCGGGCATCGGCCATTCATCAATGGTCCCCGATGTCGGGTCAAGTCGCCCCAGAACCCCGCGTGCATAACCGGTATAAAAGACTTGCCCCTGATCGGTGACGCCAATTCTGCGCGGGCGTGCGCCATCAGGCAGGGTATGTTCATGAAGTTCCAGTGTTTCCGGATCAACCGAAGCCAGCTTGTTGGTGCCCAAAAGGGCAATCCACAAGGTGCCATCGGGGGCCTGCTTGATCCCGTAGGGACGGGCGCGGGGTGTTGGCACCTTGATCAGATCGATGTCATTGTTTTGCGGGTTGAGGCGCCCGATGAAATTGCCGTTTTGAACCGTAAACCAGATAAAGCGGTTATCGGCATCAAAGATCAGGGTGTGGGGATCGCGTGCGGCAGGATCGGGCATGGCGATCTTGTCGATCTGATCGGTCGCAGGGTCATAGCGCCCGATATATCCCGACAGATTTCCCGCATACCAGACAATGCCATCATCCCCGACAATCAGGTTATGGGGGCCGGGTTCATCATCAAGATCACGTTTAAAAAACACACCACTTTGTGGATCAAGCCGCCCGATATAGTCGCCCACCTGCCCCACAAACCAGACTTCGCTGTTTGAAACGGCATCGGGGTCGCGCGGCAAGCCACCATATTCGACCGTCCATTCGCGAATTTCGATCTCGCCAAACGGATCGGCGGCTTGTGCTGCAGGGACACCCACCGCAAAAAGCAGGGTTAAGAAAAACAGACCGGCAAAGAAAAATCGCATTCCCATGGTGACATCTCCGCAACGACGTTTGCAGATATCGACGTCATGGAAGTATGCCCAAGCTACCGAGATAGCCCAAGTTCTAGACGATCACGATTACGTGCTTGCCAGAACGTTTGTCGTTGCCCGCAGCCAGTTTTCAATCAGATCGGCATCCAGCGGCAAGCTATCTGCGATGCCGCCGTGGAAGGCGTTCCATGCATCGGCATATTCATCCCGCACGCCAACCAGAACCGGAATGTCGAGATCCATCGCGCGCCAAATTACATCGCGCAAACCGCGTCCTTCGGCCTCGGACCGGCCAAAGCGGGCAACGATTAAAAGATCACTCCCCGCTTCGATATCCTTGGCAAGCTGCTCAGAGAGCGACGACAAGGCATCGCCATCAAGTTTGCAGCCCGTTGCCATCGCACCGCGGTTTTTGGTGATGGGCATTTCATCGCCGGAGCGTAAATTACGGACATAAACAAGGGTTCCGCATTCGCGGTCCTTGCGGCGTTTTTGAACGTAACCGGCGACCGTTTTTCCGTCTGATGTGAAGTTCTCGGCAATGGCGGAAAACAGATCGTCGATCTTGTCTTTCGGGTGGAATGAAATACCTGCCAGCATGGATCAGAACCGATCAATCACGGTAACGCCGGTTCCGGTGAAATGCCCCATGCTCATCAGTGCTGTGGCACCTTCGGCAAGTGTCACGCGATCATTGATCAGTTTTTGCGGGCTAAGCTTGCCGGTCATGATCATGTCGATCATGGCGTCATAGCGAAAGGCCTGCATGCCGTGACTGCCCAGAATTTCAAGTTCATGGGCCACCACGCGGTCCATCGGGACAGCCGCATGGGCATGATCGCCGGTCATAAGGCCGATCTGGATATGCTTGCCGCGTTTGCGCAAACAGGCAACCGAGTTAAAGCAGGTCTGGGCACTGCCAAGGGCATCAACCGAGACATGGACACCACCCCGGGTGATGTCCTTGATCGCGGTCGGGATATCATCGATGTTACGCGCGTTTATGACGGCATTGGCACCAAGTTCTTTGGCAAATTCCAGCTTGGCATCATCGATATCAACCGCAATGACATAAGCCCCGGCAGCCGCAGCAATCATGATGGCCGACAGTCCAACCCCGCCCGCACCATGCACGGCAACGATTTGACCGGCGGTGACTTTGCCCTGATCAATCACACCCCGGAAACTGGTGGCGAACCGGCAGCCAAGGCTTGCGGCGGTGGCGAATTCCATGTCATCGGGCAGGCGGACAAGGTTGGTGTCAGCATAATCAATTGCGACATATTCGGCAAAACTGCCCCAATGGGTAAAGCCCGGCTGGAATTGCTGATCGCAAACCTGATGATTGCCGGAATGGCATTCCGGGCAATGACCGCATCCTGATACAAACGGCACGGTGACCCGGTCACCTTCTTTCCAGCGTTTGATATCCTTGCCAACGCCAACAACGGTTCCGGCAAATTCATGGCCCGGCACATGAGGCAATTGCACATCGGAATCATGACCCATCCAGCCATGCCAGTCGCTTCGGCACAGTCCGGTCGCGCCGACCTTGATAACAACACCGCCATTTTCCGGGGTCGGGTCAGCAACATTTTGAACGTCAATCGGCCCCTGATATTCGGTGAAATAAGCAGCGCGCATTGGGGGTCCTCCGGGGCGGTTCTGATTTTCGTTGATAGGGTTTGAGCCTAAGTATCGTCGTTGTTTCGGTCTGGATGCAAGCGAACAACTTTTGGCACGCCGACCGATGGTTTCTTCGACGGTTTCGGGGCGGCATCCGGGGGTTGATAACGGCCCCACGGGGATTTATCGGCGTTTGCACCTTCCTTGCCCCACGGCCCGCGTTGATCGCGGCGCATCCTTGCATGTTTGGCAATGCGTTCGGCCTCATAGGCCGCGGCCCATGGCGGGACGTTTGATGCCATGCCTGTGTCACGTGATTTGCGACCGGGGCGATAAATGCCAAAGGCCCGTTCGGGCGACCCGTCATGCCACAGCGGAATGCTGCGATGTTTGAACAGCGGGATCAGGGCCATACCGGCGATGAAACCGGCAATATGGGCGACCCAAGCAATGCCATCCTGAGCACCACTGCCAAAATTGATGATTTGCGTGACAAACCAAAAGCCCAGAACAAAAACCGCAGGCACATAGAAAATGAACACCCAGAAGAACCAGACCAGAATGCGGGCCTTGGGATAAAGCAGGAAATACGCACCTAATACCCCGGCAAGCGCACCCGATGCGCCGATCATGGGCAGTTGTGACTGGGTATCGAGCAGGCCATGGCCAAGGGCCGCCGCCACACCGCAAATCAGATAGAACATCAAAAACCGGAAATGCCCCATCGCGTCTTCGACGTTATTTCCAAACACCCAAAGATACAGCATGTTGCCGCCAAGATGCATCCAGCCGCCATGCATGAACATGGCCGAGAAAATCGACAGGAAGCCAAATCCGGCAGGGAAGGGTGATAATTCAGGTGGAAGATCTGCATGACCAAACAGCACGGCCGGGATGGCGCCATATTGTATGTTCATCAAGCGCGCAGATTGCGGATCAAGGGTCACGGTTCCAAGGAAAACCACAACATTGATCGCAATGATGGCATAGGTCACCCATGGGGTGATGGTGGTCGGGTTGTTATCCTTGATCGGTAACATCGGCGCTGTGCCCGGTTCTTATGTGCGGGAATAGGGTGCTTGTCTTATTTGCCACCAATCAGGCGACTTCCGCCTGCTGGTTTGGCGAAAGACGATTCCGCAGATGGCTTGCCAATTGACGATATTCACGCTTTCGGGCGGAACTGCGGCGCCAGACCATGCCGATGCGGCGGATCGGAACCGGGTTTTCAAAAGGTATGATTTTCAAAAGATCAGGGCGGCGGGCTTCGACTTCCAGCGACATTTCAGGCAGCAGGGTCGAACCAACGCCAGCGGCCACCATCTGAACAAGGGTTGAAAGGCTGTTGGCCTGAAAATCGGCGGACTTGCTCCAGCCGGCTTTTTGACAGACTTCAAGGGCCTGATCGCGCAGGCAATGCCCGTCTTCCAGCAGCAAAAGTTTTTCATCCTTGATATCAGCGATTTCAAGGTGGCGCTTTTTCGTCAGCGGATTGTCCGGGCTGCATGCAAAGACGAATTTGTCTTCAAACAGATCAAATTCTTCGAGCCAGTTTTCTTCGATTGGCAGGGCAATCAGGGCCAGGTCAAGTTTACCAGCCGCCAGAAGTTCGATCAGTTTGCTGGTCTGGTCTTCGCGCAGGAAGGGCTGGAGTTTCGGGAAACCCGATTTAACCTGCATCATCACATCTGGCAAAAGATACGGACCGATTGTCGGGATCACACCAATGTGGATCGGACCGGACAAGGGTTCGGTGGCAGCCTGTGCCATGGTGGTCAGTTCATCGACTTCCTGAAGGATACTTCGCGCCCGCGAGACGACATCTTCGCCCAATGGCGTGATCAGGACTTGTCGTTTGTTGCGTTCGACAAGCTGCGCACCAAGCAGGTTTTCAAGTTCGTTGATGGCAGCCGAAAGGCTGGGCTGTGTGATAAAGCAGGATTCAGCAGCACGGCCAAAATGGCCACATTCAGCCAAGGCAACCAAGTATTTGAGTTGCTTGATGCTTGGTTGTGCGACCATAAATTTTTCCTATCACAAAGTGAGGTTTTATCTATTTGTCTTAGTTAGTCCATTTCACTACAAATCGCCAGCAGTGAGTGAATTTTTTGCACTTGCACACAAAGAGCAAGCGGCCTGTCGGGGGCCGTGGATCGGGATTTTAAACTGGGTTATGGAGTAACCAAAACAATGCTTACCGTTGGTGATACGCTTCCTGAATTTAATCTGACTGGTGTTTCGGGTAAATCCCCGGACAGCTTTGCACCGGTGACCGACAAATCCTATGAAGGTAAATGGAAGATCCTGTTCTTCTGGCCGAAAGATTTTACCTTTGTCTGCCCGACCGAGATTGTTGGCTATGGCGAGTTGAATGGTGATTTCGAAGACCGTGATGCGGTTCTTCTGGGTTGCTCGACCGACACCGATTTCGTGCATGCAGCATGGCGCACCCACCATGAAGATCTGGGCGATAGCCCGTTCGTATGGCTGGCGGATGAGAAAAAAGAACTCTCGACCGCCCTTGGTGTTCTGGCGAAAGACGCCGGTGTTGCGCTGCGTGCGACCTTCATCGTGGATCCGGACAACATCATCCGTCACGTACAGGTAAACGACCTTAACGTTGGTCGTAACCCGCAAGAAGCACTGCGTATCCTTGATGCGCTGCAGACCGACGAGCTCTGCCCGTGCAACTGGACCCAGGGTGACGAAACCCTTTAAGTCGCTGTTTGCGATTTAAGCCAGATGACTTCGGGATCGGGCATACGCCCGGTCCCGATTTCCGCCCATCGGAAAATTCAGGGGATGAACCAATGACGTCGATCGTCGAAATCAAAGACGCAATGCCAGCCTATGCCAAGGATTTGAAACTGAACCTGTCAAGCATGGCGAACAATCCGGGCATGACCGATCAGCAGGTTTACGGCACCGCCCTTGCCTGTGCCTTCGCATCGCGCAACGCCAAATTGATCAAGGCGGTTGCCGCCGAAGCCAAGGCCAAGCTTTCCGAAGAAGCCATCGAAGCCGCCAAGGGGGCGGCGGCGATCATGGGCATGAACAATATCTATTACCGGTTCGTGCATCTGGTCTCGGACCCTGAATACGGGTCGATGCCTGCGCGCCTGCGGATGAACATCATCGGCAAACCGGGCATTGATAAAGCCGATTTCGAGCTGTTTTCGATTGCCGTTTCGGCGATCAATGGCTGTGGCATGTGCATTGACAGCCATGACAAGGTTCTCAAAGGTGCCGGTGTGAAAAAAGAAACGATCCAGAACGCGATCCGTATCGCATCGATCATTCACGCGGTTGCAGTCGTCATTGACGCCGAAGACGCATTGGCAGAATAAGCCACCAGAATTTAGGGCAGATGCCCACAGTGAAAAGCCCCGGCTGCATCATGCGGTCGGGGCTTTTTGATGGGAGGCGGGTGATGAATTATGCCGTTGTCAGTTCATCAAGTCCCAGATGTTTTAAGGTTGCGGCAATGATCTGATCAGGTTGATCAAAATGCGGGATATGGCCGCATTCCTTGATCAGCATTTTTGTCACCGGGCCACTGACATTGGCACAGATGGTATGGACCTGATCATCGCTGCCAAACTGGTCATCATCACCCTGAATGACCAGAAGCGGGCAGGTGATGTTGGTCAGTTCATCGACCATGTTCCAGTCGCGAAATGCCGGCTGACGCCATGTATCGACCCATGCGCGGAATACTTCATCTGTCTGGGCAAAGTGGTGGCGCTGTAACTTGGTTTTCCAATCGGTGTTGGCATAGATCGATGCGGCGTCATTAATGCCAGAAACGGTGACGTCTTCGACAAAAACGTGCGCAGCTTCGGAAATGACAGCGCGGACATTCTTCGGAAAACGCGCAGCATACTTCAGGGCAATGGTCGCACCGTCGCTATGACCAAACAGGATCGGGCGAACCAGCCCGAGTTCCGTGATCAGACCATGCAGATAGACATCGCTTTCGGTGTTGTGAAAGTCGATTGCACGCGGAATATCGCCATCGGCATGGGGATCAGACCGGCCATGGCCACGGCGTTCATAGACAATCACGGGATGGCGCGTGGCGGTGGCAAGCTTTGCCGGGAAGTCGCGCCACATGCGAATGGTGCCAAGTGCCTCATGCAGGAAAATGATGGTCGGGGCGTCTGGTCTTGCATCCGTTGGGATGATCCGTTGGCAGGACAAACTGACCCCGTCAACGGTGGCATAGAAATTTTCGTTTGACATGGTGTATCCGATTTATCGGTAATTTGGTGCGCAATTATTTAATTCAATCATGGACAAAAAAACAGGGCCCGGCAAGAGCCAGACCCTGTTTGAATGATTTTGCGCCCAACTAAGTGGGTGCAGAAACCTTATTTCAGTGCTGCGCAGGCGCGTTTGATACGTGCGCAGGCTTCGGTCAATGCAGCATCCGAGGTCGCATAGGAAATGCGGAAATACGGTGCCAGACCAAATGCCGAACCCTGAACAGCGGCAACGCCTTCTGCTTCAAGCAGGTAGGTGACAAAATCGGTATCGGTTTCGATTTTTTTGCCATCCGGGGTGGTTTTGCCAATCGCACCCGCACAGGACGGATAGACGTAAAACGCACCTTCCGGGGTTTTGCACGACAGGCCTTCGCATTCATTGAGCGCTGCAACCACAAGGTCACGGCGTTTTTTGAAGACTTCAGCACGTTCCGCCAGGAAGTCCTGCGGACCGTTCAGGGCTTCGACCGAAGCCGCCTGACTGATCGAGGAGGTGTGCGTGCTCGACTGCGACTGGACTTTGTTGATGGCTTTGATCAGCTCAACCGGGCCAGCAGCATAACCAAGACGCCAGCCGGTCATGGCATAGGATTTCGAAACGCCGTTACAGGTCAGCGTGCGTGCTTTGAGCTTTGGCTCAACCTGCGCGATGGTGGTGAATTCGAAACCGTCATAGACAAGGTGTTCATACATGTCATCAGACATGATGTAGACGTTTTCGTGTTTCAGAAGAACGTCCGCAATTGCACGCAATTCTGCACGCGAATAAGCAGAACCGGTCGGGTTCGACGGCGAGTTCAGAACCACCCATTTGGTTTTTGGCGTAATCGCGGCTTCAAGTTCACTTGCGGTGATTTTGAAGTCGTTTTCTTCCTGACATTCAACAATGACCGGGGTGCCTTCAGCCATCAGCGCCATGTCCGGGTATGAAACCCAGTATGGTGCCGGAATGACGACTTCATCGCCCGGGTTCAAGGTTGCAAAGAACGCATTGAATAGCGTCTGTTTGCCACCACACCCGACGGTGATTTCGTCGATAGTGTATTCCAGGTCATTTTCGCGCTTGAACTTTTCAACAATCGCCTTGCGCAGCTCGGGCGTACCGGCAACCGGAGTGTATTTGGTCTTGCCAGCATCGATTGCGGCTTTGGCTGCTGCTTTGATGTTGTCGGGGGTATCAAAGTCCGGCTCACCTGCGCCAAGCCCGATCACGTCAACGCCAGCTGCTTTCAGCTCGGCTGCTTTGGTGGTTACGGCAATGGTGGGAGAAGGTTTGATACGGCTCAAACGGTCGGCAATAAACGCCATTGGTCTGTTTCCCTGGAATGAAAAAAGAAGTGAAAAGAATCGCGTTCTTTCGGATCGGACCCTACGCCTGCCTTAAATTCAATTCAAGGCAGTTTGTCGCGTTTTGCGGGTTCTTTGGGATGATTTTATCCAATTTTAGCGGCCTTGGGGTGTCTGATCGAAAAGAACTAGGGGTTTAACGTGGTAAATTCGGGTTTGTTCCATGTTCATTGGTCCTGACGTCTCCTGACATTCCTGACAGGAGTTGTCAGGGGTGGGGCTTGCGGTTGGGCGTATCTCGCCTATAACTACTAGCAAGAACGAAACAGGGATCTGCCCGATGAATGCCCCGATGAATGTGCTGCCGGAATTTTTGACCAAACGCCGCCCGCCTGTCGAAGGCTCCCGCGCGTTTAAGCTGGTGACGGAATATGAGCCCGCTGGCGATCAGCCAGCAGCCATTGCCGAACTGATGAGCGGCATCAATGATGATGAGCGTGATCAGGTTCTGCTTGGTGTGACCGGGTCGGGCAAGACCTTTACCATGGCCAATATCATCGCCAAGACGCAGCGCCCGGCACTGGTTCTGGCGCCAAACAAGACATTGGCTGCCCAGCTTTATGCGGAAATGAAGCACTTCTTTCCCGATAATGCGGTCGAATATTTCGTATCCTATTACGACTATTATCAGCCTGAAGCCTATGTCGCGCGGACCGATACCTATATCGAAAAAGACAGTTCGATCAACGAGCAGATCGACCGGATGCGCCATGCGGCAACGCGTGCGATTCTGGAACGCAATGACTGTATCATCGTGGCATCGGTGTCGTGCATCTACGGTATCGGGGCGGTTGAAACATATCTTGAAATGACCCAGCGCATTTCAGTCGGCGATGAAGTTGATCGCAACGACATCATGAAGCGGTTGGTCGAGTTGCAATATACCCGCAATGATGCCGCCTTTTCGCGCGGGACATTCCGGGTGCGCGGTGATGTTTTGGAAATCTTCCCGGCCCACTCCGAAGACCGGGCATGGCGGGTTTCGATGTTTGGCGACGAGATCGAAGAACTCGCCGAGTTTGATCCGCTGACCGGGCATAAATTTGCCAATATGGATTCGGTCACGGTCTATGCAAATTCGCACCATGTGACGCCGCGCCCGACATTGGTGCAGGCGATAGCGGGCATCAAACAGGAACTCAAAGACCGCCTTGCCCAGTTCCGCGAAGAAGGAAAACTTCTGGCGGCCGAGCGGATTGACCAACGCACGACCTTTGATCTTGAGATGATGGAAACGGTTGGCCATTGCAAAGGGATTGAAAACTATTCACGTTGGTTGTCGGGTCGCAATCCCGGCGATCCGCCGCCGACATTGTTTGAATATCTGCCCGAAAACGCATTATTGTTTGTTGATGAAAGCCACGTTGCCGTGCCGCAGATCGGCGGCATGTTCAAGGGCGATTACAATCGCAAATTCACCCTGGCCGAACACGGGTTCCGGTTGCCAAGTTGTGTCGATAACCGTCCGCTGAAATTCGAAGAATGGGAAGCCATGCGCCCGCAAAGCGTGTTTGTTTCAGCGACCCCCGGAAAATGGGAAATGGAACGCACCGGTGGTGTGTTTGCCGAACAGGTGATCCGACCGACCGGGCTTATTGATCCGGTCTGTATCATTCGCCCGGTTGAAACCCAGGTCGATGACCTTTTGGGGGAGGCCAAGCAATGTGCGGCCAAGGGGCAGCGCGTGTTGGTCACAACATTGACCAAGCGCATGGCCGAAGATCTGACCGAATATCTGCATGAACATGGCATCCGTGTGCGGTATCTGCATTCCGATATTGATACGCTGGAACGGATTGAGATTATCCGTGATCTGCGTCTTGGCGTGTTTGATGTTCTGGTCGGGATCAACCTTTTGCGTGAAGGTCTGGATATTCCCGAATGTGCCTTGGTCGCGATTTTGGATGCGGATAAGGAAGGGTTCTTACGGTCGAAAACATCCCTGGTTCAGACCATCGGGCGTGCGGCACGTAACGTTGATGGTCGGGTGTTGCTTTATGCCGATAAAATGACCGACAGCCTTGATTATGCAATCAGCGAAACCAACCGTCGCCGCGAAAAACAGCAGGCCTATAACGAAGCACACGGCATCACGCCGGAAACCGTGCGCAGCCGGATTAACGATGTTCTCGAAAGTGTTGCCGAACAGGATTACGTCACGGTTGATACGGGTGTGTCGGGTGACATTATGGTTGGTCATAATCTGCGCGCACATATCGAAGGTCTTGAAAAGCGGATGCGCGAAGCGGCAGGAAATCTTGAATTTGAAGAAGCCGCCCGTCTGCGTGATGAGATCAAGCGACTTGAAGATCAGGAACTTGGTCTGGCCGAAGCCGGTCCGATGGCACGCAGCATCGGCACGATCGGGCCGGGATCAAAATCGGCCAATAAATCGAAATATAAAGGACGGCGTCGCAAGGGGCCGTAACCCGCGATGGATAAAACAAAGGCCGGAGATAAATCCGGCCTTTGTGTCGTTTGACGCGGTGTAATTTTGCGCGGTTACATAAACAGCTTTTCGTTTTCCATACCCTTGTAGATATCAGCGACATAGTCGCCATATCCGTTGTAAATCAGGGTCGGGACGGTTTCGCCGTTATTAAGCAGGCGTTCTTGCGCCTGGCTCCAGCGCGGATGCGGGACCTTGGGGTTCACATTGGCCCAGAAGCCGTATTCATCCTTGTTCAGTTCTTCCCAGAAACTGACCGGCCGTTCGTCGGTAAAGGTAAAGCGCACAATGGATTTGATGTTTTTGAAGCCATATTTCCATGGTGTGACCAGACGAAGCGGGGCGCCGTTCTGTTTGGGCATCTCTTCGCCGTAAATGCCTGTTGCGATCATGGAAAGTTCGTTGGTGGCTTCTGCCATCGACAAGCCTTCAACATAAGGCCACGGATACCAGAATTGACGCAGGCCCGGCATGGTTTCCTTTTGGCTGGCGGTTTCCATTTCGACATATTTCGCACCTGAAAGCGGCTTGGCAAAATCGACCAATGCCTTCATCGGGAAACCGGACCAGGGAACCGTCATCGCCCAACCTTCGACACAACGGAAACGATAGACGCGTTCTTCAAGCGGCATCTTGCGTACGAGGTCTTCGAAATCGATTTCAATCGGGTTTTCAACCAGACCATCAATCTTGACCGTCCAAGGGCGAATGTTCATCGCCTGGGCGGCCTGTGAGATTGATTTGTGTGATCCGAATTCATAGAAGTTGTTATAGGTCAGTGCCTTGGCTTTTTCGGTCATTTCGCGATCAACCGTATAGGCGGGATTGCGTGAAACCGGATAAAGGTCGGCGGTGGTGCCGGTCCCTTGTGCCAATGCGCTGCCAAGCGGCAGGCTTGCGGCCGTTGCACCGATGGAGCCTGCGGCGATTCCTTTTAGGAATTGCCGACGGTTTTGGTAAATCGCCTGTGGTGTTGCATCACGTTCAGGGATTTCCCAGCCCTTTTTACGGCGTATCAGCATGTCGTCCTCCAATTGCGGTAGACCCTAGGGTCCTGCCCCTAATGTCCTTGGAAAATGGGCTTCGGGCAAGTCACGCATCAGTGATCACGGAGTGAAATGGCGTCTTGTTTGGCGCGTTGTCTGTATCTTGCTACGAAAAACCGCTGTGAGTTGATCAGGTGGTCTGGAATTTGACGCGGGATCACCTGACCAGGGACACTGTGCTTTGTTTGTTTGTGAAAGTCACCAATCTGATGCTTGATCAAGGCTTTGCACGAGCCTATGACAGGTATAGGCAGGGCGTTAAGATCTCTGCGATTTTCGGCTAAAACCATAAAAATACTCAAAATGGGGGCTACCTGATGGGGGCACTGATCGACAAGGCAAAGGCAGCAATCGACAAGGTCAATGATCTTGGCAATCTGAAAGATAAAATCTTTACCGAGTTTAATCCGGAACGGATTTTGACCGCTGCCGGGCAGGCCGAAGAACGTGTTGCGGCCGATCCTGAGCTGCCGCTTGCCGGGATGTTGGTGTCGATCAAGGATTTGTATGACGAAGCGGGTGTTGCGACCACGGCAGCCTCACAGCTTTTGAAGGATCGTGCGCCAGCAAGTAATGATTGCGATGTCGTGCGGTTGGTCAAGGACGCCGGAGCCATTCCATTTGGGCGCACCACGCTGAGCGAATTTGCCTATTCCGGTGTCGGGTTGAACCCGCATTACGGCACGCCGGGGAATATCTTTGATCCGGAAGGTATTCCGGGCGGATCGACATCGGGCGGCGGTTTGACGGTCGCACTTGGTCTGGTTGATTTTGCATTGGGTACCGATACCGGCGGGTCGATCCGCATCCCGTCTGCGATCAATGGTCTGTATGGGTTTAAGCCATCACGCCTGTCGGTTTCGGGGGCGGGCATCCATCCGTTGGCCAAAAGTTTTGACACACCCGGACCGCTTGCCGGTGATCTTGAAACCGCGATTTCTGTGTTTGAGGTGATGTCAGGTCAACCGGTTCCGACAGACACAGGTGAAGACCATGTGCTGCGTATCGGGGTGCCGGTCAGTGGGTTTGTCGATGGGCTTGATGCACGGGTAAAAGCTGATTTTGCCATGGTGTGCGCGCAGTTGCAGGCAGCCGGCCATGAATTGGTCGAGATTGATCTCGGCTTTATTTCAGACAACGCTATCCTGAGCAAAATACTGGTTTCGTTCGAAGCCCATAAAATCTATTCCGGTGATTTTGATAAACTTGAAACCTGTGGCGATCCGCGCGTTTTATCGCGGATGAAATTTGCCGATAGCTTGTCCAAGGATGAAGTGATTGGCGCCTATGCCAAGCGCACGGATCTTGTGTCCCGGTTCGGTTCGGCAATGGCGGATGTTGATGTGATGATTGCACCGACCTTGCCAATCATGGCGCCCAAGATTGCCGAGGTCGAAGCCGACTTTGATAATCTTAATGCGATGATGCTGCGCAATACGGGTTATCTCAATCTTGTCGATGCCTGTGCGATTTCAATCCCGGTGCATGTGGTTGGGCAAGCAGTACCGGCAGCATTGATGATTGCCGGTCCGCATGGACAGGATAAAGCGGTTCTGAGTGCCGCACGGATGATTAATCCGCTGTTTGGGTAAGCCAAAGCAGCGCAGAAAGTCGGCGGAGATAAGGTTGTGGCCCGGCAGTGCCGGGCCACATTCTTAAAGATCAAGGCTGAGACAGCCTTTGCCCTGCATGCGCGAGACACAGATGCACATCTGATCGTTCTGGGATTTTTGACTGTCGCTAAGATAGGCGTCGCGATGGGAAAGGTCGCCATCACGGGACAGCACGACCGAGGTGCAAATGCCGCAATTGCCCTTCTTGCAGTCATATAACGGGTCGATGCCTTCGTCGATCAGGACATCCAGAATGGATTTTCCGATTGGGACTTCAAAGCTTTTGCCGCTTTGGGCGAGATGGACTTCAAAGCTGCTATCATCAAGTTGGGCTGCCGGGGTGCTAAAGCGTTCATAATGAACGTTATCAGCTGCCCAACGGTTGCGTCGTGCCGTGGCAAGCACCGCATCAATCAGCCCGCCCGGTCCACAGACATAAACGTGTTTTCCGGTCTCTGGCGTGCCAAGGATGCTGGCAAGTGGCATGCCGCGGGATGCTTCACCGCCGTCAAAATACAGCGTGCAACGACCATCGGCCTGTTCAAGGATTTCTTCCATAAGCGCCATGTCGTGGCGTGTACGGCTGCTGTAATGGACGGTGAAACCCTTGTCAGCCTGTTTCAGGCTGTTGGCCATTGCCAGGATCGGTGTAATGCCGATGCCCCCGGCAATCAGAATTGTTTTGGTCGCATCGGCAACAAGCGGAAAGTCATTTTGCGGCAGTTCAATGTCAACAACACTGCCAATTTGCAAATGCTGGTGCATGAAAAGCGATCCGCCGTCGCCCTCGACCTCGCGCAGCACGGCAATCTGGTAGCGATCAGTTTGGCCGGGATTGATCACGGAATAGGATCGTTTGGCCGTCTGGCCGGTATTGTCGGTAACAGTGACCTTGATATGTGCGCCCGGATCACAGGGCGGTAACGACGCGCCATCGGCAGCGACAAGATCAAATCCGCGAATGCGGTCGGTCAGGTCATGGACCTGTTGAATGGTAACTTTTGGCATGGCGATTTTCCTTCCCGGGCCCCCGGATTTGTTTCCGGGTGTGATTGCATCACGCTTCATTGGATCCAGATTAAATCAATTGGATCCAATTTTGTCAAACATCGCGCTTGGGTCTATCGGGAAGGGAGTCAAAAAATATCAGTCTTCGCGTTCAATAACGGTGAAGTTTTCCGGCATGGCGTGTTCGGGGCTGAGGATTTTTGTATAGCGCAATGCCGCATTGGCATGCTCGCGCATCAGGGCTTCGGCGCGTGCGCCCTGACCATTGTCGATGGCATCAAAAATGATGTGATGCTGCATATGGCTGAAATTAAAACGGCGAAACTCGCCGACCATATCGTCGCGGTTAAAGGCGATGGAAGAAACCGATGCAAATGGCAAGTGATCGTTGCGCGACAGGGCATCTTCTATGGCGATATTGCGACTCGATTCGATGATGGTGTTGTGAAACCGCATATTGAAGTCATGGTAATTTTCCATGTCTTCATCGGTCAGATGTCCCTTGGAAAACAAGGCGTCCCCGGTCGAAAGGCATTCGATCAGACAATTGCGGGCCTGGGGTGAAATGCCCCGTTCGCTGGCAATGCGGGCGGCCAGTCCTTCAAGAACGCCACGGACTTCGATGGCATCGGCAATTTCGGTCGGGGTGATGGCGCGCACGGTATATCCGCGCCGGTCGCCTTTGCGCAAAAGGCCTTCCTGTTCAAGTGTGCGAAAGGCAATGCGAACGGGGGTGCGCGAGACGCCAAGTCGTTCGGCAATCGGGATTTCTGCCACCCGTTCACCCGGTGGGAGTTCACCGTTGGCGATCATTTTCCGCAATGTGATCAGGACTCGTTGGCCGTGTTTGCTCATGCCGGGTTCCGTTTTTCTGTTTGGCTGGTGATCATAGTTCAGATCGAATTTGTAAAAAAGCATCTTGCCAAATTGGATCCAATTTGATTACGCTTGGAACCATAACAAAAAGAGGGGTGGATATAAATCCACCTGAGAGTAGTCGATCTGGCGTCATGCCAAGGGAGAGAAACATGTTCCTGCGTAACTTCTGGTACGTTGCAGGCTGGGATGGCGAAATTGGCCGCAAGCCTGTTGCGCGTACCATCTGTAATGAAAATATCGTTCTGTATCGCCGTGCTGACCGGTCATTGGTCGCACTTGAAGACAGCTGTCCGCATCGGTTATTGCCGCTTAGTCAGGGCTATGTCGATGGTGACCGGCTTGTCTGTGGCTATCATGGTCTGCAGTTCGACGGGGAAGGGGCCTGTGTTCACATGCCCAATCAGCAAAGCATTCACCCCGAAGCCTGTGTTCGCGCATACCCGGTTGTCGAAAAGGACCGGTTTGTCTGGGTCTGGATCGGGGATAAGGAAAAAGCCGACGAGGCGCTGGTGCCGGAAATTCCCAACGCCTCCAAAGACGGCTGGGTCTTTGACGGTGGCACTTATGATGTGAAATGCGGTTATGAACTGCTTGTTGATAACCTGATGGATCTTAGTCACGAGACATATGTTCATCCCTCAAGCATCGGGCAGCTTGAAATTACCGAAAGCCTTCCGGTTACACGGTCTGATGATGACAGTGTGACGGTTGAACGTTGGATGGAAAATATCGTTCCGCCGCCGTTCTGGGCGAACAATCTGAAATCCAAGGAAATCTGCGACCGCTGGCAGATTTGTACATTCACCTTGCCGTCCAACGTCATGATCGATGTCGGGGTTGCGCTTGCCGGGACCGGTGCGCAGCAGGGAGATCGATCAAAAGGCGTTACCGGTATTGTGGTGAATTGCATGACACCGGAAACCGAAACAACGTGCCGCTATTACTGGGGCATGGTGCGTAATTTTGATACGCATGATCACGGCCTGACCGAGAATATCAAGGATGCCCAAGCCAAGGTCTTTTATGAGGATCTTGAAGTGGTCGAAGGGCAACAGGCCAATCTGACACGTAATCCGGACCGCAAATTGTTGAACTTCAATATTGATGCGGGCGGTGTGCGGGCACGTCGTCTGATTGATCGCGCGCTGGCCGCGAACGAATAGCTGGCAGCCACATTACCAAACCGGGTTATGGCCCGGTTCAATCAAAACAAGAGAGAAATGCTCAGCATCACTTAACCGCACCAAAACCGCGCCAAGCGGGCGGGATGTTGAGCGCCTTTCAGGGAAACGTCTGAGGTTTGAAATGTTAAAACGCCTGTTTGTATCGGCAGCGGTCGCTGCCGGCTGTTTGGCAAGTGCGCTTTCTGCGCAAGCCGAACCTGAATTCACATTCCTTCTTGAGCATGTGCTGGGTCCGAAAGCAACGTCACAGACCCAGTTCCTGGAGCCGTGGGCAAAGCGGATCGAAGAACAGTCAGATGGTCGGATCAAGATTGAAATCTATCCGGCGATGTCACTCGGCGGGAAGCCGACCGAACTTTATAACCACATCCGTGACGGTGGGGTTGATATGGGCTGGAGTGCGCTTGGCTATACGCCGGGCGTTTATCCGCGCAGCGAAGTGTTTGAATTGCCGTTTGTTCATACCGGCAGTGCGGCGGTGACCAATCAGGCCATTCAGGACATTTACGCCGAATATCTGTCGCAGGATTTTGGCGATATCAAGCCGTTGCTGATCCATGTCCATACCGGGCAGGCGCTTTTTACTACGGACAAGAATATCCAGACCCTTGAAGATGTGAAGGGCATGAAGCTGCGCGCGCCATCGCGGACCGGGGCATGGATGCTTGAAAGCTGGGGGGCGGAGCCGGTCAGTATGCCGGTGCCTGATCTGCCGCAGGCCTTGTCACTTGGCGTGGTGGACGGGGCGTTGCTTCCGCATGAAGTCGCCATCCCGTTTAAAATTCCAGACATCACCAAATATGCCATCGAAGGTGCTGATGGTGTCCGGTTTGGCACGCTGGTCTTTATGTTTGCGATGAACAAGGACCGCTATGACGCATTGCCAGATGATCTGAAGAAAATCATCGATGACAATTCCGGTGCAAACATTGCGGTGGAAATGGGCAATGCATGGGATGCGATTGAACCACGTGGCGAGGAAATCTTTGCCAAGTCGGGCGAGGTCGTTCAACTGTCGCAGGCCGAAACCGACAAGTTCGAAGCCAAGGCGGACGAGGTCATTGATCGCTGGATCGCGGAGATGAACGATAAGGGCGTTGATGGTGCCGCCATTGTTAAGGCCGCACGCGAAGCGATTGCCAAATACAGCCAGTAAAGTGATCAAATCAGCCCTGTAACCGGTTTGCTCCTTTTCCGGTTACAGACCTGGTGCGTGAGGCGGTGTCTCCGTACAAAACGGCCCGGAAAAACCGGGCCGTTTTTTTGTTCAAGGAGTTGTGTCTCGGTTGGCTTAGCCTTCGAGGAGGGAGCGCAACATCCAGGCGGTTTTTTCATGAACCTGAATGCGGGTGGTCAAAAGATCGGCTGTTGCGTCATCGTCTGAATGATCGCAAATCGGATAGAGTGACCGCGCGGTTTTGATCAGCGTTTCGTGACCGGTAACCAGCTGTTTGATCATGTCCTTGGCCGCGGGCACGCCGGTTTCTTCTTCGATCGAGGTCAACTTGCCATAGGCAGAAAAGCTTGCCGGGGCAAAGGCACCCAATGAACGGATACGTTCGGCGATTTCATCAATTGCCATGGCAAGTTCGGTATATTGTTCTTCGAACATGGTGTGCAGGGTCTGGAACATCGGGCCCGTTACGTTCCAGTGGAAGTTATGGGTCTTGAGATACAGTGCATAGGAATCTGCCAGAACGCGGCCAAGCCCGTCGGCGATTTCGGTGCGGTTTGTTTCGTTGATTCCGATATCAATCTGCATTTGTGATCTCCTTTCGTCGGGGTGGGGAGCCCCCGAAGGTTTACTCTCTCAATCTCGTTAAAAAGAGTATCGAACATAAGAAAACCTTACGCCAATCAATCGTTTATTTATTTGCAATAGATCAATTCTATTACAAAGAGTGTGGTTATTTCGGTGGGCCTTTTCCGCGATCTACTTGCCCGCCTTTTTATGTTGCGACACCACGATATCGGCCTGTTTTCCGGTAAGTTCCTGCATATGGGAATAGCATCGGGTGAAAAAGCCTGTGCCCTGGGTCAGGGATCGTAATTCAGTGACCATGTCGGTTGTTTCAGATGTTGGCATCTGGACGTCTATTTCATCCCATCCTTGCCAGCCATCTTTGGCATTAAAGCCAAGAATTTGACCACGCCGGGTGCTGACAAGGCGTTGGGCCTTGGATGTGAAATCAGACGGGATTGATATCGTGCATTTATCAACCGGTTCTAGCAAAACAGCCCCGGCATCCTTTAAGGCCTCGCCAATGGCAATGCGCCCGGCCATCTGGAAGGCCTGATCGGAACTGTCGACAGCATGAAAAGATCCATCGACCAGCTTGACCGCAACATCCACGACGGGAAAGCCAAGCGACCCGGACCGCAAGCCATCACGCACACCTTTTTCAACGGCCGAGATATATTGCCGCGGGATCGCACCGCCGACGATATGGTCGCTAAATTCAAAACCGGCACCGTGTTCTTGCGGGCGCAGTTCAATGGCAGCGTCGCCAAATTGTCCGTGGCCGCCGGTTTGTTTTTTATAACGGCCGCGGGCTGATGCGGGTTTGCGGATGGTTTCCTGATAGCCGGTTAAAACCGGTTTGGGGGTGATTTCAAGATGATAATGATCGGCCAGATGGGCCATTGCGCATTGCAGATGAATATCGCCCTGACCAGACAGAACAAGTTGCCCCGTACTTTCGTGATGTCCAAAGCTGATGGAGCGGTCCTGTTCGCAAATATGGCGTAATGCTTCGCTTAGTTTGACGTCATCGCCGGGCTTTGTAACCTCCAACCCGGTTTGATACAGCGGGGTTAGCGGATCAGGCCACAGGGTTTCCATTTCGCCATCGTTATTGACCAATGATCCGGTGCGGAGTTTTTCCATCCGTGGCAAACCAATGATGGCACCGGTGATGCCGTGATCCAGTTTTTCATGCTTATCGGCAAACAGGGTGCAAAGGCCAGATACCTTGTCCGCCCCCAGTGGATCGCCATTTTTGACCTGCCCCGACAGGATGCGGGCAAAACAAAACCGCCCGGCATGTGAAAGATGGGCGGTTTTGAAAATCTGCAGCACGGTTTGGCTAGGGTCCGGATCAATGCCCAGACGATGGGCGCAGACATCGGATGCGGGGGCCTCGTGACGGAGCGCCTTTAGCAAACGAATGATGCCATGGTCGCGTTCGCCCGATCCGAAAAATACCGGGACGATCAGATCGTTGGCCAGATCGCGTTCAAGATTGTCATAGATGGTTTCGGTCGCCGGGGTCTGGTCCTCGAGAATTTGTTCAAGCAACCCGTCGTCAAAATCTGCCAATGCTTCAAGTAATCCGTCGCGGGCTTCGCTTTCGCGGGTTTTGACGGTTGATGGCATCGTGATCAGTCTGGATGGTTGTCCTTCAAGATACTGATAGGCCCGTTCCGATACGATATCGACAAAGCCGGTGATGGGCTCATCGGGAGAGTTCATATCGCGGATCGGAATTTCACGCATCACCAACGGGCGTTCGGAGATGGTTTGAAGGGCGGCAAAACTGTCACGCAATCGAATAGCGGTATTGTCGGTTTTATTGATGAAAATCAGATGCGGAATTCGGTTGCGATCAAGAAACTTCAAGGTTGGCGCAACGGTCATCACCCGGCTGGGGTCGGGATCGACGACGACGATGGCAACATCGCAGATCAATGCAGCTTCGCGGGTGTCCTGGGCAAAGTCGACAGAGCCGGGACAATCGATAAAATGCCATTCTTCGCCGAGATAGGTGGTTTGAACACAGGTAAGCTCCGTGCTCATTTCGCGCGATCGGGATTCGGGGCTGTTATCGCCAACGGTATTATGGTCGCGAATAGACCCCTTGCGGTGAATGCGCCCCGTGGCGGCAAGCAGGCTTTCAAGCAAGGATGTCTTGCCGCTTGAATAGGGGCCGATCAGGGCGGCAACACGCGGCGGATGTACCGGCGTTGCGGAAGGTGTCGTGGTTGATGTCGAACTGGCATTGCTGGGCATTGGCATCTCCTTGATCAGGAAGACCGATATCCCACGAAGCCTGTGATAAGCCTGTTGGTGGCTTCATGTGGTGCTGTCTCGAACAGCAGCCGGTCTGGACGTTTCATGGACGTTTCAGATGCCCGGTTTTGTCCGGGGTGTTTTTCTAAGGATGTTGTTTTGGCAAAGGCGCGTGCGGCGCATTTTGTTTTGGGCGCGGCGGCATGCGATCATTTCGGGGAAAATAACACAAATTTTACAGTCCCTGACACACCCCATAAATAGATCATGGTTGAGGTCAATAGTATCAAGAGGTTGGTGCGCAAGTGCCTTTATTAAACCATAATTCGCCCCGAAATGGTCCCATGAGGCCTATTTTCCTGCCTTGTTTATCAAGCAAATTCATAACTGTCAGCCGAGGATGCGGTCAGCAAAATTTGTCCCCCCTCACGATGCTTGATCGGTTTTATCAGGTTGTTCCCCCACCTGAAATGCCACGGCTGGCTCGGTCTCCCCAAGACCAAGATGACCCCGAATAGTGGGGCGGGTTTTATCCCGCCCCTTTTTTTTGTGCGTTTGGCATCTGATGGGGCGCCCCAATTGCCCCAATTTGCCCCCAAATGGTCATCAAACACCGATTTTTGAGCCCCAATTCGTCGGCATATTCCTAACTGTCGGATGCGCAAACATCGATGCCGTGCCCTCCCTCACGCGCATCGAGGCCCGCTTAAGGATATTCTCTCCCCGAAGTATCCTTTCACCCCACGGGCAAGGCACCGCATTCGACCGGTCTCCCCAAGACCATCTGTCCCCAAGCCCGGGCGAGCTTCCAGCTCCCCGGGCTTTTATTTTCTCTATCGAGAAACCCCGGGGTAATCTGTGTTGCATGATCGAGATTGGTGCGGCGCGCTTGTACGCGGGATTAGCTGGTAACTTCGTCTGTGACGTGGCTGGCAGCTTGGGCGGCGTTTTGATCTGAAAGCGGCGCGGGGGAAATGCTAAACACCCGTGTTGGTGTTTCCCGCCCACGCACAGTCACCTCACCGCGTGGGATCCATTCGGGAATGTCGGCGTGATCGCCGCAGGTTTGCACCGTATCCTCGGTCGCGAGAACATAGGTGTCATATTGCTTGTTCAGGGCTTCAAGCCGTGCGGCAATATTGACGTTGTCGCCATGGACCGTGAAGGTCAGGCGGTCTTCGGACCCTATCGCGCCAATGACGATTTCACCGCTATTGATGCCGCAGCGGGTTTTAAGCTTTCCACCAAAGCTGTAGATCCGCGTATTGGATATTTCCTGAATGGCCAGTGCTGTGCGGATGGCGTTCAGGGCATGATCAGAATCCGGTTTGACGGCATTATACGTGATCAGCATGGCGTCGCCTTCGAACTGGGTGATGACGCCACCAAACCGGGTAATCACGGCGTTGGTTTCAGTGAAATACTCGTTCAGCATTGTTGCCAGTTCTTTCGGGCCGAGTTTTTCAGAAATGCCTGAAAAGCCTTCGATGTCGGTAAACATCACCGTTGCAACAACGGCTTCACCGTCGCCGGGTTTGATTTGCTGTTTCGCATGGGTGATGCGATCGGCAATTTCCGGGGAGACAAACCGCGACAGGTCACGGGCAAGGATTTCATCGCCGACCGCGCGGATAAAGGATCGTTTGGCGCGCATAACCGCAATGGCAAGGACAGCGGACACCAGAATAATGGCAATGATCTTGTCAATCTCGGCCCCGATCAGGAGGGAGTTTGACGTCAGATAGGTGACATAGTCACGCGTGATCATGCTGGTTCCGCCTTCGCTCCACAACACATACCCCGTAAGGGTAATCCAGCCGATTGCGGCCGTACCGCCAGCAATCAGGATGTAGCGCGGGTCAAAGCGTAAGCTGCGCAATGAAATGAAGATGAAGACATACATCACCGTCGGCGCTTTGAGATAGAAGCTGGCGGGTTGCATATACTGGATATGGAAGCTCCAGATCAGCACCATCAGAAGCCCGATATCGGCAATGACCGACAAGGTCAGAAACCAGTTGGTCAAGGCATTGCGATAGGCCAGGGCCAGTCGTTTCAGTGTGAACAGATAATACAGACCAAGCGCCCAGGGTACGGGGCGGATGTCGTCATTCATCGCGGTTGTTGGCGAGATCGCATAGAGGCTGGCAAAGATCGTCACCAGTAAAAGCTGAACCCAGCCGATCAGCTTTTCGCTTTCGGCCTGTTGCTTTTCGATGGCGGCCTGAACCCGTTCGGGAAGATGGGCGTCGGTTTCTTTGCCAAACAGGAATGCGCCAAGGGTGCTTCTCATTGCCAACGGGCTCCTGGTTGCGATGGTCGGGCAGCGCCCGGGCAATATCATTGACGCGATTGTGAAAGGTTACAAGGCCCTTGCCAAGCAAAGGCGTCATGGCGATTGATCACGGTTATGTGCTGATCACAAAGCGATTTCTGTGGAGAATGCATGGTGCCGGGATAAAAAGGCAAAAAAAAGCCGGGCAACAAATGTGCCCGGCAAGTTTATCAGGGAGGCTTCACGTCTGGGAGACGTAGGACCCTTCGCAGGGCCCTGGGTATGCCGGGCTGGGAGCCCGACAAAGACCGAAATTCGGTCAGGGAGAAAACTCTGTACCACGGTGCGGTGTGTACCGCTGTGGTTCGAGAAGGAAGATAGCGTTTTTGACGGGAAAGACCACTGCCAAATTGCTCTTTCAGCCATGCAAAATATGCATAAATGTTGGGCGGGGTGAATTATCGATATAAATAATTGAAAACAAATAAATTTATAAGGTTCTAATGCACGGGGTTTCGGCGCGGTGTGTAAAGCAGCAGCAGGTTTGTTGTGCAGGAGCACAAAAAAAATGCCGGTAGCAGGGGGGTGCTACCGGCAAAGATCAACAGGGAGGTTTACGTCTGGGAGACGTAAGGAATCTTGGGGGAGATTCCAATGCCGGATAACGTTCCGACGGACGGATCATGCGGTGATCAGTGAAGGTGGAGCGATATCGCTTTCGCGTCTGCTCACAACCTATGATGCAAATATAGGTGGACTTATATGGCATTAAAAATAGAAAAATGTCAGATCAACCATGCATAAGATGCATGGCAGAAAAAAGGCAGTAATTTTAAGGATTTATGACCAGCCCCGCGTCTGGCGCACCCAGATGCCGATTGTAAGATCGATGTTTGGCGGTTTTAGGTAAGCGTTTTTGCATGAAGCCTTGGGTGAAACCGCGCAATGGGTCATGCAAAAGCATTGTTCATGCGGCAATGTCGCGGCGAGGGCGGCGATAATCAGGTCGCCACTGTGCATCTTGATTGATCAAGGCTGCTTGCCCGATGCTTGATACAAGCTGTTCTCTGGCGCGACTCATCTTCAAGGGAAAGGGCGTGTAACGCAAAACGGCCCGGCACAAAGGCCGGACCGCTTATAGATCGATGTGATCGATATGCTTATTTCTCGCTTGCGGCCTTGGCGGCGGCGGCCTTCACCTTGACCTTGGTGATTTCTTCGATCAGGAAGTCACGGAAGACGGCAATGCGTTTGGAATGGCGCAATTCTTCGGGATAAACGAAGTAGGCATCAAAGCTTGGCCCTTCGAGTTCCGGCAGGATGCGCACCAGATTGCTGTCTTCTGGCACCAGATAATCTGGCAGTGCTGAAATTCCCAAACCGGATTCTGTCGCACGGAAAATACCATAGATATTGTTCAGCTTCAGGATCGGGCGCATGTCCGGTTTGAACTGCTGGGCGGTTGCCATCATCCAGTTGACATTTGATACCGGCGGGCGGGCATCCGCACCATAAATGATCAGCCGGTGATCTTTGAGATCTTCGGGTGATTTGGGGATGCCGTATTGCTTGATATATTCCGGCGATGCAAACACGTGATAGCGCAAGGTCATCAATTGGCGCTGAACCAGATCGGCCTGACGCGGGGGTTGCATACGGATGGCAACGTCGGCCTCGCGCATGGCAAGGTCGAGTTCTTCATCATTGAGAACCAGCGACAATTCGATTTCCGGGTAGCGTTCAAGGAAATCGTTGATGCGCGGGGTTAACCATGTTGAGCCAAAGGCAACCGTGGTGGTGACCTTTAGCGGGCCACTTGGGCGTTCCTTGGATTCGCGAATGCGGGCTTCGGCCATCGACAATTTGGCGAAAACGTCATGGGCTGTACGATATAACAGCTCGCCCTGTTCGGTCAGGATAAGGCCACGGGCGTGACGATGGAACAGCGGAACCTTGACACTTTCTTCAAGTGCGCTGATCTGTCGGCTGACGGCCGACTGGCTCAGATTAAGGTTTTCCCCTGCATGTGTGAAGCTTCCCGCTTCTGCAACAGCGTGAAACACACGCAGTTTGTCCCAGTCCATAGACCTGCTCCTAGATCTCACTGCCGCACGGTCGCTGCGCCAGTCCCCTGATAATACTTATCTTCTTTTATGGGCAATTTGGTTTCTACACTGTTAAGTGCTTCACATAAACTGCACAAACGCATGATTAATACCCAATATGAGGCCTGTAGCATTTTCTGCAAGCAGGCATTTTCCCAAACGGAGCGTTCCCAACATTGCATTTCCTGCAAAAAGTCAGGTAACCGGCGGGATCGGAACAGATTAAAACCATTAAAAAAGGAGGATGCATTTTGCACCCTCCTTGGCATTTTCGCGATCAATATGCTGATATCTGCGGGGTTTCTACCTGCAGGCTATCTTGCAACGTGATCAGTCATCCTGTTCGGCAATGAACTTTTCAGCTTCAAGGGCGGCCATGCAGCCCATGCCTGCGGCCGTTACGGCCTGACGATAGACTTTATCGGTCACGTCACCTGCGGCAAAGACACCTTTGACATTGGTAACGGTGCTGCCGGGATTGACCAGAACATAGTTCTCGTCATCCATATCGACCTGACCTTTGAAGATGGCGGTTGCCGGATCGTGACCAATGGCAACAAAGAAACCGTCTGCCGGAATATCGGTGACACTATCGGTTTTGATGTTGCGAACGCGGACGCCTTCAACTCCATCCATCGGGCCATCACCGCCAAGAATGTCATCGACAACGCTGTCCCAGACAACATCGATTTTTTCGTGTTTGAGCAAACGGTCCTGCAGCATTTTTTCGGCACGAAGTTCATCGCGGCGGTGGATCAAGGTTACTTTTGAGCAAATACCCGCAAGATAAAGGGCTTCTTCAACGGCAGTGTTGCCGCCGCCAACAACCGTCACCGGTTTGTTGCGATAGAAGAACCCGTCACAGGTGGCACATGCCGACACACCGCGACCATTGAATTTTTCTTCGCCCGGAAGGCCAAGCCAACGTGCCTGTGCACCGGTGGAGATGATGACCGTCTGGGCAATATAGGTATCGCCAGAATCGCCTTTGCAGACGAATGGACGTTTGGAGAAATCGACCTCGGTGATCAGGTCATGAACCATTTTGGTGCCGACATGCTCGGCCTGTGCCTTCATCTGATCCATAAGCCATGGACCCTGAATAACATCGGCAAAGCCCGGATAGTTTTCGACATCCGTTGTGATCGTCAACTGACCCCCTGGCTGAAGCCCCATCACCATCATGGGTTCAAGGTTGGCGCGTGCCGCATAAATAGCAGCCGTGTATCCAGCAGGGCCGGAGCCGATGATAAGGACTTTGGTCTGATGTTCCTGAGCCATGTTCTTTGAGTTCGTCCGAGATAAATGAAAAACTGGGCTCGAACATATGGGCTGATCGGGCAAGACGCAACCGCTTCACGCAAAGTTCGTCGGCCTTTTTAACGTTTTTGGCATGACGCATTTTTACGGTTTTAACAGGTAGTTTCGCCGTGGTTTTGCAAACCGGGTTCAAGCCCCTGAACAGAAGGGGTGAAAACCGTACAAAAAGCGGATTTTACTGCATTTTCAGTTACGGCATCCAAGCACAAGATTGCATTCTTGATTGGATTATATTATTGCCAGCAACATGCCTCGCTGTAATATTGTTTCAAACGGGGTAACTTTCGCGCACAGAATCGAGGAATAAATGCAACGGGTCAAACTCGACAAGATCGACCGCAGAATCCTGCGCGATCTACAGGAAGATGGCCGCATGACCAATGTGGAACTTGCACGACGTGCAGGTATTTCGGCCCCGCCCTGTTTGCGTCGTGTGCGCGCACTTGAAGAAACCGGATTTATTCAGGGCTATCACGCGGATGTCGATGCGCAGGCACTTGGCTATCACGTCACGGTGTTTGCGATGGTTGGTCTGGCCAGTCAGGCAGAACATGATTTGCGCGCGTTTGAAGCCCGTGCGGCGGCCTGGCCGGAAGTCCGCGAATGCCACATGGTCGCAGGCGAGATGGATTTTCTGTTGAAAATCGTTTCCCATAGCTGGGACGAATACCAGAAATTCCTGACCACTGAACTGACTGTTGCGGAAAACGTCAATCACGTCAAATCGGCACTGTCGATTCGCACCGCGAAAAACATGCCCGGCGTTCCGATTGATATCGAGGTTGAAGACTGAGTACAGTCTGACCTCAGATTAATCCCAGCTTGAAAATATGAAATGCAGTTAAAACCGGCGCATGTAAGCGCCGGTTTTGTGCATCTGATACTCTTTTCCCGACATCATTGGTCCGTTCAGAGATCCAGTCCGTATTGTTTGAAGTGAAAATCCTGATCTGGAGCTTTCACGTTTTTGGCGTGCGAAGATTCGTCGATACTAAACGTATGGATGAATATCCTTGTAAAGATTGCCCGATAATCATACATACCTTTATACCTATACTAATGGGTTGGTCTTATATTCAAGGATGGTAATTAGAAGCGTTGAAAAAACTTCAAATTACAGAGCATGACCTGACCATGGATGGCCATGGGTGGCAGGGAATTTTCCCGACGATGGCGTTTGCGCTTTTGGGGGTTTTTCTGCTTTTGGTGCTGTCTTACAGGCCGACAGAAGATTTGACCGGGGTCGGCATGGTTTTCCCGTTTTCCATGTCTGAAGATGAAATCCTTATGCAGGTTGGCGCTGCGGGTGGCCGTGTTGCGCGGTTCGGCGGGTTTGGCCATATGGCTGTCGTTGTTCGCGATGATGGTGAGATGGCCGAAGCTTCCGATTTCGGCGCAATGTTTGCCCTTTCACCGCTGATTTTATCAGCGTGTTTTGATACCGACGAAACCAACAACGCCTTTTGATGGCTGGGTATATACCAATGGAAAAGTTACTGGAAATTCGCGCCAACGCGCTTAAAGCGCTGTTTGTTATTTTAACGCTCCACATCCCGCTCAGCGGTATTGCCGGCTACATTGCGAATGGTGATGCCATGTCGCCATTGATCGCCAGTGCCGTGTTTGCAGCGGTGGCGTATCTGATTTACCGGGTGGCTGGTCCGCAAGCGCAGGTGTCGCGCTTTGTCGTTTCCTCGGCGATGATTTTGCAGGTTGGTGTGTTGGTCTATGCGTTCCGTGGCCACCATTGGCAGATCGACATTCATATGTATTTCTTTGCCGCCCTTGCTGTGTTGGGGGCATTGGTTTGCTGGCGAACGATTGTTGTGGTTGCCGGGGTTATTGCCCTTCATCACCTTGTTCTTAATTTTGCTGTGCCGTATTGGGTGTTCCCGGAAGGCGGTCAGTTCTGGCGGGTTGTCTTGCATGCGGTGATCGTCATCGTCGAAGCCGGTGTTCTGATCTGGTCATGCAAAAGCCTCTATGCGACGCTTGCCAATGCCGAAACGGCACGTAGCGAAGCGGTCAAGGCGGCGAATGCCGCGGAAAAATTACTCGAGCAAAACGAACAGCTGCGTCAGCAGCGCGGTATTGAGCGTGAACAATTCAAGCGTGAGCTTGGCGATCAGATTACGAAATTGATTGGCAAATCTGCCGGTGCTGTCGATCAGGAATCCGTTCAGCTGCAGCGCCGTGCCCAGCACATGAATGACCGTGCACTTGTCGGACGTGAAGCATCCAAAGGGGCGGTGCACGCATCTGAGGAAACGTCACAGAACGTTCAGTCTGCGGCATCTGCGGTTGAAGAAATCAATGCATCTGCGGATGAAATTTCGCGCCAGATTGATCGTGCGCGCGACATTACCAACAATGCGGTTGCCCGCTCATCAACCGCGAGTGAACGTATTGAATGGTTGTCAAAAGCGGCAGAGAAGATTGGGGAAGTCGTCAATCTGATTACCGATATTGCATCCCAGACCAATCTTCTGGCACTGAATGCAACCATTGAGGCCGCCCGTGCGGGTGAATCAGGCAAAGGTTTTGCCGTGGTTGCCAACGAGGTCAAGAATCTCGCCAATCAGACGGCCCGTGCAACCGATGAGATTGCGCAGCAAATTGCCGAAATTCAGGCGGCAACGGGTGATTCAGTATCGGCAGTTAAGGGTGTGTCTGAAACCATCGGTGACATGGTTGAAGTTGCCGCAACGATTTCAACGACCATGGAACAGCAACAAGGCGCAACGCGCGAGATTGCGCAAAGCCTGAACGTGACCGTGGATGCAACCCGGGATCTTTCGGAACTTATTCATCAGCTTTCAGAAATTTCCGAAGAAACCGGTCAAACGGCAACGGAACTTCTGGGCAGTGCGGATCATTTGGGGACAGAGGCATCTGATCTTAACCGCAATGTCGAGGCCGTTCTGGAACGTTTGGCCAAGGCTGAATAGCAAAAAGCATGCGCCTAAACCTACAAAAGCCGGGCAACTGCCCGGCTTTTGTGTGGTTGCGCCGATCGCTATTCATTCGGCCAGCGGATTGTTGTCCGGTTGAATGTTTGCGACTTGCTCGTCCGCTGGGCGGATAGCATTCTGGCAGAGCGCTTTCAGATAGGTCGATGCTGTATTCTGCACGCAGAACTCAACTTCCGTCTGTGCTTCGATCAATCTTCCGGCACGTGTCAGAATGGAAATGCGTTCCGGAAGGTAGGTATCCATTGTGATATGTTTTGGGAAACGTATCAGGGCCTTTTGCCAGATATCCAGAGCATCATCCCATTTCTCCTGATTTACATATTCATCACGGAGCAGGGTGAATATGTTCAGTCCTGCCTGTGAATCCTGACGCGCCATGTCAAGGTTATAGGTCGCCTTGTCGATGTCACCTTCATGTTTGCGGGCAAGATAAAGGACATACCGGGCAGACGGGTCTGTATCATCGCGACCATCGAGTGCTTTCAGTGCGAGTTCTCGGGCCTCGTCATATTCTCCGCGTTCAGCAAGAATGCGGGCACGTTCTCCGTAAACGGATTTCTTGATTGCAGAAAAACCCGGGCCTTCCCAAACGACTTTTTCAAGTGAAGCCTGGTCCGCTGCTGGTGGAATACCTGCTCGCATATATTCGCGTTGAAGATATAGTTTCACTTCACGCAATCTTTGATCGGCAGGGGCATGATCTGCTGTCAAACTGGATTGCAGGTTGGAAAGTTCTCCCGATAGCTCTGCCAGCCCGTTGTTAAAAGCAGTGGTAATATCTACTGGCGATGTCAGGCTGCGGTTCAGTTCATCAATTTGCCGCACAGTTTCATTTTTACGCCGGGTTTCCCGCTTTTCTTCATGGGTCAACCGTTCCAGCATCGTAATCGCGCGTTCCCAGTCATAGCCTGCGGCATACAGTAAATCGACAGCGAGAAGGTCGGCCTCGTCTTCCTGATAACGTTTCCAGCTATTATGCAGAATGTTGTCATTGAGCTTGTAAATACCATAGCCGCCAAAAAGAAGTGCTTGGGCAGCGTTTTGTGTCGCAGCACTTTGCGAGTTGTCCAAGAGGATGGCTGAGCTATAACTGGTTAGGGCCATCAGCGACTTGTTATCGATGGCTGCTTGATCATCAGCGTTGTGGTGTTGGAAAAGAGCATGACCAAGTTCGTGCGCAACGACAGCTGCAACTTCATCTTCGTCATCTGCATTGAGCAGGACCGGAGTAGTCAGCCGAATAATATTATTGCTACTTATTTCTGCGTCATATTCGTCTGACTTGATTACTACAATCGAAACTTCTGGTCGATCGTGGGGCCACTGATCAAGGAGACGGTCAACAATGCCACTGAGGTAGCTGTTGAGTGCGGCGGCACCAGGCCCGCTGAGTTCTTCTACGCTACGGGCCTGAAATTCCCGCATTTCGAGATCGCGTGCAGAAAGTCCCCGAAGTGCTGCTTCACGTTCTTTGTTGTATTTTGCCGACACGTTAAAGCCGACTTCATCTTCACCATCGGTGATCTTGACCTTATCGAGCAACGTTGTGTAGAGGGTTTCCTCTACCGGCGGGGTAATCCGCGACTGTGCTGCGTCAATCATTTTGCCGTCAAAAGTTTGATACGTGCCGCCAGCAAATTGTGATTGAACGTTCTTGAGCGTCTGGCAGCCCTGAAGGCTAAGCGTCAATGCTGTGCAAAGCACCAATCTTTTCAGGCAACTTCTGGAGAGGCCAGACAAAAAACATCTGAGTGTCATTATTTCAGGCCTCGCGAAGAATTGCTGTTCTCGTCTGCTGCTCCGCCACCCTTGTTTTCCAGAATAATGTCAGAAGATGTCAGTTGCGCTTCCTCATTCAGACGGATCTGATACTTGTGTAACCACTGGTCCTTCCCGACCTTGAAAAAACGGTTGGTATCGTCGGTTTCCAAGACAGAAAGCGGGAGCGTGAATGCAGAAATTTCCACTTCTTTCCAATCGGACAAGTCATCGACATAAACATCAATTTTCTCATCCGAGAGCAGTTCGATGATTTGCAACTGTGTGTCATCGGCAGCAAAAGCAGTTAGGTCTCCCGATACAATGGTTACTGCAGCAAAAGTGATACCAATTCCTCGTTTGAAAAGTTTAATCATTTACTCCCCCCTCTTACTGATGATGAACGTTAAAGACTTTAGTAGCTGTTGAAGTCAGGCGGCATCTGTATCGGATCTCAAACCATTTGCCAGACGGGTTCTGCTGTAATGGAAGGCGACAAAAGTCAGCCATATCCCGATTAATCCCAGCCAGTTAAGAGGGGTCCAATTCAGAATAAAGGCTGTCAGATACATTGCCCCGACTGTGACGATCAGAGTTGCTAGCGAGACTGTAATGAAATTGCCAAACTGCGTATCAGGACCAAGAGATACGCGGCTATCAAGGCGGTACTGTAGAAAAAACAGGACGAGCAATGGCAAAAATTCGATGACGTCGGCCCAGCTTGCAGCAAGCAAAAAATCCGGTGGCGGGCGTTGGACCTTGTTTCCAAGTGTAAGCAGGTTGTCCAGTGCCATTGCATGATTGGTGACACCTGGAAGAGTTCCCTGTACTGGCGAAACAACAGTATCCTTGACTGCGGCAAGGTCCATACCGACCATTACGACCCTGTTTTCAATTAATTGGCGCAACTTCTGGTCCCGGTCTGTGCGGGCAGAAATGTCTTCGGAGCGCAGAGCTGTGTCAAACCAGTTCACCAGTTTGGCGGCTGAGACATATGAATGGTAATAGCACTTTGAGGGTAAAGAGAATTCGAACTGCCCGGAGAAAGCATCAAGTAGTGTTGCGCTGATATGCTTGATGCGTGACCAGAAGCCTTCATTATCTCTGATGCATGGTGTTTTATTGCCGGGAGAGCCGTAATAGGTTGCCCAATTGAAATCCGTCGTGCCATCTCCCCAGCGGACGGACATTGTCGGCGGAAAGTCGTCAATCCATTTGATGTTTTTTCTGAGTTCTGCCTGTCGCGGTAAAGCACAGTCGATTTGAAGACGCGAATTTTCAGCGCAAATCTCCTGCATAATCATGGCAGCAGGGGATAGAAGAACCTGATCATCACATTGAATGTAAAGAGGATAGTCTTCGCCAAAACCGCTATAGCGGAAATAAGGCAGGTTGGTTACTGAATTGGCGATATCTGGCAGGATTTGAAGTTCTTCAATCTCGCATCTATCACCCTTGAAATGAATGGTTTGTCCACCCATCGCATAGATAGGAATTGGATTTTTGCCTTGGGTTTTCGATGAAAGATATTTACCAAAGCGTTTCAAGTCGCCTGACGAACCTCGTTCGTCAAGAAAGACAATATCTAGGAATATCGCAGCGGGATCATAGGTTGTGATCGCGCGCAACAAGTCTTCATACTGGTAAAACTTTGGTGGCCAGTCAAAAGCCGTAGAGCCTTTCGTAACTGAAACATCATCAATCAGAATTGTCGTTATCTGGTCACGGCTGGTATCTGGATATGAGGCCGCTGTAATGCGGTAGGATGTATGTTTCGACTGCGTGTCAGTGCTTTGGGAAAGGCCAAAAGGGTCAATCAGAATGACCAAAAACGTAAAGAATGGAGCTGGGTTGGCTCTGGTGTAACGTAGTAGGTTGAGCAGGAATTCTTTTAGTGAAAAAGCATTGTCCGCTTTGTCACCATTCATGCCATCGGTCAATGAAACAGCCCCCTGCAATTGTAGCTAGTGCTACATTATCTTTCTGTGCGTCAGCTATCCTAAAGGGTTCAGATCATAAATAAAAGAGTGCTGGTGAATGGTTTTTCAACCATAGAAGGCAGCGGTTGGAAATGGCATCATCAGGGCATAAAAAAAACGGCCCGATATGGCATCGGACCGTTTTTATTGATCAGTATCGTTCTCGCTTAGGAGAAATCGACCTTTAAAATCTCATAGCTTTTGGTGCCGCCGGGGACGATGACTTCGACGGAATCGCCAACAGATTTACCGATCAGCGAACGCCCGATCGGGGACGTCGTTGAAATACGACCGGCATTGATGTCGGCCTCGATCGGGCCGACAATCTGATAGGTGGTTTCTTCGTCGGTATCTTCGTCGACCAGTCGAACCGTTGCGCCGAATTTTACAATGTCGCCCGCCAGTGACGGGACATCGATGATTTCGGAACGGCTCAGGACAGCCTCAAGCTCGGCAATACGACCTTCGCAGAAACTTTGGCGTTCGCGTGCGGCATGGTATTCGGCATTTTCTGACAAATCGCCATGCTCGCGTGCTTCCGCGATTGCCTTGATGATTTCAAGACGTTCAACGGATTTACGATGCTTCAGTTCACCTTCAAGGCGCTGATGCCCTTGCGGGGTCATAGGTACTTTTTCCATCGCGCTCACAGCCTATTCTTATTAGCAGTCGATACTACAAAATCAACCGCCCGGCATATACCGCCGGGCGGTCTGAATTCTTCGGTCAGGTTCAAAGAGGAACCTTAGTACTTGTCCCCAAGATATTCCTGAACTGCGCGAACATCAAGTGCTCCGCGTTTCAGGTTGTCGATGGCACGCAATGTTGCGCGGGCACCGGCGACAGTGGTGTAGTACGGAATATCGTCTGTAAGGGCAGTGCGGCGGATCGAGAAACTGTCGACCACGGCCTGTTTGCTCTCGGTGGTATTGAATACCAGGTTGATATCGCCGTTCTTCATCATGTCCACAATGTGGGGACGTCCTTCCTGTACCTTATTGACCGGGGTAACGTCCAGCCCTTCTTTTTCAAGAGCTTCTGCTGTGCCGTGCGTTGCCACCACGCCAAAGCCAAGGGCAATCGCGTCGCGTGCAAGTTGAACCGCAGCCGGTTTGTCATGGTTTTTGACCGAGATGAAAACTTTGCCACCCAGCGGCAAGGTATGGCCTGCGGCCATCTGTGCCTTGGCGAAAGCACGACCGAAATCGGTATCAAGGCCCATGACTTCGCCGGTTGAACGCATTTCCGGGCCAAGCAAGGTGTCAACACCGGGGAAGCGGTTAAACGGAAGGACCGCTTCTTTGACGGCGATATGTTTGAACGGACCGTGATCAATTTCAAAGTCGTTCAGTTTTTCGCCTGCCATGATCCGTGCGCCGATTTTTGCAATCGGGTTGCCGGTTGCCTTGGCAACGAACGGGACAGTACGCGAGGCGCGCGGGTTGACTTCGATCAGATAGATTTCGTCACCCTTGATCGCGAACTGAACATTCATCAGACCAACAACATTAAGCGCCTTGGCCAGTTGAACGGTCTGTGCTTTCAGGCGGTCAATCATGGCCTCATCAAGCGAATAAGGCGGCAGCGAGCAGGCCGAGTCACCGGAATGGATCCCGGCTTCTTCGATATGCTGCATGATGCCTGCGACAAAGACGTTCTCGCCGTCCGATACCGCATCGGCATCAATTTCAATCGCATCTTGAAGGAAGCTGTCGATCAGAACCGGGCTTTTGCCCGATACCTGAACCGCTTCGGTCATGTAGCGCAGAAGGTCTTCGGTGGTGTGAACGATTTCCATCGCCCGGCCACCCAAAACATATGACGGGCGGATCACGATCGGATACCCGACACTTTCGGCAATCGTCACGGCTTCATCAACCGAACGGGCAATGCCGTTTGCCGGCTGTTTAAGGCCAAGCTTGTTGATCAGGGCCTGGAAACGGTCACGGTCTTCGGCAAGGTCGATGCTGTCCGGGCTGGTGCCCAAGATCGGAATACCGGCCTTTTCAAGGGCAGCAGACAGTTTAAGCGGGGTCTGCCCACCATACTGAACAATCACACCAAGCAATTCGCCATTGGTCTGTTCAAGCTGGCAAAGCTCGATCACGTCTTCGCCGGTCAGCGGTTCGAAATACAGACGATCAGAGGTGTCATAGTCGGTTGAAACCGTTTCAGGGTTACAGTTGACCATGATGGCTTCGATACCTGCTTCGCGCAGCGCATAGGCCGCATGCACACAGCAGTAATCGAATTCAATGCCCTGACCGATACGGTTCGGACCACCACCAAGAATGATGACTTTCTTGCGATCGGTGACTTCGGCCTCGTTTTCCGGTTCGACAAAGCCATCGCCTTCATACATGGAATACATATACGAGGTGCGCGACGGGAATTCGGCCGCACAGGTATCGATACGCTTATAGACCGGGCGCAGGCCAAGGGCGTGACGATCTGCACGAACGTCGTCTTCTTCGCGGCCCACCAGTTCGGCAAGGCGTGCATCAGAGAAACCAAGTTTCTTGAGACGCAGCAATTCCTGCTTGTCGGCGGGAATGCCATTGGCACGGACTTTTTCTTCTTCGCCAACCAGCATTTCGATCTGTTTGAGATACCAAGGATCAAACTTGGTTGCCGACTGAATTTCAGCCAGGGTCAAACCATGACGGAAGGCCTGTGCAGCATAGAGAATGCGGAACGGGATCGGTTGGGTCAGTTTTGCGCGAATGGCGGCCTTATCAGGCGCGCCTTCGATTTTAACTTCGTTAAGGCCGGTCAGGCCGGTTTCCATCGAACGAAGGCCTTTCTGAAGGCTTTCGGCAAAGGAGCCACCAATCGACATGGCTTCGCCAACCGACTTCATCGCCGTTCCGAGAAGTGCCTGCGCACCCGGGAATTTTTCGAAGGTGAAGCGCGGGATTTTGGTGACGACATAATCAATGGTCGGTTCGAACGACGCCGGGGTGACACCGGTAATGTCGTTATCAAGCTCATCAAGGGTGTACCCAACCGCAAGCTTGGCAGCGATTTTGGCAATCGGGAAGCCGGTTGCCTTGGATGCCAGTGCGGATGATCGCGATACGCGCGGGTTCATTTCAATGACGATGAGGCGGCCATCATCCGGGTTTACCGCGAACTGAACGTTCGAACCGCCGGTATCAACACCGATCTCGCGCAGGACTGCCAAAGAGGCATCGCGCATGATCTGATATTCTTTGTCCGTCAGGGTCAGTGCCGGGGCAACGGTGATCGAATCCCCGGTATGGATGCCCATCGGATCGACGTTTTCAATCGAACAGATGATGATGCAGTTATCCGCATGGTCGCGAACAACTTCCATCTCATATTCTTTCCAGCCGAGAATGGATTCTTCGACCAGAACCGTGTGGGTTGGCGAAATCGCCAGACCATTGCGCACGATCTGTTCGAATTCTTCACGGTTATAGGCAATGCCGCCACCTTCGCCGCCAAGGGTAAAGCTTGGGCGGATGATGGCCGGAAGGCCGGTTGTTTCAAGGGCAACGACCGCTTCTTCAAAGGTACGAACCATTGCCGAGCGCGCACTTTCAAGACCGATCTTGTCCATGGCTTCGCGGAACAGCTGGCGGTCTTCGGCCTTTTCGATCACGTGCTTTTTCGCACCGATCATTTCAACGCCGTATTTTTCCAGCGTGCCATCATCATACAGGGCAAGGGCCGTGTTAAGGGCCGTCTGGCCACCCATGGTTGGCAGAAGAACATCCGGGCGTTCTTTGGCAATGATCTTGGCGACCATTTCGGGTGTGATCGGTTCGATATAGGTTGCATCGGCCAGGTTCGGGTCGGTCATGATGGTCGCAGGGTTCGAGTTGACCAGAATGACGCGGTAGCCTTCTTCCTTCAGGGCCTTACAGGCCTGGGCACCGGAATAGTCAAACTCGCACGCCTGACCAATGACAATCGGGCCAGCGCCGATAATGAGGATTGATTTGATATCTGTACGTTTCGGCATGTCGTTTTCCGCTTTTCGCAAGGGCAGTTGCGCATATGCTGCAACGCCTCGTTAAAGTCCGTTAATCGCGTATCTTCGGGCGTGTCCTGATCAAGGGATCAGGACTTTGCATCCTCGATCAGACCAACGAAACGTTTGAACAGGTAGTGGCTGTCATGCGGTCCCGGCGATGCTTCCGGGTGGTATTGAACCGCAAAGGCCGGTTTGTCTTTGACGCGAAGCCCCGCAAGCGATCCATCAAACAGCGAGAAGTGCGTGGCTTCGACATTGTCGGGCAGGCTGTCTTTATCAACAACAAAGCCATGGTTCTGCGAGGTGATTTCGACAACACCGGTGGTGGTGTCCTTGACCGGGTGGTTCGCACCGCGATGGCCGACATCCATTTTCTTGGTTTTTGCGCCAAGCGCCAGCGCCATCATCTGATGACCAAGGCAGATGCCAAAGACCGGCTTGCCGCTATTAAGCAGTTTTCGAATGATTGGAACAGCGTATTCGCCGGTTGCCGCAGGATCGCCAGGGCCGTTTGACAGGAAGATGCCATCCGGGCTCATTGCCAGAATGTCTTCGGCCGAGGTGGTTGGCGGAACAACCGATACTTTGCAATCAAGGCTGGCAAGGTTGCGCAGGATGTTGCGTTTCACACCGTAATCAATGGCAACGACATGATGCTTGGCATTGCCAAGTTTGCCATATCCGCCTTCGCGGGTCCAAAGCGCTTCATCCCAGTCATAGCCGGTGGTGCAGCTATTGTCTTTGGCAAGGTCCATGCCCTCCAATCCCGGCCATGCATTGGCCTGGGCGATCAGGGCGGGGATGTCGAATGTGCCGTCGGGGTTGTGCGAAATCACACCGTTGGGCGCACCTTCGTTGCGAATGCGTTTGGTCAGGCGGCGGGTATCAACACCGGCAATCCCGATGCGACCATGTTCGACCAGCCAGTCGTTGAAATGTTTCTGAGCGCGGTAGTTGGAAGGTTCGGTAATGTCCTGGCGCAGGATGCAGCCAAGGGCAACCGGGGTGGCATTTTCGATGTCTTCGTCGTTGGTGCCGACATTACCGATATGCGGGAAGGTAAAGGTGATCATCTGACCGGCATAGGACGGGTCGGTCATGATTTCCTGATAGCCCGTGATAGAGGTGTTGAAGCAGACTTCGCCGACGACCTCTCCTCGGGCACCGACGCCGCGTCCCCAAAATACTGAACCATCTGCGAGAACCAGAACGGCAGAAGCACCAGGAGGCGGGGTGTGCGTGGGCGCTGACATTGGCAAATGTCCTTTCGATCTTTCCACGGTGAGACACGGAGTCTTTTTATATATAATAATTCTGCGTAAGCCGACTCAAACGGCAGCAATTAACCTGCATACCGGACATGCAGACGTGCCAACAGGTTTCCAGTATGGGGGACTGTGCGCACAGGTTGCACCAGTCGAGCGTACTGAAAGCGGGGCAGGTGTTAGTCCCGGTAGGCAAATTGGCGGATGTCTACGGGAGTCGCGCAGGCATGTCAAGGACGCATCCAAACTTTTATTTCCCTAGGAAAATCAACGTTTTGCGAGGGCATGTTTTCTTTGCCACAGATGCGATTTTGCGGTATGTTCGGTCCTTTCTTCCACAGAATCAGAGATTAGCCATGCTGCGATCGCAGCTTAATGACGCTTTGAAAAAGGCCGTCCTTGCGAAGGATGCCTGCTCCGTAACCACCGTGCGCCTCATTTTGGCGGCACTTAAGGAACGCGATATCGCAGCACGGGGCGAGGGAAATACCGATGGTATTTCTGATGACGAAATCGTCACTCTGCTTCAGGCAATGGTAAAACAGCGCCGCGAAAGCATCGAAATGTACACCAAGGGCAATCGCCCTGAACTGGCAGATCAGGAAGCATCGGAAATCGGTGTGATTGAAAACTTCCTGCCAGCTCAGCTTTCCGATGAAGAAATCGAAGAAGCTGTACGCGGTGCTGTATCGGACCTTGGCGCGACCTGTCTTAAGGACATGGGCCGCACGATGGCTGTCTTGCGTGACAAGTACAGTGGAACCATGGATTTCGGCAAAGCCGGTGGTGTTGCCAAAAAACTTTTGGGTTAATCCGAACAGACCTATTTAATTGGAAGCCGGGCGTGTAAAATCGTCCGGCTTTCGTCGTCCCTGGGCCTGTTAAATGTCAAATATATCTGATGTAATATGACACGCAGGACGGGGAAAAGGACCATCAACAGGGTTTGCGCATCTGCGCAATAACATCACGGGATAGGGACAGATATGAGCTTTCCCCAGTCGTTTTTAGACGACCTGCGGGCACGGGTTGATTTGGCGGATGTCGTCGGATCGTCGGTGAAGCTGATCAAACGCGGCCGGGAATATTCCGGGCTGTGTCCGTTCCATTCTGAAAAATCCCCGTCTTTCACGGTTAATGACCAAAAGGGTTTTTATCACTGCTTTGGCTGTGGCGCGCATGGCGATGTCATCAGCTTTGTGATGAACACCCGTGGATTGACCTTTGTCGAAGCGGTTGAAGTTCTTGCCAATCAGGTTGGCATGGATGTCCCCAAACCATCACGCGAAGCCCAGGAACGCGAACAAAAAGCCAAGACCCTTTATGAGGTGATGGACACCGCCTGTGCGTTCTTTGAACGCATGTTGCGCATGCCCGAAGGCAAGGAAGGTCTGGAATACTTCCACCGTCGCGGGCTGGATGACAAAACCATTTCGGAATTCCGTCTTGGCTTTGCCACCGATAGCCGGGGTGCTCTTAAGGCAGCGCTCAAGCGCGAAGGCATTGATGAAAAACTGATGATTGAGGCCGGGCTTCTGATCGAGCCGGAAGATAGCAACCGGCAAAGCTATGACCGGTTCCGGGGACGGGTGATGTTTCCGATCCTTGATCGTCGCGGACGTGTGGTGGCCTTTGGCGGACGTGTCATGGGCGATGGCAAACCAAAATACCTTAACAGTCCCGATACGCCGTTATTTCACAAAGGGCGGCTGCTTTATGGTTTGCCGCAAGCCCGCGAAGCATCGCGTCAGGATGCGCCGATCATTGTGACCGAAGGTTACATGGATGTGATCGCACTACATCGTGCGGGCTTCCGTGGGGCCGTCGCACCGCTCGGAACGGCGGTGACGGAAGAACAGATTGGCGAACTTTGGAAAATGGCCAACGAGCCGATCCTGTGCCTTGATGGCGATGCGGCCGGGAAGCGGGCGGCGGTGCGGGCCGCAGAACGCGCCTTGCCGATCCTGCGTCCGGGGAAATCATTGCTGTTTTCCATCCTGCCAGAAGGCGAAGACCCGGACAGTTTGATGGCCGGGCCCGGCGGGTTTGACAGTTTCCAGAAAATCATTGATCAGGCCGTGCCGTTGGCCGAGCTGGTCTGGCGGATGGATGTCGGCGCGCACAAGATTGACACGCCCGAACGCCGTGCCGCCCTTGAGGCCGATATCAATCAGCGGGTGTCGGTGATTGCTGATGAAGCTGTGCGTTCACAATACAGATCGATGTTTAATGATCGTATCTGGAAGCTGTTTAAGGGCGACCGGGGGGTAAAACAGGGATCGAAAGCCGCATATGGCGGTGGGGCGCAAAATAAAAAATCCGGTTGGGGTGGCAAGCGCGGAAAAAATGACCATTTCTGGGGTCCGGCCGGGAAAGCGGTGCCGGGCATGTCGCGATCGCCAATGCAACAGAAGCGGGATCTGCAGGACTCCATACTTTTACTGACGCTGATCAACCATCCGAGCCTTCATGATGAGATCGGCGAACAGCTTGGAATCTATAGTTGTGCAGACTCCGCGCTTGACAATCTTCGTCGGGCCGTCTTAAAGCTGCTTGATGACGATCCTGGACTTGATTGCGAAACGATCAAGGCCCATTTGAAGCGCGACGGGCTGTCAGAGACAGTTTTGCGGGTGGTTAGTGCGAATATAATTGCGCACGCTGCTTTCGCTAAGCCCGAAACGCCGCTCGAACGGGCCATGACGGGTTGGAAACAGGTTTTTTCCATGGCTGTAAGCTCCCTGGAGGACGAAGAGGCAAAATACGCCGTCCGACAGTTGGCAGCAGATACCAGCGAGGAAGAATGGGAGAGATTTTCTCACAGGCGTGAGGATCTCGCTCGACGCCGGGAAAAAGTGTTTAAGCTCGACGACTGATCCTTGTGTCTTGTGCGCTTAAGGATCGGTGATCGGGCTATTTGTGATTTGCGCTGAGTAAAAACAGTGCGTGGGACAACAACGGTACGAACGTACCCAGCGGGAAACGGGGAATAGATGTCGTCTAAGACTTCGAACGCTGAAGAGAAAAAGAACTCTTCTGAAAACGCAGACGGACCTCTTCTCGATACATATAAGGCGGCCATAAAAAAGCTCATTGCCAAAGGCAAAGAGAAAGGCCACATCTCGGTCGATGAGTTGAACGCGGCACTGCCGTCGGAACATTTTTCGTCAGAGCAGATCGAAGACGTGATGAGCAATCTCAACGAGATGGGCATCAATGTCACCGACGCTGATGAATCGGATGATAACGACGACAGCGAAGAAGCTGAAGCCGATCCGAGTGGTAATATTTCTGCTGATGATGTTGGTCGTACCGATGATCCGGTGCGCATGTATCTGCGTGAGATGGGCAGTGTCGAACTGCTGTCACGCGAAGGCGAAATTGCCATTGCCAAACGTATCGAGGCCGGTCGTGACATGATGATTGGCGGGATTTGCGAATCCCCGCTGACCATTCGTGCGATTGTAAACTGGCATGATCAGCTTCAGGCTGGCGAACTTTTGCTGCGTGATGTTATCGACCTTGAAACCACCTATGGCGGCGGCCCGGATGCGGAAATCGCAGCTGCTGAAGGGGACGAGGAAGAAACCGACGCCGAGACCGAAGTTGACGCCGAAGCAGATGTCGAAAGTTTCGACACGCCGAGCGACGACGACGATGAAGACGATGAAGACGCCGAAACCGAAACCCCGCAAGGCCTTGCCGGGGATGAGGAAGAGGAAGAGGACGAAGAAGAGTCCGAGACCGCCGAAGGTGAAGAAGGCGAAGAAGGCAGCGAAAGTCGTGAAAGCGACGATGACGACGATGACGAGAACGAGCAGGTCAATGTTTCGCTTTCCAAAATGGAAGAAGAACTGACCGAGCAGGTTCTTGAGAAATTCGAACTCATCGCTAAAACCTATGAGAAGCTTCACAAGGCGCAAGAACAGCGTCTTGTTGCGCTGAACAAAGGTGAAGCCGTTCCGACCGCGACCGAAAAGCGCTATACCAAGCTTAAGAACGAGATGGTCGATTTGATGGAAGATGTTCACCTGAACAACTTCCGCATTGAAGAGCTTCTTGATCACCTGACCGGGTTGAACAACCGTTTGCTTGGCCTTGAAGGTAAACTTCTGCGCTTTGCCGATCGGTGCAAAATCAAACGTCCGGACTTCGTCAAACAGTATCAGGGCAACGAGCTTGACCCGAACTGGATGGAACGTGTTTCGGGCCTGCCGGGCAAGGGCTGGAAAGCCTTTATCGAACGTTATCCTGATGAAATTGCCAATCTGCGCGAAGGCATTGGCGGTGTTTCCGCCGAGGTCGGTTTGCCGATTGGTGAATTCCGCCGCGTTTACGGCGTTGTCAACAAAGGCGAACGCGAAGCAGGTCGCGCAAAGAAAGAGATGATCGAGGCGAACCTGCGTCTTGTGATCTCGATTGCGAAAAAATACACCAACCGTGGTCTTCAGTTCCTTGACCTTATTCAGGAAGGCAATATCGGCCTGATGAAGGCGGTGGACAAGTTTGAATATCGCCGCGGGTATAAATTCTCGACCTATGCGACCTGGTGGATCCGTCAGGCGATCACGCGTTCTATCGCCGATCAGGCCCGTACGATCCGTATTCCGGTCCACATGATTGAAACCATCAACAAACTGGTGCGGACATCGCGTCAGATGTTGCATGAAATCGGTCGTGAACCGACCCCGGAAGAGCTGGCTGAAAAACTTCAGATGCCGCTTGAAAAGGTTCGCAAGGTTCTGAAAATTGCCAAAGAGCCGATTTCGCTCGAAACCCCGATCGGGGACGAGGAAGACAGCCACCTTGGCGATTTCATCGAAGACAAAAACGCCGTTCAGCCGCTTGATGCTGCGATTCAGGCCAACCTGCGTGAAACCACCACGCGCGTTCTGGCATCGCTCACCCCGCGTGAAGAACGTGTTCTGCGTATGCGTTTCGGGATTGGCATGAACACCGATCACACCCTCGAAGAGGTTGGTCAGCAGTTCTCTGTGACCCGTGAACGTATCCGTCAGATCGAAGCCAAGGCGCTGCGGAAGCTCAAACATCCGTCACGCTCGCGCAAATTGCGTTCGTTCCTCGATTATTAAGAATTCGGACGACGTTCGGGCTTGACCTTGGCCCGAAAATCGCTAGTTTTCGGGACCGCACCAGTCATCTGGTGCGGTCTTTTCAATTCCCCTTTGGGGGCCCGTAGCTCAATTGGTTAGAGCCGACCGCTCATAACGGTCTGGTTGGGGGTTCAAGTCCCTCCGGGCCTACCGTGCAGCAATGTTCATATTATATGAGCATTGCTGCATCGCTCTCAAATTCCCCATACTTTTAAAAGATTGATTGCCACCTGAGTTGTCATAATTCGGGGTTATTGCCCCAGACCACCATTTTGTTGTTGCTTTATTATATTAATCTACTTCTCTTGATCTCGTGTGGAAATTTGTTGATCGTACAGCCTGCTAATGGGTTGTAAATCTGGTAAAAGTAATCAAAAAAGAAAGCATTTGTTGAATGTTGCTTCAACTTATGCTTGTTGACGGGCGAGGGCTGTCGCAGGCCGACACAAGAGTTTTTGGGGTGGGGATGCCTTTAACTAAAGCTATTCGCGATGGGCGAAATCTGGTCGCTATACTCCTTTTGGTTGTCCTTGTGGGCTGTAGTCTGGGAGACTTTCAGGGCGCAGTTGATGCTGAGACTTCTAGCTTAACAACGGATGTGAAGGTCAGTGAAGATAAGGCCGCAGTTCTGTCCAAAACTCCCGCAAATGGCGACGATGAGCAAGCAGAAAAAATTAAACCAGAGTCTCGTCGTTTTGTAGATCAGGGCAGCGGACAATTCGTTCGCGTAAAGCGTGATGATGTCGAGGAAATGCCTTCCGGGCAAGTTGGTCTCAATCTTCTAAATGTCTCTATCAAAGAAGCGGCTGATGTGATTCTCAAGGAAACACTTAATCTCAGCTATGTGATAGATGACGAAGTCTCGGGGACTGTAACTGCGCGAACAGCAAAGCCGATTGCTAAAGAAAATTTGTTGAAAACCTTTGAGTCGATTCTAGCTGCCAATGGGCTAGTCCTCTTAAATAGCGGTGAGCTCTATCAGATTGCCCCGTCTGAAGAGATGCAGGGACGAATACCCAAGCTGCGTAACATTGAATTCACCGAAAGCTTTGGTCTTTACGTTCTTCCACTGGAATATGTTTCTGCCGCTGGTTTGCTAGAGGTGTTGCCTGCGCTGAAGCAAGGCGGCGTCAGCAACATTAGTGTCGATGCAGTACGTAACGTGTTGATTTTCACCGGTAGCGGTAATGAAGCGAGCAATTTACTGGAGCTTGTCGAGGCTTTCGATGTCGATTGGATGGAGGGGATGTCATTTGCTCTTGAGCCATTAGTTAATTCAGATCCAAAAGTCGTTCAGGCTGAAATCGAAAGTATCCTCAATTTGGAGAGCGGGCCTTTAAATGGTGTCGTCAGGTTAATGGCGATTGATCGTTTGCAGTCATTGATGGTTATTTCCGCGCAACCTCGATATTTGGCAAAAGTAAGCAGGTGGATCGAAGAGTTGGATCGTTCCGGTGGAGGAGATGGTCGCCAACTATACGTCTATTCGGTCAAAAACGCGAGATCGTCGGATTTGTCTGTTCTTCTGAGCCAAGTTTTTTCAGGAGCAGTCAACTCAGTTGACAGCAATATGGGAAAAAGTGGCGTGTCACCTGTTCTGGAAGAATTCGAACTTGGCCAAATTACCGAGAATATTGCAACACCACAGAAAATACCAAGCGTGCAGAATGAGCTTAAGATCATCGCAAATGAGGCTAACAACTCACTTTTAATCTTGGCTTATCCTCATGAATTTAGCTTGATCGAGAGGGCCTTGGAAAGGCTAGACGTTATGCCTCTTCAGGTCATGATAGAAGCTACCATCGCTGAAGTTACGTTGAATGATGAGCTGAAATATGGTTTGCAATGGTTGTTTTCTAATGGGGATAGCACATTTTCATTTTCGTCATTAAGTAGTGGTAATGTTAGTTCCGCTTTTCCGGGTTTTTCGTATTCATTAGCTGGAGCTAGTGCAAAAGTTGTCTTGAACGCACTGAGCCAAGTAACAAATGTAAATGTCATTTCGTCTCCACAGTTGATGGTATTGGATAATCAAACAGCTCGCCTTCAGGTCGGTGATCAAGTTCCAGTTGCTACCCAATCTGCCGTTTCGACAGATAACGATAGTTCTCCGATTGTGAACTCTATCGAATTTAAAGATACAGGGGTTATCCTTGATGTGACCCCAAGGGTGACATCTGCTGGAACAGTCGTATTAAATATCAGTCAGGAAGTTTCTGACGTTGTTGAAACAACTACTTCTGACATTGACTCTCCCACTATTCAGCAGCGACAAATTTCAAGTAGTATCGCAATAAAAGGCGGGGAAACTGTTGCTCTCGGCGGACTTATAAAGTCGAAAGATACCGACGGTGTAAGTGGTGTGCCTCTGCTCTCAGACATCCCTATTCTAGGTAATCTTTTCAAGACGACCTCTATAAACAAGGTGCGAACCGAGCTTCTTGTTTTGATAACTCCGCAAGTTATTAGAAATGTAGACGAATCAAGGGCTGTAACTAACGAACTTCGACTTCGAATGAAAGAAATTGGGGGGCTAGGGCTTTAGGAGCATTGCCCTAATGGGATATGTTTTTGAAGTTGAGTATAGTCTACCACCCACTTAGCATAGGTTGCATATTATAGGTTGAAGGTACTGATATTGAACGATACTCTCTGAATGTTGATGGGGCGGCCTGTGCAGGTCGATAAGGAATATTCGGGGGATATCGATGTTGTCAGGCAGCCGACTGCCGCAGGTTATTGCGT
>NZ_JAVJRB010000010.1:0-201761 GCF_040218635.1 Thalassospira sp.
CCTGTCCTACGGATCACCCGGATTTGTACGGGCTACTTTGTCGCAAAACCTTGAAAGATGCATATCTTCCTGCGGTCTTGCTTCGCGTATCCGCACAAATCCGGGTGACCATTCAAACCAAATTAATAGGTCCTGACCCTAAATCACAGGGGTGATTACCCATCGCAGCGATGCGCGAAGCCTTCGGCATGGTAAACGCCGCAATTGGGGCATTTTTCCATTTCCTGGGGGGCTGAACCGGTTTTGCTTTTTTTCTCATCGCGGGTTTGTTTCGGCTGGTCATTTTTGGGGACCTGCTTGGCGCGGTTAAACAGCTTGAACCCCTGCCATACGACGATGACAACCAATGCGGTAAAGATGATTTTCGAAAAGCTCAGCATGTTCGATCCCAAAGCACATTTATTTTTGCAGCCATCGCCACAGCCAAGGCGCACTTATATTCAACTTGGACGCATTTAGAAACCGGGCAATGGCAATGGATTGCGCAAAAGTTCATCGATATGCGGCAAATAGACCCCCTCGGCGTCATTTAAAACAATCCCGCGCCGCATCTTAAGCGGTGATGCCACACCTTTTCTTGCCGAGACAATCACCCGCAACGGGGTTTCTGAATCCTGCTTGCTCCAGATCGGATAAACAGTCACATCCCCCGCCCGACCATGCAAAAGGGCAATAATCCGATCCAGATGATCGGCCCGGTGTACCAACGTAATCCGCCCTTTATGACGTAGCACCTTCAGGCAAAAGCCAATCCAGTCTTTCAGACCCGTGCTGCCTTCCTGATGCGCCTGTGCCCGGCTTTCATTGACCGGGCGTGTGCCGCTTGGATAATAGGGCGGGTTTGATATGACCTGATCAAAGCTGTGTGCCGCCAGTGGCAATTTCGAATTGTTGTTAATGTCGCCGTGGATGGGGGTAACCCGGCCGGCAAAACCGTTTTCCATCACGTTGCGACAAAACAGGGCGTAAAGATCATCTTGCAGCTCGACACCTGTAACCTTGGCATTTTCCAGACGTTTGGCCACGCACAAGCCCACTGATCCAACAGCGGCACCAACATCCAAAATCTTTTCGTCGCGGTGTGAATTGATCGAAACGGACGCTGCAAGCAAGACGGCATCAATGGCCGTGTGATAGCCATCAACCGGTTGCTTTAGCGTTACCGACCCGCCCAGAAGAAAATCGTGACTGATCCGGTCTTCGGGAAAGTCGGGCACTTCAATCGCTGCAATCTCACTTGCCATTCATCGTCCTTGGTCTTGCTTTCTTTCGCTGACCGGTGCGTTATTCGGGCGTCAGCGCATCAGATGTATCTTTGGCAGCGTTATGCGCATCCAATTCGCGTCTGGCAATATCGAGAACGTATTTCGCCCGACTTTCTTCTTGCCCATCAACCATCAAACGCCGGGGTAATGCGCCAATCGACCCTTCAATGATGCTGGCATGGTAATCAAAGATGTGGCTTAGAATACCTTCATCGGCCAAAACCGATTGTGCCCAGCTCAGTTCGATCGGATCGTTGCTGCGAAAGAGTTCAATCATATGGCGTTTTCCCTAAAACTTTTGTGATCTTTGGCCTTTGACAGGCCCGGCAAGAGTGATCCAGACCCGATATATGCACTATAATGTAGTAGCTTGCCGTCATGGTTTTTAAAAACCTGCTGACAAAACGGCATTTTACCCGGCATTTGGCGCATGGCCTGATGACATTTGTCCACTTGACCATAATGCCTTGGCCTATCTATGTTGAGGCCGCCTGGTGTTATTTGCAATCTTCGCCGAATTCAGGCAGCGAAGATGCCATTGAAAAAGTCGGAATACAGCGTGACCAATACCGCACCGCAGCCTAAGACTCAGCCGAGCCTAGATTCTCTGGTTACCCTTGTCGACAGCGACATGAAGCGCGTCAATCAGGTAATCATCGACAATATGCACAGCGAAGTCGCTCTGATCCCGCAATTGGCAACCCATCTTGTCGCAGCAGGCGGCAAACGCATGCGTCCGATGCTGACCCTCGCATCGGCACGGCTGTGCGGCTATGGCGATGGCCCGGATGCTGTTGATCTGGCGGCGTGTGTTGAATTTATTCATACCGCAACGCTTCTTCATGACGACGTGGTTGATGAAAGCCAGTTGCGCCGCGGGCAGGCTTCGGCCAATGCCCTGTTTGGCAACGAAGCAAGTGTTCTGGTCGGTGATTTCCTGTTTGCCCGTGCCTTTGTTGTCATGGTGAAAACCGGATCCCTGCGGGTATTGGATATTCTGGCACAGGCATCTGCCGTTATTGCCGAAGGCGAGGTTTTGCAACTTTCGACCGCCAATGACATGGGCACATCCGAAGATTCCTATCTTGAAGTGATCACTGCAAAAACGGCTGCCCTGTTTGGCGCGGCATCGCAGATCGGCGCGGTCATTGCCAAACGTTCCGCCGAAGACGAAGAAGCCCTTCGCCTGTATGGCATTTACCTTGGCACGGCTTTCCAGCTGATTGACGACGTTCTGGATTATTCCGCCCATCAGGCCACTCTAGGTAAAACCGTGGGTGATGACTTCCGCGATGGCAAAGTGACCCTGCCGGTGATCATTTCCTACGCCAAGGGCGATGACGAAGAAAAAGCCTTCTGGCGCCGTTGCATGGAAGACCAGAACTTCGAAGATGGCGACCTTGACCGGGCGCAAACACTGATCCGTAAATATGACGCGCTTGATGCGTCGATGGATCGGGCGCGCGAATATGGTCAGATGGCGATTGAAACCCTGACCCGCTTTGAAGATGGCGCAATCAAGGATGCCATGATCGAAGCTGTCGAGTTTTGCATTTCCCGTCCTTATTAAAGGACGCAATGAGACTGGACGACGCCTGACCCAAAGCCATCTGAATATCGCATGCCGGGGTTACGGGTGTTTGACGCAAAAAAATCTTGCGTCCTCTAGCGGAAACCATTATCACCCGGCTTCGCAATGACGGAGCGTAGCTCAGCCTGGTAGAGCACTGTCTTCGGGAGGCAGGGGTCGGAGGTTCGAATCCTCTCGCTCCGACCATCATTGATAGAAGTATCATACGATTACGCCCTGGCAGAAATGCCGGGGCGTTTTTCGTTTATGACCGGATAAATCAGCCAACCTTGCAGGACTATTATTAGTCTTTAAACGTCACGCCATACTTATCGAGCAAAGCTTTCTCTGCCGCGCCACTCAGTGCTACGCGCCCCTCGTCCCATATCTTTATAAGATCCTGCCTTTTTGCATCAGGCATTTTGGTCGAAAAGATCGGCCGTTCAACCAGTTTGGTTTCCAAACCGGGACGGATGATTTTAAGGTCATCATTCAGGTTCAGCTGGTTTAAAACATACTGAAGAACCAGTTCGTTATCGGCATATTGGTCGACCCGGTTTTCCTTGATCATGGTAAATATCCGGTCCACCACGTCATCGTACCCAGAGATCACTTCAATAAAGTCCGAATTTCGGGGATCATCAATATAGCTCTGATAGGCCAGACTGGCTGAGCTGTAATCCCAGCCCGGCCCGGTCGCGATGCGCCGACCTTGCAGCGATTGAATGCCGTTATAAAGCCAAGGATCGTCTCGCCGGACCACAAAGGCCGTTATATAGGCAAATGTTTTTTCATCGGCATAGACAAAGCCTTTTTCCGCGGTTGCCGAAAAGACATATTCCGGCAGCATATCGCAAAGCCCGTCCGCAACCATCGAAAGCCCGCGTGCCAGCGGAACTTCGTAATATTCCAGCTCGTAGCCGTGAGAGCTGTATATTTGGTCGACCATGTCAATCACAACGCCGCGTTTAGGTGCGCCATCAGACGGGAATATCGTCATCGGGGCCCACTGATCATAACAAACCTTCAAGGTTGCTGCCTGACCAGCACGAGGCATAGCTGTCATCGTCGCAAGGATCATGAAGATGAACAGACGTTGCATTTTCTTACCTTTCAACGCGGTCGCGACCTTTATCCTTCGCCCCGTAAAGCTTCAAATCAGCACGTTTAAACAATGCGTCAATTGAATTGTCTTTTGCCTCGGATACGGTAACCCCGAAACTGACGGTGTAAGTAATTGTCTTACCGTCAACATCCAAACTTGCCTTGGTAATGGCCTGTCGTAGTTTATCGGCAAGATGACCGGCATCCTCAATTCCCGTATCGGGAAGAAATATTGCAAACTCCTCCCCGCCCAGCCTTCCGAGGATGTCCTGTTCCCGCAGAAAACTTTGAACGGTATGGGCAAAATGCATAAGAACCTTGTCACCGACAAAATGACCATGCGTATCGTTGACCGTTTTAAAGTGATCTAGATCCATCAAAATGAAGGAAGCAGGCGATCTTTGCGCTTGCAAAGTTCGGAGCAGATTCTGCGCCGTTTCAAAGAAATTTCCGCGGTTCAGCGCCCCGGTCAAAGAATCGTTTGCCGCAAGGTCTTTAAGCTTCTCATTCAAAATCTGCAGCTCTTCGGTACGCTTTGCAACCGCGTCTTCAAGCCAGTTTCGCTTGGCTTGCTCATCTTCCAATAGCTGCTTATGGCCGGCTTCCATGGCAGACAGCATATTGTTCATATGGTCCTGAAGTTTGCTGACTTCGTTGTTTTCGGTGATGGAAAGATTGATCCGCTTGCTGAAATTTTGGCTGCGCTGAACATCATCGACTTGCGACATCAAATTTTTCAAAGGCGTTGCCAGAAAACGGTCAAAGGCCCAGACAAACAACCAGAAGAGAACCGTCAGCTTTATGATCGCAGTAATCGCGATCAAGGCAAAGCCGAACAAAACGCGATCCAGAACGACTTCCGACGATGAATAAAGTGTCAGCGACCCTAAGGTGATTTCCTGCTCATTCAGCACCCAGTTCAAGTCTGATTTCTTATCGAAAAGAGACAAGGGAACGGACGTTTCGCTGTAGGATCTTTTGGAAACGATGCTTTCGCCGTTCTTATCGAAAATATCGACACCGACGATGATGGGCATTTTAAGAAGTCCTGCCACCAACGCATCAAGCTGCTTCTGGTTATATTGCCACAAACTCGTCGCGATAGGAGCGTTAACTGTTTGTTCCAACTGTTCCAATTCGCTTTGGATTGAGCCTTGCGTTTTCACATATTCGGTCAAGAACTGCAGGCTTGTGACCAAACAAGATACCCCCAAATAGATGGAGAAAATCACACGCAACACTTTTTGGGATAGATTGTTCGGACGCAGAAAATTGGTAACCATTCAAGTCAACACTTCCCGATAAACTTCGTAAATAGAGCTATCTTATCCATTCTCAGAACTGTTTGGGCCAACTGATCATATGGGATCGCTCAGGATAACCGGGCTCTGGTTCATATTTTGTTGATGTTAAGCGGCTTGTCACGAATGCGCTAGGTGTCGTTTTCTAAAAGTCTGTTTTTGGATATCACGACCGCAAACACCCCTTGAAACGGGTAACCGTTTGGCGGTGTCTTTCACCTGCCTTTATTTGGTATTCCTCAGCCCGCAAGCGATGACCCTTTAACCTTCGCAAGCCCGGTGCGACAGGCTAACAACCGGACAAATTTTTCCCGCGAAACACCCTAATTATGCTTGATCCCTGCCGTAAGAAGAGCTAAACCTCCCGCCACTGACGGAGCGTAGCTCAGCCTGGTAGAGCACTGTCTTCGGGAGGCAGGGGTCGGAGGTTCGAATCCTCTCGCTCCGACCATCAGTCGGGCGGTCTTTCATTGAAGGACCGCCCGTTTTCGTTTCGACGATGGTGCACACCCCATACCCCTCTCAATCATCTGCGCTATCCTGCGGCAACAAGATGCCGATACGCACATGCCATTAATTTACGCATCTGATATTGCACCTGCAAATCCACGTGCTGATTTTCAAGTCCCCGATCAAGCTTTCTGAAACGCCACATGCTCAAAGGGATGGGGGAAACCACGATTCCGGGTGTGGAAACACCTTCTCACCACATAAAATTCGGTGATCATGCCAATTTACCGTGTCTTTGTAGGACAATAACAATGTTGGTATGAAATCCCGGAAAAATGCGCATTCCCGTGCGCAAATCCTCCTTTTGAATAGTTATGCAAGTTATTTTTCACCCAACCGGAAAGATATTTTCTTGCGCGGATGGCGAAACAAACTTGCCCATACTTGCGAAATACGCTTATGCTTCGCCCCGCAACATAAAGATCGGGGAGAAAACCGCCCCAATAATAAAAGCAAAAGGCGGTAATCGGCCTCACGTGGTATTACCAATTTCGGACTTCTTAGGGAGGAAGACGAATGACTTTTTCTAAAATGCTTAAATCGGCAACCTGTGTCGCAGTTCTTGCTGCGGCCGCTTTTACCGCTGCACCGTCTGATGCAGATGCTCAGGAACGTGTTCGTTGGAAAATGGGCTCCACCTATCCAGGCAGCCTGACCCAGCTTGGCACCCTTGGTAAGCGCGTTGATGAAAAAATCGACCTGGTTTCCGGTGGCAATATCAACATCAAATTCTATGAGCCAGGTGCACTTGTACCGGCACTCGAAGTTTTCGATGCTGTTTCGACCGGCTCGATTGATGCCGCTTTCTCCACCCCGGGTTACTGGGCTGGTAAAGTTCCGGCACTGCAGCTGTTCGGTGCTGTTCCGTTTGGCCCGCAGGCAGGTGAATACCTTGCTTGGGTTAAATTCGGCGGCGGTCAGGAAATCTTTGACAAGCTTTATGCTGAGCATGGCATCAAGTCACTGTTCTGTGGCCTGATCGCCCCGGAAGCTTCTGGCTGGTTCTCCAAAGAAATCAATTCCCCTGAAGACCTTAAAGGCCTGAAAATGCGCTTCTTCGGTCTTGGCGCAAAGGTTATGGAAAAGCTTGGCGTTTCGACCCAGCTTCTTGCAGGCGGCGACATCTATCCGGCACTTGAACTGGGCACGATTGACGCAACCGAATTCTCCATGCCGGCGATCGATCTGAAACTTGGCTTCCATCAGGTTGCCAAATACTACTACTTCCCGGGTTGGCATCAGCAGTCGACCCTGTTCGATCTGATGATGAACAAAGAAAAATGGGATGCACTTTCCGGCACCCAGCAGGCACAGATCGAGTCTGTCTGTAATGACAACCTCGCATATGGTTTCGCCGAAGGTGAAGCAATCCAGTTCGCGGCCCTGAAAGAACTTCGGGAAAAAGGCGTGAACATCAAAAAATGGTCGCCTGAAATGCTCGACACAATGCGTGGAGCTTGGGAAGAAGTAGCTACTGAACTTTCGAATGAAGATGCTGCTTTCAAAGATGCCTATGCAAGTCTCCAGGAGTTCCGTGCGAACTACAAAATCTGGAAAGACATCGGTTATCTCGACTAATCCAACAGGTCTGAACGACTGCTAGGCAGTCGATAAGAACAAGTCTCGGCAAGGCCGGGTGCCAAGTGCCCCGGCCTTGACCGCGAAAAAAAGACCCGGGAGACCTTCTATGGAAGCGCTACTGAAAATTAGTGACGGCATTGATAATGTTGTTACCCGCGTGGGGAAGATGGCATCCTTGCTTGCCATTCCTTTGATGTTTGTCATCATCTATGACGTTATCCAGCGCAAGTTTGGCGGTCAGGGTTCGATCAAGCTCCAGGAGCTTGAATGGCACCTCCATACCGGCCTGTTCATGCTGTGCTTTGGATATGCATATGTTCGCGATTCCCACGTCCGCATTGAACTCATCCGCGATCAGCTACGCCCGCGCACGCGTGCCATCATTGAGATGATCGGCGGGCTTTTGTGCGTTTTACCGTTCTGTGCGCTCGTGATCTATTTTGGTTTTGATTTTGTCATTCGCTCCTATGACAACCACGAAGTTTCTGCCGCAACAACCGGCTTGACCCATCGCTGGATCATCAAATCAACCATTCCCATTGGCTTTGGCCTTCTCGCCATGGCGGGGCTTTCAATTTTCCTGAAATGCTACGTCTTTGTCTTTGGTCCGGCAAACCTGCACAAACGTGCCGGGTACTATGTCGGCACTCACCACGCAGACCTTGGCGACGTTGCCAAGCTCGAAGACTGAGCGGAACGGGGATAAATCCAAATGGATAACTTCTATATCGAAGACTGGTTTCCGCTGTTCATGTTTGCCTCTTTAGGCTTTCTTGTCTTTACGGGCCTTCCAGTCGCATTCGTCATTTCAGGCATCGGGATCGCCTTTGGCTTCCTTGGCATGGCCTATGACGTTTTCTCTTTCATTGAATTCTTCAATATCGTTTCGCGCATCTGGGGCGGCATCTCCGAAAACATGGTGATGGTTGCTGTTCCGATGTTCATTTACATGGGAACGATGCTTGAAAAAAGTGGCGTTGCAGAAGACCTTCTGGAATGCCTGAACATGCTGTTGCGCAAGGTTCCTGGCGGTTTGGCCCTGTCTGTCACCCTGATGGGAACGATCATGGCCGCCACCACCGGCATCATTGGTGCGTCGGTCGTGATGATGACGCTTCTGGCCCTACCGGTCATGCTGCGCCGTAACTATGATCCGTCCCTTGCAACAGGGACAATTGCCGCATCCGGCACGCTTGGCATCCTGATCCCGCCATCGATCATGCTGGTTCTGATGTCCGACCTTCTGTCGGTTTCGGTTGGCAATCTGTTTCTGGCGGCCATCCTGCCGGGTCTTCTTCTGGCCAGCTTGTACACCGTTTACATCTTTGTCCGTTGCCAGATAAACCCGTCACTGGCCCCGCCCCTTCCAGAAGGCGAAGCCGTACACGGTATGGATCTGGTCAAGATGATGTTTCGCAGCTTCCTGCCGCCCGTCTTCCTGATTGTTCTGGTGCTGGGTTCGATCTTTGCCGGTTTTGCCACCCCGACCGAGGCCGCAGGTGTTGGTGCGATTGGTGCGACATTCCTTGCACTGGTTAAAGGTCGCTTGAAATGGCCGGTCCTTAAAGACGTTTGCGAACGTTCAGCCCTGACAGGTGCGATGCTGTTCTTCCTGTTTGCAGGCGCAACGGTATTTTCCTATGTCTTCCGTTCGCTTGGCGGTGATGATCTGGTCATTGATCTGGTCGAAAGTGCCGGTCTTGGATCATGGGGCGTTCTGCTTCTTCTGATGGTGATCATCTTTGTCCTTGGCTTCTTCTTTGACTGGGTCGAGATCACCCTGATCGTTCTGCCGATCTTTGCACCGGTCATTGCCCAGCTTGATTTTGGTCATCACCTTGATATCGGTGGCATTCAGGCATCAGAAGCACAGATCCTGACCTGGTTCGCGGTTCTTGTGGCAGTTAACTTGCAAACAAGCTTCTTAACTCCGCCCTTTGGCTTTGCCCTATTCTATCTCAAAGGTGTCGCGCCAAAATCAATCTCGATCCAGCAGATCTACAAGGGCATCATTCCCTTTGTTCTCCTGCAGGTTGTCGGGTTGATCCTGGTGATGTATTTCCCGGAGATCGCTTTGTGGATGCCAAATACGCTGCTTGAATAATACGATCTGATTTTGCAAAAAGGCGCTGTTTGAAAAAAACAGCGCCTTCTTTGTGATCGATCTGCACGCATCGCCCCACCCACCCAAAACAAAACCGCCCGGATCAAAGATCGGGCGGTTTAAATGTTTTCAGACGTATCGATTTTAGGGATGCAACGCCCGTTCACTGGGCAATTGCAACATGCGGCCCATCAGATAGTCGACATCATCAGAATCAAATTCGACACCAAGATCGCCATACTGGGTCAGAACCCGTTCGATCATGCGGCGTGAATACCGTTCTTTATCCTTTTCCCCACCATCGAAACTGGTTTCGCGGGCGACTTCGATTGCGGCGCGCACACCGGGGAAGAAATGTTCTGGCAAATCCGCCTTGTTATAGATCGCTTCAAGACCGAACGGTCCGCTGTCATGAATAAGGATGCGGGTATTGATCAAAGATACACCGGCACGTTTGGCCAACGCCGCCTCAAAGAACGACACATCGCCCATGCACAATGCACGAAGGATCAAGCCGCTGGTCAATCGGTTGTTGGTATAAAGATGTTCCACCAGCAACTCGACATCGCGATCTTCAACTCCGTCGCCAAGAAGCCCGATGGTCGCGCTTTCCTGCGACTGGGTCATGACGGCATTGACGATGCCTTCGGGGATATGTCCGCGGGAAATCAATTGCGCACGCATGCGGTCCGATACCAATGTCACCAGCCGTTCCGCAATCGTGATCGGCAAATGATTGCGTTCAATCATCGGTTTCTGGATGCGTTCATTGTCGCCAAAATCACTAACGACTTTCTGAAGGGTAATTTCACTGATCTCCGCCCCTTGATTGGACATCAGATCAACCATCACATCTTCATGGCCGATATCAACCAGGGTTGCCGACACAATTTCCGACACATGGGCGCGCGACGCAATGGCGCGCTGCTTTTCGACACTGTCGGTATTGTCACCAATGATATCAACGAGGTCATCGTCATTAAGAACCTCGGAAAACTCAAGAACCGGAAGTGCCACCTCGTCCACATCGCGGGCCAGAGTTGCCGCCACATCGTGCGGAACCAGCGGCGTCTGCGCAAGGTTCTTGGCAAGCGCCTTGCGCACGCGGACCTCGGCATCGCGGATCATCAGACGGAAGATATCTTCAGCCAGAACACGTTCGCTATCCGAAAGCGTTTCCGTGGTAAATTCACGGCTGATCTTATCGGCTGTCTCAGCGCGATTTTGCCCGGAAGGGTCCTGAACCAGCTTGGTCAGATCGTCTTTGGTGATACGTGGCAATAGATATCTCCTGGCACGCTTATCAAATGGCTGCCAATTCACACACCCAGACTATACTTGTGGCGTTAAATCGACAATCATATTTTCCCCAAATGGGGCACAAGTTCCTGATTTTCAACCATCCTGAAGTTTAAGCTATCAACCAATAGTCAATAAACCATCTCTAACACACACTCATTTACGAGCCGTCTGTCGCAAAACCCATCACCACACGATCCCGTTTTCGGCAATTCCGGCCAATTCACGTCAAATTGACTAAACTCAAATCCGTGATGTATCAAATATGGTATGGGTCGTCATAAATTGCCAATGAGCAGAAAAATTAGCTGCCGTGTTGACCAAACGGTCACCCCGCAACGTAATAGCGTAATAGCCTGATCGCAGACAGTCCCGATCAACGGGAAGAATGAAAAAGAGAGAGGCCCCTAATGACCTACACCCATAAACTCGCCTTTGCAGTCACCTCTTTGGTCATCCTTGCAACCGCACCGGCAATTGCCGGAGACGCCGCCAATGGTGAGAAACTTTTTAAACGCTGTGCCGCCTGCCATAGCACCGATGCCGGCGTAAACAAGGTTGGTCCCAGTCTGGCCGGTTCAGTTGGCCGGGAATGCGGCACTGTTGATGGCTACAAATATGGTAGCGGCTATCAAGCCGCATGCGAGAAGGGCTTTGTCGCCGACGAAGCGTTTCTAACCGACTATCTGAAAGATCCGTCCGCAAAACTCAGCGAGATTGCCGGTTCTAAACAACGTTCAAAAATGGCCTTCAAGCTCAAAAAAGAAGACGAAATTGCCGACGTTATCGAGTTTTTGAAAACCAAGTAACGCACCGCTCAGCTTCAAAAGATAAAAATGGCCGGATGCGCAATGCTCCGGCCATTTTATATGTTCGTGTCATTCAATCGCGGACCTTGTCATGCCGCTTTCCGGCGACGTCCAAGTTCCTCGCCAATCGCACGCATCTGTTCGACAACGGCAATGTTTTCGACCGAGGTCACTTCAAGGTTTCGGTCCTCATAGACATCATTATCCGGATGCTTTTCGCGCCAATCCTCAACAATCCGGTCACGTTGGCGGATCAATTCTTCTATTTGCGGACGATACAAAACCATCATGCCCGACACCCAGCGGTTCACCGGCCAGGATGGCTGTGCATGATCAATCACAAAGCCTTCCAGCATGGAAATGGCATCTTCGGCATCATACCAGACTTCGCCAGTGACCCAGCGGTTGGTTGTAAACAAACGCTGACAAAAGCCAAACTCATCCATCGAAAAAGCCACCAGATGCGATAGGGCATCATTTGCGCCTTCGGGATATTCGAACCCGTCAATCTGTTTGGGTTTACATTTTTCGGGCATGCCGCGTGGACGCATGAATGTATGGAAATGACCGTGTTCATTCCATTCACGTCGCTCTTCCTTGGGGTGTGCATGATAATAAAACTGCGCATGCGATTGCCGGTCATAGACATCCCCGTCGGGATAGTGTGACCATTCATAGAACGAACCGGAATGCTTGATCAGCTCACCGACGATGTTATCGCCCGTTGCTGTCAAAACGCGGTGACATTCCATAACGTCACGCCCTGCTGCCAACATTCTTTCAAGTTGGCTGGTCGGCATGGAAGTCCAGTCGATTGCAATTTCAGTCATATAAGCACCAGCATCTTTGCGATCCGCTCAAGAATTTCCGCAAAGGCAGAATAACCCGTATCCCGGCCCATCGGGCCAATGAATACCGATCAACTGTTAGTGATTTCAGTTTGGTTTGCAACAATCATCCATCAAAACGCGGCGTTTTCTAGCGCGATTTAATCGATATACATCACGCGAAAGCCAATCAGGATATGCTTAAGGTGCTCTGGCCGAGCATGCTGGGCGGCTGGGCGACAGACACCACAGCCACGATCATCCCACGACCCACCTTTCACAAGCCGATAGCCTGCTTGCTTTGAGGTCGATGTCCATTCAAACACCTGCCCGACCCCGTCATGAAGCCCATAAGGACCAGCTTCGAACTGGCCGACTGGCATGGTGTCAAACGGGCCACGGTCCCCGCTGTTTAACAGCTCAGGGTCAAAGATATTCCCCCATGGATAAAAGACCCCATCGGGTCCACGCACGGCTTTTTCCCAGAAAATCTCACTTGGCAGACGCCATTTCTTACCCGTTTTGGTGCTTAACCACTCGGTATAGGCAACCGCATCCTGCCAGGACACCAGCACAACCGGATGATCGCCCCGGCCTTTTGGCGGATTGCCCTTGGACCACAGGAATGGCTGGACCGTATCGTAGTTATATATAAGCCCCTGCCTGTTCCATTCATCCTGGCTAAGTTCAGGTGCCGGATAATCCGTTTCCTTGACGAATATCGCGTATTGGTCATTCGTCACGGGTGTTTTGCTGATGTGATAGCCCAGAAGATGAACCCGCCACTTGTCGGTTTCGATGTCGTACCAACGATTCCGCCGACTGATATCGTGGCCATAGACCTGTTCATCAATCTGATAGGCATATTCGCGCTCGACAGAATCCGACCCCTGCCAGAACCACCCGGTGGGGATTTCAACCACTTCGGGCACAGCGTCATCGGCCTTTGCTGATGACAGACCTGCAAAGGCGACAAGACACGCCGCAGCACAAATTTTCTGTATGGAAGCGATACTGTCCCCGAACTTCATAAGCGATTTCCATCCTGATCGGATTTGGTTCTCACGGTTTATTTAACCGGACCCGCGACCTTATCTTACAGTCGTTCTAACCATTAACATGCGTAAATTTGACCGTTCTTTCAATCAGTTTGACGATTTTATTGCCGTTGCGCCCCTGCAATTCATCGCGATCTCATCGATTATAATTCCGTTACGTACTCCTGTGCCCACACGCGCCTGTCACATAACAGTGAAACTATGTGACGCCGCTCCTTCGCTGAATTGAACCATAGTGCCTCTACCGACGGCCGCCGAGTGTACGTCGGCTTTGACATTTCAGGACTTTCAGAGAGGCAATAATGACCAAGAAAACCAAAAGTTTCGCCCACAAGGCTTTGATCCCGGCTCTTGCAATGGGAACCAGTCTGGCGATGGCAACCCCGATGGCGATGGCGGCCCCGCTTCCGGCACCAACGGCCGAAGTTGCAAGTTGCGCGCCCTGCAGCCCCTGTGCAGCCAACCCATGTGCCGCGAACCCGTGTGCCGCGAACCCTTGTGCTGCAAATCCATGTGCTGCGAAAAAGATCGTAAATCCTTGCAGCCCATGTAGCCCATGTGCCGCCAATCCGTGTGCTGCTGCGAACCCGTGTGCGGCAAATCCCTGTGCCGCCAACCCTTGTGCGGCAAAATAACCAAACCGCATGTTGGAAAAAGCAAAGGGGCGATGCATATGCACCGCCCCTTTTCGTGTGTCTAACACCTATGTGATGAGCAAAGCTTAGTCACGAACAACCATCACCGAACAATCGGCATGGCGCACAACCCGGGCCGCATTTGGCCCCAAAAGGTAATCTTTGAGTTCCGGACGATGGGCCCCGATAACGATCAGATCGCAATTGGTTTTCTTCGCCATTTTCAAAATTACCTCATAGACCGTTCCTTGCCCGATGATGTGCTGCACTTTTATCTCTGAGGGAATATTTGCAGAGACAAATTCATGCAGACGTTCGTTATAGGCATCAAGAACCTTGGTTTCGTAACCCTTCGGAAAGAACTGACCCACCATCGACATACCAACAGTGGGCACCACTGTCAGAACATGCAAACGTGCGCCAAAGCTTTGCGCCTGCTTGATCGCGACCGGAACAGCCTTCTTCCAGGAAGAGTCATGATCAAGATCCACTGTAACCAGAATATCCTTATACATGGTCATTCTCCCTGTCAGGCTGTGCCAAGCGCGTCTTCGGTGCGCTGGCGACGGCGTTGCAGAACAATGATCCCCCCCAGCACCAGGAATGCCGGAATGAAGAACACTTCTTTGGGCAGACGATCGGCCTGGACCTTCACCGCCGTGATTTCAAAGTCGAAATCAAGACCGGCTTTTTCAGCAGGACCCGAGAAAACCAGATCATCGATATAGATACGACCGTCTTCATTACGGATACCGATACCCGCGTTATAAAGACGATCCTCGCCGGCACCTGCTGGACCAAGTGGCAACATGACCGATTTGGAAACTTCCTCACCCTCGATATTGATGCCGTTGACATCAAGAAGGATGCTGGAATTTTCCGGCATGTTGGCCGCATCTTCGATGATCGTACTTGCCGGAAGATTGTCATAAGGCGGTTCAATCATGTCGAGCCAGAACCCCGGACGGAACAGGGTAAAGGCGATCAACAGCAATGCCGCACTTTCCCACAGCTTGGAGCGGGCAAAGAAATACCCTTGTGTCGCTGCAGCAAAGACAAGCATGGCTATTGTTGAAACAATGATGACAACCACCACATCCACCGGATGATCTAGGCCGATCATCAGAAGTTGGGTGTTAAACAGGAACAGGAACGGCAGAACAGCAGTTCGCATCGAGTAGAAGAATGCGACAAACCCGGTTTTCATCGGGTCTGCACCCGATATCGCCGCCGCCGCAAAGGACGCAAGTCCCACTGGCGGCGTCACATCGGCCATAATCCCGAAATAGAACACGAACAGATGGACCGCAATCAGCGGCACAATCAATCCGTTTTCTGCCCCCAGTTCGACAATCACCGGCGCCATCAGGCTTGAGACCACGATATAGTTCGCCGTGGTCGGAAGCCCCATGCCAAGGATAAGACTGATCACGGCCGTAAAGATCAGAATCAGGATCAAATTACCGCCGGAAATCAGTTCGACGAATTCAACCATCACCTGACCGATCCCGGTCAGCGATACCGTCCCGACAATGATCCCGGCAGCCGCCGTTGCAACACCAATGCCGATCATGTTGCGTGCGCCGGTCGCAAAACCGTCCACGACATCCAGCAAACCGGCACGCAGTTCAGCCATATAATCAGGCTGCTTGCGGAAGAATGCCTTTACCGGGCGCTGGGTCATCATGATGAAGATCATAAGAACCGTTGCCCAGAAGGCCGACAGCCCCGGTGATTTCAACTCGATCATCAGGAACCAGACAAGAACCACAACCGGCAGCAAGTAATGCAAACCGGCTTTTGCCGTTTCGCCCAATTCGGGCAACTTGATCACCGGCTTATTGGGGTCATCGAGTTCAAGATCGGGATATTTCGCGGCATAATAAAGACCGGCGAAGTAAACCGCGGCACATTCGATGGCAACGATCCAGCCAACCGCATTGCCGAACAACTGTTTTTGCAAAACAATCGCGTAATAGATCGCCCCGGACAGGATCACCAAGGACAGGACAAACATAACCGATCGCATCAATGTCTGCGTAAGGGTCGATGTATGAAGTTTCGGCAAGCCCTTCATGTTCGCCTTAAGGGCTTCAAGGTGAACGATATAAATCAGCGCGATATAGGAAATCGTTGCTGGAAGGAATGCATGTTTGATGACTTCCGGATACGGTATGCCAACATATTCCACCATCAAAAAGGCCGCAGCCCCCATAACCGGCGGCATGATCTGACCATTGACCGATGATGCAACTTCAACCGCACCGGCCTTCTCGCCCGAGAACCCGACACGCTTCATCAGCGGAATGGTAAAGGTCCCCGTGGTCACAACGTTTGCAATCGAGGACCCGGAAATCAGACCGGTCATGGCCGATGACAAAACAGCGGCCTTTGCCGGACCACCGCGCATATGCCCCAGGGCCGCAAAGGCAACCTTGATGAAATAGTTGCCCGCCCCGGCCTTATCGAGCAGGGATCCGAACAACACAAACAGGAACACGAAGCTTGTTGAAACGCCAAGCGCGATCCCGAACACGCCTTCGGTGGTGATCCACTGATGCGACATCGCCTTGGAGAAACTGGCCCCGGCCCATTGCAGGACTTCAGGCACCCAGGCGGCATTGCCAAAGAAGACATACACCAAGAACAGCACGGCAACGCACATCAAGGGCGGGCCAAGTGCGCGGCGGGTTGCTTCAAGCAACAACACCAGACCAACACCGGCAACCGCCAGATCCTGCGTAATCGGCAGGCCCGGACGCGATGCCAGATCGCGATAAAAGATATAGATATAAAGCGCACAGAATGCCGCCGCAGCCGCCAAAATCCAGTCAATGACCGGGATATAGGAGCGCGGCGAGTTTTTAAACGCCGGATAGGCCATAAAGGCGAGAAATACAGCAAAAGCCAGATGGATCGACCGTGCTTCAGTCGAATTGAAAACACCAAAATTTACGATATAGGGAAGCGGCGATGCCAGCCAAAGCTGGAACAGCGACCAAGCCACAGCCACATACAGCAAAATGCGTGCTGTCATGCCTGTTGGCTGGCGCGCACCTGTATCATTTTCCGCAATCAGATCCTGAAGGTCCTGATCAGATGCAGGTTGGTTCGCGTTATTAACGTCGGTCATTACAAAACTCCCGGTCTGATCGAAGAATTCCTGTTCTGGCACCCCAGAAACAAAAAATCTCCGTCGACACACACCCGGTCGCCCACGGAGCACATTGATGCCCATTACAAGGCATCGGCTTTATGAAATTTTTAGATGCCCCCGTCGGACGAAAGAACGAAAAACGGAGGGCAGAATTCTGCCCTCCGTTCCTGCCTGATTACATCAAGCCTGCTTCTTTGTAGTATTTTGCAGCGCCATCATGCAGCGGTGCTGAAAGGCCGTCTTTGACCATTTCTTCTTTGACAAGATTTGCAAAAGCCGGATGCAGCTTTTTGAAATCGTCGAAGTTATCAAACACAGCTTTGACGACGTGGTAAACAACGTCTTCATCGGTTTTGGTCGAAGACACGAAAGTCGCGCCAACACCGAAGGTTTTGACATCGTCCGGATTGCCGCGATACATGCCGCCCGGGATGGTGGCAACACGGTAATACGGGTTGTCGGCAACCAGTTTGTCGATTTCTGCACCAGCAACTTCAACCAGAACAGAATCACATGCCGTGGTTGCTTCCTGAATGGAACCAGACGGGTGACCAACGGTATAGATCATGGCATCGATCTTGTTGTCACACAGTGCCTGGGACTGTTCAGCCGGTTTCAGTTCGGACGCCAGTGCGAAATCGTCAAGGGTCCAACCCTTGGCCGACATCACGATGTCCATGGTGTCGCGCTGACCTGAACCCGGGTTACCGATATTCACACGTTTGCCTTTGAGATCGTCAAAGGTTTTGATGCCGGCATCTGCACGGGCAACAACGGTGAACGGCTCAGGATGGATTGAGAAAACAGCACGAAGGTCCGCAAACGGGCCGACTTCATTGAAGGCTTTCTCACCATGCAGGGCATAGTACTGGATGTCAGACTGGGCAACACCAAGATCAAGTTCGCCTGCGCGAATGGTGTTGATGTTGTATGACGAACCACCCGTGGACTCGACCGAGCAACGAATGCCATGCTCTTTACGGTCTTTATTTACCAAACGGCAGATCGCACCGCCGGTTGGGTAATAAACACCGGTAACACCACCGGTACCGATGGTGATGAAACGATTTTCCTGTGCTGAAGCCTGACCGGCAAACAGCGAAGCGCCTGCGATTGCAGCGACAGCAGTCGCTACAGCAATTAGTTTTTTCATTAGGATTAGCTCCCTTGTACACCCTGTTATAAGGCATTCAACTGCCCGACGAAGAGCAGAAGAATTATATAGAAACATCAGATAAATCAGATGTTTCGACTACGGGAGTATAGTGTCCGGCGAACCGAATTTAAAGACTATAACCCCCAAACCTCCTGATAGATTTCGCTTTTTTAAGCGACTTTTCTGCAATTCACTGAAACTTATGACCATCGCGGTTGCATGATCTGTCTGGCCTGCGCGCCCGTCGCGATTTTGCGGTTCATCAAACCTGCACCATCCCGCGCCTGAGCAATCAGTTCAGCATTATGGCCCGCGGGGCTTCCGTCAACCCCAAGATGATTATTTTCAAAACCAATACGCCCATGACCACCCAATCCGGCACCGGTCAAGATGCATGCATTCTCAAGCACACCAAAGGCACACACCATCCATTCAGAGATATAGGAACTCGACCCGATGAATGGCAACAAATCAACCGGATCGGATTGCTGCCCGTCGCTATAGCGCCCCAGAACGAACAAGACCGGGAACTTTTCGCCCGACAGCACACCAATCTCGACAAGCTGGTTAAAGCGCTGCACGTCTTCGGTCTCATATACGATCAATTGCGGGGCAATTTCTGCTTCACGCATAAACTCGAAAAAGGCCTTTACCGCGTTCAAATCGACATCAATCGGTGCAATTTCCCGAATGGCAATCGATACCGCATCGGGCACAAGCTTGCGCACCATCGCCATCTGATCATGCGCACTATACATCCCCACCGCTTCGGTGGTGACTTGCAACAGCATATCCGGACCAACGGCCGCCCGCACTTCGGCCAGCATTTCACGATACCGCCCGACATCAAGGCTGTGGCGCTGTTCATCATCGCGGACGTGAAGGTGCATCATCCCCGCACCAGCCTGTTGGCAATCAAATGCGGTCTTCGCGACTTCTGCCGGCGTGATTGGAATATTGGGCAAATCCGCCTTGGTCTTGCGCGCACCATTCGGGGCAGATGCGATCAGAAACGGCGTATCGGTATAACCCATTATGACAATCCTTCCGCCTTAAAGACGTCATCCAACGCCCCGGCAAACAGATCAACGATTTTACCGATATCATTTTCGGTCACGATAAAGGCCGGGGCAAACAACACATGATCGCCCCGCACACCATCAATCGTCCCGCCCATCGGATAGGCCATCAAACCGCGGGCAAAGGCCGCCTTTTTGACTTTGGCATTGATCTTGAGAGCCGGGTCAAACGGGTCTTTGGTGTCACGGTCTGCCACCAGCTCCACACCGCGAAACAGTCCGCGCCCGCGAATGTCCCCGACAAAGGGGTGCTGACCCAATTTCGCCTGCAAACCATCAAAAAGGTTTTCACCCTGTTTGATCACATTGGCCAAAAGATTGCGTTCTTTGATCGCACGCTGGGTCGCAAGGGCGGCGGCACAGGCGGTCGCGTGACCCTGATAGGTATGACCGTGCTGAAAGAACCCTGATCCATTGGCAATCGCATCATTGATTTTCTTTGACACCAGAACGGCACCAATCGGCTGATAACCAGCCCCCAGTCCCTTGGCGATGGTTTGCAAGTCGCCAGAAATGCCTTCCTGTTCAATCGCGTGAAGCGTGCCGGTTCGCCCCATTCCGCACATGACTTCATCAAGGATCAATAACACGCCATATTGATCGCAAATCTCGCGGACGCGTTTGAAATATCCCGGCACCGGCGCCAATGCCCCGGAAGTGGCGCCCACCACCGGCTCGGCGACAAAAGCCGCAACACTATCGGGACCAAGTTCAAGAATTGCCGTTTCCAGTTCATTGGCCACACGCAGGCCATAGGCTTCGACCGTCTCATCTGCGCGTTGGTCACGATATTGATAAACCGGCGCAATATGACTTGCCGTGATCAACAGGGGTTCGAACTGTTTACGCCGCCACATATTGCCGCCGACAGACAGCGCGCCAAGCGTATTGCCATGATAGGATTGACGCCGTGCGATGACGTATTTGCGGTCCGGCTGACCGATCTCAAGAAAATACTGACGCGCCAACTTAAGGGCGGCTTCGGTTGCCTCGGACCCGCCCGACACAAAATAGACCTTATCAATGCCTGCTGGTGCATGCGCCACCAGTTCATCGGCCAGTTCTTCCATCGCATCGGATGAAAAGAACCCGGAATGGGCATAGGCAATCTGATCGATCTGGGCATGCATTGCCGCACGGACATCCGGGTCAGAATGGCCAAGGCATGACACCGCCGCCCCCCCACATGCGTCTAGATAACTTTTGCCATTCTCATCGAAAATATAAATGCCCTCGCCCTTTACCGCACGCGGCGGTGTTGCAATGCTTGTCCGGTGCAAAACGTGGGTTGAGGCATTCGGGGCAGAAGTCTTATGTGACGCAATTGTCATGATCGGGTGTTCCGTGTGGGGCGTTAAAGTAAGGCTTCACGCTTCGAGATAGGTATCGAAAGCAGCAAGTTGTTCTTCTGCAGCGGCAATCCGTTGCAGGGCCTTTTGACCGCCACGCGCAACCAGCAGGGCAACCAGCGCCTGCATGACTGATAACGCAGCGGTGAAACTTTGGAAAAACGATTGAGAATGATCGCGCACAACCAGCTTGATCATTGCATCAAGTGCAATCGGCGATACGTCTGAATCACTTATGGCAATGACCGGACAATGTTGGTCGCGGGCAAAATTAACCGCGCGTACCGTGCCCCGGATATAAGGTTTGGCCCCAACCGCAATCAGCACATCACGCCGTGTGATACCGCGCAACTCATCGCCGAACGCACCGGAATGACCATCAACCAGTTTGCCATTGTCGCAAAACAGGCGATAGCCATAGGCAAACTGATAGGCCGCAGGATACGCCGCACCACAGCCAACAATGAAAACCTGTCGGGCATTTTCAATTACGCCACAGGCATCGATCATCTTTGCGATAAGCTCGGGGCTAAAGGCAGCACGGATATTATCGATCTCGGTCAGAGAAATGCTTTCAAGCAAATGCTCATCGCGATTTACATCCTGCTCATTTTTTTGGGTTTCTCGTGCACGCTGGGCATAGCTTGCTGGCTGGTCAAGCAACCGGTTTTGATAATGATCGCGGAATTCCTGCCATGTTTCGACACCAATTGCCGTCATCAACCGGGTGATGGTGCTTGGCGGAACATCGGCCGCCCCCGCAAGGGCGCGCATGGATCGCAAGGCGACCTCATTGGGGTGATCAAGGATATAGCGCGCAGCCTTCTGCATCTGCGGACTAAGCTTGGCATAGTCCGAAATCAGCTTTTCACGCAAATCAGAATACAACCCCATCAATCAGGCACCTTTGTGCAACACGATACCTGAAATTACGCCACAAGCAGCATGCAACCGCAACATATGTTTCAAAATTTCTACAAATGAAACAAATGCTTCGTCGATCTGTTTCATCTTGCGAACAGGATTCGGGGCTGGGGGCTCTAAAAAACATGGACTTATTAGAAAAAAATGTAACAATAAATGGAGACATAATTGAAACGTCTGCGTTTCATAAAAAAGAAAATATGTGCCTCTTGGTATGGGACTGGGCACCGAATCGGTAGGTGGCCAATGGAAGACCGGATCATTGATGCGCTTGCACAGACGCAAGCAGGCATTGCGCTTTTTGATGCTGACGAACGGATTGTGTTTGCCAATCCGGCGTGGGAACAGCTTATCACGGGCGTTGCCGAAGAAGACCTGATCTTCAATGAGACCGAGCTCGCCGATGGCGGCATGATCTCTGTTTGCTTTGTCAAACCGCAGGCCATTCCACTTGATAAACCCAATCATAACAGCGCGGCCAATGACGCCAAAACCGGCACTGTCATTATTGCCGATGACAGCGAAAGCAACCGTATGGTCGCCCGGCGTATCCTTCAATCCGAAGGATATACCGTCATCGAAGCCAGCAACGGTCAAACCGTTCTGAACATGCTGCGCCGGGGGGTAACTGCCGATCTCATCCTGATGGATGTTGAAATGCCTGACATGGATGGTTTGCACACCACACGTCGCATTCGCCACATGCCCGGCCCGGTGTCAAAAACACCGATCATCGCGCTTTCTGCACATCAATCACGTGACTGGAATGTTATCGCGCGGCAATCAGGTGTCGATGATTTCATCAACAAACCCATTCAGCGCGACAAACTGATTGAAACCATGAAGGACCTGATTGCGCGCTCCCCGGTACAAAGATCAGACGCGAAACCGAGCATGCCGCCGCCGCATCTTCGCAGCAAAAGTGCACGGCTGGGTCGACCACATCGTCCAGAGTCACTTACCAGCCCGGTTCTTGATATCCGTATTCTTGAACAGCTTTACAGTGATGCTGGCGATGAAGGGGCGAAATGCGGCATTGATATTTTCATCAATGAAACCGAAAACCGCTTGGTCAAAATTGACAAGGCCCTTTCAGAAGATGACCTGACGACGGTGCGCAACGAAGTGCATGTTCTCAAAAGCACATCCGGCACGTTTGGCCTGCGTCAACTTTCTGAATTATGCGAAACCACCCAATCGATCTTTGAAGACAGCCAACTTGACGAGAACCGCATTCTTGCCCTGTCGCGTCAGGTGGTTCAATTGGCCCCGACGGCCTTGACCGCGCTAAACCTGTATTCCAGATCACGCAATTTCAGCAGCGACGCCCATATCTGATATTCTCTTGGGATTGATCGAACCAGTCTGTTGCGTATCGTCCAAAAGCATCCCCCAAACCTGCCAAACCAGAAGCGCCCAGACGCTTAGCGACATATCCATATCCCTGCCTGAAATGGCACGCTGCCAATATCGGTGCTGATCGGATTTCGCTACCTTCTGCCCATCGAAAATGGCCGAAAGGATGCTTTCATCATCCTCCCAGATATAACGGCCCAGATTGCCAAGCCAGTCTTCGACCGGCGGGTTAAAGCCAATTTTAGAACGCCCTGCATGACCTTTGGGAAGATATGGCGCGATGACCTCCCGCCAGACTGACTTGCTCCCTCGGTGCTGATGCTGATCGGCTGTGATCATGGATGCGATGGCAACCACATCGTGACCCAACAGCGGTAATCGATATTCCAAGCCATGTGCCATTCCACAACGATCCGACATCACCAATTGATTGCCCGGCAAAGTCACATCCCGATCAAACCGCATCATCCGATCGACAAGGTTTTGCCCAATACCTTCCTGATCCTGAATGGGCGAACAGGACATCCGGGCAGTCAGTTCGGGAATGGCACACCGATTGTTCCAGATATCAAATGCATCCTCAAATCCCCCGGCCCCACCAACCAGAAACCGGCGCAGGTTTCGCTTGCTCATCTGGTCTGACAGGCTTGCGGCCAACCGGCGCAGGCCACCGGGCAAGTTCTGCCAGTAATGCTGATATAGTGATGCAGCCCGATAGCGTGGATAGCCGCCAAATAGCTCATCCCCGCCATCGCCCGTTAAACAAACCCGCACATGATTGCCAACCGCTTCGGAAAGGCGCTGCATTAAAACAATCGACGGATTGGCAAAGGGCGCACCAACACTGCGAAGTCCATCACACAGCGCATCGTAAATTTCCGGGGCGGTTTTGGGCGCTTTGATCACGTGCAATTCCTGCCCGGTATGACGACACAGGTTACGTGCAAACGCCGTTTCATCGCGCTTTGGATCGTCAAACCCCATGACAAATGCCAACGGCGATGCTTGCCCATGTTCGCGCGCCAGATCACAGGCCAATGCCGATACACCAGCACTATCCAACCCGCCAGAAACAAGCGCACCAACAGCACAATCGGCATCCAGTGCATCAGCAACCGACTGCCGAACAGCTTTACGCACCTTATCCACGGCAGTTTGCCGATCTGATATGGGACGCAACCGGTTGGCGGGATGCTTGATCCGCGATCTTGTGGTTTTACCTGCCTGCCAGGACAACACCGTTCCGGGCGGTAAAAGCTCAATCCCCGAAACACCGCTTTGCGGTGCCTGAACGAAAAGATGGGCGAGATAGCCTGCCTTAACATCCTGATCAAAGGACATCGGGGCTATCACATCAAGCGGACCAACCTCAGATGCAAACGCCACCCCGCGATCCGGGCGCGTCATGACGTAAAGCGGCTTGATCCCAAGTGGATCACGGGCCAGCCACAAGCATCCCGTTTTGCAATCCCAGAACGCCAACGCATATTGCCCGGATAGGTTTTCAAGTGCAGAGGCAACATCGCGCCCACCCTGAACCGCCTGCGCCAGAAGATGCAGGACAAGTTCCGCATCGTTCCGGCTTTTGAATGCTGTTCCTTGCGTCATACATTCCGCAATCAGGCGGCGATGACCGGCAATATATCCGTTAAAGGCCAGAACGAACCGACCATCACGGCTTTGGATAGGTTGTTGCGCAAGTGGGGTCAGATCGGTTGTTGCCAGGCGGGCACAGCCAAGTGTGATCCGCCCATCGGGATCAGACCAGACATCGCGGCCATCCGGTCCACGATGACGCTGCTTTTGCAAGATACCGGCAACGGCCAATTGATCATCCGGTGCTGTCGCCCCTGCAATCGCGCACATCTTTGATACCGTTACCTAGATTCGTTCCAATGGATCGTCGTCTGGTGAAATGGTGTCATCGCCGTCCCCCTGCCCCGCCAACTTGCTTTGAAGATCGCGCAGGATGAAAAGGCGCAAGGCACTTGAAAGATTCCCGTCGCGTGCGGAATCAATTTCGACAACCAGTTCCGCCATGGTGATATCGCGGCGTTCCGCAATACCCACAAGTTCCTGCCAGAACGCGTCTTCAAGTGAAAAACTGGTTCTGTGGCCCGCAATTGTCACTGATCTTTTACGAACGGTGTCATCCATCGGCGTTTATATCTTTGCATGTTTTGAAAAAACGAACATGATTTCAAATGCTTTCCGCCATGATAGGGCATCGTCATGAAATTCATACATCTTTCCGACCTTCATATTCTTGCCCGCAATGACAGATCGCGCCATCCCGATGCCGCCGCAACCTTGCGCAAAGTCATCGGTGAAATCAATGCGCTGCATCGCGATGCCGAAATCTGTGTGATAACCGGCGACATCACCCATCGCGGCACGCCAGAGCAATATGAACAGGCGGTCAATATCCTGTCTGACCTTGCCATCCCCTATATCCTCATTCCGGGTAATCATGACATCCGCGAAGCATTCAAGGATGCTTTCCCGACCACATCCGTTGATGCCAACGGCTTTGTTAATTTCGGCCAAACGTTTGATGGTGTGCGCTTTGTCATGATGGACAGCATTGTTCCGGGACATCATCACGGAACATTATGCGACAAGCGTCTTGGGTGGCTCCGCGATGAATTGACCGCCCATAAGGACACGCCAACATTTCTGTTCATGCACCATCCGCCATTTGAAATGGGCCTGCCTTTTATGGATACCATTCGTCTGGATGCGGAAAAGGAACTGGGCGAAATCATCGCGATCAACCCACAGATCAAGCACCTGTTTTTTGGCCATTTGCACCGCCCTGCAACCGGGACATGGCTTGGCGTTCCGTTTGTTCTGGGCAACAGCACGCAAAGCGGTGAAGCGCTTGATTTCCGTCATGAAAAAGAAGAAGAACTTGAAGACCGCAATCCACTTGGACCGGGCTATGGCATTGCCTTTTCAGACCCGACGGGCGGGCTTCGCTACCACTTTGATTTCGTGAAATTCGATATGTGAGGAAGATCAGGCTGCCTATGCGGCCTGATCCCATTCCGCCTGAACACTCTGATCTGCTTCGCGGTCAAGATGCTTGGCCTTTAGCGTTTCAAACCCGTTTTCATCCATCAATTGTGCCAAGGCCCAAATCGCACTGCCCCGGATCAGAGCACTTTCATCGGCCAGCAATTTTTCGATCCGGGGGATCAGGTTTGGCGTCCCGCTATTGCCCGCAGCAATCAATACATTGCGCAGGAACTTCGCACGCCCAATCCGCTTGATCGGTGATCCGGTAAAGAAGGCCCGAAACGCCCCGTCATCCAGATCAAGAAAATCTGCCAACCGGGGGGCAGTCAGTTCCGCACGCGGGATAAAGGCCAGTTCTTCAGTCCGGCTGGCAAATTTGTTCCATGGACAGACCGCCAGACAATCATCACAGCCATAAATGCGATTGCCCATGGGTTTGCGAAACTGTTTCGGGATCAACCCGTCATGCTCAATCGTCAGGTATGAAATACATTTGCGCGCATCAAGCTTATAGGGGGCTGGAAACGCATCGGTCGGACAGGCCGAAAGGCATTTCGAACACGACCCGCAATGATCAATCTCGGCCGATGCTTCCTCAAACTCAAGGGTCGTAAAGACCTCGCCAAGAAACAGCCAGCTGCCAAATTCACGTGACACAAGATTGGTATGTTTGCCCTGCCAACCAATCCCGGATGCTTGGCCAAGCGGCTTTTCCAGAACCGGGGCAGTATCAACGAATACTTTGACCTGTTCACGCCCGCCGGATTTTTCGACCAACCAGCGCGCCAATTGTTTCAGGCGCTTTTTGATCAGGTCGTGATAGTCCTTGTTCTTGGCATAGACCGAAATCATCGCCCGGTCCGGGTGATCAAGCAATGCCATCGGGTTTTCCGCCGGGCCATAATTGCTGCCAAGCACGATCACGGATTTCACATCCGGCCACAGCATTTCCGGATCACGACGGCGCGGCAAACGTTCCGGGTCATTCATCCATACCATCGATCCGTATTCACCACCCGCAACAAATTCATCCAGACGTTTTTGGTTGCGCGGGTCAATTTGCGGACGCGCCACCCCACAGACGTCAAATCCGATTTCACGGGCTTTGGTCTCAAGCATGTCAAAAGTGATCGCATCTGCCGATTGGGCGGTCATGATAGTGCTCGCTCACCTTGTCTGTCTGCTGCCTTATATCGTCATCCAACCATAACGCAAAAGGCCGCAAGCAATATGCTGCGGCCTTTTTGAGGAACAGGCAAGCAGCAGCTTAGCCGCGTCCGCGATATGGTGCGACACCCTGATCGGGAATCCAGACACCTTCTGGCGCAGCACCCGTCTGATAAAACACATCAATCGGGATGCCGCCACGCGGATACCAATATCCGCCAATGCGCAGCCATGTCGGATCAAGCGTTTCGACAATGCGTTTGGCGACCTTGATCGTGCAATCTTCGTGGAATGATCCGTGATTGCGAAACGAGGTCAGGAAAAGCTTCAAAGATTTGCTTTCCACCAGCCAGTCACCGGGAATGTAATCAATCACCAGATGGGCAAAATCTGGCTGCCCTGTCATCGGGCACAGGGATGTAAATTCCGGTGCGACAAACCGCACGCAATAACCGGTTCCGGCTTGCGGGTTGGCGACACGTTCAAGAACGGCTTCGTCCGGCGATGCCGGCTGTGCCGTATCGCTGCCCAGCATGGTCAGGTTGTCATAGATGGTTTGATCAGCCATGTGCTTAATCCTCGATAATCGGCACGGGATCGATATCCCCGCCTTCCTGACCGGCCTGGAAATCACGCGCAAACGCATCCATGCGGCCTTCGGAAATGGCTTCGCGCATGCCGCGCATCAAATCCTGATAATAGGCAAGGTTGTGCCAGGTCAGCAGCATCGCACCCAGCATCTCACCCGACTTGATCAGGTGGTGCAAATAGGCGCGCGAATATTTCGTGCAGGCCGGGCAGCCACATTGATTATCAAGCGGACGGTCATCGTCACGATGACGACCATTTTTCAAATTCAACGTCCCGTGATGGGTAAAGGCCTGTGCATTGCGTCCCGATCGGGTCGGAAGAACGCAGTCAAGCTGATCAATGCCGCGCATGACAGCACCAACAAGATCAGACGGCTTACCAACCCCCATCAAATAGCGCGGCTTGTTGGCAGGCAACATATCAACGCAAAAATCAAGCGTATCAAACATGATCTGCTGACCTTCGCCAACCGCAAGCCCGCCAACCGAATGACCCGGAAGATCAAGCTCAGTCAGTTTTTCCGAACTTTCGCGGCGCAGGTTTTCGAATACGCTGCCCTGCTGAATGCCATAAAGCGCATAGCCTTCACGTTCAACAAACGCATCCTTGGACCGCTTTGCCCAGCGCATTGACATCTGCATGCTTTCGCGGGCCTGCTGTTCAGTCGCCGGGAACGGGGTGCATTCATCAAACGCCATGGTGATGGTCGATCCCAGCAAATGCTGGATCTCCATCGAGCGTTCCGGGGTCAGGTTAAACTTACGCCCGTCGATATGGCTTTTGAAGGTCACACCGTCTTCCGTGATTTTGCGCAGTTTCGCCAATGACATCACCTGATACCCGCCGCTATCGGTCAGGATCGGTTTGTCCCAGTTCATGAATTTATGCAGGCCACCAAGGCGCGCAATGCGTTCTGCACCGGGACGCAGCATCAAATGATACGTATTGCCCAGCAAAATCTGCGCACCCGTATCAGCGACATTCTCTGGCAACATGCCCTTCACCGTCGCCGCTGTTCCCACCGGCATAAAGGTTGGCGTATCGATCACGCCATGTGCGGTGTGAATGCGCCCCAGACGGGCCTTGCCATCTTGGGCAAGCAGTTCATAGCGAAATTCGGTCATGTCAGATTATGTCCGTGCATCAATTTTACTGGCGCATTCAAGCAAGCTGCAATCGCCATAAGAATAGAAACGATACTCGTTTTCGATCGCGTGGGCATAGGCCGCCTTCATCCGGTCAAACCCGGCAAAGGCCGCAACCAGCATAAACAGGGTCGAGCGCGGCAGATGGAAATTGGTCAACAACATATCGACCGCACGGAACTTGTAGCCCGGTGTGATAAAGATGTCGGTCTCCGCCTCGAAAGGTTCAACCATACCGTCTTCGCGCGTCGCACTTTCAAGTAGCCGAAGGGACGTTGTCCCGACCGCAATCACCCGCCCGCCATTGGCGTGCGTTTCATTGATCAGACCGGCAATTTCGCTGCTGATCGATCCCCATTCGGCATGCATTTTATGGTCTTCGGTATCATCGACCTTGACCGGCAGAAACGTACCCGCCCCGACATGCAGCGTAATCGTGCGGCGCTTGATCCCGCGCGCATCAAGGTTGGCCAGCAATTCCGGGGTAAAATGCAAACCCGCCGTCGGGGCTGCAACCGCACCGTCTTTTTGCGCAAAGATGGTCTGATAATCAGATTTATCCTGATCATCACCACCGGTTTCGCGACGGATATAGGGTGGCAATGGCATCACACCGTATTTTTCTAGTGCTGCAATTAAATCCGCACCAGACCGGTTGAATTTAAGCACAACTTCGCCGCCATCCTTTTTATCAAGAACTTCGGCTTCGAATTCATCGTTCACATAGAACGTTTCACCAATACGCAGCTTTTTGGCCGGTTTGGCAAAGGCAACCCAAACCCCGAGACCTTCTTGCTTATGCAGGGTGACTTCAACCTTGGCCTCCCCGCGCTTGCCAAACAGGCGCGCAGGAATAACGCGGGTATCGTTTGAAATCAGCAAATCACCGGCGCGCAGGATATCGGGCAATTCACGCACGATACGATCGGTTGTTCCGTCCGAAGACAGATCAAGCATACGGGCTGCATCACGCGGGTTTGCCGGATGTTCAGCAATACGTTCACGTGGCAATTCGAAATCGAACAGATCGACTTTCATGGATCGGGGCTATTCCGGGTTAATTGAGAAACGAACGAAGGGGCGTTTTATGCGCCCCTTCGCCAAAAATCACAAGTCGATGGCAGGCATATCAGCCTTGTGCCGGTTCCGCATTTATGCGTGGTGTGATCACGGTCATCAACAAACGGAATGGCGCCAGACAGGTCAGTGCCATGATCACCTTGGCGGTGAAATCACCCAACGCCCAAGTATCCCACGGAAGACCGGTGCCAACAAACGCGATTGAAAAGAACAAAGCCGTATCAACAGCCGACCCGATCCCCGATGACACCAGCGGTGCTTTCCACCAGGTGGCGCGACGCAATTTGTCAAAGATGGTTACATCAAGCATCTGGGCAATCAGGAAGGCCGTCCCCGATGCAATGGCAATGCGCGTGTCTGCAAAAATCAGCGACAACACAACCGCCAAAGCAAACCCTGCCAGAACCACAATGCGTGCGGCTGCGGCCCCGCGTGCGCGGTTGGTCAGATCGGTTACAAGAAATGCCACCGGATAGGTGAAGGCACCATAGGTCAGCCAATCGGCCAAAACACCCGGCAACGGATATTCGACCAGAATGTTTGATGCGACAACGGTTAGCGCCATGGCCAGAATGCCGAAAATGATCGCTTTCATCTTCATGTCCTTCATAAGGTCACCCCACGCATAACAAATCTCGCGGCCCACTTTATTGGGCGACGATCAAAACCGGGGTTCTTCAACTTTGGTTGCCGGGTGTTTACGCCCAAGCCCCCAAGGGGTCAAGGAAAAACGGCGATCAGGGAAACCCTGACCGCCGCTGCAGATCGCTGCATGCGCCCCGGGGAAAAATGGGGCACAGTGCCGCGAAACAGTATTCTTTTTTAATTACAGCATGATGCCGCGAATGGTGAAGAACAGCAAAGCACCAAGGAACGCACCAGCCGGAACCGTCACCACCCAGGCGGTTGCAATCGTCACCGCATAACGACGACGAACCAACAGACGCTTACGGAATTTCCGTTCAGCTCTTTCTGCTTCGTTCGGGTCGATCTGACGCAAGGCTTCGATATGCTCGTTCGTCTTCTCCCCTTCCGGGGCATCGACCAACATCGGCGGGGACAGCTGACGACGACGATGTGACAGGCTTTCACGCAGGAATCCAACGCCAAACACCGCGCCAACCGCAATATGGGTTGAACTGACCGGAAGCCCCAAGGCAGAGGCGACAATCACGGTAAGTGCTGCCGACAGGGCGACGGTATAAGCACGGATCGGATCAAGCTTGGTGATTTTCGATCCGACCGTACGGATCAATTTCGGACCAAACAGGATCAGACCGGCAGAAATACCGATTGCACCAATCACCATCACCCAAATCGGGATCGGGGCCGAGGCCACAATTTCACCGCTGTCAATTGCCGATACGATGGCCGCAAGCGGGCCAATCGCGTTGGCGACATCGTTTGAACCATGCGCAAAGGACAACAAGGCTGCCGACGCAATAAGGGGAATACGAAACAGCGATGCAATTTCTTTGCGGCGACCGCTCATGGTTGAAGATGCGCGAATGACCGCCTTGCGTACCGGGATGACGGTTATGAAGAAGGCCGCAATACCAATCGCAATCACGACCGACGTATCTGCCTTCCAGATTTTCTTCACACCCTTCATCATCAGATAGACCGTAAAGGCCGACACCATCACACCGACCAAAATCGGAACCCATTTGCGGGCTGCGGCGATACGGTCATCCGTATAGATGATGCGGAATTTGATAAAGGCGAGGAAGCCTGCGGCAATCAAACCACCCAGAACCGGCGAGATGACCCAGCTTGCTGCAATCGTTCCCATGGTCGGCCAGTTGACCGCACCAATGCCAACAGCAGCCATACCAGCGCCCATCACCCCACCAACGATGGAATGGGTGGTTGATACCGGCGCACCAAGCCAGGTCGCAAGGTTCAACCAAAGTGCCGCTGCCAGAAGGGCTGCCATCATGGCCCAGATAAAGGTCTGGGTATCTGGCATTTGGGCTGGATCAATGATGCCGTTCTTGATCGTGCTGACAACATCGCCACCGGCAATAATCGCACCGGCCGCTTCAAAGACCGCAGCAATCAGAAGTGCGCCCACCATCGTCAGCGCCTTGGAACCGACCGCCGGACCAACATTGTTGGCAACGTCGTTGGCACCGATATTCAGTGCCATGTAACCACCGATCACTGCCGCAGCGATCAGGAAGCCACTTTGCGGCAAGCCACCCATGTGAAAGGCAACAAACGCACTACAGGCCAGCAAGAAAACAATAGCCAGTCCAAGCTTTGCACTGATCGAGGCGGTTTGATCCATCCCCGCATCCATGCGCTTCTGCCACTTGAGATCTTTATCCAGAGCAGTTTTTTTTACCGACATAATCAACCGTTACCACCAAAGGGAATCGTCGGGCGGATCATGTCGAAGCAGACGCACTTTGTTAAGGTTTTTTTGCGCTTATGTGACAGTCATTCCCCAAACCCCTGACTTATCAAACAAAACGGCCCCACAAAGTGGAGCCGTTTTCGATGAAAAGATGTGTATCTAAGATCAGCGACCGAATTGATTCAACAGACCTTTTAGCAATCCTTTGGCCGCATCTTCGGCCGAACCGCCGCCTGATTCTGATGAACCACTGCTTGATCCGCTACCCCCCAGTGCCTTGTCCAAAATATTGTCCAGAACCTTGACCGCGATCTTATCCATGCGACCAGTGATCACCGGATCATCAATTTTGCCTTTCGCGTAAACGCTGAAAGGTGGCAATTCTTCGATCTTTTTCGACAGATCAAAGTCAGCCTGGGTATCCATAATCCATTTCGGCAAATCCAGTGTCGCATCGGCGTCCGCCGTGCCAACACGTGAAATTGCTTCGACCCGTGTCGTTTTGGCAATGCCCTTGGTAATGACAATGTCACCTTCCAAGGATTGCAGAAGATCGTTGTCGCCAACCCCTTCAACCACCATTGCCTGCGGCCCCTGACTAAGCAGTGCCTGAATATTCAAGCTTGGATCGGTCGAACGTTTGCTTGCATTGCTAAACCGAACGTCGCTGAGCACCAGATCAGCCGTTCCGTTCAATGCCGAAACCAGTCGACGCGAAGTATTGCCCGATGCAGTGACATCGAATTTAAGGTTCGCCCCGCCTTGAACGGTGTCATTGGCCACTTTGATCGGGGCGAGTTTTTCAATCCGCCCGCCATCAAGGGCGCCTTTCAGGGCCAATTGCGGCACATCGGAATTTCGGGCATCAAACGTGCCATTAATCCCCAAATCACCGTCGCCCAGCAGACCGTTCAGATTGGCAATCGTCAAAAGCCCGCTTACCAGCGTTGCCTTCAAATCAGGCTTCACAAGGCTGTAGGTATCAAAATCAAGCTGATCCAGTGCGATGGCAATATCCGCATCAATTGATCGCAATGCCGATACGTCAATGACGGTATCATCCCACGGTGTGCCATCACGGGCATCAACACGGGTCACATTATTGATACGGTCTGGCAGATTAAATGCGGCCTTACGCGGACCACTGCCCGCACCCGGCATCAAACCGGCACGCTTTTCCCCTGGCAGGAACGGATCAACCACAAGCGTTCCACCTGACAAGGTCACAGACAGTTTAGGCTGCGCCTGTGATCCGTCGAACTTGACGTTGCCTTGAGTTTCAAATGCACCGACAACCAGTTTCAAATCATCAAGGCTGATGTTTTGCGCATTGCCCTTCACCGCACTTGAAACCGCCAGTCGGCCAAGATTGCCCGACGGATTATAATCCGGTGCCAAAAGATCCAAGGCCCGGTTCAGGCTGGATGCCTGAAGTGCCAGCTTTCCGGTCAATCCCGGATTGGCACCGAGCATTTCGGAAACCACACCATCAAGTGCGACCTGCAGCAACGGATTGGACACATCAAGATCAAGTGTCGGCCCCGTTACCGGACCATTCACGCCCAGATTTGCCTGAATGCTTTTATAGGCACTTGCCGGTGCCGGAAGGCTAATGCCCGTCAGCTTGACCAGTGGTTCAAGCGTTTTGGCCGTCACCCGAACCGTCAGGTTCTCAAAGGCCGGAATATCCGCCGTACCGTTAAAGACACCCTTGGCACTGGCGGCAAGTCCGGCAGCATCGGCAATGGCAAAGTTGTTCAGCGTGATATTGGCACCTTTGATATTGCCATCAATGCTGATGCCACGTACCGCAACACCCGATGAAATAATCTCGTCCGCTGCAAGACGATAGTTCGCCGCCAACCCATCAAGAGGCGCCAAGGCATCCTTGATCATCTTGACGATATCATCGCCATTGCCTGTGGCAGGTTCGCCATTGGCATTCGAGGTTGTCGTCGCCGCACCATCCGCACCAGAAGAGCCCGCATCAGATGAACCCGAACCGGCATTCTGCGCAGCATCGCTGCTCGGCGTGCTGGCGACATACTGATCAAGATTGATCCGATCAAGCTTCAAGCCAATCCCTAGGGACGGAAGCCCCGAACCGCTTAGATTGGCAACCACCGCACCGCGGATCGCCGTATCGTCAATGCGCAAATCAAGATCGGAAACGTTCAGCTGGTCCGGCGATCCCTTGATCCCGCCAGTTAACGAGAACCGGCGCAAACGATCGGCACGTATCCCGTCAACATCAACGCCAAGCCAACGAATAACAGCCCGGATGTTTTCCGACGCAATTTCATAGCTAAGGGCGGCACTCAGTTTCGGCTTCTGCCCGGAAATACTGCCAAACACAGCAAGGTCTGTACCGCCCGGAAGGCCTGCGGATACCTCGTTCAGGGTAATTTTGCTATCCGCAATCGCGGCATTGATCCGCGCATTATGGACTGGTGTTTGATTATAGATCAGCGTCTCGACCTCAAAATCGATCGAGGCGGTTAAATCAGCCGGAATGGCCGGGGCATTCGCAGATGCCCCTTTTTTAACCGAGCTTTGCGATGGAATGGACTGTGCTGCCCCCGCGTCATCTGATGCCGCACCGTCCGAAGAAGCCCCCCCACCAGTCGTTAAATCAGAAGAACCGCTGGCTTTCTGTGCCGCTTTATCGCTGATGTCGGCCAGAACCAGAATGCTATCAAGATCAAGCTGATTGAAACGAAGCGCAACATCCGCACGCATGCTTGGTTCCTGATCAATGGCAATTGCACCAGAACCACGTGTTTCGCCAAAACGGATCGACAGATCGTTCAAGGTCACAGACTTGGCATCGGCTGTAATGTGCCCGCCAATATCCAATGGCTTGGCCGCCACATCGGGAATATCCGCACCTTCGCCCGCAATGCGAATCGCTGCTTGGCGCAGATCTTCGAAATCGCCATTGATTTGGCCATCAAAACTTGGGCTATCGGACGAAAGATCGACACGCCCGCCAACCGTAATACCGCCATCAACCTTATCGATACCAAGCTTGACACTGACCGGGAAGGGTGACGTCTGGCTGATCTGCCCGACATTGAACCCAAAGGTCAGAGGAACGCCGCGATAAAAGACGTAACCTTCACCCTCCATCGGGCCATTTAGCGTATCTGCCGAAACACCAATGGTCAGACCTTCGATACGTTCAACAGACCCCGGCGCACGATAGATGATGGTGGCATTTTCGATCTCAAGCCGGTCAACCTGAATGGTGCTGGCGAAATCACTGCCCCCGGCCTGCGCGTCATCACTGACTTGCTCGGAACTGCCTGCCTGTTCTTGCGATTGATCAGATGCCTGATCACTTGGTGCGGGCATTGTAATCGTCCCGGCATCCGGGCCCGAACGGGCGGCCTGTGCCGGATCAAACACCAGATTGTTGGTACCATCTTCAAATGTTTCGATGGCAATAACCGGATCAATCAGGCTGACTTCCTTGACCTGCACATTGCCGGTCAGAAGCGGCATCAGGGCAACAGATACCCTTACCTCGCCAATCGATACCATTTCGGCATCCTGCGCACCGGCCAGGTTGCTTAAACTCACCTCGTCTGCAGACAGCGACGGCGACGGGATCAAGGACATTGAAAGATCGCCCGCAATCACAAGGTCACGACCGGTTGCATCGCGCACAGCTTGACTGATCTGCGCCTTGTATCCGTTCCAGTCAATCAATGACGGAATGATCAGCAGTGCGGCCACAAGAACCACAAGTAACGCACCGATAACGGCAAGGATCTTTTTCAACAGTCAGGCTCCGCTTGCTCGCGAGATCAGTCTGCCGTCTGGCAGTGACCTTCAATGGTTTGATTTTAAGTCTAGGTTCAGGACCTTAAAAGCATAGGGCTCATGGAATCTGTCGCAACATAAAATGGCAAGAGAATGTTGCTTCTTTCAGGCAGAGATAATTTTGCACCAACCATGGGCTTTGATCCCGTTTTATCATGTGATCCACCTTCATGTGAGTTGGAAGGCCCCTTTGATCAAGCGCTGATCAAAAACCACATGATTTTTAATCGATCAAAACTAGGCCGGAATGCACGGAAACAAAACCCTAAATACCCATCTGCGCATCACTAGAACGTGAAATACATACTTTAAAATCAATTAGATACTGGAAATCAGCACCGAAAATGATACATTTTACAAAACAATAATTTCAATCCTGACTTTCATTCCGAACGAAAGATCGTTGCAGCAGATGCAACAGGGAGGATTAAAACAAATGACCGACACAACAATTGAAACGCCAGACAAGACACCGGACGCCGCAATCGAAAACCGCATACATGGCATTGGTGTGCGCGAAATAAGCACCGATCAATCTGGCAGCTGGCTTGAAGCCGGATGGCGCGATTTTAAACGCACGCCTGCCATCGGGCTAAGTTACGGGGCTTTTTGCGTTCTGGCAGGCTGGCTTGTCGTGCTGAGCATCTTTCGCACCGGGCAGCCCTATCTGACCCTACCGCTTGCAGCAGGCTTCATGCTGCTGGCACCCTTGGTTGCCGTTGGGTTGTATGAAACCAGCCGCCGCCTTGAAATGGGTGAAAATGCCACCCTGTGGCACAGTCTGAATGGGTTTCGACGCAATCCCGGACAGATCGGCGCAATCGGCGTGGTGTTGATGCTGTTCTTCTTGGCATGGACACGGATTGCGATGTTGCTGTTTGCACTGTTCTACAATGGCACCGTGCCATCGCTGGATGTGCTGGTTTGGGAAACCTTCTTTTCGCGGGACGCCATCACGTTCCTGATCACCGGCAGCATCCTTGGCGGGGCGCTTGCGATCATTGTTTTTGCCATATCGGTCGTCTCGATCCCGCTTTTGGTGGATCGCGACGTCGATGTCATCACCGCCGTTATTATCAGCGTCTCGGCATTCAAGAAAAACTGGAAAGTCCTGATCGGCTGGGCTGCCGTCATTGCCATCCTGTCGGCCTGCGGCATGATTGCCTTTATGTTTGGATTGGCCGTTATCATGCCACTTCTCGGATATTCCAGTTGGCATGCCTATCGCGGGATCATTGATACCAGTCAGGCGGATGTCGCACGGCTGCGCCGTCAGGTGCCCTGAAGAAGCATCCAAACAACACTGCATTCCCCATCAATCATGAGAAACGCTGCCCCAGAAGGCAGCGTTTTTCGTGAAGACATCAACCATGACAAAATCGCATTCTTCAAATGATATCTGGAAAGCTTGCCGCAAATTGTCCACAATCTGCCGTCAACAGGTAGTCACCATTCAACCATCTGCATTTGCGAGATAAATTTATCATGCGCCGTCCCCCTGCAATTCGTCATGCTGTCGCGGTTTCAACATCGCTTTTTGCCCTGATCGCACTTGCAGAAGATGCCTATGCCCAAACCGACACGGCAGACGGGCCGCAATCAACCCGCACACCTGATGAAAAATGGGGTGTGTCCCTGTCGGTCGAGAACGATCTGTTCACGCCAACCAACAGCGATCAGCATTACACCAATGGCGTGCGACTTGCCTTTGTCTCGCCCGAGGATTCAGCACCGGCAGCGTTTCTGAACATTGCGAAAAAGGTGCCGTTCTTTGCATCCCAGGGCCGCATTCGCACCAGCTATTCGCTGGGCCAGACCATGTACACGCCTGATGATATTACCATCGCAGAAAATCAGCCCAATGACCGACCATGGGCCGGCATGCTGTATGGCACGGCGGGGCTTTTGTCCGATACCGGACTGCAACGCGAAGACGCGGGCAATGGTGATGTCAGCAACTATTCGCGCATTGATACGCTTGAGCTGACACTTGGCGTTGTCGGCCCGGCTTCGCTTGCCGACAAAACGCAGGATTTCGTTCACAAACTGATCGACAGTCCGCGCCCCGAAGGCTGGGACAACCAGATCAAAAACGAACCGATCATTGGCCTGACCTATGAACGTAAATATCGCAGCTGGTTTGAAGCAGACATTGCCGGGATCGAATTTGATGCAACGCCCCACGGGGCGCTGACACTTGGCAATGCGTTTACCAATGCCGAACTGGGCACGATGTTTCGCATGGGGTTTGATTTGCCTGCCGATTACGGCCCGCCGCGCATTCGCCCAAGCCTGCCGGGATCAGATTTCTTTGCCCCGGATACCGAAGGCTTCCCGGTAAGTGGTTATTTGTTTGCCGGTTTTGCCGGTCGCTATGTTGTTCGCGACATCACCCTTGATGGCAACACATTCGCCGACAGCGCATCGGTGGACAAAGAACCCTTGGTCGGGGATTTGCAAGTCGGTGTTGCCATGATCATTGGTCAGGCCCGCCTGACCTACACCCACGTTTACCGCACGGCCGAATTTACCGCCCAAAGCGGTGCCGATCAGTTCGGCTCTGTGTCCCTGTCATTCCGGTTCTAGTCATAAAAAAAACGGGGCCAAATGGCCCCGCTTTTGCAACCTCATGCATTTGTATGAGGATATCAAAGGCCCGGAATAAGCTTGCCCGGATTCATTAGCCCCTTGGGATCAATCGCCGCTTTGATCGTCCGCATCAGGGCAATGGTGTCTTCGCCATGTTCGGCAACCATAAAATCAAGCTTGCCATAGCCAATGCCATGTTCACCGGTACAGGTCCCGCCAAGCTTCAGCGCACGTTCAACCATGCGATCATGCAGACGTTTTGCTTCGGCCATTTGCACGGGATCATCCGGCTCAAGCAGGATCAAGGTGTGGAAATTGCCATCCCCGACATGACCAACAATGGTGCAGGTCAACGGGCTGGCATCACAATCGGCACGGGTTTCCGAAATCGCTTCGGCCAGTTTTGAAATCGGCACACAAACGTCGGTCGGCATGCCTGCCTTACCCGGTTCAAGCTGAAGTGACGCGTAATATGCCTTATGGCGCGCTTCCCAAAGCTTGTTGCGGTCTTCCTGACGGGTGGCCCATTTGAATTCTTCTGCGCCATATTCTTCGGCAACCGATTGAACGAATTCGGCTTGCTCCTTCACCCCGGCTTCGGTGCCATGGAATTCAAAGAACAGGGTCGGCGCCTCTTTATGATCGGTTTTCGAATAGTTGTTGATCGCGCGAATTTGCAAATTATCCAGCAACTCGATCCGCGCCACCGGAATGCCGGCCTGAATGGTCAGGATGACGGTATCAACAGCTGCCTCGACCGACGGGAAGGCACACACGGCGGCCGACATTGCTTCGGGGATGCCATACAGCTTCAACCCGATTTCCGTGATCACGCCAAGCGTCCCTTCGGATCCGACAAACAAACGGGTCAGATCATACCCCGCCGATGATTTGCGCGCCCGGTTGGCAGTTTTGATGATTTTGCCATCCGGCGTCACCACGGTCAGGCTCAGAACATTTTCGCGCATGGTGCCATAGCGCACCGCATTGGTTCCCGATGCCCGCGTTGCGGTCATGCCGCCAATCGATGCATTGGCCCCCGGATCAATCGGAAAGAACAAACCGGTATCGCGCAAATGTTCGTTAAGCTGTTCACGGGTCACACCGGCCTGAACGCGGCAATCAAGGTCTTCGTTATGGACCGCAAGGATCGCATCCATCCGTGACAGATCAATACAGATCCCGCCGCGCAAAGCCGCAACATGCCCTTCAAGCGACGATCCGGTACCAAAGGGCACAATCGGAACCTCATGGGCCGCACACAGCTTGACCACTTCGGCGACTTCTTCGGTCGATGTGGCAAACACAACCGCATCGGGCGGTGAAGATGCGTGCCAGCTTTCATCCTTGCCATGCTGCTCCAGCACAGCCGCCGCAGTTGAAAGGCGATCCCCAAGCATTTCGCGCAAGGAATTGATCAGACTTTCGGGGGTTTCGACGCGTTCATAATGACGATCTGACATGGTTTTACTCTTTGGCCTCTTTGGTCCTGGTGGCGGTCCGGGCAACAAGTCATATGATATGAGGTTTAGCCCTGCTGTCCTTGATAGGGGCGCATAGACTACGCCGGGATATCAAAAATTGGTATTACCTTTTACCCGAAAAGGGCAAAAAATCTGCACGTTGTGCGGGATGCATTGATCAAAAACCAAATGCATTCCGTAAAAATCAACGCACAGTAAAAGACAGCAAAGCCTGGCGCTGCTTAGCCCTTGTTGCGATCTTGCGGCAAAGCTGCGGCAATGCGGTCGGCCAGGCGCGAGAATGGCAGGCTTTGCAACCACACTGTCCCCGGCCCTTCAAGGGTTGTGACAAACAATCCCTCGCCGCCAAATAATGCATTGGTGAAACCGCCGACAAATTTGATCGAATAATCAACCAACGGGGTCATGGCGACCAAGGCACCGGTATCAACCCGAAGCGTTTGACCGGGTGCCAGATCCTTGCGAATGATTGTGCCGCCAGCATGCATGAAGGCCAAACCATCACCGCTTAGCCGTTGTAAAATGAACCCTTCGCCGCCAAACAGCCCAGCACCCAGTTTCTTGGAAAAGGCGATATCAATATCAATGCCCGCTGCGGCACAGAGAAACGCATCTTTCTGGCAAATGATTTCACCACCATGTTCGGCCAGATCAAGCGGAACGACCTTGCCCGGATAGGGGGCGGCAAAGGCAACATGCCCCTTGCCCGATCCTTCATGAACAAAGCTTGTGATAAAGAACCCTTCGCCGGTCAGCATGCGTTTGAACCCGGAGAAAATGCCCCCACCCGTTCCGGTCTGCATGGCAATGCCATCGCCCATATACATCATGGCACCGGCTTCGGCCCGAACCCCTTCGCCCGGATCAAGTTCGATCTCTACCAACTGCATTTCTTCGCCATGGATCGTATAGTCGATCACGTCTGCCATGCGGGCGTCTCCTGTTTTGAATTTGTCATTGAATTCTTATGCTGTGGCCAAGTCTGAAACGTGTTGTCGCTGATCGCAAGAAAAAGGGGCAACAATCAGGTCGTTTCATAACCGACAGCTTGTAAAAAGCTGAAAATCACGCAGGATATCAAACACGGAATTTTGCCGGAGGCATCTGTGCATCAACGGTTTCGACACTGGCATGTTTGGAATTTTCTTTGGCTTCTGCCGATGTTGGCAGCAATGCTTTCCGGTTGCCAGAAATCTGATACGTGGAACTATACCGTCTGCCGGATTGCCTTGCCGGGCATCGAAGATACTACAACCAAATTCCGCCTGCTTACCCGGTTTGATGACATCACCGATCCGGCACGCATCACGCTGCTTTATCAAATCGTCCCGACGATAGACCAGACATCGACACCCAAGGACGATGCATCCTCATCTCTGATAACACCCCAAGCACCTTTGCCAATTCACAGCTTCACCTGCCTGTTTAGCACCCCCGAAACCCCGAACGATCCCGCCCGACTTATCGGCATCGAAACCAGCCGTTTCGGGGATGTGTCGACCGCGCATCTGACCTTGTTAAACAGGTTCTGGCTGGATCGCGTTGGCCGTGCTGCGTTGGACAGTTATGTCGATGCCGATCAGCACGGGTTGCTGCCAAACGTGCAAGAAGTCGGCTCCAAATTCGCCTATGGTCTGCAGCTTGCCATCAACGGGCTATCACGCGGTGCGATCTATGGGTTGCTGGCCATGTCCTTTACCCTGATTTACGGCCTGATCGGACGGATCAATCTGGCGTTCGGTGAAATCGTTATGACGGCCGCCCTGTCTGCCGTGATCTTCGGATTGTTGCTGTCATCCAATATTGGCTGGAATGTCGGGTGGATCGTCGTCGGCGCGACCGTTGCGGCGACATTTGTCGGATCGGGGTTAAGCCATCTGACATGGCGCACTGTATTCGGGCCGCTTGGTCGCAAGGCTGCGGGGGGCCGGGCGGTTATTGTTGCCTCGCTTGGTTGTGTGCTGTTCATTCAGGAATTCGTACGCATCGTGATATCGGCACGGAATTTCAATCTGCCGCCACTTTGGTCATTTTCCATTCCGGTGTTACGCAGCGATCACTTCGTCGTCCATGTTCTGGGATTTGATCTGCTGTCGATTGGCATGGCCATCATCATCGGGACCGGATTGTTCTGGGTGATGGCAAAGACCCGTTTTGGAAAGCAATGGCGTGCAATCAGTCAGGACCGTGTTGCGGCGGCCCTTTGCGGGGTATCGCGACAGCGAATTGAATCACAAAGCTTTGTATTGGCTGGATTTTTATGTGGTGTAACTGGTGCGATCATGGCGTTGCGTTATGGTGTGATTAACTTTCACTCCGGTACACTTTTCGGATTCAAGGCGCTGGTTGCGGCAATTCTGGGTGGTATCGGACATATGCGTGGCGCCTGGCTTGGCGGATTTATCATTGGCCTGAGCGAGGCATTCTGGTCCGGATATTTTGGCGGGGCCTATCGCGATGTAGCGGTTTTCGGACTGCTTGCTGCTGTTCTGGTTCTGCGCCCCGGAGGTCTTATGGGCGTGTCTGATGAAAAAGATAGCTTGTTTTCAACACGTTCCGGACAAATATAAAGTTCTGATCCTGAAAAACTACTCTGGGCGCTTCCTGAACAACCAACATGACATGCGGCGAAGGCACACACCATGGTCTCACTAAAAACACTGGACTGGATCACACAGGATGAGGCTATGGACGTCTCCCTTGCCAAGTGGCAACGAGTTGTTGATTTGATGACGACCTTGTTGGGGGCAACAGCAGGCTACGTTGTTGAATATCATGCCGACCATGGCTATCGCGCGGTCCTGACCAGTCAGAACGCCGAAAATCCCTATCCCAAAGTTTCCGGCAAGGCCGAGCCAATTGACTCCAACATCTATTGCCGTCGCGTTGTGCAATCAAAAGCATCCCATTACGAACCCGACGCGACGGGCAAAGCAGAATGGGCGGATAATCCGGAACTGATTGAAATCGGCTATGTGTCTTATTTCGGCATTCCGCTTTTCTGGCCCAATGGCGAGGTATTTGGAACGCTGTGCGTCTTTGACAAGAAGCCAACCGGCTATGACGAGACCCTTATTGAACTGATGGGTGTTTTCCGTGATTTGATCGAAGCCGATTTAAAGCTGTATGAACAGTTTGAAATCATGCGCAACCTGTCGATGAGCGATCCGTTGACCGGGTTAAACAACCGCGCGGGGTTCGAATTGCTTGCCGAACAGAAAATCCGCATTGCCAAACGCTATAAGCACAATATCGGGATCATTTTTATCGATCTCGACCGGATGAAACACTGGAACGATGATTACGGCCATGCCGCCGGTGATGCAGCGCTTCGCGCTGTTGCCGAGGCGATTACTCAAAGCATTCGCGAGGTTGATATTTGCGGTCGCGTCGGCGGGGACGAGTTTGCTGTTCTCGGCTATGTGCGCAACCGTGGAGACCTGACGACCATCATTACCCGGGTCCGCAACGCATTGGCCCACGCCAAATTGATCGTACCGAATGCAAAATCCCCTATTCAGGAAACCCCGGAAGTCAGTTCCGGCGCGTCGGTGTTTTTTGATCCGCTGACCCAAAGCCTTGAAGACATGATGGCGGCAGCGGATCTTGAAATGTATCGCGACAAACGACAGCGCAAAAATAAATAACGTCGGGCATATTTTGCCAGTATTTGGCCGGAAACCGCCTATTTTTGCGTTAAGTCTCTGGGAAAAATCCGTCTTCCCCTGCCCGGTATTAACGACATGGTATGGTTTTTAGGGCAGACTCCCGACCGGGCGCAAAGTCCCACATAAAAATAACGATCACGAGCTTATAAAAATGCAGATCCGCAAAGGCACTGCCGACGACCTTCCCGTCATCCGCGACCTGACCAAACGGGCAACGGATGCAACCTATTTCAGCGATGGCATGGGCGATGCCGTGACAATGACGGTCGCCACCTATGTTGACAGCTCGACCAGTGTTTTTGAGTCTGCTCTTACCAGTGACAATCATTCGGTCTATGTCGCCACTGCGGACGATACACTTCTGGGCTATGTCATTGCCATTCATGAAGTGCCAGAAATCGAATGGATCATCGTCGATCCGGCATCCCATGGCAGCGGTGCGGGCAAGGCATTGATGATTGCCGCCCTTGATGCCCTGGCCGAAAAAGGCCCGCGCAGCAATGTGCGCCTGACCGTGGTCGCCCATAATGAACGCGCCAAAGCCTTTTACCGCAAGTTCGGTTTCCTCGTGACCGGCCCGGTCCCCGGCCGCGATATCCCGACCGTGGAAATGCAGCGTGCTGCTTGACAACAGGGGCGCAAAACGACATTTTGCGCCCTGAATTTAATCGGAGCTTTTATGTCAGAGACCCGGCACAGCCGCTGATCGCGGTTTGACAGCCCAAAGCCCGGTCCAATGAATTTGGATCTGGCTTTATCCCTTGAAGACCGCTGATCAGCAGATCGGATCGCCTGCCTGAACATTGTTTTGGCGTGCGTGACCGGTACTGTTGTGCCCGTCCCGATCGGAAACCGCTTTTCTTACTGGTTTTCGGACTCTGACCATTGAATATATCGAAAAATGAACAGCGCGTGCTTCATGCACTCGCACAGGGCGGCCTGATCAAAGTGATCAAGGACGACAAAAACCATATCCTCGAAGCAGATTGCATCACACGTGACGGCTGGCTTCTAACCGACTGCACGATCGAGGTTTTCAAGAAACTGCGCAAACGCCGCCTGATCCGCTCACGTGGTGGTGCGCCGTATCGCATCACCCGCGAAGGGCTGCTTGCGGTGCGCGCAGAATTGTTTCAACGCTAATGGCAAAGCCCGGCTGTTTTTGCAGCCGGGCCTTACTATTTGTGGGTGACGATATTGACCAGCATGCCAAACGGGTCCCGAACATAAAACCGCCGGACACCCCATGGTTCATCGACCGGGCCATATTCGATTTCAATGTCGGCGGCCTGCATCCGGGCCAGTGTTTCTTCCAGATCATCGACCTCAATCGACATATCGGGCACCGGGGTACCCGACCCGCCTTCGGTCGCAAAATTGACCTGTGTGGTCATGGTTTCACCAGATGCGGCGAATGTCCTGATCCAGCCATGATCCATGACGGTCGAAAGACCCAGAATATCCTCGTAAAAGGCTTTGGCCTTGGCGATATCCGCAACGGCGAAATTTGAAACGATCCGTTTGACGGCCATGTCACACGCTTCCTGTTACTGTGCTGCCTTCGTATCGGCATCATCCTTAAGACGCTTATACGGCCCGAACGGGATTTCCTTGGGCGCGAAGGTTTCAGGCGATGCCCGGTCCCAGCGCGAATGCCAGTCAGAAAGCTCTTCGATTTCGGTTTCAGCCAACAAGAAACCTTCTGGCAAATAGGGATAGGCTTCGTTGCCATCCAGAAACTCGTTGTCTTTTTGGCGGACCATAAAGTGATAGGGCATGAAATTGCGTGGGTCATGCAGGCCCGCCGCCCCGGTAATTTCCGCCAGCGCATGCATGGTGTTTTTATGGAACCGTGCAACACGTTCGCTTTTATCACCCGGATCAAGGGCGCGTTGGCGGATTTTATCCTGTGTCGCGATGCCAACCGGGCAGCAATTGGTGTGGCATGACTGGGCCTGAATGCAGCCCAGTGCAAACATGAACCCACGCGCGGCATTACACCAGTCCGCCCCAAGGGCAAGGGTCCGCGCGATGTCAAAGGCCGACACGATCTTGCCCGCCGCGCCGACTTTGACCTGTTCACGAAGGCCCGCCCCGCGCAGGGCATTGTGAACGAATGTCAGGCCTTCATGCATCGGCATGCCGACATGATTGGCAAATTCAACCGGGGCGGCCCCGGTGCCGCCTTCCTTACCGTCAACAACGATGAAGTCGGGCACAATGCCGGTTTTCAGCATGGCTTTTAAGATGCTCATAAACTCGCGGCGATGCCCGATACAAAGTTTAAACCCGACCGGCTTGCCGCCTGAAAGATCCCGCAATTTTCCGATGAACTCCATCAAGCCAATCGGGGTGGAAAATGTGCTGTGCGCGGCAGGCGATATGCAATCAACACCCATCGGGATGCCGCGTGCTTCGGAAATTTCCTTGGTGATTTTGGCGGCCGGCAACATGCCGCCATGGCCGGGCTTGGCCCCCTGGCTTAGTTTCAGTTCGATCATTTTGACTTGCGGGTCGGCGGCTGTTTCGGCAAAGCGTTCTTCGGAGAACGTGCCATCATCATTGCGACACCCGAAATAACCCGATGCCACCTGATAGATCAAATCCCCGCCGCCTTCGCGGTGATAGCGTGAAACGCTGCCTTCGCCGGTGTCATGGGCAAAGCCGCCCTTCTTCGCCCCCTTGTTCAGCGCCAAAATCGCATTGCCCGACAAAGAGCCGAAACTCATCGCCGAGATGTTATAAAGGCTTGCCTGATAGGGTTGCTTACACTCGGGGCCGCCGATGCGAACGCGAAAATCGCTATCGGTGATCGTGGTCGGGGCGACCGAATGGGTCAGCCACGCATAACCGGATTTATAGACATCTTCGATGGTGCCAAACGGGCGTTTGTCTTCGGCACCCTTGGCACGTTGATAGACCAGGCCACGCGCCTGCCGGCTAAACGGGATTTCATCACGGTCGCTTTCCAGCAGATATTGGCGAATTTCCGGGCGGAAACTTTCAAGGATAAAGCGGATATGCGCGCTGATCGGATAGTTGCGCAGGATAGAATGCTTGTTCTGACGCAAGTCATGAAACCCGACCAGCAACAGGGCGCCAAAGATGATGGCAGGCACCCAGAACCAACTGTTGACCACGCTGGCACAGATCACAAAGACGGCTGTCAAAAGCGCAACGCCGCCAATGACAAAATAGCGTTGGTTCAAGATCAAGAATTTCAACCTTCGACCACCTCCAATACTAGGCAGAAAATCGACATAAGTCCGTTCACGCCAAACTAAGTACAGCTGTATGTTTTCTCAAATGGTCCGAATGCCCGCTCATGATACCAAAACCAAGAATACAATCTCCGCATGCAGACAAAGAACATCTCAACCAAATAGATATTGAAAGAACACCTTTTATATCACTATGGTGTATTTATTGGGAAAATAGCAACCGGCTTCAGGACAATGTCATCAGTTATAACGGTCATGAACATGAAGGGCGGCGTTGGAAAAACAACTGTATCCATGCATATTGCGGGAATGCTAGCTCGATACAAGTTAACGCCATCAGGTGAAAGCAAAAAAATTCTGCTAATCGATTACGATCCGCAGTTCAACCTTTCACAGTCAATGATCCCTTCCGAGAAATACTTTTCTTTAGAGAAAAATAACAAGACAACTTTATCGATTTTAACAGACGACCACGAAGAAAAAGATCCCTTCACCATCAATGCCCCAGGGAGCACGAATCCCCCAAAAGCAAAAGATATATCTGTAAACTTTTATTCCAAAAAAGAAAGATCCCTAGATGTAATACCAGCAACATTAGATCTAATGTACATTGCTCTAGCAAACTCGAACAAAAAAACAAAACCGATACACGACAGATTCCGGAAATTCATAACTGAATCTAGAAAACTTTATGACGTGATAATAATAGACTGCCACCCTGCTGGATCAATATTTACTCAAACTTCCCTATCGAATTCTGACCACGTCATCATACCTGTTGTTCCACAGTACTACGCCACACGAGGCATTGGCTTAATGATGACGTTCATCAACAACAAAATCAGAGAAGGGGCGCACATTAAGCCACACATATTGTTCAATAAAACTAGCACAAAAGGCATTTCCACTGAAGAGTCGCAAATCCGATCAAACCCGAGGTACTCAAAATACTGCTTAAAGAACACGTTGAAAAATTATAAAATATTTGGCGACCCTCAAGAAGGAACTGGTTTTGTATGGAACAGCGGCAAACCATACAGCACGACAGCCTTCCGCAATCTTTACGCAGTATCAGAAGAGATCGCGACTTTAATCGAAAAGGCAAACACCTAGCCATGAAGCCAGCCACTAAAAGCAAATTACTCAAGACTCTTATCACGCTCGACCTCCCACCATCCGAGCTGAGGGAGATATCTGAAGAACTCCTTTACAGTGATCTGAGATACGAATTAGCCGATGCGCTCAGAGAGGCCGCGAGCTTGCTCGAAAGAATACTCCCTAAAGAAACTGCCGAAAGCAAATCACCCCAGAAAAAAACAACATTTCAGAAAAAACAGATAGACGACATAGTCAAAGAGATAAGAGAAAAAAATGTAACAAAATCAGATATAATAAATGTGATAGAATCATACTTATCGGAAAAAGATAAAGTAAACATAAATGAAAAAATGACAATCTCAAGAATAATAGAAAAAATACTTGAGACTCAAAACAAAAATAAATACAATAGAATAATACAAACAATCAAAAATATACAAAATCAAGATCCATTCCTAAAAGGAATAGAAAAAAAATATGAAAAATGAAAAAAAATCATAAAATAGTATCAGAAACATTTTCCAGTATAGACTGGAATAACAACATTAAAGAAATAGTATCAGATGATGACGTGTGCCTAAAAATATACGATTCGATCAAAAAATACTCTGACCTATGTAATGAACTAAAAGAATCAGATGAAAGTGACTTTTCTCACTGCTTCTTAAATGAGATGCATTTTTCCGCCCAAAATGCATGTATACTTTTGGCTCTAGGCCTATACAAGCCAGCAGCATCCTCTATGAGAACTGCATTAGAAAGCTGTCTTTACTACACTTACTTCCGCACGCACCCGTCTGAACTATACACGCTGTCGACTTCTGACAAATACTTCATTTCCAAAAAAGAGATTATAGATCACCATAAAATTCACACTCCTTTTTTCGGAAGCAAGCAATCTTTACTTAACCTATCCGACAAACTCGACAAATGGTATAGTTATACATCAAGAATAATTCATGGACAGATCCCGAAAGAATGGAATACGTATTCTTCAATTAAGAATATTGAACACGACAATACAGTTTTAGAACAGTGTTTGGACAAGTTACAAGAAAGCCAAATCTTGTGTTACCACCTTATTCTTTGCACAACTGATATTGAAGTTTGGGATGCTATGAGCGAGCATATGAAGAAGAATCTTCTGGCTGGGATATCGCTTGATAAGAAGAAAACTTTGATTCCCCAATAGCCCACAATCCATGGAGATCCCTTTTCCTCATAAGGTCATAATCCCCACAAAGATGTATTCATAAATGCAATTACGTCTTAGAGCACTGATCACAGGGGGCTTTCATCATGATCAAAAGCGCAAAGCTGCCAATGACAAAATAGCGCTGGTTCAATATGAAAAATTTCACGGTGCTCTCATCCTGTCAAATTGGTGCGATATGGCGTAATCGCAGCGGGCCCGATTTCCAGATTTTCAGATTTACGCTGCCGTCGTCAGCGTAAAATCGACATGCACGGCATCAAAAGGAAACGTTATCTGGCCACTTTCCTCCCGGTCAAGAACGCCAGCGTTCAGCAAGGCATGAACATCCCCATGAACCGTTTTGACATCCCGACCAACCCGCCTGGCAGCTTCACGCATGCTCATCGCCCCCTGTCCGGTCATGACTTTGAGCAAGTCCCACCGTTTGGGCGTCATGGTTTGCCACAGCAACTCAACCGATGCGAACGAGATATGCGCCCCCTGCGCCGTGCCGTCAAACGCAGCAAGCGCACGGTTGGTCACATCATCGCGCGACGCAACCGAAAGAGTTACCGTATTGGAAGTGTTATCGGTGGTCATATCCGCCTCCATCCATCGACATCGGCCCAGAAATCACGCAGCAATTGCGCCGGTGTCGAAAAGTCATAGGATATTTCAACATCGCCAATATGCCTGTGGTCACCCTTGCCAGCTTCGTTGTCATAGCGAAGGACACATTCCCCGGCGACGACATAAACCAGCGCATATTTGAACATATGCGCAGAACCACGCACCGATTTCGGCACCCGCCAAATGCGCATTTCAACAAAAGCATCTGGCGCAAGCTGATGACGCTCACGCATAAGCAAATTAGCTTTCATGTTGGTATTTATACCAACACAAATGAAGTGTTGTCAATTTCACCAACAATGACACTGCCATAACATCCATGACATCAGACACAAAAAAAGGCCGCCGGTTTCCCGGCGACCCATGTTTTGGTGGGCTCTATTCCCAACTGATCTGAAGTGACAGGTGCTACGATCAAGCCTTGCCGTAGCCCCCACCCCCCGGGGTTTCGATGATGAAGACATCACCGGGATGCATTTGCGCACCGTCGGTTCCTTTAAGCTCTTCAACCTTGCCATCAACACGTTCAATCGCATTGCGGCCAAGTTTGCCCGGCTCACCGCCCGCAACCGCCTGATTGGGCACGCGACGATGGTTGGACAGGATCGATGCGGTCATGTCTTCAAGGAAACGAACACGGCGCGTTGTGCCATCCCCACCTTTGAATTCACCATTCCCGCCGGATCCTTTGCGGATTTCAAAGCTTTCGAGCAGGACCGGGAAACGCCATTCAAGCACTTCCGGGTCGGTCAGGCGCGAGTTGGTCATATGGGTGTGAACCCCACTGGTCCCGTCAAAGCCCGGACCGGCCCCCGAACCACCACAAATGGTTTCATAATACTGATGGGTATCATTGCCCCAGGTGAAGTTGTTCATCGTGCCTTGTGCACCCGACATCACGCCAAGGGCGGCATAAAGGGTGTCGGTGACATGCTGGGATGTTTCGACGTTCCCGGCGACAACAGCAGCAGGATAAACCGGGTTCAGCATGGATCCTTCGGGCACGATCAGATTAACCGGCTTCAGACACCCGGCATTGAGCGGAATGTCATCATCAACCAGCGTTCTGAAAACATACAAAACAGCCGCACGGGTCACAGCAGACGGTGCATTGAAGTTGTTATCAAGCTGATCGGATGTGCCGGTGAAATCAACCGTGGCTGATCTGGTTTCCTTATGGATGGTGACCTTGGCCTTTACGACCGCGCCATTGTCCATTTCATAAGAAAATTCGCCGTCTTTCAGGACATCGATCACGCGGCGCACGCTTTCTTCGGCATTGTCCTGAACATGGCCCATATAGGCATGAACAACATCAAGACCAAAGTGATCGACCACCTTGCGCAGTTCCTGCACACCTTTTTCATTCGCCGCAATCTGGGCGCGCAGATCGGCGATGTTTTGGTACGGGTTCCGGGCCGGGTATTTCGCCCCTTCAAGCAAGCCGGTCAGACCCGCTTCATCAAACTTGCCCTGATCAACCAGTTTGAAGTTGTCGATCAGAACGCCTTCTTCTTCAAGAATGCGCGAATTTGGCGCCATCGATCCCGGTGTGATCCCGCCGACATCGGCATGGTGACCACGCGATGCGACATAGAACAGGATATCTTTGCCGTCATCGCCAAAGACCGGCGTGATCAGCGTGATATCGGGCAAATGCGTGCCGCCGTTATACGGGTCATTCAGCATATAAACATCGCCGGGCTTCATCACCCCGACATTCTTGCGCATGACGGCCTGAACAGATTCGCCCATGGATCCCAGATGGACCGGCATATGCGGCGCATTAGCGATCAGAAGGCCTTCCTGATCAAACAGCGCACAGGAGAAATCAAGACGTTCCTTGATGTTCACTGAATATGACGTGTTGGCAAGAGTAACGCCCATCTGTTCGGCAATATTCATGAACAGGTTGTTGAAGACTTCAAGCATCACCGGATCGGCCTGAGTGCCAATCGCCTCGGACCGTTTCATGGCAACAACACGGGTCAGAACCAAATGATCACGGCTGTTGACCCTGGCTTCCCAGCCCGGATCAATCACGGTGGTGCCAACCGGCTCGACAATCACCGCAGGACCGCGCACTGTTGCACCGGGTTTCATGTCTTCACGCTTATAGAACGGCGTGTTTTCCGATGTACCATCAAAGACAACTGCGCGGGTAGCAAGGGCGTTCGGGATGACACCATCGGTGTTATCTGCTTTTGCTTCAGCATCGGGCAGGCTTTGTGTTTCGCCAACGGCCTCGACCGCAACGGCCTCAACCACCAGCGGCTTTTCATCCATGACAAAGCCGTAGCGCTGTTTGTGCTGTTCTTCGAACTGCGATTTGATCGCCGCAACATCGCCGAAATCAACGATCAATGGCGTGTCGGTTCCGTCATAGCGCAGATGCAGCTTTTTCAGCATGCTGATCTTGGCATCGGGAATGCCCTGTTCATGCAATTCGGCACGGGCATCAACGGCCAAGGCATCCAGACTTTCATTCAGACCATCAAGGGCGTCTGCGTGAAGTTTTGCTTCGACTGCCTGTTCGCGCATCGCACGGATATCGGCAAGCCCCATGCCATAAGCCGACAACACACCGGCAAACGGATGGACAAACACCTTGGTCATGCCAAGGGTATCGGCGACCTGACAGGCATGCTGCCCCCCGGCCCCGCCAAAGCATTGCAAGATATAATCGGTCACGTCATAGCCGCGCTGCACCGAGATTTGCTTGATCGCATTGGCCATGTTTTCAACGGCAATGCGCAAGAAACCTTCGGCGACGTCTTCGGGGGTTCGGACCTGTCCGGTGCTGTCCTTGATCTTGGCGGCCATGGCTTCAAAGCCGACCTTGACCGCGTCGGCATCAAGGGGTTCGTTGCCTTCGGGACCAAAGACGTTCGGGAAGAAGTCCGGCTGTACTTTGCCCAACATGACATTGATATCGGTCACCGCAAGCGGACCACCACGGCGATAGGCCGCAGGACCGGGATTGGCACCGGCACTGTCGGGACCGACACGGAAACGTGCGCCATCGAAATGCAGGATCGATCCCCCACCGGCGGCAACCGTGTGGATTTTCATCATGGGTGCGCGCATGCGCACACCGGCAACCTGCGTTTCAAAGTCGCGTTCATATTCGCCGTCATAGTGCGATACGTCGGTTGATGTGCCGCCCATATCAAAGCCGATGACTTGCTTGAACCCGTCCATTTCAGCGGTGCGGACCATGCCAACAACACCACCGGCCGGACCTGAAAGGATGGCATCCTTACCCTGAAACTTTGCAGCATCGGTCAGGCCACCATTGGACTGCATGAACATCAATTTCACGCCGCCCAGTTCAGACGCCACCTGATCAACATAGCGGCGCAGGATCGGGGACAGATAGGCATCAACCACCGTGGTATCGCCGCGCGATACCAGTTTCATCAGCGGGCTGACTTCATGACTGACGGAAACCTGGGTAAAGCCGACCTCACGGGCGATTTTCGCAGCAGCATTTTCGTGTGCGGTATACCGATAGCCATGCATGAACACGATTGCGCAGGCCCGGATGCCATCATCATAAACGGCCTGAAGATCCTTGCGCAGCGCATCAAGGTTCATCGGGGTCAGTTCATCCCCCTGGGCATCAAAACGACCATCGGCCTCGATCACGCTTTCATACAGCGTTTCAGGCAGTTTGATGTTGCGATCAAACAAACGCGGGCGGTTTTGATAGGCTAGGCGCAGTGCGTCGCGGAAACCCTTGGTCGTCACCAGAACCGTGCGGTCGCCTTTGCGTTCCAAAAGCGCATTGGTGGCAACCGTGGTGCCCATTTTTACCGCTTCGATTTTATCACCCGGGATTTTTTCACCGGCTGGAACGTCAAGCAGTTCACGAATGCCTTGGATGGCCGCATCGGCGTAGCGTTCCGGGTTTTCCGAAAGCAATTTGTGCGTAACAAGTGATCCGTCAGGCTTGCGCGCGACGATGTCGGTGAAAGTGCCGCCGCGATCAATCCAGAACTGCCATTTTGGCTGTCCGGTCGTCTGCGAGGCGGGCGATTTTTGGTCGTGAGAAGCCATGATGCTGTCTCCTTGGGCATCTGTAGTCATAAAATTCTGTGCGAACGATCAGGTCTTTAAAATACCGGTCAGCCATTCATTTGCTGCGGCAGCCAAGTGGCGATTTCCGGGAAAACGGTAATCAGCAAAACAGCAAACAACAGCAGGAAGAAGAACGGCAAGGCAGCCAGTGCAATGGCAAACAGGTTCTTGCCTGTCAGGCCCTGCAAAACGAAAAGGTTGAAACCGACAGGCGGGGTGATCTGCGACATTTCGACCACCAGCACCACATAGATGCCAAACCACAAAAGATCGATCCCGGCGGCCTGAACCATCGGCAAGATGACCGAGGTGGTCAGAACCACCACCGAAATCCCGTCAAGGAAGCAGCCAAGAACAATAAAGAACACGGTCAAAGCAGCAAGCAGCGCATAGGGCGATAGATCCATCTGCGCGATCCATGCCGCAAGTTCACGCGGGATACCGGTAAAGCCCATGGCAACGGTCAAAACAGCCGCCCCGGCAAGGATAAAACAGATCATGCAGGATGTGCGTGTTGCCCCCATGATCCCGTCCATCAGGGTTTCTTTGGTCAGTGATCCGCTGAGACCAGACAGGATCAAGGCACCAACCACACCAAATGCTGCGGCCTCGGTCGGGGTGGCAACCCCGCCATAGATTGACCCGATGACCGCACTGATCAGCAAAATGACAGGGATCAGACGACCCGATGCACGGAGTTTTTCGGCAAACGGAATGCTCAGCGCGGCTGCCGGCATCTTGTCCTTGTTCAGAGTTGCCCAGATACCCACGAAGCTCATGAACATAATGATCAGCATTGCACCGGGCAAAACACCGGCAATGAACAACCGTGCAATCGAAAGTTCGGCTGACACCCCATAAACAATCAAAATGATCGAAGGCGGGATCAAAAGACCAAGGGTGCCGGATCCGGCAAGAGTGCCAAGGATCAGTTTATCGGGATAGCCCTGTTTGCGCAGTTCGGGGATCGACATGCGACCAATGGTCGCCGCTGTTGCAGCCGATGATCCCGACACGGCAGCAAAGATGCCACAGCCGAGAATATTCACATGCAACAAACGACCGGGCAATTTGTTAAGCCACGGGGCAAGACCGGTAAACATGTCTTCTGACAGTTTTGACCGAAACAGGATTTCACCCATCCAGATAAACAGTGGCAGCGGTGCCAATGACCAGGTCGCCAGACTTGACCATGCCGTGGTGGCAATGATCGGGCCTGTCTGTGCGCTGGTGAAGAAATCAAGAGCAAACACGCCAATCGCAAACAGCGCAAGTGCAACCCAAAGCCCGGCCCCAAGGAACAGGAACAACAGCCCCATCAGGATCAGGCCAATTTCAAGAACTTCCATGACCGTTTCCTACTCGTTCAACTCGTTAGCTTCTGCGCGGGCAAAAGCAGCTTCGCGACCGGCCACTGTATCAATCAGGGCTTCGATCATGCCGATGGTGAAAACAACCAACCCAAAGGCCATTGCAGATTGGGGGATCCAAAGCGGGAAGGCCAAGACACCCGGCGATGTATCACCGTATGAAAAGCTTTCCTCGGCCAGAACTGCCATCCACCATGCGAAGTACCCGCCAAGGAAGGTTGCCGCGCATAAGGTGATGCTTTCCATCACCTTGCGGACTTTTCCCTGAAGGTGTGACAGCACAATCATCACCCGGATGTGGGTCCCGGCACGAAGGGCCGGTCCAAGGGCAAGAAACGTTCCCGCCGCAAGACAGAAGCCCGCCAGTTCGTTGGCGTCATGAACCGCAATTCCAACCAGACGGCCAAGCGATTGCGCCAGAATAAGAAGGGCAATGGCCACTAAGAAGAATGCGGCAAGCCCGGCACTGAACTTAAAAAGATAGTCTAGTAATCTGCGCACAGCAGTCCCCTTTCCGCCCGCGAGTGATCCCGGTGGTGACACATAAACAGTACGGACAATAACATTATTGGGTGGGGCTTGTCTGGCACCGGGCGAAGGACGACAAACGCCCGGTGCACACGACAAAAGAACCGAGTTTTAACTCTTAGTTCTTGAAGGCTTCGATGATGGCAGCACCTTCATCGCCGGTTTTGTCCAGCCACTCCGAAACCATGGTTTCGCCAGCTTTGGACAGACCTGCTTTAAGCTCGTCACTCGGTGCGGCAACGTTCATGCCATTGTCAGCGAGAACTTTTTTCTTCTCGTCTGCTTCGGCCATGCTCATTTCCCAACCGCGGGTCTCGGCTTTGGCGGCAGCATCAAGAACAGCTTTCTGCGCATCTGCCGGAAGGGCGTCGAAGGATTTCGCATTCACGACAACCATGTTTTTCGGAAGCCATGCCTGAACGTCATAGAAGTTCGAAACGAAGTCCCATGCTTTGGAATTCGCACCGGTTGACGGGGATGTGATCATTGCTTCGACAATCCCGGTCGCAAAGGCGGTCGGGATTTCCGGAACTTCAACCTGGGTCGCAACCATGCCGGTCAGATCGGCCAACTGCGAGGTGGTGGAGTTATAAGCGCGGAACTTGATACCTTCGAGGTCTTCGACCTTGGCAATCGGGTTTGCGGTATACAGACCCTGTGCCGGCCAGGGAACAGCGTAAAGAACTTTCAGACCGTCTTTTTCAAGAGCGGCTTCGATCCCTTCGCGCGATACTTCCCAGAGTTTCTTGGCTTCGTCATAGGACGTTGCAAGGAACGGGATCGCATCAACGGTGTAGATCGGGTTTTCATTGGCCAGAAGCGAAATCAGGGTCTCGCCAATCGGCACCAGACCGCGCTGAACCGAACGTTTGATATCGGCATGTTTAAACAGCGAACCACCGGAATGAACGGTAATGGTCAGCTCACCACCAGACGCGTCATTCACGTCCTTGGCAAATTCAATAATGTTCTGGGTGTGGAAGGTCGCATCCGGATACGGCGTTGCCATATCCCATTTTTCAGCAGCAGAAGCCAGACCGGCCGACATCGTCATTGCAGCAATTGCGACGGTAGAAAGTGCTTTTTTCAGCATTGTTCAAGTCTCCCTGTGTGTGGTGAGAGCCGATACACATTTTTGCGCACCGAGACTCCAAAGTAGCCTCCCGACACATTAATCACATTTTACTGACAAATTGTCAATGTTGTTTCATGGCTGATATGCAAAATGCTGGAAACTACGCATAATGTTGCGCCCGTGCCCCCCCGCCAGAACTGGCAATCAATATGATATTTCTGGATTTATGGCTGTGTGCTACTTTCCCCGCAAACAACAACAGGGAGAAAGCCCGTGCATGATCTTTCGGGGAAATCGGTCTGGATTACCGGTGCAGGTAGCGGCATCGGCGAGGCGATCGCAAAATCGCTTGCCGCGGCGGGTGCCCGGGTGGCGCTTTCCGCACGACGCGAAGAAACACTTCAGCAGGTCGCAAGCGCGATTGCCTCAGATGGTGGAAAAGTCGAAATCCACCCGCTTGATATCAGCAATAACGATCAGGTTGCAGACGCCGCCCGCAACATTGTGAATTCCATGGGCCCGATCAATGTCCTGATCAATTGCGCGGGCATCAACACCCCCAAACGGCATTGGCGGGATCTTGATATTGCCGACTGGCATCGCATTGTCGCGGTCAATCTCAATGGCGTCGCCAACACGGTTTGCGCAACCCTGCCCGTCATGCGCGCGCAGAAAGACGGGCTGATCATTAACATTGCGTCGTGGTCCGCACGGCACGAATTCGCGCTGGCAGGGCCTGCCTATATCGCGTCCAAACGCGGTGTTGTGGACCTGTCGCACAGCATCAATCAGGAAGAAATGCACAACAATATCCGCTGCTGCTGCATCAGCCCGGGCGAAGTTGCTACACCGATCTTGAACCAGCGTCCCGTCCCGCTCGGCGAAGACGAACTTGCCTTGCTGTTAAAGCCCGACGATCTGGCCGACATGGTAAGCTATGTGGTCGCGGCCCCCACACGGATTTGCTTCAATGAAATCGTGATGTCCCCGACCTCCAACCGGGCCCTTCTGCCACAGCCTTAGGCCCAAACGCGTAGATATTAAAAAGGCAGCGCCGATGATAACTCATAGCGCTGCCTTTTAATTTATCTTCAAAAATCGTTGATCACATCGCACTTGCAGCGCGCGATGCCTGATCATAGACACCCGAAATGGCGCGCAGTGTTTTGGCAACGTCGCCGACTTCTTCGCTGTTTACGCCAAGGCGCTGGAAGGTTTCGACAAGGCAGGCTTCACGGACTTCGCGGTACTTTTCGCACATCGCGCGTCCGTCTGCGGTTGTGCCGTAGTGCACTTCCTTACCGCGCTTGATGCCTTCGACCAAACCAAGCTTGCGAAGTTTTTTCAGGGAATAGTTTACAAGATGGCTGTCTTCGACATTCAGAACAAAACAGACTTCAGACAGGCTTTTTTCGCGTTCACGTGAATTGACATTGTGCAGCACAAGAATATCAAGCACGGACACATCGGGCATCCCGGCCGCCCGCATGCACCTTACCATCCAACGGTTAAACGCATTCCCCGACAAGATCAGGGCAAATTCAAGCTCGGACAGTTCGGCAGCGCGTTCCGAGACAAGATGTGACGATGAGACAATACGCGTTTTTTCAGCCATCCGACGTTCCCTGCTTTCAATTCTTCAGCTCTGTTATCGTCGATTTCAAATGAAATCATCGCAAGTTTGTCGGGATTTTATCGCAATAAAGGCGACAAGGTAAAGCCCCTGCCGCCTATTATTCTCGACAAATCATCGTCAAAGTGCGCGCATGCGTTCCAGGAACCCGTCAATCTGGGTGCGCAAATCACTATTTTGCCTGTCCAGATTGTCCGCCGATGCGTTGACGTCTGTTGCCGCAGTGTTGGTTTCACTTACAGCTGCTGACACGCCTTGCATGGCAGATGAAATTTCCTCAGTCCCGGCAGCTGCCTGCTCCACATTTTGTGAAATTTCACTGGTGGCAACGGTTTGTTGTTCGACCGCTGCCGCGACAGCCGCCGCACGTTCACTGATAGCAGCAATCATGGTGACAATTTCGTCAATCGCATCAACCGCAATCCCGGTTGCATGCTGGATATCATTGATCTGGATGGTGATATCTTCGGTCGCCTTGGCGGTTTGGTTGGCAAGGTTTTTGACCTCGCTTGCGACAACGGCAAAACCTTTGCCGGCATCCCCCGCACGGGCAGCCTCGATGGTGGCGTTCAGGGCGAGCAGATTGGTTTGACCGGCAATGTCACTGATAAGACCAATGACCTCGCCAATTTTAAGGGCTGAATCATTCAAGCCCTGAATATTGTCATTGGTACTGCGCGCCCGCTCGGTTGCGGAAAGCGCCATGTTGGATGTTTCACTGACCTGACCGGAAATCTCGTTGATCGAGGCGGAAAGTTCCGTTGCCGCGGTCGCCACCAACTGGACATTTGCCGATGCCTCTTCGGCCCCTGATGATACCGCCATGGATTGACTGGCTGCGGTATCTGCACTGCTGCGCAGAACATTGGAAACCTGATGGAGTTGTTTAACAGCTGCGGTCACATCGACCATCACAGCAACAACGGCCTTGTCAAATTCCTGAATATAGCGTTCTTGCGTTTCCATGCGTATGCGACGTTGTTCTTCGCGCTTTTTCTCGGCTGCTTCGAGTTTGACGCGCTCAATACCGTTTTCACGGAACACAAGAACCGCACGCCCCATTTCGCCAATTTCATCTGCACGTTTGACTTCGTTGATATCGACATCAAAGTCATTATCGGCAAGACGGGTCATTTTGTTGGTCAAACCGGCAATCGCACGCACGATGGCCCGCGACAGCAGGAATGAAAGCCCCATCAAGGCCAAAATACCGATCAGATACATGGCAACTGTCACTGTCAGACTGGTCGCGGCGATCTGATCGGCCTTTTGTTTTTCAGCCGCCGCAATCTCGCCAATTGATGCACTTAACGTATCAAGGATCGGCTCTGCCTCAGCGTAGAAATCAGACAGAAAACCAAGCTCTGCCTCACGCTGCATGATTTTTTCCGACAGTGCCTTTAAGTCGGTGACATAGGATGTCATCAGTTCGGTGATTTTGGCCTGTTCTGAGGCAGGAATATTCGATGCGGCCAAAGCCGGACCAAATTCGGCAAGACGATCATCAACCCGTCCGACATATTTTGGATCAAGGCGGGCGAGGAAGTCTTTCTCGTGGCGACGCATCATCAACATGATGACGGTCAGGTTGTCGGCCTTGTATTTGCCAAGCGCCTCTTCAACGTTATGAACTGAGCCACGCAATCTTCCCAAAAGACCCTGCTCTTCATCCAGGCCGATCTCGCGCTGTAAGGCCACGACGGTTCCGAATTTATCGCCGTAACTGGAAAATGCCGTTCTGATCTGATCAAGCTGATCGTCAAAGGCGGTCAATGCCGTGTCGGTTTCAAGTTTTTCCAAGCCCGTATTCACATCGGTCACAACACCGGCGTGCTGGGAGACATATTTTTCATCCAGTCTGAGCAAGAAATCCTTTTCACGTCGCCGGGCATTGAGAAAATCACGCGAAATCTGATCGGCGACAAGTTTGTCATCCAGCGCAGCTTCCGCCACCATTTGGGCGGTTTGTCTTTGCTGCTCTGCAACAAACTGAACAACACCAACCACAACAAAAATGACAAGCGCCACGGCGCCAATTAGCGAGATTTGATAAAAAAGCCTCATACGGGAAAGAAAAGTCATCTCGGCCCCCAAGCCATGAACCCGCACTATGCTTAAGTATTGCAATTCGAAAGTTAGGTGCAGGTCCGCGTTAAAAGACGAAGCGGGAAACTTCGCCACCCCAGTCTTTGTAGTTTGGGATGCAGTAATCGATTTATCAGAAGGCAAATATGACAGTTTTATTACAAACCATCGATTTCCGGGATTCTGGCCGCCTGTTGGCGGGAATATACAATTCCGCTTGTACCCGCTTTTACGTTATTCAAACACATTTGCACCCCGACCATACAAAACAAGGGGGAAGAAAAATCTTCCCCCTCCTTTTGAATAGATTCACCCAAACTTGCAGTCCGTCTAAGATCAGGACACGTCACGCATCCGCTCAAGGAATTGATCAATCCGGGTGCTCAGATTATCGCTTTGCGTTCCCAGGTTGTCTGCCGACCCCCGGACATCGGATGCCGCGTTGGTCGTATCATTGACGGCCGTAGAGACGCCTTGCATCGCAGCAGATATTTCACTGGTGGCCGATGCAGCCTGCTCCACATTCTGCGAGATTTCGCTGGTGGCAACGGTTTGTTGTTCGACCGCTGCGGCAACACTGGATGCCCGTTCGCTGATATCGCTGATCATGCGAACGATTTCATCAATGGCCCCAACTGCTGACTGTGTTGCCTGTTGGATATCATTGATCTGAACAGTGATGTCTTCGGTTGCCTTGGCGGTTTGATTGGCAAGGTTTTTAACTTCGCTGGCAACCACGGCAAAGCCTTTGCCTGCCTCCCCAGCACGCGCAGCTTCAATCGTTGCGTTAAGTGCCAGAAGATTGGTTTGCCCGGCAATATCGTTGATCAAGCCAATGACTTCGCCAATACGCACAGCCGCCGCATTCAATCCTTGAATGTCATCATTGGTTGTTTGCGCCCGTTCGCTGGCCGAAATCGCCATCTGGGACGTATCGCTGACCTGTCCGGCAATTTCATGGATGGAAGCGGAAAGTTCGGTTGCTGCGGTTGCAACAAGCTGCACGTTCGAAGATGCCTCTTCCGTACCGGCAGATACCGTAACGGACTGTTCATTCGCCGTTGACGCACTTTTACGCAAGACTTCGGAAACGGAATGAAGTTGCTGAACAGCGGTACCGACCTCACTCATCATCTCGACAACATCATTATCGAACTCACGAATATGCTGTTCTTGTTTCGCGATGCGCTGGCGTTGTTTTTCATCAAGTTCGCGTTGCTGGTTTTCAAGCTTTTGGCGTTCAAGGCCGTTTTCACGAAACACGACAACGGACCGTCCCATTTCGCCGATCTCGTCTTTGCGATCTGCTTCTTCAAGTTTGACATCAAAGTCATTTTTCGCCAGCCGCGCCATTTTGGTCGTCAGGCCGGTAATCGCGCTTACAATTGCGCGGGCAAGGATGAATGACATCAAAATCAGCACGACCGCACCGGCAATGAAAATGCCAAATGTGATGCGTACACCGGTCTGCGCGATTTCCTCAGCACGGAGCTGCATGTTTTCGGCAACCTGACCAATTTCTTGGCTAAGTGTTTCAAGAACCGGCTCAACCGCAGAAAAATAAGCACTCAGTCTTTCAAGGGATTCTTCGCGCGCCAGAGTTGCCTCGGCCAGCGCCTTGAAGTTCGATACGTAGGATTCAACCAACTTGCTAAGTTGGGCTTTCTTGTCGTCCTGAATGCTGCCGGCCTTTTTCAGGGCGGCTTCAAACTCTTTAGACGTTGCTTCGACGCTTTCGATATAGGCCGGGTCAAGACGGGCGAGAAAATCCTTCTCATCGCGGCGCATTTTCAACACCGCAATCGACAGATCCTTGGAATCCGTAAGACCCAGCATGGCTTCGAACTTCGCAACTTCGCCAAGGGCCTTCTCGACCTCCGATGCGGCCGTCCGCATTTCACCAAGCAGTCCCATATTCTCATCAAGACCGACTTTGGCCTGCAGATCGACGACAGTAGCAAATTCGCTTACATAGTCTTCAAAGGCAGCCCGGGCCTGTCCAACGTTGTCACGAAGCGCGCCCAGTTCTTCACGTTCCGCAAGCTCTGTCAGCCCGGCACGAACCGCCTTGGCCGTTTCACTGTGGGCTGTGATGTATTCCTCGCTTCGGCGCAGAACGAAATCTTTTTCGTGGCGCCGGGCATTTAGAAATTCCCGCGACACTTCATCAACAATCAATTGATCAGCCGTTGCGGCCTTGGCGATCACTTGCGCCGATTGGCGTTGTTGATCAGCAATGAATTGTGTTGCACCAACGATGGCAAAGATCACCAGCGCAACGATGCTTAGCAGCGAAATCTGGTACACCAGCTTCATGCGCGACAAAAAGGACATGTTTCCACCCCGGATTTAATGTTTGGGCTTATTGTTATCGTTTTATTATTTGACCCTAATTGAACCATTCTACCTTTGGTAGATCAATAAACACTTAAGTATAGTTCTAATGGGCATTATTTATTCATTTGGGTACCTAAAATCATAATTTCACCATTTATTTTCCGCCTTTGCGAACTATGTTGGTGTATCGGGAAAGATGGTATGTCTGGAACACCATTCCAATTCACATCACGCATCACAGAAAGCAGGACACAAATCACCCATGAGCATCTGGGGCAAAATTATTGGCGGGGCAGCAGGTTTTGCCTTGGGCGGACCGTTAGGCGCAATCCTTGGCACGGCAGCCGGTCACGTCGTCGACAAAATTAAAAACGGTGCCAGCAGCGCCCAAATTGGCGGCCAGGACCCAAGGCAGATTGCCTTTGCAACCGGTGTCATTGTGCTGGCGGCCAAAATGGCCAAAGTCGACGGCCATGTGAGCCGTGATGAAGTCAATACGTTCAAACGTGTTTTCCACATTCCACCGGGCGAGGAAAAGAATGTCGGTCGTATCTTTGATATGGCGCGGCAATCTTCAGACGGGTTTGAAATCTATGCCCGTCAGATTGCAACCATGTTCCACGGTGAACGTGCGTTGCTTGAAGGCATCCTTGAGGCGCTTTATCAGATCGCTATGGCGGATGGGCAATTGCATCCGGCAGAACAGGACTTTTTGAAAAAGGTCGCGCATATCTTTGGCTTTGCCGATGTTGATTTTGACCGTGTCCATCATGCCTTTACCTCCTCAAACGGGCCGGACCCGTATGAGCAACTTGGCCTTGGACGCGATGCCAGCGACGATGATCTAAAATCAGCCCATCGCAAACTGTCGCGCGAAAACCATCCAGACACCTTGATGGCCAAGGGCATGCCGCCAGAATTCGTTGAGCAAGCCAACGAAAAAATGGCGCGCATCAATGCGGCATGGGATCAAATCCGCAAGGAACGCGGGATCCGCTGACCAAAAACCACGCAGACATCCCCAAAACGAATGATTTCCCTTGCAACAGCACCAGATTTGCTGTTTGCAGAGGGCCAGTCATTCTGACCATTTTTCTGTTCTCAAGCTTATCGGTTTTTCCATGGCGCCACCGCTGATTAATATTAACGACATTCACCTGACCTTTGGCGGGAATGATCTGTTTTCCGATGTATCCTTTGCCATCGGTGAACGCGATCGCCTGTGCCTTGTCGGGCGCAATGGTGGTGGCAAGTCGACCTTGCTTAAAATCATCGCTGGCGAGATCGAAGCCGATGGGGGCGAACGGTTCGTTCAGCCGGGCTGCAAAGTCGCCTATCTTAATCAGGAACCGAAGTTTGATGGATATGACACGGTCGAGGAATTTGTTCTTTCGGCCCTGGATGCGCATGAAGAAGAATATTCCTACCGTTCTGACATGCTGCTGGCATCGGTTGACATCGACCCGAAAGCCGATCCCAAGCAACTTTCAGGTGGGGAAGGTCGCCGTGCTGCGATTGCGCGCGCGCTGATTGCCGACCCGCAGGTTTTGCTGCTTGATGAGCCGACCAACCATCTTGATCTTCCGACGATTGAATGGCTTGAAGGCGAGATCAAGAATTTCCGGGGCGCGGTTGTCGTGATCTCGCATGACCGGGCATTTTTGAATGCGGTTTCCAACGGGGTTCTGTGGCTTGACCGTGGTGTTATGCATCAAGGGTCGATTAACTTTGCCAAGTTCGAAGAATGGTCTGAGGAAATCTATCGCAAGGAATCCGAAGAACGCGCGAAACTTGATAAGCTGATTGCCAAGGAAACCGTTTGGTCGGTTCAGGGCATTTCCGCACGCCGCAAACGTAATCAGGGCCGTCTGCGCCGTCTTTATGATATGCGCGAACAGCGTTCCAGTCAGATTGATCGCATTGGCAATGTATCGCTTGCAGCGGATACGGGTTCTGCGTCGGGCAAGGTTGTGATCGAGGCAACCGACATCGCCAAATCGTTTGGCGACCGTCAGATCATTACCGATTTCTCCACCCGTATTTTGCGCGGTGACAAGGTTGGCATTATTGGTCCGAACGGCGCTGGTAAAACAACACTTTTGAAAATGCTGACCGGGCAGATTGAACCCGATAGCGGCACGATCAAAATCGGCACTAACCTGAATGCCAGTTACTTTGATCAGAAACGCGTCGCCCTGGATGATACCAAAACCCTTTGGGATACCTTGTGCGATGTCGGTGGCGATCAGGTCATGGTTCGTGGTAATCCGCGCCATGTGGTCAGTTACCTGCGTGATTTCCTGTTTGATGAGAAACAGGCAAGAAGCCCGGTTGGCGCGCTTTCAGGTGGGGAGCGTAACCGTCTTTTGCTGGCCAAACAGCTTGCCAAGCCGACCAACCTTCTGATCATGGATGAGCCGACCAACGATCTTGATATGGATACGCTCGATCTGTTGCAGGAAATGCTTGATGATTACGAAGGCACCCTGCTTCTGGTCAGCCATGACCGTGACTTCCTTGATCGGGTTGTCACATCCTCCATCGTCATGGAAGGCGACGGTTTGGCTGTTGAGTATGCCGGTGGCTATTCCGACTATATCACGCAGCGGAAATTATCGCAGGCCGATGCACCAAAGGATGACAAGAACCTTGGTAAACTTGGCAAGAAACCCGCTGGTAATAGTGGCGCAAAACCCAAGGCAGCCGCCAAAGTAAAGATGAGCTACAAGGACCAGCGCGAATACGACAATCTGCCCGGTGATATGGCGAAGCTGGAAAAAGAAATCAGCACGCTTGAAGAAGCGCTTGCTGACAGCAACCTGTTCGTCAAAGAACCGGCAAATTTCCAAAAGAAAGTTGATCGTCTGGATGCGGCGCGCAGCGAACTTGCCGCATCAGAAGAACGCTGGCTGGAACTTGAAATGCTGCGCGAGGAACTTGGACAGGCATAGACCTCGCTTCCAGACACCCCAACCCTTCTGTCTTTCTTTCAACGTAACTTCTCCATGCGGTGCTTTACCCGCATGGAGAGTTGCGTCAAACTCACCTCAAATAATTTACCCGTTGAGTTGAAAAGAACTCATTTGTCGTTTGACGGCAAACAGATGACAAAGGATCCATCCGCGCATCCGATCTAGTTGGATTGATTGCACGGACAGTCTCATCAGGGTTGCCCAAATGCCCGCCCCCATTTGCAGAAAGCATGCGCGATGCCCTTAAAAGCCGTCCTTATGGCCCTGTCCGTTGCCGTTATCTGGGGCATCAATATGCTCACGGTCAAAGGGGCGGTTGGTGAAATCCCGCCATTCATGTTGACCACCATCCGCTTTGTCGCTGTGGCGGTTTTGTTGGTGCCGTTCGTTAAAATGCCGCGCGAACATCTGGGCAAAATTGCCGTCACGTCGCTTGTGTTTGGATCCCTTCATTTTGGTGTGCTGTTCTTTGCACTTTCACTGATTGATGCCGGGCCGGTTGCGATTATTATTCTACTCGGCGTGCCGTTTTCATCGATGCTGGCGACTTATTTCTTTGATGACCGGCTGGGATGGAAACGGTTATCGGGCATGGCACTGGCCTTTATCGGCGTCACGATCATGTTCTGGGACCCGACCATGACCGACTTGCAACTGCCGCTTCTGTTGGTGGTGTTTGCCGCCTTCATGTGGGCTATTGCCAATGTCATGATCAAGAAAATGGGCGATATCAACACGTTCGAGCTAAATGGCTGGATGGCCTTGATGGCTGCCCCCCAGTTGTTTTTACTGTCCCTGATCTTTGAACCGCATGCGTTTGAGGCGGTTGTGGCGGCGAGCTGGGTTGCATGGGCAAACCTCAGCTTCACGGTGATTATGTCATCAATCGTTGCCTACGGATTTTGGTATCATTTGCTAAAGACCCAAGATGTGAATGTGGTGGTGCCTTGGTCATTGCTTGCCCCAGTCATCAGCATTCTGGGATCGTTCATCATATTTGACGAGACATTCTCATTGCTTAAAATCATTGGCAGTGTCGTTGTTCTGTGCGGTGTCACCGTCATCATGTTGCGCAAACCCGTACACCGCAAAACGCAAGGGATGGACTGATCCAGATGGCCGATAGGGATATCAGGGACGGGTTGCTTAACAACGTGATAGACCATCCGTCCGCCAATTTCGGGCCGCGTCCAGACGGTTGCCCGATAGATATCCTTGTCTTGCACTATACCGGCATGCAAAGCGGAAAAGACGCGCTTGATCGTCTTTGCGATCCGGACAGTTCTGTTTCCAGCCATTATCTGGTTGAGGAAGATGGCCGCATCTTCCGCCTTGTCGATGAGGATAAGCGTGCATGGCATGCCGGGCGCGGTAACTGGCAGGATTGCATCGATGTAAATTCGCATTCCATCGGCATCGAAATCGTCAATCCCGGCCATGAATTTGGCTACCGCCCGTTTCCCGATGAACAAATAACGTCGGTTCTTGCACTTTGTCAGGACATTCTGACCCGCCACACCATTCCAGCGGGTCGCATCATTGCCCATTCCGATATGGCGCCAGATCGCAAAGAAGATCCCGGCGAGTTTTTCCCGTGGAATTTGCTGGCAGAGAACGGCATTGGTCTTTGGCCCGGCGTCCATCAAACTTCGCCTGTCGATTTGCCTGAATTTGACCGACTGCTGGATCAGATTGGATATGGCAACCCGTCCGAAGATGTCACCGAGACAGAACAGGATGCTTACCGCGTCAAACGATACATCGCGTTTCAACGCCATTGGCGACCATCGGATATTTCCGGGGTGATTGACGATGAATGTATGGGTATCGCCCAAGCCCTTGCCCGCAAGCTATAGGCGCCCCGACATCAAGCAGCTTTGACCATCGCTTTTTCTTGACGCAACGCGCGATGTAACCTACATCCGCAACACCAGATGGCCGGATGGCTGCCCTTGCTGCTTGCAGTCGGGGAGGAAAGTCCGGGCTCCATGGAAACACGGTGCCAGATAACGTCTGGCGGGGGCGACCCTAGGGAAAGTGCCACAGAAAGCAAACCACCGACACGGCGCAAGCCCTGTCGGAAAGGGTGAAAGGGTGCGGTAAGAGCGCACCGGTCCTTCAGCAATGCGGGACGCATGGTAAACCCCACCGGGAGCAAAACCTAATAGGAATGGTCGGCCGGGTGCTTCGGCATTGTCGGCAGGTGGGTTTTCGCACCACCATTCGGGTTGGTTGCAGGAGGCGTTCGGCGACGAACGTCCCAGATGAATAGCCATCCAATGCGGCTTGCCGCATGGACAGAACCCGGCTTACAGGCCATCTGGTCTTATTTTTTTCGCCAAAAGACAAAAGGCGATGACACCAAACGGGTCATCGCCTTGCAATAGTTGATATCCCGCGAAACGGAATAGCAGGAATACTTAGCCGCGTTCCGCAATTGACTGCGCAAAATACGTATCGGCTTCTTCCTGCGTTCCCTCTGGAATATCGACAGCGGTCTGATCTTTGATCATCTTGCCCAATGTCGGCAGGGTTTTACGGTCAATCTGGACATTGGCATCCCAAAGTTTGGAGCGCATCAGCGATTTCGCACAATGCAGGAAGGCCTCGTCAACCGTGATCCGGATTGCCGTAATCGGTGGCTTTGGCGTATCGGCAAACAGCCCCAGCAAGGCGGGATCGGTGCTGATTTCAGCTGTACCATTGATCCGGAGCGTCTCATTGAAACCCGGCACAAAGAAAAGCATTCCGACTTTCGGGTTATCAACAATGTTTGCCAACGTATCGACACGGTTGTTGCCCGGGCGGTCGGGCATGACGATCGTGTTGTCATCAAGCACCTTGACAAAGCCCGGTCCATCGCCGCGCGGGCTGACATCGGCATCACCATTGCAATCGGCCGATGAAATTACGGCAAAGGGCGACAGTTCAATGAAATGCTTACAATGCGGGTCAAGTTTGGACAGACACTTGGCAACAGCCAGTCCCATTGGTTCGCCGTATACAGCACGGAGTTTTTCCTGAGTATCGATTTTGGTCATGGGGCGCACCTTCTGCGGGAATCAGGGGCCGAAATTGCGTCACTTGAGAACGCAAGTCAATTGCCGATCAACCCAAAATGATCTCGCTGACTGTTTTGACGGCTGCGAACTCGCCATTGAGACTGGCAAGGGCCACATCATGCACAAGATCGGCGCTAAAGACGCGCCCGTCGGGCAACTTACGGTCAAAGGCAAAACAGGCATCGGCAGCAATGGTCACGTCAAACCCAAGATTGCCGCCCATGCGTGTGGTCGTATTGACGCAATGATCGGTTGAAATCCCGCACAGCACGATCCGGTTAAGACCGCGCGCACGTAAATCAGCCTCAAGCGTCGTCCCGATAAAGGCGGAATTGACCAATTTGCCATAAACCTTCTCGTCGGCTTGGGGCACGGCAAAATCAATAAAAGCATGGCCCGGATGATCAGGATGAAGGCGCGACTGCGGCGTTGTGCTGTCATGGCGCACATGAATAACCGGAAGGCCCTTTGCCCGCCAATGCGCCAAAAGCATCGCGCCCATTTCCTCAGCCGCGGGATTATTACGTTGCCCCCAATAATCAAGATCGGAAAAGCCCTTTTGCCAGTCAATCAGGATCAAGGCCGCGGTTTCGTTCTGTGTCATTTTGGTTTTCCCTGTGAAGGACCGTTATCGGTAAAGATTACATGCCGCCTAGACTAACTCATCCGGAATTGTCATAAATGACAACAACACCTCGATTTCGGCCAAACCCTTTGCCAAGGCCCACGATGATGCCGCGACTGATTGTTTTTATTCTTACGCCACAAACCGTGATGCTTGATGTCACAGGTCCGTTGCAGGCATTTCACGAAGCCCGTGATCCGATAACAGGCGATCCGGCCTATCGCACCATTCTGGCTTCAAGCCATGGGGGTGCGATTATGACCGATACCGGCATTCCACTTGATACCGTTCCAATCGCCGATCTAGATCCGGACGAAATCCATACCCTGATTGCTGCGGGTTCGGATGAAACATTGAATGCCATCGGGGACAGACATCTTATTGGCTGGCTTGAGGAACATTGCGAAACGATTGACCGTATTGGTTCGGTTTGTATCGGCGCATTCATTTTAGGTGCGTCCAGTCTGCTTGATGGGCGATCCTGCGTCACCCATTGGCGCTGGTGCCAACGCCTGCAGGATATGTTCCCGCACAGTCGCGTCGCCCCTGATCCGATCTTTGTTCATGATGGCCCGGTCTGGACATCAGCCGGGGTCACCACCGGGATCGATATGGCAGTTGCAATGATCGAACAGGATTTGGGCCGTGAAGCCGCCCTTGCGGTTGCGCGCAGCCTGATCGTCTATATCCGGCGTCCCGGCGGGCAATCCCAATTCAGTCTGCCGTTTGAACATCAGGCCAACGACAGCACTGGCCGTTTTGACGCGTTGCATGGCTGGATGGCAAAAAACCTTCATACCCGATTATCGGTCGAAGACCTTGCCGAGAAAGCACATATGAGTGCGCGCAACTTTTCACGAAGTTACAAATCCGCAACCGGACTAAGCCCGGCCAAAGGTGTTGAGTTAATGCGCCTTGAAGCAGCGCGTACCGCCCTTGAACAAACCGAAAAGCGGATCAGCCAGATCGCCGGTCTTTGCGGGTTTGGGGATGACGAACGCATGCGCCGATGCTTCATCAAACATCTTGGCGTCGCACCAAGTGATTACCGCGACCGGTTTCGCCGAGTTTAACGCAAGGTTAGAGCCAGCCTTTGCGTTTGAAATACCAAAGCGGCAAGACAGCCGAAAGCACCATCAATCCAATCGCCACCGGATAACCAAACTGCCAACTGAGTTCGGGCATGACGTCGAAATTCATGCCATAGATGCTTGCGATCAAGGTTGGCGGCAGGAAAGCAGCCGCGGCGACCGAGAAAATCTTGATGATGTTGTTTTGTTCCAGACTGATCATGCCAAGGGTTGCATCAAGCAGGAAGGTTACCTTGTTGGCAATGAAATTGGCATGTTCCGTGATCGACACAATATCGCGCGAAATCACTTTCAGCCGTGCTTTGGCGTCTTTCTTAAGCCGGGTCTGGGTTGACAGGAAAAGCCCGACGCGGTGCAGGTTCAACAAACTGTCCTTGGCCTTGCCCGACAAGTTGCCCGTCCGTCCGATCTGACGCAGGCTATCACGGTGATCCTGATCCGATCCGCGATCCTCGGGGTTGGCAAAAACCTGATTTGAAAGGCTTTCAAGATCGGTTGCCGTTTGCTCCATCACATCGGCCAGACGATCGACAATCTGTTCAAGCAACCCGAACAAAACTGCCTCGGCACTATTGGCCAAGGATGGGCTTCGTTTGACCCGACGGATAAAGGTTTTGAACGGCACCGGATCAGCATAGCGCAGCGTAATCAGGGTTTTCTTGACCAGAATGAACGTGACAGCCGTTGTTTGCGGCGCATCTGTTGTCGCACGGTTCAAAACCGATACGGTCATGAACAGCGCGCCGTCTTCGTCATACAAACGCGAAGAAAGTTCAATTTCCTGCATTTCCTCTCGGGTCGGCACTTCGATGCCAAACCGTTCTTCAATGGCATGGATTTCTTCTGGCGTTGGCGAGAGAAGATCAATCCAGACAGGTTGGCGTTCGGCCTTTGCCACTGTCGGCGCAGGCGCAGAAGTTGGCGCAGGATCTGGCGTGGCCGCTACCTTTTGGCTTGGACCAGCTTCGTTGTTAGCGCTAACACCAACAGGATTGGCGGCAGTATCTGCTACGCCGTCGCCGCTTTCGGGCGTCGAGCGCACCGGGGCAAAAAATTCGCTGGTGTCCATCAATCTTTCTCCATCGATGCTGGCTTGCCGTTGGCTCCGGATGCCAGTTTATTGGTTTATTGCCATATGGTGTTTGCGCGAGTCATCCAACCCGAATTGGCCTGTGCAAACCAATGATCGTTCGATGACGGTCTTCCTAGAACGGCAGCACCGTCTGGAATGCAAACGGATCAAGGTCCGGGTCGTCTCCGCGCTTATCGTCATAGGTCAGGCGCGCCTGATCAAGGAATTCGTCCTTGCTGATCATATTGTCATTATTGGCATCAAAATTCGGAAACAGGATTTCAAGCCGACGGCTTTCGGTGCGCAATCGTTGACGGTTGGCTTCTGCAGATCCTGGCAATTGTTCGACGGCGGTAAATTCACGTCCGACCAGAACGTTATCGCCATTGATATCACGTCTGCGAAACATCCAGCTTGAATAAGATGCTGCTTCATCCGCATTGATGCGGCCATCCTGATCAATATCAATCGGATGATATTGTTCCCGATACAGCTTGACCTGTTCGGGAATGCCCGATGACACCACACCAGCCCCGCCATTTTTCTGGGCGAGTGCCTTGGCAATGGCTTCATTCAACCCCGGAATATTTGCAGCACCATCGCCGGAAACGCTAGGAACGCCCGGCAACCCTGTCGCACCATCTGCCCCGTCCAGACCACTAAGCCCCGACAATCCGCCCAGACCAAATTGCGACATCAATTCAGGATTATTCTGCAATTGCTTCATGATCAATGGCAGTAATTCACGTACTTGCGGCGAAGAAACTTCGGGCGAATTTGAACTGCTGCCTGCCTTATCAAGGGTTAAACCCTGCGCCAAAGCAGAACCATTGTCGGCAGGATCAAGGCCGGGCATCGCAACCGCGCCCAAAAATGCACAACCCATTAATAAAGTGGCAGCTTTTATCCGCAACAATCGCTTCCTTCATTTCACTGACGCTGCCCCGCGCCAGAAAGTGACGCATAACAGTCAGGCGTAACACGGCATTTGATTTCAACGCCGCTACACCGACATTACGCAAGACTGCCGATCATGCCAAACATAGCGATCATAAAGTGATCCGGCATCCCTTCCGTCAAATGTCATTCAGACATTCTGCAGGAGTTCGCCCGCGCATCAAACCCGATTGGGACCCAAATCGCAAATTGTCTTCAACCATCGCCCACCAGAACCCAAAACCGCACAGGCCCCATTTAAACCCGGAAACAGGTTTTTTAGGGGCCTCCCATGGGAACCCATGGAACGGATTTGGGATTTTATGGGCACAGTATGGATAAGATCGTGTTTTTGCATGTTTTTGGCGGATTTCAGGCTTTTTGCATATACCGCAGAATCCGCGGAAATGTGCTGAAACGTCATAGTTGACCCCATCAAATCCCATTGACCCCCATCATTTCCCATGGTACCCCATTAATAGGCACAAATTCCGTGTCACGCGGGGCATATCCAATTCAAACAGCGACAGGTCACATGACCGCCCATACGGGTTCTGATTTGAAGACGGATTTTTTGATCAGGGGAATGGCGAAGTGCTGTTCACAGGGACGCACATTCACAAGCTGGACCGAAAGGGGCGCGTATCCGTCCCCAAAAGGTTCCGTGCGGCCCTTGACCAAGAAGAGTTCGCTGGCATTCACCTGTACCAATCCCACAAGGAAAGTGCTCTTGAAGGCTGTAGCCACAGCCATATGGAGCGTATTGCAGCATCCCTAGATGAACTTGATATGTTCTCGGACGAAGCCGACGATCTGGCTGATACCATCCTTGGTTCGTCCCATATGCTGCCATATGACGGCGAAGGCCGTATCATCCTTCCCGCGGAATTGATCGAATTTGCCCGCATCGAAGATCAGGTCGCCTTTGTCGGCCGTGGTCGCACCTTCCGTCTGTGGAACCCTGACATCTTCAAGCCCCTGCAAGATGCCAGCCGGACCCGCACACTGAACCGTGGTGCGACGCTTAAGCTCAAACCGATGGCTGAATTCCCGCAAGGCGCACGTCCCGTCCCTCCAACCGGGGAGGACGCATCATGAGCGATAACGACATCAGCTTTGCCACAGAAGATCGCCCGCATAAGCCGGTCTTGCTGCGCGAGGTGCTGGATGCTCTGGCACCGTGTGACGGCGAAATCATGGTTGACGGCACCTTTGGCGCAGGCGGTTACTCCCGCGCCATTCTTGATTCTGCCAAATGTGAGCTTTACGGCATAGACCGCGATCCAAGTGCGGTTGCCACCGGTCAGAAATTTGCCGCCGAATATGATGGCCGCTTCCATATGGTTGAAGGTTGCTTTGGCGATATGGGTCGTTTGATCCCGGCTGCCGGTGCGCAAAAAGTTGACGGTATCGTTCTTGATATCGGTGTTTCATCCATGCAGATCGATCAGGCTGATCGCGGCTTTTCGTTCCGCACCGATGGGCCGCTTGATATGCGCATGTCGATGTCTGGCCCAACCGCGGCTGATTTCATCAACACCGCCGAAGAAGAAGATATCGCCAACGTCATTTACCGTTACGGCGAAGAACGCGCATCGCGCAAGGTCGCGCACAAGATCATTGAAATGCGCGCTGAAGAACCCTTTACCACGACATCGCAGCTTGCCCGTGCGGTTCGTTCGGTCGTGCGCAAATCCAAAGACGGCATTGATCCGGCGACCCGCACGTTTCAGGCCCTGCGCATTTATGTGAATGACGAACTGGGCGAACTTGAACGTGCGATGAATGCGGCGGAGAACCTTCTGAACCCCGGTGGGCGTTTGGTGGTTGTGACGTTCCATTCACTGGAAGACCGTCAGGTTAAAACATTCATGAAGGCGCGTTCGGGTGATCCGAGCAAAATGTCGCGCCGCCTGCCCGGCGAACCAGAAGTCGCAACCCCGACATTTACGACTGTCACACGCAAGGCCGTAACAGGCCAAAAAGACGAAATTCGCGCCAATCCACGTGCGCGCTCGGCCAAGCTTCGTGCGGTTGCTCGTAACGAGCAGCCCACCACACCGCAAGGGAGCAAAGAATGACCCGTGCGGTAACCATCATCGGTCTTTTCCTGACCATTCTGATTGGTGCGGGCACCTATTGGGTCAGCCACGAAGTCGAACGTCTTGAAAAACGGTACGCCGAAATTCAGACAAACATTCTGGCCGAACAGGAAAGCATCCATGTGCTTCAGGCCGAATGGAGCTATCTGAACAATCCGGAACGGATTGAACGGCTGTCGCAAGAATATCTCAGCCTTGATCAGATCAAGGTGCTGCAAATGGCCAGCATCGATGATCTTCCCGAAGATGCCGATCTTCATCAGTACCGCATCGACAAGTTCGGTGAAGCCGTTGCGTTCATGCCGGTTCCACGCGCCCGCCCGGGTGATCTGATGTATGACGAAGCCGCTGACGCCATGATTATTGGCGCCCCGTCGGTCGCAACCGATACCGGAGGCGCACAATGAGCTTCACACGGTTCACATACTGGCTGCGCGGTGATCGTCCGGAACTGGGTCCGGATCAGCGCGAGCGTTTAGCACTTGAAACCGCACGCAACCGCATTTTCATTACCGGTGCGATGTTCATCATCGGCTTTTGCTGGATCACGTATGGTCTGGTCGATGCATCTGTCCTGCGTCAGGGCAACGAGCCCGCCGTTGCGTCGGGAACCGATGCCCGCGAACTTAAAACCGAACGTGCCGATATTGTTGATCGCAACGGCATCTTGCTTGCGACCGATCTTCCGACCAATTCACTGTATGCCGATGCCCGTGTTGTCAAGGACCCGGTTGAATCAGCTGACCAGTTGCTTACGGTTTTGCCCGATCTGGATCGCGATACGCTGATCCGGCATTTAAGTTCGCGCAAACCCTTTGTCTGGCTGCGCCGCAACCTGACACCTGAACAGCAATATGAAGTCAATTCGCTGGGTGTACCGGGGCTTAATTTCCAGCGCGAAGAACGCCGGGTTTACCCGCATGGGCGTCTGTTCGCCCATGTGCTTGGTTTTACCGATATTGATAATAACGGCATTGCCGGTGCCGAGCGCAAATTTGATAACGAACTTCGGATCAACAACGGACCACTTCAACTTTCGCTTGATACCCGCGTGCAATATGCGCTTGAGGAAGAAGTCGGAAGCGCCATGGAAACCTACAGTGCTGTTGGCGCTGCCGGTTTGGTCATGGATATTTATACCGGCGAAGTTGTTGCGATGACTTCGCTTCCGAATTTCGATCCACACCGTCCGGGACAGGCCCCTGCAGACGCGCGGTTCAATCGTGCGACGCTGGGCGTTTATGAAATGGGCTCGGTGTTTAAACTGTTTAACACCGCAATCGCGCTTGAAACCGGCACGGCGACATTGAACTCGGTTTACGATGCCACAGAACCGCTGCGCATTGCCCGGTTCTCCATCCGCGATTATCACGCTGAAAACCGTTGGCTGACCGTCCCGGAAATTCTGGTGCACAGTTCCAACATCGGGTCGGCCCGGATGGCCATGGCCTTTGGCGGCGACAACCAGCAAAAATATCTTAAAAAGCTTGGCATGCTCGACAAACCGGAGATCGAGCTTCCTGAAGTTGGCGGCCCCCTTGTGCCCAGTCCGTGGCGCGAGATCAACACCATGACAATCGCATTCGGTCATGGGTTGGCTGTGACCCCGCTTCAGGTTGTCAGTGGCATTTCCACCATTGCGAATGGTGGCATTCGCCGCCCGGCGACCATCGTTAAGCAAGATGGCGCACCGGCAGGCGAACGTGTGTTTTCCCAACAAACTTCGGAACAGCTCCGGCGCTTGATGCGCCTGGTTGTAACCGAAGGGTCGGGTAAAAAAGCCGAAGTGGCGGGGTACTTCCTTGGCGGGAAGACTGGCACCTCGGAGAAACTTGTGAACGGGCGCTACGTAAAGAACGCCCGCATGTCGACCTTTGTCGCCGCCTTCCCGATGCAGGACCCGAAATATGTGGTTCTGGTGACGTTAGACGAGCCCAAAGGCACCAAAGAAACATATGGATTTGCCACAGCAGGTTGGGTGTCCGCCCCTGCGGTTGGCAAGGTTGTGACACGTATTGCTCCCCTTTTGGGCATTGAACCGGCGAATGCGAAGGCGCCGGAGATCGAGCAAGCGTTGCAGATTGAACTTCGCAAAGGGGAACGCAAACTTGCGTCTTTCTGAGCTCATGGCAGGTGATCAAGCGGCACTTAAATATGCCGAAGGACAGGACCCGAACATTTCGGGCCTGACAGCAGACTCACGCACCGTGAAGGATGGCTATATGTTTGCCGCCCTTTCCGGTGCCAGAGATGACGGCTCCAAATATATCGCTGATGCGATCAAGCTTGGTGCTGCGGCCATCCTTGCAAAGGATGGCACCCCACGCCCGACAGCCGCGACAGTTCCACTGATCCCAGTGGAAAATCCGCGCAAACGTTACGCCCAGCTTGCGGCCCGTTTTTATGGTCAGCAACCGGCAAACATTGCGGCGATTACCGGTACAAACGGCAAAACATCGACCGCAATCTTTACCGAACAGCTTTGGACGATCCTTGGCAACCTGTCGGGGTCCATCGGCACCCTTGGCATTCGTGCCGCTGGGGCGAAAATCCCCGGATCGCTGACGACACCTGATCCGGTTGCGCTTCATCAAAGTCTTGATGAAATGTGTGGCATTGGCATCACCCATGTTGCGATGGAAGCAAGTTCGCACGGGCTTGATCAATATCGCCTTGATGGTGTGAAAGTAACCGTTGCCGCCTTTACCAATCTGTCGCGCGATCATCTTGATTATCACGGCACGTTCGAAAAATACTTCGCCGCCAAGGCACGCCTGTTCAAAGACCTTCTGGTTGCCGATGGCACCGCGGTTCTGAATGCAGATGTCGAACAGTTCGCGATGCTTAAAAAGATGTGCGAAAAGCGCGGTGTGGACGTTTTGTCCTATGGGCAGAATGCCGATGACATCAAACTGATCAATGCCACCCCTGACAGCACCGGCACCAAAATCACCCTTTTGGCCAAAAAAGGTGAATACAGCATTCATCTGCCATTGATGGGCAGCTTCCAGGTGATGAACGCGCTTGCTGCTCTTGCAATTGTTGTTGCATCGGGTGCCGATCTTGATCAGGCGGTCTTGGCCCTTGAAAAACTTGAAGGTGTTCGGGGTCGTTTGGAACTTGTCGGCAAAACAAGTTTCGGCGCACCAGTCTTTGTTGACTATGCCCATACGCCAGACGCGCTTGAAACCGTGATCAAGGCCGTTCGCCCGCATTGCAAAGGCCGTATCGTTTGTGTATTTGGTGCTGGCGGTGACCGGGACGTTGGTAAGCGCCCATTGATGGGGGCCGTTGCCAAGGATTTTGCCGATATCGCCATCATTACCGATGACAATCCGCGTAGCGAAGACCCTGCCCTTATTCGCGCTGCCATCAAGGCAAAATGCGACGGCGCGGTCGAGATTGCGGATCGTGCAGAGGCGATCAAACGCGGCATTGGCATCCTGCAACGCAACGACGTCCTTATTATTGCCGGAAAAGGCCACGAAAGAGGCCAAATTGTCGGCGATACGGTTCTTCCGTTTGACGATGCATCTGTTGCCCGCAGCATTCTTGCTGGCGGCAACTGACAAAAATTCCCGTTACGGCACCTGGCCGTGACGGCCTGACCGAAAAGAAAGCAACAGGATGACGAAGGCTGTTTTATGGACGGCAGGAGATGCCGCAACTGCAACCGGTGGCAAAACCACGGGCGACTGGTCGGTAACGGGTATCTCGATTGACAGCCGAAAAGTCAGTAAGGGTGATTTGTTTATCGCCCTTAAAGGTCCGAATTTTGACGGCCACAAATTTGCCCAAGCCGCCCTTGATGCCGGTGCGCATGCGGTCATGGTTTCCGATGCCCGTGGCATTACCGAAACCGACAAGGTTCTTCTGGTTGATGATACGATGGCAGCGCTTGAGCGCCTTGGCATTGCGGGCCGCGCACGCAGCAGTGCCAAAATCATCGCCATTACCGGCAGTGTTGGTAAAACCGGCACCAAAGAAGCCCTGAAATACGTTTTATCCCAGCAGGGTAAAACCCATGCCAGCCCGGCCAGTTTCAACAATCACTGGGGCGTTCCGATCAGTTTGGCGACACTGCCTTCTGATGCGCAATATGGCGTTCTGGAAATTGGCATGAACCATCCGGGTGAAATCAGCCCGTTGGTTAAAATGGCCAAACCGTCTGTTGCCTTGATCACCACCGTTGTTGGCGCCCATACCGAGTTCTTTAAGGACGAAGGTGAAATCGCCATGGCCAAGGCCGAAATTTTCGACGGTCTGGACACAGACGGCACCGTGATCCTGAACCGCGATAATCTGCATTACTTTGCCCTTGCGCGTCGTGCCAAGGAAATCGGGCTGACCGACATTAAATGCTTTGGCACCGATGCCATGGCCAATTACCGCCTGTTTGAAGCCAATATTGTTACCGATGGCAGTGCCGTTCGCGCACGGGTCGGGGGTCGCGATCTTGAATATTTCATTGGTTGCCCCGGCGAACACTGGGTATTGAATTCACTGGCCGTTCTTGGCTGTGTCGAGGCAATCGGGGCTGATACGGAACGCGCGGCACGCGATTTGGCCGATGTGACGCCGCCTGCGGGTCGTGGCGAAATTTCGACCATTAAAGTCCCGTCAGGCGACGGCACCTTCACGCTGATTGATGATGCCTATAACGCCAACCCGACATCCATGATGGCCGGGATCAAAGTTCTGGCGCAAAGCAAGCCGGGTGAAAATGGTCGCAAGATTGCGGTTGTCGGCGACATGCGCGAACTGGGCGATGATGCGATTAAAATGCATGCCGATCTGCACCAACCCTTGACCGCGTTGGAAATTGATCGGGTTTATTCTGTCGGGCCCCTGATGGCTGAGCTTGACAAGACACTGCCTGCTGAACGCAATGCCGGTCACTTTGACACCGCCGAGGACGCGATCGACCCGATCAAGGCCGATTTACGCGATGGCGACGTTGTTTTGATCAAAGGATCGCTTGGCATTTACGTTTCGAAAATTGTATCGGCGCTAAAATCCGGTGGTGTGGTCGTACAGACCGCAACCGAACAGAACTAAGTCGCAGAAGGAACGACAAGAGCGATGCTCTATAATCTGCTTTATCCGCTGGCCGATCAGATGCCGGTTTTCAACCTGTTTCGTTACATCACGTTCCGGACAGGTGGCGCGATCATTACGTCGCTTATCCTTGCTTTTGTTTTGGGTCCATCCCTGATCCGCTGGTTGCGATCAAAACAAAGCGAAGGACAGCCGATCCGCGAAGACGGCCCGGAAAGTCACCTTCTGACGAAAAAAGGCACCCCGACGATGGGCGGCCTTTTGCTGTTAATTTCAACATCGATTGCCACCCTTTTATGGGCCGATTTGACCAACGCCTATGTCTGGGCGGTTCTGCTGGTCACCATCGGGTATGGGTTCCTTGGTTTCCTTGATGACTTCCTGAAAGTTTCCAAGAAAAACACCAAAGGATTGCCAGGCAAGATAAAGCTTCTTGGTCAGTTTTCGATTGCTGCGATCGCTGCGTTCTGGATTTCCTATAATACGGCAGATCCGCTTTCGACCGCGCTGGCCTTCCCGTTCTTTAAAAATTATCTGCTTGATCTTGGCTGGTTCTTTGTCCCGTTTGCCATGTTTGTCATGGTCGGGGCATCCAATTCGGTCAATCTGACTGACGGGCTTGATGGTCTTGCCATCGTGCCGGTCATGATTGCTGCGGCAAGCTTTGCCCTGATCACATATCTGATCGGGAATGTGCAGTTTGCCGAATATCTTCAGGTCCACTATGTCGCCGGATCGGGCGAGTTGACCATTTTCCTTGGCGCACTGGTGGGGGCTGGCCTTGGGTTCCTTTGGTACAACGCCCCGCCTGCGATGGTGTTTATGGGCGATACCGGATCACTTGCCCTTGGTGGCGCACTTGGGGCGGTTTCGGTTGTCACCAAGCATGAACTGGTTCTTGCCATCATTGGCGGTTTGTTTGTTCTTGAAACCCTGTCGGTGATCATTCAGGTCGGGTCATTCAAACTGACCGGAAAGCGCGTTTTCCGGATGGCCCCGCTGCACCACCATTTTGAGAAAAAAGGTTGGCAGGAACCCACCATCGTTATCCGGTTCTGGATCATTGCCGTCATTCTGGCCTTGGTCGGGCTTGCAACATTGAAACTTCGGTAAGGATACCGTCACGTGATTGATCTTTCGCATCTGCGCGGCAAAACCATTGCGGTGTTGGGTCTGGGGAAATCCGGACTTGCCAGTGTGAAAGCATTGATCAATGCAGGCGCGATTGTCTGGGCGTGGGATGACACCGCACAAGGCCGCGATCTGATCGAACCGTTGGGTCTTGCCCCGATCAATCTTGCGGAATGCGATTGGACCGAACCCGACATGCTGGTGATCAGCCCGGGCATTCCTTCGACCTTCCCGACCCCGCACCCGGCAGCCGAAAAAGCCCGCCGTGCCGGAAAGCCGATCATTTGTGATGTCGAATTGCTGTGTACTGCGCAGGCCGATGTGCCGACTTTGGCCATCACCGGGACCAATGGCAAATCGACCACCACGGCCCTGACCGCCCATATCATCGCCCAAGCCGGAATTAAAACCCAGGCCGGTGGCAATCTTGGCAATGCCGCCCTTGGCTTAGAACCATCAACTGCCGATGATTGCCTTGTTCTGGAACTGTCATCCTATCAGCTTGATCTGCTTGCACATTCTGAATTTGATGCCTGTGCGCTTTTGAACATCACCCCGGACCATCTTGACCGTCATGGCGGGATGGATGGCTATATCGGGTCCAAACGCCAGATCTTCGCACGCAACAAAGGTCCCAAATGGGCGATCATTTCAATTGATGATGAACCCTGTGCCAAGATGGCGGTTGAACTGGCCCGCGAAGGCGGTCGCCACATCATCGAAATTTCGGTCAAAAACCCGGTAGATCACGGCATTTACGTCGATGACAACGGATGGCTGATTGATGATCTTTCGGGGGCCAAAACCCGCATTCTTGATCTGAGCACTGTTGCCCATATGCCGGGTAAACATAACTGGCAAAACATTGCTTTTGCTTACGGCCTTTGCCGGGCACGCGGTGTTGATGCCACACGGATCATTGATGGGGTCATGTCGTTTCCGGGGCTTGCACACCGCCAGGAACGGTTGGGCAGCATTGATGGTGTCGTGTTTGTTAATGACAGCAAGGCCACCAATGCCGAAGCATCAGCCAAAGCACTTTCATCATATCATAATATTTATTGGATTGTTGGCGGAAAACCCAAGGAAGGCGGCATTGCCGGGCTTGAGGAATTCTATCCCAACATCAAGAAGGCCTATCTGATCGGGGCGGCGACCAACGAATTTGCCGAGGCCCTTGGTGATGATCTGCCTTGGGCAAAGTGTGAGACCCTTGATGTCGCCACCAAGGCAGCATTTGAGGACGCCAAGGCAAGTGGTGATGACGCGCCGGTGGTGATGTTAACCCCGGCCTGCGCATCCTTTGATCAGTTCAAAAGTTTTGAAGCACGTGGCGACGCATTTCGCGATCTTTACGACGCACTGGCCAAGGCCGGGAAGGTAAACGCATGAAGTCGCTGTTTGGCACGAACACCAACATTGCCTTTTCCCGTGCGGATACATCTGTTCTGGGCATCTGGTGGTGGACGGTTGATCGCTGGTTACTGGCTGCCATCATTCTTTTGATGGGGATCGGGGCGCTTTTGGTGATGTCGGCAAGCCCGCCGGTCGCCGATCGTATCAATGTCGATAGCTTTCACTTTGTTACCCGCCAGTTCGTGTTTCTTGGCATGGCTGTGGTTTGCATGCTGTCGATTTCGCTGCTGCCGGTGAAATGGGTGCGACGGCTGGCATCCTTTATGTTTTTGGGCGTCATTTTTCTTTTGATCATCACCCCGTTTATCGGGTCCGAAATCAAAGGGGCTGTACGATGGATCCATGTGGCCGGGGTCACGATCCAGCCGTCAGAGTTCCTGAAACCGGCATTTGCCGTCGTGGTGGCATGGATGTTTGCCGAAGGTCGGCTTAACCCGAACTTCCCCGGTTATATCGTTTCCAGTCTGATGCTGGCGATTTGTATTTTCCTTTTGATGATCCAGCCGGATTTCGGGCAAACCGTTGTTGTCACATCGATCTGGTCGGTTCAGATTTTCCTGGCGGGACTGCCAATCATTCTGGTGTTCTGCCTTGGACTTGGCGCAGTTGGCCTGGCGGTTGGGGCCTATTTGATCCTGCCACACGTGCAATCACGCGTGGATCGCTTCCTTGATCCGGCATCGGGCGATAACTATCAAATCGAACGGTCGATGGAAGCCTTCATGAATGGCGGTATCATGGGCCGTGGACCGGGCGAAGGTTGGGTTAAAAACTCCATCCCCGATGCCCATTCCGATTTTATCTTTGCCGTCGCAGGCGAAGAATTTGGTCTTTTGTTCTGCATCTTGGTCGTTGGTGTGTTTACCTTCATCATCATGCGCGGTCTGTCGCGTCTGATGGGGGAACGCAACCTGTTCGTCGTGCTTGCCGTCAGTGGCATTCTGGTTCAGTTCGGATTGCAGGCTGTGATCAATATGGCCTCCACCCTGCAATTGGTCCCGCCAAAGGGCATGACATTGCCGTTCGTTTCCTATGGTGGATCGGCCACAATCGGCATTGCAGTCGGTATGGGCTTTGTTCTGGCCCTAACGCGAAAACGGCCCGGCGAGTAAGCCGCCTAAACACGCCCCTCACCGTTCTCATAACCGAATAGAAACCGACTTGTGCCCCGGCCCTGTCACGGTTTGCGACGGAATCCAAATAATATGATCGATATTCTGCACGCCGAACCAAAGCACCGTTCTGGCTGGGAACAGCTTTGGCGCCAATACATTGCCAAGTTTGGTGCCCCTGATATGCCGGATGATGTGATTGATGGTCTTTGGCATCGTATCCTTGATCCGGATCACGCCATGCAGGCATGGCTGGCGATTGATCCTGAGTCGCAGGCCGATGCCCCCACCGTCATCGGTCTGGCGCATCTCATCATCCATCCCCACACATTTTCGCTGCGTAATGTCGCCTATCTTGAAGATTTCTGGGTGTCGGCCGATCAACGTGGTCGGGGCATTGGCGAACAGATGATGACCGCATTACAAGCACAGGCCAAGCAACAAGACTGGACCCGTCTGTACTGGTTAACAGGCGATGATAACCACGGCGCCCAACGCCTTTATGACCGGTTGGCCAAACGCGATCATTCGGTTTTATACAAGATTGATACGGCTTAGCGCCCTGCCCTCAAGGCGGCTCAATACTGGATGCAATAATTTCCCGCCGACACGTGAATGGTCACCTTGGCTGTCGCCTGCCCGTTTCAAAACACACAGCCCTAAAAAACGACAAATTCCAGCCCTATAAATGCCCCCGCTTGAAGGGATGTTAACCTTTCTCGGGTTCTGATAGGGCAAACCGTCGTTGCGTAAGTGGATCTGATGACCAACAGCCAAAATATTGAAATTTCCCCGGCCACATCGCCGGATGTTACGCCCGACATTTCGCACATTGGCGATGTGGCGGAACATCCTTTGGCCGGGCAGGTCATCGCCCTGACGTCGGGCGGAACCGGCGGGCATATGTTCCCCGCCGTTGCCTTGGCACGTGCGCTTGTGCGCCGCGGGGCCAAGGTGCTGTTTTTCACCGATGCCCGTGCTTCGCGCTATACCGACGGTGTTGACGGGGTTGAAACCATCATCCTTCCGGCAGGCGGCATTGCGGGCAAGGGATTAAAGGGCCGGATTACCGGCGCCCTTCGTCTTGGCCTTGGCACGATGAAAGCCCGATCCCTTCTGAAACAATCAAAGCCTGCTGCCGTGATTGGCTTTGGCGGGTATGCGTCGATCCCGGCAACATTATCGGCCAAATGGCTGGGTATTCCGTTTGCCATTCACGAACAAAATGCGGTTCTTGGTCGGGCCAACCGATTGGTCTCCGGTGCTGCCAAGCGCATTGCCACATCCTTTGCCACGGTCAGGTTGATTGCCAAAAATGATGACGCCAAAGTCACATGGACCGGCAATCCGATCCGCCACGAAGTCGCCGCCCTTGCCAGCATGGAATATGACGTCCCGACCGCAGAAGGACCGGTGCGTTTATTGATTACCGGCGGGTCACAAGGTGCGCGGGTTTTATCAGAAGTTTTGCCGGCGGCCCTTGTTGCCCTGCCGCGTGATTTGCGTAACCGGCTGGTGGTGACACAACAGGCCCGCGCAGAAGATATCGATGCCGTCCGCAAAACCTATGACGGGTCGGGCATTGATGTGACACTGGCATCCTTTATCGATGATATCCCTGATCGCCTGCGTGATTGCCATCTGGTAATTGCACGGTCCGGGGCATCGACGGTGGCCGAGCTGACTGCGGCCGGGCGCCCGTCGCTTTTGGTGCCCCTGCCCCATGCGATTGATGATCATCAACGTTTTAACGCCCAACAGGTCGAAGAAGCCGGTGGGGCGTGGTTGTTGCCCCAAGATCGTTTTACGGTCGAAATTCTAAGCGAACGCCTGACCAAACTTTTGCAAAATCCGGCAGCCTTAAGCCGTGCGGCTAAGGCTGCCAAAGCCACGGGCCGCCCGAATGCCGCCGAACGGCTGGCTGATATGGTGCTTGATATGCTGGGACTGAACCCGGCAGGAAGCCCGAGCAACGAGAACATAAGTAAAGACCGAGGAGACACACTATGAACACCCTGCCGCTCAACATCGGCACCATCCACTTTGTCGGTATTGGCGGCATCGGTATGTCCGGTATTGCCGAAATTCTGCATAACCTTGGGTATTCCGTGCAAGGGTCTGACATTTCTGACAATGCCAATGTCCAGCGCCTGCGCGGTCTTGGTATCAAGGTCTTTGTCGGTCATGAAGGTAGCAATGTTACCGATGCCAAGGTTGTCGTGATTTCAACCGCGGTTAAGCCAAACAACCCAGAAGTCGTTGCCGCACGTGCCGATATGATCCCGGTTGTGCGCCGTGCGGAAATGTTGGCCGAACTGATGCGCCTTAAGGCGGCAATTGCCGTTGGCGGCACCCACGGGAAAACCACCACCACATCCCTTGTCGCGACCATGCTTGATGCGGCGGGCCTTGACCCGACCGTGATCAATGGCGGGATCATTAATTCATATGGCACCAATGCGCGCCTTGGCGATGGCGACTGGATGGTGGTCGAGGCCGATGAGTCGGACGGGACCTTTGTCAAAGTGCCGTCAACGATCTCGGTTGTGACCAACATTGATCCAGAACATCTTGATCACTGGAAAGATTTCGACCAGCTGCGCGAAGCGTTCAAAAACTTTGTCCAGAACATTCCGTTCTATGGCTTTGCCGTTTTGTGCATTGATCATCCCGAAGTTCAGGCCCTGATCGGCAAGGTAACGGATCGCCGTATTTTCACCTTTGGCTTTTCGCCGCAGGCCGATGTGCGCGCCGTCAATGTGCGCACCAATATCGGTGATAGCGTTTTTGACGTTGTCATCCGCGAACGGGTTGATAGCGAAGAACGCGTGATCAAGGATGTCCGCTTGCCGATGGTGGGGGATCACAACGTTTCGAACTCATTGGCTGCCATCACGGTTGCACTTGAACTTGGCATTCCTGACGAGAAAATCGTATCGGCCTTTGACGGTTTCACCGGGGTCAAGCGCCGCTTTACCAAAACGGGCGAAGTTGATGGTGTGACCATCATTGATGATTACGGTCATCACCCGGTTGAAATCAAAGCCGTGCTAAAAGCCGCACGTCAGGCAACCCGGAACAATGTCATTGCCGTGGTTCAGCCACACCGTTATTCACGCCTGCATGATCTGTTTGAAGATTTCTGCACCTGCTTTAACGATGCCGACAGTGTCATAGTCGCCGATGTTTACGAAGCCGGTGAGAGCCCGATTGAAGGCGCATCGCGCGATTCCCTTGTCGAAGGGTTGCGCAACCGTGGGCATCGCCATGTCAGCGCCCTTGAAAGCCCGGACAAACTGGCCGAAATCGTCGCTGCAGAAGCCAAACCGGGTGATCTGGTTGTTTGCCTTGGTGCGGGTTCGATCAGTGCATGGGCCAATGCACTTCCTGAACAACTTGAAGCATTAAAGAACTGAGATCGTCATGAGCACGCCTGGACATCACACACCCTTGATTGACCGCCTGCCCAAGGTACGGGGCAAGTTGCGCGAAGGTGCGCAATTGTCCAATGTCACCTGGTTTCAGGTTGGCGGTCCGGCTGATGTCTTGTTCCGCCCTGCTGACGAAGCCGACCTTGCAGATTTCCTGAAAGGCAAGCCCGATGACTTGCCCGTAACGGTTATCGGGGTTGGCTCCAACCTTCTGGTGCGTGATGGCGGCATTCGCGGCGTTGTCATTCGTCTTGGCCGTCCGTTTACCGATGTTGAAGTCATTGATGGTGCGGTCCATGCCGGGGCCGGGGCACTTGACTTACATGTCGCGCAAACGGCACAGATGAACGCTATTGCCGGGTTGGAATTTCTGTCAGGTATTCCGGGCACCATCGGCGGCGCATTGCGTATGAATGCCGGGGCCTATGGTACGGAAATCAAGGATGTTCTGGTGTCAGCCACCGCGATTGACAGCAAAGGTGACATACACACAGTCATCCCTGACGAAATGGATATGTCGTACCGTCATTGCGGGCTTCCCGAAGACTGGATTTTCACATCTGCCGTTCTGCGTGCAACATCCGGCGATCCCGGCGATATCGCCAAGCGGATGGCCGAAATTCAAGAAGCCCGTGCGGAATCACAGCCGATCAAATCGCGTACTGGCGGATCAACCTTTGCCAATCCAGAACACAGCCGCGCATGGGAAGTCATTGATGCTGCTGGCTGCCGCGGACTGACCATTGGCGGGGCACAAATGTCGCAACAACATTGCAATTTCATGATCAATACCGGGGATGCCACCGCCCTTGATCTTGAACTATTGGGCGATGAAGTTCGCAAACGGGTTAAACAACATTGCGGCGTTGAGCTGCGCTGGGAAATCCGGCGCATTGGCGAACGCCTGGGTCACTCGATCATAGGAAAAGACGCATGAGCAAGCATGTCGCTGTCATTTACGGCGGTTGGTCGGCCGAGCGCGAAGTATCCCTGTCATCGGGCCGTGAATGTATCAAGGCGCTGCGTGAAAAGGGTTATAAAGTTACGGAAATCGATGCCACCCGTGACCTTGCCCGTCAATTGTCCGCTATTGATCCGAAACCGGATGTTATTTTCAACGCCTTGCATGGCCGTTGGGGCGAAGATGGTGCGGTTCAGGGATTGCTGGAAATCATGGATATTCCCTACACCCATTCCGGCGTCCGGGCATCCGCGATTGCCATGGATAAAATGTCGGCCAAGGCAATGTTCATGGAATATGACATTCCCTGTGCCCGTCATGTCTGGGTGACACGCGATGAAATTGCCAATGGCACCGCGTTGCCGCCGCCCTATGTTCTGAAACCCAACAACGAAGGGTCATCGGTCGGGGTCGAGATCATCCTTACCCCGGAAGAAGAACAGAACATGCTGGCCCGCGCATGGGTCCATGGCGACGGCGTCATGCAGGAAGAATTCATTCCGGGCCGGGAAATGACCGTTGCGGTCAAGGACGGCAAGGCGATGGAAGTCATTGAAATTCTGACCGGAAATCATGCCTTTTACGATTTTGAATCAAAATATGTTCAAGGCGGTTCTGAACATATCATCCCGGCAGACATTCAAAGCGATTTGCGCGACCGTTTACAACGCCATGCCGAAGAATCTTATCGGGCCTTGGGGTGCCGTGGCATTGCGCGTGCCGATTTTCGCTATGACCCGGAAAATGATCGTTTGGCGATTCTAGAAATCAATACCCAGCCGGGCATGACGCCAACATCCCTTGTTCCCGATGCAGCCCGCCATGACGGCATGAGCTTTGCCGACATCGTTGCATGGATGGTAGAGGATGCATCATGCGAACGTTAGGCACCATCGGAACGCTTGAAGAACAGGCCCGTGAACGCCGCGAAAAGCTTGATAAGCAACATGGTGTCGCCTCCAACCTGAAAAAGGTTGCGCGCGGTCTTTGGTGGACCGGTTTTATCGGGGCCATCACAATTATTCCGGCTGCCCTTTGGTATACTGGCAAAGCTGATAAATGGCTTGTCATGGCGGAAAACGAAAGTATCCGCCTGTCAGCCGAACTTGGCATGACAGTCAAAAACATTGAAGTATCGGGCCGTGAAAAAACCGAAACCGATGCACTTTTGGCCGCAATCGGCAAGAAAACCGGAACCCCGATCATTACCTTTGACGTTGATGCCGCACGCGAACGGATCGAAGAACTTTCATGGGTGCGCACCGCCACGGTAGAACGCCAATTGCCAGATACCCTGATTGTGTCGGTTGTTGAACGCAAACCCCTTGCCCTTTGGCAAACCAACGATCGCGGCCATGTTTTAATCGATGGCGACGGCGCGCAACTTCAGAACTATGAGCTTGGTGATTACCTTGATCTGCCGGTTCTGGTGGGGGATGACGCGCCACAACATGCTGCCGAAATGCTGGCAACCATTCAGACCATTCCGCATTTGTACGATATGGTTACGGGGGCGCAGCGCATTGGTCATCGTCGTTGGAATATCCAGCTTTCAAACGGCATGTTTGTGCGCCTGCCGGAAAAGGATATGGACAAGGCTTGGCAACGGCTTGAGATCCTTGACCGTGACCATGACCTGCTGGATCGCGATGTGTTGATTGTTGATTTGCGCCTGCCCGACCGGACCTTTGTCCGTTTGACACCCGGTGCAGCTGAACTAAGGCGCAACCCGCCAAAGAAGGAAGGGGCGGTTTAACCCCGCCCTAGGCTCAAGACCAATTAATGACCCAATGAGCTTATAGTTCGTTGCGCCAAACCGGGATCGGCTGACCAAGCGATTGCAGAATGCTGACATCGCGCTTTTCAATGACATCAATCAGATGGGCTGCCAGTTCCTGTCCGGCGACAATCAGGTCTTCGCGCAAACTGTCAATCCGGGGCCGGGTATAGTTCAGCAAGTCTGATGTTTCCTTGGCGATCACGTCAATATCACGACCCACATCGAAACCTGACTGGATCAGGCCATCAATCAGCGCCATCGCGCATAACTCACTGCCACAAACAATGCCGTCCGGCACATAATCCTGATGGCGCAACGCCATCCCGGCCTGCCTCAGAACTTCGCTGCTGCTATCAAGATCAATGCCGCTTAGAACCTTATGCAGGACACCAGCGGCATCGGCCGCGGCGGTAAAACCGGCCAGGCTTTCCTGATAATATGAAAACTCCGATGGCGGGGACAGCAAAGCCAGACGTTTGCGTCCACGCCCGATCAACCGGTTGGCCGCCATTTCACAAAAAGATCGGTTATCAAAGTCATGATAGGCATGCGGGGGCCCTGAAAGGCTTCGCCCGTGTGCCACAAACGGCAAGCCACTTTGACGGAGCACGGCAATCCGTTCATCATCGGGACGTACATGGGTAATGATCACACCGTCGGCGGCCCGGCTATCAAGGATATAGCGCACAGGGTCCATTGGATCATCTGATCGGGACTGCGGCGTTACCACCAAATGATACGGGGTGCCGCGCGTTGCATTCGATATCCCGACAATCATACGCCGGGCAAATTCCGGAACCTTGTCCGTTTGATCCAGAATCAGGCTGATGACGTTGGTTTTGCCCGTACGCAGACGCACGCCTGCACGATCAGGATGATAGCCGATTGCGTCCGCGACCTTGCGCACCCGCAGTTTGGTTTTGACACTGATATCATGCGCATCCTTTAACGCACGCGATACCGTGGTCACCCCAAGGCCGGTCATTTCCGCAATGGTTTTAAGCGTCGGTCGGCTTTGGGTACGGGTTCCCATGTTGCCAACAGGATCATGATCGGGCAGGTTTCGGTCCCTCCTTAAAAGGCATTCCGACAGGCATTTGAACTTCTAGGGTCCAAACTCATTCATATGAATGAGTTTGGACCCTAACGCAGTCTCATGCCGCTTTGCGGATCGAAAAACACAACTTTTTCAAGGTTGAACACCAATTCTGCATGTTGTTTCGCCTGACCAGACCAATCTTGATGCAGGCGTGTGACGACTTCTTTGCCACCCAGTGCCGTAATCGCAAAAATATCGGCCCCGGCCGGTTCGACCACATCAATCAAACAGGATGCCAAAACGGATTTCTGATCAACGCGCCCGGTTGCGCGGTTATCAACATCGGTAATGGCTTCGGGCCGGATGCCGACAATCACCTCACGCCCGTCATAGCCCGCCACATCCGCAGGCAATTGTTTGAAATCAAGCACAAGTGGGTCTTCGCCTGCCCGTGTCATTTCAACCGCATTGCCGCGCACGGTTGCCGGGATCAGGTTCATGGCCGGTGATCCCATAAAATCAGCAACGAACAAATTGGACGGATCGTTATAAATCTCGGCCGGAGTGCCGTATTGCTGAACAATTCCGTCTTTGAGAACCGCAATCCTTGTGCCCAGCGTCATGGCTTCGATCTGGTCATGGGTGACATAGACAATTGTCGTGCCCAAGGCCTGATGCATGCGTTTGATTTCAGTGCGCATATCAACGCGCAACTTGGCATCAAGGTTTGATAATGGTTCGTCAAACAGGAACAATTGCGGATTGCGCACCAATGCGCGGCCCATCGCCACACGCTGGCGCTGACCACCGGAAAGCTGACCGGGTTTACGATCCAGCAAATGTTCGATCTGAAGCGTTTTGGCGACCTCGGTGACCTTGGCATCGCGTTCGTCTTTGGGCATGCCGCGCATTTCCAGACCAAAGGCAATGTTCTGGCCAACATTCATGTTGGGATAAAGCGCATAGCTTTGAAACACCATAGCAATGTTGCGTTCTGCAGGTGGCAAATCATCAATCACATTGCCATCAATGCGAATTTCCCCGGTTGTCAGATTTTCAAGCCCGGCAATCGTGTTCAAAAGCGTCGATTTGCCACAGCCCGACGGGCCGACAAGGACCAGAAAACCGCCTTCTTCAACATCAAGTGAAATATCGCGCAAGACATTGATCGAAGCGAAACTTTTGCAAACCTTGTCGATTTGTAGAAAGGACATGATAACTTCCCTGTACTTCTTTTTATGATGGCCTTAGCGGCCTAGCCCTTGACCGCACCGGCCATCAGTCCACGGACGAAGTAACGCCCGGAAACGACGTAAACGATCAGTGTCGGAAGGGCCGCAAGCACCGCACCGGCAAAATGCACATTGTATTCCTTGACCCCGGTTGAGGATGAAACGAGGTTGTTGAGTGCTACCGTCATCGGCATCGAATCAAAATCGGCAAATGACGCCCCGAACAGGAAGTCATTCCAGATATTGGTGAATTGCCAAATCACGGTCACAACAATGATCGGCCCGGAACTGGGCAGAAGAATACGGGTAAAGGTCCGCCAGAACCCGGCCCCATCCATCTTGGCGGCCTTGATCAGCTCATCCGGGAATGCGGCGTAATAATTACGGAAGAATAGCGTTGTAAAGCCAAGCCCATAGACCACATGCACCAGCACCAACCCGCTTGTCGTCCCGGCAATGCCGATCATGCCAAGCACACGCGCCATCGGGATCAGAACGATCTGGAACGGGATAAAGCAGGCAAACAGCATCAATCCGAAAATGATCTTGTCACCCGGAAACCGCCATTTGGTCAGCACATAACCATTCATCGCACCCAAGGCAGTCGAGATTGCGACGGCCGGCACGACCATCACGATGCTGTTGATGAAATAGGGGCTTAATCCGGTTGGCTCGACCCCGATCTGGGCTTCTGACCATGCGTTTAACCACGGCTCAAACGTGAAAACTTCGGGCAGCGACATCATGTTGCCACCGCGGATTTCATCAAGTGTCTTGACCGAGTTTACCAGCATGACAAACAGCGGCAGCAGGTAATAAACCGCAAACAGGATCAGAACCGAATACAGGGCAGCGCGTAAAAGCTTAGCCGTGCCAAAGGAAGGTTGCGTTGAACGTGACATCAGCGACGCTCCCTCAGTTCGGAATAAAGATAGGGCACAATGATTGATGCAATCATCGCCAGCATGATCACAGCCGACGATGCCCCGACCCCCATTTGATTGCGGGTAAAGGTATAGGAATACATGAAGGTCGCCGGTAACTCGGTCGCCCGTCCCGGACCACCATTGGTCAAGGCAATAACAAGGTCATAGGCCTTGATCGCCAGATGGGCCAAAACCACAAAGGCCGACAGAAACACCGGGCGCAATTGCGGAATAACGATCCGTGTATAGAGGCTCCATCGGCTGGCACCATCCATCTGGGCGGCTTTGAGGATTTCACTATCAATCCCGCGCAACCCGGCCAGAAACATTGCCATGACAAACCCCGATGACTGCCAGACAGCGGCGATCACCACGGTATAGATCGCCATATTGCGATCCTTGATCCAGTTAAAGGTGAAGCTTTCCCATCCCCATAAATGCATGGTGTTTTCAAGACCAAGACCGGGATCAAGAAACCATTTCCAGGCCGTCCCGGTCACGATGAAGGACAACGCCATCGGATAGAGATAGATCGGCCTTAGAATGCCTTCGCCGCGGATTTTCTGATCCAGCAATATTGCCAGAAGCAACCCAAGCACCGAACAAATGACGATATAAAGAACGCCAAAGATCGCAAGGTTCTGAAGGGCAATCAGCCAGTTACGGTTCCCCCACAGCTTGGCATAATTGCCAAACCCTTCAAGATCATAGGACGGCAGCATCCGGCTATCGGTCAGCGATAGATAACCGGTGTAAATGATAAATCCATAAACGAATAAAAGGATCAGAAACAGGCTTGGGCTCAGCACCAGACGGGGCAGAACTTCCCGCAGGGTTGCCTGTGCCTTACCGGGCAAGGATGGTTGCATGGATGATGCTCCGCACGTTGTCCGACGGCCGGAAATGCTATCTCGGCCGCCGGTTTGTCATGTTGGTCTTACTGCGCGGATTCAACCGCATTCACGAGCTCTTCGACAGCAGTTGCACTGTCATATTCGCCGTTGAAATGCGCCGTAATCACATCATACATCGCGTTTTTAACACCGGCCGGAACCGAGTGCCCATGGGCCATCGATCCAAACAACGTGCCGTTCTTGTTGGCCGCTGCCAGTTCAGCCATGCCTTTTTTGCCACAGGCATCAAAGGCATCGTTTGGCACATCGGTACGTGCCGGGACAGAGCCCTTAACCACGTTGAACGCCGACTGGAAACTTGGCGATAATACAGCCTGTGCCAGTTTCATCTGGGCATCCTGACGATCTGCACCAACTTCGAACATCACGAACTGATCGGAGTTGAAGGTCACAGCATCCTGTGTTCCCGGGAACCGGAAGCACAGGAAATCGGTGTCGGGGACTTTCCCGGCATTGAGGAATTCACCCTTGGCCCAATCGCCCATGAACTGAACGCCAGCTTCCTTGTTGATCACCATCGCGGTCGCAAGGTTCCAGTCACGGCCCGAGAAGTTATCATCAACATAGGTCCGCAATGTCGCCATGCGATCAAACACGGTTTTCATCGTGTCCGAACCCAATGCATCCGGATCGGTATCGATCATGGATGCCTGATAGAAATCCCCGCCACCCGTTGCCATAACAACTGCATCAAAGATGGTTGCGTCCTGCCATGCCTGACCACCATGGGCCACAGCCGTGTATCCAGCGGCCTTGATCTTATCAAGCGCTGCAATCAGCTCATCCCAGTCGGTTGGCTGTTCCAGACCAAGCTCGTCAAAGATGGCCTTGTTGGCCCAAACCCAGTTGGTTGAATGCACATTGACCGGGGCTGCGATCCAGTGACCGTCATATTTCGAAAAGCCTTTAAGCGCGTCTGGAACAACATCATCCCAGCCTTCCTGTGCGGCCAGATCATCAAGATTGGCCAGAACGCCTTCGCCTGCCCAGTCCTTGATGTCAAAGCCCAGCATTTGAACGGCTGTTGGCGCATTGCCCGATGTGACGCGTGCGCGCAAAACAGTCATTGCCTGTTCGCCACCACCGCCGGCAACCGGCATGTCATTCCATGAAACGCCCTGATCTTCGAGATCCTTTTTAAGAACCTGAAGCGCCTTTGCTTCGCCACCCGAGGTCCACCAATGCAGGACTTCAACACTTTCCTGCGCCGATGCAATGCTGGTCGAAAGCCCGAGTGCCGCAATCATTCCGATCCCGGCACGTGTCATTTTTCCAAGAAACATGCTGTTTCCTCCCTGTTGGTTTTTTAATTTGGCGGTTAATTACTGCAACGTTACAGTTGACTGTCAAGCTAGGCCTGTAACGTTGCAGTACAGCAATGAGGGAACCGGCAAGAACCAGCGGTTGATCATCACCCCGACTTCGCACCGCAAAAAGACCATTCCACGCCTTTGGGATTTAGATTGCAAAAGACTCCGGTCAGCCTTAACCAATTTGCAACGGCTTTTAGTGGAAAACGGGCGTAAGGTTCGACCTACAAATAATTGAACCAATAACTCTTAAAAAGATTTCGAGCAGATAATTGGCACGCAGCAAAACCAGATCAGGATTGATTGCGGCTTTGGACATCGGAACGTCCAAGGTCTGTTGTTTTATTGCGCGACGCGAAAAAGACCAGCCGCCGAAAGTCATCGGCATCGGACACAATATGTCCAAAGGGCTGCAAAGCGGATCGATCGCAAATATTGACGCTGCACAGGAAGTTGTGCTGGCCGCGGTGAATGCTGCTGAAAAGATGGCCGGGCAAACCATCGAATCGGTGATTGTGAACCTGTCAGGTGGGCGCCCGGAATCGGAAACCCATACGGTTGAACTCCCGCTTGGTTCCCGCCCGATTGGCAATCTTGAGATCAGAAAGCTGAATGACCAGAAAGAAGCCCTTTTGCGTCAGGCCGGTGATGAATTGATCCACACCGTCCCGCTGGGGTTCCGGCTTGATGGTGCGAATTCGATGAATGATCCGCGCGGCATGTATGGATCGACCCTTGGTCTGGATCTGCACTTTGTCCGCACACAGACAGCACCGCTGCGCAATCTTGGCACCCTTCTGGGCCGTTGCCATCTTGCGATCGAGGAAACCGTAGTCACACCTTTGGCATCGGGTCTTTCGGCCCTGACACCCGATCAGCGCGAACTTGGCGCAACCGTGATTGACATGGGAGCTGGCACCACCAGTGTTGCCGTGTTTAACGGTGGTCAGGTGATCTATACCACCTCCATCCCGGTCGGTGGTGCGCATGTGACACGTGACATTGCCTACGGGCTTAATACGTCGCTTAACCATGCCGAACGCATGAAGACGCTGCATGGCAGTGCGCTGACATCGCCCTCGGACGATCAGGAAATCCTTGCGGTTCCGATTATTGGTGACGAAGACGAGAATAATTTCAATCATGTCCCGCGCTCGATGCTGATCAACATCATCAAGCCGCGCCTTGAAGAAACCTTTGAGCTGATCCGTGATCAGCTTGAAGAACACGGGCTGTCACAAATTGGCGGACGCAGCATTGTTCTGACCGGCGGTGCCAGCCAGCTTAATGCGATTGCTGATCTTGCCAATCAGATGTTTGAACGCCCGGCAACGGTTGCGCATCCCCACGGGGTGTCCGGTTTGGCCGAAGCAACGAGTGGTCCGGCCTTTTCGGCCTGTGCCGGGTTGCTGCTGCGTGCTGTTGAACAGCAAAACGATCCATTAAGCGAAGCCATGGCGAAAATCCGTCAGTCCGGCGGACGCTGGGGTCGTTTCGGTGCATGGTTCAAGGAAAATTTCTAGTTTCCGAACCGCAAACCCTGCCCGATCTGCAAGAAACAGCGGATTTGAAAAATAAGTGCACTTTTTTGTGCATTTTTTTGAAAACTTTGATGCTCATTAACACGGCAATAACTCTTTGCCCGCTAAAACGAACTCGGAGGTCTTTGTGCCCGAAGCAATTCTGGCACGCATAAGCGAAGGGAAGGCTTGTGTGATCTTTAAGCTCTAAAGCGCGGAGAGGAAGAGCAAACAATGAGTACAATCAATTTTTCCGTTCCAGAAACGGAAGAAAATCTAAAACCGAAGATCACCGTCATCGGTGTCGGCGGTGCCGGTGGCAACGCCGTTAACAACATGATCTCATCTGAACTTGAAGGGTGCGATTTTGTTGTTGCCAACACCGATTCTCAGGCCCTGAGCCAGAGCAAAGCCACGCGTAAGATGCAGCTTGGCCGCAAAATTACGCAAGGTTTGGGTGCAGGGGCACGTCCTGATGCAGGAAGTGCCGCCGCAGAAGAATCCATTGAAGACATTCAGGCCCAGCTTGAAGGTAGCCACATGGTATTCATCACCGCCGGTATGGGCGGTGGTACGGGTACCGGTGCAGCCCCGGTCATTGCACGTGCCGCAAAAGAATCCGGCATTCTGACCGTTGGTGTCGTTACCAAGCCGTTCCATTTTGAAGGCACGCGCCGCATGCGCACTGCCGAACAGGGGATTGAGCAGCTTCAGCAGTATGTTGATACCCTGATTATCATTCCAAACCAGAACCTGTTCCGGGTCGCGAACGAAAAAACCACCTTTGCAGATGCCTTCCAGATGGCAGACGATGTTCTGCGCAATGGTGTGCGTTCGATTACCGACCTTATGATGGTTCCGGGTCTTGTGAACCTTGATTTTGCCGATATCCGCACGGTTATGAGCGAGATGGGCAAAGCCATGATGGGTACAGGCGAAGCATCCGGCGAAAAACGTGCGCTTGAAGCTGCCGAAGCCGCCATTGCCAATCCGCTTCTGGAAGATGCTTCGATGAAGGGCGCACGTGCTGTCCTCATCAACATCACCGGTGGCATGGATATGGCCCTTTATGAAGTTGACGAAGCCGCGAACCGTATTCGCGAAGAAGTCGCTTCAGAAGCCAACATTATCTTTGGTTCGACCTTCGACCCAACCATCGAAGGTGCGTTGCGGGTTTCCGTGGTTGCAACCGGTATCGACGCCGAAGAAATGCGCCGTCCACAACCAACCACCGTTTCCGTGGCACAGCCAAAAGCAGCCCAGCCAGCCGAAAAACCATCTGTGCCGTCATTCGCACAGCATGGTGCAGGCAACGCTGCTGCCAGTGCTCATGACGGGTCTGCCGACTATGCCGGTGGTGCATCAATTGATCACATCCCGGCAGAACGTTTTGCGGCAACCGGTAGCGCACAGCAGCCGGAAATCAGCCATCAGGCGGAAGCACAGGAAACCGGTTCGATTGAAATGGGCCAGACGGTCCTGAAACCGAAACCGGTTCTGCGTGCAAACAAGCCGACTGAAAAAACCAACAGCAATGGCGACATGGCCTTTATTCCGCCACGCGCCATGACCCCGAGCGAAGCCAATCAGTCCCATCACAGCCCGGATGTATTCGAAGCAGCAGATGCCCAGAATGCAACCTCGCCGCGTTCGGTCCTGAGCAGCCTGTTTGGTAAGAACAAAACCATCAAGGACCCGCATCAGCACCAGCATGCGGAACCGAAAGTCTCCCAGCCGCAGGCACCTGCCCCGCGTCAGACTGAAATGCCCCTTGGTGAAGACAGCTCATCGACTCTCAAAAAGGAGCCCGCTTCCCGGGGCAAGGCGCCTGGTGCGTCTGATGACCTTCTTGAAATTCCGGCCTTCCTTCGTCGTCAGGCCAACTGACCACGATCTCCGCGCACAGAAAGGGAAGGCTTCATTGCCTTCCCTTTTTTTATAGATACCCCGTGCGGGATCAAGCCAAGCGGCCTTGCCTGTTAACAAACAGGTTGCAGCGCCCTAAAAAATGATTTTATTCTACCGATACATTATTGAATTTATTGATTATTTTATGAATTTCAGATGATTTACAAAGCGTAACAAAGAGTGATTTGTCTGATTGTCACAACGTCGGTAGTGTCTGAAGCTAACGAAGTGAGGGTTGAGGCTCTGCTAAGCACTTCACCAAGATAGATTACAAACTGACTGACCTGATTTGGGGGTTTTTGTGAATAATATTACCGACCTAACTGCTGCCATTGCGCAGACAGGCGTGCACGGTGACGATTTTGTGCGCCAGCGCACATTAAAAGCGTCCATCGGTTGTGCCGGTGTCGGCCTGCATTCCGGTCAGAAAATCCGTATCACGTTGCATCCTGCTTCTGCCAATCATGGCATCGTATTTCGCCGCACGGATCTGGAAGACCAGCCGTTGTTCCCGGCACGTTACGATGGTGTGATTGATACCCGTCTTTGCACCTGTCTTGGCGATGCATCCAAAGGGATCAAAATTGGCACCATCGAACATCTGATGGCGGCCCTTGCCGGATCGCGCATTGATAACGTTCTGATCGACATTGATGCCGATGAAGTCCCGGTCATGGATGGCAGTTCCGCACCATTCAATTTCCTGATCGATTGTGTTGGTATTGAAGAACAGAATGCGCCGCGTCAGGTCATTGAAGTTCTTAAACCGATTGAAGTCGAATTTAACGGCTGTACCGCGCGGGTTGAACCGGCAGATGGGTTTGAGATCGATTTTGAAATCGATTTCACCAGCAAAGCCATCGCCAACCAGCGCATGAGCGTTAAATTCGATGACGGTGTCTTCGTTGCCGATATTTCGCGTGCCCGTACGTTTGGCTTCCTTCATGAAGTCGAAGCCATGCGTTCAGCCGGTCTGGCCCGTGGTGGTTCACTTGATAATGCCGTTGTGCTTTCAGGTGATGAAGTCATGAACGAAGAAGGCCTGCGCTATGAAGATGAGTTTGTCCGCCACAAAATCCTTGATGCGCTGGGCGATCTTTACACTGCCGGCATGCAGCTTCAGGGCAAGGTAACCGCTTATAAATCGGGTCATCACGTCAACAACCTGTTGCTTCAGGCTTTGCTGGCAGATGAAACCGCCTATCAGGTGACCCCGATGCGTAAATCCGCCCTGCATGGCGCGGTTGAACCTGTTCTTGCAACGGCCTGATTGCATCATCTGGCTGTGGCACATAGGTATATATCAATTAAAAATGGCGGCCCATCGGGTCGCCTTTTTTGATGCCTTAAGCATTTTTCATCGCGCAGGTCAAAGCAACTGGCGGTTATCTGCAATAAAAGTCACCAATTGGGCATACAACTACTTGCCCAAGGGCGCCCTTCGCATGATATAGTCCGGCGGATTTTCAAGTGAGTGCGTCACAAGATTCAAGGATAGGTCACAGTGCTTAGTACCGTTCGCGCCAAACACATCATTGCAACCTGCGGCATGGCCATTCTGCTTGCCGCCTGCTCTAGCAATGAGGCGCCGGAATATGTCGAACGTCCGGTTTCCGAACTGTATAACAGTGCGCAAGACCTGCTTGATGCAAAAGAATACCAGAAGGCGGCCGAGGGGTTCGATGAAGTCGAACGCCAGCATCCCTATTCGGTATGGGCGACCAAGGCGACCTTGATGTCGGCCTATTCGTACTATCAGGACAACAAATATGACGATGCGATCAACGCACTTGATCGTTTCATCTCGTTGCATCCGGCCAACCCGGATGTGCCATATGCCTATTATCTCAAGGCACTGTCCTATTACGAACAAATCTCGGATGTTGGTCGCGATCAACAAATGACCCAACATGCGATGGATTCGCTTGATGACGTCATTCGCCGTTTCCCCGACAGCAAATATTCCCGTGATGCCAAGCTGAAAAAAGACCTTACGGTTGACCACCTTGCCGGCAAGGAAATGAGTGTTGGCCGTTACTATCAGGACCGCAAAGAATTTCTGGCGGCAATCAACCGGTTTAAATCGGTGATCCAGACATATCAAACCACCACCCACGTTCCCGAAGCCCTTGCTCGCCTGACCGAATGCTATCTTGCACTTGGGCTTGAAGGCGAAGCAAAACGCACCGCATCGGTCTTGGGCCATAACTTCCCGGGCAGTGAGTATTACAGCGAATCCTACAGCCTTCTGGTTGAAGATGGCGGTGATGAGCGCACGGAAGAAAGCTGGTGGGACTCAACAACCCAGTCGATTTCTGATCTGTTCTGATTTTTGTTTCTATAAACAGCGGGCTTCATACAGGTTTCCTTGACATTCGGGGTAAAACAACCCTAGAACACAACAGGAACAAATTGCAGTTACGCCCTGTTTTCAAACATTTTTGATAACCACCGGCCATGTGCATGCTTTTGATCCAAGGAAGGCATCTGCAACACTTGCAAGGTCGGTCGGTATTGGGCACTCTGCAATTCACCAATAAGTTCGGCAAAACCTGTCTGCTGCCCCGTTAACAACATCAGTACCCAGAAATGCTTCGACGTCTCAGCATTCGGAATGTAGTCCTTATCGACAAGCTGGATCTTGATTTCCACGACGGGCTTAGCGTCCTGACGGGGGAAACAGGTGCCGGTAAATCCATTCTGCTTGATTCGTTGGGACTTGCACTTGGTGCGCGCGCCGATAGCGGCCTTGTCCGCCATGGCTGTGACAAATGCAGCGTAACAGCCACCTTTGCCCTTCCCCTTGGCCATCCGGTCTTTAGCGTTTTGTCCGAACAAGATATCGATCTGGACGGTGAAGAATTGGTGGTACGCCGCGTTGTTACGACTGATGGCCGTTCCCGCGCCTATGTCAATGATCAGGCGGTATCCGTCGGGCTTCTGCGCGATGTTGGTGATTATTGCGTTGAAATTCAGGGGCAATTTGATCAACACGGTCTGCTTGACCCGACCACGCACCGCGCGACCCTTGATGCCCATGGGAATCTTGGCAATCTTGCAATGACCGTGCGCGATCATTGGCGGGCATGGCGCGAAACGCAAAAAGAACTTAACAGCGCACGCGCACGGATTGATAAGGCCCGCGAAGAAGAAGAATGGCTGCGTCATGCGGTTGACGAGCTTGAAAAGCTTGGCCCGGAAGAAGGCGAAGAAGAGCGCCTTGCCGAGGAACGCCAGTTCCTGATGCATGGCGAGAAGCTGGTTGCAGCATTGAATGATGCAGGCGGGGAACTATCGCGCGGCAAGGGTGCTGAAAGTGCGCTTCGCAGTGCACAGCGTTGCCTTGAACGCGAACTTGAAAAGGCCGATGGCCGGTTTGAACCGATCATTGAGGCGCTTGACCGTGCCGCAATCGAACTGGAAGAAGCCAACCGGTCGATTTCGGCAACCTTGGCTGACTTGAATGTCGATACCGGGCATCAGGAAAATGTCGAAGAACGGTTGTTTGCCCTGCGGGCTGCGGCACGCAAATACAAAGTGCCGGTCGATGGGCTGAATGCTCTGATGAAAGATTTCCGGTCCCAGATCAATCAGCTTGAATTTGGTGAAAAAGAACTCACGCGCCTGACGGCTGCTGTGAAGGAACACCGTGCGGCCTATATCGAAGCCGGGCAAAAGCTTCATGCGGCCCGCAAAGAAGCCGCGGCCAAGCTTGACGGGGCGATCAATACCGAACTCCCGCCGCTTCGCATGGAAAAGGCCCGCTTTGTCACGGACATCGCCAAGCTTGAAGAAGGCGAATGGGGAATTGATGGCATTGACCGTGTCCAGTTCACGGTTGCGACCAACCCCGGAAGCCCGCCCGGCGCATTGAACAAAATTGCATCCGGTGGCGAGCTTTCCCGGTTCTTACTCGCACTTAAAGTCGTCCTTGCCCGTGTTTCGGCCGTCCCCAGCCTGGTCTTTGACGAGGTTGATAGCGGTGTTGGTGGTGCGACGGCAGCGGCGATTGGTCAGCGCCTGCATCTGCTGGCACAGGAACGCCAGATCCTTGTCATCACCCATAGCCCGCAAGTGGCCGCACGCGGACGCACGCATTTTTATATTGCCAAGCGCGAAACCGACGGCACCATGGTGACCCGCGTTGATGCACTAGTTGATGGCGCGCGGCGCGAAGAAATCGCCCGTATGCTGGCCGGTCATTCCGTCACCGCCGAAGCCCGCGCTGCGGCCGATAGCCTGTTAGAACAACCCACTTAGGGCCTGCCACCATCCATGGCCGCCCCATTATCGAATACGGAACAAAAAGAATATGAACGCCGACCATGCGTCAAACACGTCCGACCTGCCGGAATTGCCCGAAACAAGTACCGAGGCACGCAAACAGCATGCGGAAATTTCCGACCGCATTCGTTCATTCAACGAAGCCTATTACATCAATGACGAACCGCTGGTCCCCGATGCGGAATATGACGCGCTGTTCAACCGTCTGATCGAACTTGAAACGCACTACCCAACACTGAAGAAAAACAGCCCAACCCAGGAAGTCGGCGCCGCCCCTGCAGACGGCTTTGCCAAAGTCAAGCATGCCCGCCCGATGCTGTCACTGGGCAATGCGTTTTCACGCGAAGATATTGTCGATTTTCTGGCCCGTATTCGCCGTTTCCTGAGCCTGACCGCCCATAGCCCGATTGAGGTGGTTGGCGAACCCAAGATTGATGGATTGTCACTGTCGCTACGGTATGAAAACCGCCAGCTTGTTACCGCAGCAACCCGTGGCGATGGGTCCGAAGGTGAAGATGTCACCGCCAATGTCGCCCATATCGGCGACATTCCCAAAACCCTGCCCGATGATGCGCCCGATGTGGTTGAAATCCGCGGCGAGGTTTATATGGCGCGCTCTGCCTTCCAGAAGCTGAATGAAACGCAGTCTGAAACCGGCGGCAAAACCTTTGCCAATCCGCGTAATGCAGCGGCAGGATCTTTGCGTCAACTCGATCCAGCGATCAGTGCCAAGCGGCCGCTTCGTTTTTTTGCTTATAGTTTTGGTGAACTGTCTGAAAGCCTTGCCCAAACCCAGTGGAATTTCCTTCAAAAGGTCGATGGATGGGGCTTTACCATTAATCCGCTTACCCGCCTTTTGAACGATGCCGATGATATCATGGCGTTCTATGATGAACTGGGCGTTCTGCGCCCGGATCTTGATTACGACATTGATGGCATCGTCTATAAGGTCAATGATTTTGAACTTCAGCTGCGGCTTGGCTTTGTCAGCAGATCACCGCGCTGGGCGATTGCCCATAAGTTCCCGGCTGAAAAGGCCCGCACCCGTTTAAATGCCATCGAAGTTCAGGTTGGTCGTACCGGCGCACTAACCCCGGTTGCCCGACTGGAGCCTGTCACGGTTGGTGGCGTTGTCGTTTCAAACGCGACCCTTCATAACCGCGATGAAATCGACCGCCTTGGTGTCCGCGTTGGTGACATGGTGGTTATTCAGCGGGCCGGTGATGTCATCCCGCAAGTGGTTGAAGTCATCCTTGATGAACGCCCAGAAGACACTGTTGAATACCAGTTCCCTGATACCTGCCCGAAATGCGGTAGCCACGCAATGCGCGAAGAAGGCGAAGCCGCCACCCGCTGCACCGGTGGGCTTATCTGCCCGGCACAGGCTGTTGAACGTTTGAAACATTTTGTCTCGCGCAATGCCTTTGACATTGATGGCATGGGGGCAAAAAACGTCGAAACGTTCTTTGAACTTGGCTGGGTAAAATCGCCGGGGGATATTTTCCGACTGGAAACACTTCATGCCGACGAGATCAAAAAGCTTGAAGGTTGGGGCGAGAAATCTGCGACCAAACTGTTTGACGGGGTCAATGAACGCCGCTCTATCGGCCTTGATCGGTTTATCTATGCCCTTGGCATTCGACAGATCGGGCAGGCCACGGCGAAGCTTCTTGCGCGGCATTATGGATCGATCACGGAATGGCGCAGTTCGATCATTGCGGCCAATAATGCAGATAGCGATGCCTTGCGCGAATTGATCAATATCGACCAGATCGGACCGGGTGTTGCCAAAGACCTGATTGGCTTTATGGCCGAAGATCACAATCTTGAGGTTCTTGATGACCTGCAAGATCTTCTGACCATCAACGATGTCGAAGCCCCCACCGTTTCTGATAACCCGGTGAGCGGTAAAACCGTTGTCTTTACCGGCAAGCTGGAACTGTTTTCGCGTAACGAAGCCAAGGTCAGAGCCGAAAGCCTCGGCGCGAAAGTTGCAGGGTCCGTATCGGCAAAAACCGATTATCTGGTTGCAGGACCGGGTGCGGGATCCAAATTAAAGAAAGCAGAAGAATTAGGTGTTACAGTACTTGACGAACAAGGGTGGCTTGATCTGATTGCCGCCGAATAATTACGGATCATTTTCGAAAGGGACGCGTGCCGATGGAAGACCTTGGAAGTTTTTTTCACCGCTATGTTGATGCCCATCTCAAGCTGGAAGAAGATGCGCTTGACGAATTTTATCACTACCCGTCCCTGATCAATGATCTCTCAGGCGTGCATGCGATTTCATCGGTGGATGATCTTCATACCTATCATCAATCATTCTTTGAAGAATTGAAAAATGCTGATCTTGCCATGGCGAAATCCATCGTGATCGAACAGCATTCCGCACTGCCGGGCGGCTCACGTGCGATTGTGTCATTCCGGTTCGGCAACTCGGAAAACAATCTGATCTTTGATTGTGACTATGCTTTTGCCTTGCTCAAGCAAGAAGACAAATGGAAAGTTGTCTTTGCCCAGCTTGATGAAATCCGCTTTAGCGATCTGTATTGAGTGTGCTGATGATGCGCTCTTCCAACATTTGGATGCTGCAGTATCTCGTCACCCTGTTTCTGATCCTTTCCCCTTGTCTTGCACATGCGGATCCGGACTACGACACCTTGTCAGGTCCCGCCCGCGCCATTGACGCCGACACACTTGAATTTGGCTTTCGCCGAATTGATTTGTGGGGTGCTGATGCGCTGGAACGGTTTCAACAATGCCTGATCAACGGGCAAAGTACGGCTTGCGGTGCAGATGCATGGCAAGTCACCACCAATCTTCTGGTCGCCACACCGATCACATGCGAAGTGTTTGGCAAAAGCCGCTATCACCGCAACATGGCGGTCTGCCGTAATGCCAATGGCGTTGATATCGGGCAAAGCCTGATCATGCGTGGCATGGCCGTTGCCCGCACCGATGAAATGCCAGAATATGGCCCGGTCGAAGACCGCGCCAAGCAGGCCCGCACCGGTGTATGGGCAGGACAATTCATTGATCCGTTCAAATGGCGTCAGGGTGTACGACTTCCAGAACATGAAACAGAGGTTCGCACCTGGCAACGCGAAACAGACTGACTGCCCCCGACCTTGCCTGCCAACCGCTTATGACTTGGTGTTTGAGGCAAATGGCCGTGCGAGCAACCGACCAAGCCCCGCCAGGCTAAAGCTGTTTTTCAGGGACGCCACACCAATGGTAACAACCGCAAAACCGATCAATTGCGGCACTGTCAGCATCTCGCCCAACAGCAACCAGGCCGCAAAAAACGTCATTTCCGGCCCAGATAGCGAAATCAGCGATGCCTGCGTCGCCCCTATCCGCCGGATGCCTTCATAAAGCAGGAAGAACGGGATCACGGTGCAGAAAATCGAAATGCCCGCCGTCCACAAAACCCCATCGAGGTTAAGGTTCAGCGGCTTTTGCATGATCAACTGGTAGAGAACCATCGACAGCCCGGCCATTGTGTTGACCAAGGCAGCAAAATGCATGGAACCGATGACTGTTATCATCCGCTGCCCGAAATAAAGATAACAGGCATAGGTCAATGCAGAGGCAAAAGCCAACAACGCGCCGTACCACAAACCGTCAGACACCTCGCCAAAACCACTTGGGGCAAGAACCAGCATCAGGCCAAAATAGGTCACAACAAAACAGACGATTTGCCGCATCGGTGGAAAGCGCCGTTTGTGCAAACTTTCAAGGATCAAGACCACGGCGGGAAAGGTAAACAGCACAATCCGCGAGATGGTGACATCAATCAGCGAGACGGCTGTAAAATCAAACAAGGCAGCGGCAAAGAACAACCCACCATACAAAGCCCCCCATGCCAGATCGAGTGGCTTCATTTTGCGCTCACCCGGACGGTGTTTGCCAAACCAGAACACCCCGGCCCAAAAGAACGGCATCGCGATCAAAAACCGTAACAGCAACAAGCCATCCACCGTCATGCCAGTGGCATAAACAAACTTTGCCAGCAATCCCTTCATGGCAAAGGCAACTGTCGCAAGCAGCACGATCATCAAGGCAGAACCTGCCGGCGTTGCGACAGGCTGTGATTGGGGCGATGTTGTCATGGTGGTCTCCGATCCTCTCTTTGAGGACATAGTTACCCGCGCCCCGACATTATTCAATTCGAATTAATTGCTAACAGATATCAGTTTTGGCTATATCTTTATGCAAGACCAACATACCTACCGGCGTCAGGGCGTGACTTTATGGATATCAAGCAGCTTAGAAGTTTCGTTCATATTGCAGAACTCGGCAGTCTGTCACGTGCGGCCGAACGGCTAAACCTGTCACAACCGGCCCTTAGCCGTCAGTTAAACCTGCTTGAAGAAACCCTTGATACCAAGCTTCTGGAACGCACCGGACGCGGGGTGAAACTGACTGAATCGGGTCAGATGTTGGCCGAACGCGCGCGTGTCATTCTGGCCGATCTTGCCCGGTTGGAGGCCGATTTATCTGCACGCAGCAGTAAAGTTACCGGCCACGTCCATGTCGGTGTGCCGCCAAGCGCCGGAATTGTCATTACAGGTGCCCTGATTGAACGGCTGCGAGACCACTATCCTGATCTCAACATTTCGGTCTATGAGGATCTGACGGGCGATGTTCAGGAAGGATTGCTCTCAGGGCGTCTGGATATCGGCATCCTGCATGACGGCATGATCTCGCGCAGTCTCCATTCCGAACCCCTGTGGCGCGAAGACCTGTTTCTGATCTCCCACCCGACACAGGTTGGCGAACAGGAAACCGAAATTGCCTATGAAGATGTCCTTTCCCTGCCGCTGATCATGCCGACCAACAAACACGGACTTCGCGCAAAAATGCAAGAAGCAGCCTTCCGCGCCGGGCGCCCGTTAACCCCGGTTGTTGAAGCCGATGCACTGCGCGTTTTGGTCGATCTGGTGCATCGAAATCTGGGACATACTGTGCTGCCAAGAAGTTCGCTTGTGATGGAACTTTCGACGGGCCGCTTGCGGGCCCGGCGGATCATAAGCCCGGAATTGTCGCGTAAGGTCATGTTGTCATGGCTGCATGATCGCCCGCTTAGTTCCGGGGCGAAGGCAGTTATTGATACCCTGCGCGATTTGGCGGGCACCTTGCCGATGGCCGAAAAATAGCCTGACAGCGCATATCCAGATACACAAAAGCCCGACCGAAAAATCATCGGCCGGGCTGTTGCAAAGGTCAGAACGCCGTTTCTGCCGATTAAGCCGGTGCCTGTGAATCAGATGATTTCTGCCACAGATTCAGACCACCATCCGCCGCGTATTTATCGATTTCGGCAAGCTCATCTGCACTGAATTCAAGATTATCAAGCGCATCAAGGCTGTTATCAAGCTGCTGAACGTGACGTGCCCCGATCAGGGCCGAGGTGATTTCTGGGCGGCGCAGCACCCATGCAATTGCCATCTGCGCCAATGACTGGCCTCGACGTTTGGCAATTTCATTAAGGGCGTTTACACGCTTAAGGTTTTCCTCGGTCAGCATTCCGGTCTGGAACGACCCTTCAAGGGCCGCACGGGATGCTTCGGGCACACCGTTCAGGTACTTGTTGGTCAACAGACCCTGCGCCAATGGCGAGAACGCAATACATCCCATACCAAGTTCTGACAGGGTATCGAGCAGACCTTCTTCGACCCAACGGTTCATCATCGAATAGGACGGCTGATGAATGACGCAAGGTGTTCCCAGATCTTTCAGGATCGCGTGCGCCTTACGGGTCATTTCCGGCGAATAGGATGAAATCCCGACATACAAAGCCTTGCCGGATCGCACGATTTGATCAAGTGCGCCCATGGTTTCGGCCAATGGTGTATTGGGATCAACCCGATGCGAATAAAAGATATCGACGTAATCAAGCCCCATACGCGTAAGACTTTGATCCAGACTGGAAATCAGATATTTGCGTGATCCCCACTCACCAAACGGTCCCGGCCACATGCGGTAACCCGCCTTGGTCGAAATGATCAGCTCATCGCGGTGTTTTTTCAAATCCTGACCAAGAACCTTGCCGAAATTTTCTTCGGCTGATCCCGGGGGCGGGCCATAGTTATTGGCCAGATCAAAGTGAAAAACACCACGGTCAAAGGCACGGCGGATCATGGCGCGTTGGGTTTCATAGACATCCACGCCGCCGAAATTCTGCCACAGGCCAAGGGTGATTTTCGGCAAGATCAAACCGCTTTGACCACAGCGGTTATAGGTTTCGTCGTCATAGCGGTTGGGGTTTGCCATCCACTGTTCTTCGACTTCAGCCATGTCTTCCTCCAGTTATCAGAAGCGGTATTCCGCTTTTATTGAATCGATCCAATGAACTCTTATTACGTCATTCCATCAGACTTGTCAGTGCCCAACGGACAAAAAAAACCGCCCCGTTTGGCAGGGCGGCTTTCGTTTTTCACATCGCGGCAAAGCCAACCAAAATCAGATACGTTTCTTTTTGATCGGTGCCGTAGCCTTTTGCAGCCATTCAAGGTGATCTTCATCAAGATCATCGGCATACATGCCATAGACCTGCGCATGATAATCGTTGAGCCACTGAAGCTCGTCCGTTGTCATCAGTTCAGGGTCAATCAATTTGCGTTCAATCGGCGAGAAGGTAAGCGTCTCGAACCCCAGCATCTTGCGATCGGCACCAATCGGGGCGTCGATTTCAGTTACCGCAATCAGGTTTTCAATCCGGATACCGTATTCGCCTTCCTTATAGAATCCCGGTTCGTTCGACAGGATCATGCCCGGTTTCAGGGCAATCTTGTTTGGTGCTTTGGAAATCCGCTGCGGGCCTTCATGCACACCAAGATAACTGCCAACCCCGTGCCCGGTGCCATGATCGAAATCAAGCCCGGCTTCCCACAACGGCATCCGCGCCAAGGTGTCAAGCTGCTGGCCCGTGGTGCCAACCGGGAAAATTGCACGCGCCAACGCAATGTGACCTTTCAGAACACGGGTAAACCGATCACGGTGTTCCTGGGTCGGATTGCCAATCACGGTGGTCCGGGTGATGTCGGTTGTGCCATCAAGATACTGGCCGCCGGAATCGATCAGGAAAATCTCCCCCGGTGTCAGGTTGCGGTTGCTTTGCGGTGTGTTGCGATAATGGCAAAGTGCACCATTCGGGCCGCTGCCCGGAATGGTTTCAAAACTGGAATCGCGGAACAACGGATCTTCGGCGCGAAGCGAAAGCAGTTTGTCGGCGGCAACACGTTCATCCATGCTGCCATCTGCCGCATTGTCATCAAGCCATTTGAAATAGCGGATGATCTTTTCGCCGTCACGTTTATGGGCTTTGCGCGATCCTTCAAGTTCCACATCGTTCTTGCATGCTTTGGGAATGGCAACCGGATCACGGCCCACACGAACGGTTGCCCCGGCCTTGGCAAGCTGCATACGCAACCAGTCACCCGCAGTTGCCTCATCTAGGCGCACAGACTGATTGCCCATCGCCAAAAGGGCTTCGCCCAGTTCGCCCGGCGCACGCAAGGTTGCCTCGTTTGAAAGCCATTCGACCGTCTCGCTGACAAGTTTGCGTTCATCCATAAACAATTCGACCGACGCGTCGCTGTGAATGATCGCATAGCCCAGTGCAAGCGGTGTTTGCGACACATCGGCACCGCGAATATTCAACAACCACGCAATGCTGTCCGGCGCAGAAAGGATCGCACTGTCACATGAAATACGCGATAGAAGCCCGGCAATCTGGTCGCGCTTCTCAGCCGTTGATTTACCCGAATATTCCATCGGATGCGGACGTATCGGCCCAAGCGGCATGGCCGGTTGCCCCTGCCACAGGGCATCAATCGGGTTGGTATCAATGGCGATCAGTTCCGCCCCGATCCCTTCACAGGCCGCGCGCAGATGGTTGGCCTGCTGAACGGTATGCACCCATGGATCATAAGCCAGTTTCTGCCCCGATTTGAGATTATCATGTAGCCAGCCCACAACCGGTTCATCGACCAGATGACGATATTCAAACTGGTCGCGGCTGACTTCCTGGCGCACTTGAATGGTGTAACGTCCATCAACAAATATTGCAGCCTTGTCTGCAAGAACAACAGCGGCACCTGCCGACCCGGTGAAGCCGGTCAGCCATTCCAGACGTTCGGCGCGGAGCGGCACACGCTCGCCCTGATGTTCATCGGCACGCGGGACGATAAATCCATCAACACCTTTGGCAGCAAGATAGGTGCGCAGTGATGCGACACGTTCTACCGGATCAAAACCGTCTTCCGCCATCTTGAACAGCGGTTTGCGTTCATCCCGCAGCGCCAACAAGGCAGCCTTAAGCTCGTCATCTGGTGACGTTGCGATCAAGTCAATCCAATCGGCACGGGTATCGCCGTCCGCCGCGGCAAGAACGCCATCGACCAGATCAATGACAGCGCTAACATCCTTGTCGACATTGTTGCGTTCAAGAAGTGCGGCAAGTTGAGCATCACCGGAAATGGCCATGAATATCCTCTTTTAAAATCGTGGGGCAGTTGATCTATGTAAGGGTTATTCCTGATACGGCGCAAGTATCAAAGGCAATCGGGGAATTTTACGCCACTTTTTCATACCGTTACACGTCACATGCGTCAGGCGAATGAATGCGTTGCAAGCTTCGCAATACAAATTAGTTAAAGATTAACCTATTACATCTCCGTGACAAAAAGATGGCCCGTCGGGACGTCAATTTGCAGGAGACCATGAACGGTGATCCGTTTTCCTATTACTGCCCTGAGTGTCGTACAATCTCGTCGTCGTCAGACGGCCTATGATGGCCTTGAGCGCCTGACCGCTGGTCAAAGAGCTGCACATGGTCTTGATACAGGCCCTGCCCATCTGACGGATGATGTTTCTGACCGGTCCCCAACCGGACCAGAAGACACCAAAGGCAAGGATTAAAGGATCAGTCCCGCCCGAATTGGTTTTATGCCTTATGACGAAGCGCAGGATCACGGTTCATGATCCTTGCGGTATTTTTTGTCTCTTCCCTCTGAAACGGCCCTGCTCCTCCACAGCAGGGCCGTTTCTTTTTGACCATTCCCGATCATCCACGGCATAGTAGCCAAAATAATTAAGACGATTTCGGAGTGGTTATGACGAAAACAATCCTTATTACCGGCGGATCACGCGGTATCGGGCGGGCAACGGCTGTGCTGTTTGCCAGCAAAGGCTGGAATGTCGCCCTTAGCTTTGTCGGTGATCAAAAGAGTGCAGATGAAACCTGTGCCCTGTGTGAACGGGCGGGCATCACCGGAAACGTCTTTGCGCGCAAATGCGACGTCCGTGATGAAAAAAGCGTGATTGAATTCTTTAACAGCGCCCGCGAGCGGTTTGGATCCATCAGTGGCGTTGTCAACAATGCCGGAATCGTCGCCCCGCAAAGCACGCTTGCCGATATGGACATTGATCGGATGAAGGATGTCTTTGACACCAACATCCTTGGCGCTTATCTGGTCGCGCGCGAAGCGGCCAAAACCCTGCATTCCGGCACCGCTATTGTGAATGTGTCCTCAATCGCGGCAAAACTCGGATCACCGGGTGAATATGTTGATTACGCCGGATCAAAAGGCGCGATTGATACCTTAACCATCGGACTTGCCAAGGAGCTCGGCCCGATGGGCATTCGGGTCAATGCGGTCCGCCCCGGCATCATAGATACCGACATTCATGCCAGTGTCGGCCGTCCGGAACGGATCACGGAACTTGGGCCAAATTGCCCGCTTGGTCGTCCCGGCGATGCCGAAGAAGTCGCGCACAGCATCTTTTGGCTGATTTCAAGTGACGCGTCCTATGTCACAGGCAGCATCGTTGATGTTTCAGGTGGCCGTTAGACGGCATTGATGAAGAATTGAACCCTTAACTCACCTCCATCAACGTCCACCATCATTTGGAACAGGGTCGGCCAATGTCGGTAACACATCACCATTGGCTGGCTCGCGTTCATCCATCACCTTGGCAAAGGCATCGTGCATTTCAATGATATCAATTGGCTTGGCCAAAATATGCGCGACACCCAGCTTGTTAAACGATGCCATGACATTGTCGGACGCGTATCCGGTCATGACGATCACCGGGATCCCAATGCCCGCACCGCGTAGATGTTCCACCAGTTTCAGCCCGGTCATGTGGGGCATGGTCTGATCGGTCAGCAAGACATCAAAATTGTCTTCTTCACTGTTTAAGGCCGCCAAGGCGTCCTTGCCCTCGGAGAATGTTGTAACGGTGTAACCAATTCGTTCCAACATTCGCGCACATAGCTTGAGGTTCTTTTCTTCGTCATCGACCACCGCCACGCGGCCGCCCCGACTGACCATCAACCCGTTCGATATTGCGTCACATTCCTCAACCGCGCGGTCATGTTCCGGCAACAGAACGGAAAAGCGCGTGCCCTGTCCTGAACGACTGTAAACCGTGATTTCCCCTTTATGCCCGGCAATGATCCCATGCACTGTCGACAGACCAAGACCTGTACCCTTGCCCGGTTCCTTGGTCGTAAAGAACGGATCGAAGATCCTTTTAGCCGTTTCATCATCCATGCCGCAGCCATTATCAATCACGCAAATGCGGATATACCGTCCCGGTGATAACAAGGGATGCATCGCAATGCCGTCTTCGGTGACCTCAAACGGACTGGCTTCAATACGGATTTCGCCCTGTTGGCCAACGGCGTGATAGGCATTGGTAATCAAATTCATCAGGCACTGATCAAGTTGCGTCGCATTGCCCAAAACCGACGTGACGTCAGGGGCAATTTCGGAGACAAGCGATACGCTTGACGGCAAGGACCCCCGCGCAAACCGAACGGTTCCCTTGATCATCGCAGCAACTTCAATCGGCGATCTTTCTGTCTCGGAGTTTCGGCTAAATGACAGGATTTGGCGCACGAGATTCCGGGCACGGTCCGCACCCTGGCGAATTTCCATTACATCGTCGCGCAGTGGAGAATCCTCGGGGAGATCGGAATAAAGCAGTTCGGCATAACCACTGATTGGCTGGAGGATATTGTTAAAGTCATGGGCAATACCCCCTGCCAGAACACCAATGGTTTCCATGCGCTGGGAATGGCGAAGCTGATCTTCAAGCTTTTCGCGATTGCGTTCGCCCTGAAGCCTTTGCAATTCCGCAGATGCGCGCGCGGCAAAGACCCCAACAATCGATTGTGCCAATTCCGGGTCGGCTATCGGTTTTTCTGACACGGTAACCAACACGCCAATTGGCATACCATCGCTGTCATACAGGGCAGCACCAACGTAACCACGAATGTCGAAATCGGTTACTCTTTGAACCCCGTGCATCGCGTCCTGAAAATTGTCCGGGCAGACATAGATACCGTTGGCGATGACTTTTTCAACTGCAGAATTCTTAAGTTCGAAATCAAGGCCTTCTCGTGTCCCTTCCGGACTGAAATAGGCCACCGATTTTACCCGGTCTTTTTGCAATTCCGCGATATGGCAGTAATCCATATCAAGTGCTTCACACATCACCTTGGTCAGGTTCTTGAAAAAGTCAGCTCCAAGTTGATACCGCACACCGCGATAAATAGATTCCAGTGTTTCCTGAAATCGTTCACGTTCGGTAACATCAAGTGCGAAGCTCGCAATACAATCGAGTTCGCCGTCCGCATCAAAGATCGGGCTTTCATACCATTCACAAATCAACCGACGCCCTGTCCGCGTAACGTTTTCGAACCGGTTATTTACGCTGGTTCTGTTTTCCAAAATGTTGGTCAACAAGATACCAAGGCGGCTGCGGTCCTTGGGCGGGACTATCATTTCCAGTTTCTTGCCCACCAACTCATCGGCACTGTAGCCAAACATCTCGCACGCGGTGTCATTGACTTCGATGATGGTGCGATCCGGTGTCCAATAGAAAACGCCAATCTTGCTATTGTTGAAATGCGCGCGCAGACGGTTCTGATTGGCTTCAAGATCACTTTTGGCCTGTTCAAGTTCACGGCGATACCGAATGCGTTCCGTTGCATCACGGCAACTGATCCGAATGCCCATCTGCGTGCCGTCACTGTCTGAAATGGGTTGCCAGGACATAGCAATTCCGACACGTTGACCATTCTTGTGCAGACCAGTGAATTCCCGGTCATCGCCAGAAAGACCGGACTGTCCTTCTTCCAGGTAATGACGAACCCGATCCCGGTCCTGATCCGCGACAAATGGCAGCGGATAATCATCAACATTCATGCACTCATCAACCGTGAAACCCAGAACACGTTCCACCGCCGGGTTGACCCACAAAAGCTTACCTTCCGGTGAAAGCCAGCTTTCCCAGTCATAAGTGTAGTTCGCAACTGCTTCGAAACGGCGTCGGGAATAGTTCAACTTGTCGCCAGCCTCCATCACGGATTTGATACCGGCCGCTGCCGCCAATAATCCGCCCGCCATATGGGCGAAAACAATTTCATCAGCACGCCAAATCCGTGTGCGGCCAACGGTTTCAAAACACAAAACCCCCATACGCCCGGCAACAGACATCAGCGAAACATCAAGCATCGCGCGTATATTCAACGGTCGCAGATATTTCTCGGTAAATTCCGATGTGCGCGGGTCTTCTATCGCGTTTGCCGCATCAATAGCCTGCCCGGTTTCAAGGGCAGCGAAATAGCGAGGCAGATCGACCCTTCGCAAAATCAAACCATCATGGCTTGCGTTTGGGTAATTCGCGTCATAAAGGCCGATACAAACAACATCGCCATCTTCATTTTGCAGCCAAAGACTGGCCCGTTCGCAATTCATCAGTTCTGCAAAACGTTGCAAACTTGGGCGAAAAGAAGCGTCTTCAATCCGCTTAAGCGACGAAAAATAGCTGGCGACGTCGGTAGCACTGGTTCGAATTTGTTCCAGGAACTTTTTGCCCGACAGCAATTCATTTTCCGAGCGTAACTGATCGACACTGACCTGCAAAAGAGCCTGACGCATCCAGATAACGCCAACCACAATTGCCGAACTCATCCATGCGTATCCGAACAGGACCGAAATCCACACTGGATAGGTGTGTTCAACCATTCCCGCGTCATCGAGTAAAAATTGATCAAATCCATGGATCCGAGATGCCGCAATCGCCATAATCGTAACGAAACAGAACAATGCATAGCGCAGCGTGACCTGAAGCGGATTGAAAACCGCAACCGTGGCCGTCGAAACGATCATAAGTGCCATGCCGCTTGCCGGCGAAAAAATCACGATATAGAGCAACGCAAGGACCGTCATGAATACGGTTATCCAAAACGATTTGGTGCGCATTTCTAATCCGCGGCGCAACACCAGACAGCCAACAACACCCAAAAAGACCGCAAGTTGCAGAAGTTCGACCGGCCAGAACATCTGGCTTGTGCCGCGCATAAGAGACCCCACCAATGCGGGGAAGCCGCCGATGGTCATCACCAGCAACATGAAATCAGCAATCCGGTTTTGCGTTCGATGCAAGACGATTTCAACATTTGCGCGCATGATCAGATCATCTCCCGTGTCACACCAATTGATCCGGCATGCTGTCAAAAATGTTTTCAAACCGATGATGGTGCTCAGCAAAAAGTCCCAACAAGGTCGGATCGAACATGTCCGGTGCTGTACGACCATCCCCCTTGGTAATGATCGAGACTGCAGCATCATGTCCAAAGGGTGGCTTGTAGCGGCGTGAACTGCGCAAAGCATCATAGACGTCAGCGATTGAGACGATCCGCGCGATGATTGGAATGTCTTCGCCAACCAATCCCGTGCAATAGCCATTACCCGTCCATTTTTCGTGATGGTGGCGGGCAATCACCGCTGCTTGCTGCAGAACCGGATTGTGGGACGAATTCAGCATAGAGTAACCGATCTCGGTATGGCGCTGCATGACTTCAAACTCATAATCGGTCAGCGATCCCTCCTTGAGAAGCACGTCATCGGGCACACCAACTTTGCCAATATCATGAAGAATACCCGCTAAGCGAATGGTGCGCTGGGTATTGGCATCAAGCCCTGCCATATCGGCCAGCAATTGCGAATACAGTCCAACGCGCACACAATGTTCAGCCGTCTCAATATCGCGATATTGCGAGATTAGGCTGAGCCGATCGATCAGTTCCTCTTCCGCACCACCAAGCTTGCGATTGATTTCATCAAGCGTCTGGCTTTTGCTGAAGTTCTCTATCTCAAGTTTGCGCACCCGTTCATGTTCACGGTCATGCTCAAGCAAGCGTTCTTGTGCCTTGAAAACAGCAGCCTCAAGATCGGCACGTTCGACCGGCTTGTCGAGAAATTCCCGCACGCCAAGGCGCAATGCATCTATGGCATCGGATTTGTCACCGTCACCGGTCAGTAAAATGAATTCGAAGTCCCGTTTGAACTCGCCGATTGCGCGCCGAACAAATTCCAGCCCCCCGCATTTGGGCATCCGCAAGTCCGATACGATCAGGCGTATCGAGGCGTCCGTACGCAGCTTTTCAAGCCCATCAAGGCCGTCTTCTGCCACCACCACGGAAAAATCTGCACGCTCAAGAATGCGCGCAAGGAGTTTACGAATAACAGGTTCGTCATCAACGACAAGAATGCGGCGGTCGATCTCGGCCAAGGAATTCTCCCTTCATGACTTAATATGTCATTCTTTTCCCTCTCGAAAATTACTATACATAAGTATTAGACATGACAACAGCTATCAACATCTGGAAGTTGTGAAACCAAGAAGTCGACCTACATATCAACATCAGACCTTTTGAATTACTTGAACTATTTCGCCGGATAGTAATCACTTGCAAAAGGCAGGGCACCAGTGAAAAACGTGTTAAAACCGATTTTCCTGAAAAGATTTGCGTGCGAATCCGGTTCGTCGAAATCACCACCCGAAAGAATAGGATCACACCCACCGGGCTTATTTATCATCTGGAGTACCTAACCGAAAAAGGGCCGCACCTATGTGCGACCCTTTTTGAATTCGATTTAGATTGTTAAGCGGAGTAATTATCCAACCAAAAGCGTCGTCCAGTTTTCAACCTTGAACCGCTTGATCAGTGACAAACCAACTTCGCGGTAAGCGGATAGAACAAACTGTTCCTGATGAGACAGAAGACCCGACAAAACCACCACACCATTTTCAGAAAGTGTGCTGCTGAGTTCATGGGCCATCGACCGCAGCGGACGGGCAAGAATATTGGCACAGATGATGTCGTAATACCCGGCATCCCGAATGCGGGTATCGTGAAAACCGTTTGAATGGATGGCCGTGACCAGATCCGAAATCTTGTTGATTCTGGCATTTTCGCGGGCAACACGCACCGATGCGGCATCGATATCGGCCATCATCACCGTGCTGCGCCAAGCCTTGGCACAGGCCATTCCAAGAATGCCCGAACCACAGCCCATATCAAGCGCGTTTGAACGCGGGCCTTTTTTGGCAATCCAGTCAATCGCGGCCAAGCACCCCTTGGTCGTCTGATGTTCGCCCGAACCAAATGCCAGACCGGCATCAACCTGCAATCCAATTTTGGCAACCGGGATGCCTTCGCCCCAATGCGATCCATGGACGTAAAAACGTCCAACTGAAATCGGCTTAAAGCTGCGCAGATTTTCGCTGACCCAGTCTTTTGGCTCGTACGTTCCGAATGTCACGGTCGGTGCTTCTATCCCCACCGCCGATGCCATAATCGAAACTGCGGTTTCAACGGCTGCCTTGTCAAACAGCTCGCCTGCGAAACCTTCAATCCGCCAAGGTCCTGCCGGATCGCCGTCGCGCTCGAAATGCGACAGGGCATCGCAATATTCATAAAGTGCTTCGGCAAAAGCTGCGGCATAGGCGCCATCAACTTCGAACTGGAAGTTATAGCAAAGGACGGGTTCGGTCATATCGCTTCTCGCTTGTCTGGGCTGCTTGCGATTGCTGCCCGGTTAGATCGCTATTGCGTAAATATTGCATCGGGGCTTACCCCGGCAGAATAAAGCTGTCGACCACTTTCTTTGTCCCGACACCTTCGAAATGGATTTCCAGCTTGTTGCCTTCAACACCGCGCACAGTCCCCGGACCGAATTTACGATGCCGCACTTTATCACCGACCTTGTATTTCGATGATTTTGGATTGGTCGAATAGCTGGTTTCACCATCTGGCTTAACATCAATGATGTCTTTGCGCACCCGATCCTGCCAGCCGCTGGAGGCAAATTTACGCTCCCCCGCGCCCGATACCGGATTTCGGTTCGCATTGCCATCATCCGCCCAGCTTGGCATTTTCATCCAGTCATCCGAACCCCACGCGCCGGGTGAATGATTGCCACCATGTCCGCCAAGGCCCGTATCACTGATCCGCTCGATATGTTCATCAGGCAGTTCATCAACAAAGCGCGACGGCAAGGCGGATTGCCACTGATTGTAAATCCGGCGGTTCGCCGCATAACTGATGGTCGCGCGTTTGCGGGCACGGGTGATCCCGACATAGGCAAGACGGCGTTCTTCCTCAAGCCCCTTGACCCCGCTTTCATCCATCGCGCGTTGATGGGGGAAAACACCTTCTTCCCAGCCCGGCAAGAAGACATAGTCAAATTCCAGCCCCTTTGCCGCATGCAGGGTCATGATGGTTACTTTTTCATCCGCATCGTTCTGAACATTTTCCATCACCAGCGAAACATGCTCAAGGAATGTGGTCAGGTTTTCAAACTCGCCAATTGCGGACACAAGCGCACTTAGATTTTCCAACCGACCGGGCGCATCAATTTCCTTTGATGCGCGCCACATATCGGTATAGCCGCTTTCATCAAGAACGGTTTCGACCACCTCGACATGCGACTTTTCGCCAAGCATTTCGCGCCAGCGTTTAAAATCACCCAGAAGCCCGCCGATGCTTTGGCGCATTTTCGGTTTGAGTTCTTCGGTATCCATCAAATCCTTGGCCGCAACAGGAAGCGAAACCGCCTGATCGCGGGAATATTGATGCAGGGTCTGAAGGGTGGCTTTGCCAACCCCGCGTTTGGGCACATTGACGATGCGCTCAAACGCCAAACTATCATCAGGTTGGGCGACAAGGCGGATATAGGCCAGTGCGTCACGGACTTCCTGACGTTCGTAAAAACGTGGGCCGCCAATAACACGGTAAGGAATACCAAGTGTGATCAAGCGTTCTTCAAATTCGCGGGTCTGGAAACCGGCGCGGACCAGAATGGCCATCTGGGAAGAACCGATACCCTTGGTTTGAAGGGCTTCGATATCTTCGCCAACCAATCGGGCCTCCGCCGGGCCATCCCAGACACCTTTAACCAGTACCTTTTCACCGGTATCGATTTCCGTCCAAAGCTGTTTGCCCAGACGACCATCATTGAAGGTAATCAGCTTGGATGCAGCAGCCAGAATATGCGGTGTGGACCGATAATTCTGCTCCAACTTTACGACCTTGGCACCGGGGAAATCGGACTCAAACCGAAGGATGTTGCCGACCTCGGCCCCACGCCAGCTATAGATCGCCTGATCATCATCGCCGACACAGCAAATGTTACGGTGCGCCATCGCCATTGCACGCAACCAAAGATATTGCGCGACGTTGGTATCCTGATATTCGTCCACCAGAATATAGCGGAAGGTGTTCTGATACTGTTTCAGGATCTCAGGATGCTTTTGGAACAGGGTCAGGCAATGCAGCAACAGATCCCCAAAATCTGCCGCATTCAGAACCTTGAGCCGTTCCTGATAAATCTTGTAAAGGTGCTTGGCCCCGCCATTGGCGAATTCAACGCTTTCATTGACCCGATCGGGCGTAAGCCCCTTGTCTTTCCAGCGTTGAATGATCCCCATCAACTGCTTGGCTGGCCATTTCTTTGGATCGATCTGTTCAGCATCCATGATTTGCTTAAGCAAACGGACCTGATCATCGCTATCAAGAATGGTGAAGTTTGACTGCAGCCCGATCAAATCGGCATGACGGCGTAGCAAACGGGCTGAGAGTGAGTGGAATGTGCCCAACCACCATCCTTCAACTGGCCGCCCAAGGGCGTGTGCGACACGTTCCTGCATTTCCTTTGCTGCACGGTTGGTAAAGGTCACGGCAAGGATTTGCTGCGGGTGCAGACGTTCTGTTTGCGCCTTGGTTTCAAGCAAATGGGCCAGACGCGTGGTCAAAACGCGGGTTTTCCCGGTTCCGGCCCCTGCCAGAACCAGCAACGGCCCATCCAGCGTATCCACAGCGTCGCGCTGCTCGGCATTCAGGTTGTCGAGATATGCCGGGGCCGGTGCATCCGTAAGGCGCATTTCCGGGCTGGCAGCGAATTCATCAATTTCGAAGGGATCATCCATCATGAGGGCATATATATCACGCTGTGTTTCAAGGGCCAGCCTTGCATCAAATCTTGCCGGGTAATTTTTACATTCTGCAACAAAACAGGAACATCAACCATGCCTTTTACAAGAAATATAACTTCATGCACCAGTTTCCGCCTGCCCACCCGCCGGTGAGTCCTGAGAGCATCGCAATTATTAACGAAAGAAAATCAAGGGGGTGATGCACTTGGAGGCTTATCGGCCAATCATCCCGCCAAACATGAACTGATCAAGTTCTGCAATCACGCGCGATGTTGTTGCCCCGTCCCACAGTGGAATTGCCGATCCGTGCTTACTGTTCTGATGCTCGGCAAAACTCAAAACAGTTTCACTTAGCTGGTCTATATCAACCAGACTATTTGTACCGTGCGTTATCGTGATTGGGCGCTCTGTCGCCTTACGAAGGGTCAGGCACCGGGTCCCGAGGTAAGATGTTTCTTCCTGAACCCCACCGGAATCGGTGATGACAAACGCCGCATCTCGCATCAGTGCTCCAAACGCGGCATAGCCAAGTGGCGGCAACAAACGAACATCGCCAAATTGTAGGATTTCAAAACACCCTGCCGCTTCCATCCGTTTTCTGGTTCGTGGGTGAATTGGGAAACACACCGGGCATTTGGCAGAAACATCAACAACTGCTTCGCAAATCTTGCGCAACTTTTCGGGCACATCAACATTGTCCGGGCGATGCAAAGTGATCAGGCAATAGCCATCTTTGATCAATCCATATTGGTCCGTAATACGGTCCCGTTTGATCCGGTCTGCCATCATGACCAGTGTGTCGATCATGATGTTACCGACCCGTTTGATGCGATCTGGCAAAATGCCTTCGTTCAACAGATTGGCATCGGCATCCGGTGACGGCGTCAATAACAGATCCGCCATATGGTCAATCGCAATCCGGTTGGCTTCTTCGGGGATGGTGCGGTCAAAACACCGTAATCCGGCCTCAAGATGGATAAGCGGAATACTCATCTGATTGGCGATATTGGCGGCAGCCAAGGATGAATTAACATCGCCAACCACGCATACGGCATCTGGCCGGTTAGCGTTACAAAGCCCTTGATACGCGGCCATCATCGCAGCTATCGGGTCTTGGTCCGATATGTCTTCCCATGACAAAACATGATCAGGATCCGGCAAATCCAGTTCACGCCAAATCGCGGACGACATTACGTCATCACGATGCTGGGCCGTATGGACAAAGGATGCCTTGATTTTGGGATGCCCGCGCAGGCCATGCCAAAGCGGTGCGATCTTTATGAAATTGGGTCGGGCACCGGCAATGAGATGAAGTTTCATTGTTTTGCACCCAGACCAGAAAATCAAAACAGCTTGGGTGGGGCATCGCCGCGTTCTTCGCTATGCAACTCAAGAAGCGCGTTATTATAGGCCATCATCGCGTCCTTTTCATGCACGAAGCCGATCATCTGGCGTTCTTCTTCACTGTTCAGCACAGGTAGATGTTCTTCGCCGGTTTGTTCCATCAGGCGAATGGCCTGCTCGATACTATCGGTGCGATACAGAACGGGTGGTTTCGATCGCGCGACTTCACCTGCTGTGACTTCTTCACCCAAGGTCGGGTCAAATGCAGCATGGCGCAAATCGGTCAGGGTAATTGTGCCATGAAGTTTGCCATTTTCATCTATCACGAACAGTTCCGAATACGGCGCATTGATCAGTTTTTCACGGACTGTGGGAAGGCCTTCGGTCAGCGGGACGGTTTCATATTCGCGCTTCATGATGTCAGCGACCTTCATCATGCGCAGCAAATTCATCTCCCTTCCCCAACGGGTTGAAAGGCCACGGCATTTCAACTGCCATTGGAAAAACGACCCGCCATTGAACTGATCCATCACAACAGATGCCAAAACCGATGCCACCATCACCCCAGCCGTCAACGCATAGTCACCGGTCAGTTCAAATATAATCAGGGTGGTTGAGATCGGCGCACCTAAAACGGCTGCGGCCACCGCCCCCATGCCAACCAGCGTATAGGCCGCATAACCTGAAGACAGATCAGGAAACACATTGGTTGCCAATATCCCAAACGCACCACCCAACATAGCGCCAAGGAACAAGGCCGGGCTGAACATCCCGCCAGCAAAGCCAAGCCCCATACAAATCGAAACAACAAATGCCTTGGCAAACAACAGGCCGATCAGGAAGGTCAGGCTATAGGCTTCGTAAAGCGCGTCATTCATCGCCCCATAGCCAACGCCAACGATCTGGGGAAAGCCAAGGCCGATCACGCCAACAATTAATCCGGCAATCGCCGGGCGTATCCACAACGGGGCCTTAACCCTGTCGGCACTTTTTTGAACAATCGGAATCGCGCGCACGACCAGCATCGCGGTCACACCGGCAAGAATCCCCAAAAGCGCAAAGGCCGGGAATTCCCAGAATGACTGAATTTCATGCCCCGGAATCAAAAAGGCGACTTCGTCACCGTAGTAAAGCCGTGTGATCACTGTCCCGGTGACCGATGCCAGCACAATCGGGGCAAATGCGGTCAGGGCATAATGACCAAGGGCAACTTCATGGGCGAATAAGGCACCCGCCAACGGCGCATTAAAAGAGGCGGCAACAGCAGATGCCACACCACAACCCAAAAGCGTTCTCGCTGCGGAGCGACGAAGATGGAGTATACGCGCAAGCCAGGCGCCAAAGGATGCGCCCATATGCACAACCGGTCCTTCGCGACCAAGCGACGCACCACTGCCCAGTGACACCATACTGGCCAAGGCACTTTTGATCCCGCAACGTGTGGACATCCGTGCATCGTGAAACGATGCCGCATCAATCACATCGGCAACACCATGGGGGCGTTTTTCCGGCAGGAATTTATAGATGAAAACACCAACAATCAGTCCGCCGACCGTCGGCCCCAGAACAAGATGCCAAGCCGGCAATGCCGCCAGATAATGATGAAGGGCTTCATCGACGGTGCCATAGGTCAGGCCCTGCACCAGAAGCAACCCGTCGCGAAACAGGATTGTCCCACCCCCGGCCAACGCACCGACAACCAAGGCCAAAATCGACAGAACCAGTTGCTCGCTTTTCACCATGCGGCGCATGCGGTTCAGGACAATATTCGATTTGAGAAGCTTCTCGGCCATATTTGAAATACCGGGGTTTAATCAATGAATGTGCGTAGAACACAGGATCGCGGTTTCCTGCGAATAAAGGGTAAAGAATGGAAAGACCATGGACAATTTATCAATCCTGCCCCTCGCGAACTGTTATTTCTGATACTCGGGTCTGAATGACTGGCCGATTACCGACTTTGAAAAACGATCATTGCCATTCAAAGGTGAAATACAGCATTCTGCGCCTGTCGCATCTGATGACGACGCCACCCAAACCGTTTTGCTACGGAACCCAAAAAATGAATGACCCCCGACCAACGGGTACCAAAGCGGTGCGACCGCTTCCCGGATTTGTTGAATTTGTCTGTCTGATGGCCATCACCATCGGACTTGTCGCCCTGTCTATTGACAACCTTCTGCCGGCCTTTGGCCCGATTGCCGATGATTTCGGCATCAAAGACGGCAACCGTATGCAGTTGCTGATTTATGTCTTCATGATTGCTTTTGGCCTGATGCAGATCGTTTATGGCCCGCTTGCTGACAGCTATGGCCGTCGCCCGACCCTTATTGCCGGACTGGGCCTGTATGCGATTGGCACGATCATGGCGATCTTTGCCGATAGTTATGACCAGCTCCTTATTGCCCGTTTTGTGCAGGGACTTGGTGCAGCCGCCCCGCGCGTCCTGACCATGGCGATCACGCGTGATTGTTTTGAAGGTCGCGAAATGGCGCGCGTCATGTCGTTCGTCATGATGGTCTTCATTATCCTTCCGGTATTCGCCCCGGCATCGGGAAGTTTGATCCTGGCCCTTGCCAACTGGCACATGATTTTTGTCAGCACGCTGGTTCTCGCGATTGCGATTGCCTGCTGGTACATGCTGCGCATGCCTGAAACCCTGCATCCGGAACACCGGCATAAACTGTCACTTCGCCGGATCGGGCGGGACATCAAGACCACGGTGACCAATCGCCAGACTCTTGGCTATTCAACAGCCATGGGGGTGATGTTTGCCTGCTTGATGGCCTATATCGGATCGGCCCAGCAAATCTTTGAAACCGAGGTTTACGGTCTTGGCGTCTGGTTCCCGCTTGCCTTTGGTATGATTGCGGCCTGCATGAGTTTCTCATCCTTTGTCAATGCACGGCTGGTGCGGAAACTCGGGATGCGCAAAATCTCCCACGTTGCGCTGTTTTTTATGACACTCAGCAGTCTGGTCAACGTTTTGATTGCGCTTGTCTTTGACGGTCACCCACCGCTTCCGGTATTTGGCATTGGCCTGACAGCGACACTTTTCTGTTTTTCTTTGACCATGCCGAATTTCAATTCGCTTGCCATGGAACCGGTCGGTGCGATTGCCGGCACTGCATCATCAGTGACCGGTGTTTACAGCACACTGATCGGCGTGGTTGCCGGTGGCATCATTGGTCAGTTGTTCGATGGAACAGTCGTGCCGCTTTTGGGCGGGTATTTCGCCCTTGGTTTGATCGGCATTCTGATTGTCGGCATTACCGAGCGCGGTCGTTTCATGGAAGCAACCAGATAAGCCGACCGGCAAAGGTTTTCCAAACGACCCAAAACGTAAAAAACCCCGCAGAGTGCAGTCTGCGGGGTTTTTCATTGCGACCGGTCAGATCATTTGAACTGACGCGGATCGTAATTAAGGTTTGGCGCCAACCACCGTTCGGCTTCTGTCATGGTCATGCCTTTACGTTCGGCATAGCTTTCGACCTGATCGCGTTCGATCTTGCCAAGGCCGAAATATTTGGCCTCAGGATGGGCGAAATAGAACCCGCTGACCGACGATGCCGGGGTCATGGCACAGCTTTCGGTTAACTCAACACCAACAGTGTTGTCTGCATCAAGCAACTGCCACAGCGTACGCTTTTCGGTATGTTCCGGGCAGGCCGGATATCCCGGTGCCGGACGAATACCGCGATAGTTTTCGGCAATCAGTTCTGCGTTCGGCAGACTTTCATCATGGGCATAGCCCCAAAGTTCTTTACGAACTTTTTCGTGCATGCGCTCAGCAAAAGCTTCGGCAAAACGATCACCCAATGCCTTAACCAGAATGGCATTGTAATCATCGTGTTCAGCTTCAAGCTTCGATGCGATGATTTCAACCTGCGGACCAGCTGTTACAACAAAGCCACCGATATAGTCGGTTTTGCCACTGTCTTTCGGGGCAATGTAATCGGCCAAAGCACGGTTCGGGCGTTTGTTATTTTCGCGGAACATCTGTTGGCGCAAGGTGCGCAACATGACCGGTTCGTTCTGATCCGGGGCCGGGGTGACTTCAATGTCATCCCCGACTGAATTGGCGGGCCAAAGGCCAACAACCGCACGCGGCTTGAACCATTTTTCATCAACAATGCGTTTAAGCATCGCCTGCGCATCGTCATAAAGTCCCCGCGCCGTTTCACCGACCTTTTCATCTTTGAGGATATCGGGGAAACGACCGTGCAATTCCCAGGTTTCAAAGAACGGTTTCCAGTCAAAACGTTCCACCAGTTCGGCCAGATCGAAATCTTCGAACACGGTAATGCCCGGTTTGGCCGGTGCCGGAATGTCATATTCGTCCCAATCAAGTTGAACCTTGTTGGCACGGGCGTCCGCAATGGCAAACCGTTTCTTCTGGAGCTGCTGGGCGGCGTGTTTTTCCGCCATGGCGACATATTCAGCATGGATTTCCGCCGCAAAGGTTTCGCGATGGGTTTCAGAAACCAGCTTGCTGGCAACACCGACCGCACGCGACGCATCAATGACGTAAACAACCGACTTGTTATAGTTCGGGGCAATCTTGACTGCCGTGTGAACCTTGGACGTCGTCGCGCCACCAATCAGAAGCGGGATATTAAGACCTTCGCGTTCCATTTCGGCAGCAACATAGGTCATTTCTTCAAGCGACGGTGTAATCAGGCCCGAAAGACCAATCATATCAACGTTTTCGGCCTTGGCCGTTTCGATGATTTTCTGGGTCGGGACCATCACGCCAAGGTCAATAACCTCGAAATTGTTACATTGCAGAACCACCCCGACGATGTTTTTGCCAATGTCATGCACATCGCCCTTAACCGTGGCGAGAAGGATTTTACCGTTGGTTTCACGCACACCGTCTTTTTCTTCTTCGATGAACGGGATCAGATAAGCGACCGCCTTTTTCATCACACGGGCAGATTTGACAACCTGCGGCAGGAACATCTTGCCAGCACCAAACAGATCACCGACGATATTCATGCCATCCATCAACGGCCCTTCAATCACATGAAGCGGGCGTTCGGCCTGTTGACGGGCTTCTTCGGCATCTTCTTCGGCGAACTCGGCAATACCATTGATCAGCGCATGCGCCAGACGTTCATTGACCGGCTTTTTGCGCCATTCAAGATCGGCTTTTTTTTCCGGTCCGCCGGTACCTCTGTATTTCTCAGCGACTTCAAGCAAACGGTCGGTCGCATCCGAACGGCGGTTCAGGATGACGTCTTCAACACGTTCACGCAGTTCTTCCGGGATTTGTTCATAGACGACCAACTGACCGGCATTAACAATGCCCATATCCATACCAGCCTGGGTGGCATAATACAGAAACACCGAATGCATGGCTTCGCGGACCGGGTTATTCCCCCGGAACGAGAAGGATACGTTCGAAACACCGCCGGAAATCTTGGCGTATGGCAGTCTTTCCTTGATCAGCTTACAGGCTTCGATGAAGTCGACAGCATAGTTGTCATGTTCTTCAATGCCCGTCGCGACCGCAAAGATGTTCGGATCAAAGATGATGTCTTCAGGCGGGAAGCCGACCTTGTCGACCAGAACCCGATAACTGCGTTCGCAAATCTCGATCTTGCGATCCACGGTATCGGCCTGACCTTTTTCATCAAACGCCATCACAACCACAGCCGCACCGTAACGGCGCAGTATTTTGGCCTGTGCGATGAAGGGTTCTTCGCCTTCTTTCAGGCTGATCGAGTTAACGATACCTTTGCCCTGCAGGCATTTAAGACCCGCTTCGATGACGTTCCATTTCGAACTGTCGACCATGATCGGAACGCGCGCGATATCAGGTTCGGCTGCGATCAGATTGATAAATTTAACCATCGCCGTTTCGGCATCCAGCATCGCATCATCCATATTGATGTCGATGATCTGGGCACCGTTTTCGACCTGCTGACGGGCAACTTCCAGTGCCGCATCATAATCTTCGTCAACAATCAGCTTCTTGAACTTGATCGAGCCTGCAACGTTTGTGCGCTCGCCAATATTGATGAATCTTGAAATGTCGCTCATGGGTCTGTTCGATCTCTTTTTTCAATCAATATCAGGTTCAGGCAGCGTCAAACGGCTCAAGGCCGGACAACCGCATTCTTGGTTCAATTTTTGGCACCGTGCGCGGTTTGGACGCAGCCACCGCATCGGCAATTGCCTTGATATGCGGCGGGGTCGTGCCACAGCACCCGCCCAGCAGGTTGATCATGCCGCTATTCGCCCATTCCTTGACCAACTCGGCCATTTCCGCATCCGTCTGGTCGTACTCGCCAAATTCGTTCGGAAGACCGGCATTGGGATAAACCGAAACCCGGCATTCCGCAATCCGCGAGAGTTCCAGTACATAAGGACGCAGTTGAGCTGCACCAAGGGCACAGTTCAAACCGATTGAAAACGGCTTGGCATGGCGGACCGAATTATAGAACGCCTCGGTCGTCTGCCCCGACAGGGTTCGACCCGACGCATCAGTGATTGTTCCGGAAATCATGACCGGAACATCTTCGCCGCGTTCTTCGAGAACTTCATCAATCGCAAACAGGGCGGCCTTGGCATTGAGCGTATCGAAAATGGTTTCCACCAGAAGCGTATCCGCCCCTCCATCCAGCAGGCCGTTTACTGCTTCCTTATAAGCTTCGCGCAACTGATCGAAACTGATCGCCCGGAAGCCGGGATTATTGACATCCGGCGACATCGACGCGGTCCGGTTGGTCGGGCCGATTGCACCATTCACAAAGCGCACATCACCGGGATGGGATGCTTCCCACTCATCACAGGCTGCGCGCGCAATCTTGGCACTTTCGAAATTAATTTCGTAGGCCAGATGCTCCATCGCATAGTCGGCCTGCGCAATCGTGGTTGCGCTGAATGTGTTGGTGCCGTTCAGATCAGCACCCGCGGCAATATATTGCAGATGGATGTCTTTGATGATGTCCGGGCGGGTCAGCGACAAAAGATCGTTATTGCCTTTGATGTCCTGTTTCCAGTCCGCAAACCGTTCACCGCGATAGTCTTCTTCGGTCAGGGTGTGCTTCTGGATCATGGTGCCCATGGCGCCATCAAGGATCAATATCTTGTCTTCGGCCCGTTTGCGCAACAGGGCAATGCGTTCCTTGCGGTCATTCATCATTTTCATCCAGTCATTTACTCATGCGTCACAGTTACGGGGCAATTCGGAAATCAGGCCGCAGCCTGATCCGCTCCACGAATGCCCAGTGCATGACAGATGGCATAGGTCAGTTCAGCACGGTTCAAGGTATAGAAATGGAAGTCGCTAACGCCTTCCTTCATCAAACCTTCAACTTGTGAAATTGCTTCGTGGAATGCAACCATTCGGCGCGTTTCCGGGTCTTCGTCAAGATCTTCAAAACGCCAATGCAGACGCTTGGGCACAGAAGCACCACACATATCGGCAAATTTCAACAGCGAACCAAAGTTGGTTACCGGTAAAATGCCCGGAACGATCGGGGCCGTAATCCCCGCCGCATCACATTTGTCGCGGAAACGAAGATACGTTTCATTGTCAAAGAAGAACTGGGTAATCGCACGGTTTGCGCCCGCATCGATCTTGCGTTTGAGGTAATCGATCTCAAAATCGGCATTTGGCGAATCCGGATGCATTTCAGGATAGGCCGAAACCGAAATATCAAAATCGGCAATTTCCTTAAGCCCGGCAACAAGATCAACCGCATAAGGATACCCCCCCGGTGTCGGGACATAGGTATCACCGGCATCGGGCAAATCACCGCGCAGTGCAACAATGGAACGAATGCCTTCGTTCCAGTAATTGCGTGCAATCTGTTCGATTTCTTCTTTGGTGTGGCCAACGCAAGTCAGATGGGCAGCCGCCGCAATTCCGGTTTCACCCTGAATGCGGGTCACACTGCTATGTGTCCTGTCGCGTGTCGTGCCACCTGCCCCATAGGTAACAGAGACAAATGACGGGTTCAGTGGCGCAAGCCGATGGATTGAGCGCCACATGGTTTCTTCCATCTTCTCCGTTTTCGGGGGGAAGAATTCGAATGAAACCCGTAGATCGTTGCGTGCTGCCGTATTTTCTTGAACCATCATTTCAATCCTGTCTTATCGTTCCCTTGGATCGGGCCTTTATTATTTCGGTGAACCCGCAGATTACTCTGCGGCCTTTTCGGAATTTTTCAGTGGTGTGTTTGTTGCCGTTTCTGCGATGGCGCGTGCGCCCCAAATTCTGACGGTCAGCGGTTTGCCGGGCAGGCTTATGACATTGTCAGGGGTAAGTTCACATGCGCGAAACCACGTAGAAATTGCCGAATCATCAAATCCCAAACGCCGGTGCGCATGTTCTTCGCGCAGCTCATCACGGTCATGCGGGGCGAAATCAACAATGACCAACCTGCCGTCGGGGGCAAGAACACGGGCAGCCTCGGCAATGGCGGCATCCGGCTTTTCAGCAAAATGCAGCACCTGATGCAAGGTCACGACATCAAACATGCCGCCCGGATAAGGCAATTGATACATATCGGCCTGCCGTACCAGACAGTTTGACAGATCAGCGCGTTGTAACCTTGCACGTGCAACCGCCAACATCTCGCGCGACATATCGACGCCAACACCTTCTTCGGCCGTACGGCCAAGCATTTCAAGAATGCGGCCAGTGCCCGTGCCGACATCAAGGATGCGACCACCGCTCAGATTACCGACAGCTTCAAGAAGGGCTTGTTCAACCACCGCCTCGTCAACATGCAGGGATCTAATCTGATCCCAATCTTCGGCATTAGCGCGGAAATATTCGGTCGCAATGCGTTCTCGCTGTGCTTTGACCTGCTCCAACCGCGCATGATCAAGCGACAGGGTCTCATCGTCTTTGGGCAGCAAATCAAGAACCGGCTGCACAAGATCCGCCCCCGGACCAGAATGTGGCGTGCGATAGAACACCCACGTTCCTTCGCGAAAACGCACGAGCAATCCGGCCTCACACAGAAGTTTTAAATGTCGGGATACGCGCGGTTGGCTTTGACCAATGATCTGGGTGATCTCGCTGACTGTTAGCTCACATTCAGCACAAATTGCCAGCAAGCGAAGCCTTGTTGCTTCGGCCGCAGCGCGCAATCTTGCCAGAACCTGTTCCATATCAAAGCCTCCCGCTTACGGAAACAAGATATAAAGATATGTTTATATTTAATCAAGAATTATATTCCTACCCAAAGGGGGTGTAGCAGAAAAGTCACATGGAAAAACTGCTTGATCCCTTTCAACTTTTTGTATGCTGGTGTTTAAATTCCCCCTATGCTACCCACATGGATATTCGAGACGTATACGATACGTGGTCGCGCTTCTTGAGCAGGAAGCTGATCGGTAACGTTTTTTTGGTGTTCCGCACGAAAGAACGTCTTGGGTCTGGGAAGTTTATGTATCGAACATCGGTTGGCTAAAAATAATGAAGTTTCGAGCTCTTCTTTCGCTTTGTGCTGTTGGTTCGCTGTCTTTGTTGACGGCTTGCGCCTCGACTGAACCCGCACAGGACATGAGCGATTACGACCCGATCGAACCAGTGAACCGCGTTGTTCACGGTGTAAATGGCGCAGTTGACTTTATGCTGCTATATCCAGCAGCAATGTGGTATCGCGACATTGCCCCGGAACCTGTGAAAACCTCGGTTTCCAGCTTCGTGCGCAACCTGAATGAACCGTTGAATTCACTCAACGCGTTCCTGCAAGGTGACCCGGATCAGGGTGCGGCGTCGCTTCAGCGTTTCATTATGAACTCGACGCTTGGCCTCCTTGGACTTAACGATGTGGCTGCTGATTTTGGCATTCCGTATCGCCGCGAAGATTTCGGCCAGACCCTTGCCCATTACGGCATTGGTGCTGGTCCTTATATCGTGCTACCGCTGCTTGGCCCGTCCAACCTGCGTGACACCACCGGGATTGCCGTAGATTACGTTGCCAACCCGTTGACCTGGGGCTCTGAAAACAGCGACACGGTCAATGCCCTTTACTGGGGTGGACTGGGCGCAACCGCGCTGCATTCCCGTTACAGCACGATTAATCAGCTAAACGAACTGCAGCAATCATCCCTTGATTACTATGCAGCTCTGCGCAGCCTGTATCGTCAGCAGCGCAATACCATGATCCGCAATGGTGCACCTGCACCGTTGGCCAATGTTGAAGATGAAAGCGCCTCATTTGACTTCGACGATGCCGTTGAAGCCGCCAGCGAATAAGAGCGAAACATGATCAAAAGCAAGATCACCCTTTCCGCTGCTGCAGCCATTGTTGCTGTTTCCACAGCGTGGGCAGGTGCGTCAAACGCTTCGACGGTTTCGCCTATTGCGGTGACTGAAGTTGCCGCAAGTCAGACTGCGACCAGTGTGATTGAATCCATGGCCAATCAGGCAATGGCCGAACTCACCGATCAGACACTTGCCGATGACGTGCGTCGCAAAAACTTTGTCGCACTGATGGATCGCTACTTTGCGATGGATGTTGTCTCGCGCTTTGTTCTGGGTCGTTACTGGCGCTCAATCTCCAACGAAGAAATTGAAGAGTTCTCCAAACTTCTGCAGAACTATCTGGCATTGAACTATGCCAATCAGTTCAAGGAATTTAATGGCGAGCAATTCGTCGTTGGCAACGAAACACAGAACAACAAAGACACCTTCGTCAATTCTCAATTCGTGCGCCCTGATGGCCCACCGGTCAATATTGTCTGGCGCATGCGTATGTTTGACGACAGCTTCAAGATCATTGATGTTTCCATCGAAGGTCTGAGCATGGGCATTACCCAGCGCGACGAATTCACATCTGTCATTCAGCAAAATAATGATGATGTCGGCGCACTTACTGCTGCGCTGAAAGCAAAAACCGGCCTTTGATCTTTCTGATTGACCGCCAAAGAAACAAAGCCACCGCCTTCGGGTTGGTGGCTTTTTCTTTGGCCTGATTTCGCCAAGAAGCGCTCAAACAAAAAGGCCACCCGAAGGTGGCCTTTCGTAGATCAATCCAACTCTGCCCCGATTAACGGGTGAGCGGCTTGTATTTAATGCGGTGTGGGCGGCTGGCCTCGTCACCATAGCGGCGTTTATAATCCGCTTCATATTCCTGATAGTTGCCTTCGAACCATTCGACATGCGAATTGCCTTCATAGGCCAGAATATGGGTGGCGATTCGGTCAAGGAAGAAGCGGTCGTGCGAGATAACCACAGCACAACCTGCAAATTCCAGAAGACCTTCTTCAAGCGCACGAAGCGTATCAACGTCAAGATCGTTGGTCGGCTCATCGAGCAGCAGGACGTTCGAGCCGGACTTCAACATCTTGGCAAGATGAACACGGTTCCGTTCACCACCTGAAAGCTGGCCGACTTTTTTCTGCTGATCGCTGCCTTTGAACGCAAACTGCGATACATAGGCACGTGAACTCATCGGGCGTTTCGCCAAAAGGATCTCGTCAAGACCATCGGAGACTTCCTGCCAGACCGTCTTGTTCGGATCAAGCGAGTCACGCGACTGATCGACATAGCCCATTTTGACCGTCTCACCGATTTTCAGGGTACCGGCATCGGGCTTGTCATTCCCGGTCAGCATCTGGAACAGGGTGGTTTTACCCGCACCGTTCGGACCAATGACACCAACGATGCCGCCCGGCGGCAAACGGAAATGCAGATCATCAAACAGAAGTTTGTCACCGAATGCCTTGGTCAGGCCTTCTGCGGTGATAACTTCGGTGCCAAGGCGTTCGGCAATCGGAATAACGATCTTGGTCGAATCCGGGACAGCCTTGGCTGCTTCGGCGACGAGATCATCATAGGCACGAACACGGGCCTTGGATTTTGCCTGACGGCCTTTCGGGTTTTGACGAATCCAGTCAAGTTCGGTCGCCAGCTGTTTCTGACGGCTGCCTTCCTGACGGGCTTCCTGAGCAAGACGTTTCTGTTTCTGCTCCAGCCAGGACGAATAGTTGCCTTCGTACGGGATGCCCTGACCACGGTCGAGTTCAAGAATCCAGCCGGTGACATTATCAAGGAAGTAACGATCGTGCGTAACCAGAACGACAGTTCCCTGATAGTCTTCAAGGTGACGTTCAAGCCACGCAACAGATTCCGCATCAAGGTGGTTGGTAGGTTCGTCAAGCAGCAGAATGTCAGGTTTATCCAACAGCAAACGGCAAAGTGCAACACGACGGCGCTCACCACCTGAAAGCTTGGTAACGTCTGCGTCTTTTGGCGGGCAGCGCAATGCGTCCATGGCGATATCAAGCGTACGCTCAAGATCCCAGCCATTGGCCGCATCGATGCGTTCCTGAAGTTCACCCTGCTCGGCAAGGAGATCATTCATCTCGTCATCTGTCATCGGCTCGCCGAATGACATGCTGATTTCGTTGAAGCGTGCCAGATCATCAACAATCTGACCGCACCCTTCCATCACGTTGCCAAGAACATCCTTGTCCTTGTTCAGCTGTGGTTCCTGTTCAAGGTAACCAACACGCACACCTTCGGCCGGCCATGCTTCACCGGCATAATCTTTTTCGATGCCCGCCATGATCTTGAGCAGGGTCGATTTACCTGCACCGTTGTTCCCCAGAACACCGATCTTGACGCCCGGCAGGAAAGACAACGTGATGCCTTTGAACAGTTCGCGACCGCCCGGAAGGATCTTGGTCAGGTCCTTCATGACGTAAATATACTGGTAGGATGCCATTAAATTCCCCATCCAAAATGTCGTTGGGTCCGACCCTGTTGGTTCGGAACACTACGGCATGCTATGCGCACATGCCTGAAATACTGTGCCCGTTTGTAACCGACCGGCTTCTTCTTAACAACTTCAAACCGCACATGGCGCCATGCAAGTCGATCAGATGTCCTCGCCACGTCAAAACAAGCTCTCCCCGCTCTCAAATCAGGGGCACAAACCGATCCAGAATCGCGATCAAGTCGCTGTCATCGCTTTGCCTTGAGACATCTGTTGGCCGAATGAATTCGCCTTCAAAGAGGTAAAAATGTCGAAATCGCCTTTGAAAATGAACTTTTAGCGTTTTAATGACATTATTAATTCAACTAAAAATACCGCACTGCACACCATCAAAAACTGGCTGAAACCTTCACCTATTTGAAGCCTGTGATCGCCTGCAATGCAGCGTAACGCACTGTTCTATACGACTAATGATTAGCTTCTGAGAAATCGCGAAAACTGGTATCGACCTTAGGAGGCAAGAGGTGCGTCAAGACACCTTTGTTGCCTTCTCGTATATGCGCCGACGGATAACATCACAACAAAACGTCGGCAGGGGAAGTTGTCATTTCTAGGAAGGAGACGCGTAATGGATGAACAAAGCGCAGCCTACTGGAAGAGAAACGTGAAACTGGTCGCAACCCTTATGGTGATCTGGTTCGTCGTTTCCTACGGTTTCGGCATCTTGTTTGTCGACGCCCTTAACAGTATCGAAATCGCGGGCTTCCAGCTTGGTTTCTGGTTTGCTCAACAGGGGTCCATCTACGTCTTTGTCGCATTGATTTTTGTCTATGTGTCGAAGATGAACAAACTGGACCGCGAGTTCAACGTTCACGAAGAAGACGATTGACGCTGGATCTGGGGAGACAGACAAGATGGATCTTACTACCCTTACTTACATTGCTGTCGGCTTGAGTTTTGCGCTGTATATCGGCATCGCGATCTGGGCCAAGGCAAGCACCACCGGCGAATTCTATGTCGCAGGCAAAGGTGTTAACCCGGTCGTCAACGGCATGGCGACTGCTGCAGACTGGATGTCTGCTGCTTCATTCATTTCCATGGCTGGCTTGATTGCTTTCCTTGGCTATGGCGGCTCGGTCTACCTGATGGGGTGGACTGGCGGCTACTGCCTGTTGGCCATGCTTCTTGCACCATATCTTCGTAAGTACGGCAAGTTCACCGTGCCCGAATTTATCGGCGATCGCTATTATTCCAGAACAGCCCGTATCGTTGCTGTTGTCTGCCTGATCTTTATCTCGTTCACCTATGTGGCAGGTCAGATGCGCGGCGTTGGTATCGTGTTCTCGCGCTTCCTTGAAGTCGAAATTCTTACCGGCCTGATCGTCGGTATGGGCATCGTCTTCATCTATGCCGTTCTTGGCGGCATGAAGGGCATTACCTATACCCAGGTTGCACAATATTGCGTGCTTATCGTTGCCTATACCATTCCGGCAATCTTCATTGCCTTCCAGCTTACCGGCAATCCTTTGCCGCAGCTGGCATTCGGCTCTACCGTGAATGGCACTGGCGAGTTTATGCTGGAACGCCTCAACAACGTGGTCACGGAACTCGGCTTCCTTGAATACACCACCACCAACAAGTCAACGATTGACATCTTTGCAATCACACTTGCCCTGATGGTTGGTACAGCCGGTCTTCCGCACGTTATCGTTCGCTTCTTCACCGTGCCAAGAGTGCGTGACGCACGTTCTTCGGCTGGTTGGGCACTGGTCTTCATCGCGCTGCTTTACACCACTGCTCCTGCAGTTGGTGCAATGGCTCGCCTGAACCTGACCGAAACCATCCAGACCGGTGAAGTCGGTGCCGAAGATGGCAACTTGCTCTTTGAAGAACGTCCAGACTGGATGAAGCGCTGGGAAGCAACCGGCCTTCTGAAATTCGAAGACAAAAACGGCGATGGCCGTATCCAGTACTATAACGATGCAAACGCAGAATTCGCGACCAAAGCAGCAGAATATGGCTGGGCTGGTAACGAACTCTCGGTTGACCGTGACATCATGGTTCTGGCCAACCCGGAAATCGCACAGCTTCCGAACTGGGTCATCGCACTGGTTGCAGCAGGTGGTATTGCTGCAGCTCTGTCGACGGCAGCAGGCCTGTTGCTTGTGATTTCATCGAGTGTGTCCCATGACCTTCTCAAAGGGACATTCACACCAGACATGACAGAAGGCCAGGAACTGATGGCCGGTCGTGTCGCAGCTGCTGTTGCGATCCTGATTGCCGGTTATCTGGGATACAACCCGCCAGGATTTGTGGCGCAAGTTGTGGCCTTTGCCTTTGGCCTTGCGGCATCCTCGCTGTTCCCGGTTATCATCATGGGGATCTTCTCCAAGAAGATTAACCGCGAAGGCGCGGTTGCGGGCATGCTTGTCGGCCTGATCTTTACCATGGGCTACATCATGGCCTTCAAAGGGATCTTTATCCCGGTTCTGATCGAAAACGTCGAAGCCAACTGGCTGTTCGGCATTTCGCCAGAAGGCATTGGTGTTGTTGGTATGGCTCTGAACTTCATCGTAGCTTTCGCAGTGTCGAGAGTAACCGCTGAACCGCCAGAGCATATCCAGCATATGGTCGAAGAAATCCGCGTACCGAAAGGTGCCAGCGGTGCGATTGACCACTAATCGGTCAATCGGTTTGCCTAAATCTGTTGCAAGCCCCCGGATCATTGATCCGGGGGCTTTTCTTTTGGCCCGTCATCAGGCAACAATGGCGTAAGGGTCAGAACATAGCGCATTAATCGGTCCTGACCTTAAGGGAGGAAAATGGGTATGAGCATAGAACTCGAAGAAATTGCCGAATTTCTAAAACAACACCATCCATTTGCCCTGCTCCCCGATGACGTGATTGATGCCCTGCCCAAACGCCTGACAGCACGGTATTTCCGGGCCGGCACCAAGGTTCTGTCACCCGAAGAACAATGCCTGCATCTTTACATCATCCGAACAGGTGGTACCGAAACCCGTGACCCGAATGGTCAGTTGCTTGCGCGGTTGTCCGAGGGGGAATGTTTTGGTGTGCGCGCGATGTATCGCAACGGCAAGGCTGCCAACAACATCACCACCCTTGAAGACAGCTTATGTTACCTGCTGCCGGAAAAGGATTTCCATGACTTGGCGGGGAAATACCCGCAATTCAATTACTTCTTCGCACAAATCGGCGGTGATCGCCTGCGCAGCGGGATGCAATTGATTGAAAGCCGCGATGACGACCAGTTAAAACTGATGAGCATCAGGGTCGCTGATCTGATTGCACGTGATCTGGTCAGCATTGATAAATCCGCAACCATCCTTGAAGCGGGCCAATTAATGAGCAAGGAACGGGTTTCCTGCCTGCTCATTACCGAAGGCAGCGATAATATTGCCGGTATCATGACCGACCGTGATTTACGTAACCGCGTTGTCGCCCAGGCACGCAGCTATGACGAACCGGTCACTGCGATCATGACCGCCAAACCGATTTCCATTCATCCCGATGATTATGCCTTTGATGCACTTTTGACCATGACGCGTCACAATGTGCGCCACCTTCCTGTGATGAAGGACGGCAAGGCTGTTGGTATGATCACGACCAATAATTTACTCGCCCGCCAGTCCCTGTCAGCGGTCTATATGGCAGGCCGGATCGGCAAATTGACCGACCCCGACGATATGGCAAAGGTCATTGATCAGGTCCCCGAACTTCTCAGCCATTTGATTGAAGCCGGGGCCACGTCGCAAAATGCCGGGCATATCGTAACCACCCTTTCCGATGCCGCAACGGTCAGGTTGCTTCAGCTTGCCGAAGAAAAACTTGGTCCCCCGCCCGTGCCCTATGTCTGGATGGCCGGTGGGTCACAAGGACGACAGGAACAAACAGCATTGTCGGATCAAGATAACTGTTTGATCCTTGATGATGGTTATGATCCCGAAACACACAGTGCCTATTTCAAGGAACTGGCAGACTATGTTTGTGATGGGTTGCATCGGGTTGGATATGTCTATTGCCCCGGCGACATGATGGCAAAAACCGATCAATGGCGCCAACCGGCAAAAGTCTGGCAAAACTATTTCAACAAATGGATTGAACAGCCTGAACCCAAATCCCTGATGCTGTGTTCGGTCTGGTTCGATCTGCGCCCGATCCACGGCACCAAAACCCTGTTTGAAGACCTGCACCGCATGATCGTTTCAAAGGCCAAGGATAACCGGATTTTTCAGGCCTATATGGTGGGCAATGCGCTTACCCATCATGTGCCGCTGGGCTTCTTTAAAAACTTCGTCATGATCCGCGGCGGCGAACATGACAGCACCCTTGATCTCAAACATAACGGGGTGGTGCCGATTGTTGATCTGGCCCGTATTCATGCACTTGCCAATGGCGTCGATGCGGTCAACACGTTTGAACGCCTGCATGCGGTTAAATCCTTTCCATCGATCAGTACCCAAGGTGCTTCTGATCTTTTGGATGCCTTTGAATTTGTCAGCATCACGCGTCTGAAACATCAGGTCCGCCAAATCCGGCGTGGCGATGCACCTGATAACTTCCTGCATCCTGAAAGCTTGTCCGCGTTTGAACGCAGCCACTTAAAGGATGCATTTTCTGTGATCAAGACCTTGCAAAGCGCTCTTGAAAACGCCTTTGGCAAAAGCGGGACCTAAGCACAATGGGACTGCGTCAAAAAATCATCGATAGTCCGCTATATCGGGACTTCATCCAACGCAAGGCAACCCGTGCTTTGCGAACCTATTATGATGTTCCTCCTGCCGATCCATCACGCTCGGTCATGGAAACCGAGTTTATTGCGCTTGATCTCGAAACCACCGGCCTTGACCCAAAACGCGACGAGATTGTCAGTCTGGGCTGGGTCATCATCCGCCAGCTTGGCGTCGATTTTTCCAGTTGCGAGCATATTCTGGTTCGCCCGACACAGGAACTCAGTGAAAGTTCGGTGGTTGTTCACCGCATTTTTGACAGTGACGTTGTCAATGCACCAGATATTGCCACCGCCCTTGAACATTTACTGCCCCAGATGGCCGGTCGGGTTTTGATATCCCATCACGCCCCGATCGAGCTTGGCTTTCTCGGACAGGCTTGCAAGCAGTGCTTTGGCGCACCTTTGCAAATTCCAACAGTCGATACCCTTATTCTTGCTCTGCGCGATATCCGTCGCACGGGACATCCGATGAAGCCCGGAGCCCTTAAACTCGACAATTTGCGGCGCAATCACAATCTTCCGCCGTTTCGCGCCCATAACGCATTGTCTGATGCTATTGCGGCCTCCGGGCTGTTTCTGGCCCAAATCGCCAAACGTGATCCGAAAGGCGCACTTGAGCTTAACCGGATACTGCGCTAATCCGTTTATAGGGTGGAAAAAGCCCAACCAAATATAACAAACAACCGGGGGCTGCGGCCGAATGTATGTCTTTATCTTCACGACAGTTGTTGTCGGATTTGCATCGGCTGGTGTGGTCTTGTTGCTGTTCCGCCTTTGGGGCCGAAAAGCACCGAAATATATTGTTCCGTTTGTCGCTGCGATTGCGATGTTTTTCTATATGATCTGGGATGAATATAGCTGGTTTGAACGCTATCAAACCCGCCTTCCCGCGACCATTGATGTCGTCCAGACATTTGCCGACGAAAACCCGTTTGCGCCTTGGACATTGATTTCAGCACCGATAAACCGCTTTACGGCAATTGACCGGGATAAATTGGTCATCAACCCGGAAAATGCAGATCAAAAGCGTGTCACCACCCTGCTTTTGAAAAAGGGTGGTGAAACATTGGCCCTGACCCATCTGGTTGATTGTGCGCAAGGCCGACGCGGTTACATCACGCCTGAGACAAAACTGGATGGCAACGGCTTTCCATCCGCGATGGACCAGTGGTTTGACATGGGGGCAGACGATCCGCTTCGGGCTGCGGTCTGCTCATAGGCAACACATTGTTTAACATTCGCGCAAAACCCGCCAATGGCGGGCTTTGTTGAAAGTACGAGCATCCTCTTTGCTTGGGCCTGTTTTCGGGTATAGTACATTTGCCTCATCTAATTGTTTTATCAAAGGTAAGAGACCCGGATGCTCCGTCTGCTGCGCAAAGTCACCTTGAATACTGTCATCGCGCTCACAGCATTTGGTAACCTTACCAACCCGGCCTTTGCCAAAGACATCACCGTTTTTGCCGCCGCCAGTCTGACCGATGCAATCCAGACCGCCGCCGCCGCCTATGAAGAGGCAACAGGCGATCATGTGCGCCTGTCTCTTGCCAGTTCTTCGACACTTGCACGACAGATCGCGGCTGGCGCGCCTGCAGACATCTATATTTCCGCCAATCAGAAATGGATGACCTGGCTTGAAGACCAAAACCTGATCCGGTTGGGCAGTCGCCATAATCTGTTGGCGAACAGTTTGGTTCTTATTGCCCCGGCAGACAGTCCGATTGAACCGTTCGAAATCACCGCGACAACGGAATTGACCAGCCTGATCTCTGCGCGTGATCGCATTGCCGTTGGCGATCCCGATCACGTTCCTGCCGGGATTTACGCCAAACAGGCGCTCACATCCATGGGTCAATGGGACGTCGTTGATCCGCGTTTGGCACGTGCCGATAATGTCCGTGCGGCCTTGGCCCTTGTTGAACGTGGGGAAGCCCCGCTTGGCATTGTGTACCGAACAGACGCCAAAATTTCCAAAGCGGTCAAGATTATTGGGACGTTCCCCAAAGACAGCCATCCTGCCATTACCTATCCTGTTGCCCTTGTTGGCGATCAGAAATCACATGCAGCGGGGAAGTTACTGTTGTGGCTTTTGGGGGATGACGCAGGAAATATTTTTACCGACTATGGCTTTGAGCCCATTGCATTCACTCAGGCAGGTACATCCGTGAAATGATCAGTTTAACACCCGCAGAAATCGACGCACTTCTTCTAAGCCTGCGCATCTCGGGTGTTGCGGTTGGATGTGCCCTGCCCTTTGCCATCATTGTCGCAACGGCCCTTGCCCTTGGTCGGTTCCCCGGTCGGTTCATTCTGGATGCCATTGTCCATCTGCCGCTGATCCTGCCACCGGTTGTGATGGGTTATTTGCTTTTGATCGGCTTTGGCACCCGTGCGCCCCTTGGCGCATGGCTTTATGAAACCTTTGATATCCGCTTGGTGTTTAGCTGGACCGGGGCTGCCGTCGCATCGGCAATTGTCAGTTTCCCGTTTCAGGTCCGCGCCATCCGACTAAGTTTGGAAACCGTCAATCCCGGACTGTATCAAGCAGCAGAAACATTGGGCGCAGGCAAGATTGACCGGTTCTTTTCGCTGACCCTTCCATTTGCATTGCCGGGTATTATCGCCGGTGCGATCACGGCCTTTGCCGCAAGCCTTGGCGAATTTGGCGCAATCATTACATTCGTATCAAACGTGCCGGGCGAAACACGCACCCTGCCACTTGCGATTTATACCGCCATCCAGACACCCGGTGGTGAATTGGCGGCAGCCCGTCTTGCGGCCTTGTCCATCGGACTGGCCTTTGCCGGATTGCTTCTGTCTGAAATTGCCATGCGCCACATCCGCAAGAGGGCCACGTCATGAGTATCGGCGTCAATATCCACCACAAGATCAAGAAATTCACCCTTGATGCGGAATTCCATATTCAGGATCCGGGCATCACCGCCCTGTTTGGCCCATCGGGCAGTGGGAAGACGACGCTGATCAACATTATCGCCGGACTGGAAAACCCGACGCGCGGGCATATTCAGATCAAAGATCACGTTATTTTTGAACATAACCGCCGCATCAATTTACCCATCCGCAAGCGCCGCGTTGGATATGTGTTTCAGGATGCGCGCCTGTTCCCTCACAAATCCGTGCGCGACAACCTGTATTTTGGTGCCCGGCGCAATAGCCACAAATTGGCGCGCGACGAACAAGACGCCATCATAGAAATGCTGGGCCTGGCCCCCTTGCTCGATCGTCGTCCCAACAAACTTTCGGGCGGTGAAAAACAACGTGTTGCCCTTGGCCGTGCACTTCTGGCCAACCCGGATATTTTGTTACTTGATGAACCGCTTTCGGCCCTTGATCACGCACGGAAGGAAGAAATCCTGCCGTATTTTGAATGGCTGCGCGATCATAGAAAGTTACCCATCCTGTATGTCACCCATTCGATTGACGAAGTTGCGCGCCTTGCTGACAACATGGTGGTGATTGACAACGGCAAGACACTTGCCAGCGGATCGGTTTTTGAAATGCTGGGCCGAAGCGACCTGCCGCCACTGGCCGGGCAGTTTGACGCCGGAACCGTTTTGGCCGCCCGCATCGCCAGCCGCGACCCCAAGGGTGAAGTCAGCTTCCTTGACTGCGCAGGACAACGTATTGTCGTGCCTTATCTTGGCCACCGGGCGAACAAAGATGTCCGCCTGCATATCCGGGCCCGTGATGTCATGATTTCCCGCACCCCGCCAAACGACATCAGTGCGAATAACATCATCCCGGTGACCATCGCGAAAATAAGCTCTGAACAGGGTGACACACTTGATGTCAGCCTGTGCTTTGGTCATGACGCGGACGCATCCTTCCTTGCCGAAACAAGCGGACGCCCAACACTCCATGCCCGCATCACCCGTTGGTCGGGATCACGCTTGAAACTTGGTCTTCATCAAAAGGTTTATGCCGTGATTAAATCCGTCACCGTCAGCGGCCCACGGCGAGAACTGTAAAACAAAGGGTCCTGAATTCCCTAGACAATCGGCGTGATCAACTCACCCCGATCATCCCAGGCATTAAGGTTATCAACAACAAGCTGGCCCATGGCATCACGGGTTTCAACTGTGCCACTGGCCGCATGTGGATACAAAATGACATTGTCCAACCCTGCAAAAGCAGGATCGATTTTGGGTTCATTGTAAAAAACGTCAAACCCAGCCCCTGCAATCACCTTGCGCTGAAGGGCGGCGATCAATGCAGGTTCATCAACAACAGACCCGCGTGCAACATTGATCAAAAACCCGTTTGATCCCAGCGCGGATAGAACCTGTGCATCAATGATGCCCTTGGTCGCATCTCCGCCCGGACAGGACAGCATCAGGATATCTGCCCAATCGGCAAGTTCTGTCAGGTTTTCAAAAAACGTGTAATCCACCGCTTTGCGGCTGCGCCCGAAATAGCCAATCTCGACCCCGCTTGGCGCGGCACGCAATGCAATCTCCTGACCGATCCGACCTAATCCGACAATGCCAAACTTCTTGCCCCGCACAGACCGGGTCATGGCCATCGGACCATTTTCAACCCATTTACCACTGCGTGCCCAGTCATCCCCGCGGACCAATTGACGCAATGTTGCATGCATCAACATAATCGCCGTATCGGCAACATCATCGGTCAGAACGTCCGGGGTGGTGGAAACACGAATACCGCGCGCCTGACAGGCATCAAGATCAATCAGATCATAGCCAACGCCGAAACTTGTAATGACTTCAAGGTTTGGCAAACGATCCATCACCTCAACAGGCAGACCAAACCGTGCGGATGTCACCACAGCTGTAATCTTGTTGCCCATTTCATCGAAAAACGCCGATTTATCTTCGATCTGATCAAGTCGGTGTAAATCATAACGTTCCGCCATCATTGCTGTATGCGCCGGACGAACATCAATAATTGCAAGAACGGATCTGGTCATGGGGCGTCTTTCTTTGGGACAAAGGGATGTCAGATTAACCAAGCCAGACTTGTAAAACAAGTTGATAAAATTAATTACAAGATGCCGAAGAAAACACCCCGACACTGCTTTCGCAGATGTCGGGGTGTTTCTTGAAAATGGTGCGATGAGCGCCGAAACAGCAAGGATCAGGGCCTAAACCACACGGCGGACTTCGGTCAGGAAGCTTCCGATTTCCTTTTTCAGGGTTTCGGACTGTGCCGATAGTTCATGGGCGGCTTTTGTCAGGTCTGCCGCCGCAGAACCGGTTTCCTGTGCCCCGGTGGTTACAGTGGCGATATTGCGCGAAACCTCGTCCGTTCCAGTTGATGCTTCTTGCACATTGCGTGAAATTTCACTGGTTGCAGCCGACTGTTCCTCGACCGCCGCAGAAACGGATGTGTTGGCATCATTCACCTGGGAAATGATTGCCGAAATACGATCAATCCCCTCAACAGTCGATGATGTCGCCCCTTGGATATTATCCACATACTGGCTGATTTCGCTGGTGGCCTTGGCCGTCTGACTGGCAAGATTTTTGACCTCACCTGCGACAACGGCAAAACCCTTCCCGGCTTCACCCGCACGGGCGGCCTCAATCGTTGCATTCAATGCCAGCAAATTGGTCTGGGATGCGATGTCATTGATCAATGCGACAACTGTTGCGATTTGATTGGCCGCATCGGTCAAATCACGCACCTGTGACGTCACATGGGCGGATGTTTCACCGGCTTCATTGGCGACAATGGCAGCATTTGAAACCTGTTGGCTGATTTCCCGTATGGATGCAGACAATTCTTCAGATGCCGATGAAACCGCCTGCACATTGGCAGATGCCTGTTCGGCAGCAGAGGCCACCAACATTGATTTTTCCGACGCATCCGCTGCGATGGTGGACAAGTTTTCCGACGAACCAGTCAGTGTCGTTGCCGCGGATGAAACAGAATTCACAATACCAACAACCGTTTCTTCGAACATGTCGGCGATCCGGCGGAATTCATCTGTACGGTTTTGCATCATGCCCAGCGCGCCATTCACTGTTTTGCTGGCAGTCAGGAAAGTACCTTGCATGCTGGTTTCCATAATGCGGCGGTAATAACGGTTATCGCGCACCTTTTCCATACAGGCGACGGATTCCCGCACATAGGCATCGTTGCGATCAATCAGATCATTGATTGCATGAAGCAATTCACCCATATCACCTTTGCTTTGAATGTTAGTGATCCGCGCTTCAAAGTCGCCAGCTGCGGCCCGCTTTATGATCTTGATCGCATTTTTGATCTCGGCATTGCCTGAACCGAACATGACGTTATCCTCCCAAAGACAAGGTGAATTCGTTTAAAGTCTGCTTTTTGGCGGCAAGCATCTTTTGCAAATCGGCATAGGCATTCGCCAACCCGTCCTTGGGCGAAGACGATGCCTTTTCGATCTTGAGCAAGTGATCGTAAAGCGGGATGATTGTTTGCTTGATGATCTGTTGATCGGGTGCGCGACGGTTACTGTGATAGCCGACAATTTTGCCCGCACTATCGCGACTGGGCGTCATATGCGCCAGCACCCAGTATGCATCACCATTCTTTGACTTGTTATTCACATAGGCAAAGATTTCGCGTCCATCCTTGATCGAATCCCACGCAGCTTTGAAAATTGTGCGGGGCATTTCAGGATGCCGAACGATGTTGTGCTGTACCCCGATGCAATCTTTTTCCGCATATCCCGCGAACTTAAAGAAAGTTCGGTTTCCATACGTAATCTTTCCGCTGAGATCGGTTTTGGTCACAATGATCTCATCTGGCTGCATAAACAGTTCTGTACCTGACATCCCTGTTGCACGACTTTCGGTCATGATGGTCCCCTTGCTGCCTTAAACTAGCCCGAGCAAATTCGAATTTTTATAATTCGTAACTGGGAATATATAGATTCATCCAATTGTATAGTTGATGCACATCAACGGATGAAAATATATATACAGGTAGAGATGTCAGATACTATTTCAACCTGTACGGTGACATTTCTATCTACTAAAAACCATCAATTCGGCTCCCACCTCATCCGTGATCAGGCACAAGACCGTCTTTGCCTTCCTGATTGCTCAGCCACAAATGCCCATGGCAACAAAGGTCTCATCACACCCTGACGGATTGCCAAACAAAACGGGCCACTCCTGATCATTGGAGCGACCCGTTTTTCATCGATCTCACATTCGCCAAAAGCCGGATGATCCGTTAAACTTGCTCAGGCAATATCAGCCGGCAACACATCGGCCGGAATGTTCTGATAGCAAACCGGACGCAGGAAACGCCGGATCGACATCGTGCCAACAGATGTTGCGCCAAAGTTGGTTGATGCCGGATACGGCCCGCCATGTACCATGGTGTCGGAAACTTCCACCCCGGTCGGGAAACCGTTGGCCAGAACACGCCCTGCTTTGCGTTCCAGGATCGGAAGCAATGAACGGGCATCGGCCGCGTCATCTGCATCAAGATGCAGCGTGCAGGTCAACTGACCTTCAAGCGATTTGGCAATGGTGCGCATTTCCGCAACATCCTTAACCCGCACGACCAGACCAAGCGGCCCAAAGACCTCTTCACCCAGTTCATGGTTTGCAAGCCAGTTTTCACCGGTGGTTTCAAACAGATAAGGTGTTGCATTGCGCAGATCACATGATGTGGTCAGAACGTCTTTCACACCAGACGTTCCGGCAATCCGTTTGGCCCCAGCGCGATAGGTTTCTGCCATGCCATCGGTCAGCATGGTCTGGGCAGCAACGCCCGACAAACCTTCTTTGGCCGATGCGATAAAGGCATCTGCATTCGGTCCGTCAATCACAACCGCAATCCCCGGATTGGTGCAGAACTGCCCCGCACCCATGGTCAGCGACCCGGCCCACCCCGTACCAAGGGCAGCACCGCGTGCCTTAACGGCAGCTGGCAGCATATACATCGGATTAACCGAACCCAGTTCGCCAAAGAACGGAATTGGTTCCGGGCGTGCTGCACACAGATCAAACAGTGCACGACCACCGCCAAGCGATCCGGTAAAGCCGACCGCCTTGATCAATGGATGCTGCACAAGGCTTTGCCCGACATCACGCTTGCCACCTTGAATAAGGCTGAACACGCCGGGATGAACACCGCATTTCTTAATTGCCACATCAATTGCCTGTGCGACGATTTCACCGGTTCCGGGATGGGCGGAATGGCCCTTCACCACAACCGGGCAGCCTGCGGCCAGGGCCGCTGCGGTATCGCCACCGGCAACCGAAAAGGCCAGCGGGAAGTTCGAAGCACCGAATACGGCAACCGGGCCAATCGGGCGCTGCATCAAACGCAGATCCGGGCGCGGCAACGGTGCACGATCAGGCAATGCTTCGTCATAGCGACGATCAAGATAGGCGCCATCAAGGATGTGGCTTGCGAACAAGCGCAACTGGCCAACCGTGCGGCCACGTTCGCCCTGAAGACGGGCTTCGGGCAGGCCGGTTTCCTGTGTGCCGATTTCGGTGATTTCATCACCGCGCGCATCGATTTCATCGGCAATGGTGTTGAGAAGCTTTGCGCGTTCTTCCCGGGTGGCATAGCCAAACGTCCAGAATGCGTCTTCGGCAGCCTTGGCTGCCTGATCCACAAGCGCCGGGGTTCCGACCGGGAATGTATTGGCCGGGCCATGTGCCGGTTCGGACTGGAACGTCGTCTCACCTGCGACCCAGTCGCCTGCGATCAGATGTTTGCCGGTAAGGGTATAGGTCATAGATGCCTCCTTGGTGCGGCGGGGCCGCTTATTTCACAAGATTATTCTGACGCATGAAACCGACCAGCTTTTCGTGCTGCGTGTCGGTCAGTGGCCAGGCTGATGGCGGGCGCGTTGCACCACAATCATCACCCAGCAATTTAAGAGCGGCCTTCACACCGGTTACGTTCGTGCCGTTCATTTCTTCGGCACGGACTTCTTCGAAGGCTGCCATGTCATGGATAAGTTGACGGGCCTTGGCATAGTCGCCACCTTCCAGCGCTGCATGAATGGCCATGGAGCGTTCCGGCCAGACATTGATCAAACCGGATGTAAAGCCACGCGCACCCACCGCATAAAATGCCGGTGCCCATGTTTCCGCCAAACCGCCAACCCAGACAATATCAGGATCACATGCATTGATTGCTTCGGAAAGCTTCATCGCATTTGGCGTTGCCCATTTTACGCCAGCAACACCTTCAATCGCACACAGATCGCCAATTGCCTTGGTGCCAATCGTATCATTGCGCAGATACAGCATCATCGGAAGTCCGCCAGATGCATCGGCAATGCGTTTGATATAATCGACAACACCGCGCGGCGCGACAAACGGGTCTGGCGGCTGATGGATCATCAATGCCTCAGCCCCGGCTTCTGCCGATGCCTTGGCCAGCGCACAGGCATCGTGCACACCACGGCCAATCCCGGCCAACAAAGGTGCGCGACCATCGAGCATCTCGGCAACGGATTTTGCCATGGTAATGGCTTCGTCCGTGGTCAGGGCATAAAACTCGCCGGTATTGCCATTCACCACCGGGAAATGCACCCCGGCGGCAAGCGCACGGTCAATGATCGGCTTTAGCTTTGCCGGTGCCAGATCGCCATTATCGTCATAAGGTGTGACAAGAATGCCGGAGATTCCCGACAGCACGCCACGCAGGTCAGCTTTGGAAAGTGCCATGGATCGATATCCCTGAATTATGCGGATCGCAGAGGTGCCAATTCACCCCCGCATCCTGATTTATGTCTGCTTATTGCTTAATAGATGTCCGGCTCGCCCGCCGTTTCGCCAAATTCCGGCGACAGGAAGTCAAAGTCACAGCCTTCATTGGCCTGTGTCACATGCTTGCCAAACATCCAGCCATATCCACGCTGGAAACGTGGTTCCGGTTTTTGCCAGGCAGCACGACGACGTTCGATTTCGTCTTCATCAACCAGCATGTCCAGACGACGGTTATCAAGATCAAGCTTGACGATATCGCCGGTTTTCAACAGTGCCAGCGGCCCACCGATATAGGATTCCGGCGCAACGTGAAGCACACAGGCGCCATAAGATGTGCCGGACATCCGCGCATCCGAAATGCGCAACATGTCGCGGTGCCCCTGTTTGATCAGGGCCTTGGGAATTGGCAACATGCCCCATTCCGGGAAGCCCGGCCCGCCAAGTGGCCCGGCATTGCGCAGAACCAGAACATGATCGGGCGTGACATCAAGGTTCTCGTCATCAATCGCCTTTTTCATTTCCGGATAGCTGTCAAAGACAAGGGCCGGTCCCTGATGATTACGGAACCGCTCGTCACAGGCAGCCGGTTTGATCACCGCCCCGTCCGGGCACAAATTCCCGCGCAGAACCGCAAGCGATCCTTCATGATAGACCGGGTTCGACAAGGGTCGAATGACATCGTCATTATAAACCACGGCACCTTCAAGCGTCTCGCCCAGCGTCTTGCCCGTCACCGTAATGACCGACCGATCAAGCTTGTCGCCAAGTTCGGCCATCAGGGCGCGCAAGCCACCGGCGTAATAGAAATCTTCCATCAGATAATCGCCCGTGCCCGACGGGCGAATATTGGCGATCAGCGGGGTCGACCGGCCAAGTGCATCAAGATCATCAAGTGTCAGATTGATCGACGCACGGCGCGCCATGGCCAGCATGTGAACAACCGCATTGGTCGAACAGCCGGTTGCCATGGCAACAATCGCAGAATTTTTGATTGATGCCGGGGTGACGATTTTTTCCGGGGTCAAATCTTCCCAGACCATATCGACAATGCGGCGACCACATTGGGTCGACATCCGAATATGACCGGCATCCGGTGCCGGAATGGACGACGCACCGGGAAGACACAGCCCCATCGCCTCGGCAATGGCGGTCATGGTTGATGCGGTACCCATGGTCATGCAATGACCATATGACCGGGCAATGCCGCCTTCGACACCAACCCATTCTTCGTCACTGATGTTACCAGCACGGCGTTCATCCCAGTATTTCCAGGCATCCGACCCGGATCCCAGAATTTTACCGGCATAGTTCCCGCGCAGCATCGGACCGGCTGGCAGATAAATCATCGGCACACCGGCCGACAATGCGCCCATCACCAGACCCGGCGTGGTTTTATCGCACCCACCCATCAGCACCACACCATCAAGCGGGTGCGAGCGGATCATTTCTTCGGCTTCCATCGCAAGCAGGTTGCGATACAGCATCGATGTCGGCTTGGTAAAACTTTCATCAACGGAAATGGTCGGCAGCTCAACCGGGAAACCACCAGACTGATGGACACCCTTTTTCACATCGCCAACGCGTTCGCGGAAATGGGCGTGGCACGGGTTAAGCTCAGACCAGGTATTCAGGATGCCGATCACCGGCCGCCCGGTCCAGTCTTCCGGATCAAGGCCCATCTGCATCAAGCGTGATCGATGACCAAATGAACGCAGATCGTCCGGCGCAAACCAGCGTGCACTTCTAAGATCTTCTGCGGATTTTTTAATTTTGTCGGACATGGCGTTCCTCCCGTCTTTTGGCTTTTGCCGATCATAACATTCTATATGCGATCAGGGTTGGCCTGTACTTTTCATTGATGATCTATGTATGCGCATACACTTACAAGATGTCAAGCATCCTTACAGGCTAAAACGGCAGAAACATTCACGCAAAACAATCGACAGATTCAGCGATTGACAGGGATTACAACAAGATGTATCAAATTATGTATGCGCATACATACGGCTTGAAAATTTACAAGTTAAATAACAACAAGAACAAGCAACACCAACACCTTATGGGAACCACACCATCAGGTAACTCGGGGATACCCCCCACAATCAGGAACGCGTCATTCGGGAGGAATCTTATGACCACACTTTTTAAATCCATCGCCGCAGCAGCAGGTTTTGCTGCCATGGTTGCATCGCCAGTTCTGGCTTCTGCTGCTGATCTGCCCAGCAACATTCGCCTTGTAATCGGTTCGAAATCAACTGGTGGTGACACCTATCAGAACAGCGCCATCGTTGCCGACGCACTGGCCAAAAAACTCGACATCAATGTAAAGGTTGATGCGGTTGGTTCAAGCGAAGCTTTCAAGGCCTTGCAGCGCGATTCGCGTGGCACCACGATCATGATTTTCCATGATCAGTCCTATCTCGGGAACCTGTATGGTGTTCGTGGCTATGACGACATCTTTGATAATTATGTTGTCGGCCCGACCGTCGCGATCAATCCGGGCAATGCTTACCTTGTTCCGAAAAACTCGCCGATGCAGTCCATGGAAGACGTGATCGCAGCAGCCGCTGCCGGTCAGCGCGTCCGTGTTGCCATTCAGGCAGGCGGTGTTTCCGAGATCGGTTTCTCGGCACTGAAAAACGCTGTCAAAGTTCTACATCCGGGTTCGGAAGGCAATATCGTTCCGGTCAATACCGGCTCGCAGGCTGATAAAAACCAGCTGATGTTTGATGGTCAGGCCGACGTGATCAACGGGTCAGTTCAGGCCAACGAACAGTTCACCCAGCTTGATGCCGATGACCAAAAAGCAATGCGCTTTATCTGGTTGACCGCACGCGAAGAAACCATCGCACAGGCAAATGCCGAAGGCATGGGCGACACCACCCGTGACGAACTTCTGGCCTTCACCACCCCGAATGTCAGCGTCACCCTTGATGGTTCCAAGGACTTCACCTTCGACAAAGAATTCTTCTTGCTGTTCAACAAAGACATGGATGCTGAACAGATTGCGGCCATCGATACCGCATTGAAAGAAATCTATGACGCTGGTGAAATCCAGAAAACCCAGAAAGCATCGTTCTTCATCCCGAACTACAAGCCACAGGCTGAAGCAGCGGCGTATCTGAAAGAAAAGCGCGACGAATACCGTCACGTCATCGACGCGATTGCAACCAACTAAAATACTGGCTGGCCCGGCATTTCCATGCCGGGCCCCTTTTGCCTGATCTGGTGGAACGCATGTGAACCCACCGCCAATCCCGTAAAAATACCCCTGTCCGATTTCCCTATTGCCTGGAAATCAGTACCATGGGGAAAACAGGCACAGTCCGGAGGCGTCCCATGTCGTTTGACTCCCCCTTTCATGTGACGATTGATTTCAGCACGTCACACACGATTTTTCCCACGATTATCGCCGTAATTTTGGGGATTTTGTTTATTTCCATTCTGATCACCCGTGGCCGCACCATGCTGGCAACAGTGACCAATGGCGCATGGTGGCCCGCAGGCATCGACCATAAGCGTTTCTTTGGCACGCTGGGTCTTACCGTGATCTATTTTATGGCCATGCCCTCGGTCGGGGACATTTTCCCCAATACAGGACTTGGATTTTACCTGTGCTCGATCCCGTATCTGTTCGCGCTAAGCACATTGTTCTTGCATGAACGAAGCAGTCGAACCCTTACCATCGCAGCCGCAAACGCGATCATCGCGCCAAGTGTCGTCTGGTACATCCTGTCCGAACTTTTCAATATTTCGCTGCCTTAAGGGTCCGATACAGACCCCGTTCTGGCGCGGATTGAGCCAAGAGATTTATCATGGAACTCCTATCCATTCTGACACCGCTGTTCTTCGCCTTGGTCGCTGTCGGCACCGTGATCGGCATCATTTTCGGTGCCATCCCCGGCATGACGGCAACCATGGCCGTTGCTGTCTGCTTGCCGCTGACCTATTCGCTTGGTCTTGAAAACGGGTTGGCTCTTTTGCTGGGCCTGTATGTCGGGGGCATTTCCGGCGGTCTGGTTCCGGCGATCTTGCTGAACATTCCGGGCACGCCATCCTCGATCACGACCACCCTTGATGGCTATCCGATGACCCAGAAGGGCGAAGGCGAACGTGCCCTTAAGATCGGCATCACATCCTCGCTTGTCGGTGGTTTGATCAGCCTTGCTGCACTTTACCTGTTTGCCCCGGCACTGGCCGATTTTGCGATCAAGTTTTCCTATATCGAAAAATTCCTGATCATCTTCTTTGCCCTGACTGTGATGGCTGCCCTTTCAAGCAGCCTTCTGGTTGGGATTTTCAGCGGTTTTTTGGGCATTTTCATCAGTCTGATCGGCGCCTATGACATTTCGCGCGGCGGCAATGGCGAATTGCGCCTCGTCCCGGAATTCCTTGAATATTATCTTGAAAGCGGCTTTTCCCTACTGCCGGTTCTGATCGGCCTGTTTGGGTTGGCAACCATCCTGATAGAAGCCGAACAAGGCATGAAAGAAGGTCAGGGACTTTCGGGTGTTAAGATCGGCGGCAAGCCGTTCAAGATTTCAGTGTTCAAAGGTCAGATCGTCAATCTGTTTCGGTCATCGGCCATTGGCACCTTTGTCGGCATTCTTCCCGGCGTTGGCGGCAGTGCCGCGTCCATTCTGGCCTATAGTCAGGAAAAGAACTTTTCCAAGAACCCGGAGAAATTCGGCAAGGGCGCACCAGAAGGTGTGATTGCATCGGAAAGTGCCAATAATGGCCTGACCGGTGGTGCCTTGGTCCCGTTATTGTCGCTTGGTATTCCCGGTGATTCAACCACCGCCATTCTGATCGGTGCCTTTACCCTGCAGGGTATTCAGGTTGGCCCGCTTTTCATCGGCAACAATCCGGTGACGTGGAATGCCATGATCATTGCCATGCTGGTGGCAAATATCGTGATGTTCCTTGTCATGGTCTTTGCCATCCGTCATCTGGCCAAGGTGGTCACGGTTCCGAAAAACATCCTGTTCCCGATCATTCTGATGATGTGCGTTGTCGGGGCCTATACGATCAATTACGGCGTGATGTTTGATGTCTGGACGCTTCTGATCTTTGGGCTGTTTGGCTATTTCGCCCATAAGGTTGGCCTTGAAATCGCGCCCTTTATCATCGGCTTCATCCTTGGCCCGTCTGCCGAAATCTATTTCGTCAAAAGTCTGGAATCATTTGGCACACTTTCGATCTTCTTTACCAAAAGCTGGATCGCCGGATTGCTATGGGTCCTGATTGCGCTGTCGATTGCCTTTTCGATCTCGGTCGCGCGTAAGAAACACCGCATGGAAAATGGATCAGACAACTAAATGAAATACACCTGGGCAAGAAGCGACAGTTCCCTCCCTGTGCTGTAACACGGTCATCACCCAGACCACGCTTCTTGCCCGCCTTTTATCGCTGATGTAATGTCCAAAAACAGGTTGTTTCAGCCGGTTATGGACTTCACAATCGCCCTGCATTTCAACGTGCACGGCCAATAGATCAAGAGACAAAAACACTTGTCAGCCACACCGAAAAACAGTGATCCGATCATTGCAACCGAGATCAAAGGCGGCACTGTCACGATGGAGACAGTCGGTCGGATTGCAGGTGTATCGCAAGTCACAGTTTCACGGGCGCTGAGTGATCCCAAAAAAGTTTCCGCCAAAACCATGCAACGTATTCAGGATGCGATTGAGCTGACCGGATATGTGCCCAACATGGTCGCCGGTGCATTGGCCTCCAAACGCAGCAAACTGATTGCTGCCCTGGTGCCATCGATTACCAACGTGATCTATGGCGACCTGATGCAAAACTTTATCGATGTTATTCGCGGGTCCGGCTATCACGTTCTGATGGCTGAAACCGGTTTTTCCCAGGAAGAAGAACAGGCCGTTGTCGCCACCATGCTCAGCCGCCGCCCCGATGGTGTTCTTCTCACCGGCATCCATCATTCAGCGGGCTGTAAACGCATGTTGCTTGGTGCGGGCATTCCGGTGGTGGAAGTCTGGGACCTGACGGAAAGTCCGCTTGATGTCTGTATCGGGTTTTCGCATATCAAGGCCGGTGAAGCCGTGGCCCGCCATGCGGTTGAACGCGGATATGACAAGGCGTTGATTGTCTCGGCGGGGGATGAACGCGCCCTTCGCCGCAAGGACTCATTTGCCGCCCAGTTCGGGCAATTAACCGGTAATGCCCCCATCGAAGTTCTTTATGAAGCCGGGGCAACAATTGAACGCGGGCGCAATGGCCTGTCATCCGGATTGGAAAAGGGTTTCAAGAACGGCATCATAATGTGCAGCTCGGATCTTTTGGCCCATGGTGTCCTGATCGAAGCACAGGTGCGCGGTCTTCGTATTCCGCAAGACATTGCCGTGATCGGCTTTGGCAATCAGAACTTTTCACCCTTTACCCTCCCGGCCCTAAGCACGGTTGAAGTCAACCGCCCCTATCTTGGCAAACAGGCGGCAGAGGCATTGGTAGCACGAATTGAAAATAAGCCCCTGCCAACCAAATCAATTGATATCGGATTTGAAATTATTGCGCGGGATTCGACCTAAGACGTTTTTTGGGTACCGTCCCGAAAAGTCGACTGTTACGCAAAGCGGCGAAATAGCCCGCGTCTTTCCCGACAAATCAATGTCAGCCCTGCTTGGCGCGCAAGGTTCACAGCCGTCAATGTTGGCCCGGACAAGGTCACAAGCCCCCCGACACCGCATTGAACGGTTTTGGTGACGATTTCATATGAACAGCGACTGGTCATCAGAATAAACCCACCGGCAGTATCAATCCCCTGACGGGCAACAGCCCCCAGCACTTTATCAAGGGCATTGTGGCGGCCGATATCTTCGCGGGTCAGTTTGATGTTACCGCTAACATCGACAAACGCACTGGCATGTAAAAGCCCCCCGCCTTCACGGTTGCGCGTTTGATGATCGGGTAACGCATCAATGGCCTGCAGGACAATATCCTGTGGCATATTGCCCGGTGTGACCGTGCCGATTTTATCCATCGCAACCGCGTCAAGCGACTGAACCCCGCACAGACCGCAGCCAGATCGACCTTCTAACGTGCGTTGGCGCGCATCCAGTCGATCAAATGCGTCTTCATGCAAATCGGCCTCAATCACATAGCCCTGAAGGGTTTTGCGCACATCGCGCAATGTGATCTGGGATATATCATCGGCAATGCCTTCGGACAGGGCAAATCCGCTCATGAAATCTTCGAGATCATGCGGGGAAACCATCATCACCGCATGGGATCGCCCGTTAAAGGTCAGGGCAGCGGGGACTTCGGCCTGCAAGGCCATTGGCGCATCGTCATTTCCGTCTGAATGCGCAACAGCACGGGCCAGATCAAGGTCCCGACCATCAACAATATAATTGTCTGATGATTTGGAATTCATGCGGTTTCTTTGACCTTGCGGATCGAAGGGGCTGCTTCAAGAACCAGCGGGTCAATCCCGTCATACTGATCAGCAATCAGGCCAAACAACTGTTTGCGCATGCGGGGTTCCCAAAAATCATTGATATGGCCTGCAACACCGGCAACCCCTTCTGCGTGGGGTTTGGATTTGAAAAAGGTCGCGATCTGATTGGCCATATAGACAAGCTTGTCAGGTGCCATGAACTTTACTCTTTGACTGTAAACTTTTCTGTACAGGACAGGATTGCCGGGCGCTGTACGATAACGATCATAGCACAGTGCCCGGCAGTATATCCTATTCGGCGGCATCCACACGCGGTTTGATCCGGCGCGAATGTTCGGCCTGACGATCATATTCCACCTGCCAGTCGCTTGGCCCGTTACTTGACGAGACCTGAACGGCTGTCACCTTATATTCCGGGCAATTGGTCGCCCAGTCGGTGAAGTCGGTGGTGATCACGTTGGCCTGTGTGCCCGGATGGTGGAAGGTTGTGTAAACAACCCCCGGTGCAACGCGATCTGTTATGGTGGCGCGAAGGGATGTTTCGCCAGATCGGGAAACCAGACGGATCCAGTCACCATCGCGAACCCCACGTTGTTCGGCATCATGGGGATGGATTTCCAGAAGGTCTTCCTGATGCCATGTGGTGTTTTCGGTACGGCGCGTCTGGGCACCAACGTTATACTGGCTCAGGATACGTCCCGTTGTCAGAAGAAGCGGGAAGCGCGGTCCGGTACGTTCATCGGTTGCGACATATTCCGTGACAACAAACTTGCCCTTACCGCGAACAAAGCCATCCATATGCATGACCGGCGTTCCCTTGGGTGCCTTGTCATTACATGGCCACTGGACCGAACCGTCGCGGTCCAACAGATCATAGGTGACATTGGCAAAGCCCGGTGTGGTGGCGGCAATTTCAGCCATCACCTGTGACGGATGGGTGTAATTCCAATCAAGTCCCATCGCCCGCGCAAGGTTCTGGGTGACTTCCCAATCGGCAAAGCCGTTAAGGGGCGTCATGACCTTACGCACGCGGTTAATGCGGCGTTCGGCATTGGTAAATGTCCCGTCCTTTTCAAGGAAGGTCGATCCGGGCAGGAACACATGGGCGTAGTTTGCCGTTTCGTTCAAAAACAGGTCATGCACGACAACACATTCCATCGCGGCAAGACCGGCGGCGACATGTTTGGTATCCGGATCAGATTGAAGAATGTCTTCGCCCTGAATATAGATGCCCTTGAACGTGCCTTCGACAGCCGCATCAAGCATATTGGGAATACGAAGCCCCGGTTCGTCATCAAGTTTGACACCCCAGATATCTTCAAAGATATCGCGGGTCGCCGTATCTTGAATATGACGATATCCCGGTAATTCATGCGGGAAGGAGCCCATATCACAGGCCCCCTGCACATTGTTCTGACCGCGCAGCGGGTTAACACCCACACCCGGACGCCCGATATTGCCGGTCGCCATGGCCAGATTGGCAATCGCCATTACGGTGGTTGAACCTTGGCTATGTTCGGTCACACCCAGCCCGTAATAAATCGCACCATTACCGCCCATGGCAAATTCGCGGGCCGCTGTGCGCATGATTTCCGGGTCAACACCCGTGATCAGGTTGATGGCTTCGGGGCTGTGTTTTGGGTCAGAAACGAATGTTGCCCAATCCTGGAATTCATCCCAGTCACAGCGTTCACGCACGAACGCCTCGTCAAACAGGCCTTCGGTCACGATGACATGGGCCAATGACGTCAAAACAGCAACGTTGGTTCCCGGACGCAGCGGAAGATGTGCCACGGCTTCGATATGGGGGGATCGGACAAGATCAATCCGGCGTGGATCAATCACGATCAGTTTTGCCCCCTCGCGCAGGCGTTTTTTCAAACGCGATGCAAAAACAGGGTGCCCGTCGGTCGGGTTGGCCCCGATCAGGATCACAACATCGGTATGTTCAACAGAATCAAAATCCTGCGTCCCGGCAGAAGTCCCGAACGTGGTTTTAAGGCCATAACCGGTTGGCGAATGGCAAACACGCGCACAGGTATCAACATTGTTATTGCCAAACCCGGCACGGATCAGTTTTTGAACAAGGAAGGTTTCCTCGTTCGTGCAGCGCGATGACGTGATCCCGCCCAAAGCCCCCTTGCCGTATTTCGCCTGAATGCCTTTGAACTTATCGGCGGTATAGCGAAGGGCTTCTTCCCAACTGACTTCCTGCCAGGGATCATCAACACTTTCGCGGATCATGGGATTAAGGATGCGGTCCTTGTGGCTGGCATAGCCATAGGCAAAGCGCCCTTTGACACAGGAATGCCCGCGGTTGGCCTTACCATCCTTATAGGGCACCATGCGCACCAGTTCTTCGCCGCGCATTTCCGCCTTGAACGAACACCCGACCCCGCAATAGGCACAGGTGGTGACAACCGAATGTTCCGGCTGTCCGATTTCGATCACGGATTTTTCCTGCAACGTGCCCGTCGGGCAGGCCTGTACACAGGCCCCGCAAGACACGCATTCGGAATCAAGGAAATCTTCGTGCATGCCCGGTGACACGCGGCTTTCAAAGCCGCGGCCTTCGATGGTCAAGGCAAAGGTGCCCTGCACTTCTTCGCAGGCCCGCACACAGCGCGAACAGACAATGCATTTTGACGGGTCATAGGTGAAATAGGGGTTGGTCTCATCCTTTGCCATATAGCGCGGATTTTCTTCGCCGTTCTGGCGGACCTTGACATGGTTGCCACCGTCATAGCCGTAGCGCACATCGCGCAGGCCAACGGCCCCTGCCATGTCTTCCAGTTCGCAATCGCCATTGGCCGCACAGGTCAGGCAATCAAGCGGATGATCGGAAATATAAAGTTCCATCACGCCTTTGCGGATTTTCTTCAGACGATCGGTCTGGGTATGCACAACCATGCCGTCAGCAGCAGGGGTGGTGCAGGATGCCGGTGTGCCGTTGCGGCCTTCGACCTCTACCAGACACAGGCGGCATGACCCGAACGCATCGACCATATCGGTCGCGCACAGTTTTGGCACCTTGATGCCCGCCTCCATCGAGGCGCGCATCACCGATGTGCCTTCCGGCACGGTTACGTCTTTGCCATCAATCTTGAGCGTGACGGTTTTATCCGATTGGGCGGCGGGGGTTCCGTAGTCGACTTCTTTGATCAAGGACATCGTTCTCACTCCGCAGCTATGTCAAGCGCACGTGGCTTGAAATCATCAGGGAAATGGGTAAGGGCGCTCATGACGGGATAAGGCGTAAAGCCCCCCAATGCGCACAGCGATCCGAACTTCATGGTTTCACAAAGATCAGTCAGCAATTCGATCTGCAATTCCGGGTCTTCACCGCGTTCAAGCTTATCGACAACTTCGGTGCCCCGGATCGATCCGATGCGGCACGGTGTGCATTTACCACAGGATTCAATCGCACAGAATTCCATGGCGAAACGGGCCTGTTTCATCATATCGACCGTGTCATCAAACACGACCACACCCGCATGACCAATCAGGCCATTTTGCTTGGTGAATTCTTCGTAATCGAACGGCGTATCAAACAGTTCCCGTGGAAAATACGCCCCCAACGGACCGCCAACCTGAACCGCCTTTACCGGGCGTCCGGTTGCTGTGCCACCGCCAATGTGATCAACGATTTCGCCCAGCGTCAGACCAAAGCCGATCTCGTAAAGGCCGCCATGTTTTACATTGCCTGCAATCTGGATCGGGATGGTGCCACGGGATCGGCCCATGCCGAAATCGCGGTAAAATTCGGGGCCCTTTTCAAGAATAACCGGCACTGAACACAACGAGATAACGTTGTTAACAACGGTCGGACGACCAAGGAACCCTTCAAGGGCGGGCAATGGTGGCTTGGCACGGACAACACCGCGTTTGCCTTCCATGCTGTTTAAAAGCGATGTTTCTTCGCCGCAAACATAGGCCCCGGCACCCACGCGGACTTCCATGTCAAACACCTTGCCGGATCCAAGGACGTTTTCGCCCAAAAGCCCGGCAGCACGGGCGACTTCAATTGCCTCGGTCATGATGCGGATGGCGACGGGATATTCCGAGCGGGTATAGACATATCCCTTGTTCGCACCGGTCGCCAAACCGGCAATGATCATGCCTTCTATCAGAACAAACGGCTCGCCTTCCATGATCATGCGATCAGCAAAGGTGCCGCTATCGCCTTCATCGGCGTTACAGACAATGTATTTCTGATCGCCCGGTGCTTCGCGCACCGTGTTCCATTTAATCCCCGTGGGGAAACCCGCCCCGCCACGCCCGCGCAGGCCGCTATCGGTCACGGATTTGACGATTTCGGCATCCGTCATCTTAAGCGCGTTTTCCAGTCCGGTCAGGCCGTCATGGGCCCGGTAATCTTCCAGTGATAGCGGATCGATTACCCCGCAGCGCTGGAAGGTCAGGCGCGACTGGTTTTTCAGGAACGGAATATCCTGTGTCTTGCCAAGGGAAAGCGCATGTTCTCCACCGTTTAGGAAATCAGATGCGAACAGACCATCGATATCTTCAACGGAAACCGGGCCATAGGCGACACGACCATCGGGTGTTTCGACCTCGACCATCGGTTCAAGCCAATACATGCCAAACGATCCGTTGCGCACGACTTTGATATCGGCACCATGCGTTGCGGCCTTTTTGGCAATTGCGGTCGCGACGTCATCGGCCCCCAATGCAACAGAACCGGAATCAAGCGGGACATAGACCTTGATGCTCATGACCGCACCTCATCAAGGATACGGTTCATGCGATCTGTGCTGACCCGACCGACAAGTTTGCCATCGACCATGGCGGCTGGTGCGCAGGCACACAGGCCAAGGCAAAAGACCGGCTCCAGTGTGACTTTGCAGTCAGTGGTGGTTTGCGACCAGTCCACTTTCAAGTGGCGGCGCACCTGTTCACCAAGCTGATCTGCCCCCATTGCCTGACAGGCTTCGGCCCGGCAGATTTTGATGACATGCTTGCCTGCTTTTTCTTCGCGGAAGTCATGATAGAAACTGGCAACCCCGTGGACTTCGGCCCGGCTGAGGTTCAGCTTCTTTGAAATGGTTTGGATTGCCCCATCGGGGATATGGCCAAATTCCTCCTGCACTTCGTGCAAGATTGGTAATAACGGGCCTTCCAGCCCGGACATCTGGTCGCAAATATCCGCAACCCGGACGCTGTGTTCCTCGATCTGATTTGACATGCCAGCCTCTCTCACTAAGCAGTCTATGGATTTTTTTTATTCTTCTTACGTTCTTCCAAGCAGTGTCAGCGATATAGATCGCCTGTTCAATAAAGCCGTCCCGTTACGCGATAGCGTAAACCTATCAAGCCGCTATCACGCCTTTTCCAGTTCAGACAAAAGCTTTGCCTCTTTGAGCAAGGCCGAGACAACCGGGGTTGCCGGTTCACGTTTGGCGGCAATCATGCCGACCAGATGGGCTGCATCGGGTTCAATGATCGGGATTGATTTGACCCGGTCATGCATGCTGAATTCCTTGATCATTTTAACCGGCATGATGCTGGCCCAGTTTCCTGTATGAACATGGGTAAACAGGGCAATCATTGAATCACTTTCAAGCGTGGGACTGATCCGTGCCCCGGCTTCTTTCAAATGCTGATTAATGATCCGTCGGTTTTGCATATCCGGGGTCAGCAGGCATAACGGGAATTCTGCCGCTTCGCGCCAGGTGATGCTTTCGCGGTCGCCAATATCGGCGAAGTTTGACGTCACCAGATGATAGCGTTCGTAATAAAGCGGGATCGATGTCACCCGCCCAAGCGGTTCGTTATCAAGATAGGTAATCCCGACATCAATTTGCAGATCATCCAGCAGCGCCTGAATTTCACTCGACGTGCGGGACAAAATCGCAAAGGTTACATCAGGATGTTTTTCGCGAAACGGTGTCGTCAATTCCTGCACCATTGAAAGGGCTGTGGGAATGACGGCAATCTGGACTTGTCCGGTCAGGCCGAACCGCATGGCACGCATTTCATCGCGCATGGACCGGGTACTGCCAACAATGTGGCGCGCCCATTCCAGAACACGTTCGCCTTCGGGGGTTAATCCTTGATAGCGTGATCCACGCCGAACCAGAACCACACCAAGATGGTCTTCAAGCTGGCGCAAGGCGCTTGACAGCGTTGGCTGCGTCACGCCGCATTCTTCGGCGGCATGGCCAAAATGCTGCTGTCGCGCAAGCACCATAAACATTTCAAGCTTATCGATCATTTTCTATCCAGCATGGCGTATGTGGCATCCGCTTTAAGATGCTTTGCTCTGGCAATGGTCGCGGTCTGTTTCGGGACCGCCTGTTTTCGGTCAAACACCATTTTGGGGCAGGTGTTCTAGTTGCAGGATAACCGATTGCCCTTACACGCCAAAAGGTTATTCCTGCAACAGAACGTGGGTCCAAACCGGATGAACGAAGCCCGGACCCGAGACATGACTGTGCCATCATGTCCCTGCTTGGCTGACGGACAGACTTCGTCAGCCAATCGGGCGTCGATCACGGGTGCGGTGATCGACGCCCGAAGTCAGGTCAGGCTTCGGACGTTGCTTCGCGCCCGGATGCTGTTGCACCACTTTCCTTGGTTTCCATGTAGTGTTTTTCGTCGATTGGACGGATCAGTTTGTTCGCGACCAAAGCAATCGCCAACAGAGCCGCCATCGCATACATGGTGGTGTTATACAGGCTTGAGGTCGGATCAACCGTCCCCGCCGGTGCAATTTCCATCAACCGCCCGATGGTGACGGTTTTGGCTGCAACCAGTTGGTCAAGCTGTTCAACGCCGGCACCGAACTTCGCCTGGAAGGCTGCCGGATCGACCTTGGAGGCCAAATCCTTGATCGAACTCACGACCGAGGTTTGACGCAGCTGGGTAATGGCCAACGGACCAAGCACACCTGCGGTACTCCAGGCTGTGAGAAGACGCCCATGAATACCACCGACATATTTGGTGCCAAAGATATCGGCAAGATAGGCCGGGATCGTTGCAAAACCACCGCCATACATCGTGAAGATGATCATGGTCGCGGCATAGAACATCACCAGATAGGTGACAGCCGGGTTGATGCTGACCTGTTCGGCAGAGAACGGAATAGACAGATAAAGCGCAATACCCAGAATGAAGAAGCAGTAATAGGTATTCTTGCGCCCGATATAATCGGACATCGACGCCCAGAAGAACCGGCCACACATGTTAAAGACCGAAATCATAAACACATAGGTCGCCGCAAACGCAGAGTTCACCACCAACGGCAAGGTCGAGCCAAAGATTTCAAACATCATGGTCTTGGCAACGCCAATCACCCCGATGCCCGCCGTCACGTTAAAGCACAAGACAATCCACAGCAGATAGAATTGCGGGGTTTTAAGCGCCTGGTCGATGTGAACGTTTTTATGCGTGATCATGCGTTTGGACGCCGTGTCTGCCGTCGGCGGGGTCCAGCCTTTGGGCAGCCATCCTTCGCGCGGTACACGGTAGGAGAATGACGCAATGATCATGACGATGAAATAGGCAACGCCAAGGGTAAAGAAGGTCGATGCAGCACCGGTATTGCCCGTACCTGCAATATAAACACCTTCTTCAATCGGAACCGGGGCGGCGGCGACTTGTGCGGCACCGGCAATCACGACTTCGACCATCTGGCCGCCGACTTCTGCCATCCGCTTGCCACCTTCGGTCACAAGGTTAACGGCACTTTCCGGACCAAGATAATCGGGCACTTTGTAGAATGCCCCAAGCAAGGCTTCCTTGATCGGGGTTGCGATCATTGCACCACCGCCAAAGCCCATAATGGCCATGCCGGTTGCCATGCCGCGCCGATCCGGGAACCAGCGAATCAGGGTTGAAACCGGTGAGACATAGCCAAGGCCAAGTCCGCACCCGCCAAGAACGCCATAGCCGAGATACACCAGCCACAACTGATGACCGGCAATACCTAACCCGCCAAGAATGAAACCACCGCCCCAGCAAAATGCCGCGACGACACCAACCATACGTGGGCCGACTTCTTCAAGCCATTTGCCGCCAAAAGCAGCAGCAAGACCAAGAAAGACAATGGCTACAGAAAAGATCCAGACAACAGACTGAAGTCCCCAGTCACCCGAACTTGCGGCAACGACGCCGAATTCCTTGATCAGTGGCGGGTTGAAGATACTCCAGGCATAGACAGAACCGATACAAAGATGGATGGCAATGGATGCTGGCGGCACTTTCCAGCGATTGAAATCGTCGCCCGCGACGATGTGCTCTTTCTTTAGCTTATCAAACATGACGTTGTTTCCTCCCGGTATTATGATTTTCTTGCCCCCCTTCCGCACCAAATGCGGAGATGGTGCAGGGCAAACGCGGTTAAATCCGGAACTCTCAACATCGCAATCTCTATGCCATTCAGTTACTTGCCTGATTTTCTGTCATTTTAAGATGTAAAATCCTGATAGTGCAGCGCACGCGCATGGACAAAATGTCCAACCTTTGTCGCGCCAAAATTCACCGCTTGGACAAAATGTCCACTCGCAATCGCAGCATTTTCAATGAAAAACGAGGATGCAATGCGGGCAAGTACGCCAAGCTTTCGCTGTGAAAACTGCGCTGGATTTTGGTTTGGCTTTTGCCAAAGCAGATCTGCTTTGGTATAAATTCGCCTGTCTGAAACAGGTTAGGTTCGGTGCGGTTAGCCCGGTCCCCGCAAAGCGGGTCCTTCCGTTGCATTGTAACGGCCCAAGACTTTCACAACGTGTGCAATCCCGCGCACGTCAAAAGAAAGTAATGGCCATGCAACAACAGATTTCCATCATCACACTTGGTATCAAAGACCTTTGCCGTTCGCGCAATTTCTATGCAAACGGGTTTGGCTGGGTCCCGATCTTTGAGAATGCCGAAATCATTTTCTATCAAATGAACGGGCTTGTTCTGGGCACCTGGCTTGAAGATGCCCTTCTTACCGACATGAAACGCCCCGCGCCAACGGCTTCCTCGGCCAGTTCATTGGCGCATAATGTGCCCAAGATCGATGATGTCAAACCGCTTATGGCGCGGTTGATTGATCATGGCGGCAAGGTGCTTCGCCCTGCCGATGCGCCGCCATATGGCGGGTTAAGAGGATACATTGCCGACCCCGATGGTCATGCATGGGAAATTGCATGGAACCCGGCATGGGCCATTGACGACAAGGGTCATGTGACTTTCGGGCTTTAGGGGTTAATTCACCTCGGGCAGCCAGATGGTAAAGGTTGTGCCCTGACCGGGTTTGCTTTGCACATCGAGCGCACCGCTTTGTCGATCAATCAGGGTCTTGGTGATAGACAGGCCAAGACCCGTCCCCTCGCGGCGTTTGGTGGTGTAGAACGGATCAAAGATACGGTTCAGCACCTTTGCATCCATGCCCGATCCGGTATCGCGCACCGTGATCAGAATGCCCGGTTTGCCATCGCGGTCACTATCGGCATCAATCAGGGTCAATGTGCCGCGGTCCGGCATCGCATGCAGGGCATTGACCATCAGATTAACCAGGACCTGTTGCAATTCGGTTCGGTTCATCAAAACCAGTCGGGTGGAGGTTTGTTCGCGGACAACTTCGATCTCGGCCCGGCCCAGCAGATGGGCGACCAGTGGCAGGCAATCATCGATCACCTGCCCGACGCTATGGCGTTCAACGAAACCAGCATATTCTTCGGGTTTGGCAAATTGCAGAAGCTTGGTCACGATCAGATTGATGCGATTAACCTGTTCATCAATCAGACGGATTTCTGTATCGGCCAGCCTTACATGATCGCCCAAAAGTTCGCGCAAAACATCAAGGTTGCCCTGAATAACCGCAACCGGGTTATTGATTTCATGGGCAACGCCAGCGGTGATTTCACCGATGGCGGCCAGCTTTTCAGACATGATCAATTGTTTGGTGGTGGTTTCAAGTGCCTGATTGGCATCACGCAATTCGCGCGTCCGGGCATCAACCCGGGCATTAAGTTGATCATTCCACGCGCGCAGGCGTTTATCGCGTTCCTGCACCTGATCAAGCAGATCATCAAGATGTTCTGCCACCAGCGAGATTTCATCATGGACCTGATTAAGGTTGGTCCGTGCGGAAAAATCGCCATTTTCGACCCGGCCAATCGTATTGGTCATCCGTTCAAGCGGTTTGAATATGCCGCGCGCCCAGCGCAGAAATATCGGAACAGACAGGGCCGCGACAAACAAAAACGCCCCGATCAGGATCAGCAGGCTTTCATATTTGGTCTGGGCAAAGGGGGCTTCGAGAAAGCCGACATAGAGCATCCCGACCCGTTTGCCATAACTGTCCTTGATCGGCTCATAGGCCGATATGTACCAGTCATTAACCACAAAGGCCCGGTCCAGCCAGACTTTGCCATCTTCAAGCACGGTCTTGCGCACAATACCTGAAACCCGTGTGCCCAATGCACGGCGATCAGCAAACAGGCGGACATTGGTGCTGACCCGGACATCATCAAGAAACAGCGTTGCCGTGCCCTGGCTTCCTTCGGGCAGGCTGCTTTGCCGATAGACCAGATCATTGATCGTATCAATGAAGCCCAAATTCTGATTAAGCAAAATACCACCAACCAAGGCCCCGTCCCCACCCGATGGCAGGGTAACGTGGCTGGCGGAATGCACGACCATGCCCCGTGTTTCGGCATTGCGGGTGGTTGGCACCGCATTGGGTGTTTCAATTAAATCAAGTTGCGCGCGCGCCGCAAGGTCAGGCGAGATCGCGGCAAGATCGGTATTGCTGAAAATATCAACGCTGGTGGATGATTGCCCGGCAAAGGCACTGGCGATAACGGGCCAGTTATCATCGCCATTGAACGCACCACTTTGATCCACCCCATCGATCAGATACAGGAAATCAAGACCCAGATCGCGCTGGCGTTTGGCCAGCAGGGCATTAACCGCATCGGGATCTTCGGATGTCAGAACGGTGCGAAAGGCCACCGATTGCCCCAAAGATTCAATTTGTTCGCCGGTGTTTTCAAGAATATGGGCGAAATATTGATGGGCAATGGTCAAATCGCCGCTGACCTTTGATGTCAGAAGGGCATCAAATTTGGAATTCCACCGCACCATCATCACGCCAAGCAACAAAGGCAAGATGACAAGGGTTGGCAAAAGTGCAATCGCCAACAGCTTGAACCGCACCGACCGGGTCCGCTTGGGTCGCTTTAAACCAAACAGCGACAAAGCTTTCATCACAGATCCCAGCTTGCGCATTTACGATCAATCGTCTTGCGCGAGACCCCCAGACGCCGGGCAGCTTCGTTACGATTGCCGCCGGTTTTATAAAGCATCGCCAGAATGTGACGGCGTTCCATTTCATCAAGTGTTTCATCGCCTTCAACGGCCGATCCCTGATCTGCGCGTTCTTCGCGAAACTCATCAGGGAAGCGGCCAAGGATCAAAGTGCGTTCAATCAGATTTCGCAATTCACGCACATTGCCCGGCCAGTCATAGCGCGTAAGCCCGGCACGCACCGCACCATCCATTGGCACCTGTCGCACGCCAAGCTGTTTGGAAAGCTTGGTCATGAACAGTTCCGCCAGTTCAAGCACATCATCACCGCGCTCATGCAGGGGCGGCATTTCAATATGCATGACATTGATCCGGTAAAACAGATCGGCCCGGAAACGCCCGGCTTCGACTTCGGCCTCAAGATCGGCATTGGTGGCAAAGATAAACCGCAAATCCACCGGGGCTTCGCGTTCCGATCCAACCGGGCGGATACGGCGGCTTTCAATTGCGCGCAAAAGTTTGCTTTGGGTGGCAAGCGACAGCTCGCCCACTTCATCCAAGAACAGGGTTCCGCCCTGTGCATGCATGAACAATCCATCGCGGGCCGATTGCGCGCCGGTAAAGGCGCCTTTGACATGACCAAACAGCTCGGCCTCGATCATTTCAGACGGGATGGCGGCACAATTGATCGGCACAAACGGCTTTTGCACGCGGTCCGATAAGGCGTGCAAGGAGCGTGCTGTGACTTCCTTACCCGTCCCGCTTTGCCCCGAAATCAGGATCGAGGTTGGCAAGGGCGCGACACGGGCGATGGTTTCGCGGATTTCCTGAATTTGGGCTGAATAGCCAATCAGTTTGTCACGCAGCAACACATGATCGGATGTCGCACGCAGTTCGTGACGCAACACATGGTTTTCACGGCGCAACCGCATCCGGTCAAGACAACGGGCAACCGCATTTAAAATCTGGTTGGAGCGAAATGGTTTTAAAACAAAATCCACCGCCCCGGCGCGCAATGCCTTGATCGCGGTATCAAGGTCGGCATAGGCCGTCATGAGAATGGCATCAGAGAAAAAGCCGATCTCGCGCTGTTCGGTCAGCCATTCGACCCCGCTTTTACCCGGCATGATGTTATCCAGAATAACGACGTCGAAATGGTGTTGATCCAAAAGGGCGGTGGCAGCTTCGCAATCGGCGGCCTCTTCAACCCGTTTGGCCCGCGGACCAAGGGTGCGGACCAGAAAATTGCGCATCCCCGGTTCGTCATCGACAATCAGAATGGATGCCTTTTCCAGCCAGGGACCAAATTCCGGGCCCGGCGCGCTGTAATTTTCATCATTGCCAACGGCGGGTGTCGCCGTTTCGGGCGCACCCAAGACGTTCGATTTCATAACCTTCCTCCGCTGAAACTTATTTTTATTTTCAAAAAGCTTAGGGTCAGGACTCATTAATTTGTTTGGAATGGTCAATCAGATTTGTGCGGATACGCGAAGCGAATCAGCAGGAAGATATTTATCTTTCAATGTTTTGCGACAAAGTAGCCCGTGCAAATCCGATTGATCCGAATGACAGTCGTTATATTTGCGAACTCCGGCGTCAAAACCCTTGTACGGGATACCAACCCGCCCTGCGGGCTTTTCCTTGGAGTTCGCAAATATAACGACTGCCATTCCAATCAAATTAATGAGTCCTGACCCTAAATCAGCAGAGGCGGAAAAGCAAAACCGTTGGTCGCAAGCCGGTTGTTATCGCACGCAATTGGCGCATGCCGTAGCGTCAATCGCGACGATTTTGTTCTATGATAGACTGCATGTAAGGAAAGCCTGACACCCCGAACGGACAAAGGACAGCATTCTGATGCTGCCCTTTGCGTCTCGGAACGTGATCGATAACGGTCTTAGTGCGGAATAACCGCCGTTGCTTCGATCTCGATCATGGCTTCATCTTCGACCAATGCATTGACCACAACCATGGTCATCGCCGGGAAGTTTTTGCCAAGAACATTACGGTAGGCCTGACCGACTTCGCGCTGTTTGGCGAGATATTCCTTTTTGTCGGTCACATACCATGTCAGGCGTGTCAAATGTTCCGGTTTGCCACCGCCAGCTTCAAGAACGGCGGCAATGTTTTTAAGCGCCTGTTCCATCTGACCGACAAAATCCTTGGCAACGAAGACCTGATCGGCGTTCCAGCCAATTTGTCCTCCGATATACAGTGTCGCACCTTCTGCCAACACACCGTTTGCATATCCCTTGGGCTCTTTCCATCCGTCTGGCTGAACGATTTTATGCATTTTTTTCTACCACTTGATTGATTTCTTTTTCGATTTTGGCACGCAAGTCATCAGGCCATGCCACCGACTTTCCGGCCCCTTTTTTCGTAAAGACCAATGTTAAACTTGATTTCAGGCGTTGTTCGTCCCCGGCAAGCGCGACGATTTCCAGATCAAGGCTGGATCGTCCGATGCGCAGCGGTTCGAGTTTAAATTCCAGCAAATCACCCAGCATGCTTGGCGCGGTAAACGCGATGGTCAGGCCCGCTGTCGGAACAGCAACCTGCATCGGACCATGCATGGTTGGAAAACCACAGCCGATCACAACATCAAACCATTCTTCAACCGTGGCATTCACCATTTCAAAATAGCGGGGGTAAAAGACAATCCCCGCCGGATCGCAATGTTGAAACAGGACTTTTTGCCGATAGGTGAAGACTGCCATATCAGACCCCCAGATACCGGTCGGCAAGCGCGTCGGTCAGCTCGTTAACCGCACCGGTCCACGCTGTGACGCCCTTTTCGACAACCACGTATCGATCAGCGACACCTGAAAGTTCTTTGAGCGACTTGTCAACGACAAGGATCGTCAAACCCGACTGTTTCAACTGATTGATCGCAGCCCAGATTTCCTGCCGGACAACGGGTGCCAATCCCTCGGTCGCTTCGTCCAAAATCAGCAAACGCGGATTGGTCATCAAGGCCCGGCCAATGGCCAGCATCTGTTGTTCCCCACCCGAAAGCGTCATCGCCTTTTGATCACGCCGTTCGGCAAGGCGCGGGAACAAGCCGGCCACCCGGTCAAAATCCCATTCGCCGGGACGGGCCGCCGCAATCAGGTTTTCCATCACACTTAAACGGGCAAAGCACCGGCGGCCTTCCGGCACCAGACCAAGACCAAGACGGGCGGCCTTGTGCGATGGCATTTTTGCCAGATCCTGTCCGGCAAAGCGGATTGAACCATCCCGATGTTCCATCATGCGACAGATGGTTTTGATCGTGGTGGTCTTGCCCATGCCATTGCGGCCCATAAGCGCAACCGCCTCGCCTTCATTCAGCGACAGATCAATGCCAAACAAGGCCTGTGAAGCACCGTAATAGGCGGTCACCCCATTGAGTTCGAGAAGTGCAGTCATATCAGGCGTCCTCCCCGAGATAGGCACGTTTCACGTCATCATTGCCGCGAATTTCATCAACCGTCCCGGTGGCAATCACCCGGCCATAGACCAGAACAGAAATCCGGTCTGCCAAGGCAAAGACCGCATCCATGTCATGTTCGACCAAAAGGATCGGGGCCTGCCCGCGCAAAGTATCAAGGAACCCGGTCAGACGTTTGGACCCTTCGGGCCCCATGCCTGCCATTGGTTCATCCAACAGGAACGCTTTTGGTTCAAGCGCCAAGGCGACCGCCATTTCAAGCTGCCGACGTTCACCGTGCGAAATATCGGCCGCACGCATTTGCGCACGATCGGCCAGACCAACCCGTTCAAGCTGCGCCATCGCCGGTTCAACCAGTGATGCGTCGCTTAAAACCGGGCGAAAGAACCGAAACACCTTGCCGCTGACCGATTGGCGGGCAAGCATCACGTTCTGCAGCACCGAGAACTCCGGCATCAAGGATGATACCTGAAACGTTCTGGCAAGCCCCATACGCGACCGTGCAACCGCATCAAGTTCGTTGATGTTTTGGCCGTTGAAATGGATCTCGCCACTGTCTGATTTGATCTCGCCGGCGATCTGTTTGATCAGGGTCGATTTCCCCGCCCCGTTCGGGCCGATCAGGGCGTGAATTTCGCCGGGACGCAGATCAAGCGTTACCGCATCACTCGCCAGCAGCGATCCAAACTGTTTGGTGACTTTTGAAAGTGAAAGAATGGCATCAGGCATGTTTGCGTTCCCCCGCCAATACACCGACAAGTCCGCCACGGGCAAACAGAACAACAATCAACAGCAACACACCAAGCGGCAATTGCCAGAATTCCCAAACCCCACCCAGAAGATGTTCAAGGATGATGTAAAGCCCGGCCCCTGCGAGGGGTCCGAACAAACGTCCAACCCCGCCCAGAATCACAAACACCATGATCTCACCCGACATATGCCAGGACAGCATGCTGGGGCTGACAAACCGGTTGAGATCGGCATAAAGCGCCCCTGCCAAGGCCGTAATCATTGCCGAAATCACAAAGGCCACCAGACGAATGCGGAAGGGCGCAATGCCAACGGCGGTCATACGCTGCGTGTTCTGACGCGCCCCTTGCAATGCCAGACCAAAGCGTGACCGGATCAGAACGGCCGAAAACACCATTGAAATCCCCAGCATCACCGCACAAAGCGCAAAGAAGCTGATCGGATCAAGGGTATTAAGCCCCGGGAACCCGTTGCGCACATAGATCGACAATCCGTCTTCCCCGCCATAAGCCGGCCAGGAAATGGCGAAATAATAGATCATCTGCGCGAACGCCAACGTGATCATGATGAAATAGACACCACTGGTCCGCAGCGTAATCGCGCCGATGGCCAGCGCAATCAGGGCCGATGCGATCAGGGCGACAATCCAGATAATGATCATCTGGGTGGTGCCTTCAAGTTCGAACGGCCAGGACAGGATCGGTTCGTAATTCAGCGCATGGCTGGCAAGGATACCGGCCGCATAACCGCCAATCCCGAAGAATGCCGCATGGCCAAAGGACACAAGCCCGCCATAGCCCAGAACAAGATTAAGCCCGACACCGGCCATGGCAAAGATCGCCACCTTGGTTGCCAGTGTAATGATGAAGGGTTCATCCATGCCAAGTGCGATCAGCGGTACAGCAACCAGCGCAATGGCAAGAACGGAATTGATAAGTGTTTCGCGGTTCATGGTCATATCAGGCTTCCGTCCCGAACAAACCGCTTGGACGCAGGAATAAAACCAACGCCATCACGATATAAATCAACATGGATGCAAGTGCAGAACCAATGGCGGTTGCACTCGCCGGATCAAGGAAGGTTGCGAAGGCGTGCGGCAACAAAAACCGCCCCATCGTGTCGGTAAAGCCGACCAGAAGCGATCCGATCAGGGCCCCTTTGATCGATCCGATACCGCCAATCACAATCACAACGAATGCCAGAATAAGAACCGGCTCGCCCATCCCGACCTGAACCGACTGGGTGGTGCCGACAAAGGCACCGGCAAGACCGGCAAGGGCAGCACCCAAGGCAAAGACAATCGTGTAAAGACGATCAATATTCACACCAAGGGCGGCAATCATGCCGCGATCTGCTTCGCCCGCACGAATACGGATACCAAGGCGGGTTTTCCCGATCAGAAGGAACAAACCGGCGGCTACGACGAAGCCCGCAATAATGATGGCAAAGCGAAACAGCGGATATTCCAGATTACCGGGCAGAACAACCGTCCCGCTTAAGAAATCAGGGACGCTGAGGAACAGCGGGAAGGATCCGAAAATCCACCGCGTGCCTTCGGAAAAAATCAAAATAAGCGCAAAAGTCGCCAGAACCTGATCAAGGTGATCACGGTTATACAAGCGGCGAATAATCAGCATTTCAACCAATGCACCGGCAAGGGCTGCGGCCATCAAGCTTGCAACAAGGCCAAGCCAGAACGAACCGGTCCATGCCGCAACAGCCGCACAGGCAAATGCACCAACCATATAAAGCGAGCCATGGGCCAGATTAATCAGCCCCATCACGCCGAAAACCAGCGTCAGTCCCGATGCCATCAAAAAAAGCATCACACCGGACTGAAGGCCGTTTAACAGCTGCTCGATGAAAAGAGAGAACATTATTGAATAACTCCGTCACAAGGTGGTCGGGGGCCGATAGTTAATATCGGCACCGGCCCCCACCGTCTTGTTCGCTCGTGATTACATCGAGCATTCCGACGCATATGCGTCAGAGTGGTCTTTAAGAGCAACGCCAACAATTTTGTTGGTCAGAACGTCGCCTTCTTTCACGACTTCACGGACATAAATGTCCTGAATCGGATGCTGGTTCGGACCAAAGACAAACTTGCCACGGACCGAATTGAAGTCAGCTTCGCGCAATGCGTTGCGGAAAGCTTCCTTGTCCGAAACGCTTGCTTTGCCCATTGCCGAAAGCAACAGGTTTGCAGTGTCAAAGCCGTAAGACGCATAAAGCGACGGCAGACGACCATATTCAGCCTGGAAGGTTTCTACGAATGCCTTGTTGGTGGCATTGTCGATGTCTTTCGACCAGTTCGAGGTATTTTTGAAACCAAGTGCGTCATCACCGACGGCACCAAGGATACCCTGATCCATCGAGAACGCCGGACCGATCAACGGAAGATCAACACCCGACTGAGCATACTGTTTCATGAACGCAATGCCCATGCCGCCCGGAAGGAAGAAGAAGACGCTGTCAGCACCCGATGCGCGGATTTCCGCGATTTCGGCTGCATAATCGGTCTGGCCAAGCTTGGTGTAAACTTCGCCTGCAATGTCACCAAAGAAGAAGCGTTTGAAACCTGCGAGGGAATCTTTGCCTGCTGGATAGTTCGGCGCAAGAATGAAGGTCTTGTTATATCCTTCGGTCGAGGCATAGCCACCAGCTGCTTCATGCAGGTTGTCGTTCTGATAGGAAACCGAGAAATAGTTCGCATTGCAGCCTTTGCCAGCCAGCTGCGACGGGGCAGCATTGACCGAAAGATACAATTTGTCCTGTGCAACAGCAGACGGCACAACAGCCATCGCCAGGTTCGACCAGATGATACCGGTCAGAACATCGACTTTTTCTTGCTGGATCATTTTGTCTGCAAGCTGAACAGCAACGTCCGGTTTGCGCTGATCGTCTTCGATCACGACTTCAAGGTCAGGATTGTTTGCCTGTTTAACGGCAAGCATAAAGCCGTCACGTGCATCAATACCCAAACCGGCACCACCGCCCGAAAGCGTTGTAATCATGCCCACCTTCACCGGATCAGCATGCGCTGCCCCGGCAACAAGCAATGCAGCCACTGCTGCAATGGTTGTCTTAATACCCTTCATTTAAGCCTCCGTGTTTATACATTTATTCGTTTAGCAACACGTTGATCCCACGACATTTATGTCTTTTCGCGTCGTGGTTTTTACGAACTTGATGCCTGCCCCTGATCTTGCAGTATTTGCATCATGTCCGTCCATCCTCAAAGCGTGGTTCGCACCCGCCAGAGTTCAGGAAACAGTTCTACTTCCAGCATTTTCTTCAGATAACTGACACCACCCGTGCCCCCGGTCCCGCGTTTAAAGCCGATCACGCGTTCGACCGTGGTCACATGGTTAAAGCGCCAGCGACGGAAGTAATCTTCGAAATCCACCAGCTTTTCAGCCAGTTCATACAGCGACCAGTATTTGGCAGGATCGCTGTAAACCTTATGCCAGGCGGCAATTACCGCATCATCTGGCGTATAGGGCTGTGACACATCCCGGTTCAAAACATGATCAGGAACATCAATGCCTTCGCCCGGCAACAGATGAAGTGCTTCGTCATACAGGCTGGGCGTTGCGAGTTCGTTTTCAAGCATCGCCAGAATGTCTTCGCGGTGCGCATGGGGGCGCAGCATCGCAGGGTTCCGGTTGCCCAGCATGAATTCGATCTGACGGTACTGATAGGACTGGAACCCAGATGACGGGCCAAGCGCATCGCGGAATGTGGTGTAATCGCTTGGCGTCATGGTCCGCAAAACGTCCCATGCGTTATTAAGCTGTTCAAATATCCGCGACACGCGGGCCAGCATTTTAAAGGCCGGGCGCAAATCACCGCCATGAATGGCACTGCGTGCGGCATTGATTTCACGGATCGCAAGTTTCATCCAAAGTTCGGACGTCTGGTGCTGAATGATAAACAGCAATTCGTCATGGGCATCCGAATGCGGATGCTGTGCGCTCAGGATCGCATCAAGCGACAGATAATCCCCATAGGACATCTGATCGGAGAAATCCGTTCGCGCACCTTCCGTGCTTGGATCATAAGGTTTGGTTTCTGTTTTCTTGATCATGTTACGGCATTCCGTTTGTGGAATTCCGGTTTGTCCCACGCCTTGGTTTCCATGATCTCGGCCAGGATCTTGACCGCACCATCAACATCCGCATTGTCGATATAAAGCGGGGTGAAGCCAAAGCGGATGACATCGGGTGCCCGGAAATCACCAATCACACCGCGCGAAATCAGTGCCTGCATCACGGCATATCCCTGATCAAACTTGAACGACACCTGCGATCCGCGATGTTCCGGATTGCGCGGGCTTGCCAGTTCCAGCATCGGACAGAATGCTTCGACCCCGGCAATGAACTGTTCGCAAAGCTCAATACTGCGGTTGCGGATATCGGCCATTTCAATGCCGTCCCACGCCTTCAATGCTTCTTCAAGAACCGTCATCTGAATGACCGGCGGCGTACCAACACGCATCCGCGAAACATCAGGTGCCGGGGAATATTGCGGGTCAAAAGCAAATGGTGCGGCATGACCCAGCCAGCCCGACAAAGCAGGGCGGATGGTTTTGGCATGATCCGGGCGGACATAGATAAAGGCCGGGGCACCGGGGCCACCATTCAGGTATTTATAGCTACAGCCCACGGCGAAATCGGCATTGCACCCGACAAGATCAACCGGCACGGCACCGGCCGAATGGGCAAGATCCCAGATCACAATCGCACCCGCTGCGTGGGCAAGATCGGTGATGCGTTTCATGTCATACATGCGCCCGGTACGGTAATCGACCTGGGTCAGCATCAAGACAGCCAGATCTTCATTGATCAGGCTTTCGACATCTTCGGGATTTGGCGTTTTAAGAACATGGCCCTTATCAAGGCTTTTGATCAGGCCATCTGCCATATAAAGGTCGGTCGGAAAGTTCCCGTTATCAGAAACGATGACTTTGCGATCCTGGCGCATTTCAAGCGCACTTGCCAAGGCCTGATAAACCTTGATCGACAAGGTATCGCCCATCACCACAGTACCGGGTGCCGCCCCGATCAAACGCGCGACAAGATTGCCGACACGTTCGGGTTGCTCCATCCATTTGGCATCATTCCAGCCGCGGATTAGCATTTCGCCCCATTCATCCTCAATCATCGCCTTGGCACGGTTTGCTGCCGATTTCGGCAGCATGCCAAGCGAGTTCCCGTCAAGGTAGATGATACCTTTCGGGATATGGAACAGGGATTTGGTGGCGGCAAAGTCGGTCATGCAGACGGTTCCTGTTTCAGTCTGAAGCGCTGAATTTTTCCAGTCGCGGTTTTTGGCAGTGTCTCGATGAAGACGATGGAACGCGGGTATTTAAACGGCGCGATCGTCGCTTTTACATGATCCTGAAGCTCTTTGGCCATCTCGGCTGTTGGATGAAAACCGTCTGCAAGCACGATATGGGCCTGAACAATTGTGCCGCGTTCTTCATCGGGTGCGCCAATGACCCCGCATTCAGCCACAGCAGCATGTGACAACAAGGCGGATTCAACTTCCGGCCCGGCAATGTTATAGCCCGACGACACGATCATATCGTCATTGCGCGCAGCAAAATGATAGTAGCCGTCTTCATCAACAAAGAACGCATCCCCGGTCAGGTTCCAGCCATCGCGGACATAAACGCACTGACGCACATCCCCCAGATAACGACAGCCCGTTGGCCCCCGCACTGCAAGTCTGCCAACGGTGCCAACCGGAACTTCGTTCATGTCGTGATCAACAATTTTGGCTTCGTAGCCGCCAACTGGACGCCCGGTGCAGGCGGCGTGACTGTCGCCAAAACGGTTGGAGATAAAGATATGGAGCATTTCCGTCGCGCCAATGCCGTCAAGCATCGGTTTTCCGGTTTTTGCCATCCATGCGTCATAAACCGGTGCGGGCAGAGTTTCCCCGGCCGAAACGGCGGCACGCAGCGATGACAAATCGGCACCTTCGTCCATTGCCGACAGCATCACGCGGTACGCCGTTGGTGCGGTAAAGCACACGGTCGCCTTATAGGTTTCGATGATTTCGATCATGTTGGGCGGGGATGCTTTTTCAAGCAAGGTTGCCGTCGCACCAAAACGAAGCGGGAAGATCGCAAGCCCACCAAGACCAAAGGTAAAGGCAAGGGGTGGTGATCCGACAAACACGTCATCCGGGGTAACGTTCAGCACTTCTTTGGCATAGCCATCAGCAATGATCAAAAGATCACGGTGGAAATGCATGGTCGCCTTGGGGCTTCCGGTCGTGCCGGATGTAAATCCAAGAAGGGCGACATCATCGCGCCCGGTTTTGACCGCTTCGAACTTGACCGATTTGGTCAGCGCAATGCGATCAAGTTCCGCATCATGGTTGGCTGTACCATCAAACCCGATAACCTTTTTAAGGAATTTGCTGTCTTTGGCACAGGCAACCAGTTCATCCATCAGGCGCGTATCGCACAGGGCAAATTCAATTTCGGCCTTATCAACGATCTGGCCCAGTTCGCCCGCGCGCAGCATCGGCATGGTATTGACCACAACCGCACCGGCCTTGGTTGCCGCCAACCAGCACGCAACCATTGCCGGATTATTGGCCGACCGGATCATGATGCGGTTGCCCGGCTTAACGCCGTAATCTTCGACAAGGGTATGGGCGATCCGGTTGGTCCAGTCTGCGAGTTCCTTATAGGTCCGCTGACGACCATTTCCGATCAGGGCCGTGTTATCGCCAAAACCCTGTTCGACCATCTTGTCGGTCAGTTCGACCCCGGCATTCAGATATTCCGGATAGTCAAACCCGTCCAGATTGAATTCCGGCCATTCTGCGACCGGGGGTAAATTGTCCCGTGTGAAGCTATCGGTATGTGCGGTTGGTCCGAGCATTTTGAAGTCCCTGATACAGCCATTATTGCGCCAGCGTTTGCCGTGCGATGATTATTTTCTGGACGTCTGACGCGCCTTCATAAATGCGAAGAGCGCGAATTTCCCGGTAAAGCGTCTCGACGATGTGGCCACTGCGCACACCATCGCCGCCATGAATTTGCACCGCCTTATCAATGACGGTTTGTGCATGATCGGTTGCATAAAGTTTTGCCATCGCGGCTTCGCGGCTGACCCGTGCGGCACCGCTGTCTTTGAGCCACGCTGCGCGATAAACAAGAAGCGCACTTGCATCGATATCCAGTGCCATGTCCGCAACATGACCCTGAACCATCTGAAGATCGAAAAGCGGCGCGCCAAACAATTGGCGTTCGGAAACGCGCGTGACGGTTTCATCCAGTGCACGGCGGGCAAAGCCAAGTGCGGCTGCCGCCACGGTCGAGCGAAACACATCCAGAACCGACATCGCAATTTTGAACCCATCCCCGCCTTTGCCAATCAGGGCACTTGCCGGAATGCGGCAATCGGTGAATTTCAAACGTGCCAGCGGATGCGGGGCAATGGTGTGAAGACGTTCAGCAATTTCAAGACCCGGTGTGTCACCCGGAATGACAAAGGCCGAAAGCCCCTTGGCCCCCGGTGCTTCGCCGGTGCGGGCGAACACGCAATAAAAATCGGCAATGCCGCCGTTGGAAATCCAGGTTTTCTCGCCATTCAGAACAAAGTCATCGCCATCGCGCTTGGCATCAAGGGCAATATTGGCAACATCTGATCCCGATTGCGGTTCGGTCAAAGCGAAGGCAGCGATCCCTTTGCCGGAACGTACTTTCGGAAGCCATTCCCCCCGGAGGGCTTCGGTTCCAAACAAAGAGATCGCGCCACTCCCCAGCCCCTGCATGGCAAAGGCAAAATCGGCCAACCCGTCATACCGCGCAAGCGTTTCACGGATCAGACAAAGGGAGCGTACATCAAGTTTTGATGTGTCATCGGTGTGGTCAATCGCAGCATGTGAAAGCCATCCGCCACCCGCCAGCCGAGCAACGAGATCGCGGCATGCATCATCAACATCGCTGTGGTCGATGCCATCAAGATTGGCCAACGCCCATGTATCAAGCTTTGCCGCCAGTTCACGGTGACGGTCTTCGAAAAACGGCCAATCAAGATAGGATGTATCTGCCATCAGTTACCCTCAAACACCGGTTTTTCTTTGGCGACAAAGGCCTTGTAGGCGCGATTGAAATCTTCGGTCTGCATGCAAAGTGCCTGTGCCTGTGCTTCGGCCTCAATCGCCTGTTCGATCGACATATTCCATTCTTGCGCCAGCATGGTTTTGGTCATCATGTGACCGAAAGTCGGACCTTGGGAAATACGGGTTGCCAACGTAATTGCTTCGGCTTCAAGAACATCCGCCTCGACCACACGGTTATAAAATCCCCAGCGTTCGCCTTCGTCCGCAGACATCGACCGCCCGGTATAAAGAAGTTCTGCCGCACGGCCCTGTCCGATGATGCGCGGCAGGATCGCACATGCCCCCATGTCACATCCGGCAAGACCAACACGGGTAAACAGGAATGCTGTTTTGGACGCAGTCGTTGCCAGGCGAAGGTCGGATGCCATGGCAATGATTGCCCCCGCACCCACACAAACGCCATCCACTGCCGCAATCACCGGCTTACCACAGCCAATGATCGACTTGACCAGATCACCGGTCATGCGGGTGAATTCCAAAAGACCTTTCATGTCCTTGGCGATCAAGGGACCGATAATGTCATGCACATCCCCGCCAGAACAAAAATTGCCACCGTTCGATCCAAAGACAACCGCCTTGACGTCATCGGCATAGACCAGATCGCGGAACGTATCGCGCAGTTCGGCATAGCTTTCAAAGGTCAGCGGGTTTTTACGGTCCGGGCGATCCAGCGTAATGACTGCAACGTCACCTTCCATCCGCCAATTGAAATGGGTCGGTTTGATGTTGGCCATTTTAGTCATGGGGCGCCTCGTTATGATGAGAAATGGTACGCAAAATCCGGATCAACGCATCGGCATCACCAGATGACAGATCGGAAAACAAATCCGACACCCAGCTTTCATGCACCAATGCCCGTTCGGCGAAATCTTTTTCGCCGTCACTGGTCAGGCGCACGATGGATGCGCGACGGTCATTTTCGACCGGCACACGCACAATCAATCCTTCGGCCACCAAACGATCAACAATGCCTGTTACATTGCCGTTCGATACCATCAGGGATTTGGAAAGTTCGCTCATCCGCATGCCGTCGCGTTCACGATAAAGGGCGGCCAGAACATCAAATCGCGGCAAGGTCGATCCAAATTCAAGGCGCATCTTTTCGCGCAACTCGCCTTCGACCTTCCGCGAGACTTTCAATATCTGAAGCCATGCGCGCAGACGGGCCTTAGACAGGTCAGACGTTTCGTTCTCCGCGTGACCGGGAAGCCCTTGGGAATTGTTCATATTCATATTTCTCCTCCCGAAACGGAAATCGTCTGTCCGGTCATAGAGGCCGCATTCGGGCTGCAAAGCCACATCACGGTGTCGGCAACCTCTTGCGGTTGGATAAGGCGGTTTTGCGGATTGATTTTGGCCAGGCTTGCGCGCGCATCATCGGCGCTCATGCCGGTTTTTGCGACAATGTTATCCAGCGATTTTTCAAGCATCGGCGTTTCCATAAAGCCCGGACACACCGCATTGACCGTAATCGGGGTTTTGGCAAGTTCTGCTGCCATGCCCTTAACCAAACCAACAACGCCATGCTTTGCCGCGCAATAGGCCGTGACATAGGCATAACCCTTTAGCCCGGCGGTTGATGCGATTGAAATCAAACGCCCCGGCTTGGTCTTGTCCATCACAGCCAAGCCTTCGCGGAAGGTCAGAAACGTTCCGGTCAGATTGACATCAATCGTGCGCTTCCACAGATCAACCGATGTTTTTCCAATCGGCGCACTTTCCGCCATGCCTGCATTGGCAATCACCAGATCAGGTGCGCCGATGACATCAATCATGGTCGCATACATCGCACGAACAGATGCTTCGTCGGTGACATCCGCAGTGATCGCTGTGATGTTTTCATGGTTGGCGATCTCGGCCAATGCATCTGCACGACGGCCAGAAACAGCAACCTTTACCCCGGCATCTGCCAGCATGCGGGCCATCACGGCTCCCACCCCGGAACCACCCCCGGTAATCAATGCTGTTTTGACGGCAAGACCAGCCATAGGTGCTTATACCTTTCCGGTCATGGTTTCAGCCCGCTCGGCCAAACGGTGCATCTGATCCCGGCCCGGATAATAGGGTGCTGGCCAGTTTTGTGTCTGGCTGCCAAGGGTCGCTGCCTGATGCAAAGTCCAATACGGATTGGCCAAATGCGGACGGGCCAGACAGACAAGATCGGCACGCCCGGCCATCAGGATCGAGTTGACGTGATCAGGTTCGTAAATATTACCGACCGCCATGGTCGCAATCTTGGCTTCGTTACGAATACGATCAGAGAAAGGCGTTTGGAACATCCGACCATAAACCGGCCGGGCTTCCTTGGTCGTTTGACCGGCCGAGACATCACAGATGTCAACGTTATTGGCCTTCAGAATACGGGCGATTTCAACCGCTTCTTCGGGCGTAACACCAGCATCCCCGACCCAGTCATTGGCCGAAATACGGACAGATAACGGCTTATGCGCAGGCCATGCGGCACGCACCGCTTTGATAACTTCAAGCGGATAACGCATGCGGTTTTCAAGTGACCCGCCATATTCATCAGAACGGATATTGCTGACCGGGCTGATGAAGGATGACAGAAGATAACCATGGGCGGCATGAACTTCGATCATGTCAAACCCGGCACGATCGGCCATCTGCGCACCAGACACAAACTGATCCCGGACCATGTCCATATCGTCGCGTGTCATTGCCTTTGGTGTCGCATTCCGATCCGACCATGCAATGGCAGATGCCGACAAAAGCGGCCAGTTATCATCAACAAGCGGCGCATCCATTTCTTCCCAACCAAGCTGGGTCGACCCCTTACGCCCGGAATGACCGATCTGCATGCACAGTTTGGCATCGGTTTCGCTATGAACGAAATCGACAATGCGTTTCCATGCCTGTTCGTGCGATCCGTCATACAGCCCCGGACAGCCCGGCGTGATGCGACCATCGGCCGACACACAGGTCATCTCGGTATAAACCAGCCCGGCACCACCCTTGGCCCGTTCGGCATAATGCACCAGATGCCAATCGGTCGGGCAGCCATCAACCGCCTTGTACTGGGCCATTGGCGATACAACGATGCGGTTTGTCAAATCCATATCGCGCAATTTGAACGGCACGAACATTGGATGACGCACCGGTTCATTTGCAGGAACACCTGCCTTGCGCTGGAACCAGCCTTCTGCTTGCCCAAGCCATTTGGCATCGCGGACACGCAGATTTTCATGGCTGATACGTTGGGATCTGGTCAGCAGGGAATAGGTGAACTGGACGGGATCGAAATCAAAATACCGTTCGATTTCTTCGAACCATTCCATCGAATTGCGCGCAGCCGATTGCAGGCGCAGCACTTCAAGACGGCGTTCGTCTTCGTACTTGCCAAAGGCAGATTTCAAATCCGGTTCGGAATGCAGGTAATTTGCCAGCGCAATCGCACTTTCAAGCGCCAATTTGGTGCCCGACCCGATCGAGAAGTGGGCAGTCGCCGCAGCATCGCCCATCAGCACGATATTGTCATGCGACCAGCTTTCACACAGCACACGCGGGAAGCTGATCCAGGCTGAACCACGGACATGGTGCGCGTTGCTGATCAGGTTATGGCCGCCCAGATGATCTTTGAAGATTTCCTCACAGGTTGCGATGGAGTCTTCTTTGCTCATCTCGCCAAAGCCAAAGGCATCCCAGGTACTTTGCGAACATTCGACAATGAAGGTCGCTGTTTCATCATCAAACTGATAGGCATGTGCCCAAACCCAACCTTTGTCGGTTTCTTCAAAGATAAAGGTAAAGGCATCATCAAATTTCTGATGGGTTCCCAACCAGACAAACTTGCATTTGCGGTTATCGATATCGGGTTTGAACTGCTCGGAAAATTCGGTGCGGGTTTTGGAATTCAGACCATCACAGGCAACGACAAGATCATATTCCTTGGCGTAAACCGATGCACTTTGTGCTTCTGTTTCAAAGCGCAGCTCAACACCCAGTTCCCGCGCACGCGCCTGCAACAGGAGCAAAAGCTTTTTGCGGCCAATGCCACAGAAACCATGACCGGTCGAAATGGTTTTCTCACCGCGATACTCAACCGCAACATCATCCCAATAGGAAAAATGCGCCCGAATCGCCTCGGCACTTTTGGCGTCGTTTTCAGCAAGGTTCGTAAGAGTCTCGTCAGACAGCACAACGCCCCAGCCAAAGGTGTCGTCAGGCTTGTTGCGTTCAAACACCACGATGTCATTCGCGGGATCACGCAATTTCATTGATATTGCAAAATACAGCCCCGCAGGACCGCCACCCAGACAAGCTACTCTCACCAGCTTTTCCCTTCCTGATTTGTTTGGTTGTTTCGGGAAACTGATAAAACGGTACGCCTCGAATTGTTTTATTTCAAGCATAAATATTTTGAGTTTGAAATATCTGCGAATTTGCCTAGAATTTGGCTTATAAACATTCTGCGCTCATCGCTCGCACGCGGCATCGGGCACACAACCAAATCGACGTCAGGAAAGACCATCATATGATTACCGACTGGGACGATGCTTATGCCAACGGCGACTACATCACAGATGCCGGATCATATCCGGGCATGTGGGCCAAGCAATCCGGTCAGTTTCGCGAAACCCTTTTGACCGCCAACCGGGCCGAGCTTGACATTGCCTATGGCGATGGACCCCGTGAAAAATATGATCTGTTCCTGCCTGACCGCACGCCCAAGGGCCTTGTTGTGTTTGTCCATGGCGGCTATTGGAAGGCGTTTGATAAATCAAGCTGGTCGCATCTTGCCCATGGTGCGGTTGCCAAGGGATGGGCAGTTTGCATGCCAAGTTATGTCTTGGCCCCCAATGCGCGTCTGTCGCAAATCACCCGTCAGGTCGCAACCGCCATCACCCACGCCGCAAAACGGATTTCAGGCCCCATTCATCTGGCTGGACATTCCGCAGGTGGACATCTTGTCAGCCGCATGGTCAGTGAAACGTCCCCACTGTCACCAGCAATCCTTGCGCGTGTGGAAAATACGGTGTCCATCAGCGGCCTTCATGATCTGCGCCCGCTTTTGCAAACATCGATGAATGATGTTCTGGGGCTTGATGCCGACGAAGCCGTTGTTGAAAGTGCAGCCCTTCTGCGCCCCACTCTTCCATGTTCGATCACGTGCTGGGTCGGTGCGGATGAGCGCCCCGAATTCGTCCGTCAAAATGATCTTCTTGCCAATATCTGGACCGGGCTTGGTGCCGCCACCCGCGCAGTTCACGCCCCGGAAAAACATCATTTTGATGTCTTCGCCGATCTGGCCGATCCGGACTCTGATTTAACCGCCTGTCTTCTCACCCCGATCAATCCGGAGGACATTTGATATGGCGACCGTCACACTAACCCTTGCCGATGATGTTGCAGTCATCACGATTAACAATCCACCCATCAATGCCACCAGCCATTCGGTCCGTGCCGGGTTGGTCGATGCCCTTGATAAGATCGATGCTGATATAGCGATCAAAGCTGCTATCCTGATATGTGACGGCAAAACCTTTATCGCCGGTGCGGATGTGAGCGAATTTGGCCAACCGCCCAAGAACCCGATCCTGCCCGATGTGATCAAACGTCTGGAAGCATCGACAAAACCGGTCATTGCCGCGATCCACGGCCATGCGCTGGGCGGCGGGCTTGAGGTTGCCCTGGGCTGTCATTACCGGATTGCCGAAACATCCGCCAAGCTTGGCCTGCCGGAGGTCAGTCTTGGCCTTATCCCCGGCGCGGGCGGCACAGTGCGTTTACCGCGCCTGATCTCGACCGAAAATGCCATCTCCCTGATCACAGGTGGTAAACCGGTTTCAGCATCCACGGCAAATGACATGGGTCTGATCGATGCCATTGCCCATGGTGAATTGATCGATGCTGCCAAGGATTTTGCCAAAACCATTATCGATCACCCTTGCCCGACTCCCCTTGTGAACCGCGCCCCTGTTGACACCCTTAGCGATGATCAATGGCAAGAAACTTTTGCCGCCGTCACAAAGAAGGCCCGCGGTCAGATTGCCCCGCAGATCGCCACAACCGCCATTCGCACCGGGATCGAACAGGGTGCAGTGGCTGGCCTTCTGCATGAGCGCGAAAAGTTTGTTGAGCTGCGCGACAGTGATCAGTCCAAAGCCCTGCGTCATATATTCTTTGCCGAACGATCCGTCGGCAAACTTCCTGACCTTGACGGGGTTAAACCCAACACTCTTTCAGAAATTGGTGTCATTGGCGGCGGTATCATGGGGGCGGGCATTGCAACCGCCTCGCTTTTGGCCGGGTTCAAAGTAAAGATCATTGAACGCAACGAAGATGCCTGTGCCAATGGACACGCAACTGTTGAAAAGCACCTTACTGGGAGTCTTAAGCGCGGCCTGATCACACAGGAACGGTTTGATGGCGTGATGGCATCGCTTTCAACCAGCATGGATTATGCCGATCTTGGCAATACCGATCTTGTGGTTGAAGCCGTCTTTGAAGACATGTCTGTCAAACATGATGTGTTTGGCAAACTCTCTCTTTATTGCAAACCCACAGCGGTTCTGGCATCGAACACCTCGTATCTTGATATCAACGAGATTGCGGCAAAATGCGTTAACCCCGCGCGGGTCATCGGGCTTCATTTCTTCTCGCCCGCCCATATTATGAAGCTTCTTGAAATCGTACGCACAGAAAAGGCCGATGCCCAAAGCCTTGCGACCGCCTTTGCCTTTGCGCGTAAGCTTGGCAAGATTGCCGTGCCGTGCGGTGTGTGTGACGGCTTTATCGGCAACCGGATCATGTCCGCCTATCGCAAGCATTGCGAATACATGCTCGAAGATGGCGCCCTTCCCCATCAGATTGACGATGCCATGGTGGCATTCGGTTTCCCCATGGGGCTTTTTGCCATGCAGGATATGGCCGGCCTTGAAATTTCATGGGCTACCCGCAAACGCCTTGCTCCCTTCCGTGATCCGTCTGAACGCTATGTCGCCCTTGGCGATTATCTGTGCGAAATGGAACGGTTCGGCAAAAAGAACGGCCTTGGCTGGTATCGTTACGACGAAAACGGCAAAGCCCAACCAGACGAAGATGTTGATGCATTGGTTATTGCCGAGTCCGCAAAAAAGGGCATCACGCGCCGCAATTTCACCCATGACGAAATCATCGCAACCATCCTGTCCGCCATGCAAAACGAGGGCGACAAGATATTGGCCGAAGGCATCGCCAACAGCCCCGATGCCATAGATGTTGTCATGATCAATGGATATGGCTTCCCGCGGCATAAAGGCGGGCCAATGTTTTTGGCCCGATCCAAGTAACAACAGGGCCCTGGCAGGAGGCAAAGACTTTACGAGTCCAATTGCTTTCTGCCCCTTCTGGCTGAGCATGCGATCTGGTCATCCACGGGCTTGAAGTGCCTATTGCACACTCTGAACTGACGTCAAAGTCATGGCTATTGTGACTTTTGGTCGCACAATACAGCACAGCGTCGCAAACCTACTGCATATTTGACTTAACATTTCTGCCACCTAAAGATCATTCCGAAATAGATTTTCGGATTGTCAAATCTTCGCGTTTGGCGATCAAAGAGCAGGCTACCTGCCGACGACGATTAGGGAGATTTTGGGTGAGAGAGACAGCCCATGACGCCGACTGTGCTTGGCACGTGACTGAACATATGTGTTTTGCATCCGGTCGAAACACATATCGCCCCCTGATCGATGATCGCGCGGCGAAAGATCAATCACGACCTGCTTTCAGGTCTACGTCATTGTATCCTGTCTGTCCAATACCTCGGCCAACTTGGCTGTAACGCGTCCAAACCCTTTCTGATCAAAAATTAGGAAGGTTGAACGACAAGAATGTATACTTGTTCCATAAGACGCTAAGGATCTGCTGCGGAAGTTGTGCTCTTCACAGGATCCTTTCCAGGCGCCACATAGAAGCCGAGGTATTTGACCATGCCTGACATTAAACAACTCCTGCACCGTCGCGAAAAAGGCAAAAGCCTCGAAGCGCCATTTTACAATGCGCAAGATATCCTTGATCTCGACATTGAGGTGATTTTTGGTCAGCATTGGATTTTCGTTGCGACCGAGCCAGAGCTTCCGGAACCGGGCGATTGCGTTACGGTCGAGGTTGGGCAGGCCTCGCTTCTTTTGCTGCGCGGCGACGATATGCAAATTCGCGGCTTTCACAATGTCTGCCGCCACCGCGGCGCGCGCCTGATTGATGAACGCGCAACGACGATTGGCAACATTGTCTGTCGCTATCATGGCTGGACCTATAACGAAGATGGCGAGCTGATCCTTGCCGACCATATGGGTGCGGGATTTGATAAAAGCTGTCATGGGCTTAAATCAATTCATGTGCGGTCCATTGCCGGTCTGGTCTTTATCTGTCTGGCGGAAAATGCGCCCGATGACATCGAAGAGATGGCGCGGGTCATGGAACCCTATATCGCCCCGCATGATGTCGCCAATTGCAAGGTCGCCCATACGTCTGATCTGATCGAAGACGGCAACTGGAAGCTTACGATGGAAAACAATCGCGAGTGTTATCACTGCGAAGGCAACCACCCGCAGCTGACCGTTCCGTTGTCCGAATTCGGGTTCGGGTTCTCCCCTGATGAAACCGACGAACGCCGTTCAGAAGACATCAAGAGCTATCTGAGCATGCTTGAAAACGACCACAAGCATTGGGAATCCTGCGGCCTGCCTTCTGCCGAGTCTGATCATCTGGCAAATGTCACCGGTTTCCGCACCATGCGCCTTCCGCTGATGCGAGAAGGGGAATCCCATACGCTTGATACCAAGGTCGCCTCGAAAAAGCTGCTTGGCAAGTTCACCGATGCGCGATTGGGCGGGCTTAGTTTCTGGACGCACCCGAATTCCTGGCACCATTTCATGAGCGACCATATCGTCACGTTTTCGGTGATCCCGCTTAGCCCGGACAAGACGTTGGTGCGTACCACCTGGCTTGTGCATAAGGATGCGCATGAAGGGGAACATTATTCGCTCGATAACCTGCTTCAGGTCTGGAAGATGACCAATCAGCAGGACGCCGATCTGGTCCGCCTTGCCCAGCTTGGCACGCTGACCCCTGCTTATGAACCGGGCCCCTATTCCGAATATACCGAACCGCATGTCGAAGCATTCTGCGACTGGTATATCAAACGGCTTAATGATCACTTCGCCTCTAACACGTCTGAATTGGCTGCAGAATGACACAGCAAAACGGCCCTGACGCGACGCCACCCAGTGTCACGACACAAGAAGAAATGCTGACCGAAGCAACACGTGTTCCGCTTTGGGACCCGGAATATGACGACGTGCTGGTGTGCCGACAGGTCCGTCAGGAAACCCATGATGTAAAGACCTTTGTCTTTTCGGGCCGCGAACCCCGCGACTTTCGGTATTATCCCGGACAGTTCATGACCTTTGAACTTCCGATCGAAGGCATGGTGACGCGCTGTTATACCATCTCGGCGTCTGCTGCCCGTCCCTATCGCCTTGAAATCACGGTCAAGCGCGTACCGGGTGGCCCGGCATCGAACTGGCTTCATGACAACATGATCCCGGGCAAGGAAGTGAATGTTTCCGGCCCCGGTGGTGAATTCACAACCGATGCCACGGCGGACGAGAAATTTCTGTTCATCTCGGCAGGCAGCGGCATCACGCCAATGATGTCGATGACGCGAACAGCGTGTGATTTATCAGAACCAAACGATCTTCATTTCATCCATGCGGCCAGAACGCCGTCAGATATGATTTTCCATGACGAGCTGTTGCTGTTGGCGTCGCAAAATTCGGGCTTGAAGCTGTCATTTACCTGCGACACGGCAGCCGCACACCACCGATGGACCGGCTATACCGGACGGCTCAGCCTTTCGATGCTGTCGTTGATGTCGCCGGATTTCAAGGATCGCAAAATATTCTGCTGTGGACCGGGCCGCTTCATGGAGGGTGTTCGCAACATGCTCGGTGAAGCTGGCTTTGACATGGAAAAATATTACGAGGAAAGTTTCGACTTCGGGGCTGAAACCGCCGGAACGCTTGAAGAACACGCATCTGTCGCGCCCGAAATCAGCGAGCAGACTTTCCGTGTCAGTTTCAGCAAAACCGGTCATGTGGTGGAATGCAGTCCGGGCATGACGATCCTGTCAGCTGCCCGCGAAGCAGGCTTGCGCCCGATGTCATCCTGTCAGCGGGGAATTTGCGGCACCTGTAAATCAAAACTGATTTCGGGCGATATCGACATGCACCATAATGGCGGTATCCGACAGCGCGAGATTGATCAGGGCAAAATCCTGATCTGCTGTTCGACACCTTTGTCCGATATCGAAGTCGAAATTTGACGGCCCTCTAACCGTATCAAAGCCCAAAGCGAAATCTGCAAAAACCTTGTCGCAGCGTTATGCTTCCTGTGCGATCTCTGCCGGATTGCGCAGGGCTTGCGGTGTGCATCCATAACGCCGGCGGAACATCCGGCTGAGATGCGATGAATCGCAGAACCCGCAATCAACCGCAATCTGGGCAATTGATTTCTGCCCCGTCGCGATCAGGTGATGGGCAAGATCAAGGCGGATGGTCAGGAATGCGGCCTGCGGCGATGTATCAAGACCAAGCCGGAAATGACGTTCGATCTGACGTTTGCTATTGCCCATCCGGCGCGCAATTTCCTGCACTGAAATCGGCATATCGATATTTTGCTGCATGATCAGTAAGGCACGCTGCACAATCGGGTCTTGGGTTTTAAGATCAAGGGGAATGCCCGGCTGCGGTTTTTCCGCCTGAAGGGCATCATCAATGATCATGATATGCAGGCTTTTATTTGCCTGTGCACGACCAACATGCTTATCGACCAGATGGGCTGCAAGATGTGCGGCACTTACCCCGCCAGAACAGGTCAGGCGATCGCGATCAACAACAAAAATTTGATCTGAAACCGTATTAAGCCCTTCGAATTGTTCGATGACTTCCGGGCTGTGGAACCAGCTTACACAGCATTTATAGCCATCAAGAAGCCCGGCCTCATGCAACAAAAATGCGCCACTGCACACCCCGACCAAGGGAACACCGGCCTCGGCGGCTTCATGAAGGAATTTTTTATAAGTCGGGCTTAGGTTAGGCCCATCATCCATCAGCCCGCCGACCACAACGATATAGTGAAACCGGCGCGGATTGCCGAGGCGTTCTTTGGGCTGAACCGAAATGGCACTGCTTGATGGAATGGGGTCCATTGTGTCGGACAAAACCGTCCAGTTGCACAGGATCGGTCGGCTGCGATCCCCTTCGTCGGCGGCAAGTCTTAGAACATCGACGAAATTGGCAAATGCGCATAACGTAAAGCGTCTTGCCAGAATAAATCCGACATTAAGACGCGGCGTTGTGACAAGACGGGTGTCGGCATTCATGAGAACCGAGCCTCCAATACAGCCAATGTTCTTATGATTGTCGTAGCGATAATCTCACTTTGACGCAATCATTCTATTGTCTCGCACGAAAAGCCGCCAGATTATCAATTATAATTACGCCTACGCTTATCGCCAAAACCGCTGAGAACCCTTATCGCTTTGCAATGGTGACAAGAATTTGGCCACAGCCGTCAAAAATCCGTCCATGCAGTAGATTTGCGCCCGGGCGGTCTTGATGGTCCGTAACCATGTTACCAATTAAAGTTGCGATTCTGGGATCTTTGCGCGCTACGCGCAAGACTGTTTCAAACAAAAGGAATGAAAAATGGCCGCATTTCCCGACAAAGCAAAAGTCGTCATCGTCGGACTTGGCGGTATTGTCGGGGCCTCGGTCACGCATCACCTGATTGAAAACGGTTGGGATGACATTGTTGGCATCGATAAGTCGGGCATCCCGACCGATATCGGATCGACCGCGCATGCATCTGATTTTTGCTATGCCACCAGCCACGATCTTTTGTCGTGCTGGACCACCATGTATTCCATGGATTTCTATGAAAAGATGGGTCATTACGCGCGGATCGGCGGCCTTGAAGTTGCCCGTGTCGGCGATGATGAACGCATGGAAGAACTCAAACGCCGCGTTGATTCCGGCAAGGCATTTGGCACCAATGTCAAAATCATCAGTGCGGCCGAGGCCAAGGAAAAATTCCCCCTTCTTGAAGAAGATCAAATTCAAGGTGCCTTGTGGGACCCGGATGCAGGCCTTGTCACGCCGCGCTCGCAAACCGTTGCCGGAAAACTGATTGATCAGGCCGAAGCAACTGGCAAGTTGAAGATTTTCGCCAATACATCCGCCCTTGATCTGATCACGGAAAATGGTCGCATTACCGGTGTTAAAACCGACCGCGGGACAATCCATGCCGATTATGTGGTTGTTTGTGCGGGCCTTTGGGGCCGTCTGATTGCCGAAATGGCAGGTGAAGATTTGCCTGTCATGCCGGTTGATCATCCATTGACCTTCTTTGGGCCATATAACCAGTTCGAAGGTACCGGTGTTGAAATCGGCTATCCGCTTTTGCGCGATCAGGGCAATTCAGCCTATATGCGTGACACCGGTGATCCCAAAAGCACCGAAGGTGGCCAGATCGAATGGGGTTATTATTACGAAGATAACCCGCGCCTTGTCCATCCGCGCGACATCCTTGAAAAAGATCAGGCACGTCTGTCCCCGTCCCAGCGCGATCTTGAACTTGAAGACGTTATCGAGCCACTTGAACGGGCAATGGAACTGACCCCGATCCTGACCGAACTTGGCTTTAACGAAAGCCATTCGTTCAATGGTCTTTTGCAATCATCTGCCGATGGCGGCCCATCGATGGGTGAAAGCCAGAAACTGCGTGGCCTTTGGTATGCGGTTGGCATCTGGATCAAAGACGGACCGGGCATGGGCAAATTGATTGCCGACTGGATGACCCATGGTCGTACCCATATTGATCATCACGCAATTGATTTCTCGCGCTTCAATGAATTCCAGCTGAACGAGAAATACATCTACGACCGTTGCTACGAAACCGCCAAAAAGATCTATAATCCGCCAGTCCACCCGCGTGAGCCCTTCGCCAATGCACGTGGTATTCGTCGATCCCCGTTCTATGAACGCGAAGTTGAACTGGGTGGCTATTTCATGGAATTGGGCGGCTGGGAACGTGCACACGGATATGCATCCAACGAACATCTTCTGGAAAAATATGCTGACCGGGTGCCGGTTCGTGAAAATGAATGGGATACCCGCCATTTCTGGCGTGTTTCCAATGCCGAACAGCTTGCGATGAGTGACGATTGCGGCATCATCAACCTGTCGCATTTCCATATGACCAACATCGAAGGCCCCGATCATGTCGAACTGATGGAATGGCTTTGTGCTGCCAAGATCGGTGGGGACGCCAATATCGGCAAGGGTATCTATACCCATATGCTTGACGAAGACGGCATGGTTCGTGCGGACTTTACCATGTTCCGCATGGAAGACCGGTGCCGTCTGGTGAACGGTGCCGATGCCGGTCCACGTGACCTTATCCATATGCGCCGTGTTGCAATGGATAAGGGCCTTGATGTCACGATTACCGATGTCACCGAGGACTTCACGACCATCGGCATCTGGGGACCAAATGCGCGGGAAAACCTGCAAAAAGTCGTTGAAGACCCCGAAGCCCTAAGCATTGAGGCCTTCCCGTTCGCGGCAATCCGTGAAATCAAAATTGCGGGCAAAAGCGTGACGGCATTCCGCATTTCCTATGTCGGTGAACAGGGATGGGAATTGCACATGCGCTATGAAGACGGCCTTGCCGTCTGGGATGCCTTGCGGGGGATCGGCGTTATGGCCGTTGGTGTTGAAACCTATGCCAACTCGCGCCGTTTGGAAAAATCTCTGCGCCTGCAAAATGCCGACCTTCATACGCAATATAACTTGCTCGAAGCAGCCCTTGCCCGCCCGAAGGTCAAGGAAGCTGATTTCTGCGGCAAGGCAAAGCATGTCGAATACCGGGAACGTGACCATCAACCCGCCATGCTGTGTACTCTTGTCATGACCGATAATATCGACGCCAAGGGTGTGGCACGTTATCCGGTTGGCAACCTGCCTGTGATGGATCCCGAAACGGGCAAAACCCTGATCGATGAACTTGGTCGTCGTTCCTATACGACCTCTATCGCCTTTGGGCCAAGCATCGGCAAAAACATCGCCCTTGCCTATCTGCCGTGGGATTATTGTCAGGACGGCCGCAAGCTCACGGTTTCCTACTTCGATGAAATCTATCCGGTCGAGGTTGTCGGCATCGGTTACAAACCGCTTTATGATCCGGAAAACCTTAAGCCGCGCAGCTAGCGCTAAAGCCTAATCAGTCGAAAGGCGCAGTCGTGAAAATGACTGCGCCTTTTTCGTTGCACTCAGAGATCATCGGGACCAACGATCAAATATCAGATGGTCCCAACCTGATTGTCTGCCGAAAGGCGGCAGGCGCCTGCCCTTCGTGTTTCGAAAACACCCGGCTGAAATGCGACGCATCGCAAAAGCCGGTTGAGTTGGCGATATCGACAATCGTTCGATCAGTCCGTTCAATCATCATTTTTGCCTGCGCCAAACGGATCCGCATGGCCGCATTTGACGGCGTAAGATTAAGCGCCTTTTGAAAATGGCGTTCGAGTTTGCGTTTGCTGACACCAAGTGCCTGTGCAAGATTTTCAGCGGGTTCGGGCGCATCAAGGCGTTGTTGAATACGGCGCAAAGCCCGGCTGACCAGCGGGTCACGGGTGGACAGTTCAAGCGGCAAACCGGGCTGCGGTTTTTCGGCTACCTGCACTTCATCAATGATCATGATATGCAGGCTTTTTTGGGCTGCGGCGCGCCCGACATGGCGTTCGACCAGAAATGCCGCCAGATGTGCCGAACTGGTCCCGCCCGAACAGGTCAGCCGATCCCGATCAACCACAAAGATCTGATCGGAAATCGGCACCATGCCTTCGAACGTTTCCAGAAAATCGTCATGATGGAACCAGCTGACACAGCATTTATAACCATCAAGAAGCCCTGCCTCATGCAGCAGGAAAACAGCCGTGCACAGCCCGACAAGCGGCACACCGCGATCTGCAGCATCGCGAAGAAAACGGATATACTCCGCCCCGATTTTAACCCGTTCCTTGAGAAGTCCACCGACAACAACAATGTAGTCATAATCCTGCGGACGGGCCAAAGGGGCATCTGGTCGCACTTCAACCGCAGAACTTGATCGCACCGGTTGGCCATTATGCGATAGGATATGCCATTCGCAATTGATCTGGCGCGACTGATCACCATCATCGGCGGCCAAACGCAAGACATCGAGAAAACTGGCAAAGGCCGAAATGGTGAAATGGGGTGCCAGGATAAAGCCGACCCGGAGTTTTGGCGTTTTGGAGCGCGTCATCAGTTTTCCTCGCAACAGATGACAAATACCTACAACGAATGTGACGCAAATATCCAATCACGATTTCGAAAAATAGCTTCTAATTGATAAGTTTGATGACACCCAGTGGAGCCCACTCACCATGACGCATTTTTCTGCCTTGTCGCTGCTAAAGAATGCGCTGACAGGACAAAAGAACTGGCAGGCGCAATGGCCTGACAGTCAACCCAAGGCGGAATATGACGTCGTCATCGTTGGTGCCGGTGGGCACGGGCTTGGTGCTGCGCATTATCTGGCCAAGGAACATGGCATCACCAATGTTGCGGTGATCGACAAGGGCTGGCTTGGGGGCGGCAATACCGGACGAAACACCACCATCATTCGGTCAAACTATCTTTATGATGAAAGCGCAAAGCTTTATGACCACGCGGTTGATCTGTGGGAAGGGCTTAGCCAGGACCTGAACTATAACGTCATGTTCTCGCGCCGCGGGGTTCTGATGTTGGCGCACAATGTTCATGATGTGCAATCGTTCCAGCGCCACATTCATTCCAACCGCCTGAATGGGGTTGATAACCGCTGGCTTTCAGCGCAAGAAGCCAAGGAATTTTGCCCTCCGCTTAACATTTCGCCAGAGGCGCGCTATCCCGTCGTTGGCGCAGCACTTCAGATGCGTGCGGGAACCGCACGCCATGATGCGGTTGCCTGGGGTTATGCCAGAAGTGCGTCCCAACGCGGTGTTGATATCATTCAAAACTGCCCGGTCACCGCGATCCGCCGGGGTCCCGATGGCGCAGTCGAAGGTGTTGAAACCGCCAAGGGCTTTATCCGTGCCAAAAAAGTCGCAGTCTCCGCCGCTGGCCACACCAGCGTTGTGATGGATTCTGCAGGGGTGCGCATGCCGCTTGAAAGCTATCCGCTTCAGGCACTGGTCTCCGAGCCGATCAAACCGATTTTCCCGTGCGTTGTCATGTCCAACACAGTGCATGCCTATATCAGCCAGTCTGATAAGGGCGAGCTTGTGATCGGGTCCGGGACCGACCAATATACCAGCTATTCGCAGCGGGGTGGCCTGCCGCTGATCGAGCATACGGTTGCAGCAATCTGCGAGATTTTCCCGATCTTTAACCGCATGCGGATGTTGCGCAAATGGGGCGGCATTGTTGATGTGACGCCAGATCGCTCGCCGATCCTTGGCATAACGCCGGTCCTGGGTCTTTACGTCAATTGCGGCTGGGGCACGGGTGGCTTTAAAGCCACACCGGGTGCGGCCCATACCCTTGCATGGACGATTGCCAAAGGCACCCCGCACGACATCAACGCCCCCTTCACGCTGGATCGTTTCCGAACTGGCCGCCTGATTGACGAAGCGGCTGCTGCCGCTGTCGCACACTGAGGAGAACGAACATGCTTCTCATCCATTGCCCTTATTGCGATGAAACACTGCCGGAACTTGAATTCACCTATGGCGGTGAGGCCCATATCGCCCGCCCGGAAACGCCGGCAGATAAAACCGATGACGAATGGCGCGATTTCCTGTTCATCCGCACCAATGTCAAAGGTCCGCATTTTGAACGCTGGCGCCACGCCCATGGCTGTGGCCGGTTCTTCAATGCTGTGCGCGATACGGTTTCGGATCGTTTCCTGACAACCTATAAGTCCGACGCGCCACGACCGGATCTTGCCGTCCTGATCAAAGAAGTCGCGATGAAGGAGCCTTCGAAATGACCACTTTCCGCGTACCGGGACGTGGCCGTGTCCTTCACAACCGGCCTGTTTCATTCGGCTTTGATGGCACGACCTATCAGGGTCTTGAAGGCGATACTGTTGCATCGGCCCTGATTGCCAATGGCGTTCAGTTGATGGGACGTTCATTTAAGTATCATCGCCCGCGTGGTCCGATGGCCGCAGGTTCAGAAGAACCCAATGCGCTGATCGGCACCCGCCGTGGCAAAGGCCGGTTCGAGCCGAATACACGCGCAACCGTCCAGGAAATCTGGAACGGGCTTGAAACCAACAGTCAGAACAAATATCCCAGCCTGAAATTCGATATCGGGGCGATCAATGACCGCGCCTATATGCTGTTTTCTGCCGGGTTCTACTACAAAACCTTTATGTGGCCGCGGTCCTTCTGGGACAAAGTGTACGAGCCCTTCATTCGTGCGGCCGCCGGTCTTGGCGTTTCACCAAGTGAACCTGACCCTGATAACTATGCATCACGCTATCTGCATACCGATGTTCTGATCGTTGGTGCCGGTCCGGCTGGTCTGGCATCCGCACGCGCGGCCGCCACAGCCGGATTGCGCGTCACACTGGTTGATGAAAATTCGGAACCGGGTGGCACGCTTCTAAGTGAACCACAGGCATCGATTGATGGCAAACCGGCGTGGGATTGGCTCCAGGCCGAACTTGATGCCCTGACCGATCTTGGCGTGCGGATCATGACACGCACGACCGCGATTGGATATTACCACCAGAACATGATCGGCCTGTGTCAGAAACTGACCGATCATTTGGAAAACCCGGTCGAAGGTGCTCCGCGTGAACGCATGTGGCGCGTGCGGGCCAAGCAGGTCATTCTTGCACAGGGTGCGCTTGAAAAACCGTTGGTGTTTGATGGCAATGATCGTCCCGGTGTGATGCTGGCCGGGTCGGCGCAAACCTATCTGAACCGCTATGGTGTCCGCGTTGGCAACAAGGCCGTGATTATGACCAGTCACGACAGTGCATGGTATGCAGCCTTTGATCTTGCCTCTTCTGGAACCGAAATCGCGGCCATCGTCGATACCCGCCCAGCACCGAACGCGGAGCTTATCAAAGAAGCCGCTTCACACAGGATCACGGTTCTTGCCGGATATACCGCCACGGGCACATCCGGCCGCCTGCGGATCAAATCGGTGCGTGTGAACAAGGTTGAAAACGGCAAGGTTCTTTCCGCTCAGACCATCGCATGCGACAGCCTTCTGATCTGTGGTGGCTGGACGCCGACGCTTCATCTGTTTTCCCACACCAAGGGATCCCTTAAATGGGATGATGCCACCCAAACCTTCCTACCCGATCGCATCACCGAGGATTGCCAGATTGCCGGTGCCGGTCGCGGCCTTTGGGGTATTGGTGCCGCGTTGAACGATGGTGCCGCCATGGGGGCCGCCGCCGCCAAGGCACTTGGAAAATCGGCAAAGGCCCAAACAGTCACCGTTGCCAATGATCGTCCCGGTACCGGCGTAAGCCACACCGAACTGCCAACCGATCTTGATGCGGGCAAGGCACGCGCCTTTGTTGATTATCAGAACGACGTGACGGCCAAGGATTTACGCCTTGCAGTGCGTGAAGGCATGCGCTCGATCGAACATGTCAAACGCTATACCACCAACGGCATGGCAACCGATCAGGGCAAGATGTCAAACATCAACGGCCTGAACATTGCCGCCGATGCCCTTGGCAAAAAGCAGCCGGAAGTCGGTTTAACAACCTTCCGCCCGCCCTATACCCCGACCACCTTTGGTGCCTTTGCAGGCTATCATAAGGGGGAGCATTTCGAAGTTACCCGCAAAACCCCGATTGATCGCTGGGCCGAAGAAAACGGTGCGGTGTTTGAACCCGTCAGCCTGTGGCGTCGGGCCTGGTACTTCCCGAAAGACGGCGAAGACATGGACGCAGCCGTGCGCCGTGAATGCCGTGAAACGCGCAAATCGCTTGGCATATTTGACGCATCAACGTTGGGCAAGATCGAGGTCGTTGGCCCCGATGCCGTTGAATTCATGAACCGCATGTACACCAACCCGTGGACCAAACTGGCACCGGGCCGGACCCGCTATGGTCTGTTGCTCGGCGATGACGGTTTCATTCGCGATGATGGTGTGATCGGGCGCCTTACCGATGATCGCTTCCATATCACCACCACGACTGGCGGTGCGGCACGGGTTTTGAACATGATGGAAGATTACCTTCAGACCGAATGGCCGGACCTTAAAGTCTGGCTGACCTCGACCACCGAACAGTGGGCGACCATTGCGCTGAATGGTCCGAATGCACGTAATCTGATTGAACCCTTTGTCGAAGGGCTTGATATTTCCGATGCGGCATTCCCGCATATGTCCATTGCCGAATGCACATTCGCCGGTTTCCCGGCCCGTCTGTTCCGCGTCAGCTTTACCGGCGAACTTGGGTTTGAGATCAATGTCCCGGCCCGTCATGGCCGTGCACTTTGGGAAACACTGATCAATGCAGGCCAGAAATATGACATCTGCCCGTACGGTACAGAAACCATGCATGTTCTGCGTGCAGAAAAAGGCTTTATCATTGTCGGTCAGGACACAGACGGCACGGTAACACCCTATGATGCCGGTGCAGGCTGGGCGATTGGCAAGAACAAACCTGATTTTGTCGGGATGCGTGCGCTTAACCGTCCTGATCTGATCGCAGAAGGCCGCAAACAATTGGTTGGACTTCTGACCGAGGATGGCACATCAAAACTTGAAGAAGGTGCGCAGATCGTTCTTGATCCGAACCAGTCCATTCCAATGAAAATGGTTGGTCATGTGACATCTTCCTATCACAGCGATGCTGCGGGCCGTCCAATCGCACTTGCCTTGGTTGAAGGCGGTCACGGGAAAACCGGCGATACGGTCTATATCCCGATGCCGGACCGCACAATCACGGCAACGATCACTGGCACGGTCTTTTACGATCCCGAAAATGCGCGCCTAAAGCTCTAACCTTATCAATTTGAATACCGTCCGATGAACGGAGACGACTGCAATGACTGTCTATGTCGATCTAAATATCGCCCGGACACTGGCGAAAAATTCCGCGCTCAGCGTTGAACTTCTCGCCCCCGTCGCGCGCTTTTCACTGCGTGCCGGAACGGGCGAGCAAGCAGCCCTGTCCAAGGCACTTGGCGCTGCCCTTCCGACCAAGATCGGCCAATGCACACGCAAAGGATCTCTTGAAGTCCTCTGCCTTGGTCCGGACGAATGGAATATTCTTGCCCCTGAAGATCAGGCTGCCAAAATCACGGCTGCCTGTGAAAAAATCTATGCAAAAGCACCACACAGCCTGACAGAAATTTCAGACCGCGAAGTTGCCATCCAGATCACGGGTGCAAAGGCCACCGATCTCATGACAATCGGCTGCCCACGCGATCTTGATATGCTCCCGGTCGGCGAAGCCCGCCGCACGGTGTTTGATGGTGTCTCGGCCGTGCTCTGGCGTGATGGCGCAGACGAATTCCGCCTTGATCTATGGCGGTCATTCGCCCCACACGTCATTTCGCTTCTCGAAACAGGCTGTAACGAACTTGCTGCAGAGTGACGTCTTGTTTGAGTACTGAAAGCTACAAACTATTAGGTTGGCATCTCGACCTTCAGCCTAAAACGACAAAACCCCGCCACTGGCGGGGTTTGTTGTTTTGGTTGCGGGGGTAGGATTAGTCTCCGCCCTTCGGGCTCCGCCAGCTCCGGCCTTTGGCCTACGCAAAGAACCTTGCAAACAGGCTTGGCCTGTTTGCGA